>CBDEUI010000001.1:0-16017 GCA_965243235.1 Dehalococcoidia bacterium
GCGCGACGACGGCATCACATACATCGTCGTTGAAGTGATCCACAGCGACGATACGGTGCGGTATCCTTTGTATATAGAATACGAGTTCCCCGATGCCGACGGCGACGGTTTTGCCGAGATAGCTTCCATAGAAGACCTGTATGCAGTGCGCAGCGGATTGGATTTGAATTACGAGTTGGTCGCCGATTTGGATTTCAGCGACCCGGCGAGCTACCGCTCGGGGAGCGTCAATCCCGAATGGACGGTGGACGATTTTAACGATGCCGCCGATAACGGCTGGCTACCGCTGGGTGCTTTCAGCGGCAGCTTCGTCGGCGGCGGTCACACCATTTCTAATCTGCAAATCAATCGCAATGCCGATAATCAAGGCTTGTTCGCCGCCGTAGAAAGCGGTGCGACAGTTGCGGATTTGGTATTGTTCAATGCAACGGTGGCAGGGCGAGATAGGGTCGGCGCATTGGCTGCCGTCAATCGCGGGCGCGTGGTCGGTAGCAGCAGTTTCGGCACCGTATCGGGTAACGATGCGGTCGGCGGCTTGGTCGGCGACAATCATGGACGGATTATCAACGCATACAGTGGCGGCGAAGTCATGGCGAATGCCGAGGTCGGTGCTTTGGTCGGCGTCAATCGCGGTCTGATTCTCAACAGTCAAGCAACCGGCGCTATCTCGGCAGCCGATAGAGTCGGCGGCTTGGTCGGTGTCAACATCGGTCGCATAACGAACAGCCATAGCCATGTCGCCGTGCAAAGCGACGGCATTGCCGGCGGCTTGGTCGGCGCGGCGGTGCGCGGCGCGACGATAACGAACGCCTACGCACGCGGTAGCGTGTCGGGTAACGATGCGGTCGGCGGCCTGGTCGGCGATATTAGTGCGGCGACGGTGATACATAGCTATGCCGTAGCCGATGTCGCCGGCCTTAGCAATGTCGGCGGCTTGGTCGGTGCCGCCGATTCGGCAGCGGTCACCAACAGCTATTGGGATACCGAGCGCAGCGGCCGCGAGGATTCCGCAGCCGGCATCGGCGAGCCGACGGCAGAATTGCAAGCACCGACAACGGCGACCGGCATTTACCGCGACTGGAGTCCTGCGGCTTGGGCGTTCGGCACTACGAATACTTATCCGTTGCTTAGATATGCACCCGATGCAGAATCGGATGCCGTCGCCTGCGTCGCCGATATCGTTGCCGAATCTAGGTTGCCTCGCTGCGGCGATACGATGGTGTCGCCGTTGGCACGCTACGGTTTACGCGATTTGTCTGCCGCAAACGGACTCCTAATGCCGGCTTTTGACGACGCTGCCGCACGGATAGGCATTTACGAAGCGACGGTGCCGAACATTGCTGCTATTGTTTCTTTGATTGCGACCGCGGCGGAAGAGAATGTGAATATCTTCTTAGACTACGCCGGTGGCACGGTATCCGGCAGAAGCGGTCTAAGGATTAGCACCATACCTTTGCAAAGCGATGCACCGACGCGCATTATCGTCGGCGTTAGCGGCACGCAGAGCGTCGGCTATATCGTGTATCTCAATTATAAGGAAGTACTTTGGGCAGACGCCAACCGCAACGGCATTGCCGACATCGGCAGTTTGGAAGATTTGGATGCAATACGAGGGCAGTTGGACGGCGATTACGAATTGACGAGAGATTTGGATTTCAACGACCCGAGGAGCTACCGCGCGAGGACGGTTAACCCCGAATGGACGGTGGCCGATTATAACGACAGTAGCGACAACGGTTGGCTCCCGCTAGGCACTTTCGTCGGCACCTTCAACGGCAACGGTCATAGTATCTATAACCTGCAGATCAACAGAGACGACAGCGACCGCCAAGGTCTGTTCGCCGAGATAGGTAGCGGCGGTGTCGTCAATAATGTCGTATTACCCAATGCGATAGTGTCGGGGCGCGATCATGTCGCCGCGTTGTCGGGCATCAACCGCGGTAGCGTCGTCGGTAGCCGCGGCTTTGTCGTCGTGTCGGGTCGTGCCGAGGTCGGCGGTCTGGTCGGTCGCAACAATGCCGTGATTTTGAACAGCCATGCGGCCGGCATCGTCTCGGGCACCGACACGGTCGGCGGCTTGGTCGGTTATCAGCGCGGGCGAATTCGCAATAGCTACGCGAATGCTACCGTGGCGAGCGACGGCAGTGCCGGCGGCTTGGTCGCTACAGCCGCCAATCGGGCTACGATTATCAATACTTATGCGACCGGTGCCGTGTCGGGGAGCGGCGAGGTCGGCGGTCTGGTCGGCGATTTAACGGATGCTTCGGTCAGCGACAGTTATGCCGTCGGTGCCGTGTCGGGGAGCGGCGAGGTCGGCGGCTTAATCGGTAGCAACAGCGGCACGGTTGAGACCAGCTATTGGGATGCGGAGACCAGCGGTCGTGCCGATTCCGCCGGCGGCAGTGCCCAGACCACCGCACAACTGCAATCGCCGACGGCGGCGAGCGGCATTTATAGCGATTGGGACGGTGCCGATTGGGATTTCGGCACTGCGAATACTTATCCGCGACTCAAATATGCGCGCGATACCATAACGGATAGCATCGCCTGTACCGATTCGGCAGACGACGCGACGACGCTACCGAATTGCGGCGAGGTTATCGCACCGCTGATAGGTCCCGGCCTGCGGCATTTGTATACCGCCGCCGGTCCCCTGGATCCGCCGTTCGATCCTGCGCAACATGTCGGTTTTTACGAAGGCACGGTCGTCAACACCACTGCCACCGCTCATATGATTTTGGTTCCGGTAGGTGGCGGCATCACAACCATGCACATTTATGACGACGGCGTAAAATACAGGCTTGGAAGCCAACAGATAAGCAGACCCATCGCTTTGTCGTCGGACGGTGTGACCGCCAAACGTGTTTTCATTGAAGTACGAAACGACAACGGTGTCGTCTACTATATCGTTGACCTACGCTATCGGCCGGTGGCGGAGAATGCCGAAATCATAGACGCCGACGGCGACGGTTTCATTGACATTCACTACTTAGAAGACTTGCGTGCCATAGATTATCAACGCGACGGCACCGCTTATAGGGCGATGCCCGGTGCGACACCGAATCGCCTAGGTTGCCCCGGCGCATGCGTCGGTTACGAATTGCTCAGAGATCTGGATCTCCAAGATGCCGACAGCTATCGCGATGCGGCGGCGCATAAGGCAGCGTGGAGTAGCGACTGGCCGCAGGTTAGCCTGAGAGGCGGCGATTTCAAAGGCAATAACTTTACGATTTCTAATCTTAAAAATGTTTCCGGTCTATTTCTTAGTGCTCGGGATGCTCGTATAGACGGTATCGGTTTGCTGAATGTAGACATACGACGAGAATCAGGATTCGGATCTTATAGTGCTGCGATTATAGGGGGTGCGAGTGGGTCTGTACTTAGCAATAGTTATGCTATCGGTAATGTGCAAGGAGTAGGTTATACCGGTGGTTTAGTGGCGTACGGTTCAATAGACATTAAGAATAGTTATTTTATCGGTAATGTCGTCAACTTAAGCGCACGTCAAGACGAAGCGGCTGCGGGTATTACGGCAGGTCACCCGAGTACTAACCTTTTGGCTAATGTCTATATGATAGGTCGCGTGTCGGCGCGTAGTCCTATTCCGTTCGTAACGCTTATAGACGGTATACAAAATCAAGATGTTAGAAACAGCTATGCGGTCGGATCGGCGACACGCGGCGGTGTTCCGCAAGGATTTGCTAATAGCAATATTCGTGATGCCCTTTGGGGATACGGTTCCGTTCGCGACAGCTATTTCAACGAAGAGATAGCGCGCCTAAACAGCCCTTCGCGACAAGCCAAAAGCACGATTGAGCTTCAATCGCCGACCGCTGTGACGGGCATCTACGCCGCCTGGGATCGTGCCGATTGGGATTTCGGCACGGCGCAGCAATATCCGGTGCTTAGATATAACGACGGCAGCTGCGACGGCGATAGCCCCAACGCCGCGTGCGGCCGGCTACTACCGTATCAGGGCGGCTTGTTGCACAGCGTGCGCTTGGCGGCCGGCATACACCTTGATAAAAGCTTTGATTTTGCGACCTTTGACTACCGATTGTCGCTGAACGCCGATAACCCGACCGTGCGATTGATGCCGATCGCGTTCAATTCGTCGGCGACGATTGCGATATACAGAGACGGCGAGTTTGTAGAAGAGGTGCAAAGTGCGACCGAGATTACGCCGATGTTGTCGGTTGCCGACGATGCGACGATTACGCTCGTCGTAAAAGACGGCGACCGAAGTTCGTATCGCTATCGCTTCGTCGTCACGCGCCTGAATGTGATTTTGAGCAGTGCCGATATAGACGCCGACGCCGACGGTTTAATAGACATAAACGACGCCGACCAGCTCAACGCGATACGATTTAATTTGGACGGCAATAGCTATAAGGAAAGTGCCGACGGTGCGGCCATCGCCTGCACCGTCGCTTGCAACGGTTACGAGTTGACCGCCGACATAGATTTGAGCGGCGTGAATTGGATTCCCGTAGCGGGCAGTTTCAACACCGTATTTAACGGCAACGGTCACACGCTATCCAACTTAAACAACCCTCTGTTCGCCGGAATCGGTACCTATGGTCGCGTAGAAAACCTGCGCTTAGCGAATGTGAATATTAGCGGTAGCGATAACGATGTCGGTAGCTTAGCCAAATTTAGCAACGGCTATATCGTCAATGTGCTGGTAGACGGCAGCGTCGGCGGTAATCGCAATGTCGGCGGCTTGGTCGGCGTACAAAGCAGGCATATTATCAACAGCCAAGTCGCCGGTCGCGTCTACGGTAATGAGAATGTCGGCGGCTTGGTCGGCGCAAACAGGGGATATATTAGCAATAGTTTCGCTACGAGTAGCGTGACGGGAGATCAAATCATAGGCGGCTTAGTCGGCCAGAATGATATCCCCAATAGAGATAGTATTCTTAACGGTTATGCGACAGGCGATGTGCAAGCGACGGGTGTCGGCGGCGAGGTCGGCGGTTTGGTCGGTCGCGTTAGCAGAGGCTATGTCAATAGGAGTTATGCCGTCGGTCGCGTGGTCGGTTTGGGGCAGTTTGTCGGCGGATTGATAGGCATAGGGGATGCCGATAGTGTCAGCGATAGCTATTGGGATATTGGTAGCAGCGGTGTTAACGGCAGTTTCGGCGGTAGCAGTCGCACGAGCGTAGAACTGCGCCGCGGCGTTGCCGGTGACGCAACCGTCTATAGCGGTTGGCGTGCCGCCGATTGGCACTTCGGTTCTACCGAGGAATATCCGGCTTTGCTCTATGCCGACCTAGACGGAGAATTCTCGCCGACGGCGTGCCGAGTCGCATCACGGGCAGAGTTGTCGGCTTGCAGTGCCTTAGTGCCATCGGCTTTGTCGGCTGCCGACACGGCGGTGATTTGCCGCGACCGCTTGATGCACTCGGCGGCGCAAGACGAGCTACCCTATTGCGGTGCTTTGTTGCCCGACCAGCGTTTAGGCTTGGTGCGCTTGGCGCTACCCGACGGTGTGCGGCTATTCCCCGAGTTCAGCCCCGATGTCTACGAATACGCGCTGGCGATTGATTTGGACACCACCTCGCACATCCGTCTCGCGCCGACCGCCTATCGCGCCGCCGATACGGTGGTGCTACATGCCGGTGACATAGACGAGAGCATCGCCGACGGTGCGAGCAGTTCGCAGATCCCCGTAGATAGCGTCGTGAGCATCGTCGTGGAAGTGGTGTCTGCCGATCAAACGGTGCGGCGTTATACGATTAGCAACATCCATCGTCTATCGGACGACATTGCAATCAGCAACGACGGAGTGGTTGACATAGATTATATAGAAGACTTGAATGTGCTACGCTACGGCCGCGACCTATGCACGCAGCTCGCCGCCGGATGTACCTCGTACCGATTGACGAGGGACTTGGATTTCAACGCCGACGCCAGCTATCGCGACGCCGCGACCTATAAAGCGATGTGGACGACGGCCGCCGGTTGGCAGCCGATAACGCAATTCGGCTCTACATTGACCGCCGACAATCGTAGCCTGTCCAACCTCATGATAAATCGGCCGCATAGCGAGCATGTCGGATTATTCGGCATTTTGTCGGCTGCACGCATAGAAGGCATCGGCTTGCACAATGTTGATATAGTCGGCGGTGCTAAGGTCGGGGCTATGGCAGGCACCGCTACCGACGGCAGTGCTATCGTCAATGTCTATGCCGGCGGTCGCGTGCGCGGCGGCAACGAGAGCGGCGATACGGTCGGCGGTTTGGTCGGCACCAACGCGGCAACCGTCATCAATAGCTACGCCAATGTTGCGGTGACGGTGTATGCCGAGGACGGTGTCGGCGGTGGCTTGGCAGGCCGCAACGACGGCGGTGCCATTGACAGTAGTTATGTGCGCGGCGCAGTCGTCACCGGCGATACGGTCGGCGGCTTGGTCGGCGTCAATGCGGCACAGTCGCGTATCTTCAATACCTATGTGCGCGACACGCTCGTTGACGGTCGCGTCGCGGGCGGTGGCTTGGTCGGTCGCAATGTCGGTGCTATAACCAATAGTTATGCGGCTGTCGCCGTCGCCGCGAATAGTCGCAGCGGCGGTTTAATCGGTAACTTAGCGTCGGGAGCGTCGGGTGGCACTATCTCGGCGAGTTATTGGGATACCGATACCAGCGGCATCGCCGCCGACGACAGCGGTGGCGGCAAGACGACGGCGCAGTTGCAGTCGCCGGTCTCCGCGAGCGGCATTTATAGGAATTGGGAAACAGAGCAATGGGATTTCGGCACCGCTACGCAATATCCGATACTCAAGCACAGCACCACGACCGACATGGCAGTACCCCAGACCTGTCGTCTCAGCAATAGCGCACCTGGCAAGCTACCGTTGTGCGGCGATAGATTGTTTGCTCAGCGTATCGGCGAGAGCAACGACATAGAGATAGATTTGCAGGTCTTAGACAGCGGTTTGCGCTTAACGCCGAGTTTTGACGATTTCGTATTTGAATACGGCATCACGGTTTTTGCCGATACGCGCAATGTGCTTCTGTTGCCGACGGCTGTGCGCAGTCGCGGCACCACCATCACTATAACGATAAGCAACGACAGCGGTTGGCGTAGTACGCCGGACAGCAACACGGCGGTGGAGGTGCCGCTGAATGTTGCTGCGACTGAGATAACGATGATAGCGACTATCCCGTACGGCAACGGTAGCGAATACCGCCTGCGCTACCGCATTGTCGTAGAACGCTTAGGTGCCGATTTTGTAGCCGGCAACACAGTGGATGCCGACGGCGACGGTCTGATAGAGATTAGAACGGTGGAAGACTTGAATGCGATGCGCTATAGTTTGGACGGCAGTGTTTATAGGCCGGGCGAGTTTGCCGGCGGTGTCAGTAGCGGTTGCCCGCCGCAAGGATGCCGGGGCTATCGCTTGATGAACGATTTGGATTTCAAAGATGCGTCGAGCTACCGCGATGCGGTATTCAATACCGACACCATCGTGGCGTGGACGAGCGGGCAAGGTTGGCAACCCATCGGCAGTCGCGCGACACCTTTCGCCGGCGTATTCATAGCGACATCGTATACGATAGCGAACCTGACTATCAATAGGCCGGATAGCGACGATGCGGGATTATTCGCTGCGACTTCGGATGCCGCGCGTATAGAAGGTCTAGCTTTGTTGAATGTGGATGTTGTCGGTGGCGGCAATGTCGGTGCTTTGGTCGGCTACAACAAAGGCGCGGTGGTCAACAGCCGTATTGTCGGCGGTCGCGTGATAGGCACGCGAGCCGACGATGGCTTGCAGTCGACTACGGCAACGATGCAGATGCTACAAACGAGCGGTGCAGACTTCGGCGTCGGCGGCTTGGTCGGTGTCAACGACGGCAGTCAAGGTAGCGCAAACAATATTATCATCAACAGCTATGCGATAGCGGAAGTGCGCGGCGGCGACGCTTCGGTCGGCGGTTTGGTCGGCGTCAACACCGATAGAGGGTTGATTAGCAATAGTTATGTGCGGGCGACGGTTACCGGTGCGTGTCGGGTCGGTGGTTTGGTCGGTCATCATCGGGTCGGCGAAGCCGACGCCGAGGTTAACAATGCGAACACGAGCAGAATAGATCATAGTTTTGCGGCCGGTCGTGTATTCCGCTACGGCGATAGAGCGTGCGTCGGCACGAGCAAGTCGGTCGGCGGCCTGGTCGGCCATGCCGAGTTTGCGGCGATTGCGTATAGCTATGCCAGAAGCGAAGTTGCGGCCGATGTTGCGGCGACTGCCGAAAGCGGCGGTTTGATCGGCAGCGAATTCGGCGCGATTATAGAATCTAGTTATTGGGATATCGGTAGCAGCGGTATCGCCGCCGACGGTCTGGTCGGCACCGGCTTAGGCAAAACGACGCAACAACTGCAAAGCGGCGTGCCGCAGACCAGCACGGCAAGCGATGTCTATTACCGATGGCAAGGAGACAACTGGTTTTTCGGCGGTGCCGACGATTATCCGGTGCTTAAATACGCGCCCATCGCGGCGGTCGGCAGCGGCGACGATAGCGGCTGTCGTCGTAGCGACGCTGCCGAGAGTGCCAGACAACTGCCGGTGTGCGGCACATCTCTCGGCGACCAGCGTATCGGCTTGCAAAGCTTATCGTTCTCGTCACATCAGTTGCAGCTCAAACCGCGCTTTGACTCTTCGGTGTACGACTACACCCTAATATTGAAGAGAACGCCCGACACGGCAGTAGAGCAACTGCGTGTCACACCGACCGCATACAAAGGATCGCAGACAACGCTGAGCGACCTGCGCGGCACCAACCCGCCGCAACAACTAAACAGCGGCACGCGCTCGGCACCCTTATCCATAGACGACATCGGCACAATACTCATGCTCCAGACCACCGGTTCGGTTTTCGGCGGCACGACGGCAACCGTGCGATACCGAATTAGCGTAGAACGCCATCCGTTTATTACGGTAAACGACATAGATGCCGACGGCGACGGTTTGATGGAGGTGTATAACATAGAGGCTCTGAATGCGATGCGCTACCAGTTGGACGGTAGCGGCTATAGGTCTGATTGGGTCGCCGATAAAATCACCGTCGGTTGCCCTCTGGTCGCCGGTGTAGAGCAGTGTCGCGGTTACGAGCTTGCCGCGAGTCTGGACTTTGACGACGCCGACCCGTACTATGCCGATTGGCCTTCCATAGGTAGCATAGGGCGGAGCTTTGATTGCGCCGCGCCCGACAGCGCGTGTTTTGCGACGACATTTGACGGCAACCGCGACCAAGGCTACGCCATCGCCAACCTGCACATCGCAACGCCGGACTACGACGATGTCGGTTTGTTCGGTTATCTATCCGCACAAGCCCATGTTACGAACCTGGAACTGCGGGATGTGAATATCAGCGGCTCGGACGGTGTCGGTGCCGTCGCCGGTTATAACGCCGGCACGATATCCGATACTTATGTCAGCGGCACGGTGTCGGGCAACGCCCATGTCGGCGGTATGGTCGGCGACAACGAAGGATTGATCTTACATAGTTTTGCCGATGTCGCGGTGACCGGCGACGGCGGCGACAGTCGTAGCGTCGGCGGCTTGGTCGGCTATAACACCGACCTGATATTGAACAGCCATGCGCGTGGCGGCGTGTCGGGCAATAGAATGGTCGGCGGCTTGGTCGGCACCAACTATATCAACCAGGTGTACGACAACGACGGAAACATCGTAGATACGCGTGTCGGACGCATCGTAAACAGCTATGCCATAGGTGCCGTCGGCGGCGATCGTATGGTGGGCGGATTGGTCGGTCGCAACGACAGAGACGCGATAATCCGCAATAGCTATACACTGAACGATGTGTCGGGCGCAGACGGGGTCGGCGGATTGGTCGGCGTGAATTTCGGCGCATTGCTGAACACATACAGCAGAGGCGATGTCAGAGGCGATGCGACGGTCGGCGGTTTGGTCGGCAGTAACCAGAACAGCACCGGTACTGCGGTCGTAAACAGCTATGCGACGGGACGCGTTATCGGCGAAAGCAATAGCGGCGGTTTGCTCGGCTACGATGCGGCATCTGCGCAGAGCAGTTATTGGGATACCGATACCAGCGGTCGCGACGACAGTGCGAGCGGTGTCGGCAAGACGAGTTCGGATTTGACATTTCCAACGGCGGCAGAAGGCATTTATGCCGATTGGAGTCCCGCCGATTGGCATTTCGGTAATACCATGCAATATCCCGTACTCAAATACGCCGCCGGCGGCGACAGTACGGTTGCGGCCTGCGGCACCGCCGGGTTGCCGAACTGCGGCGATGTGCAATCCTACGGTCTGCGCAATATCGCGGTTGTCGGTCTGCCCGAATTGACACCGCAGTTTGACGCGGCAAGACTGCATTATCGCATCAGTGCCGAACTAGGCACATCGGCGTTGCGCCTGATATTAACTCCGACCACAGCGACGACCGTGCGCATCACCGATAACAGCGGCTTTGACCGAACCGTTGAGACGCTGCACAACGCCGACAATGTGTCGCCGACCATACCGCTTGCGACGGTTGCGCCCGTCATTACGGTTGAGTTGCTCGGCGACAGACCCATCGTATATCGTTTTGAAGTCGATTATTTCACCGTTGACGGCGGCCTGCTCGCCGATGCCGACGGCGACGGTTTGATAGAGATAAAGACGGTGGAGGATTTGGATGCGATGCGTTATCGGTTGGACGGCAGTGCCTATAGATATCAAGCGCGCGACGGCACCTTCCACGATGTCTTCGCCGGCTGCCCCGACAACCGCTGTCGCGGTTATGAATTGGTAAGCGATTTGGATTTCAGCGCTGCGACGAGCTATCGCGTCGGTGCCGAACCGATAGACGAATGGCAACCCGTCGGCACGCAGCAAGCACCGTTCACCGGCGTTTTCAACGGCAACGGTTATACGATTTCCAACCTATTCGTTGTCATACCAAGCAATCCGACGGCAGGCTTATTCGGCACCATATCCAGTGCCACGATTAGTTTGCTGTATTTATCCGATGTGGAGATAAGCGATCTTGGTAACAACAGCGGTGATAATTATGTCGGCGGCTTGGTCGGTTATAGCAACAACAGCGACATCGTCACGGTCGGCGTGTCGTCGGCCGATATAAACGGCGGTACTTATATCGGCGGCTTGGTCGGCTATAGCAATAACGGCACCGTCACCGAGAGCTACGCCGTCGGCAAAATCCGTTCGCGTAATGCGGCAAGCGAGATAGGCGGTCTGGTCGGTAGAAACGACGGCACCGCTATAGCGAGCAGTTTTGCGACGCTACAAGTGCAAGCCGCCACTCACAGTGTCGGCGGCTTGGTCGGTCGCAATTTCTCTGCGCGCGGCACCGTTGAAAATAGCTACGCGATTGCATCACGATCTTTTATAGAAGCGGCACAAAGTGCTACGGGCAATTCCGTCGGCGGTCTGGTCGGAATAGGACACTCGTCGCGTAATACTATCACCGATAGCTATGTCGTATTCAAAGATAGGGTCATCGGCGGTGCGAACCCCGACAGAGCGGGTTTGGCAGGCAACAGCTCGGTAGGTATTATCAATAGCTATTGGGATACCAACATCAGTGGGCTTCGCGGTGACGGTGGCAGAACGACGACACAACTGCAATCCGGTGTCGCCCAATCTACGATGCCGACCGATGCCTACTATAATTGGAATAATGCCAAGTGGAATTTCGGCGGCAACAGGCAATATCCGACAATCAGGGCTAGCAACGGTAGGCTATTGCCCGATCAGTGGGGTCATTTGTTGTCGCGTATAACGATAGAAAATGCCAGAATGTATCCGTCTTTCGATCCGTTGATCTTTGATTACACCCTGCTGGTTGATACAGGGTCGTTACCGGCAACGATAGGCTTCAACTACACCGCAACCGAGAATATCAACGCCTTCGGTGTGGATTGCACCAACGGTTGTACGCCGTTGAACGACGGTGCTATCCCGGCAATCGTACTGGACGGTCAATCGCGGCCGGAGATTACGCTCACCGTCCGCGGCGCAAACAGACGCGCCGACTACAGCTTCATACCCTCCTACGACGGAATATTCGTCCGCGAGTTCGGCGGCGGCGTCGCTTATCGTTATGACGAGGGGGATGTTGTAGATTTAGTCGTTCGCCGGGACAATCCCTCAAATGCCGCTGCGTACGGCTATCGATGGTCTCAAATCGGCGGCCCGACTGTGGATTTGAGCGGTGTGACACTCAATGAGGCAAGGCTGAAGTTTAGCGTACCGATTAATTTGGTGCCGAAGGCCGATGACGAGAGTATTGTTCGGATGCGCGTCGTCGTCTCCGATAACAACGCTGTGGTTGCGGTGCGCGAGGTGCCGTTGACTATCGTAAAAACGAATAACGACGCATGGTTCTTTAAGGGACCTATCGTCTATGATCCGTCGACTAGAGAGTTATCTACCGAATTGGTTGTGACCGGCGATGTCCCCGGCGACGGCGTAAACGGCGACGGAGATAGTTTGTCGAACAAAACAAATGCTTATCAGGCATTTTGGCAACGCTGTCATATAAACTGCGCCGCCGAGCGTCATTGGCAAACCGTTAAGACTCACCCGTTTGGAGGAGTCTTTGCAGGAAGCGGTGAAGTTTATGTCGTTCCGCCGGAACCTATCGCGTATCGCTACCGATTGCTTAGAATCTTTGAAGACGATCAAGGTTATACCACAAACGCTATATTAGAACCTGTGACGATAGCGGCCAGCGATGCCCTAGCCGACCCCGACGGCGATGCGATTACGAATCCGGACGACATAGACGACGACAACGACGGTTTGATAGAAATCCATTATTTGGAGGATTTGAATGCCATACGCTATAGAACGAACGGCACGGGCTTAAGGCTGAGCAGCACTGCGACCGTGAATACGACCGGTTGTCCCGCGGGCGGCTGCAACGGCTACGAGTTGGCACGCGACCTGGATTTCAACGACCCGACGAGCTACCGCTCGGGGACGGTTAACACCGACTGGACGGTGGACGATTATAACGACACCGCCGATGTCGGTTGGGTGACTATGCCCGGTTTGCGCGCTACCTTAGACGGCAACGGCTATGCCATCGCCAATCTGCAAATGAACTACACCGACACCGACACCGACAACGACTACCCGAACGGTATAGGTTTATTTACCTTTACAAGCGGTGGTGCCGGTGGTCGCATTAGGAACCTGACGCTGAAGGATGTGGACATAAGAAGTAAGGCGACCGTCGGCGTCGGCAGTTTGGCCGGCACCAACTACGGGCAGATTATCAATAGCTTCGTGTTGGGCGGTAGCATCAATGTCACCATGAACGGTGCGACTGCGAAGCCTGTCGGCGGTTTGGTCGGCGACAACTGGACCGGCATCATCGTCAATAGCGGCACCGATGTTAAAGTGAAGGCCGTCAATGCGGACGGGGTTACAGGCGTATTTGCGGTCGGCGGCTTGGTCGGTTTGAACCGCAGGACCATTGCCAATAGCTATGCCGTCCGCGGTGTTGAAGGTTCTTGTTATGTCGGGGCTTTGGTCGGTGACAACAATGGTAGGAACGGCCCCGGGGAGATTGTTAACAGCTATGCCGGCGGCAATGCGGTGACGAAATCCGGCCCGTGTGCTACCGACCGTGTTCGGGCTGGCGGCTTGGTCGGTGCACTTCGCTTCGGGGCATCCATAACCGATAGTTATGCGCTCGGTAGGGCTTCGCGTAAAGGCGACTTTAGCACTATCTGTTTTCGCGCTTTGGGCGGAGACCAAGCCGAACCGACTTACGCGACCAATATCGGCGGCTTGGCTGGTGAGATGCACTCGGATGTCACGGTGACCGATAGTTATTGGAATAGCACGGCTTATGAATGTAGCTATCAATATCAGGAAGCAACAATAAATGCTTATTATTTAGATCATCGTAACGATAAGGCTGCCGCCCGAACGGCAGACTTCCTTAAAACACCCGTTGTAGCGGATGCAGCGCAACAATGCGATTTTTCTCAGTTCAGGGACGGTAGCGATATAGAAGCTTGCGCAACCTACGCGACATGGTCTAATTCCGATTGGGATTTCGGCACCGACAACGAGTTCCCGTTTCTCAGACATATCCGCTACGGCACCGATAAAGACGATCCCGACTGCGGCTACGGCAGGCTACCGGATTGCGGGAGCTTGCTGGCGGGTCAGAAACCGACGCGCACCGCTACACCGATTGCGACTAGACCCTTACCCGAGTTTAGCGACCCGCCTGCCGATATCACGGCAAAAAACCCTGCAGCTGTTGCATGGCCAATGTTATATGTAGGTTTTGGAGGGAGGGCTGCCGCCGATTTCAATGCAACTGCCGATATATCCGGGTGTTCTATGCTTATCGGCGATGTAACATGCAATAGCAATTCTGTTACAGGCAATACCATAGGGTATGCAGTAGACAGACTCACGCTGAGCATGTCAAACGGTGCCGGCTATATTTTCAACCTGATACCGGTGTCGGTACTGCCGACCAATCCGACACCGCCCGTTCAACCGTCGCAAAGTGTCTCGGGCGGCATTACAAGCCTTGGTGTGGATACATCTAACTCTCAGATAGGAAATCTTGGTTGGAAGATAGTTCCGCAGTTGAGTAATACGGCATCCGTATACGATTTGTACTATATAGCCGATGTAGGGCCGTATGTATACTTAGTAGGTAATGTTCTTTCCGTCGGCTTGTTCGGTTATTATACTTTTAATAAAAATTTCAAATTGAACCCGCCGGTATTTGACGAAGATATCACTAATTATGCCTTAGGCTTTCAGAATATAAGGACCGCCGAATTGGCTACTTTGTCGGTCGCTTATATTTTTAATGTAGCGGAGGATCATACCTTCATCAATTGTAGTGCCGGCGGCACCAAAGCCCAGCCTTTTTGCATCGGTAACACTTTGACGCACGGATTCCTCGGGCCTGACCCCTTCACTTTGACATTCTCTTTGGAGACGACGGTAGCGGGAGAGACGATAATCAAGGGCCCTTATGTCGTAGATGTATATTCCATTGTTGACGGTGAGGCATACGGCACTGAGCCGTCTGCACCGCCATCCGCCGGTGAGTTGGAAGCAGTCGTACGAAGCACGATCAACGAGAACAGCCCGTCTATTCTGGGCGATGCCGCGATTACTCTGGGCGAAGGCGATACGCTAAAGTTGGATGCAAGAAGGAGTTCTCTGATAGAGGAGAACTTCCCCTACAGCTCGCAACCGTTGCTTTACCGATGGCATCAAATATCCGGCCCTGAGCTCCTGCCGAGGGAGGGTGCCGAGCCGACGCTGACGCTTAAAGTGCGCGACGATCTGGTCGCCGAGGATGTGAGCGAGGCTGATGTGGTATTGGCACTGGAGCTTAGGGCAAGAGACGATCTCAGTGTGCCGCCCGTCGTTAAAGAAATACCGCTTAGGATAAGCAAAACCCAGAGCCTCGGCACGGTGACCATGACATGGATACAAGACGCGTTGGTGGCAGAGGTCGCCGATGCCGACGGCGTGCCGGATAATGTTGATTATAACTGGTACATCAACATAGACCGTGACACCAAGGAGCCGGTGAGTATTCAAAAAGGCTTTCGGTCGGCGTATTTCCCGCCGCCGGCGCAGCGCAGTGCCGGGTTGAAAGTTGAAATCTCTTATATAGATAAGCAGGGTTATACTAATGTGCTAAGAGACACCGCACCGGCGTATGCGGCGAGCACGCAAGTGGACGCCGACGGCGATGGTCTGATAGACATCGTCTATCTGGAGCAACTGTCTAACATACGTCATAGTCCGGCCGGCGAAAATTATAAAACGGCATCGGGAGACGCAGGGGATAGCACCGGTTGTCCCACCCCCGACGGCGAGACGCAACCGCAATGTCACGGCTACGAACTGGTCAGGGATTTGGATTTTAACGACGATACCAGCTATAGTGCGATAGCCAACAAAGCCGTATGGACGGGTTCCGGTTGGGGCGGGATTCCGTCTTTTCACGGCACCTTTGAAGGCAACGGCTACAC
>CBDEUI010000002.1:0-39074 GCA_965243235.1 Dehalococcoidia bacterium
CGTTGAAGGCGCATTCCGGTTCCGAGGCGATCCGGTTGACGGTCGTCGAGGGCGGCGCGGATGGTCGCGGCTTCACGTTCGGAGAAGACGTCGAAGTGATCGACGGCGTGGAAGTGCACTTCGAGCGCCGCTACAAGCACGGCGACATCATGACTGTCTGGGATGACGGTGTCGTGATCGAGAAGCACGTTTCGAACGTGAAGATCACCGAACAGGAAGACGGCCGCATGCGGACTGTCACCACGTTCGGTGATGCCATCACAGTCGGCGATGGCTGGGAGCGCGTCTTGAAGAAGGTCCAAACGATCTTCGGCAGCATCCGCGCTATCGCCAACTCAACCTAGGAGAAACACATGACCTGGACAGGAGATCCCGTCTGGCTCGCAGATGTCTTGCGCGCTGAGGGAATCAAAGTCGTCGAATACCCCGGCTGGAAAGACCGCGGACACGGCGACATGGGCACGATCTGGGGTGTCGTCGCACACCACACCGGCAACAACCCGCCCGGCAACAACCCCGGATACATCGCGAACCATCCGAGTCTCGGCTTGTGCTCGCAGATTCACCTGTCCCGAGATGGTGTCGCCACCGTCGTCGGTGTGGGTGTCGCCTGGCATGCCGGCAGCGGATCGTACCCAGGATTGCCGACCAACGGTGCGAATGAACGCACCATCGGTATCGAGGCGGAGAACAACGGCACCGAAGGTTGGTCGCCCGCGCAGTACGACGCGTATGTGCGGTGCTGCGCTGCGATCCTCCGGAAGGTCGGTCAGCCTGCCTCGCATGCGATCGGCCACAAGGAGTGGGCTGGTGCGGCGCAGGGCAAGTGGGATCCCGGCGGAATGGACATGAACAAGTTCCGCGCAGACATTCAAGCTCGAATCGATAACAAGCAGGAGGCTCCCGTGGGTAGCTCGGAAGTGAAGCAGGTACAAGACTTTGTCGCTGGGTTTTGTGGACCGATTGGTTCAGATGTTAAGGACGTTCGGCAGCAGCTGACGGGTGGACGTGACGCGGGCGAGTACCCCGGCTGGGACCAGTTAGGGGACCGCACCCTTGTCAATGCGTTGGCTGCGATCGGCGCGAAACTCGGGATCGATGGTTTCAAGGACCCGAAGGCAGGTAAGTGATGACTGCTGATTCTGGTTTGGATGGTTTCGCGAAGTCGTATGTGCAGAACATTCCGTTCGTGAAGCAGAACCGCAAGACGATCGCGAATGTTGTTGGTTTGCTGGCGAATGTGCTGGTGCTGTTGGTCGGGTTGCCGATCTCGGGTACCGCGCAGGTTGTGTTGGCGATCAGCATTCAGGGTGTGTTTGCGGTGTCGGCGTGGTTGGTGCCGAATGCGATCACACCGCAGCAGGCTTCGGAACTCGACGAGTACGTCGGCCGACACCGCAAGCAAGGGTGATGGGGGAGTTCTTTTCCGCGCTCCCCATTGAGGGGGGTGTCGTCGTCGGGTTCGTCGTCGGTGTCTTCCTCATGATCGCGAGAGGTGTCCTCGTCGTCGGCGCTCAGCATCGTGAGCAACTGGACGCTGAGCGGCAGGCGAACACGTACCTCCGTTCAGCGTTGGACAAGGCGTTAACGCTGAACGGTGAGGACGCCAAGACCATCGCGAAGCTATCGGCCACGTCTGATCTGTCGGCGCGGCTACTTGAGGAGTGGCGGAAAGAGTCAGCTCAGGGGGCGTCGTGAGGTGGCGTCGGCGTCAACACGCCGAGAACGAAACAGTCACCGAAGCACGGTTGCTGGACGAGGAAGTGGATAAGCGGTTGGCGGCGTCTCGTCGCGCCCGCCCGGACCACGAGCGTCGCGGGCAGCGTGTTCAGGATCAGATGGTGCACAACCACTTCGGTGAGTTGTTCCGGCTGAGTATGGAAGGGCGATGATGCTCAGAGAAGTCGGTAACTGGCTGTTGGTGTTCCTCACGTTGGTGTGGTGCACGTTCACTCTGATCTATGCGTTTCGGTCGAAGTGGTGGGCGAATGAGGTTGGTCGGGTGTTGTTGCCCGAGAAGGTGTTGACGTGTCTGGTGTTGATTCAGGTGGCTGCGTCGGCGATGTCGAATTCGTTGTATCCGGGGCGGGATGTGATTCGCATTGTTTTGTATGCGGGTTGTGCGGTTTCGGTGTTGGTGTTGACGGTTGTGTTGGTGCGTGTGCAGAGGCGTGAGCGTCGATGTCGATCTAAGTGGGGTGAGCACTGATGGAGAAGTTGCCTCCCGGCAAGCCTCGGGATCAAGACATTTGGGGGACGTTCAAAAACAACTGGTTCAGCCAGATTTTTGCGGGGTTCGCGAACATCGGCCAGCTGCTCGGCAGCATCGCTGATGCGTTCCTGGGTCGTGGATCCTTCGGTCTTGGACCACTGAAAGAGATCAACGACCGCGGCATCCTGATCACCGGATATGGAAACCAGATCGCGAGCTTGGAGAACGTCACACGTACTGGCGTGACAACCCCGGCGTGGGCGTCCACTGGCGGTCGGGACCTGGTTTCATTCCCTGACACGATGATGCAGTACCTCAGATATACGGGCGAGTTTGGCAGCGAAACGACTGAGACGCCGGTGTTTAACCCTGACAAGCGTTCGGCAGAGTTCGCTTTCATACGTGGCGGCCTTGACCGAGCCACGCCACTAGAAGTACTGCGCATCATTACTGGCAGCGACGCCAGTTTCTTCGGGATCGACGCCTGGTATCTGGGGATCTACGGGTATGACAAGCCTAACAATCGAATGATCAAGATCTGGGATTCTGGAGACATCAAAGCGATCTTGTCCAGCCAGCGACGCAGGTACCACATATCAACAGGATTGTCTTTGATGGCCGAGCCTGACCAACTGTTCGCTGTTGCATCACTTCAGATCGCGCCAGGCTTGGGTCAACGAACCCGGGGGCTGGGCGCCATCACGCTAACCGGGATCTCCGAGGAATCGGGCACTGTACCGCAAGCGCGTCACGCCTCGCTCGCGAATCAGTCCGTTCTTCCATCTGCCGTCTCTATGAATTCGTTTTCGTACAACAAGGAACGTCTGATGTGGGCGTCGTTAGGAGCTTCAGCGACATGATGGCGGACGGAAAGCTTTGTGTCACAGCTGAGGAAGTCGAGGAGTGGGCGAAACCTGCGTTGGATGTTTTCGGTCCTGTCGCACCACACCTGTGGATCATTGATCTATCAACCGGCGCTACGCGAGTAATTCGGTCCGCAGATTACGAGGACCTTCCGGCTGGGTGGGCGTTGCTGATGACGGGACCTGAGCCGCTTTGGGTTGCGCAATGGGATGGCGATTGGCAGCGCGCTTGCGATGAACAACTCAACCCGTTACTGGCGGAGGTGGTGGTCTGATGCCTGTTATTTCTGATCGGTTGACTGATGGTGCGAAGTTGGGTGTTGGTGCGGAGATTGTGTTCACGGTCCGCGACATCCGCGACAGTGTGGCGCATGATGCGATCCTCGGCCCCGCACGCACCACCGTCCCCGTGAATGCGACGACCGGGCTGTTCACTAGTCCGATGTTGGATCCTGGCCCGTACTGGGTGGGGATCCGTTGGTCGAGATCCAATCCAACGCATGATGTTTACCCCGTTGAAGTCCCCGCTGAGTCGGGGACTTTCCGTTTGTGGCCGTTGATCGACGCCGGCGCCCCGCCACCTCCCGCCGAGTCGGATGGATTCATCCGCAACGGCGGCGGCATCTCCCGCCAAGTCCGAACCACTGTCGCCGAATTCGCGGCGACCCCCTCACCAGACCCCGAAACCCTCTACATAGTTTTCGAATCCTAGGAGACCGACATGGCAGCATCAGGCAAGCTCTACGGCCTCGCCTTCAAAAGCATGGTGAACGGCGAGATCAACTGGACCTCGCACACCATCAAGGCGATGCTCTGCACGAGCGCGTACACCCCGAATCAGGACACCCACCAGTACAAGTCGTCCGTGACAAACGAGTCCGCGGGCACTGGCTACACCGCTGGTGGTGTGGCGTTGGCGGGTAAGACGGTTAACTACACCGCAGGAACCAACACTCTGATTCTGGATGCGTCGGATACGCAGTGGCCCGACTCGACAGTCACGGGCCGTTATTTGGTGCTGTACGACGACACGCCGTCTACGGATGCGACGAAGCCCCTCATCGGGTACATCGATTTCGGCGCTGACGTGTCCACTACGGCAGGTGTTTTCACCAGTGTGTGGGATGCCGCCGGAATCATCGGCTTCACCACCCCGTAAGCAGGAGGCGTCACGATGGGCTTGTTCAACCGCGGCCAAGCCGCATCGGCGCTGATCTTGGATGGCAAGCGAGCTGTCCGTGCGTATCTCGGTGATCAACTGGTGTGGGACGGCACGATGGATGCCTTCGTGCCGATTCCTCAAATTCTGGTGTCGGTCGTGATGGCAGACCCGGTTGTGTCGGCTACTGTTCGCACCGTAGCACCGCTCATCACTGCCTCGGCTCAGGTTTACGAACCGTCCGTCTCCGGAACGGCAACTGTCCGACCCGAAACAGCAATACTCGTAGCTGGTGTTGTCTATGCGCCCGATGTCTCGGCCGAGGCGTTGATCGAGGTACCTGCGATTTCGGTGTCAGCGATCGTGCTGGCACCCACTGTGTCCGAGGCGTTCGATGCGACAGTCGAAGTGCCGTTCATCCAGGTGACTGCTGGCATGTACTCGCCTAAGATCACCGCGGACTACGCGGCTACCGTTCCGATCATCGCGGCGTTCGCAGAGTTGTTGGCTCCGTTGGTGACCGCAACGGGAACAGCTGTGATCAATGCTCCGATGATCGCGGTAACTGGGTCAGTGAACGCGCCGGCAGTGATCGGTTCAAGTGCAGTGACAGCCCCTCTGATTGCGGTTTCAGCGACTGTGTACGCGCCCGAGATTCGGCGGGACGCGAAGGTCATCGCGCCGTCGATCACGGGCACAGCAACGGCTTACGTACCGAACGTTCAGGCGATCAACTTCAGCCCGTCTGGGATGACGAAGAACGGTAACTGGGTTCCGACGGCCAATGGGGCGTGGCTTGTCGTGCCCGCGTGGACAGCGGATTCCGGTTCGACAGTATCCGGCGATGGTGTTCAAGCTCGGGGCGCGAAGGCGAATGCTGTCGTGTCAGGGCAACTCAGCATTACTCTGTCGACCGGCGCTTACCAGGTGAGTGTGCGGCTGAAAGTAGATGGCGTAGTCGTGAAGACCATCACGGACTACCCCCTGACCGGATACGCGACGACGAATGTTCCAATCGCATCCGATCCGATGGCAATCACCACCGGTCAAGTCGCGACGATCGAATGCTGGTTCACGAACTTCTCGAACTCGTTCCCGATCCAATCCGGAGCGAACACCTACGTCCGCATCACCTGACCGGGCTGAGACAATCAGGGTATGGCTTTCGAACCTGACCCCGACACCGGCCAACCCGGCACCGTGAAACTCGCTGACGGACGCTGGGCGTACCGCTGGAAAGATGCACCGGACGCCGAACTGATCATCATGAAGCAACCGGAAACACCCGCAGAATGACAAAAGCCCCCAACCTCATCGCGAGGTTGGGGGCTTTTCGTCGTCTAACGATGTCAGCAGTCGACTAGGTCGGCTCGCTTCACTGAGGAGAAGAAGTCATCAGCCTCAGGCATGGAGTTTTCCCAGCCTGGGGTGTGGCCTCCGGTTTGATGGATGGCGGTCCGCGCTGCGGCGATGGCGTCGTTGATCGCACCACCCTCGGTGTCGGCGTCGACATACATCGAGATGGTGAGTGTGCGCTCTCCGAAGTCGACACCGAGGTCGACGTCGCTCACACCGGTCAGTCCCTCGAAGGCATCCATCAATGGGTCGATGATGCTCTCAAGGTCGTTGTTGTCGCGTCGGACTCCGACTATCAGTTCGACGTAGTAGGTGGTGGTGCCTACTTCTGCTCGAAGCATCCTGTCCTCCTCAGCTTTCCTTCTAGATTCTGTTGATACATAGGGTTCGATGGCGTCAGATGCACTGTGCTGATATGGAGCTTGCAAGGACAGTAGACCTTGTAGTACTTGGTCTTGACTACCCGCCAGCCTTGATTTTCGAGCTCTTTTAACAGTGCTTCCAGTTCCTTGATCGGATGACGGGGTCTAGTCGGCATCCGGGCAATATATCCCTTGTATCGGGTCGTGCACCCACTATGCGCTACTTGCCGCTACATTCCATCACTAAGTCGTCAAAATTACATTGCGTGTTACGTCACGATCAGGACACGATACGCGTTGCTGCCATGGTACGTCGAAGCCCACCTGTGCTGCCGAATGAGTCAGGTGGGCATCGAACTATTCAGTTGTGGTGCGGCGATCACTGACGGCTTCCCTTCCGTCTCCTGCCAACAGTGCCGACGCTACCAGGTATCGAACAGATGTGCGAGGGAAAGTGTGTTGACCGCGTCAACATGACCATCCATAACCGCTGGTCAACTGGCTGCGTCAACAATCACGGAAGACGCAATAAATACTCCCTGACCTGCGCGTATACCCTGTTTTCGCAGGGGTTCGAATCCCCTTAGCTCCACCATATCGATGCAGGTCAGAGACCTGCAAGGTGAAAAAAATGTTGACGGTCAACACGCCACGTCAACACCTGTCACACAACGACGATACGATGACCTCCCTAACCGGGAGGTTTTTTCGTTTCATGGCATCCATTCGACCACGAACCACCAAAGCGGGCACGCCCTACTACCAGGTTCTGTACCGGCACAACGGCACGCAATCCTCGGACAGCTTCGACGATCCGAAGGAAGCCACCAAGTACAAGAAGCTGTTGGAGCAGATCGGACCCGATGCAGCGCAAGAGCTGATGTTCGGCGCGGAAGCATTACCCGAAGAGATCCCCGCCCTGACGGTGACAGAGTGGTGCACCGAGTACATCGACCATCTGACTGGCGTCGAGGAAGCAACGAAGAACAAGTACCGCTCGTACCTCCGCCGCGACATTGATCCGATTCTTGGTTTTCTGCCGCTATCTGTGGTGAACGAGAAGGCGATCTCGAAGTGGGTCCAGGCGCAGGAGGGATCCTCGAAGACCATCGCCAACAAGCATGGGTTCTTGTCGGGTGCGTTCAACGGTGCTGTGCGAGCGAATCACATTGAAGTGAACCCGTGTGACGGTCGGAGGTTGCCGGCGCGGCACAAGGAAGATGAGCCGGTGTTCTTGACTCCAACTGAGTTCGTTCGAGTGCGGGATGTTGTGGTCGAGCAATGGCGTCCGTTGACGGTGTTTCTGGTGTCGACGGGGATGCGGTTCTCGGAGGCGACTGCGTTTCAGGTGGGCGATCTGAATGTGGAGGAGAAGACGGGACGGATTGTGCGGGCCTGGAAGTACACGGGCGAGGCGAAGCGGAAACTTGGGCCGCCGAAGTCCCGGAAATCTGTGCGGACGATCAACCTGTCAGATCAGGCGATCGAGGCGTGCGGCGATCTAAAGGGGCGCGCACCGGATGAGTTCGTGTTCACAAATCGTCTCGGGCGCCCGGTCACTGCTCAACTTTTTCACAACAAGGCGTGGCGGCCGATGATAGCGGAGCTGTCCGACAGATTAGGGAAGAAGCCGCGGCCACATGATCTTCGGCATTCGTGCGCAAGTTGGATGATCGCGGCCGGGGTGCCGCTGCCTGTCATTCAGCAGCACCTCGGCCACGAGTCGATCACGACGACGATCAACATTTACGGGCATCTGGATCGCCGTGCCGCGCAAGCAGCATCGGCAGCCCTCACAGCAGCACTCGAAGGGCTCTGACCTTTATCGTGGCAGCTCGCTTTTGTATTGCGGGCAGAAGGCGGAGACTGCCGCGCCAACGAGTTGTCCTGCATTCTCAGGCGTCCAACTGTCAGGGCCGTTGAAGTAGGTCATCAGCGAAATGTCCATGAACTCTTCGCCTTTCCTGAAGCTGGCGCAGGCTGTTCGTCCGGCTTCGAGTGCCGTTGAATCTGGGGTGTCAGGGAATCCGATGAGTGTCAGTGTCCCCAGGAATAGGAACTCGGGGTCGTCGGCCGGGTTGTAGTTGGTCGTTGCAGCAGCATGTGAGGTCGTCGTGACTGGTGGTGCGGCTGCGACGGTTGTTCGCACTGTTGTAGTCGTCGGCCTGACCGTTGTCGTGGTGGTCGGTGCCGCTTCGGATGTGGTGGTTTCTGCGGCGACTGTTTCGGCATCGTCTTTGCGGTTGGCAAGAGCGTTGACGCCGAAGTATGCGGCGATGAGCACTGCGACTACGCCTGCGCCGATGAGTGCTCGTTTGCGATCTTTGGCGAGCTTCTCGGGGTCAATGGGCTCGGGTGGCGCGGGTGGTGGTGTCGGTTGAGGCAGGGGCTGTGTGGCACTAGTCCACTGTTGGCCGTCCCAGTAGCGGAACTGCTGGTTGCCTTCTGGGTCGGGATGCCAGCCGGGGCCAGGTGTGGTCATTGTCGTGCCTTTCAGGTGGGGGCGCTTAGTTTGAGCGTCGGTCCAGTTCGGAATTAATGTAAGCCCGCTCGTGCGGGGTCAGCGTTCGGACCCGCACGAGAAGCGTGTGCAGGTCTGTCCAGAGTTCCCAGGCGCATTCGTCGTCGGGCTGTCCTCGCGTCCAAACGAGTGCATTGACGAGAGAGTCGAGAGGGATCAGTAGCCGTGCTGCGAGTTCGTCGACCAGTTTCTCTTCGCGGGCCTCGTAGCGTGGATCTGTGGAGGGGAGTCCGCGCTCGAGATGGATCAACTCGTGAGTGAGGACTGATCGTCGTGCGGCTTGTGTGAGGGTGCGGCAGATGCATATGTCGGTGCCGTCTGTGTAGCCCGCTACGCCCTCGGGGAGTTCGCGGGTGCAGTCGATCACGGTGTCGGCGTGTTTGTTTCGCGCTGTCCGCCAAGGGTGGTATCGGGTCATGCGCGGACTGTAGACAGTGATACCGACAACTTAGAACACGACTAGTCGGATCTGGTTTCCTTGTTTCTCCTGGACGCCGCGATTGGCGGCGAAGCGGTAATCGGACGGACAACCCTGAGCGGTTGATTCTGGGAAGTCTCGTCCTCAGGCTTGACACCGATCTTGCTGGCGGCCATGACTCGGATGATCTCGTCTAGGGCGTCGCGTTCTCGTTGGTCGAGAAGGTCGGCTTCGGAGGGTGGGGTGTAGGGCTTCGCAACTTCGCGGGTCTGGCCGATCCAGCGGGATAGTTCGCGTACGTCGATGCGGAGGGCGTCGGCGATCTTAGCGACTGTGGCTGGTTTTGGTTTGGCGTTGCCGGCGCGGATGTTGGTGATGGTAGATGTGCCGATTCCGAGGTGTTCGGCTAGTGCGCGGTGCGAGGGGGATTCGCCGTCACGCTTGTCCACGAAGCCAGCTTTGACGAGCGCTGCGTCCCACAGATCGTCTGTGGTGGGTCCGGGGTTCATGTCTACAAACGTTCCTCACGGCGGCAGTGTTCGAATAGTCAGAGTGTAGACGCGCTGTCTACAAATTCCATCACTGTGATCTGCATTGCTTGAGGTATGGGTCGAAAATCGCCAATTCAGGTGTAGACAAAAGTGTCTACACCGTCTACTGTCTTGTGGGACGGTAGACAGAGCGTCTACAGTGAAACGGAAAGGCAAAGCCATGAAAAACAAGCAATCTGAATGGAGGCTCGACGTGATCGTGAACGCCGACCTGTTGGTCGAATACATGGAGTACAACGACATGTCCGTCCGAGAACTGGCATCGAGGGTGAAGTGCTCCCACTCCACCATCGGCCACTACCGAACTGGCAAGCGAAAGCACTGCCCGCAGAACCGGGCGAAGCTGATCGCCAAGGAGCTTCGAGCCCCCAGGAAGGCCCTTTTTATGCCTGAACCGTTGCGTGTCACGCGTGACAAACGACAATTGGTTTCGGCATGAAGGCACGAAAAAGCCCGCCCTCTTGCAGGAGGACGGGCGAGGCAATCACCAATCGGAAGGAAAAGCGAATGCACGTAAAGGATATCACTCCTGAGTTGCAGGAAGCAGTGGACAGATTTGATGACGTGTTCGACTTTCACTACCCGCATCTGCGGGTTCCGGGGACCGTCGGCGTAACGCACGAAGGCTGCACGGTTGAGGCCCTCGACGCTGCGACTGACTTGTTCATCGACTCACTGCCTGTGTCGGTGATCCTATGACCACTCTGACTGGATTCCAGCTTCCCGAACCTCTCGCTCCTGGCACCGCGGAGTGGTGGACGAAGTACTCGGCGTCGAAGGTCGCAGCGATCTGTGGTTTGTCGAAGTGGGACACCGAACGATCGATCTACGACGGCATCACAGGCGTAGTGCCGCCGCAGCCGCAGACCGATGTGCAGGGCCGCGGGCATGAGTTCGAGCCGCTGATTCGTGGTTGGTTCTCGAACATGCATCTCGATTGGACGATCGAGGAAACGTCGACATGGCAGCACAGTCTTCGTGATTGGCAGACAGCGGATCCGGACGGGATTGTCACGTTGCCTGACGGCACGGTCGAACTGTTGGAGATCAAGACAGCCGACGACATTCACTCGTGGGGTGATGAGGTTCCGATCGGTTATCTGGTGCAGGTGATGTGGCAGATGGATGTGATCGGTGCTCGCCGTACGCATCTCGCGGCGTGCGGTCCGTTCGAACTGTTCCATCGTCGCCCGAAGGTGTTTGTCATCGACTACGACGCTCGGGATGCGGCGGTGCTGCGGGAGCGGGTGTTGAAGTTCCAGGCGCGTGTTGAGGCTGGCGATCAGCCGGCGGCGGATCATTCGCGTGATTGTGATCGGTTGTCGGTTCGGTATGCGAATACATCGATTGCTGATGATCCGGGTGTGGATGTTCCGGCGGAGATCGCGGTTCCGTATTTGGAGGCGTTTGCGGCGGAAGCTGCTGTGGCGCTGGAGAAGAAGCGGACCGGGTCGGTGCTCCTCGAATACTTGGGTTCGTCGAAGAAGGCGACGTTCAACGGTCACACGATCGCGTCGCGTGTCAATAGCAAGGGTGCGCCGTCTATCCGCGCCACGTCTGGCCTCGCGGAGAAGGCTCCCGAAATCTTGAAGCCACGAAAGGCAGAAGCAGCATGACTGAGTACCTGATCGCAACGTCCGGGTGTGATGACACAACACGCGCCTTCGTCATCCTGACCGACGCCGAAGCGGAAACCGTGAAGACGATCGCTTCGGCGATCAACGTTCGCGCCGGAGGCTGCAAGCCCTCCCTATCCATCAGCCTGTGGGCTGATGCCAGCGCCTATGAACGTGAAGAAGCCACCGAACCGATCGACGAGGACTGATGACGATGACCGAGATCGCAGTACACACAGGATCCGCACTAGCGGTTTCGCCCGAACAGGACTTCTGGACCCCGAAGCAGGAATCGGCGCTCGCTCAGATCGGCGTCGAGAAAGCATCGAAAGCTGACTTGGCCGTGTTCTTTCACCAGTGCCAGCGCACCGGCTTGGATCCGTTTGCGCGCCAGATCTACATGATCGAACGCAAGGGGAAGCAGACCATCCAGACCGGGATCGACGGGTTTCGTCTGATCGCTCGACGCGCTACCGACGCCGCTCGTGGCACGTTCGGCTACGAGGACACCCTGTGGTGCGGAGAAGACGGCAAGTGGACCGACGTCTGGTTGCAGCGTGAGCAGCCCCGCGCCGCGAAGGTCACCGTGATTCGTGACGGTGCACGCTATCCCGCAATCGCGCTCTGGAACGAGTACGTGGGAACCAAGTTCAACGGCGATGTGACGCAGATGTGGGCCACGAAGGGCGCACTGATGTTGGCGAAATGCGCTGAGGCGTTGGCATTGCGTAAGGCATTCCCGCAGGACTTGTCCGGTCTGTACACCTCGGATGAGATGCAGCAGGCGGACAACGGGCAGCAAGGCTCGACTCGTCAGCGCCCTCAGCAGTCGACGCAAGCACGCCCGCGGTCGATCACTGAAGCGTTGGGTGAACCGTCTGTGGACGTGGATTCTTTGCTTGCTGCGATTGAGGCTGCTGAGTCGAAGGATGTGTTGCGGGAGCTGTGGAAGCAGACTGCGACGTTGCCGGCGCAGGAGAAGGACGACATTCAGGCGTTGATCATGGGGCGCATTCAGGGGATGTCGGAGCCTGAGTCGGATGGCGCCTCGCTGCCTGAGCCTGAGCAGTTGCCGTTGGACGCTGAGCCTGTTGACGCGGAGACGGTGGAAGAGCAGGTGGCGTCATGAGCCTCTACTTCCGCGATACGTGCACGTGCAGTGGTCCGGTGCCGGGATGGAACCAGCACGAAGCCTGGTGCGGCACTCGTGAGGACCGTGGTGGCCCGTACAACCGCTGGACACATCCGGACGCGAACCTCCCCACCGAAACCCCCAAGGACGCAGCATGACCTGGACGCGAATCGACTGCGCTCGAAGCGACGAAGTGTATGAGGCGATCGAGAACCGTGCTCCGCTCGCGGGACGCTCCGACATGGGCGGTGAGTTCGGCGAACCTCGCATCGAAACCATCTGGGGCAACAGGGAAACCGAAGTTGAAGTCCTCAAGAACGTGCGCCACCCGCGCTACGAATGGGACTCCCAAGCCGGAGACCGCGAACCCTGCGAACACTACGAATGGACAAACTGATGACCACTGCTGGTGAGCAGCTCAGGTTGGACGGGCAAGACGCAGCCCTCGCAGCCGCAACAGTCGGACACCACGACCACCC
Source organism: Dehalococcoidia bacterium (assembly GCA_965243235.1). GTDB lineage: Bacteria > Chloroflexota > Dehalococcoidia > Lucifugimonadales > Lucifugimonadaceae > Bin127. The sequence goes on from CBDEUI010000002.1 coordinate 12,670, forward strand.
CAACCACATCGAAACCGCCCTCACCGAACTCATCCGATCCGGCCGCGAATTCTCCGCCGACCACGTCCGCGACGCAGTCCCACCCGAAACCCGCGACTGGCTCCGCGCAGGCAATGGAAACGTCCTCTCATCCATCATCGGCAATGCGTCACGCCGCGGCCACATCGCCCAAACCGGATGGTGCCAACCCGCACGAAAAGAACGCCACTCCAACCCGAACCGAGTATGGAAAGGCGCCGCATGATCCGCGAAGCCTCACTCCGAGTGCCCATCACCCACCCCAACATCGGCACCTACAGCGCCCTCAGCGAAGTCACCATCGTCCACAAAGACGAACACGGCTACACCATCTGCCTCGACAACGGACACCCCCGCGGCGGCCTCTGCCACCTCGCCGTCGTCCAACGCAACCAGCTGTACATCCCACACGAGAAACGAGAAGCAGCATGACGACCACCGAACAACGCCGGCACATACCACCCGACGAAGTGTTCACCATCGACGAGGCCGCGCTACGGCTCAGGTGCAGCCCCACCTACTACCGCGAGCAACTGCGATCGCAGAAGTGGCCCGGCAGGAAGATCGCCAACAAGTGGCGCGTCACTGAAGCGGACATCAAAGAAACCTTGGAGATCGTGTACTCGAATCCGATCTTCCGCCCGCGACCGGATCCGGTGTCAGCCCGCCCTGGCACTCGCCGACGCTACGAACGACACAACCGCCGCAAGTAAGGACAGCCCTACCGTGCCCAAAGACAAGCGGATCTATATCAATCTGGCGGTGGATATGGACCGCAATCCGAAGTACATCAACCTCACAGACGGGCAGAAGTGGTTGATCGTGAAAGCCATCATGCACTGCCGTGAGTACCCCAACGACGGCAATCTGCCGCTGCCTGTGTGGGTGAAGATGGGAACAAAGCGCAACAGAATTTCGGTGGAATCTTGCGGAGCGATCACAATTTTTGAATCAAAAAATGTCGCGATTGTTCACGACTATGCCGAACATAATCAGACCATCGCGGAGATCGAAAAGTCTCGAAATGAGAAGATCGCCGCAGGTCAGAAGGGGGGCAAGGCCAGGGCAGCGAACCGGGCGCATGCCAACGAAACGCAAGCAGACGGGCTAGCAGCTGCTAAGCAGGACCTCAAGCAGAATCAAGCAGAGATAGAGATAGAGAAAGAGAAAGAACTACTTACTTACGTAAGTAGTTCACCTCACCTAAGAGACGCGCCGGCGAGACCGCGGGGAGTGCGAGACATCGCTGAGCATCTCAACGGGACAGCGCACTCCGCTGAGGCGCACATCATCGCAAGGGCCTACTCGGATTCCTGCCCGTCGCCAGTCCCAGGCGATTTGATTTCGAAGATCGCGCAAGCTGTCGACGGATGTCTCAAGTCGGGGGTGAGTCGTGAGCAGATCGAAGCAGGGATCCAGGACTGGGCCGCGTCACCGATGACAGCGGCGTCGATGATTCCCGGATTCGTTCACAAAGCTGCTAACCGACCTGCTGCACCATCTGACAGCGGAATCGGGAAGGCGACCAAGAAAGCGATGGGATGGGCCGACATGGGCAACCAGCTCGCCCAACGGCAAGCCGAAGGACTCAACTCGTCAACACCGAAAGGCATCACCGCATGAATCTGATCGAAGCGACACCTCAACAACTTTCGGACACTGGCTTGATCATCGGCCGAGCGGCATTGTTCGACAACCGATTCAGCGAAGCCGATATCGGGCGTGGAGGTGCGTGGGCGGAGGCTCTCGCCCCGTACAACCTCGAACTCCCGGATGCTCTCAATGCCGTGACTGTGCACTACCGCAACGAACCATTGCGGATGATCATGCCGGCGGACGTTATCCGGATTGCACGTGAGATTCGGATCGACCGGGCGCAGCGCGAACCTGCCGTGGATCGGGAGCTGCGGCAATTGCAGCACGACGTGAAGCACGGTTTGGTTCAGGGTGATGCGCAGCTGGGAGGCTTACCGATCGGCGGTGCAGACGGGAAACCTGTTCCAGGCGCCTATGCGGTGAACAATGCGATCGAGCATGTGTGCCCGTTGTGTGGGGCTGACGAGTACCAGGCCTGCACGAACAAGGTTTCCGGGGTGGAGCGGAAAATGCCCTGCCTGCCGAGATTGATGATCGAAGCTGAACCGAATCCGAAGTACGCAAAATGAGAATCGCGGCTGAGAACGTTTCTGTGGTTCATAGTGTGTGGTTTGGGATGCATGTGCCGGATGTGGCCCGTTTGTCGGCCAGCGTGAAACTGGGGGCTGGCAACTGTCACGTAGGACGCAAGACGTCAGGCGGTAAATCCTTTTGCCTTACGAGTCTCGCGTCTTGCGTGACGCATGATGATTGTCTACAGTTGAAGAATCCCGTTGCAGCGGGACCAGAAATCGGAAGGAATGTCATGACTGTTCTCGCTTTTCGTTCGCGTGGCCGGCACCGCACAGGTGTTCCTGCGCTTGAACTCATCGCTTCACGTAAGCCCGCCGCTGTGAATGCTCCGGTGTGCGGCAGCTGCACTTCCATCAACCTCAGCGCACACGAGGATCCCGGGTTCGGTGACTACTTCGTGTGCGAGGACTGCATGACGCAACTCGACACAGACGGGAGCCGACTGTGAGATCCCTTGCGCAGCATTGCGACATGCTCGAATCCCTCGCACTCATGGACGACCTGACAGACCGGCACGAACGGTTGGAGCGCCGCAAGTTGTGGCGCGGACGAACCTACGTCGCCGTCACCCTCACCGGACTCTGCGCCACCTTCGCCTACACCCTCACCGGATACCTGAACGGATACGCAGCATGAGGACACGAGAAGAGTTGGCCGAGACCATCGCCGTCACGCTGCGTGGCGAAGACCAGTTCGGCTACACCGACATCAGCGACTTGAGCGACGCCGTCCTCGACAGCCGTTACGACCTACTCGCAGTCGCCGACGCGGTCCTCGCCGACTACCAGCCCAAGCCTCGCACAGTGGACAACATCGAAGAGTTGCGTGAACTACCAGTCGGAACAGTCATCTGGTATTCACTGCGCTACGACGGACAAGCCATGTACTCAGTCATGGAAAAGGGACTCGACGGCACATGGCTAAGCGCAATGGACCCCGAAGATGACTACGCCTATAAGCCGCTGCTTCCCGCGACGGTCTTGTTCACCCCGGAGGCAACAGCATGAGCACTTACCTCGAAGAACTCGCCACGCTCGCCGCGAAGATCGGCGACGACAACGCGAAAGCCACCCTCGATTTGGGTTGGATTGGGCCGCAGGAACGGGACGCCCTCGTCGACGCCGCACAGCAGGCCCGGAAGCAGCTGGATAAGGCCCGCACCGACCTGCAACAGGCGCAGATGACCGCGAACATGCCCAACGTCGGCGGTGCAATGTGAGCACTCTCTACAAGATCGAATGCGACCTTTTCGACGACCAGTCGGAATGCTGGCCCGACGACCTACTGTTCCTGCCACGCGCAGGCATCGACACCATGCTCGACATCCTCGTTGAAGGGATGCGCCGAAAGCTGGCCGTCAACCCGCTCTATCCGACCGAGGAACTCGCGACTATCCGCGAGAACATGCACATTGTGCCAGCGCTCGAAGGTACTGCCGCGAGAGCTTATTTCGCTCAGAAAGGGCTCGATGCCCTCGAAATTGGTGACGTGCGACGGGCGCATGCATGTGCCATTTGGCAGCGCACGCTCGAACTGGAGGGGGAGTGATGGCGAATCACATCAACGCGCCTGTCGTATTCGTCTTCGACAACGGCGACAAAATCACCATCCGGCCCGAAGAAGACTGCCTCAAGATCCATGCCTCCGGGGCACGTATTGGAAAGCTCTCGATCGAGCCCGAAGGCTCAAACATGTTGGCCCTCCGGGTGATCGAATGAGCCACTTCGATCACGACGACGGACTAGAAGACCCCGTCACCCTCGACCGCTGGGAAGACAACGACGCATGGGACCGAGCCCACGAACAGGCGGCAGGGAAATGATCGCTACCAGCCTCTCCACCCAATCCTGCCCCACCGGACTCTGCGGGCAATGCGGGCCCTGCCGACGCGAAATGCGCGAAGCCGACCGATTGATGCGGCCCAAAACGCTACCGCCCATCGAGCTTTCACCCACCGTCCAACAACTCCTAGCCGAAGACCGCAAACGCACCCGACCCACACGCAGACCCATCCCCAAAGTCGCCAACCGCCGAGCAGCAACCCCCACCGCGATCCCCACATCCAACCAAGCCTGCACCCAATGCGGCGAACTCCGCGGATACCGAACCATCGGCTCCAAAGCCACCACCCACATCCTCGACGGCGAAGGCACCCTCTGCCAAGTCTGCGCAGACCACCCCCGCATCCAAGCCACCATCACCCGCCTCGAAAACAAACCAGGCCCACGCACCAAATCCGAAACAACACTCCTCTCCAAATCACGATTCCGCATCCAACGAATCACCAAAAACGGCAGACCATTCCACCCCAACGCCAACCACGGCTCAGGCAACGGATACGTCTCCTACCTCTGCCGATGCGCCGAATGCCGCGACTGGCGCGCCGAACAAGACCGCGCAGCGAGAGCCAAAAAACGATGACCCACACCCTCACCATCATCGACACAGCGCATCCCGGCCGGCCGCCCCTCACCATGAACGAATGGCGCAACGCCCACTGGACAAAAAAGTCCAAGGCCCGCACCCGCATCCACTGGCAGATCCGACAAGCACTACAAACCAACCCGATCCCCATGTGCGAACAAGTAACCATCAGCATCACCCAATACGCACCCGACGCCCGCATCCGAGACGCAGACGGCCTCAGCGCATTCCGCAAAGACGCCATCGACGCACTCCGCCAACACGTCATCCCCGACGACGCCCAAAAGCATGTGATTGACGGCGGCAACACCATCCTCCTGGACCGCGAAAACCCTCGCATCGAGATTCGAATCGAGCCCACACCATTGAGCACACGAAACTCCCTCGGATACCTATCCGCAGCAACACTCCTCGCCTCCATTATTGTCGCGAACTGGGCAACCACCCGATTCGGATTCGTCCCAGTCGGATTCGGATTCGCTGCGACAGCTGGCACATTCGCCGCCGGCTTCGCACTCGCCGCCCGAGACGCGACGCAAGACCTCCTCGGCAAACCGAAGATGCTCGCAGTACTCGCTGTCGGCGCAGTCCTGTCGTATCTGATCGCGGATCCGTTCATCGCCACCGCATCGGCAGTCGCATTTGCCGTCGCGGAGTTGCTCAACTTTGCGGTCTACACGCCCTTGCGGAACCGATCGAAACTCGGTGATCGCAGGTGGGCTGCAGCTGTCACCGCATCCAGCCTCACCGGAGCCCTGGCCGACACCGTCATATTCCTCGCGATCGCATTCGGTTGGGCTGCTGTACTGCCAGCGCTCGCAGGACAGCTCGTCGGCAAAGCGTGGGCCACCCTCGCATACCTCATTCTCGGCAAGGCGGTGTCACGTGGTGCTGTACTTCGCCAACCCCTCCAGCCAGAAGGTGCGTGACGCCATGCGCAAAGAACTGCTCGGCTACATCGACACCCCAGCGCAAGGCAACAAACGTGAACCGGGCGTGGCATGGGTGGCGGACAACGGATGCTTCGGCAAAGGGTACCCAGGGGACATCCAGTACATCGCGTGGCTGCTCGCCAACCGTGACGACGCCGGCACATGCCTGTTCGCCACCGCGCCCGACGTGGTGGGGGACGCGAAAGAAACATTGAAGCGGTCGAAGCCGTTCCTGCCCGTGATCAGAGCGCTCGGATACCCGGTCGCCCTCGTCGCTCAGGACGGCCTCGAAAACCTGACAGTGCCGTGGGACTCGTTCGACGCCCTGTTCATCGGCGGATCCACCGAATGGAAACTCGGCAAACACGCCCGGAACTTGGTGACGGAAGCGAAACGTCGCGGCAAACACGTCCATATGGGACGCGTGAATTCCAAAACCCGCTACAGGTACGCGGAAGCCATCGGGTGCGACTCGGTGGACGGAACGTATCTCGCGTTCGGACCGGACGAGAACCTGCCGAAACTTCTTTCGTGGGTGGACAGCATTCAGAACCAAACCGCTATCGACGTAAGGGGTATTGCATGACCGCGCCTGATCCGGGGTTGACCGACCTCATCGCAGCGCACCAGGTGATGAGCCAGCAGTGGGTTCCGGCCGGTGCTGAGTACCGGCTCGTCTGCAAGTGCGGCATATGGATGGGAGCCGACGCTTTCCCTGCGCATGTGGCGTTGGTGGTGAAGCAGTACATCAACGGGCGGACAGCGCCAGTGCTTGAAGATTTCGACTGGCACATCCAGAACGCGTCGAACGGTGCAGTCTGCGCAGCCGAGGCCGACGACGGGCAAGCGCTCATGTCTTACCAATTGGAGATGGGCATATACAAACGGGCGGCTCAACTCCTCCGCGCAGCTTTGGAAGGGGAACAGCAATGAGCAGACGCGAGTACACAATCCGACTTATCTGCGCACATGAAGGATGCAAGGATAACTCGTTCACGACTGCAACCAGCCGACGCGAAGAGGATGAAATTCGCGCCAGATACCGAAAGTTCCCATATCGCTGCGTACGACACACCAACCCCGACGAAGTGCTATCTGCTGACAATCCCGAGCAGACGATCACACTCACCGCAGAGAAGGTTGTTGCGCCACACCTACGTGGCATTGACCTTCCTGGTGAAGTTCGGCACCTCGACGGCCTCTTCTGGGATAAGCGGCAGGGATTCACGTACGGCCCCGGCTTCAAGGCCTACGCATCCGACTTTCCGCCTGGCACAAAGCTGATCGTCACCGCCCGAATCGAACTGCCTTCTGAGGAGTCGTTGTGAGTGAGATCCGATCACAGGCCACACCCGCGAGAGACGAACTGGTGCACATATTGGCCGGCGCAGTTCTCGACAACCCCGGTGGCGTTGGGACGCTGCCACAGCACGCGGCCGACCGACTCCTCGCCGCTGGTTGGTCGAAGCCTCACACGGTGAACAGCATCGAAGACTTAGAGGCGCTGCCGATTGGGTCGGTTCTCGCACGAAACCTCGACCATCCAGACGAGATGGACGTGTACGTCAAGCGCAGTGACACGGCCGGATGGCGATACCTGCCGCTCCCGATGACTGTTCTGTTCACTCCGGGCGGTGAAGGGTGAGCAGAATCGAAAGCCAACTCCGGGACGCGCTCTACAGATCAGGCCGAGACATCGTAGAGAAAGCAACCGACCCAGACCAGCAGAAGATGCTGACCTACCTCCGATCGCTCGGCCCCGAAAAGTGCGAGCAATGGCTGGACAACTACGGCAACGCCTACGCCAAAGCGATCCTCCCCGTCATCCTCCCCATCATCAAGGAATACGCCGGTGACAACTGACCTCCTCGAATGGACTCCCGCAGACTCCAAAGCCCTCGACGCCTACGCCCGATCCATCCCCGGCCGGCCACCACTCAAACGCGACCCACACCTAGCCGAACTCCTCGCAACACTCCCAGGCCCAGGCGGACGCATCGGAATCGACATCGGACAACCCTGCCGAGAATGCGGAACCCCCATGGCACCCCGAACCCGACGCATCGAAGGCCACACCCCACACGGCGCACGAGGACGCTGCCGACCCTGCCACGACCGCGCACGCCACCGCATCGGAGGACACCGTGACTGAACACTGGTTCATCCCACGCCACGAACAACAGGAGCTCACCGACGCTCTGGGGGAAGTCCGAGACATCCTCGACGACCTCCAAGAAGCCCAGAAACCCCGCATCGCCACCGCCAACTGGAACCCCAAAGTCACCACAGGAGACCGCCCCCAACCCTTGCCGTTCAACGTCGCAGCCGTCGACGCCGCCGACAGACTCCTCATCGAACTCGAACGATGGGTGTACTGGCTCGCTGACGCACGACAGATCGCAGCACCCAACACCCACTGCGCAGGCTACGCAGACTGGCTCACACGCAACATCCTGCTCCTCGCCGCAACCCCAGGCAGCGAAGCCGCACACCACGACATCACTTCGGAAATCAGGCACGCACGCAACGCATCCGGACGCAGCCACCTCCAACCCATCCCCAAACCCAACCCCACCCGCCTCGCCCAAGCACACGCCGAACAACTCAACGCCCGAGGCATCGCCACCCTCGCCAAACACATCGGCGCCCAAGGCCTCACCATCCGCCGCATCAACCACCTCGTCGAAAAACACAAAATTACGCCGATCCGCTACGCGGACAAGAAAACCCCCATCTACACACTCGGTGACATACTCGACGCCCACTACGCCACACCCCAACGAAAGGCATCATGAAAATGGGAGCACCAAGTCCGACACCCACACTGTCCATCGAAGACATCAAGAACATGTCGAGCATGGCGATCACACGAACACAGGTTTCGCAAGCGCTCGGAATAGACCCCCGCACAGTCCGAATTGGCATCGAGGACGGCACTATCCCGTCTGTTCGGATCGGTAGACGAATCCTCATTCCTCGACTGCCGTTCCTGGCAATATTCGGAGCTGATGCATAGTTATGCACGCATGCGGATGATCATCTGATACGCTATGCGCGTACGCGACACCTGACAATCACTCGGGTGTCGCGTTTCGTCTTGCTGCACACCGCGCCCACTTCCCCCCAGGGCGCACCTTTTGAGGATGGTGCAGCAACCCCCGGAGCAGTCGCTAGCCAGCGCGCCCGGGGTTCAACTTCAGGAGGCCCAATGATCGAAACACTCCGCATCATCTGGGCACTCATCCAATACTGGATCATCTAATGCCAACCCGCGAACTACTCATCTGGGCAATCACCGGAATCTGGCGCATGTGGAGGTGGCAGTAATGCAATCACTCCAAGACCAACTCGACAAAAACGAATGGGACCTCGAACAAGCACGACGCGCAGGCAACCCAAACGCCATCGACACCCTCCTCGACCAACGCAACCGAATCCTGACAGACATCCACAACACACGCACATAACCACCCCAAACGAGGTGAACAATGCCCCGATGGGAATGGACACCCGAACAAGACTCCACACTCCGAGAACACCACGCACTCGGAAAAACCCAACAACAAGCAGCCGACCAAATCGGATGCACCAGACCAGACATCAGCCGAAGAGCAAAACGACTCGGAATACTCTGGCAAGAACCAAGCCCCGCCATCGAAGCAATGCGCCAGAAAAATGCTGACAGGTCCGCGCAGGCGCGTGCGCAACTCGCAGCCGCAGTCCTAGCCGACGCCATAAACATCCGCGAACGCATCTGGGACCAGTACACCGTCATCGTCTCCACACCACACGGGCCAGTGACCGAGATCCTCGACCTGCCAGACGCGAAAGCCGTCGCTGAATTCACCGCCGCAGTCGAACGCCTCATCAAGTCCCACGAAAACCTGACCCGCATGGGTGCCGGCCAAGACGCTGACGTCGCGAAGTCGATGCTCAACGAACTGTTCGAGCAGGTGAAGAAACTAGCCGACGAAAAGGAATAACTGATGGCGCTCAACGGTCTGCGGATGTCTCAGAAGCAACTGGAGTCTTTCGCTCACGCTGATGCTGATGCCTCGAAAGGCCGAGTCAACATCTGGCACGGCGCTGTCCGATCCGGGAAAACAGTCGGATCCCTGTTGGCGTTCCTTGTCGGAGTCGCGAACGCCCCAGAACAGGGCGAGATCGTGGTCATCGGCCGGACACGCGACACCATCTTCCGGAACCTAATCGGACCGTTGCAGGACAACAACATGTACGGCGTGATGGCGCAGCATGTGCGTTACAACCGTGGCGCACCGACAGCGGACATCTTCGGGCGCACAGTGCACGTCATCGGCGCATCCGATGTTCGAGCTGAAGCAGCGATCCGCGGTATGACCGTATGCCTCGCATACGTCGACGAAACAACGCTGGTGGCCGAAGAGTTCTTCAACCAGCTCGTCGCCCGCATGTCAGTGCCAGGCGCACGGATCTTCACAACCACCAACCCTGATGGGCCAAGGAACTGGCTCAAGACCGGATACATCGACCGCGCAGACGAACGCGGGCACAAGGTGTTCCACTTCGAACTCGACGACAACCGGGCATACCTTCCAGACGGATACATCGAAGGTTTGCAGGCGCAGTACACAGGACTCTGGTACGACCGATTCATTAAAGGTTTGTGGACGATGGCGGATGGTGTCATCTACGAATCTTTCGATCCCGCACGTCATGTCGTCGACACGCTCCCCGAGATGCAACGCATCCTCGGTGTCGGTATCGACTACGGCACCACCAACCCAACCCGAGGAATCAAACTCGGCCTGGGTGTCGACAACAAGCTGTACGCAATGGCCGAATGGGCGCCAGGCTCAGGCACCACCACCGATCACTCACGCAGCCTCCGTCAGTTCATCAGCACCGATACACCCGAATACTTGTACATCGACCCCGCTGCCGCTGTCTTCAAAGTGCAGTTGCAGCGCGACGGATTCGACAACTACTTCAACGCATCGAACAAGGTCGGCGCCGGCATCGGACTCGTCGCATCCTTGTTCTCCACCGAGCAGCTACTCATCCACGCATCGTGCACCGAACTGCTCGGCGAAATACCCGGCTACGTGTGGGATGCCAAGGCTGCAGAGAAAGGGGAGGACTCACCCGTGAAACTCAACGACCATGCTGTCGACGCCCTCCGCTACGCAGTCTCAACGTCCCGCCCGATGTGGCAGGCACATATTCCAACGCTCGATGCAGCAGCGCGCCTGCCTGATGAACGAATCGAATAGGGGTGGCCGCGTGATCGAAGCGAACATGGCGTGGCCGCCGACCGCGCTGGCGAAAGTCGCCGCACGAGTCCGCGAATCACAAGTGTGGTGGGAAGGCGACGTCCTCAAACTCGACGACTTCTACCGCACCAACCCCAACCGTCGATCATTCGCGCAAGCCGGCGTCGTCGGCAAGGTCTCAGACTTCCTGTACGGGAAACCCGAGTCGGCATCGAAGCCGTCCCGGAAAATGCACGTCCCGATCCCCGCGGACATCGCGAAACTCTCGGCATCGGAACTGTTCTCCGAACCGCTGACGATCATCGACCCCACCGACAACAAGGCATTGCAAGACCGTGTGGACCTGATCTTCAACACCCCCACCTTCCACGGTGACCTGTTCACCGCTGGTGAATCAGCGTCCGCGTTGGGTGGCTGCTATCAGCGCGTGGTGTGGGATGACACGGTCGCCGACAATGCTTGGATCGACTTTGTGGATGTGGACAAGGCGATCCCCGAGTTCGCTTGGGGCCGTTTGAAAGCTGTCACATTCTGGTCCGAGCTCGCGGGTTCGGATGAGCGGGACGTGTGGCGGCATTTGGAACGGTACGAGAAGGGCCGCATCCTGCACTCCCTGTACAAGGGGACACCGACGAACCTCGGTACCGTGATGGACCTTCAAGCGCACCCCGACACCAAGGGCATCGAGCTCGACAGCTTCGATGACACGGCCGGCGGATACGTCAGCCTCGGCGTCGACGAGCTCGCTGCCCGATACGTCCCGAACGTGCTCCCGAATCCCGAGTGGCGCAACGACCCCACACTGCGACACCTCGGACTGGCAGACATCCGACAGGACCTGTTCCCAATCTTCCAAGGCCTCGACCTGATCTATTCGTCGCTGCCTCGGGAGTTCCGGATCGGTCAGGCACGCATGTTCGCCTCAGAGCAGTTGCTCACCAATCACGGCGCAGGTCGCGGTGCATCGTTGCCTGAGGATCAGGAGATCTTCACGCAGGTCAATCAGGGCGTGAAGGACGGCGACGCGACTTCGATGTTCCAGTTCCATCAGCCGGCGCTGCGGGTACTTGAGCATGATCAGGGCGCGGAGTTGTTGTTGCGTCGTGTCCTGTCGACGACCGGGTACAGCCCTGTGTCGTTCGGCATGTCCGACGAGGTCGCTCAGACCGCGACAGAGGCGACGGGCAAGAAAGAGTTGACGGTCAAGACAACGAAGGGTAAGGCCCGTTATTGGGGTGCTGCTCTTGGGCCGTTGGCGACGATTTGCATGCAGATCGATGCAGTCAAGTTCCCCGGCAAGGGTGTCGCTCCGGTCGAGGAGTTGGAGCTGGATTGGCCGAAGTTTGCTCGTGAGTCGGATGAGGCGAAGTCTCGGACGGTTCAGGGTTGGGCGACGGCGGATGCTGCGTCGACTCACACGAAAGTGTCGTATCTGCATGAGGATTGGGATGAGGAGCGGATCGATGAGGAAGTGAAGAAGATCGACGAAAAGAACCAGGTTCCTTCGCCGTTCGGTTCGCTTCCTCCGGATCAGAATCCTGACCCGAACATCCCGCCTGAACCGCCTGTGCCTCCTGTCGATGAGGTCAAACCCGCTGAGGAGTAGGCGATGGCGCTCGACCCGTCCGAAGCAGCAGGACTCCCCGATGAGTTGATCAACCTCTACACCGAAGCCGAGTTGGCTCTGATGTCGATGCTCGCCGAAGCGATTGTGGCGGGCATCGACACTCCAGAGTGGGAGGCTCGGCAGCCGGCGGAGATGTTGCGGTTTCGGCAGCAGGCGCAGTTGTTGGCGTTGCAGTTGCAGTCCCAGATGCCGGCGTTGGTTGAGGGTGCGGTTGCGGGTGCTGCGGAGCGTGGCCGTGAGGCTGCGGACGAGGACTTGAAGGGGTTGCCGAAGGTGCCTCCGGTTCCGCCTGTGACGCCTGCTCGGGATCGGAAGACTCGGGCCGCGATCTACGCAGGGCAGCAGGTGCTTTCCTCTGTGACTGCTCGGATTCCGGGTGCCGCGGGGGAGCTGCATTCGCAGGTGACAACGCAGATCATCGCGAGGTCATCGGGTGTCCGATCGGGTACACGCCTGGATGCAGCGCAACAAGCCCTCGACATCCTCACCAAACGTGGCGTGACCGGATTCCGGGATGCTGCCGGCCGCAACTGGTCCCTCGCCAGCTATATCGAGATGAAGTCCCGGACCATCGTCAACCAAGAGTTGATTGATGGGCATACGGATCGGATGTTGGAGCGCGGTCAAACCCTGATCGTCGTATCCAGCCACTCGAATCCGGCGCCGCAATGCCAACCCTACGAAGGGCAAGTCCTCTCGTTGGATGGCGAGGCAGGGACAGTGATCCGGCCCAACGCGACCGGCGGCCGTGCAGTGAAGGTGAAGATCAAAGCCACACTGCGGGAAGCCCGCTCGAAAGGCTTCCAACACCCCAACTGCGGACACGCTGTCAGCGCGTTCATTCCTGGCGGGTCGCGGACGTTCGAGACCAGGCCGGATCCGGAAGGGTACGCGGCGACGCAGAAGCAGCGCGATATGGAACGCGCTGTGCGGGACACGAAACGGCAGCAGTCCGTCGCCATCACCCCGCAACGCAAACGCGAACTCGCCGCACTGCTGAAGCAGCAGCAAGCCGCAATCGCCGCACACACCGCGCAACACGACCTGAAACGCCGACCCAACCGCGAACGACTCGGCGCACGCTGATATATCGGGTTTTCCCAATACGCGCTGATAGATCCCCAGAGTTTCCCGCCGCATGGCGGAATCGCAGTAACCCAATAGCCCCCAGCCGCACGGCACCCAGGGGCCAATGCCGCATGGCACAAGGAGAGAACAATGCGCGTCCAACGATCCGTCATCGCACCCGAACCGTTCGACATGTTTACTCGAGCATCCCGTTGGCCTTCCCGCCAGCACCCTCGACGCGACCCCGAAGGACACCCCCAAGGTGGCGATCCGGTCGATCCTCCCGCCGACCCAGTCGATCCCGCAGACCCGCCGGCCGATCCGCCACAGGATCCGGCCGACCCGCCCGCCGACGTGGACTGGAAGAAGGAATCGCGCAAGCACGAAGCGGAAGCGAAGAAGAACCGCGCTGCCGCCGCCGAGTTGGAGAAGATCAAGGCATCGAAGCGGACCGCCGAGGAGAAGGCAGCGAAGGAAGCAGCCGACGCCAAGGCTGACGCCGAAGCCGCACGCGCTGAAGCCGCACGCGAACGCGCAGCCCGCAAATACGGACTGTCCGACGAAGACCTCGACTTCCTCGAAGGCGTACCAGCCGACAAGTTCGACGCCAAAGCGAAAGCACTCTCCGAACGCATCAAAGCTGCCGCACCCGCCGGCAAGTCCGGACTCCCCGCAGGCGGCGCAAAAGAAAAAACCAAATCCACAACGCTCAGCGGCTCCATCGCCGCCCACTACTCCTAGGAGCCTCCCATGGCTGTAACCCTCGCAGAATCCAAGCTCAACGCCCAGGAAGACTACGATCCCGCTGTCATCGACGAATTCCGCAAGGAATCCGCCGTCCTCGACTCGCTGATCTTCGATGACGCTGTCTCCCCGACAGGTGGAGGCACACTCGACTACGGCTACCGGCGCCTGCTGACGCAGCCCACCGCCGCGACCCGCGCCTACAACACCGAGTACACCCCGCAGAACGTCACCACCGAGAAGAAGAGCATCACGCTCGCCGTCCTCGGTGGATCGTTCGAGGTGGACCGTGTGCTCGCGAAGCTCGGCCCCGCCGCGTCCTCGAACATCGCGTTGAACGTGTCGCAGAAGGTGAAGGCCGCGACCACCAAGTTCAACGACGAACTGATCAACGGTGACGTTGCAGTCGACGCCAACGGCTTCGACGGCCTCGACAAGGCCCTTACCGGGTCCTCGACGGAGTTCCGGGCAAGCTCGGTCACCAACTGGACCGACTGGGACACAGTGCCTTCCGCGGTGAACAAGGCTCTCGATGACATCGACGAGTGGCTGTCGCTGCTCGACGGCATCCCGACCGTTGTCCTCGGCAACCAGAAGGCGTTGGCGCGTGTCCGTGCCGCTGCACGCCGCTCCGGCATGTACACGAAGGACCCCATCGAGGGCCTGATCGGTGCGAACGGCCGGCCGATCAATCGTGAGTCGTACGGTGGCATCACGTTCGTCGACCCGGGTAACCAGGCTGGTACGAACAACCCGATCATCCCGATCGAGGCTCGCACTGTCGGTACCGCTCAGACCGGCCTGACTGACCTGTTCGCGTACCGTGTCGGCCTCGACGGCTTCCACGGTGTGTCGACTGTCGGTGGCCAGATCGTTCAGACGTGGCTGCCTGACTTCTCCACTGCTGGTGCGGTGAAGAAGGGTGAGGTCGAGCTCGGCCCGGTTGGTTGCGCTTTGAAGGCCACCAAGGCTGCGTCGGTGTTCCGCAACATCAAGGTTCAGTAGTGGCGACCGTGAAGACCCCCGTAGAGGGGTACAACGGCAAGGTCGCTGGCGTGAACTTCGTGGACGGTGTGGGTGAGACGGATGACGCGAATGCGTTGGCGTACTTCACCCGTCATGGTTACAAGGTGTCGGAGACTGTGAAGCGGGGCGCCCGGAAGCCCGCCGAGGACTGATCTACCTGATGCCCACCCCCGAGTCGCCTTCCTGTGCGGCTCGGGGCTGGTGGGACCAAATGCTTGGTGGTTGGTGCGTTTCTACGTGCCCGGCAACGGCTCATAGACCCACGTTAAGACCGCTTGAGGGGTTCACCGCCGGGTTCCTTTCCCCCTTGCAGCAGCGTATAAACATCTCGGTATGACCGAGATGGTCTGCGCGCCAACCATCAACACCCCGAGGAGTTTTCGTGTCTGATCTACCCACCACGTTCAAGCGACGGGACTTGATGGCCGCGCTTGAACTGCTCGGCATCCCATCTGCGGGTACACGCCGTGTCCAGATCTTTCCGGATTGCATCATCGTGGAGCAGTTGCGGCGCGACGCGTCCGGTTCCCTGTTCTCGGCTGGGGCCGACATCGCCACAGTCAAGACGGTCATCGGCTTGGAGAAGGAGTAACCGTGCTCGTCTATGCCGATGCTGACAACCTGGCCGCGTGGCTCGGTGAGCCCGCACCCGACAACGCAACCTCACTCCTACGCCACGCATCATCGAGGGTCGCGAACGCATGCCGCTGCGACATCTACGACACCCAGCCGAGCGGCCTCCCCGTCGATGACGACATCCGGGAAGCGTTGCGCGACGCAACGTGCGCGCAGGCGGAACGGTGGAAGGAACTGAAGGTGGATCCGGCTGCTGGTGCCGGCGGTTTCGATGTGCAGATCACATCATCCAGCATTGACGGTTCGTCGTTGTCGACGACTGCTGCGACGGTGGACGCTGCCCGCGCCGAAGCGTTGGACGGACTATGCGAACTGTCCGTGTCGATCCTGCGGAATGCGGGTCTCGCTAGTTCGTTGGTGAGGTCGTCGTGAGCATGGCGGACATCATCGCGGCGCAGTGGTTCGTGTGGCCAGTATCGGTGAAGCGGCATGCGGGCGAAGGACCCTACGAACCGGCATTCGATCCGGCGGTGACTGTGCTCGGGAAGATCACCACGAAACGCAAGTTGGTGCGCGCTGCTGATGGTTCCGAGGTCATTTCGGAGGCCCGCGTGAGTATGCATGTCAACACTGCACTGATTCCTGTCGGCTCGTTGGTGACTTTTCCGCCCGAGTTTGGTGGACGCACGGCTGTGGTGTTGGCGGAGCAACGCCATGACGACGGCAACGGTTTGACCCCCAACTTCTACAGCATCGACCTCACCTAGGAGCGTGCTCGTGATCATGCCGTATCCAGTCGAGTTGTACGACGGATGTCCATGCTTCACATGCCTGGGATTCATCGGGCACCAATGGAAGATGCCACTCTGCCCGACTTGTGGGAATAAGCGGTGCGCGGGCGCTAATCACCATTCACGCCATCCAGACCCTTCCGAGGTGAGCTTGTGAGTACTGCTCTGAACTTTCCGATCGAGCCAGTCCGCTCCGCCATCACCGACGGATTGCACGCTGCCGCTGAAGTCATCAAGCAGGAAGCGATCGAACGGGCACCGAAAGAGACCGGGTATCTGCGGAACACTGCGGCGACTGCGGCTGAGGGGTTGGAAGCTGCTGTCGGCTTCGACGGACCGTATGCCGTAAAGCAGCACGAGGAACTCGGTTATCACCATCAGGATGGTGAGGCGAAGTACCTCGAAAACGCTGTCATCGCAACGAGGGAAGTTGTCGGGCAGATCCTCGCGGAATCGATACGGAGGCAACTCGGATGACACTCGTTCGGGCACCGGACACCGTCGAACTCCTCGAAGCCCTCGCCCAACACCTCACCAACCTCGGACTCGCACGCTACGCACCGAACGGAATCTACGTCGGCGAAGGCCTCCCCGCGATCTTCTTCGGACAACTCCCCGACAAACCAGACACGGCGATCCTCCTCAACAGCTACAACGACGACCGGACACGGGACGCAGCAACCCCCGACTACTACGTCCAACTCCGATTCAGGACCGCCGGCCGTGACCCTCGCACCGTCAACAGGTTGGCCGACAGCGTGTTCCGCGCCCTCGACGACAGGCTGCATGAGCGCAGCAACACAGTTTGGGCGGGCGTCAACATCCTGTCCTGCATCCGGCACATCGTCGGCCCCATCGCCCCGGATGCGAACAACCGCTACACCCGCCCCGATTCATACACCATCACCACAAACCCAGGAGCAATTACATGACCACACCACTCGCACCCCCCAACAGCCAGTCCCTCGCATCCGCTCTCGGACGCGACTGGGTACTCCGAGTCCGCGAACTCGGCGGCTCCGAGTCCGATTGGCTCTTCGTCCGCGGATGCTCCTCACTCTCGCCGATCTTCGAAGGCGCAGAACAGGATGCCTCCGACATCGACGGCGAAGGCTACGACTCCTCGGTCGTGACCGGACTCTCGTGGCGCGTCGAAGGTGGCTGCAAGCGCAAGGGCGAAGCAACTGCCGGGTTCGTTGACGACCCGGGCCAGGCGCTGCTTCGACGCAAGGGCCGCAAGACCGGCATCGACAACATGGTGGAATTCCAGATCTACCGTCGCGACGATCTCCCCGATGCATACAAGGGCTCCGGACCGGTCATCTGGAAGGACAACGCTGCCGGTGATCCGAAGGCGTTGCAGGATGCGACCTTCACCTTGAAGGGCAACGGCAAGCCTGAGGACATCGCTAAGCCGACTGGCACTCCGTTGCCGACCGCGAAGGTCATCACGTTGCCTGCCGGCCTGACTGGCGGTACGTGGTCGCTGACTGTTGGTTCCGCTACGGCATCGGGCCTCGCGCACAATGTCGCATCGTCGGCCGTGCAGACCGCTGTTCTCGCGCTGGCGGGCGTCCCTTCGGGTACCACGGTGACGGGCTCGGCTGGTGGACCCTACACAGTCACCTTCGCTGGTCCTGTCGGCGCGGTCTCGGCATCCGGTTCGAGCCTGACTCCCGCCGGAACTGTCTCCGTCTCCTAACCAGCACCTCTTCTGAAAGGTTGCACTTGTATGCGTGACCTCGCAGAACTCATGGACCCGGAACTCGTCCTGCCTATCGGTGGGCGCGAGTTCCGGGTCTCATGCAGTGCCCGCCAAGGGCTACACCTCGTTCAACTGTTGAACGAGAAACCACGGCTGTCGGATGAGCAGGAACGCGACGAGATTGTGTTCGCTCTCGGTGACACCTATGAGCAGATGACTGAGGCTGGTGTGTCGTGGCCGAAGATCGCTGTCGCCGGCCGTGTCGTCATGGCGCACTACGGTTTGAGTCCTGAGGCTGGCCGCATGGTGTGGGAGTCGGCTGGTGGAGTCTTGGCGGGAAATCCCCTGCCCCCACCCCCGAACCAATCGAGAGTGGGGGCGACCCTAGCCCGCAAGATCTTTCAGCCCCGGGAACCTATGGACCGGATGATCCTGGCGGCGGCCCGTACGACGAAGTAACCGGCGTCCGCGACTGGTACAACCCGACACCCGGCAAACCCGCGTCCGACGAAACCGTTGATCGGCCGTGGACTGATGTCCTCAACCACTGGCACGCAATCGAACTCGACCTCGACGCCAACGGTCACGACATCGAATCCGGTCTCCTCGACGCCCGCACGTGGCGGTGGCTGAAACTGCGCATCGACCACTACGCATCCACCCCCGGCACCAACCTCTGGGACGCCCTACACCCGAAAGCGGGCTAGATGAGGTTCATGGCTGCGTCGATTGCGGCGCGTACCCCTGCCTTGTAAGAGCGCTGGGTTGCATCAGTCCCGGTGATCCAGGCTTGAGCAGCAGGGCCTGACATCTGTTCATTCGGGAGAACTTCGACAGTGTCAGTTTCTGTGACATCGGATATCAGTTCGATGGGGCTGACCTCTAGCGCCTTGGCGACGATGAACAGTTCGTGCACGGTTATTGACTTTCGTCTTCCTCCTTCGAGGTTGGCGAGAGTTGTTCGGATGGTCGGGTATCCGAGTTCTGTGCAGGCGTTGGCCAAGTCTTGGTAACTCATGCCAAGGGCAGTTCGACGCTCCCCGATGCGCGTCACGATGGTGTGCGTAATTCTTTCAGGCCACTCCATATCGTTCATAAATACTGACTATACCCGAAAGGCCAGTGATGGCTTACAAGGATTTGGATACTTTCTTCGACCCGGATCTGCACCTGCCGATCCGCGGGAAGACGTACACGGTGCCCGCACCCGGCGCACCAGAGGCCGCACGGCTACGGAAGCAGGTCATCGCGGAAGGTGTACCGCCAGTCGAGCAGGTATTCGAGGCACTGAAAATCCTCGGCGCCGAGATCGACCCGGAAACCGAACTGTGGTCGGGCGGCGTCTACGACGAGATGGTCGCCGATGACCTGCCTTGGCCGATGGTGTTGCACTCAGGCCGCACCGCGATTCTCCATTACGGCTTCTCCGCCGATATCGGCGAGGCCCATTGGGCGCTAGCGCAACTCGGCAAACTCGTCGACCTCGAACAGGCCACCGAGTTCCTCGCCACGATCAAACCGAAAACCTGAACCCTTGGAGGGCTGAGCGATGAGCTTGGACGTTGGTGAGCTCGTAGCCCGACTGACATTGGACGATTCCCGCTTCATCCAGGGAACCCAACGATCCGAGCAGCAGTCACGGCAATCCACACAACGGATCAGCAACGGCTTCCAGGACATCACCCGCGCCGCCGCCCGCGCAGGCGAAGCAGCACAAGCCGTGGAAATCAACCGGCAGTTGGACCGGCAGGCGCAGCAAGCCGCGCAACGCATCCAAGAGTTGGAACGCAACGCGCAACGCGCCGACCAGTCAGTCGACGACATCGTCATGAACGACCGACTTCTCAACGAAGCCCGCGACGCTGCACGAGGGATCGACGAAATCCGTGCCGGCGCACGGCAAGCAGCTGGTGCGCTGAACGACATCGAACTAGGTAATCGCCTTCGGGAGGATTTGCAGGCCGCTCAGGGTGACCTGGATGACCTGTATCGGCAGGCTGGTGACGGCGGTGCTGGTGCTGGTGATCAGGCTGGCGGAAACTTCCTGTCCGGTTTTACTGACACGATCGGCAACCTCGCGTCGTCGACCGGCCCTATCGCTGGTTCGCTGCTTGGTGTCGCTGTCATCGGCTTGACGGCTGGCGCTGCGCTCGCTGCGGCCATCAAAGAGGGCATGGAGCAGGAGAAGACGCAGGATCTGTTTCAGGCACGTACTGGTGTCACGGAAGGACAGGCTCGGAAGTTCGGTCTTGCCGCGGGCGAGTCCTACGCGGATGCGTTCGGTGAGTCTGTTGAAGGCAACTTGGACACGGCGAAATTCGCTTTGCGCAACGGTCTTCTGGATCCAGCTGCAACGCAACGTGACGCCGAGAAGATGATCAACAGCCTCGATGGTGTCGCCACGATCATGGAAGAGGAGATCCCTGCCGTTGCTAAGGCAGCTGGTCAGGCTCTTAAGACTGGGTTCGCTGTCGACGCGCAGGATGCTTTCGACCTGTTCACGAAGGCAACCCAGCTTGGTCTCAACAACTCCGAGGACTTCCTCGACACTGTCAACGAGTATGGAACCCAGTTTCGCAAGCTAGGTCTGACTGGTGCCGAATCGATCGGTCTGATGTCCCAGGCCGTGAAGGCGGGCGCACGTGACACTGACCTCGCAGCAGATGCTTTGAAAGAGTTCAGCATCCGCGCAATCGACGGTAGCGAGTTGAGCGCAAAAGCTTTTGCTGATCTTGCATACGAGCAAGACGGTGTTGCGCTGAGCCAGCAGGATCTCATTGCCAACAACGAGAAGATGTCGGAAGGGTTCGGGGCCCTCGGGTTCAACGCCGAGGACATGGGGAAGAAGATCGCTGGCGGTGGAGAGGGTGCACGTGAAGCTCTAGGCCAGGTGTTGGACAAGCTGCGCGGGGTCACTGATGAGCAGGAACGCGCCACGCTAGCAACAGCTCTTTTCGGCACGCAGGCTGAAGACTTGGGCGACGCGCTCTATGCGATGGATCTTGATACGGCCATCCAGTCGATGAACGACTACGAGGGTGCGGCGTGGCGTGCGATCAACGTGATGGGCGGCAACGCCTCGACATCCGTTGAAGGCGCGATGCGGTCCATCGAACTTGCTGGCGATGGCATGAAAGCTGCTCTCGCGCAAGCATTCGGACCGTACATCAAAGACTTCGCAGACAACATCTCAAACAACCGTGCCGGTGTGATCCAGTTCTTCATCGACATCGGCAACACGGTGTTCGAAGCGGGCAAGTCAGTCCTCGGATTCGTAGAAGGCGGGCTTCGTGGACTGGCCGAGTTCGCTGTCTCGGCGTCCGAGACTGGTGCGTCGTTCCTGGATATGGGTGCGAACATCCTGTCAGTGGGTGAAGCGATCCCCGTTTTCGGTGACCTGCTGGGGCTCGCGACAGGTGGCGCTGCGGACAAGATGCGGGACATGGCCGACAAGACTCGCACTGGAGGCGAGGGCATCTCGAACATGTTGGAAGGCGCTGCTGACGGTATCCACGACACTCTGATTCCCGCTTTGGGTCAGGCTCAGGACAGGTTCAACGAGTTCGCTGGGGACATGAAGTTGTCGGCGGCGTTCAACGATGAGTCGGCGAAGGTGAACAAGGCGATCGCTGATATTGGTGTTGGCGCTGATGGTGCTGCGATCAAGATTGAGAACTGGACTGGTTCGATCGATCGCAACAACGAGGCGCAGGTCCAGATGGAAAACGGGCTCAAGGGCATGTCCGATCAGTTCGTCAATCAGATCAAGACGGGTATGGAAGCCGGCAATACCGTTGAGGCTTTGACCGGTCAGTACAACGAAAACCGAAACGCTCTGATCGAGCAATTGATGGCCACTGGCATGTCGAACAAGGCAGCGGTGGACTACCTGAATGTGCTCGGACTGACGCCTGAGTTTGTTGACACGAAGATCCTGCAATCGGGCATGCCTGAAGCCAAGTACGAGTTGGACGTGTTGAAGGACAAGGTCATCGATGTCCCGGACTCGAAGACCATCCACACTCAGGCGTTGACTCAAGATTCGATGGATCAACTCAAGGCGCTTGGCTTGAAGGTTGAGACGCTGCCTGATGGAACGGTCAATGTCACAGCTGAAACCGCTGACGCTGAAGCGCGGATGCAGGAGTGGCTGAGTCGGCAACGTACCCTACGGATCTCGGCTGTGATCACTGAACGTCGGGTCGCAGCTGGCGTGGACCCGACGTTCATCGGCCCGTCTCTCGCTGATAACGGACTCGCTGACGGCGCTATCCGTACGCGTGCGGACGGGATGATCGACACCGCACACATTCAGCAGGGTTCAGGGCAGGGCATCTACACGAAGTCCCCGCTCGGGCCGGTGCAGTACGCGGAAGGCGAAACGCAGTGGGAAGCCTATATTCCGGGGGCGCCGTCGAAGCGGAAACGTTCGGAGGCGATCTTGCAGGATGTGGCTCGCCGCTTCGGATTCGGACTCATCAAACCTGACGCTATCAAGATGGCGAATGGTGGTGTCGTCGAGTCGTTCACCGGCATCGCATCCCAACACGCACCAGGACTGCAACTCACCTCGTCGTACCGGGACACCAACGACTACCACGGGCAAGGGAAGGCAGTCGACTACTCCAACGGCTCAGGAAACACCGATGAGCAGTTGGCGTGGGCGAACTATCTCGCCGACAACTACCAGTCGCAGTTGGCGGAGTTGATTTACTCGGATCCGCGGTTCACTCGGAACATCAAGGACGGGAAGATCGTCGATCCGTCGTTCTATGGTGCGGCGACGATGCAGCAGCACGAGAACCATGTGCATGCGGCGTCGAAGGAACCGTTGGGTGCCCCGTCTGGTGCTGGTAAGGATGCGGCTCCTGCTGCTCCGGATACTCGGACGGAGCGGGAGAAGATCGCCGATCAGGTGATCGCGGAAGGTAAGCGCCGCGGCATCAGCGATAAGGGCATCAAGGCCGCGGTCATGACCGCCCTCGCTGAAACCGATTTGCAGAACCTCGACTACGGCATGGATGGCGATAACGCCGGCATCATGCAGCAGCGCGATAACGGTGGTTGGGGAACGTTGGAGGACCGGAAGGATCCGACTCGGGCTGCGGGCATGTTTTACGACAAGCTCGACGACTTCGACTACAACAGCATGTCGGAGGCTGAGGCGGCGCAGAAGGTGCAGCAGTCGGGCACTGCGGATGGTTCGAATTATGCGGTGAAGGCTGCTGAGGCGGACGAGATCATCGCTGCGTCGAATGCCCGCGGCAACGGCAGTCAGATGACTGTTGGCACTACTGACAGTGGTGCTGCGTTGGCGACGGATGGGCAGCGGGTGTTCGTCACCAACTGGCCCGGAACATCGTCATCGTCGTATTCAGCGCCTGAACCTGCGCCGGCGACAGCGCCTGCTGGTGGTACCTCGGATGCTGCGGGGAAGGATCCGAACCTGATCTGGTCTGGCGGGTTCAAGGTGTTCGAGAACGGCGGCATGAACCTCCCCGACCAAGCCGGCCTGTATTCGGATGGTGCGGATTTGATTCGGTTCGCGGAGAAGGGAACAGGCGGAGAGTCCTACATTCCGCACGCCCCGTCGAAGCGGAACCGTTCAGTCGCGATCACCCGTGAGACTGCACGCCGGTTCGGGTACGAGTTGGTGCCGATGGCTGACGGTGGACTCACAGGGTTCGGTGGCTATGTGGGGGAGAAGCCGGGGTTGAAGGTGCCGACGACGGCGAATGGTCGTCGTGCTGCTGCGTATAACGCTGCGGCGTTCGGTGTTGGTGCGGCATTCGCCCTCGCCAGTGGCTTCGATGCGGACGGTAAGTTCACCGGCCAATTCGACACTGGCGCGAACTCTTCCTCCCAGTTGGAGAAGGGGTTCGAGAACGCGACCAAGGAAATTCAGCCGGTCCTCGAACAGATCCTGTTGGCGATCAAGAACCGTGAGCCGATCCGAGCTGAGGTGAACGTCGACCGCGACTCGGGCATGGCGAACATCAACATCCTGAAGGGCGGCATATGAGTAGGCGATATGTCCTCGAATGCGCAGACGGGACAGTGTGGGATTTCAACGATCCTGCCTGTCCCGTCTCGTTTCGTACGGAACCGACGGGTACTGAGGGCGCCGAGTTCACGCACGATGACCAGAAGAATGTGGGTCAGGCTGGGGTGTCGTGGGTTGCCCGCAATGACATGCCGAACTTCATCGGGTTGGACTGCAAGGTCGGGCCTGTCCCGAAGGCTGACGCGTTGCGGCTCGGGAAGCTGTGGCGGCACTCATTGGGCCGCGGCAAAGAAATCCACACCTTCTGGTCGATCACCGAAACTGGTGGCGAGAAATTCCAGTACGTGAGGTTGTCGACGAAGTTCGGGCCGATGGACATTCGGCTGTTGAAGGACTCCGGGGTGCAGCTCAACGACCCGGCAACACTTCGGTCGGACGAGACGTGGTGGCGTAAGCGACCTGCCGTCAAGACATTCAAGGCCGCGGACTTCGCAACAGCCGCTATCGAATCTGAATCGGATGAGCCGGTGTGGCCGCACATCGTCATCACCGGCCCCATCACGCTTCCGAAGATCGGCTGGCAAGGCGAACTCGTCCCACTACCGACCATCGCAGCCGGCGACGTGTGGACCATCAACACCGACCCGAACTGGTTCTCCATCAAAGACGGCGCCGGCAACGATCGGTCGTGGATCGCCCGTGCCTGGTACAAGCAGATCCCCGGAAACCCAGCCAGCCCAATCACCGTCCCCATCACGATCCAAGGAACCGGCACCAACACCAACACCTCGGTGAAAGTGACGCTGCCGCAACTATTCAGGGAGGGCTTCTAAATGACTGTCGCCCTCCCCGGATACCCGCGCCCCAACACCACCGAGGTCAAAGGTTTCCGAATCGAGGTCGGTTCACCAGATGCCATGTCGTGGAGGCCTCTTGGCGCGTACATGGCGGGAACCACTTTCGAGTGGGATTGGGCGATCCCCACCACCGCGGAAATCTACATTCGTGGGGATCATCCGATGGCGTCGTATCTGTCGCACCCGCGGCGGAAAGTCATCCACATCCGCACCACCCACAATGGAATCCCGTGGGATGGGCGGGTTATGGAGGCTCAAGTCGCGGGACCGCCTGGCAGGTTGACGATCAAACTGACTTGTGTCTCGAACTTGTTCAAGCTGTTGCGGGCGTTGGCATGGGTGAACAACATCCTGCCGCCTGAGATCCAGTTCAACATCACTGGTAAGCAGGATGTTGACTGGGGACCACCCGATCAGGTGATGAAGAAGTACGTGTCGAAGGTGATGACACGACTCCGATCGCCGGTCGTGTCCGCTCTGCCAATCCGCAAAACCACACCCGAGTTGCCGGACCTCGACGACATCGACACTCTCGACGACTTGCTGAACATCGTGCACGAGTCACCCGACGACATGATCGTGTTGGCCGCCCGGTTCACCCAGCTCGACGAACTATTCAAGCAGACCGTCGAGACCTACGAGATCGGCTTGTCCATCAACTTGTGGACGCCGGCTGAC
Organism: Dehalococcoidia bacterium; assembly: GCA_965243235.1. Classification (GTDB taxonomy): domain Bacteria; phylum Chloroflexota; class Dehalococcoidia; order Lucifugimonadales; family Lucifugimonadaceae; genus Bin127. The sequence continues at coordinate 38,541 of CBDEUI010000002.1, forward strand.
GGGTTGCCGTCCCCGCACGTGTTCAACACGCACACCCTCTCGATGCTGCAATCGGTGATGGACTACACGTCCGACAACTTCCTGAACTTCACCAACCCCGGAAACATCCTCGGGCTCACAAATCCGTCCGAGTGGGGGAAGTTGCAGAACCCAGGGTTCGTGTTCAACACGCACGCGAAGCGGGACCGCCGCCAGTTTCAGTGGCGCACGGATGGTGATCAGATCGCCTGGATTGAACGGGTCGAAAAGACTGCGGACGCAACACGTGTTGTGATCGGCGGCAAGGCCCCCGAGATCCTGAATCAGGTCATCGAGTGGGGCGCGAACTTCGCGTTGCAGTTGATCCTGAACGCCATCCTCCCCGGTCTCGGGTTGGGCAACATCATCGGCGACCTGTTCGACAACGTGTTCTTCGCGTTCCAACAGTTCTGGGATCCCGAACTCGAAACCGATTTGGGGGAGTTGGGTCGCGGTGAAGCGTTCGGCGACAACACGTCCGCGTGGTCGTTGGATGGGTTCGCTGTCGGCTTGGCT
>CBDEUI010000003.1:0-216044 GCA_965243235.1 Dehalococcoidia bacterium
ATCGCGGGTATACTTTCAAGGGGCAGTGGCCCAGCACCCGTGAACTCAAACGGTTTAAGCCGTGGAACAAGTAAACAATCGTCACTACAAGTACCGCAAGAACATGTACAGGTGCAAGTATTGTCAAAAGGTCATGGTGACCATCGACCGAGATTACGGCGTGACGCTGCAGCGCAGGTCGGTCGATACCTCGGTGGTCTGATCGAGGGCCGGTACAAGTTGGTCCCAACAAAGGACGGTGAAGAGTGACCGAGTGGAAAGATGCTCAGGAGAGGTCGATTATTCGAGCTGTCTTGAAGAGAAGCTACACGTCAGAATTTCCCGACGGTGACGGTTTTGAGGCAACGTATACGTTGTCAGGAAAGACAGACGACCGTCGGCTGTTTGTCATGTTGCGCGTGCCGAATGACGAACGACACCAGTTCTTACGTGAGCACGAAGAGTATGAGTTCTCTCTTAACGCTGTGCAAAAGGAGGAGTGGCAGCTATGATCGACCGGTTCAAGAAGAAGCTAGTGCGTAAGCATTCCAAGAAGTTCATGCTGTTAAGCAATGGCTGCATCCGCTATCGGAAAGAGAGATCGTGGTTTGGAGGAGGGCATTACCGCTGCACAGACCGTTGCCCGATCCAGGTGGTGGCGCCGTGGTTCGCACGCCGCTGGTATGCTGGAAACTCTAGCAAGCTTCTGGGTCTCTCACCGCGCGACACGTCAGTCATCATCGCCACGGCGGACAACAACCGAGCACATGAGAGCTTCGACCCTGAGCTTCGTGCCTGGATGGAGGACATTCTCCTTGCTTGAGATCTTGACCTTTACCGGGGTTGACGACCAAACAGATCTTGACCGGTTGCGAGACCTCAACGTGATGAACCCCTTTGTTGAGTGGGGAGTGTTGGTAGGGACAGGCAGCACAGATGGCCGTAGCGCAAAAAATCCGATCTTTCCGACACTAGATCGTGTACGTGAGCTAGCACTCCTAGGTATTGACGGTGGCTTACGCACCTCGCTCCACCTCTGCGGAAACTGGTCTCGAAGCGCCTTGAACCGTGGCGGGACAAAGGCTATAGACAGGGACGTGGTCCTAGACCTGTGCCAAGGCTTCTCTCGCGTGCAGCTGAACCTTCACGGAGACTTCTTCAACGATGAGTGGATCCCCGCATTGCCGGAGGACGTCGTTGAGTTCGCCGAGGAGGTCACGTGCACCAAGGTGATCCTGCAGCACCGGTCTGGGTGGCAAGAGGTTCCGGTCCGTCACCCCAAGGTTGAGTACCTGTGGGATCAATCCGAGGGCAGGGGGTTATACAGCCTCAGAGATTGGCCAGCGCCAGAGAGCTTAGAGCAACGTACAGGGTACGCTGGAGGCTTGAACCTCGGAAATATACGAAAGGCCATGGCCTGGGTCAAGTGGTTCCCTCACCACCGGTTATGGCTTGACATGGAGAGCGGTGTCCGGACGAACGGTATCTTCAACCTGAACTCGGTTGAGCTTATAGTCAAGCAGGTGAGAGCGGCACGATGATCTTCCACGTGAGCCAAGACGACGTCCCTTAAGATGTTAATTTCGTTAGCGAATGGAACAAATGACCCACTACCGGGTTATAAATAGAGAAAGCCGGTCAGGTCTAAGGAGCCCAACCGGCTACCACGATCGCTTCTGGGGAATGACCGTGGCCTCTACTTATAATACTGTCATCCGGACGCAAGAGTTCCGCGCGTACCTCTCGAGGGCAGGACACCAGAACCTAGAGGATTTCTTCCACCAGGCTACGTGGCTGTGGAACCGGGCCCTGTGTAAGCGGAAACAGGGGTGGGAACGAGACAAGACGCGTGTCAGCTACTATGACCAGTGTAAAGAGTTGACCGTCACCCGCCAGTCCGACCCAGAAACCTGGGGTCGTTTTCGTGCATCCGCTCAACGCTCAACACTCGACCGTCTGGACAAAGCGTTCAAGTCGTTCTTCCGCCGCTTGAAGGCGGGAGAGAGTCCGGGCTATCCACGCTACCGGACATTGAACCGTCCGGTCCGCTCATTCGAGTACGGCTTTGACAACGCCAGGGTAAAGACCAACGGCGGCAAGTACCACTGGGTCCATATCAAGGGGATCGGTCGCATTCGTTTCCGCGGTTGTCCCACCGGTACCATTAAAGCTGTCAGGGTGGTCAAGACCGTCCGCCGAGTCAAGGTACAGTTTGTCTGCGAGCTTCCGATTGAGTCAACCCCTGATACGCGACCGGTCATCGGCATCGACATGGGCATCACGAACAGGGTCGCCATCTCGGACGGTACCTTGCTGCCAGGAATTAAGCTCGACCGCCGGGAGCTCAAGCGCCGGCAACGTCGCCTCAGCAAGGCGAAGAAGGGCAGCAACAATCGGAATAAGCGACGGTTAGAGTATGCCCGCGAATGGCAACGAGTCCGTGAGCGCGAACTCGCCGCAACACATGAGCTCACCTCAAAGATCATCAACGACCACTCGGCCAATGTCGCCGTCGAGGATCTCAACATCGGAGGCATGCTTAAGAACCGACACCTGTCTCGTGCGATCTCAGAACAGGGTTGGAGCCGTATCAGGGGACAGTTGAACTACAAGGCTGAGAGTGCCGGTGGTCAACTGCACGTAGTCAATCCCGCGTACACGTCACAGACTTGTTCAATCTGTGGCAACATTGACAAGGCAGCCCGCAAAGGTAAGTCTTACCACTGCAACAACTGCGGCTTCTGTCTAGATGCCGACGTGAACGCGGCCATCAACGTGCGTGAACGGGCCCTTGGCTCGTTGCCGGGCGGGAATTCCCCGGTAGGTGCCACGCAGGAAGACCAACGGCTGACGGTAGCCGTGAGTGCTTAGAAAGATGCGATATTAAGTCGTATGGTTCTTATCGAGTGGATCAGAGAACAGCTGGCCAACAACCAGGTCTTGTCGGGCATCGTAGGCGGTGGTGCGGTGATGACCGTTTTGACCACCATCCTGTACAGTATTCGACGCGTACCGGGATTGCTGTGGGACGGTTTTATCCGACAGTACACGGTCAGCTTGACCATCTACTCTCACTCGGACATCTTCGTGTGGGTCCAACAGTGGTTGTCAGACCAGGACTTCACCAAGGAGTGTCGCCGGTTGCAGCTCACGAGCAACCAACGACGCGACTATGACGACACCCTGGACACTGGAACCTGGATGACCACCATCGGTGAAGGTCGCCATTTCTTCAAGCAAGGGTTCCGGTGGTTCACGTTAGATTACTCGGTTGAGCGCGACAACGTGTCAGAGAAGCCCCTAGAGACGATAACCTTTCGGACGCTGGGACGAACTCAAAAACCTCTTATCAACCTGGTTGAGAAGGTTCGACGAACGAGCACTAACGTCGACAACTTCATGTCCGTGTGTGCGTGGCGGCGCTACTGGAAGATCCTAGGTGGTCGCCGACGAAGGTCTCTAGAGAGTGTCTATCTCAATGACGAAGTGAAACTTGACCTCATCAATGATGTTAATAGGTTTCTGATCTCTGCGAAGTGGTACCAGGAGCGCGGAGTTCCGTACCGTCGTGGGTACCTCTTTGCTGGACCTCCTGGAACGGGCAAGACCTCTATGGTCGCAGCCTTGGCGTCACACTTTGAGCGTACTGTGTACACCCTGAACATCGGAGGGATCTACGACGACAATGAGTTGCACGAGGCCTTTTGGGGTGTGGGGCCAAACGCGATCGTGGTCATCGAGGACATCGACGCGGTGACCGTTAAGAGGGCGAAGAGTGAGAAGGGTAAGAAGAAAAAGAAGAAGGGCGGTGGTGATCAGCCACCTGACAGGTCGACAACGTCACTTTCTGCGTTGCTGAATGTCATTGACGGCTTGATCGCGCCGGAGGGACAGGTGATGATCATGACGACCAACTACCCAGAGAGACTTGATGAAGCGCTGCTACGTCCTGGAAGGGTAGATAAGAGGATAGACTTCACGTTAGCGGGACAAGAGGTTACCCGGAAGATGTTCCAATCCTTCTATCCGAAGGCTCCCTTAGATGGTGTTACCGTGCCTCGTGACCGGTTGATATCACCGGCGGAGCTTCAGCGGATCTTCATGGAGCATCCAGATGATCCAGATCTCGCTGCGGTAGCCATCAGAAATGGGATCCAAGCTAATGAGTGAGCTTGTCATAAAGCAAGGGAACATCTTTGATGAGTCGGTTGAGGCAATCGTCAACCCGGTCAACTGTGTAGGAGTCTCTGGACGTGGACTGGCGCAGGTCTTCAAAACAAAGTTTCCCGATAACCAGGAACGCTATGTTCGAGCCTGTCGACAAGGACGAGTCCAGGTGGGACGGGTGTTCACGTGTCCGGTGAACGACGGGCCACTGATGTGGATCATCAACTTTCCGACCAAGGATCACTGGCGAAATCCCAGTCAACAGGGATGGATCGATGACGGCCTGTTGGACATGGCCTTTGTGATCAAGGAGTGTGCAATACGCTCGGTGGCGATCCCAGCACTGGGGTGCGGGCTTGGTGGTCTACCGTGGCCTGACGTGTTGCGGTCGATCAAGTACGTGTCGAAGATCCTTGTTGAGAAGTATGACATCAAGATCGTAGTGTTCGAGCCCCGTGGCTAGGAGCAACAAGAGGCAACGAGAGAAACTGTTTCACGCGCAAGGCCGGCGGTGCTACTATTGTCACGTTGAGATGCGAAATGATTGGGACACCTTTACCTACATCGCGCAAAACGGCCAACGAAAGGTGGATCCCAACAAACAGTTGCCAGAGAACATGGCGACGCTAGAACACTTAGACAGCCGGTTGAGTCCCTTGCGCGGCACGTTTCCACCTAACGTGAGACGTCACGTTGTCGCTTGTCGGATGTGCAACAACCGAAGAGGTATCCAAGAGCAGGCACAACTTTCGATGGAGGATCTTCATGAGCGAAGTCAGCGGCACTAAGAATAAGAAACTTGGGATAAGCGATCCAGACCTACGGAAGTTCGTTGAGCAGTCGAGCGCGATTGAGGGGATCTTCTATTTTCGGACAAACGATCTGGGACGTGACATCGCCACGCACAAGAAGTTTCTAAGCAAGTCAGTCATCGGTGTAGAGGACCTTGAGGCGTTTACCTTGGCGATCGCTGGGGCTGAGCTTCGAGTCATGCCCGGCATGAACGTCATCGTTGGAAACCACAGACCGCCACTAGGCGGACCGGAGATCAAGGAACGATTGTCCGAGCTTCTCTTAGAGGCACAGACAGAGCCCAAGCTGAGCCCGTGGGCTACGCACGTGAAGTACGAGACCCTCCATCCCTTCATGGACGGAAACGGTCGCTCCGGCCGAGCTCTGTGGTTGTGGCAGATGATCGATCAAAACGGTTACCATGCCATATTGCCCGAGGGATTTCTCCACTCTTTCTATTACCAGACATTGTCAAACGTCGGGAAGGCGGTGACATGAATAATATCAGCCCACAACAGTACGCTAACTTCTATGTCAATGTCAAGGATGCTATGCTCAAGAAGGGAGTGCCATACATGGAGGCGACAGAACAAGCTAAGAATGCCTGCTTTGTGGCTGTCATGAAGGGCCAGTTGAACATTGATTTCAACATCATGGGCGGTGGAGATGAAAAGTGAAGAGCTCAGAGAAAAAGGTCCTAAACCGTACGGCGCTTGAGGAGATCATCGCGATCGCCGTTCAACTGGGAGTCGCACAAGGACGACGCATCGTGAAGCACAGCCTCGAGTGGAAGCTCTTAGAGCTTGAGGCTGCGATCGGTAGACGACTTGAGAAGAGGTTTGAGGAGCTGGATATTCCGCCACATCCCGATGCACCTAAGTACAGGAAGAAGTTGGAAGATCTGCTTGAGGCATTCAAGTGACTCGGAAAGAGCTCATCGTCAAGTTACTCCATGACGAGGGCCCGTTGACCGTTGATGAGGTCCATGAGAAGTTGAGTGAGACCGAAGACGTCAAGTTGCAGAGCGTGTGGACAACCCTCTCGCGCATGGCTTTTTCCGGTCAAGTTGTTCGGCAACTTGACCAGCGGTACCGAGCCATAGTCGGAAGGGCGAACCGAGAGCGCGGAAAGCCTAAGGAACTCACACCTGAAGAGCGACGTCAAGCGCAAGCGCAGAACGAGGAGCTGTTGGCAACATTGCGAGAGAAGGATGTACGGAAGAAGCCCGCATCCTTGACCGATTTGTGGGCGGTTCACGACCCTCTTGAGGGCGCGTTCGACGTACCAAGACGCCGCCGGTGGCGACGGTGACGGAACGAGAAGCGTGGTCGCGGTGGCTCCAACCTGTGCTTCACTTTCCGTCAGGTGATCGTGTCGCTTGGAAGGTGCAGGACGCCTACCGCGTCGGGTTGCCGGACATGCTCGGTCGTATCAGTGATCGTGTTTACCTCGCCGAGCAGAAGCATGTTTCACGGCGTCCCAAGCGAGCCACCACGGTCGTGAAGGTCAACCTGTCCGTCGAACAACACCGGCACCTGGTGGAGTGGGGCGGCCGTGAGCGGGGAGCGTATCTCATCGTAACCTGGGAGAAGCCACCAGAGATCACGCTCTATGACCCTCGCACGTTGCCGACGGTATACCCCACCCCGTTACCTGAGCCGGTATTCTCAACCCCCAAGACGAGGCGTGGGCTCAAGGCCCTGGTTGAGTTCCTACGTCATGACGTGTCGGGCGGTTCGAACTCTTCCACCGGCCCACTACTGTAGAGCACCTCGTCCGAGCCGGCCCGCAGCACGTCCATGTAGGTCACGGCCCGCACCTTCTTCGGCCCTTGTCCGATGCCGACAGGGTTGACGTTGGGGTAGATCTCGTAGACGTAAGCGACGTAGGCGTCCTCAGCTCGGCCGGGTGAGTAGAGGTAGACGTTTCCGATCTTCTCCTTCAAGCGTGAAACGACCGTCGCTGCCAGGCATCCCATGCCGTTGGCAACCGTTCCTTCTCGGTTGTCGTCTGGCGTAAAACCGTTGACGATCTCTGTCGGGCAGACTTCCTGAAGGTCACGTCCCATGTCACTCGGATAGCCGTCATACTGCCGGAAGAGCGTGACGATCACGTCGTTCTCTCGCTCAGCCGTCTCGTGAAATCTCACCGCTGCTCTCGTTCCCATGTTCTGTCTCCTCTTCAACGCTTGAGCTGCTTGGTCACCAGGCGGAATACCTGGTTCTCCTTGTCGATGTCCACACCCACGATCGCTATTCCTGTGTAGCAATGCCATAGGAAGCGATCCACAGTGGGGTGTCTCGATCCATGGTGTAGTCACCGCCCTTGTATCCTTCGTAGGTGTTGGTGAGGGCTAGCTCGCACCTGATGAGCAGGTCCTCGACGGTGACCAGGTCGTGCCCCAGGGCGAAAGCTAGGTCGTGGTAGTAGCCCCTGTAGCTGTCCTCCTCCGTGGGATGCAGGTCGAGGCCGGATACGCTCTCTACCACGACCGGCATGTCGAAGTTGCTGATCGTCTTCAGCTCATAGATGAGCTCGCCAAGGGTCAGGTGGTAGTTGGACCTCTCACTACGAGTGGCGGCGAATATCGCGTTGAAAATGTTCTGCATGTCGTTCATTTTTGGTGAGTTTCCTTGTCATCTTGATCGTGGTCTGAGTACTCGAGAAAGTAGACAGCCTCTCCGGTAGCTGAACCACCACAACCAAAGCTGAAGATGTTAAGGCAACGAAGGCAACTGAACGTCGTGGTGCAGACCCAACCGTCATTGACCAGCTCGGCAGGCGACGGTGGAGATGCCTCAGTCATCTTTTCATGTGACATGTCGATGGGAATAAACCATGACTTGTTTCCGCGCATCTCACCAAAACCGATCGAGACCAGTTGAGGACTGATCTGATGTCCACCACACCGAGGGCAGATGATGTGGCCTTCGGCACACACGCTGGTCGCGGTTACTTTCACGGAGTCACCTCGATCGGGTACGTGTGACCGCAGTTCATCATCGAACACTCAAACCTACGGTGGTTGACCGTAAGCGTGTGTGGAACTCGGCAGCTGGGGCAGGTGACGTGCCAGATTCGGTAGCCCTTGAGGCGTTTCCGCTGCCCAAAGCGACCGTACACCGGTCGCCCAGGACCCTTGCGATAGACCACGGCATCAGGAATCACCGCCGTCTCAGGTTCCGGTGTCGCGTGGTTCTGGTCGACGTAGGCGACGACCGTCGCGCGGATGGCTTTGAGCGACGGTTCATCACCGTGAGACATTCCGTCGATCAAGCGTTTGGCTTGCCACCGGCCCTTGTCGTCTCGAGCGTATTCCCAGGTTGAGCCGTCCTGCAGTGTTTCGTGGTAGCAGCCGACTCGGATGCGCTTCTTCGCCATGGTTCGTTCTCCTCGGCTTACGCTGCTTGGGCGACCTGAGCACAGATAGGTCCGATCCCCTGTTCGATGCTGGTAGGAACGGTCAGCTTGCGACCGCACCGTCCGCACCGGCCCTCGTGCCAGAACTCGATCTCGTCGGGCAGGTTGCCAACGGCTAGGTGAGCCATGACCCAGGCGATGGCCTTCACGCCCGTGGCGTCGGCGGTGATCCGGCTCTTCTGTCCGTGCGTGAAACGGTGGTCCCAGAGGCAGCCGATGTACTCGTAGCCGTTGGCGTTGTCCGGTCGGGTAAGCAGGCGAACGAAGGTGGGCAGGGTTGACGGGCGAATTCCAGGAAACGGAGACCGCTTGGGACGAGACAGCTTGTACGTGAATCGCCGGCCAGTGGGCTTGGAGACGATCGTGAAGCTTCCCGATCCACCGTCGATGTAGCGAAGAACATCGTCCACGGTGGTGAGCTGATGCCGGTTGGCGGCCATTGGTCTCTCCTCTCTGGTGCGCTCTGTTCTGTTCATGTATCAATATAACTACTTTTGATGTGCTTGTAAACCCCCTCTATGTAACAGTGTGGATTATGTATCGGCCTTTTCACGGCGAAGTCGGGCCAGGTCAAACATGGTCACCTCTGTCGCGCCGGCCGCCACGGCCTTCTTTCTCATTGACATCGAGATGTCGAAGTGTACCCGGGTAGGATCATTCGGGTACTGGATCCACCTTTGGTCAAGGCCGATCGTGTCCGCCATCTCGAGCAGCTCTTCGACGGTGTCGGCGACCATGTGGCTCATCTTCATCCGACCGAACCGCCCCATCTCGTAGCGGTACATGTCGTCGACGTAGACGGTCACCGCTTGCTGGGGTTCTGAGATCCTGGCTTTGTGAATCCCGCAGCTCGGGCGTCCGTCATCTTGCTGATCATCCTCGCGTAGGCCATCCGACGAGTACGCAGCTTCTCACGAACTTTCTTCGGTTTCATCGAACTCACTCCAGTGTAGGTCACGGCGGTAGGTGCCCTTGCTCCAAGTGTCGGCACCGTAACGGACGAAGACGAGATTATCACTGAACGACGTGATGATGCCCGATTCATTAGAATATGGATCATGTGAGGGCCGGTAGATGACCCTACGGCCGATGTCCTTGTCAACAGGGTTGATCATGGTCCAGGTATCCTCGGAACAGGTTGCCAGTGAGTAGCTGGTTCATCGTGCCACGGTTGCTCGTCGTGATGCAGTCCTCCGGCCCTCCACGAGGCTACGCGACAAGAACCCTTTACCCCCTCGGTGTAGACGAGAATAAACGTGTTGACGGGCGGATAGCTCCCCTCCTCAATACGAGTCCACTTAGTGGTGGGAACATACTTGACGGGCGGTTTTCCGCAGACCTCGCAATTGTCATACACGTCATCATTGCACCACGTGATCTCTACCGTTCGAGGGTTGCACTCCTCGCAGTGAGGATCAAGGTAGATGACAGGGTGCGCCATGCTCATAGTGTCTCCAACTGCACGAGGTCCTCGTATGTTTCTCGCCGACGGATTAGCACGATCTCATCATCCCGTCGTTCATCGATAAGAACCTCGGCTGGTCGACAACGAGAGTTGTAGTTGCTCGCCATCGCATAGCCGTAAGCTCCGACATGGGTAACGGCGAGAATGTCCCCTGGCATGGGTAACGCTATATCAATGTCACGTGCGAGGAAATCCCCCGACTCACAGACGGGCCCCACCACGTCAGCCTTGGCCTCTGCGATCTGACGTTTCAGCTTCTCACGCTGCGTCTCCCAGTTCTCAAGGATGAAAGAAAACGGGATCGAGTGCTCGGCCTCTCGATAGTCGGGATAACGGGTGTTCTCGTGTCCACACAGGACGAGCGCGAACGTGCCGCCGTCATCACACAACGTGTCGATGTACCAGTGCGAGAAGGTCGCTTCGTTGTACCACTCACCGTGGCCTCTTCGCGTGCACGCGGCATTCTGCCGTAGGCGACGCCGCTCATCGAGGAGGGAAAACGCCTCCGTGAATCGTTCCTTACCGGTGGCCTCGATAAACCGCGTGAGGGAACCGGTCAACTCGTCGGAGTTCACCTGGCCTCCACTCGAGGCCCGAAGGCCCGTTCCAGCATGTCGGGTCCATCGCCCGCCGCCTGACCCTCCTGGCTCTTGACCCAACCGACGGTGACCAGCTCACCGTAGTCAGAGAGCAATACGGTCTCGGGCGGCAGGTCACGGTCGTTTAACACGTGGACTCGGTACCCATGGTCGATTCCGCCCCAGGAGATCTGCCGGACGTTCTCACCGGCGAAGGTCTCTAGGACCTCGTGAAGCTTGTCGTCGTGCACGCGCATGTAACCCGATACTGCTACAGGACCCTTTCGCTGGAGCGTCATGTCGATGACGCTGAAGCCCTCGTCGGTCGGGATGACCTTGAAGGGGGTTGACGCCCACGGTTCTTTCAGCTTTCGGTAATAGGTGCTCATGACAATCTCCAAGCTTCTCTCAGGTCGGTCGCGGCTACGTCGCGGGTCTCATAGTAGCCGCGAAAGCTGTGCAACAACAGGTCGGGCTCCCAGAGCCACGCTACCCAGTACGGTTTCCCCCGTGCCCGCTCTTTCACGACATAGCCGATACGAAGCGGGCCAAGGCAGATGTTATATCCACCGCCATCTTCATTGGACCGAGGCTCATAGCTCAGCGGTTGTGTGTTCATCGTGGTCAACATGACTTGCAGCGATCTCTTTATTGATGGCTTTGAACGCTACGCTTGCCAGCACGTACGCTGGTGTGACATGGGTGTCTTCTCTTATGAGCGGCGGATCGGAATCGAACGAGACGTTCGTCGTTCCGTCCGGCATGTCCTCGATCGTGATGGTGATCTTCACGTGTCCTCCTCCGGGAGCTGCTGCACGACGACCTGCGACCACCTGAGCAGGTCCAGGGGTCGTTCATCGCGGTACAGCTCCCTGTACCATAGTCGTTTGATGCCTGCGTTGATGATCAGTTTCGCGCAGTCCATGCACGGCGACAGGGTGGTGAACATCTGCCGGTCCGTGCCGTGCTCACCGGCCGTGATGAGCGCGTTCGCCTCAGCGTGGACCGTGCCGGAGAGACCCGCCTCAGGGTTGTCTGGGAAGTTCGCCAGTCCCCGGGCATTACCGTTGTAGCCGACGGACAGGACCCGTCTCAGATCACCAGAGACCACCACGGCGCCGACCGCGTGCCGGGGGTTGTGTGACCGCAGAGCGATCGTCTCAGCCAACCGCATGTAGACCTCGTTGAGCGAGATGCGCCGTGAGGGCCGTTGCGTCTCATCCCCGTGCCGACGCGGGATGCCCCACATCCGCAGCATGATGAGGACGTCGTGCGCCGTCACCTCACTCTCAGGGTGGAGGGTCATGGTCCGTGGCCACCGCTCAGCGACCTCAGTGAGTGACAGGCCCTCTGACCAGTACAAGCGCCAGAGGGCCTTTTCCCCGAAGTTGGAGTCGCTGGTCACCCTAGTTGGCCAGGGCGAGCAGGTTCTTCGTCACGGTGGACTTGACCTTGGCCCCGCCGCCGAGCCACGAGTGCATCAGCCGGTTGTCGGTCGTGCGGCCGTAGTGGTGGTCCATGTACTCCGTCACGGCGTTGAACACGCCCCAGGCCGTTCCCCGGGCCGATTCGAGCTGGCTTCCCTGACCGTTGACCTTGTACAGGTCGAAGACCCGGTTGGTCCGCCGGTTCTGGAACTCCGGCTCCGGCTGCTGCGGGTCACCCCACATGACGCGGGCGATCTCACGCATGGCGACGGTGTCGCTCACCTGGATGGAGGCCAGGAGCTCGGCGTCGGCCTTGTAAGCCTCGAGCTGCTCACGGGCGATCCCGAGGCGCCGCTTCGCCTCCTCGCGCATGTCGGCGTTGAACTCCTTGGTGTGCCACAGCTTCAGCTGGCCCTTCCCGCCGTTGCCGTGGAGTGCAGCGGTCAAAGTATTTGCGCATACGACCCGGATGCCGGTGAACATCGCCACGGCCGAGCGGCCGTACTGGTGCGGGTTCATCAGGAGCACGTGGCCCTCGACCCGGTCCTCCGGCACGAGCACCTCGAAAGCCTCGTCCATCTTGGCCAGGCCCCAGATGACCCGGCCACCTTGGAGCGACCCGGCCGTCTCGAGCTTCATCTCACCGGCCGATACGTACTCATGGAAGAACTCGAGCACCTCAGCGTTCTGGAAGGGGACATAGCGCGGCCCGACCACGTCGAGCACGTCGAGCGTGTCCTCACGGATCAGCACCTTGTGCCGCTGGCTTGTACCTTGCCGGTTCTTCCCGTCCCGTTGGACGCGGAACTTCACCGGTGCGGTGCTGACCGCCCAGTCGAGGCCGGCGACCTCGAGCATCTGCTGCGTAGTCGTCGCACCGGTGATCTGTTCTCCCAAGCCGTGCCAAGGGACCTGTCCTCTGAAGGCCATGCTGGATATCTCATGTGGCATTGTTCTCTCTCCTCTCTTCTGGCAGCGACTTCTTTCGCTGCTCGTGATAGCGCCGAAGACCGGCACCGATGTTTGCCCGATGTTCGGGCGTGAGTGGTCCATATTCACGATGTCTCTTTCCGCGACGTACCTTGGACATCTTCGCTTTAGTTTCAGGCGAAAGTGTTGTACCTAATTTTGCTTGACGCAATTTTTCTCGATGCTCTAGAGTGAACTTATGTCCCTTTTGAGCAAGGCTGAGTTGTCGTTTTCGTTCTTCTGATAGAGGACCGTACTTAACTCCGCGCTTAGCGGCAGAGATCTTTGCCCGAGTTTCAGGGGATAAACTGATTGGTCGTGGAACTTTTCCACCACGAGCTAAGTTATATACATCAGGGCGAGCAAGAAAGTCGTCGTCAATGATCTGTTCCTCAAGATCAATGATATATTGTAAAGGTCCGATGACCAGTACGCGTTTCTCAAACTCATGAGCGCCGTGTTTTCGGATCGCATTAGTGATGCGCGTTCCAGAACCAAGATACCCTAGACTGTCTTCTGGATCACCTGCTTTGATACCTACATAGACTTGGTCGGTTGAAACCCGCCGTGTCTCGTATAGGTAGCCGATGGTGCCCATGGTCTCTTAGCTCTGTGTGGTCAGCTCTGATAATCAATATAACACAGTTTAGTGAGTATGTAAACCCCTAGAGTCAACAAGGTCAAGGTTGTTCAACGAGGTGATGTAGCCCTGAACGTACTCCTCGACGAGCTCTACGTCAGGAAAGTACTGCGACCTGCGGACAAAGACCCGACGCCGGATCGGCGCCAGCCGTGACTTCCGGTAGACGTCCACCCGGTGACGGCCGAGGGTCTCAACATGGATGAAGGTGTAGTCACGGTGGTGCAGGACGGGAAACCCGTGCTCATCGGTCCAGGGCAGGGTGACGCTCATAGCTCTGTCTCTACAGCTGCGATGTGGACTCTCCAGCCACGCTCTCTCAGCCGTGTCCGAAGGCCTCGGAACATCAGGTAGTCGTTGACCACGATGTCTGAGATGTCGGTGTTCATGATCGAGTCCTTGATGGCCGCGGCCCAGGCGATGTCGGCCGCCTCACCCTCTCGATCGTGCTGCTGCCGTGATCCGTCGATGCGGCTGCCGTCTAGGTCGTAAAAGACCTTGAAACAGGCGCCGGATCCACGCACGCGACCCTCACCGTCAAGGACGGTGACGACCACACCGCGTCGGGCGGCCGGAACCGACGGCGGATCCGCCTTGGTCAGTCCCAGCACCTGTCTTGCTCGCATCGTGATCCGTGTGGCAAGCACCCCCTTGGTGCCCGTGAGGTTCATGATGCTCAGGTCGTCGGCCAGTGACACGAGGAACTCCCGGCTCTTCTTGTCCGGGTTTGGGTCGGCAAGCCATGTCTCAGCGAGTTTCTGCTGATGGTCCGCAACCTCGACGAGGGTCGTCACCGACGGTTCCTCCGTCGTGACTCACGGACCATCCGACGCTTGGCGCGCTTGCGCCGTCGTACGATGTGGGCCGCAGGTTCCTGCTTGACCGTCCGTCCGCTGCCTCCACCACGGCGTGCTGACGGGTTAGACCACATCGGGCGTTGTTCTGGGGTCTCGAACGGGTACGGAAACATCGTGATCTCTCCTTATCCTGGGAAGATGGTATCGGCCAGCCTGAAAGCTTCTTCGGCTGCCTTGACCGCTCGGATGGCTGCGGCTTGCGCCTTGAGTGACACGTCGGTTCCCCGCAGGCTACGCGCTAGCTTCTCAGCCTTTGCAGCCGTGGACCGCGCACCGCTGGAGTGCGCGTCGGCGTTTGCCTGGTTACCCTCCGTGTGTGCTTCGTAAGCTCGTTTGGCGTGACGCTCGGCTCGATCAGCGAGGTCAACGACCTCCTGCGCCATGGTCAGGTGCTTGGACGGGGTGCGCTTGTGAGTCATGTGCATGTTGTTGGTCAGAGCTCCATGTCAAAGAACATTCGGTCGATCTCAGCGAGCTCAACGAGGTCCAAGAAAAGGTCGTCACGAAGCTGCTGAAGCTCAGCCTGGATGACGACCTTGTCGGCGAGCCGTTGGAGCCGGCTGGCGTAGCGCTTGTGCCAGCGGGGATTCCCACGAAACTCATCAACAGCCTTGACACGGTCACCGAACCGCATGAACTCCGTCGTGCCGTGGCTCCAGGTATCGCGCTCAGCGACCCGGCGGCGGCGAACTGGGCAGAAACGGTAGGTGCGGGCCATCGGTTGATTCCTCGTTGAGCTTGTCTGTTGACCTCTATATCAATATAACACTTTGGTTGAACCTTGTAAACTCCCTGACCATGTTAATCAGTGACCCGGTGGCAGCGAATCGGCCAGGGCTTCTCTGCTCGATGCGCATACCGGCGGGCGCTCTGGATGGCGTTCGATGTGTGGCCAAAATCGAACTGGTCGGTCACGGCCTTCCATGAGAGTTGCCTGTCTGCTCGAGCCCGGTAAGCGTGGGCACCCTTGCTGTCATCAAGCTTGCAGGCGGTTGAGCAGTATCCGGGGTGCTTACGACTCTTCGGTGGAGCATAAAAGATCACCGAGCAGAACCCGCAGACTTGTAGCGTTTGTCGTGACCGTGGACCATAGTGCCGGTCATCGTAGCCGTGTTTCTTGAGGATCAGGCGCACGCCCTCTCGGCTGATGTTGAACCGCTTGCCGACCTCCTCCATAGAGATCAGATCATTGTAATAGGTGCTGATGATCGCCTGGTCACGAGCCTCACGCATGTGACCATTCCGTAGTACTTGCCGCGCACACCGTCTGAGAAATCGTACTCAGGTTTCATCGCCGTAGACCTCCTGAGCCAACTCGTAGGCCTCTCTCTTTTCTCGTCGAATCCTCAGCAGGCACGGTCGACAGACCCAGACCTTGTCGCCCTTGTCCGTTGTCACGCGTTGCAAGGGCATCGTCGGTAGGGCAGGTCTCACCGGCCCGTCGGGTTGCGGGTGCATCTTGGCCATGCACTGGATCTGCTTCATCGTTAATTATCCTAACCTGTCCCAGTCAACGTAACAAGCAACTGTGGCTATCGTCATGACCTTGTTGTCCGACTCACGGACAATCTTCATCATCTCACCATCTTCACCGCGGTCGATATAGCGTTGTTCGACTCGATGGATGGCGGTATTGACGTCCTTGACACCGGTCTCAACGATGATGCCGTCGAGACCGCCCAGGTACTCAATCCGGTAGGTTGTCATCGGTCATCCCAGATCAGGCCAGATCAGTCGGAACTCGGTCTCATTGTGGGCGTCCATGCCACGGGGCATGGTCCGAGGTGGCGCGACACGGTCCTCATCGAGGACGCGCCGGATCTCATCGGTAGACATGCCCAGTCCGCCCCACTTCTCGTCGGTTCGTGCTATGCGGATCAAGACCGCTAAGGTGTTGGCGGGAGACTGAGGGACGAACTTCCAGACAACCCACTGCTTGCCCGTCAGGTCGTGCTCCCAATCGAGGAGCTCAGCCAAGGTTGTGCAACCCTGTTTGAGGTGCTTGCGGTTCATGGTCAGGCCTCTGCTGGGACTACGATGTCGATGGAAAACTGCGGGTACTGGATCTCCACGCGACCGCGGTCGTACTGGTTGTAGGGCGGGATCCACCGGCTGCGAGCTTGATCGTGCATCCAGGCGTTTGGACCAGCGCCGCGGACGATGAACCCGGGCGAGCAAGGGCACATCGAGCAACCTGCCTTCCGGTTGTACTCGACACGGAGCTCGTCGATGGGGATGTCAAGGGCCTCAGAGACCAGCTCAAGCACCTGAGGCTTCAGGTGATGCGGAGGCCGATGGTTGCGTCTCCACGCAAAGTCGCCGAGGATGTCGCCGTTCTCGATCGGGCGCTCAACCTCGTTGACAAAGACGATGGCGACACAGTCCTTGAGCTGCCGGCCTCCACCGCGTCCGTAGTACTTGATCTTCTCAGTCATCTCTCTGGTCTCCTCTCTGGTGGCGTCTGCAATCTTCATGTATCAATATAACTATTTTTGCGGAAGATGTAAACCCCCTACCGCGTCCTACTGTGGTACAGCTCGAGCCGGGCGCCCTCAAAAAATTCCTCAAGGGCCGTGAGGTGACGGTTTGGAATGTCGCCACCGTCACGTGAACCATAGACATAGGCGCCGTCATTCAGCGAGCCGACAACGTTGCACAAGAGGTCCTCGTTGACGGTGACGGACCCGTAATAGGAGCCATCTTCACGCGTGAGGGTCAAGGTGAACCTAGCCATCAACCTCTCCTCCCGGCAGCTGTGCCACGGCCCACGCTGCGGCCTTCACTAGGATGTCACCGTGACAGGGTTTGGGTGCGCACCAGCACGCGAGCCGTTTTCCGTGGAGCGCGGCTAGGTCCTCGATGGCCAGCTCTCGGACGCGCACGAGCTGTCGCAGGTGGGCATAGTAGCGGTCGACGACCTGTTCACGCGTTCCCCCACCGTGTCCGCCTGTCGATGCGCACGACGTCCGGTTCCGTGGGGTTGTCTCTAAGGTTGACAACGGTCGCCGTTTATGATGTCTCCAGCGCGGAACGCCTTTTCTAGCAGAACAAGCCAAGCCACGGCCGCGTTCTGCGTCTTAAACTCCAAGTGAACCCGCGACCAAACACCGCGCCACTTGTAGATGATCCAGCCGCCCTTGCGTCCAGGTTCAACACCACCGACGGGAAACAGTCGTTCATTCTCTTCCTCTTTTGCCCAAACGGTGTGACCGTTGTTGGGGTGTTGAATGTCCTTGCGCACGATGATATTCACCGTTTAACCCTCATAGAAGGGGAATGGCAGGTCGTTGGTGTCGATGAACTCAGCGGCCTGTTCGATCAGCTCCTCACGGTCACGAGGTAGCCGGTCATGGTGTGCCTGGAAGCTCGCCTTGTCGATGTCGTGTCGTGCCAGCCACGCCCAGATCTCCCTGACCGTGAAGTTCCTGTCTAGCGCCTTAGCGATAGACACGCCCTCGTGGAAGGTGGTCAGGTTGATGAACGCAGCCCGGGTGGAGAGGATGGCTCGGACATGCGGGTTGTGAAGTCCGTGGTAGATATCTCCATGTTGTCCGGGTCCATAGCTTGAGCTGCTAAAAGCAGCTCAGGACGCCTCATCTTCTTGTTGCGTTCACCCCACCACGCAGCGGCGCACCGGGCGCCAGGCCGGAAGGTGAACGCGTAGCTCACCATGGTTCATCTCCTCGTTGTTCACGGACCCAGTCGACCACGTCGTCGAGCCCGGTGAGCAGCTCATCCCCGCTGGGTGAGACTCCGAAGAATGCCGCGACGCACCAGCCATCTCGGTGACCACGGTAAGCTGCGAACCCGAAGTCACCGAGCCGTTTGTGGTAGACCAGGTAGGTGGGCCGTTGCAGCTTGTTGTTGACGTGAGACACTCGCTTCAACTCAACACCGCCACCTACATCGACCGAGTAGGGATAGCCGCCCTCCTCGACCAGTCGGTAGAGGTCTCGCACGGTGAGGTTCTCATTGCCAAGGTAGCGGTCGAGCTCTTCCGTCGTCACGGAGCTTTCATCGTACTGGTCACCGCCCTTGAAGGCGCCCAGGTAGACACGGGCGATCCCGAAGCAGATGTCCTCAACCTGGTCGTCATCTAAGTTCAGGTGGCCTCGGATCTTGAGGCTGCCGCTTATGACCGTCGGCCTGATGTCACCGTGGACGTCGGCGACGAGACGGTTCACAAAGTCGTGTCGGACGGTCATCGTCACTCCTCCTCTTCTGGCAGGTTGCGTAGCCAGTGGACGACGTCATTGATCGTGTCAAGTCCGTCGACATGTGTTGGGGGACCGTTGTTCAGCCAGGCGACAGCGATCCAGTGGTCACCGCACGGCTCGTGTGCGACGAACCCACGGTCACCGAAACCTACAAGGTTGAGAATGTAGGTAGGTGGATCGGGGTTGGGGTCATCAGAGAAGATGCCGTAGCGGTACTCACGGTTCAGCTCGAGCTGATGTTGGACGTGGATACGTGCCGGATAGCCACCCTGCTCGACCAAGCGGTAGAGGTCTCTGACGTACAGATCGTTGGCCAGGTAGTCGTCACCCTCGAAGGCGTCAGGGTAGTTTTCGGCGATCTCAAGGCAAATGTTCTCGAGCTGCGACTCCTCGATGTGCAGGTCGGTCCGGAGGTTGTGGTGCGGTCGAACTGTGCTGGGTGAGATCCCAACGTGGCGTTGCAACTGAGTGTGGATGAATTCCTCATGGATCCTGGTCGTCATCGCCTGTCTCGTCCTTGGTGTTTCTCATTCCGCACGGGCCGTCGTCATCCTCGAGGTGAGCTAGGTACAACGTGGTACCGTTCGGATGGGACCACTCATCAATTCTGACCGTGATCTCAAACATGGGACGATCATCCATTACCGTCTCCACCATTGCCACGCGCACAGGGCTACGATCGGAAGTGCACAGTAGATGAGGGTCTGCGGAGCGAGCACGTGGGCGTGCACGTGTGTCGCCTCACGCAGGAGCCACGCCCCCACTCCGGCGATCGGTGTCCAGGCAGCCAGTCGGCGGAACATGTCTTCAACCTCCCAGTAGGGTGACGGTGGCGCGCAGCACGGTGTCCCACCCGTGTTCATCGATGAGCTGCCCGACCTCCGTGTCTGCGTCAGAGTAGCCGTTCATCGTCAACCCACTGGATCCATGTCCGGTCCAGCGCCATGCGAGGTGAGAAGGGCGCGACCAAGATCTCCTCCCACCGGCCACGTTCATCGATGGTGTCCATGGCTTGTGGGCGCGTGGACTCGTCACAGGGAACGCGGTCAACGACTACGCCAAATGAGCAGGGGTGACAGGTGTAGCCCTCGGCCTTCCACCGCGTGCTGGGCTTCCGGAACACCATGCTGCCGATTGGTTTCTTAGCCGTCATCAACGTAGCTCTTCAGCAATGAGTTTCTTGATGTCGTACAGGCACTCGCCAAACACCTCGCGCTCAGCTTCCTGAGCCTCTTCCAATTCTTCGATGGACTTGAGTGCCCACTCACGTGCGTGCTGCAACCGAGATAAGGCGTCTATGCAACGAGCCTTAGCTGTGGCGACCTTGTTGTGAACCTGCCACTCTTCCTCCGTCATGATATCATCTCAGGTTTCCCTAGTCTCTTATTTGAGCGCGTCGCTCCTTCGCGATGCGCATGGCCTCGTTCAACCCGTGCAGGGCGTCATGATGCGCGTCAATGTGGTCACGGATCTCGAGGTGAGTAGCGACGTAGGGATAGGGGTCGCCGTCCTTGCCGATGGTCATGGTCAGCCAGATGTCCCCGTCATCGGTGACCCAGCCGGTGTTGTTCTCCCCGCCGTCGAGGATCTTGAACTCGTGGATGACCTTGCCGATGTCTAACATGGTTTCTCGTATCCTAGGAATTCACGCAGATCCGCGACACAACGCGCACAAAGGTCAACCTTCGGATATGAGAAGACCTCCGTGTAGCTCCCCATGATGTTCAGGTTGAGCCAACCAGCATTGTCAGCCTTGTTAGATGCCTCATATCCGACCGACGTTTCACTGTCCCATGTTCGGCGACACCGGTCACACCGGTAAACGATGCTTCTTTCTACGATGCTCACGCCAATCTCCCACGGCTCAACGTCTCAGCCATGTACACGAGAAAATCGCCCGCAGCCTCTCGGCTGGTGAACTGCCAACGCACGGGCACAAACTCATCAGGCAAGCGAGCGCACCAGACACCGGGGATCAACTGCCAGTGACCGTCAACGAGGTGCTCTTTCTCCCAGACCGTTCCGACCGTATGTTCGTCAGCGTTGACCAGAAGTACACCCTCATCACCGATCGACTCATAGGTGATAACCGGGTCGTCAGCGACACGGACTCGAGGTACACGTAGTCCTTTGAGGGCCTCCTTGTAGCGTCCCATTGGTTTTTCCTCACCGGGAAGTGGCGGACCGCAGATTCCCCCTGGCTCGGTGGCCCCGCCATAGCTGGGATGCGGAAGACCACGCCGCACCCGCTCAGCGGCGTCGGCGTGTGAGCTGCGACCCTAGGGGTGTGGATCCTTAGCCATCTTTCATAGCTGAGTGGCGGTCTATGAAGTCCTTGACAGCCTGGGTGCTCGTTCGGTGGTAGTCGTTCAAGAACTCTTGGTCCGTGTCATACCAGTTAGTCCGGTGACGCCTGACCCATGAGGCAACGTTAACGGTGTACTTCTTCTTGTTCACCGGCTCATAGGCCCACGCGACGTACTCATGTTCGATGACACGTGCGAACACCTCAGCCGCAGCCTTCATCGTCTCTGTCGCCTCAAAACCTTCATAATTGTCAGGGTCTCCCATCTCCTCATCGAGGTGTTCAAGCACGTACTCAAGAACATCTCGCGGATCAACCTTGGGCTTCATCCGTTCCCAACAGTAAACGGTCAGCTCCGTGGGCCACTGAGCTACTCCGAGGTGACCGTCGAGACAAGCCTCTACGGCCTCATCAACCGACCCCAGCAAGGGGCTCTCAGTGTCCCTGTCCCAGTGCCAGGCGAACCTTGGTGATGTCACGTTCATGTTCTCCCCAGTATCGGTGGTTCTACGTCGTACACCTGGCCCTCAACCACGAGGACACCCTCACCGAACCTCTCACGAAGCAGGGCGATCCCCGCCTCGGCCGCGGCCTCCTTGGTCGGCCAACGGGTGGTCGTATCTCCCACCTTGTAACGTCCGGCGTCCTGCCTGACAAGATCTAAGGGTGAGGCTTCGTCGGCTGCCCTCAGCTCAACAACACCGTCCTCGTCGAGCGTACGCTGGACCTCCCACTTCTCTAAGAGTTCGTCGTTCGGATGGTAGTACCAGGCGTCAGCGTACCAGTGGATGATCGGTTCTCTCGTTGTCGGGTGCAAGGCAAAGGCCATGCGGGCCATGCCCCAGCTGCGTAGGTGGACGCCGAAGCGCTCGCCGTTGGGATCGGTGCCGCGTAGGATGGTCACTCGTCCTCCTCAGCGTCGTGCTGGTATTCACCGACCCTGACGCCTTGGCTCTCGGAAAAACGCGATGCTTCTCTGTCTGCTATCTCCTCAAAGGCGCCGATAGACTTGCGCAACTGAGAGAGACGTTCTAGAACCATTGTCTCAGCCGGTCCCAGCTGAGTTGGCGCTGACGGCATGAGGATAACCTGGTTAGCCGCTAGCTCGAGTACGATCTCACAGCACAGGGCGATAGTGTCGATGAAGTCCTCATCGTCCACCAAGCTTGGATGGTCTTGTAAGAGACGAGTCCGTTGGCTCAGATCTTGAAGTTTCTCAACGCTCAGCATGTCACTTTCCGTAGATCATCCAGATGGGAGAGATCGCGACAAACGCGTACGGATCGCCATCCACGTGGCCCCACTCCTGGCTGTAGATGCGGAACCCGCTCTTGACGTCACCGTCCACGTCGTCCGGGTACTCATCCGACGGCACCGTGGCGGTCAACCAGCTTTGAGCCAGCTCCGCCGCTACGTTGTACCCGACGGGAGACGGAAACGGGTGGTAGTCGGTTGCTTCACTGCTCTTGTGCCAGAAGAGCACCAGCCGTGTCATGGCGGTGGTTCCCGGTTCACGGACCTTGCGAACAGCATAGCCCGTCGCCATCCGTGATCCCATGCACAGGTCAAGCCACTGCTCTAGGTAGCGATCGTCACTGATGTCGAACGCTCGGTTGTCAGCCATCGTTCTCCCGCCAGACGTAGGCGCTCTTGCCGTTTCTCGTGGTGATGTAGGGATGCCAGCCGATCTCTCTCAGCTCGCGTCCTAGGCGGAAAGCCAACGTGCGGCTGTACTCACCGAGCTCATAGTCGGCGATGAACTCCTTGAGGGTGAAGCCCCCGTCCCAACCGTAGGCGGTAAGGTCGTCGAGCGCGTCGTTGATCTGGTGAGTCAGTTGGTCTGTCATCGGATGTTCTCCTGGTGGAGGGTCACAGCACGGGGGTGGTCCCCGTCCTCTCAGCTGCCTCCTTCGCAAGGAGGGTCTCTTTCTCAAGGTGGTCACGCAACCGGGTCAGCATCTCACGGTTACGACGCTGAAGACGTTCGGGCATGTCCAGCTGTTCATAGAGCTTTTCGAGCAACATGTGATCCTCCAGGTTCTGCCACCGCAGGTCCTGGATCCTTCGGTTTCGGTTTATCAACCGTTGGAAGATGCACGCGACTCGAAAGCTACGGAGACTGACTAGGGGTTGACGCAGGTGACTTATCATTTCACGTGGTTCCAGAAGATGTTACTGTCGCTGCGGTCAAGTGCTTGTACAACTCGGATCGCGCACTTCGTGCAACGTCGTACGAGCTCAACCCCGTTGTCAAAGCCCTTCCGTTTGCCGGGAGTATCACTGAAGAAGTCGGGAATATCAGGGTCATGGTAATGGACCATGAAGTCATCACAGACGTCACGTGGCAACGGGCTTCGGTGGTTGTACCCACGACGTTTCATCTCACGGACGAGAGCCTCGTGACGGTTCCAGACACGCGTCGGATCAATGTATGCTCGGTCGACCATGAACTGCAGGTTACGGCCCTTTTTGTGATTTCCTACGATCATGTGCAGCTCAACGTGCTCACCCAGCAGGTGCTGGCGACACATGCGCCGTGGGTCGACCATCCACATCCTCACTGAACCGGGCTCGTCGTCGAGAGTCTCACGATGCCGTCACCCTTGCCATGCTGAAAGAGCCCGAAGTGATGACCGTTGTCACAGCGGTAGACGACCTGCACGATCCAGGAATCGGGCGGCAGACCCGATGAGCTCAGGTCGGGCACGTTCTCCTTCGGTAGGTCGATCCCGATGGTCAGGCAGACGTTGCCGCGGTTTTCACCTCCGGCGATAGTGACAGCGCTCGCTGATATCCCTGCGATGTTGCACTCAGGGCAGACGACCGTGCCGTCGGCATAGGACATCATCACGGGTACGGGAGGTGTTGATCGTGAAGTAGGATCAGCTCGAACAGTAACGCGCACCAGTCATCACGATCCTGAGGTGGTGCAAAGTACTGGGGATCACCGAAGTGCTTTTCGATGTACTCTCGCATTTGAGCGACGGTCATCTCTTGAAAGATACGGTCGGTGAGCTCATCCTGTTCGCGCTCATACCGTTCCTTGATCACAAGGACTACCGTGTTGATCATACGTTCCAAGGTTCGGCGGCGCTGGTTCAACCGCATCTGAGCGGTCAGTCCTACCCTTCGTGCTAGGACCCGCAGGTCGTTGATCGTGGCGCTGCGTCGACGTGTCCGACCCGTGTTGTACTTCCAGTCGAACGCTGCTTGACGACGATCGTAGGTATCGGTGAAAGCGAGCTTTGTCATGATACGTTCACCGCTGTCTTGAGGGTCGCCGTGCACGTTGGACAGAGGGCCGACACCTGTCGTAGGGAACCGCCTCCCCTGCTGATGCTGAGCTCAAAGAACCTATCATGCGGGTACGTCTCAGGACCGTCCCCGTCCGGGTATGAACGCGCGTCACACGCGGCGCAGGTGACAATTCTCCGCTTGTTAGTGGTGAGGGTGATCATGTCTTTACCTTCGTCCGTCTTGGGGTCAACCACACGGTCTTGTCGACCTTGACCCAGACGGTTCTCAGGGTGAGTCCATCAAGATCTGTCCGATGCTCTAGCAGCTTGTCGGTCTTTTCCCGGACCCATGAGCTCGTGAGGTCACGTCGGTGATCGACGTAATACTCTTGCTCGAGTGACATGATCACGTTGGGATCATCGTCACGTTGGAAGGTCAGCTCAAGCCTGGCCGTGATGAGGTAGTTCGAGTCCTTGCAGCGCTTGATAAAAACCGTCCCGTGAGACGTCTTGATAGCGCTGAGGCGTGGCAGTTTCCTCGGCATCGTCAGTCTCCGGCCGTGAGCACGATAAGCGCTCTCTCATACCGTCGGACCAGGGAGTCGGAAATGGCGTCACTGTGGTCGAGGTGGTCATGGATGTCGGCGATCTTCACGACCCGTGCCGTCTCAGAGCTGTTGAAGACTCTGCGGATGTAGTCCATGTAGATCTCGCCCGGCTGCCGCGTGAGTGCGGCGACGTCGGCGGCGACCTGGTCTCCGAAGAGTTCACGGATCTCAGCGACCGTGACGTCCGAGTCCTCGACCACGTCGTGCAGGTAGGCGACCGCAGCCGTCTCATCGGTGGTCGCAGCCAGACCCATGCGGTGCGCGTGCACGAACAGGGGATCGCCGGCCTTGTCCTCCTTGCCACGGAGCGCGTCCATGGCGAAGAAGCTGGCACGCGCCGGGAGGCTGATCCTCTCATTCTCCCAGTAGTGCTTGTAGCGCTGGTCGATCATCTCTGGCTCCTCGCTCTGCGATCCTCTATACTAATATAACCATTCAACCGTGTGATGTAAACCCTTGGGTGCGCCAGCGCTCTACCTGACGTAGCACGTTGTAAATTGCGCGGGTGCATCGATGGTCTCCGAAACCTGTCGTGCAGCGGCTGATGAATCGCCGCTCCTCGAAGAAGGCTTTCTCACCGAAGCCCACGTTCGAGATTGAGCCGTGAGTTGCTCGGTCCCACATGTTAGGGAAGATCACCACGGCCGAAGCTGGACTGTCCACGTACGGCCCATACGTGACGTAGCCACCGATCGGGAAGCCGTCTCGCAGTGTCGCGGTGAAGGGCACCCGGTCAGGGAGGTCGGGCGTGCCCGCAGGAAAGCAGGTCACGTCACTCTGGACCGCGTCATAGAGCTTGACGTTGCTGGCCATCAGTCGTTGAACACCCGGAGCTGCTGCCCGAAGTGCTGACCGCTGTCGACCACCGCGTAGTCGACGTGCGTGATGTCACCCTCGACATCGCGACGGCGACCGGACAAGCGGAAGCGAACCATGTCACCCTTGAGCGTTGCGTTGAATTGGATCGGCCACGCGCCTGCGGGAAAGCCCATCGCACTGGCCTCGGTGGTGTACCGGCCGAACTCATTCGGCATCGCGATCCGTTCGATCGGGTGTTGGATCTGCATTTCTCTGGTCTCCTCTCTGGTGTCCATGCTCTGTTTCATGTATCAATATAACACTTTTTGTTGAAGATGTAAACCCCCTGTCCTCTCAGCGGTGAGAGGGCTCAAGGCTGTTGTGGATCGGTCAACGGTTGGTGAACCTCGGCGACATCGCATTTCTCTCCGGTGAAGATCTCAGCCAACCGGTTGATCCGACCTTTAACGGCTGAGATGTCCTCCGGATTTATCCACAACGCTCGCATCGGACTCACCGTGAGATCGTTGCCGTCCCAAAACCGAGTGATGCCGTCTTTACCACGCACGATGATGAACACCGGGTAATCGTCGGACATCAACCGTTCTCCTTGAAGCAGATGGCCTGTTTCTCTCTCGCGATCTTCAGGCCTATCAACGACCGCTCTGTCCGGTCGATGAGCTCGTCTAGCTCGGCCATGGGCGCGGGGTAGGGCGTGCCGTGCGAGGTCAACCAGACACGGCCGTCCTCTGTGACCCAGCCGGTGTTGTCCATCTCCCAGCCCTCGTGCAGCACGATAAACTCGTACTTGATCGGTGAGCTGGTGACTTGTTTCAAAGCGTCCTTCTTCTTGTTGGCGGCTACCAGCTCCTCTCGAACCAGCATCAGGACCTCTCCCAGCATGTTGTCGCCCTTGCCGGTCTTCTTGCACACGCCCCAGAAGGTGTCACCCCAGGTGTTGAGCTCGACCAGGTGATGCGGGTACGTGTCCAGCAGCTTCTGCCGCAGCTCGGGGTCCTTGAACTTTTCACGCGTAAGCGCAAGCATGACCTCCACCTTGACGTCATCCCAGTCGGGGCGCAGCTCGACCAGGCGACCGAAGCGCTTTGCCTTACCAGGGGTAGCAGCGCTTGCGATCCTGACACGGGCTGCGGTGTTCAGGGTCTTTGCCGACTGGTAGGCGTGCTCGGTAGAGGGATAGATCAACCCCTCAAACTCAACCTCGACCGGCCAGAAGTTGGACAGCCACCGCCATTCACCGAAGAACGGGCCGATCGTCTTTTCACTCATGTCACGGTCCTCGGGGCAAGGGCAGCCAACCCACGGTGAAGCCCAGGTCCTTCTGCTTCCGGTGGAATGAGCCGATGGTCACTCGCTGTGGGGTGTCATCATGGCTGTCGAGCAGGATCAAGATCTCCTCGCCTCTCGGTGCGGTCTCCGGCTGGAGCCACTCACTGCGGTGTGAGTCTATAGCAGACCGCCACGTATCACCCTTAGCGCAACGTTCACAGGTGACCCGCGCTGGTAAGGGCGTCAGTGCGGGGTTATTAACCCGTGAACCGCACGCCGGACCAAGTAACCGGTTGACAATATGGATCTTCATGACCTTACATAGTAGATTGTGTAGACCGCGATTTGCTCCAGCACCTGAGGCAACGGGCGACGATAGACGATGAACTCTGCACCTGGTATGCCGTTGTTAGCCTGCATTTGGGCCACTGACTTAGCGACATCTTCATCATCGAACGTGCCGATCACGTGGCCATTCTCTCTGACCTCGAACGTCATGTCACTCTCCGGTTGAGCCTGGCGTGAATCTCAGCAACACGGATGCCACGTTCTATATCTCGTTGGTAAGCGGCCTCAGCTTCTTTAGGGGTGTCACCCCAACCATAGCGCAGACGGGCATTTTCACCCTCACCGACCCAGCGCTCGACGTACCACTGTTCCTCGCTCTCGAGCCACTGCGGTCGCTCCATGCTCTTACTCTTGGTCATCCGTATTGCCTCTCCTCACTGAACGCGTGGTGGTACTCCCAGTCCTCCTCACCACGCTCATAGCCGAACTCGTAGATCATGTTGAGGATCATGGGACTGGTCTCGTTCAAGAGCGTCTCATGATCTTCACAGAGGAACACCCTCTCCGATCGCGTGAGGTTCATCGGCGCGGCGATGTTCACCTTCCGAGCTCCGGGGGCGGAGCAGAGTGAGCAGCGTCTCGTTCGCTGAGGTCTCTCAGCTCTCGCTTTCCGCTGCAGCCGATCTCGCACGGCGTCATCCATGTTCTGCTGCGCTGAACGAGTCATCAGTAGCCTCTCCCCGACTCTATATTGAATTGACCCCGGTCGTATCCAATTTCGTAGGCCAGCTCGAGAATCCGGCTCGGCGCGTTGTCCACCATCTCTGCACAGGTGTTGCAGAACGGATGCCCGGAGTGCGTCACGAGCGGGTTCAGGTTCATGGCATCATCCATGTTCCTCCGTGTCGTGGCGTCGGCTGTGCAGGTTGAGCAGGTCATCGGATTGTCCCCAGCTCTGGTTCGCTCTGTGTTCGCGTATCAATATAACTATTTTTGATGTGTTTGTAAACCCCCTACTCACTTTTCGGCGGCGTGTAACCTCGAAGCCGCCACACTTGCGTGTCCATCTGTCGTCGAGCGCCGCAAGAAGCGCAAGTTTGTATGACGGTGTTCCACCGGAAACGTTCACGGATGGCGATTCGCTTCACCGGTTTCCAGTTGTGACGACCGTGTGAAGAGGAGCACCGCGGTTTGACGAAAGGGTTGAACATCAGCTGTAGCTCTCCAGCTTTTTGTAGACCGCGTCTACCGCTTCCGTGTTCGTATCGTACAGGCCAAGCTTCCGGCCGAACAGGGCGACGCGCCACTGCTTGTGACGTCGGTTCCACGTGATCTGACCGATGCGCTCGTTCACGTGAGCGATGGCGAAACCGTTGTCGATCGGGATAAATCGGTACTCACTCATCGGCCGGTCTTCCACAGCATCTCAACTCTGAGCGCTCTCTCCCACCCGTCCACCTCATCATAAGCTCGCTCTGCTTGGCCACTGCACGCACCGAAGACCCTGACCGTAGAGTCTCGGTTGTACCGCGCTGCACGTAGGTGAGCTTTCGCGTAGCCGATACGTTCTGACCGTGTCCGGCCTAGGACGACTTGTCTCATCAATCGTCTCCTCTGTTCGCGTGCGCGAGTGCCCATGCCCGATGCCCATCAACCGGGAAGATCGGGAGCGGATGATCGTCGGGCAGGTCCATCAGCTCGACCTCTCGAATGGCGTCACTCAGGTCACGGGCCTCAAGGGCTATGAAGCCTTGGCTGACGGTCTGCACCTCGAACCGGGTTGTCATAAGTCGTCTCTGGCTTGTTGCCACAGGTCGGCGGTGTGAGTTCCTTGCGGGCGGTCCCCTTGGCACAGGTCCCAGAACCGATGCAGCTGCCGTTGCGACCGTCGCATGTTCCGCTGGTTCTGGTCCCAGGCCGCCTGCCGCTGTGCCCGGGTCACCGTGCCAGGGGTCCGGCCGGGGTCGGTCTGACCTTGTTGCGTCAAGGTCCGCCGGGAGAGCCGGTCACTCAACTGCCCCCGCTGTTGCCGTTGCGCGAGCGTGAGGGGCTGGTTCCGAGGGTTTCCGCTGGTCTGTGCCATGATCCGTTTCCTCTCCGTTATCCTCTGTAATCAATATAACACTTTTACCAATGCTTGTAAACCCCCGTTGTGTAACAGAGTTGACTATGTTTGGTCCTTGCGCAGCGCGCAAGGACGCCAGTTTCTCGTCCAGTGTTCGTCCGTCTGGACGTGGTCCTGGCGGACGCTCTTACAGACGTGGCGTGCGAACTCCTCGGCGGGGAACCGTTCCGTCACCCGCATGACCACGCCCTCGCGCTCTCCGCCCAGGGTTGAGGCGCCGGCGTGAGCGGTCTCGAAGAAATCGTGGATGTCCGCGACCGAGGCGAATGTTCCTCGGTAGAGGACGGGCGCCGAGAGGATTCGTCGACGATGCGCAAATCGTAGGAGGTCGTTCACTGAGTGGAAGTGCGTCACGTCTCGCAGGGCGAAGGCATAGAACGTCTCGTCCTCCCGCACAGGGGCGTAGGCGATGCTGTGGACACCGTAGATGTCCTCACCGTAGAGATATAGGTCTGAGTCAGTGAGCTTCCAAGCGTGATGCTTCTTGACCATAGCCATCCACTTGTTGGTCGACGGTCCGGCCATGGAGCGTCCGTAGGCCTGCCCACGGTGCAGCATGACGTTGCTGCCGTCCAGCTTCTCGGTGACCACCACCTCGCGGTTGACAAAGTACTCAGGGTCGGGGTGGACGGTGTCGTCACGCACGCCCACCTGGGGTGAGTACGGCCAGTAGGGTGTGCGTGGGTACTTCATCGGAGCCTCACTTCCGGGTTATGTAGATGTAGATCCATGCCTTCTCACCGCTGTCCACCTCAACGTTGAAGTCGGACCGGTACAGGTTGTAGTAGTTGAACGCCTGGTCGATGATCCCGTCCACGATCTTACGACCGACGAAGTCGGGCCAGTCCCAGTCCTCCTCCTCGTGCTCCGGCGGGACCCGGAAGAAGTCGTACCCGTACTTGGCGCATGAGATGGCGAGCACCGGGTGGTCGTCGTCGTTCCAGCCGCGCTCTCGCCGGGTCTCATAGACCTCGTTCTGTCTCAGCATGCGACCGGCGATGTTGCTGTACAGGAGGTTGATCGTCTTGTCCATGATCCGATCCTCACTCACCGAAGGCGTTGGTGAGCCCATCCACGGTCTCTCGAACCTCACGGAGCGTGCTGCCCAGGGATCCGTAGTGGCGCTCGGCCGCCTCGTCCTCGAAGTACCAGTCTCCCTTCTCTCGGACGATGAACCCGATGCCGTCGCCATAAGCGACGACCCAACGACGGTTGGCGGGGAGTGTCCGACCAGCGTGCTTGTTTCGGATGATCACTTTCATCGGGCTGTCCTTGGTTCTGGTGCGCTCTGTTCTGTTCATGTATCAATATAACTACTTTTGATGTGCTTGTAAACCCCCTCTATGTAACAGTGTGGATTATGTTATGCGGATGGCGGGAGTCGAACCCGCATGGGCTGGGGCCCGGAAGATTTTAAGTCTCCTGTGTATACCGTTCCACCACATCCGCCAATTGGTTGACCTGGGACCGAACCTTAGCAGTGAGCAGCATATCGACGGTGAGCCATTAGACACGTTCTACGCTCAAGACTATCGCTCCTGAGGTCGGCAGACGCTCCTCCATGGACGTGGCACCTCAGTAGTCTGTGGTTCTGCGACTCTCGTCTCCCACACCTCTCACGATGGCCTCACACTTCCCGCCAGGTCAACCGTTATCTGATGTTCAACATCCGCCGGATCCACGCGCGCGTGTCCGACGGGAAACTAGAGCGCAGCATCCAGCCCAGGTAATCGCTGTGCTGACTGACGGGCCGGTCCTTGTTCTTGCCGAACGCAAATACGATAACACCATCTTCACGGCGGCGAAACTTTCCGGACCGGTCAACCTCGTCCTCCGGCTGAGTGATGTCCTCCAGTTCGGCTTCATCGAGGCTGAAGGTCTCCATCATGGCTGTCATCAGGTCGGGAAGGACCTCCGTGTCAACGTCAGCCCGGTGAGCTGATGCCGAGATGTCACGGCCGAGGAACCGCTTGACCGCCGTGGTCAAGTTGCGCTTTTCACTTTCCTTCCACACGCGGAACAGGTCGATCTCGGGAATGGTCAGCTGCCCGTGATCATCGGTGGGCAGGCCTTGGCCGATGGCCCTGACCAGCTCATGGTGGAGCATCGGCGTGTCGAAGTGCCGACTGTTGTAGCCCACCAACACGGTGTCCTCAACAAGGTCATGGATGTCAGCGGCGATGTCCTTGAACAGGGGCTTGTCCTTCACGTCCGCGTCGGTGATGCCGTGGACCCTGGTCGATTCGGCTGGGATCCGGCACCCAGGGTTCACGAGTCCGGTCCATCCGTATCGGTCCTCAGGCGAGTCGTGTCGGACCATAGCGAGCTCAACGATCCGGTCGTGCTCGGGATCGAGGCCGGTGCTCTCGATGTCGAAGAACACGTACGATGATGTCATAGCTGTTCTTCCTTAAGTCTTTTATGACGTCGTATGTGACCAGTACGAATAGCTTCCTTATGAGCTTTTGAAAGTGGCTTACGTTTCTTTCCACGAACGGCTTTGCTAATTCCACGGCTGCGTCTTTTTCTTACTTCAGGATCAGCCCATGTTCGACGATTATGTTCACCGACTTTAGCACGTTCATTGGGATCGGAAAATCGTTTGATATTAGCTTTTATGATAGCATCTCGTTGATCTTGTTCAATCGGTACGCCACGACGACCAGAACCAAGTTTTCTCTTTACTTCGGGTCGTGATAAAGCTTTCTTTGTACCTACGCTTATGTTACGACGGTGTTCTTCAGATAATGGTTTGCCTTTGCGTGCTTCGCTTATACGTCGACGCGTCTCCTTTGTCAATGGAGCATTTTCTCCACCAAGTTTTACATTGTATGTATTAGGATCAGCTATGAAATCTTCATCTACGTAACATTCTTCTAGAAAGCAAGCGTACTCTCTATTTTCACATAGAACTAAGACTTGGCGTTCAAAATTCTTAGCGCTATATTTTTTGACGGCGCGACACAGATATCGACCAGAGCCTAAATAACTGTCATTAACGTCACCGTCGTGTATTCCAATATAACGTTTACCAGTTAACTTATTTCGAGTTTCGTAGAGAAAAATTGCCACTATAATTCTACCTTTTTCACGTGACCCCAGTCGTCACCGACCTCACAGTCGGCCATCACTGGGACAAGCAGGTTGAAGTCCTCCATGATCTCCTTCACCTGTTTAGTAAACCGCAACCCTTCTTCACCCGGCGGTATGGTGAAGTCCAACTCATCGTGCACCTGCAGGGCTAACGGTGTGGTCTCCCAGTCGATGATCTCAGCAACAGCGATCATTGCCCGCTTGATGAGGTCGGCGGCCGACCCCTGGAGGAGCGCGTTCAACGCGATGTGTGTCTTGATGTACCGCTTGCCGCTCTCGTCCTTGCGGAACCGTCGCTTTCGTCCACCCCAGGTGATGATGTACCCGCGTGCGGCCGCCCGCCGGCTGGTCTTGCGGCTCAGCTTGCGGGCCTCAGGAACACGTTGGTGATATTGGTATAAGATGTCCTTGGCCTCATCCAGGGATGTTCCCAACATCGACGCCGTCTTCGGCACACCCGCCCCGTAGGCGATGGCGAAGTTCACGTTCTTCGCCTGCTTTCTGGGCAGCCCCGTCATGTCGGAGCACCACTGGTGGAAGTCGATGTCCGGCTGGTCGTTGTAAGCGCGTTGCAGGTTCCCACCGCTGTAGTGCGCGAGGAACCGGTACTCAATCTGCGATAGGTCGGCCTGGAGCCACCGGCCTCCCTCATAGCACGGAATGAACATGCTCCGGATCAACGGTGCCCAGTACGGGTCACGGGCCGGGATATTCTGGAGGTTGAGGTCTCCTCCTGAGCTGAAGCGTCCGCTGACCGTTCCGTACCGTGAGTTACGCAACGGGTGGAACTCACCGTGGATGATGTCGTTCTCATCAACAACGTTGAGGACGTAGTTCTCAACGAAGGTCCCGCTGTAGTGAGTCAGCTTCTTCATGTCCTTGATCATTTCACAAATGGGATGATCCGACTCATCAAGGACCTCGGCCGTTATGCTCGGGTTGCCGAGCTCGGTGTAGTTGTACGGGATCTCGTACTTGTCGAAGATCGGCACGAGCTGCTTAGTTGACCCGTAGTTGACGTCACCGACCTCGCTCTGCCACTTAGCCTGCAACTGCTCGAGTTTCTGCTTCATGTCCTTGCGCAACTGCTTCGCCTTCTTGACGTCGGCTTTGACCCCGACCAGGTGCATCCGCAACAACAGGGGGATCAGTGACGTCTCCAGCTCATACACATCGTCGAGGCCCTCCTCCGTCAGCTGTGGCCTGAGGGTGTCAGCGAGTGCTAGAGTGATGATCGCATCGAACCGCGCGTACTCATCCACCAGGCTTCCCGGCGCCCGCCAGATGTTCTTCCCCTGGCCCTTGCGCGTCGGCTTGCCGCCGAAGGTGTCGGCTAGCCACTCCCAGAGCGGGGTGCCTCGCTTGCGCATGTCGCAGTGCTTTTGGGCCAAACCGTCGAGTGAAAGGTCCCGTTGCAGCTCATCCAACAACGCAGCCATGAAGCCGGTGTCCTCGACCCGACACCTGTTCAGCTCAACCCCGAGCCCAGGCAGCCCGTGGTTGCCCGTGCCTCGGTAGGCGAGCATCCGCAGGTCGAACCCGGC
This sequence comes from Dehalococcoidia bacterium, assembly GCA_965243235.1. GTDB lineage: Bacteria > Chloroflexota > Dehalococcoidia > Lucifugimonadales > Lucifugimonadaceae > Bin127. The sequence goes on from CBDEUI010000003.1 coordinate 33,799, forward strand.
GTTATGGAGGTACACCGTCAACCCCGGCCGGTTGACCTCCGTCTCAAGCCAGTACCGAACCTCATCGACGCTGATGTTGTTGTCGCCGCACTCGTGTCCCCAGCACGGGTAACCCGAGCGACCGTCGGGCGTGGCCCATGAGACCCCAACAGGTCGGTCCTTGAACTTAAGGCCACTCGTCTCAGTATCGAGACCGATCCTATCGATCCGTGAGAGGTCGGGCAGGAGCTCACTCATCAGGCTACTCTCGTGAACGGTGTCGCGATCACCAGGTGTTTCTTCGCCCTCGTGTACGCCGTGTAGCACCAGCGGCGACGGTCATCGGCGTATCGGGCACGGGCCGTGGGATCATCTCGACCCCACCCTCGCCACAGTCCATCGTCAAGGACCACCACGTTGTCATACTCCGACCCCTGCGCGCTGTGAGCCGTCAAGCAGTAGCCGAACCGCGCGTTGATGACGGGGATCCCGTGCGAGGCGATCAGCGGCTCGGTTTCGTAGATCTCATCCACGCCCTTGTCCCACGCGAAGGCGGTCCGCCACTCAGCGAGCTTCTCATCACTCAGGTTCAGGTTTCGGTCAAGCCCACGACGCGCAACCTCGAGCCGTGTTCCGGCCAGCTCACCCTCACTCAGCTCCTGGTTCACCTCATCGCGTTCAGCGAGAATGACCTTGTCTAGGGTCTCTTCCAGCTTACCGAGCTCTCCGCGCAGGACGGTCGTCGCCCGGTCCGCACCGGCCGTCTCCGTCTTCCAGTGTTCAGGGAACGTCGGTACCTTGCCGTGAGGCTCACGCGACCACGGACGGAGGAACACCTGCCGCAGCAGGCCAGCTCGATCGAGACCGACGTCGATGACGGGTTGGTCTACCTTGTAGCGGTCCTCGGTCGCGTCCCTGTCACGTCGCCGAAGCTTGAAGGCGAACCGTCCGTTGCGCGTGGCGCGCAGCATCACGCCGTTGTACAGGCCGTGTCGTGGGCGGTTGCTTCGGCAGAGGATCGGTTCACCGGCCTGGGGCAACGCGTTGTCATATCCGAGCAGCTGGCGGATGGCCCGTGTCGTGTGGATGCGGGTCAGGTGCATGCCGCTGATGAAGGTCACGTCACCGTCAAACCGCTCATACTGCTCCTGCACAAACTCGCGCAGCTGCTTGAAGCCGTACAGCTTGCCGAAGCGCGGGATGTGAACCTTCTCCAACGTGCCGGTCTCATGTGTCTTGACCCCGGTCTCAATCTTCTCCGCCTTGTTCTGGCGCACCAGGGTCGCGGCGTGCAGGATGGGGTTGTCTCGCGCTTGCCGGTGGATCTCCGTCAGGCGTAGGTCAAACTCATAGCCGCGATGGAAGAAGGCGTCGCCGCCCACCGGAGGAAGCTGGTGAGAGTCCCCTGTCGCAACGATCGGAACACCGAAGCGTCGGATGTCGGCCATCAGCTCCTGGGTCAACATCGACGACTCATCGATCACGATGAGCTGGCAGGTTGAGATGGGAGCGGTCTCAGGGTCACGGAGCGCCCAACCTAGCTCCATGGCCTTCTTCAGCTCCAGCACCAGCTCACGGTATCGGACAATGTCCTTCGGAACCGCGCGGTAAGCTTCGTCCCGCTCGCTCTCGAGCCTCTTCACGCAGCTGTTGTCCACCTCTGGCGTGTAGATGGCCGAGTGGATCGTCGACGCGTTGTGGCAGCCCTTCTTGCGCAGGACGTCGACCGCCTTGCCGGCGAGGGCGAGGTACACCACCCGGTTGAAGTGATGCTGGAACACCCGGGCGAGGGTCGTTTTCCCCGTGCCGGCGGCGCCGTTGATCGAGGTGATCATCTCGCCGTCCTGGATGCGCTTCAGGGCGGCGCCGAAGATCTCTCGCTGGTGCGTGGACAGCTCGGTGGTCACCTGTCTCTCCAGACCTTCAACCCGTGCTTGCGGATCAGGGTTCGCCAGGGTTCGGGGAGCGTGGTGTGCTTGAGCGTGCGGTGAGCCAGCACGGCGAGGTAGTCGCGCCACGGTCGCGGGACGTCCTCCAGCAGCTTATCCGCCTGCTCGAGAGGCTCCCACAATGTCGTGTCGGCCAGGTAGCCGAAGCGTGAGCGGATGACCTGCGGGACGGGGTAGGTCAGTGGAGGCGAGGCCGGAGGAGTAAACGTCTGAGAGCTGGCGTCCACCACCCGCTGCGCCGCTTCGATGTTGCTGTCATAGAGGTGCAGGCTGCCGGTGAAGTGCGTGTAGCTTCCGACCGGCACGTCAAGGGCGGCGGCGACGTAGGCCTGGATCTGCGTGAAGTTGTAGATGTCATACGGGGTTCCGAGCCAGAGATCGTTTGAGCGCATGAAGGTCACGCCGTGCAGCTTGTCGTCTCTCAGCAACCACTGGAACGCCACGGTACAGGGGATGTCACGGCTGGTCGACGGGCTCTCGCGCCAGAGGGTGACGACCGCCTGCCGGCTGTCACGGTCCGATTTGAGCTTCTCGAGCGCGTAGGGCAGCTGCTCAGTGAGCTTGGGACCGTACGCACCGCGGAAGGTCACGCCGTCATCGGAGAACTGGGCGATGCGCGAGTTGAACCGCGCGATCGTCTCTACGTCGTTATGTCCCAATAAGATATAGAGCCATTCGGAGATCGAAAAGTAGTAGTTGAGTCCCCGCTCAGGGTGCGCGATGATGTTCCTTGAGGCGTCCTCCAACACGATCCGGGCGCCCAGTACCTCACGCGTCCCCTGTCCACGGGGACTGGTCGCTTGGCCATAGTTCATGATCTGTTTCAACATCGTGACATACATCGTGCTGGCGTCGGGAAATTTGATCACTGCCAGGCCTCCTGTTCTTGTTCCTTGACGTGCCGCGGACACTCACCCGTATCGCCATAGAACATCAAGCACAGCCCACAGGTCCAGTGCTCTTCCGTTCCATTAGACTCACACGCTAGGTTGTAGCAGACACGTGTTATCCGGCAGCGGCAACAGGTGTGCTGATGGCCGCCTGGACGTGACAGGTGAAATTCGTCCTCTAAGCTGCTCACACGTACATCTCCTCATTGAACGCTTGCAACGCCGGGTAGGGCTCCTTGTGCTTGAACCGCTTGTGGTGTTGCGGGTGAGCGTAGCGGTAGATCTTCGCGCCGGTCAGGTCTAGCGGATAGCTGACGTCGACCTCGTCGACCCACCGTTGCGCCCACTTGCCTAGGGCGATCACCGCTCTTGGTCGCAGGTCACGTAGGAACCGAGCGTCCGTCAACGCGCCGTCCAGTGTCAACGCGTTGATCCAGTAGAGCTCGGACTCCGGAACGTGGTTGTCGACCAGAAGCTGGTTGAACCACGCCGAGCAACCACCGTCATCGACGAACGGTGCGTTGATCGACCGGTCACCGCCCGCCTGCTCACCGACAACCAGCACGTTGCCGGGCTTGAACCAACCGATCCCTGGTCCGCGGTTCAGGGGCGGAGCGTTCTTCCGGACCCAGCGCATCAGCCTCTCAGCTGTGCTCCCCGTGCGCCACCGATACATGGTGGCGGGCAGGTAGCTCGTCACGATCAGATCACCGTCAGAGTAACGCCGGCAGACCTCGCGGAGCTTGTCCTCGTCCTTGTACATCTCCGAGCTCTGCCGAGCGCGCCAGCACTTGATGATCTCATGCTCATCGTCGAGCACGACGACCAGGACAGCGCTTCGTCCCGCTAGGTAGCGGTCCACCGCCCGGTGACCGTGCGCGCCCAACCGATCCGTCCCCCTGTACACCGGTCCGTAGACCCGCTCTCCAACGTGAAGTCGGTCAAACACCGTGGGCTGCTTAGCTGTCGCCAGGATCTTCTCGACGTTCTGACGGACGATCCCCTTCCCCGGGATCTCAGGGTACGGCCCCTGGTGCTGGTAGTTGAACCCGTACCGGTCTACCAGCTCATCGGCTAGGGTGGTCTTCCCCGCACCGTCGGGTCCCTCAAGGATGATGATCACTGAAGATTCATGAGAGCGGTGAACAGGTTATTCCAGTCTGACAGTTGTGAAGCATTGTAGATGCTGAGCACCTTGCCTCCCTTATCACCGCCTCTTGCACCTTTGTGATCTTCAAAGCGATCATTGATGATGGGGAACTTAGGCAGCTTGTTAGTGTATCTTTTTTGCAGATGAAACCTGATGTGGTCTGTGTACTTTGTGTTAGGCACATGTACGTCGAACATTTTACCGTGATGACCAGTTATCACTATACCGCCACGAACACGGTAGACAATTAGGCCAGCTGCTCTTGCGTCTTGAACAGGCTGCCACACTATGCGCAGGTGTTCATCACTCATCGTATGTAATATCTGTTGATACTGATCATCATACTCTGGCTTTATCCCTTTGAACTTTAAGCCATCAATGAGGTCAGAGAGCATGGTGTCTCGGTCAACTGTGCCATGTATGGTGTTTGCGGTTTCTTTTTGCGGTTCTGGTGATGGTAGTAGAACTACATCGCTGGTATGATGATCTTGTTGATGATTTGCGTAGGTTGCAGCTATGGCATAGGCCATGTCCGTATCGTCACCGTTACGTCGCTGTTCAACTCTGAACCGTTTGAGAAAGTTTTCGATCCACTGCTTGCCAGTCACGCGGTCGTGATTATATCGCAGTTGACGTAGAACTTCCATATCAGCAAAGTTGAGACGATTTTTGGTCAAGTTGATCGTGTAGTATGGCTCACGGTCAAGACCGTTTGCCCCTATGCGATATAGGATAATCTGTCGATTGTTGGCAAGCCAGGCACGAAATGCAGTTGGGTGATCCAAGGCATATTTCTCGTGAACCTCAGCTGCAACTGGCTTAAGTCGTATGTTAGGGCCCTTAGCCTCGATTATGTCATCGACTACGTTGTCTTTTCTGAGGGAGAAGTCAATGAACTTATTGGTCTCTGGTTGATACTGCTGCGGATCAACCTGGTCGGGGTCTGTCGTGTCGTAACCGAGAGTGTTGAGCAATGGAACAATCACAGTCAACTCAACATGTCGCTCATTCCTGAGACGTCCGTTTTTCTCTCGCACATTTATGTGCCACTCTCTCATACGTTCTTCAAAACTCATCTTGACCTCCCACTCTCTGATGTTGGTCGGAGCGTTCTGTGTCCGACCCTACAATTTAATATAACACTTTTTCCAATGCTTATAAATCCTCTACGCGTAACAGGGTTGATAATGTTGATCTGTAGTTTCATTCAACGTGACCAGTGTGCGATAGCTGCTCGTTTATTAGGTCCAAGTACCGGTACCCTAGTTGTTGACCAACCTTCTTGCTCAAACTGCCGACAAACACGTGGTGCTAGTTCTTCCCGAAAGAGCTTACGGCCTAAGTGAAATTCAACCGCTACATGTTTTACATGACCAGGTACACCGCCGTTAAGTAAAAGTTCATATTCTAAACTTTCACAGTCAATTTTGACAGTATCATATTTACAGTCATCGTGTAAATCTTTCCACTGCACAGCAGGAACTTTAACTTCGGTCCCGCCGTTTGGACCATTTGGTATGACAATAGAGTTGCAGGTCTGAGCGTTTGCTTTTTGAAATAGCGTCACAAAGGACTTATCGTCAGGCAATTCTCTTGCAACACATGCTGCTTCAATAAGCTCATATGTGCCGGAGAAAGAGTGAGAATTTTGCTCCAAGTTTTTTTGTAGTAATTCAAATGATACTGGATCCGGTTCAACACAGGCTACATGAGCTGCACCACTTCGTAGTGCCCAAATTACAAAATAACCTATGTGAGCTCCGATATCTAAGACAGTATGACCGGATACATCTACCGTCTTATATTCATTTATGATCTCTCTTTCTACACGACGATCGCCTCTTCCGGGTGCACCTGTACGCACAAGCATCAAAACATCATCACCGGGAAACCTGGTCACTACGTGCGTGTCAAATTCCATAGTAGTTCATCTCTGCCTTCTCAACACCTTGTCGATGTCGGGCGGCCGCCACGTCGGTGGCTTGATGAGGTCCACGGCGTGTGTGCTGGTCGCTCGGCTGGCGTTCTTGCCGCGCTGCTTCTGCATGTTCGCCCGGTGAACCTCGCGCCACAGGTTTCCCCACGGAAGACCCATGCAGACCCCTGTTCCCAGGACCACGTAGGCGAGGTCGATGAGCCCGTCAGCCACGCCCGAGAGGTCGTCGTCCTTGAAGGAGGACTTGATCTCATTCAACTCCTCCTGCATGAACTCTACTCGGAAGTCCATGTGGTCGTGATCAAGCAAGGTTGCTTGATCTTCGTGCGGAAGTCTCTTGTCGATGTGCATGGACCGCACGTCATCAAAGCACGTGCAGACAGGCGTACGCTTGTTCATGGTTCAGTCTCTCTCCTCGTTGTATTGCTTGATCCACTTTTTCTTGTGAAGTTGGAGGTTGAGGTAGAAGATGAACGCGACAACGGTGAACGTCAATGATGTCCACGCCCAGTCACCGTCGGTGAAGAAGTGCACGGTCGTCACGACCCCGATGATCAACACCCAGAACGACAGGAGAGACAAGCAACCGGCCGCCTGCAGAGTCTCCTTCGTCACCTTGAAGTTGGAATCAGCCATGTTGTTCCCTCCAACCGCCATAACGCTTCATCACGTCGAGCAGGTGAGTCAACGGTCGCTTGTGGTCGATCCAGACAGCTTGACACTTGTCCTGAAAGAACCGGTGGAGGTTGTGGATCCGACCGTGTGAGTAGCGGATCGTGTCCTCCTTGATCGGCCTCTTCCGAGGGCGATCGCTCTTTGCTTGACGCTCTCGGATACGGTCGAGGCACGTCTCGATCGGCGTATCGAGCGTGGCGAGGACGACCTTGTCGGCTCCTACCCGATCAATAAGATCGAGCAGGCGGCCCTTAGCTTGACTCAACAGCACTGACTCAAACAGGGTGTGGCCGCCGTGCTTCTCCTCGGTGTCACCGATCAGCTTCCACACGGTGGCCATGGGGTTGTAGCCGTCCAACCCGCCCGACGACTTGTAGGCGTAAGAGCCAAGCACGTGAAGATCGTGGGGCATATCGTACCGAATGATCTTCGGCTTCATCTTCGTGAACATGCCGACGTTGGTCTCCTCATGGAACGGTGGGTAGCGCTCCATGACCATGCGGACCAGGGTCGACTTCCCGGCGCCGTTGATACCACGAACATTGTATAGCATGTTTAGCTCTCCTCTCTCCAGCCGTGTTCGTGAAGAATAGTCAGCAGCCCCGCCAGCGGAGCCCGGTGATCGATCCAATACGTGAAACAGTAGTCGGCGAAGTAGTCGTGCATCCGGCCGATCAGCTTGTGCCGGTACTTGATGACATCCTCCTTGACCTTGCACGTCTTGCCGCGCTTGCGCATCTGCCGCTCATAGATCCGTTCAACGCAGAGGTCAGCCGGCGTGTCGAGGAAGAGGAGCGTGACGTTGTTACCGCCTACACGCTTGATGAGGTCGACCGTTCGCTTCTTAGCGTTGCTGATGAAGATCGACTCAAAGATCGTGTAGCCGCCAAGCTGCTCCTCGGTCTCAGCGATGAACTCCCAGATCTCAGCGTACGGCGTGAAACCGTCAAGTCCCCGTAGCTCGTGTCCAAGAACGTGGAGGCCGTGCGACATATCGTGGCGAATCGGCTTCGGTCGCTTGCCGAAGCGTCCGTCATTCATCTCTATGTGAAACGGCGGATACCGGTCCAACAGCTGCTTGACCAGGGTCGACTTTCCAGATCCGTTCGTGCCGCGGACGTTAATCAACATGCTGGATCGCCCTGTTCTGCAGGTACTCAACGAACGTCTCGTTGCTCAGGCCGTTTGGCCGAGCTGCGCGGAACCAGTTGATCGCCAGGTCGGCCGGGCAACAGAGCAGGTCCTGGATGACCGCGGCGACGACCAAGCCGGTGCGGTTACGTCCGCCCTGGCAGTGGACAAGGACGTTCTTTCCCGCTCTCAGTTGTTGACGCACCACGGTGATAGCGGGCTCTACCCTGCTCATGAACTTATCGATCCGGTGGCTGTCGACCATTGGAAAGTTGAAGTAGGCCACCGGCAGGCGGCTCGCGTCCTCGTCCGGCTTGTTGAGCAGACAGACGATCGAGTGGAGGTTCAACCGCTCGATCAGCTCGAGCTTTGACTCAAGGGAGCGACCCGCGAGTCCTCCACGGGTATACAGGCCTTGGTAGGGGTTGTAGGCTCTCAGCTTTCCCATCGTACGGGCCTCGCAGGGTTCGTAGTGCTGTTGTAGTCGTAGAGCAGATCCGACCAGTAAAACCCTTCCGTTTCAATCAGTCCGTTCAGCTCGTTGCGTTTCAGGCCCCACCAGCCCATCTTCTCACCGAGGACTCGCTCATGGAACAGCTCCTCACGGATCTCATAGAACGGCATCACTCCATAAGCACGGTCAAAGATGCTAAGGTGGTCACTCTTTATCCAATAGTCTCGGGCTTTGAGCCAGTAGCGCAGCTCACTATCGTGCGACGCTCCGATCGGCTTGCCCTTCTTCCCGAGAGACTGACGGTAGTTGCACAACAGTGTCTCATATACAAAGAAATCGAGTTCCCAGATGCCCATTTTCTTCGCCAGTGCCTTTCTCACGGCGTGCGCGATCCGGTTGACCTCAGCGATGACCTGCGGGTTCTTACGCTTGTCGCCGAGCACCTGGGCCTCATCGGGCGCCAGAAGCGCGAGAGTCGCCCGGGGACTCCACGCGCCCAGCGGCCGGATGTCGCGTTGCCGAGCTAGGTTGGCGAGACCGGCATAGTACAGGGTTCCCAGCAGCTTCATCGCAGCGTAGCGTCCCACGAACCGCAGGTCGGACCTTGAGGTGCTCCAGAGATCATCATATGTCGACGTGTGAAGTCCGGTAGGTCCTTTCTGGCGTAGCCACTCCCGTCCCGATACCAGGCACTCGGTCAACTTGACCGGGTTGTAGACCGCGCGACGCTCGGTCCGGAGCGGGATCCCTGGCCGGTGCTCGCTAATCAGGTCCTCGATCTCACGCGGGTCCTCAACGTCACGGGTCAGCGCGTACAGCACGGCCGCGCCGCCGATCGTGTAGACGGCCATGTAGCAGTAGACCAGCCACAGGGCATCCTCACGGTCAAGCCGTTTCGCCGCCTCTACGACGACCTTCAGGTGGGGGTCGGGTCCCCCGACGTCGATGAACAGGCTGCAGAACTCAGCGAACCGCGTCAGGTGATCATCGTCAAACCGGTAGCGCTCACTCATCTCAGGTACCCCGGTGAGAACAGCTTGTCGTAGACCTCCTGCAGGTCGCCTACGGCGACAGCTCCCTGGTCCTCATAGATCTCGGCCGGTGTGTCCTCACTTGCTAGTCCCATGAACTTAAAGCCCGAGCGTTCAGCTCGGTGCACGTCGTGCCCGTTTCCGCCCACGTAGATCAACGTCACGTCCTCGTCAAAGGTGTTGGCGATCGTGTCAAGCTGCTTCACCAGGTTGGAGCCGCCTGGGATCACCGCCGATATGTTGTTGATCCCCGTCCAGTGGCGCAGCTTAGTCTTGTCGTAGTACGTCACCACAAAGCAGATGACACCGCCCGCGCTCAGCGTCTTGAGCATGACCTGCGCCTTGCGGCGCGTTGTCCACGGCGCCTTGTCCGGACCGTCGGTGGTCAGGACCTCCTCAAACTTGAACGCTACCGCCGCTGGTCCGCCGTTCCCGTCCCATCCGTTGTTCTTCTCGCTCACGTTCTCGTCTCCTCTCTCGGATCTTGTACCATCGTCCAGGTGACATGTTTCGCGCCAGGTGGCGCCAGTCGATCACGTCATACGCTTCCTTGCTCGTCGCCGGGGCGGCCAGCACCTCCAGCTCTCGTGACCGCCGGAAGAGGTCGCCGAAGAACCGACCCATCGTAGGTATGACAACCTGTGTGACGTCCGTGGGTGTCCCACCAAACTGCCGGTTTGAGATGTTGGGAGCTACGAGGAAGTCGTCAGAGTAGCCGCACAGCCGCAGCCCCTCTCGTAGGGTTATGACCCGGTTCTTTGTGGGGTGGATCACCGAACCCAGGTCGACCATGGTCCTCGATGCGCCGTTGTTCATCAGCCGACCGGTGATCAGCCGTCCTTTCTTGGCAGGAACACCCGCAACTTGAAGCTGTTCCACCACCTTATTGTAGTTGTCGCGATGTGTTAGCCGTTCATAGACGGCTAACTCCTCGTCGGTTGGTGGCATCACGCAGTGGTTGGGCAGGTCGAAATCGTTCAGCACGTCGACCTCGCCGCGCTTGCCCGCCTCCCAGTCGTACCACCCCGAGCTGTCGGCGATGTCTCCGATGACCTGGTTGACGGTCATCGGCGGTTCGGTCAACATCTCCGGCTTCTGCCAGTCGAGCTTCCACCGGTGGGCGACGAGGTGGAACCGCTCACGCCACTGGCATCCACCGTGAAGGAGAGCGTTGGTCAAGAAGTACGTGATCTCATATCCGCGCTTGCGGAACCGATCCCCGTACTCACGGTAGAAGAGGCCGCCCGATGTCCACGCCCGGCACACCGATTCGATCACGAAGAAATCGGGCAGGACCACCAGCGCCGCCTCAAAGCAGTTGCGCGAAAACTGCAGGCGAGGATCGTTAATCCCCTGCCGTGAGCCGATCACGCTCCAAGGGGCACAGGGGGGATTAGCGTACATCGCCTCACACTTCCGGCAGTAACGCTCCGGCCGCCACTGGTCCTTTTGCAGGGGATGATCTGCGTCGGGGAAGTTCAGCTTGAAGGTCTCAGCGCCCCACGGACCCTCCTCGAGCTGCGCGGTGATCCGATAGTGCTCGGACATGCCGACACTAAAGGCTCCACTGTAGATGTGGACGCCGACCGCCGCGGGACGCTGGTCCTCTCTCACGCTCTTTCCCAGCCCATCACTACCGCCCAGTTGCGCCAGCCCTCACTCGGCCACTCCTTCGGTGAATCGGGCAGGAAACGAAAACCCTGGTTCGACAACCTCGACAGGATCAAGGGTCCCGTGTTCTGCTTCCACGCTTTCCGGCCGATGTGAACCTCCATCAACACGCGCTCAACCGAGTCGGGAATGTCCACCGGTCCCGCCTCGTTGGCGAAGATCTCGTGCTCCGCGCCCTCAGCGTCAACCTTCACCACGGTGAACTCATCTTGCTTCAGAAGCCAGTCTATCTCGACCGCCCGTGTCACGATGCTCTGTGTCTTCTTGTCCTTGTGATAAGCCTTCTTGACCGTTGAGCAGCAGTAGGTCAACCGGTCATCACGAGGCAACCACAGGTCGACGGTGTCCTCTTCCCAATCGTTGGGAACGACCCCGCCGTCGATGATCTTGACGCGGTCATCGTCGCCGAAATTTTCCCAGAGCAACCACGCGTTCTCTGGCCCGGGCTCAACGGCCATGACCCGCTCAGCGTTGGCCTCGTGCAGCGCGAAGGCGGTCGTCGCTCCGAAGCAGGCGCCGATGTCAAGCACGACGTCGCCGGTGCGGAACCCGTTCATGGCCCCGTACTCCTTGGCCTGCTCTGAGATGATGGCGCGATGAGCGCGCTCAGGGTTGTACCTGAAGTCGCCCCACGGCTTGTAGCGTTTCATAGGTCGATCCGGTCAAAGATGGGATTGCCGCCCGAACCGACCAGGGTCAGCCGGTCACGCGCTCGTGTCACGCCGACGTAGAAGACGCGCAGCTCATCGTCGGGGTCCTCGTGCAGGCCCTCACGGACCTTGGGACTGATGTCCGTCAGGAGGACCACCCTGTCTGCCTCAGCGCCCTTCGCGGCGTGGATGGTGCTGAGCCGTACCTTCGGCTCATTGACTAAGGCCCGTGAGCCGTGGTGCTTGATGATCCGTCTCAGGTACTCAATCTCCGTGTCGGGCAACCGGTCAAGGGCCTCGAACCAGGGGAGCTTGCTGTCGTTCACGACGTTCTTGTTGATCAGGGTTGTCAGGTTATGGACCCCGCCGCTCAGGTGGCGAACACGGGCTCGTCCGCCGCGCTTCAACGTCCGTCCACCGACAACCATGGCGTCGGTCGTCTCACGGAGCTGCTTGCCCGTCAGCGTCTTTCCCTTTCGCAGTCGCTCCCAGTAGAAGATCGCTGGTCCCCACTGGTATCCAGGGGACGGACGACCGCCCGAACGAGAGAAGGGAACGCCCTCCTGGATCAACCGAGCCTCGACGTTTTCGCTCAGGTAGTGGTTCCGGTAGAGGATCAGCGTGTCCTCGGTAGGGTCGACGTCGATGTGGTCAAAGCTGTTAGCCTGCTCTATCAGGCCAGGCTCACCGCGGGGCTTGATCCGCTTGTCCTGCCGACGCGAGATGCGACGGACGATCCGCTGCGAGAGGTCGAAGATCGCCTGGCTGAGACGGTATGAGCGATCGAGAACCTTGACGTTTCCAGGATGATCGATCAGCGCGTCAGGGTCGGCACCGGCCCAGATGAAGATCGCCTGGTCATCGTCGCCGGCGATGTAGATTCTCTTCGCCTCCTTGGCGAACGTCGCTAACGTCCGCCACTGCTGCAACGAGAGGTCCTGCGCTTCATCCACGAAGACCACATCTACCGGCAGCGGATCAGCTACCCGCTCAAGGAGGTCGGTGAAGTCGAGAAGGACCTCCATCTCCTTCCATCGCTTGTAGGCTCGACAGAAACGTTCAACGACGCGAAAGTCCTGCGTTCGACCCCAGCGGTGGTAAGCTCTGTCGATCGTCTCCAGCCGCTGCCGACGAAGGTGGTCAAAGGCTAAGAGCCTGTCACCTCGGTGACCGCCACTCACGAGCGGTATGCCGTCGTTGTTGCCGTAGTCTCGTTGCGGTGAGAAGGTCTCTCCCACCAGTTCACCGAACTCCTCGAGCTCTGAGTCTCGGATGATGCCCGATGAGATCGCGCCCAGCTCTCGGTAGGCGATCGAGTGCAAGGTGCGAAAGTACGGTAGGTCGTCTACTGAGAACCGCGCCTTCACCCTGTCGACCGCCTCCTTCCGAGCACGTCTCGTGAAGGTGAGATAGGCCATCCGGTCAGGGTGGACACCGGCAGACATTTCCTCCTCCATGAGGTTGAGAAGGGTAGTCGTCTTCCCACAGCCGGGGGCACCGAAGATCTTCAGAGTCTCAGATCGCGCGGCCACTTGTCCGTTTCCTCTATACGAATCGGCTCCGGCTCGTACACTTGCTTCTTTCTGCGACGCAGCTCGGCCTTTGTTATCTCACCGTTAACGTACGGCAGCTTATCGCGTTTCGCTCTCTCTACCTCAGCGTTGCCTCGAGCCCAGTTGCAATGATAGCAGGCTAAGACGATTCTTTCCTCTCCAGCCCGTTGATGACCTCGATTTTCTGACAGGCGGCTATCAAGGTGTTCAAACGTCGCTAAGTTCTTTGGAATGTTTTTACCGGAATTCGGCATGTAGTAAACGGGGTTGACCGTCATCTTCTTCTTCTTGCACCACCAGCACTTCCCCTTCTGCTTGATCCACAGGCGCTCTCGCTTTCGTCGCTTGCTAGCTCCTGGTAAGCGGCTCATCAGAACATAGCTCCGTCGCCGGAGGGGACCTCAAGCTTCTCCTCCGGCACCTCCTTGACCGACTCTGTCGGCAACCACCAGCAGTCGACCGTCTGCTCCTTGATGATGAACGACACGCTGCCCGATCCCTTGGTCCGCAGCACGCTCCAGATGTCGGCCGGAGCGGTGATCAAGCGAAACCGCTTTCGCTCAAGGTACTCTAGAAAGTCGCGCGAGCGAAAGTAGATCTTGTCGAGCTCCTGGTACGGCTTTCCGAGGATGAGATCCTCACGGGTCTCGGACGTCCGACGTGTCCACAGGAACTCACTCAATAGTGTCAACAGTTGTCCGGTAGCGCCGGCGTCGGGCGGAGGCGTGACGATGATCAGCTCGTCGAGCAGGTCGTCGAGCAACCGGTGCCAGTGCGGTTGTCGTAAGATGGGGAGTTGTCGGTTGGTCTGCTCGCAGACAAAGTTAGCGAGACGGCTGAAGGCCCGAAGGTCCTGAACCGTTGGCAACCTCACCTCCGTTCCCTCGACCTCGAGGGTGTAGTACGGCGGGTCGGTCTCAAACTTTGTGAGCCGGCCCAGGTTCGGAAGGTCGTCCTCCCGCTCCTTCTCTTGAAAGTGGCCGATCCCCCACCGTCGGCCCATGCACTTGCGCTTCTGGCAAAATGACTGGATCGGTTGGTCGTTGCACCGGTAGACGTAGGACTTACGCCGTAGGCTGCGGGTGATGGTCCGAACCTCATCGGCGTCCAACGGCGGGTCGATGACCTTCTCATTGAACTCAGAGAGGCGCTCCTCCCAGGTGTCGGGAAACCGGATCCGCAGGTAGACGCCGACGTTGAAGAGGGCGGAGTTCCTCGTACCCTTGCCGAAGCCCTCGCCCGACCTGAGCATGCGCTCGAGACAGGGTGGCCCGTCCGTGCCGAAGAACCGGGGGTCGTCGGGCTCATACGTCGGGATCTTGGTCGCCAACTGAGCGCGGGTGATCGCACTGTCCTCGGCCGCCTCAATGAACTCTTGAAGAGATAGGACCTTTCCCTTGGCCGTGATGCACTGCCGCTCATCGCCGAAGTACGGAAGATTAAGCCAATTCCCTGTGTCCTCACTGGCGAGGCGCGTCTGCTTTGGGAAGATCTCAATCGCGCGCCCGTCGGGGTTATCGACCTTGAGCGCGATCTGCCACTGCTTGAGCTTGCCGATGAGGTCCAGGGCTCGGACCGGCTCAATGAAGAAGCAGAACAGGTGCGCGCCCCCTGACCGTGACCTGCATAACAACAGGGGAATGCCGTGGCGCTTGATCGCTTGCGCGAGGTCGATGTGGTTGACGGTGTAGTCATCAACGTCGATCGCGCCCCAGTAGCAGGTGGCGTCATCCGTGATTGGGATGACGCCCAACCCGGGGGACTCGCCACGGAGGTGGCGTTCCCACGCCGGGTCGGGTATCGGTGTTCGGACGGTTCGAGCCCGCTTCTTGCCGTCCGGCAGCGGCGTGTATTCACCGTGTGCCCGATGAAGGCCTCGGAAGAGCTTCCGAAAGCGTTCGACGAGCTGGGACGCCGCCACGCGCTGTTAGTAGAGAGCAACGCCGACCGTCAGAACGTCGGCAGCTTCTCATCCTTCGCAACGTCGGCGCCGTCCCCCTGGTTCTCATATCGGTTGAAGTCGACACGCACCGAGCCCTCCTTGCAGAGCCGGTAGAACTTGCGGCCCTCACCGTACAGCTCCATGCTGTCGATGGGCCCGAGGTCCGCGACCTTTGGGATGAAGAATCGACCCTGGTCGTTCTCCTCCTCGGCCGACGTAATGAGGTACTGGAACCCGAAGCTGGGCGGGGTGAAGATCTCGCCGTCCTCGTCCTTCATGCTCTTGAGCCGGATAAGCGCGTTGAGCTGACGTGACGCCCGAAGCTTGGTCGACGTCATCGGGAACAGGGCCTGTTGCCACTGGCCGTTGTTCGTCTGGATGAGCAGGTAGTGGTTCGCGGTGTCGTTGATCTCGTTCTCGGGCTCAGCGTTCGCGATGGCGTCCTCACGGGTGAGGTGCTCAGCTACGAACCCTCCGCCGGCGCTGCGAGGCACCCACTCGATGTGAGTCTTCTCGTAGAACACGGGAATGATGACGACTCCCTTCTCACCGTTGAACACCTCCTCCGTCACGGTGTTGTAGAAGTGTCCAGCTTCGGCGCCCTCTACGTAGGAGGCGTCACGCTTGTTCGTCTCGGGTGACATTTGCTGGAGCAGCTTGATGAAGGGCAGGGCCACGTCCTCTCGGCCGATGCCCTCCTGCCCCGCGCCGGCGTCCTTGCGCATCTGCTTGAGGAAGTCCTTCATCGCCACCTCGCCCGCCTTCTTCTTTGCCGCTACCGCCGTGCTCTTCTTGCTCTTTGCTGCCGTCTTCGTGGTCATCTTCTAGCTCCTCTAGAATGATGTGAACGATGTACTACGCGAGTAATGATGCTTCCCGTGCCGTGCCTCGCCTTGCCTAGCCCGACCGCGCCTTGCCATACCTCGCTTTGCCAGGCCTCGCCGCGTCCAAGTAGCCTCAGTCACCTGAAGTTTCATGCTCTATTACCGCCGCCCCGTGCGACAGCCTTCAAGAATGTCGCAACTTTCAATACTTCTGGCACCTCACGACCGTCAGCCATGCGCTCTCTGACCCACGCCCTCATCGATCCGTAGTGCACAACTTCTTGAATCATCGCTTCATCACCTTCATCGCGTAGAACTTCGAAAAACTCTGGCCGATCTGCTTTTCGTAGTGACACATGCAAATCGGATGTTAAGTGTAATTTTGCGCCGTCGGACAAGGTCAACGACGCTTTGCCGTTGGGCGTCACCATGCCGGCCTCGTACAAGCACTCTGGGATGAGGTCCTTGCGCAATTCATCATATCGCTGGTTGACGTCCTTTAGACGTTCCTGGAGATCGGCTTTTCGGTCGCGAAGCTCGACCATCTCCGTCGCCAGCTCAACGACCCTCGCCGCTGCCTCTGGGTTTGACGGAGCGGTGACATCAGCCTCCGCGTCTTCTCGTAGTGTAGCTAAGTCCAATGGTGTCATGTCTCTTCTCCTTTCTGAGGGCTCTATCCTACCTGACGAACGTGCTCTGGACGAAGGTCTACCTGGACGAGGATGTACTTGCCCAGGAACCCGTCAGCGTTTCTAAGGAACTTTTCCCACTTCAACACCTTGAACCGGCCGTTGTTCATCTCCGACGCGACGACGGACACCATCGCGATGGCGATGGGATCACCCAGCGGGATGATGGCGTCGTTCTCACCGAAGTTATGCAGCTTGTTGCGAACGGTACGGATCGCCTCCGTACTATTATAGACTAGGTTTCGGTTGGGACCGAAGATGGGAATGATCTCGTCAACGTGCTCCATGGCCGGTGTCACGTCGAGCGTCGTCTCCTGAACGTAGAACCCGCGCCGGTGTGTACTCATTTGCCGCCCTTCTTGCTTCCAGCACAACTGGCGTCAACGCACCAGCGTGAACGGTCCCACATCTCAATCATCTTGCCACCACAGACCTTGCACGTCTGCAGTGGAAGCAGTATCACCCGTCCTCTCATATCCAGTCCATCCATGTCTTGTCCCCTGTGATCTGATCTGCTAACTTTTTCTTTGTTCTTAGCACCGACAAGACCTTGATATCGAGCGTGCTCTTAGCCACTAGGTCAATGTAGTTTACGGTTCGCTCTTGTCCGATCCGGTGGCAACGGTCCTCGGACTGGATACGACTCTCTAAGCTGAATGAGTTGCTGTAGTAGACAACCGTGTTCGCGGCCGTTAGTGTCAGTCCGATGCCGCCTGTCTCTGTCTGCGCTATGAAGAATCTAACACCTGAGTCCGGATCTTGAAACCGCTGTCGAGCCCAAGTTCGGTACTCCGTGTCACGGCCGCCGTGGAAATCGACCACGCTGTCATCGCCGTGGAGCTTTGACAGCTCCGTGTTGATGAGATCAATCTCTGGTCGAAACCTCGCCCAGATGACGACCTTGTCTCTCTCAGGGAGATCCTCGATGAGGTCGGTCAGCGCGATAAGCTTGGGGTTCGGTCCAGGGATCCTCTCCGCCGTCTGCGTGCCCCGAGTCACCCGCTCAAGGGCGTCGACCTCCTTAGCGGGTAAAAACCCTCCCACGATCTGTTGCAGTCGTAGAAGCTGTGTCAGTGCGTTGATCACTGAGATCTCTCGGCCCTCAAACTCGGTCCGCATCATGGCCGCCAGCTCAACGTAGTGGCGACGCTGCTGTGCGCTGAGCTTGACGTCACGACGCTGGTAGACCTTGGGCGGCAGGTCGAGGCACTCGTCGCGGGTCACGCGAAAAGCGTAAGGATCAATGAGGTCCTTCAGCTCATCGATGTTTTGGTAACCGAGGATCTGCGGATACCCTTGACGGTTGTCGATGAGCGCGTACCGGTTTCGGAAGGCGTAGAACGAGCCGAAACCCAGGATGTGTGGATCAAGGAACCTGAATTGTGCGAACAAGTCTAAGGGTCCTTGAGTACTGGGAGTCCCGGTCAAGATACGCCGGTACCGCGCACTCTTACCCGCCCGAGTGATGTTTCGCGTCCGCTTTGCGCCGTGAGACTTGATCTTGCTCGACTCATCGACCACCAGGAGAACGCGGTGTGTCTTCAGGAAGCTCATAGCGAGCTTGTAGGCGCGTCCCTTGACGCTGGACATCGCCTCAACGTTGGTGATCCACCAGGACAAGCGGCCAGCACTGTCATGCTGACCCTTGGCCATCTCATCTTCCTTGAGCTTGTCGGCCTTCTTGCTGCCGGAGGAGTAGACACGCACAGCGTGTTGGTAGTGGTCTGGTGAGTGAAGAGTGATCTCTTCACTCCACACGTCCTTCACGCTGTTGGGTGAGATGACCATCACCGCGTCGATGTCGCCACGACCAAAGAGATAGCACGCCGTGTCGACGATCACCCGCGTCTTGCCCGTCCCTGGGTCCATGAACAGGGCATAGTTGCTGGTGTCTCTGCTGATCGAGAACGCCCGTCGCTGGTGCTCGTATGGCTCAAACTGCCCCCCGAAACGATAATCACCCACGGGGGTTGCGATGGCCGTCTTACGTGAAGCTAGGACCTCGGCGACCTCGTCACGCTCCGACAGGCCGTCTCTGACCTCGGCCGCCTCCTCTGTCCAGTGGATGTTTGGCCAGTGCTTGAGGATGTGGGCAACATTAACGGGTGTAGCTGCAAGCAACCACGCCCCCGTTCCCTTGAAGGTCTTTTTCCACGTCCGACGATCGGGGAAATCGCGGCAACTGGCAATGTTTCGCGTACTGGGCGGAAGAAAGATCGCCAGGGCACGTTGGTAGGTTTCAACTCGAGAGAACGGCTCTGTCGGAGGGGTGATGCCGGTTACGTCAGCGCCTAATCGTCGCAGCGCATCCCACGTTTCCGTGGCGTAAGGTGCGATCCAGGTTCCCGTGCTGCGGTCCCAGCGGCGAACGGGAAGGTTCTTTGCCCGTTGCCCGGCGATGACCAGGGAGTCGATCTTGCTGTTGTATTTAACTATCAAACCAGCTCTCAGTCCTCTGTTATCCTCTCACTACTCAATATAATACGGCGAAGGTGAGTTGTAAATCTCAACGTGCGACCTCGTTGAGTTGAGCTGACTTGTCCTCAACATCGTGCAGGTTAGCTACGGTCAGCAACATGTTGATAACTTCTTCAACGGTACGTCCTTCCTTGTCGTTCCAGGGAAAGACAGCGGCCTTAGTAAGATAACGTCTCACCGCGATCAACGGTCGCATGTCGTTTTCGATGTTCCTACCCGGTGTGGCTAGGTCCACCTGTGCTTGAGCGATCGCCTCTGTTGCGCAGCGCTCACCGCCGGGTCCGATGAAGCAACCCTGTATCCAACCGTCTCGTTCGATGATCTCAACCGCGCGGCGCAGGACCTTGGCCGTGTGAATGTCAGCGATCATGGCCACCTCCGTCCGTATACAGGGTGATGCATCCGCTGGTGCCAGTCACGTGAGCGACCACACCGGCTGTGGCACTCCTTCCAACCGCCACGTTCACAGGTTCGTTCGATCTGCCACCGTTGCCATCGACGACGTAGGTAAGCGATGAAACGTCTTACCAACCCCTGATCTTCCACATCAACTCAATGGCCTTGATCCGCTCTTGAAGGATCTTATAGCCTGAACCGTCGTGCTTGTTCCTGCGTCAACATGGTCGTTTCTCCTTGTCAAAACCTGTACTTCAACCCAAAGTTGACGTATCTCCATCCACCATCAACATAGTTGAAGCCCACACGCAAGGCTGGATTGCTTGAACCGATGTCCGCGCTGACGCCGTACAATTCACGGTTATATCATAATCGGGGTTGTACAAATTTCTCTCTGACAAGAGATGAGTAGAACGAGCTAAGAGAGCGTGAACAAAGATTCTGTACTGTTCACGTTCACCCAGGCTCAGCACGCGAAAACTAGGGCCAAATCCGACGTACGACAGGGGATTGCCCTTGGTCACGGAGACACGGCTGTATGCTAGAATACCGCGAAAGGGCGTATCTCTAATGTCTCTTTGCAACTCCACCGACCAGCCACCCCACTCACCCTGGTCGTCATGGTTAGCGCGAACCTGGCTGATCGACAGGTGCCAGGGTTGGGCTGTCAAAGTCAGGGGGAAGCAAGCGATGAATACTACGATGATGAGCGTAGCAATAAATAATTGGCTTATGCGCTTCATTTGTTGACCTTGTTGTCAAACGAAAACGTTTAAAGCTAAACGCAACTATTCCCGACTGCGTTAGAAACGCCGACTAATTTCCATAAGAACGCAACAGCGCCTTCACCGTACCATGATAAAGACACAGCGAAAGTAGATGCTGATAAGAGTGCTGCAAGTGGAGGTCCTTGATTTACAAAGTAAAGGTCATCACCGCCCCACGATTGAACTACTTGCCACTGATGATCAATACCGTCAACTCGGAAAGTAGGAGTGTAGATGTTATACCCGTCTTCGATCTCGCCGCCCGTCAAGTTCGGTGACGCGGAAAAGCGAAGCCACGCCTCGTCGCACGCTACATATATGCGGGCTGTGGTTCCGTTGTACGGAAATTGCATCGGGCGCACCGACGCCACAGGTGGGCTGATCGCGGCTCGGTCGACCACTGCCCCAAATTCATCTACGAGGTTGATTACGGTCCACTGGAGGGGATCCGGTTGTGGCGGTTCAGTGGTCTGGGGCGGATCCGGTTGCGGCGGTTCGGGTGCGACTGGGGCTGTAGGAGTAGTATCACTACCGCATCCAGTGATAAGAAAAGATGCTAGTCCACACGCAAACAATAAACGTTTCATCGTTCTACTCCTTTGTAGTATGATTTTGCGACCGTCTGCGCGACGGCTGCTCCTCTTCGGCGTAATTTCGTAAATCACTGTCCACTACGATAAACCAGATTCGTACTGTTTAGGGCTCATCGGTCACATGCAGCAGCATGATTCTTTCAGCGTTGAACATGGTAGCTACTTCATGTTCATATTATGGGAACTATATGACATAATGTCATATCTTTCTAGGCACTCGCAGCAACTGGCTGCTGGTTACGTCTGTGTGTGGCACCTACCGGGGAATTCCCGCCCGGCAACAGGTGATCAGCAACGTCGCCGTTGCCGAGAGCCCGTTCACGCACGTTGATAGCCGCGTTCACGTCACGGTCCAGGCTGAGACCGCACACCTGGCACCGGTAGACACGCACGTGTAGACTGATCCGGTTTTGTTTATCCGGCAGGTGTCCACAGGACGAGCAGGTCTGCGACGTGTACGCGGGATTGACTACATACAGTCGACCACCGGCACTCTCAGTCTTGTAGTTCAACTGGTTCTTGATACGGCCCCATGCCTGTTCTAAGATCGCACGGGACAGGTGTCGGTTCTTGACCATGCCTCCGATGTTGAGATCCTCGACGGCGACGTTGGCTGAGTGGTCGTCTATAATTTTACGGGTGAGCTCGTGTATTGCTGCGAGTTCACGCTCACGTACGCGTTGCCATTCACGGGCATGTTCTAATCGTCGCTTCTCCTTGTTCTTGCTACCGCGTTTTGCCTTGCTGTAGCGACGTTGCCGACGCTTGAGCTCCCGGCGGTCGAGCTTGACACCCGGCAACCAGGTGCCGCCAGAGAGGACGACCCTGTTTCGGACACCCATGTCGATGCCGACAACCGGTCGCGTGTCAGGGTTCGATGTGAGCGGTTGCTCGCAGACAAATTGGACCTTGACTCGGCGGACGGTCTTGACCACCCGGATAGCTTTGATGGTACCCGTGGGACAGCCCCGGAAACGAATGCGACCGATCCCCTTCACGTTGACCCAGTGGTACTTGCCGCCGTTGGTCTTTACCCTGGCGTTGTCAAAGCCGTACTCGAATGAGCGGACGGGACGGTTCAGTGTCCGGTATCTGGGATAGCCGGGTTTCTCTCCCGCCTTCA
Source organism: Dehalococcoidia bacterium (assembly GCA_965243235.1). GTDB lineage: Bacteria > Chloroflexota > Dehalococcoidia > Lucifugimonadales > Lucifugimonadaceae > Bin127. Next base: position 55,680 of record CBDEUI010000003.1, read on the forward strand.
AGCGACGGAAAAACGACTTGAAAGCTTTGTCCAGACGGTCGAGTGTTGACCGTTGAGCGGATGAGTAGAACCGTCCCCAGGCCTCAGGATCAGATTGACGAGTAACCGTCAGCTCTTTGCACTGGTCGTAATACGAGACTCGGACCGTGTCTCGTTCCCACCCCTGTTTCCGCTTGCACAGGGCCCGGTTCCACAGCCACGTGGCCTGGTGAAAGAAGTCCTCTAGGTTCTGGTGCCCTGCCTTTGACAGGTACGCGCGGAACTCTTGCGTCCTGATGACAGTATTAGAGGTAGAGGCCATGATCACCGATATCGGGTGGTCGTGGTAGCCGGTTGGGTTCATCAGACCTAACCGGCTTTCTCTATTTATAACCCGGTAGTGGGTCATTTGTTCCCTCGGTCACGCGACGTGGTGGAAACTCGCGTATATAATTCCTCATATTATCAATTGACCTATCGGAACACCGCACAAGGTTCCCGTCAAAGAATCATTGACGATATTATAGGTCAAGTTGACAGAGCAACTGCCGGTGTGACGACTTGCTCGGTGAACCCAATTTACGGTTCCCGTAGTCACCACTTGTTCTAAGTCAAGAGCTAAGACTATATAACCGGTAAACGTGAACGCACCCGTTCCGCAAGCTAAAAACTCTGTCCTGAGGTTGACGTCAATAAAGCCTTGCATAGTGTGCGTGATGGTTCCGCCACCTGGACATGGCTGAGAGCGACCGACCTCGTCAAAGTCAGAACTTTCATAGACGTTCGTAAGTTCTAAGCCAACGGTTTGTGGATCTGGAGCCGGCGCGGTTGGAGTTGCGTCGCAACCGTAGCTTATGAGAAATAACGCTATCGTGAACAGAGCGTGTTTCATGTTATTTTCGTAACCTTGTCAAGAGATAGTCACAGACCATGGTGGCAGCCGTACCGCATATGAACGCTATGCTGTGCGTCCAGTGATAGCTCGTTTCTGCGAGTTCAAGGACCGTGCGATACAGTATTCCGAATCCTAGGAATGTCAAAAAGCCAACGAGCAAATAGCGCATGTCAGAACCGTCTCACCGTAGGGACGATGCTCATTGAAGCTCTAGGACCCAGGAACCGGCCCTCAGCAGTGGGCGCAGACCGACGGTCGACTCCCGCGCCGATGGGTGCATTACAACGGTACCGTAGAGTGGGTAACCGGCAATTGATTACCGGCGCAGCCGTTAACTTCCGGCCCGGTACACTAGCTGAGCGTCTCCCGATTTCATTTGCCATCTTACTCTCGGGCCGTGGTTCAAGCGGCACCCTGTTGCGTGCCTCCCATTCTGCTCTCCATGACGCCCCCACACTTCCCGCTTGGGTCCTAGAGCTTCTCACTCTTCTTCGATCTTTGTCAACGTCAACCTGTACCAGTCTCCTACCCGCATGTTCGGCGGATTCGGGGTGTTGACGGTGAAGTGAATGAACCTATCTACGCCGTCATTAATGTTTTCCAAGCTGGCTCGAAAGTAACGTTCACGGAAACCGCGTTCCTCTACCTCGGTCAAGTACACCTCGGTCGTGAAGCTATCACTATCAGACAGTACCGGAGGCAACGGTGTAAAGACGTCTCTACGCGCCTCTGAGATAGCGACACCTGCGACAACACCGAGGACACCTATTCCGATGCTCCAAATGATCAACCAGTGGTCTTTTATCGTCTGTAACACTAGTTGATAGGCTTTGGCAGAATGGTTTTTACTACCTGAACACTCATCACAGTAGATCGGTCTGACAGACTCTTTGGTCACCTCTACGAGGTTCTCACAGCCCTCACAACTCTCGTCCCAAACGACCATACGGCCACCTCTATCAGTTTCTATAATTCCACACGATCATACGGAAGGGGTGGGAGTCGAACCCACATGGGCGTTAACCCGCCGCATTAGCAGTGCGGTGCCTTACCGTTCAGCACACCCTTCCTTTTCACAGCGGAGGTGGAGGGATTCGAACCCCCACGGGGCTGAGCCCGGCTACGGTTTTCAAGACCGACGCGATTGCCATTTCCGCCACACCTCCAGGGAGTGGTCTAGACCGGTTCTCCTGGCACAACGTGTCCTAGGAACGGGACCGCTCTACCTGAAGTGTTAATCAGGCCTCTATCAGCCCCTCACGCCGCGTGCGCACCCAGGAGAGCGCGGTCGAACATGCAAGCGGTGGGAGTCGAACCCACAGTGACCGAGGTCGCTAGCTCCTAAGGCTAGTGCGTCTGCCAGTTCCGCCACGCTTGCAACATCATGCAGATGGTGGGAGTCGAACCCACAGTGAGCTGAGCTCGTCGGCTTTTGAGGCCGATGCGTCTGCCAGTTCCGCCACATCTGCCCTCCTACGTGATTGGCTAGCTGTGCTGCCAATTACAGGGAACTATATGACGTAGTGTCATACCTTTCTAGGCACTCACGGCTGCCTTCAGCCGTTCCTCTTCCTGCGTGGCACCTGCCGGGGAATTCCCGCCCGACAACGGGCATTGTCTGAGTGCCCGTTCACACACGTTCATGGCTGTTTTAACACTGGCCGACCTGGACTCGAACCAGGACCAACAGGGTCAAAGCCTGCCGTGCTACCTATTACACCACCGGCCATGGGTCCGCTAGGCCTCGAACCTAGAACCTGCCGGTTAAGAGCCGGCTGCTCTGCCAATTGAGCTACGGACCCCAGGGTGACCGACCGGAGTTGAACCGGCATCCCTGGAGCCACAATCCAGTGCTCTACCATTGAGCTACGGCCACAGTGGGAGGAGCAGGAGTCGAACCTGCACAGTCAGAGACCACCGGGTTACAGCCGGCTATGCTCGCCAATGCTAGTCCTCCCAAGCTGGCGGAGGGAATCGAACCCCCAACCTGCTGATTACAAATCAGCTGCTCTTCCAGTTGAGCTACACCAGCACCACTTTTATCGAGAGATGCCGCCCGGACTTGAACCGGGGTGCGAGGCTTTGCAGGCCCCTGCCTAACCGTCTCGGCCACGGCATCGTAGGTATGGAATCGGCGGGAATCGAACCCACAACCTCCGGCTTGCAAAGCCGGCGCTCTCCCAGTTGAGCTACGACCCCAGGTGGACGAGGGAGGAGTCGAACCTCCAACGCGATGGTCTTCAGCCATCCGCTCTACCATTGGAGCTACTCGTCCAGATACTCCCGCAGGGAGTCGAACCCTGTTCCCAGGCTTGAAAGGCCTGGATCTTAACCCATAGACCACGGGAGCAGTACAAGCCCGGGAGGAATCGAACCTCCAACCTCTGGTTTTGGAGACCAGCGCTCTACCTAATTGAGCTACGGACTCACGTGAGAAGTTTAACGACGTTCTCAGGTCGGGGAGACGTCGCAGGGGACGTGCCACCGCCAGAGCGAGTTTAGAGACATCTCGGGTCTTATAGCTCCTTGGCTTGAAGCCAAGTGCTCTAAGGGGATCATACACAGAAGTATACATTTCTAGGCACTCACGGCTTAACATCAACCGTTGATCTTCCTGCGTGGCACCTACCGGGATATCCCCACCCGGCAACGGACTAAAAGACCGTTCACGCATAGTAGGGGTTGTCGGAGTCGAACCGACGACCTCCTGCTTGTAAGGCAGGCGCTCTGAACCAGCTGAGCTAAACCCCTTCACCTCGTGATAGACCCGGCAGGAGTCGAACCCGCAACCTCCTGATCCGTAGTCAGGCGCTCTGTCCGTTGAGCTACGGGCCTTCATTGCGGGGACCGGAATCGAACCGGCGTGGACAGGGTTATGAGCCCTATCTGGTGACCAACAACCTCCCCGCGTCAGCCAACTAATATAATCAATTGCAATGATCTTGTAAATAGACCCGGAGAGATTCGAACTCTCAACCCCCGGATTAGAAGTCCGGTGCTCTGTCCGTTGAGCTACGGGCCTTCGTGTTATAGGCCGAGCAGGGATCGAACCTGCGACCTTCCGCGTATCAGGCGGGCGCTCTTCCGACTGAGCTATCGGCCTGCTAGTGAGCCCGGTAGGCATCGAACCTACAACCTCCTGGTTAAAAGCCAGGTGCTCTGCCAATTGAGCTACGGGCCCAGAACGGTGAACCGTCACCTGACTCGTTTCCAACGCATCATCGCGATATCCATACGGGAGCGACGGGACTCGAACCCGCAACCTCCTGGCTGACAACCAGGTGCTCTACGCTAATTGAGCTACACCCCCTTCACAGGCACGGGAGGGTTCGAACCTCCAACCTCCTGGTTAACAGCCAGGCGCTCTGCCGGTTGAGCTACATGCCTGTATCCGGGCGGGAGGATTCGAACCTCCGACCCCCGGCTCCCAAAGCCGGTGCGCTGCCGGACTGCGCTACACCCGGGTCAACTAATGTAAACTTTCTTTCAGCCTCTGTACAGTGTCCATAGGCCCGCCAGGGATCGAACCTGGGCGCGGTCGCATATAAGGCGACTGCTCTACCAACTGAGCTACGGGCCCCACCGACCACCCCGTGCCACTCCCCGCCTTGACTTGCCTAGCCGCACCGCACCATACCTTGCCACACCATACCTAGCCGCGTTCAAGTCACGCCGGTACCGTGACCGGCGCTTCCATCTTCTCCAGTTCTTGCACGTACTGAAGAATCCTTTCCGACCAGCCAGAAACTCTTTGCCATCCGCCCTCATAACCAACTGAGTGACGATACGGCGCAATGTTAACCATGTACGCGTGCTTCGCTGTCGGTGTCGGCACCGGGTCGTGCGACTGCTCGTCGGTGACCACGATCAACCTGTCGTGCGGCAGCGTGTTCACGTGCGCGACGGCCTTGCCCAGGTACGTGCCCCAGTTCAGCTGTGACGACGTGATCGCGTCGATCATCGCCATCCCCGTCCGAGGCGGAACCTCGACCACCTCGTTTGAGAACGAAAAGACTCGTCGCTCATCCGATTTGATCACCGCCGCCAGCGCGCAGGCTACGTCTATCCGCTTCATCGCCGACCGATGCGAGAGCTGACTGTCCATCGACCCTGACACGTCAACCAGGATGACGGTCCGCCCCTTCCACGTCGGAGACTCAGCGAGCGAGGCCATCATCGCCGTGTCGAGCTCCGCTTCCAGGGTCGGCATCACTCGGGCCGCGGCTACGAACCGAAACGGCAGCACGTTGTAAGCGCCCCGCCGGGCGAGGATCGCCTCACGGATGAGGTCACTCTCTACCCCGGCCGCCCACATGTTCCGCAGGTTTCGGAGCAGGGCCAGGTACCCTAGTTTCCTCTCCTCCAACAGGCGGGTAAACACCTCCTTCTTGTCACCTCCGCCCGAGAGCCCGACCTCCCATGTGTCGGGCACCTGAAGCTCGCCCTTGACCAGACGGTCCCAAACCGCTGCCTGCTCACCGTCACGCGGCTTGGCGTGTGATAGGAACAGTGCGTCGCGAAGTTTGATCGCTCCTGGGCGATCATACTTGGCGAGCTGGTACTCATCGAACCTCGTGAACGCTCGCGCGAGCCCCTTCTTGATCTGAGCGCTGATGATCGGCTTGAGCTTGTCGGGCCCGACGCCGTTTCGCTTCGCGTGCACGGCCAAGAACTCCGTCAGCTCATCCGCTCGCCGGATCACCTCCGGCAGCGTGTATGAGACCACGCTCGTTCCAGCGGCCGTCTCTGCCAGCACCGAGCAGAGGAGCAGTGGAACGTGACGTAGGTGATGCGTCGTCCGAGCCTCGATAGCGAGGTTTGCTACCGTACGAGGATCGACCTCCTTAGCCAGCCGAGCGATCCGCTCTGAGATCTCCTCACCGTCCTCGTAAAAGGCCTTCTCCCACAGCATGCAGGTCATCACCGACCGGCGCAGCTGGTCCTCGGCCAAGATCCACGGACCCGGTGCTCCCTCATGGGTGATCGGCCGTGCTCGTGCAGCAGGGGTGTTCAGTCTCATGTCGGTCTCTCCTTTAAGTTCGGTGAGGGATCACTTGAACACGGTGAATCGGTTCCAAGACGAAGTAGCCGTGATCTACGCCACTCACCCAGCTCTGTGTTCCTGCGTGACAGGGGATCGAGTCGAGCACGGTGTTTTTGGCTCGAGTATCAATCGAAGTAACCGTGACTCTACGCCACCTGTCGCCGTCCTGTGTTCTTCTCCGTCGTTAGTGACGAGGGATCTAGCAAGCTCGGGAAGTAGCGCTCTACCAGTTGAGCTACACGGAAGCCGAAGCACCGTGACGGGACTCGAACCCGCAACCTCTCGCTTACAAGGCGAAGTACCCGAAACTTTACGCCACTCGTCGTATCTCCGTCGTTCGAGAGTAAGTCAACCTGGGATCAATTGCCGGCGGTTTTCCGTTAGAATCGAAGTATCCGCTAGCTACGCCACAGGTTCAGTCTCATCGCTCTTGCTGCTCAGGCTCTAAAGATAAAGGCGTTTCGTATGCGTTCTTCAGCGCACGAGGATAAAAAATAATCACTTGCCAGTCCCTTGTAAAGGGCGAAAGTGACTAAGACGTCGTGCACCTCGCACGCGCTGCACGGGATGCAAGTGGTCCTGTTCATCCCATTGCGCATACGACATTCTAGACACTCACGGCTAACGTCAGCCGTTGGTCTTCCCGCGTGGCGCCTACCGGGAAATGCCCACCCGGCAACGGACCAAAGGCCCGTTCACGCACATTTCTGGCAGCATTCACGTCAGCGTCTATGCTCAGGCCGCAGGACGCGCACCGGTAACGTTTTCGGTCCTTCTTTCGCGCGTTCCGGTCCACATTTCCGCACCCTGAACAAGTCTGTGACGTTCGTCGAGAGCCAACCAGTCGCAGCTCACCACCGGCACTCTCAGCCTTGTAAGCGAGCATGTTCTTGATGGAACCCCACTGTTGCTCCATGATCTGTCGACTGAACCGCCGGTTCCCGACCATGTCAGGTATGTCTAGGTCCTCAGCCGCCAGGTTCGATGAAACGTTCTTAACTATGTCGGTTGTCAGCTCATGTAATGCCCCTTTCTCTCGTTCACGAACACGTTGCCACTCTCTTGCAAGCTCCTTACGACGTTTCTCTCTGTTCTTACTACCTTTATTCGCCCGACTAAGACGTCGGTCTTTGCGACTTAGCTCTCGTCGATCGAGCTTGTTGCCTGGAATCAAGGTTCCGTCCGAGAGGGCGATCCTGTCGGTGATGCCCACGTCGATTCCGACGGGAGGACGCGGGTCAGGTGTTGACTCGTTTAGAAGCTCAACGACAAACTGGAGCTTGACTCGTCTTGCCGTTCGGACCAGCCGAGCAAGCTTGATCTTGCCCGTGGGACAACCACGGAACCTGATGCGACCGATCCCTTTTAGGGTAAGCCAGTGATTCTTGCCGCCGTTAGTGCGGATCTTGTTCGGATAGAACTCGAATGACCGGACCGGTCGTTGTACGGTACGGTATCGCGGATACCCGGGATTTTTCCCCGCCTTGCAGCGCCGGTAGAAGCCCTGAAACGCTAGGTCGAGACGCTTGAGGACAGAACGTTGCGCGATCGCGTCAGCCTGCCGCCAGGAACGGTCTTCCTTTCTTCTGGCTACGAGCAGACCGTACTGGTCATATAGTCCGACCCTCTCCTTACGCCCATTTCCCCATAACGTCCGCCGGTGGCTCAGGCCGATGTTCCACAGCTCGGTGAGGTGTTGCAGGAGATTAGCGAGGTTCTGGTGGCTAGCCTTCGAGAGGTAGGCCGGGAACTCTTGCGTCCGAACGATTGTATTAGAGATAGAGGCCATGATCGCTCTCAGCCAGCGGTCGTGGTGGCCGGTTGGACTCCCTAGGTCTGACCGGCCTTCTCTATTTATAACCCGGTCGTGGTCATTTGTTCCGCAGTTTATTACGCAGCGACAGCCAAAGTTTCATTTTCTTCTACTCCTGCTTCTGCTGCCGTCTTGACAGCGGCCACGATCCGTGAACCTTGCAAGTACACGGTGATCGCTCCACCAGCAATGGTGATAGTGGTAAGAGTGATCCCAGGAACTGGGGTGAAAAACATGACGCCCATGATAGGAAGAGATTTAGCGGTGCTCTTTGCCGCTTCATACATGTCATCGACGATGACCCAGGCTGCGTTCTTCAAGTCCAATTTTCCGTTAGCTACGAGGATCGTCTTTTCCACCGTAGAGAAGAGGCCCTCGATTAAAGCCGCGGTAACCACAGACTTTCCTGCTTGTCGAACTAGGGTATTGGCACTGATGATCACGGCGTTAACGTGGTTATCTAAGTGTGCACGAAGGATCTCCCAGCCGGTCATGTTCTTCCCACCGCGTGACCGGTTCCACTTAGACCTTTCCCATATAACGTTCTTCTTTGTGTTAGATCCGCCGTTCTTTTTTGAGGTCTTGTGGCTGGCGTCACGTGGATCTATGAACTCGATAGCGGATTTATCGCCGCTACGTCGTACTCCGGCTGGCATCAGGTCAAGTAGATCTTGGATAGAGAGTCCTTGACGACCGCCTTTTCCACTTACCGATACAATCATCCGCGGCGTGTGGTACGCATACACAGTGACCTTCCCGATAACCGAAGCAGTCTTATTTAAGATTCCCATCTCTCTGCCGTCCTCTCTGGTGGTGCGTTCTGTGTTCATGTATTAATATAACTATTTTTGATGCACTTGTAAACCCCCGTTGTGTAACAGTGTCAACTATGTTTGACCTCTAACGCGCGTAGTCGCTGCATCGGAGTCAAGAGCGGTGGTTTGATGCCAGAGATGTCAGCGCTTACGGGAATCTCAAAGAGGTGGATGGCGTAGGACGAGTTGTACCGAGCGTCATAATCACACACGTATAACGGGTGACCCTCTAGCGTCTTCTTCAGCTTGCAACCCACGCACCGGTTGCAGTCCTTGTCCGTCAACACCACCTCGCTGCTGTGTCCGCCGCGACGAACGCCCTTGTTCCAGCACCCACGGTTGTCACCTCCCATCCTCGTTAGAATGGCGATGTGACGTGGGTTGGTCCTGGTCAAGTAGCAGTCTCGCAGCCGCGGAACGTCCACCGGCCGCAGGTTAAGCATCTCTAACAACCGGTGGAACCCGGGGCTGAGCAGCTCGTGTGATGTCAGGTGGTGTGCTTGACTAAGCAGCGTCGCACACATGCTGGTACCTCCGTCAGGTTGTTGACCAGGGTCAGGTTGGGGTCCTCCCAGTTACGGAACGTGTGACGTACTCCGATGAACGAGATCTCACATCCGTCAGCTAACTCCGCGTCATACGGGGTGTCACCGATCAAGAGCACGTCGCCGTGGTGCTGAGCCATCTCATAGAGAAAATCAGCCTTGAGCTGCGGTGACATGAGCACGTCCCCCAGGTCATGCTGTCGCTGCAACCAGTGGGCGATCAGCTTCGGCTCAGTGCTGCTGGCCAGAACAGCGGCGATGCCCTCCGCCCTGGCGACGTTCAACACGGCCCGGAACCCGGGAAAGCTCGGGCTGCTGAGCCACCTGTCACGCTTGCGCTCATTGAACTCCTCAACGACCGTACGGTCAACGGCGCTCGGGATAGCCCGGCACCGCGCCACTTGTTCGGTGAACGGTCGACCTACGGTGTCGAGAAAGTGGTTCGTCGCCTGGAGCTTGGTCAAGGGACTGTGCTTGCACATCACCTCAACCGCCAGCTCCTGCAACATGCCCATGCTGTCGATGGCGGTTCCGTCAGCGTCGATGACGATGATCATTTTACCGGCTCCGTTCTAATTTCCCGCCGGCTACTGGACCGTGATGAGGGTCGAGGTCATTGGCCCAGCAACCGACGGGCAACGGCCCGAGGGCCGTTATCGGCTGTTCCACTTTTCTACGAAACTGTTGTAGTCAACCTGCGCGAGATCTAGGTAGTCCTGGGCCGCGTCCTCTCGGCCCTTGTCCAGGTTCCACAGCACCTGAGCCACCCGTTGTACGACACGAATGGCGGCCTCAGCGTCCTCGGTCGTCACATCATCGGGGGTGTAGGAGTCCAACGCAGCAACAGCCTCCGTCAGCTCTACCCCTGACCCGTGCGCGAGCTGCGCAAGCCGTTTGAGCGTGTCAGCGTCAACGACTATCTTCATGCCTGCTCTCCTTGGGACAGAGGGTGTCGACCGTAAATCCCCAGCCGAGGCCTGCGACCGCCATGAGAAACACGTCAACGTGCAAGGACAAGTTGTTCCCCGGGTGTGAGAACGACGACGCCAGGATAACAGCCCCAAGCATGAAGAAGATCTCTCTCATCATTCTGCCGTCGCGAACCTGTCACGCAGCTCTAGGAACCGCTGGTAGTCGGCCGCTTCCTGGTTCTCCTTCCGGTTGACTCTCGCCTCCTCCCGTTTCTCAAGGATCTGCGCGTGAAGCTTCTCGACCTTCTCCGTCAGGCGGTCGATCCACATCCCTGGATCAAAAAACAGGTCGTCGAAGTCGACGTAGAAGCGCGGCGCGCTGTCGCCGTCCCACCTCTCGCGACCCTTGAGCTTGAGCCGATGGCTGTCGTGTGAGTCCGACGACCAGGTGACCTCGCGCAAGCGGCGCCAGTCGCAGTCATCATAGAAGTAGTTCCAGCTGAGGTAGTCAGATCTCTCGCGCTCGCTCCGCTTGATGAAGTCCTCAAGGTGCTTCGCGCGCTGGAGAAGCTCGTACCCCCGGTTAAGACGGTCCCAGTCATCCGTGACCGCGGTGGTGGCCTGGGTCCACGCTTGGCTGATCCTGCTCATGTCTCTTTCTCCGGTTCCTCCGTCGCCAGCTCTGCGGCGACGTTGATCAGAGCTCTGTCCAGGAAACTCAGGGCGTCGTAGTCATCGAAGGTCAAGCTCTCAACGACCTCCTCGAGGTCATAAGAGTCGCCGTTGAGGTAACTCACTACGCCGTATTTGATGGCGTCCACGGTCGCGCTCCTGAGCTTCTGCTCAAGGTAGACCGTACCGTCGTCACGGTAGAAGGCGATCTTCATAGTCCGAGGTCCGCGCTCTCATTGTCAACGATAGTGTGAATCTCCTTGACCCGAGCGTACTCTGTCTCAACCACACCGTCCATGGGAAACCGATCAACGGCTATGTCCCACGCCTCATCAGAGCTCTCAGCCTCAACGTTGATGGTGCCCTGCAAGCGAACCCACACCGAGTAGCGCCTTTTCACGCTGCTTTTCTCTCTAGCTGGTCGGCAAGCCTGTGCGCGACGTTGGTGATCTGGTTCAGTGACGACCGCTTGGCATCGTCCCACGCTTCGAGGAACTCCGTGCGTTTCTCATCATCGGTGATGGCCCGAAGCGCCAGGTCATATATCTTTCGCTCGTCGGGTGACACGGTGGCGAAGGTCCGCAGGCAGGCGACCGTCTCCGATCGGTTCTCATTCAGCATCTCCGAGAACGACTCATAGCCGAGACCTTGAACCCACCCGTCAAAGTACGCTTGGTCGGCGAAAGCGAGGAGTGGAACCTCCTCACCCTCCTCACCCACCGGACTCGCGCCCAGCTTTCCCTCACCGAGGATGATGGTAGCGGCCGCAGCGACGGTGAAGCTCGGCGCGTAGAACGTGACCGGGTCGCTCGGGTTGATCAGATCGTACAGGGTCATGTCGCCACCTCCCACTCTACCTCTCGAGTGTCCGATTCACCGTCATCGTCGTCCGGTACGTTGAGCATGGCAAGGATCGACGGCAGCTGGTGCTTGTCCACCTGTTGTAGCTCTGGATACACGGCCTGTGCCATCTCAAACAGCTCAGCGCCCGCACGGATTCGGTTGACCTCGTAGGCGGTGTACCGCGCCTCTCCGGGGGTCATCAACCAGTACTCATCGGGCTGGCAAGCGTCTGAGAAGCGAAACCACTGCTCAACGTCGCGAATGACCAGGTGACGGATGTTCTCATTCGCGGCGACCGATGCCTCTTCTGTTCGGACCAGCGCGTCATATGAGAACCCGCCACCGATCATCTTGTTGCGAAAGATCGTGACCTTCATCTCAGATCTCCTCTCTAGTATGCTCTGTCTTGCTTATCAATATAACTAACGTTGATGAGTTTGTAAACCCCTGAACCAAGGTCTGTGAACGGGCCAGGGCAAGCCGTTCGCGATCGCGTGAACTCGAACAGCGGACGTCGCTGACACCCCAGACGTGTAGCCCAGCTCAGCGGCGATATGCTTCCACTTCCAGCCATCCTTGCGAAGCTGGTACGCTTGCCGTGTCCGGTGCATGCGCCACGCATCTCTGTAGATGAACCCGTGCTCGCGTGAGCACGTCACCTGCTGCTCAGATGGCCACACCGTGAACGTGTTTCCGCACACCGCGCACCGTCGTTCTATGAGCGAAACGGGTTTTCTCTTTCCGTGTCTCTCATGGTAACCGTCTCGAGCGAGGATCTGTCGTACGCGCTCTCGTGAGACACCGAAGAGGTCACCGGTCTCCTTCAAGGTACGTTGAGGTGGGCCATAGTAGGTGGCGATCATGGCGACGTTGCGATTGACTCGCTTCCTGGTCATCCTAGTATTCCTGCACCCACATCTCTGCGTACTCAACACAGACGTCGTGAACAACCTGTGGGTCAGCAGCGCCGTCGTTCTGGTGCGCCTTGACACACCGGATGTACCGCTCACTCAACTCGCTCTTGCGTTGATCACGCCCATCACTCTCTCGTTCGACCCCACAACCGGTGAACGTGACCAGCGTGATGACCAGGAGGACGGCGCGTCTCATCGCTTGCGAGCTCCGTCGATCGGCGCCGGCGCCTTGCCCTCGACGAGCCGTGCGCGTAGCCGGAAAAGCCCGGTCAGCTCACGATCACGTCGTGGGTTAGATACCGCCGGTCTCCGACGTGGCTGGCCGTTACGCTGGTTCTGGTCGCGACGGACCTGCCGTCGCAGCTGACGATACTGCCGCTTTGACTGTTTCATCTCTCCCTCCTCACCGGTTGAGGCGACGGGAGCCCGTTCCGGAGCCCACGCCGTCGTGGATCGAGAGGCTCTTGCCGAAGGCGTGGCCCTGGTGGTACCCGCTGGAGCTGAACCCGCTGGCCGAGAACCCGGGGCCCTTGCGCTTGAAGCGATCGTCGATGTACTTCTGGACGTCCTCTCCGCTGATGCGGACCAGGGCGGTTCCCTGTCCCGACATGGCGGCCTGCTTCTCGGCCGCGTAGCGGACTTCGTCCATCTTGCCGATGATCCCCGACACCGCGCCGATCAGCCAGGAGCGCTTCCAGTGGGGAGCCTTCCGCGTTCCCATCCGGCGGCAACGGTAGTACTCATCCGCGTCCTCACGCTTGCTGATCTCGACCAGCTTGGGAACCAGGGAACAGAAGAGGTAGACGGCGATGTCACGGTCCGACTTGCGACCGACGAAGATGATCGAGTTGCTGCCCTGCATGATGAGGATCCGGCAACCGTTGTTGCGCGCGATCCCGTTGGCGAGACTCTGCTGCCATTGCGTCCGTCGCTGCTTCCAGCCGACTCCGATGTCGTCGCCGGTCACGACCTGCCGCTCGATGGGCTCCTCCTTGTCCATGGTCGCGAACTCGACCTCGGTCATGGAGAGCTTGTTGTCGGCGAGCAGCTGCGTCACCTTGGCGGCGAAGGCCTCGGCCTCGGCCAGCTGTCCAAGCTCCTTGGCGGACTCGGCCTTGGCGTGCAGCTTGCCGATCTTGTTGAGCAGGTTGTCTCTGGTCATCTTCTGTCTCCTCTCTGATCTATGTCGGGGGTTCTGTGCCCGACTTCGTATATCAATATAATCAATTCATCCGATGATGTAAACCCCTCTGTGTAACAGTGTTGACCTAGTAGTTCCCGTAGTAATAGACCGTCTTTCCGGCGGCGATCGCCGCTCGCGCCTTGGTGATGAACTCCCTCGTCATCTCAACGTGCTCCGGCCGTGATGCACCGAAGAAGAACCCCGTCGTACGTGGAAGCTGGCCGCACTCCATGTCGACCTCGAGCCGGTCTAGGTCGACGCTATCGACCACGACGGGAACCGTGTTGAAGTCATCGGCCCAGTGGTCAGGCTCATCGCCGAGGTGCTTGCCGCCCTTCTCAGCATACAACTTCTTCATCCAACCATGAAGGTCAGGGTGCTTCCGCCAGTAGAAGATCTCGTGCTTCTCGTCGTACTCACGGACGGCATCATAGTACCGATCACAGACCTCGTCCGTCCAGGCTTCCTCGTCGTTCTCATCAGGGAAGGTGTCGGACAGGCCCTCACGGAGCCGGAAGTCTGTCGGCTGGTCGGGTGCGGTGTCACGCGTGTAGGCATATTGGTCAAGACCCATGTGGCTCGAACTCCTCCTTGAGCCGCTCATACAGCGAGCGGCGGTCCTCTGTATCTCTGGCGATGGCCGCCTCAGCGGCGAGCTCTGCCTTGCTCCTGTACTCAGTGATCGCTGAGGGGATCAACGCCTCCATCTTTGCACTCCACTCATCCCAGTTCTCGAACAGGTTCTCGAACGCGATCACGTAGTACAGGTCCTCGGGGTTGTGGCCGTAGCCGAGTGAGGCCTCCTTGCCGCACAGAACAAGACCATCATCAACATCCTGGTTCTCGGGCAGCCATGTTTCACCGTAGAAGGGCTCGCTTTCCCACATCACGCGCCTTTCATAGTATCCACGGTTGCCCTCCTTTCCGTACTGGCGTGCATAGGAGAGCCTGTCAAGCAGGTCGAACGCCTCCGCGCAACGGTCCTTGTTCTGACGGACGAGGCGCGTCGCCGTAAGCCACGTCTGGGTGCCGTTCACTCCAGTATCCTCCCTCGCTGCGCCTCTGAGAAGGGATGTGCCGTCTTCTGTATTTCCATTTTTCTCTCTTCAGACGTCGAACTCAACGAAGTAGAGGAACTCGCGGCAGATGCGGCGGTACTTCCGATTCCAGCGATTGTAGATGCGGCGGTACTCGGTGATCGCCCGGCGACGCTCGCGAGGAGTCTTGGCCTTCCGGTGCCGGAGCATCGCGGCGTCGGCCTTCCTGACTAGCTCGTGGATCTTCATGACTCTCTCCTATCGTCGCGGCAGGCAGATCCAGGCCTGCCTGACCCGGCTCCGGGGACCGAACTGTGAGCGGTCAACCTTGGCCAAGGACCTCGGCCGGTGGTTGCTCGAATCGACGAACAGGGGCGTGCGGCCCGTGGTGTCGACCGTGATGAAGTGCCCGGAGACGACCAGGATCCAGAGTCCCGGGCAGAGACGACCGCGCCGCAACCACTGGTTCAAGGTCGGCTTGTCGGTGGTCCGGACCATGCTGCCGCGTGGCAGCTGACCGTCCTGGTACAGGGTCCATCCCATCTTCGAGAGGCCCTGGACCAGCTCAATGTTGTACATGGCCTTGACGGGTTTCCGGTTATACCGCACCTTCTCACGGATCACTCGAGCGCACTCATCGGTCGACGCGGCTGTCAATGCGGACATTACTGCCGGTCCACAGTAGCCGTTCCTGCCGGTGACGGGGTGAAGTCTCATCGATCCTCCCTGTGCACGATCCGATCTCGGTAGTACTCAGGGAATGCCTCTCGGTCGTACTCATCGGGGTTGGTCCACCCGTGGTAGAGGGCAAAGGCCTCGCCGTCGGCCTCGCGCACCGCGTCGGCCTTGGTCTTCAGGCCCTTGAAGAGTGACCGGTGAGTGGCGGCCATCTGGCTGTTCCACGCCTCGTCGCCGAGGGCGATCACGTCCCAGACGGAGGGGTAGCGGCCGAGGCCATTCGGACGACAAGTGTAGTCCTCGCGCCGGATCACGCGGATGAGAACCGTGCGTGTCGAATACGTGTCGAGGTAGGCCCGGCGCTGAATCATGTAACCGGCCTCGGTCCGCCACCCCTTGGGAGCTCCGATCCCTCTGGCCATCCTCTGTCCCTCCGCTCTGACGCTCTCTGTAGTCCTCATGTACCAATATAACTACTTTTGATGTGTTTGTAAACCCGCTACCTCTTCATCATGGACTCTCTTGCTCATCACCTTGAGCAGGTAGTCCCAGGATTTCACGCAGTCGTATGGATTTTTGGCGCGAGTGCTCGGTAAATCCAGCGATCCAGTCTTCGATATCTTTGACCCTACGCTCCAAGTCTTCCAGGCGATCATCTGGTGACTGCCACTCTGCCGTCATAGGTCAAGAACCGGTGGTAAGGATGATGCAACGACGTCGCTCGTCCCACCGAAGATACTCAATGAAGATGTGGTCGATGTTCACGCCAGGAACCTCGGGGTCCACCCCGTAGACCGCACACGAGGCGGCGTAACAGGGTTCACTCAGGGTCTCGGGTACGAACTTGCCGTCCTTGACCTTGATGCCGGTGTACCAAACCGGTGTACCTGGATTAGACCGACCGATGAGATTTTGCTCACGGGTGAACCAGTCGCTCATCACCCGGTGCGTCCCATCAGGGATCTCACCGGCGTCTAGGTCGAGGCGGATAGCGTCCCAGGCGGTGATCCACTCCTTTACACCATGCTCAGAACACGCGTACGACTCTTGAAGGTCATCCTCATTGTAGATGCTGTAGGTCATCCGGTTGTCCGCCGCGTTCCACTCACCGATTGTCGTCATCTTTTATCAGTCCTCTTCGGGTCTTCAAAGCCGTCGTTGCGTTTGTTCGTGAGCTGAACAGGTTCAAGACGTACTGATTGAATCGGTCCCATGCTTCCCAGTTACCGTACAGGTTTTTCTTTACCGTTCCGATGAACCGTCCACCGTAAAAACCTCATAGCCGGTATCGATCCTCTTGAACGTCGTCTTCATCGTTGTCACCGGTAGAAGCGACGAGGGCGCCCTTTTCGGGGTCCGCGGTAAGCTTTGATGCGAGCGACGATCTCATCGATGGACTCAACCGTCCATCCGTCTCCGTAGCGATATGTGAGGTTTCCGATCCCGGTGAAGGTCCCGATCCCTGTGGTCCGGAGCCCCTCAACACGTCCGATGCCGTACTCCTCGCCGGTGGATTCATCGTGTTCTGGTCCTCATTCATTGGGGAACTCGAGCCGACCGAATCGGTTGATTCGAGCCGTGACATTCGAACCGTTCGTGAAGCAACGTGCCATGACCTTTGTTATCGGAGTGTATCGTGCGAGGCTCGCATCCCAGGCGTAGACCCGTCGGGCCTCACGAATTCCACGACGAACCGCAGCAGGGCCCTTAAGTGTCTCTTCAGGCCACTTGCCCTCGGACTGGATCAGTCGTCGCTGGAATGCGTTCATCTCTCTGCCTTCCTCTCTGGTGGTGCGTTCTGTGTTCATGTATCAATATGAACTACTTTTGATGGGTTTGTAAACCCCCTCTATGTAACAGGGTCAGGGTTGTCATCGTCGGTGGCGACACCGTTCCAGTCGAGGATGGCTACCCGACGACCGCGGTTCTTCGCGTAGCGAACGGTCGCCCACGTGCCTGAACGAATGACCTCAGGTCCGGACGGAGCGGCGACCAGCATCTCACTGTTCTCAACGATCTGCCGGTTTCGCTCTAGGTACGGGCGCGGCGTGAAGCTGGTCTCGGCCTCACAGAAAGCTCGCAGCTTCGGGTTGGTCGGAGGGTGGAGCACGACCCGCATGCGGGCGTCCGTCGCGATCTCGTGGGCCTCCTCGTCGGCCCCAACACAGTCACCGTGGTGAAGCTCGATGGCGTTCACGTCAGCGAACAGTCTCTCGAGCTGTTGCCTTTGGCCCTCGGTCATGCCGTGACGAGTGCCGGTAAAACCTATGATCATATCGTCATCTCCTCTCAGAACCGATGTATCAATATAATCAAAATGTAAGAGTTTGTAAACCCTTCAGTCACGTGGCCTCCGCTCGTACGTGCGGCGGAAGGACCTCCGAGTCATCGTGCACGGTGATCCGCGGCAGGAGAGCCACCACGTACTCGTGACCGTCCAGCATCACGCACCACCTGACCGTCGGACGGCGCGGTTCCTTCGGACCAGGGACGATCTCGTGACCGTCTAGGATCGCTGAGTCACCGTCAGCTGCCGGTAGGGCAGCGTACAGGGCGTCACGTGCGCGTTTAAACTCTGTGTAGCTCATCAGTCAAAGGAAATTATATACACAAGTATACCTTTCTAGGCACTCACGGCAACTGGCCGTTGGTCTTCTTGCGTGGCGCCTACCGGGGAATTCCCGCCCGGCAACAGGTGATCAGCAACGTCTCCATTGCTGAGAGCCCGTTCACGCACGTTGATGGCCGCGTTCACGTCACGGTCCAGGCTGAAACCGCACACCTGGCACCGGTAGACACGCACGTGCAGACTGAGCCGGTTTTGTTTATCTGGCAGATGTCCACAGGACGAGCAGGTCTGTGACGTGTACGCGGGATTCACTGCGTACAGTTGACCACCGGCACTCTCAGCCTTGTAGTTCAACTGGTTCTTGATACGGCCCCATGCCTGTTCTGAGATCACACGGGACAGGTGTCGGTTCTTAAGCATGCCTCCGATGTTGAGATCCTCGACTGCAACGTTGGCGGAGTGGCCGTCGATGATCTGCGAGGTGAGTCGGTGAGCTGCGTTGCGTTCACGCTCGGCGACCCGTTGCCACTCACGGGCATGCTCTAACCGGCGTTTCTTCCGGTTGTTGCTGCCCTTCTTTGCTCGGCTGAGGCGACGTTGCTTACGCTTGAGCTCACGGCGGTCGAGCTTGACACCCGACAGGAGGCGGCCGTCCGAGAGGGCGATCCTGTTCGTGATGCCCATGTCGATGCCGACAACCGGTCGCGTGTCAGGGGTTGACTCGATCTGACGTTCCACGACAAACTGGACCTTGACACGTCGGACGGTCTTGACCACCCGGATAGCTTTGATGGTACCCGTGGGACAGCCCCGGAACCTGATACGACCGATACCTTTCACGTTGACCCAGTGGTACTTGCCGCCGTTGGTCTTCACTCTAGCGTTGTCAAAGCCATACTCAAATGAGCGGACCGGTCGGTTCAGTGTTCGATAGCGAGGGTGACCGGGGTTCTCACCGGCTTTGCAGCGGTGGTAGAAAGCTCGGTATGCTTTGTTGAGACGATCTAAGATGCAACGTTGAGCGGACGAGATAAAACGTCTCCACTCAGGGTCCAACCGTCTAGTAATTGCCAACTCACCGTATTGATCATACTTGGATATACTTGTCTTATCTCTTTCCCACCCCTGTTTCCGCTTGCACAGGGCCCGGTTCCACAGCCACGTGGCCTGGTGAAAGAAGTCCTCTAGGTTCTGGTGCCCTGCCTTTGACAGGTACGCGCGGAACTCTTGCGTCCTGATGACAGTATTAGAGGTAGAGGCCATGATCACCGATATCGGGTGGTCGTGGTAGCCGGTTGGGTTCATCAGACCTAACCGGCTTTCTCTATTTATAACCCGGTAGTGGGTCATTTGTTCCCTCGGTCACGTTTTAGCTATAAGAAATAAGACGTGATCCAATCATTATCGTACCCGTGCCATGCGATAATGATTGGATCGACTGTTGTGGTCAAAGAAAGTTCACTCACTCTTCCTCACAAAGTAGGGCATGACGCTCACCTTGATCGTGCCGTCGTTCATCAGGTCGATGAACCTCAGCTTGTCGGACTTGTTCATGTGCACAAAGTAGAACTTGCAGGCACCGCGGGTCCGTGGTGCTTCGGACACGCCGAGGTACACCTTGTACGACTTGGTCGTCGCGTGGTACTCGGCGCCATCGGCTAGGGCTTGGAAGAATACCGACGGCTTGAGTGATCCACAGTATGAGCACGTGCCGTCCTCCTCGTCACGCCAACGTGTCTTGTGCTCACGTTGAACTTGCATCGTCGCGTGCGCCTTCTGTGGACAGTAGAACAGCTCGTCCGAGGTCTCACCGAACCAGGGCGCGTCACTCATTGGTGTCTAACCAGGTCTCAATCTCACGGGCGATCACGTAGGCACGGTCCACCTGGCGGTCAAGAAGGTAATCCATCATGGTCTGACACCATTGAGCTTGTGCCGGGGTCAACCGAGCTTCTTGAGTGCGCTGAATGACCCGCTTGATCGTAGCGACCACCTGTTCCCTGTTCTCGGCACCTGGGGCAATCGTCATCATCTACCTCGTAATACCACGCGGAGTGCCAGCACCGTAGGCACTGCGATACCGCGTCCTGCTCGGTGGCCTCGGTCCAGTGAGTATCCACCTCGTCACCCAGCATCCGGCCTGATGACCGTCCACGCGGTGTTGTCCATTGAGCTTGAGACTGAGTTCACAATCGTATACACGTTACCGTTCCACGTGGAGTACGAAAAGTTGGACGTCGGGTGAAAGAACTGGGTAGAGGGGTACAAAGAAGTGTCAACAGCCTCTGCCTTAGACAGGGGTTCTTTCTCACGGTGAGGCAACAACGATAGGACAACAGCCATGAGTCCCGCGATCCAGGTCTTGATAAACTCTGCTCGACTCATCTTTTCTCTCCTCTTGGTGCGCAGAATACGAGACCAGCTCCCACTCGGTCCAACAAGCCGTGGTTCCAGGGGGAGGGTCGGGATCAACACCGACAAACTTGGTAGTCTCTCGAAAGCACAGTGTGACGTGTCTCATTGTTCTCTGATAATTAAAATGCTGGGCTACGTTCCTACTAGTTGGTCGGTTCCGTCCCACACAAATTCTCCGGTCATCCCAACGGGCCAATAGTCCTTGCAGCCCACGCAGAACGTGCTGCCGTAGAAGCTAGGATCACGGGCGTAGGTCTCAGCCAAGGGCAATGCCATACGAGTCGACGCTCCGCACCCGCGCTCTATCCGCGCAAGGTCCTTGGCCTTCCAGTAGCGACCTGTGACCGTGTCGTCTCCGACGTACTTCTCATAGTGCGTGTACCCCATCTTCTGAACCATGGGCTCGCTCAGCTCCTCCACGGTCAACTCTCGAATGGGATGCTTTGGACCTGCCAGCTCGGGCTTGTGCACGTAGCTCTCTCGGACAGGCCGGACAAAGCCTTGTTCTCTCTCTTCCCGAGAAAGAACCCAGTGGTCGGCATATTGTCCGTCAGCCAACTTCTTAGCCGTCGGTGTTGAACCCTCCTGCTCAACCTTACCACGCATCGGGACACGCTGTGTCGTATCATATCCTTGGCTCATTCAACCTTATCCTTGAGCTTCACGATGGTCACTCCGCTAAGCCCTTTTCCTTCTCTTCTTACCGGTTCCACATCACGTAGGCGAGGTAAGCGCCGCAGAACACCCCATATGACCACACCAGAAGGACCTTCCAGCCAATTTTCATTCATCAAGTCGATGTTGCGCTACGGAGATGAACAGCGGCAAACCTTGCAACAGGAGGACAATGCCGATGAAGGCTAAGACCTCGCTCACAGCATCTCCCCGGTCATGGACCATGTCTCCCACTCAGGCGCCAATTGGCGAAAGAGTGAGAGGGGCACGATGCGCGCGGTGCCGGTCTCAACCACCGTTCGAGCTGCTACGCCCATGTCACGGTCCTTGATCGGTCGCAGCTCGATGCCTGACCACGCGATATTGTGAATCACGCACCGGTCAATCAACACCGTCTTCCGGTCTTCCTCCCTGATGACGGACAACACCACCCCTGGTTGATAGCGCGGATCCTTGCGCATAGCCAGCCACGCCAAGAAACCGGTGATCGGCTCCGACAAGGTCGTCGCTAACAGGGGCGCGATGCCTTGCGCAAAGGCTAGGGCTACGATCGATACGACCGCGCCCCAGATCAACCCACCTGTCTCATCCATGGGCGATGGTCGCCGCGCAGATCACGAGCATCAGCCCGCTCACAACCAGGGCGTTGACCGACTCTTGAGTCAAACCGAGCGTGATCAGCATCATCGCACCCGTAAATCCGATGAACAACAGGGAGGTCTTCACGGTACCGGTTCCTCATCTACGATCAAGATCAAGAGGTCCTCAACCTCTTGTCCAGAAAACTCAGTGCTGAGCTTCCGACCGTCTTCAATCCAGGTAAACTCAACAAGTCCTGGTTTGAGCTTTGTGATCTTTACATCATGCGCAACGGGGGTCTCTCGAGTTGTCAGCTCAACACGAGCAAATTTCGTGCTTCCGACAAGCATGTCAGGGTTAGACTTGAGCCGCTCAAACGTGCTCTGTTGACGCGCCCGAAGCTCACGTTTTGCTAACCAGTGCGCTCGCACGTAGAATCCCAACACGGTCAAGATCACCGTAGAGGCAACCGGCCAACCAAACGTTGTCAAGAGCTCTGTCATCAGGTCTCTCCCTTCTTTGGCTCACACGACGACGCGCCGAACTTACGGACAAACCAGTACCACAGGTTCCGTCGCCAGAGCGGCATGCCGTCGGTCTTCAGGTGTGCCCGAAACAACCTGTCTACCTGAACACGCGCCGATCGATCGAGGGCGCCCAACCGGATGCACTGGTAAAGCGCGTCATGAACTAGAGCGGCATACATCGCGTCATCGGTATCAAATGTTGGCCCTGAGGCACCGTCCCACGCATATCCGGTAGATACCAGAAGCTCACCGTTCTTTGTCAACGACAGGTACCGGTTGATCATTCTGTCAGGGCTCAGTACCGGTGCTTCCCTGTGACGGGCATTGAAGAACATCACGTACAACTTTTCAGGTAACGGAACGGTGACCCTGTGCACCAGACAGTACTTCCAACCGATCCGGCGGTACTCGAGCTGCTGTTTCACCTTTTCACCGCTCTCCTGGTTTTACGGTTCCAGGACGGACGCGCCAGCGTATGCCCAACGCCCGCCGTGCTCGCGTACGAGCGTGTTCCTCGGTAGCGTAGCCATAGATAGGACTTTGCGCGACGACCTTGTCTCCATCACGTAGGTGCGCGACCCAGCGAAAACGGCCGTCCCTGTCCTCGTGAACCCTCACCGCGCCCTTGTAAAACATGGTTACCTCTCGTTATCTTCAACCGATGTCATGCCACGTTGAATAGCGGTGTTTTGCAGCGTCATGCGCGCGAGGTCCTTGAGATCGGAGATATCATCGGAAAGCTGGTTAACTGCGTGCTGGAGCCAGATCGCCCAGCCGGCCAGTGGCACGACGATAACCGCCACGATCCACTCCAGCAGCTCAGCGTCACCGAACAACTCACGCACTAGAGACCCAACCTCAGGCCAATTGAGACGCGAGAGTAGTCCGTGTCATTGACAAACGAACGTGACGCCTCAAACACGGCCGTAGAATTTTTCGTTACGTCGTATCCAAGTCCCACACGAAGACGGTAGTCGATGTCACCGTCGGGGCCAGGCTGCATCTCCTCGACGGCCAGCGCCACGTCAGCGGAGAGCGGCGAGTCACCATGAACCCTGTAACCTAAGCTGCCAGCGAAGTGAATCTCATCGACGTCCGACCGCTCGGTATGATGCACAACACCGGCACGAGCGACAAGGACGCTTCCGACACCGGCCTCGACAGCGGTGACGACTCCCTCATCCCCCACTGCGAGTACAACGTCCTGTGCGGCTGCCGGAGCAGCGCCGAGCGTGAGAACTACGATAGCGATAGTAGCGATGTTACGAAGCATGTTCAAATCTCCTCGTTGTGAGACGCTGTCGGTGAAGTCACGGCCACTGAAATTGCGTAAATGTGCTTATCCAGCGAAAATAGGTGATGACCGCCATTAAGATCCACGTCATCAGTTTATCCCCCGTTGAAGATCGTC
Organism: Dehalococcoidia bacterium; assembly: GCA_965243235.1. Taxonomy (GTDB): domain Bacteria; phylum Chloroflexota; class Dehalococcoidia; order Lucifugimonadales; family Lucifugimonadaceae; genus Bin127. The sequence goes on from CBDEUI010000003.1 coordinate 79,185, forward strand.
AATGATGCGTTGAGCTCGCGCGGAAGTCTGACAACGAGCCCACAAGGTTCCGCGCAGACTGTCAATGGCCATATCATATTGCTTGTTGACCAGATGGTCAAGGAAATCAAATACGAGCAAACCGCCAACGCCAAGCTGATACACCATGTTTGCTAACGCGATCTTAACGCGCGGAGGTTGGTCACAAAAGTATGGCCACCGGCGTTTGAGCTCTCTCACGTGCTGGTCTAGGCGGTGACGCAACAGCCAAGAACCTTGCTCTTTTGTGATGCCGGAGTGTATGTTCGTATCTCCCAGGTAGTCACGCTCAGCCGAGCTCAGTCCGCTAGACAGCAGCGTGCCGTACCCGATCAACAGGTTGCCTTGGGAATCATTGTACGGGTAGGCGCGAAAACTCTCATCTGCTGTCAGTTGCTCTGAGGCAACCGACAAAACGAAATCGCCATCGCCGCATGAAAAAAGAAACGCGGCGGCTACGGTGAGATATAGCACGGGGTCGGCGGGTCGGTAGGTGCACAACCGATAAACGTTGGGCTATCATTACAGGCGTTAACCAAGATGGCCAACACCGCTATGATGCAAAACCGCATCGGTACCTCCTATTTGGTGTAATCAAGGATAAGCTTGAGCGCTGCTACGCGTTGAGCAACACGGCTAGGGTGATCGTCAAACTGGCCCCGGGCGATCTTTGCAAGCTCTTCAAGAGCTTCTTCAGCTGTCATCAAAAATTCTCCTTACGTCGGGTCAGGGTTTTCCACAACATGATCAACGCAACGGTCCAGATAAAACCGACCAACAGCCTGTGTGACAGTGCGAACCACTCTAGGTTCTCTACCATCATTCTTAGGGGCAAGCCGCTGCTTTGCGTGCTCACGCGTCTGCTTCCTCTAACACCGGATCGGTCTCCATGTCGACGCCGCGCCAGTTGAGCTCATGTGATCCTAGCGACAGCTCACCGTTCTCATTGTCTATAACGTTTATATGGATACTTTGCGCCGGCCACGGCAAGTTTACGCAAGCCTGCTGCGTGATCGTTCTCATTCGTACGTTACTATCATAGTATAGAATGTAAAATTGCACTTCCGGCTGCGATGTCCACTCAACCATGAAACTTTTGCACCCTCCGTTAGTCTTAGTTATACGGTTTACGATGACCATGTCTCTCTCCTCGCTCTCAAGTGTCAAGGCACCATCCTCTTCTGGTGAACTACTCTTATAAACCATGGCTGAGCGGTTTGTTTCACCGCGTTTCATAGCGGTCCTCCTAGAGCTTCTGCCTCTCGTCGATCTTGCTCGATCACGCGTCTGCGAGCCTTCTCGGCCTCGCAACCTGCTTCGTACGCGGCCGCCAGGTCAACCTGGCATGTCATCTCTAACCCGGGGTGTACTCGTTCAACCCACTCCCACGAGCGACGCTCACACGCCGGAGCTGCCCGAAGCGCCGCGCATCCCGAGAGAACGCCTACCAAGAAAACGGCGCGCAGCGTGAAGATCATTTCCGTGAAACCGTGATCAGCTCCACGAGCTTTTCTACGATCTTGCCGTGCTCATCTGCGTGGCGATCCTTCTGTGAGCTGAGGGCATCGAGCACGCGCTCATTACTTCTTACCAGCTCGGTCATGACACGTTCATGGTCCTTCGACAGATCGTTGAGACGAGTGATCACCTGTTGCAAGGCGTCCTCCTGCCAGTGCCTGTTCTCGCGGGCCTGTTCAGAGGCGTCCTTTGCGGCCTGCTCTTGCTGCGTGACGCTCTTGTCAACCTGGCGACGAAGCGCGTACCACCCGACACCGATCATTACGGCGAGGGCGATGATCTCCCAGAGTGAGCCAAAGAGCGGTGGAGTAGTTACGTCCATCGGAAACTCCTTCTACCTATGACAAAGCCTCTTGAATCTTGCGGGCGTCCCGCGCGCTGCGCGCCCGGCCGACGGCTACCCCGTCAACGGTGATCCACGTAGCGCGACCCTTCTTCTCGGTTCCCACGACCGGGAGCAGTGACGGTGGTGGTTCATCGATCACGTTGCCCCTTTCATCATACGCGACATCTCCATCGGGTCCCACGATGCGCAGTGTTCCAGCCCACTTGCCCTTGTTCAAGTTCTCTAGTGCGGATTCCGTGATGATGTCTCTAAGAGCGGGGGGAGGGTAGTCGTTAGGGTATAGCTCACGCAGCTCGCTGTCGGTCAAAACACCACCGTCCTTGCCCACGGTCCACATCGTGCACTCAGGCTGGCAAAAGTCCTCCCTGTGTGGCCGCCACCGGAGGGTACCCGGCGGAAAGTCACGCTCACACGTTCCGCAGACCTCGTTTCCGCCGGTAATGGTAGCGGGCGCATGGTGATGCACCCAGTCGTTGTACGGCATGTCAGTGCCGGACGCTTTCCAGTCATCACGCCACCGATCACCGTCCGTCACTCCGCCGCCAGCAAGCGCGGTCAAAAATGCTTCCTTCTGCGAAGCCATGTAGGCGTCCCGTTCACCCTTGTCCGGCCACCGGACTACCTGTCGCAGGGCTGAGTCATGCTCCGGAGATGACTGCCAGAGGTCATCGCGATAGTGCTTGACGCACTCGGCGATGTTCAACTCTACCGTCTCAACGGGAACGTGTTGATTCAACTCCAAGCGACGGTAACGGTCTAGCAGGCCGGGCATCATGAACCTCTCGCACGCGGCCTTCTCCTCGTCGGTCATGGCGTCGAGACGAGCTACACGCTCAGCGTGTAACCGTCGAGCCTCGGCTTCGAACTCACTCATCATGCCGGCCTCCTCTTCGCGACGTACGCGGTTCTTGATCTCCTGCTCAATATCGTTTGCTCGTTGTCCGATCTTCCGTCCCGTGGGGTCGCTCCACGCGTAGCCGTTGAACGTAGCTGCGTAGGAGAGAAACGCTACGCGCGCCTTATAGTAAGCCCACCGCTCGTCCAAGGTAGCACCGGCGGGATAACGGATCGATGTCACCTTGCCGCGGTAGTCGCCGATGTCGTTTATGACAGCTGCGTCATTCTCAACACGGATAGCTACCCGGGTCGGTTGGCCGTTCAACTCCCACCACTCACGTGTTCCAGGTATCATCAACTCTCCTCTCCACAGACAGCTTCTAGCGTCTGAAGACGCGAAATGATCTCGTTGTTCCACTCCCTGTCCTGCGCTAACCAGCGCTCCTGGAGCTCCTGCGCCCGCTCATCGGAAACATGCCAGCGATACTCAACGGCGACCATCAACAGGCCGGCCGCGGCGCTTAGGACGGCTACCGTCCGAACCAGGGGGTGAGTGCGAAGCCAGTCGGTCAAATCCTTGCCCATATGTCGTCCAGTCTCTTGAGAAACTCCTGCGTCTCCCAGGTCATCTCCAGTCCAAGCGGTGTCACCACGTAGGCGGTCAAGTCCACCGTGCAGGAGGTGGGCCCGAGAACCTGGATGATGTTCTTCACGCCGTTGGCACTGGTCGGTATCCCAGTGCCGGCCCAGTGCTGCACCTCGTCGATCCGGTCATTGATGTTAGCGATGGCGAAGCTGACCGGCCCAAGCTTGAGGTTCGCGCTGGCAGGCGCCGCGACCTGTAGGATGTCGATCGCCTTGTTGAGCGTCCCATCTTGAATGGCGCGGATGACAGCCTTGACAGCCTCCTCGGCCGCCTTCTCGATCTCCTCGGCCGCCTCCTCAAGAACCTGTGGAACGTGCTTGCGCACCTCGTCGCCGACCTTTCCGACCTCGTCCTTGATCTCATCCTTGGCCTTGTTAGCGACCGTTTGGACCTCGCCCTTGGCCTTGTCGGCCACGCCCTCTACCTGACGCTTAGCTCCCTTAGCCGCGTCCTCTACGCCGCGCTTAGCCTCGTTGCCGACGTTTCGTACGTCACGCTTGATCTCATCGCCGATCTTGTTCAAACCGCGCTTGATCTCATCGGCTGCGCCGGAGAGCGGGTTTCCCCCGCCGCCCTTTTCCCACGGAAACTTGAAGCCCATGCTACGCTCTCCTATTGTTTGCCCGCGTTGATCTGCGCGCAGGTCACTTTTGCCGTGCGACCATACCCCTGGTCGTTCCGCCACTGGAGCCGCACGCGGTCGGATGGGAAGTCGGCCGGCTGGAGCGTCACGCTCCTGGATGGCGCGGCCCCGCATCTCTCTGTGACCATGCTGGTAATCGAACTCGACGACCAGATGCGGAAGTCCGTCCCGAACGCCGGGGGCTGTTTAGTGAGCCCGACTTTCAGGTGTACGCCGCCCTCGACCGTCGTGCCGTCCCAATCGATGTGGAACGTCGCGGGCTCGACCGACACGGAATCGGGCGGCAGATACCAGAGTTCGATTTCCGACACCGGTTGTGCGGTCGGGGTGTAGCTGTGCCCATTGACGTTGTTCACCTCGACTTGACCGTTCGCGTGGTACATCAGCGTCGAGTTGCCGAGCCTGCTGATGATGAGCGTGAACTTGATTCCCTGCATCCTGGCCGCGATGTACTGGTCGGCGTCGAGGCCGTTGTCGTGTACGTCGACCAGCAGCTTGTTGCCCCACTCCAGGCACTTCTTCTGCGTGCCGGTCCCCCGCCTCACACAGTTTGTGTAGTCACGCTCCAGGTACCGGCGGACATTGTACGACCCCCGCAAGCCGTTGCCGACGGTGATGACATCGTCGCCGTCACGGAACCGGATCCACGTCACGTCCTTCGCACGCGGGAAACTCCACTCCCGGCCCCCGCCGACCGTGAACGTCGTCGTCACCACCGGGAAGGTGTGCCGCACATGCCGCCCGCCCTTCCACTTGGCCCGCGCGACGTGGCGGTCGTCCTCGTACTCGTGCACCGTCACCGTCTGCGCCGCGCCAGGGAACAGCGTGTGCTCCCGCACTGTCCGACCGACCACGTTGTCGTCGACGAACGTATGACGGTGGCGGGCGTCGGCCGAGTCGGTCACGTCGATGTGCGCGCCCTCACGGACGTGGCACGTCACGTCGGTCTCGGAGGGGTCGCTCACCACGACGCGGCACCGGTGGCGTTTTGGTCTAGCAAGAGTTCCCTGCGACACCAGCGCGAGGCCCAGGGGTAGCTCGTCCGAGTTCTCTGGTACGAGGTCCGACGCGTTAGAGGCGAACGCCTCTTCCGTCGTGACCGGAGAGAGAGAGGCTGAGGTTAGGTCCTCCGGCGACACCAGGGTGTCTAGTGATCCACACGCGACCAGCGCCGATGCGACGGTGCCGGCTAAGATGCAAGACTTAATCTGCATTTTCACCTGTCCTTGCTTGTTGTTGTGCGTCCTCATAAAACCCTGCTGACCGCGTTGAAGCCAGTATCGCTCATCCGCCTCTCCCACGCCGTAGCCGGGGAGCACGATCGGCCGTCGCCGCAGCCAGCGCCACACACTATGAAGATAGGTCATCGGCCAACGCGGGGTCTAACAGGTTCACGTTAGCCGGCACCGTGCCATCTACTCGCACCGACGCCGGCAAGGCCAACCGCGTTCCGGGGTCGGTGGGATCGACCCAGGCGAACCACCGGCTCGACCGGCCTTGTTCCCCGTAGCTCGCCCCATCGGTTGGTGGGAAGACGGTCGTGTCCGTCGTGTAGAAGTCGTCAACCTTGGTGACGCCCGCCGGCCCACGCAGCATGCTCGTCGCCCAGCCCTTGCGGACCGTTGCCGTAAGTGACGTGTCATGGCAGACGTTGTACATGGCCCCCAGCGCGTGGCGCAACCGCTCGCGCACCTGCGTGCTCTTATCGGGTTCCTGCGCGATGCCCCGCGAGGTGAGCTCAGCCCCCCAGGCAGCTGCCTGCCGCTGAAAGGCCCGCCACGCGTCGCGCAGGTCGTCGAGGTCGGTGCGCGGCATGCTGGTGCCCAGCGCATAGTCCGTCGCACTCGTGCGAGACAAGAGCAACCAGCCCGGCTGTGCGTCGGCGTTCCAGTCGGAGGCGGTATCATCGATCGTCGTGATTCGGGTGCCGGTGTAGGGATCGGCCGCGAAGCCGGCGTCGCGCAGCCCCTGCTTACTGTCCGACATGCCCTTGATCTGTCCCAGGGGCAGGGTAAGGCCGGTCTCTGCGTCCATCGCTAGGTGAATCGTCGCCATGTTTGCCTACCTCACCAGTACCCGGAGCCGCGCGTCGTTCACCGTGTATCCACGTCGCACCACCAGACGAGACACGAACGGGTCGTTGAATATCGAGCCGTAGAAATCGAGCCGGAGCCGCTGTTCGGTCGCATCGGCCTCATTCATCCAAGCAGACAGGTCGGGTATCGCGCCGCCCACCGTAAATGAGCTGCCGTTTACCTCGACAAAATGGGCTAGTATCGACGTTGCCTGCTGGTCGGTGATGGTGGGATCGCCGGAAAGCACCATGAACGCGGGAATTGCAACAGGTATCTGCTGCCCTTGCAGTCCAGCTGTGGCGGCGTCGCGGTCGCCTTGGTAGACGACAACGACGTCCTGGAACTCGTCCGTGTCGATCTGGGTGAACCTGAACTCCGAGGTGGTCTGCGCGTTGTTTAACGTTACGTCAAGGATAGTACGCCAGTTTGTTGCCGTTTCAGCACCGCGCACCTGATGCACCGACCAAGTGCCGTCATCAAGCCGATAGCGAACCCACAACGTGTCGGTATCGGGTGCCGTAGCGACCCACGGCCCGTTTGCGGCAGACGCATATTGCACACGGAACGTCGTGCCGCCAGGGTACACGTGCCAGGCGTTGCTGGCAACGGTCCATATTCCAACGTTGAAGTTGTAGACAAACTCAGCTGAGGCAAGCCACTCTGGGTCCGTTGCCCCTGTTAGTGAGGTCTCAAGGTGCTTCCACTCCGTGGTGTCGGAAAAGACCGGCACCTGACCGTTGAACATCACCTCGCCAGGGGACGGAACAGCGGGCTTGGTCGGTGATGAGCGGTGCACGATCACCTGACGCGTGGCGTGGTCCTCGAGAGGTTCAAGCCGGCGGGCAAGCACGCCGTCACGGAAGGTGAAGACGTTGGCGTACAGGACCATGTCATCGGCGTTGTTCGTCCACCCAACGGTCTGAAACAGGACCTTGTTTCCGGTTGAACGTCCGATAAGAGCCGTGCCACCGGTTAACTCACCGGTGACGGGAATACCCGTAGACCCGGACACGAGCACGGCGCCATTGCGGCTGCGCGTGAGCTGCGCCCACTGCTCAATGCGAATGCTCCAACGCTCAAGCAGAACAGGGTCACTGTCCGCCTGCTCATCTTGCACGTAAACAATCACACCGTCATAGCGGTGACGCTGGACCTCGAATCCTTCAACGCGCAGGGCTACCGCGACCTGATCAATATCACCAAAGGCTGTCTCGCCGAGGCGTATGGTTGTCTTCGCGCCGACAACGTCGGACAAGTTGTCAAGCGGCACGCCGTCCGTGTCACCACGCACGGCAAAGGGCTGTGGAGCGGAAAGAAGGGGAATGGCCATCAGGAATCCGCCTGTGCTGACGGGAACATGGCGTCGACAGCGATCTCGTTGCCGTGCTCATCGGTGACGTAGACGCCGAAGCCGCCGGTCTGAGCGGCAATGTTGACGTAGTTGACGCGAATCTGGTTGTTCGACACTACGTCTTGATCCGACGTGCTGTTCTGTGCGTTGCGACCATCACCGTGCGCCGTATAGGTAAGCCGGATGAAGAACGGCAAGCGCTCGTCGTCCTCGTCCACGTCCGGGCGCGTCCAGGTTGGCGTTGCCGCCGTCAGGCTGGACAGGCTGTCGTTGTGGGCAGTCTCCACGTGCTCGACGACACGTGAGGCATACCACTGGTAGGTCAGCCGGTCGTAGGTCCCGCCGCTGAATCGAGGCTGCAGGACCACTCGCGTCCGCATGTCGCCACGCGCAACGCTGAGCGTCGCGTCCGGCGCAACGGCATCGGGCAGTGGCATGACAGTGTAGTCGGTCTCAGTGTGATCGGTCGCGGTTGTTCCTGCCTCGGCATTGTGATCATCGCCGTGCACCGTCGCATAGCAGCGGACGCCGTAGACAGCGTTTGAGGCCACCGAAGGATTAGTCAGGCGTGACGTCCGGGCAGTCGGATCATCAAACAACGTGCCACCCAGGTCGTCAGTGATCGGGTCCGTGCCGCGCAGCCATATCCTCCATCGGTAGGCAATTCGGTCGTAGGTGCCGCCGCTCGGCTCGACGGACAGCGATTGCACGACCCCCGATCGTCCGTTGTGCAATCCCTGAATCCGGAAGCTTGGCGTCGAAGCATCCGGGTAATCGCGGACATCGACGTGCAGGTCGGTCAGCGTCCGCGTGTGAAATGTCGAACGCCGGGCGTGCCCGTTCGTTCCGCGCGCGGTGATCGCGCACCGTAGGACCCACTCCTGGTCCGATCCCACGTCCGGGCAGGTGAAGGTCGGTCGCCTAATGCTGTCATTGCTGAACGGCGTCAGGCCCGCAGGCGTCTGGGCATTGGCCCGGAACGCGCTCCACGCAAATTCGAGCGTGTCGTAGGTGCCGGAACCCTCATCGAGATCCACGTCCAGTTGAAGCACGTCCCGCTCGTGGACGTGGCCGATCGGACTCCGGACCACCTCTCCGGTCGGCGCGACGGCATCCGGCACCTGCAGCACGGTCGCCGGCTCAGTGTCCGAACGCGACGCGGTCGTCCCGGCGTCGGCGCTCTGTCCGTCGCCGTGCGCTGTGACCTCACATCGGATTGAGAATTCCCGGTTCGCCGACACCTCGGGCCGGTTCCAGCGTGGGTTTTCGGTGTTCGGATTGACGAGGCCGCTCGCCCCGGACCATGCGTAGGTCAACCGGTCGTAGCGAGCGCCGGACTCGTTGAGGGTCAACCCGAGCTGGACCTGATCGCCCTCCTTGCCATCAGGGATGGCGATGATGGCGGGGTTTGGAGCGACAGCGACAGCCACGACTATGACCCCGCCGGTCGCTGCGTGAGGTAGAGCGTTCGCGGCTCAAGCGCTGCAAGTGCTTCGAAAGCGGACTGCGTCATGAAGCGAATCTGATGAACATCGCCGGAATACACCGGCACCTCATCACGCGACGTGTCCGGCGGCTGAATCGTCCACTGCCGGGCCGCATCGCCTAGGTACAGCGGGGTGCCGTTTTGCGTCCCGCTGAACCCGATGGTCACGTGGCGATGGGCAATGTCCGCCTGGCTGCCGATCCCGTTGAAGTGCGTCGCGCTCCCGAACGGATCACTGCGCAGGCGGGTATAGGACGTGCCGCCGTGAGTGAACTGGCCGCTGGCAAGTTCGCGGACACGGATGTCGGTCTGCTTGTCGTTGGCATGATCCCAGGTCTGGACCCACACATCGCCTTCGCCCCAAGCGGTCCAGAGCGCCGACTTGACGACCAGGTGAACGCGGAACTCAGTGGCGCCGACCCGTTCCTCGCCGACGCCCATGACGGCGGACCCGAGCGGGTTGTGCGTGAACTGGCCGGTGTTGCCAGCGAACGGCGATCCTTCCCCGGCCCGTGAAAAAACGCCGGACCATGTCTCGCCGCCGAACGTACCCTTTTGCAGAATCGCCGAGAGGCGGTTATTGACGCCGCTCGTCACCGCGTACTCGCCCGGCTCGTGACCCATGTTGAACGTCCGATTTTCGTTTCCGGGCACCTGCGATGCAGGAGCGATGAAATCGTTGCTAGCGTGCCGAGGCAGCCAGACCGGCGACGCCTGCCCGCCCAGTATGGGCCATGCGAGTGCGTCCACCAAGGTGCCGCGTGTCGTCAGGAGACCGTGCGACAGGTTGTGGAACTCGTTCCGCAGCGCGTCAAGGTCCGCCTGCGTCGTGCCGGTGATCTGCCGCCACTTGTGGTTGCCGGACGCTCCCGGCGCGGGGTCGCCGCGCACCACCTGCTCATCAGCGAACCAGACCTCGTCCGAATGTACCAGGGTCGTGCCGGCGTGGTAAAAGCGATCGCTCCATCCTTGCGGGTGGAAGTTGTTCAGGATCAGGTAGGTGTCGTCGTCATCCGGGCCGATGCTGGACGAACTGACATGCTCGCGATGGCAGATGTACCAGTCGTCGAGCCAAGAGACGATGTCACCGACCCGGATCGTTTGCCCCGACAAGGTGTTCCACTCTCCACGGTAACGGGCAATGTCGCCCGTGTGTCCGGTAGGAATCTCGACCCAATCAGCGTCCCGTCTCGGCTCACTGCTGGCGCCCGTCTTACCCGTGGTGGCGGTATCGGGGTTCGTCAACACCCACAGCCGTGAGTCGTGGCTGACGACATCACCGTAATAGTTCATGCCGCCGGATGACCACGCACCGCGCCACTGCATGGGCGGAAGCGCAAAGCCGTAATTTTCATTCTCCCGTTGGCGAGTAAGCCAGCGGCCCCGGTTGTTCTGCCCTGTTTGGACCTCTACCGCGTAAGTCACCAGCGTGTCGATATCTCTAAGCCGGAAGGCGATGAGACGCTCTATGCCGGTCACAGCGACCCACGCGTCCGTCAGTGATGACGGATCACCAGTTGCGTCTGAACCGTCAGTGAGGCGACGGTAGACGGCGCCACTGAAGGTGACGTAGTCGTTAGTAGCGTAGCTGATGTTGTTGCCAAACGCGCCGCGCCAACGAGTGACATCCACCAACCGAACAGCGGTGACATCGATGAGCGCTTGAACGGCAGCGGCGTCCTGGTAAGCGTCCTCTACATCGGCGAGACGCTCGGGCACGTCCGTTGAGAACAGGATCCTTGTCGTGTCGGGATGGCGCGTCAGCAAGGCCTCTCGGGTCGCGGTGTCATCCCCCTCTACGACGATGTCGTGCAGTGAAAGGCCGATCTCATCCCAGTCGCTCGCGTGCGTCAGCGGAGTGCCCGCCCCTCCGTCATCTCCTGCCGTCAACCGTTTGAAGAAGCGCTTGCGACTCGAACCGTCGATCCAGTAGACCTCGTCACCGACGGCGTAGGTAGCCGAGTTGTCGTACTCGCCGTGAAAGTCGGTGGCCGTCGTGTCGTGGCCGAGCCGAGCGAGGATGTCGGAGAGAAAGTCGGCAACACTATTGCCCTCCGTCGCCGCCGGCGTGAGGTTGGCCAGCACCTTGGCGGCATCGGCCACGGCGACGGACCGGTTGAGCGTCTCGACGGTCCCCGGGACCGTCGTGTGTGTCGTTGTCTCGCGGAGGGTGGGCATCAGAGCTTCTCAACGTCCTTAAATCGTTCGGGAACCTTCTTCTTAAGCCACGTTAATACAGCGCTCTTTGTGTCAACGTCTCCGGTTAAGCGTAAAGCGTGAACGGCCTTGGTCATGATCTGCTTGCGCGCAACTTGCTCGGTCACGCCTTGGTCCTTCACGAGCTTCGCCACCTCGCCGTCTGGGTCGATGAAGGACAGCTCAATGTCCACCGTCATCGCACTGTCCAGCACGCTGCCTTGCTCATATTTCCAGTAGTGAGCAGCGACGCGACGAACTACGTTAGCGATAATCTCAGCATAATAGTGATCTTGCCCGCCGCGCGCAGCATACTCGGTCAAGGACGACAGCAAAGAGCCAATAAAAAGCTGCCGCTCCATCTCCAGGGTCATGTTGCCAGCATCAAGCGCCTCCAGGTCGGTGATCGTGCCATCTAGATTGGCCAGCACCTGAAGGACCTTCGCCTTGTCGCCTTGAGACTTCAGTCGCAGCTGGGGAATCATGTCCTTCAGGCCCTTGACCACATCGAGCAGGCAACGAAATCCTTCTAGCTGTTGAGTCGTCTGGCGCAGCTCGGCTCGCCACAGTGCCTCATCAAATGAGTAATACTCTTCAAACGGATATTGGTTGATGCGAGGCTTTTCAGCCGTTTCATCACTGCTGTCATAGTTAGACGGCGGAACCTTGCGCACGGTCATGGCTTAACTCGTCCTCGTAGTGACCGTCGAACCGTTGGCCGAGTCGTCGGCGCGGCTGTCAGCCTGGTACATGTAGATGTTGTAGTCCACGCCGCCGATGGTGCGCTGCGCGGCGGACTCAACAAAGTTCGTGATGTCGATGTTAGAGGTGACCCAGTGGATGGGCTGCGCCAAGCTGGCGGGCACCGCCCAGTAGGGGATGTATTCGTTGCCGTTGGCCGGAATGCCGCTGAACGTCCAGTCACCCGCCGCGTCACCGGTGGTGGTGATGTCGTCGTCGGCGAAGACGATCCGCGCCGCCCGCTGGGCGACCGTCGTGTCGGCGGCGAAGTAGCGCGTCGCGCCGAAGTGGACCTCGCCGGCCGGTGCACGGGCCGTGATCCGGTAGTCGTGGTAGATGGTGGGAGCGTCGCTCACCTCGGTGCCGACGGGATAGACCTCCAGGCGCAGGGTATAGGCGTCGCCCTCGGCCGCCAGGGTAGTCCCGGCCGGAATGGTGACGGTTCCCGACTCCATGTGGTAGTCGGTCACGGTGTGCAAGACGGCCACCGCGTTGGGGTGGACGGCCGTGCCAGCAAAGCCGACGATCCGGGCAACGTTGACGTGGCCAGACTGCGAGATGGCCAGGGTGTAGGAGTAGTGGCCTCCGGCGATCGAGCCGGCAGCCGGGTGAGCGTCGCCCGTCACGTCGAAGCGCGCGATGCTGGGCAAGATCACCGTGTCATCGCCCGTCTCATCGGTCGTCGTGCCGATGTGCTGGATGATGATCTCGTTGCCCGTGCTCGCGCCACCGTCCTGCGCGCCGGCTTGGAAGAAGATCTGGTTCAACGAGTTGGTGTATAGCCCAGCGACCAGTGCGTCGTCGGCGTCGGCGTCGCGCAGGTCGGCGGCCAGCATCCATGACAACGAGCCGACCACGCCGAGCGTGGGCGCGTTGACGATGGCCAAGATGTAGCCGTTGTTCGGGCAGACGATCGGCTGGCTCATCGCGTCTAGGAGCGCGACCTGTGTCGCGGCGCCGGTCAGGTCGAAGGTCGCCGTGCCGAGGTCGACGGGCCTGAAGACGCTGACCCCCGAGTCGCCCTTCTCTCCCTTCTGCCCACCAGCGATCGCCTCATACACGACGATGCGTGACCGTGATGGAAAAGCATGCGCGACCGAACCTAAACTAGGGTCTGACGTACTTTCATTGCTAGATGGTACGAAGTTGACGCGCAGCGTTTGTGCATTTCGTATCTCACTGATCGACAACACGGCGCCCGAGGTTCCAACAGGCCCTACATAGACAAGCGACGGATGAATATCATTGGCGCCCTGCGGCGATAGCACCTTTGAGTACTCGCGTACCGTATTTCCGAGCGCGTCATACTGCTCACCGATAAACCACCAGCCGATGACGTTGCTTTTTGACAGTGAGACGGGACCGACTAAGACGTGTCCTTCTGGATCGTCATAGTCGGGGTTTTCGGTAGTCTTCGTCCACGTGAGAGCGTCTAGTGATCTCGGCTCTGGGTCCGTGGGATCAGTTAAATCGGCGCGTTGCTCGGCGGTCAGGTCGCCCAGGTTAGACGAGACATAGAGACGCTCACCGCGCGTGAGCGACCGCCCACCGATGCCGCCGATCTGGTAGGCGACGAGCTGGGCGAGGTCCCATGAGAAGAACGAAAGTGTCCCGCCAGTGTTGATCCGTGGAACCGGGTGCTGGTTGAAAAGCCCGATGCGAAGCGTGACCTTGACCGGAATGTCTTGCTCAAAGTCCGACTCGGTCAGGGTGTAGGTGCCGTTGCCGTCATCGCGCAGCAAGATCGTGCCGACGTCGATGACCCCGTGGTTAGAGAAGCTGTCGGCGGGAATAAGCAGCTCCGTATCCGACCGCGCCTCGGCGAACACGTCTCGCCACGAGGTGAACTGTTTCTCCGGTATACCGTCAAACAGGGTGTAGCCGATCGCCGTGTCGATGATGCGCCTGCCCTCGCTTTGCCCGATGTGCAGTGCGCCCTCGTAGTCGATCGCGATCGGCTGGCCGGGGTTGAGTCCCGGCGCCGTCGTCTCAAGAAGGACCTCCTCATAGAACTCACCGGCGGCGATTTCCGTATCGGTCATGACGCTCGTCGGCATGAAGGCCGGCGTCGACGTGGAGTCGAACTGCTGGTAGAACGTGTAGCCGCCGGCCTCGCGCGGCAACTCAACGTTGAGCGGGTTCTGCCCGCTCTCACGCGTGAAGGTCAGGACGCGCTCATCACGCGTGACGTTCACCAGAGCGTTGGGCGGGCCGTCCTCGTAGCCGAGCCGGTCCCAGGAGTCCTCCCACGCCGTGCCGACGCCGGGCTCGGTGGTGGCGGCCGTGTTCGCCAAGACGGCCACGTTGGACAGGTAGGTCGCTCCCTCGTGCCGCACGATCGTCTGCGCGGCGTAGGCCGTTCCCGCCGCCCACTCCCCGCCGTCGGTCACGAAGCTGAGCGCGTTGATGGCGGCCGTGATGGCGGCCGTGCGCTCGGTGGTGATCGTGTTTGACGGAACAAAATCAGCTACAGCGGCCGTCAGGGCGGCCGTATCGACAAGGTCGGCCGGAAGGCGGCCCTTGGGCCACCGCCCGGAGTTGCCCTGCAAGGCGAGGTCGATCACCAGCGCGCGCACACGGGCATCGACCTCGGCCTGGGTCAGGCCCTCGGCTTCGTGAGCCAGCACGATGGCGACAATGTCGGCTGGTGAGTAGCGACGAATACCCGTCTCAGTGCCAGCTGCGACCTCCGCGGACGAGACCTGCGCGCCAAGCTGCCGACTGGTCGTCGCAGGCGTCATTGCCCGCGAACCATCTGTCCCCGCATCTGCCTCAGCGTTGCTGGCCAGCTCAACCAGCCCTTGCTGTGACGCACTGGCCAGCGGAAGTGAATCAGGAGTGACGGCTCGAGTCGCGTCGGTAAGAGCAGCCGTCTCATCACTCGTCGCCAGCTCAACTAGGCCCTTAGCGGTCGTCGAGGAATCAGGAACATCTCGCAGTGCGGCGAAATCCAACCGATCGGTACCGGTCTCGCCCTCAATCGCGCCAATGATCTCGCTGGCCGTCTGGTCGGCCGTTGCGCCAGTCTCGATGCCGTCGAGCTTCGTCTCATCGTCGTCGGTGAACGGGTTGGCGACCATCAACGGGTCGCCGGTAGTGCCATCTCCGGTGAGCGTGGTATCGGTCGTGATGGTCCCCAGGGAACCGACATCGCGCCACGAGGTGGTGTCGGTCGCCGGGTTGTCGGTATCGGTCGACTGCCGAGTAGCCAGGCAACGGTAGACCTTGCCGTCCCACGAGACCTGGTCACCGACAGCATGGTCATCCGCTGCCCAGAGAGGTGGCAGGGCGTCGAGCTGGCTCTCATCATCGTCGGTGAACGGATTGGCGACCGACAGGGGATCGCCACTGGTTCCGTCTCCGGTGATCGTGGCGTCGGTAGAGACAGTTTCTAGACCGCCGCCGTCACCCGGCGCTGATGCCCGCACGTGCCAGATCGTGATGCGTACCGGTGTCTCAGCTCCCGGAATGCCATAGGGCGTAGAACCCGCAGGAGGCCGGAAACGGACCTCGTTCGCGACGTTGGTGAACAGGTCGATCGCGGAGCCGAACGCCGCGCCGGTCGGCGCGATGTGAATCGGATCACCGTTGTCGGCCGCCCTGAGATCTGAGGCCAAGCGCCAGGTGGCGTTCCCCTCAAACCCCAGGCTGTCATCTCCGCCGTGCACCGAGATGACCAGGAACCCCACCGCGGGCGACACCAGGGGATCGGTGCTGGTGGTGCCCGATCTCAAGGGAATGATGGCCGTGTTGGGTGTGTCCGCGTCACCGTACTCCTGGTCGGACAGCAGCACTGGGGCGAACACCGTGTCCGTCGTGCTGACCTCAGCCCACCCAGTCGTGTCGGTCGCCGGGTTGTCGGTGTCGGTAGACTGCCGAGTAGCCAGGCAACGATAGACCTTGCCGTCCCACGAGACCTGGTCACCGACAGCATGGTCACCTGCAGACCAGAGAGGTGGCAGGGCGTCGAGCTGACTCTCATCATCATCGGTGAACGGGTTGGCGATCGACAGGGGATCGCCACTGGTGCCGTCTCCGGTGATCGTGGCGTCGGTAGAGACGGACGCCAGTCCGTCACCGTCACCCGTCCCAACCTCGGCCCAGCCGGTAGTGTCGGTCGCCGGGTTGCCGGTGTTGGTTGACGAGCGCGTAGCCAAGCAACGGTAGACCTTGCCGTCCCACGAGACCTGGTCACCGACAGCATGGTCACCCGCTGCCCAGAGAGGTGGCAGGGCGTCGAGCTGGCTCTCATCATCATCGGTGAACGGGTTGGCGATCGACAGGGGATCACCGCTGGTGCCAGCACCTGTCAGTGTCGCGTCGGACTCTACAGACGCCAGTCCGCCGTCACCCGGCTGTGGAAGGTTCTTAACCGCGGAGGCATCGAGACGGTCTGTGCCGGTGAGACTAGATAGTTCGTCGCGAATCTCTACAGCTGTCTGCAAAGCACCGACATCTCGCCAGCTCGCGGTATCGGTCGCCGGGTTGTCGGTATTGCTGTTTGTCCGGGCAACGGTGCACCGGTAGATGCGACCAGCCCAGGCGACACTATCACCCACCGCGTGTGTGCCCGCTGCCCAGAGCGGTGGCAGGGCGTCGAGCTGGCTCTCGTCATCATCGGTGAACGGGTTGGCGACCGACAGGGGACTGCCACTGGTACCGTCTCCGGTGATCGTGGCGTCGGTAGAGACGTCGGAGAGAGTTCCAGTCTCAGCCCAGCCGGTAGTGTCGGTCGCTGGGTTGTCTGTCTCAGACGATGTCCGGACTACCAAGCAACGGTAGACCTTGCCGTCCCACGAGACCTGGTCACCGACAGCATGGTCACCTGCAGACCAGAGAGGTGGCAGGGCGTCGAGCTGACTCTCATCATCATCGGTGAACGGGTTGGCGATCGACAGGGGATCGCCACTGGTGCCAGCACCTGTCAGTGTCGCGTCGGACTCTACAGACGCCAGTCCGCCGTCACCCGGCTGTGGAAGGTTCTTAACCGCGGAGGCATCGAGACGGTCTGTGCCGGTGAGACTAGATAGTTCGTCGCGAATCTCTACAGCTGTCTGCAAAGCACCGACATCTCGCCAGCTCGCGGTATCGGTCGCCGGGTTGTCGGTATTGCTGTTTGTCCGGGCAACGGTGCACCGGTAGATGCGACCAGCCCAGGCGACACTATCACCCACCGCGTGTGTGCCCGCTGCCCAGAGCGGTGGCAGGGCGTCGAGCTGGCTCTCGTCATCATCGGTGAACGGGTTGGCGACCGACAGGGGACTGCCACTGGTACCGTCTCCGGTGATCGTGGCGTCGGTAGAGACGTCGGAGAGAGTTCCAGTCTCAGCCCAGCCGGTAGTGTCGGTCGCTGGGTTGTCTGTCTCAGACGATGTCCGGACTACCAAGCAACGGTAGACCTTGCCGTCCCACGAGACCTGGTCACCGACAGCATGGTCACCTGCAGACCAGAGAGGTGGCAGGGCGTCGAGCTGACTCTCATCATCATCGGTGAACGGGTTGGCGATCGACAGGGGATCGCCACTGGTGCCGTCTCCGGTGATCGTGGCGTCGGTAGAGACGGACGCCAGTCCGTCACCGTCACCCGTCCCAACCTCGGCCCAGCCGGTAGTGTCGGTCGCCGGGTTGCCGGTGTTGGTTGACGAGCGCGTAGCCAGGCAACGATAGACCTTGCCGTCCCACGAGACCTGGTCACCGACAGCATGGTCACCCGCTGCCCAGAGAGGTGGCAGGGCGTCGAGCTGGCTCTCATCATCATCGGTGAACGGGTTGGCGATCGACAGGGGATCACCGCTGGTGCCAGCACCTGTCAGTGTCGCGTCGGACTCTACAGACGCCAGTCCGCCGTCACCCGGCTGTGGAAGGTTCTTAACCGCGGAGGCATCGAGACGGTCTGTGCCGGTGAGACTAGATAGTTCGTCGCGAATCTCTACAGCTGTCTGCAAAGCACCGACATCTCGCCAGCTCGCGGTATCGGTCGCCGGGTTGTCGGTATTGCTGTTTGTCCGGGCAACGGTGCACCGGTAGATGCGACCAGCCCAGGCGACACTATCACCCACCGCGTGTGTGCCCGCTGCCCAGAGCGGTGGCAGGGCGTCGAGCTGGCTCTCGTCATCATCGGTGAACGGGTTGGCGACCGACAGGGGACTGCCACTGGTACCGTCTCCGGTGATCGTGGCGTCGGTAGAGACGTCGGAGAGAGTTCCAGTCTCAGCCCAGCCGGTAGTGTCGGTCGCTGGGTTGTCTGTCTCAGACGATGTCCGGACTACCAAGCAACGGTAGACCTTGCCGTCCCACGAGACCTGGTCACCGACAGCATGGTCACCTGCAGACCAGAGAGGTGGCAGGGCGTCGAGCTGACTCTCATCATCATCGGTGAACGGGTTGGCGATCGACAGGGGATCGCCACTGGTGCCGTCTCCGGTGATCGTGGCGTCGGTAGAGACGGACGCCAGTCCGTCACCGTCACCCGTCCCAACCTCGGCCCAGCCGGTAGTGTCGGTCGCCGGGTTGCCGGTGTTGGTTGACGAGCGCGTAGCCAGGCAACGATAGACCTTGCCGTCCCACGAGACCTGGTCACCGACAGCATGGTCACCCGCTGCCCAGAGAGGTGGCAGGGCGTCGAGCTGGCTCTCATCATCATCGGTGAACGGGTTGGCGATCGACAGGGGATCACCGCTGGTGCCGTCTCCGGTGATCGTAGCGTCGGTAGAGACGTCGGAGAGAGTTCCTGAGTCCGAAGCTTCACGGACCGCTGTCTTTTCGTCGTCTGTTAGGTCGGACGGCGGATTAGAAAACGCCGTGTCGCCGATCTCAGCGTCGGTGGGCTTGTTCCGGATGAAAGCGTCCGAGGTATCGTCCGTCTCACTATAGTCCGATTGGACATTAGCCTCACCGGAGCCAGGAGAAGCGGTCTCATCGTCGCGCCAATCCGGCACGCCGTCAACGGATTTCCAGACCTTTGATCCAGAGTCGGGCGGCGCGGGCAGGCTCCCGCCGGATCCGATGCCCGGGGAGATGCCGCCCATCTAGGCAGCCTCATCAATGACGACAAATCCTGCCGTGTCGTCACCGGCAACATAGAGAGACTCTCCGGAAGCAAGAGTCACTATTGCAAATGAATCAATACCAGGTGAAGGCGATACTTGAAAAGCGTTCAAGCGGCCGTCTGGTGGGGCCGTTCCGCGCTCGACAAAGACGATTTTTCCCGTCTGGTTTTGCAGGCTGTATCGTACGTTCTCAGAAAGTCCACTTACGGTTTGCCAATTTTCCGTTACCTGGTGTCTCATCAGCAACTCACAGGACAAACGTCAAACGTTACAACCATACAAATATAAACTTACACGGGTGAAAAGGAAATGCCCTAGGGGCCTCAATCTTCGTCTTCGCCGTCGCCGCCACCTTGCTGCGTTGACCATGAGTAGTAAGTGGGAGAGCTTGTGGCATCATCAGGGGGCTGCTCATCGTTTTGACGTCGTACACGTGGCGCAAACACCACATATGAGACAGCACCTACACAGGCAACAAAGACAGCTAACCAAAACAAGGTCATCGTTTTTCTCCTTTTAAGAGCGTCAGCGTTGTAAGGACTAAAGTAACTAACTAACGTTGCTCTGTACATACCCCAGTTTCAATAATTGAGCAGCCCCTGTACAGGTTCACTCTTCTATAATACATTAGGTATCACAAGAGCGCATCAGAGCCAGAAGAACCCGTGAACAGGAGCTGTCCATCCCATGACCCACCACCGAGTCATTCCTCTTTGTTTGGTCGTTATCACCGCCTTAGTAGCCGCTTGCGGAGGAAACACCGCAGCCGGTCCTGACGAAACTCGGAACGTTATACCCTATCCCATCCACCTCCACTTTGTCGACAACCCGTCGCCCGTGCACCCCATCAAGGGTGTCCACCCCGACATCCAGCACGCGGCCGAGGAAGCGGCCGAAGAGTGGAGCCGGATCCTCGCCCCGTCGCCGCGTGCGCCCTTCACGCTGCGGCATGACACCAGTTGTGGGAACATCGACTTTGAGGCCGGGCAGGTGTTCGAGGCCGGCCTGCACGTCTATGTCATTGAGGATCCGCCCTATCGGCCGGGCGGAGCTGCCGCTGGCGCGGCGTTGTGCAAGCGAACCATTTGGGAGAAGGGCGACTCGGCGGTGCCCATGCCCCCTGTCGGCGTGGTCTGGGTACGGGGCCCGCAACGCGGCCTGACAGGGATCGTGTCACATGAGATCGGCCACGTGCTCGGCATTGGCTATTGGGACGATGGCCTAGTGAAGAGCGACGATAAGATCTACTACCTCGATCACCCCGGGGCACGCCGGGTGTTCAGCCGCATGGGTGGATCGGAACTTCCTGCCCACGTGCCCCGGGTGCCGCTCGACCCGTGGGGACTGCACTGGGACTACTGCACGGGCGTGCCCGATAACATGACTCAGGCTAACTTACCGGCGTTCAACCTGATCACCGAGCTGACAGTTGTTGCCCTTGCTCCGGGCTATAGGTATGACCGGGCGTTGGTCAACCCCAGGGTCAAGCTCGACCCAAGCTGGTGGAACAAGAACGGTTACTGTCGTGACGGAAGCAGCGCATTATCAACCCTTAGTCAAACGGGCAGCGCCACGTCCCCGGTTATGATGGCACCTCGGGCAACGACCATGGTCCTACCTGGCGGTGACATGTTGATCGAGGAGCGGTTTTGAGGGCTCAACCCTCCCGCAGCCACCAGACGAGCTGGTAGAGGTCCGGGGCACCGGCGGGCAGGGACGGCAGGGCGTGTCGCACGTCGTCGGGCCGCCAGATCAGCACGTCTCCCGCGTTGCAGGGAATCTCAAACCCGCGAATCGTGACCCCGCCGGGGTGGTCGTGCAGCTTGACGGCGCACGCGTACTCGCCCGGCCCTCCTCGGGCCCAGTCGACCGCCTCCGGCTGGCCGGCCGTCCACCGTCGCACGTGCACCTTGAGCGCCATGCACGGTGGCAGGCCAAGCTGCTTAGTGACACGGTCCAGGTGCCGGAGTTGCGTGTTGACGTGGCACGGCCAGGAGTCGCGATGCTGCACCTCGGCCCGTGAGCTGTTGTGTCCCGGATCGGGCGCGAACTGTCGCACCAGGCTCTCGCGGCAGCTCTGCGCGATGTAGTCGGGGATGATCCAGTACATGTGTCAGGTTTCCATTAGGTCGCGATCCAGGGTGATTTCAGCCTCCCATCCAAGGAGATTCTTTGCCGACCGAGTGGCAGTTGTGTGCTCCTGCAACTCGCCATAGCGGACCGACGAACACCGATATATCTTAACACCTAAGACCTGTAGGATAAACAAGACCGACGTCGCAGCTCCGGTCCCGATCTCTACTACGCCTCGTTCACCTGACTCTATGGCCAGCCGAAAAGCCCGGCCAACATCCTTGACGTGCACGAAGTCACGCGTCTGTCGGCCGTCTCCGTGGCATACCACCGCCTCCCCTGTTGCCCTCCTTCTAAGCGCCCTGTCAATAATCCCCTGCCCACGACGACCGACAGCGTTCATACCGTAGACGTTGGCCAGGCGAAGGCACATGGCGTTGGGATGACGCGACATGACCAGATCCTCGGCTCGTCGCTTCGACTCGCCGTAGGCGGTTTGTCCATAGATGGCGGCCGAAGAGGCAAGGATGAGCCGAGAGTCCTGCGCGGCATTGATCACGTGAGCTGTTCCCTCGACGTTGGTGCGCTGAAGCCTCGGACTGTCCCGTGTCACGGCGGCCAGGTGGAGCACGACATCGGCGTCGACACGTTGCAGACGGCACACGTCGTTGGGTAAGTCGAAAACGGTGATCTCATAATCATCCTTGAGGACAGCAGCGAGGTGCGAGCCGATATAGCCGTGACCGCCGGTGATCAAAATACGCTTCACGTTGCTTGTTCCTCCGTTAGCCACGCAATCAGGGTGTACCGGTCTCCACCGGCGATGCCACGTACCCCGTGCTTTAGTGATCCTCCACGAAAGACTAGCGCGTCGCCCACACCGAGCTTTACCTCTCGGTCGTCCTCAAAGAACGTCTCGCCGCCCTCATAGTTGTCGTTTAACCGAATGACCACCGCCCAGTCACGGTAGCTGAATTTTCCGTTCGCGTAGTCTTCGTGCAAGGGCATGCCCTTGTGGCCATCAGGCCAAACTACCATGTTAGGATCTACGAGCTTTCCTCGAGGAACTCCCGCGCGTTCAGCCATAAGCGGTAACTTGTCCAGTACACGTTGTACGTCACATGGCCATTGCTTCGGCCACCACGTACGACCACCCCAGAAACCGTCGCCATTTGGTGACGGGTCGAAGTCAGTGATTAGCTGATCACAGCACCGGCGCGTCAGTACGTTGGGCAATTGATAATACGGCGCTGGCTCTTGCTTCATAGAGCCATCGGTACGCCCCTTACGCTCGATGGCACGGCGGTATGAGAAATGGTCGCCCAGCTCTCGGCGCAGACGTGTCCATTCTTCCTTCTTCTCAAGCACGTCGGAAGGTGTCTCCCTCTCTACGATCACGGGATCAGTCAAGCGTTGAACCGGCATGACACGACCAAGCGGTGTACTCGCGGGAATCAGCAACCGGCCCGGACGGACAAACATGATCGTCAAGAACCACGGATAGCTCAGCCAGTCGGTCTCAAGCAAGGCGGTCATGGCGAAGAAGTCACGTTGATCAGCATTGGGCGTCGGCAATAGCAGTAGATCATAGTCTTTTGGCGTCCGCCAGATGTATCCAGGGGTGAGGGTAAACGTGCCCATGCCAAAGTGGGGACGCCCGGGGCCACGGAGAGACGTGACGTCGCTCTTGCCATCGCCACCGTTCCATTCCAGCTCTAAATCTTGGTCACACGTGATGTCGTAACCATAGCGGTTCGCCACGGTCAAAGGCGGACACTTGTAAGCATGGTTGATGAAAGCGTCGCGCTTGATGGCTCCCGGCTGAATGTTTAACGGCACCTTGCTAGTTACCCGATATAAAACGATCTCATTGTCCATCTCTTGACCATCCTATGTAATTGAGCCACTCATCATGCGGACGAACAGATCCGTCCACGCGAATTCCCGCGTAGCGGTAGAAATCCCGTCGCCTATACGAGGTGAAGAATTCCCGGTCCTGCTCTCTTCGCCACGGCGGCGCGTACACCTTGACCTGATCAGCAATGCGTCGAAACCGGCCGCTGTCGCGCGTTGTCATGGGCCGGGCGGTGAGCAGCGTCTTGCCCTCCGGGTGCCACAAGCTGTACCCGCTCTCCCAGCAAGCGACGGTCCACCATGGTTCTTCGGCATTTCCGTGGGGGTCTATCCAATTGGGCCACTGTACATCTTGAAACAACTGACCGCGGCTAAAGGCCAGGGCCATGGACAAGCGACGTGCTGGGATCGGTCGGTCGGCGACAAAGTTCACGTCGTCCCAAAACAAGGCCATCGGCAACCAACCACCGCCACTGGGATCATACTGGTTCAAGTCAATGGCGAATCCCCCGGGCAGGGGGTCGCTGTCGTGCACGTGTATGGGACTGGTAGACAGCAACGCGTATGGGTCATTCGTCTGTTCGTGCTGGGCAATTAGTTTGCGGTCCCAGTCCTGGGTCGCCCGCGTGTGGGCATCGATCGACAGTCCCCATTCCTCGCCCTGCCACATCGACCAACAGACGCGACGCGCCTCAACCACGCCCCGTGCCTCTAGGTAAGAGGCGTGCTGCACGTCACACCCTGGCACTTGACGCAACTTATTAACGGTGTCAAGGTCGTTGTCATGAATGCAGATGCCGAACCGTAGGCCGTGCTCTCCGCTGGCCATCGACAACAGAGAATTGACCGTCTCTATGACCCTCGGGTCACGATACGCCGGAACAGCGACAAAGATCATCGCCATGTCAGAGGATCCTCATGCCGTAGGTGTTACGACGGCGCCAAACGTGGTCAGTCATGAACGCTCGCTTTGAGTAGCTTAGACCGTGAGCCATTTCATACTCAGCGAATGAACGCGTCTTGCCTAACCCGTAGGCGCCAAGATCACCCTCGGCCCACCCATAAAGCACCTTGATACGATCGCCAGCGCGCTTGTTCAGCGCCTGCGACTTTCGTTGCTGCTCATCAAAGATGCGGGAAACTCCGGGCCGGTTGAGGTGGTGAATATGCCGAACCTTAGGTCGTCCCCCCGGGTGCCAGATATCGTAGCCGTGTGTCCAGAAACGGGCGGCCATCGCCGGTTCTTCACCCCAAAAAAAGTAGTACGGGTCGAGGGGACACCGCTCTAGGACCTCGGCCGGCATGAACTGGCACGCGCCTGACAGCACGCGCCCGATGATCGGCTTCTCAACAACGGGTACACTCAAGCTCTTGTGCGCGATGCCCCAGGGATATTCAAACCGCGCCACATCGGCAATGATGGTACGGTTTTCATCAACATGGTTAGACTGCGGCGGGTAGTAGGTCATGATTCCAGGGGTGGGCAGCATCTCACTTTGCTCGATCAAGTGAAGGGCCCAACCGTCCTCAAATAACATGTGAGCGTCTGTTTGAAAATACCAAGGTTCTCCTGACCAACACGTAACTGCCAGCGCGCGTGCCCAGCCACATCCACGGGCATAGCCCGGAGCGACCTGAATCACCTCCACGCCGTAAGACAGAAGCTGGTCAATAATCTCTGTCCGGTCATCTTGCAGGCAGACACCCACGTTGACCCGCGCACCCGCCCTGTCGATCGCCTGTCGCACGGTGCGGGTAACATTGTGATCACGGTAAGACGCGATTCCCACAAAAATGTCGGCGGTCATTCTTCCTCGCACATATCGTTCTGGTTGCAGAAATATCCCTCAGGGCAACCACCACATGGGTCACCTGGTGGTGGTGGCTCCGGTGGTGGTGGCTCCGGTGGTGGTGGCTCCGGTGGTGGTGGCTCCGGTGGTGGTGGCTCCGGTGGTGGTGGCTCCGGTGGTGGTGGCTCCGGTGGTGGTGGCTCCGGTGGTGGTGGCTCCGGTGGTGGTGGCTCCGGTGGTGGTGGCTCCGGTGGTGGTGGCTCCGGTGGTGGCGCTTCTACACAGACACCGTTGACGCAGTCTTCTCCCTCACCGCATTCATCACCGCAGTCATCTGTCGGTGGTGGTGGCTCCGGTGGTGGTGGCTCCGGTGGTGGTGGCTCGTCCTCGTCCTCGTCCTCACAGCCACAGGTATTGAAATCGAAATACTGTCCAGACGGACAAGATTCTCGGCACGACGACGGGCAGTTGCCCGGGATGCAAGGTGATGGTGGTGGTGGCTCCGGTGGTGGTGGCTCCGGTGGCTCACACGTACAATCTGGCTCACCTACCCACGTCCATCCTTGCGGACAGGGTTGCTCGACGCAATCTGCGACACAGGCGCACGTCGGTTGACCCTCCCAGTGCTCTCCGTCAGGACAATCTTCAGGCGTGCACGGAGGCGGTGGCGGAGGCGGTGGCGGTGGCTCTGGTGGTGGATCGTCCTCGTCATCACAGTCACAAATGCTTTGATTCCAAAACTGACGTTCTGGACAGGTGCGTCGGCAAGAGGACGGGCAATTGCTCGGCGTGCAAGGGCTGGTGCACTTCGGATCGTTGCTGGCGCACGCGGTCCGGTTGACCGTTTGAACCGAACCTTGCACGGTGTGCGTTGATGCTGGGCAGGTGGCTGTCGCGTTGAGCGTGTAGGTTGTGTCGGTCCGTTCTTGGTAAGTGGTCGAATCACCTGGACAATAGCAGCTGTCATCGCCGCTGACAATAACCGTGTTCGTAGAGCTCGTGTCGAAGTTAGTCGGTGAGGCGACATGGCCTGAGCAATCCGGTACGCACTTCGCGGTGCCCGCCGGGCAATCAGTCCGGTTCATCGTCGCCCGGCTGATCTCCTCCACGTGAGTATCCGCTGGACAGGTGGCTGTCGCGTTGAGTGTGTAGGTGGTTTCCGTCACCTGGATGTAGGTAGTGATCGTGTCATCGGAGCAGCGGCAACTGTCATCACCGATCACACGGGTGTCGGTCGCTTGAGTGTCGAAGTTAGTCGGTGAGGCGACATGGCCTGAGCAATCTACCACACAGTCACCCAGTGAGTTGAACCGGTAACCGTCTACGCACTCACACGCACAGGTCACTTTGTTCAGCTCTTGGTTCGCCCCGCAGTTGGGCGCGGTTTCACACTGCTCACGCGCCTGGCACCAGTACTCGCCCTCGTTCGGGCAACCGGGCTCGGTGCACGTTCCGTCCGTCTCCTCCGTCCACCCAGGTGGACACTCACAGGTGAGTGTTTGGTAGTTGAACACGTTGCCTTCGGCACACGCGGGCGGATCTACGCACTCTCCGAAATCCCCTGAAGCATAGTCCCAGTATTGACCGCCAGTGCAGCTGTCACACTCGCACGTCTCACGGTTGAAGTAGTTGCGGTAGTCGGAGCCGCACGTCAGCTCCTCCTCGCACACGCACTCGTCACCGCCGCCCACTCGCGCCTTGCCGTCGGGGCAGGGGAAGAGGACGGTGACCGTCGTGCTATCGGTGGCTGACGTACCTTGTTGCGCGTTGGTCCCCGCGCCAGATACGTTGACCACGACCGTGTGGGTCGCCTCCAGCACACCACTGTCAGCGTCTGGCGCGGTGAACGTTCGTGACGCGCCCGACTGACCGTCGATCGTAAACGACGCGTTATCATAGCACCCCGTCGCACTGGCCTGTACTGTGTATTGCTGCCCGCGAGAAGCGGAGACAGGGGCTATCACGTCGAGCGAGACACTAGCCCGTGATGAGGGCGCGCACGTGTGGACTATCGGGATTCTAACGATACGGTCAAGTCGAGCGTTGGTCCCCGCTTGCGCGTTGGTCCCCGTTCCGGTGACAAAGACAACGACCGCGTTCGCGGTCTCGGTGCCGACGATCGGTGCCGTTTGCTCACCGTCACCCACTATTACGATCGTGTCATAGCAACTGGCGTCATCGTCGATATCAACGGTGATGTTGAAGGCGCCACCTGCAGGAACCGGATTAGGTGTTGCAGTAATGGTGCCACTGATCCTCGCCGCGGTGTTCGGGCCGCAGACTTGCACACAGTTTCCGTTGCCGTCACGCGTGAAGCTCGTCGCACAGACCCACTGGCAGGTCGCCTCGTCCCAGACCTCGTTGGGGGGAGCAGAGACTGGACTCGGAGTCACACAGCGGCACGTCTCTTCGCACCACAGCTCACCATCTGGGCAGTCATCCGCTGAACCGGAGCACACGCACCGGCCCGCCTGCGCGTCCCATGTACGTCCGGCCGGACACTCACAGGCGCACGTGAGCGGGTTCCACAACCGCCCGGTGCCGGCCGTGTCGCAATCGGGGCAGTTGTCGGCGCTGGCGTGGTCGCAGGGGCACCGGCATTCGCAGTCCGAGGGGTCGCGCGTGTGAGCGTTGTCCGGGCAGGGATCGTCGTCCTCACAGGCGCAGGCGCACGGGTCGTCCGAGCTGGGCAGGCGGCCGGGCAGGCAAGGAAGCCGCACGGACACCGTCTCTTGGTCCGTATCGGTTGTTCCGCTCTTCGCCCGCGTGCCCGTGCCCGAGACGCTGGCGTTGACCACGTGTGCGACGCAGCCCTCGCCCGAAGCAGGCGCGGTGAAGGTGCCGGTTCCGGTGATCGTCGCATCACCGTCGAAGCAACCGGTGACCGAGGCCATGACGGTGTACTGCTGCCCGTGCGTAACGGAGACGGGGGCCATCACGTCGAGCGTGACGGTCGCGTCCATCGGCTCGCACATGTTCGTCTGCGTGTTCAACACGTGACAATCTGGGCACTCAGAAGGTAAAACACTCACGGTGAACGTTGCGGTATCGGTACAAGTGATGCCGTCATCACGCGTGTCGGTCGCACTGACGGTGATGACGTGTGGACTGGTCTCAACGTGAGAGACGTCGGCCGTCACGGTCACTAGGCCATCATCGTCGACACTGACGCCGATGCCGGTATCGGCTGATGCCAACCAGGTCACCGTGCCCTCGGCGCCGTTAGCTGTAGCCTGGACCGTAATGTCGGCTGTACCTATGCTGGGAACGCGCAGCTCGTGCGGGCCAGCATCCGCCGTAACGGTAAAGCTGGCACAGTCCACTACCTCGATGTCGAACGTCTCCGTCCCGGTGAGCGTGGTCCCACAGACAGAGCTGTTAGCCGTGATAGTGACCGTGACCGTCTCAGCTACGGCGGCATCATCGGTGCCGTCGACCGCGATGTGTGAGCTTTGTGAGTCCCGTACGTTGCTCATGTACTCTGGCAACCCGGTGACGTTGACCGTGTAGCTTCCCGACCCACCGTTGACGCTGTAACCGATGTTCTCCGTCTCACCGAGCAGGACCGTACGGTCATCCTCTACGGTGATAGCAACGGGCATGTAGATGAGCAGGTTGAACGTCTGGCTTTTCGAGCACGGTGGATTGGTCTGTCCCGTGTCCGTTGCCGTAACGGTGATGTCGGTTCCGCCGCTTACGGTGTCAAGCGTCGTACCGGTGATCCGGCCCGTGGTCGCGTTGATCGATAGTCCGGTAGGAGCACCGGCCATCGACCACGTGACCGTTCCCAAGTTACCGGTTGCGATGGGCTGGACAACCGTTGCGTTTCCCCGCTCAACGCAGACGTCGGAGATGGCTTCGAGCACGAAGGTAGCGCACAGGTCGCCGGGAGTGAGCGTGAACGACGCGGTGGCCGTCGCGCAGTCCACGCCTGAGACAACCTGCACCGCTGAAACGGTAACGGTATATGGGTCGAGTTCGCCGTCGACCATCGTACCCGTCACCGTTCCGACCGAGCTGATCGACAGGCCGGTCAGCTCGGTCGAGCCGTCATCCTCCACGTCCACCGACCAGCGCACCGTGCTGTTGGGCACTTGGTTAGACACGGAGATGGGTATTGAGATGTTAGCGCCCGCCGGGTAGGTGTAGTTGGTTTGGTCGGCGCTGATCGCGAAGTTGCCGCAGTCGATCACTGTCACCGTGAGAGCGGCCGTCGTCGACAGGCCGGAACCACCGCAGCCGCCGCTGGCCGTCACAACGACGGGAACCGTGTAGTCACCTCCAGCCACCGTGTCACCGGGCGCCAGCACGAGGTCGCCACTGCGCTCGCCCTGCGGATTAGTGTCACTGTTCGATCCCTGCGTGAGGCTAGCCCACTCCGGCGCGGTACCACCCAGGGTCATCGCCACCGGACTAAGCCCGCCCGTCACGCCGACGTTGACCGTCTTGGTCGTGTCCTCACGCGTGAAGACGGTCGTGACCGCCGCCCCGGCGTCGTTGAACTGCACGTCAAGGTCGGCGACCACGAACACGTCAAATACGGCCGTCTTGACGCACTCCATGTTGTTGACGGTCGCGGTGCCGGTGGCCGTCACACGGTAGGCGTCGTGACGCGCCTTTCCAAGTGTAGCCGTGCCGGTGATCAGGCCATCAGCGTCGATCGAGAGGCCGAGGGCTCCACCTTGGTCGTCGGCCACCGCCCACGCTGTTGCTCCGTCCCAGGTGGCCGACGACATGTCGACCAACGACGCGTCAGCCTGTACCCTGATCGGCGTCGATCCCGTATCGGGAGCGGTGTAACAATATTCTGCGGCGGGCACCGTGATCCGGTAATCACCGCAAGGATCTATACTAACGTTGAGCATGAACGACGTGGTGGCTGTCGGGCAAAAGGTCTTTTCACCCGCCATGTTGGTGAAGACCTCCCTGGCGGTAACAGTCACCTCATAGGGAGCCTCCTCACCCGCCATGATATTCCCATCGGAGGTGATCAGGCCGTCAGCATCGATTGACAGGCTGAGCTCTGCGTCGCTATCGTCATCTACCGACCACTCAATCGTCGAATCGTCATGCTTTCCACTGTGTCCTACCTGGAGCCTGAATGGCTGTCCGACAAAGGCGACATAGCTCGTCTCGGTGGTGCTGATCCCGAAGTTGCCACACGACAGGATCTCCACCGTGCACGTGTTGGAGGCCATCTGCTCACCCGACGTGACGGTCAAGGTAAAGGTGTAGCTGTCGCCCAGCTCAACGTTCTCCGGCACGTTGAACGTGAGCTGCAAGAGACCCTCTTGAAAGGTGCCCCACTCAACCTCTAACGGTCGCTGGAGGTTAAACGCGTAGTCATTGGGATCTAGCGCAAGGTTGCGACCTGTGCCCCCGGTCACGCCCACCGTCGCCGTGACCATCTGCTCAGGCAGTGCTTGCAGGACAGGTGGCGTGATGGTGATCGTGAGCAGGGGCCTGATGTGCAGCGTGAAGACAAACTCACACGGGTCACGCGTCGTGTCGTCACTCGTAGCCGTCAAGGTGATCGTGTACGGGTTGGTGCCCGTCCGTGCGTTGAGTGCCGAGGCGACGACCGTCACCACGCCCGTGGTGGTGTCGATCGATGCTCCACGGGTAGGCGCGCCCGTCATTGACCAGGTGATCACGCCGGGCAGGTTGGCCAAGACGGGCATGATCACCGCCGTCTGGCCCTCGTAGATGTCATAGACCTCGTCAGCGCCGGTGATCGAGCACAGCTGCGCGAAGGTGATCAGCCCGAGGTCGGAGAGAGCTGTGCCGATGCTGTTCACCCGGTCGGTGTCGGAGACGCCGTCGCTGACTGTCCCGCTGTAGTTTACCAGGCCGAGGTCACGCAGGGCGGTGGCGATGGAGTGAGCGCGCTCGTTGTTCTCGACCGAACCATCGGTCCCGCTGTAGTTTACCAGGCCGAGGTCGCGCAGGGCGACGGCGATATCGTGCACCTGTGAGCCGGCCACGTCCTCCACACCGTCGTCAAGCGTGAGCGTCGCACCTGAGCCCGCGGCGTTGAAAAAAGCGGTCAGACCGGCCGGCCGCGTCGCCGTTCCCGAGGTGTACCAGGTGTAGGGCTCCGTGGCGTCGCGGATGGTGTTGACGGAGTTGTTCGGTCCAGGTATGGTAACCGACGCGCTGCCGGCAACTAATGTCACCGCCTCAGCATGGCCCTCCCACGTCGTGGTGAGGTCGGGTCCGGTGGCGCCAGGCGTGCCCGTAGCCGTCGAGGCGAACTGCAATTGGTATTGGATGAGGTTAGTTCCAAAGTCCGTGATGTCTAGGTAGCGGAGATACGCCGCGCCGCCCCCGCTGACCAGCCCCGGACGCACCAAGGCGCTCAAATTGTTCCACCGGACGTTGGTGCTAGACGATCGGTTGGGGGCGCCGAGGTCGACGCGCTGCGCTGGCACGCTACGTCACGGTGGGCTTGGTGATGGGGGCGGTGCCGAAGAAGCCTAGCTTGCTTGTTGACTGTCCAAACTGTACGCCCTTTGTTCCAGGCGGCAGTATCACTAAGCCAGTTGCGTTCGCGTAGATGTCCCCGGCCCCAGCGCCCGTAGCATCATGGAACTTCACGTGACCGTGTTGGTCTGACCGAGACGAAAGAGTGAGCTGCACACTGTTGCGCCCGCCAAGGATCTCCAGCGAGTTCATGAACTCAGGGTTAGCTCCTGTGAAGCTCTCCGCGCTGACCACGCCGCCAAACGTGGCGTTGCCGTCGGCCAGGAGCTGCAGGGCATCGCCAAAGTCGAGGATCGTCTCGGCGCCCGTGGCGTTCAGGTTGAGCTGCATTCGGTATTCGTCGCCCTCGCCCGTTTGGAGGATGCCGCCAGTAATAATGCCGACGCTAGCAGAGATGGCTGAGAGGTGCGCCACGTCGATCAACGCCGCGCGAATGATCAGGGGATTGTCGACGATGCTGGCACGACCCATCCGGTCAGATGACCGCCAAGCAACAGCGATCAGATAGGCGGCAGCAGGAACGGCGCCAAGGTCGGTTGAGATCTGCAAAACGGTCGTCGACACGGCGGGATCAAGATAGACGTATCGCACATCTACCGAGTCCATGTTGCCCGTGTTACCGGCTGCAGTGTTGTATTCTACCGGATCTGCATTACTGTCGGAGGGCACCACGGTAGTGACCGTTCCAGTCGTCCACTGCGCGGTGTCCCAATCAACGGACGAGAAGGTCAAGTCGTTCGTTTGACGAAGCGCGTCGGCTATGAGACGATTAGCAACTCGGATGCCCGGCACCCCCGTCTCCTCCAACAGCAACCTTGACCCCTTAGCTAGAACAGGCGGCCCGCGCATTTCACCCGTACCGTCGGTAGTGGGATAGGCTAACAGGGTAGCTCGCACGGCCTCTCCTAAAGGCACCGTGTTGTCAGGCAACGCGAAACTGAAACTACCGTTGGTGTCAAAGGTGGCCAACAGGCCTCCGCCGTCGGCCCCTGTTCCTTGAGCTACGGCGGCGCTCACCATGGGGTACGACCCGGTGGCCTCCGTGTCGACATCATAGGCATAGGCGACGGACTGAACTCTATCCGTTGTCCGGGACCCTCGCACTGAGACAGATCCCGTATCATAGTTCACGTCTATCGCTACATCTATCAGAAGCTGGTCGGGAACTGGCCGAGTTCCTTGAGCAAACGTATGAGCTCCTGGCTCAGTATCTGAAGCGTCCGTCGTCCGATAAGGAACCAGAACAAACCGGATAGCCTCTCCCACATCTACCGTCGCGTCTCCGTCACCCGTGCTGGGCAGGGCACCCTCACCGTCACCCGGTGTAGCAGGGTCGACCACGTCGGAGTCGGACGACAAGGTGAAAGCGTTATCGTTCAGCGCAACAACGGTTCCAGTATCTCCCGTCGCTGCCTCTACGGTGGGAAACGTCCCCGCGTCAATATCGTTGACTGAGTAGGCATATTTGACCGACTTGACCTCGTCAACGGCGGTTCCTTGCACCGTCACTGCACCGGTGTCACCGTTGACGTTGACAACAAGAGAGGTAATGAGGTGCTGGAGTTCTAAGGGCTCAACCCCAGAGATAGAGGCCCAGGTGTCTAACCCGGAGCTGGGCTTGCCGCGAAGCTGGATGATCGAGTGCGGCTCACCGTCCGGTTCAACTACCACCGAAGCTCGGAAGGGCGCTAAGGTTTGGTCGGCGCTGAATAGACGCGGCCGCTCACGGTTCTCAAAGCGCAACACGTCACTACCA
Organism: Dehalococcoidia bacterium; assembly: GCA_965243235.1. Taxonomy (GTDB): domain Bacteria; phylum Chloroflexota; class Dehalococcoidia; order Lucifugimonadales; family Lucifugimonadaceae; genus Bin127. The sequence continues at coordinate 112,047 of CBDEUI010000003.1, forward strand.
ACATCTAGGAAGGGCATCGGTACCGTACGAACGCTAGCTATCACGTCAGGATCAGCAAGATCGGCCGCCGCGGCTGCCAACATGGCGTTGGCGGCCTCCTCGGTGCGAACCGTTGAGCTGTTGTCTAGAACGATCCAAAACGGCCGGCGTATCCCGCCATACTTAGCAATGCTCGCGTCATTTGCAATCGGGCCGATGGTCTGCAAGTTGTTCTCAGTGTCAACGTAGCGTAGGTAGCCGACGTTGCGGATATCGGCGTCATCTATGTTGACCCTTGAAAAATCGTGCCAGTGCTCTATGGTTAGGTCAGGGGTCGTCTTTGTTCGGGCCGGCGGGTAGAAAACCAGTTTCCAACCCCCGTCAACATGGCGATAGGCTAGTGACCAACCGATCGCTGTCGCGACATCGTGCAGCTGTGACCAAACGGTCTTCTGCAGTCCGGGTTCGTAATCGGCCGCCAGGACCGAGTTGTCACCAGGTGTTCCGTCAATGAGAGTAGAAACACCGGTGAAACCGTTGTTGCTCAGGATACTCGTGACGGTTGCTGAAAACCCTGTTCCAGCGGGATAAGTATGCTCTGTCTCCGACTTATAACGTTGGAGAACTGTGCCCTCGTCAAGGCACTCTACTGTGAGCTGATGACGGCCCCAGTTACCCCACTCCAGTGAGACGATACGGCCACGAAAGACCTCGTACCAGGTCTCACTCTCGCCCAGTTGCACGGCCAGCACCAGCACCTGTCCGACCTGCAACTGGTACACCTCGTCGACGCCCGGGGCCAGGGTAGCGGAAGCGCTCTCACGGGCCAGGGTGAGCGCGAGACTGCCGATCGGTGTAGCCGGACTGGACAGCTCAAGCCTGTAGCCCCTTAGCCACGAGGTGATGTCTCTGGCCACTCCGCGGGTGACCGTGACCCGTGATCGTAGTGGCCCTGGCTGTGAGGCGACCAACGCAGCCTGAGTAGCAGCGTCGAGACCTGATCGCATTGTCAGATGTCCCGTGTCACGATGGTAGTTGGTCCGGACCGCGCTGAACGGCGCTTAGACTCTCGCTCAAAATCGTCAAACAGCTCGCTCGCTGATTTGTCCGATCCTTGGACGACGATTGAGCCCTCATAGAAGTTGTTCGTTGTCTGCGGTTGCTGCGCGACGCCCGAGGGCACGTTTTGCATCGGCGGTGTGGTCGTTCCCGCCGGAAGAGAAGCAGCGTTCTCCATCGGTGGTATGGTCACCCCTGCCGGGAGTGACGCCCCGTGTGCTTGTTCCAAGAGGGCCAAGTTGATGAAGCGTGGAATATCGGTCCGCAGCGCGTCGGCCGCTTCACTTGCGGCATCACCCAGGTTCTCAATTTCCGTAGCAGCATTTCTGGTGATCAGATCGACATAGTTTATCAGCTCGCCGGCGCCGATGATTCCACGCGCATACAGGTCTTCAGCTTCTCGGATTCGCTGATCTCGTCGTGCGATGATACGTTGCTCTTCATCATGGCGACGGATTTCCTCGTCACTTGCACCGCTCTCAATAAGCTGCTCACGTCGCAGATCTCGGTCAAAGCTCTCTCGGTCACGCGCGCGTTGCTCGGCCTGCTCAGCTTGTTGCGCCTGCTTCTCTTGTGCTTGGATATTTCTCAAGCGCGCTATGGTCTCTTGGTCATAGCCCAGACGACGAGCCTCATCTAACTCACGTTGGTGCTGGATTGACAGGCGAAGCTGCTCGGCTTCCTCGTCTCGGCCTTGAGCTGTCAATTCACGGACGCGTAGATCTTGGATGAATGCTGCTTCTCGTCTCTTCGCCAGCTCAATTTGTATCTCAATCGCTTGGTTAAGTGCCTGCATTGATTGAACAGAACCATCAAGTTCGATGCCAAACCTCTCTGCGATCAACACCAAGGGCAACGGGATCGGGCCCGTTAGTCCCGCGGTAGTAATACCTTCGCCGGGACGTTCACCCGGGGTAAAGGTGCTCGTGCCGATCACGCTTTGATCTAAAGATAAGAAGCTTTCTAGCTCAGTGAGACTGAACTCCGCACCCTGTAATTCATCCGACAGCCTGTTGAGAGCTTGCGTATTGTTGTCTATGACACGTTGACGTTCTGCCTCAAGTCGTTCACGCTCAGCGTTATCGCCACCAAATAAATTACCGAGTTGCGTCAAGCCGAAACTAAGCGCTGTCCCGATACCAACAGATACAACATCACTAAAGCTGACATCGTCAAAGATGCTGCTCAAGCCTTCTCCAGAATCACGAATATCGTTTATAGCACCACCAAGAGAAAATCCTGCACGAACGGCAGCAAGCAGGTCTTGTGTTAAACCGCCAGCCGCTTGACCCAGCGAGTCAAGTGCGCGTAAACCCTCAGACTCAAGCGCGTTGAAAGCTCGACGTGCTCCCGCGGTATCTACATCCAAGCTAATATCAACACCCGTCAATCGACGTATCTCGTCCTCTGCTTCTTGTATAGCCTTTCTTATCTCAACTAAATTGGCAGCGGTTTGATTGTCGGCGCCCAACTCAAACGCCTGATTAGCTATTTCTTGCAGTTGCCTGAACGCATCAGCTGAAGCGACCCCCTCTGCCCCAAGACGACGAGCAGCGGAAAGTTGTATCTCTGCGATGCGCAATCTCTCGCGCTCTTGGTCAATTAAGTTTTCTAGATTTTCTCGATTTTGACGAGCATTTTCTATACGCTCTTCCTCTTGGCGTAAACTCTCTAAACGACGTGTAAGTTGTTCAACTGAATTACGTACTTCGTCCGTTGCATCGGCTGATAATTTACTTTGAAGTTCAGCAACTTTCGACTCTTGCTGGTAACGGCGCAGAGCATCTACACCTTCGATACGTGAGTTGTTTATCCGTTCTTGCGCTGCAAGCTCCGCTTCTAACTGCTGTATGACACTTTGATCGGACTCAATGTTTCTTAAGCGTTCACGCTCTTGTTCTTCTGCCCGACGTTGAGCTTCTCTAGCGTTAGCTTCCGCCTGGTTGCGCGTTGCACGGTTCCTGGCCCGTTGTTCTTCAGCTTCATCTATTCGTTCGATCAACGCGACCTGTTCTTCTTGTTGATCAGCTAACGGCGATTCAGCTGCCCGTCTAAGCAAAGCTTCTTTTTCAAGTTCTCGATTCACTGAAGCTACGGCCTCTGCACCTTCAAGCTCAGCGATAGCTAGTCGCTCAGCTGCGTCCGCCTGTATCAACAGCTCAGCTGTAAATTGACCTGCTGCATCAATCAATTTAAGCTGATCCTCCGTAAGCTGCTGTGTCACATCGACTAGATCTTGAAAGTTACCGGCAGCAATTTCAGCACGGCGCTCTTGTTCTGCGTATATTGCATTTAGTTTAGCCGCGCTAATAGCTATCTCATTTTCAATCTCTATTAAATCTTGGCCAGCTCTAACGGATCTTTCACGTGACCTGACTAGACGTAACGCGGCTTGATCACCACCAACAACGTCATTGAACCCAGGTGCATCGGCGTTAAGAGAGCTTAGAAGAGCTGAATCGGTTACAGAGGCGGATATATTTTCTAGCTCTTTTCGTCGCTCATTTAACGTAGTTAAACGTGCAATGAACACAGATTCAAGTTCATTTACACCTTCAATGTTGTACTGAGAAATCCTATCACTGAACTCGCCGATTTCACGGCTGAATTCACGTTGAGCTGCGGTTGCACGTTGAGCTCGAGTACGCCAAATAGCTAACGCTGCAGCTGCAGCAAGAACCGCTACGCCCAGTGCACTAAACAGCAACGCGCTTCTTAGTACACGTACTAAGTGAATAAGACCAGATCTAACGCCTAATACGACTCTTTCAAAGATGGTCAACGTGCCGGTAGCAGTCAACATCTCGGTTGAAAAAAGAGCTATTCCAGATGCCGCCGCTGTTAAGGCAATAGTTTTTGTGGCAAGAACTAAGTTAACGCCAGAAAAACCGGCAGCAAGAATCGCTAAAGCGCCACTAACGTACAAAATGATCCTGCCTGTATGCTCAAGAATGACGGCTAGTGCTTGAACGCCCGGAACTAAAACAAAGAGAATATCCTCTCCAAGTCGCTCGGTAGTCACGCTGATTGAATTTATCGCTCGGTCAAACTTATCCGCTTGAGTTTCTGCGATAGTTTCAAGACCTTGACCGACGGCGTCAATAGCTATATGTTGCGCCTCTAAGATCTCCGTAAATACCGCAAAGGTCGGTCCAGCTAGCGCTAAAAGAGCATTCAAACCTTCAATACTGCCAAACAGCTCGGTAAACACGTCACGATTGCCACCGGCCACCTCAAACAACTGCGTTAAAAATGTTTCTAGCCCTACTCCACGTAGGTGAGATGCGCTAAACTCAAAACCTACACGACCGGCCTCTTCGCTTAAAAGCTTCATCTGCTCTTGCGCTTCGGTCGTCGGTCGCAAGATGCCGGTAAACACTCCTTGCAACCCAGTAACAGCTCTAGACGTTTCTAAACCGCCGATAGTTAACGCCGATACAACTGACGTTAACTCTAGCAAACTTACGCCTAGGTTAGCTGCGATAGGCGCGACAGCACCAAGAGAACGTGATAACTCTTCAACGGTTGTTTTACCTCCGCGCATTGCGATAAACAGTGAATTTGATACGACAGCTGCTCCGCTAGCAGATAAGCCATACGCGTTTAACAGTGACGTCAAGCCGTCTGCTGCTACTGCAACGGACGTTACGCCAGCGCGAGCTAAACGATTCGCTTCATTCAACACGTAGACCGCGTCAGCGGCATCAGTAGCTCCGGCTGAGATGATGCTGTACAGCGCTTGTGCGTTCTCTATCGTAGAACTACCAAACTCAAGCGATATTTGACGAACCGTTTCACCAAACAGTCGCATTGCGTCGGTCGCTGGCGGCAGCAATGTGCCAACTTCGCCCATTGCACGGGAAAATGCTAACGCTTGCTGAGCAAACGACAGTAGGGTAATTCCGCCGATCGCTACTCCGAAGCTGATAATTAGACCAGTTACTATCTTAAATGTCAGACCTAGCGCGCCGATTCCGCTAGACAGTTGAAACGCAGCTGCGCCTGCGGTCCTAGCTTTTCCGGTAAATCCTTCTAGTCCACGAATCGCACCTGAAGAATCAACTTCAAGACCTAGAGTCGCAAGGCTAGCTTCTCTTGGCACGTTTGCTCTCCGCTTTCATCAGCTCACTACGATACACGGTATCTATATAAGCAAGAGCCCATGCTTCATATGGCTTAATATATCTACACGTCAACTGTGCCCAAGCTAAGATCTCATTCCATCGAATCGAGTCTACTCCCCCCATTCCACCAGCACCGCGTGCCATGGACAGCTCTTCATACCACTCCCATAGGTACCATAACGTGTCCGGACATTCTGGCTCCTCAAGTTTGATAAGTTGATCAGGAGTCAAGGAAACGCCCATCGCTAAGGCCTTTTCGACGTGCTCCTCCACCGAATGTCCGTCAGACACCGACTGCGACATCTGACCTCGGTGCTGAACATACTCTATCAAGTCTTCGAACTGGCTTTGAAAAAAGTTTCGTGGTCCTCCATCGCTACCTGCACTTGTTGCCGAATGTGAGGAAACCGCTCAAAGACCCGACGTACGTTCGTCTTATTGCACTCGATCGGGTGTCCATGTTGGTCAAAAAATCCACTCCAGCCGATAACGCAGGAAGCGGTGAGTGTCTCTGTATCATCCATCAGCTGTTCACCGGTAATACGAATACGACGCCGCTTGATCCGACGTGTTTGCATCGTTGCCTCAGCCTTTCGGTATCGCTTAGAGAACGTGCCGGCAACCGTCATGGTCACAGCGTGCTTGTTGCCTTCACGGTCCGTGTACCAAATGTCCTCTTCCTCAAGGTCATGCAGGTGGATCTCAACACCTACATCCTCAAGATCGGTGATAGACTTATCGCTACCGCCCAGTTGAACACCACCCTGAAAATCACTCATCTTTCTCACCCCTTTCCCTTGTCGAAACACCTGCACCCACTGCCTGGCACGGGAAGCTGACCTCTTGACAAGGCGCTACAGGCAGTAAGCACAGGTGATCAACCGTATCCCGTGACTTGTGTTTTACCGCATTTTGGTAATACCGCCCGTGCACGTCAAACACCGCTCTCAAGGGTCTTGCCACCTACCGGCAAGACCGTTACGTTATGGTAAATCTGCTGCAACAACCCTTGCTCACTGCACCACAGCATGCCACGCGCACCTGGAAGCGTCTGATAGCCATGCTCTGCGTGGAACGAGTCCCGGCCAGCCAGTGCCGGCATTGTCCGAACTCTCATCCGACCATCTTCCGAGCACTCTTCCTGGTGCCGATGTCCCCGGTGCCACTCGCGCCAGTTAGCCAGTCCTGCCTCTTCGGTCATCAAGCGATACAGGGTGCCGATCTTCTCTTTGTCGCCATGCGTGAAACCGATCAGAACGTTCCCGTGACGATAGTACTTTCGCGTGCGCGGTGTATTGTCAACCCGCACGCGACCGTTGTTCGTGAAGTTCGCCATGAGGTATTCGCCAGCATAGAAGGTGGTCTGTGCGTCGTGATTCCCTGGTACGACCAATACGTCAATCGGCACAAGTTGTGCGGCGTCGTCGATGAGGTGCTTCAACATCTCGCATGTCTCAATGAACAGCTTTTGCCAGCGCGTGTCAACGTCCTGCGGTGTTCCCTTAGTTGTAGCCCCGCCCTTGCCCTGGATCAACGTGTCAAAGTGAAAGAGGTCCTGCCCGACAATAAACAGCAACTTGTCAACGGCCATGGCGTCAAGCCCTCGTGACAATAGGTCACGAAAAGCGTCCTGGAACCTACTGACAGCGATCGACAAGTTGTAGTCCTCACCTGTCTCCTCACCCCAGGCCAGCGACCCCAGGTGTGCATCGAAGAGACACATCTCATAGAGGATAGATTCATCGCCTAAAGTTTTACTTGACGACGGAATTGCCGGCGCGTTCGCGGTGACCTGGGCCAGCAGCTCGTGCCAGTTGTCCGCTACGATGTTCAACTCAACCGCTTTCCACCAGACCTTCGTCTGCCAGAAGTGCGACCAGTTGTTCGTGATGATCTTTTCAGCGATCCAGTGATCCGTATTGAGGTTAAACAACTCGGCCATCTCCTCCACCGTGTGCGGCCGATTGCCCTCGGCGGTAGTTGAACCGTCAAGCGCGTGAGTGAGACGTCGCATCTTCTTAGGCTTTGTCTCAAAATCATGCGGAGAAGCTGGTTCTTCCTTCACCGCTGTTCGTTTCATGTAGCCCTTTGACCAATAATCCTTGACCTTGCGACGAGTTCGATGGTTGTTGAACTCATGGTTAAGCACCTCGGCCGTTTGACGATACGACAGGCCTTGTTCAATGCACTCAACACCGCGCCGCGCCTCAGCGGGCGACCACTTGCGACGAACTGGTCGAGTGTCCATTAACTCCGTGACCTAGAAAGGCAAAAAAGCAATAACCCCGTCGACGACAAGACGATAGATAAGACAACCGTGAGCATGCCCGCAATGTCGTAACCACCATAGACAAGGTCTCCGGCAAAAATACGTAACACGAACGCGGCAGCGAGGCAGAGCCAGCCGTCACAGATCAAGCTCCAAGAGTGACTCACTTAAGGAGCTCCAACGTATCTCCAGCAACACTGTCCGCAGGAAAGTTCGCCGCAAGATGGCAAATGTCATGGATCGATTGTCCTTGCAACCGTGACCGGATAGAGGAACTGTAGTCCGAACGCCACGTTTGAAGGCAGATCTGATAGCGGCGAAAGCGCGCGTCGTCTTCTGGTTCCAGCGGTCGAATTAAGTTGATGCAGGATTCATGTATCGCTGATACCGTCTCAGCTGCCTTAGCTTCGCTACCGCCATACGATGAAACGCAGCTTGAGTAGCGTGTGTAAGCCGTTCTGCTCTTATTAGTTTCACAACCGGTGAAAAAGAACAACGTGCAAAGCAACAACGATACCTTAGTCTTCATCACGGTCACCGTTCGGATGGCGAAATCCCATCTTGAAACCAACCTGAAAGATGCGCTGGATGTCACTTTCTTCTACGTCAGGCGGAAATAAATCGTGCATTTGACACGCATCATACGCTAAGTTCAAGCAGTATTCCTCGCGTGCGATGACTTGTTCGGTGTTCACGTTACTCATCTTATTATCGATCCACAAGGTAAAACGCTATGGCGCCAGCGAGACCACCAACGAGCATGGGAGCGGTAGACACGTTGCAACTAGAGCTAAACGCACAGGAACCCGCAGCTACGACCCCGGTGCCTGCACCCACGGCCGAGCCGATCGCTGCGCGCTTGACCGAGTACAAACGGCCCCGGTTCATTCGTCCGACGGTTCTCTGCAATTCAGCTTGGTAACCCTCAATCGCAACGGCATAATCGGTAACCTGAGCTTCCCAGAGACGATCACGTTTCAAGAGGACACTGTTCGCCTCACGTAGTTCAGAAATGACCGTTAGCGCGGTATCTAGGGCATCAGATGCCGTTTGCGCCTCATACTCAGCGTCACGTCGCGCCTCTCGCTCAACTCCGATGATCACGTATAAGGTGTCTGGGTTCTCAGTGCCAGCGTACAACGAGGAAACAGAATCAGCTCTAGAGCTTGAGGCTGCGGCCATTTCTCGGGCACTATCACGTTCATCCGTAACACGACCGAGGTCGCGCTCAAGATTTTCAACAGCGGCCGAAATTGAGTCATAGTCGCTTTGCGCTATGACAAGACTGTCACCTATCGCGTTGATGTTACCTCGTAAAACTTGCTGCTCAGCGACAAACTCTGGGCTCGATTCATAGCGTAAGAATCGAGCACTTGCACCGACCCCGATCCCAATTCCCACAGCCAAAGCCGCAAAGATCAACCAAGCTACGGCCTTGGGTCGCAGGCCTTGGGCCTCATGAACGGTCGAGACCTGGACATTCGGTACCAGGGGTTGGTCAGTCATAACAGGTTATGACGCTGCGGCGCCGGTGGTGATCGTGATCATCGTCGGATCATAACCGGTGCTAGTACCTTTGATACCGGCGTTAAAACCTAGCGTCTCAACCAGGGCCCCCGCTCCGCCTAACGGAGCATCTACTGAAGTAACCTTAATTCTGGGCAGATATACCGATATATATGCGGTCGACGCTGGCTCTGCGAGCATGATGAAGACCTCATACTCTGTCTCATTGTCATACGAAGCGACGTTAGCCCCGCCTTGACGGAGCGCTGTCATTGAGCCAGTGATCGCCAGCTCTTCGTCAAAGACGTCGGGGCTGACGGTCGCGCCGATGATGGGAAGCGTCGCGGCCGGTACGGCCAGTGTCATCTCAAAGCTCGTCGCGATCGCGATATCTGAGTCGCCATACCGAATACGCGCGTCAACAAATGTCAACCCATCGGTTGCTGAAACCGTGGGAGAGGTGAAATAAGGAGACGCCGCTGCGTTGTTTGACGTCAGTGAGACCCCGGTAACCGGAAACTCAATCGTGGCCATTCCGTCGGGCGCGCCACGCAACGTCAAGCCGTGAAACCTGCACCCGCCATACAGCACGGCGTTATCGTTATCCTGGTAATATTGTTCAATGTAAAAGCTGCGTCTGACAGGACTTGTCGCATTGTTGGTCAACTTTTTCATCTTCGTGAGAACCGTTGCCGTTGCCGATGCCGCTGTAAGGCTTTCGGCTACCGACAACTTGGTCGCAGTGACTCCAACAACGCGCAAGTTCTTGTTACGATTGTCTGCGTGGCTTCCCGACTTGACCCGGACCACGCTGCCAACTCGGTGACCGTCCATGATAAAACTTCCCGACGCGCGGGTAAAGTTATCAGCGTCATTAGAAGTTTCTGCGACCGTAGCGATGTTCGCCGACGTTGCATCGGCTTCTGCGACCCACGTGCCGCGAACTACCGCCTCGAGAACCTCGTCGAATGATACACGCGACAGGTCGGCAGAATACGAGCCCGTGACACTCCGACTACCTAAACGCGCCATCGGCGTCATGCCGTCACCGCGGATCTCACCCGGTGTGATCAGGGGACGCGCCAATTGCAGACCAGGGGACGGATTGACGCGTAAAACAGTCGCGCTGGTCGGGCCAGGAGCGGTGTTGAAGGTAACCTCTTTCTTGAACGAAACGCGAATGTTTTTACCGGTCTGTTCGGCCATCAGGATTCTCCTGGTAAGGTGTTAGTTCCATACAGTCGTAAGGGAATGGTCAAGAGTGAACTGAAAAAGTTCTCGAATGTCGGCAGCTTTTGACCTGCATATGGTCCGGTGTCAGAACGCACACGCAACTTTCGCTCTTGCCCGTTAATTGTCAACGGTATGGTTGTTCGTGGTTGAAAGCGCTCAGCGGCAGCTGAAACGTACATGTTCAAAGTGTCCGCTGGGCTGCTATCGATCGGCGCATAAAACCGAAGAGCATACATCGGCGTTGTCACGGTAGTACCTCCGGGTCCAACGCCGATCTGAGATTGCGGCCCAGGGATGATGAACTCCTCGTAGAACGGCGATCCCGTATCAGGGATAAAGTCATGACCTTCTAGCGCGGTTGTCAGTGTTTCACCGGCTGAGTCTCGCATAGCCTCGGTCAGTGGGTTTATCTGCCCCGTCACGCGCGGTGGGCCAACAACAAGGCTTGACAACGCGCCGCTCGACGGAACCGTGTCGTTATTCATGTACGGGTAAAAGACGTATGAAAACACATTCATGCCTAGATCACTAGGATTTATTTGTTCTATGACAACCTTAATTCGTGCATCATCAGGATAGATTAGTGTTGCTTCCATGCCCGGGTAAAAACGGCGATCGTGAAAATCTACATCTGCAATGTTTGATGTTACGGTAGCAGCACTGCTATCTACGGCAAGCATCGCGTCAAAGTCAGACGCATCTCGTTGAGCTGGATCTGGGTGATCTGGATCTGGAATTTGCACTACCACGGCCGGTCCACGAAGCCGAGCGCTAGCGGCATTTTCATCGCCGCGTAAAAGCCATTTCCGGCATGCCTGCTGGATTGCCTGGAGGTCGTACATCAGCCTAGGTCCTCCACCACCGCGTTCACAATATCCTGCCAACCAGCTACCGTCATCTTGACCGAGTGGAAACCACCAACCTGCGAGCGCAACGTTAACTGCGCCTTGACGTTTCCACCGGAGCCATACAACACACCGTCTTCGATTCCGGGAGCGTAGATAACAGCTGTGAATATCCGAGTCGTGGTGTCTGAGACCTTATCTATCTGCCATGAGTTGATCAAATTTCCGGTATCGACGGGTTGCCCCGGCGCCCCGGTGATCTCGTCACCGTGACGAATACCGTCAAACGCCCGTTGGACAGCCTCCTCGCGCAAGCGTTTCTGACGTAGATCAAGCTCTACGAGAAAGTCCTCTATATCGCGTTGAAACGTCATTTTGCGATTACCACGTTGCTGATGATGGGAACCCCATCAGGCGCAACATTTCGCACCGATACAACGCGATAACCCCTACTATTCCAGTTAACATTCGCGCCCAACGGAACAGTGTCGCCATAATTGGTCGCCGCAAAAACAAGGGTGACTAAGTCTTTTTCAACGAGCTTCAGTTGCTCATACTCCTTCGGATCACCGCGTTTTTCAATCGCTACTCCGCCGACCGTTGTTCGCGCAATACGCGTCAAAGAGGGATCAGCTGCGTCGGGCAAGCGCGACTTTTTCACGAACACTATGGCATCGCCCGCCTCGGTGAGCTCGTTGACCGCGTCTATGTGATCCGACATGTACTTTCCAGGGGTCATACCCTGATCACCTCTAAGGTCCCTAGGCCCCCGCTGGCGCGCCGTGAGCTCACGTCGAGAAGCGGTAAGATCTCACGCATCACCGCGGGAAACCTGTTCAACCCCGTCGCGTGTTCCTCTGAATGGACACTGCTCGAGCTAGCAGCTCCGGGCGCCGCCCACTGCGTCTCAAGTGTGTCGATCTTCTTACGGATAACTACCCTGTCTGTTCGTCCCACAGCATCGGTCCGACCCTCAAGGTCAACCGTGCCGGCCTTCAAGAACTCTAGCGCCAGCTCAGCCTCGGCGTTTTTTACGCGCTGCGGTATCTCATTTTCTGCGAAGTACTGCGCCGCGCGCAGGGGAGTTGGGCCGCCAACACCCTCTACGAACTCAAAGACCTCGGGATAATCGGGATCGATGGCGAATGAACGAGGCCAGGACAACGCTTGCGTGTCGTTGACGCGAAGACCGACGTAGTTCAACCGGGTCAACACGCGTGTAGCTTCGATCATAGCCCTAAGTCTATTGTCGGACCCGGGATCTAGCGTGTTCCACGCGTCGGCGTTCAACCGGTCATCAAGATAGACATCGACCTCGGCCTCCGTCATAAAGGAGTTGCTGTTCTCTCCGCCGACAGTCGCATCGATCGCTGAGGGCATAGTCTATTGTCCCATTTCCCTTGCGCCATATTGACGAATACGACGGTTGTAGGTACGGGTCTCTTCACAACTTCGATCATGTCGAACACAGGTGTGCTCAACGTTATCAAACCACCTAGTAGGATCACAGCCCAGGTGCACGCGGCTAGCGCACAGGCGACGTTCTTTCCTGATCCAGCCTAATCCGGCGTTGTAGCAGGCGTAGGCTAAGGCCCACGGCTCGTTAGACAAGCGACCTTGGCAGATGGTAGCGCGACGCAACAACGACATGTACTCACGTTGAGCCTGCATGTTGCACCGTGGGTCAAACGCTTGATCCCACTCAGGGCAACCCACGCGTGGACCCCAGTCGCCCCACGTCGGGCGCATAAATTGGCCCCAGCCACGCGCGCCGGCCGGACTTACAGCTGCAGGGTCAAAGACGGACTCTTGCCGAGCTTGGGCACAGAGGTTGTCTCTTTCTTGAACCGACAGCCCGTTTGTCGCCGCCATGAATAACGGCAGCAACGTTAACGGGATCAGGTCAAGGCAGCTCACGTCACGGGCCCAGCATCAAGGTTCCTAGGAACCCCAACAGCGCGTGTAAGAAGATGAACCACCCGAGGATGGTAGCTGCTCGTTCCCAACCGGTTCCCTCATCGCTAAAAGCTTGCTTGATAGCTTTATCGATGTCAAAGACGGGGATAAAAGCCCAATCGGCCAGTGACAGGATGGTCAGCCCGATCGCCACCTCACGGATGAGATCGACCTCGGCCGTGAAACGCAGGAACTCCAACCCCGGAACATGGTGTATGACATAACCTAGTACGGCTAACGCAGCCAGTACGGTCAGCAACCTGACCTTGTCAAGGATCGCGCGCATTTGAGCCTCTTTTTCTCAGCTAGGGTAGCTTGTACAGTCCAGCAAAATAGTCGATGCCGGTGGACGTCCAGCCGCTTACCTGGTGGTACAGTCGCATGTATCGATATATCACGCCGTCAACGTCGTTGGTGATGGAAAATTCGTAGCGACCAGGGCGCGTGCTCGTTGTTATGCCGGGAAGCGTGTTGACACTTCCGAACGAGAGACCGCCCTGAGTTACTACGTCAGAGGCAAACGTCTCGCTGTTAGAGAATTGCGCGAACACGTCGTAGCGCTCGCGTGGCTCAAAATTAGCCGAGTAGTTGACGCCCGTAGTGGGAGTGCCCGTTACGTCGTTGTAGAGCCGAAGGTAACGGTAGGTGGTTCCGCCAACGGTGTTTGTCACGGTGAAGGTATACGTTTCTACTCCGTTGTCAACCGTAGCCCCCGCGATGGCGGCAGCGTCTCCCAAGGTGATGCTAGCTCCCTGGGCTACACCGGACGCGAACGTAGAACTGTTTGACAGTTGAGCACTGATGGCATACGCCTCGTCACCGGCTGACACCTGAACAGCCGTCGCCGTGACAACAATGTCGCCTGAAATTTCAGCGGTACCTAGGTCTATAACCCTTGCGGTTCCGCCGACCGTTGCTGCGGAATCGGTATCAACTAAGCCGGCGTCCTTCAGCGCCTCGGCCGCGTCAATCTCAAGGGCCGTGACCGTCAAGACAACGGAAGCGTCTAGCCGAGAATTGCCTAGGTCAACGACCTTAGCTTCACCGCCAACCTGCGCCGCACCCGATACATGGACCGGTCCCGCGTCCTTCAGCTCTAAGCTGTGGTCGTAAGTTCGGTCAACCTGGTTGCCGCGAATGCCTAAGCTCATTTTCACGTCTCCTTAGACGCCGACGACTTTTTCTTCGCCGACGACTTTTTCTTCGCCGACGACTTTTTCTTTGCCGGCGGCTTTGATGGCGGAGGCATCGGCTTACCATCGGTTGTCATCGCGCGACTGCTGGGAGATGGCGGTGTATCTGCCGGCGCCTCTTCTTCTACGCCTGCCGGTGGCTCAAGCGACCAAAAACCGCCTTGAACTAGGTCCTGTGCGTCAACCGGCCAACGTCGAATAGCTTCCCCTGTCTTATTGTTATACAGGGTGACTCGCCGTGCGCCTTGCGGAAGAACACCGATCGAGGGTCGATGTGACATCTGTCTCCTCACAAGTTCAAAAGTCCCGTGCTGTTACAGCCCCACGCCATGGACAAACTGGACGTGGGGCCGTTTTCTACGCATCAACCAACGCTGTTTAAAGGTACAAAGCCCCGGTTAAGTTGATGCTTGCACTTGTGCCAGTAACATGTACATACAATCGCATGTACCGGTACGCGGTGCCGTTGATCTCATTTGTCGCGCCAAACTCATAGCGGCCAACACCGGCCGTCACGTTAGCACCCTGCAACGCTACGTTGTTTCCGATCGCAATTCCTTGCCCGTTGACTATGTCGGAACTGCTGGCGAACGTCGGTGAGTCTGAGTACTGAGACCAGATCTCGTATCGATTGTTAGCGCTAGACGTAACGATCGACGTGACATCTACCACGACACAGCCGTCCGTGCGACTTACGCGATCTCGCGTAGCATCTTGTGGGGGTCCGCCGATATCTAGGATATGTTCTCCTGCACCACTAGCGCTCACCGCCCCGGCGTTCTTCAGCCGCAGGTCGTGGTCATAGGTACGGTCTACTCGTTGTCTGGCCATGATGCTTGCTCCTCCTTAACGGTTAAACGACTGCGGCTGCGTTCGAGATCCCATAGAGCCGACCAGCTGCCCGACCGTGCTCAATGCACAGTCCAACGAACCACTCAACCCGCGTCCGGAACTTCGGATCTGCGTCCAACTCGCCTAGGTCTCGGACCTGCATGGTCCCGTTCTGGATCCCGGTCACGTATCCATCACCGAGAGCCAAGCAATAGATCGACGTTGACGCTGACCCGCCGGAGGTCGCCGCCGCCTCATCAAAGGCGATCGGGTCCGTTCCACCGTCATCTGGGTAACTTACAACGATCGGAATGTCATTGTACATCATGATCTGACGGCCGAAATCGTCCTTCTCATACCGGATGTCTCCGCCGACGTTGATGTTACGAGCCGCCTGGGTCAGGCGCCGGCGCATCGCCTTGTTCATCAGGAGGACCTTGTTCGGCCCGGTGACCACGTCGATCAGCTCGTCGAGCTTGTTGAGTGACAACGGGTCACCCGCTGCCGTGGTCCCTGAAGAGATCAGCTGACTGCCGGTGATCCGGCGCTGAAGACCGTCAAACTCCCGAGGCTGCGTCTCTGAGTTGCCCTTGATCATGACACGGGTAAGCTCAGCGGCCAGGGCCTTGACCTTCATCTCCTCGTGAACCTGCCGAACGTTGTCACCACCTGTCTGCAACAGGAAGGTGTCAACGTCGAGGTCTCCACCGGCGATCCGGAGGGCCTCTGTCTCGGGGTTGATCACCCCGGTTGACTCGCTGTAGGACTCGTTCACGCCACGGAAAGCGATCGCCGGAAGCGAACCCTCTCTGTTATATGCGTAAGCGTTTCCTGGGATGTCCTTCATCGGGAGTCTCATCAGGATACCCGAGCTCTGTGCAAACATCGCAATAACAGCGGCGCGCACAGTCTCGCCCCTGTTCGCCATGATCTTGGCGGCCTCCACGAGTGTTAAGCTCATGGTCCTATCTCCTTGTGTCGATTAAACTTGCAATGCCAGCCCTTTGCAGCATTGCTACCGGTCCACCAGTTTTGTTGTTCTTGGAGACTACGATAGGAGCCAAGAACAACGACCCAACTCACTCAGCCGACGACTTTCGTCAATCGATTGAGCCGAGTCACTCGGCTCCCTGCAACCTTCACCCGCAGGATCACCCCGCGGGAACGGTCTTCTTACCCAGGACCGTTAACGGGCTCCTATCACCTTGGAGGATCACCCTCCCGGAGCGAGTGGGCCGCCTCGCTACGCGGTACGATCACCCGGGGGATCACCCCCCTGGGATGGCTTGCTTCCTGCTTATGACTCTGCCCGAGCGGCCGCCATCGCTGCCTTCGGGTTGTTGAAGACATCGTCGATCCCGGTACCTGAGACCGAGGTCCCATCGGTCCGGAACACTCCACCCGCCCCACCGCCAGCTGCCCGTGTTCCGATGTAAAACTCTGGGAACAGGGACTTGGCGTCGTCCTTCAAGAACTGCTCAACCGTCAAGCCCGGTCGTTTCGTGAGCTTAGGCTTGTCGTCATCGGTCAAGTCAAACTCATTTTGCAACAGCATGAAAAGATGGTCAACGCGATCAGGCCGAACACCAACCTCCTTAGACAACATCATCTGCTTGACCCGCGTGTCAAGCTTCAGGGACCTGTTCTCGTCCCTGACTCCGCTCAACTCTTGGATCTTTTTATCACGGATATCAACCTCGTTCTGGAACTCCTCGACCAGGTCCTGCCGGACAGCCAGCCGAAGCTCCTTGAGCTCGTCATCGGTAAGTCCAGCTTTGATCTGCGCCTGCTTTTGTTGCAGCGCCTTGGCCTGCGCCTGCGCTTCCTTAACCTGCTTCTCTGCCGCTTCACGAGCCTCACGTTCCTTGTCGAGCGTCGACTTGATGTTGTCAAGGTCCGCTTGAGTAGGTGTTCCTTCTGGCAACGGTTGCGGCTTGATCACCCACTCATTGTCAACCTCGTGATAGGCGTCACGAAAGGCCTCAGGGATGTCGTCTCGATTTTCATACTTGGGAAACATTGTTCCTCCGATCAGTATACACAAAGTGGACCGTGCATCCACTTTACGAGACTATAATAATACTGTTGTTGAGTGATGTAAACTACGGTTGTGATGTTAGTCCTTGACGAGCGTCAAGGTCAGGGGCGGAAGGAACGGGGCCCCACTGTTTTTCAATGCTCTTCACGAGGAGCAGTTGAGGCTTCTTCACCTCATCTATAGCGTTAGCGAACCACTTATAGATTGACAGAGGATAGGTGAGAGTGGTCGCTGACAGGGGACCTTGCTTGCCGATAGCACGGTACAGCGGTAGGTTTTCTTTGTCGCCGCCGATGGCGACCAAGTACTCTATCTCATCGTCAGGTACGGCTTCCTCAGGATCTGAGGTCAGCCGTACCCAACCGCAGTACAGCTTTTTCTTCTCTTCCGACACCGGCTATCTTACGCAGTAGCGGTTCCCGCAGCCTCATCCTCGAGCGGCGGAAAGAGCCCGAGCTGACGGCCGAGCGAGAAGTCGTTCAGGTAGATCGCCCGACGAAACGCCTCATTCTGCAGCTCAAGACGCTCGCGCTGCTGCGGGGTCAAGTTTGCCGTGTTAACGATCACCGGCTCACTGAAGCGCTTGGCCGCAGCTTCCTTCCGACGTTCCTCAGCGGACTTCTTGGTGGTCTTCTTACGACCGCGTGTACTTTTCTTTTTCGGAGGCATGCTTATCTCCTTGTGGGTTAACGGTCAGGGACCTTGCCCCAACGCTCCTTTACCTTTGCCCTTGAGCTTTTCTCTGCTACGTGCAACTCTTCTACCGTCTCTGGCGGCAAGTGCCAGATAGCCGATGGCCACCGTAGATCGGTCGCGATCAGCGGGGCACCGTCGTGGTCAACCGTGTAAACAGGAAGTCGATCTGGGTCAGATCCGATGGCCACCATCGTCTTACCCTCGCCCCTCAGCTTTGCCCAGCCGACATACGTTGCCATGAGCTTAGTCCAGACTGTCCGGAACCTCGCCCCAACGAGCTTGGATCTCACCTAGGTCGATCTTCATCAGCTCTGACACCTCACTAAACGTTCCAGCCGGGAACTTTGCGACGTCCATCGGCCAGTGAAGACGCGTCTTGACCAGCGGTCCCCCGGTTGATCGATACACCGGCAACTTATTTCGGTTTGCACCGATGGCCACTAACCAAGTGTCTTCGCGTGAGAACTTTGCCCACCCATGGTAACGCTCTGTCATTTATCAATATAATCATTGTTTCGAACTATGTGAATATGTCAGGTGCTTGGTTTCGGATCTCTGCGGATCCTAGGACTAACAGCGTTAGGTCCAGAGATGACCTTGAAGCCGAATTGCAGGTAGAACTTCAACAGCTTGTCATCACTGACCCAATCTGTATCGTACGATTGGACGTCGGCGATCAATGAGATTCCTTGCTCATCAGCCTTATCTAAGAGGCGATACATGCTTCGCAACAGTGTGCCTAGACCGTGTGCTTGAGGCGCAGTTGCCATGACATCGATCTTTCGCAAGTCTGGTTCATAGTAAAGTGGCGAGCTTATAGCGGCGATCGCCCTGTCGCCAGAAAGATAGACAAGCTGGTTAACGGACTCATGAAAATCGAGATCCTGTACGTTCACTCGTTGAGCTGGATAACCATCACGAGCAAGTTCATCGATATAGTACTCAGCTTCTTGAAGAATGTCCTCATAAAGTTGCTGCGCCCTGTGTATATTGCGTGGACTACGCGGTTCTACCCCAATTCGTTCAATGATCGTAGCGCCGGGTACGTTCTCAAGGTCGTCACTGAGAGCCTCGGCAAAGGCTGAGTATCCCCAGTTGATGTCAACTTCTGAAAACGGCTCAGCGCCGATTCGCTCTGGCACAACCTCGGCGATCACGCGTTGTTTTATCCAGCCGACATTATCAGGCAAGTCTTGTACCTCGAGGATCCTGAGTCTTACGCCTGGGTGTAAGACTACTTGATTCTCAAACAAGGCAAAGTTAGTAGCGATTCCTCGTATTCCAGCCGGAACACGAATGTCCCAGATTCGTCCAGCCTCTTGGAACTCAGCTGCGACCATCAAGTCAGGGGACGTGAACAACCACTCGTCGCGAGTGACCACCTGCCCCGCGACAGGGGCTGGATCAAACAAGTCTTCGCCGCGGAACAGGCGACGGTTTTCTGGGCTGGCTCGTAGCAAGCGGATCAAGCGCTCATTGAAAGCGCTCAACTCTTCCGGCAACGGTCTCTGACTACGCAACGCTCGGTTCAGGGCACCCTCATCGTCACGTAGCAAGCGCTCTAAGTCTGTCCCTGACCTATATTCACGGTAATCAGTCCATCGTTTCAACGAATAATCGTACAGTGAGTTTGTGTCATCGATCGCTCGCGCAAACTCTGCGGCGGTCATGCTCAAGCCAGGGTGCAGGTTACCGAGGTCTAGCTCAGCCCCAATGCGCTCGGAAAATGCGTCGAGGATCAACCTTCCACGTTGAACGCTCTTGAACACCGGCGTGTCGAGTTTGCCCGACGCGCGGGGCGACACGAGCAAGGACTTGTTCAACACGTCGTCGGTGAACTTCAGGTCACCGATCCTCAGGTCCTCCCAGAAAGTCTTGGGTAGCCCATTCGCTCCCTTGGTCCGTTTACCTTCCTCGCGAAGCGCGGCCCATGCCCGGAGGTAGTTTCGTTGCAATTGGACATTGTCAAGGTCCTGCTTCACCGCGTCATACGCCTCATCAAAGAGCCGCACCGTCTCGGTGCCCTCTAACTTATCACGGAACCACAGCTGCTCGTCCCTACCTGGTTCAGCGCCGTATGTGTATTTCCACAGGGTGGGAATCCACGCGTCACCTAATGCGTCAACCACCTCCGGACCATAGCGGCTATAGGTATTGAGGTTACCTTTACGCGTCAAGCCGCTTAACCGGTTATCAAATCGACTGACCCTGATCTCAACCTCCGGGTAACCGGCTTTGTCGAGGGCGCGTCGCAGCGTCTTCGCGTACCGGATCGACTGGACCTCGATCGCCTCTACGTCATCAAGCGTCAACTTCCCGTAGAGCTGAGCTTCGATGTATGGATACGCCCAATCACGCAGATCGTCGAGTGGCTTACCGATCTCATACCGATGGTCTGGGAAACCAAACAGGGGCTTGTCGAGTGGGTCGTCTTCAAGCAGGTGCACTCGCGCTTGTAGAGTCAAGGTGCTGGTCAGCAGGTCATCTATCTGTTGATTAGTTATGTCATAGCTGAGCGGGGCTGCCGGTGACAACCGAATAGAGCTGGTGTTGCCGTCATATGAGTCACCGTACGTGATGGACGCCCGATCACGTACCGTTGGCTTGAAGATGACCAGGTTCTCTCCATAATTGGCAAGGGATGACCAGTCGCCGATCTTAGAGTCATCCTGTTGACCGTTTTCCACGTGAGTCAGGAACCCAGACTTCGGCAACTTCTCTGGTGTCTCAAGGTCCTCGTCCGTCAACCCAAACACCATCTTCTCTATTCGTTCGAACCGTTCCTCCGCGATGCTTTTGAACGTGCCCTTGCCCGTTTGCATAGAGTTCTTGAACTCATTGTCCTTGATGACCTTCGTCATGTTCGCCCGCTTGATCAACATCACGGGCGAAAGCTCACGTAGTTGGTCGCGAGTAATCGCACGGTAATCCGGCCCAAAGAACTCAACCAGTTGCTCATGTCGTTTCTGCGGATCAGCTAGGACCTCGATGAGTTGCTCTAAACGATCAGCGTCGTGAATATCACGTTGTGTCCGTTCGGTAACGGTTCCACCCCATAGTTGTTTTGACGTCTCAATGCGCGCACGGTCTCGCTGTAACGCGTCACCCATCTGTGATCGGACTCGGTCCGATGCTTGCGGCAGGTTGACACCGACCGTCCGAACAAGGGCCGGTCGCTGACGCGCCGGTCTCGGTACGCCGGAAAGCGGCTCAGCGCCGATGCGCTCTGGTTCTACGGTCTCGGCGATCACCCATTGGCTGGCACCGGTAAACTCAGGCCGTCGATGCTCTGGGATGTCCTGGATGCCCAACACATGTACCTGCGTTCCAGGCGGCAGGATAAACTCCGCCTCGATCTCATTAGTCGCGATCAATCGTTGACCTTGCCGTACGCGTACGTCCCAGAGACGCTTACCGTGAACGCTGGTGAATGAGTGTTGCAGAGCATGCCCTGGCAAGAGACTAGTGCTGCCCCACGCCCCGCCTGAGAAGTCTCGTACGTCACCGACGTTGATCGGCGCAGTATCGACGGTAAACGGTTCACCGCGCCAGACACGATATTCCCTGGTCGCTGGAACAAGGACCGACAACATCTCCTCGTTTACCTGCTTGTTGCGCAAAGAAAGTGGTTGGTCATGGCGCAGCTCATAGTTGAGCGGTAAGTGACTTGACCGGATGTAATACTTAAGGCTCTTGTTGGTCTTTGAAGAGATGTACTCTGGAAGCGTTGAGTGAGCCATTTGAGCTGCATCGATGTCATCGGCGCGAGTCAAACGTTCACGTAGGTCACTAAGAGTCTCGCTCAAACGACCTGGTACCAGCGGCTCTGCTCCGATGCGTTCACTTTGCGGCAAGCGTCGTACTATAGTACCGCTGTACTCAAAATCAGGCACCTCAACTTGATCAAATCCAAATTGGCCGTAAAACTTAAGCAGCTTATCATTGCTGATCCAATTCGGATCTTGCGATTCAACCACGGCAAATAGTGTAACTCTTTGCTCATCAGCTTTATCAAGTAAGGTCTTAAATTTTCTGAGAACCGTGCCAGATCCACTGTGACGTGGATCAACCGCAATTATACCGATTATGTACTCATTGTCATCGGTGCGTTGTTGCAGAAAGATGAACCCTTTGCTACGGGCGCCGGTTCTTAGGTCTCTACCGATGTCAACAAACGTCTTTTTACGAATACTGGTAGGTCTTCCACTAGAATCCGGTACTTGCCAAGAAAAATCTAATCCTTCAACATCTACGACGGAAGTAGATCGTGCTCTGAAATATCTACGTAATCTCTCATGTCTTTGCTGTGATTCTTGTATGTCGCGTTGCCGTCTTGGCTCAGCACCAACACGCTCAATAAGAACTGCATTATGCACAGCTTCTGACTCTAGATCATCGCTCAGTGCCTCAGTAAACTCTAAGAACGCTCGGTTAGTATCAGGGTCTTGAACATCTCTATCAACTAGCTGCGCTCTCAACGCCACGATAGTAGCATCGATCCCAGCTGTGTCAGCCGATGTCTCACGCAGCCTCTCCAGCTCAGCGATCTGACGTTGGATGGCAACCTGCAGATCATCAGCCGGTTCAATAAGATCGATCGGTTCGGCTCCGACGCGTTCATGAATTGCCTCAGCGACGATTCGTCGGTTGAACGGCAGCCCTTCCTCACGCAGGTTAGTGTCAATGCGTAGGATCTTGAGCTGCGTGCCAGGGGCTAGGTCAACCTCGGACTCGAGCTCATTCAGAAACACGACCCGTGAGCCCCGTGGAAGCGTGATGTCCCAGATCGTCTCACTGCCGCCCTGTACGTCTAACGGTACCCTCACGTCAAGTGAGGTTGGCATCCAACCTTTCACGTCATGGACATCACCGACCTGCAGGTGATCGAGGTAATCATCCTGCAGCTCTCCTCGGTATAGTCTAAGGTCCGTTTCCGTGTCAACCGTGTTGGTCGTCAACCACGTGTTGAGACGTCGCAGCTCACCGGACAGGGGCTCGTCTGCGTACATCGCTTGGTTGAGATCTACGGAACGCCCGTAGTAGACGAACGCGTTCGTAGCCCATTCCGCGTCAGGCGAGTCATATCTGACGAGCTCCTGGTGAGCGGCCAGGTCGAAGTAGCTCGCCCCCGGTGTATCCTTCACCTCGTCATGCCACGCTTGCGCGGTCTTCTGGACCCGTGGATCTAGGTCGGGTTCCGCACCGATGCGCCGAGAACCGACACCGGGTTGACGTTGCAACCAACGATCTGCAGGTGCGGTTGCTTGTAACCGCTTGAAGCCGAATTGAGCGTAGAACTTTTGCAACTTGTCATTGCTGATCCACCATGGATCAAACGTCGAGACCTGCGCGTTGAGCGTGATCCCTTGTTGGTCTGCCTTTTCAAGAAGAGCTCGGAAGTTTCGTAACAGCACGCCAGAGGCGCTGTGTCGCGGATCGGTTCCGATGTAACCGATCGTGTAGACTCCGGGAGGATCGTCCTCATCATCTCTGTAGATGTAAGCGAATGCGCGTCCGCCGGGAACGATCTCAACAAACTGGTTTGCCGGATACGGTGTTCCACCGGGGCTACGATATGTTCGTCTGAAGTCTAGCTCACCGACCGGAACTTCATAGTCAGCGATCGACCGGTACAACACGCTCTTGTCGCGGAAGATGGCCTCCGACCGACGCATGTTGCGAACGCGACCTGGTTCAGCGCCGATACGTTCGATAAACGTTGCTCCAGGCACGTCCTGCAGGTCATCGTTCAGGGCCTCAGCAAAGGTCGAGGCGCCCCAGCTCATGTCATCATCGATGAACGGCTCAGCGCCGATACGCTCCTCAGAAACAACCTCAGCGATGATCCGCTCTCGGATCGGCGCACGCGGCTTGTCCCCTACGCCGACGACCCGATCAAGGTCGAAATCCCGTTGAACCGCGAGCACTCGTACCCTGACATACGGCGGAAGCAAGATCTCTGCGTTGTTGATGTTGGGACCGCTGTCAGAGTCTCGTCCACGGTAGAATCCCGGTACGTCGGTCACGATAGCGGGTGTTCCACGCGGAACTCGAATGTCCCAGATCCGGCTGATCGGGAACAGCTCATTGAGCACCGGGAAGAAGTAATCGATGTTCTCTAACGTGGCCGCCGTTGAGCTCCATGATCCACCAGAGATGGGCACCACGTCACCGACATCTACCGGATCATAGATGAACGCGTCAGCTTTTGCGAATCCTTGGTAATCATGCAACGTCGACTGTCCACGCCAGAGTCGATAATCGTCCTGTAAGGGCTTGACTAACTTCAATAGTTCTGTGTTGACGGTATTATTGTAGTTAGACAACGGCAAACCTTCTCTCAGCTGGTAGTTTAAGTTCAACCAACCGGTGAAGTAATTAGATGCCGCTGCCGTTAAGTCCTCAAAATCGATCATGTCGCGCGGAACTGCGGCTCCCTCAACAACATCTCGTTCGTGTCGACGTAGTGCCGTGCGTGTTTCACTGAGACGTGAATCTCGGTCACGTGGCAACTGCTCAAGCTTCGCGAGAGTAGAGGCAATGGCTGAGTCGATATAGGCGATCTCCTCCGGTGGTAGTCCAAGTTGAGCGTACCGGACCCGAAGCAGATCATCAAGGTGACGTTGCAAGAACACGCGGTGTTCTTGCCGTGGCTCAGCCCCGATGCGCTCAGGACGGATGTGACGACCAGTGCCGGGTTGACGGATTAAGTAGCCGTGAATACTCCGTTCAAACCCAAACTGTTGGTAAAACTTATTTAGACGTCCATCACTGATCCACGCCGGATCACCAGAGACAACGTCCGCTTTAAGAACAATTTCCTGCTCGTCGGCCTTGTCAAGAAGGGCTCGGAACTTTCGTAAGAGCACTCCTGGACGACGTTTCGGTGCAACACGAATAAGCACCTCAAATGTCGAATGAGCTCCAACCGCCTTATAAAGTATCGCGTAAGCTTCACCTTTGACAATGTCAACAGCGTGACGATGGCTTGCGTTAAAATCTAAGTTGTCAACGTCCGTCTTCAATGTCTGTTGAAGATTTTCACTGAAATACAACCGATACATGTTGTCAAATGTTTTTTGCGCGTGTTCAACACTTGCTTGAGATCGTTGCCGCACCTCAGCTCCGATTCGCTCGGTCAACATCATAGCGCCTGGAACGTTCTCTAGGTCCTCGCTGAGAGCCTCAGCAAGGGCTAAGCTTAACCCGGTATCAGCATCCGGTAGTGACGGCTCAGCACCGATGCGCTCCGGTAGAATTACTCTGGCGGTTATAAGCTCACGGATAGAATATATGTCGGTACGACCAAGATTCTGCTCAATATCAACTATACGAAGTCTCGTACCCGGCGGAAGAGAAAACTCTGCGCTCTTCGCGTTACTGATCAACATGCGTGTTCCTTCTGGCGCGAGAACTCGCCACAGGCGCAACGGAACACGGCCTTCATCAGCGTCTCTATAGAAGTCCATCGCTTGAACGAAGGCATCACGTTCGGTCAAGCCAAAGTCTGCGGCTACCTTGACCGAGCCACTGTAAGAGGGGAAGTAGTCTAGCTCAACTGTCTCACCCAGCTCGTACGACCTATCACGAACACTGGGCCACGGTTCTCCACGGAACAGCTCGTGAGATCGATCACTAGGCTGCATCGCTGCCACCATCTCATCGATCTCAACTTGTTCGTCACTTGACAGTATTATAGTACCAGCTCTCAGCTTGTCATTAGCGTCTGACTGGTAAAATATCTTGTCCGTGAAACCGGGCAATGAACGGTGAGCTTCTTCACGCTCAGCTGTTGTCTTGTAGAAGAACCCCCATGAGATTTCACGCTCATAATACTCATTATCAATGTCTGAATCTCTCTTAGCTACGGTCAATACAGCTTGATACTCATCTTCTAATTGGGAGATCAGCCGACGAGTATCCGTACGTTGCTGCCTGTAAGCACCAACGGGTAGTTCAATATCATCTTTCCGTGATCCAAGAATCGTTCCAGTTTCATCAATGATCTTAAGACGACCGCCCTCACGACGTAGTCGAAGCTCTCCCTCTCCGAAGCTTTCCAGATCGATCGCACCGTAGGTTGCTCGATCATACTTGATAAATGCTCGTATTATATCATCCCCTATCGGAATCACCTCAATACGAGCGCCTCCAAGTTCGGCATCAGGCAACGGCTCAGCCCCGATGCGCTCACGCAGGTGACGACCGGTACCAGGTTGACGCTCAAGGAGACGTCGACCTCTAAGGCGTGATACCGGTGCAAAGCCAAATTGCATGTAGAACTTTTCTAGCTTATCGGTACTTATCCACGGTGAAATGGATCCTGCTTGCGCCTGTAGGACAGCCCCTTGTTCGTCCGCCTTGTCAAGAAGTTTTCTGAATTGACGTAAGAGCGTTCCTGATGAGCTGAACTCAGGGGAGGTGCTGATGTCTTCGATATAAAACGTGTTAGGCGTGTCCGGAACTCTGGTCAATTGAGCGTAAGCTTTGTCCTTGACGATGCGGACGCCAAGCTCGGTTCCGTACCTATACTTACGAACAGGAATCTTGCTGAAGTCTAAGTTTTCAACATCCGTTGTCCGCTTGTCTCTCTCTTCTCTAGCAACAAGCCAGTACATGAGATTAAATCGATCTTGAACCTTCTTAACATCTTGCGGTCGTCGCGGCTCAGCTCCGATTCGCTCGATGAGTGTCGCCCCGGGAACGGTCTGAAGATCGTCACTAAGAGACTCAGCAAACGACACTCCGAGGCCAATATCCTCTGGCTCAGCCCCGATGCGATCAGGCCTCAGCAACAGGTGGCGCCCGGTACCTGGGCGCCGCTCTAAGACGCGTCCGATGTAATCAAGGGTGACCGGCTCAAAGCCAAACTGTCGGTAAAACTTGTCTAGCTTGTCGTGAGAGATCCAACCAGGATCACCTGAGTGAGCCACGGTCCTAAGCGTGACCATTTGCTCATCAGCCTTGTCAAGAAGCATGCGATACTTCCTAAGCAACACCCCTGGAGCAGCACGTTCTGGGTGGACAGCAATGCGGTCAATCTCATAGATGTTGGGAGCACCTGGAACGTCAAACGTTCGTGAACGTGTTCTTGTGATCAACGCAAATGCATCATCCCCGTACAACTTGACAAAGTGGACGCTATTTGTAAAGAAATCTAAATCTTCGACGTGGACGACATTTCCACGACGCCCAGGCACCGCGCTATAGATTTCTCCTGAAACCTCGAACATCGCGTCTTCACGCCAGATATGATATTGTTCTACGGCCCTCTTCATGTCTCGTGGTTGTCTTGGCTCAGCACCGATGCGATCGATCAACGTCGCACCTGACACGCCTTGCAGGTCATCGCTCAACGCCTCGGTGAACTCCAGCATCGAACGATTGACATCAGCTCGTGCTGACGTTAACCGTTTCGAGACTACCTCGGCGAGGACATGCTGCGCGGCATACGGGTTATCAGGCAGGTCATTGACTCGTAGGACTCTGAGTTGCGTTCCAGGGGGTAACGTGAACTCACCTGGTGCTGGTGACCGGTGTGATCGAATCGACGCCAGTCCAGGGGTTCCTCGAGGCACGACGATGTCCCAGATTCGTCCATTATATGGAGTATAGGTAGGATCGTCAGCCGCTAAGTGGTACAACGCTCTGTAAAGACCTTGTGTCGTGCTCGTCCAGCCGTCGTCCGTGACGATATCACCGATCTGCAACGGTTGACGCTCAACGCTCTCTACTTTTTCAGCGCGGAACAGGCGCCGGACCTCTGCGCTGGGTCGTAAGAGACTGAGCATCTCTTCATTGACTGACTGTTGTTTCGATGACAATGCGCCTACGCGTAAAGCGTCATTAAGACCGTACCCTGTGTTTCCTAGATAGTAACGGATACCTGGCGCGTTGCTAGCTTGCTGATAATCTGGCCAATTTTGGACGCGACCGTACGGGTGGTCAATAAACTCAGTGAGAAACTCACTGCCCTCATAGTCCATGTCTGGGTCGGCGAGCATACGACCAAGTGTCGTACTGGTCAGCCGGTAACCTGGGTGAGCTCGCAGGGCATCTGCCAACGGGATCTCCGGCTCAGCTCCGATGCGCTCATCACGTCGTCGTAGGTGACGTCCGGTTCCAGGTTGACGTTCTAACGTTCGCAAGACCGAGTAGTCAACGCCGGCAACTGGCTCAAAGCCAAATTGACGGTAAAACTTCTCAAGCTTATCGTCGCTGATCCAAGCAAAGTGTGATTCTACACTGGCTCGGAGAACGACGCCTTGTTCATCGGCCTTGTCAAGAATAAGCCTGAACTTTCTTAACGCTGCTCCCGGTGAAGAGTCGGGATCAACCGCAATATATTGAATCTGATATGTATCATACGGGCCCGTGTCAATAACCGCAAAACCGTCGTCAAACTCAATGAGTTGACCGTCAGCCATGTCAAAGTAGTTAAAATACAGCTCATCTGCAAAGATTTGAGAATCGGTCTCCGTTGAAGCTTGACGATAGGCTGCAGCATACATCTCCCGAGCTTGGACTAGGTCTTGCTGTCGACGTGGCTCTGCGCCGATGCGCTCAAGCGGAGTCAAGCTTGGAACATTCTCTATGTCATCACTCAACGCCTCGGTAAACACGAGCATGGCGTGACGAGCGTCAGCATCGGGCAGATCAAGCGGCTCAGCGCCAATACGTTCTGGTGAAACTACCTCAGCAATGATCAACTTGCGCAGGCGCTTATCACTCGCCATCATTCTTGCTGGATAATCGGCCTCAGTAACGTCCTTGACTCCAAGGATACGGTAAGTTGTTCCGGGAGGCAATACGATCTCACCGTATCTCTCGCGCGTGATGAGCGCGCGGGCACCGGCTGGAACACGGATGTCCCAGATCTGGTCGCCCGTGGGCTTGAGGAACTGGTGTGCGATGCGACGGTTTACGCTCGTCCATGTCCATCGGTCTAAGCTTCCTACCCAACCAGATTGAAGGTGCGGCAGCGGTGTCTGTTCACCCCTGAACACGCGCAGCTCTCTGTCTAGTCTCACGCTCAAGCTCAACAAGCGATCGTTTCGCTTACGATTCGCGTCGGTCAAGTCCTTACCACGATGCAACTGCCGGTTCAACGTGTAAAACGTAGCTTGCTTCAGCACCGGATCAGTGTCAATGTCGACGTAGCCGGGTAACAACCGATGCCCTGGTTGAGGTCCTATGTCAACACCTACAGAAGGTTCATCAAACAGGTTGCGAATAAACACCTCTCCGGTCTGCAACAACCGTGGATCGAGCGGGGTCTCTCTGATGTCCAGGTTATCGAATAGTTCCGCACCGATACGTTCAGTTTGCGGTTGACGAATCATGTACGTGGGATCATTTACGTCATCATGGAATCCAAATTGCGCGTAGAACTTACGTAACCGATCATCACTGATCCAATTTTCATCATACGATGAGGGAACCGCCTTTAGAGCAACACCCTGCTCATCTGCCTTGTTGAGAAGCGCTCTGAACTTTCTTAACAGAACACCTGGCTGACGATCTGGAGAAACAGCTATTGTCTTAATTAAGACTACACCGCTAGGCCTCATCTCAACAGCGGCAAAAGCTTCCTCCTCAAAGATGCGAACAAACTGATATGCCGGTCTTGGTTCTTCCGAGAAATCAGGCATTACCATTCGGTAAAAGTCTAAGTCCTCAACGTTTACTATGACGTCAGTTTGACGTTTACGAGCACCGTATAACCAGTCATACGTAAAACGAGCTTCTTCCATGTCTCGGACGCGACGCTCGGCGCCGATACGCTCAATGAGCGTCGCGCCTGAAACATTTTCTAACTCCTCACTGAGAGCCTCAGCAAACAAGGTCGCAGCAAGACGGTTGTTGCGACTGCTTGGCGGCTCAGCGCCGATGCGCTCTGCGGCAACCTCGGCGATGATACGTTGCCGGATCGGGTAGTGGTAATCTAGGTCACCGTCAACGTGCAAGATTCTAAGCTTCATGCTTGGCGGTAAGATCACCTCCGCCTCTTGCATGTTAGTTATGACGCCAGGGGTTCCCGCAGGTAGACGAATGTCCCAGACCGTGATGCCGTCCGCGTGTTGTCCAGCTCGAGCCCATCGAACACCGATCTCAGCTCGTTGAGAGGTTGACATCCAACCCTTTGTCACATAATCCGTGCCCACCGCTACGTCAAACGTGTAGTCGTCCTCGATCTCTCCGCGGAACACGCGCAGCTCCTGTGAGATCGGTCCGGTCAGCTCTGCCAGCTTATCGTTGATCTCTCGCAACGCGGGTGACAAGGGCCGATCATTGTAGAGACGCTCGTTGAGTCGGTGACTGGTCCTGATGTAACTGCGCAACTCCGGTTGACCCAGGTCGTTGTTGTCAATGAACTCCGGCAGATCCCCGTGTGTTGTACGACCCGGGTTCAGCTCCCTGTTAGATAGGTCTACGGCTTGCTCAACAAACCTCGCTGGTGGAACCGTTGCCCGTGGATCAAGCTGCGGTTGCGGCCGTGTCAATTGAGCTCGTAGCGCTGTGATCGTCGCGTCGATAGCGGTTACGTCGTCCGTTGTTTCACGCAGACGAGTCAGCTCATCGATCTGACGCTGGACGGCAGTTTGAAGATCCTCCGGATCCGCGCCGATACGTTCAACCGGTCTCGGCAGACGTCTCATGCGAATCGTCGCGCTGACACTGGACGCAGGGAGTTGCTCAAAGCCAAACTGCTGGTAGAACTTAGCTAATCGCTCACTTCTGACGTAAAAGGCATCCAGTGAAACAACAGATACGTCAAGCGTGATTCCTTGTTCATCAGCCTTGTCGAGAAACGCCTGGAACTTTCTCAGCAACACGCCAGGTTGCTTGTCAGTGGGATGCGTCGCGATGAGCAGAACATAGTGGCGATCGTCAGCAAGACGCGTGGTCAAAGCAAATGCCTTGTCACCGGCAACTCGAATAAAGTGTGATCGCTGAGATCTGAAATCTAGATCATCAACATCTACGCTTCTAAACAGGGCCGAGTTTTCATACAAGTTATACCAGTTACGATAACGACGCTCAGCTATGTCTAGGTCTCTTGGCAAGCGCCGTAGCGGTTCAACACCGATGCGCTCGATGCCGGTGAGCGGGCTTCCAGGATCACTAAGAATGTCGTCACTCAGCGCCTCTGTGAACTCAGCAAAGGCTAAGTGCGCGTTCTCATCAACGTCGAACCTAGGTTCAGCACCGATGCGTTCTCGTGGCACGATCTCAGCGATCACCCGTTCACGGACCTTGATCGCAGCGCTGTATAAAGCACTCTTTCCGACGTAGCCGTCCGTCTTATCAACACGCAGGATACGCAGCTGCGTGCCTGGCGGCAGTGTCCACTCTCCAGGGTACGGTGAAAACAGGGGGTTTCCTTCGGAAGCGCGAATGTCCCACAGGCGCACGTTGTCGGTGACCCGGGCTTCCTTGCCAAACATCGTGATCGTTGAGATCTCATCGGAAGTGAACATCCAGCCTGGCACCGGGTACACGTTGCCAGCTACGACTGGATCATCCGAGATCACGTGCTCACGATCAATTCGGAACAGGCGTCGCTCTTCTGGAAGCGGCCGTGTAAACGCGACCATGCCCGATTGAACACGCGCTTGAATCGGGGTAAGCTCGCGTCCTGACCGTACAGCGTGGTTAAAGTCACTGAATCCTCGCCAACCGTACAGGTGAACCGGCTTCAACGCGGCTAGCGCCGCAGCTGTTTCATCGGTAAAGCTGTTTTCATCAATGACCAACGCACGTGGATTATCGAGAATATCGCTAAGTTGGTAAAAGGCTACTTCCGGTAAGTGACTTCCTTCTAAGCGATCAAAGCTCTCGTGTACTTCACGTAGCTCACCGGTATCAATGCCCCTGGTCAAGTCATCTAGATCTTCAAGCGTCTCACTTAAGCGCGGATCATCGGGTAGGTCAACGGGCTCTGCGCCGATGCGCTCTCTGCGAACTTGGTTGAGCGCGTCATCAACCGTTCGCACAGCTCTTGATTCATTAGCTAGGATGCTTCTACCTAGGGGCGTCAAGATCGGTGTACCAAACGAAGTTCGTTCTATTAACCCGGTGTCCGTGAAGAACGTGTTGTATGATGGACTGAACTCTTCCAGATCTCCGATGTTGCCATCTCTGATATGACGTAAGACTCGTTGCACGGTTTCCGTTGAGACTACCGACGTCAACCTCGGTGACCTTACTAGGTAATTGTCAACAGCGGGGGGTTCATCAAGCGGCCGGAATCCAAAGCGTTGGTAAAACCGGCTTAGTCGTTCATTACTGATCCAATTATCGAATATCGAGTCAACGCTAGCCTCAAGAACGATCGCTTGCTCATCGGCCTTGTCTATCAGGGCACGGAACTTTCTCAACAGCGCTCCCTGCGGTGCTGCCGTGGGATGAACAGCGGCAAATTCAATGAAAAACCGAACGTTGCTAGTTTGGCTGATATCAGCAAATGCATCATCACCAGCAACTCGAACAAACTGCTTGCTGCTTGAGTCAAAATCTAAGTCTTCTACATCTACTCTCGTAGTAAGAAGATGAGCAGACATGTCCCGGTACCATCGCTCATATTGACTGACCGCGTGTTGCAGTTCTTCTGGTGACCGCGGTTCTGCGCCGATACGCTCGATACCCGGTAATCCCTCACGCTCTAGGTCGTCACTAAGAGCCTCGGTGAATCCTAAGAGCGCTTGACGACGGTTCATCTCAAGTGAACCCTCATCGGGAACAACCGTTGCGATAACCCTGTGCTTCGGAGCTAGAAGATTTCTCACGCGACCAAACATCGTGGTTGCGCGTCCCGGATCAGGGGGAAGTTCCTGAACAGCCAGTACCTGCAACCGAGTCATGGGCGGAAGAATACCCTCTTGCTCAGAGACGTTGGTCACGATCCAGGGGGTTCCAGACGGCGCCCGAATGTCCCAGAGTTGTCCGCCACGACCAAAGAATGACGCCACGTCTAAGCTCTTTGACGTAGACTGCCACTGTTTGAACGTCAGTGTCTCACCGACCTCTGGAAGTTCCTGCCCCCTAAACTTCTTGACTCCACGGAACAGGCGATGCTCTCGATCCGACAACACGACTAGCTTAGTAAGACTCTCGTGAAGCGCTTGATCTCGTGATGTCAAGGGTCGTCCATCACGAAGGAACTCATTCAGATCATAGTGACCGCCCTTCC
This sequence comes from Dehalococcoidia bacterium, assembly GCA_965243235.1. Lineage (GTDB taxonomy): Bacteria > Chloroflexota > Dehalococcoidia > Lucifugimonadales > Lucifugimonadaceae > Bin127. The sequence goes on from CBDEUI010000003.1 coordinate 144,969, forward strand.
AGGTATACTCCTCTAAGACTTGGTTGTCATCTACCTTGATATAACCCGACAACGCCTCGTGAGAGTCTCCGCTGGGATTATATCGATCTTCGCTGTAAGCCGCGACAAATTGGTCAGGGGTCTCATCTAGTCGTCGGTCACGAGGCCGTTCCAACTGCGCCCGTAGTGCCGTAATAGATGCGTCTATCGCTGCCGGATCATCAGCTGTCTCACGAAGACGTGTCAGCTCATCGATCTGACGGCGGATCGCAACTTGAAGATCGCCCTCCGGCTCCGCGCCGACGCGTTGAGCTCCCGGTCGACGTCGTAGGCCCCACTCTGTCTGGTACCGTTCAAAGCCGAACTGCATGTAGAACTTGCGCAGCTTGTCGTCACTGATCCAATCTTCATCCGATGAGGCGACCACAGCGACCAGGGTTACGTCTTGCTCATCCGCCTTTTTGAGAAACTTCTCAAACTGTCGCAACACCGTGAAGGGCTGGTTAAAGTCTGGGTCAACGGCGATAAAGTTAAGGGTAAAGGTATTGTCCTCTCGCTCAAACGCGCTTTTCATCACCTGAGCAAAGACCTTATCCTCATAGATCTCTACAAACTGTCGGTGAGTATAACCGTTACCCGTGGTTTTGATCACAGAGGGCGACCTAAACTCCAGGTCATCTAACGCTACGACCTCATGAGCTCCTGTTCGTTTAGTCGTATACTGAGTGGCATAGTGGCTTCGAGCAAAGCTCATGTCTCGTTTGCGAGGCTCAGCGCCGATGCGCTCAAGGCTGATCAAGGGACTATCGGCATCAGCCTCTAGGCCGTCACTCAGTGCCTGAGCAAACCCTGAGATAGCGTAGCGGGTATCAGCATCGGGCGGAGACGCCACGTCACTGAGCTGTGATCTCAGTGCCGCTATCGATGAATCAAACAGGGTTGGATCATCAGCCGTTTCTCGTAACCGGGTCAGCTCATCGATCTGCCGGTGGATAGCGGTTCGGAGATCTTCGGGTTCTGGTAAAACATCAATCGGCTCAGCGCCGATATGCTCATCGACAACCTCAGCAATAACATGTTGCACCTTTCTGCGGTTAGTCGGAACGATGTACACCAGATCATCAACGTCACGTATGTCAATGACATGCAGTTTCGTTCCTGGTGGAAGTTGCATCTCAAGCTCATTCCGATCAGGCATAACCGCCTTGACACCTGATGGAACCTTGATGTCCCACAGACGAGTGCGAGCTCCGCGGCTACCATACGTGTAGTTCAGCGCTGTCTGCAAGCGGAAGCTTGTGCTGTACCATTGCTGCAACGGAACGATCTCACCAGACCGTAATGGAACCGACCTGAGAACTTCTGGTCCCTCAACCCTAAAGACACGTTCCTCGATCCGAGAGGTTCGCGCCCACCTGACCAGGGCCTCACTGACCATCGTCTCGAGTTCAGTCAACGGCTCTTCGGCCCTGAACTTCCGGTTAAACTCCGCATAGCCTGACCACTGCCGCTTACCGTCTATGTCAATCTTATCAATGCTGGCCTGGTAAAGAGCGACCAGCATCTCGTCATCATACTGGCTGAGAGCGATCTGACCTAAATTGTCGATGTCTGGTGCTACGTCAGTGAAGCTTGGAACCTTCTCACGAGCTTGCACGTAGAAGTTTCGTGCCTCGTGTATCGCAAAGCTGGATAGATAACGTTCAACTAATCCTTCTTCTTTCACGCTGATCTTAGACAACTGGTCAGGGGTCTCATCCAGCCGTGGATCTCGTACTAGACCAATTGGTTCAGCACCGATGCTCTCTTCAACTACAACCTCAGCGATGATACGTTGCCGCGGACGACGCGTCATGCCAGCTCGAAGAGCTATTCCAGGAGGCGCCTCCTCAACACCGAGGATTCTGACTCGAGTTGATGGTGGAAGAATGATCTCTTGTTCTTGCGAATTAGTTATGATGCCCTGTGCTCCAACAGGCAGACGAATGTCCCAAAGAGTGGGCTCTTCGCTGATGCCAAACTCAATAGCTGTTCGGACAGTTGTGCTGGTGCTCGACCACTGGTTAAACGGAACAACACTTCCTGCCGATATGTCGACGTCAGGATCACCGGCACCCCTGAACACTCGTCGTGGTTCATCAAGCTCACGAACAAGAGCCATCAACTCTATGCTGACCTTTTTCTCGATTGCATTTAGATCTTCTGGCCAATCGCGTAAACGACGGTTAAAGCGACCGACACCCATCCACCCGTCACGGTCAATCTCATCATCTGAGATGTACATGCTAAGCGCTAACGTTGGATCAATGTCGTCAACGCGTAAGTTGTGAAGTTGAAGATCTCTCTCATTCAACAACGTGAACATGTAACGAGGCTTGACAAAACCGACTATTGATTTATGATCCTCGGTCAGTTTATGGTAGTCTTCAGCTTGAACGACATCAACCAACTCTTCATCTAACCGTGGGTCTCGTGGACGATCAAGCTGTGCCCGGAGTGACGCGATTGAGGCATCAATAACTGTCGGATCATCAACGGTATCACGCAACCGGGTGAGCTCATCGATCTGACGACGGATAGCAGCCTGGAGATCTTCTGGTTCAGGCAGGATATCAACTGGTTCAGCACCGATTCGCTGGCTGACAGCACGAGCTACGACACGTTCAGATGGTATATAATTTGCTCCAATTCCAAGCTCTCGCAGAACAGTTTCAGTTTCAAGGCTGATAGGTTCAACACGTAAGATCTGCATCCGTGTTCCAGGCGGAAGCATGATCTCAGCTTCACCTTCGTTACTCACGATGCTACGTACGCGTGGTTCTATGTGAATATCCCAGATGCGTCCACCTGAAAACTTGAACGCGATGTGCGCAGATGTTGATGTCGATATCCACGTCGGAGCCGGTATGATCGTGCCCACTTCTACATCAAACTCTCGCAAGTGTAGAGTAGCCATGCCCTCACCGCGGAAAACTCGGTAGCTTCTCGTAGTTTCTCGAAGTGAGTTGAACAGGCCTTCGTTAAGATCTACCAGCTTGCCTTCTAAGGGCTTTTGCTTGCGCAAAAAGTTGTTTAATTGTCCACCTTGGTATAAGATATAAGACTCAATGTGTTCGTTGACATCTTGGTAGTCTCTTAATCTTAAATGATCTTCTATCCGATCTGACTCACGTACACCTTTGAGCTCTCTACGAAGCTGCTTGTTCCAATCTTCGTCAAAACGATAATCATAGGGACGCACAATCGGCTCAGCGCCAATACGTTCTTGCGGAACTACCTCGGCGATGATACGGCGATCTGGCCAATTGAACGGAGCAGATTCATCTGAGTGAACGGCCTCTATTCCCAGGACTCGAATCCGAGTTGATGGGTGAAGGATGACCTCTTGTTCGCTAGAATTTGTCACAACAGCCGCTGTGCCTGGCGGTACACGAATGTCTAAAACTACACCGCCACGTGACCAGCCTCTCGCGGTATCTGCTGACGTGCTGGTGCTGGTCCACTGCTTCAGAGGATGAACCTCGCCGACAACGAAGTCACGATCATATCTGGTCAATATCAAACCACGAAAGACACGCAACTCATTAGCTAAGGGAGTAGACAATGAAGCAAGAGCACTGTTCACGACCTGTTGACCGTAGGTAAGTGACCGATCCTTTCGCATAGCCTCACCAAAGGATTCTACACCGTACCATTGGATCGAATCAACTACCTCATCATCTATGTACATGGCTAAGGCAATCTCGTCGTCAATACTGAAGATATCGAGATCGTCTTCGTCTAAGCTATGATGACTTAGTAGATATTCAAACGGCTCATATTCCCAGTGCCCTGGGATAAGGTGATGCTCATCTTCTAGCTTACGCTTATTCTGCGCTTGAAGGATACCATGGAACGTTTCATCTAACCGTGGATCTCGTGGACGATCAAGCTGCGCTCGCAGTGACGCTATTGAGGCATCGATAACTGCTGGATCGTCAACGGTATCACGTAACCGGGTCAGCTCATCGATTTGACGTCGAATGTCATCTTGTATATCTTCCAGTAGATCAACCGGTTCCGCACCGATACGCTCTTGCAATACAACTCGGGCAATGACACGCTCCGCGTAGATCGGAAGGTCTGCTTGCTTGAGACCTCTTGCAACATCACCGTCAGGGTCAAGCGGATCTACCCGCAGGACATGGAGCTGCGTTCCAGGGGGGAGAATGATCTCAGTTTCACGTTCATTAGTAACGATTGCTCGCATTCCGACGGGGATCTCGATGTCCCACAGTCGACCAGTTGCATATTCAAAGGCGACTTTACCAGATTGAGCGGTGGACAACCATGAAGAAGCTGGGATAATTTCACCTGCGGTAACAACTGGATTTGCTTCCCAGGCTGCCACACCCTCTCCGCGGTAGACGCGATAGTTTTGCGTCGTGTCCTTAAGAGCGTCGGTCAAACCCTCATTCACTAGAAGATCGTTAAGATTATCGAAACCCTTGTTTTCACGAAGAGCTCGATTAACTGAGACGAACGACCAGTTTACATACTGCCCGATAGCCCCACCTTCCGGTTGATAATCCAGTGACTCTACGTGATCCTTTTGGACCATGTCCTGTACATCACGCATCAATTCATCACGGACTCGTACCTCCCAGCTTTCCGTCAACCGTTGATCGGGTACTATGATCGGTCTAACCGGCTCAGCTCCGATCCACTCTCGACGTGGGAACTCTAAGATTTGTACGTTCTCAGGACTTATGCGCCACGTAAAGTCGGGATTATCAAGGCTCTCTATAACTACGACATCGTCAGTCCAGCTCTGTATCTTCGCATAGGTCCACCACTTATCATCTCGTCGTTGTAAGCTAGGCTGAGAAAAGTAGACATACTTGTTGATGTCCTCGGCTAACAGCTCACTCGTATCGGTCAACTGACGAAGCGTGATACCGTGCTCATCATAAAGCTCCTGCACTCTATCTGGTCGAACAGCCTCTTGAGATTGGACAATTCGCACCATGATGCTTTCGTCAGTGATCTGACCCGGGATCCCAGGCCTTGCCGGCTCAGGAACAGCCTCCGCGATAACCCGTTCAAGCCGACGACCACCAAAGACTGAATTATTTTCAAAATCAGGATCAACCTTTAACACGCGAACTTGGAACAAAGGCGGAAGAAGCACCTCCGCTTCTCTCGCGTTAGATACGAGAGCGGGTGTTCCAGCCGGTACGCGAATGTCCCAGACTCGATCAATTCGACCACCAGGAAACAGGGGCGCTCCTGGCACGATGATCTCTCTAGATGTTGATACCCAACCACCACCTCCTGGCTGTACGATCTCACCAACCCGTACCGGGCTGTACTCTGACGGTGGACGGTGAAACTTGTTTTGCGGTTGACCGCGCCACAGTCGGAATTCCTGTGTCGTCGGTCTTATGGCCGCTAACAGTGCTGCGTTTGTGCGTACCTCTGCGTCGCTTAGCGGGAAGTTCTCTCGTAGGTTACGGTTCAATGATCTATAGTCGATCATGAAGTAGCCACGAACTTCTGGCGTCAATGTCGATGGCCTGACATAATCGGGCAGCTGCTCGTGATCCTTAAAGTTTCGGCCACGCTTCCACTTTGCTACACTGGCGTAGATGATTTGATCAAGATCAATTTCTGTCTCATCCAGCCGTGGATCACGAGGCCTCTCTAGCCGCGCTCGAAGTGTGGCGATCGAGGCATCGATCGTCACGGGATCGTCGACGGTGTTGCGCAGCCGGGTCAGCTCGTCGATCTGACGGCGGATGGCAGCTTGGAGATCTTCCGGTTCGGGCAAAACGTTAATTGGTTCCGCCCCGATGCGCTCTGGCACGACCGTTGCGATAATTCGTCGTTGCACATAGTCATCACCGGTGCTCTCAATCCCGATGACCTTCAAGTACGCTCCTGGGCTGACCAGTACCTCTAACTCAGGCTCATTGGTGACGATGCCAGCCGTTCCACGTGGTACGTGAATGTCCCAGATGTCACCTACACGCTGGTGTCGTACGCTGAACCTTGCTCCGATATCAACCGAAGCGCTCGTGCTGAGCCAACTTTTGATCTGTTCAGTGCCACCGATACTGACACCACGTTGAACAGCAGCACCTCTGAATACCCGAAGATCGGTGTTGAACGTCTGGGCGATGCGACTCAGTCCCTCGTTTACTTGATTTTCAATATCAGATAATGGTAAACCGTTTCTCATCCTCTCATTAAAGACGTACGTGCCTCTCCACTCGTAGCCGAAGGCCGAATCATAAGCGTTACTGATATACATCGACAACGCGTCATCCTCATGAATTCTAATGGGAGCCCAGGAGGGACGATCATGCAGCAGCCCTTGTCGCAGATCTTCAAAGGGCATCACACCTTGGTACTGCGGGTGCCCGACATGCTCATCGGTCAATCGTGGAAGTTTAGTCTCTTCAAATTTACGATCAACCAGGTCGCTGAACCGTTCATCTAGCCTAGGATCACGATCCGCTGATAAAGGCGCGATCGGAAGCTGCGGTGGCTCGGCGCCGATTCGCTCATCATAAGGCATGATCTCAGCAACGATCCGTTGCTTGATGTCAAATTGGTTATCTAGGTCATTGTCGATGTGAAGAACACGCAGCTTAGTTCCTGGTGGAAGAATAACCTCGTGCTCAGTAGCATCAGTCACAACACCTCGGTAACCAGCCGGAGCTCGAATATCCCAGATCCGACCAGGACCGACTTCACTGTACCTAGATGCAAAGGCAGCTGTGTCTCGTACGTTGGGAGAGGTAGATCTCCACGTCTCTGTCGTAACAACCTCACCCACGGTTATCGGGTACCGTTGAACTATGTCAAGGTCCTCACCACGGAACAAGCGCCTCTCTCGGCTAAGAGGCTTCAACGCTGCTACCAAGCCCCAGTGAATGTCTTGGAAAACGTCAACCTCTGGTTCATCAAATGGTTGTCCAGCTATCATCCACTCATTGAACCGAACGTGCGTGTCATCCGCTCCGGTGTAGACACCAACAGCGAATTGTACATCACTTCGCATGTCACCAGGTTGATGGATATTACCAATATACTCAGGCCATCTCTCTGTGTCGGTTACATCGCGGCTTAGCAGGGGTGACGCTGCACGACTCTTAGCGTTAAGTGCAACATCGATCTGAGCAGCTTCATCGATCCGTGAATCACGCGGCTTATCTAACTCTGCTCTCAACGAAACGATCATGAGATCGATCGGCTCAGGATCACTGACGGTCGCGCGGATACGGGTCAAATCATCGATCTGACGACGGATAGCCGTTTGTAGATCTTCTGGCTCCGGCAAAACATCAACGTCGACAGGCTCTGCTCCGATTCGCTCAGGTACAACTCGTGCGATGACACGTTCATCTGGGCTAACTTGAAGAGCTCCTTTGAACAACTGTACAGCTGTTTCGTCAGAGTGAACAGCTTCTACGCGTAAGATCTGCAGCTGAGTTCCTGGGTGCAGAATGATCTCTGTTTCACTTGGATTTGTGACTATCGCACGTGTTCCTTCAGGTATCTCAATGTCCCAAAATCGTCCTCTAGCTGCACGGTTAAACGCGATAGGTCGACCCGTTCGAGATGTTGACAACCAAGCCGGTGCAGGAATAATCGTGCCCTCATCAAGAGGAAGAGCATCTAAAATTCTAGCGGTCTCTCCCCTGAACACACGATATGTTTGAGTTGTCGGTCTCAACGCATCCAATAGAGCTTGGTGAACCTCTCTATCTATCGTGTCTAATACAGCTTCACCACCGGTTCGAAGCTGGTCATTCAGCTTAGCATAGGCAAAGTTGATGTACCGATCTACCAGTCCCATTGCCGCCTGGTAATCAGGCAACTTCGGATGTTCACGAAACCCTCTTTCTCTGGTCTCAAGCTTGAGCTCGTGCTCAACTATTGATGCCCAAGTCTCATTTAACCGTGGATCACGGTCAGGGGAAGGAAGCAGGCGGAGCGTCGGTTCTGTGCCAATGCGCTCTTCTGGAACAACCTCAGCGATGATACGTGTCTTAGTATAGACGTATGCGGCTCGATACTCAGGTCCTGACGTATCCTCGATACCTAGAACACGGATCCTCGTTGATGGGTGAAGGATCACCTCAGACTCATCTGCGTTGGTGATGATTGCCGCCGTGCCGGGGGGAACACGAATGTCTAAAACCGTTCCTCGCTGAACACGAGCAGGGAAGGTTCCAGCGGCAAACTGCATCGCCTTCTCTGGCGAGACACTGGTACTGGTCCACTGCTTGAGCGGATTTACATCGCCGACAGCTAGGTCTAGGTCTTGTTCTACGCCCCGGAAGATACGTAGCTCTTGAGACAAGGGCTGCGCGAGATGAGTGAGACCCATGTTGACCCGCATCTCACCCTCAGACAAGAGCCGGTCTTCACGCATTCGCTGGTTGAATCTCCAGTGTCCGTCCCAGTCAACGGCTTCACTGGTATCTCGCGCTTCATCTAACAACTCACTCCAATCTTCAGAATACAGGGTTAGCGCCACGGTCTCATCGTCAATGTCGACCAGCTCAAGGTCCAACATCTTCTCTATGCCCAACCTCTCCATCAACGCGTATGCGTCACTGTCACTACGTTCGGTATACTGCGGAAGGTTCAGGTGTTGACGCTCAATCTCAATTGCGTCACTGGCTAGGTACAGCTCAGCGAAATTCTCATCCAATCGTGGATCACGTGGTCTGTCTAACTGCACCCGAAGCGCTGTAATAGATGCATCTATTACTGCCGGATCGTCGACAGTATCACGCAACCGAGTCAGCTCAGCGATCTGACGGCGGATGGCTGCCTGAAGATCTTCTGGTTCCGGTAAAACATCGACGTCGACGGGTTCCGCGCCGATGCGCTCTCCGAACGGAACAACTCGAGCTTGGACCCACTCGACGTCGGCATTTCGTATCTGTGCTTGGAAACGCTCGATTCGCTGGATCTCTAACCTTGTTCCCTTCGGTAAGATCTGCTCTAACTCTCTAAAGTTAGTTACAATGCTCGGTGTTCCCTCCGGCACGTCAACGTCCCAGAACCGAAGAATCGGCTTCTCAATGGCGAACATGTAGGCTTTACGCGCAAGCGCCGACGTTGAGAACCACGACGGAGTATCATAAACATCACCGACATCTATTGAGCCAAGGTCGTAAAGATCATCTCGATCAGATACCTCTGTTCTGAACAACCGGCGACGTTCGGTAGATGGTCGAAGCAACTGGATCAGAACTTCGTTAACTCGTTGCTGCTCAGGTGACAGCACGATGTCTTGCCGCAAACGATCATTCAGCGCCCTGTAAAATGGAACGTGCGGTGTGTCCGGATCAAAGCCATAGATGTATAGCCCTAGGTCCGGGTTAGACGTAAAGTCAAACTTTGAGTACTCTGGTAACTCAATCCACCGATCCTGTAGCTCAGGGTACTCATCCGGATAGTATCTTGTCGTCGCGTAGTTGCGAAACTCTTCTGCCGTTTCTATTAACCGTGGATCGGGTTTTGGTCGTATCGGCTCAGCACCGACGCGTTCTTCAACCACAGCCTCAGCGATGATCCGCTGCCTGATGAACATGCCCTCATGCGATGTCTCATAATTCAGGTCACGGTCCACGCGCAGGATGTTAAGGCGTGTTCCAGGGGGTAGGATGACCTCTTGCTCACCGGCGTTGGTGATGATGGCCGCTGCTCTTGCTGGAACACGAATGTCCCAGAATGTTCCACCTTCATGCGCCTTCTCTGCCCATCTTACGGCCAACATAGCCTCACGTGAGGTGGACATCCAACCCTTGACCATGTAATCTCTGCCAACGGAGGCGTTGACCAGGTAGAAGTCCTCGATCTCACCGCGGAACACTCGCAGCTCCTGCTGTACAGGCGTTACGAGCTTCGTCAACTCACCGTTGATCTCCTTGTACTTGTCAGAGAGGGCTGTATCCTTGTAGAGGAGTCCGTTCAACTTGGGACCCTCGATATTCGTGAAGTCTCTTAACGCTGGCGTATCTGTCCAATCGTCTTTGATAAAACCAGGCAACTCTGCGTGCCAATCGTTAGGTGGATTTGCGTCTAAGTCAAGAGCATCATCAGCCCACGCAAAGAACTCCTCTGGCTCAATGTCCACGCGAGGGTCACGTGGTATCACCAGTTGAGCTCGAAGTGCCGTGATCGACTGGTCAATCGCCTCCTTGTCAACGGCTAAAACTCTCAGCCTTTCTAGCTCAGCGATCTGTTGACGAATAGCCTGTTGAAGATCGCCAGAAATTTCCGGTACACCTGGCTCAGCTCCAATACGCTCTGGAACAACCGTTGCAATGATCCGACGCTTGACTTGTTTGAAAGCTGGATCATCAATTTCTTCAATAGCTATGATTTGCAGGCGCGCTGTTGGGTTGAGCAGGACCTCTTGCTCGCCGGCGTTTGTGATGATGGCCGCCGTACCACGTGGTACCTTGATGTCCCAGATCTCTTGGTTGAAGTCCTCGTCAAAGCCAAACCGTATCGCGGTATTGATGATGGTAGAGGTGCTAGTCCAACGTTTCAACGGTTCAACATCACCGACAGAAATATCGGGACTCGGCTTTGATCCTCGGAAAACACGTAGATCTTCATCTAGCGGTTTAGCTAACTGCGTCAGGCCAGCGTTTACGGCCTGCTCCGACTTAGCCAGTGGTTGATCGTTCTGCATACGTTCGTTGAACGTGTATACCCCGAGCCAACTGTCCTCTGGATATTCCCCGTCATCGCTGAAAGTCTTGAACGCATTATCTACGTATAGCGCCAGTGCCATGTCTGGGTCAACATCCGTGGAGCTGATCGGCTTGCTCCTTGACAGGTTTCGTAGAACTAAGAGCTCATAGAACTTTTGGTTCCCGTAAAACTGTGGATGACTAATGTGGTCCGCTTCTAGCTGAGCGTAGACCGGAACATGTGGACGTCGCGTGTCGTGCTTCTTCGCGATGTCACTGAACCTCTCATCTACCCGTGGATCATAGGCATCGGGCAACAACCCACCGGGCGGAACCGGCTCTGCACCGATACGTTCTGGAACAACATTAGCGATGACACGTTCAACCGGCTGTCCATCAAATAGGTCGTCATGCTGGAAATCACGCTGAATCGCTAAGACTCGAACTTGCGTGCCCGGGGGAAGAAGGACCTCTGCCTCCTCCCAGTTTGTCACGATAGAACGAGTTCCTGCCGGCGCCTTGATGTCCCATAGTCGCGGCCGAACTCCGCCGGTAATTGAGTATCCGGGGACTACGATCTCTGTCGATGTGGACGTCCAGGCACCACCACCCGGTTGAACAATGTCACCAGGGTTTACCGGGTCATAGTCTGATGGCGGCCTGAAGTTCTTGTCGCCTTGCACTCTCCAGAGGCGGAACTCTTGACTTGACGGTGCAACGCCTGCGAGCAACTGTGCGTTTCTCTCAGCGTCAGCTCGTGACAAGGGTGTATTTTCGCGCAGACTACGGTTCAAAGCTCTATGGCCGCCGTTGCCAAAGTATGAACGGGCATCAGGACCAAGGCTCAGCGTGTGCACATAGTCCGGCAAAAGTTCGTGGTCACCGAATCCTCCACGAACCTCCAGCATTCCGGCGGCTACCATCGCATCGATATCTGCGCGCGACTCAAAGGCGCGTCTGTCAATGTCACCTACCGCTAACCGCAGACGCTGTGGGTCAATCGGTTCCGCACCAATGCGCTCTGGTACGACCCGAGCAACTACGCGTTCAACCTGAGCTGTTCCGGAAATGATTCCCGGGATCGGTGTCTCAAACTCATACCGCTGGATATCGAGGATCTCAAGTCGAGCACCGGGCGGCAGGAGGAGTTCCTGCTCACCGGCGTTGGTCAAGATGCCCGGTGTTCCACGGGGCACGTCAATGTCCCAGAATCGTGTCTGAGGTGTCCCACTGAAGAACCAGGCTTTGTACCCGTATCCCGTGGTCGATGTCCAGCTCCTGGGCTCGTAGATCTGCCCGACGGTCAACGGGTCAAGCTGGATACGTTCTCCGGTGCTTACATCTATCTCATTGTCCGACTCACCACGGAACACGCGTCGACGCTTGGTTGATGGCTCTAACAGCGAGAACATTGACGTACTGACACGTTGTTGTTCTTGTGTCAGCTCTTGCCCTTCACGGAGACGCTTGTTGAAATCTTGGTAGAACGCAACGTGTCGTCCACCAACGGTAGGTCCTACCCACTCATCGCCAATGATATACCGGTGTAGATCTTCTTGCGGTGAGCCGGGGGGATTTGGCTGTCGATCTTCGATAAACTCAGGCTGGTCTTGCCACTCTCTGCGCAGTCGCAGGTTCTCGTGCTGACGTTCGCGCCCGACCAGGAAGATGGCCTTAGCAAAGTCCTCCTGCGGTAGGTCAAGCCGATCGTCATCTATGATCGGTCGAAGATCGGGGTCAATCCGCTCAGCGCCGATTCGTTCTGGGACAACTCGGGCGATGATACGACGTCGAATACCAAATGAGCTCGTTTCACCTAGGTCCTCGATCCCGATGATCTCAACCTGGGTTGATGGATGAAGAAGAACTTCCTGCTCATCGGCATTTGTGATAACAGCCGCTGTTCCAGGGGGCACTTGAATGTCCCAAACATCACTGTGCCGCTCACCCGTATCCCAGCCAACAGCAAATTTCATCGCGGTTTGAGCTACGGTTGAGCTGCTGGTCCATTGTTTAAGTGGCTCGATTTTCCCGACGGTTACGTCCGTACGAGATACTCCACGAAATACCCGAAGCTCGTGATCTGTCGGTCGTGTTAGCGCTGACAGGTACTGGTTGACGCGTTTCTCACCGGCAGAAAGCGATAAGTTCTCGTGCATCTTGCGGTTGAACTCTGACGTACCGTACCAGCCGATCTGGCTGATGTACTCATCATCAAGGTAGAGGGCTAACGCTACTTCAGTGTCGATCTGGGAAGGTCTTTTCAGCTCGGTATACGGATCATCAAAGAGCTCATTCAGGCCCTTGTTCTCATAGTAAGCGCTTAAGAACTCATGGTCATATGTTAATCGACTAGGATCTTCCTGGTCAACGATGTCAACGAATTGTTCAGTTAACCTTGGGTCAGGTTCTGCTCCAGCTAGACCGGTGGCTGTTGGCGGCGCGTCAAACCGTGCTTGGGCCCTGTGCCCCTTCTTTAACACGTGAGCATATATGAACCGATAGAGGTCCGGAGCCTTCTCAGCCAGCTCATACGGTGAAAAGATCATCGCTATGAGACCGTGAGATATAAGCTCGGTCGTGTTTGCTGACGTGTATGATGTAAATGGGTATTGCGCAAAACGTGTCAGGAAGCTCAGGTCATCGCCGCGAACAGCCATGAGCTCGAGCATCTGCTTCGCACTCTTGTACAAATCAGGGTCATTTATCTCGATCTGGTGACCCAGCTCATGGACCAACCCATGCTGCCAAGTATACTCACTAAATGCTTCAGTGTGAGGTTTAACGGACCTTGTGCCAATGATCAAAAGCGACTTGCCACTGACCGTCCCGTTCGGTTGAAACGTAGATTTAGTTGCTTGTGCCGCGTTGAATTGAATGAGTCCTATGTCATCTATCGCATCAGCAACCGAACGATCACCGATCATCAAGATCCCGCGGAACATATCCGCTACTTCATCCCACGTTACATTCAGTGTGCTGCTTAAAACAACTTTTGTGCGTAGTCGGCTTATAACTTGCTCTATCTCTTGTCCAGTGAGCCTATCACTGCTGCTTGCATTGTTGATCTTGTCTTGTATGACATGTAGTCCACGCCGTCCTCGACTTACCGGATCTGGATCACTTGCCAGCGCTAAGGTCTCACGCAACGCTGCGTGAGCTTCAGCGTGTAGCGTTGCGGGCGTGTCTGGCTCGGACAGGACCAGGTCTCGCGGCCTGTTGGGATCTCTGAGAACTCGCGCCGCCAGCTCATCTCGTGGAAGGAGCGTCGCTGCTTGCTTGTTCGGCTTGAAAGCACCGCTGGGAGCGACAAACGACGGTGATACGAACGTCTGTGTACCGACAGCGACGTTCGGGTCCGAGCTGTCGATGACATTGTCGCCACGAACCGTGAGGTGAACCGGTTGCGGTACGGTCGGAGCTTCCGGCTTCTCTGGCGCGTCGATGATCGCCCGAGCGATGATCTTCTTGCTAAACAGGAAGGACGGTACGTCCTTGTCGATCCTTAGGATCTCTAGCTTTGTGCCTGGCGCTAAGATCACTTCCGTCTCAGCGGCGTTGGTAATGATGGACGGTGAGCCTTCAGGAAGCTCAATGTCCCACAGTGTTGTCCGGTCGTAAGATGTAACCTTCGTAGGCAAGGACACCCCACGAGAGGTGGGCATCCACCCCTTGACCTGGTGTACGTCACCGACAGCTAAGTCCTTGAGATACTCATCATCAAACTCACCACGAAATACCCGCAGTCGCTCTTCGGTCGGTTTCGTCAAGCGTGTCAACGCGCCATACCGGCGCTGGAACTCTGGGCTGAGCTCCTTGCCTGAGTAGATCGCATGGTTGAAGACGGACGAGTGGTTTACGTGAGCGGCTAGTTCGGGGTGGTCCTCCTTTGAGATGTAACCAGCCAACTTAGTATGACTGTCCATCGTGGGACGAGCTTCATCGGTCAACGACCACTTCAACCAGTCCTCATAGTCCTCTTGCAGTCGTGGATCAGGGGGAATGATCTTTCCGTTCGCATCGCGCTTCGGGATGTTCAGCCGTCGGCTCTCCGGCTCAGAACCAACACGCTCTCGAACAAAGACCTCGGCGATGACCCGCTCCTTGATCGGCACGACATCTGGCCCGAGGTCTATCTCGGTCATGTCATCGACACGCAGGATCCGAAGCTCTATCCCTGGCGGTAGGATGATCTCCTGCTCAGTGTCATTCGTGATGATCGCTCTCGTGCCCTTCGGAACTCGAATGTCCCACAGTCGTTGTGGCGCATCGCTGTCATGCAACAGCCGCGTGTGGTGGTTCGCGACCTTCAACGAGGTGGACGTCGACTTCCATGACGGGATGTAGTCGAGTGTCGCTCCCTCATAGATGTCCGGATCTGAATAGGCTGTCGCTCCTCGGAACACGCGCAGCTCGGTGTCGGTCGGCTGTAGCAAATTCAACATCTGAAGGTGACTGTCGACCATGCCCTTCGGCATCACTGAGATGAGCTCACCCGGATCTGTTGGGTCCATGACGCCACGAGCGAGCGCGTCGTTCAGGTCCTCGTGGCCCATTCTGATGTACCAACGAAGAGCGTCACTTCCCTCATAAGAGTCTATATAGTTGCTAAGTCTGCGGTGAAAGTCCTCTCGCGACAGGGTTGAGCCAATCTCTCCCGTATCCCGCGTATCGTCATCGGTTAACGCTTCTTCCCACTCCCTGTGGAGACGCGCAACAAACGCCGTCCTACTTTCATCGATCTCTGATACCGGAGCCAACGCAACGTTTGGTGGCGTGTCGATATCGTCAATGTTCGCTGGAACTAGCGGCGGAAGGTCTGGCTTCTCAATCTCACCAACCTGGGTCATCTGACTTCGATAGACAATGACCGCCGGATCCTTGTGAGGATACTCAGGGAAGTGCTTGTCAAGCAGGTGCAGGATCTCACCGTTCTCTAGACCGTCACGAAGAGCTTGACGAACCAGGTCCTTCCACGTCTCAACGTTCTCTGGTGGATCGTACTTGATCGGCAAGCGCCGGATCGGCGCGATCGGCACCGCGCGTAGGGCTTCAGCTAGGTTCTCAATACGTGTCGCAGCTTGCGTATCTATATAATTGTCGATGTACTCACGCCAGAGCCATCTTTGAGGTTCAGCACCAATCTGATCAGGCAACACGACCTTAGCTTGGACCCACTGGATGTTCTCTGTCTGAGTGCGATAGCCTGGACGCTCATCGGGCCGTACCTTAAAACCGGTGATCTTTTGGATCTTGAGCTGCGTGCCAGGGGGCAGGATCTGCTCTACTTCTAGGCTATTAGTTAAGATGCTTGGAGCACCTTCAGGAACATCAATGTCCCAGAACCGTATGTACTTTTGACCGGCATTAAACCTGTAAGCTTCTGTTCTAGCTCCCGAAGTTGAAAACCACGTTGACAACCTGTAGGGACGCTCAGAAAGGTGATATCGCGTCAGGTCATCAAGATCAGTGAAATTCAACCCGGCAAGCTCCGTCCGAAACAAGCGCCTACGCTCTGTTGACGGCTGCAACAACCGCAGCATAGCTTCATTAACCTTAAACTGTTTAGGCGTCAGGCTATGACCTTCACGCAGTTGCTCATTAAGTTCAAAGTGGAATGATTCACCTTCATCGCCCTCACCCCACAAGTAACGTCTCAAAAGTTGAGCATCACTAAGTTGTTGTTCTGAGTCAAAGTACTCTGGCTTGTTTCGCCACGCTTCGCGCAAGTCAAGATCTTCATCACTAGGATAAACTCGCAACACTATCGCTTGACTCTTAAACCGCTCAACGGTCTCCGTGAGTCTTGGGTCGGCTTCAGGGGCGTCGGGCTCCGCACCGATACGACGACCGGGCCTGGCTAGGACCGGCAGACCGTCCTCGTCTAGACCAACGAAGACCGAGAACTCCAGCTCACCCGTCGCGTCAGGAGACTCGAGCAGGGGCTTGTTCAACACGTCACTCGTCCAACCGACATCCCGCTCTCGCGCGTCCGACCCGTCTATCGGGTAACCGTTTGCGCCCTTCGTCTGGCGGCCCTCCTCTCGAACAGCGGCCAACGCCCTTACGTACCGTCGTTTCATGGCGACTGTAGGTTCACCAGGTGTCGCGTTGATCAACTCAGCGGCAGCGAAGTACTCGTCCTTGGTCTTCGACGTGTCCTTCAGGTAGTTACGCAGGTAAAGGTTCGACGGTACGGGTAAGGTGTTCCGGTAAATCTCTTCGATCCACGCATCGCCTAATCGATCAACATCTACAGGGTTGACACGCTCCTGCGTGATCATACTGCCACGCTTTCGACTCAACCCTGATACGCGCCGATCAAACCGACTCACACGGACTTGGATAGCGCTGTAACCTGCGTTGTCTAGGGCCTCACGCAGCTGCGAGGCTACCTTGATAGAGTTGACCTCGATAAAGTCAACGTCATCCAACATCAAACGACCAAAGATCTGCGCCTCAAGGTACTCGGATGCAGCGACAAAGTCGCGAAGGTTCTCGATCCGGCTAACTGAGTCTATCTCAATTACGTCTGGGTTATCGTCCCACGGACGAGAGCGTAGGAAAAACGTTCCAAGCAAGAAACGGTCAATGTCAGCGTCCGCAGCATCACCACCGACACGAACAGGGGGTGCGATCGTGCTTCTGCTGATAGACCCGGTGTTCTTGTTGACCGAGTCACCAATCGTAGTGGTCGTACGACGTTTTACCCCCGTCTTGAAGACGACGGTAGCGTCACCGTAGTTCGCCGACGTCAACCAATCGTCGATCGCATGGTCCTGTTGACCGTTAGCCAGCTTTGCTAGGAACCCGTACTTAGGCAACAGCTCAGGGGTCGTCTCAAACTGACCTCTGGTAAGGCCAAAGAGCGGACGCTCGATCTGATCGAGTCGCGTTCCTGCTGACTGGGTAAAGGTAGTTACACGTGATTGAGCATAGTTCTTGAACTCCTTGTCACGCTCAACTATGTACCGCCTGAGGGTGTAGCTGTCTAGCTGAAGAGCTGCGGTGAACTCATCAAGCTGACGTCGTACTACCTCGCGGTAACCGACACCGAACGTCGCGGTCAGGTACTCATGCAACTTATCTGAGTCAGAGATGATCTCACGGGCTTCACGGAGGTTGTTGACAAACTTTTCAATCGTCTCTTCGCTGGCCTCTGACTCTATAAACGCTCGTCGATAGTTATCATCACTAAGAATCCGATCTACACGACGGTCAAGTACGGTGACAAGATGCGATGGTCCATACTCAGGCATGACCACGTTCAGCTCTTCGAACGTCGGTCCGTCAGCCAGCTCACCGGTCGCTCGTTGACGTGCGACCCCTGGATCATACACCATCTGAGCTCGACGACGCTGAAGCTCTGCTCGTTCATTGATGAGACGGTTACGATCTTCAATAAGCTGCCGACGGTTTGTTTCGACAACCCTCTCATTTATCTCCACGCTTTCAATACGCGCCCTACCAAGGTCGTCATCAAAGGTCTCTATTGCGACCCGAGCTGCGACCAACTGCTCATCGACCGCGGCCAACCGACGCTCAATCTCAGGCAACGTAGCATCAGGACGGTCCGTCAGGCCTGCCGTCCGTCGTCCTCCCAGGAGCCGCTGCTTGATGTCACGCTTCCGAGCGATGAGCTGTTGCGCTAGGTCATCGTCCAGTCCAATGGCTGCAACGGCAGCCTTGATCTGAGCATTTGTCACGCTGGCCACGCGCTCGGCTCCGACTCGCAACGCGCTGTCGGAGATGCTCTCAAAGACAGACGTGCTCTCCGGGTTGATGAACGAATCACGCAGGGTGTCTAGCTCCCCGGCAACGTTCCCGAAGAGAGGCCCCTTAGGCATCCCCTGTGCCCTGAAGCGCAGGGCGCCACCGGTATCTACCCTGACCGCCCGTCCGCCCGGCCCACGCAGGAGGTTGTCGTAGCTGAGCCCGACCACGTCCCAGTTCGCCAGCCAAGCGTCGACGGCAAAGCCCTCGTGAGCGCCGGTCGCGTTTGCGATCCGTTCACCGTCGTTCCTGAGGCCCTTGATGATCTTGCTCGCGACACCGATCCGGCCGCCCTTCTCAATCAGGTGGACATCGGGCGCCTCGACACCGGCCAAGATGTAGAGCCTCGCGGCTAAAACCTCGTTCCGTGCTCGCTGGTCAGAGACAAACTTGACATAGTATTCAATACCCTGCTCATCGGTGAAGAATCCGCCCGGGTTCGATCCCCGTTGCGGACCGGTCTGTTTCCACGCTGCGATGTCCTGCGGCTTGTCGAGCCGCTCACCCAGCTGCGGATCGATCCCCCGGGCATGGGTTCGGATGGATTCCTTTCGACGGACCAGCTTCTCCGCCAGCTCATGGCCCATGACCGAATCATGCGTCCAGTAAGCACGGACAGTGGTTCGGATCTGCTCGTCGGTAAGCTTGAGCACGTGCTGAGCACTGGCCAACAGCTCAGCGTCCGTCATGTCACCGTAGACGGTTGCCGCCACGGGGTTTACCCACGGATCTCGCAGACCGTTCCACTCACTGGCCGCGTCGTCAAAGTAGCGTCCCTTTGGTCCGCCCGTTCCGCGAAAGTAGAGCGCCCCACCGACATCAACCCTGACAGCGCTACCTTTACGGTTCAAGATGTTGTCGTACTTGGTCGTTCCTATGCCGACAGAGTCCCAGTTCGCCATCCAGGCGTCGAGCGCGAAGCCCTCCTTGGTACCCTTGAGGTTCTTCGGATTGACACCGTTGCCCGTGAGCTCGGGAATGATCCGTGAGGCACTTGCCGCTTGTCCTTGCCACAAGACCGGCTTCATGTCCGGCGTCTCAAACCCAGCCAACCGGTAGAGGGCCAGGGCCGTCTGTTCGTTGGCGATGTGGTCTTCGTCCTGCAGCTTCACGTACCAGCGAACCCCGTCCGGGTCCATGAACTCACCACCAAAGGTGCTTCCCAGCTGCGGGCCGGTCCGAGTCCAGTTGTCCATGGACTCAAGCGGTTCAGCTCCGATGCGCTCGATTCCCGTTGGGAAGACGCCGGCGTCGGGCTCCTCGACTATGACATCGGCTACGATCCGATGATTGATGACAAACCTGTCTAGGTCAATGTCACGGTCCACGCGCAGGATACGTAGCTTGCTGCCCGCTGCGAGAATGACCTCTTGCTCACGGTCATTTGTTACGATCGCTCGCGACCCCTTTGGAACTCGGATGTCCCAGATGAGCTCACTTTCAGCGTGCGCGTATGCGATCGATGCACTTCTGGACGTTGACATCCACCCGGCAGAATCGTAGATGTCACCTGGCTTAACATCTTCAAGAGCGTCTAAGACGGTAAAGTCGCGCTCACCACGAAAAACGCGATGTTCTTCTGAGAGAGGTCCACTTAATCGGACAAGAGACTCGTGAATTTTTTGGTTCGTTTTATCGAGCAACCTTCCTTCATACAACGCAGAATTTAACCTGTATGAAGCAAGCTCCGTGTACCTGACGAGATTTGAAGAATCCTCAGGTGTTCCACGCGCAAGGGCTGCGCGATAGTCTCGCAGCTTACTGTGTTCACGCAACGGCGGCATCGCGTCGCCAGAGTGGTAAGACCAGTAGAACCAATCTTCTAGCGGTTCACTGATACGCGGATCATCAGGAACATGGTCAGGAGTCCGAGTACCGACAGCAGCGAGTCGGTCTAGCGGCGCAATGTCGGTGTTCGGCTCAACGACCACCTCGGCCACGACCCGTTGCGCGACGGTCTGCCCGATCTGCGCATGCTCCGGCCTGGAGCGATCTAACAAGCGCCAGTCAACATCCTCCACGTGCAGGATACGCAGCTTAGCCCCAGGCGGCAGGGTCGTCTCAAGCTCGTGCATGTTCGCCTGCACGATCCTCACGCCCTTCGGCACGCGAATGTCCCACAGGCGCATGTTGTTATCGGCAAAGATGAACGCCCCGTGCAACGTGCCACTGTTGCTCGACCACTGCGGTGTCGGATAGTACTTGCCGACGTCAGCTGAGCTAAGCGGTTGCTCAGTGATCATGTTGTTGTGCTCAACACGGAAGATCCGCGTGTCCTCCGACGACTCGCTCGTCAACTTGACCAGCGCCCGGTGGACCTTCTCTTCAACGGGCGTAAGCTTCTCTTCTCCTTTCCGGAATTTCCAGTTGAAGACCGAAAAGCCTTCCCACTGACGCTCACCGTCAATCGTGATGTTGTTAGAGTTTGAGAAATACAGGGTCACGGCCAGGTCAGGATCATCAAAGTCATCGACCGTCAGGTCCTGGTGACTGACACCGTGTCCATAGATCTTAGCCTCGAGCTCGTGATAATTCTCAACGATGTGCGTCGCATCATTGTCAAGGTACTTGTTGAGAACCCGGTCGGACTCATCGTTCAACTGGTTGTCTTGGATGCGATCTTCATAATCGGTCGCCGTAGCAAAGATCCTTGGATCTGAACTCAACGGCTCTGCACCGATGCGCTCTTCCTCGGAGACCACGCGGGCAACGACACGTTGAACTGGGACTTCGTATGTCCGGTGTCGCGTATAGTATGTTGGCGGTAGGTCTTCAATAGACAGTACCTCAACACGGACACCTTGCGGTAGGATAAGTTCTCGTTGTCCTGGGTTAGTGATGACGGCTGGCGTTCCCTCAGGCACCTCAATGTCCCAGAAACGAACGCGACCAATATCATCGCCGAAACCAAACACGCCAACGTCCATCATCGCGAATGGTTCTTCTGGTGACGTGCTGGTTGACCGCCACGAATCATACGGCCTGACTTGTCCAACGATCAGTGGATCGTCATCAATTACATGAGATGGTTCCATTCGGAAAACACGGTAAGACCGTTCTGTCTTGACCGTATTCCGGAGCATGTCTGCGTTGATGATCTGCATGTTGCTTGACAGCGGCGCACCGTTATCAAGGTTATCGCGCAACTCATCGTTTAACTTACGAAAGGCGTATCTCGTATATGCATACAGCGATGAGCCAGGATCATCGTCATTGTCAATGAAGCCAGGTTCATCTTCCCACGGGCTATGCTGTCTACGACGGTACTCAGTTAGTGTCGCGGTTACGGACTCTCCGATCCTGGGGTCTCGGGGCCGGCTGTCGTCGAGGGATTCTCGTCCGGCTCTCTCCACGACTCTTTGATCGCCTGGATCGCTTGTTCTGCCGTCAACAGCGGCACGCGTAAGCCCAATGTCCCCGGTTCCTCGTAGATCTCGATCCGTCCGTCCGGTAGTCTTCGTTCTGGCACGGTGGCCTCCTTGCAACACGTGTGCGTACATGAAACGGAAGAGCGTCGGCGAGCGACTCGCCAGCTCATAGGGCGACATGATCATCGCCGGCAGGGCGGAGCTGATCACCTCCGTCCCGTCAAACTCGTAGCTTTCAAAGATGTATTGCCTGTCTCGTGACAGCCAATCTAGGTCCGTATCACCGGTGGTAAGGGCCAAAAGTTGACGCAACTGGTTCGAGCTCTCAAACAAATCACCGTTGTCCTCGATCGCGTGACCCAGCTCGTGCAGCAGCGCCTGTGTCCAGGAGAATTGGTCCTCACCACTGACCATGCCGACGGCAATGCTTCCAGGCCTGTTCTTCCCGGGCATCCGCCACTGAGAAAGCCTGACATGCGGAGAGTACCTTGAAACGTTGACACTGTGGATCGGCTGCAAGTTGATCTCAGTGATACCGTCAAGCCGGCGAATCAGCTCATCGTCACCCAGGCTGACCAGCACGGTGAACACCGCCTCGAGGTCCGTCTCCTGCTCCGGTGTCAGGTCTATGTCACCGAGGACCGTGACCTTCTGGCGGAGCCGTTGAACAACGCCGTCTCGTTGCTCGGTGGTCAACCGTCTACCCATGCGACGGGCCATCACCCGCAGGGCGTGCTGATTCCGGATCAGGGGACTGGCGCCTTCATCCACCCCGTCAATGATCTCTTGGATCGTACCGGCGATGTCGACTCGAAGGTCATCGGGCATGTCTGGCTCAGCAATGACACGCTGGTCAACACCATAAGGCAATGGCTTGTAGAGAGTCTTAGCGACGATGTGCTCTCGACGATGTCCGGTCTTAGGCGCCCGGGTATCGAGGACCTTTCGACCGTCATCAAGCACGTGCGTAAAGTGCTCAGGCGCTAGAAAGACCTCTCCCGTCTCTAGGTCAACGTTGTCCTTAAGGACGATCTGCTCACGTGGCGGAACAACCACCGGATCAGGGGGCCTGGTCGGAGGCTGACGTTGAACGTCGATCGTCCTCGTCAAGAGCGCCGCTTCTTCACTCAGCAAGCGTTGTCGCTCTAACGGATCAACGGCCTCTCGTAGTTGGCGTTGAACCTCGATCCGGGACCTGTCGATCTCAGCAAGCTCATCGAGAACTCGGATCTGATCGGTCAGATCGTCAACCTCGTCGGTCCACCGGCTGATCTCTGCCTCGTCCCTCCACAGTCGCGCCCGCGTCAAATTTTCACGGACAACGGCAAGACGTTGAGTCAACGCAGCACGCTCAGCGACGAACGGTTGAAGCAGCTCAACGGCGGGAAGTGACACGAGGCCCGTGTCACTGTCGACCTCGACAACCTCAGCGATGACCCGTTGTTGGATTCCGCCGACGCGATCCGGTATATCGCCCTGGTCAGAGAGGTCGTCTACTCGCAGGATACGCAGCTGCGCTGTCGGTGAGAGGATGATCTCCTGCTCATCAGCATTGGTTATGATGACCCGTGTACCCTCAGGAACTCGGATATCCCAGACACGACTGTTGCCTGGTTCGGACATGCCGTGGTCAGCGGCGATCTTCGCGCTGGTCGAGGTCTGCATCCATTGACCCACTGGCCTGACATCGCCGGGCACGACGGGACTGTTTCTCCAGACACTGTCAGGTTCACCGCGAAATACCCGATGCTCTCGGTCTGAGGCAATGAGCAACCCCGTCAAACCATCGTTCAACTCTCGTAGCTCAGGGGCCTCAATGTCCTGCCCTTCTCGCAGGAGATCGTTGAGCTGCTTGCCTCGACTGCCCTTGTTGATATCACCGCCGTGCTCGGGAAACCAACCACGTGGTCCGGAGATATGTTCTAAGACAGGGTGCCCCTCAAGGTCGACCATCCCGGACAAGCGCGTGTGGTGATGTGCTCGGTCGATCGTCGAGTACGCCATCGTGAGTTCAGGCAGCAACCCTTTATCGTCTGCCTCTTCATACTCACGAACAACACGGCTGAAGAAATCGTCCGAGCTTTCATCTAACCGCGGATCCGGTCGCGTCAGGCCTAGTGTTGTCGCGGTCTCAATGTCCAGGTCCTCTACCGATACGCGCAGCGGTTCTAGGACCGACGGCTCACCCCGTAGTGGCTGACGGTACACCGGGCGGGTGGTAATGCCGGAGACGTCGGGCGAGGTCAAGAGCTCACGGTTCAGGACGTCGTCCGCCCAGTTAAGATCGGACTTCTTGATCTTGCTCAGCGCTTCACGCGGTAGGTAACGCTTCCAGCGATCCGGACCTGTTGCTGGGTACTGCAGGTTCTCTTCACGCATCGCGGCAATCGCGCGAATGTAACGACGTTTAGCATCGACGCTGTCCGGAAAATCTTGCAGCTCATCATATGCTGCACGGAACATGGCCCGAGGATCGGTGTTCGGATTCGCGCCTCGTTGTGGTTTAGTCGACCACCAAACGGCAGCTTGTGCACCACGGCTGTTACTGTACCATGTCTGTTTGACTCGCTCCGGCGACCAACTGACCTCTTGATAATCAAGCCCCTCAAAGATCTCCTCGATCCAGGGGTCGCCGAGCGCGTCGACATCGGCCGGGGCTAAGTGTCGACGTGAATCATACGTTGCTGAGTTTCCCGTCGACCTCAGCGCGCCCAAACGCTTATCGAACCGACTGACTCGGATATCGACGTGTTGGTAACCGGCACGGTCTAAGGCTCGCCGGAAACGTTGAGCTTGTTTCGCAGAGGCCACCTCGATGTGTGCGACTGAGTCAAGGGTCAGCTTGCCGTGAAGCTGCGCCTCAACATAGTAGGTAGTAAGGTCGCGAACGTCACCCGTCTCGAGAAACTTTTGGACCCAAGGGTTTGTCGTGCTGATCCGTCCTACGTGCGTGATCTCGAGCAAAAAGCGATCAATCTCTTCGTCGGTCAACGTCTCAGCGACAGCGCGAACAGGGGGAGCTGCGCCCGTGCCACCACGAATCCAGCTGTTGTCGTTCAGTGAGTCGCCAAGTGTCATCGTTGTCCGTGACCGAGCACCAGGCCTGAAGACGACGATGACGTCGCCATAGGTTCCCAGCAGCTCCTGCCACTCAACGTTCTGAAAGTCCTGCTGACCGCTCTCGCCGACCTCGGTCATGAACCCGTACTTCGGCGCGCGTTCAGGGTGGTCCTTGACATCGTCGGAGAGGTCAAACAGCTTCTTCTCCCACTTGTCGAACCGCTCCTCCGGTCCGATGGTCAGTGTCCCTGTACGACCTGACTGCAGCGAGGACTTGAATTCGTTTTCACGAATAGCTTTGCTCAGAGCCACCGGCTTGATCATCAAGGCCGGTTGCATGCGAGCTAGCTGGTCACGGACCTTGTCGCGGTAGCCGGCACCCAGCGCTTCTCGCATGTTCGCTGCTAGCTGCTCAGGCTCAAGCTCAATCGCCGTGTCGCCCCAGCGCTCAGCCTGTTCTCGTAGGCCATCGATAACGGTGTTTGGCTTGATGCCGACGTCCAGCTCTTCAAGCGTAGGTTCTGTTCGCCGCATTACCCCGGCCACTACCCGTTGCACCGGAGGCTGCAGGGCAGGGGCCTCGGGCAGATCGTCATAGGTCTTCTTGAAGTTGTCCTTGAACTGCTGCATGAGAGCCAGTCGCCCGGTCCACGCCTCCTGGACAAGCTGCTCGCGACGACGTCGCAACAGGCCTAGGTCTGCGTAAGCTTCCTGGAACGCCGTAAGAAGCTCCGGCCCGCTCTCCTCGGTCAGCCTGATCGACAGCGCGTTGATCTCACGCTCCTTGTCGGCTGTCCTATCTAAGAGCTGCTCAACCTTCGCCTGGTTGACCGTAACGAGGCTGTCGTCAATGTCACTGTAGACCGCACCGCCTGGCAGTGACCGCTGGTCAACTATGACCTTCTTGCGGTTGACCACCACGAGATAGTTAGAGACCCTGTCACCGCGGCCGGTGGGAACAAGGTACCCGTCAACGTTCAACAGCGCCGCGGTTCGCGCAAGGGGATCCGCGCTTAAAAAGTCCTTCGCCTCCTGCGAAATGTCCGATTGAAGCAGCCGTTGGTACAGGGCCGAGAGCTGCTCATCCTGGACAATGACCGCGTCCGACGTCAACCGTGTCGCGACTACGTGGCCGTTGGTTCCCGTGTAGTTGTCGACGACTATATCTACGTTGTCGCTGAAGTATTGGCCATTTCCGTAGTGTCCACGTCCCCCGGCAAACCCGTAGACGTTGCCCTCTAAGTGAGAGTGGTCCTCGATGCCTCGGTACCATACGCGACCCGAAAGGTCATCAAACGTCTGGCCGCTGACGATCACCCAGGACTGGTCGTCCTGTTGAACGCTCTTCGTCAACGCGAGCAGGGCTTGGTCACCGTGCTCATCGGGCAGGTCAATTAGGTCGTTGACCAGGTCGTTGACCAGGTCATTAACGTCACTGCGTTCATCTAAGATTGTGGCCGGTGTCCAATCGCGAAGGTCCTCTTCGCGATCCGTCTGCAGGTACCGAGTTAACGTCGTGTCGTTTCCGGCACCTGTCGCAGCTGCTCGATCACGGACTCGATCTCTTGGATCTTCGTCTCGTCGACCCCGGGCATAGCTAACGCCCCAGGGATCTCGGTGATCTTCACGGACCCGTCCGGCAGCCTTGTCTCTGGCATGCTGGTCTCCTCGTAAGACGTGCGTATAGATGTAGCGGAACAAGGTCGGCGACCTCGCCGCCAGCTCTCGTGGCTTGAACAACATCGCCTGCACACCGAGCGCCACCAGCTCGGTCATGTGCGGGCTGCCCGTGTAAGACAGGAAGCCGTAATCCAGCTCGGGTGATAGGAACGACAGGTCGTCGTCCCGCAGCGCCATCAGCCGTTGCAGGTTCCTGGACGTGGACTTCAGGTCACCGTTCGCCTCTAAGATGTGGCCGATCTCATGGGCCAGGGCCTCCTGCCACTTGACGCCTTCAGACTCAACCAAGCCGATGGTAATGGTGCTGCGCTTGGAAGCATCGTTCATGCCGATGTTAGAGATGCTCGTCGGTGAGTCCTTTAGAAACTTGATCTCATCAACCCAGTCTAGCGCCTCAACCGTAGAACGATCGCCCAGCTTGAGCAGTGCGTAGAGCCATGTTCCAAAGCTCTCCGGCACGTCGCCCGACGCGCGATCCTTGAGTGACGCTATCGCTTCCTCTACCATCTCACCTGACAGAGCGGACCGCTGCATCAGATGTCCAAGCGCCGCCTCATCACTGACCTGCCGTAACACAGATTGAACCGTCGCCTCAGCATCGCGGTGCAACACGTCCGACACGTCAGGCTCTCGGAACTCGATAACGTCACCCCTGCCCGGGGCATACAGCGCCTCCATCCGAGCGAGCCGCTTGTCCGAAACCGAGCGAGCCAGCATCGGATTTGCCAACACCAGTTGGCCCTCATCATCGAACGCAGCGTCAAGGTCCTGCAAGATGGCCGCGGTTCTGGCCGCAGACAAGCGCGTACCGACCGGCAGATCGGGCACGTTGCTCTCGATGACTCGGTTTCCGCTGAACACGAGCCTCGCGCTCTCTCCCAGCGACCGTCTAAGATCTATGGTTTCGGGTTGTCGCGCTCCTTCTGGTAGGTCTTCAGGAGCTCTTGCACGCTCACCCTCTCGTCCTGGGGCACCTGCAACCCGATCGTCTCGTCTTCCTCGTAGATCTCGAGCCGGCCGTCCGGCAACCGTCGTATCGACATCGATTCTCCTCCGCCCCGAGCCGGCGGCCCGGTTTCTCAGAACATGTGTATAGATGAACCGGAAGACGTCGGGCGCCTTCCTGGCCAAGGTCCTAGGCGCGTAAACAAACGCCGGAAGCGCTGAGCTGACGAGCTCCGTAGCAACGATGCGTTGGTCGCCGCCTAGGTAGCTTCGGTACGCGTGCTGCTCGGCGGTGTTCAAGAAGTCAAGGTCATCGCCGCGAATGGCTAAGAACTTCAACATGAGGTCAGAGTCGTCGGCTAAACCGGCGACATCCTCAACCATGAACCCCAGCTGACGGACCAGGGCCTCCTGCCAACCGACCCCCGCTCTCTCCACTACGCCGAGGTTGATCTCAAACGTCCCATCCGGGCGACGCATGACCGATGACGTATCGGCCGTACGTCCAGAGACTAACCGGATGACGTGAACATCGTTGAGCGCCTCTGCTACACGACCGTCGGACATGTGCAACAAGGATCGCAGGACGTCCCCAAGCTCCGTTGCCTGCGATATGTCACCGTCAACCTTATTCAAGGCTACAGTAACAACATCATCAATGTCACTTACTACGTCAACGTTATATCGGCTCAGCCTCTCAGCTAAGAGCTCCGCTGCCTCGGCCTCAGCCTTAGCTCCCAGAACTGAGCGCAACGCATCGTGGCCATCCTCAAATACGTCAAGGACCGCGTCAGGCTCACCAAGAGACAACCCGTCAAGCTCGAGGTACGTCTGAGCATACGCCGTGTCTCGTTGCACATCACGCCAACGGCCCTCACGAAGCTCAACTGTCTTGGCGAGCCTCTTCCGGACCTTCAGCTTCTTGTCGTTGCTCTCAACTATCTTACCGTTGTTCACCAACACGCGAAGTGGAGGAGCGACATCTCCGCCCGGCTCCAGCCGTCGACTCACGCGTGCTAGGAGCTCAACACCGACACCCCGCGCTCTGGCGATGGCCCGATCTACCGCCTCTCGGGCGGTGATCCGGCCCGGCGGTGCAACACCGACCCCGACCCCTGTTCCCGTCCCTGTCCCTGTGCCAGTACCTGTCCCTGTGCCGGTACCCGTGCCGGTCGCCGCCTCAGCTAGGTCCTGGTCAATGTCCGGAGGTCTTCGTCGCCGTCCAGGGCGCGCGACGTCTGACCTGAAGACGTGCATGTACATGAACCGGAAGACGTCCGGCGCCTTTCGGGCCAGTGACCTCGGTGCGAACAAGAAGGCCGGCAAAGCAGTTGACACCAGCTCGGTCGCTGTCAAGCCACCGTCCTGGTACAAGGTGTAAGCGTATTGCGGCCTCAGGCTCAAGAAGTCGATGTCGGCGTCGCGCAGGGCCAGCATCCTGAGCATGTCGGCCGAGTCCTCGACCATGTCCAGCGTCTCCTCCACCGCGTGTCCCAGCTCATGGACCAGGGCCTCCTGCCAGGTCAACCGGCCCTTCTTCAGTCCGACACGGATGTCGCCTCGTCCGAGTTGCCCCAGGGTGTATGATGAGCGATGCGTGTACCGTGTCGCTTGGAAACGGACCGTTCCCAGGTTGTCAATAACGTCCACCATGCCGCTGTCACCCATGTACAACAGGGTGCGAACTATGTGCTCTGCCTCGGCCCTGATCTCAGCGTTAGCCCCGGTCAGTTTCCCCCGGAAGTCGTTGAGCGCGCGCTGGGTGCGAACGTCGTCGACGCGTCCACCGAGGCGGTTGGCTAGGACCGCGGCGGCGGTGTTGTTCTTGCGCTTCTCAAGGACCTCGGCTAGAACCGTGTAGCCCTCAGCGTGGATGTCGGCCGTGACGGACGGTTCGCCGACCCTAAGCTGGTCCTGCATCCGAGACAAGGTGACGGTTGAGGCCTTCACGACATCCCGCCACCGGCCCTTCACGATCGATTTATCAAGATCGACCGGACGCTTGACATCGGTATCTACCTTGACCTTGGCATCGTTGCTCTCAACGATCATCCCATCCTTGACAATGATCTCGATCGGAGGGTCTACGGTAATGTCATAACGTCGTCGCTTCTTCTCTCTCGTCTTCTTCGCCGCCGCTGCCGCCAGCCTTGCCAGCGCGCCCTTAGCAACCGTGGAGGAAGCAGCTTTCCCTACAGCTGCCGCTCCTGCCACCCCCACCACCGTCAGGATCTTACGTCGCCTCCCCTTACGCCGTGGCTTGTCGCCCTCCTTGATCGGTCGTCGGAAATAGGTCTCGGTGCACCGGCAGTTGTACTCCTTGTCGCCGACAACCAGCTCACCGTTAGAGTACGTCTCATCAAAGCGGACGGTCTCACCGTTCATCGCATCGTGCGACGGGCGAACACGGCTGTCGCCAACCGTGTTTCTCCGCTTCCACATCTCACGCTCATCGATCAGCCCACGGTCAACCGCGTCCTGCCACGTCAGGCGCTGTCCTCGCCGCACGGCCTCGAGAGCGGCGGACCTGGTCTGTGTCTCGGCGTTGTACTGCTTCATCCGGCGACGGTAGGCCGCCGTCATCTTGTCGATCTGGCTCTCGGTCAGGCCGGTGCCCTTCTTGCCCAGGGCCTTGTCCAGGGTGGCGTCAAAACGCTTGTCTCGTAGCTTACGTCCCAGGGCACCTCGGTCACCCTCACGGAGCATGCGCTCAAAGTTCGCAACGGCACGCTCCTGGTTCGGAGCCAATCCGATGGTGTCTCGTACACCCCGGGCAATGGACCCGATCCCCTCACCGTTCTCTAGGCCTCGAGCAATACGCTGCCTGAACACCTCCTGTGTCCCCCGGCCCAGGCGCCTGAACACCCGGCCGTGGACCTCGCCCAGTCCCTTGATGACATTCGGGTTCAGCAGTGAGACACCGTTCCTGAGCGCCTCACGGGTGCCCTTGTTAGGCATGTCGATCGAGAACCCGCGTGCCGCCTCTAGGGTCGTGTCAGAGAGCGTCGGACCTAAGGTCGACGTGAGCATGTCATCGAAGTCGTCTAAGCTACCAACCCGGTCAATGACCTGTTCGATGGGAACACCCGACCTGAGCAGCTGTCTCAGCTCATTCTCAGAGAACGACGTCCGCATGACATCGTAAGAGCGGAGGATAGAACGCCTCAACTCCTCGGACTCTGCCTTGCGGGCATACGCCAATACTCGATTCTGAATCTTCAGCGACTCAGAGGATATTCCCTTTGGCATACGTGCTTAGGCGATCAGCTCAGCAGCTTGGTCAGCGTCGAAGTACTCGGGAAACGTACGCCAGAAGTTGAGCATGGCCTCTCGCCCGCCACGCTCAACGATGAACCGGCGCACCTCCGCGTCCGTGTGACGGCTGTCCCACGTCCGGATGTACTCAACCAAGCTAATGTTGATGTCGCCGCTGACCACGCCCTTGCTGTGGTCGATGTTGATGTACACTGCCGCAGCGGCCAACAGCCTCGACCGGTAAGCCTCGTCAACGGCCATGTTTCCTACTCCTCCACCGGCCGCCGGCGGTCCCGTGGCCGCTCAACTCGAAGGATGTCCTCCGGCTGAACACCACGCCAACCCGCCGGCGGCCTCAGGTCCTTGTCAACGAGAGTCAGCTCGTCGTTGACCGGAACGTTGGGCTCAGCCACGGTTAGCAGATCTTCTTGGTCTTACGCAACTTGGGCTTCGGTCGTCGGCTCGTGTACTTAGGCATGTCAGTACCCCCTCTTCTTTTTACCGCCACGACGCTTTCCGCTACCGCCACGCTTCGTCTTTCTCGGTTTAGTCTTCTTCCCTGACCTGATCCTCTTGCTAGTGTACTTAGGCATCGTCGGTCTCCCTTGGCAAGGTGATGTTTCCCGCTCCTCGGTCCAAGGCCCTCTGCTCAGCGGCCGTACGTCGTTGCGTGTATTGCCGCTTGACACGGGCCTTCTTCACGCCCTCGCTGATCTTGGCCCTGTGCTCATCGGACAGGACGCGCGGGGTACGTTGTTCCTCAGACATTGATCACCTCCTCGACAGGTTGGTGGAATGTTACGCTGGGAATTTCTGCCTTGTACGCTACATAGTTCTTATAGTTGTCGGCCTTAGCCTCACGTCGCCAACCAAGCAACCAGGCCACCGGCGCGAGCGTAATCGTCCACAGGAACTTCAACCTAGAAATCTGCATCATAGCCTCTTCCTTGTCAAGAGGTCAAACTCCGACGTCCCACAGTTTCCGCACACCGGCATGTGGGGCAACGGCCTCGGGTCCGGGCAACATTTCACCGTGATCATCAGACGTAGGTCTTGGGCCGCTGTCCACGACGCATGCGCTCAACGTCGTCGTCCCAGTTCTGCCAATCCGTGATCATGCCATATTGCTCGTGCTTGAAGGCCTTGAGCTTGCCACCGCCTCTTCCCAACCAGTACCCAACCCACGGCCCGGTGCCACCACGATCGTACGCCTTGTACCGGTGAAACTCCCACGTCGACTTGCTCATCTGTCGTACCTCCAGGCTGTAAGGTGCCAGTTCTTACCGCTACCCATCCTGTACCACTCTTGACGATCGAACATGAGCTCACCGTCAAAGAACACGCCATCTGGATACTCATCCGCTACCCAGCGCTTGACATCCTGCGTAGAGACATACTCACCAAAGTGCTTGACCTGGCGACCTACGTTACGGTCAAAGATGAACGTGTGTTTGTACTGGTCTAGGCCCCTGACCAGGTGCAACCCGCGTCTCGTAGCGATGCCAAACGCTTCGTTAAGACGCTCGTTTGTCTCATCTCTCAGCTTAGCTGCGCGCACTACACCGTCAACCTCGCTCCAGCGCTGTTCCTTATATTGGTCAATGATCCCAACCAAGCTATTCATCGATGTCCTCCTCTGTTCCGCCGTCATCGCTCTCACCGCCAACTC
Source organism: Dehalococcoidia bacterium (assembly GCA_965243235.1). GTDB lineage: Bacteria > Chloroflexota > Dehalococcoidia > Lucifugimonadales > Lucifugimonadaceae > Bin127. The sequence continues at coordinate 177,401 of CBDEUI010000003.1, forward strand.
CCAGTGCAGCGATCGCCGTCTCCATGGCTCGTTGCTCGGCCTCCATCCGCTTCTGCTCCTCCTCAGCCACCCGACCCATCTCCATCTCCATCGTGAGCTCGTCAACGTCGATGCCCTCAGGCAACTGGCCGCCGCGCTGCCACGCCTCGAGCAGCACCCACGCTGGGATGCCCGCCTTCTCTACCCCGCTGATCCACGCGGACATGACCTGTGCTGACATGACCGTGGACTCAAAGTCACGGTTCAACGTCACCGTCGGAGCCATCTCGGGATCTTCTCCGAGATACCACTGGTGATGCTTCCAAGCGACGTTTGCCGCATCATCTACGGCCTGCGCCGAGGTGGCGAGGGTCGCGTTCTCCGCGGTTGCATCTAATTTTTTTGCTTCTGCTGTTTCTACAGCGCGTTTGTCGCGTTGCAAAAAACTCATGCCCAACGCAGAAATGTCTTCTCGCTTCTTGACCATAGCACGTTCATTTGGTTCAAACCCTTCAGACGGAGGAAGCGTAAACTTATAATCAGATGGCCCACTACCTTCACTACCTGCTGAAAGATGTACAGCAACCATTGGTCCTATCTTGAGTCGTCCAGGCACGCTGATACGGTTACCATCCGCGTCGATTGCCGGATCCTTAGCAAGGTCACCGATAACGGTTGGTTGCGGAAATGCCGACAAAGACAAATAAAATCTCAAATCACTTGCAATCTGCCATAGTCCCAGGTTTGCCCACGCAACACCCATCAACGGTGGAACAGCCTCTAAGGTCTCTAGCTTCCTGCCCGTATACGCGATGGCAATCGGCAACTGGTCATAGGTCTCACCCATGGCGTTGCGAAACACACCCTCGTCGATCTTCTCAAAATCCATGATATCGTCGCCACGGGTGTTGTGCTTCAACCGCCACGTCTCCCACCGGGCCTCCGTGCTGGGCTTCTTGATCTCGCCCTCGCCGATCAACGTCTCCTCCAAGCGAAGGACACGCCACCGGTGCTCGGTCACCGTGCCAAAGGCGCCATAGTCGATCTTCGTTGGTTCATAGAGAACCAACAGCGTGATTTCTTCACGGTTGTTGATTCTCTTCACACGCCAGTTGCGAATCCGCTCTCTGTCATAGCTAGCCCAGATGGGACGTAGGTTCAGCTCCTTCTCCTCGTCGGCTCGAACATCGATGACCTGTCCGGTGATAGGGTCCCGGGTCGGGGGTGAAAAGTCGACGAGCAACAGCCCCAGCCCATCGCGAATCGCTGTGTCGGTGAACTGCTTCAGGAACACATTGCCATCGGTCCCTGCTCCGTCGATGTTCTCCCAGTGCTCTTCCATGACCGTCTTGGGAGCCTCGGTCTCCGTCTTCTGCTCCTCCTCACGCTCCTTCGTCTTGGTCGGAGCCCACTCAATCGCGGGAGGCTTGGCAAAGAGCATCCCGACCGCAGCTGATAACGTGCGACCAAGTCCCTCGAACACCTGCTCAATCTTTGAACGGATCTTGAACGTCTCGTGAGCCTCATCGTGCCACTGCCTAATGTAATCGGACGCGTGTCGGTGCATCTCCCGCGTGCCGGCTAACAGGCGATAAAGCAGCTGCAAGTCAGGGAGGACCTTGACCCACTCCTTGCGCACGTAGCTAGGAAGATCGGAATCACTGCTGGTAAGTTGCGCTCCACCGCTGATCGTGTCATAAGGGTTTCTTTCAGGCATGACGTTGTGATAACAGGGTAAATTAGGTTTGCAACATCGTCAATATAATCTAAGAACGGGGTAAAGGAAATCTCCCTGTTCAAAGCGATGAAACATTCAGTGCACAACGGTATACAAGAGAGCGCCGGTAAGGATTGGTAGATCCTCACCGGCGCCTACCACAACCGCTTCGATGGAGCGATCATGGCCTCTGAAGATAGTACACCAGACAACGGGAAAGAGTTCCGCGTTGGCTACTTGTATCGTACGACGCACCGGTCAAGCGGAAAGATCTATGTTGGTATGAAAGAGGGCTGGCCAGAAAAGTCCCCTAACTACCTAGGTTCTGGCACACATATCAAACGAGCGGTCAAGAAGCATGGACCAAAAGCTTTTAACAAAATGACCTTAGTTATCGGATCTCATAGCTACATTTGCTACCTAGAGGAAACAGTCGTAAATAAAAGCTTCGTCGCCCGTACTGACACCTACAACTTAGTAACCGGCGGACGCTATGGTATTCCTGGGCAAGAAACACGAACAAGAATGTCACTTACACAAAATCGACCAGATGTTCGAGAAAGAAACGCCAACTCTGTAAAGGCTGCGTGGCAACGACCAGGGGTAAAAGAAAAACACGCAGCGGCAACTAGGGAAGCGCTGCGTCAACCTGAAACAAAAATAAGACACAAAGCTGGTGTAAGAGCAGCGCTAAATCGACCTGAGGTAAGAGAGAAAATATCAATCAACACAAAGGCCGCGTTGAATCAACCTAAAGTCAAAGCAAAAATGTCCGCTGCCGGCAAGGCAAATTGGCAAAAACCTGGAGCACGAGAAAAGTTTATCTCTTCCTTCACAGTTGCTCAAAACCGACCAGGGGTACGCGCAAGAAATTCAGCGGCTCAACGTATTGCTCAAAACCGACCAGGGGTACGCGCAAGAAATTCAGCCAATCAGAGCGCTGCATGGCAACGATCAGAGGTACGCGCAAAACACTCTCTATCTAGACGAACTAAGTCTCACGACCCCATTTACCGAATGTCAAGAGGTTGGGGTCCCATGCCACAGAAGAAAGTTGATGCGTGCTTAGCTAACAAATACGGGCCTTGTCCCCACTGTGCACCTACATTCTGACATGACCGAATGAAAGAGCCGGCTCAGGCCGCTTTCGAATGAGCTTGTACAACGCATACCTTGTAGCGTCTATGTAATGGTTGTGCTTGTCCTCGATCTTAGCTAACACGTCTCCCGTAAGCTTGTCCGTCTTATAACGGTACAAGCGACACTCCCGTGCGTATTCTTTACACGACGGATGAATAATAATTTTATTGAAAGATTTCAAGTAACTGATTCCATCCTCAATTGACCCGGGCCATTTCTTCGCAGCTACGACGTTTAACTTCTCTTCCGCGCGCAAATATTGAATCGTCTCAGGTCTGCTGTTATCGGCGTACACTACGTGGTCCATAGATGTTGGAATTGCCGCAAACAACTTCGACTTTAACATTGTATTTGGAATATGAATATCACCACGTTCACGACGCACATACAAGTTATTAGCAACAGGATCTATGTACAATTCAACTAACGCGCAAGGGTCCATCGAAAAACCAAAGTCTAAACCGTGGTACGGTCCGCCCCAACCGGCCTGTGGCTCAAAATCATCAATTTTCCACCTATCCGCAAGCACTTGCACATCAAGACGTTGCAGGCACTCACCCTCATATTCATGTTGAAATAGCTGCGGATCAGTCTTTTGAAGCTTTTTGATGCGACGAAGCGCTGTCCGAGATAAAAAGGGATTGTCTCGCCAGTTGACTCGCTTGACGATGTACTTACCGTCAAGCTCCTCGGGCTTAGTAACAAACCTCACGTAGGTTGGGTCTGTCTCTTCGATCGCATTGAAGGAGCACCAGATCTCTGAATCCTCTCGTCGAACAGTGGCCAACAAGATTCTCCACGATTCTTCGCTGACGGCTTGGCCCTCTTCAATCCATGCGATGTCGATTCCCTCCATGGACCGCACCTCCTGAATGCTTCTACGTAAACCCTTGAAGATGAAACTGCTGCCGTTAGTCCGGTGACGAATTGTTGTCTGCTTGATATCAAACATGTCCGCCAAACCCATGAAATGAATCTGATCGTCGAGAAGCTTATGGACAGAGTCCCCGATGCTAGATTGAAACTCACGAGCGCAGAGGATTCGAGTCTGTTGCGACGCAGCTCGCTTGATCAGCGCCCGAGCAAACTGCCAACTCTTGCCCGCTGCGCGCCCAGACCAGCAGACCTTGTACCGCGCCTTCTCTGTCTCAAGAAACTCGAACTGCGGCGGAGCGTTGAGCCTGATCTCGTCCGAGCTGATGATCTCATCCTCACCCGGGACAAGACCCTCAACAAACAGGTCTAGGAGCTCAGCCTCAAACTCCGTTGACGTCTCCCAGTCGTGGAGAACGTCAGCGATGTTGTCATCCATCAGAGGGTGTAATCGTCGCGCCGCTCAAGCTGCCGTAGGATGTGCCGCTCATAGTGGAGGATGGCCTGGGCGGCGATGGCGCAGAGCGACCTTGGATCAGGTCGTGATGGGTCAAGCAGCTCAGGAGGAAGGACCTCCCGCAGGTGGCGCAGGGCAGCGTACCCGTCAGCGTAGAGCTGCAGGCTGTGCTTGGCGTTCCGATAGACGTCGGCGATGCGATCACTGTTGTCGGTCATAGGAGTGTCAATCTCACACATGTGAATAACGCGCAATCAACAAGCTAACAATAATACCGACTTAGATGATTGTGAAATGCCACGATTCCTCGCACGTCAGAATGACATCGTCAACACTGTTACACAGAGGGGGTTTACAAGGACAACATAATTGATTATATTAAATTACGAGATCGGACACAGAACGCTCCGGCCCGCACCAGAGAGAGGAGACAGAAGATGACCAAAGCAATCACGCGCGCTGCGATCAAAGAACTCGTCCGTCGTGGACTAGCAAGCATCGCCACAAATCCGGCTTCGTTGACGTTGATCCTCGACAACTACCGGATTGACATCACCGTCAACGCTGTTCCGGTTGAGGAGGGTTAACCGATGATGCCTATTAGCAACGATAATGTCGCAACGGTCGTGGCGAAGCGCTTGGGCAAAAGCGCGCTTAGCGGAATCAGCCACGCTACATACTCCTTGACGTACAAAGTAGCTATGCGTTTTGGCAACAACCTCGTAAACGGTATCACGAAACAAGGGCAACGCAAACCTCGACTGGAGTTGATCAAATGAACAACACGCCAGCCATCAATACGATCAGCAACGCAGCTATCTCCGCTCTTCACGTGCCACGCATGATCACGTCCGCGGTGAAACGACAACGATTAGACATGATTGAGATGATACCGCCATCCGTACGTCGAAGCGGAAACCGAGGAATCAACAACTTCATCAAAGATCGTGACGGGAGCCACATCATCTCAGTTGAGAATGGCGGCGCCACAACAAACGACAACATGATGTGGGAGTGGTATAAGTGGAACCGCGCACGCGGCAAAAGAAACATGACAATGTACGAGCGCATCCGCGCTCACTTTCACAACCACAAGGACGCGACCATCATCAGCGCGCCCACCCTTGTTCGCACAGCCGGGAAATCTATAGTCACCGCCGCGTTGTTTGAGGGCATCATATCTACGATAGAGACTGGATGCCACGTGTATCACGGCAACCTGAACGCGGCCGACGCCGCTTGCGCTGTCGTTGACAACACGTACAAAGCAGCTAAGAGCTCTGTCATAGCGCTACCGATCATGGCTGGCATGTTCTTCCTGCCCTTCACCGGAGCAGCTCTCACCACGGTTACCGTCATTGGCGGCGCGGCCACGGCATATCACCAGGGCTCTCGCGTCATCACCGCTGCTACCAACGGTAAAACTCGGGCGATAAAGAAAAAGACCAAAAAGGCAGTGAATCGTCTAGCGTGCAACATACGACGCGAGATAAAAGCACTGGCAGCAGGGGCTAAGGCGTTTATGAAAGCACCGAAGAGTTTATAACAACCCCATGTCTGTCAGAACATACTGGATACTACTGAACCTGTCACTCATCCTCGTTAACCTTGACGGAGCATAGTTGATGATGCCCTCCTTGTCGTCATACATCATACCCCTCCGCTAGAGCCCGATCAACTCGGTACTGCATCAACACGATCAGCTTGAATGAACTACTCGGCGGTCCCTCTATCCGCACTCTAAGGAACGAACCATGCTGCCTGACGAAACACCCTAGGGGCTCGTCCAGTGTCTCATTGACGGGTACCAGATACCAGTCTCGTGACGCTCCGATCCAGCAGTGGGCCGGCGGTCCACTCATCCGAGCCTCCTGGACGTTAAACTCCACCTCACCGTCATCTCCCAGGACACCTTCGATGGTGATCGGCCGCGCCGGCATGACGCTTGAGAACTCCATGAAACGGGTAGAACAGGACGACGCTGACAGTGTAAGCACCAGGGCAAACATCGTACCGATCGGGACCCACGGTCTGTCAGTCATCTCTCGATCACCCTCGTCTTAGCTGGAATCTCTACCGCTCGTGCCGGGGCCCTGATCCGTGATCGGATGTCGGCGGCGATCTCGCTGAGGAGCACTCGGTCGGAGATCCGCTCACGCAGCATGGCGATCAGCCACATGACAAGAGCCATGGCACGATCCTTATCCAGGGTCATGTCCCGGTCCTTCATGATCTTCGACTCGGCGGTCTTGAGCTTCTTGCCGTGCTCTTGGACCTGCTCAATCTTGTCCCAGAGGAGTCCCCGCTTACGACCTTGAACCACTAACTCGCTTATCCTTGTGCTCTCCTTCATGACCTTGTCCATGTCACCCTCAACCACGGCATTGGTCAGGGCCGTGCTGATTCGCTCAAGGTCACCCCACCTGGGGGCGTTGTCCCCGAGCTGGCGGATGAGCTCCGCCTCCCTAGCTTCGTTGACGGAGATCTGCGAGCGGAGGGAGAGGTAATCCGGGTCGGTGAACGCCTCCCGGTAATCCTCTAAGAGATCGTCAGGCAAGTACTTAGAGTTACGCCCGTGTCTCCAGTTTCCTGCTGCGGGGCCAGCGCCGTTCTTGCCGCCGTGCATGCGACACCGCCCGTTGCCTCGCTTGCCATGTAGGGGACGCGCGGTACAGGGGGTCTGTTTGGTCCGTGCTAACGCACCGCAGATGTTGCGCCCGGATACTTGTTGGATGTCGTTGGTCCAGTCCTCCCACGACGCATAGCCTTCTTCCGACGCCAGGCGATTATGCTTCTTGGACCAACCGATGACCGGCGGGGGACAGGGTCTGATCTCCTTCTCCCTCGGCGCTTTACTCCTACCCTTGTCTTGCTCCATACAAGGATAGTATAATAAAAATCTTAGGAATGTAACTATACTATTATTGTAATAATTTTATTACTCCCGCACACATTTACTCATAGCATGACTGTAATAATTCTATTACTGTCACACACATTCACTTTGCTACAACTCGAAGAAGCCTCGTTGCATATTGACGCTGCCACTCGATCCAACGTTCAGAAGTAATCTCTCCGCCTAAACGCAAAGCAGCGTTCTCTTCAGAGCCAAACAAAACACGACATGCGTCAAGACGCACATTTGCTGGCGTCCACGTATCTGGTCGTATAACCTCTAACGACTCATCCAGCATAAGCCAGTGGCGACCTTTACGCGGTACAAGATTTTGCTGCTGCCAAAAACCCCACAGTTGAACTATGCCGGCTAACAGTCGACGATTCGTCTTCTCTCTCGCCATCATCTTATTGCGGGTCTCAACGGCTTTCATACCGCGGTATAATGCTGACGCTTGAGTAAGAGATGACACCTGATCTTCAGTCAAACGCGATTTAGCTTTTCCGCGTCTTACATCCATGTAATGATCTAAAATACGCTCAACGCCATTAGGCAATTGAAACAAGTTCTCGCACAGGATACCCCGTATACGTCGTAAGTTGTACCGTTTCCCTGATGGAGTCTCTATTCCAAGCTGCCGTTGGACATTCTCTGCATCATCAAACAAAAACAACATCGGCGGGTACGGGTGATACATCTGAGACACACCAGCTTCAACCGGTTGATGAAGTGACATAACAGCTTCTATTACCGGATCTGTAGCTGGCTTCTGGGTTACTATCTTCTCAGTCATCGGTCCTCCTGCGTAGGGCTGATCGACAGGTGTCGGGTTAGACTCACCTCTAATCCGGCACCGCTTCTTTTTACGGTAATACAACTTACGTGACCTGTAAACTTTTCCATAGGAATGTATCGACGCGCACGCGTATCGTATCGACTTATCTAGTGTGTACTAGCTAACTATCTAAACCGCGCATGGCTGCAATGATAGAATTTTTTTATTACTGACGGTCCGCTATTACTGCTCACCATGGGAACCGGGTTATTTCCTGCTATGATCAGGGGTAACAAGATTTTGAAAGAAGAATTTTTCTTTCAGTGCAGCTGTGCGCGCGTTAGATAGTTACTTAGTAATTATTACACAATACGCGCGCTCGTATAGTCGGTGCCCTGAAACCTGTCTCTCAGACCAAACCCCCTCAACCCTGTAACCTTGCACCCCAGACCCACAGGCCAAACCCTGTCAACCTTGTCCCAAGGCCCGGGGTTTACATCACGCGGCGAAAGTGTTACCGTATTCAACAGAGGCCAATGAACCCAGCACCGAGACACCAGTGCCGCGCCTGACAGCGACGAGAACTAAGACACGCCGTACCATCTCCGTCTCAGCCGAGACCTATGACGAGCTGCGCGAGGCGCTCGCTGAGCGGCCCTCGACCCTGGCCCGCGTCCAGCCGTTCGAGGAGAACGTCCCCATCAACCTCGACGATATTACCATCACGCGCGGGAACCAGACCGAGGGCTGGATTCCCTACGCCACTCACCCGCCGCACCCGGGCATCTGGGTGTTGCTGCTGTTCCCAACCGACGACCAAGCTCAACCGGTGGTCGAGGTCGGGAAGCTCAGCCGGTGGTCTGCGAACCAGGGGCGACAGCCCACTCACTGGGCTCAGCTCCCCAGCCACGTCGACGACCTGTGACCTCCCGTGACCGTGAGGACATCCTGACGTTGTTCGGAACCATCCCCAATGCCCTCAAGCGACTGGGCGTCGACGGTGAGATCAGCTACCAGAAGGCGAGGCGAGTGCTCCAGGGCGAGACGGCCGCCGGCGGTCGCGACTCCGATCTTATCCTAGACGCGTGGCGCGCGTGGTGCCGGCAGTTTCTCCTCTCCCATGTTCTGTTGCGCGACGACTACCGCTCCTTTACGGTTACCCCCGACGTTGACGGTGAGGCCTTAGAGGATGAGCTGAGGGGCCAGATCTTGGCCAGACAGTCATGATCCAACCCGACCAGCGTGGCTGGCGCACTCTCGTACGGGTCACCGACATTGACCACGACCGGTGCTGCTTCTACGTGGTGGTCCCTGCGTGGAGCGCGCGAAGAAAGATTCGCATCGACGACAACGGCGTTCCGGCGAGCGTCCGAGCTCTCGTTGAGCCCGGTCACCGCTTCCACGCGACGGTCAACACCGGGGCTGAGAGAGCGCGTGACCTGTCCTTTGCTGAGTGGGAGACGACGTGACCGACACCCGCGACGCTGACATCCGGCTGCTCAAGGCGACCTTGAACAAGGTTCGCTTGGAACGAAACATCGCCGAGAGCTCAGCGAGGGAGCTGATTCTCGGAGGCGTTGAGGCCGTCAAGCAGCTCGTGATGACCCTGCTGCTCAAGCCCAAGCCGCCGGCCCTGCGCGGCGGAACCACCAACGACGACCTGCCGTGGCGCTCCTTCGACGTTGACGTCGAGGTCGAGGGCAAGGTTGAGCCGTACGTCGTCGTGATCCGCCCCAAGGGAGCCTCCGTCCTCACCACGGATCGATCATGAGCGGACACAACAACGAGAAGCTGCAGGAGCTGATGTCGGACCTGGTCGCTGCCCGAGCCGAGTACGGTTACGCTGAGGGCAAGGTCCACCGGCTGACACGCGAGATAGACGACCTGCTGTACCCCGATCGGACCATCCACGATCTCGTGAACGCCTTGACGGCCGTGGCTAAGCCGGTGACCGGGTCGGTGAACCACACGCTCGCCAACGTCGCCGATCAGCCGTCGACGAGCTGGTACTCCCGCTACGCCTATGAGATGATCCTCAACGACATTCCGTATGTCGTCGACATTCGACCCCGTGACATGGTCGTTGCCAACAAGGAGGACAACCAGGCATGATGACCCGGACGAAGTTCCTTCTCACCGCTCTCATGGCGCCGCTGCTCGCGTTGCTTGGTCACAGGCCAGCGCGACCGAAAACCCCGTCCTCGACCTACGGCCTCACCGAGGAGGATCTCAAGGAGCTCCGTGAGACGATCAGGCGCGACCTCGCCGAGGAGTTCAAGGCGATGAACAGTAGCAGTAATATGTCCGGTCGTCGGCGGGGCCGATACCGCTGCCCTGCGTCGACGGAACCACCGACCACCGGTGGGCTCAGCGCTGGCAGAAGGTGAAGAACAACAAGCTGTACCTTACCCACACCTGCATTCACGGCTGCCGAGTCTCGCGCTACAGCCACGCGGTAGGAAGCCACCACGGTCTGTTCATCATTGACGGATACGCCGTCAACGGGGCGCTGATGGATACCCTCAAGGGAGAGAAGATATGACCAAGACCAAGTGTGTGTCCTGCTCTCCCTAGTCTTTGTCCTCTGGACGGCCACCGTGGTAGAGACCGCTACGTGGCAGTGGGCCCTGTTTGGCGTGGCATATCCGGTGTCGGTCTACTGCGGATTCTCCGCGCTGAGGCAGGCATCTCGGAACGTTCGTAAGTTTGAGGAGCAACAGGCAAGGACGGAGACATGACAACGACGACACCCCCGCCGTTCACCAAGTTCCCGAAGATCCCGCGCCTCGACCGCGACATCATCGTCACGGAGAAGCTCGACGGCACCAACGCCACGGTGCACGTGACCGAGGACGGCCAAAACCTGTTTGCCGCCAGCCGCAACCGGTGGATCATCCCCGAGGACGACAACTTTGGGTTCGCGCGTTGGGTATCTGAGCACAAGTCCGAGCTCCTAGGACTTGGGCCCGGAATCCACAGGGGCGAGTGGTGGGGCTCGGGCATCCAGCGCCGGTATGACCTCGACCACAAGCGGTTCTCTCTGTTCAATACCTACCGGTGGTCGGACGACAGTACGAGGCCCACGTGTTGCCACGTGGTCCCCGTCCTCTACCAGGGGCCCTTCAGCCTCAGTGCGATCAGCTCCTGCCTCTCCCGGCTGCACAACGTCGGCAGCATCGCCGCCCCTGGGTTCAACCGGCCGGAGGGCGTGGTCATCTTCCACGTCGCGTCGAACAGGCTCTTCAAGAAGACCCTCGACGGCGACGGCCACAAGGGAGCGCAACGATGAGTGACCGTATCCCGCAGGTACTGCGCCGTACGGCTGAGCTGCTCGAGACCGATGGTTGGTGTCAAGGAAACAGTAGAGAGGAAGCTCGGATGTGCGTGTGGGCGGCCATCAACGCCGCCTCTGACCGAGAGCACCGAGACAACCTAGCGCAGGCTTGGCGCCGTGCCTGCAAGGTGTCAGATATCCTGTGTGATCACCTTGAGCTCGCCAACTACGACCTGCTGCCTTGTTGGAACGACACCCCGGGTCGTACGGTCGAAGAGGTGGTCGATGTGCTGCGGACGGTAGCTAACCTCAGAGACAGCAACGTGGTCGAGACGAGACGAGAGGGGGTGCTGGTCTGATGGGACTCATCAGCCGGAACATTATCGGCATCTGCGACGGGTGTGAACGCGAGTGGAACACCAACACGCCCGACAGTGGCATCGCGATCCGCAACCTGCTCCTCGCCGACTGGGTCCACTGCACGTTCAAGGTGAACCCCAACGCGAAGCCGCAGCGCCGGCCATCGCTGCTTTGCCCGACGTGCTGGCGGTCGTTCAAGGACCTCCTGACAACGCTGTGGCGAAACAACCAAGACAACATAGCCATCACCGAGCAAGAGCAGGGGGTTTCATAAACTACAATCAGGTGTTATATTGACGCAGAGCTCGAAGAACGTAACCCGATAACAGGGGAGCCAGAACCGTGGCCTACAGCCGGTGGTCCGACGACTGCGACATCTACCTCTACCGCAGTGATGGAGCGTACATCGCCCACGTCGCCTCAACCACGACCGATCCTGAGACGGGGGTGGTTGAGGAGGTAAACTTCTCAATCCGGCACCGCCTGCCGCAGCAGATGCTCATCGCCTGTGAGCGTCTCCGCAGAGACGGCCACCGGATCGACGAGGACGCGCTCGGTCGTCTTCGGGCCGACGTCCTGCGACAACGGAGCAAGGTCACAACTTGATGATAGACGAGAGACACCAAGATATCATCGCCGCCTACTACGAGCGGCCGGCCACGTTGAACGACGTCGGTCGACGGTTCGGGATCAGCGGTGAGCGAGTGAGGCAGATCCTCACCCGCAACGGCCACGACGAACGGCACAGCCGCGCCGACCTGGCCGAGCTCCACCACGTGCAGCTGACGTGCGCTAACGTCGAGTGCGGCAAGACGTTCTCACTGCCACCGGTCACCGCGCAGACTCGCATAGCCAACGGTGGGTGGTGCTCACCCGCCTGCCGCACCGAGCTCAAGCGCCTCTCGACCCCGGCCCGCCGTCGCATGGCCCGAGCCTACGACATGCGCTCCCGGGAGAACATGCTGTGGCGCGACATCGCCGAGGAGCTGGGCTACAGCAACGCCGTGTCGGCCATCAACATTGTCCGCCGGTTCGCCATGCGTCACGAGCTGCCCTGGCCGCTGCCTCGGGAGGACGTGTGAGCCGTCTCGACCACCTCTGTCTCGTCTGCCACGACACGGGAGAGGTCCACGTCTCACCCGACCTCACCGACGTCTGCCGCCGCTGCGAGGGTTGGCCGCCCCCTGATACCTTACGAAACGCAGCCACGCGACTCGCGTTGGCGATCCGCCGGGCGACGGGAGAGATCACCGCGATGAAGGACGAGATCCTGCGACTGACTCAACTGGTCGCGCGGCTGCCAGACGACTTAAATGACCTCAACGACTCCCCGACCGATGAACACGATTAACGCCAAGCGAATCAGCAGCCTAGCGCTGCACCTGCAGGGACAGCCGCAGTCGATCTTCGACATGAACCGGTATCGCTTCAACTGCGGCACACCGGCCTGCATCGCCGGACACGCGTGTCACCGTTTCATGCAGTTCCCCGATTATCGTCGCGTGCGGACACCGCGCCAGGTCCACCGGACCGCAGCCAAGCTGTTGGGACTGACCCGCCGCCAGGCTCGTCAGCTCTTCACGCCGCGAACCAGGCCGTGGTTCTTTTTCAACTTCGCGCCCTACCCGCAGGTCACCCCCGACGACGTGTCGAGCGTCCTCCTCAACCTGGCTGCGACCGGCCAGGTTCAGTGGGGAGACCTCCTGCGGAGGAAACGTAAAACATCATGAACGTGGCGAACATCCGAGCTCTCGCTGACTGGAATATCAGGCCCAAACCACGACCCATCGCCGACCTCGTCGCCCTTACCGAGAAGGAGACTGCCCATGCACGTTGAACGTATCCGTCGGCTCGCCGACCACCTTGAGAGCCTGCCCGACACGCACCAGCTCAGCATGTCCCGCATAGTTGAAACCGGCAGTTTTGCCAGCACGTTCAACATGCACCGGTTTGTTCACCCGTGCGGGACAGCCGCCTGCATCGGAGGGTGGGCTGTCAACCAGATGCTGTGCGACGTGGGCCTGAAGCGAAAGGTCATCAACCAGCACGAGAAGGTCGCTCATACGGCGCAGCTGTACCTCGGCCTGGACCTGGAGAAGGCGAACGAGCTCTTCGCGCCCAGGAACGACCACGCCAGCTACCGCGAGACAAACGCAGAGGGCTATAAGTTCATCACCGCCAAGCGAGCGGCCACCGTCCTGCGCCACCTGGCCGACACCGGTGAGGTTGACTGGTCGGCCACCGAGGAGGTTGACGAAACCGTTGTCGCGATCGATGAGCTGATCGCCGAGGTCAACGCGACCACGCCCGAGCCGGAGCCCGTCCCAGCATGAACAGAGAGCGCATCACGCGGTTAGCCGATCGCGTCGAGCAACTGCCCGACGACCGGTTCACGATGAGCCGGTACCAGTACAACTGTGGGACAGCCGCCTGCATCGCCGGACACGCCGTCGCGCAGATGATGGAGGACGGTCTCATCAGCAAGATGCCGGAGTCGCCGTTGTACGTTCCCAGCCTCACGAAGGAGTACCTGGGCATTTCTGATCCCACGATGTTCAACCACCTCTTCAAGCCGGAGCACCCGTACGCCCTGTGGGCGGCCGACAACGTGTTGCACAGGGGCTACATCTCTAAGCGGCGAGCCGCGGCGGTGCTCCGCTACCTCGCCGAGACGGGCGAGGTTGACTGGTCCATCTACCCGGTCGACTCCGAGGTAGAGCCGATCATCGACAACCTCGTCGAGTCAGTGGGATCGCGCTCCGTCGACTCACTGCCCCTCCGACCACGGTCCGCGGTCATCAACGCGATGGCCACCGTCCAGGACCCCACACCCAGGAGCCATGATGGCGATGAGCCAACATCCACGTACTCCTGAGCTCCTGCGCAAGGCGGCCGACATCATCGAACGAGAAGGCCATGCCAAGGGCGAGCTCAGGGATCCACAGGGCCGTCACTGCGCGACGGGGGCGGTGATGGCCGCCGAGCGGCCAGGCAGCTACGACATCTTCGAGGAGAGGCTTGAGGCACTGACGTCGGACGTCATCAACGCGGTCAAAGCCGTCGGCCGCTACCTCGACCCCAACCCGCCGGTCGACGTCAATGAGTACACCATGATGCACTGGCCCATGGTCGTCAACTGGAACAACGCGCCCGAGCGAACGGCCGAGGAGGTTGTCGACACGCTGCGCACGGTAGCCAACCTTCACGACATTGCGGTGACACCCAAACTCCAACCGGCACGTGTAACGTGAACCAACCAGTCATCGACATTCTCCTGGGCGCCGCCGACCTGCTTCAGGATCACGGCCACTGCAAGGGTGAGCTCTCCAACGATCAGGGTGAGCACTGTGCCGTAGGCGCTATCGCAAAGATCGATACGGACCGTCGGCCAAGCGAGGTCTGCCTGTTGTTCACCGACGAAGCGGTGGCCGCCGTGAGCGCGGTAGGAAACCACCTTCACCCGGGTCCATCGCCGGTTCACGAGGACCGGGACACGTTCCTCTGGCAGCGGGTCGTTGACTGGAACAACGCGC
This sequence comes from Dehalococcoidia bacterium, assembly GCA_965243235.1. Lineage (GTDB taxonomy): Bacteria > Chloroflexota > Dehalococcoidia > Lucifugimonadales > Lucifugimonadaceae > Bin127. The sequence continues at coordinate 192,405 of CBDEUI010000003.1, forward strand.
CCGAGCGAACGGCCGAGGAGGTCATTGAAACCTTTCGCGAGGTAGCGAACAGCCTGACATGAGCTTGAACGTCAAGCGGATTAACCAGCTCGCCGACTACCTAGAGGCTGAGACCGAGTTCCAGGACCTCGAGGCTGGTCCCCGCAACGCGCGGACAATGACCCAGTTCAACATGTCTCGGTTTGAGTTCAACTGCGGGGCTCCGGCCTGCATCGCCGGACACGCGTGCACTCTCTTTCGGAACCCGATTCGCCGGGCGCTAGACCTCACGCACCGGAACGGTCCGTTGTACTTGACTCTCGATACTCCCGGCATGGCGACCAAGCTCCTCGGTCTCAGCCACTCTCAAGCCGGCACCCTGTTTACACCGAGCCGGTTGCCAGATAACTTCAACGGGTACAACAGCATCACGCCCAAGGTAGCCGCCGCCGTTCTGCGACACCTAGCAAAGACGGGTGAGGTTGACTGGTCAGTGTCATGCTGATGCGTTACGCCTTTCAACCAACACGACGACGATGATCATCGAACGCGTGAGACAGCTCGCCGAGCACCTCAGAGACGGGGTGACGTATCACGATCTCGATAACAGTGTCCCGCCGGGTAACCCCGGCGGACCGACAAGTTCAACATGGTCAACTGGCTGTTCAAGTGCGGAGCCCCGTGTTGCATGGCCGGTCACGCGTGCTCGCTCTTCTCGCCCGACTATGGCAAGGTCAAGGACAAGGTTGAAGAGACCAATGATCGCTCCTTTGTCGGCAAGCACGCCTCCGACCTGCTCGGACTGAGCTGGGACGAGGGCCGACGGTTGTTCGACCCAAAGTCGGCGAACGTGATGCTTGACAACAGCGGGTTCAAGCTGTTCAACACGTTGCTGCTCGACATGATAACCCCTAAGGACGCCGCCACAGTCCTAGACCATCTCGCCGAGACGGGTGAGGTGAACTGGGACGTCCTCCTTCCCGACAACCTGCAATGAAATGATCCAATATGCGATGGTCGACTCTACGGGCGTGGTCGACGACTACCGGTTCAAGTTTCGCGGGGCCGCTGAGACGGCCGCCGGACGACGCAACTTCGCCGTCGCCGCGTTGACCGATACCGCTAGTCGTCCCTTGCCGAAGCCCATGCTGGTCTGGTTGCCCCACGGCCACGTGTCGTGGCCGGCACCGTTCCCCGTGATGAGCTATGAGTGACAATATGAAAACGTGCGAGGTTCTACGGGAAGCAGCCGATCTCATTGAGACGCACGGTCACGTCAAGCGAGCTTACACAGACAACGTTAACGGCGGTTATTGTGCGGTCGGCGCGATCAAGGTTGTTGTGATGGGAGATGTACATACAGCCTTGATCCCCGATAATGATGACCAACTGATAACGTTTCACAACACGTTTAACGTGGTTGATGAGTACCTGAGAGACAAGGTATGCACCAGCGCGTCCCGGATTGCCGTGTGGAACGATGAGGACGAACGAACTCCGGAGGAGGTGATCGATCTGTTACGGACGATCGCCAACCTACATGAGATGAGACAGCAGGCGCTTAAACCTAAACTCACAAGGGAGACGGTCAACGCATGAAAACGGTCACGGAGATCTTGCGCGAAGCGGCGGACATCATCGAGGAGATCGGTCACCCCAAGGGCGTCTACCGCAAGGTGAGTACCGGTGGCGTCTGCGCTGTCGGTGCGATGAAGATCGCGATCTCAAAAAACGCGGTTGAGCCCATCGCTGACCGCAACGATGCCCGGCTCCTCAACAAAGCTAAGCGCACCGTAGCTTTGTATGTTGAACCTGAGTCAAAACGTATCTTCAAGTGGAACGATGCTAAAGAACGCACCGCCGAGGAGGTAGTTGATACCCTCCGCACGATCGCTGCGCTGCGTGACATCGACGTGAACCAGGAAGAGAGGCAAGATGAGCGAGAACAAGTCGCTGTCTCAACGAGTCACTGACCTTGAGAACGACGTCAGGGAGCTGAAGAGACGTACCGCGGGCATGGTCGTGCTGGGGCCTGGACCAAGCTCAAAGCACGTGCCAAAGGAGCACCCGGGTCTCCTAGAGGCGCTCAAGAGACAGGCAAAGGAGACAGCATGACCGATAAGTTGAACCAGGAAGATGTCAGTATCCTGCGCAAGGCGGCCGACCTCATTGAGAACCACGGTCACTGCAAGGGAGACTACAAGCGTTCACACGGCCACAGCGGTTACTGCGCCCTAGGGGCGATGAACCGCGTGACGACGGGCGATGTCACGTCTACCCACAAGAACCTGAGAGCCTGCCGAGCCCTGGTTCGGTACCTGGACATAGACGGGTCTCACCTGTGCTACGGTCCACGCACGTCGATCGTCGACTGGAACGATGAGCCGTGGCGCACCGCCGACGAGGTGGTCAACGCGCTGCGCGTGACGGCCGCCTTGCATGACAAGTCTCCCGCGCCCGAACTCCAGGAGATCGTGACACGATGAACGTTGATCGCATCAACCAACTGGCCGACTACCTCGACACCGATCCCGACGGCTTCAGGATGTGCCAGTATTACAACGCGTGCGGCACCCCAGCCTGCATCGCCGGTCACACGAGCTTCATCTTCAAGGACGAAGCTCGCTGGGAGGTGACGATACCTAAGATTCTTCACATGGTGGAGGGTGATAACCTAGAATACGTCCTGGCGTTAGAGAGCCTTGACAACGGTGAGAGCATCGTGCGCGAGAACCATTACTTTGTCGCGCAGCTGTTGCTCGACTTAGACCCAGACTCGGCGCATGACCTTTTCATTCCCATGACATCACAAGGGGACTACAGCGTTACTAACAAGGACGCCGACAACTACATCACCTCTCGTCATGCGGCCGCCGTCCTACGCCACCTCGCAAAGACCGGCAAGGTTGATTGGTCCCTTAAGCCGATCGACAAGGCGGTGTTCGTGATCGACGAAGAGGTGAAGGAGCTCACCGCAGCATGAACATGAAGAACGTCCGTCGTCTCGCCGACCTCATCGGCAGCATCCCGGATGAACCGATCGAGGGTCGTTGTAAGAACGCCGGTCCCTACTTCAGCATGGAGCAATACGTCTACACCGACTATGACGGTGCCGGCTATCCCTGTCGGTCACCCTCCTGCATCGCCGGGTGGGCGTGCTGGTTAGCTGCGAAAGACAACGGTCAGGCCCTGCCGTCCTCGATCTTCAACGATGCGTACCATGAGCAGGCGAAGATCTTCCTGGAGATTGAGTCTGAGGCCGTCACGAAGGAGCTGTTCGCCCCGGTCGTTGATGACGGTGTTTGTTGGTTAGCCGGTCCGCACCAGGAGGGGCATATCACCGCAGCTCACGCCTCCGCCGTCCTCTACAATCTCGCCGAGACAGGGGAGGTCGACTGGTCGATCAGGTCAACGTCAGCGCCTGAGCTGTTCAATACCGCGGATAGCAAGCCGGCCACCTGCTCAATCTAGTATGAGCAAGTACCGAGCCCGGTGTGATGAGTGTGCGGGGCACGGATGGCTTCCCCTTTACGGTGTTGACCACTTCGCGACCATCAGCGGCATCGCCGTGCCATTGACTGAGCCGACGATCTATGAGTTCAACCTTCGTCAACTGTTGTTCAAAGCAACGGACATGGACCCGGGGAGGACGCACTACGTGGTCGCGCGAAACGAGTCGAGCGCGGTGTCGTTAGAGGGAAAGTTGATTGACGTGCGTGAGGGCAACGACTTTGTGTTGTTGCGGCAGATCACGCGATGACCGGTTGAACCATCGCGCTCTACCTCTTCGCTCTCGTAGGAGTGATCGTTGTAGGGTTTGTCCTGCTCCTAGCGGCCGTAGCGTGGAAAGCGATCATCGTGCGCTTGTTCGCCTGGCGTGGTCGGTGCGCGTTCACCTGGCGTCGCGAGGTTGATCACGAAGGCCTGTGTTGGCGCAGGGGACGCGCCGTCACCTGTCCCTTCTGTGCGCCGGACTTTTATCGCGATGTAAGGTACCAGTGGCGGATATGGAAGTGGCCGTGGCGTGAGCTCTTCAACAGCACAACGGAGAAACCGGGTGAACCTGAAACTGACAGTGACCCTGAACCGTCTACACCGACAGCCTGAAGAGGACCACGGTCACGGGAGACCGCCGGGTCCGTCCGCTGTTCCTCTTGTCAGTGACAATCGAACCATCGAGACAACGGCCCAGGCTAAGGCGGCGTCAGCCACGTTGCGAGCTATCGCGGACATGATTGACGGTGAGTTCAAACATCAACAAACGGAGAAGAACAATGACGAGTAATGTCGATGTTCATACGCTTGGCGTGTACACCGTTAACGGGATTCAAGCGATCAGAACGCCCCTGACGGGGAAGGTGAAGTGCAAGGTGACCATCCAACGGAAGACGGACGGCGGTCTCTTTCCGGAAGAGACAGATCTGTTGGTCAGCTCTGCGTCATTTGCTGAGTTTGAGGTCGGCCAAAACGTCGAGCTTCTTGTCAAGAAGTATTATCCACCGGAGGCCGAGTGACAGCGATCGTAGGCCTCGTGTCTGACGGTAGGGTCTGGCTGGGATGTGACAGCGCGACCGTCGACGATGAGATGGGACTGGCGATACGCAACCGGTCATGGTGCAAGATTCTCACGCCAGGTCCAGAAAAGGGTTGTCTTCTCGGTGTCGCAGGCTCGACAGGGGTTGAGCGTGTCCTGCGGACACGGTTGCAGCTTCCCTCACCGAACGCCGTTGACCAGGCGTCCAGCTTCTTGAGCGACGTCGTCCTGCCCGAGCTTGATGAGGCATTGGTCGATGAGAACGTCTTCAAGCTCGATGAGCACCGGTGGACGCTGCTGCTTGGCTTCAGGGGACGACTGTTCAAGATCTACAGCGATCTTGGTGTCGAGGAGAGCGTCCAACCGTTCAACGCCGCGGGATCAGCTACCGACGTGTTGCTCGGGTCAATGTACACCTCATCGGTCTATGTCACCGAGCACCGTGACCCGGTTACCCGGTTACGCCTCGCGTTGCGAGCCGCTCACTACGCGCGTGGCGACGTACGGCCACCGTTCTACGTGATCAGCTATGATCCCACAGCCGACGACTACGTGACACGGACGTTTGAGGACTGAGAGGTATTTACATTATCGTATGAATTGATTATTATATTTAGACGAAGATAGAATCGAAGGAGAGATTAACAACGTGACCGTACTTCCCTCCGCGCCCTCGGTTCGCTGGCTCTGCCCGCTCATCGGCCACGCTCTCAGGTGTGTCGGTTCACGATGTCGTTTTTGGGTCGTTGACACCTCGACACCCTACGCCGGAGGTTGGTGTGGGCTAGAGCTTAAGGCAGCGCGAGAGAGGGCCTCGTGAGACTCTTCCTCGTCCTTCTGCTCGCGTTAGCGCTCCTGCTCACGGGGTGCGATAAAAATGTCAAGTGGCTCCAGACCATGCAGTGTCTGCAGGCGGCCGCGGACCTGACCGAGGACGATGACCGGCGCAGCGTTTCACAGCTGTGCTTAGACGACTGGCTTGATGACCTGTCGGAGCGAAAGCCAGAAGCAGAACCGTCCGCGGTCCTTCCGCGGTGAGCCCTTAACCTGGAGAACCCATGACCCGCTTCCCTACCTTCACCAAGCTGTTCGGTGATCACACCGACCATGACGAGGAGGAGCACAACGTGTCCGACAAGCCCTTTCCCACGCAACACGGGAATGACCCGGATCCGATCATCGATGAGGCTGAAGAGCTTATCAGCCGCGACAAGCACGTCGCTGATGAGACCGTAGAAACGGATGAGCTGACCCACCGGATCGACGACGCCATCTTTGACCTCAACCGTTACGGTTGGGACGACGGCTTTACGATGAGCCAGTTCATCACCGAGTATGAGCTTGGACCTTACAGCCGTAAGCTGGCCATGCACCTTGGTCGTCAGCTACGCGCCATCGGCTGGGAGTCGTTCCCGACGACCCGCGGCGGACGAGGCGTGACGGTGTGGCGGGAGGTTGAGTGATCCTCTTCGAGGTTCTCTTTGTCGCGGTCTTAGTCTTGATCCCTCTGTTTGTCGCGGCGGGAGTTTACGTCCGGTTCTTCAAGTACCGAGATTTCAATAAGACACGGTCTAAAGAATATAAGCCTTGTTCTGACTGTGCTCACTATCGACCCGCGACATTTTACCGCCTGCTCGGGCCAGGGGCTGCTCTGGACAACGCCCGGTGCGGTGAGTCCAAGCTCGGTCGCTATAAGACACGCAGCTCGCGAGCTCACCTGGGACTGAAGCGCCAGGTCAAGAGCAAGGATTTCCGTTACTGCGCTACGATGCGTGAGTCAAGCTTTCTCTGTGGGCCGCAGGCAAAGTTCTTCAAAGAGAGGGGCCTCGATGATCAAACTGCGTAAGAGCTGGCTCTGGCTGTTGGTATTGGTCGCGATCTTTCTCCTCGCACAACGGTCGATCGGGACGTTGGACGCGTTCATCGTGACGGTGCTTCCGGCCACGGGCGGCTACCTGTTCTCACTGCTGAGCCGATAAGATGAACTATCCCATCCAGCCAGAGCCGGTCGCCATCTGGGAGAAGGCGATGCAGTTCCTAGATGAGAGCAAGCTCAAGGTTGCGTTCAAGGTGATGGATGACATTGAACGCGTAACATGGGACGCTGAGTTCCTGATGACGGACCACCACCGGCGCGGGTCCTCAACCTTCACCCACTGGACGGTGACCAACAACGAGTTCCAGCTTCACGGTGTTGAGCTCGATAACGATACCATGAGCGAGGAGCTGAGCACCTCGACCTTCTACATCTCCTTCACCGACCTCTTCCGAAACTGGGACGCGTGACGAGACAAGCAACGACTCTTGCTCCAAGAGGCTGAACAGGTGTACGTGCAGACGATCGCTGAGATGGAGGAGAGCCGGGTCAAGGGTGATGAGGCGGCCGAGCGAGAGCTCTACGAGCAGCTGAAAGCGAAGTTTGAACCGGAGGACTCGTCATGATTGAACTGGTGTTCTGGCTCCTGGTGATCACCGCGGCTCTCGGACTCTGGTGGTATCACCGTTCCCGAAAGAAAAAGCTGCTTTCGGGAAAAGGTAAGTACAAGGGCCCTTGGCCCAAGTGCCGTGACTGTGTCTACCATGTCACGGACGCGGTGGTGAGCTCACACAGCAACCCGCAGAGTTCGACAAGTGTCGGCATCCCAAGCTGGTCAAGGCTGAGCTCAGGGAGCGGTACCACCTAGGCCTTCCGCCGTCCGTTGACCCGGACAACTTGACCTACTGCTCACTGCTTCGGTCTAGCTCATTCTCACTAGGCAGCCTTAACAGGTGCGGACCGAAGGGCAAGTTGTTTGAGCTGTTCGAGCCGCTAGACGAGTTGTGAAGGATAAGCGCCCGATCGTAAGGATCAAGCTCTCTAGCGCCGTTCGGTACAACCGCCGCCAGGTAGAGGTCCGTTTGCCAAGCGGTCGTACCCTCTATGGCATGGCCGAGCTGGTCGGACCGATCACCCTCGTGGTGGTCCGAGTAGCCCTGGAAACCTTCTCCGCTCACTCGAGGCTTGGCCCGGTCGCCGCTGTTCGCAACGCGCTCAAGCAGGTCAAGCGTCGTCACCCGCACCTGTGGAGCGACCGTGGCTGAAGAACGCAACCTCCTGACGCACCCGCGTTACGCCGTGTTGTCACCGGTGGGCAACAGCAAGTACCACCGGCGTCGCCACGCGGTGTGTGAGAGCCGGTGTATCGCGCACCTGATCGCGTTCTTCATACCTCGTGCCTATGTCACTGAGTGGTACTGCAAGGAGAAGGAGGGTGATTATTGAGGTGTCGGCATAACATCCCTGACCCTGTTACATAGAGGGGGTTTACAAGATCAACAATATTAGTTATATTGATACATGAACACAGAGCGAACCATCAGAGAGGAAGGCAGAGAGATGAGACACGGCATCCTGAACGTAACCGAGCAGGGACTGGTGATCTCACGGACAGGCAGCGATGACATCGCCGTCGACACCAGCTCACGGACAGCGGTCATGCACGCGATGAACCAGTCGCAGTTCTTCGGTTCATCGGTCCACTTTCCCGAGGAGTCGACCGACGACCCGCAGGTCATCGCCGCCTGCCGGTGGATCAACAACCTGAACCACTACGTTCGCCAAGTGAACCAGGGCTACAGGCCGGATCCGATCCCTCCCTTTCCGCAGGTGAACAAGCAGGAGCGGACGGTGATCCATTTCTCGCAGGAGGGAAACTCGACCCGCGCCTTCACGACCCGCAACAGCATCGCTGAGGGGATCGAGCACGCACGGTGGCTCGAGGAGCAGGACGACATCTTCGACATCGAGGTCGTCACCTACGATCCCAGCGGTGTGAACGCGGCCATCGTCCACTTCCAGGTGCTTGGCAACGCTTCCGAGCGTGAGCTTGATCGCCGGAGGGAAATCGCCTGATGCTGACCAACGAGAACCTGGCCGACCTGCGCGACGCGGAGGCCCTGTTGAACAAGTCTCGACGCCGGGTCAAGAACCTGAGCCATCCCATCGCGCGCCGACAAGGCCGTGAGTTGATCGACGGTATCCAGGACTGGATCGACGCCGTGCGCCAGGGCGAGTCAGATTCCGATGAGGCAACCAACATCCTCGCCTACGTCCGGAGGGTCTGGTGATCATCAAGTACGCGACCATCACCCCTAAGCTCCTGGATGAGATCGGGGTTCCCGCGGGCAGGGCCGTCAGACGCGATCCCTGGTACCTCGGCCAAGAGGCTACGATCGAGACCTGGACCAAGTTTGACAAGCGTCGTAACCTGCCCAAGTACACTCACCGGTTTCTCGACCAGGGTCGCTGCTACAGGTTTCTCGCCTTTGGCAGGGGAAGTCTTCACGGTTGGCCGTGTGACTTCACGCAGGCTGAGCTGGTGGACATGGCCATCGACATGGCCGACATCGGAATCAACAAGGCTGCCAGAGGGGTTGCCCTCATCGCGCAACCGCGGTTGAACCGATGGGCCTGGGGCCAGGTGAAGGAGTTCGTGAGGAACGCTCGCGCAGCGAGCCCGTCCAAGCGCAGGATCATGATCCATGATATCCTGACCTAGGTGTTTACAAGTACTCACAAAAGTGTTATATTGATATAGAGATCAGCAGAGAGGAGAGACCGATGTTCGTCATCGAGTACACCGAGAACGGTATCGACAAGTGACTTCGAAAGGTGTATGATGACCGTGAGATCGCAGGCGCGAAGGCTGAGCTCTACAACGATAGGTTCTCTAAGACACTAGATCGGAACTTTCGTGTCGTTCCAATTCGCATCGACTCAACCGAGGTACGAGTAGCACGAGAACAGTTGCGTGAGATCAACAACATTGTCACCTACGGTGTAGGTCCAAAGCCTGAGTACACAACGGAGTTCATCTCGCGGGTTGAGGATCTCAAAACCTTCATCAACAAGGCGTTCTGATGTTAAAGCCATCGGGGATCTGGTACCAAGCGATCAACGCCCTTCCGTCAGAGGGTCGTTTCGCTAAGGCATTTCACCTCCTTGAGATGCTTCGGACATATGAGTCATTGACGCCTACGACACTCAAGTCAACTTTCACTTACGACAATCGTTGGGAGATCACTGAGGCTCTGGACGGTTTCCTTCTCATTGGGTCAGATAAAAACGGGCTCGGTGAAGTTGGTCACGAGATCACTTTTGCTGACATGCTTGAGAACCATCAGGCGTGGGTCGATGAGATGAAAGAGGTCATCTCATCTGCTCGGAAAAAACACAAGAAGCACTTTACCGATCAGCGACTACGTCACATCGCAAGGCACCGCTGTGAGCGCCGAGCTCTGTATGAAGAGCTCAAGGCCGAGTTCGAGGGCGAGGAGGCCACATGACAACCGCGCTGCTTCGTGACCAAGTGGCCATCATCAGGTCGGCCCTCTATGAGGGCGACGGATCACTGGATGAGGTTGAGAACCACGTGCTCACGCACCTGTACAACGCCGCTGCTCAGACGGACCTGACCACCTACGAGCGCGACGCTGTCTGCAATGAGCTAGACCGTCGCCTGGACGGTGTCAGTCAGCTGTGCCGTCTACGTGATGAGCGCCGGTCCGTGAGTATCGGCTCACGCGCTCGGAGGTAACACTTGATCGCATCAAGCGAATCGACAAGCTCATCTACACCGAGGGTGATTTCTATGGACCCCAGGTGTTCTTCTGGACCGGGCCGTGGGTGCCGTTGAATCTGGTAACCAACGGTGCGGGTCCCGTCTCGCTCCGATCCGGCCTGGCGCCGGGAGGCGAGTTTGATTCGACCCGGCCCTATGAGACGTTCAGCCACCGCCGGTGGTCCACGGCAGAGGAGACCTGATGGCAACCGTCACCAAGCTCAAGCGTAACGGCGCGATGCCGACCTTCGCCAAGATTGTTGCCGCGCACCAGGCGGCCGAGGGTACCCTGATCCGGATGGAGGTTGAGAACGAGCGCTTCGTTGTACGCGACCTGGTCGCTGACAGGATCATCAAGCGCTTTCGTCCACATCACATCGGACGTGAGGCACTGCACTGGATCGACGACAACTTTGTCGACGGCGTGTTCGTCACGACCCTCGCCTCACACGAGCGAGCCCTACGGTTCCGTCGTCGGACGTGGGAGCCGAACAACATCAAGCGTGCCTACGAGGCGACCAACACCGAGTACCCAGGGTACTGACATGGACAACCGGACTCACGCAGCGTGGACCATCTCTCGTTATCAGCGGTTGCTTGCTGAGCGTGGATCTTTCAACAAGGTCGTCAATCGACGTTGCAAGCGCGCCTTTGACCTCATGGAGAAGATCGGACTCTGCGAGGTACGAGTTCATCACTGGGAGAAGTGGGGAAGCGACACTGCCGAGTTCAAAGCGCGTCGGTATGCTGGTAAGAGCCTCGGCAGTGAGGTCATCGCGTTGTCAGGAAGCGACTGGCGCGTACATGACAGGTACGACACCATAGAAGACTGGGGTCAACACGGCGAGTATGAGTGGCATGAGATCCCAGTATCCACGTTGCTCGATGACGCGGCTTGGTCCAACTGGTTGACCGAGCGTCAACAGAAACTGGCGGATCTCGAAGCCGACCTCAAGGTCCGAGCCGAGGTTAAGGCGCAGAAGGAACAAGACAGGAAGGAACGGCGCGAGAGATCTCAGTTTCTTCGCCTGCAAAAGAAATATGGAATGACAACCGAGGTGTCAAGCGATGGCTAGGACCTACCACCTCAACAACACCGGTTGGCTTGGCGGCGATATCTCGATAGCCGAGCGACGCGTACTCTTAGAACGGTACATCAGGTCGCTGCCAAGCCACGATTTTGGAGCCAGAGCTCAGTGCCGTTGCGGCGGAACAACTCGTGCTCTGTGGCGCAAGCGTTGGCACTGTACGATCTGCGGACGTTGGGTCAGGAAGTTCGCTCATCACAAGGAGATTAAGCTGCCATGAGAGCGCTCACCAATACCGGGATCGTGGTCGGAGTGACCAGTGCCCTGGTGTATGACGCCGGGTACCAGCTTCCGGGTCTGATCACAGCTGGAATGTCACTCACCTTTCTCTTGTTCGTCGTCATAGTTAACATCGTCAAAGAGGAACGGCCATGAACCTCTTCGAGTTCCAATATGCCCTTCAGGTCAATCACCGCGGTGAGTTCATGCAGACCCCTGAGGGTTGGATCCGTCACAAGACGATCAAGACACGCGCATCAAACAAGCCATGTTGTCCGTTTGGCGTGATCGTGCCGTCAAGAAACTACGCCGCTGCGCTTCTGCCGTTGCACAGGGGCGGACATAACATGGACAACAAGACCTTGCGGTGGATCACCCGCGCGGCTGATCGTCCAGCCGATGAGCTGAATGAGTATGAGCAACATCTGCGTCGGTGGATGCAGGAGGTGTTGGTAGGATGACAATTACCGAGTTCAAGGAGCGTCTGCGACCACACTACGGCAACTTCTACGTGTCACGGTTGACCGGTTGTATTCGTACCCGGGCTGAGCGACGCTGTCCCTTAGAGAAGGTCTTTGGTTGGGCGTACTTTCAACGAGCATACGTCACCGGTATGTCCGACCAAGATTTCGATGACGTCATGGGCTCGGCCGACAACACGCGCAGCTCAGACCCCGAGCTGCGCCGGTGGATGGAGGAGGTGTTGGTAGCGTGACCGATGAGCAGATCTTGACCGAGATGGGCGGCTTAGAACCGTGGGCCAAGAATTGCCACATGGCGTCTCTCAGCCTGGTCAAGTCCGACATCGCACCTGACCACGCTCGAGTAGCCCGCGGCTGGTGCAAGGGGATCGTCTGCCAGCACTCGTGGGTCGCGCTGGGAGATCCGTATGACCCTGCCACGGAGGTCATCGACCTGACCCGGTGGTCCTGGCTCGGTGAGGATCCGTACATCTACCGTGGACACCCTGTCCCGGATACCTACACGCCACATGGCTACGGTGAGATCTGGGACGTCGGTCGACCGGTGTCCAACGGCGGTGAACCGATCCACTTGAGCGGGCTCTTGACCGAGGCGCGAGACTTTCTTGACTTTGTCGATCCCGACGGGCTTGACGTCCAGGCGTGGCATGCCCTGTTGAACTCACCCATCGGCGGTTGGCCGGCGCGTGAGATCATTGATCGAGCGTACCGTCACCATCAACTCATGCCCCTCATCCCCATCGACGTCGCAGGAATGCTCACCGACGTAAATCCAGCGGGTGTCTACCTACGAGGACCAGAGCTATGATTGACGCGATCGTGATCGGTGGTCTTATCCTCGGTGCTTTGTATGCCGGTTTCAGCTGGTTTCAACTTCTGGCTGACCGTTGGCCGGTTTTTCGAGCCGTTCAAAAGCTTCCCCGTGTCAAGGTCGAGGTGGACGACATCTTTACCTATGGTCGTCGCGTTGAGAGGCTAGAGCACTGTGCCGACGGTGAGCAGTGTGCTCGTTGGAACGCTTTGAAAACGTCGAAGATCCATGTCACCACGTCGTGGATCGAGGACAATAAGCTGTTCATCACGGTTCGACCGCATGAACAAAGCTTAGCGCTCTTGAGCGCGATGGAGAAGGAGACGGGTATATCATCATGATCGACAGACATCACCGCACGCAGCACCACGCTGCCGTCATCTGCCCTGTCTGCAAGTATCCGCACGGTGATACCTGGGAGTGGGTCCGTGATCATCCGGAAGAGCACGCGTGTGAGGACTGCGGGTCGGTGCTCAAAGTGTGGGCTGAGTATGATGTGACCTACTACGCTGAGCTGGTCAGGCGTAATGAGCTACCCCTAAAACAACGGGAGTTGTAACGTGCACTACCACGCGCAGCTCGTGATCCCACCTACGGACAACATAGAGGCGGCGGTCAAGCAGGTTTTGGCGCCGTGGGACGTCAACGGAGATAACGAAAACCCGCGACCGTTTTGGGATTGGTACGAGATCGGTGGCCGGTGGGACAACCGTAAGAAGAACCGTCTCACGGGTGAGGGCTGCAACGCGTTGCCACTTGGCCTGTGTGAGATGCACCTGCAGATGGCGCACGTCATCTTTGCGAGACAAGATCTTTCAGTCTTGACGATGTACATGACCCGGGTGTGGAACGGCGCCGCCTACCAGCAGACAGCCTGGGATGGGATCCTGGTCTCAGCGCTGGACGAGTATGAGAAGCACATGAAGATGTATGACCCTTCCACCACGTGGTTCGAGCAAAACAAAGCTGACGATGATTGGCTCACCGTAACCGTGGACTACCATGCCTGAACAACCTAGTATGACACTTGACGAGTTCAAGGAGAAGCTTCTTCCTGAGGCTGGTGAGTTCTACGAGGTCAATGGTCGAGTCCGGCACAGCACGAAGCGCCGGCCGTGTTTCATTAAGCATGGCGACATGGTACCGTGCTGTCCGATTGAGACTTTCTTTGAGCCAGATGACATGGCCAATATAACGGTAGCTGTCCTAGGAGAGAAGCTCGGTCTCTCCTTTGATGACACGTGCACCATTGCCAATAGTTCTGACGGATTCAATGATACGGAGGAGCTTGATCCTTACGACTATGACCTTCACCGCTGGTTCATCGAGGTCATGTGCAAAACGGGGCCAACAAGATGAAGATTGAGTGGGTACAGGAGTGCGAATCTTGCCGAGGCAGCGGTGTCTACATCGGTATGACTGAACGTGAGGGCGCGGTGGTTATCTGCAGTCGTTGCAGGGGAACCGGTCGTCAGAAGCGGTCACATGAGTACCAAGAGTTCACCGGTCTCAAGCGTCACACGAAGGCAGAGCGTGTCTACAACGCCAGCTGCGGAATCGTGATCAGCCCAGATATCCCGGGTGGTGTCGCATACGAAGAGTGGCTTGAAGATCCGACAACGGTCGACAAGCTTGGTAACGAGATGCGTGAGCACACCTGCCCAGCGTGGTGGTACCAGAGTGCGATGTCACACCGGCAGAAGCCCTACTGGCCAGAGCCAGAGTGGTGCGGACAGTTACTGGGGATGAGGTTCAGCGATTGTCCGAACTTTCCCGCGAAGGACGCGTGCTGGAAACGCTTTGACGAGGAGCAACACCTATGACGATTGACGAATTCAAAAAGCAGCTTGAGCCGATGGCTGGTGAGTTTCAGCTTGAAGTGTCAACGGTGTACCCTGGCAGCACGTGCGTACGTCACCGGACCGTGTCGTTTGCGGATCTAATGAACAGCGCGGATCCGGGTGAGCTACCCAGCGAGTTAGAGTTAGTAGACATCAAGTTTACGTGCTGTCCCATCGAGGTTCTGTACTATCCTCCGTTCGGAGACAGCAACCGTTATGAGTTGCCGGCAGTCATCGGGAGGGATCTTGGCTTGACGGGTGATGATGTTGCACGCGTGATGCACAGCGCTGATGGAAATGAGAAGGGTTTTCAATTTGATCATGAGTTGCGGCGCTGGATGGAAGAGGTCCTGTGCGGTGAGGTGACATAGGGGGTTTACAGGGTACGCTGAAAGTGTTATATTGATCGTGTGAACAGAGCTTCCAGAGAGATGATATGAGCCAGAAGATCATCACCGTCTGCGGATCGACCCGTTTCATCGAGTCGTTCGCCGCTGCCCACTGGGAGCTCGAACGGCAGGACTACCTCGTTTTCAGCTGCGTGCTCCTGCCTCACTGGTACGTGAACCGGCACGGCTACACTGGAACACCGGAGAGTCGGACCGGAGGCCACTTCGCCGAGGTCACGGGTTGCAAGGAGCAGGCCGACGAGCTCCACCTGCGCAAGATCGACATGTCGGACGAGGTCCTGGTGCTGAACATCGACGGTTACATCGGCGAGTCAACGAGGCGCGAGATTGAGTATGCTAAGGCAACGGGGAAACCCGTTCGCTACATCACCGATGAGCCCGAGCTGTTGGCCAAGGTCCTACCGCCGAGTCCTTCACCGCTTCCGATCGAGGTCTGACGATGATCTTCGGTCAGCACCAGCCTAACACGCTAGAGCAGTTTCACACCGTGAGAGGATCGTGTGAGCGGGCCGCGCTCATGGCCGACGGTCACTGGGGCTATGACATGCCCATCGGTGGGGTCGCCGCTTACAAGGACCAAGTATCGGTGACAGGGGTGGGGTTCGACATCGCCTGTGGAAACGCCGCCATTCTCACCGACCTGAGGGCTGACCGTTTCAGCCGTGACGACCTTGAGAACCTGGCCGATGAGATCCAAGACACGATCGCCTTTGGACCTGGAAAGGCGAACCAGGCGCCTGATGCACCGCGCGACCACGCGCTCTTTCGGGATCCTCGGTGGGAAGCCTTTCCCAAGAAGACACACAAGATCACGCGTCGGGCACTGAAGGAGAAGGCCCGTGCGCAGCTCGGGTCCGTCGGATCAGGTAACCACTACGTTGACGTGTTCGCCGATGAGAAGGGACGTATCTGGGTCGGTGTGCACTTCGGCAGCCGGGGCTTTGGCCACACCGTCGCTACACACTTCATTCGTCTCCACAAGATACTGCCTGAGAAGGTCGGTCGACAGAGGGCCGCACTCTTTGACCTGGGAACGCCCCTAGGTGATGACTACTGGGACCTGATGACCCTGGCTGGGCGGTACGCTTACGCGGGCCGTGAGTGGGTCGCTCGCAAGGTCGTGGACATGATGGGTGGTGAGGAGGTCAACCTAGTCCACAACCACCACAACTTCGCGTGGAAGGAGAAGCACGGTGAAGAGGAGCTCGTGGTGGTCAGGAAGGGCGCCACTCCGGCGTTCCCTGGTCAGTGGGGATTTGTCGGTGGCAGCATGGGAGACTATTCGGTCATCCTGCGCGGTGCGGTAGTCGAGGGCGTCTACCAGGAGGCCTTTGACCTGCAAGAGAGCGCCATGTTCTCGACGGTTCACGGGGCGGGTCGCGTGATGAGCCGTACCAAGGCGCGCGGCAAGATCAACCGCAAGACGGGGGAGATCGTCAGCCCTGGGGAGGTTACGCAGGAGATGATGGACAAGTGGTTAGAGCGGGTCGGCGTGATCCGACGTGGCGGTGGATTGGACGAGAGTCCGCATGCCTACCGTCGGTTGAACGATGTTCTCAAGGCGCAGGGTCCGACGATCGAGGTCCTGCATACCCTGGTTCCCTTGATCGCGGTGATGGCGCCATGACGACGTTCAGACACTCGGAAGCGATGGGAGAGATCTCCGGTTTTGGTGGCAGGTATGAGGAGGTCTGCCAGAACATGCTCGAGGCCGGTTGCCAGTGGTTGCAGGATAACGACCATGACGACCTTCAGATGAGTGAGATCAGCAACGTCTTTGGACTGCTCACCGCTGAGAATGAGCAGGCCAAGGCCCTTGAAGAGGCGGTCATGGCCGCGCCCGGTGCTGAGGATGCCAGTGGCGCCATGCACCATGCCGTCATGCGCCGGCTCCATTACATCTCAAAGTACGGGTGGGGTGCGTACATTTCTTCAACCTATGCGAGTAACCGCTGATGATACAGGTGATACCGTGGGAACGTTACACGTACCGAACCTACGTAGACCGTTGCCAGGTTCACGTGGACGGTCTCGAGAAGGAGTTGAGTGAGGCGAGGAACAACCTCAATGAGGCGCGTGACACGCTTGATCGCGTGATCCCCGTCGGCATAGCCGACAACTCCCTCCCTGAGAACTACGGTGAGATCCTCTTAGCTCGGAAGGTGATCAACGGTACCGTGCCGCGGGAGGACGTCGCCGATAACATCCAACGTCTAGTTGATGCGATGCTGGCGGCTGGAGGAGAGTGTCAAGATGAAGCTCTGTAAGGATTGCAAGTTCTGCAAGCCTCGTAGCGTTATCGTCTATGGTCGTAGAGATCGTTGGGAGCACGCGATTTGCCTGCACCCGAGGTCACCCGGTGAACCACGTAAGTTGTCACGAATCACCGGGAAGTTGTCAAGAGTCAAGCTTAGAGACTATCAAAGTTGTGACTTGTTCCGAAGAAACATCTTGGACAGTGACTGCGGTAGAGAGGCCAAGTACTTTGAGCCACGTGAAGACAAGTGAACATCAACGGCCCTCTTGACGCCATCGCGATGGTCATCACCACCGTGTTCTTGCTCGCCATCATTTGGCACGTGATCATGTCGATCTTTGGCCACTGCCGCTGTGACGTGGGATATCGCCACCGTTACCAGCTAGCTGGGGGTTGGCGTTGGCGCTGTGGCGGTTGTGAGCGAATCATCTCAGGCATCTATGCCGCTGCGCCACCGTGGAGACGCAAGGACAATGAGATCGTGTAAGGAGTGCAAGCACTGTGAACCCGCGGATGGAATCCTTAGGTTTGGCAAATCACGGTGGGAGTACGCTAAGTGTTTGCACCCGTCATCGAAGAAGGTTGACCGAGAATATGACGTTGTCACCGGTCATGTGAGGGAGGAGGCGGGCCAGTACTTTTGCAAGACGATACGACAAAGTCTCGTGTCGGGAAACTGTGGAGAGCTCGGAATCCACTTTGAGCGGAAGGAAGCACCGCCGAAACGACGCTGGAGACTTTGGCCATGGAGTGGAGCGACCTGGCGTACGGCCATGACGACGGTGTGGATCGCAGTGCTGGCGATCAACACCGTGAGGTTCTTGCTCTTTCCAGGTGACCATGTGGGAGCGTTGATGGTCATCTCACTTGCCGGAACCTTCGGAACGCTTGATCGAGGAAATGAGTTCACGAAGTTCGACGCGGTGATGATCATCGCATATTGTCTTACCTTTTTGATCGTAGGAGCTTGACGATGACCAAGGAACGTATCATCCAGGCGATCCAAGAGTTCTTCAGTGACACGAGTCGTTCACAGCATGAAACGTGGGAAGCGCTTTGTGAGATCCGTGATGCCGCGCAAGAGAACATCGATGCGATGGAGGACGACCTTCACCATCACGCGCGTGTTGAGGCTTACGCTGACACCACCCTAGGGCGCGGTCCGGAGTTCTAAGACGCGGGGGTTTACACGGCATTGAAAAAGTGTTATAATTTAAACCAGAAGTTAGTGGTTCAGAACCTTAACCAACGGGGGTGAAAAGGTTTCGACGTGGTAAGTGAGATCGTGGTAGCGCGCCGAGGTTCCAGGAGGCCTCGTAAAACCCCTGGAAAACCTACTTGTCGCTCCTATGGAGTACGACATGGCGGCTTAGACTTAAGCCGTCCGTCGCTCGACAAGGCTCCCTCCTCGGTGGGGCAGTCGGGCGGCGTCAGAAAAACCGAGGTGGTGGAAGCGCGGCACGGTCGTGCCGCCCCCGCAGGATCTCAGCGACGGTCGCCTCTCGTCGCAGCTGAGAGCACAACCGGAGAGGCTACGCGCGTAGAAGCTGTGAGTGATCTTACCGCGGACGCGGGTTCGACTCCCGCCACCTCCACTTTGAGGGATGGCTGGTGCACCATAACGGACTGGAAGGATGATCCCTGGTGCCCAGCCTGCGATGAGACGGTACCGGAAGAGCTCTTAGACCGAGTCAGAGAGGACATGCACCACCCAGATCGCGCCTGTGTCTACTGCGATATGCTCTTTGGAGAGCTGAGCGAGTGAGCGTCAACGAATCGTATGAATCGTTCAAGCAGGATCTGGAGTGGCTCCGTACGACTGAGTACACGGTAGAGTATGAAGATCACGATGACGTGGTCACATACACTACGGAGCATGTCCGTAGAGCTGAGAACCTTGCTGAGAAGATCATGCAGGATGCTGAGGGCATCATCGGCACGCCACTCACCATGTACCCTGCTGTGAATCCGGTGGTCGGTTATGAGTCGATCGATCTCTGTTGGGAGTGGCCGGATCACATTTTTCTAGTGAACGTGACAAAGGACCCCCTATGAGTGAAAGTACAGGGATCACGCCCGCCATGCTTCAAGCCTTGGTAACGGGTCGAGGTCTGATGGCCGGAACACCCGAGGGCATCAGGGCGCCAGAGGCTGAGGGAAAGCAACTGATGCTGACAGGCCGGTACCTACCCGTCTCATGGCAACGGCCCAGTTACGACAAGCCGCCGGTGTGGACTCCAGATACGGTGACGGAGACGTTTGGGCTCACGTTTGAGCATGACCCCGAGGATCAGATCTTCTACAGGGTGACCCTCCCGGATGGGTGGCGCGTAGCACCGCACCCCGACAGCCCTGACCATGACATGTGGACAGTGTTGATAGACGGTGACGACCGTGTGGTAGCGAACATCTTCTACAAGGCCGCCTTCTATGACCGGAGCGCTTACATGACCTGGGTGATTGAACCTGAGGACACCTGAACATGACATCGTCTACGTTTAACACGCTGATCTTGACCGTCGGCCTACCCCGCTCAGGAAAGAGCACCTGGGCTCGTCGGCAGGGCTACCCTGTCGTCAACCCTGATTCTATACGCCTGGCGATCCACGGACAAGCCTTTGTCAAGGAGGCCGAGGTCCTCGTGTGGCCGATCGTGGAGATCATGGTACGGTCGCTGTTCATTTCAGGGCACAAGACGGTGATCTTAGACGCAACGAACCTCTCTCAAGATTACCGCAAGCCCTGGACCAGGTCGGACCTCTGGGAGTGTGACTACAAGGTCTTTCAGACTTCCATCTATGAGTGTATCCGCCGGGCGAAGGTTGACGGACGCGAGGACCTGATACCTGTCATTGAGTGGATGTTTGACAACCTAGATGACGCGACAGAGAGGATGTTGCTGTTAACCCCAGAGGAGGATGACACGTGAGCGTGTTTGAGGTAGTAAACCGCTGGAGACAAGCTCGAGTAGTCAGTAACGGGCCACCGCCAGCACCAGAGAGTGTAGAAAGACCAGAGCCGCCAGTTGATCCACCAGAGCCGCCAAAGAGGAAGAAGATGAGTTCAACAACGACCAGACGCCGAAAGCCTCTTTCCCGCACAGCTGTATCTGTTCGCACGGAAGCTTATGAGGCGATCAAGCGTATCGCAAAGATCCGAGGCCTGTCGATCCAAGCTCTCTGCCATGAGATCCTCAGCGACTATGCTGATGAGTACTTCAAGGAACACAACGACACCCTGCAAGAGCTGCAGGAGGTCGAAGAGCAGATGCGCAAGCTGCACCAGAAGATCGGCAGGGACTCGTGACCATCGACGCGTTCAAGATGTTGCTTGAGCGCTACCAAGCTGGAACGTTCGCGGTGTACGGTGGTGGCGGAACTGAGCGGTGCCTTGGACAGGTGCGTCACAAGACGGAGACGATGCCTTGTCCGTATCACCGTGACAAGATCGTGGACGTGAAACTCTGCCCGATGCAGATGCTGCCGCCCATCCGACGTTCCAGTCCACGAGACATCGCTGAGCGGATCGGGATGGACATGGACGACTTTGCGACTATCACGCACACGTCAGACGGTTACCACTTTGTTCAGGACTACTTCGACCCTGACCTGCGAGCGTGGATGGAGGAGGTTCTGGTAGGCTGATGGGACTTGACACGACACATGACGCGTGGCACGGGGCGTACTCCGCCTTTTCTCGGTGGCGAGATACCCTAGCTAAGGCGGCCGGTTATTGGGTGGCTCCCATCAAGTTTGATGACGGCATCACTCGTGATACTATCATCATTGATTGGGGCCACGTGACGCCCGCGAACAACATGGGAGAGTGGGACGAGACACCGGCCGATCCCCTGGTCGTTCTTATCACGCACAGTGACTGTGAGGGAGCGATTCACCCTGAGCAGGCGGGTCCCTTGGCTGATCGACTTGAAGAGCTGCTTCCGGCGCTTGAGGGAAAGGACGGTGGTGGACACATAGGTAACTATGTTGATAAGACACAGACCTTTATCGACGGGCTACGCGCCGCGGTTGAGGCCGGTGAGCCGGTAGAGTTCTTCTGATGAAACCGATTCCACGCGTATTAAGGTGGTTGTTTCCGAACACGTTGTATCATCCGGTATGGATTGACACGGGCGTGATCATCCAGGGTCACCTGGACGATGACATGTTCGTGATCAGTGATGCGCAAGGAAACAGCGACAGCTACCCGATTCACGCGCCCACGCTTCTGGAGTTCTCACCGGTCAAGAACGTTGACCGTGACAATGCGATAGCTCGTGTTGCTACAGCAAAGGTAGAGGTAGAGCGGTTGCATCGAGAGTACGACATCGCGATGTCAGCCTACTTGCACACTCGCGATAGTGATCCTGAGAGAGCTGCTCGACACGGTGCCGCCGTAGAGGCAAGAACAGCAGCTATGTACGCGGAGAACCGACTCCAAGACGCGAAAGATTATCTTCATAAACTAGGTAGGCGGTGATCGGCTGGTTGACAGCCGTTGTTCGCTACATACAACACAAGCCTATCATTGTACTTGGCTATGGGATCGGAGATGCAGAGGAAGAACACTGCCTGAAGAAAGGGCAACGAAACTTTGCGAGGGTGCACGATTACCAAGAGGACTACGGTGAAGAAGATAAAGACTAAGTTCAAGTTGATCGGATCTGGCCTTTTACTCTTGTCACTTGCTGCGTTTATCGATTCTGGTCTGATAACAGCGCTTTGCGTTATGGGCAGTGGTCTGATCATAATAGGAGTTGCCCTTGCTATGTCAGATGCAGCGGAGTGGTAATGCCGTCACCGGAAGAGCGTGAGATGCCGCCACCGGATGGTATTAGTAGCTTAGAGCCATCAAGGGAAGAGATTGACCGCCGTGTTGACATGTTGACCCGTGAGGTTGAACGTTTTCAAAAGTCAACGGTCAACTTATCCGGAGATACTTAGACCATGATCCAAGCTAACGTACGAACACCGCCGTGGAACAAGCTTCGGTACAAGGCTAGGTCGACTTGGCTGTATCTCACTCACCGGTTGCCGTATCGCTTAGGACGAGCGCTGATTAAGTTTGCCGCGCGAGACAGCAACCTAGTTTCACATGCTCGACGGGAGATGCCCATCTCTCATGAGGAAGGACCAGACAAATGGATGCGTGATCACATGCTCGAGTTGACCGCCCTCTGGTCCTGTCACCATCACTCAGGGATGAGCAACAACTTCGCGGTCCAGTATGCTGAGCGCCTGTTGCGTTTCAAGCCCATCGGACCATTGACCGGTGAGGACAGTGAGTGAAACACGCTGTCTTACAGTGGCAACCAGCAAAACAACCGGTGCTCACACGTGTTCCGCGAGCAACGAGATGACGGTTCGTGGCGAGCGTACGACATCAACGCGGTGATGTTCAAGGAGCCGAACGGCGCGTGCTATACCAGCTATAAGTCACGACGAGATATCACCTTTCCATATCACGTACCGGACAAGCCTGAGGTTGTTGAGGTTGATGAGGTGACATGATCCAGTATATCCTGACGTGTGACCTAATCAACTGTAAAAACACTCAGAAGATCGATTACGGTTACAACGTTGAAGATGATGCTGTCAAAAGAGCCATCAGCCATCACGGGTGGATGCAGCTTGGTTGAACAGTGTTTAACGGCGATATCGGCGGGTCACTGATCTGTTCAGAGTGCACGACGAACCTTAAGATCTGGGTCCGTGACAAGCTACCAAAGGTATCTGAAGAGTCGGAGAAGATCATAAAGGATGTCCGCAAAAGGCGACGTTCTGCCATGGAGAAATTGGCATGAGTAAGAAGAAGCTTTGTCCAGTGATGAGTCACCGAGTGAGTTCACCGCAGGCACAGCCAGGCCACTGGACCGTTGTACGTGGTAGTCCAGAGATCTACTGTGTCGGGTCAGAGTGCGCGGCGTGGTACTCTCGTGGTCGTCCTGAGTACGGTGAGATAAACGCGGATGATACCTGGGGCCGGTGTGGTATGACAAATGGATCAGACTACTATGACGATCCAGCACGTACCACCGACGAAAACGATGAGTAAGAGACCAAGACGACAGACCATCTGCCTTGACTTTGACGGTGTGCTTCACTCGTACGAGTCAGGTTGGAAAGGACCAAGGAACATTCCTGACCCCATCGTTCCAGGTGCCGCTGTATTTTTGCTTGACGCGGTATCCATGTTTGATGTCGTTGTGCTGTCTGCTCGTAGTCGTTATGTCGGTGGCCGGTGGGCGATGAAACGTTGGCTACGGCGTGAGCTTGCTAGGGTTGTCGGAAAGGAGCTGCATGAGGCCATCGGTACAGATGTCGCGATGGACCGCGATACGGCAAAGTTTATCGCCCGTGGAACAGTGAAGGATATCAGGTGGCCCAGCAAGAAGATTCCCGCATCAGTTTACATTGACG
>CBDEUI010000004.1:0-2480692 GCA_965243235.1 Dehalococcoidia bacterium
ACGCGCGCCAACACGCGGTGGCGTCCGCGAAAGGGGGTGCTGACTGGCGAGAAAATCCGGCATACGTCTGGGCGCGCAGAGATCATGAAGACATCGAGAGACGGATCGCCGCCAAAAAACGCTCGTTGGTGCATTTTTCTACCAAATTCCACGATCCTTCGTTCTTGGCTTGTGCCGACATCCACTACATCATGGCGCCAAAAGACCTGATCAACCGCTCTGAGCTACCACCATTTTGGGGCCTATTGAACGAAAGTTCCGAAACCGTTGTCTCAGCCGTTCAAAAACAGATTCGTAAGAATACAACACACGTGTTGCGTGCTATAGCCAAGGCCAACACGCGAGATTTGATGAAAGCGTGCGACATCAGGATCGCCAATGCAACCCCAGACTAGTATCCGTACTGATGACTAGCTGAGCGGCGACTTGCAGGCTAGGAAAGCATCTCGCCGAGGCGATCGATTGCCAATCGCAGATTGTCTTGCGAGTTGGCGAAAGAGATGCGGATGTAGCCGTTGCCGTACTCTCCGAATGCGGTTCCGGAAAGGAGTGCAACGCCTGCCTCATCCATCGCCCGGTCGGCGAAAGTACGGCTGTCAAGCCCGGTTCCGCTGATGTTCGGGAACGCGTAAAACGCGCCGCCGGGATTTCGGCAAGACACGCCCGGAAGGTTGTTCAAGCCATCTACGACCAGATCGCGGCGGATGCGAAACTCGTCCATCATCTCTGCGACGGAATCTTGGGGTCCCTGCAGCGCGGCGATGCCTGCCATCTGAACCGCAACCGATGTGCACGAGACGCTGTTCGTCATCAGTTTCGTGACCGCATCGAGCATGAACTCTGGAAACACGCCGTAGCCCAAACGCCAACCAGTCATCGCGTAACTCTTGGAGAACCCATCCAAGATGATCGTACGGTCGACCATGTCATCGAACTTGGTGATCGACGTATGCGAGCCTTCGTAGTACATGTCCTTGTAGATCTCGTCCGAGAGAACTACAAGGTCGTTTTCGACGGCGACCTTCGCGATGCGCTCCAAGTCCTCGTCTGAAATCACACTGCCGCAGGGGTTGTTGGGCGAGTTGACAATGATGAGCTTCGTATTTTCGGTGACCAATGCCTCTAGTCGATCAACATCGAGCGAAAAATCGAAACGCTCTTCGAGCGGAATCGGTACCGCGGTGCCACCCGCGTAGTTAATCATCGACTCGTAGATGGGGAATCCCGGGTTCGGGTAAATGACCTCGTCGCCCTCTTCGATGAGGGCGAGGATCGAGAAGAACATCACAGGCTTGCCACCCGGCGTCACGATTATGCGTTCGGCCGGAATCTCATAGCCTTGCCGTTCGGTCTGGTGAGTAGCCACTGCCTCACGTACCGGCATCTCTCCGGGTGAAGGGCCGTAGTGCGTATAACCACCGTCGAGAGCGTTTTTGGCCGCGTCAATTATGTGGCCAGGTGTATCGAAATCGGGCTCGCCGATCTCAAGGTGAACTATGTGTCGACCTTGGGCTTCTAGTTCTCTGGCGCGTGCCAACGTCAGGAATGCCGTCTCAGTGCCTAGACGGTCTTGTCGTGATGCTAGTGACTTGGGCAATCTACTCAACCCGTGTTTAACTTGGAATCTGGTGCCGATGCGTGCGCGTCAATCATGGGTTTAAGCCAATTGAGACGCAACATTCAAGGATACTCGAAACACATTGAGCCAAAGCGAAGAAACGATGGACTACGCTCGGTGGGCAGAGCGTTACGACATCTTCTACGAAGCCGCGCCTGAAGGCGAGTTGGAGTTTTACCTGAACGCCATAGATCGATGCGGGGGATCGGTTTTGGAGCTAGGTGTTGGCACTGGCAGAATCGCGATACCAGCTGCGGTCATGGGACACGATGTGACAGGCATTGACGTCAATCGTCCGATGCTCGATCGTGCTCGTCTAAAATCCACTGCTGCTCCCCTGCCCGGCAAGTTGCAATTGATCGAAAGCGACATGTCGAAGATCGATCTCCCGCATAAAGACTTTGACCTTGTAATAATCCCAGCGCACACGCTTGCTCTATTAACCAATGAGCACGATCAATCCGAAACTTTGATGCGCTGCGCCGAACATATGGCTCCGAACGCCACTCTCATCTTCAACCTCTTCAACCCTTCAGATGATTTGATCCGCGGAGATCCAGATGAGACGTTTCTACTAGGTGTAATTGAAGACGACGAATCCGATGTCCGGCATGTTTTGACGGGAACTAACGACTTCGACACGACGCGTCAGGTAAATCGATGCACTCAAGTCATTGAAACTCTCAACGCCGAAGGCGAATCGATCGACCGTGAAGAGTTGCAAGTGGTGTTCCGTTATTTGCACCACCACCAAGTCAAAGACATGCTCGAAAAAGCGGGGCTTCAGGCGATAGAAGTGTTTGGCGATTTCGACGAATCACCATTGACCGACGACAGTGAAGAGATGATCTACATCTGTCGGTTGAAGTGAACGGCGAAACCGGCTGGGTTAGTTAACAGGCGGTGGCGCGGGTGGAGGCTCAACTGGTTCGACGCCGGGGGCGCGTTCCTCGATATTCGCTAACCATTCCTCGGCGCGCTCGATTATCGTCGGTAGTTTCGGGTCTT
Source organism: Dehalococcoidia bacterium (assembly GCA_965243235.1). Taxonomy (GTDB): domain Bacteria; phylum Chloroflexota; class Dehalococcoidia; order Lucifugimonadales; family Lucifugimonadaceae; genus Bin127. The sequence continues at coordinate 2,627 of CBDEUI010000004.1, forward strand.
GCGACAGCGATATGGCTTCCTCGAAGTCCCATTTGGCTTCAGCAAATTGTCCTGCTCGAGCCAGCAAAATTCCGCGATCTAAGAAGTAAGACGCCTGCGCGGGTTGTAGCTCAATGGCATAACTGAAGTCCGCATATGCCGCACTCCCGTCGAGCAACACGTCGCGATGGTATCGGCCACGCCACCAGTAAACGCCGCCATCCTCGGGCGCCAAGTTGATCGCGGTTCGGAAATGCTCAGACGCAGCATCGTAGTCGTTTTCAGCGGCTCTGACACGACCCAACACCAGATGTGCGTTGATTTGCTCATCATCCAATTCGAGCGCTCGCAACGAGTCGCTCTTCGCTCCTTCGAAGTCACCCATCGACACGCGAACCATTGCCCGTTGGCCATAGATCAATCCCACATTGGGTCGAAGCGACACGGCGCGGTCGTAATCGACCATTGCATCCTCAAGTTCGCCCTGCATCATGCGCGCTTGTCCACGTCCCGCCCACGCACGAGCGAACTGCGGCTCGATCTCGACGATCGTTGAAAAACGACGCTCTGCATCTTTGAACTCGCCGCGATCAAGCGTCCGATGCGCGGCTGAGTACATGCTCACCGTTTCACGCGTCGCCGGCGTTGGAACAGGCGACGGTGTCGCCGTGGGCGTCGATGTCGGCGTCAACTCAGGTTGCGGCGTCGCAGTGTTCACTGGTGCCAGCATCACGACTTCTGTTGGTGTTGGCGGCACTTGCGTCGGCGTTGGAGTTGGCTCGGCTTGTTGGCAGGCAGACATCAACATCGCCGCTGTCAACGACACGACAAGCAACATCGCCAGCATCAAGCGGATTTTGTTTATGAAAATCATCACTGAATCAAGGATACGAATTTGATGAGAAGAAGGTTTCTCCAAGTCATCAGTCGGATCGTATGGCGGCAAACGATTCGCTCGTCATCTGCGGATCAAACCTGATACCAACATCTCAACTGCCAGCCTACGATCTACGCGCCCGGTTTTCGATCCGACATCCACGTCCAACATGTGTAGATGCATGGCTCGCAAGCGTACCGATCCAATTCGTGATGCTTGCTTGCACGTTTTGTCCAACAGCCAAGGCATGTTTATGCGTAGACGCTGACCAATCTCCGATCGAGGCGCGCCGCGACTCAACATGTGCGCTGCGACGATCAGGATGCGAACTTGACGTGTGAGTAAAGCGAAAATACCTTCGATCGATTCGCCGTTCGCGATGAGATTCTGCACTCCGCCGATGGCGAGATTGTGCCTTCCCTCGATGATCGCATCCATCACATTGAAGATGCGATCCTGGCTGGTGTCGGCAACCATCAGATCGATATCTTTCGGTTGGAGCATTCGTCCATCAGCGTAAATAGCGAGTTTTTGAATCTCGCTGTCTAGCCGCCTGACATCGCCGCCTCCGATGTCGTTGAAACGGCTGATCGCGTTCTCTGATGCTTGAACGCCATGAAAGCCGAAGCGGTTGCGGATCCAATCTATACGATCGCGCCTGTCAGGAACCAGATGCGTTTCCACTTCTGCGAAGGAGGCTAAAGCCTTCAACGGGCGAGAAGTCAGACTTAACCGCACGTTCTCAACGAATATCAAGTCGTTGGTTATCTGCATCGCTTCTTTAGAGATCCGATCGCCGAACGACTCCCAATCCGCGCGGACTCTTTCGCCTCGCGTGTCCATCGGTTTCAACATGCCCTTCACGACGACCGCGCGTCGATCAGTCAAAAACGGGGATATCATCGCCGCTGCGAATACTTCGGCCATTCTGGCATTCGGCGCTTCGAAGACGGTCACGTTCGGAGCGCGAAGTTCTGGCGGGCCGAGCGCGACTAAGTGCGCCTCAAGCGAATTGGCGATGGAGAACTCGTCATCGCCATGGATCAATCTGATCATGTCGAATCCAGATTAATTGATGCCTCTGCAATCAAGGTGGTACAGGTAGGAATCTTCGATTTCTATAATCGAATCTTGGTCGCTTCACAATCTCGACAGTAGAAAACGGATGTCCACAGCCATAATCGGCCTCGCCGCCGCGGGGAAGACGACAGTGTTCAATGCGCTGACGCGCGGCTCAGTCGATAAAGGTCTCTACGGGGCGGCAAAGTCGGCCAATATCGGCATCGGCACCAAACCAGATGCGCGGCTCGACTTCATTCACCACGCGTTCAAGAGTCGTCGCAAGGTTCGTGCTGAAATGACGTTTTGGGATATGCCTGTCGACTACTCTTCGGGCACCGTGCTGAGCCGCGAGACGGTTAATTCTCTTCAGAAAGCGAAAGCGCTTTTACTGGTTATCCGCAAGTTCGAAGACCCTTCAACGCCACATCCGGACGGATCCGTCGATTGGCTACGGGACCTCGAGAAACTCACATTCGAAATCCTGTTCGCCGACATCGAATTGCTCGACCGGCGTGTCGAACGAGTTGAATCCGGCATGAAGGCACTGAAGTCATCCGAACGCGTTCAAGCTGTCGCGAATATCGAAGCGCTCAAAGAAATACAGACGCTGCTTGAAGATGGATCACCATTGCGGTCACTGTCTCTTGATGAATCTGCGTCTCGGGCAATCTCCGATTCGTTCGCGCTCAGTCGATTACCGTTCGTAGTCGCGGTGAACGTCGGCGAAGACGACATCGGTATCGATTCCGAGGAACTCCGTTCCCAAGCGGTTAATAGCCTCGGTTCGAACGTTATTGACGACCAGACTAAGATCGTCCCGATATGCGGTTCCTTGGAAGAGGAGCTGAGAAGCATGGACGACGCAGAGGCGGATGAGTTGCGTACCGAATTGGGAATTGCCAACGACGACAGCGAAGCCCTAATGGATGCCTGCCTCAAGTGCCTGAAGACGCAGACGTTTTACACCGCTTCAGATCGCGAGGCGCGAGCGTGGCACTTCCGCGCTGGCTCGAGCGCACCCGAGGCAGCTGGTGTAGTCCACTCAGATATGGAACGCGGATTCATCCGCGCTGAGGTGGTCGCCTACGACGATTTCGCACGTTGCAGTAGCATGATGGAAGCAAGAAAACAGGGGGTTTTGAGGCAAGAAGGCAAAAACTACACCTTCGTAGATGGTGATTTGGCCAACTTCCTGTTCTCGGTTTAACTACGCCGAAAAAGCCCATTGTTGAACGAAACCTAGGCCAACAGCAATGACCCGATCCCTATTCATCGTCCGACTAGTGCAACCCTTCCCCGGTCTCGATGGCTACGACGCGATGCTGTCGAACTATTGGTCGGCTGTCAAAGCGCAACTCGACCGTCAAGCGATCACTTCCGGCTCTATCAATCGCATATTCGTCGAAACAGTCACGGGCCGCGGCGAAGACGCTCTGGTCCAGCTGCAACAGATCAATCCATCAGCCAGCCAACTAGTACGCAGCTTAATTGCAAGCGGAGCAGTCATCGAAGAGTTCGAGGACACCGAACTTTTGGGCGAGCTGATCGACTGGGGTCAATGCGCATCGCAGAACCTGATGTCTGAAAAGGTGCGAAGCATTGTGCAATCAGGCCAAGTAGAAGCTGCTGGCGCTCGCGACGAGCATTTACAGAAACGGTTCAACGACGCGATCAGGGACGACGAGTCCGCGGTCGTTTTTGCAGTCTCAGGTCAATTGCCGATACCTGACCGTATTGAGAGGTTCATTGTTTCGCCGCCTGAGTTGGATCAACTTGAACGTTGGTTGCGAGCAAAGATGGAAGAGGCGCGGCGCGAGATGATGGAACAAGCGCAGCGCCAATCCGACCAGCAACCCAGCGCAACAGCAAGCGGATCTAGCCAATCATCATCAGGCGGTCTTTGGACCCCGCCTTAGGCACGTTATCTGTCGCTGGACGCGTTGGGAGGCGCGCTTTAGTCAGATTGTCACGCTCTCCCCTCAAATTGTCCAATGCCATCGGTGTCAAACGCGCTATGAACCGTCTTAGCGAGCCCGTGGCCGTCTACGTCCACATCCCGTTTTGCCTTTCGAAATGCAACTACTGCGACTTCAACACTTACGAAGGGATTGAATCTCTGATGCCCTCGTTCGTCGATGCGTTGTCGTCTGAGATTGGCCTGTGGGGCACGCGGCTTAGCCGTCCTGACGTATCAACCGTTTTCTTCGGTGGCGGAACACCTTCTTACCTGCCTGCCGGATCGATTACCTTGCTTTCAGAACGTCTTCGCGAAGCAACGAATATCGTACCCGGTGCGGAAATCACCTTGGAAGCCAACCCCGATGACGTCAACGCTGAAAAGGTCGATGCGTGGTTGGGAGCAGGTTTCAACCGCATCAGTATCGGGGTCCAATCATTTGACGACCAGATTCTTCACGCTCTTTCGCGTCGGCATGACTCTGATCAGGCAAGACTGGCCGTCGCGACTGCACGATCCGCCGGGTTCGAAAACATCAGCATCGACTTGATGTTCGGTTTACCAAACCAATCACTAACCGTCTGGGAACACTCACTGAAACGGGCGATCGAGCTTGAAACAGATCATCTATCGTTGTACGGCTTGCAAATCGAACCGGGAACGCCGTTAGAAAGAGATATCAAGCGGGGCACCACCCCAACGCCAGACAACGACTTGGCCGCCGACATGTATGAGATGGCGATGGATTACTTGAGCGATGCTGGATACGAGCATTACGAGATATCCAACTGGTGTAAGCCAGGGTTCCGGTCGCGTCACAACCTCGCATATTGGCTGAACCAGCCATATCTCGGCGTAGGGCCAGGAGCACATTCTTCGATGATAGGCCGACGTTTCGCAAACATGAAGTCGCCACGCAGATACATCTCTGCCATTAGATCCGCCGAATACCCAGATGAAACGGATTCCGCTCCGATCGAAGAAGGTGTCATCGCCGTCGATTTCGTCGAAGTCACATCCTTGGAGATGGCGATATCGGAAACGATGATGCTTGGTATGAGGCTGTCTGAAGGAATGGCGAAATCAGAGTTCCAACGTCGTTTCGGGATTTCGATGAGCGGTGTCTATGGGCAAGAGATATCTAAGCTTGTTTCAACAGGGTTGATCGATGACGATGGCGACCGTATTCGCCTCACCCACCGCGGAAAATTGTTGGGTAACAACGTATTCGAATCGTTCATCATCACAGGCGATTGAAACCGAGATGGACTTGAGTAAACAAAGCGCATACGAACCTGCACACGACGGTGTAGATTTCCCGGAGCATCTCGAGGAAGCAGTCGAGATCTGGGATGAAATCTCTGGTTGGTGGGACGACAAGATCGGCGATGGAAACACTGCTCAGGATTATCTGATCGAACCGACACAGGAACGTCTCCTCGGACTTGAGCTTGGCTCCAAAGTTCTCGACATTGCCTGCGGTGCCGGTCGCTTCACGCGACGCATGGCCGATCGCGGCGCAAAGATCACTGCCATCGATCATTCAAGCGTATTCATCGAGAGGGCGCGACAGCGTTCGAAAGGTTACGAAGATCAAATCGAATTCTTGGTGGCCAACGCCGCCGATGCAGAAGCTTTGAGGGCGTTGCCTAGAGCACCATTCGATGCTGCGGTCTGCACTATGGGCATCATGGACATGGCCGTCATCACGCCGCTGGCGGAGACACTGCCGCAATTGCTGAAACCGGGCGGAAAGTTCGTGTTTAGTGTTTTGCATCCTGTTTTCAACTCGGATGGCACACGCAACACGTTGGAGCGTGAATTCACGGCCGACGGTGTTGAAGAAAGATTTGCCGTTTGGGTGCCAGACTACCTCAAAACGCGAGCTTATCGTGGCATCGGGATCCAAGGCCAGACGCAACCGCATTGGTACTTTCATCGACCAATCAGCGAGTTGTTGCGAGTGTTCCTGAATCAGGGTTTTATGCTGACAGGTCTCGAGGAACCGCGCTTTCCTCTCGAAGCATTTTCCGAGGCTAGATCGCCGCTTTCAAGCGTGTTCTGGCGCGAATTTCCACTCGTGATGGTCGTCCGTCTCGATTTGCCAGGCTGAAGGTTCGACCGCGCTACTCGATCCGCGATGCCGTCCATTCAGCGAATGATTTGCCGATTCGTCCGATAATCCATACTTATCGGCATATCCGAGAAGGCCTAACGCCACCACAATGTTCGTCGCAGGAACTGCAGGACACGTAGATCACGGCAAGTCTACGCTCATCGAAAAGCTGACCGGGATCGACCCAGATCGCCTAAGCGCGGAAAAAGCTCGAGGCATGACGATCGAGCTCGGGTTTGCGTGGCTCGAGCTCGAGGATGGAAGTGAAATCAGCATCGTTGATGTGCCCGGACACGAACGTTTCGTCAAAACGATGTTGATGGGCGCAGGTGGCTTCGATCTCGCTCTGCTGATCGTGGCTGGTGACGAAGGTCCGATGCCACAGACGCGCGAGCATCTAGCCATATTGGATCTGCTCGAAGTTAGCGAGGGCATTGTCGTCATTACCAAGTCTGACCTTGCAGACTCGGAACTGATCGAGCTGATCGAGATCGAAATATCAGAGATTCTGGAAGGCACGTCTTTGGAAGGATCACCAATGATCGCCGTGTCGGCCGAAACTGGAGTCGGACTGGACGCTCTGCGGGGCATGATCGCTGACTTTGCTCGAAACAAACCAGCGCGGACCATTAACGAACGTCCGAGGCTCTTCATTGACCGAGCATTCAGCGTCGCCGGTTTCGGCGCGGTTGTAACGGGAACCCTCGACGGTGGGCAACTGAAGGTCGGCGACGAAGTAGCGCTGCTTCCGTCTGGCGAAACCGCCCGTATCCGCGGGTTGCAGAGCCACAAATCTCAGATCGATATCGCGGTCCCGGGCACAAGAGTAGCGGTCAGCATTAGCGGTATTTCGCACACAGAGATAGAGCGCGGCGAAGCTCTCGTCAAGCGCGGCCAGTTTGATACCACGACGGTTTTCGACGCTTCGCTTAGATCGATATCCGACGCCAAGCGTCCAGTGAAGCATAACCACCACATTACTCTCCACGGTGGCACATGGGAAGAATCTGCTACTGTACGATTGCTCTCTCACGACGAGTTGAAGGCTGGCGAAACGGGCTGGGCTCAAATAAAGATGAGTAATCCTCGGCCGATAATCAAAGGGGACCGTTTCGTGATCCGTGACAGCAACGACACGTTAGGCGGCGGTGTTGCACTGATCACTAACGCTCCTCGCCATCGACGCAACGACCTGTCGGTCATAGAACATTTGCAAGTATTGTCCGAGGGTCGCCCTGAGGATGTCATCCTCCACGCGCTACCACAAGTCGTGATCGCTAACTGCACTCAAATTGCCGAAGCCGCACACATGTTGACCAGCGATGTCGAAGCGGAGGTGTCCAAATTAACCGATACAGGAGATTTGATCCGTCTAACGGCGGGTGCGACACCTCTATACATAACAAGATCAAACCAAGATTCGTTGCGAGTTCAAGCAAGCGATGCGCTAACCGATTACCACAACAGATATCCGCTACGCCGCGGGATGCCACGGCAAGAACTGCGGAATAGGCTACGGCTCGATTCAAGCGGGTTCGACGCCATAGTCGACAACATCGTGAATGATGGTTTGATGGCGCAAGACGGAATCACTGTCAGGATGGCAGATCACGAAGTCACATTTACTCCTACTCAAAAGCAGGAAGCGGATCGTTTTTTGGGTGTCCTGCGTGAACATCGCTATTCCCCGCCCGCGTGGAACAAGATCGATGCCGAGTTGCTCGGAGCACTCACTGATCGTCGCGAGGTCGTTAGCGCCGGTTCCGAGGTTGTTTTTGCTGCTGAGGTTTTCGACGAGATGCGAGACAAGATCATTGACTACTGTCAGGTTAACGACGAAGTATCGATCAACGATGTTCGGGAGCTGATCGGCACGAGCCGGAAATACTCGCTCGCGCTCTTGGAGCAGTTGGACCGCGACAACGTCACCATGCGCGTCGGTGACATAAGGGTGTTGAGATGATGGCATCGCCTGAAAAGCTCACGTTGACCTTGCATGATCCGCCGTTCAAGGTTTCTAACCTCTCGTCGCTGTTCCGTTCACTGCAAGCCGCAGTGCGTGAAACCGCAGCCGCAGGCGAGCCGGTCGAGAGTTTGTTTTCGAACCAGCAAGGGCCGTTTCTAGTAACGGATGTCACGAACGGCACTAACGGAGAATTGACGATGTCGCTCTGGTTCGTCGACCGAGATAACCGTACCCTGACGGATCGATCAGAGGAGACATTTGTCAGGGCGGTCTCAGAGCTTGAGCGCACCATACTCCGCGGCTCGCAACACACCTTTTGGGGAGCGCCAGCCTATCAATCGGAAGTTCACGAAGACGATTCTCGTATGTTGCGGTTCATCGCAGTTTTGCGCGCCTTCCGGTCGGCGACAATTTCGTACGACGGGCACAGCGTTGTATTGCGCGATGGTCTGTTCGCTTCCGAACGAGCCTGAACAGTCGATCAGCCAAGACCCATGTCGGCGACTTCGTCTTCGTCGAACCCTAAGAAGTGCCCCACCTCGTGCCACACGGTTCTCAACACTTCTTCGTCCAAGTCCTCGCGGTTGTCCACGGCCTCTTCGATCGGTCTTTGAAAAATCGTGATCTTTGAGGGCAACGTGGAAGCGTGCGACCCACCATCGGCCAGGGAAACACCTTCTGATAACCCGAACAGTGTTTCATCCCGGTGTAGTCCGAGTTCGGCGAGTTTGTCTGATGACGGCTCTGGCTCAACTACGATGTCGATGTTTTCGCTTTGCAGACGTTCATAAAACTCGGGAGCCAATGACTCGAGCGCGTCTAGAACGATACCGTCGAACTCTTCCGGAGAGACCCGATACGTCATCGTTGCGGTCAGCCGCGCGTCAGGAAGACGCCTGCTCCCGAATCGCCTTCAACGCATCGACGTTAGGCTTGTCCGGCCCGTTTTTTTCGTAGCCGGGGACTTCCAAGTAGAACGGCACATCGGCGAATGCGGAATGCGACATGATGTTCAAGAAGCCCTCTTCACCTATCAACCCTTCTCCGATGTTGTCATGGCGGTCTACCGAGGAGCCGCGATCTCGCATCGAGTCGTTGGCGTGCACTGAGAGTAGCAAGTCGAGCCCGATCTCGCGGTCAAACTCTTCCATCGTTTCATCGAGCCCGTCCTTGGTGACCACGTCATAGCCTGAGGCCCAGACGTGTTGAGTGTCGAAACATGTTGCAACGCGCGGGTTGTCGATTGCCTTGATGAGACGTCCCAACTCCTCGAATTTCGATCCAATGTGATCACCAGAGCCGGCAGAGGTTTCAAGCATGAGCAAGGATTTGCCCGGCGCGTTTTCGATGACTTGATTGACACCCTCGACAAAATGATCAAATACGGCTTCCAATCCGGCGCCTCGATGGCTCGCGGGGTGGAATACCAGCCCAAGCGCGCCCAAACGCTCGGTTTCTGTCAACTCGGCAGTCAGAGATGCGCGGCTCTTCTCGACCAGTTCCGGGTTAGGCGAACCTAGTGCGGTGAGATATTTTGCATGGACGATGGTGGGGCCTAGGCTGGATTCCGCCATCTTCTCGTGATAGCTCTGCAAAGGCTTGTCTTTGATGGGCGGCACTCGCCACATCCTGGGAGACGCGGCGAATATCTGTATGCATTCTGCGCCGATATCCTGCGCGCGATCAATCGCCTTGTCGACTCCGCCGCTAGTTGATACATGTGCGCCTATGAACATCGGAATACCGTCCATTTAACTATCAGACACGCGTCGAGACTGAAACACTCTCGACAATGAAAGTGTAACCCCCGACTGCAAATACACGACGGGTTTCAGAGGTTAGCTGGTGCGACGGCGAAGCCTTGGCAACCTACTAGTGATTCGTTGCAAAGCACCTTCGTCCCAAGAGACCAACACCTGGGCAGCGATGAAGATCGACGAATAAGTTCCGACGATGACGCCGAGGAGCAACACGATCAGGAAGTCGCGCAAACTCTGGCCGCCAAAAAGCAGCATCGCCATGATAACTGTGGCCGTCGTGATGCTAGTGCCCAAAGATCGGATGATCGATTCTCGAATTGACGCGTTCACTGTCATTCGGAAATCTCGCGATGGGACCAGAAGGACGTTTTCTCGGACACGGTCAAAAATGACGATGGTGTCGTTTACCGAATATCCGATCACGGTCAGTATGCCAACGATGAAGATAGCGTTGACTTGCGCGTTGAGAGCAACTCCGAGCACCGCGAAGATGCCCAACACAATTAGGACGTCGTGCACCAATGCAATAACCGCCGAGACCGCATAGCGATAGGATCCTGGCACAGTCCGGAACGCGTACATGATGTAGAGCATGACGAACAACGCCGCGACGGCGACAGCGATTATGGCGTTGCGCACCGTCCCCTCTGCAACCGACGAACCCACTGTCGCAGTCTCAAGGGTTATAGGTGTATCGCCAGTGATCTTAGTCAACCCAGCGTCTACGACATTCTTGCCTTCGTTACCTAAATCGTTGGTCCGAACGAAGTATTGACCCTCGCCTAGATCTTGAACGATCGCCTCGGGATGCCCGCTCGCTATAAGCGCTTCATTGACAGCGTCCGTTCCGGGATCATTGGCGCCGAAGTCATACGTCGAACTTGTACCGGAGACAAAGTCGATACCAAGATTGAGCCCGGGCGCGAACAGTAACACGACAGAGACTACCGCTATCGTCGCCGATATCGGCAGGAATATCTTGCGTAGTGCTACAAAATCCATCGTTCAGTATCCGAGCCGATTAGGACTGCGCTCCTGGGTCTGCCACGGGGACAAACACGTTGGAAGCCTTGCCAACACCCGAGCGCGCAATGAGCCTCAACATCAACCTGCTGGCGAAGAACGCTGTGAACATGCTCAACAGCACGCCGATACCCAATGTCAACGCAAAGCCTTGCATAATGCTGGTGCTGAAGCGATCACCGAACCAGAACAGTACCACCGCGGTGATCACAGTAGAAATGTTGCCGTCTCTAATCGAGGGCCAGGCGCGATCGAATCCGGTGTTGAGCGCCGAGAGAAGGTCTCGACCCGCTCGTAGCTCTTCTTTCGTCCTCTCGGCGATTAGAACATTAGCGTCAACCGCAAAACCGAGAGACAAGATGATCGCTGCTGTGCCGGATAGCGTCATAGTGACAGGTACTAACTTGAAGATACCTAGCAGCATCACCGTATAGGCTGCCAGCGATAGGCTCGCCACAATACCCGGTACCTTGTAATACGAGATCATGAAGATGACGAGGAGCACTAAACCGATGCCACCGGCAACCAGGCTTCGTCGTAACGAATCGGCTCCTAGGATGGCATCTACGCTACGTTCCTCTGACAACTCCAACTCGGCCGGCAGAGCACCAGAGCGAAGCTGAATGGCTAGAGTGCGGACGCGCTCGGTCGTGAAGTCGCCACCTGAGATGATCGCCCGGCCATCGGCAATGCCTTGTCCGCCCTGCGTGTTAACGGTCGGGGCCACAAGTTCGACGTTGTCGAGGTAAATCGCCAACACGTCGCGGTTTCTTGCGACTCTCCCGGTTACCTCGAAGAAAGCGTCTCTTCCGGATTCGTTGAAGACGATCGTCACAACCGGCTCAGGGGGCGTGCCCTCGATTGACGGGAAGGCATCGTCAAGATCTTCTGCGGAGATGTTGGTCGCCTGCTCAGTGAAGTACAGCGGCGACGCGCAACGCAACAGCAACCACTCGGTCTCGGACAATCCGTCGGGCGGCCATTCCTCGACGGGCACATCGGCGGGGGGTACGATCGGACCGCACTTTCGCTCGCGGAACTCTAGCTGCGCCGTCGATCCGATGAGGGCTTTAGCTTCTTGCACTCCGCCTGATACGGTCCACTGCGTTACATAGCCGGGAGATCGGATCGTGGCAAAGTTGCCGATGTCAGCGAGCTGTCGAGTCAAATCTTCGATGTCCGATGGCAAGATGTTGCCTTGATCATCAAAGGTTCGATCCTGCAACTCGCCCTTAAATTCAGCCTCGAAGAAGACGGCATCCACTTGCTGGAAACCGCCGACTTCGTCGGTCAGGAACAGGATCGTGTCAGTTCCGTCACTGACTACGACATCCTTGAAGCCTGCCGCTTCGAACGCAGCTTGAACTGCCTCGGTTGTCGGTGCGACCCGTATCGGATCAGGTAGCTGAATCTGTCCATCATCGGTTTCTGTATCTGTTGCGCCATCCTCGCTGTCCGATGCTGCTTCGTCATCGGTTGCGATAGAGGTGGTTGGATCAAGCTCGGGAACTGTGATCTCATATTCGAATGTGGCTCTAAGCGTAGCCGGGTGCTTCCCGCGGAACTGCATTAGCCAATCATCAGCCTCGCGCCCATCGAAGTCATCGAATGTGACGATCATCGAGGCGTCTTCGTTAACGAAGACTTCGATCCCCGACTTACCCAAGTCGGTTTCGAAGAAGGCTTCCACATCTTCGGGTGTAACGTCTGCACCATCAATCGCGACGTTCAGTGAAGATTCGCTCTGACCGGGAAGTTGGATCAGTATGCGGTCTGGCGGGTTGCCGAGGACTTGAACAGTCGGTTCACTTACACCGAAGGCGTTGACACGACGTTCGATGATGGTTCGGATAGCCTCCACGTCTTCCGCAGTAGGTACTTCTCCCTCTGCCGGAATGATGTCGTAGATAAGGTGCGTCCCGCCTTGCAGGTCTAGACCGAGGCTTAATCCCAGGAACGAGTCTTCGTTGCCACGATCGAACTCGAAGTTGACGACGCTGAAGTTGACGCGAGGGATAGAGATGACGACAGCGGCGATGATGACAAGCGCCGCTACGAAAATCAGACCTCTTAAGTCACGAGCCACGTGTAGTTAACCGATGTCGCGCAGGTGCAGTCGCGAACGCGCGCAACCTGGCGCGATGCGGTCTTTTTGCGGTTCGCTGTCCACTTTGAATAAGGTCTTGCCGCGCGGCTTTTCTGCAACTGCGCTATTGACAAAAATGACTTCGATACAACCCTTTGGATCGAAGCCTCAAACATCAAAGTATAGCACCGAGCGAATTACCTCCCGCCTCTTGAAGTGATCCGATCAACGACTCTCGGCATCACCTTCTGGAGGATTGGCACGGGGCTCAAGGTCGTACGCAAGTTCCGACATCGAGTGGTTTGGGGTGACCTCGCTCAACTTAGCCTTTGCGACAAGCAATTCCGGCGTAGAAGTTCCGGCGTGAGGATGATCGTGGTCTACCTCGTCGTGATGTGCTTCGATGTTGTAGTTGACATCGTGCAAATGAGTTTCCCCGGGTTCCGGCTCCTCGCCGACCTCTCTGAGACGCTCGTGTTCGAGCAGGTGATCCATGAACATGATGCCGTTCAGGTGATCGATCTCGTGCTCAAGCGCTTGGGCGAGCAGCTCCTCAGTCGAAATTCGCCATTTCGATCCGTTTTCGTCAAGTGCTCTAGCTGTAATGCTTACCGACCTGCTCACCATCCCGACGTAACCGGGCAGGGATAAACATCCCTCTTCGACCTCCCGCTGACCCTCGGTCTTGGTTATCTCCGGGTTTACCAACCAATAAGGCTCTTCCTCAGGAAGATGAAGGGCGATCACTCGTTTCAAGACACCAACTTGGTTGGCTGCCAATCCGACTCCTTCAGCGTCAACAAGCGTCTCGACCATGTCTGCCGCGAGTTTCCGCACATCGTCGTCGATGCGCCGAACTACCCGACATTTACGCCGAAGTATCGGATCGGGAAAAATGCGTATTTCTCGAATGGGCATTGCGTCCTGGTTATGAGATTTTACTGGCAGACGGCTAGTTCATCTCGATCGGATCTACATCTACGGTCCAGCCGGGACCAAGCGGAACATCGTCTAGGATTGCGGCCGGGGCATCGCCCTTCAATAGGATTTGCCAGCGGTAGCGCCCTGCCCGGCGAGCGGGAAACGACGGGGCCGGGCCAGCGACATCAACCTTGACATCGCTCTCAGACGCGAGGTATTGATCGATGCGGGTACGTACGCTACGCGCTTCCATTGCTGCGTCGTTACTGTCGTAAGCGCCATACGACAAGCGGACGTACGACGTGAATGGTGGCAGATCGAAATGCTGTCGAGTCGCGATTTCTTGCTCGTAGAATCCGGCGTAATCTTGGGCGGCGGCGGCGGTGATGGCGAAATGGTCGGGTTGAAAGGTCTGAATAATCGCTATGCCCGGCGTGTCTGCGCGTCCGGCCCTACCAGTGACTTGGGACAGTATCTGAAACGTCCGTTCAGCCGACCTGAAACTCGGAACCGCCAATCCGATGTCGGCGGCGATGACACCGACTAGGGAGACTGTAGGGATATCCAATCCCTTTGCGACCATCTGGGTTCCGATGAGTATGTGATTGCCGTCGCTCTGGAACTCGTCGAGCAACTTCGCATGCTCTGCGGAGTTGCGAGCGGTGTCAGAATCCCATCGCAGTATAGGAGTGTTGGGGAAAAAGCCGCGCACTGCTTCTTCTACGCCTTCCGTTCCAGCCGCGCGACGTGCGACGCCAGCACCGTCACAGTTTCGGCAGTGCCGAGCCGCTCCGATGGAGTAGCTGCAATAGTGACACTGCAATCGGCTACCGCGACCTCGACGCGGGTTGCGGTGCAACGTCAATGGAGTTTCGCAGTTTGGACAGCTCCGAATCGTGCCGCACGACAGACATTGCACGAACGACGCACTGCCGCGTCGGTTAATAAAGAGAATCGACTTCTCGCCACGGTCAACGTTATCGTTGAGCGCTTCGAGCAACGGCCGACTGAGCATTTCTCGATGTCCAGCTTGGATCTCAACCTTCATGTCGACGATCCGCGACTCCGCATATCCGTATGTCGCGATGTTCGGATTGTCGATGCGAGGTGCGATGCTAATTGCCTCATTGATGCGTCGAGGCAGTTGAAGCAGAGTGATCGGATCAGGTGCGTTAGAGACCGTTGACCTATGATATGTCCCGACATCTGGCGTCGCACTACCTAGCACCAACGCCGCGCCGGAAAGTTCGCAGAGTTTCTCAGCGACATCGCGGGCATGGTATCTCGGTGCGCGGTCGCTCTGTTTGAACGTCCACTCGTGCTCTTCGTCAATGACCACCAACCCGAGGTTTTCGACCGGTGCGAAGATGCTTGATCGAGATCCGATTACGACGCTATACCTGCCGTTTCTGATTTGATGCCACTGATCGAACCTTTGACCCATCGTCAGCCCAGAGTGCTGGAGCGCGATGTGACCGGGGAATCGACTGGCAAAACGTTGCAGCGTCTGCGGTGTCATGGCAATCTCGGGGACCATGATGATGGCGCGCTTGCCTTCCGCGATGCAGGTCTCTACAGCCCTCAGGTAAACCTCCGTTTTGCCGCTCCCCGTCACGCCGAACAATAAGAACTTCTCGCCCTTACTTGACGTTTCGGGTTGTCCGATGCTGCATGAGATCGCATCGACTGCATCTCGTTGTTCCGGCGTCAATTCGTGACTGATCGCGTCTTGAACCGCGTAGTCTGCTAATGGGTCTCGCTCGACTCGGACCTGCATCAACTCAGCCACACCATCGTCGATTACCGCCCTGACTACGTGATTGCCGAAGCGTTTCGAAAGCTCGGCACGTGGTACAGGGTTCGTAATTGAAGCCAAATGCCTGACAAGTTCCACCCGCCGATGAGCGCGACGTCCCTGGTACTGCTTCACCGCTTTGTCGACATCGATGCTCTCGGAGATCTTGACGTGAGCTTTGAAAACCGCGCTGGCACGCGGGCGTTCCCAGATCGATTCCTCAACCACGATCCCGTTCCGCACCAATGTGTCAAGGTGTCGTTCCTTAGATCTGCCGATCAGTCCGACAAGACGGTCGCGACGGACTCGGCCAGTGGCCGGGATTTCGTGCAGAACTTCCTTCTGTTCCTCGGAGATCGCGAAGCCTGTCAGAACTTGATCGACTCGCTCGGCCAGTTGGCCGCGCGATACCCAGATGTGAAGTTGCTGGTTGGCACCTGGCGGCAGCATCGGAACGCAGGCGCGGAAAATGTTCGTCCGATAGTAGTCTGCGATCCAAACCGCGGTTCTTAGGAGATGCTGCGAGATGAACGGACCGTCATCGACAACGCTGTCGATTTCGCGGATGTTGTCGGTGTCGCAGGTTTCGGA
This sequence comes from Dehalococcoidia bacterium, assembly GCA_965243235.1. GTDB lineage: Bacteria > Chloroflexota > Dehalococcoidia > Lucifugimonadales > Lucifugimonadaceae > Bin127. The sequence continues at coordinate 18,760 of CBDEUI010000004.1, forward strand.
TACCGAAATTGCTATCCCTTGTATGGGACGATAACCGAACGGCACCCAAAGCAAATCTCCCGGTTGAACGGTTACGTCCTCGGGAACCGCGTACGTGTACGTGCGAAGTCGATCCCTATCTGAGAAGTCAACTGCTACCTCGACGAACATGTTTGGTGCGTAATCTCGACGCGCGATTGATGACGCGACACGTTACGGATGGTTCCCGCACGAAACTAAGGTTAGTTGGCGAAGGTAATTAGCTGCCAACGCCTGTAGATTCCGGCTTTCGCCGGAATGACGGGAGCGATCAGCGTCGCTCCTTGATGCGAGCGTGGCGGCCGGTAAGTCCCCGCAGGTAGTAGAGGCGCGAGCGTCGGACCTTGCCTCGACGAGTGACCTTGACGGATTCGAGCAATGGGCTGTGATAGGGAACAATGCGCTCCACGCCGATGCCGTAGGAGACACGACGAACTTTGAAGGTGGACCCGGGGTTAGGGATCTTGTCGTCGCGGTAACGTCCGGCGATGACATTGCCTTGAAATGCCTGCACACGCGTGCGGTCGCCTTCTCGAATGACCATATTTACGGTAACGGTATCGCCCGGCTGAAACTCGTCGATCTGCGCCTTCGGGCGGGTTTTGAGCATTTCAGTCGGATTCATGGCGTTACTATTCCTGCGGCAGCGGTTATCTGGGCTGTTGTCGGTCGGCGCACCGTCCAAAGCGGAGATGGGCGTTGGCAAATCTAGGTGTGCGCGCCAAATGTTTAAGTATATTTCACTGTTTCAGCGGTTTAGCCGATGGCGTCGCGTAATCCATCACCCATCCGACAACTCAGCCAATTCTTCGCCACGCTGATAGGCGGCCAATACCGCCTCAATCGAGGCTTTGCGAAATCCGCCTGCTTCCAATGCTTGCAGCGCTGCGGCCGTCGTTCCTCCGGGAGACGTCACCATATTTCGCAGTTCCGCAGGATGCTTGCCCGTTTCTTTGGCCAACGCCGCGCTGCCTAACACCATTTGAATCGCTAACTCTCTAGCGTCAGTATTCGTCATCCCAAGCTGTACCGCCCCGTCGATCAGTGCTTCGATGAAGACGAAGACGTAGGCAGGACCGCTTGCGCTCAGCGCGGTTGCGATGTCGACGAGTTTTTCGTCCTCGAAGTAGACCTGCACGCCGAATGACGAGAGCATTTTGGCCGCGAAGTCTCGCATCTCGTCGGAGACTGTGGGAGTAGTGGTCCACGCGGTCGCGCCGAGGCCAACTTGGCTCGGGGTATTCGCCATAATCCGAATGAGACGGTCACAGCCGATCTGATTAACAATCGTGTTCGCCTGGACGCCCGCCATGATGGACATGAATGTGACGCGCTCGGAACTTTTTGACACATTGGCGATTTCATCGGCGACTTCGGCAAGTTGCTGAGGTTTAACTGCAAGAACAGCAAGGTCAGCGGAAAGCACCGCGTTGACGTTGTTCGCCGCGACGGTAACGCCGTAAGTGTCAGCGAGATACAGAGCGCGTTCAGGTATCGGCTCGCTGACGGTGATGTTGACATCGAGAGCGGCCTCTTTCATGCCGGAGATAATGGCTTCGGCCATTACTCCGCCCCCGATGAATGAAACATTCATTGCTGATGCGTCCGCATTGATTCGCTGTCCATGAGTAACCGACGCGCCCGCAAATGAGGGTTTGCCGCTGTGTTGTCGATTATATGGATCGCCTATCGCATCTCATTCCGATTCGCTGCACGATTCCGCTCATCAACGGTTTCTGTTTGCGCGTTGTATGATTGCGTACCCCATACTCGTTGGCAGACTGCGGACGTCGATCTAAGCCTGACACGCCACTTGAAACTGGCTGTCGGGTGTTTTCGCGCGTTCGGGCCGTCTAACCCGCATGGATATCACGTTATGTCGCAGATAATCATCGAAGATCTGATCAAACAATTTCGAGTCTCTGAACGCGACGCCGGAATGTGGGGCGCAATTCGGGGGATCGTCAAGCGGCGCTATCACACGATCGACGCTCTCGATGGTGTCAGCTTCTCGATAGAACCGGGAGAGTTGGTCGGCTACATCGGTCCAAACGGCGCCGGAAAATCGACGACCGTAAAAGTGATGTCCGGCATCCTCGTTCCGGATGCTGGGCGTTGTGAAATCTTGGGTCGCGTGCCTTGGCGGAATCGCACAGAGCACGTGGGTCGGATCGGGGTGGTATTCGGGCAGCGCACTCAACTCTGGTGGGACTTGCCAGTGATTGAATCGTTCGATCTTCTGCGAGACATCTATCGCATCCCGCGTAACGAATACGCCAGGAATCGCGATGAGTTCATCGCGGTTTTGAATATCGAAGCCTGCTTGGATGTTCCGGTGCGTCAGCTGAGCTTGGGACAAAGAATGCGTTGCGATCTTGCGGCGGCGTTGCTTCACTCCCCCGACATCCTTTTCCTCGATGAACCGACCATTGGCATGGACGCGGTCTCGAAACTCGCATTCCGCGAATTCATCAAGCAGTTCAATCAGAAACGTGGCACGACCGTCATATTGACGACCCACGACATGGACGATATCGAAGTCATATGCAACCGAGTAATGATCATTAACGATGGCAAGATCGTTTCCAACGGAACCCTTGATGAACTGCGACGACGCGTGACATTGGAACGTCGATTGGTAGTCGAATTGGTCGACAACGTTAGTGAGCCGACTATCCATCCGCTTGCAAATCTCGCAAGTCGCGACGGTAAGCGAATTCACATCCAGTTCGACCCACATCAGATTTCTGCGGCGGATCTGATAGCGCACGCCACATCCCAGAATCAGGTTCAGGACCTATTCGTCGAGAATCCGCCGATCGAGGAGACGATCGCGCGCATCTACGAGGACCAGGCGACTTGATCAGCTACTGGGCAATTGTCAGCGCTCGGTTCAGGAGCCTGTTGCAGTACCGGTCAGCGGCTTTGGCAGGGCTCGTTACTCAAATCGTTTGGGGCATGATCCGAGTCATGATCTTCCAGGCTTTCTACAGTTCGACCAATGCTGAGCAGCCGATGGACAGCAGCGACGTGGAGACCTACATCTGGCTCGGTCAGGCATTTCTCGCGGCGTTGCCTTGGAATATTGATACGGATTTGCGCTCATTAATCAGGTCTGGCGGCATAGGTTACGAATTGATACGGCCTGTCGATCTCTATTCGTACTGGCTCAGTCGTGCACTCTCTTGGCGAACCGCGCCGATGCTGATGCGCGCGATCCCGCTGCTGATATTCGCGTTTGTCGTCATGGGCATGGCACCGCCGGTTTCTTGGGCTGCGGCTGCGGCATTCTTCGTTTCAATGTGTGCGGCGATCCTGTTGAGCAGCGCGATCACGACGTTTTTGAACGTGACGATGTTGTGGACGATTACCGGGGACGGTGTCACGCAGATGACGTTCGGCTTGGTTTTGATTTTCTCTGGGATGCTGGTGCCGCTCCCTCTCTACCCTGATTGGTCGCAGCCGATCATCAACGCGATGCCTTTTAGGGGACTGGTCGATACGCCTTACCGGTTGTACTTGGGGCATATCCCGGTGTCCGAATTTGCGGGGGTTTTAGCGCATCAGTTGGTTTGGATCTTGGCGTTTATCGTTGCTGGTCGAATCGCCATGGCGAGAGCGTTGCGCAGAGTGGTGGTGCAAGGGGGATGAAGATGCTGGACAGTCTTTTCATTTACAGGCGTTTTCTAGCCGTTTCGCTTCGGGCGCAGATGCAGTACAAAGCGTCGTTCCTGATGCAACTCGGTGGTCGCTTGATCATCACTGCTGGGGAGTTCATGGCGATTCTTGTGCTTTTCGATCGATTCGATTCGCTCATCGGTTGGAACGTCTATCAGGTCGCATTTATCTACGGGATCGTCAACATCTCTTTCGCCGTGGCTGATGCGATGACCACGGGTTTCGATCTGTTTGGCGACATGGTCAAGACCGGCGATTTTGATCGGATCTTGATTCGTCCGCGATCTACGGCTTTGCAGCTCGCCGGGCAGGAACTGACGTTGCGGCGCATCAGCCGGCTGACACCGGGGCTGGTGGCTCTGACGTGGGCAGCGATGAATCTCGACTTGAATTGGACTTTTGCCAATGCATCGTTGTTGATGGTTTCGGTCGTGGGCGGAGCGTCATTGTTTGCCGGGTTGATCGTGTTGCAGGCCACTCTTGCGTTCTGGACCACCGAAACGTTGGAGATGATGAACACATTGACCTACGGCGGCGTCGAAACAACTCAGTATCCGATCAACATCTATCGGCCATGGTTCCGCAACTTTTTCACTTTTGGGATACCGTTGGCTACGGTCAGTTACTTCCCCGCGCTCGCGATTATGGGCACTCCTGATCCCCTCGGTACGCCGTTATGGTTCCAATACACTGCTCCAGCGATAGGAATCGCGTTCCTGATCGCCTCGCTCCAAGTCTGGAGGATTGGAGTGAGGCACTACCTATCGACGGGTAGTTAAAGCGGTTCAGGCGATGCCTCGCCGCGTTGCCAGCGCGACCGCGAGTTTGATGGCCTCAACCATGCTGGTGGATTGGGCCATGTTCTTGCCGGCAATATCGAAAGCAGTGCCATGGTCTACTGATGTGCGAATGAACGGGATCCCCAAGTTTACCGACACCGATTCCTCGAACCCGTGAACCTTGATGGGGATGTGCCCTTGATCGTGGTACATCACCACGACAACGTCATACATACCGTCGATGGCTTGATTGAATACGGAATCCGCTGGGTGAGGACCTGTGGCATTGATGCCTTCAGAACGGGCCAGCTCGATCGCCGGGTAGATCTCTTTGGCCTCGGTGTCGCCGATGAGACCGTTGTCGCTGGCATGCGGGTTGAGAGCGGCGACTGCAATCCTCGGATTTCGGAAGCCCCAGCGTTTGAAATGTTCGTCAGTTATCTGCACCGCGGTGTAGACATTTTGAGTTGTGACAAATGCGCACGCTTCGGGTAACGACTTGTGCGTCGATAAGTGCATGCAACGCAGTACCCCGCTTACGAGCATCGTGTAAACGGTGGCACTATCGGTGAGACGCTTGAATACCTCTTGGTGCCCAAGGTCGGCTGCGCCTGAAATCTGCCAAGATTCCTTGTTGACGGGCGCTGTGACCATCGCGTCGATTTCGCCAGCCAAGCACATCTTCGCGGAGGTTTCTACCCACTCGTGGGATGCTCGCCCCGAATCGGAGGAGTGCTTGCCCTGCGGGAACTCTACGTCCTCGTAGTCACCGACGCTCAATACCGGTACGACCTCGGCGGAATCGGGCGTTTCAGCAGGTTCAGCGATGCACTCGACCGAGATGTCAATGCCTGTTTCAGCCACTGCTTGGCGCACCGATTGCTCAGTGCCGACTACGAACATGCGAGCGGAATCGTTTACTTGAGGATCGGCAAGAGCTTTTACGACCACTTCAGGGCCAATGCCCGAAGGATCGCCCAAAGTAAGGGCCAAGAGCGGTTTGACGCGATTCATCTTCCGACCTCGGTCCTGTGAATCAATCTCCGCGTCGTTCGTCTTGCCCTGTTATCAGCACTTGCTGTAGCCGCAGGTGTAGCACTTCATGCAACCTTCTTCGTACGCCATTCTCGGCGCGAAGCACTCTGGGCAGGCCTCTGACGTGATGTGCGTGTTCTTACCGACGCTACTTTCGCGTTCGCCAGATTGTGGCATACCGATCTGGTTGGAACTCGGGGGCTGGAGCAATGCGGTTTGGGCCGGATCCGCGCCGGGTGCCAAACTCCCTCTCGGCGGGGACGAAGAGTGTTCGAGCATCACCTTCGCGATGGCATCCGGGACCGACAGAATCTGCTGACCACGGTCCCACACTGGGGCGTCAACGATGTTGATCAACTGGTCGATCACATCATCTGGTGACACACCTGACCTCAGACACAGCGAGATCATACGAGAGAGGGCCTCAGCCATCGCGCTGTCGTTTCCACCTGCTTTGCCGTGGTTGGTAAAGACTTCGAACGGAAGGCCTTCGCTAGTGAATGACAACGTAACGTAGATCTTGCCACGGCCAGTTTCGACCTGCACTGTCTTCGATTCAAGCACCGGAGGTCGCGGCTGCCGGTGCACGTACGCTACCGCACTGTTTTCGGCCGGCTCGATGCTCGTATCAGCATCTGCATTCTCGTTTGTGCCTTTGGTCAAAACCTCTTTTTCGCGGCTGCCCGCCCGGTATACGGTGATGCCTTTGCACCGCGTCTCCCATGCCAACTTGTATGCCTCTTCGACATCCCCTTTGGTCGCTTCGTTAGGGAAGTTGATGGTTTTGGAGATGCCCGCATCGACGCTCTCTTGGAAGGCCGCCTGCATCAACACGTGGTCGCTCGGAGCGATGTCGGCGGCGACGTGGAACAACTCCTTGATGTCCGCGTCTACGTCATCACGTTCCTGCAAAGATTCACCATTCGCGAGGGCGTCCAAGAGTTGGTGGCTGTAACATTCGCGTTCTCTGACCACTCTCTCGAAATTCGCGTCTGCATACGTCAACGTGGTTTCGCCGCCGAGGATGTTTTGCTTCCTGAACGCGAGTGAGAAGATGGGCTCTATACCGCTCGAGCACCCGGCGATCATCGAGATGGTGCCGGTAGGAGCTACTGTCAATCTGCACGCGTTGCGCATGCGCGGATGTGATTCGCCGTTCTCGTGCCAAGCACCGTACGGGCTTCGAATCTCAGCCAAGTTCGCAGACGCCGTATCTGACTGTTCCTTGATATAGCGCATGACATCGCGTCCGATGACAACCGCTTCTGGACTGTCGTATGGGATGCCAAGAGCAACGAGCATATCGGCGAAGCCCATGACACCAAGTCCGATCTTCCGTGTCTGGAGGTTCATTTCCCTGATTTCAGGGATCGCGTACTCGTTGACATCGATCGTGTTGTCCAAGAAATGAACAGCCAACCGAATCGTCTCACCCATGCGGTCCCAGTCGATGCCTGGGAGTTTGTTCAGGGTGTGTGCCTGAATTCCGGCGTACTCTGGGCGAAGCAGATCAAGCTGCGCCGGGCTACGTTCTATGATGCCGGTGGCTATCTTACCGACAACGAAGTTCGATAGATTAATCGATCCTAGGTTGCATGATTCATACGGTAGCAGCGGCTGTTCTCCGCACGGATTGGTAGCGGTGATCAAACCGAGGTCTAGAACCGGGCTGTTTCGGTTCACCTCATCGAGGAAGATCATGCCGGGCTCGCCGTTGAGCCATGCGCCATCAATGATCTTGTCAAATACTTCTCGAGCGTCTTGGCGTCCGACCTCGGCCTTATTGCTGTCGGGATCCGCAGGGTTCTCTCGGAAGTAAAGCGGGTAGTCTTTACCCTCCACCACGGCGCGCATGAATTCATCCGATACCCCTACCGAGATGTTGAAGTTGTGAATCTCCCCCTCAACGCTTTTACAGGCTATGAACTCGAGAATGTCGGGATGGTGAACATCCATCACCGCCATATTGGCACCGTCGCGTTTGCCGCCTTGAGTCACCAGTCTTGAGGTAGCAGACAAGTAGCGTAGTGTCTCGACTGGGCCACAAGCTTTACCATGCGTAGTGGATATCGACGATCCTTTAGGCCTCAACTCAGAAAGCGCGAATCCTGTCCCGCCGCCGAACTTCTGCACCATGGCCTGATCGTGCGACGCACGTGTTATGCCTTCCATGGTGTCTGTCAGCGGCAGAACGAAGCACGCCGAGAGTGTTCCTTGGCCGGTGCCCGCGTTCATAAGCGTAGGCGAGTTGGGCAAGAAGTCCAAACTGGCCATCATCTGATAGAAGCGATCCGCGATCTGATCCACTCGATCCGGCGTCGCTCCGTAGAGCGTGTCTCCCTTGGCGATAGCGTGCGCGACCCGCTGAAACATGCCCTGCGCGTCTTCAGCAACTCTGTCGTTGCGGTCCCGCACGAAGTAGCGCTTCTCCAATATCACCTCGGCGTTTTCAGAAATCTCTGCCGGTATGAACCCATCATCCGGAACGTCAAGCATCCATCTCCCGGTCGTCGCCTTAGCCATGTCTGTCCCCCATTTTGGTCATCGATTGATTAGCGTCAATCCTTAGCAAGTAATTGATAGTTATGAAGCCGTCACAGCCTTCGATCGATTTCGACGGCTTGAATACCGGATCGCCGGTCTCAATGGGCTGGGCAACAAAGTGCCTTGAAGATCGGAGACTTCCGAAGCAGCACGGCCTAGCATGTCAACCTCAGCAGCGAATCGTTCCGGATCTTCGAAGTCGTTGTAAACCGACGCAAACCGCAGATATGCCACATCGTCGAGCGTTTTCAAGTGGTTAAGAACCATCTCGCCTATGACGCCGGATTCGATTCGATCGCGCCCTTCGTTGACAGCTCGTTGTTGGATCTCTTCCACTATCTCTTCGATCGCGCCTACTGGTAGGTACCTTTTGGCACACGCGATCTGAATGCTTCTGATCAATTTCTCCGCGGAGAACGCCTCTAATTTGCCGCTCCGCTTTTCAACCATCAATCGCGTGTTGTACACACGTTCTAATGTTGTGAAGCGAACCGAACAATCCGCGCACTCGCGACGACGGCGAACCGAGTTGTCTCTGACACGCGTCTCAAGGACTCGAGTTTCCGGATGTCTGCAGTCTGGACAGTGCATCACGATCTGGCTCCTAGCTCTCGCAGGATGCCGATCCTAGTTTCCATTTCTATCGTCGAAACACCACATCTAGTGCTCGTAGCAAGAAAATATACTACATGTCCGGCATCACGCGCCCAGAATTTTGTCTCCAATTTACAAGGAATTGCGATAATCACGCGTTCGATCATCAGGAATGATTCGAACCCCTGGTCCGAGCGCCATCTACGATTCCAATCACAGAAACAGGACCGGATTGCGCGAATCGCAAGACTTATCGCGCGATATTACCGGCCTCTAAGGAAGCGCTGATACTCGCGTTCTATCGACCGGTGCGAAGGCGGTATATTCAGATCGCTACTGTTTTCAAGTTCGGCTTGTGCCTTTTGCGCCCGCTCTTCGCCGTACGCGTCAACATCCGAAATATCTTCGAACCCGGTTGCGATTATGGTGATTTTCAGCTCGTTCTCCATCCGGAGGTCCTGAGTCGTACCAAAAATAATCTCCGCCTCAGGATGGACCTGCTGTTTCACGGTCTCCGAGATCTTTCGAACTTCTGCCATCATCAAATCGGGTCCGCTAGTGATGTTCAATAGCACTCCGGTCGCACCATCGATGCGGACTTCAAGCAACGGTGAGCTAAGGACAGACGTTATTGCCGCGTCCGTGCGATCAATTCCGTTTCCCTTGCCGATCGCCATCCACGCCGGGCCGGCATCATGCATCACCGTCCTCAGGTCCGCGAAATCTAAGTTAATCTCGCCAGGAAGCAGCAGCAACTCGGTGATCGACTGGATGCCCTGCCGCAAAACCTCGTCGGCCATTCGAAACGCTACCTCGACCGAGGTATCAGGTGCCGATACCAGAAGCAACCGTTCGTTCGGGATGACGATCATCGTGTCGACTTCTTCGGCTAGGCGTTTCAAACCCTCAGCGGCTTGTTCGTCTCGCTGATACCCTTCAAACGGAAACGGTTTAGTGACCACCCCGATCGTCAAGCAACCAAGTTCGCGCTTAGCGATGTTCGCCACGACTGGCGCACCACCAGTGCCGGTTCCACCACCCATCCCGGCAGCTATGAAAACCAGATCGGCACCACCCAATACCTCGCGAATCTCCTCGCGGCTATCCAAGAAACACTCGCGTCCGATCTGTGGGTTCCCGCCGACACCGAGACCACCAGCGATGCGATCACCGACGCGCAGCCGAATCGACGCTTCGGTGTGCGCCAGCGCTTGGGCGTCAGTGTTCGCTGCGATGTACTCGACGCTCGGTATCCGACTTCGGTACATGCGTGTGAGCGCGTTCGAACCGCCGCCGCCGACGCCTACAACCTTGATGTTGACTGACGGATTGCGCCTGCGTCTGATTGACGTTGATAGCGTGGTTGTCAACTTGAACTGATGCGCCCTTCGACACGCGAGCAATCACTCAACAAGCCTACGTGCCAATAGCCTCGCGACACGCGCTTCGTAGCCGCTGAACTTAACTTTACACTTCATAGCGCCCGCTGCTGAAGGTCGTCTAGTTCCGTCACGTCCACAAGCACAGGTCAAGCTCCACCTGCTGGGCCGCGCTTATCGCGGACGTCTATCGACCGAGCAGAGAGCGTATCTTGGCACCAACGCCAGCCGGTTCGCGATCATCCAGCGCAGGTTCTTCACCATCTTCTGAAGTAGTGTGTAGTATCGTTATCGGCTTGCGTTCGACATGGTTGTCGCGGTCGATGCGATCCAAAGCCCGCAGAGCCATACAAATCGCGCCCGACATCGACGGATCGCTAACCTCATCAGGCAGACTCTTGATGCCCATCGGTTTGCGAACTTCGACGCGGCCCCGCAACCCCATGGTGACCTTCGCGAACGTCGTGAGCCCCGTCAGTTTGGCTCCACCGCCGGTGAATACCACTGTGAGGAAATCAGTGTCGGGAAGATTCGGGACTTGCGATATCCGCGACTTGTACATCGTCATCGTCTCGGCGGCGCGCTCCTTGAGCAAGTTGGAGACTGACACTCGTGTAAGTGAGCGTTCAACATCGATTACCCGTTCCGAACCCGTAAGTGCCGTGGGGTCGATCTCATCATCAAAACCGATCGTGTCGCCAACGAGCGTTCCGGCGGCAAGCTTCACCGCTTCTGCGTTCTCGAACGGTAGCTCGTATGCGTACGCGATGTCGTTGGTGAAGTGGAATCCGCCGATCGGCAAAGAGCTGAACACTGCGGCCCTGCCGTGGTTGTAAATCGCAATCTCTGTGTCGCTGCCTCCGATGTCGATCAGCACTACGCCCGCGTCGCGTTCGTACGCGCTCAACAAATACTCGGATTCCGCTACCAGTGTCGAACCACCATGGATCGGGGTCACACCTGCATTTTCAACCGCGTCGAACACGGTACGGTAATGCTCCATATCTGAGACAACCAATAATGCTTCGACTTCCAAGCTCTCCGGATGCATACCAACCGGCGGCTTGCGGAACTCGGTCCCGTCATCGACGCGATAAGCCGTTGGTGTTGCGTATAGAAGATGGTCTGTTGCCTCGATCCGTTCGTTGGCAGCCAAACGAACCGCTTGCACAATATCCTCTTCGATCACTCCAGTTGCGAAATCGAAACCACTGACTCTCCCCCACCCCGAATAGGAATCGACGTGTTTCCCACCAAAGCCCACGTACGCTTTGTTGAATTTCAGGGAGCACTGATTCGACACTTCTTCCACCGACGTTCGTACCGCCGCGGTCGCCTCGCTCCGATTCATGACATCGCCATCGTGTATCGATTCACTCGGCAAAACGTCGATCGCCAAGATCTCCGGCTCGTTGTAGTTGTCCCGGCGGATAACTACGCTACAGACCTTGCTGCTGCCGACATCGATTGCTAGTCGGATATCTTCGTTGTACATCTGGGTCGATGCTCCTTCGATTTATGAATCCTTGCCACGTATTCCTTTTCAGATGCGGCTTGCTACTCTAAGTTTGGCGCTACGGCTGCGGGGGTTGGCATCAACCTCCGACGCCGTCGGTGTCAGCGCTCCTCTTATCACTGGCTTAAGCGTCGGAGTATGGTTGCAGGTGCAGAAGGGCGATTGCCGCCCCTCGGAATCGCAGATACAGTCCGATGCCGCGGTGCGAAAGAAGTTCTTTACTATTCTGTCTTCTAGTGAATGGTACGAAATCACCACTATCCTTCCACCAGTTCCCGTTACATTTACAGCCTGTTCCAAACCCGCCTTCAGCGCAACCATCTCATCGTTGACCGCGATTCTCAGTGCTTGAAATGTCTGAGTGGCCGAGTGGATTCCTCGGCGACCGCGCCGCTTGACCGACGAGATGATGTCCGCCAGTTGCAAAGCATTCTTAACCGGTCGGTTCTCAACGATCGCCGACGCGATGCGACGCGATGCGCGTTCATCACCGTATCGATAGATGATGTCACCGAGTTCCCGCTCCGAGTACTGATTCACGATCTTGTTGGCATCGAGACCACCATCATTTGAAAACCTCATGTCGAGTGGATCGGAACGGCGGAACGAAAAACCGCGCGACTCGCGATCCAACTGCAGCGATGACACGCCGAGGTCCATCAATACTCCGTGAACTGGGGCGAACTCGTAACGCGTTGCAATCGCCTGCATCTCTGCGAAGTTTTCGTTCACGATCCGCACCAATGAGCCGAATTCTTCGAGACGTTTTTCGGCCGAAGCAACGGCTTCTGGGTCCGCATCGATGCCGATCAACTGCCCGCCCGGCGATGCTGCACGCAATATCGCTCTGGCGTGCCCCCCCTCACCCAACGTCGCGTCGATATAGCGTCCACCAGGAATTACTTGCAAGGCGTCCAAAACCTCGGATAGCATCACGGGTTCATGGAACTCCGGAGGGTTTCCTGATCCGTTCCCGCTCATTTCCATCAAGGCCAATTAGCGATGTACAACTAGTCGGCTGCATCAAGATTGATTACAAAAAGCAGCCCAGATTCGATCTCAGCACCCAATCCCGCACCACGATTTGGAGCGCAAATTGATTGGGGGATTGTCTTCCTTCGAGATTCTAGGATTCGGCTTTTAGGTGATTCCACACGCGTGGTCGCGTTTACGTCGCAATATCATCGTGTGTAAAGCGCAAACCAAACATCACAGCAACCCATGACTAGAGGCATAAGATACGCAGTCTTGACCAGCAGCGATTCCGGTCACGCTGGCGAACGTGCAGACATCGGCGGCGACGCTGTCGTGTCAACTATGAGCAACAAAGGCCACGTGCTCATGCAAAGATCATTGCTACCTGACGATCTCGAAGGTCTGATCAGGCAACTTCAAGAATGGGCCGACAATCCAGATGTCGATCTGATATTGACTACTGGAGGAACGGGTTTGGGACCGCGCGACGTCATGCCCGAAGCCACTTTATCCGTAATCGACTACCAAGTTCCGGGCATGGCCGAGGCGATGCGCGCGGCATCTTTGCAGATAACGAGTATGGCCATGCTGTCACGCGCTGTTGTCGGGGTCGCGAACCGAACGTTGATCGTAAACCTTCCTGGCAGCCCTAAAGGTGCGGTCGAAACCCTCGACATTGTGCTTCCCGTACTGCCGCACGCGGTCGAAATCATGAGCGACACTCACCGCGGTGATCATCCGATCCGCTCAGATACCCATTCCCACTAACCCGTACGCTGAACCGCCGTGAAATTTCACGTAGTAACACTCTTCCCTGAGATGTTTGAAGGTCCGCTGACATCAAGCATCATCGGACGGGCAATCGTAAAAGACGCTATCAAATTCGACTTTGTCAACCCGCGCGATTTCGCCACGGACAAGCATCGCTCAGTCGATGCCCCGCCGTACGGAGGCGGTCCCGGGATGGTGATGATGCCAGTTCCCCTCGCAGAGGCTGTCGATTCCATCAACCGCGAATATCCACCAGACGCACTACCGACAACGATATTGATGTCGCCGCAAGGTAATCCGATGACACATCATCTGGCAGAAAACCTCTCGCAGATCGATGCCTTGACGCTGGTCTGTGGACACTACGAAGGTGTCGACGAGCGCTTCATCGAAGAGTGCATCGATATCGAAGTCAGCGTCGGCGATTTCATAATGACCGGAGGCGAGATTCCAGCGATGGCTGTCATCGACGCGGTCGCGCGACTGGTCCCTGGAGTGTTGGGCGATTCGGAATCAGCGGAAGAAGAATCGTTTTCGAATCAGATCGGTGGAATGTTGGAAGGGCCTGTCTATACGCGTCCTGCGGTATTCCGAGGGCGTCGGGTTCCTGAGGTGCTGCTGAACGGCAACCGCCACGAAGTCGAACGTTATCGCAAGAGAATCGCTGCTGAACGCACTATGGCTCGGCGCCCTGATTTGATGCAAGGATGGGGACCTGAGCCCGAATAAACCACGAAGGTTTCAACTGCTCAAAACCCGCGGGAATTTCAACAAATCAGCATCAATCTCTACGATTTTGTCGCGCGATTTAGTCTCTTTAGCAATTCGAATCTTCCGACGAGTGCGGTATGGCCCGAACTGCACCCTCTGATTAACCATCACCGCTACTAACTCTCGTCGTTACTTCACCGCTCGCAACCGCTCTCAGCGTTCCACTCGATTCGCGGATCAATAGTCGACCAAATTCGTCAACGTCTTCTGCGACGCCAGAGACTACGTCGCCGACACTATTTTTCGTCCCCATCGACACCGAGATCTCTGATCCCAGCATCTTCAATCTCCCGCGCCATTCCGGCATGATTGATTCGCCCCTGTCCAAAGCATCGTAAACCTCGTTGAGTTTTTCAAGCAAAACGCTTAAGACCGCGACGCGATTAACCGATCTATCTGATCCGGAGAGATCGCGAATACTGGTGGCCCGATAATTCCTGCCGTCATCCGCGGTGGGCCTCATGTTCACATTCAGTCCGATACCCAATATCCCTGCGAAAGTGTCCGCCACCATGGACCCCTCCGCGATGACCCCGCAGATCTTTTTGCCGTCGACCAACACATCGTTCGGCCATTTGATTTCAACGATCAAGCCGGTCAATGTTTCGACTGCCAAGGCGACTCCCAGCGAAGCCATGATCGTCATCTGGCCGGAGATCGAGGGTCTAGGGGAGACGACGATCGAAACTAGGATATCTTCGCTGGGCTCAGAGTCCCATGTCCTGTCGAAACGCCCACGCCCTCCCGTCTGTTCATCGGCAATAATTACCGTTCCGTGCAACTCATCAGCGTTCTCGGCACGTTTCACCAACTCGCGCGCATCGTCCATCGTCGAAGACGTTCGGCGCAGGTGCACGATCCTCGTCCCGATACTTCCGTGGAACTTGGATTCCAATCCGATGAAACCTGGGTTCCCTTTGTTGTTGCTCGGCATTTGAGTTCAGACGCGATTGTATTGTTGTTTTATAGGCCTGTTGGCCTCATTCTTCTCCATTCGAACCAACATATCGTTTCACTATGGAAATACGTCAAGTTAGAGACGAAGAATTCTTCCAGTGGCGCATTGCCGTTAGGGGCAGTCTCGGCGACCACACGAATCCCGAAAGCACCGCGTTCATGCGCGCTCACCGCGTCGAGATCGACCGGTTGCTCGTGTGCATGGATGGCGACACCATGGCAGGTTCCGGAGGCGCAGACTCCTTCGATATGACCTTGCCCGGTGGTGCCCAAGTCCCGGTCGCCGGCGTCGCTTATATCACTACTGCTCCGACGCATCGCCGCCGCGGCGTCCAGCGCAACATCATGAAGCGTATTCATGACGACGCGCGCGAGCGCGGCGACGTTGCATCGATCCTCTGGGCCAGTCAAAGCCTCCTTTACGGGCGTTACGGCTACGGGAACACGATGCCCGTCCACAACTGGCACATCGATCTGCGCCACACTAGTTACGAATACGCGCCGGAATGGTCCGGGCACTACGTAAAAGTTGAACGCGACGAAGCTATCCCGCTGATGACCGAAGCGTACGAACGAACGCGTCCCCACCGTACCGGAATGATCACTCGAACCGCGAAACGCTGGCTCTACGAGATCCACCCAGTCGAAACCAAGGACGAATTCTTCGTCATCTACAAAGAAGGCGACGACGCGTTGGCGTACGCCCGGTACACCATGCAATTCGATCCGCACGATGAGTTCAGGGGCACTATGTATGTCGTAGAAGCCGTCGCCGCCACTGATGCCGCCCACGCTGCATTGTGGCGTTTCTTACTCGACCAAGAGCTGGTCCACGAAGTAATAGCCTATGCACGACCCGTCGACGACCCGCTCGTCTGGATGCTCGCCGAACCACGCCGTTTGCGACGCGCGTTCACTGATGCGATCTGGATGAAGTTCCTCGATATACCAGCAATGCTAGAGCAACGCACTTACCCCGTCGAGGATTCGCTAGCGCTGCAAATTATCGATGCTGAAACCAAAGAGTCGCGGAACCTTACAGTCGAGTTTGGCACCGAGGGTGCGACTTGCCGAGATACGAACGCTGCTCCCGATCTGGTGATGAACGAGGCTGAACTCGCCGCCATGTACGTCGGTGCAGTCGAATGCTCGATGCTGGCCGACATCGACCTCGTCGAAGTATCGGCTCGGACACCCAATGCCGCGCTGCGAGCTGACGCCATCTTCCGTACCCTGCCCGCAGGTTGGAATCCGTATCACTTTTAATCCTTGATCTTGGCGTAGAGAATCCCAAACCTTGAATCCTCAATCCGACAGACTAACTGGCATCGAGTTTCGACCGGCACGCGAACATGAGCGGTTGCGGTTTTCGGTCGCTGAGATGAAGGGCTTTAGTGGGCATTTCCTGCCGCAAGAAGGCGAGTTGGAATACCACAAAATCGATGACCCAATGAAGCACACGGTCTGCGCGTTCGATGGCGATGACATCGTCGGCACGACGCTGTGGGAACCGTACGAATTGACGGTGCCGGGCGGGAAATCTGATTTCTTTGGCGTTACTGGTGTTACAGTCGCGCCGACACATACACGCCGCGGGATCCTACGAGAAATGATGCGGAGGATCCTGATCGACGGACGCGACGCTGGTTACCCGATCGCCGGGCTTTGGGCAAGCGAAAGCAACATCTACGGTCGTTTTGGATTCGGCATCTCGGGCGAAACCGTCGTCGCCAAGATCGATGTAAGAGACGCAAGATTCCGCGTGATGCCTAAGGTTGCTGGCGAAATCCGCTTCGCCGATGTCGCGACGATGGAGAAAGTCGCCCCCATCGTGTGGAACAGGACTGCTGAAAAGACCGTCGGTATGATGCTCCGGACTAAAGCGGATTGGGACTGGATTTACGACCGTCGGCGGATTCCAGGCTTTGGCAAACGTAGGGCGTTCTGCGTTGTGTACCGCGAAGGAGACGAAGCACTCGGGTATGCGGCGTACCGGATCGAACACAAGATGGAAGCGATGCACTCGTACAACACTGTGCGGGTGATCGAATTGATCGCAGCAACGACGGCTGCAGAGGCAGCGCTCTGGCGCTTCCTGCTCGACATCGACTTGGCAGGTGAGGTAGTGCACCATCACCCGAAGAAATCTAATCTGCTTTGGCTTCTCGCCGATCCGCGCAAACTTTCGTTTGAACCCTACGACTCTCTCTGGGTTCGAATTCTCGATCCGATCAAGGCTTTGACCGGACGCACTTACTCGGCCGCCGGTCAAATCGTCATCCGACTCATAGACGAGTTCTGCCCATGGACGCAGGGAAATTACGAGTTACGTGTCGACTCTCACGGCATGGCGACATGTGAGGAAACAGGACAGGACCCAGACGTTACGCTTCCAGTCGCGTCCTTGGGCGCCATCTACATGGGTGCCCACTATCTCGCCGACCTGCAACGCGCAGGGCGTGTAACCGAACACAAACCCGGCACTGTAGCTCAGATTGATACCATGTTCCCTACAAGTGGAGTTCATAGCTTCCTACCTGAGTTCTAGACCAAAGATGCACAATGTCCCTCTTCACTCCAGCCCATCTCGGCAAGTGGGAATCCCTCTACACGAGGTTGCTTGAAGGCGAATCATTGCCTTTGACTGAAGACGCGGCATGGATGCTGGGACGAAAAACCGGCATCATCGCTATCGTCCATGAAGGCGAACCAATCTACATCGAAGCGACAAAGGACATCGGAAGAACGATTGGCGAGTATCTCAACGGTGGCGCCAACTGCGATTTTCGAGCCAAGATCGGGATCATCGAACTCGGCGCGTCGCCCAGAACCGCAGTTGAGAGATCTCGCAAAGGGCCGCTCGCAGAACGCATTAACAGACTACTACCGCAGTACCGCTTCTCCGCCGTCCCTGCAACCGAAGCCGTCGCAGAACGACTCGCGGCCGCGTTCACGATCGTCGCGGACCCAAGACTTAATGGACCGACCGCCGAGGCGAACGCGACCATCGACGCGTTGCCGAATTGAAGCCGAACAGCGTTTCGCTGACCTAACCGAATGCTGAACGAATACTCCGAATACTTTCCGCTTGCCGCGCTCATCCTATTCACATCGTTTGTCGCTTACATAGTCTGGCGCGGCAACTACAAAATCGGGGCTTACATCGTGCAAGTCGCCGCCGCGCTTTTCCTTTCCTCAGTCGCTGGTTTCACGCTCTACGTCCTCAGTTCCGTAATGGTCACTACCTGGCTCTTCGCCGGCAGCAGCGGATTTTTGATGGTCAACGCGGTCGTCATGCAAGCCGCGGGAGCCACGATCGGTTTCGGTATCGTGAAACGATACGGAACATCACAAAACCAAGTCAGCCTGAAAGAGATGGGGATTTCCCTCATTCTCGGAATCATTGGCGGATACATCGGCTTCAACCTTTTCAAAGATGCCACCTTCGCCGCTGACTTCGTCACCAATGCCAACAGCGTCGCTGGCGCGTATTTCGGCGCCGTCATTTTCGGCAACGGATTGCTAATCGTAGGCGGACTCGTGAACGTTCTGCGCAATCGCGAGCCTTGAACGATTAGGCAACAGGTAGAGTAGTTGTCGTTGAACTACCGTCCTTTTTGGGACGTGTGACTGAGAGGCACGCCATGCGCATAACCGACATCGAAGTCATCACTTTCAAAAGCGAAACCAACAATATTCCCACCAAGTGGGGATATGGCGAGTGGTTAGACGATCCTCAGCCGGCGACGCACGGCATCACCAAGATATCCACCGACGAGGGAGTCTGCGGCTACAACACTGGCGGGATGGGCGGATACTTCCACGGCGCGTTCCCTGCTGAAGTCGAAGCGATGGTGAAGAACTTGCTTGTAGGCGAAGACCCGCTGAGCCGTGAACACCTTTGGAATCTGATGCGAGACAATGCCAGATTCCACGAATCGTTGATCGGTACTTTGGATGCCGCACTCTGGGACTTGGCGGGCAGATACGCCGGTATGTCGGTGTCGCAGCTGATGGGTAAAGCACGTGAGAAGGTGCGCGCCTATGCCAGCACATTCCCCAACATGGGCACACCCGAGGACTATGCCAAATTCGCGCTTGAATGCAAAGCGCAGGGTTACACCGCGTTCAAAGTTCACGCTTACATCTACTGGAACCCGATCACGAACGAGCCCGCGCCGCGCCGTCCCGCATTCCCGAAGCAAGACATCGAAGTCTGCGAGGCCGTGCGTGACGCAGTCGGTGACGAAATGACCTTGATGCTCGACCCTTGGGGGATCTACTCTCTAGACGAATCGATCTACGTCGGACGTGAACTCGAGCGCCTCGGCTACTACTTCCTCGAGCATCCGATGCATGAGTTCAGAGTCGAACCGTATCGCCGCCTCTGCAACGAACTCGACATCGCCGTCTGCGCACCCGAGCACGCGACTTGGATGCACTACTCGCGCGCCGAATGGGTGCTGCAAGGCGCTTCTGACATCGGCAGAATCGACGTCAACTTCGGCGGCATTACCGCTTGCAAGAAAGCGGTCGATGTCTATGAAGCCTTCGGAATACCGTGCGAGATGCACGGCGGTTGGTTTCCGAACGCGTCTATACTCGGGGCGACCACAGAGGAGACTTGCCTGTTCTACGAACGCGGCCTATTGCGTCCCGGCTTCGACTACGACGCGACACCGCCATATCTAAATTCGCCTTGCGATCCCATGGATGAAAAAGGCAACGTCCTATTGCCTCAGGGACCGGGGCTCGGAATGGACTTCAACTGGGACTACATAGACGACAACCGCGTCGCTTGATATTCAAACGACGCGGTTGTGTGATTTACGTCTTTCCTGCGAGAGCGGGAATGACAGGACTGCTTTAGCGACGTCCCCGTTTCTGGAGTTGCATCATGTGATTTCTTAGGAACGGCGGAATCTTCATCTCTTCCGGATTCTCGATCGCCTGCTCGATCATCTCCGTGTCCATCTGGCGCTGCTCCTCGTCGGTCGGGAAGCCAGTTGCAATGACGATCACGCGGATGTTGTGGCCCATATTCGACTGCCGGGCGGTTCCTAGGATGATGTTGGACTGCGCCGTCATCTTGCTCTGGACGATGCTCGAAATCTCTTGGACGCTGTACATCCTCATGCCTGGGCCGCCGGTGATGTTGACCAATGCTCGCTGAGCACCGGTGATATCGACATCTAGCAGCGGGCTCTCCAATGCTGCATTGACAGCATCCAATGCACCACCCGGTTCAACGTCCGACGCCTGCCCGACACCCATCCACGCGGGTCCAGCGTTGGTCATTACTGCGCGCACATCGGCGAAGTCCAAGTTAACCTCGCCCGGCTCGATAATCACGCGCGCAATACCCTCCACACCATCTTTCAGGACCTTGTCCGCCATCCGCCAGGCTTCTTGAGTAGTCGTGTCGGGTGCCGCGGCGTCTAGCAATCGGTCGTTCGGGATACGGATCAGGGTATCGACATACTTCTGAAGCTCGTCCACACCTTCTTCCGCCTTCGCCATGCGGTGAGTTCCCTCAAAGCTGAACGGCATAGTGCAGACGCCAATGGTAAGCGCGCCCTGTTGCTTTGCTATCTGCGCAACGACGGGTGCCCCTCCGGTTCCTGTTCCACCACCCATACCGGCAGTGACGAAAACTAGGTCAGCGCCATCCAAGATTTCAGCGATCTCCTCGCGGTTCTCTTCGTGACAGATACGACCCTGTGAAGGATCACCTCCCACACCCATACCTCGAGCAGTAGTGTCGCCTACACGAAGGCCGGTCGGCACGGTTGCCAACTCCAATGCCTGAGCATCGGTGTTCATGACGATATAGTCGACCGTATCGATCGGGTCGCTGTACATGCGGTTCACGGCGTTGGACCCGCCGCCGCCCACACCGACAACTTTTATGTTTACCTTCCCGATGCCGAGAGGCTGTCTGCCTTGCGGCTTGTACTCGAATTCGTCGTGTATCTCACGCAACATGTTTTCGTCCTTCACGATCTCAAAGAAACCATGGCTGTGCTGGTAGCTGCCACGCGGCATCGAACTGTGCTGGAGAGATTCGCACCTCTCGATTCAACGTCGCAACTCGCGTCGCGTCCCAGAATGATTACTACGCTATGTAATTCACATCGCACGATGCAATACCACAGCGCGCAGTTACCAAATTCCTAAAATTCACTTAAACCCGCTTCCCAAGACACAAGTCGACTCAGGCATCAGCGTTCCAAACGATTCTATCGACTCGCTCAATATCGACATTACATATCTGCCCAATCCAACTTACACTTGGGAAACTGGAGAGTGTCCGCAAATTGACGCGACCACCCTATTGAAACCTGCTCCTTAGAAAGGGAAGTTGAAACATGAACGGCTACGAAGCTGTTGCGAAGATTCTTAAGAAGGAAGGATTCGAGTGGCTCGCCTGCTTCCCGTCCAATCCCATCATCGAAGCGGTCGCCAAGGAAGGCATTCGCCCGATCGTTTTCCGGCAGGAACGCGGCGGGATTATGGCCGCGGATGGTTACTCGCGCCTCATGTCTTCGCGAGGGAAATATGGCGTTTTCGCTTGCCAAGGTGGACCAGGTTCCGAAAACGCTTTCGGAGGTTTCGCACAGGCGTGGGCGGACAGCGTGCCAGTGTTATTCATTCCGGACGGACCGGGGAATTACAAGGTGGGGGTAACTCCCAACTTCAGCGCTCCTCAAAACTTTCAGCACATCATGAAGTTTGCCGCACCAGTGACCTCCACAGACGCAATTCCGGCATTGATGCGACGTGCGACCGAATCGCTGAAAAACGGTCGACCGGGACCGGTTATGGTCGAGATGCAACGCGATGCTATGGGCGATGACGTCCCCGACGCAGCAGTCGAAAACTACATCCCGACGTCGAGGCACATTTTTGCCCCGTCCGCAAGCGACATCAAGGACGTCGCAGACAAGCTCCTGAACGCTCGAATGCCTGCTATCTGGGCTGGGCAAGGCGTTCTTCATGCCGGGGCTACAGCCGAGTTGCAGGAACTCGCGGAACTGACTCAGATACCGGTTATGACAACCATGCCGGGCAAGAGCGCCATGGACGAGCGACATCCGCTCGCACTCGGAGCCGCAAACCGCACCGCGCCCAAGCCCGTCTGGACATGGCTCAAAGAATCCGACGTGCTCTTCGCTATCGGCGCGAGCCTGACAGTCACCAATTACGGCATCGATTTGCCGTCGGGCAAATTCCTGATCCACTGCACTAACAACCCCGCAGACATCTCGAAAGAGTACGCCACAGACATCGGGCTCGTCGGCGACGCTGGTGAAACCCTACGTCTGTTGATCGACGAGATCAAAGGACGCATCGGCGGAGAAGGCCGGAGAGGCGACACCTCAACGCAGGAGGCCGTCGCACAAGTCCGCGCCGAGTGGAATGCCGACTGGAATGGTCTGCTCAACTCCGACATGGCACCGATCAACCCGTACCGTCTCCTCAAGGAGATCGGTAAAGCGGTCGATCACGAGAACACCGTGATGACCCACGACGCTGGGCACCCGCGCGACCAGATGATGCCGTTCTACACCGCCACCAAGCCGCACACCTACATCGGCTGGGGCAAGAGCACCCACCTCGGCTACGGCATCGGACTCATGATTGGAGCCAAGATGGCGATGCCTGAACGCTTCTGTGTCAACTTCATGGGCGACGCCGCGTTCGGAATGTCCGGTCTCGACATCGAGACTTCGGTGCGTTCCGGCAACCCGATAACCACCATCGTCCTCAACAACGGCACGATGGGCGGGTACAACAAATCGCTGCCGGTTGCGATGGAGAAGTACAACGCTGGCAACATGACTGGCGACTACGCCATGATCGCCGAAGGCATGGGTGCACGAGGAATCACCGTGACCGAGCCGACCGAGATCGGCAACGCGGTCCGTGAAGCCCATCGCGAGAACTTCGAGAACGGCCGCTCCGCCCTAATCGACGTTCACACCCAGCAGGAGCTGAACTTCAGCATCTACGACTAAACGTTGTAGTCAACCGGGAGCGATCCATCGCGATCGCTCTCGGCAAACCCTTCCACTTAACCTTCGGCCAACGCCTCGTCGATCTTCTCGGCCGCGTCGGAAGTCACCCATCCGCTCCAAGCGTCGCGGTTGTTGTTCAAGTACCAAACCGCAGCCGCTTCGGGCGTCTCGTTGTTGTTCTTCATCCACGCCTCAACTGCTCCGGCGGTTTTCGACTCAAACTGCCAATTTCCGAAGAAGTCGACAACCTCTGGCGCACGTTCGCTCAAAGCTTTGCTCACCACGATCCTGATATCGACAGTCGGGTATGCGCACCCTTGGTCTCCTGCCCAGCATTCATCTGTATGAGGCGGCTCTTCCAGCACGTACAGGTCCAACTCACCGGCAACTTTCGTGGGCGCCCACATGTAACCCAACCACGCCTCTTGACGGCCGTAGGCACCTTCCAAATCCGACATCAGACCAGCCGAGCTCCCCGGACTCAAGATGTCTAAGGTTTCGCCCAAGTCGTACGCATCAATCTTTTTCTGGTTGACCAACTCGCAGCCCCAACCAGGTATGCACGTAACGAACCGTGCCTTGCCGTTCGAATCCGGAGTCACGAACACTTCTTGGTAATCCGGAATGTCGGTAACGGACACCAATCCTGGATTGGCGTCTTTCACGTACTGCGGAATGACCCATCCCTGCCAGTTGTCCGGCAACGTCACGCCTGCGGGAACAATCGAACCCGCCGCGACCGCGTCGTTGTACACTTCGGCGATGTTGTCTACCCAGACCTCCATGGAAACGTGGACATCGTCGTTCTCAAACGCCGGGAATTGTGAGGTGGTGTCGGCTACGACGTTCTCGACCGGGTAGCCGTACCCGTGCTCGAGGATGTAACCCGCGATCCGGGTCTGTATCTCTGCCGATTCCCAGTTGAGGTCAGCGAAAACTATCTTCTCCTTGTCTTCTTCAGAAGTGCATCCTGCCACCAGCAACATAACGGTTAGAGCGGTGATCAGCGCTGTGAAAAAGATTGAGATTCGTCGGAATTGACTTGACTGCTTCATAT
Source organism: Dehalococcoidia bacterium (assembly GCA_965243235.1). GTDB lineage: Bacteria > Chloroflexota > Dehalococcoidia > Lucifugimonadales > Lucifugimonadaceae > Bin127. The sequence continues at coordinate 42,852 of CBDEUI010000004.1, forward strand.
CCAGATCCCTTTCCTTGGTTATCGATTTCTCCCCTCAGGTTATAGGACGACATTTTTTACACTCAGCGAACTAGCGCGAGGAAGCGCCTCCAAAAGTTTCTTGCTGCATCTTGGCAAACGCTTGCGTGTTGCGGTCGATTATTACGGCCAAAAACACTATTCCCAGCCCCGCTAACAACGCGTTGCCGGATTCCAACCGACCCAATGCCCGCAGTACGTCTTCGCCTAGACCGCTGGCACCTACCAATGACGCGATTACTACCATCGCAAGTGCCATCAACGTGGTCTGATTCACTCCTGCCATGATCGTAGGCATCGCCAGCGGTATTTTGACCTTCATCATTAACTGCCAAGGCGTTGCCCCGAAAGACTCCGTAGCTTCGATCGTCTCTTGTGACACCTGGCGGATTCCCAAGTTGGTGAGCCTTACTGCGGGCGGCACGGCGTAAACAAGCGTCGCTATCACCGCTGGTGGATTGCCCAAACTGAAGAACGCGATCGCGGGCACCAGATACACGAAACTCGGCATCGTCTGCATCCCGTCCAATACCGGACGCAAGATCGCATCCAACCGGTCCGACTGCGAAGCCCAGATCCCGATCGGCACAGCGATCGCAATGCACAGCGTGACCGTCACGATCATCAATGCCGCCGTCTCCATGGTGCTCTCCCAAAGCCCGAAAAACCCGAGCAGGATCATGGCGATAACCGAGAATACCGCTATCGTCCTACCAACCAATGCCCACGAAACCAATCCCAAAGCGAACACCACAACCGGCCACGGCAACCACTTCAAGAACGCCTCCAACGGCTCGAATATGTAGGCAACACCGGTTTTCACACCATTAAAGAAAAACCCCATATTGTCGTTCAGCCAATCTAATCGATTGTCAATCCAAAGACCTATGTCGCGGCCAACGTCATGCGGAAATACTCGTACACGCTCGTAAAGGAGTTCCGGATCGAAAACCAAGCCAACCTGTTCAATTCCCGGATTGAGAACCAAGGCAACTTCTTCGATTCCAAAATCGACGATAACGATCGGGACCACGACTAGGACCATGACTCCGAGCCATCTGAGCCAACTCGCCACTCTTGACGACCGTTCTGCATCTTCGCTGGGTGGCGCTGACGCGCCCGACGTTTCACGCTCGCTGATCAAGCTATTCCTCCTAAATCGGTTGCATCCTCCGCGTCCATCGCGCCAGCCAGAGTGTCTAATGAAACCTCGCCGACCAACACGCCGTCGCCGTCCATTACGGGTATCGAATGTTCCGCCCTCAAACCGAGAGGCACCAGTTCGTCCAACACGACATCGGGCGAGACACTCGTCTCGACCAACAGTGGGGTATCCGCAATCTTCGTCGTCGGATCCGATCTCCACTGCTCGACGCGTTGCAGCAGCGCAGTTCCCACATAACGAAAGTCGTCATCCACTACCATCGCGTAGTTCTCATCGGTATCGATGAGCTTTTGGATTACTCTCGAAGCTACCGCGCTGACGTGAACGACGTCTGTAGGGTCGCTCATAATCACCTCGGCCGTCATCAATTCGTTCTGCCGCACGTTGCTCGTGAACTCCCGGACATAAGCGTCTGCCGGATGCAACACTACGTCCGTGGGCGTCCCCACCTGCACAATCTCGCCGTCTCGCATGATCGCGATGCGGTCGCCGATCCGAACTGCCTCGTCAAGATCGTGCGTGATGAAGATAATCGTTTTGTGCAGCTTCTCCTGCATCGCCACCAGCTCGTCCTGCAACTCGTTGCGGATGAGCGGATCAAGCGCGCTGAACGGTTCATCCATCAGCAATACTGGGGTGTCGTGCGCCAACGCGCGCGCCAATCCAACCCTCTGCATCATCCCGCCGCTCAACTCATCCGGTTTGCTCGTAGCCCAATCTCCCAAACCAACCGTCTCGAGCGCCTCTTGTGCCCGTTCGCGGCGTTCGTCAGAGCCGACACCCTTCATCTCAAGACCAAGCGCAACATTATCAATGACCCTGCGATGCGGCAATAAACCGTAATGCTGGAACACCATCGCTAACGAGCTACGCCGCACGTCTCGCATCCCCTCCCCATCCAAATCCGTCACATTCACATCATCGACCCAAATCTCGCCAGCCGTGGGATCGATCAACCGGTTGATGCATCGAATCAGAGTCGACTTGCCGCAGCCCGACAATCCCATCACGACGAAAATCTCTCCCCGTTGAGCATCGAACGAAACATCCGAAAGAGCCATCACTGACTCCGTCGCTTCCTGCACCTCAGCCTTGTTCGTCCCCTCACGCGCCATCGCCAATCCGGCATCGACGTCACCGCCGAATAACTTGTAGACGTTACGGACCGATACAACTACCTCTGACGGCGTTTCCATTCGTTCTCCCATGCGCAAGCAGAAACCTGAACACCCCGAGCCACTTGCGTCGGAAATCGGGACGTGCGTAATTACGACTGACTACAACCTTATCGGAAGCGTTATCGCCTAAGCCCGATCCGTAATCTCCGCCATTCCCGGCGTCCCGGAGCCGATGATCAGATTCTTCGCGCGGTCATCCGCACCGACGCACAGGATGAAATACCGGCTCGCATCGTGCTGTCCATGCAACATCACCCGCTCCTGCTCCCACGGTGGAAGTTCATACAGCCATCGCCACTCGTATCGCACCTTCTCTGGAACGTTGAAATGCGCCACCATCTCGCTCGCCGGAGCCTTCACGTGCTGATGCAAGAACTCTTTCGCCGCGCTCTTGGTGTAACCCGATCCGGCTATAGGACGCGCGTGGGCGGGAGCCAAAAGGATCAACGTGGCTCCACCCGGTGATTCGTCCAATTCGCCGTGAAGATTGGCTATGTGTGCGCTGGAATGTCCGCACGACGCTGCCAATGACTTGAGCAACCCATCTGCGGTATCTACGCCCTGATTGCCATGGTCGTGTTCGCCGCCTGAAGGGAAGATCGAAACCACGTTCTGGTCAGGTCGGTACCCCTTTTCGACATGGAACGGATCCCATGGAGAATCCTCCTCGTTTTCGGCGATGCAGAAGCTGAACTTCCGGGGTGTCCCGATGGTGTCCATATCCAACACGCCCGGATACCAATGTCCGCCATTCTTCAACGTCAGCGTAAACGCCCTACCAATCGTCACATTCACCTTCGACATCTTGCCCGGACCTAACGTAGCCCGACGGTAGTTCAATCTGATCTCGTTTCTTATCGGACCATTCACCACTATCAGCGGAGCACCTGCCGATGTCGACATCAACAAACCGCGAACCTCAAACGGCTCCATGCTCGAAATCGCCTTGCACGCCGCAATCACGACGGGCAGATGCTCCGGTTCGCAACCCGCCATCACACAATTGACCGCGATCTTCTGCACCGTCACGATCCCGTTCCCCGGTGGCAATGTGCAGACCACATCCTCAGGATCCAGTGTCGTACCGGAGAGCACCCGCGCCACCTTCTCCTCGGTTGGCGGTATCAGCGGGAAACCGTCTCCCCAATCACGATCTAAGAACTCATTGTTAAACGCATCGAGTGCTCCGAACTGATCTTCACCCTTGAACCTGAAACGCTTCTGCTGCGCGTCGCGCAACGCCTGATTCTCGATCTCCTCTCCCGATATGCCCTGCGTTAGCAACTCCATGATCTCGTCAACCACCGGATCAGTCTGCGCGATCGCCTGATCCGTAGTGATGTTGTTGTAGACCAACGGCACCTCAACCCGAGGTATCGGCCCCATACCAAACGCCTTCGCGCTCGCGTCGGCGTCGTGTTGGAAACCATTCGAGAGGATCACGACGGTCGGAACTCCCGCCTTCTCCAACTCAACCATGTCGTAGACAAGCCACGACGTGCAACTCCCTCAATCAGCCGTACAGCCAATTGCGACATCGATCTCTGAAATCGCCTTCGCACGCAGTGGGTCAGGAAATGGCAAGGCTCCCGAATAGAACCGCACATCAACCGATGGTTCTGCCTGCTTGATCAATTCGCCTGCCCGTTTCAACGCATCGTCGCCGTGCGCCTTCCCGTTCCACATCAAGCCAATCACCTTGTTCTTCAGACTCGAAGGACGAGGCGCGTATGGAAACGCACTCACTTCCCCGCGCTGCGGTGAAACCGGATTCACAACTTCAAGCTCGTACATGTTTCCCTCGATGCATCGTGGTTACGGGCGAATCTCGCAAGATTCGGACCCTGAATCTTGGCTCTGTTGGCATGTTTAGGATATACCGCATAAAGTTCGTGTTCATTGCGAATCACGCCGTTGATCCGATGAGCCAATACGTTTTTCATAAACGAGGCGGTAATCGGTGAACTATTGAAGTAACATCGTTCCATATCCATTGCGCTCGCACCCGGTTCGCGCAGCTGGACCGGGCATGAAAGCGCATTGCTCGAACAGCGCCAACTACAAACATAAGGAGCGCCGAGATGAAACTATTTACTAGGCATCGGAGGATCAGCGTATCTCTGCTGACCGCGCTTGCCGTAGCTGTAACCGCAGTCTTCATGGCCTGTGGCGAAACTGTCGTCGAGACAGTCGTCATTGAACGCGAGGTCGTTGTCGAACGTGAAGTCGCAGTACCACAGACCGTCGTCGTTGAAAAAGTCGTCGAAGGCGAGACCGTCGTTCAGACCGTCGTCGTCGAAAAAGAGGTCCTTGTCGAAGGCGAGACCGTCGTCCAGACCGTCGTCGTCGAAAAAGAGGTCCTTGTCGAAGGCGAGACGATGGTCCAAACCGTCGTTGTCGAGAAAGAGAGAGTCGTCGAGGTTGAAAAGCCCGTCGTTCAGACCGTCGTCGTCGAGCGAGAGGTTGAGGCGCCTCAACGATCTGGTGGAGAAGTTACGGTTGGCACCGTTTACGTACCACCTCCCCTCTACCTTCCGTCGGCTCAACCATCACCTGAGTATTGGAAAGTCCACGCTTGGGGCATCACTGAGACTTTGCTCCGCACCGACCGCGATGGAGCACCACCGAACCACGGCACGCCGGGAACTAGCGGATTGGGAACCTCGTGGAGCGTTGATGGCAACAAACTCACATTTACCGTCCGCGAAGGCGCGAAATTCAGTGGTATGGGTCAAGATTGGGGACCCCTAACCGCCCACGACGTCGTGTTCTCATTCACGGACGCCGGCAAGGAAGGAAGTCGCGCAGCTCGTGCGGGATCGTTTAACGATGCCAGTGGCAGAGGTATCTGGGGTTGTGCAACGATTGACGACTACACATTCTCCTGCGATCACAATCCAGCACAGTTGAGCCCTGAGTTCTTCTACCATATCTCCAACGAGAACGGTCTCGTCTCGATCAGTAGCAAGAACGTCTACGACACGTTGGGTGAAGAGCAGGCGATCCTGACGCCTCACGGTAGCGGACCTTGGGAAGTCACCAAACAGGTCGGTAACGATGAAATGGTCGCCCGGGCCAAACTCGACCACTGGCGATCGCCGCCGCTCGCCGACTCGCTCCGGATTATCGAAATCCGAGAAGCCTCGCAAGCCGCAGCAGCCCTCATCACTGGTGAAATCGACATCGCTCAGATTCCGAACTCGCTTGTCATCGACACCGAGAACCGATCGCGCGGCCGACGCGTTCAGATCACCGGCGGTTTGCCACAGAGCATCTACTTCGGCGGAAACTTCTGGACTGACCAAAACTATCAAAACGACGATGCGATCCCGCCGCGCGAAGGTCACAAACCCGACGACGATCACCCATGGATCGGCACCGGTCCTGACGACCAGGACGCCAACACCGTTCGCAAGGCGTTGTCATACGCGTTGAACCGGGAAGTGATCAACGCTACCATCCTGGGCGGTTTGGGTCGCGCCTTCTACACGGAGGTTGGGTACGAGCCCGACACTCCTTGGTGGCAGGATCACTGGCTCAACGAATACAACCCCGAAATGGCGAGGCAAATGCTGGATGATGCGGGATATCCCGATGGTTTCTCGATGGGCTTCTGGGTACCACCTGACAGCCCATTCGTGAATCCCGAGGTCGGCATCGCAGTCGCCGGACAATGGCGTGATGTCGGAATCGACGTCCAGATCACCTCTGAGGCGTACTCCGCAAGACGACCCAGGTTAGTCGAACGTACGATGGAAATCCCTTGGATCTTCGTGAACCAAGGTTCTCCACCATTCACCGGAGCGAAGTACAACAGGTACAACTCAAATCCAGGCTGGAATTCCGGTATCGAACTCCCTTACGACATCATGAAGGATTGGGATTCGAGGTACAGCGGACTGAACGCCCAAGCTGATGCAGAGGCAATCTACGCGCTGAACACGGAGATCGAGAACTTCCTGCAAGAAACTGCGGTTTCCTTTGGAGTGGTCGAATTGGTCAAATGGTGGGTTAGTGGACCTGACATCCTCAAGTGGGACGCGTACAGGCACAACGAAAACGCGCCGAACTCGTTTGACCGTATTCTGCTAGATCAGTAGACCGTAACTGCAACTAGCTCTAACTACACCTCGCTCGGTACGCCCGTCTTCTGAGGCATCGGGCGAGGTGGAGTTCACAACACATCGCTGGTCGAGTCAACCATTGAATTGGCAAAACAAGCGTCGTCCCATGCAATGGGGCCACTAGCCAATGAAAGTTTTCCTCGCAAGAAGACTTGTCTACAGCGTCGTGCTAGTGTTGGCGACGACCATATTCGTGTTCGTGATGTCACGTCAGTCGGGCGACCCTCGTCATCTCTTCATGAGTGAACAGAGCACGCAAGAGGAGTGGGACGCGTGGGGTGTCGAATTGGGGCTGGACAAACCCTTGTATCTGCAGTACGTCATATGGCTCGGAAACGCGTTGACCGGAGATTTCGGAGAGTCGATCCGACAACGTCGACCAGCATTGGATGTAGTCATCGAGCGGATACCCGCCACGGCAGAACTGGCCTTGGGTTCATTCCTTTTCTCCGTAGTCACCGGCATCCCATTAGGAGTCCTTTCAGCTCTCAAGCGAGGATCCATACTTGACTATTTGGGCCGAACATTCGCATTGATCGGGCAGGCCGCCCCAGTGTTCTGGCTCGGTATCGTCTTAGTTCTCATATTCAGTGTCAATCTCGGCTGGTTGCCAGTCGCCCGGCGAGGAGGATTGGAACATTACATCCTGCCCTCCATCACGCTCGGATGGCTGTTTGCATCGAGTTTTTTGAGGCTCACCAGGTCAGCGATGTTGGAGGTGCTAGATTCTGAATTCATTAAGTTTGCTCGTGCCAAAGGCGTGCACGACACGCGCGTCATTTGGAAACATGCGTTCCGAAACGCACTGCTTCCCTCGCTGACTTACGCCGGCATATTGTTGGCCGGTTTGATCACTGGCGCTGTGATCACGGAGACCATCTTCTCTTGGCCGGGGCTCGGATCATTAGCAGTAACCTCAGTTCTCCAACTCGATTTTCCTGTCCTAACCGCGGTGGTATGCGTCATCACGTTAGCGTATGCAGGTATGAGTGTCATAGTCGACTTCACATACGCGCTTGCGGATCCACGGATCAGGTTGGAGTGAAGTCGTGAACACAGCCTCCAACACCGTTGGCGACACTACCGCTGTCCAGGTCGTTCAACCCAGCGACTCCTCACCATTCATCAATCGCTGGATTCGGCGTATCCGGTATTGGCCCGTCGTTCCTATCATCATTATTTCCGCTTTACTGATCGCTGCCGTCTTCGCAGATCAACTAACTTCCTTCGACCCTGAAAAAGACGACCTGATTTCGCGAAACATTCCACCTGTTTGGCAAGAAGGTGGAACGTCCAAACATCTGCTAGGAACAGATCCGTTGGGACGGGATATGCTTACTCGCATCATCCACGGTGCACGCATTTCCCTCCTGATCGCCGCAATCGTGCTATCCATCGGCACTGCGTTTGGTCTTCTCGTCGGTCTAATCGCCGGTTATTTGGGCGGCACATTTGATGAAGTCCTCATGCGCGTCGTAGATTTCACCTTTGCCGTACCGTTCATCCTCGTCGCACTGGTCACCGTCATCGTTTATGGACAATCCTTCGCGCTTGTCATCATTCTGCTCACGATATTCAGCTGGAACGGTGTGGCTCGCCAAGCCCGCGCCGAAACACTGAGCCTAAAGACCCGCGACTACGTTGCCGCATCGCAGGTAGCCGGCGCCAGCATTTGGCGGGTTATGTACCGACACGTAATGCCGGGGCTCATCAACACCGTCATCGTCGTCACTACCCTGAGACTCGGCTCCCTCATCCTCACGGAAGCCAGCCTCTCTTTCCTCGGCGTCGGCATTCCGCCACCCACACCGGCATGGGGGGTGATGGTCGCGGAAGGACGCAACTACATATACACCGAGTGGTGGATATCCTTCTTCCCCGGACTTGCTATCATGCTCACCGTCCTAGCTTTCAACTTCCTGGGCGACTGGTTCAGAGACCGATTTGACCCGCGCCTAAGACAACTTGATTGACCAATTCCCCCTCCCCTTGATACAAGGGGAGAATCAAAGAGGGGTTTTAACGAGAGGACACCCAAAAATGAAAATCGCATGGATCGGCATCGGGCACATGGGCAAACCGATGGCCAAACACATGATGACCGCAGCCGAGGAGTTCACCGTCCACGACCTCAATCCCGAAGCTGCCACCGACATGCTCGAAGACGGCGCGCATTGGGCTGACACTCCCGCCGAGGCCGCGGCGGGTAAAGACCTCGTCGTCACATGCCTGCCCATGCCGCAACACGTCGACGCCGTCAGCTTTGGCGATGACGGAATATCCGAAGGCGTCGACGACGGCGCTATCGTCATCGACTGCACATCCAACTCCCTCGACATGGTTCGATCCCTGCATGAGCGATACGCCGACCAAGGCATCACGTTCCTAGACACTCCTGTAAGCGGCGGCGTAGTCGGCGCCATGGAGCGTGACCTGGCTGTCTATGTCGGAGGCGATCACGACGCGTACCAATCCATAAAACCGACTCTTGACGCTATGGGGGACAAGGTCCAGTATTGCGGAGGTATCGGCACTGGCACGATCTGCAAACAGATGAATCAACTGTTCGGCGCCATAGTCGGTATGGCGCGCATGGAAGTGATAACCGCAGGGGTCAAAGCAGGCGTCGAGCTAGATGTCCTCGTGAAAGCGATCCACGAAGGCTCCGGCGGCAAGCGGCGTCCATTCGATGGATTTGCACGTCCGCCCGATGACGATTACGAAGATACCGAACTCTCCTTCTACTTGGAGCTAGGAGCAAAAGATGTCCGCCTTGCCAACGAGATCGGACGCTCGCTAAGAGTCCCGCAACCCCTTGCCAATCTGACCGAAGCGCGACTGATCGAGGCGCTCAACCGCGGATGGGGCAAGAAACGCAACGAAGTAGTTGGCGAGATCCAGCAAGAAATCTCAAACGTCGATCTCAAAGTTGACGGCTGAACCCCCAAAGCCTGAGATTAGAATCACACCAATACACTTGAAACTCAAGGAATCGCCAACATGAAGACCGCAGACCCTGCGATAAACACGGTCATCGACAACATCGGCATCATGGTCGCCTCAGAAGGAGGCTCGCTGGAGCTCCTCGAACTCACCGACGACTACATGAAGGTCAAATACAACGCTGGCACCAACGAAGAGTGTCCCGAATGCGTCCCCATGACCGACGCCGTCTACCAATTCATGCGCGCGTCCTTGGACATCCACGCACCCCGCATCGCCACGCTGGAAGTGGTGGATTGACAATCGTCGATGCGTGGAAAACCATCAGTTCGAAAAAAGTCGCGATCTAGTCAACGATTTCGTTAATCGGATGTTAGAATTGACCAGCGAAGGCTGAAGGACGCACGAACTAAGCTACGGCGCCACCGCTATCCGTTTTTTTCAGACTGCTAATGAATCCAGGCCTGATTCATTGCTCGCAATCCCTTAGTTGCATGCTGCCTAAAATGTAGTCTCCGACTTTGCAGGTCGCGGTGAATCGTTCGCCTTTATTGACACTGGCTTGAACGCTAGTAGGGAGGTCATTTAGATCGACGGTTTGGAAGGCAACCCCAATTAGGTTGAACGATTCCTCGTCAACTACTAGTTGAATCTGTCCATTGTCGATTTCACCGATCAGCCCTGAAACTCGCACCCACGCTCCTTTGCGTTGCTGGTCAAACCGCGTGGCATTCGCTTCGCGTTCCGCATATAACTCGCTTGCTGTGATGCTAGGGGCTGGTGTCGGCGAGTTACTTGCGGACCGAGAATCGGCTTCAGGAGTGGGGAGTGGCTGTGAGACTTCTTCTTCGTTAGAGTTGCCAGCGACTATCACGAGTAGCAATAGCAACGCTACCACTGCGAGTGGAGCCAAAAGGAAAGGTATATCGCGGTCGCCCTTTTTGAGTGGCAGCTTGAGGCTGTCTGTAAACTGCCCTGCAAGGATGGTGATGAAATCGAGCAACGTCCATATGTACAACCCGCCCAAAGTAACCAGCATCAGCAGTCCAGTGAAACTCTTGCCTACATAGAATCTATGTATCCCGTTTATCCCCACTAACCCGAGCCACAGCAACAGTCCCGCCGTAATTCGCTTCTTGGTAGATTCTGCAGGCCTGACGTGAATCTCTTGCGCCATTGTCGATGCCCCCTAAAGACCAGTGGATGGGTACTTGCCACAGTTCCCGTCACGTGAGGGCAAAGGGGGCGCGTGAAGCGCCCAATCCGATATGGTCTCGATGCCTAAAACGATAGACAAGGAACTGTGGCAATATCGGATGCTATCACGTCGTTACACAAACCTTTAGAATTCGCATCATAGTCCGTTTCGTCGGTTCAACCGGCGGTACAGCAGGGATCGACTAGATTCCGATTTGAGAATGGATCTGATGCGATCCACGAAGAATTTGCCAAGAACTACCCCAAAACCAATGAGACAATCCCTATCAGAATGGATCAGTCAACGCGCCGGAATGCAAGGTCGTTCCAAGACGCCCCCTACTCCTCCTTTTGCATCAGACAGCGAACTTGAACGCTACATCGACCGCTTCAACCAGTTGCTCAGGATAGCCCATCAGCAAGAATTCGAGTTAGCAGAAGAACGGAAGAAACGAAGGCAGGCTGAGCGGGAACTGGCAAATCTCCGCAATCTGCTAAAGGCATCTGAGCGTTCCCGCCGACAAAACAGACAAACACTCAGAAGTGCCAGTCGAGAACTCAATTCACTAAGACGGGACAGCAAACCACGCGCTGTGATCAAACTGCGCGAAATGATCGAACAGATCCACGAACAATACTCCAATGACTTAATCAATGAACGCGACAGACGAATGCGAGTCGAAGCAGAATTAAACTCCGCGGAAGCGGAGATCAAATCTCTGCAGCGTCCCCAAGTCCCTCAACACGAAGAACAGTCACCGATTAGCGATCGAGTGCTCAAAGAGCGTGAACAGCGACGAAAAGCAGAAAAAGAGAGCAAAAGACTAAAGCAAAATCTGAGGCACGCCAGTCGCGAACTCAACTCGTTGCGTAGCGAACACAAGAAATGTCGGCGGAGCTCGAAAAACGCTGCTTCCAACAGCAACAGATACACGCCAGCTTTGCTTCAAGCCATCCTGCCGAACTTGACCGTGGTCCGTGACAACGTTTCTTACGGAAACTCGTCCACTAACGCAAAGCAAATGCTCAATGATTTGATGCGCCTCAACGATACTCCACAATTGATGCGCGCTGAGCGCGTGGGAAGTGCCAAACGTCAATGGTTCGAGATTCGTCCTACCCTTAGCGAACGAATCTACTATCGGAAATCCGGATACAACAGCCGGTATTTGGTTTTGCTCGGGGATAAGAAGAGTCAGCAACGCGACCTCGAATGGATGAGCAAGAATTAACCCGGCGAGGCGGACTGTAAGCCGAGTTCTGTCTAGGTCCCAGCGAGGTTTACAACCCGCAGGCCTTCCTCCCTCGAATCGGACCCTGCGCGACCATCCATCTCCGATCACGGTCGCCCGTGACCTCTAGCGGCCTACCCGGGAGCTGACGCGGGCATTCGTCTTAGCGCTCCCCTATTTGGCCTTGCACCGAGCGGGGTTTTCAATGCCGCCGACGTTACCGCCGACGCGGTGCGCTCTTACCGCACCGGTTCGCCCTTACCTGACGAAACGCACACCGAAATGCGCGTTCACAGGCGGTATTCTTTCTGTTGCACTTTCCGTCGGGTCACCCCGCCCTGCCGTTAGCAGGCGCTCCTGCCCGTTGGTGCTCGGACTTTCCTCCACGAAGACAATCTAAACCGCCCTCGCAGCGGTCGCACGTCCGCCTCGCACTGACCTCAGAGTAACATCCAATCGAACTAGACTAGGCTAGGTTCTCACCCTAGGTCGCACTTTGACTCCGTCTTCCGAAACCTCGACATCTTCGACCAATGCTACGAGCGCGTCTCGCGCCCGTTCCACGTCGCCGGACCCTACCACATCCGCTATTAGATCACGAGTCCAACGTTCGCGCGACACCTTGCCGTTCTTCGACCCGCTCGCGCTATTGCCAGTCTTCTGCTCCTCTTCGATCAATCGGCGCACGCGCTTGATTTCTGACAGAAACGGCTCCAAGTTTTCCAGATCGCCACGACCGGTCGATACCACCCGCGCTTCATTCAAGAACGTCTTCTCGGCATTCTCCATCTGCTGCTCAAGCGTCAAACCAGTCTCAATAGGCCTGATCTGTTTCACCTGCTCCGGCTCCCATGCCATCACCGCCTTGCGCACCTCGCCATCCAAATCGTCGGCTCGCCACTTAGGGCAGACGATGCCGTTGCCACTCCCGTTCTTCGCCGCGCGTCGATGCTGGCACTCGTAAAACTCGTAATAACGGTAGGTCTTCGAAGTTGTCGTGTCATCCTGCCGACGCCAAGTCCTTCGGCGCGTGAGACCCGGCACGCCATGACCACACTGACCGCATCGCAACAACCCGCCGAGCAGGAACGGGTCTTCAGATTTCGACAACCTTCGCTGCCGTTGCTTGACCGTTAACTCGTCCTGCGCACGACGGAACAACGACCGGCCGATGATCGGCTCGTGGTTGCCAGAAACCAAGAAACCATACCGCGTATATGTCCCCACGTAGACGCGATTCTTCAGGATTATTGACACCGTCGCCGTCGACCAAGGCTTGCCTGTGCGCGTCGGGATGTTCTCCGCCGCCAATCGCTGAGCGATCAAACGCATACCGACACCGTTGCTGATTCTCTCGCCGTTTTCGTCGGTCGCGTCTTCATCGCCGACGTACCATTCGAAAATCTGCCGTACGACCTGCGCCTCTTCAGGCACCGGTTTCAGCGAACCATCGGCTCCGCAACGATATCCGTACGGTGTCCTGCCTAGCACCTTCCCACGTGATGCCTTTTCGCGAATTCGATTGCGGATCCGCTTCCGCAACCAGTCCGGTTCGCCCCGCAACCCGAGCAGCTCCTCACCGTTCTGCAACGGGTCTGGCAGCTCCATATCTGTACAGATCGCGTCCGAACCTGATCGCCGGATGTATAAAAGTCGCTCGACCAAGGTCTCCAAATCGCCAGCCAAATGCGACGCGTCTGGGATGACCACCAACGCGGGCCGACCATGCAGACCCTCGAGCCGTTCCATCAACTCCGCAAATTGCGGATCCCCGAACTCTTCTGGTATCTGCCGAGTGAATGCCGTGCCCAACCCCTCACTCAACTCCGCCTCGACGCTCTGCAACAACTGATCATCCTCTCCCAGACCGAGGATCGCCGTCAGGTGATGACCTCCAGAACGGCAATACTCGACAATCTGTTGGACGGGGTCAGCAGAGCTATCCAGCCTCAGTCGGCTTTCAATCTCCGTTATTTGGCCCCACGAACCAGCTACCGCACCAACAGAACTATCCCAATCTTGGATGTTGCGGTTGACAGACGGGGCAGAGTCGTCTTCGATCTCGCGTCGCCTGACGTAGCCGATGGCGCGCATGTCAAATCAGTCCGTGCTAAGCGTGATCAAGTACTTGCCGCAATGACACAGTATGGGGTCTGTGGCCTGCTTCAACACGTTCAGTTCGCCCATCGACACCCGCTCGGAGCAGCCGGCGCAGATGTCGCGTTCCACAACCGTCACCGCCATTCCGCCGTTGTTCTTGAACAATCGGTTGTACTCGCCGAGGTGCTGCGCCGGGATCGCGCTAGCAGTCTCGTTGCGATGTTTCAGAGCCTCGTTGTACTCGGTAGATATACGCGACTGCTCATCCGTTCCCGACTGCTTCTGTTCCGTCCAATCGACCTCCATCTGGTCCAGCTGCGTTTGCAGCTCTGAATGAACAGTTCGCGCCTCATTTGCCGCGTTCTTGATCGGCTCCATGCGCTGGTCTATGGCATCGATACGGTTCGCATGCTCTTGGACCTGCAACTCCATACGGTAGTAGTCCCGAGGATTCGTCACATCGCCACCGCTGTAGAGCCTCTCCTCCACCTCCACGCGGTTCTGATTCTCCGAAGCCCGTTCTAGCTCCAACCGCTTCATCGCAACTTCCGCCTGCATCTGCGACCGCCTCGCCCGTTCACACTTTTCGCGCAGATCCTTCAATCGTTTCGCCTTGTCCTGCAAATCCAGTGAAATCTGCGAATAAGACTGTCGTTGCCGTAGCAACCCTTGGTCGATTTCCTGCAACGCGAGCAGTGCTTCAAACGTGTTCAAATCTAAGGCTCCCAGCGTGTTTCCCAATCAGCGCCCACAGCGGCGCGATGACACTTCGAACATCTAACTTAATCATATCAAACTCACTTCACAGCGTCGATTTCTCACCGTTTTACGCCTTCGTGAACTGCACTAGCCGCATCGCGTTATACATTAAACCGAGATGCCTTTCACTCTCGGAGAAACCGCTTAACCAATGCAGCAACTCCCTACATACGTCAGGAACTCGCCGCGAACCCGAATCGTGTGCACCATCGGACCGGCAACCGGCAACGTCGTCCGAGCACGACAACTGATCCGTGCGGGAATGTCTGTCGCGCGCCTCAACCTCTCGCACGGCGACTCCGAGCAACATTTCGAGTACGTCGAGGCGATCCGCGAAGCCGCACATCAGACGGGCGTCCCTATTGGCATCCTGGCCGACTTGCCCGGTCCCAAATATCGCATCGGCACAGTAGATCCAGACCAAGCCGTTACACAGAGCGGCCGAGAAGGCATACCTGTCAACGCCCGCGACAAATTCGTTCTCACCGCTGAGCGCGTCTATACGACCGCTGAACGCGGAACCGTCTGGCCGTCTGGGCTTCACAACGACATCCGACCGCGCGCCCGCATCCTGATCGACGAAGGAGCAGTCGAACTACGCGTTGATCGCGTTGACGGCGTTGAGATCCACTGCACTGTGCGACGCGGAGGACTGATCCAGTCCGACAAAGCCGTCACCGCTCCCGGAAACACCTCAACCCTCGACTACTTCACCGACGAAACCATTGCCGCGCTCGACTTCGCTATCGAAGCCGACGTTGACTTCGTAGGTCTCTCCTACATACGCAACCGTCACGATCTCCGAGCCGTTCGCGATCGTTTAGCCGCGGCCGGACGAACACCGGCTCTAGTCGCCAAGATCGAGATAAAACAAGCCGTCGAAAACCTCAACGAAATCCTCGACGAGACCGATGCCATCATGGTTGCCCGTGGCGACCTCGGCGTCGAAATGCCCCTCCACCTCGTTCCCATGATCCAGAAGCGCATGATCCGGATGGCCAACGAGGTCGGAAAACCGGTCATCACAGCAACCCAGATGCTCGAATCGATGCGCGACAACCCATACCCCACACGTGCCGAATCTACCGACGTCTATAACGCCGTCCGCGATGGCACCGACGCTGTAATGCTCTCCGCCGAGACATCCGTCGGCGACTACCCCGTAGCAGCCGTCAGATTCATGGCCCGCGTCTCCAAACTCGGCGAACGCTTCCTCGATAACGCCATGCTCGGAAACCGACGCATGGCAATCATTGAAAAGGAAGGGCGACACGCGCAGGTCAACTCCATCATCGCTTTCGACGCGGCACGAACCGCCGATACCCTACGCTCAAAAGCCATCATCACATTCACCGAAACCGGCACCACCGCCGATCGCGTTGCCGCATTCCGACCTCGAACACCCATCATCGCCCTCTCACCCAGCGAAAAAGCCCTCAACAACCTCTCTATGCGCTGGGGCGTAATCCCCCTCCTAACTGAACGCCTCGCTGAACTCGACCAGATGTTCGACTACGCCGGAATGCTCGCAAAAGAGCAAGGCTTCGCGAAAGACAACGACACCGTCGTACTAGTAGCCGGCGTACCCATCGGCAAATCCGGTAGCACTAACCTCCTCCGCGTAATCACGATCGGTGAAAGCGAAGACGGTCCCGCATCCTAGACTCGACCCCGAGCCTATCCCGATCCTGATTCAGCCCTCTCACGCCGCTCGTCCAAAATCTCAACAGATCGCGTCAACCTAGACCTTAGGTCCTCCACTAATGACGGCTCGGTGGGCACGTTTCCGTAACAGGCTGCGTTGAAGCGGGATGTTATGTCGTTGATCGGCGCACCGTCCAGAACGGTTGCCAACTCCGGCTGACGCTCAGTAGGCGTCAATCGCGAGTTGAACTCCCAACCACGCTCTAAGGCCATCTCCAACGTCTCGAAATACAGGATGAAGACCTCCTTGATGCCCGGCTCGTCAGGGTAGTTCCAAAGATGTCGAGGTGTCCCCCGACGCGTCATCCAGTCCGGCAGCAATCCTTTCAACAGGTCGAGATACGTCACCTCTTCCACTTCGTCGCGGATCGTCTCGCGTTCGATCCCGTCATCGCGGTTCAACCGCCGTATGATCCGCCGATACGCCAACGCCACGACTATCAGCACCACAAACAGCAACAGGAACGTCAGCGGCCACTGCAATATATCCAGCACAGCTTCAACCCACGCGCTGTCGGCCGCCTCTGTCGCTTCCCGTTCCGGGAACTCCGGACGCTGCCCTTCACCCTGCTCCTGCTCCTGCTCTGGAGGCTCGGACCCGAAGAACGACTGCAAGAATTCGATGATCTTAGCGATCACCCAACCGATCGCCAGCAACGGGTACCGCAAGACGAACAAGATCGCGTCAACCGTCCATCCCCACAAAACCCACAGCGCGTTCAAACCCGCATACCCGTACCGTCCACCGAAGAATCCCGCCACCAGTCCGGTTCCTAGAAACAGCCCCAACGCCGCGACGATGATCCGCATCCACTTGCCAGCCACTGGAGAATCGTTCGGCAATCGTGCAACTGCCATCCCGCCGAGCGTCGCGATGAAGTATGGAATCAGCAACTGTGCCAACCCGATCGGTTCCGACACGAACTCGTCAACAATCAAACCCACAGCCAAGACCACCAAACCACGCTTGAATATCCGCTTCAAGTGATCCGGAGCATCGCTGTCATCCCGAATAATCGTCGATGTCCGCCGCCAAATCACCAAACTCACGATCAACGCGATCACCAGCGAAGCAACCGACTCGCCCGTCAAATCGCGGTTGAAGAGGTGATAGATCCACGCCAGATCAAAGTTGAACCCATCAGCGAGACGCGTCGTCGCAACCGCCGCGTAAATCATCACCAAGCCCGCGGTGCCGTAGATCAGCGCGATCGTGACCAGACTGCCGCGCAGTCCGCCCACGATCCAAGACGTCACCATCCCGGTCAGATACAGAAGCAGCACCATGCCCCAGTGCAACGGTGGATAGTCCAGACTCAACCCCGCGCTGATAACCGCGATGATCGTGAATAGGATCACGCTCTCCGCAACCGCGATCGCGGTGAACACTATCTGATTGCGCCAATCAGACACGGTCGTACTCGCGCACCGGAGCGTTCATCCGGGCATTCATCTCCATCTGCTCGTCCACTACCGACATCAGCAGCTCTTCAACATCGGCATCGATCTTGAATATCTCGCGCGCGTCCACAACCCGTATCCCCGTGACCCGAGGCGGATCCTCACGTCCTACCCACGCAATCGAGACGCGGTGTCCCACCTGCTGCGAGTGATGAAGATACGCAACCACCGGCTCCGTCAAAAATCCCGCGACCAGTATCAATGAAGACCCGTTCGTGATCGCATGTGCGCCACGATCCACCGCCAACGTCTCCAGCGATGTCAATGACAGCGGCTGCACAAACGCCAGCGCCTCCAAGATCGTCCGAACGTGATGCGGACCATCCCCCGGCGTAATCGCTGCCATCACACCGCGTGTGGGGCGTACCCCGTTCGCCACCAGTCCGACTCGATAGCCAAGGTCCGCACACCTCACCGCAATCGACGCCGCACCGGTAACCGCCGACTCCAAAACGTCGTACTTGTAACCATGCCACGCGTAGTCCACCGTACGCGACTCCATCATCACCACAACATCGTTGCTCACACTCTGATCGTACGTCCGCACCGTCAACTCGTCCCGCTTCGCGCTCAACTTCCAATCAATACGCTTCAACGGATCGCCCGGACGGTAGTCCCGAACGCTTCGAGGTCGCGAAGGATCGTCCAGCAAAGTGTTCCGGCTCAGCGTGTCGCCCATCGGCTTGGCCGCCGGCAACTCCCAACCATCCAACGGCACGATGCGCGGATAGACTGTCACGCCTTGCAAAGATCGCGAGTCGCGCCGAACCGTCCCGAACAACCCGAAAAGATCGCCGCTCCGCAACTCTGTGGGTCCAATCGAGTAGTGCCCGCGATGGTGCGCCTTGATCTTGTGCCGGAATCGCACCCGCTCGTAACCCGCCAGACTCGTCGTCTCCACAATCTCGCTACCGCCCGCATACGCCCGACGCTTCACTCCCTCGTCGCTCAAAGGCAGGAGTCCCGTCGGCAAAAACTCAATCAGTTGCACCCACGGAATCGGCAACGGCTTCCGATTCTCCAAAGTCATCACAATCTCGACCTCATCGCCCACAAACGCGTGACTGTCCGACGGCTGAGCGCCATACGCCACCTCCGCCAACGACAGCTTCGACCACAGCGTCCCACCAGCCGAGATCACAAACGCCGTCGTCCCCAACGCAACCACCAGCCCCGAACCCGTTCCCGCCCCTACCGCAATCACCACCAGCATCAACAACATGAAAAGCTCACCGATAACATCAGGAGCCCGCAAATCCTTAGTCCGCTTCTCCCGAAACGTCCTAATAACCGGATTAATCATCATCTCAACACCCCAACACATCCCCCCTCCTTCAGGAGGGGGCTAGAGGGAGGCCCGTCCCATTCGCAAAGCGAAGAAGACGCGGAGCCAGGCAACCGGCATGATGATCGTGTTCGCCGCACTCCAACATATCCCCCCTCCTTCAGGAGGGGGTTAGGGGGAGGTCCCTCCCCTTCGCGAAGCGAGGGGGACGCGAGCAAGCGAAGCGATGCTCGCAGGGGGTGCCCGACGGCTGATCTAAAACCCCCTTTAATTCCCCCTTGGACATCAAGGGGGAGGCAGATGGAATACATCTCACCTCTCTATCGGCACCGGTACCTGCGACACAACATCATCGATGATCTGCGACGCGTCCCGACGCCTCATCTGCATGCTCGACTCCAAAACCACCCGATGCGACAACACCGGCGCCGCCAACGCCTTGATATCGTCTGGCATCACATACTCGCGCCCATTGATCGCCGCCCGGGCCTGTGCCGCGTGTTGCAGCGCCAACGACCCGCGCGGACTCGCACCCAATCGGATCTGCGCATTGTTCCGAGTCGTTCTAACTACCGAAACCAGGTACTCGCGCACATGGTCTGCTATCCGGACCTGCTCCACCATGTCTCGCGCACGTTCGACATCCTCTGCCGACGCGCAGACTCCCACCGACAACGCCGCATCACCCGTCTGGAAACGCCGCAACATTCGCGCCTCCTCATCGTCCGACGGATACCCGATCGACAACTTCAACAAGAACCGGTCCAGCTGCGCCTCTGGCAACATGAACGTCCCCTCCATCTCCACCGGATTCAACGTCGCCAACACCAGAAACGGCGAACTCAGCGCCATCGTCACCCCATCTATCGACACCTGCTGCTCCTGCATCGCCTCCAGCAACGCCGACTGCGTCCGTGGCGTCGCCCGGTTGATCTCATCCGCCAGCAGAATCTGCGTGAAGATCGGGCCCGACTTGAACTCGAACTCGCTCGTCCCCGCGTTGTAGATATTCACACCTAAAACGTCCGACGGTACGAGATCCGGCGTGAACTGCACACGCTTGAAATCCAGACCCAACGATGCCGCAATCGTCTTCGCCAGCGTCGTCTTGCCTGTACCAGGAACGTCTTCCAGTAATACGTGACCACGACCCAGCATGGCGATAATGGCAAGCTCTATCGCCTCGTCCTTGCCCACGAAAACCCGCTGCACATTTTCACGAACCTTCCGTGCGAAATCCTGCACGAAAGCCGCATCGACATCCGTTTCCGCCGATTCCCCAAGTTTTTCTGCGGTTTGAGTCAAGAGAACCTCGATTTCTCGATACAACACACCCGAAACCCCCACACAACGCAACCTCTAATCTTAACCCCAACACCCCTACCTCATAGACGCAGCGATGTCCCCTCTCCCTTGATGCGGCGGTCTCCCCTCTCCCTCGCTACCCTTCCCTTTCCCTCCTAGGGGGAGATTAAGAGGGGGTCCAGGGTGAGGGCGACCCGCCCCTTTCGCAAAGCTAAAGGGGCGCGAGCAAACGAAGTGACGCGAGCGGGGTATGCCCGGGGCGGTGGGGAGGCGGCGGTGTCCCATCCACCCCTACGCTATCCTTAACCCCATGGTCCTCCTAATCACCCAACACACCGAAGACATCGCCGAAATCTGCCGACGACACCACGTCAAGCGCCTAGAAATCTTCGGCTCCGCGGCTTCCGACAAATTCAACCCCGAATCCAGCGACATCGACTTCCTAGTCGACTACCACCCGTTCTCCGGACCCGGCAAAGCCGACGCCTACTTCGGACTCCTTGAAGACCTCCAACAACTTTTCGACCGCAGAATCGACCTTGTTGTAGACCGCGCCATCGAAAATCAGTACTTCCGACAGTCCGCTGACGCCTCTAAGGTCCCCATATATGAATCCTGAAGCCCGCACATTCGCCCAAGACATCCTCGAACACGCCAACCTCATTCAGAACTTCCTCGCCGACAAGACCTTCGACGACTACACCAACGACTGGGTAATCAGGTCAGCGGTCGAACGCCAATTCAGCATCATCGGCGAAGCAATGAACGGACTCGCACATCACGCCCCTTCCGCCGCCGCAACAATCACCGCACAATCGCCTTCCGCAACATCCCCATCCACCGCTACTCCCAAGTCGACCACGAAATCGTCTGGGACATCACCCAACCCTCCTCACCGAAGTTACCAACCTCCTCGAACAACCCTGAACCTAACTACATCGGACAACAAACTAACCCCAACATTCAGGAGAAGAACAATATGAATAGACAGCCGGTTACTTCCAGCGACATCAAATCGATCGGCTATTCCGAATCCGAGCAGGTCTTGGAGGTTGAGTTTCGCAGCGGCGGGATCTATCAGTATGCAAACTTTTCGGAATCCGACCATGCCGCGTTGATGTCTGCCAGTTCTAAAGGCAAGCATTTCCACCGTCGCATCAAAGATCGATACTCTACGACGCGAATCCGGTGAGCTTTCTGTGAGAATACGAGAAATCCGAGTCCAAAACTTCCGATCCATTCTCGACGAGACACTCTATTGTGACGACTTAACGGTCTTAGTCGGGCGCAATGGTGCTGGTAAATCAACGTTTCTTAACGCGTTGCAATTGTTCTACGACGGATCGCCCCAAGTCACAGAAGACGATTTTCACAATCGCGACTTGTCAAAAAACATCGAAATCGAGGTCATATTTACCGATCTCAACGACGACGCCAAGCTTCGTTTTGCGAATTACGTCGAAAACGATGCCGTCAACGTTGTCCGTGTGTTTTCGGGTCATCAATTAAATAGATCAGGAACATATCATGGTTTGACGCAACAAAATTCTGATTTCGTACCCGTTCGCAATGCCGGCGGCGCCATGGACATCCGGAGAGCTTATGCGGAATTGAGGACTCGCGACGAATATGCATCTTTGCCGCAAGTAACCTCGCAGAACGCTGCCCTAGAAGCGCTAGCACAGTGGGAAGTCGACAATCCCTCAAGGCTACAAAGGACAAGGGAAACTGATCAATTTTTCGGTTTTACAGGCGTTGGTCAAGGGTATTTGGGTCGGTACACTAAATTCATCCTGATTCCCGCGGTCCGTGACGCGATTGAAGATGCAAACGAAGGGCGTGGTTCTAGTGTTACGGAAATCATGGACTTGGTCGTAAGAAATGTTCTCGCCGAAAAACGCGAGTTTGTCCAGTTCCAGCAACGCATGATCGATGAGTACAGACAAATCACAGATCGCACTAACCTGCCAGAACTCGACGAATTGCAAATCGAATTAGCCAACATGTTGCATACATATGTACCGAGCGCAGACGTCATACTCGATTGGATAGAGACGGAGAATATCCAGCTGCCGTTGCCGCGTGCGCGGGTAATGTTGTCTGAAGACGGTTTTGACGCAACAGTCGATAAAACTGGTCACGGTCTACAGCGAGCGTTCATATTCACTATGTTACAACAACTCGCCATCGCCACTACCTCTCCCATGATCGAGACGACAGACGAAACCCAATCCGACGAAATGGAGATATCAACGTCAGAACCGTTGCCCAATCTTGTCTTGGCTATTGAGGAACCCGAACTATATCAACATCCCAGTAGGCAACGCCATCTCTCATCCGTTCTCATGCGTTTAGCCACTGGGGCCACACCTGGTGTCGCGAATTCTACCCAAGTTTTGTATTCTACTCACTCGCCGCTGTTTGTTGGCCTTGATCGAGCCGACAACATACGCGTTGTACACAAATCCGAGGAATACGATAATCAACCAAAGGTTACGAGTTTGAAATCAGTAACTCTAACGTCAATCGTGGAATCGTTAAAGAATTTACATGATGATCACCACAACATGTTCACGATTGACAGTCTACGCTCAAGATTGCACACTATCATGACACCTTGGATGAATGAAGGATTTTTCGCT
This sequence comes from Dehalococcoidia bacterium, assembly GCA_965243235.1. Taxonomy (GTDB): domain Bacteria; phylum Chloroflexota; class Dehalococcoidia; order Lucifugimonadales; family Lucifugimonadaceae; genus Bin127. The sequence goes on from CBDEUI010000004.1 coordinate 65,965, forward strand.
GATGTTGTAGTTTTAGTTGAAGGCGAAGATGACAGGGCCGCCATTTTAGGTACTGCTCTATCAATGGGTCTTGAAGTAGATTCAATGGGAATCGCTGTAATACCATGTTTCGGGAAAACAAATTTGGACAAACCTGCAATCGTGTTCAGCAGCTTGGACATACCTTTGTACGTGATTTGGGACGGTGATAAAGGAAGTCAAGATTCTAAGATCGAGTTCAACCGCGCTTTAACTCAATTGCTTATTGGAGATCCTTGCGATCAACCTAGTTTCATCGCAAACACAGGTGCATGTTTTGAAATTGATCTCGAAACATCATTGAAAACTGATATAGGCGATGATATTTTCGACCAACTGTTGGTTGAAGCACGTTCCAACTTCGGCATCGCCAAGAAACGCGATGCGATGAAAAACCCGATCGTGATTCAATATATTGTGACTCGCGCCGCGGAAATAGAAAAACCACCTGTGACAATCCAAACAATCATTAACATGATCATCGAATTACAGTCAAATTGAACCTTTTAACTCACTTGGAATTCAAACCCTAGCTCCGAACTGAAAAATCAAATGGCACAACAACGAATACCAAAAGTGCTGAATCCCAATTAAGACGACACTTCGCCGCTCCCTCAAACGTTCAAACTCCAAACTCTACCATCTGAGAATCAGGGGCGATTTCACCTGTAAGCCAATCTTCTCCAAAGAACGGGATCTGCATTAACCGCCATCATTCAACAACAACTCTCGCTCACACCATCCCCCTCACCAACCGCGCCCTCAAATCCTCCATCGGACGATGCCCCTCCAACGCGTCGCAACACCCACAAACCAACCGCACACCATCAAGACACCTAACCCCACCCTCCAACGACACCAAAACACGCTCCCCCGCCAAACACCGCGGGAACAAATGCGTCCCACACCCATTGCAATCCCCGCCCTGCGTCCCGTAAAGCACCATCCCCTCTCCCTCGACGGGAGAGGGCTAGGGTGAGGGTGAGATGGGACAAAAGGGCGGGGTCATCACAGTTCATCATCCCGAATCACCGCAATCACAGTTCAAAAACCAACACCCCATTCCTTCAATCCTTGAAGTCCTTCAAATCCGGGTTCAGACACTTGACTCCAACAACATTTGTAGTAATATAACAACAAAGCGCCGATCCGAAACCTCGGACCAGCGCACTGAAAACGAAGAATCGCCGCGTCGCAACGGAGAGCGTGCACCCCCCTTGTCGGCGCCGACAAACACAATTGAATACTGTACCGGTCGCGGGCGGGTAGCATGGAGCCGCCAACACACGGCTCCCCGACGGTGTCCGCCACAGCCTAGGAAGACGGGCGAAACGCGACCGCAAATCCGGTTACGAAGACGGTTGTAGCTGTAGGGCTCGGACGCGGAGCATATGCTGGCTCCGACTCGCAAGCCAGACGGAACCTCCTTCCCCCTTCCAGAGGGGGCCTTAGATTCCACCTCCTTCAGGAGGGGGCTAGGGGGAGGTCACCGTTCAAGGTTCGAGCGAACTGTCTTTTATCCGGCAAACGTCTGCCCGGCTCGTCGGACGGGTGAGGCTACAGCACCAGCGAGAGGGGTGAATCGAGCGATGACGGGGGCAGTCTTTCAGAATGCTCCCCGGAGGGCCGACGGTCTGGCGACGTCGGCGGTGCTGGAACATTGACGTACAGGCACCAATCGCACGCGACCCGAAAGAAACGGCGCGGCGATGATTCGACAAACCGAGCTGACTGGTTTTCGCCGTTAACGGGAAAAATGTCCGAAGGACAAGGGGGCAGAAGTCCCCCAATTAAACGCGTCCAAAACCAACCCATCATAGCCCATCACATAAATCAGCGTAATCAGCGGTTCAGACAATCACCATAATCCGCGCTCAAACCTGAACCACCGGATTGACCAACGTCCCGATCTTGTCGATCGAGATGCTCACCAGATCACCTTCCGCCAAAGTGAACTCCGGCGGCGGTATCGTACCCGTTCCAGTGCATACGGTCGTGCCATTAGGAACCCGGTTGTGCCGCTGCAGCCAGTCGGCCAAGTAGTTGCAGTCACGCTTCATCAACGACGTGTTTGCAGAACCCTCGAACGCGGTCTTTCCATCGCGCTCGATCTTCAAACCGACATCCAGAGTCTGTGCATCACCAACTACATCCGGCGTAGCAATGCACGGCCCAATCGCGCAAGACCGGTCGTAAACCTTCGCCTGCGGCAGATACAACGGGTTCGCACCCTCGATCGAACGGCTGCTCATGTCGTTCCCAACCGTGTAAGCCACGATCTCGCCTGCATACAGCACGAACGCCAGCTCCGGCTCCGGAACATCCCACTCCGAATCCGCCCGTATCCCCAACGCGCCACCTGGCGAAACCAACCTCTCCGCCGTCGACTTGAAAAACGCCTCCGGACGATCCGCGTTGTACACCAGCGCATAAACATCCGGCGACCCGCTCTCCGCCTGCCGCTCCCTCATGCTGTCCATATAAGTGACTCCGAACGCCCAAACCTCAGGCGCGAAAATCGGCGGCAAGATCTCATCGCTCTGACACAGCTCCTCAACCGAAACCTGACCACCGCCGCCACGCTCCAAGATCCGTCGCGCCACATCATCTATACCGACCCCGCCGAGATACGCCGCCTTGAACAAAGACAACGTCGAATCCGCCTCCGCAGTAATCGACGTCAAATCCGTAATTACACCCTCTTCAGCCTCAACACCGACATGGACTTCATCTCCGCAACGGGACTGGTAGTAACGCATCTGATCGCCTTTCTTGACTCGGATTCCCCGACTGAAATCACTCTACAGCACCGAGGATAAAATCTGTGGTGACCCTCGAAGCGTATCAAGATTCAGCCGCGTTCAACCTGACGCGGCAACATCCCACGCACATTCCCACCCCATTCATTGACTAACTCGCGAACATTACGGGTCATCACCCAATCACTGGCAATCGTCCTGATCGCCACGTTCGCCCTCGTCTCGTTGAACACGACAAGCATCTCCGCGCAGTCCCCTAGGCCGATAGACAACGAAGTCGTCACACACAACGTCATCCTTGGCGACAGCATCACCGTCTGGATCGAAACCGAGATCGATGCCGAAATCAAAGAAGCACGGTTTTGGGTGCGACCACACGGCCGAGACACCATCCACTCCTATTCCTACGTCGATTTCACCCAAGACACGAGCGTTCGCGGAACCGGAGAGATCGATGTCCGATCACCCTCATACTTCCCACCCGGCACGATATTCGACATCCGATTCGAGTTCACAACCGTCGACGGCGAAATATACACATCGAAGACATACCACGTGGAACACATCGACGATGCCCACGATTGGAGGCGCTTATCCGATGAACGGCTCGAAATCATCTACTACGGAATCAACGACCGAGCAATCGAAAATCTCCACTCGCGAACAACGTCGCGGCTACCGGAAATCAGCGCCGCGCTAGGCGTCGACGACCTGCCGCAATTCCGCGCCGTCATCTTCCCAAACCTCCGTGAACTCACCCTCCACGGACCCACCATCAGCCAAGCCGCGACCCAAGGTCACTACTTCGGCGGATTCGCATACGACGAATACAACCTCACAATAATGTCGTCGCCATCCCATCAAACCCTCATACATGAACTCACCCACCTCATATTCGGACGCACTCTCACATCTCCCTACGCGACCTCGGCACCAGCGTGGCTCAACGAAGGCAATGCCAGCTATTGGGAGACCGGCAACCGAAGCGAATCGCTGCGAAGATTCCGGCCGATCGCTAGGTCCGGCAACGTCACAGAATTCGCCACGATGAACACCGTCCCTGGCCTGCGTCGAGACATCGGCAACTTCTACACCCAATCAACCGACTTCGTCGCATACCTCATCGAAAACTACGGACCCGATTCAATCGGCAAAGTCCTATCCGAACTCAATGCCGGCGAGAACATCGACGAAGCCATGCAAACCGTCTACGGCGGATCATTGGCGCAAATCGAAAACCGTTGGCGCGACGAATGGGGCCTCCAGTCCGTTTCATCCGTCGAAACCGAAGTTGACATCGAAAAGGATCTGCCCCCCACAATACCCGGCTTGCCGACCGTCAAAACTGGCACTCTCGAACAATCTGAAATAGATAGTCCTCAGCAGGAACCAGAAGCAACCCCCGTGCCGCAAGCCACGGTTGCTCCTCAACCCACCGCGGCTCCGCCACCGACAGTCGTTTTGCCCACACCACCTCCGACTCGCGTCCCCTACTACGTCACCGGCCCTAACGACGAATGGCCGCAAGTCAAACCCAGCGCCATCATCGTCTTCCTCCTCCTAGGACTCGGCGTGATGGCCATGATGTACCGAAGGTTCAAAACCTGATACATCTCGCGCGCGGTAACATCAACCCGTGATGCCCTCCGCGAACCCGACCACCTCGTTCATCTACTCGCACGAGCAGTCGCAACACATTCTCAGTCCCACGCACCCCATGCGTCCAATAAGACTGATGCACATGCACAAACTCATGCGTAGCGTCGGACTCCTCGACTCCCAATCCATCACCGCTGAATCGCCGCGCCTAGCCACCGACGACGAGATCGAAATCTTTCACGACGCCGACTACATCGAAGTCGTAAAAGCAATCGATGCCGGTGCCATCGTACCTGGAATGCACCAATTCGGCTTCGGCCCCGGAGACAACCCGCCACGCTCAGGCATGTTCCGTCATGCCGCACTCGCCGCCGGGGGTGCCATGCTCGCCACCGAACGCGTCCTCAGCGGCGAAACCAAAAACGCCTTTGTTCCTGCCGGCGGAATGCATCACCACGCTATGAGCGACCGAGCATCCGGCTTCGGTATATTCAACGATGCTGTCATCGCGATCAAACATCTCATCGACCAAGGTCTCCGCGTCTTCTACGTCGACATCGACGTCCACCACGGCGACGGTGTCCAAGCCGGGCTCTACGATACCGACCGTGCTATGACTGTATCGATCCACGAATCCGGTCAGTGGCTCTTCCCCGGCACGGGCAATCCCGGCGAAACCGGCACCGGCGACGGCGACGGATATAGCGTCAACATCCCTCTCGCCCCGTACACCGATGACGAACTTTGGCACCAAGCCTTCGACGCGGTTATCCCCGACTTGGCACGCGCCTTCGAACCCGATCTGATCTTTACCCAACTCGGCATCGACACCCACCGCAACGACCCACTCGCCCACCTATCCCTCACAACCCAGGGCCACAACCTGGCGGTTCAGAAATTCGCCGCGCTGGTTAACGAAATCGACTGCCCGTGGATCGCAGTAGGCGGAGGCGGCTACGACATGACGGCGGTAGCCCGAGCCTGGACCATGGACTTAGCGACGATGGCCAATCTAGATCTTGCTGACGAAATCCCGTCATCCTTCACTTCACTGCCCAACATGCCCACCTTCCACGACCAAGGCGATTACCGCATCGACTCCGATATCCGCAACGACATCATCCGCCACAATCAATCGGCAATAGACGAAATCAAGCAGCGCATATTTCCCCGCTTCGGTATCTGAATCGCGCCAGCATCAGCGGCAACTTCGTAGGCATAGAGAATCAATAACCCCTCTACCGGTTGACCCGATAGAGGGGTTACTTCAGCACTGAATCGCGAGTTAAACCTCGCGGAATCGCCCTTCCACAGTGTCGTCATCTGGAGGTTGCTGTCCCTCGTCGCCACCCGGCGAGGCTCCGGCAGCAGCACCGGCGTGGATGTGCTGTCCGGCTGCCATCATCGATTGTTGTAGGGCTTCCGAAGCGGTTTTGACGCGTTCGGCGTCGGCGTTTTCGTCGGAGAGGACGGTACGCACCTCGGAGGTTTTCGATTGGATATCTGACTTGACATCCTCGGGCAGTCTCTCACCGTGCTCCTCGATTAGTTTGTCGGCTTGATAGGCAGTCGATTCAGCGAGGTTTCGCGCGTCGACGGTTTCTCGGCGGAGTCGATCGGCGTCGGCGTTATCTTCCGCTTCTTTCACTTTCGATTTGATCTCATCCTCGGACATGCCGGAACGCCCGGTAACCGTGATGTGTTGCTCGCGTTGCGTAGCCTTGTCTTTTGCGGTCACGGTGATGATGCCGTTGGCATCGATGTCAAAGGACACTTCGACCTGCGGTACCCCACGCGGAGCCGGCGCGATTCCGTCCAGCGTGAAACGACCAACCGATGTGTTGTCACCGGCCATCGGACGTTCGCCCTGCAAGACGTGAATTTCGACTGACGACTGTCCATCCGCCGCGGTTGTGAAGGTGTCAGATTTCGATGTCGGGATCGTGGTGTTGCGCGGGATCAACTCGGTGCGAACGCCGCCTAGCGTTTCGATGCCCCAGGTCAACGGCGTGACATCGAGTAGAAGGATGCCGGATACATCGCCTTGCAACACGCCAGCCTGAAGCGCGGCTCCGAGTGCCACAACTTCGTCGGGGTTGATCGACCGGTTCGGCTCCTTGCCGAAGATCTCCTTGACCCGATTTATGACCGCCGGCATGCGCGTCATGCCACCTGCGAGAATCACGTCGTCAATGTCGGCCGCGGTCACGCCAGCGTCGCGCAATGCGTTCTGACACGGCCCGACGGTTTTCTCCACTAGATCGGCGGTCAGCGATTCCAGCTTCGCACGCGTCAGAGTTTCGACGAGGTGTTTCGGACCGCTCTGGTCTGCCGATATGAATGGAAGGTTTATCTCGGCGCTCGTGACCGAAGAGAGCTCGATCTTGGCCTCTTCCGCCGCCAAGCGAAGCCTTTGCGCGGCTGAAGGATCCGTACTCGGATCCATGTACTCTTTCTTCTTGAACTCGTCGACTAGGTATTCGACTAACCGGGTGTCGAAATCGTCACCGCCCAAGTGGGTGTCACCGTTTGTGCTCTTCACCTCGAAGACACCATCGCCAACGTGAAGGATTGTGATGTCGAAGGTTCCACCACCGAGGTCATAGACGGCGACGGTTCGGTCGCCCTCCTTATCGAGTCCGTATGCGAGTGCGGCTGCTGTTGGCTCGTTGACGATGCGCAAAACGTCAAGTCCGGCAATCGTCCCGGCAATCCGGGTCGCCTCTCGCTGCGCGTCATTGAAGTAGGCGGGTACAGTGATTACTGCCTGTGTGACGGGTTCGCCCAATCTCTCCTCAGCATCGGACTTCAACCGCGCGAGCAGCATGGAAGATATCTCAGCTGGAGGGCGCACGCTGGCGTCGAACTGAATGCCCACATCACCGTTTTCGAGGGCCGACAGAGTGAATGGCACCCGTTCCTGGTCGCTTCTCACTAGATCATCGTCGAACCTGCGACCGATAAAACGCTTGGCGGAGTAGACGGTGTGTTCCGGATTGGTAACCGCCTGCCGACGGGCCATCATCCCGATGAGCCGTTCACTAGTCTTAGTGTTGACCGCAACTACGGAGGGCGTGATTCGTTGCCCTTCGGAGTTTTCAATAATCTCGGGCTCCCCCGCACTCATGTATGCCATGGCGGAATTGGTAGTCCCCAAGTCGATACCGATCGCTCTTGCCATTTCTTGTTACTTGCCTTTCTTTGCCAGTTCGATCTGGTGGGTTTAGTCTCTTTGTTTTGTCGAGCGGTCAGCTCGCCTCAGAATCATCCGATCTTCGACCGACCAAGACTCTCGCAACGCGCACTACTCTAGATGTCTCTATATCTTCATATCCAGCTTCGATCTCCTGGACAACCTTTCCGATTTGGTCGTCGGATGTCGGCATCGTCGCTAGCGCCTCGTGCCTTGCAGGGTCCATATCCTTACCGACTGACTCGAATCGTCGGAAGCCTGCATCAGCCAAACCTTTTTCGATTTTTTCAGCCATTGCCTTGAAACCATCGAACCACTTGGGATCCATGTTCTGCTCTTCAGCAGTTTCCAAGGCATTGGAAAAGTCATCTGCGACGGTCATTATGTGGGTAGCCACTACTAAACGAGCCTGTTCCGCTGCGCTTGCTTCTCGTTGAGCAGATGCACGTTTTGCGCGCTGGGCATCGTCGTAAGCTCGCACAAGATCGGATTGGAGCCGTTTGATCTGCGATTCCAAGCCTGCGGTTTTGCGGCGTGTTTCGTCGCGTTCGGCTTCATATCGCTCTAATTTCGCGCTCGCTTCGTTTAATTCGGTTCGAAGTTCGTTACATTCGATGATGAGTTGTCGAACTGTCCTTCGGGAACGCCCACCGCCGATCGATGCCCGGGCTGGTCTGCGAGCCCAACGCCCGTCCAAACTTGGTCCATCGGCCCCCATCATTCGACTCCCAGGTAGTGAAGAATCACTTTGATCTCATCGGCGACGGCTTTGGCGGAAGCGGAGTTGGTCAAATCCTCGCTGTTTTCCAAGACATCGAGCATCCCGCGCATGTGTTGAACTAGTTCGAGGACGAGGCCTACACCGCTAAGGTTCAGTCCAAGGTCCTCGGACAATCGTCGCACGATTTGAAGCCGTTCGAGGTCTTCTTCGGAGTAAAGTCGCCTGCTTCCCTGGGTTCTAGACGGACTTACTAACCCCTCACGGTCGTATTTCCTGAGGGTTTGCGGATGCATATCCGCCAATTTCGCCGCGATGCTGATTATGTAGAGAGCGTCGGCACGCCCGGCAAAACGCACTCGCACTCTGCCGCGCCTCCGCGTTTGCTGAGCTTCCTCGGCTTGACGCGCCAGTTCTCGGCGAGTTGCTTGCGCAGCGATTTTGTTTACAAGGCGAACGAACGCGTCTGCGTTTGGGATCGACGCGCTTGCATCCGAGGATTGATGCTCTTCGTATCTCTGTGTCACACTAGCTCCAACGAGGTGGCAAGACGGATAACTGAAAAATTATGACCCGCTATCCGTTGTTTCACATTGTATTTCATGGTAACATACATGATACGACTTGTATCAATGTTGACGAATTCCATCACGAGAGCGCCTTCGCGAAAACCCTGAGACAAGAAATTTACGAAATCTTGCCAAAACCACTTGACAAGACCTGTCAGAATGTATTAAAAAGTTTTCAACCAGCCAATTTCGCCGCCGAACGTGCGGCGATGCTGAACGGAGCAAGAAGCGAATCGAGAGATCGAAGCAAGACAGACAAGTTTCGACCAGAGGTAACTCAAAACCAGCATGTCAACAATCTACGAAAAGCGTTGCCCACATTGCCAAGGCGACATCCTGTTTGCAATCAGGCTCGAGGGACCAACTCTCAAGTGTCTGCAGTGCACGAGACTGATCGATCGTCATCAGGCACGCGAGCTATTGACGCGAATGGAGCAACCAGCAGCCTGACGACTGGGGCAATCCAGAGCGGAGTGATACACGAAACTCATTCCCAACTAAAGCCCCGGTCAAGAATCGGGGCTTTTTGGTTAAGACCAAAACAACCATCATTTCACCTGAAAACCCAAGAACGGAGACAAGCAATATGAAGCAGACTGCAATCTTCCCCCGGCGGTGCCCTGTATGCGAGGGCGACGTTCAGTTCGGACGCGGACTGGACGGAATCACGCTGAAGTGCATCCAGTGCACTCGCATCATCAGCCCTGCGCAAGCGCGTCAGATACTCGTCGACATGCAACGCGAACGCGCGGCAGTCGTCAAGGCGGCTTGATGCGATGCATATCTGAGCCTAGTAAACGCTCAGTCCAACGAACCGAAACGGCTCGGTGACACTAGGTCTCCGGGCCGTTTTTCTTTTGTTGATCGAGCAACTTGAAAGAATGGTCCGGGGTTCACCCCGCGTCGAAAGACCACAAGTCTGCCTCCACACCGATGACCTCGGCTTCGGGGGCAGCGCGCTCAACCATTTCCAAGGATCGTTCGAGAATCTGGTCAGCGGTTCGCCGGTCCCCACTGACGACCGCGATGCCGAGAGTTGCCGCGTTCCATGATTCGTTAGGATCGACTTCAGCAACAGAAACCGAGTGTCGATTTCGCAACTTTGCAACGACGGAATGGATGACGCGACGTTTGTCCTTAAGCGAGGATGACGCGTGAATTTGCAGTGAAACCTGTGCAACGGCAATATGCATTCGGGGCGGTCCTCGCGTGTGTGACGGATTTCGTTGTCTAGTTCAAACCATGGCGAGGCACGATTCGCTTGTGCGATCAACTATGTCAGAACGCCAAGTACGGTTCGCTTTCGACGGTGATATAGTCGCCCGGAGGGAACTGACTCAGCGCGTCGACGTCAATCTCGGTTCCCCATCCTGGTCCATCAGGAACGGTTGCATGACCATCACTGATAGGAATCATCTCTGTCAATACAGCTTCGTACGCGCCTAGGAAACTCACGAATATCTCCTGCATGAACGCGTTGGGCATCGTGAGATCAAGGTGCAAACTGGCGACTGTTGATATCGGCCCGTTAGAGTTGTGCGGCGCTACTGAGACGTAGTACGTTTCTGCAGCGGCAGCGATTTTGCGCAGCTCTGTTATCCCGCCTGCATGGCAAATATCGGGCTGGATGATGGTGGTGGCATGCGATTCCAACAGCGGTCTGAAATCCCACCTGCCGTAGAGTTGCTCGCCCGTCGAGATGGGAATGTTAGTGTGGTTTGCGAATGCCGCGAGCGCATCGATATTGTCCCAAAGAATCGGTTCCTCCAGCCATGCGACATCGTACTCCTCAATGGCTTTGGCAGCACGGCGCGCACTCCACGGGTCCAACCTTCCGCGCACATCGACGGCGACTTCAACTGAAGAGCCGACCGATTCACGTACAGCTTCGACGAGTTCAACCCCTTGCTGGATCCGTTCCGGAGTGATCACCTGCGGACCGTAAAACGGATAGAACTTCATCGCTCGCCATCCCTCGTCAACCAACTCGGCAGAGCGGCGACGATAGTCGTCGACCGTAGTTGCACCTTTTCCGAGGCCATCGTCTTCATCCGGGTCAAACCATCCGTTGGCGTAGGCTCGGATTTTGTCACGCACCTTTCCTCCCAACATCTCGTAAACCGGGATCCCGAGTGCTTTTGCCTTTAGATCATTGAGCGCGAGATCAATCCCGCTAATCGCGCTCATAGTCACCGCGCCTCCGGTCCACGTCACGCGTCGATGGAGCGACGTCCAGATGTGCTCGATCTGAAAGGGGTCCTTTCCAACTAGATACTTGGCGAAGTCTTCAATCTCGGCGGCGACTCCGAGATCCTTGTATTGGGTGCTCGCCTCGCCCCAACCGTAATCTCCGGTGTCTGCCGTTATCCGCACAAACAGCCAGTTCGTCCCGGCCGTCTTGTGTATGGGTGTACGCATCCTGAATACATCAATGTCGGTGATTTTCATGCTGGAGTTGCTTCCCTCGATAGGTCGGTCAGTGGATCGATGCTTGCGCTGCGAAAAACGGGATTGACGTAACGCTAGGGACCTGAGATCGGGATTTGGTTACTAGCGGTATCGTGCGGTAATCCGACGAATTTGACTGAGAACTTGAGCGACGGCTCAACCCGACTCGTCGCATTGTGTAGTCGAAACGAAAGTTGCGAACCGCCTTCGAAACTCACCAGCAACGTGTTGGTCGAACCTCTGCGTCGCTGTATCAGTTCGATCCGGTTCGGTATAGACCATCTTCGTCCCCATCCCAATGTACCCCGCAAGTTGAAGGACTGAATCAACACATAGTCTCTTCTACGCACGACCTTGTAGAAGTCGTGTGTACCAATGATGTACCGGAAGACGCGTTCAATGAAGTGAGAGCCGTTTGCTTCGCAAAGGCGACGGAATTCATCCTCAAATGCCGCGAGCACGGGAAGGTAGATCGTGTTGCTTTTATTAGTGATGTCCCTAAACCGCGCTCCTTGTTCCCGCAGTTTTTTCAGATGATCGAAGACAGGGCAGATCGCGCGCCAATATTCGTCACTGACGGGGTAACCCGCCCACGCCAAGCCGAAATCTATGGTGTCCGAGAGACGCGGAGAACGAATTTCATCACTCTGCGACTTAGCTGATATCCCGATGTCACCGTTTTGCAGCCGTATCAATACGTCTCGGACATCTCCTTGTTGGCCAGCTGTACCCGGTTGCAACTGAATAAGGACAGCATCGTTTAGGGACTGATCGAACGTCTTGAGGAATACTGCGGCCTTCAAACCCGCGCGGTCCATGCTGTCACGTTGGTCGCACACATCGTAGTGAACCTTAGCGGACAATGCCGATTCATCATCCAAAGGCGCATCAAGGGCTCGGCTTAACGCCGCGGCCACAGCGTATTCAAACGCCTTGCCGCGCTGGGTCTGGGATTGTCTCATAACGCTCTGGCGTAATCTCGGCTGAGAATGATTATCTCGTTAGACGAGCGCCTGTTCGCCATCCCGTAGGACCATTCCATTTCGACGAAACGGTGTCCACGGTAGAGTGAGCGCACATACTGGCAATCGTTGTATGACAGAACCCATCCGTCGCGATCATGAAGTAGATCGGCCAATGCGGCATGATCGAAATCCTCATGCATATCACCTCGGTCGCCATACAGCCTCTCTCCATTGGCGTATGGCGGATCGAGGTACATGAAGTGATCGCCGTGGGATGGGATGCTTTCTCTGAAATCCGCAAGATTCACTGATAGGTTGTCCGCCGAGAAATTCCTCAGTCGATCTATCGAACTCTGTGTGAAACGTGGATGCCCAGGCGACATCCCGCCGCTCAACGTTGTACCCGAGAACGATGCTCGGTTTAGAGCATAGAAAGCAGCGGCCCGTGTAAAGCGTTCGGAAATTGAGAAGTAACCTTTTTGGAGGGAATAAAAATCGGTCCGACTTAAGGGATGGTACTCTGCCACCTGTCGCGCCAGAAGCGCCGCGTCATTCAACGCTGTTTGCCAGAATTGCACTAGTGGTTCGAAGGCATCGTACCCATGAACCCTCATGCCGATTGCCGCGCACGCAAGTTCAATAGAACCACCTCCGATGAAAGGGCTGCAAAGCTCGTTCAATCCCGTTGGCATTAGATCAAGTATCTGGCGCACGGCCCTTGACTTACCGCCCGGGTAACGAAGCGGAGATTTTGCGTCGGACTGGGGATAACGCGTTACTAACCCCTGCTCACTACTGAATCCAGTCATCGGTTCAAGCGCAGTAGCCGTCAGTGCCGCGATATTTTCTTTCATTGGTGTAGGTCCTCAAATACTGTCAATAGCAGCACAAGCCCTTCGATGACCGTCACCACCCTCTAAGGCTTCTCTGGAACTTTGAGCTATCGCCTCGAAAACTCTCACTCGTGTTAAACCAGACATGATCACCAGAACTTATCCAAGTCTTTCATGAGGGGTAGTCTAAACCATTGGCAACCCCGCTTTCGCAGTAGTGGCAAAAGGCTATACTCTGAAACGGCCGTGTTTGGATAGCTTGCATAATGGTTTGGTGACAACCATGCGTTTTTGTCTTGATTTCATGTCGATGTACTCCAGCCGGTTTCGCTTGACGGTTCTTGGGTTTATTTCAATCGTCCTAGGTTGCAGCGCTTTGGTATTTGGGGCAGTGCTCATAACCGTCTCCCCAGTTACCAACGCTGGGGCCAACTCAGTGGTGTTGCATAGTCCGACATGCGACGATTTCACTTCTTGGGAATTGGCAAACGATCATTTCGAGAGCATTAGTCCTGCTTCGGTCGAGGCTCGAATTCTGGATTCGAATGGCAACGGCATGCCATGCGAGGGCCTCATGCCGCGCACATCACTACCCCACGAGGAATTTGACGTAATTTGTGGTGATTTCCAACACCGAGACGAGGCTGAGTATTTCTTCGATCAGTATGATGCGCCAAACTCCAATCTGTACGGCTTAGATAGAGACTTAGACGGTCGCCCTTGCGAGACACTGCCGCCGCTGGATAGCATGTCCCGCGTTCTGAATCGATTAGACCGTCTCTGGGGTGACGACGCGAGATTCGCCGCGGATGCGAACTGCGGGGATTTTGAAACTTGGGTCGAGGCAAACGAATTCTTCTTGCGAACTGGCGGGCCTGAAAGCGATCCGCATCGACTGGATAACGACAACGACGGCATCCCCTGCGAGTCGCTGCCGGGAGCTCCGTGAAAAACTCGGAGGTCGCTCACTTACCCCTGCGCACCTCTGCTTAGCGCTGTCGCTGACGACGCCGCGAGAAGCGCAGTCTGATCTGAGCGCGTCGCAATGATGCCAGTGCGCGTTCCATATCTAGATCGGAGCCGTGGGTGTCGATTCGCTCTTGCGCCCTTCGCACGGCCTCTTCGGCTCGTGCTTCATCAATCTCGTCTTCGCGTTCAGCGGCATCGGCCAAGACCGTTACATTGTCGGCCAAAACTTCCATAAAACCGCCTGTTAGAACGATCGCCTGTTCCTCGCCATCGACACCAAACCGCATCTCGCCGGGTACCAGAGTGGTCATCAAAGCGGCGTGCGACGGCAAAACCGTGAGTTCGCCATCCTCTCCGGGGGCAGTGACGTAATCGACGACGCCAGAAAACGTCTCGCGTTCAGCGGTCACTATGTTGAGACTCATAGGGGTCATTGCGGAACTACTGACTCTTGAGAAGTATCATGCCATCTCTTGGATGAGGTTGCGGATGCTTAAGCGGCCGCTTGCTCCTGCATTTCTCGGCCCTTGGCGACGGCGTCTTCGATTGTGCCTACCATGTAGAACGCCTGCTCGGGCAGGTCGTCGTGCTTGCCATCCAAGATTTCCAAGAAGCCTTTGACAGCATCTGCACGGCTGACGTAAACGCCAGGTAATCCGGTAAATACCTCACCTACGAAGAACGGCTGAGTCAGGAAGCGTTGGATCTTGCGCGCTCGCGACACTGTCAACTGGTCTTCATCTGAGAGTTCTTCAATACCCAAGATGGCGATGACGTCTTGCAGGTCCTTGTATCGCTGCAGTACACGCTTCACGCCGAATGCAGCTTCGTAATGGTCGTTACCAACGATCGCTGGCTCCAAGATCCTGGAGTTCGAAGCCAACGGGTCGACAGCCGGGAACAGCGCTTGCGCCGCCAACGCGCGGTCAAGCGACACGTTCGCGTCCAAGTGACCGAACGTCGTTACGATACCCGGGTCGGTGTAGTCGTCCGCGGGTACGTAGACAGCTTGGAACGATGTGATCGATCCTGCTTGAGTCGAAGTAATGCGCTCCATGAGGTCGCCCAGTTCGGTAGCCAATGTGGGCTGATAGCCGACCGCTGACGGCATTCGACCGAGGAGAGCCGAGACTTCCATACCAGCCAAGATGTATCGGTAAACGTTGTCGATGAAGAGGAGCACATCTTGACCACGCTCGTCGCGGAAGTACTCAGCCATCGTCAAGCCGGTCAGTGCAATACGGGCTCGCGTTCCGGGAGGTTCGTTCATTTGTCCGAATACCAGAGCGGTCGATCCGATGACTCCGGACTCGTTCATCTCGTGCCAGAGGTCATTGCCTTCGCGCGAGCGTTCACCCACACCAGCGAACACAGACACACCGGAGTGCTCTTGTGCGATGTTGCGAATGAGCTCCGTGATGATGACGGTCTTGCCTACTCCCGCGCCGCCATACGCACCCACCTTGCCGCCACGGGGGAAGGGTGTAATCAGGTCTAAAACCTTAATGCCAGTCTCCAAAATCTCCGTGGTTCGCGACTGCTCAGCGAATGAGGGCGGCTGGCGATGAATCGGCAAGCGCTCAGCGTCGGATGCTACCCGCTCGCCACCGTCGATCGCATCGCCAAGCACATTGAAGATGCGTCCCAACGAGTTCTCGCCGACAGGCACTGCAACTGGCTGGCCGGTGTCGATGCACTCGGCGCCTCGGGCTAGTCCGTCGGTCGTGCCGAGGGCAAGACATCGCGCCCAATTGTTTCCGACGTGCTGCTCGACTTCAAGCACCAAGCGTTCGCCATCGACATCCAGTTCTAAACCGTTGTAGATCTCCGGTAGATCTTCCGGCGGGAATTCGACGTCGACAACCGTGCCGATAACTTGGACAACCTTGCCTTTGCTACCTTGTGCCATTTGGGTGAGGCTCCTATATCCTGTTTTGCTCCGCGTTATTTACTTCACGGAGCCTATTCGTTTCAGCTGGCGATTTCGCACAGTCCTTGTAGTTCAATTTCGTGTTTATTCTGCAATCAACCCTGCACGCCTGCGACACCGCCGACGATGTCCAGTAGTTCGCCGGTAATGGCTTCCTGCCGTGCCTTGTTCAGATCCAACGTCAATTCGTCGATCAATTCGTTAGCGTTGTCAGTCGCGTTCTGCATGGCGATCATTCGTGCGGAATGCTCGCTGGCCTGCGCCTCCAAAATCGCGTGGTATACCTGTGTCTCGATGTACCGCGGGGCCAGGCTAGACAGCACATCCGCTGGTGATGGTTCATAGATATAGTCGAGATACAACATCGGACCATCGTCGGAACCAGAAACGTCTGTTTCGATCGGAAGCAGTTGTAAGTTAATCGGTTTTTGGACGGTCGTATTGACGAACTGGGCATAGATCAGTTTCACAGTGTCAGCTTCGCCGGAGCGATATCTATCGATCACGAACGAAGAGATATCCAATGTGTCCGCTAACCTTGGGCGATCCCCGATCGAGAATGTCGCTACCAACGATTGACCCGTGCGGGCTATAAACCTTTCACCCTTACGTCCCACGCCCACCGTGTCGATCGGAACCTCAGACGAACTAAACTCTTCAGCTGCAGCTCGAAGGATGTTGCCCACGAGAGCGCCAGCCAAACCGCGGTCAGGGGTCAGCAGTACGAGCAGTTCTCGGTGATTTGGTCGCCGCTGCAAGAGCGGGTCCAATGTTTCGTCATCGTCTGCCAATCGCATGGTCAAATGCGATAGCACTTCGCGCATCTGATCGGCATAAGGTCGACCGTTCCGCACCATCTGCTGTGCACGTTGCATACGAGACGCGGCGATCAATTGCATCGCGCTCGTGATCTTCGCGGTGTTGCTAACCGACCTAATACGGTCGCGTATGTCCTTCAGGCTCGGCATGTCTTTGCCTTAGGTTCCTCGCAACTAAGCGGCCACCAAATCTGCGGTCTGTTTGAACGCCGCAACCGCGTCCATCAGCTGCCCGGCAGCCTCATCGGTCAATTCGCCAGTTTCGCTAATATTGGCAAGCAATTCTGGCAAGTTGGCCGCCATGTAGTCATACCACTGGCTCTCGAAATCTCGCACTCGCTCAACCGGCACATCGTCCAACGCGCCTTCGTTGGCGACATGGAACAGAGCGACCATGTTCTCGTAGGTTACGGGCGCGTTTTCCTCTTGCTTCAACAGTTCGCGGAAACGTTCGCCACGCGCCAACTGCCGACGCGTCACAGGATCGAGGTCTTCGGCACCGAACTGTGCGAACGTAGCCAATGCGTCGAACTGCGCCATCTCGGTCTTCAAGCTACCTGCAACGTCCTTCATTCCTCGACGCTGCGCGGATGAACCCACGCGGGTAACCGAGATGCCGGAGTTGACCGCAGGTCGGATACCTGCGTTGAAGAGGTCAGGCTCTAGGAACAGCTGGCCGTCGGTAATCGAAATCACGTTTGTGGGGATGTATGCTGAAACGTCGCCGGCGAGTGTTTCGATGATCGGTAGGGCCGTGATCGAGCCTCCACCGTACTCCGGCGCCATGCGCGCCGCTCTCTCAAGCAATCGGGAGTGCAGGTAGAAAACGTCCCCAGGGTATGCTTCACGTCCGGGAGGTCGCTTTAGCAGCAACGACATCTGCCTGTACGCCCAAGCATGCTTCGAAAGGTCGTCGTAGACGATCAGGACGTCTCGGCCTTTCGACATGAAATATTCCGCCATCGCGCATCCGGCGTATGGAGCCAAGAACTGGGTTGGTGCTGGGTCGGAGGCGTTAGCGGCAACTACAACCGTATTTTCCAACGCGTTTTGGTCGGCGAGTCGTTGAACCGTTCCTGCGACCTTCGACGCCTTCTGGCCGATTGCTACGTAGACACCGATCATGTCAGAGTCACGCTGGTTAATGATCGCGTCGATGCAGAGCGATGTCTTGCCGGTGGAGCGGTCGCCAATGACGAGTTCGCGCTGTCCGCGTCCTACCGGAACCATGGCGTCAACGACTTTCAGGCCGAACTGCACGGGCTGGTTGACTGGCTGACGGGAAATAACACCGGGGGCGATTTTCTCAACCGGCAACGTTTCGTCAGTATTCGGCGCTGGTTGACCGTCTAATGGGCGACCAAGCGGATCGACAACTCGCCCGAGGAGCGAGTCCCCAACCGGGACCTCCAAAATACGGCCCGTTGATCGGACTTCGTCTCCCTCTCGGATCCGGAGATAGTCGCCGAGAATAACAGCACCAACCGATTCCTCCTCCAAGTTCAACGCGAGGCCGAGGATGTCGTTCGGGAACTGGAGAATCTCGTTCAGGCGGACACCAGCGAGTCCGTGAATGCGTGCGATGCCATCGCCCGCTTCGACGACGGTGCCGACGTCGACCATGGTGAGTTCACCGCCGAATTCTTCGATTTGGCGTTTGATCACTGAAGCAATATCTTGCCCTGCGGTGGTCATCTAATTACCTTTCCTTAACGTGCCGGCGGGGTGAAATGAACCCGCGATACTGTAGAAGCTGTTCTGTCATTGCAACTGGTCATGCGGACAATGGGCGCTGAGCTAGCGACTCCTGCATCGATCGCAATCGTGATCGAGTGCTGCCATCAAATAATCGATCGCCAACCCTTGCTACCACACCGCCAATGATTTCTGGATCTACTTGCTCCGATACCTCGATGCGATCGTAACCTGTCAATTCTTGCAGACTGTTCACGATTCGTTTTCGACGAGCATCGTCCAATGGAACGGCGGTCGTAATCAGAGCACGACCGATTCCGAGGTGGTCGTCCGTCAGCTCGCGGAACGTGTCGCAGACACCGGCGAGCCGTTCGATGTCGCCGTTGGTCACAAGCAATGACACGAGGTTCCGCACCAACGGATCGACATCGCTTAGCAACGTGCCGATTCCGTCGAGTTTGACGCTCTCAGGCACCGATGGTGCCGACATAAAGGCTTGTACATCAGATTCGGCGAAAATACCTCGAGCAATCTCGAGATCGCTTATCCACATTTCGAGCGCGTCGCGTTCAACCGCGATCGCAAACGCGGCTTGGGCGTATCTTCTCACTGAGGTCGATGCCATCTGACGGTGTTAATCCTGCCTAGTCGTTCGATCAGTTGTTGCGAGCATCGAGGCCTTCTTCAAGGACTCGATCTATAAGATCTCTATGCGAATCTTCGTCGAGCGACTGCTCAACAATCCGCTCAGCGGCGAGAATGGCGATACCCGCGAACTCGCGGCGGACTTCCTCCACTGCTGCCTCGCGCTCTCGCCTGATCTCCTCGCGGGCCCGGTCAAGCATTTCGTCGACTTGAGCTCGAGTGCGTTCCGCTTCTTGGTCTTTCAACCGGGATGCGGCTTCGCGGGCTTCGGCGATCAGGATCTGCCCTGCGCGGCGAGCGTTCGCTAACTCTTGCTCAACGCGTTCGGCAGACGATGCAGCTTCGGCGCTGGCTCTATCTGCGGCTTCCAAGCTCTCTTGGATGCGTTCCGCCCGTTGGTCCAACATGCGAGTGATAGGTCCGTACAGGAACATCCGCAGGAAGACCGCGATAACGGTGAACCCGACCAAGAAGGTCAATAATCTGGACAGGTCTATTCCCAATGCGTCCATGAGAATCTCCGGTTCGTTCTACATCACTATGTTCGCCACACCAGCGGAGGGAATCACTCCGGCCACCTCCGGTGACCGATCCCCCGCCGATGTGCCAAAGTTTCGACTTCTAGGTGAACAGCGTGATGATCGCCACGACCAAGGCGTAGATCGCGATCGCTTCGGTGAACGCAATTGCAAGAATCATGTTCTGGCGAATCGCGTCGGCAGCCTCAGGGTTCCTGCCCAGAGCTTCCATCGCCTTGCCTGCCAGCATCCCAATGCCAAGTCCCGGACCTAGGGCTCCCGCCCCGATCGCAAGGCCAGCTCCGATTGGTGCCCAGTCTTCCATCGTTTTAGACCTCCTGGTCTCCGTTTTTGGTATCCACGGCATCAGTCTTTTCTGACCGCGCCGATACTTCACACGCATTCGAATCGGCCTTCACCGGCCCAAGAGTCGAACGCAGCATGCCAAATTTAGTGGTGCCCGAAAGGGACCGAACATGAACAATCCTCATCTGCCTAATGCCCCTCCGCGCCATGATGGTCGCCTTCAGGATGATGGTGCGGCATGATCGCAAACGCACCGAACATCAGTGTCAACACTGAGAATATGATCGCCTGGATAAACCCGACGAACAGCTCCAACCCGATGAACGGAATCATTCCGATCAGCGGGAACAAAAAACCCATCGCTATGAGGAGTATCTCGCCAGCGAACATGTTTCCGAATAGTCGGAATGTGAAGCTAACAACCTTGATGAACTCCCCAACCAACTCCAAGACCCCCACGAAGAGGTCAATCGGGTTGCGTTTGAACGGATTGCCGATGAACTTGTCCCAGTATCCGCCGACACCCAACGTCTTGATCCCCCAGAACTGAACACTGACCATTGCAAAGATCGCGATCGCTAACGTCATGTTCAAATCCGTGCTTGAACCGCGTAGATATGGGACCAGGATCCCTGCACGTTTGCCAGCAAGCGACGCGTATTTTTCCGGATTTTCACTGAAGAATCCGGTGTTTGGCACTGACGCGGGAGCGACGCTCTCACCAACTCGATCCGCAATTTTGATGACATCCTCCGCGGTCGGGTGAGTCGGATCGGTGACATCGTATGCAACTACATCTATGAGACTCAGTTTGTAGTCGTTGCCGCGGCCGAACGGCAGCAATCGAACGCCGCCTCCATCGAAGATCACGAAATCTTGTTCACCGTACGTCTCGAGGGTTTTGCCGACGAGTTTCTGCACTGATTCGACGTCAGCGTGAGTTGCAAGGTAATGCCCCATCCCTTCGCCTTGCTTGCCCACGTCATGGTGCAAGCCTTCCAAAACCTCCGCGTACCCCTCACTTTCTGCCTTGCCCTCAAACTTGTGGAAGAAGTACTCCGTCGTAGTCTCAACCCGGCCGATATTTCCGATTACGGGCAACACCCCTAGCCAGTTTGAGAACAGCACTACCAAGAAAATCGCCGTCGCCACGGGTATGAATATTCGTCCCGCCTTACCAGACGTCGATTCCGCCAGCCCGATGAAGAACTCGTAAAGGAGCTCCATCAACGCCTGCCAACGCCCCGGCACCTCGGATATCTTGCGCGTCGCCAACCACGTCAGCAACACTAGGACGACGATTGCGGCGACGAACATCACCACCGTGTTGTAGAGCGGGTAATCGCCGATGTAGGCGACCAGTTCCGAAGGGACTTGCAGATGAGGAACCGCACCACCGAGGAATCCACCGCCGAATGCGGCGCCGAGGGCACCGCCCAAAACCGAAATGACTGCCACAGCGAGTAAGAAAACCGCTATGGCGATGCCTTTAGGGGATGAGAGCAATCTCTCCCCCTGCTTCTTGGTTCGGCTCTATCGACATCTTTCGGTTAGCGTTCGGAAGGTTTGGTCAGCTAACTCTTCGTACTACCGAAGTCAGACAGCATCCGCATCATGCCAACTAACGCAACCGCGATCCCTAACAGGATGCCGACCACCAGCAGCAACGGTGCGCTGCCGATAAGTCCGTCTAACCACCAACCTAGCAACGCCCCGCCAGCGATACTCACGCCGACGAACCAGCCGATCATGGTCAGTCGCGCTAAAGTCGGGATGATGCCAGACACACTCTTCGGAGTCCGTTCGTCAGGCATCGCAAAACCCGCCTCCACTCTGAACAATTATAAGCACCAAACCTGCCACCATCCCGGTGAAAGCGAGGACATTGCAAAACCCGCGGCATACCGGGGTAGGTGGGTGATTCGGCGGGGGTGGAAGTTGCCGCTAAATTGGTTTTGAACAAATTCAAAAAGTGGGCTAGAGGGAGTTGGGTGTCTGGACGTGGGTTGAGGTGGTGGAGAGGGAGCTCACTCCCCTATTCGCGGAGCGTAAGAGGGGTAGGGGATGCTGGTTTCCCGTCGTTCCAACTGTTCGGATCACGGCGCAAAGATTTTGTGACACATTAGTTTAATATAACGATGCATTTCTGATAATTTGATCTTTGCCGACGCGAATGGACGTCGGAAAGAACATGCTAACAAGGGCATCAAGATGCAAATCGAAGAGATCACCGCCGCCCTCAGGGAGCGAGGCGCGGTGTGGCAGGCGGTCGGGTTCGCCGCGCTCGGAGTCGCGTCTACTGCAACGTTGTCGGTATACTCGGATTCAGACCACTGGATCATGGCGACCTACCGCATCGGTGCCACGCAGCAGCAATGGGCCTTTTTCGCAATCATCGCCCTCGCAATCGAAGGAGTCCGAACAGTGTTCGAGAAAGCAACCGAGATCCGACGCAGATACTCTGCCAAAGCCGACGCTAAAGCTGAGGCGAAAGGCCGCGTCCTAGGCCGAAACGAGGGCATAGCCCTGGGCCGGGAAGAAGAGAGAGAACGCTTCAGAGCCGAACTGCAGAAGCGCGGTATAGAACTCTCTGAAGAAGACGAAAAGGTCCTGTTCAATCCCAACGGTCGCGAGAACTAGGAGCTCCGCAATCGAAGGAGACCGAACAGTGTTCGAGAAAGCAACCGAGATCCGACGCAGATACTCCGCCAAAGCCGACGCCAAGGCTGAGGCTAAAGGCCGCGTACTAGGCAGAAATGAGGAGCGTGAACGATTCAGGTCCGAACTCCTCAAGCGCGGCATAAAGCTCACCGAAGACGACGAAGAAGCGCTGTTCAATCCCAACGGGCGCGAGAACTAGGAGTTGCGTACATCTCTCCCTTCGCATAGCGCAAGGGGATCAGACGGATTCCCGCCTGCGCGGGAATGACAGGGGCGTCTCCAGCCTCGCTAACGTCAGTTCAATTTAGCGTCAACAAGTTTGCATACCGTGAACCGCGCCAGATCGACAACAACACCCATATCATCAAGTTCCGCAATCACATCATCCGCCCTATCGCACTGACCGCTCAGATCCTCAAGCTCAGAACGGTATTCGGGATGCCCAGTTTCCATCCGCTCATGCCACCAGTTGATGTGACGCTCGATAACCTCTAAAACATCCGACAGTTCATCGATACGCGCCTCTTCAAGAGCCAACCAATAGTCGATTATCGGACGGTTGTTACGAAGCCAATAGACCAACACTATGAAATCCCCTGTCCTATCCGCCAACCTATCGGGGCACACCCCACCAGCGCATCGGAAAGACGCCGAGTACCCCCTACTGTGGTAAGGGACATGGACAAGGGTCCTGCCAGGACCAAACTCCAACTCAACATCACCATCGTTTTGACGCAACAACATCTCCACGCCTTCACTGAGTTCGAAACAAAGTGCTCGTCCTAACGATATCGCGTAAGAAAAATCTCTATTGGTGAGACCGTAATCTTCGCTCAACAACGATTCGCCACCGTTACTGCGCTTCTTTCGCATCTCAAAGTGCCCCATGGCTGGGAGTCTGCCCTCGCCGTCGAATGCGTGCTCATAGTCAAGTTGAAACGGATAGTCAGATTCGCAGAGTATCGCGAAACCGTGCTCAGCCGCTGCTGCTGCAGCATCGCTGTCTCCCCAAACATCAGGATGATTCCAACTTAGTGGAACAGAAGGAACAGGCGTAGGAGTCGGAACAGCCGTCGAAGTCGCAACCGGCGTCGGCATTGGTGTCATCGTAGGCGTTGGTGTCACCGTAGGAGTCGGGGTCACCGTAGGAGTCGGGGTCACCGTAGGAGTCGGGGTCACTGTCGGCGTGTACGTAGGCGTAGCTGTCAGCGTCGGGGTTGCCGTCGGGCCCGGTGTGTTCGTAGGCACAGGAATCGCAGTCGGCGCAGGAATCGCAGTCGGCTCCTCCATCTGAACTCCATCGCCCAGAAGAGACGTTCTCAACGCACTCAGAAACGCCCTAACCGTACGCGGCGCAATCCCAAAACCCAAATTCTGGCTTTCAGGAAAACCGAAGCTGACAACACCAACTACACGACCGTCTCCGTTAAGCATCGGACCGCCGCTGTTGCCGGGATTGATCGCCGCATCCGTCTGCACAACCCAGATACCCAAAACATCGCTGTAGTCATACGCGGAAACTATCCCTGTCGACACGCTAAGGCTTTCAACAACGCCGTCACGGTGCGGAAAGCCCAACGCTACAACCTCTTCACCTAATTCAACATCGTCGTCACCCGCGAGCGGCAACGCTTCGAAACTTGAACTGCAACAAACCGACACCACCGCAAGATCGTGCGAAGAAGAAGCCGCAAGGAGTTCCCCTTTGCCCACGCGCTCGCCGTCAAACACAACGTCTACGAACGAAGGGTTGCTACCCGTCACGTGTTCGTTCGTCATGATGTACGCAGTCCCATCACTAACACCCCAAACCCAGCCCGTTCCACCCCCGCTCTCTGTGCGAATCTTAACGACGCTCGACCTTGCAAGCTTGGTCAACTCGGCGGGCGAAGCGGAACGTTCAACATCCAAGATTTCCAAAGCCGTAGTCGCCTCCACCATAGGCTGAGTTGGAGGAACAGTCGGCATCACAGACTGCGTCGAGCAACCAGCCAACGCAACAACCGTCAACACCACAACAAGCACGGATAATCGCATGGCATCATACTTCATAGCAATCATAGTTCGAAGATATACAACGAATCGTCATATTTTCGTTGCATCAGCGTCAGATCAATGCGCCAATTCACAACGACGACCACCCAACGCAACCAGGTGACCATTCCTCCCGAAGTTCGCCGCATCCTCGGCATCAATCCACGGGACAAGGTTTCATTCACTGTCAACGATGACGGTCATGTCTCAATAGCGGCGGCGGAATTCACGCTAGAGACCGCTTACAGATCAGCTAAGCCCATCACCGACGGCCGCTGTGATTTTGAATGATTGCCATGATTTCCCCGCCGTCTCGCCCCCTCTGGATTCCGGCTTTCGCCGGAATGACGGGGAATGGGCGCTGAATGACGGAGGCGCAGGGTGATGGCGGAGGTCCTTAAGGGTGGGTAGGCTGTAAGAAAAGGTTTCCAAATTTATCGACGGTCGCCCGGTAATCGGGGTGAATGACAGTTGTCGAGTCGACTTCTTCGATGATTGCTGGGCCTGGGATGTCGTCTCCTGAGCGGAGTTTGTAACGGTCGAATATGGGGCAGTTCACGCGTCCATTTGTCTCGGCGAAGTAGACGGGTCTGGTTTCTTTTAGGGCGTTGGTGGTGGTGTCATCTGCGCGCCCGATCTTCCGCAATTGAGGTTTGGGGATCACGCCTATTGCGCTGAGGCGCAGTGCGACGAATTCGACTGGTTCTTCTTCAGCCTTGAAGCCGTAGGATCGCTCGTGCTCTTGATGGAACTGCGCCAATATCTCATCTAGCGCGGCTGCATCTAGATCCTTTTCTTGTAGGGGAACTGTCAGCTCATAGCTTTGACCGACGTAGCGCATGTCGGCCTGCTTTATGAAGCGAGTGGCTTCGTCTGCGACGCCTTCGCGGGAAAGGGCTGTCTGCCCCTCAGATCTCATTCGTTCAAACTGGGTGTTGGCAACGCCGATGTCGATTTGATCGGCGCGTTGTATTAAAGCTACCGAGTAGTCGTGTTTGATGTCGGTCACCAGTAGACCCATCGCCGAGGTTGTACCTGGACTCATCGGCACCAGCACGGTGGGCATCTCTAGTTCTGCGGCGAGTCGATTGGCGTGGACTGGTCCGGCTCCTCCGAAGGCTACGAGCACAAATTCTCTGGGGTCGTAACCGCGTTGGACCGACACTCTGCGGAGCGCGCCGACCATGGCGCTGTTGGCGATCTCCACGATGCCGAGGGCGACTTCGTCTACGTCCATGCCTAGCTGTTGGGCGCATCGTTCGTTGATGGCTCGCCGCGCGGCGTCCACATCCAGCCGCATCTCACCGCCCAAGAAGTAGTCGGGCGATATCCTTCCGAGAACCAGATTCGCATCTGTGATCGTCGGCTCGGTGCCGCCTTGCCCGTAGCAGACTGGACCGGGATCGGCACCGGCGCTGCGCGGACCGACTCGGAGAATGCCGCCGGAATCGATCCACGCGATCGATCCGCCGCCTGCGCCGATTTCGACCAAGTCGATGACTGGCGTACGGATCGGATAGCCGGATCCTCGAGAACCGTGTTCAGTTGTGGCAGCCGTTCCGCCGACCTCGTAATCCTTGGTAACCCGCGGCGAGCCGTTCTCGATCAGCCCAGCCTTGGCTGTGGTACCGCCCATATCGAACGAGATGACGTTCTCATGCCCTAGGGTTTCACCAAGTTGAGATGCGGCTATGACACCGGCGGCTGGTCCCGACTCTACCATGAAGACGGGGCGATCCATCGCTGCTTCGAACGTTAGAACTCCCCCGTTGCTCTGCATCACGAGCATCTCGCCAGCGACTCCGGATCGACGCACGCGATTCTGAATGTTCCCCAAGTAACTGGAGACTACAGGACGTATAGCGGCGTTTATAACGGTTGTGCTGGCGCGGAAATACTCCCTGAATTCTGGCGCGACTTCTGACGAAAGTGAACACAAAGCTGACGGCAGTTCGGCGGCTAGTATTTCGCCGATCCGTCGCTCGTGCTTCGGGTTGATGTACGAATGGAGGAGGCAAACCGCGACCGATTCCACTTCTTCCTCGCGCAACTCCAGAACCACGCTCCGCACTGCTTCTTCGTCCAGCGGGACTAGTACCTCGCCCCTGTAATCCAATCGCTCTGGAACACCGAAGCAGAGGTAGCGCGGTACCAAGGGTTTCAACTTCTGGAACTGAAGGTCGTAAAGAGTTGGACGAATCCCGGTCTGGATTTCCAATAAGTCGCGGAAACCCTCTGTGGTGATGAATGCGGTTTTGGCTAGATTGCCTTCGATGATGGCGTTGGTTGCCACGGTGGTTCCGTGAACGACGTATTTCACCGCGTCAGGTTCGGCTTGTCCATCATCGAGCATCCGCCGTAGGACATGAAGGAAGCCATCAGACGGATCGGCGGGGGTAGAGGGAACCTTTGCGGTTCGAATCTCGCCGGTGGTCTCGTTGAGCAGGATGCCATCGGTAAAAGTTCCACCGATGTCGATGCCGAGACGGTATTGATCGGTCACGGGTTGGATTCCCTTTGTCCAGAGACGGCGGAACGAAGGATCGCGGTTGCATCGTCATCAACTAACCATGCTTCGGAGTCGATAGCGACTCGATAGATGTCACGCGCGCGACTTGAACTTACACGCCCATCTCGGACGTCGCACAGGACATCTTCGGGGTCGCGTTGCTCTGGCGGTCCATAACCGCCACCGCCGCAGGTGCGATAACTCACGACATCGTTCTCGCTGAGTTGGACGGTTACTTTGGATGGCAATTGCGTCGCATCTGAATCTGGATTCAGAACATAGTGGGCGGGTTCGCCTGAATGTCCGCCGAAAAGTCCGTGAGGCCCCCAACGTTCACGGTCGGCCAAAATGGTGAAAGATGCCTGATGGTCTGGGAAGAGATAGTCCCGACGCAACCCCAAACCACCGCGGTACCGTCCCGGACCTTCCGAGTTTTCAACCAGTTCGTAGCGGGTTATGCGTACCGGATAGTTGAGTTCGGTTTCTTCAATTGGCGCGTTGGCGGTGTTCTTGCCGTGGGGTTGTACAGCATCCGGGCCGTCACTGGTGGCCCGCGCTCCAAACCCGCCGGCGATGGTTTCCAGGAAGCAGTATGTTTCGTCGCGATACGGGTCGAATCCTCCGAACCCGGAGTGGCAGATCATGCCTTCGGTGCCCGCAGGCACCTTTTCAGGAATCGCGTCCGCTAACGCCTTCAACATGACCTCTGTGAGACGAAGTTGCGTCTCCCATCCACCTACGACTGGCGCTGGTGCGGTGCAGTTGACCACGCTGCCTGCCGGGGCAATCATATGCACGTTGCGATAGAAGCCTGAGTTGACAGGGACATCAGGATCGATCATGCACTTGAGCACGAAAGCCACTCCAGAGTGGGTCTGGGCATAGGTCGAATTGACGGGCGCGCTTCGCTGTTCGTCGGAGCCGGTGAAGTCGAATAGCAGTCCTTCGTCGTCGATGGTCAGTTTGACCACCAGTTTTACGGGTTCATCGGTGTACCCATCGCTGTCCATTACCCCATCAGCCGTGAACACGCCCTTCGGTAGTTTCGCCAGTTCCGACTTCGTCCGCCGATCCGTGTACTCGATCAACTCGTCGATATACC
Organism: Dehalococcoidia bacterium; assembly: GCA_965243235.1. Lineage (GTDB taxonomy): Bacteria > Chloroflexota > Dehalococcoidia > Lucifugimonadales > Lucifugimonadaceae > Bin127. The sequence goes on from CBDEUI010000004.1 coordinate 94,254, forward strand.
GTGCGACCACCTCCGCGCCCATCTTGCCTATCAGAACCTTAAATCTGCGAATTCCGGTGTTGTTCGCCGCTATTTGGGCACGGAAGTCTCCAGCCGTCTCTCGCTTCGCTCTGACCTGAGCGAGTACCAGATCAAACACGTCACGGTTGAAGTCGCCGCCGCTTACGAACTTCACAGGCGGGATGATGATGCCTTCTTGGTAGACCTCTCTGAAGGCCCCAATGCTCGCCGGCGCGCCTCCGCCAACGTCAACATGGTGGGCCAAACTTGCGACGAACCCTACCGGCGTGGTGTCGAGGTAAACAGGCGAAATAAGCGTTATGTCGTTGAGGTGCACTCCTCCGGTGTAGGGAAGATTCACGAGGATGCCGTCGCCCTCTGAAAGATTCTCCAACCCGTACGCATCGAGTGCTCTCGGGATCGTCTCCATCAATGATCCGAGATGGTTGGGCTGACTGAATGACTGTGCGACGATGCGCATTTTGCGGTCGAAAATGGCGCAGGAAAAGTCGTGCCGCGTCTTGATGTTGGTCGAGTACGCGCTACGTCGCAGGGCTGAAGCCATCTCCTCGGTAGCTTCGACCAAGGCGTTGCGGATGACTTCGAATCTGATGGGGTCTATGGGTGTTTCAGACGACATTTCGGCGAAGCAAGTGACAAGGGGAATGATAGCAACGTAATCCGTGCAAACAACGCTCACACGCGATAACGTATTCGCATCGCAACTTGCCTGATCGCTCATAGGTTGAAACCCATGAAATACGACTTCATCGTCATCGGAGCCGGATCTGCCGGTGCCATCATCGCCACCCGTCTCAGCGAAGACCCTAATGTCTCGGTGCTATTACTGGAAGCGGGGCCTGATTATCCGACTATGGACGACCTGCCGATGGAGATCAAGCTCGGCTACGGTTTCGACCGCAACATTTGGGCGCGTGCATTCGGGAAGGACAGCAAGCACAACTGGAACTTCACAGCCAAATCGAATGACCTGTTCCCGGACATGATGGTGCCACGGGGCAAGCTGGTCGGAGGTTCGAGTTCGGTGAATGCGCAGATCTTCTTGCGGGGGATGCCGGAGGACTATGACGACTGGGCTTCGTGGGGCAACGATGAGTGGTCGTTCCAGAAGTTGATGCCGTATTTCCGGCGTATTGAGACGGACGCCGACTTTTCAGACGACTACCACGGGACTGATGGCCCGATAGTGGCTCGCCGTTTCAAGCGGGACGAGTGGAATCCGGACCAAGAGGCGTTCGTTGAGGCGTGTCAGATGCTCGGGTATCCCTACTACGAGGATGCGAACAACCCGGACACGACAGGGGTGGGACCGCCGCCGTTCAACAATCCGAACGGTGTGCGTTGGAGCACAAACATCGGGTATTTGTCGCAGTCGAGACATCGACTGAATCTGACGCTGCGAGGCGACTGCCATGTCCACAAGCTGCTATTTGATGGCACCACGGCGATCGGAGCGAAGGTGGAATCGGGTGGAGAGTTGTTTGACGTTTACGCCGATCAGGTGGTTTTGTCAGCGGGGGCGATCTGTTCACCGCAGATTTTGATGCTGTCGGGGGTCGGGCCAGCAGATCACATCAATGAGATGGGCATCCCGGTAATGCTCGACTCGCCGGGGGTTGGACAGAATTTACGCGACCATCCGCAGGTCTCGACGATTTTCCGTACCTATGAAGATTTTCGTCAAGACCCGCTTGCGTCGAAGATCCAGATCAATCTGAAGTTCACGTGCGAGGGCTCGAAGTGGCGGAACGACATGTTCATACACCCCCTGTCATGCACAACACAGGAAGGCGTGTACCTCATATCGAACACGCAGCCGATCGGGATATCGATGATTTCGGCGCTGTATCTGGCGGAGGCTGCTGGCGAGATCAGGCTGCAATCGACGGACCCGCATGTCCAGCCTTATCTGGACTACAACCTTCTAGGCACGGATTTCGACAAGGAGCGGATGAGGGAAGCGGTGAGGAAGTGCATCGAAATCGGCGAGCAGTCGCCGTATGACAACATTATCGAAGAGCTAGTGGCTCCGACGCCGGAGGAGGCGGCGGATGATGAACTGTTGAACCTCTACATGATGAAGTGCGTAGGTACCAGCCACCATGTCTCAGGCACCTGCAAGATGGGACCAGACAGCGATGAGATGGCGGTGTTGGATCAGTACGGCAACGTCAAGGGGTTGGAAAACCTGAAAGTGGCCGATGCGTCGAATATGCCCGATTGTATCCGAGCAAACACGAACGTCACTTCGATGGTGATCGGCGAGCGTGTCGCCGACTTCATCTTGGAAGGCAGGTAGTTACTGGACGAAGCGACGCCCCCTTGTCCTTCGGACATTTCCCCCGTGAACGGGGGAACCCTGAAGTTGCGGCGGGGTTACTTGCTGGCGGTCTCCTCGCCGTCGTCGTCCATGCTGAGCGACTCCATGAACTCGCTGAACGCGCTCAACTTCTCGCGCTGCTCGGGCGTCACCGGGGTGGTCGCTTCTTCATATTCGCGTTCCCGCGCGCCGCGACGCGACGCTTCTTCTGCTGAACGACGGCCCTGCAGGTCGTTGTCAACCTGCTCCATGACTTCCTCAGCCATGTAGATGGGAACACGGGCTCGGACTGCCAAGGCTATCGAATCGGATGGGCGCGCGTCCAGCACGATCACATCTTCACCCACGCGCACGCTTACGTCGGCGAAGAACGTCGATTTGTTCAAACCGCGAATGTAGACGTACTGCACAGTGCCGCCGAGTTCGGTGATGGCGTTGAGCAGAAGGTCGTGAGTCATCGGTCGTGTAGCTGGCGGGTCATTTGAGACCGCGGCGATTGCCGAAGCTTCGTTGCTGCCAATGATGATCGGGCAAACGCGCCGATCCTCGTGATCCTTGGGTCGAAGAATCAAGCACCGCTCGCTAGAACCGTCACGCCCCATCGTGATCTGGTGAATTTCCACCTCAAGCATGACGGACATCTCCCTTGACCTGGCAGCGGTTGACAATTTTGATGCCCATTCGACCTGCGCGCGTACAACACGCCGTCTAGCGGAACATCCACTTAAATACTGTACTACGAAATTCCAAATACAAATCCGGTGGCGCGGTCTACTCAAGGACCTCGGATTAGCTTTTGACGGGAATTCGACTCTTCATCCTGCGTTGGACGATTGGACGTTCGAGCATTACTCGTCGACCGCATCCTGAACACAATAGACCGATATCCGCGCCGATTCGATAGACCTTCCATTCGTTGGAGCCGCAAGGGTGCGGTTTTCGCAAAACAACTGTATCCCCGACCTCGAATGGGACTACCTCGCGGTCTCTCGGTCGATTTTTGGTGCGACCCTTAGGAGTTTGGGGCGGCAATTCCATACCTACCTGCCGGCTGCGATCTCAACGCGTAACTCTTCGACCGCGCGACGGGCTGCGACGTCGAAATCAGCTTTGGATTGCGAGGCGTAGATGATGCCACGGGACGAGTTGATGAGGATGTTATCTCCGCCTAGTCTGGCAGACTCGGTTGCGTCTCCGCCTTGTGCTCCCACTCCTGGGATGAGGAACGGTGTGTCTGGGTGCGCAGCTCGCAACGATGCCAGCTCTTGCGGATAGGTCGCTCCGACTACCAAACCGACGTTGCCGCCGTCACACAAGGAGATGGTTTGGCGCGCTACTCGTTCAAAGACCGTCTCGCCGCTCGGTTCATCAACGACATCCTGAACCTCGATCGAACTGGGATTGGACGTTCGGCAAACCACGAACACGCCCTTGCCTGGATATTCCAAGAAGGGTGCGACTGAGTCTGAGCCTTGATATGCATACACTGTGCATGCGTCAACGCGCCATGTTTCGAACATTGCCTTCGCGTATGCCTCAGCTGTGCTGCCTATGTCGCCACGTTTAGCATCTGCTATCACAAACACCCCCGGAGCGACGTCGCGAATGTATTCGATCGTTTTTGCTAACGCTTCGAGACCGGGTAATCCCATCGCCTCATAGAATGCGAACTGGGGTTTGTAAGCAGCGACCAAGTCATGAGTGGCATCGATTATGGCTCGATTGAACTCGAAAACATCGTCGATTGGCATCTTAGACGGATCGGGGTCCAATCCGACGCAAACAAAACTGCCGGAGCGCCTCTGCGCTTCGACGATCTTCTCACGCATCGTAGTCGCCATCACTGTTGTCACGTCGTATCCTCTTAGGTTCAATGAGCACGTCGCCTGAGATTATTTATAACTTCAGCCACACGAGGTCCGATCCGCGCGCTGGCAAATCCACCCCACCTACTCGACAAGACATCGAGTGGCTCTTCACCGTCCTCTACGACACGTACGGGCCTCGCAATTGGTGGCCGACGGTGCATGGCGGTGCGTTCGAGTTGGTGATCGGCGCGATTCTGGTGCAGAACATCTCATGGTCGAACGTCGAACGCGCGCTAATCAACCTGCGTGAGGCTGATGTGTGGTCGTTCGATGCGGTCTTGAATACGTCGGACGAGGAGATGCACGTGTTGATTCGCCCTTCGGGGTACTACATAACTAAGACGCGTAAGTTGAAAGAGTTCGCGAGGTTCATTCTGGAGAATCATGGGGGCGATCTGTGCGGGCTGTTCGCGCTTCCGATTGATGAGATGCGTGAACAATTGCTCTCAGTTTGGGGTATTGGGGAGGAGACGGCGGACGACATCATTCTGTATGGGGCGAAGAAGCCATCGTTCGTGATCGATGCTTACACGAAGCGCCTCATCGAGAGGATGGGTTGGGAAATTGAGGGGAAGAGTTACTCGTCGTACCAGCAACTCTTTCACGATCTCCTTCCTCACGATGCCCAGCTATTCAACGAGTATCATGCGTTGATCGATTATCACGCGGCACGTATCTGCAAGAAAAAACCAGTGTGCGACAGATGCGCGTTTGCGAATCAATGCCCCGTTGGGCTTGGCGTTACCCAGCCGTGATGGTGATGCTGCTGGTTTTAAAGACAACGAAGACCTCCAATCCGGGCTCTATTCCGAGTTGATCTACGGCATCTGAGGTCAATTCGACGACGAACTCGGCACCAGCGTCGACGAAGGCGAATGCGCCGAAATCTCCCTGTTCAACCCGGCGGACGATGCCGCTGAATACATTTCTCGCGCTGATCGCTTCCGGCTTTTTCAAAGCCAACATGATGTCCGATGCGCTGATCGAAGCTGTGACCCGTTGACCGGCTTGAAGGTTGCTGGCTTGGGCGATAACGTCGATGTCCCCGATGCAGATCGCGCCTGAGTCGGAAACCGTTCCGACGAAGAGATTGTCTATATCGCCCCTTCCAACTCTCGTCGACGAAACGATTTCGGCGACCAGATCGACGACGGGGCCGAATGACTTGACTTGTCCTCGCTCGAGAACTAGCGCGTTCGCGGCTAGTGCCATCACATCCGACAAAGAGTGCGAAACGTAGACCATTGGGATCGCGTACCGTTCGTGCACTTGCTTCAGATAAGACACGACCTCGTTCCGCAATCCGACGTCTAGAGAGGCTACAGGTTCGTCGAGCAGCAGTAGTTTAGGTGATGCGGCGACGCTTCTTGCCAAGGCCACTCGCTGACGTTCTCCACCTGACAACGTTGCTGGATACCGATCCGACAACTCGTCGATCCGCAAAAATTCGCCCAACTCGTCAGGATCAACCGTGCGTTGCTCAATGGGAATCATGCGATAGCCGTACTCGATGTTTTCACGAACTGTTTTGTGCGGGAAAAGCATCCCGTCCTGAAACACCATCACCACACGTCGGGTTTGTGGCGGTGTTTTCACACGCTCGCTTGAAGAAAACAATGTTTGTCCGCCCAGCTTGATGAAGCCGTCGTCGGGTTCAGTCATCCCTGCTAAACACGCGAGCAACGTTGACTTTCCAGCACCTGACGGGCCGAAAACGGCGTTGATCCCGTTTGAAAAGTGTCCGGCGACGTTGAGATCGAAATCGCCTTGTCGCAGCTTCAAATCAAATTCGAGGAATTTGTCGGGGCCTTCAACCATTTGAAGCGCCTCTGTCGTTTGAATGGGCATTTGAACGATCGCGGTAGTTCGAAACCAACCGGTTGTGTATCGCCAGCGCGATGCCTCCGATCGTTACTGACACCGCGGCTAACACCCAAGCGCCTGAGAAGTCTCCGGCCGCAATGCGGGAAAAAATCGCGCTCGGCAACCCCTGCGTGTCTCCGGGAATGTTGCCGGCGAAGACGATAGTGGCCCCAAATTCGGCGAACGATCGTACGAATCCCAGCAACAACCCGGCGGCGATGCCGCGCCGTGCGAGAGGCAGAGTAACGTCCCACGCCGCCCTTAATCGGCTGGCTCCCAAGTTGCGCGCCGCGAAGACCAATCGTGGATCTACCTCGGCCAAACCGGCAATGAAGGCTCGAACGACCAAAGGAAATGCCACGACCGCGGAAGCGATAGACATTGCGACCCAACTGAACGCTAGACCTTCCGTTATCGAACCTAACGGGCCGGTTGCGCCGAAAAACCATAGCAACACAAAGCCGACAGCGACCGGTGGAAGCGCCAGTGGCATCGACACGATCAGGTCAATCGCAAATGCCAAGCGTCCTTGGCTGCGGACCAAGTGGCTCGCGACGAGTAGCGCGGGCACCAACATCCCGGCAACCGCAACCAAAGAGGATTGGAGCGAAAGCAGGGTTATGTCAAGGATTGATGCCACTGCTTTGTCCGATCAAGGCCTAAACTTGTAACGCTCGAAGATGGCAATCGCTTTTGGTGTTGCTAAGAAATCGATGAACGCTTCGGTCGATTCGTCGTCCTGCAACGGTGCGGCGAAGTACTTAGGCTGAGTCGCGTCACTACTACTCTCAATCTCGAAAGTTATCTCCACATCGTCGGTTGACGCGGCGTCAGTTTCGTATACCAAAGCGTAATCGACACTACCAGTCAAGGCGGCTGCTAGGGCGGCTCTGGCGTCCAGGGCGGGTATGATCTGGGGTTCCAATTGTTCCCACAGTCCTCGTTCTCTGAACGCTGCTTCGAAGTATTCGCCGGCTGGTGCCGTATCGGGATCTGGCATGGCTATCCTACCGGCTCCTACCAACTCTTTAAGGTCGTTGATCGATCCGTCGTCACTTGACTGTCTGACCGCGACTAATCGGTTGGACAGTACATGGATCGCGTCGCCCTCAGAGATCTTGTCTGCGCTGACCAATTTGTCGATCGGGCTACGCCCTGCGACGATCACACCATTCGCTGGAGCCCCGACGATGATCTGATTCGCTATTAGGTTTGACCCAGCGAAGTTGAAGCGTACTTTGTCGCCAGTCTCTTCTTCGTAGGCAACTGCCACCTCTTCCATCACATCCACCAAAGACGCTGCCGCGAAGATGAGTGGGGAGGTATTTTTAGAGGTACAAGCAGTTACGGACGCGGTGATGGCGACGACCGCTGCCGTTGCGACAATGACGCCTGCTCTAATCACGAATTTGGTTTCCCTGTTAAGATTGAAACACGATCGCATCAAGGCTAAATCCGCGCGCCACCAACCAATTCTTGTCGAGGCTCCCATGCCGAATCAATCGAGCGCCGAATATTCCGACGAATACTCGTTCACCGAGTTTTCATCCCAACCTTTCTACCGCAAGGTCAACTCTCGCCTTGTCGATATGTCCGGCGTATTTAATCAACATAAGATTATCGACTTGGGTTGCGGTACAGGTGGAATCACGAAGCTCATCCTCGACCGCTTGACGGGGACCAAAGAGACTGTGATTTACGCGGTAGACCACTCCGCTTCCGCGCTGAGATCTGCTGTCGAGGAGTTAGGGGGACGTAAAGAAGCCGCTATCCGATTCGTCCACGCAGAGGTCCAGAACTTGGCATCGTCGGTCAATGAGCAGGTCGACGCGGTCATCTATTGCAACTCCATCCACTATGTCAACGACAAAGTTGCGCTGCTGAATCAGATCCGGGAGCGTTTGCGACCGGGTGGCATCCTGGCGTTCAACACTTCGTTCTTCGAGGGCTCGCACCCACCCGAATCCCATGATTTCTATCGTCGTTGGATGATGCGATCCCTTCGGACGCTGCGCAAAGACCATGGGCTATTCCCAGACAAGAATGCAGACAAGACTGGTGCGCGTCGTCAGTTGACACCCGAAGAGTACAAGGAACTACTCGAGGCCGCGGGTTTCGAGATTGTCCGAGCCGAGAACCACTGCGTTGAGGTTCCGGAAACGGGTTTCTACCACATCAGCGGTTTCCGCGACTGGATCGAGGGCATTATGCCGGGCGTTCCGCTCGGCAAAGGGCGCGATGCACTCCAGAAGTCGCTCAAGCAGGTCTTCAAAGAGATGGATATCGAGACGGTTCCGAGAATTTGGCTCGGGGTTACTGCGCGGCGGGCGGAGTGACTTTCAAACCTGCTCGCAGTTCAATCGATGGCGTTCACGTACTCCGTCAGCGTCATGACGTTGAGACCGCCATTCGTATCGCCAGCCGTCTTGGGCGCGTAGACCGCTTCGACCGCACATCTGGCGGTGTCGATTGAGGTGAAGCACGGAATTCGACGTTCAACTGCTGCTCTGCGGATGTAGAAACCGTCCTGCTCGGCATCGCGACCGCCTGTAGGAACGTTTACTACTGCTTGGACTGTGCCATCGTTGATGACGGTGACTACGTTCGCAGCGTTGGCTGACAACAGACGCTCCACTTCAGTCACCTCGTAACCGAGGCTACGCACGAACCCTGCGGTGCCCGAAGTCGCGTATATGCCGTGACCGTTTTCGCCGAGGGTTCGGATCAACCGCTCCGCATCTGGTTTGGCTGAATCTGCGATGCTCAGCAACACGTTGTCTCCGTGATTGATCGAGTGTGATGACGCTATAAGTGCCTTGGTGACGGCGGGAACGTAAGATCGGTCGATACCCATCACCTCGCCAGTCGATTTCATCTCGGGACCAAGGAAGGTGTCGACGCTGGTGAGTTTGTTCATCGAGAAGACGGGCGCCTTGACGGCAACCAGGTCTTTACGCGGCATTAGCCCGGTTCCCCATTCCATGTCTCGGAGTTTCTTGCCGAGCATGACTTGAGTGGCGATGCGGATCATGGGGATGCCGGTGACTTTTGAGATGAAGGGGATAGTGCGTGACGAGCGGGGATTGACCTCAATGATGTAGGTTTCGCTGTCCGCGACATGGTCTTGCCCGCGTCCGGGATCCGCTGCGTTACTGCGGTATGTTCCGCCACCGGTTATGACGTACTGGATGTTCATCAACCCCTGCACATTCAACATCCGTCCAATGCGCCGCGTGTAATCGACGATCGTTTCGACCTCATCGCCCGTCAGCCAGATGGCCGGGTAGACCGCGAACGAGTCGCCGGAATGCACACCTGCACGTTCGATGTGTTGCATGATTCCGGGAACCAGCACGTCCTCGCCGTCGCAGACCGCATCGACTTCAACCTCGATGCCTTGGAAGTAACGATCGATGAGAATCGTCTGTCCTGGAGCGGCTTTCAACGCGCGATCGAAGTAGCGTTCCAATTCGCTAGGTTTATCGACAATCTCCATCGCGCGACCTCCGAGCACGTAGCTCGGTCGAACCAGCAATGGGTATCCGAGGCTCTCGGCAAGCGCCAGCGCGGTCGCGGTGTTGGTTGCGGTGCCGCCCGGCGGTAGCGGCAAGCCGTTTGACGCCGCCAAGCGTTCGAAGCGACCTCGGTCGGTGGCGTTGTCGATCACTTCCGGGTCCGAACCCAGCACCATGTCTTGCAACCCAGCAGCGTTTAACGATTGCGACAAGTTGATTGCGGTCTGACCGCCAAATTGGACGACGATTTTCGGTGGTTCAGGGTTGTCGCTTGAGGTCGATCTATTGCCTATCTCGTTGTCGATGATGTCGCGGACGCTCTCGTCATCGAGCGGTTCAAAGTAGAGGCGGTCCGAGGTGTCGAAATCGGTCGAAACCGTCTCTGGGTTGGAGTTAATCATGACTGCGCGGATGCCTTCGCTCTGCAACGACCATGCGGCATGGACCGAGCAATAGTCGAACTCGATGCCTTGCCCAATGCGGATCGGGCCCGAACCGATCACAACCGCCGATCTGCCGTTAATCGGTTCGGCCTCGTTTTCCTCTTCGTAGGTGCTGTAGAAATACGGCGTCGATGCTTCGAATTCTCCTGCGCAGGTATCGACCATCTTGTAGACCGGAACTATCCCGAGTTCTTTTCGCAAATCCCGGACGCGTTCGGAGAGCCCGATACCCGTAAACTCCGAAATATCCTCGTCACTCAAGCCGACGCGCTTGGCACGACGCAGCAACTCCGCGCTCAAACCCTCAGAATCGCGCAGTTCACGTTCGACATCGACAATCCGCGCTAGTGCCCGAGTGAACCACAGGTCGATGCCAGTCGTCATAGTTAGCTCTTCCGGCGTTGTACCGGTACGCAGTTTGAAAGCGAGTTTCCACAACCGTTGATCATCGCCGGATAGATCGATGTCTGGCAACCCGTTGTCTCGCCAAACAGGGTCTTCCCATCGCAACGACCTCTTCCCGTCCTCTAGAGAACGGATCGCTTTCATCAACGCCGCTTCGAAGCTACGGTCGACGGCCATCACCTCGCCGGTCGCCTTCATCTGAGTGCCGAGAGAGCGATCTCCTCCACCGAACTTGTCGAATGGCCAGCGGGGGATTTTGGCTACACAGTAGTCCAATGCCGGTTCAAACGCGGCACGTGTCTTGCCAGTAACAACGTTGCTGATCTCGTCTAAACGCAGACCGAGAGCGACTTTTGCCGCCACTCTGGCGATTGGGTATCCAGTCGCTTTGCTCGCGAGGGCTGAGGAGCGGGAGACTCGGGGATTGACCTCGATGACGTAGTACATCGGGCCTTCGTCATCGTATCTGGAACCCTCGCCCAACTGGGCACCGACTTCTTTGCCGGGGCGATATGCGAACTGGACGTTGCATCCGCCTTCGATCTTCAGGCCGTCAATGATGTGGAGCGCGGCTGTTCGAAGCCGCTGGTAGTCCTTGTCGGTGAGGGTTTGGCTGGGTGCGACCACGATCGAGTCACCGGTGTGGACACCCATGGGATCGAAGTTTTCCATGTTGCAGACGGTGATGACGTTGCCGACGCTGTCGCGCATGACCTCATACTCGATCTCTTTCCAGCCGAGTAGTGATTTTTCGATGAGGACCTGTCCGACAAGGGACGCTGCGAGACCCGATTGGACGATTTCATGTAGTTCATCGACGTCGTTTGCAACGCCGCCGCCAGTTCCTCCCAGCGTGTACGCAGGTCGAACGACGATGGGATATCCGATCTCTTGAGCTGCTTTTTCGGCGTCGGGTATCGTCGTTACGGCAATCCCGTAGGAAATCGGCTCTCCGATCTCCTCCATGAATGAAGCAAAGAGTTCACGGTCTTCTGCTTTTCGGATGCTCTGGGTCTTGGTTCCCATGACCACGACATCTTTGAGGGCACCAGCTTCTTCCAACTCCACGGTCAGGTTGAGTCCGGTCTGTCCACCGAGAGTCCCAAGAATGCCGTCTGGTTCTTCGCGCTCGATTATTCGTTGAATAACGGGGACGGTAAGGGGTTCGATGTAGACGCGGTCGGCGACATCTTCGTCGGTCATGATGGTCGCGGGGTTCGAGTTGACGAGGACGACCTCGACGCCCTCTTCTCGGAGCGATTTGCACGCTTGGGTTCCAGCGTAGTCAAACTCTGCCGCCTGACCTATGACAATAGGACCGGAGCCGATGACGAGAACTTTTTTCAGGTTTTCGTTACGGGGCATGCTTGCTCGCTATCGCTTCGTAGAACGCTGCCTGATTGAGGCGACGAACTGGTCGAAAATCATCTCGCTATCGTGGGGTCCGGGTGATGCCTCGGAGTGGAACTGGATCGTCATGATGCCGTGCGGCTCATCCGCGAGCCCCTCAACAGTGTTGTCGTTGAGGTTGATGTGGGTCACCTTCACACCAGGCCGATCAGGGAGCTTGTCCGGATCAACGGCGTATCCATGGTTATGGGCGGTCACATAGACACGGCCGGTCCTGAGGTCTTGCACCGGTTGATTGCCGCCGCGATGCCCGAAGTGAAGCATGAAGGTATCTGCGCCTAACGCCCGCGCGACGAGCTGGTGTCCGAGGCAGATTCCTAGCGTAGGGATCGAATTCGTGCCGTCGCCATCTAGATCGGAAAGTTCGCGAATGGTTTCGACTGGACCATCTAGAACTGCTGGATCGCCGGGACCGGGGGAAAGAACTATACCGTCGGGCTTGAAAGCTTTCACTTCAGATGCGCTGACATCACACGGAAAAACCTTCACTTGGCAGTTACGCGCCATCATGCTGCGGAGAATGTTCCACTTGACGCCGAAATCGATGACGGCGATGCGGAGTGGGCGATCCCCGTTGTTATCCGTAACAGTCCCAGCGCGTTGAGACCTGACTAAAAGTTCCGCTGCTGGGCGAGTGCCGTCATTACCATCGCCATGCCACTCGAACTCCTCTTCGGTCGCAACCTCGTCTACCCAGTTCTGGTCGCCGTACCATTGCGCTGCTTCCAACGCCGCGGTTGCCGCCGCGTGATCTTCACCTTGCACGATCGCACCCATCATCACACCGGCCGACCGGATGCGACGCGTGATCGCCCGTGTATCGACCCCTGAAACCCCCGGAATATCGTTCATTTCGAGATATTCGTGAATCGTCATCTCCGAGTGCGGATGCGAAGGCGCGTCGCAGTCATCGCGTACCACGAACCCCTTGACCTGGATCTGTTTCGATTCGGCATCTTTGAGATTGATGCCGTAGTTGCCGATCAGTGGATAGGTGGGTACCAAGATTTGTCCGCCGTACGAAGGATCGGTGAGCATCTCCTCGTAACCAGTCATGGAAGTGTTGAATACAACTAACCCGACTGATCCCGTTTCCGCCCCCAAACGTCGGCCGCGGAATACCGATCCATCGCTCAATGCCAGCAGTGTAGGGCCGCGTGAACTGCTAGGCATTCTTCGCTCCGTCTCCGGTTGCATCCCACACTTTCACCCCTCCGACGAATGTTGCGGCAATTCTGGATAGCACGGATTTGCCCAACAGCGGCGTATTGTGGCTCTTAGAGCCGAGGGTCGACGATTCAACGACCCAATCGCCTTGCAAATCGATGATCGCGACATCGGCCTTTGCACCGGGTTTCAGTGTGCCGATGCTGTCGTCGCCCAATATCGTTCGTGGCCCACAGGTCAACCGCTCAATCGCCAAACTGATATCGATCCCGGCCATTCCGCAGACCAATGACAAGGCCGTCTCTAGCCCGATGATTCCATTAGCAGCCTCGGTAAAAGTGCAAACTTTGTCCGTCGCGGCATGTGGCGCATGATCGGTACCGATCGCATCGATCGTTCCGTCAGCCAATGCCTCAATCAGCGCCTGTCGATCTTCTTCGGTCCGCAACGGCGGTGCCATCTTGGCTAGCGTGTCGTACGAATTCTCGGTGAGGACATCCGGCACATTGCCGTTTTCGCCGTAGACCCACCGCTCCGTGAGCGCCAAGTGATGTGGTGTCACTTCGGCGGTGACCTTGATCGATTCGGATTTGGCTCTACGGATGAGTTCGACGGATTCGGCAGTCGAAACATGCGGGATGTGCAAACGGCCGTTGGTGATGCGAGTGAGCTCGATGTCGCGTGCGATCATCATCGATTCGGCGCTGTTGGGAATCCCGCGCAGTCCGAGATGCGAAGCGACGACACCTTCATTCATGTCCCATTCAGCAACTAATCCGCGGTCTTCGGCGTGATTGATTATCGGCAAGTCGAGGTCAGTCGAATAAGTCAACGCCTGACGCATAAAGTGAGGCGACATCACAGGGTCGCCATCGTCAGAGAAGCCTACGGCACCAGCGTCGGCCAACTCGTGCATCGGGGCCAGTTCGTCGCCTTTGCGTCCCTTGGTGATGGCACCGATCGGTCTTACCCGAACGGCAGACTCGGACGCGCAACGGAGCATCAACTCCCCAACCACCGACGCGTTGTCTTGCGCCGGGTACGTGTTCGGCATCGCGCAGATCGTAGTAAAACCACCGCGAACCGCGGCATCAGACGCTGTCTTTGGGTCTTCCTTCCATTCTTGGCCAGGGGTCCGCAAATGTGTATGCAGATCGATGAAACCGGGAGCGACGATCATCCCTGATGCGTCGAACTCGCTCCAACCGTCGGGAAGCTCAGTTGCGCCAAGCGGTTCGATCCCATGAACGACGCCGTCAACGAGTACGATGTCGCCGACAGTGTCAATTCCTTGAGATGGATCGATCACTCGACCGTTTCGGATGACTACAGGGCGTGATTGATGGCTCACAAGATCTCCCTCGTGGGACCGCAGTAGTGCTCCAACACGGCCATCCGCATTGCCACGCCGTTTTCAACTTGGTTTTCAACCAGACTCAATGATCCGTGAGCGATATCGGTGCTGATCTCAAGCCCTTCGTTCATTGGCCCGGGGTGCATGACAGGCGCTCCGGGCTTCGCTAACGCCAGACGTTGGGCATTGATGCCCCAGACGCGGGAGTATTCGTTCACATCAGGCAGCAGACCAGACGTCTGTCGCTCGAGTTGCAACCTGAGGCACATGATCGCGTCAGAATCTCGGACCGCGTCTTCAACCGATTCGTGAACGGTTACCTCAGTATCCGGGATGCCGAGTGAGTTCTCACCCGGAGCCCAGTCTTGCGGAAGGAGCGTCGGTGGTCCTGCAATAGAGATCTCCACCCCCATTTTGCGAAAAGCGATGATGTCGGATCGAGCGACTCTGGAGTAGAGGATGTCACCCACTAGCGCCAGTTTTGCGCCTTGTAGGTTTCCAAGGTGGTCTTGCAACGTCAGAACGTCCAGCAGCGCCTGTGTTGGATGGCCGTGTGCGCCGTCACCGGCATTGATAACGACGGCGTCGACATGGCGGGCAATGAAATGCGGGGAGCCTGAATGCGGGTGACGGACAATCAACGCGTCGATACCCATCGCGTCGAGCGTCAGCACCGTGTTGAGGAGTGATTCGCCTTTACTGACGCTGCTCGTTGAAGCTGCGATGTTGATGACATCGGCACCAAGCGCCTTCCCGGCATGCTCGAACGACACACGCGTACGTGTGCTGTTCTCGAAGAAAAGTGTGTAGATTGAGCCGCCGCGTAAGGAATCCGATTTGAAGGGCCGAGATGCACGGAGTTGGCGGAACTCGCTGGCTCGTTCTCGGAGTTTATGGATCTGTTCGGGAGTCAGAGAATCTACGTCGAGCAGGTGCTTAGAATCCGCACTCACCGCAGTTACGTCCTGTTGAGAAACGTTGGTCAGAGTCAGCGTCACTTACCGACACCCCCAATGCGAGGCGATGGGACGTTGCGAGTTATCGCGACACGGTCTTCTCCGTCGACCTCCACCAACCGAACATGGACGCGTTCAGTGCGCGAAGTGGGTACATTGCGACCAACGAAATCAGGGTAGATCGGCAACTCGCGATGCCCGCGATTTATCAGCACTGCCAGCTGGACGTACGCAGGACGTCCCGACTGCATCAACGCGTCCAATGCTGCACGCGCTGTACGTCCGGTATGGAATACATCGTCAACAACCACGACACGCATCCCAACTACGTCGGTGTCACCCATACCGTTCAACGGTTCTGCTCCGTTTGACCCATTCATGTGCCGGTGGTGCGCATCGTCGCGAAACGCCGATGGATCGAGAACCGCGGTTTGAGGACGCACCGATTCGAACCGCTCGATCAGATCCGCGAGTCGAATTGACAGGTGTTCGCCCCGAGTCGGGACGCCAGCGATCAGGAGATTTTGGGCCCCGTGATTGCGCTCAATGATCTCGTGCGCCATCCGGGCTAATGCTCGGCGCATTTCAGACCCGGTCATTAGGTTACGCTCGAGGTTTTGATCACTTTCGGACATACGGTGCGATGCTCGTCGTTGCGCGTTTGACCTAAAATGCAACGCCCTCGTCGTTGACCGACGAGGGCGTTTGTGTTTCATTACGGTATGCGTACCTATGCCTAGGCGGCGTAAGTCACTTACACGGAAAGGATCTCGCACCTTGCCAGCCACACGGGACTGATTTAAAGGCCTATGCTGTCACGAACGGATGATAAGCGGGGTGTTCGGCTCCAGTTACAACTGCTGGTTCGTTCTAAGAATCGATGCTATCACGAGAACCGTTGAGGACTGAACTCGCTGTATCTCGATCCGCTTTCGCTTTGACCAGTCGCTATGTCGGCGACCAATTTCCCAATTGACGGCCCCAATTCGATACCTATCGGACCGCCGCCGGTCGCTACGATGAGCCCTCGTGCTTCCGGCATTTCACCGATGATCGGTAACCCGTCTGATGTTGCCGGACGTAGGCACGCAGTCTGCCAGGAGATCGGTTTTTCCGCGAGGAACGGCAGTGCACGTTCAGCTGAATTTCGGATCGCGTCACGACCTGAATCTGACGGTCTCTCATCGAATCCAGCATCGGTGTGGGTTGTTCCAACATGTAACAAACCGTCCGGTTTGGACGAAGCGTAGTCTGAACCCCACCACAGCGATACCGGAATAGGAGGTTCATCGCCAAGATCGTAGCGTAGTATCTCGCCTTTCAAAGGAAATACAGGTAGATCGATGTGAGACGTTGAGACGCCTTGGGCTAGCAACGTACGGCTCCACGCCCCTGCAGCCAGCACTACGGTGCTAGTGGAAATGGTGCCAGCGGCAGTGTTTACACCGGATACCGTGCCGTTTGAGATGGTTATTTCCGACACCTCGGCACTTATCATCTCCGCGCCGTTACGTTCCGCCGCCGCCCATAGCGCACTTGTGAAACCGGCGGGCGATATCTCTCTCGTGCCGCCGAGGTAGAGAGCTCCGACAACTTCAGTCGAAACCCGGGCTTCGATATGGCTGAGTTCACCGTATGCGAGCCATCGAATATCAAGGCGGTCTTCTGTCCACTCGTCGCGTAGAAATCCAGCGACACCTGAGGGTTTCAGCTGCGCGGCTTCGCCATCGTCAAACGCGAGTACCAAGCCAGCTTTTTCCACGAAATGGTAGTCAACGCCGGATTGTTCAGGAAGTATCTCCGCCAACTCGTGATGAAGGTCGATCGATTCTGAACGGAACCATTGGACGGGTGGACTGCCGGGAGGTGGCTGGAACCGAGTGTGCAACGAGCCAAATGCGAAGCCCGACGCGTGTGCGGCGATTGAATCCTTCTCGATTAGAGCGACACTGTGGCCAGCGGATGAGAGATAGTACGCTGTGGCACATCCGCTTATACCGCCGCCAATTACTATCGCGTCGTAACTCATGGTTCAAATGCCAGCCAGCCGGGTCATGTTCTGACTCTAACGCGAGCGCATAGTTGCGTAGACCTCATCGGTCTGTCGCCTGCGTCTGCGAGCTACACCCGTGTTTTGCGCCGCGATCGCAACGCGCTGTGCAACATTGCGCGCAACGTTTCTGTCGAACACGCTAGGAATGATGAAATCAGGGTCAAGGTGTTCGGCCGGTATCACGTCGGCAATCGCCTGCGCAGCCGCAATCTTCATCTCCTCGTTTATGTCCGTCGCGCGGACATCCAATACTCCGCGGAACAGGCCCGGGAAGCACAACGAATTGTTTATCTGGTTCGGATAGTCCGTGCGACCCGTTGCCATTATTCGAACGTTATCGGGTATGTTCTCCGGCAAAATCTCAGGGTTGGGGTTCGAAAGTGCGAACACTATAGCATCGTCGGACATGCTTGCCACCTGCTCCCGCGTCAGAAGATCGGGACCAGCCAACCCCAAGACGAAATCCGCTCCTTCGATGCACTCGCTCAACGACCCATTCACATTCTTCGGGTTCGTGTTGTCCGCGAACCACTGCTTCATGACATTTCCATCGTAGTCTCGATCTCTGGATAATGCGCCTTGTCGGTCAAAACCGACTATGTCCTTGACGCCGTACGACAACATGATCTTCGTGCTCGCCGTTCCCGACGCTCCAGCGCCCAAAACCACCGTCTTCAGATCCTCAGGCTCCTTGTCGATCAACTTCAACGCGTTAATCAGTCCTGCCAGCACCACCACTGCAGTCCCGTGCTGATCATCGTGGAAAATCGGGATATCGAGACGCTCTTTTAGCTGATCTTCGATCTGGAAACAGCGCGGCGCGCTGATGTCCTCAAGGTTTATACCTCCGAAACCTGGCGCGATCGCGGTCACGATGTCAACGATCTCATCAGGATCGTTGGTATCCAAACAGATCGGCCATGCGTCTACGCGACCGAATTCCTTGAACAGCAACGCCTTGCCTTCCATCACCGGCAACGACGCGGCGGCCCCGATGTCACCCAAGCCAAGCACTGCCGAGCCATCCGTCACAACCGCAACCGTGTGACCTTTGCCTGTTAGCGCCCACACCGCGTCGGGGTCTTCATGAATAGCCATACAAACGCGGCCGACACCCGGAGTGTAAGCCTTCGACATGTCATCTCGCGTCACGACAGGCACCGTCGAACGCATCTCGATCTTTCCACCTACGTGCATCAAGAACGTGGCATCAGAAACGGTGTTGACCGAGACGTCTTGGATCCCCGAGATCGCTTCTACAACGCGCCTAGAATGTTCCTCACCCGAGGTGTTGATGGTGAAATCGCGGATCATGTTGCCGCCGTCGGTGGAAACAACGTCGATTGCGGCCGCATCGCCGCCACACATGCCGATCGCCGACGTAATCAAACCCAACATCCCAGGCCGGTTCGGATACTCGGCTCTCACTGTAATGCTGTATGCAACTCCAGGATTTGGTCCTGACATTTCTGTCTCCTCGATAAATCGCCCGATCAATGACGATAGTCCAATCGAGTTAGGCGGTTGTCAACTTCAACGCGAATTGATTGCACAATTCCTTCACTGAAATCGTGCAATCATGGTATCACCAGCACTGGCTTGCACTTCATTTTGGCACTGTCTAAACCCATTGTTGTAACCTGATTCACGCAACACTTTGAATGCAGGAAATAACATGACGCAACAGAATCAGACGCAGACACCGACCCTGCGAGGGCGGTTCACCACATGCGAAATAACCCGCCGCATCGACCTGACCGAGGACTTGTGGAAAATCTGGCTGAAACCCGCTCAACGCTTCGACTTCAAGCCGGGTCAGTACTGCACCATCGGCGCGGAAGGCATAGAGCGTCCCTACTCCATCGCCTCATCTCCCGACGAACCTGAAATCGAACTCTTCATCGAACTGGTACCGCCACCCGACGGCAACTTGACACCCGTACTGTTCGACTTGTCAGTGGGAACCGAACTAACGTTGCGACCACGCGCTAAGGGCATTTTCGTCTTCAAACCAGAATTCAAAAACCACGTCATGGTCGGTACCGTAACCGGCATCGTGCCCTACGTATCTATGCTAAGGAAGTTGCTGAACGATCCCGAATGGAACGCCGACGGTCCGATCAGACGCGAAGACTACAACTTCTACGTTCTCGAAGGCGCGAGTTATCTCGACGAGTTCGGATACGACGATGAACTTGACGAACTTGCCAACGCCCATGGCAATATCGAATTCTTCAGTTCAGTGAGTCGACCGACCGAGTCTAGAAACGACGGTTGGAAAGGCGCAACCGGGCGTATAAACACGCTGGTCGAAGAATTCGTGAAGGAACGCAACCTTGAGCCCGCAGAAACCGTCATCTATGCCTGTGGTCACCCCGGCATGATCGAAGACGTCAAGGAGCGATACGCCGAAACCGATTTCCACTTCGAAGAGGAGCGATTCTGGAAAGACGACGATTAGCATCGTGGTCAGGCGAACGGGTTGTACCATCGATTGATGCGATAGATGATTCGACTGAGGCGGAAATATCGGGCGACCAATACCTACGCCGACTTTCATAGGAGAAGCAACATGGCAGAAAAAATCGGTTTCATCGGGCTCGGAATCATGGGCAAACCCATGGCCAAAAACCTGATCAACGCGGGCTACGATTTGACCGTTTACGACATCTTCCCGGACCCCATCGATGAGCTTGTGGAAGCAGGCGCGACCGGTGCCGCATCATGCGCAGAAGTCGCGAGTGCTACCGACGTCGTGATCACTATGGTTCAGGACGGACCGCAAGCAAAACAGGCGATCCTCGGCGAAGGCGGCATCATCGAAGGTGCATCCGAAGGCGATCTGGTCGTCGACATGTCTTCGATCGCACCCGGCGTCTCACAAGAGCTCGGCTCCGGACTTGCCGAAAAGAACATCAACTTCCTCGACGCCCCAGTTTCCGGCGGCGAACCATTCGCGATATCCGGAGACCTAGCAATCATGGTCGGCGGCGGTGCAGGCGATTTTGAACGCGCTAAGCCGCTGTTCGATATCGTCGGTAAATCGGCGGTTCTATGCGGTGCACACGGCGCCGGTAACGTCACCAAATTGGCAAACCAGATCGTCGTCGGTGCGAACATCCACGGACTGGCCGAAGCGCTCGTTCTCGCGACCGCGGCTGGCGTAAACCCACAAACCGTTTTCGAGGCCATCCAAGGCGGGCTCGCCGGCTCGAACGTGATGAATGCCAAAGCCCCGATGATGATAAGTCGAAACTTCGAGCCGGGATTCCGCATCGAACTCCACTACAAGGACATCAACAATGCGATGGAGACGGCACGCGCGCTGAATGTGCCTCTTCAGGTAACCGCCAACCTGCAGCAAGTTCTAACGGCTTTGGTGGTCAATGGTGATGGTCGAAACGACCACTCCGGTATCCTGCGCTTTGTTGAGCAGGTCGCAGGCGTCGAAGTTCGCGAACTGTAGCGGATATAGGAACTCAAGTTGGGCGTTGGCCGGGCAATCAATCCCGACAACGCTCAACATCATCGCCGACTTTCGTCGTCTTCCCACCCGCGCGACAGGTCTTGGAGGAACTCCTCTACTTCCGGCGACAACTCCACCTCTTCCTCCTCTGCCGGTTCCGCTTCCTCCGCATCGTACTCCAACTCTAGTCGGGCGACGAGTTGCGCCAACCTAGGATTGTCGGCACTAGAAATTTGAACCTGCGAATATTGCGTCTCGCCCATTCGTATCTCAGGCATGCGATCCATGGAAACTTCGTAGATCTCAGAAAGCACTGACAATATCCGCGATGCTCCAACGTAGTCATTGTCGAGTTTCAGGTAGAGTGGCAAGTGCACGATCATGGACAACGTCTGCAGATCTAGTTCCGTCCTAGCCAATTCGGTCAACTGGGACACCATCGATGTGGGTCCTTCATAGCGGCTCCTGCCCAATCTCACGCCAGTCTTGAACTGACTCGGCGGCTCCCATCCACGTGCCGAACCGGTTACCTTTAGCGGCCGCGTGTGCGGGACGGAGTCATACATCGAACCTACCAGAACATAACGCTCGACATTGAACGCCCGCAACAACTCAAGAACCGAATCGTTGAAATCCTCCGCCCATGCATGAGGTTCCAAAAGCTTGAGAATCACGATGTCTTGACCATCCGGAACACGTGCTGCCACTACCTCAGTGTTTGGTATACGGAACGTTCGCTCGCCACGCTTCATCCGGATTCTGGGACGATAGCGGGTATGGTCGTAAAACTTGCCCGGACGTTCCAGCGCACCGACCTTCTTCGCACCGTACATCCGACCAAATCGGTTAACGACGATTCGGCCAACGTTGCCAACGTTCACCCAAGGTCGCAACGTTACAATGCAGTGCGGCGACTCGAAGGTCGACGGATCGGTGTCTATGTGAAAGTCGCCTATCTTCAACGGACAATCTCGATCATTTCATCTACACCCACGCGAGCCCTGCAGCTACCTAAATGGCGTATCGGCAAGCTATTTGGCAGCCGAGCGACCATGCGTACAGGATAATCCAATCTCCGATTCGTTGCTCTGTATCATTGCTGTAGGCGGAATCCGCTTCAATGACTGCGACATCTCAGAGCCGTCCGAAACCCGAAATCGACGACAACACGCAAAGGTGAAATGCCCAGATGCCCTTCAAAATGGTGTTCCTTCCCCCGAACTCTCAACACAACCTCGACTTCATGACCAGACTGCAAGATTCGGTCCCCGACGCCAACTTGGTAGCGCCGTCAGATGAAGACGAAGCCGTAGCAGAACTCGCCGATGCGGACGCGGCATTCGGGACCATGAACTCCCGACTAGTAGCCGCTGCCACAAACCTCCGTTGGCTTCAGGCTCCCGCCGCGGCACCACCCGCCGGCTACTACTTCGACGAGCTGATTGAACATCCCGTCCAAGTCACCAACTTCCGCGAGATCTACAACGACCACATCTCAGTCCATATCGTTGCCATGATGCTCTCCTTCACAAAGCATCTCAATATCTACCGAGACCATCAACGCGACCGCAATTGGAAAAGTCTCGTCGGAGACCAGTACAACAACATCTTCCTACCCGAATCCACCGTACTCATCGTAGGCGTCGGCGGGATCGGCACCGAAACCGCGCGACTTTGCCAAGCCCTAGGCTGCAACGTGGTGGGCGTCGACGCTCGATGGGAAGCGCCCGGCGCGAAGGATCATGTCGACGAAATGCGGGAGCCCTCGGAACTTGACGATGTCTTGCCAGAAGCTGACTTCGTTATGCTTACCATTCCTCACACGCCACAAACCGAAGGAATGTTCGACGCGAGCAAATTCGCGCTGATGAAAGAGACGGCGATATTCATCAACATAGGTCGCGGAATGACGACCAAGCTCGACGATCTCAACGACGCCCTCCGCAGCGGCGGCATCGGAGGTGCCGGACTCGATGTTTATGAAATCGAACCTCTCCCCGCCGATCACCCGCTATGGGATGCGCCGAACACCATCCTGACCCCCCACATCGCCGCGGACGAAGGCCGGCACCTCGGCGAACGTCGATATGAGGTCGTCTCCGACAACATGCGTCGTTTCGCTGCCGGCGAACCACTACGCAACTTGGTGGACAAAGAAAACTGGTTCTAGTAAGCCCACGATCACCGCATCACTCGCAGGAAACCAAACGATGAACGACCCACGCCTTACCCCTGACACCGTTGATTTTATGGAGAAAGCGGCGACGCTCGACATGCCAGCCTTTGGCGAGTGTTCAGCGGAAGAGTTGCGCGCAGCTTCCGAACGACGCAATCAGATAATGACACCCGCCATCGAACCTGTGCGGAAGGTCATTCGTCGCAAAATCGACGGACCTGGCGGCGAGGTCCCCCTGCGTATCTACATTCCAGAGGGTGCGGAACCGCCTTATCCCGTGATCATGGTTTTTCACGGCGGAGGATGGACGATCAGAAGCTACGAGTTGGAAGGCCCGACTTCCCGCGGACTAGCCAATCGAGTCGGCGCACTCGTCATCTCGGTCCAGTACCGCCTCGCACCGGAAACACGTTTTCCCGGTGCCGCGGACGATTGCTACGCCGCAACTCAGTGGGCGGTCAAAAACGCGGACGAGTTCGGCGGCGACGCTACGAAACTGGCAGTCGCGGGAACCTCTGCCGGAGGAAACCTGTCAGCAGCCGTCTCGTTGATGGCTCGAGACCGCGGAGAACCAAATATCTCCCACCAGGTGCTCTTCTGCCCCGTCATCGACCACAACTTCGAACGTGGCTCTTACGATGAGTTCGCTGACGGATACGGACTTACCAAGGTCGGCATGCAGTGGTTCTGGGATAACTACCTCGGTCCAGACGGTGATGGATCGAACCCGTACGCCTCGCCCATACAGGCAGAGGACCTAACCGATCTACCTGACGCGACCGTGATCGTCGCCGAATGCGACGTCTTGCGAGACGAAGCGGAAGACTACGCCGCCGCGCTCAAGAATGCCGGTAATAACGCTAGATTGACCCGATATGAAGGGGTTCTGCACGGATTCAACTGCCAACCCGGTTACATTCATGCCGCCGAATCTGCCCTTGACGAAGCCGCCGACCGGATCAAACGATCCTTCGCAAATGTCGGTTGAACTCACGCCTAAAACCCCCGTAAAGCCTGAAAATACCTAGCTTTGAAGCGGTGAATGCATCCTCTGTTTCCCAACTTAAAACCCGATTTCTATAATCTAACCGCATATCGAGTTTAGGCAAACTCGGCAGTAACACTGCGATTAGGAATCGAGGTAGCACATGGAAATCACCGCATACTCGGTAAAAGAGAAGGCTACGGTTCCGGTACAAAACCCGGAAATCGTAACCATGAAGAATGGCCGCAAGGCCGTTCAAGGCCTCTCGCCCGCCGGCAACAAGGTGTTCCGCATTCTTTCGAAGGCCGACGCTGAGTCGCTCGCGAAGCAAATCGGGTAACTCAAACCGAGTAATCCAAATAGGCGCGGGCGTTTTTCCCCTGCGATCTGGCGATCAATATTGTCGCCGAATCGCTCTGGACATTGCGCCCGCGTCCTTTATAATTAGCGTGCCGGCGAACCTAACCATTGGTTTGCTGAGGCGGTGGCAATCGTGCCACGGGCCGGATACGAAATGAAAGGAGGGACGTCTAGGTAATGGCATATAGCCGTAGAAGAGGTGTCTCGACTTAGGCGAGATCCCCCTATAAAAACTTCCCGGCGGTGAGATTTATCTCAACGCCTAAGGAGTTAAAAATGTGGGGTGTTCTACGACCTAATGTCTGAGACACCTCCCGGCGGGTGGCATCACTCGGATAGGCAATACAAGCCTGTCCCGGTGGTGTCACCCGCCTCTTTTTTGTTGTCCGTTTCGTCCGATTTCCCTGTTAGCCTTAGTCGAAACGTATTCAACACCACTCAGATTGACCCTATGTCCCCAATGATGTTCGGCTTTGGCAGCCAACGCCGACGCATGCTAGAAGGCGAGCTACAACGCTTCGCCGAAGAAATGCCACAACTTGGGATGACCCGATTGATACTCATTGGAGATCTGGTCAGCGGCGAACCAACCAAACCCGATACAACTCTCGAGTTGATCGTGGTTCAAGAGACCGACGAACCTTTTCATCGACGTTCCGACTTTTGGGTGACGCATCTGCGCCCTTCCGTCGGCACGACTTTTCACGTCTATACCGAAACAGAATTCTTTGAGTTGGTCGATTCGGACCCGATTCTGGTTCGAGCACAGCAATACGGCGACCAGCTTTACTGAACCTCATCAAACGGTCACCAATCTACGCAAACCATAATCTTCAAGGATCACTATGACCGATTACTCCTCGCTGAAACGTGTGCCGCGCAGCTGGTTAGTGCAGTCCAAACACGACCTCGAAGCCGCTACAGCCAATGCCGAGGACGGAAGGCACGCTCTAGCCTGCTTCTTGGCCCAGCAATCGGCAGAGAAGGCAGTCGTCGCCTTTCTATACAACCACGGAGCAGAACACGTCTGGGGGCACGCATTGGCAGATCTATGCGCCGATGCCACCGCCTTCGACCAATCCTTCGAGTTCATCAAGTCGATAGCTGGATTGCTGGACAAACACTACGTCGGCGCACGTTATCCGCAGACGCTTATTGGTGGCGCGCCATGCGAAACCCATGAAGCACTAGATTCCGAGCGCGCATTGGAGATAGCGCGCGATGTGCTCGCGGGCGTGGAAGAGAGGTTGGGACTGAGTTAACAGCGAACCTAGTCGATCTAATCGTACTGGCTATTTAGACGGTATAAAGCGTTGGAGCAGTCGGAACCGGCGCGATCTGCTCTGGCGTCAACTCATACGCCTCTTTGCGGTAGACCTGGATGCGATGGCAACCAAAATCGGCTATGTACATCAGATCGCCGCGCTTGGGGTCGTTGTGGAAGCGCATCATCGCTGGACCGCGCAATCGACGCGTGACCTCCAGCTCCGCAGATTCGCGGTTTCGGAGAACCGTCGTGCTTGACAAGATGTAGATCCTGCCGCTCTTCGACAAAACACCGTCGCCGATGAAACGGTCGACGTAGCGACCATTTAGATCGAACTGCTGCACTCGGTGGTTGCCACGGTCAGCAACATAGACATCACCGTGCCGGTCCACTGTCACACCAGCTGGTCGATTGAACTCGCCGATGTCGTCGCCACTAGAACCAACAGTCCAGATGTGGTCACCATCTGAGTCGAATTTTTGAAGCCGGTCGTTGCGCCAGTCGGAAACGTAGATAGATCCGTCATGCGGGTCGACCCCCACGCCCCACGGGTAGTTGAACTCACCATCATCGGTGCCGAACTCGCCGAAGCCGCTGATGTACTCGCCTGAAGATGTGAACTTCTGCACACGGTGGTTCTGCGTGTCGACCACCAGCATGTTCCCATCGTTATCCCACGAGATACCCGACGGCCGATTGAGTTGGCCGGGGTCGGTTCCGTGGGTGCCCCACGTGTCCAGCAACTCGCCGTCCGAAGGCCGCCAAATGGTTATCGTGTGGTTGCCCTCATCCGAGACATAACAGTTCTCATCTGCATCTCGGATCATCTGAACCGGCCAAACAAAATCCGACCCGAAGATGTCAAGATCGTCATCGTTCCAGTTGATGCGCCGAATTTGGCCGCCCTGACCATCGGTGCGGTTCAAGACGTACAGCCGATCTTCGTCGCCGATCACGATGTCCATCGGATACGTTGTAACTCGGCGCATGCCGAGCGTCGTGTAGAACGGGAAGCCAGCGCGCAGCAACGCATGAGGCCTGCCATTCGTTCCGTTCATGGAGCCATTGCCGTTTTCACTCACGGTCAAATCCTCCCAGTGTGTTGTGACTTGATGTTTATCAGCCCTATCAGACCAACGTCTTCTCGTACGGTTGGAGCTGCTCGAAACTGCCGCCCACGATCGGGACCGGGTCTAGACCGAACCACTGCTCAAGGATCGTGCCGTACATCCCTCGGAAGTCGTAGGTGTGTCTCAAGTCCTCGTCGTTCAACCAGTTTGGGCGGTCAAGTGGCGGGTACTCGGAATATAGTCCACCTTTGACGTGCTCGCCGATGAGGAACGCACCGCCTCCAGAGCCGTGGTCGGTTCCGGAGCCGTTGTCCTTGATGCGTCGACCAAATTCGGTGAAGACCAAGATCGTCACTTCCTCCGCGGCGTCATGGTCGCGGAGGTCCTGCAGGAAATCTCGGATCGCTTCCGACAACTCGCCGATGAGCTTGTTGTGGGCCGGGACTTCCTGTGCGTGGTGGTCGTATCCCAAGTGGTTGGTGTAGAAGATGCGCGTGCCGAGGTTGGCTGTGTGAACACGGACGACGTCTCGGAGCGATTGCGCGATTGGATTATCGGCATACTCCACGTTAGATTTGTACATGCCCGGAGCAACCGCCAGCATGTCCGCACCTTTAAGCACGTCACGCCCGGTTTGCCCTAGGTAATCCATTACCAGACCGGAACCAACCGCCGGTGTGTACATCCTCTTGAAGATCTCGAGGTTCTCGTCACGCTCATCGGCCACTTCGATGTTGGACATCAAGCCGTAGTTGTCGAGATCACCGACCGAGGTCGCAGTGACGCCTGGCGCGGCCAAGGCTCGTGGCAATCCCCGGCCGAAGTTGACTGCGGTGACCGGGTTCTCGCCGCTTGGGTCCATCTCGCGGATTACTCTTGCCAACCATCCTTCGGTCGCGATGGTTTCCGGTTCGCATGTGTGCCAGATGTCCATGGCACGGAAGTGCGAACGGCTCGAGTTTTCATAGCCGATGCCTTGAATGATGGCGACTTTGCCCTCATCCCATATTTCCTTTAACGCACTCGCATTCGGGTGAAACGCCAATTTGTCGGTGATCGGGATCACCTTGTCTTCCGGCATCCCGACGAGAGGACGCACATCGTAGTAAACGCCCTCGGTATACGGGATGACCGTGTTCATGAAGTCGTTGCCGCCCGACAGTTGGATCACGACCAACACGGGATCCTTGTGCTTCCCGTTAGTCCCGTTGCCGTTACCGTTCATTGCCATTTCAGTTGCTCCGATTTGCTGGTTTCCTCAATTGCCCCTCCCCTTCCAGGGGGAGATTGAGAGGGGTTCCTTTTTATTCGAACTGGAACTCGCGGGTTGATACTGCGAGCGTTATCAATCTCAAGACGCGTTCCTCTGTGTCGCCGTCGAAGTCGCCACCTTCGTATGCGTGTTCGACCAAAGCTTCCTTGGTTTCATCGTCGGCGTCCAATCGGCACATGTATTCAAGCACAACGTCCACGACCTTTTCCGGTGTCCGAGGCGCGTCCAAGTCTTCGACCGCATCGATGATGGCGCGAACACCTTGTTTAGAAGGATCGCTAAGGGTGTTAACCGCAAAGTTGACTCGTTCAGTCAAAGTTCCGCCGTCGATCCATTCTTTGCCCGTGTGCCAACCTTCCACTGACGGCGGGTCCATCAGCGTCTGGCCCATCGCTACGAGCGTGCCTTGGAAAGTCTCCAATCCTACGTCAACGTCACGGTAGTCGCCCGAAATCTTGAGGACGTTCGCCACGAAGTTGGTCGGCGACTTCACTCGCTTCATGCGTGCGTTCTTGAAGAAATCTGATTTCAGCATCGTCTCGACGACATGACGGATGTCGGCGTCCGATTCCATCCACGCATCGACCAACTCTTGGATCGCGTCAGGGTCATTCGGTGGCTGGATGCTCCACGCCGGAACCTGCGGCTCGTCCGCCACGAAGAAGGTGTAGAGATGTCGGGCGATGAAACGCGCAGTCGCCTCTTGACGAGCGATGATGTCGATGACGTCCTCGCCGTTGAAGTTGCCCTTGTGACCCAAGAACTCTTTCTCACCCGCGTCGTGGTCATCTTCTCGATACGTGAATTCGGCTTCGAAGTGACCAAACGGATAGAGCGGCAATGGCTGCTTGAAGGTCCAACCCGTGAACGCTCGAGCCGCGTTTTTGATGTCATCCTCGGTGTAGTTACCGATCCCCATTGAGAACAGTTCGAGAATCTCCCGACCGTAGTTCTCGTTTATCGAGTAGCCGTGGTTCTCGTTATTGTCGAGCCAGAAGATCATCGCCGGGTCTCTTGACAACTCCAGCAGGATGGTCCGGAAGTTGGCCATGCTGTTGTCACGGAGCATCTGAATATGGTTCACCATGCTCGGAGTGTGCTCGCTCTTGGTCCAGCCAGTCGCCAAAATCCCGTGCCAGAATAGCGCCATCTTCTCTTCCAAAGGACGCTCGGTGTTGATCATCCTGTACAGCCACCGCCCATTCCAAACCGCACCGTTGTCTTTATTTGCGGCTAGGTGGGGGTAGAAGCGTCCCAACAGGTCGTCTTCGACTTGAGGGAAGCGCTCAGGATGAACGAGATCGTCCACTATTTCGTCATAGGGCTTCTGGGCGTAGCGCTCGATTTCAGTCCGGTCAGCGCCGAAACCGGCGCGGCGCAACAGGTGAGCGACTAGGTCCAAGTCGGTCTTGGTCTGCGCAAGTACCATGTCTTTTCCTCTTGGATTTCCGATCACATATGGATAGTCTGCACTTTAACAGCGAATCTTAACGAACGCGATGCAGCAAAGCAACAATCGCGTCGAAATCGCACAACGGACCGGCAAGTTCAAAGTGGGACACAGATCGCTTAGTCAGCTGGCACTCTGATTGACGTAGATCGTCTTCGTCTCCGTGAAGAATTCAATCGCCGCCTTACCTTGCTCACGCGAGCCGCTGCTCGACGATTTCATTCCGCCAAACGGAACCTGAGGTTCGACTCCAGCCGTTTCACCATTAACTTTTACAATCCCCGCCTCAATCCGATCCGCAAACTGCAATGCCGCATTCAGATTCCGCGTGAATATGCCTGCGCTCAACCCATATCTCACATCGTTCGCGATATTCAGCGCATCATCGATGTCCGCCGCCGGGATGATGCCAAGCACCGGCCCGAAAATCTCCTCGCAAGCAACGAAGTCGTTCGGGGAAACCTTCGACAAAACCGTCGGCTCGACGTACGTCCCGCCATCGTACGAACCACCAGATGGCACACCACCACCAGTCAGCACATTTCCCCCATCGCTGACCCCACGTTCCACCGAAGCAACGATGTTCTGCCTCGATGCCTCGTCGATCACCGGTACGACCACCGAATCGGCGTCCGCCCCCGGACCAATCGCCAATGCTTCTGTCTTCTCAACTACCAGATTCGTGAAATCTTCGATGACGTTCCCGATCACAATGGCGCGCGACGTAGCCGTGCACTTCTGACCCGAGTACTTCATTGCGCCGTCAACAGTAACTTGTGCCGCTTGCTCAAGATCCGCGTCCGGCATCACGATGACCGGATTCTTGCCGCCCATCTCCAACTGGAACTTCACTCCCTGACTCGCCGCAGATGCTGCTATCCCCATTCCGATCGCCGTCGATCCCGTAAACGATACCGCAGCAACACCATCAGAGCCGACAAGCGCGTCACCTACCGCACCACCAGAACCGGTAACCAAGTTGAAGACTCCTGCAGGCAGTCCAACTGCGTCCCACATCTCGGCGATCAGCACACCCAAGTGCGGAGTTGCCGATGCCGGCTTCAACACGATCGTGTTTCCGTAAACCAGCGCAGGCGCCATCTTCCAAATCGGAATCGCCAGAGGGAAGTTCCACGGTGTTATCAGCGAAACGACCCCGATCGGAACACGCTTCGTGTAGAGCAAGATGTTCGGATCAACCGAAGGCACAACATCCCCGACCGGATTCGATCCCTCAACACCGAAGTATTGCAACAACGCAACAGCACGTCCAACCTCGCCACGCGCCTCTACGATGGCTTTACCACATTCACGAGTGATCGCTTGAGCGTACTTTTCCGAATTCTGATTCAGGTATTCAGCCGCAGCCAGCAGATACCCGCCGCGCGCCAACGCCGACATCGAACCCCAAGCACGTCCCGCCTTGTCTGCCGCGCCAACCGCGCTTTCGACATCTGCTGAGTTCGACGCTTGAAACTCGCCGATCACATCGTCCAAGTCAGCTGGGTTGCTGCTCTGCGAAACTTTACCCGTCGACGCCGCGACCCAGTTTCCGCTGACGTAGTTCATAAACGTGTCTCGTTCTGCCATCAATTGGTCTCCCGTTTTGGTTCTGTTCGGCGGATCAGCGCCGGAATCTCAACATCATCCCAAGTATGTACAAACATCGCTTAGCGGCTGGCGCTCTGCTTCTGGCAACGCTGTTGGAAATCCTATGAAGAAGGCACCGACCACAGCCCAATCCGGATTCACACCTAGGGCCTCGTGCACCTCTTCAGCCTTGCAAAGACGC
This sequence comes from Dehalococcoidia bacterium, assembly GCA_965243235.1. Lineage (GTDB taxonomy): Bacteria > Chloroflexota > Dehalococcoidia > Lucifugimonadales > Lucifugimonadaceae > Bin127. The sequence continues at coordinate 125,468 of CBDEUI010000004.1, forward strand.
CCGGTTGACCACCCAACCGCTAGGCCTAGTGCGTGCGCCATCAGCTGCATGTTCTGTGCCGCACAGCATGTCGCGGAGAAATTCTCTTCCGTTATCTCTTCGTTCGAACCAGGGATGGCGTATATGAGCATCAGAACCGGCGTTAGCAAAACCTCGTCCCGAGCATCGGCGGAACTTCGTTCGCGGTTCGCAGGGTTTGGGTTCTTAATGTTGTTCCAAGTCCACTCGTAAACCGCATCGGCGACCTTCTTGCGCGCATCGCCGTCTTTTTCGAGCACTATGAAGCGCCAAGGTTCGGTGTGTCGATGATTGGGTGCCCACGTCGCCGCTTCGACTATCTGGTCTATCAACTCGCGCGGTACAGGTTGAGGGCTAAATTCACGGACGGTGCGACGAGTTCGGATTACCTCCATCACCGCGCCAGCGACATCGTTAGCAATAGAATTTGTTTGTGCTGTCACGGGTCTCCTTTAATCGATTCTTTGGTCTGCTTTGCGACCCGCTTATCAAGCGATTGTATGCCAATATGCCGAGGCTTCACCTCGAACCACGTTCCCGATTGCGCAATCCATGAGCCGATACGGCAGAGCAAGAAAAGTTCACGCCAACACCGTCGAGGGACGACGCGCGGTGCTGGAAGCTCTACGCGCGGAGCGCAACATTGACCGCCTATTGATCGCCGACGGCATCGAGGTAGGACCCCAGATGCAGGAGATTTTTTCACTCGCCGAAAATGCCGGCATCAGTGTCGAACATCTCCAGCGCCGAGAACTCGATCGCCAGTCCCAAACCAAGAAGAGCCAAGGTGTCGTCGCTGTTTTGCCTGACACCAGATACGTGTCTGTCGAAGACCTCATCTTCGAAGCTGACCGCAGATCCCAAGCGCCTTTGATCGCCGTCCTCGACGGCATCGTCGACCCACACAACCTCGGAGCCATCGCACGCACAATGGATGCCGCCGGAGGCCATGGCATCATCATCCCCGAACGACGTGCGGCAGGCATCTCACCCGGCGCAATCCGAGCCTCCGCAGGCGCCCTCATGCACCTGCCCGTAGCCCGCGTCGTCAACATCCCTCGGACGATCGAATACCTCAACACGCTCGGCTTGCAGACAGTCGCCTTAACAGCCGATGGCGATACCGATTACACCACAGCAGACCTCACCATACCAACCGCGATTGTTGTCGGCTCCGAAGAAAAAGGGGTCGCGCGCTTAACTCAGGAACGCTGCACCGCCACCATTTCGATACCCATGCACGGCCAACTCGCTTCCCTAAATGCCTCCGTCAGCGCAGGAATCGCACTCTACGAGGCGGTCAGGCAAAGAGGTAGCAACTGATCGATGCCAAAGTTTGTGACAATTACTCTTCAGTCGCGAAATAACCTCTTGAGGTTTTGGCTGATCGCGATCATTGTCGCCAGCGCAATCCCAATCGCGTTTGGATTCAACTCAACAGCAGTGGCCCAATCCTCTACAGCCAACCTCACGATCCAATCTCTAGGCTTAACTAAAACCAGAGAGTCCTCAACTGCAGTCACATACCAAGCAACTGCGACCGTGAAGAACACTGGCAATGCCGACTTCTCCGGTGTCCAACGTGTCGATTACCAAATCAACGGCGGTGACGCGCAACTCACGTACATCATCACTAGTCTTCCCGCTGGTGGATTGTTATCCTTCACCTTCCGTTTCGACCTGCAACCTGGAGACCACACGGTCCGACTTATCTTGGGAGATGCCGAGACATCCCAAACCGTTTCGGTTGCGGGCGCCGACATCGCTGTCGACATCGCACAGCACCGAATCGTCACTGGAAGTAACGTAGAATTCGACATCCGAATCACCAACTCGGGTGGTTTGACCGCCAACAATTTGACGTTGATCGCAACATGGACGAACGCGGACTCTGAGGTCGCAGAGCTTCAGAAGTACGACGGCGACATACCGTCATTGCCCCCGCAAGGCGAAACCACCGTCACAGTACCGATTCAAGTCTCGTCGGGATCATATAACTTTTCATTCACCGTAACTACATCTACCATCGATAGCGATCTAACCAATAATTCAACCCAATCGCCTCTCGACGTCGAGTTCATCGACCTGCGCGTCCACGTACTCTCCACAGAAAGCCTAGGCTGGGACGGCGAAGGCAAATCTTTCATGTCGATCGTAGTCGAAGTCGAAAACGCGGGCGTCGACGCTTCCAACACCTTCTACGTCGGCATCGAATGCGAAGACCAGCTAACCACCGATTGCGCAACATCGACCCAATCCGATCCTATTCCCGCAAGCGAACTATCCAAGATCGAACTCCAAATATGGCTTCCGATCGGCAACACATCAACCCGTATATTCGCCGTCGAAGACGAAGACACTTTCCGTTGGGGAGACTCCAACGCCATCGACGCCGCTATAACAGTTCCCCCGCCCCCGGAACTAGCGTGGACACTGGTCCGCATCTCTCAACCAACCGTGGCAAGTTACTGGAGCGACGGAACCGCAAACGTCGAACTAGACATCACTCTCGCAAATAACGGGACCGACGAACCTTACACCGTAACCTTCGAATGCACCCACAACGACACGGTCATCGCCGAGTGCGGCCGCGACATAACTGGCGATTTCGAAACCAACACTCACCCCACGATCGCACAACCCGTACTTCGCCTGCCCCAAGGAGAAACCACTATCGCCATCGACTATGGCACCGAGGAAGTCAAGTCGACAACCGCAATCGTCCCCGAACGAATCGTCGGCGTAGATCGCGAAGTCTGGGACTGTTTCAGCGACACATCCAATGTATATCCCGGATATGAAGAAAACGAAGACGACGATAGTTTCCAAGGTATCGGTTGCGCAGGTTGGCGCCGCGATCGCATCATCAAATGGCCGGTAGGTGAGGCGATCCAACTATGGTCTCACGGCAATGATCTGTACCTCGAAATACTCGACGAAGTCTTAAATTATGTCGGTTCGCTATTAAACGTAACGTTTGAAACCGTCGAAACCAAAGATGAGGCCCGATTAACCATCCACACCGGCGTAGCACGGGAAGATGCCGATTTCACTGGTTTGGAGGACTGCATAGACTTCGGCGGTTGCGCCGACACCAGATTCGACGAAAAAGGTCAAATCACGTCAAGCAACATCGCCATCTGGATTACCGACATCGAAGACAAAAAACGACGGGAACGATATATCCGTTCCGCGACGCTACACGAACTGCTACACGCCCTCACATTTATTGGACACCGCCACCAGGACCGTACCAGCGTCATGAGCTATGAAGCTCTTAATTACACAACCGTCGATGGAATGGATCTAGGCCTATTCAATCTAATCGGCAACCCCCTTGTAAAACCCGACATGACCTTTGAAGAAGTCCTCGGAATGATTATCTTCGCGGACGAACTCAACGACACTCCCGAGCCCGTAGAGTTGTCCGCACAAGCTTTACTCCGCCGGGCGCACGCGGCATTGATGAACGCTGGCTCCTTTGGTTTTCGTGTAAATGGTGATTGGCTAGGATGTCGCGGAAATCACGACTTTGGACCAGCACAACTCCAGTTCGCCAATCTAAGGACGCATTCCGCTCTTTGGCAACATTTCGAAGACGGCACCGATCGCTACTACTACATCGGCAACCCATCAGACTGGACAGCAAGCGAGTGGTGGCTACGGCGCGGTCGCAGTTGGAAAGACGTTGGTGTTGACCGTATTTCCGACGCGACAACCTTCCGAGCTGGGTTGTCGTCAGTCCTACGAATTCTCTACTACATCAACGTCTACGCTGACCAGTCTGACTACTCGGTAACATCCCGAAACTCGAATAGCGTTGAGGTCGAAGTCAATCTAGACCAACCAAATCCTCAGTGGAGCCGAGACTTAGACCTCCGAATCACCATGTCTATCAACCCTGACAATTACCGAATCTCAGAGTACGAATTGAATTGGGGGTTCAGCCCTAGAAATCGCAACAGCTGCGACGAATATTTCGTGAGGGCTAGTTCTCCCGTTTACGGCTTGGAATTCACCTTCCCCGACACAATACTGGCAGAATCCACGTTACTCATCCAACCCGAAGTGCCAGACACAACTGCACTGGAGGCCTACGTCGCGACCAACCGCGACACTGACACCATGCAACTGTCCCTCCCGCAAATCGGGAGGGACTAGATTAGATTCCGCGACTTGCGAAAACCTCAGTTCTCGCAGTCGGGGTGACCGTCTTCCCAGCGGCCGAACGGGATGTCGTGTTGCCCGCCCTGGTTGATCTTCGACATCTGCTTGCGGCAGTCCATCCACATGTCGTGCCACTTGACCGGGTCCCGCAGCTCCGACTCCGGGTTGGAACGGCTGCGTGCGACGAATTCCGGGAATGCGACACGCCCGGAGTGCGCACCTGTGTTGTGGTACCGGAGGTCGAACGACCAGCGCATGTTCTCGCTGAGGTTCCCTAGCGAACCGTGAACCGTCCGCTTGTGCATGAAGATGACGTCACCGCGCTCAGTCGGGAGCGGGGTTGCGTTCATGTAAGGGAACAGCTTTTCAGGTATCTGCCGACCCTGCACCATCGTCGTGTTGTACGCATAGTTGTTGCAGTGAGTCAGTAGATCGCCGCGGTGCGTACCTGGAACTACGTTCAAAGGACCTGACTCGACCGGCGTGTCCGTCAAAGAGAACCACACGGTGACCATGTTCGTCTCATCTGCCTCAGGCACGACAACGCCGTGGTCTTGGTGCCAAAGCGTCGCTCCGATGAGCGGCTGGTTGTTGGCATCCTTCGGGAGGTACTTTTCCGGCGGTTTGATCCGCACGTGCTGCACCGGGTTCGAAGAAATCTCCGGACCGATCAGCTGCTCAAGGACGTCAAGCAGGTTCTCGTTCACGAAGGCGTTGAAGACCGCAGGACCGAACCAGCAAGGAGTGTCTTCCTTGACGTCCTGGAACGGCAGCGAGAAGTCGAAGTACTGAGCGTGTTGTCGGCCCGTCTCTTGATAGATCTTCAAGATACGCGCGTCAAACGGCAACTCCTTGTACTCTGACGCGATCTCGCCGTCTTCGTACAGATCACGCGCCAGATTGTCAAGGACACCTTCATACTCCTCGATGATCGGGTCGAGCACTGTCGCCGGGTCAAGAACTCCCTTGACCTTTACGAAACCTTGCTCTTGGAAATCGCTCACGACGGATTTCGTCGCAACAGCCATGTCAATCCTCCACATTTGGATTCATGTCGTTTAATGGCAACCGATTTTACCCTATTCCCGCACTCTTTTACACATCTTGATGAACATTTCCGCAACGCCCCTTTCGTAAAACCAAAGAGGTGCGAGCGCAACGAGCGGGGTATACCCGCAGAGGGGACAGGGACCCTACATGTCATTCCGGCGACAGCCGGAATCCAGAAGGGTTACGGTTTCCCCGTTTACGGGGGAAACGTCCGAAGGACAAAGGGGGCCAAACCGCCTAGAACTCTGCCCGAATACACGCCACCTCATGCCGCCGCGTCAATGAACCCGTGCTCCGCATCTGCGGCACCACCTCCGCACAATCATCTATCGCAATCGGGCACCTCGTCCTGAACACGCATCCCGACGGCGGATTCGCCGGGCTCGGGATATCACCCGTCAACACGATACGCTCACGCTTGCGTTCCAACACCGGATCAGGCATCGGAGCCGCCGACAGCAACGCCTGCGTATACGGATGCAACGGGTTGTCGTATATCTCGTCGCCGTCCGCGATCTCCACGATCTTTCCGAGGTACATCACCGCAGTCCGATGCGCGGTGTGCCGCACTACCGAAAGGTCGTGCGCCACGAAAACGTACGCAAGATCGTGTTCATCCTGCAAATCTTCGAGCAAGTTGATCACCTGCGCCTGAATCGACACATCCAACGCCGACACCGGCTCATCGAGCAAAATCAGATTAGGGTTCGCTGCCAACGACCGCGCGATAGCGATCCGCTGACGTTGCCCACCCGAAAACTGGTGCGGATACCGAGAAGCGACACCCGGATGCATCCCCACCATCTGAAACAGCTCGGCCACTCTGTCCAGATACTCGTTCTTCGACTCAAACACCCGATGCGCCCGTAACGGCTCACCCACGATATTCCCAGCCCGCATCCGAGGGTTCAGCGAACCGTACGGATCCTGAAACACCATGCTCATACTCCGTCGCGCGTTCCGCAACACATCCGACGTTGCGCCAACCAACTGGTCGCCCTGAAATATCACACTCCCAGACGTCGGCCTCTCCAGCTGAATCACCGCCCTAGCAACCGTCGTCTTGCCCGACCCGCTCTCACCAACAACCCCCAGCGTCTCACCCGGATTCACATCGAACGACACACCATTCACCGCCCGAATATGCCCCACCGTCCGCTGCAGAATGAACCCCCGATTAATCGGAAAGTGCACATTCAAATCCCGCACCGAAAGCAACGGCACCGCACTCAAATTCACCGCCGCCAACTCTCCAACAGAAGCAAGCGCGCCAACTCTACCCGGTGCGGTAGCCACCGCCGTGGCGGGGAAGGTGGGGGAGACGATTGTGGAGCCGTCTTTATGTGACAGCATTTCAGCCATCAGTTTTGGAGCTGCATCAATAGGCCGACGATACCCGATGTCAGAGAAGTGGTAATGACCGCTATACCCAAAGCCATCCATACGAAACGAACTGTCATGCGACCCTCAAGTTCAGCGATGTCCGTTTTCGTGACCATGCCTGCGATGTCGGACTTGGTCGCGAGGTTTTCGATAATTGCGTTGCTGACCACAGAGACCATTGCGGATGCCGCGTCCTCATCGAAGCCAGCGTCTTCGAGGTCTTTTACTGCTCTGTAGGTGTCGAATGCCATTGTGGACAAGATTTCATTGCTCCGTGTTTGAGAGTTTATCCAATGCCATCAAAGGATTTCAGTACCCCCATCCAACCTCATTTCATTTGACGTGTCACACTTTTCGGACTTTGGCAATGAAGATGCCGAACCCGGCGAATCCGGGTATGTCACTCCTTTAGCGTTATACGATCAAAATCCTCCTATTAGATCCCAATCGTTCAGATCAGTAATGCGGATCAAGTGGATCAATCGAACCTGATCGCAACCGAGCTCGGTTCGAAATTAAAGTACTTGAGAAATGAGCGGGCTGTCCTGAGCAGTGTATTTGCCGTGACATCAGGCTCGATCCACAATCCGTTACTCAATCGGTAACCGCCCCGATCCTTCCAAAAACCTTCGTTTTCCGACTTGATAACCATATGCTTGGACGGCCCATACTGGCACTCTGTCATTCTTGGTTCATTCTTGGCCATCCACTCGGCGATGTTGATCCACACTTTGCTCCAAGATCGAATTCGAATCTCTGATTGATCGGGAAGTCTGATACGGGTCGGCCGAGCACCTTTTGGTTTGTATTCGACCTTGTCCAACGGAATCCAACTCTGGCTGTCGGTTGGCGGCAACGTATGGTCTACCTCGCCACTTGTCCAGTTGCCCGGGACGAAGGACGTTCGATCTTCTACTTGACCGATGGTCGCGGTCATGATGTCTCGGGAGATCTTGGCAGCTTCTATTGCCGCCAGATACGGATTGTCGCGGCTGATAGTGAACCTGCCCAGCGGTTTAGTTTCACTCAGAGACGAGTTGTAGAGCTCCCACCGATCACCATTAGTGACGATCACAAAGCGTATTGACGGCGAATCAACGTATGAAAGTGCCTGAAGACGACTTTCCGAATCGATTTTTACTCCAAGATTTTTCGCTTCCACGACAGCAATTGGACGCTCATTAGCCAATAGAACGTAGTCGGCGTTTCTCGATCCCACGCTGTACTCAGGCTTAACTTGATCGGGATCGGCCGTGTCCCAACCAATTTGTCGCAACATTGGATCGATCAACTGAAGCCGAGTCGCGGTTTCGTTTCCGGACCAAGTCGAACGATCGCTATTGATTCGGTTCGCGAGCAGTTCAATTTGTATTGTGATCGGCTTGATAATGCCCGCGACGAATTCCAGATCCTGTATTTTCATGGGCAATATCTTAACGGAATTGGTTGGCTACCCCACCCTCTCCCTCTCCCAACACGCCGCAACATGCCCTTCACCAACCTCCTCCATCCACGGATCCTCCTCTGAACACCGCTCTACCGCATAGTCGCACCGCGGGTGGAAAGCGCATCCCGGCGGCATCATAGTCGGATCAGGCACATCTCCAGGTATCTGCATCAACTTACCCGACTCCCGTGCCGAGTCCAATCGCGGCACAGACCCCAACAATCCCAGCGTGTACGGATGCTTCGGATTGCCGTACAGCTCCTCTGACGGCCCCATCTCTCGTATCTTCCCGGCATACATCACACACACTCGATCTGCGTACCGCGCCACGACTCCGAGGTTGTGAGTAATCATCAGTAGAGCCGTACCAAACCGTTCCGTCAGGTCCTTCATCAACTCCAAAATCTGAGCCTGAATCGTCACGTCCAACGCCGTTGTCGCCTCATCCGCGATCAACAGTCGCGGGTTGCAGCTCAGCGCTATCGCGATCATTATGCGCTGACGTTGCCCGCCACTCAGCATGTGCGGATAGTCGCGCATCCGAGCCGATGGGTCGGGTATGCCCACAAGGTCGAGAAGCTCGGCCGTCCGAGACGACGCCTCACGTCGCGTCATCCCCAGATGTTCCTGCAACGGCTCCACGATCTGACGCTCAATCGACAATACCGGATTCAGCGATGTCAACGGCTCCTGAAAAATGATGCCGATCCCCGGCCCCCGCACGTGTCGCATCTCCCGAACATCGAGTTGCAATAAATCCGTACCCTCAAAGAGCACTTGCCCACCAACGATCCGTCCCGGCGGGTCGGGCACTAATCGAACGATCGAAAGCGCCGCCACACTCTTACCGCATCCCGACTCACCAACCAACCCGACCGTCTCTCCCTCATCGATATACAGATCGACCCCATCGACCGCACGCACCACGCCGTAATCGGTATGAAACTCCGTCTCGAGGTTCCTCACCTCCAACAGATGTCGGGAAGCCCCAGCCAATTCCATAGACACCGTCCTATCGATCTTTCCAGTCCATCTCAAGGCACCTCAACGGCGCACAGTACGATACATGCAATCTTACCCAAGCATCACAACTCCCCTTCGCAAAGCGAGAGGGACGCGTGCAAGCGAAGCGAGAACGCAGGGGCTGCCCGAGAGGCTCAGGGAAATCAATCACCAGTGATACCATCATCTACCTACTCAACGCCGTCCAACATTGAAATTGTCTCTTTCAACCGTCGATAACTTGCTTCACGTCGGTATCTCGCAAGCGCCTATTACGCCCCCGATAGGATTCACCATCGCCGGTCCAGAGTTCCCAGACCGACCCGCGCGCGCTATCGACGACGACCTCGCCGTCAGATGCATCGTCCTTAAGTCATACGACACAACCGCCGCGCTTGTTTCACTAGACGTGTACGGTATCGCCGATTGGCTCAAAAGAGACATCACACAAGCAATCACAAAATCCACCGGTATCCCGCGCAATAACATCATCGTTCTAACCACCGGCAACGGCACTTCGCCCACTCTATGGCGCGAAGAAACCGATCTCCCAGACCAATACCGCAACTACGCCGCGTACCTGCCCGACATCATCGCCGGCACCGCATTAGAAGCCGCTCAATCCCTAGAACCTGCCGCCGTCGGTACCGTCACAGCATCACTCCCTAATCTCAGTTGCTTTGCAACTCCTTCAAACGATGAAGCTCTTGAAGCCGAGCGCGAAACGCTCCAACTGACCGTCATCCAAACTGCTGACGACCGCACCGCCTGCATCCTCTACAACTTCGCCTGTCCAGCAACCATCATCGGCAATACCACAGTATGGACCGCCGACTTCCCCGGCATCGCCTCCTCGGCACTCGAACAAGCAGGAGCCGATATCGCCATCTTCATTAAAGGAGCATCCGCCGACGTCCGCCCGTTCGATTGGTCCGACGGCAACACCGACATATCTCACGTCGAACGCCAATGGTCCGATGCGCAAGCCTTCGCTATCTTGTTAGCCACCCAAACCATCCGCGCCGCATCAAACGTCATAACTCGCCGCAACGCACCAATCAAAACCGCGACATCCGGCGACGGCAACATGACTGCCTTAAGAATCGGCGACACAACCCTCGTCTCAACTGATCAATCCCATCCAATAGAGTTCGCCGCCAACCTGCGAACCACTCTTCCCGGAACAAAGCTACTGGTCAGCACGAACCCCGCCGGAGGGGTGACATCAGTCGACCAACGCGCAGTTGCACTCGCTAAAGCTGTCGAATTGGCAAAGCAAAGCGGAATATATCCTTAAATCTAGGGCTTTCCCAGGTCGTCTAATGGTAGGACGGAGGACTTTGAATCCTTCAATCCAGGTTCGAATCCTGGCCTGGGAGCCATGCATTGTGCGTTCTGCACTCGCCTGATGCTGACTAAGAGAATCGCAATATGAGTTGGCATTCTGGCACGCAGATAGTTCAGTTCGAGATGTGGGGAGAAGGGGTAGGCACAGCGCGGCCGGTCACGGTGGTGCGAGACACTGCAAGTTATATCGCTCTCTACTCGCATCCCCGTACTCGGATCGTTACACGGGGCTTGGAGAATCGAGGCGCTCTCGAATTGCGAGATCGGGTCGACTTGTACATGGCAGCGCTTGATCCGCATGTAGGTGAGTTTCGGGATGCGGTTTCGCCGGGGAAGAACGTACTGACCATCACTCGCCCGAATTCTTGGCATTCGGTTTGGCTGTTCTGGTCTTCAGAATGGGAGTTCGAGAACTGGTACGTGAATCTCCAATCGCCGCTCCGCAGATTACGCCACGGTGTCGCGTATCACGATTTTGTGCTCGACATCGTCGTGCAGCCAGATATGTCCTGGTCATGGAAGGACATGGACGAATTCAACGAATTGGCCGCTCGTGGTTTCTTTACAGACGATCAGAGAACGCGCATACGAGATGAAGCGGACAAAATGGCTGCCACGATTGATAGTCGAGGTGCACCGTTCTCAGACGGATGGGAGAATTGGCGTCCGGATTCCGCTTGGCCAACCCCTCGTCTCCCGAACAACTGGTCTGATATCGTCTGATACGGTCGGCGACCGATACGTTGGTTAGTTCTAGAGCCAGCGCGTTGTTGAATAAAAAATGGGCGTGTGCTCTAACTGGCACACGCCCATTTTCGCGTCTAAAGCGTTCCGATTAGAGCTTCAGTTACTAGCCGCCAGACGGCGCCGCTCCTCTTCGCTCGCCCGGATCTCCGCCTCTTCGTCATAGATCGAAGCCTGCAACGCTTCGTCGGTCGCCAAACTCCACGGAGTGTCAACCACCCAGTGGTCCGGTTCCTTCTCAACCAACGGCGGCCTCTCGGTAGCCCATTGGTGCGATTGGTCAACCTCGATCGGCGTACGAGTCATGAACACATCGCCCGGAGGCGGGTCGATCGGAGACACGACCTCACCCGGGAGGATGATCTCATCACGCGTGATGTCCGGGTGCGACGGCAACGCGGCGGAAATCAACGCGTTCGTGTAGAGGTGCAATGGATTGTTGAAGATCGCCTCAGTGTCACCCATCTCCTGCACGACGCCGAGATACATCACTGCCATCTCGTGGCACATGTACCGCACCGTCGCCAAGTTGTGCGCCACCAGCAGATACGCCAGTCCGTGTTCGTTCTGCAAATCGACCAGCAGGTTCATGATCTGGGCACGTATCGACACGTCAAGCGCAGAAACCGGCTCGTCCAAGCAAATCAGCTTCGGGTTCAATGCCAGTGCACGCGCAATTCCGATGCGTTGCCTCTGACCACCCGAAAACTCGTGCGGATACAGGTTCATCTGATACGGGTTCAATCCAACCTCGACCAGCAGATCGCCGACGCGGTCCCGGATTTCACCACGCGTCATCGTCGTCGCAATTTCGAGCGGCTCGCCCACAATCGCCTGAACCCTCATTCGCGGGTTCAGCGATGACCACGGGTCCTGGAACACTGCCTGCACCGAACGTCGGAATTCACGCCGTCCAGCACGCGTCATCGTTGCGACATCTTCGCCCTGCCAGTAGATGTTCCCCTCAGTCGGCTCTTCCAAGCCCAAGATCACCTTCAGCGTCGTCGTCTTGCCGCAACCTGACTCACCCACGAGGCCGAACGTCCTGCCCTCGCGGACATCGAAGTTGACATCGTCGATAGCCTTCAGCCAGCTTCGCTGACCTATACCGAGGAAGCGTCCCCCAACGTCAAACCACTTCCGCAACCCACGGACCTGCAATATTGCATCTGGTGGATTCGACGCTCCCGGAGCATCCGGGATCTCGACTGGGGTAGTTGTCTCTGTCGCCATCTATTGATTACCTCTTGAACCGATTACTTCGATCATTGGCCCGCTGGGATTAACCGTACGAAACGAGATGCTTGTATTCGTCAAAGTTCGCCACCGATGCTCGCGACAATTGCACAAAGTGCCCCGGCGAAACCTCAACTAATTCCGGCCGGATGTTCGCGTCTTCCTCGTTGTACTCCAACGGTGATCGAGGCGCGAACGCATCGCCTTCGGGAAGGTTGTAAAGCAACGGCGGTTGACCCTCGATCTGAGGCAACCGACCCGTCTTCTCCTCGAGCTTCGGCACCGAGTTGATCAGCGCCTTTGTGTACTCGTGCAACGGGTTGTTGAAGATCGTCCTGACGTCCGCCGACTCCACGATCCTGCCCGCGTACATAACCGCCACGCGGTCACACATCTTCGCCACAATTCCGAAGTCGTGCGTGATGAAGATAATCCCAACTCCAGCCTCACGCTGAATTTGGCGCAACAACCTCAGATACGCCGCCTGAATCGTCACATCAAGCGATGTCGTAGGCTCGTCGGCGATGATCACGTCCGGGCTGGTCGAAATACCGATAGCACCGACAACACGTTGGCGCATGCCGCCTGACAACTGGTGCGGGTAGTCTTTCGCACGCGTCTCAGGCGCTGGAATTCGAACCTTACGCAAAGCATCGACTATTGAGTCCCAAAGATCCTTCCCGCGCAACTTCTGGTGGATCCGAATCGCCTCACCGACCTGGTTCTCGACCGTGAACACCGGGTTCAAAGCCGTCATCGGGTCCTGCAAAATCATCGACACTTCACCGCCACGGATCTCCGTCATCTCGCGCTCGGAAAGCTCCAATAGGTTGCGTCCATTCAAAATCACCTCACCGCCCACAATGTGGCCCGGAGGCGAAGGAACCAACCGCATGATCGAGAGAGCGGTTACCGATTTGCCGGATCCTGATTCGCCCACCACACCTAAAGTCTCTCCGCGCCGAACGCTGTAGGTCACGCCATCAACAGCTTTAACCGTGCCCCAACGCGTCGCGAAGTGCGTCTGCAAATTATTTACGTCCAGTACGATTTCAGATGTCGCAGCCGACGGACCGAAACCGTCGCTATCGACCTCCGCAGCATCTTCGAGCATGTGCTCGCGCTCTTGGGCTGCAGCCGTTGTCATCTCTGCCATATCGATACCTCTCCCTAACTTGTACTGGATGCTCGTCGGGGCGTGGAAGTTTCTAGGATCTCGCTCTTACTGTTTTCAAACATTAAGACGGACACGCGTCTACGAGTCGCGCAACGCGTGTGTATGCACAATATCAGATATTAACCGTCGGTGCAAAACCTTCAACGTGAATTCCATCGGCGCCGCCTTCAAGCCAGTCCCAACTCCTCGCTCAGTGTCGTCAACGAACGATCCACCGCATCGACGATGAAATCAACCTCGTCACGGTCAACGACCAACGGCGGACACAACGCAATCACATCGCCAGCCCTGAACGAAACCACGCCATTGTCGAACAGCATCTTCGGCAATCGACTTGCCAAACCGGCACTGGCCGGGAACGGCGTCTTGTTAGCGCGATCCTGAACCAACTCCACCGCTGCCAACAGACCTAATCCACCTCGCACATCGCCGACGATCTCGTGGTCCCTCAACCGCTGCAACTCGTCATACAGATAGTCGCCCATCCGTCGGCTATTACCCGTCAAATCTTCCTCTTCGAAAATATCCAAGTTCGCCAACGCTGCCGCCGCACTGACCGGGTGTCCGCCGAACGTTACCAAATGCCTGAACGTCTCGCCCGGCCCGCCTAGGAACGCATCCGCGATCTTCTTCGTCGCGATCGCTGCACCCAGAGGCGAGTAACCACTCGTCAACGACTTCGCAACCGTCGTAATATCCGGCTCCACATCCCAATTCATCGGTGCGAAATACTCGCCAGTGCGACCGAAACCCGTGATCACCTCATCGGCGATCAACACCACATCGTACTCATCCGCAATCTCGCGCAACCGCTGCCAGTACTCTGCCGGCGGAATATGTATCCCCGCCGCCGCAGATATCGGCTCCGCAATCATCGCCGCCACCGACTCCGGACCGTTGTGCTTGATCGCGACCTCAAACTCGTTCGCGCACCGAATCGCCACGTCCACAGGATCGCCTTCGAACGGCAGTCGATATGAATCCCAGTTCGTCACGTGAATCGCGCCCGGCATCTCAGGACCGCAAGGGTCAGCCGCCGGACTCCGCCCCAGACTCACCGCCATCGCCGTTGCCCCGTGATACGAGTACCGACGCGATATCACCTTGAATGCTCCGGCCTTGCCCGTCAGCGACTGGTACTTCTTCGCCATCTTCACCGCCGTCTCCACCGCCTCTGAACCGCCAGAAAGGAAAAACGTCCGCGCATCCTTGTCGTGGTACAGCTCCGCGATCCGACCAGCTAACTCGATCTGCGATGGGGTTGCAGAGTTCGCCGGCGGCGTCTCGATGCTCGTCAATTGCCCGTACATCGCATCCGCTATAGGCACCCGCCCATAACCGGCTGCCTTGTACCAAAGACCACCCATCGCATCGATCAAACGGTTGCCATTGATATCCTCAACCCACGCACCCTCGCCTTTGACGAATATCTGCAAGTTGCCACGCCAGTCCTCAACCTGCTGAGCATGCATGAAAAGGTGATCGCCCGCGATGCTCTGCAACTCCTCCATTCGCTCACCGCTGATCGTTGCTTCCGTCATCGTTGCCATCGACGAGATCCTCTCCATTCGGCGTTTACGCCAAACTAAACTCAGATTAAGTTCATTCTAATCCCGAACCGCGTCCGAGACGAATACACGCTAAAGTTCCACAAGATATAATGGCGTGTGAAATGGCTTCCCTGTCCGGGCGGTTCCGAACCGTCGAGTGTTCTTGTATCAGCCCCTAGCAGGGGTCAGTTGCACGTTCAATCTCACGGCCGGGCGCACGCAGCAACGCGATTCGGTCCCGATACCCCTGCAAATCGAAACGCAGGGGTCTTTTTTTGCCCAAGCTGAGTCGAAAACCACTCCCAAAACCACCCGCAAACAGGCGACTAATTCATCCTCCACCGGAGAAAACCCCCATTGACCATCCTCAAGACTGAGAACTTGACCTTCGAGCACGTCGAGCCCGAAATCGATGAGCCCGAAACCGTCGAGCCAAGAGTCCTCGACAGGTTCTCCGATGACCAACTCGCGTCCATAAACCGCGAACTCGAGGATGCTCACCCGTCCGAGATTCTCCGATGGGCAGACGACACCTTCGGCGACCGCTGCATCCAGATGTCATCCTTCGCCATCGACGGCATGGCAATCTTCGACATGTACTGGAAGGTCAACCCCAAAGCCCGGCTCGCAACACTCGACACCATGCGCCTGTTCGAGGAAACCTACGACCTCATGGACCGCATCGCCCGCCGCTACAACACCGAGGTCGAGGTCCACTACCCCGACATCCGTGAAGTCGGACGTATGATCCGCCAGCACGGCATGAATCTCTTCTACAAAGGCGTTCAGAACCGCCAACTCTGCTGCGAGATCCGAAAGGTCAACCCCCTCAACATAGCCCTCAACGAAGCCGACGCCTGGATCACCGGACTACGCCGCGACCAAGGCATGAAACGCTCCGAAATCGACATCGTCCAAAAAGACCTCGCCCACGACGCCTACAAGATAAACCCCGTCGCCAACTGGACCGCCGAGCAGATCCACCGATACGCCATCGACAACAAAGTCCCCTACAACATCCTCCACGACAAAGGCTTCCCCTCAATCGGTTGCGCCCCATGCACCCGCGCCGTAAAACCCGGCGAAGACGAACGCTCCGGACGCTGGTGGTGGGAATCCGACCCCGACGCCAAAGAATGCGGCATCCACACCGTAACCGCGCCAAACTCTTAATCCCTTTTTGGCCGATACCCTCGAACTGGGAAAGCCACCATTTTCCGACATACCGGTCTCGGGCGCGGTCTCGCGCGTCTTGGAACTCCCGCCAATCCAGATCTAACTGTCTCACCGCTGACCGCAACGTTCCAATCTTCAAATCTCTTCTACCCCAATCCGGCAACACTGCATCCGAATTCGTGTTCGGATTGAACCACTTCCTGTGTGAACCGCCACCCCGCCTCTGAACCTCGTAACACCCGAGATTCGCCAACTTCCTGGCGGCTTCCCTGTACCTCACGGAACGGTCAAGACCGCATCAATGGACAGCGGTCCATCCGCGTCGTCCAGATAGATGCTTGACGGTAAGGATCTCCCCCTATCCTCGTAGATCTCCACAACCGCAGCAAACGCATCCTCGGCATTCGCCACCGCCTCGGAAACCGTGTCACCCTCGGTTATCAACTCCGGAAGAAGCGGAGACGTAACTGTGTAACCACCCTCAGGTTGAGGCGTCAAAACCAGCGGTATTCTAGCCTTCATAAAGCCAAATCCATGCGCTCTGCCACGCTTACGCTAATATCCTACCAATCCTTAAGAATCCTAGTTCAAACCACACCATTCTCCGCAAACTCAATCACCGCCCGCCGAGCATCATCATCTCGCATCTGCACCGGCGGCGACTTCATGAAGTACGCCGACGCCGGCTCGATCGCACCACTAACTCCCTTGTCCAGCGCTATCTTCGCCGAACGAATCGCATCGATCGCCACTCCTGCCGAGTTCGGACTGTCCTCAACCTCCAGCTTCAACTCAGCATTCAACGGAACATCACCCCAAGACGTCCCCTCCAGACGGATGTACGCCCACTTCCGGTCCTCCAACCACGCAACGTGGTCGCTCGGGCTGATGTGAACATCTTTCGTCGGCAGATCCTTCTCAAGCTGCGACTGCACCGACTGCGTCTTCGAGATTTTCTTCGACACCAAGCGCGTACGCTCCAACATGTTGTAGAAGTCTGTATTCCCGCCGAAGTTCAACTGATAGGTCTTGTCCAGTCGAACACCCCGATCTTCAAACAACCGGGCCAGCAACCGATGAATAATCGTCGCACCTACCTGCGATTTGATGTCATCACCCACAACCGGCACACCCTTGTCCTCGAAACGCTTCTGCCAATACGGCTGGTTCGCAATAAACACCGGTATGCAGTTCACAAACGCACAACCCGCGGCCAGAACCTGCTCCACGTACCACTTAGTCGCCTGCTCCGATCCCACCGGCAGATAGTTGATCACTACATCCACCTCGCGGTCTCTCAAAATCTCGACGATATCCGCCGTCGATCCCGGCGCCTTCTCAACAACATCCTCCAAATACTGCCCGATCCCATCATGCGTCATCCCGCGATCCACCGGAATCCCCGCACGAGGAACATCGTGGAACGGCAAAGCATTGTTCGTCTTCGCAAAAATCGCCTCGTTGATGTCCACTCCCACCTTCTCCTTGTCCACATCAAAAGCCGCAACCACGTTCACGTCGCCTATCGTGTAACCGCCCAAAACGTTGTGCATCACACCCGGAACCGCCGCCGAGTTCTCATCCACCTCGCCATACTTGTGGATGCCCTGAATCAGCGAAGAGGCACAGTTGCCCAAGCCGATTACTGCAACATTGATACGACCCACTGGGGTTCTCCTTTCAACGGGCCTCACCGGAATAATTGATTCCTGAGCCCGAGATTGCGACTCTTGCGTTGAACTTTCGACGGAACTTGCTACCTGTTCGCCGACCCCTTGGTCGACGACCGCACTAGCCAACGGCCGGTTCGTGCCCGGCGTCAGCGCATCCTGCAACGCATCCTCCGAGATGATCCAGCTCTTGCCCAGACGACTCGCCGGAATGAGCCCCTCGCGCAGCCACTTGTAGACCGTCTTGCTGCTGACATCCAATCGCTCAGCAACATCACGCACCCTCAAATTAGCCATCCGAGTAGCTCCTTCCTAAAACTTCCCAACCTTTACCGTCATTCCCGCACAGACGGGAATCCAGAGGGGCAGGGGACAGGCGCATCACAGTTCCACGTAGTTCCAACAACTTCTTCTATTTTCTAACAAACAGTCCTAAAACGCAACCACAACTACTTTCTTCATCAATAAGACCGCTCGGGAGGTACTCGCATCGCGACCAAGCTCGCGCCAAGATCATCATTCAACTCGAAGCACAGTCATCCGTTTATATCTGACAAACCACTGTCGAGACCATACCCTTTACTCATCAGACCAACGCTCGATCCCACCCCACCATGCTCGACCAAAACCTCGCATACCGATCCGCAACCGAACTCCTAGACCTCATTAAATCCAAACAGGTCTCCCCCGTTGAGATCACCGAACTCTTCCTCCAACGCATCGACGACATCGACCACCAACTAAACTCCTTCCTCCTCGTAACCCACGACATCGCCCTCCAACAGGCCAAAGCCGCCGAAAACGCCATCATGCGCGGCGACGACCTCGGCCCCCTCCACGGCCTACCCATCCCCATCAAAGACAACCAGATGACCAGCGGAATCCGCACCACCAGCGGATCCATCATCTTCAAAGACCACGTCCCTGAAAACCACGCAGCGTTCCTCGAACGCATCCTCGACGCTGGAGGCATCATCCTCGGAAAAACAAACTGCTCTGAACTCGGCTTCGTCGGAACATGCGACAACTCCTTGGGCATCACCGGCAAAAACCCCTGGGACACTACCCGCACACCCGGAGGCTCCAGTGGCGGCGCAGCGGCAGCAGTCGCAGCCTACCTCGCTCCCGTCGCCACCGGTGGCGACGGCGGTGGCTCCCTCCGAATCCCCTCAAACTTCTGCGGAACATACACCATCAAGCCAACCCTCGGACGCGTCTCCGGATACAACGGCGTTCCCGGACCCCCCGCGCCAAACTTCTTCGGACAACCAGGTCCCATCGCAAGAACCGTCAAAGACGCCGCGTTACTCCTACAGACAATGGCCGGATTCGACCGACGCGACCCCATCTCTATCCGATCCGCACCCCCAGACTTCATAGCCGCAACCGATCGCCCCATCGAAGGTCTCCGTATCGCTTGGAGCCCCGACTTCGGTTTCGCCCAAGTCGACCCCGATGTCGCTCGCATCACCCACCAAGCCGCTCTCGCGTTCCAAGACCTCGGATGCACTGTCGACGAGATCGATATCACCCTCCTCGAGCCCTATGACTCCTTCGGTCCCATCCAAGCCGCCACCGCATACAACAACCTATCCAAATATCTCGACGAATTCGGCGACCAGATGACCGCATATGGGCAGTACTGGATGGAAAGAGGCTCGCAGGTCACAACAGCCGACTATGCCGCCGCTCTGGGACGTATAGACGAATTAAAAGCCACATTCGAAGACATCTTCGAAACCTACGACCTTGTCCTCGCACCCGTAGCCCGATTCCCCGCCTTCATCAACGAACCCTTCCCGGGATCCGTCACCGGCACATCATCCTTCCCCGAACAATTCTGGAACGGCGCATTCACCATGCACTCCAACGCCACCGGTTGCCCCGCCGCATCCGTACCCGCAGGTTTCACTCCAGAAGGTCTACCCGTCGGACTCCAAATCATCGGCCCAAAATACGACGAAGAAACCGTCCTCGCAGCCTCCGCAGCCTTCGAAAACGCCCACCCATGGATACACCATCGACCACCCATCTCATAGCCCGTCATTCCGGCGAAAGCCGGAATCCAGAGGGGCTGGTGCAGGGTTTCCCCCGCTCGCGGGGGAAATGTCCGAAGGACAAAGGGGCACGAGCCGGCAAGCGTAGGGGCGTTTCGCGAAACGCCCCTACACGCCACCAAATCAACCAATTCCCCAAATCAAAACCCTTCATGCCCACTATCCCCATCACAGTTCAAAACACCCAATCAAACCGCACTCTTGGTAAGATGTAATCCGAGCGACTGCTAAGGTCCGGATCAAGAGAATTTAGTAGCGAAATCTACCGATGCGAATCGCCCAAGTTTCACCATACGACCTCTCGTATCACGGCGGCGTGGCGGCTCACACAGCCAGCCTGAGCAGAGAACTCTCCCGTCGCGGCCATGACGTCGTCCTCTTCGCTCCGCGATCCCGCCCCCAAACCGCTCCTGACGTCAGCGGTCTAGAAGTCATGCCCCTCGGCGGCAGCGTCCCATTCAACGCCAGCGGATCCGTGTCCCGCATATCCGTGAGCATCAACGCCGCAAGGCAGATGCGACGAATCCTCACAACAGAGCGATTCGACGTAGTTCACATCCACGAACCCCTCATGCCCTTCCTAGGCGCCACTGCCAGCTGGTTCTCTCCTTGGCCCACCGTCGGCACATTCCACGCCTACAGCGATAACATCCACCCCGGATACCTCGGCTTCAAACCCGTGTTCACCCTCATAGCCGACAAACTAGACGGACGCATCGCTGTCTCCAACGCCGCCAAAGCATACGCCTATAAATACTTCCCAGACAACTACACCATCATCCCGAATGGCATCGACGTCCCAAGGTTCGAAAAACCACGACCCAAACCCAGCGAATTCAGAGACGACGCCATAAACCTCGTATTCGTCGGCCGCGTTGGCGAAAAACGCAAAGGCCTCCGCTTTTTACTCGGCGCGTACAGCACCCTCAGATGGCGCTACCCCAACCTCCGCCTAATCGTCGTCGGCGCAGGAGTTCCGGACCGCGAATCCTATCGAATGATGGGCGAACGAGGCATCGACGACGTCATTTTCGCCGGTCCCGTCACCGACGAGGAACTCCCCGCATACTACCAACACGCTGACATCTTTTGCGCCCCCAACACCGGACACGAGAGCTTCGGCCTCGTTCTCGTCGAAGCCATGGCATCTGGAGCACCCATCGTCGCCAGTCGCATCCTCGGATTCGAAGGCGTCGCAGATCACGAGCAAGACGCACTTTTAGTCGATGTCGGCGATGAATACGCCATCGCAAACGCCATCCAACGCCTCATAGAAGAACCCGAATTTCGCAAAAACCTCGTCCGCAACGGCCACCAAAAAGTGCAACGCTTCGGATGGGCCAGAGTTGCCGACGACGTTATCGACTACTATCACGAAGTCACGGCCCGCGCACCCGTGCCTTTCGTGACGCGACGGCGAACCAGCAGTGGTTGAGTCGGAGAGCGGACTCCAGAAGCTCCGCAAATCCGCCCGCGCCGCAATCGCGCGTTGGTTCGAGGAACCGATCTCAGCCGCCCTCGTAGCGATCGGCTTCAACGCCAACGCCGCAACCATCGCCGGATTTCTCCTCGCAGTCATAGCCGCCGGATTCGCCGCCGCCGGAGAGTTTCTAATCGCCGGACTCGTCAGCATCCCAGCCGCACTTTTCGACATGATCGATGGCGCAATCGCACGCCGCACCGGCAAAGTCTCCGACAAAGGCGCTCTCCTCGACTCCACCTTCGACCGCCTCTCCGAAGCTGCCCTATTGCTCGGACTACTCATCTACTACTCATCGACAGCTAACTTGAGGCAGGATGCCATTATCCTCGCATTCGTGGCATTCGTCGGCTCCATCATGGTCAGCTACATCCGAGCCCGAGCCGAAGGTCTCGGCTACAAGGGAACATCCGGATTCCTTACACGCCCCGAACGAGTCGTCATCATGACCGTCGCACTCATCATCGGCCAACCGATATGGGGCCTCTGGATACTCGCCGTCGGCACTCCACTCAGCGCCTTCTACCGCTTCTGGGCAGAATGGCGAAACGCCAAGTAGACAATCGCCCTGACTTACCCTTATATAGACACGTCCAACCGCATCACAGTGGCGTAATTCATAAAAGCAACGTCGTTCGTACCCGATACACCGAACCCAATGCACCAAACACTAACCAAGGCTGTCCAACTAACCACCATCGCCGTCGCGCTCTTCGCGGCACTAACCATATTCGCCTACGATCAAGCCGCAACCGCCCAAGAGCCACCCGTCCGTTTCCTCGACGGAGGCCTGGAAAGCAACTTCCCCGAAGACATCCGCTTCTACACCTCATTCGAATCCGACATCGAAATCGACGATGTACGCGTTCGCTTCACTACCGGCCCTGCCACCACCGGACAGTATGACTACCTAGACCTTACCGAACGCACCGAGTCACTCATCGACGGTGAACTCCTCTGGCGAGTAAACACCTCTGCAAGGTACCTCCCGCCCGGAACCACCGTCGATTTCGTATTCGAAGCCATCGACAAAGAAGGCAACGAATACCTCTCAGACCAATACAGCGAAATGGTCCTCGATGCCCGATACGAATGGGACGTCGTCATCCGAGGTCCGATTCACGTCTACTACCACGGACCCGTCCAAGTGCGCGCCGAACGTCTCGCCGAAGCAGGCTTTGAATCGATGGAACTGATGGGTCCAATCGTCGGTAGTGAAATTGAAACTCCCATCATCGTCATGCTGTACAACAACAACGCCGAGATGATCGGTGCCGTAAGCGCTCGCAGCGCGACCATCAGTCGCGAACTCATCACCGAAGGACAAGCATTCTACGACCACAGCGTCGTCCTCGTGCTGTCCGGCAACCGCGACATTGGAACGCTCACGCATGAGCTCACGCACATCTTGGTTGGACGGGCGGCCGAAGGTGGTAACGCGCTCGTGCCTCTGTGGCTCAACGAGGGCCTAGCCGAATACGGAAACCTCGACAAAGGTCTCTCGTACGTCTACTTCCTCGACTGGGCCGTCGACACCAATCGTCTCATCCCCTTCACACGCCTCCAGACATTCCCCGGCGACCCCAACATGGTCATCGTATCCTACGGCCAAAGCCGAGACTTCATCGAGTACCTCATCGAGACATACGGCCCTGAGAAGATAGCCGAAACCATCGCCTCCATCGCCGAAGGACGCAGCGGCGACATCGCCATCCGAAACGTCTACGGCAAAACCGTGCAACAACTCGACAACGAATGGCGCGCCAACATCGGCGCCGACCCGTACGTCCCACCGACTCCCACGCCCACAGCGGAAGCCGAAGCCGGTGCCGAGACCGAATACAAACTTCTCACACTGACACCAGTCAAAGGCGGAATCGCAGTCGGTGAAACCGGGACCGAACCAACACCAGAACCTACCAACACCCCCATACCGCCAACGCCAACGGTCGAACCAACCGCTGAACCAGAGGTCATGGTCAAACCAACCACTGTTGAAGAGCCCCCATCAGAACCAGCGCCCGAAGTCGAGACCCCCGAAGAAGAACCAGCCACTTCCGGCGGTCTCTGCAACTCAAACGGCAACGGCCCGTTAGAAGCCTCGCCGTTCCTGATTACAGCCCTGTTGGCGGTGCTATTCCTCGCCCGTCGCATCCGTAGGTAGTCAGACTAGACTACCAACCGAGCGCTGAACCATCCTTGCGCGGCTCCGTACCCGCGCATAAAACGCCCGTTTCGGCATCTCGCGATACGACCTGACCACCACCAAACCCGACGCGGTCATAGGCTCGCTGAACCACGATGTCGTGACCGCGCTTACGCAACTCCGAGACAACAGAATCGTCGAGGTCTTCCTCAACCCTCACACTCTTGTCGCCCTGCACATCAATGCTGAAACGCAACGCATCCAACGCCTTCTGCGAATCCATGCCGAAATCGACCATGTTCGAGATCACCTGCAAGTGCCCTTGCGGCTGCTGGAATCCGCCCATTACACCGAATGACAACCACATCTCATCATCCCGCGTGGCCATTGCCGGGATGATCGTCTGATACGGACGCTTCCGCCCCTGCAAGTAGTTGGGATGATCAGGATCGAACGAGAACAGCGAACCCCGATTCTGCAACGCAATACCAGTCCCAGGCACTACCAATCCTGAACCGAACCCGGCGAACAAGCTGTTGATCAGCGAACACGCATTGCCATCACCATCTACCGCCGTGCAGTAGATCGTATCGCCACCACCCATCGGATCGCCATAAGAAACGTTCGGATGCGCCATCATCGAGTCGATGCTCGATCGACGGCGGTCTCCATACTCCTTCGAAAGCAACGGCCCAATCGGCACCTCCGCAACCCGCGGGTCCGCCACATACTGCAAAGCATCCGCGTAACCCAAACGCATCGACTCGATCAAGTGATGATAGGCGTCCGTGGACTGGCTTCCCATATCACCGATATCAAACCCCTCGGCGATGTTCAACGCCATCAGCGCCGCAATTCCCTGACCGTTAGGCGGGCACTCCCAAACCTCTACACCACGATAGTTGACGTGTATCGCCTCATCCCAATCAGAATGGTGCGACGTCAAGTCGTCTTCCGTCAACCATCCGCCCTCTTGCTGCACATACACTGCGATCTTCTTGCCAATATCTCCCTTGTAATACGCTTCGCTGCCACCCTCCGCGATCACTTGCAAGGATCCCCCAAGCTCCGGCAAAGTCGCTATCTCCCCACACCTCGGCGCTCGACCATTGATCGGTAGCATCTCAGAACCCGATGGACGGTGCCGCAACTTTGTCTCGCAACCTTCCCAACCGCGCGCAATCACCTCAGAAACCGGATACCCATTCATCGCATAATCGATCGCCGGCCTCAACACCTCTGCAAGCGTCATCCGACCGTAATGTTCCAGAGCCGTCTCCCACCCATGAACCGTCCCCGGCACACTCACCGAAAACGCGCAACCATCCAGCTCGTTCGGGATCGCGTCGTAACCCGCTCTGCGCACATCATCAACATTAGCTGCCGCTCCCGACCGTCCACTCCCATTCAGCGCCACTACCCTGCGCTCGTCCTTGGTCCAGATCAGCGCAAACATATCACCACCAATGCCAGTCGATCCAGGCTCCACGACGTTCAATGCGGCCGCCATCGCCACCGCGGCATCTACCGCGTTGCCACCATCAAGCAGCATCCGCAACCCAGCCTGCGCGGCCAGCGGCTGACTCGTCGCCACCGCACCATTGCGCGCCATTACCGCCGATCGACGAGACTGAAAATACGTTGAGGAATAGGGATCGATCTTAGACACGAGAAGCACCTGCTAACGATTGGGCGGGAGTAAGTTCGCCTTACATGTTAGCAAGCGATACCCGTGTCAGCGCACCGCATCCAAATCGCCCGGATCTTCTCCTCTGCGGTTAGCCAAAGTCCGCGGCATCAAGTCATGTTTCGTATCATGACCCAAGTGGAATCTCTTCAACTCATCAATCATCTCGCCGAAGAAAGATATTCCTGTTCCGTCAGTCGTGCTAGCGATGTGGGGTGTCAAGAATACGTTCCAAAAATGCCTGATCGGGGAATCAACCGGAACCGGCTCGGGATCGAACACATCTAGGCACGCGTAGATATCGTCCTGCCTCAACCGCTCTACCAGAGCATTCGACTGAACCACTTGCCCTCGCGACACGTTCACAAACACTGCGCCATGCCGCAACCAATCCAGTTCCTCGGCACCCAACATTCCCTCCGTCGCAGGCGTATGAGGCACCAGACACACCACGACATCTGGAACGCTCATTACATTCTTCAACGACGTCATCGTGAAATTCATCGCCGACGCCACTTCCCGCGGAAGATAAGGATCGTGCACTAATATCTCGACTCGAAAAGGCACAAGCAACTCTATTAAGCGGCGAGCGATATTCCCACCCCCGATCAATCCAACCGTCCGACCAGTTAAATCGCCCATCATCTGAAAATCTGGGTGGTGCACGCGCTGGTAACCCGTACCCCACTCCTCATGGTTGATCATGCGACGGTAATGGACCCCAACTTTCTTCAAACCCATCAACATCATAGCCAACGCCCATTCAGATACCGGCAGACTCGACGCATGCGTCGTATCCACAGCTTTCACGCCGCGAGCAACGCAAGCAGCAACATCGATCCGCTGAGCAAAACGGTCGCCTTCAAGCTCCCCTACAAAACGTAACGATGGCGCCGCATCTAGCATCTCGCCTGTCACGCGCGGCGCACCATGGCATACCACCATCGCATCAACCGTAGAGGCGAATTCGACAAACTCATCGATCACCTCAGGCGAAGATTCAGGCGGCGAATACCAGTCCGACATCTCATCGAACTCTTGCCACTCAAACGTCGCGAACTCCTCGAGACGATCAACCTCGCGATCCTTGATGCCACGCTCGAAATACTGCGCGTTACACGCCAGTCCTACCTTCAACTTCTCTGCCATTGAACCGACCTCCGATCAACGTGCGCGCGGGTTCAGAATATCGTTCAACGCATCGCCGAGTATGTTCCAGCAGAATATCATCAGCCAAACGACCACTATCGGCGATAGCAGCTGCTCCGGATGACTGCGCAAGGTCTCCACCGCCGCACTTCCGGTCCGCGCCGTCACGTCGCCGATCATCACTCCCAGACTCGGCCGAGGCGGCTGGACCCCAACGCCGAAAAAGCTGATGATCACTTCGCCGAGGGCTACCGCACCCATGCCGAAACTCACGCTCACCACCAACGGAGTGATGACGTTCGGCAGAACGTGCCGCAACAATATCGTCGGCGTGCCAACGCCCATCGAACGCGCAGCGTCGACGTACGGCGCAGTCCGAATCGCCAATGTCTGCCCGCGGATCAATCGCATTGATCCGAACCACGATATTGGCAAGAACGCTATACCCAAGACGATGTAATCGATAACGCCTGATGACACGACACCGGAAATGAATGTGTTGTCTTCGATCCAGTATCCGAACTCCTTGATTCGAGGTCGTACCGTAGCGACGATGATCAGCAACAATAGGACGTCCGGTATGACAGCGATTACCTCGCCAATCCTCGAAATAAGTATGTCTGCGATGCCGCGCAGATAACCAGCTGCCATTCCGAATATCAATCCCAAAATTACGCTCGCTGTCAACGTCGTGACCAACGTCAAAATGACCGTCGTCTGGATACCCCAAACCACTCTCGAAAATATGTCTCGCCCTAATCGATCTGTGCCTAACCAGTTCTCTGCATCTGGAGCAGCTTGCGTCTTGGCTAGATTCGTCTCCGAGTAATCGTGTGTCGCGACCACTGGCGCCAGTATTCCGATTGAATAGAGCAATATCAAAGCGCAGACCGCGAACAGGGCCAGTTTGCGCTTCCGCAACTCGAACCAAGCGTGATGGAAGAAACCGTCAGGTGCCTCCATGGCGAGCAGATCGGACGACGTTGCTTGGTCTGGGATTGCGGGTCGCGACTCTTCCATATCACGCCCTCAAACGAATACGCGGATCGATAACCGAGTACATGATGTCAGTGAAAAGGTTCGCCAACGCTAGCATCGTCGTGCCCAAGATAGTCAACGCCATCAGCAACGGATAATCGCGCTGGAATACCGCCTCTAACGACAACCTGGCTACCCCCGGTATTCCGTAGATGAGCTCTACGATTAGCGACCCGCCAAACATCCCGGCAAGCGAAAAACCCAATATCGTCATGATCGGGATCAGAGCATTTCGAGCGATATGCCTACGGTTGACCGTCATGTGTCCCATCCCCTTGCCATGCGCAGTCCGAACAAATTCCTGCCCCAAGACATCCAAGGTAGACGCTCGCATGTAACGCATGAAGACGAACGCGCCAGGTACACCAAGTGTGACCGCGGGAAGAATCGCCTGCGTCGAGAACATCCCAGACCAACCGGAAACCGGAATCCAATCCAGCCACAACGCGAACACCAGAATCAGGAACGGCGCGGTGAAGAACACCGGCAACGCATAGACCAACAGCATGAACGTCGTAGCAGTCGGATCCTTCCACGTTCCTTGACGCATAGCTGCCCAGAAACCCAACGGCAACCCGATGATGAGTGTCACGAAATATGAGACGATGTTGAGCTCAAGAGAAACCTTCAATCTGGGTGCAAGCAACTCAACTACATCCCGTCCCCGATATCTGTAGCTCTCTCCTAAGTCCCCCTTGAACGCATCGGAAATGTAACGCAGATACTGAACCATAAACGGATCGTTGAGCCCGAGGCGGTCACGAATTCGCTCTATGGCTTCGGGGTCGGCGCGTTGGCCCGCCATCAACTCTGCAGGGTCGCCAGGCGTGATGCTACTCAACGAGAAGATGAACAACCCCGCGAAAAACAGAAGAACGGGCGTCCAAAGCAGTCGTCGAGAGACGTAGATCAGCATCGCGCTACAAATCCTAGCACTCGACGCATCATCTCACAACCGGAGCAATGGACGCCCGCATTTAATGGGCGATTTTCGATCTAGAAATCTATCTCGTCGACCCAGACGTCCTTCAAGAAGTACCCGCCAAGTGGCGAAATGTTGAAGTCTTTGATCCACGGTTTCACCAAGATCTTGCCAGAAGTCCCCCACCACATCGGTACCCAAGAAGCCTCATCAACGATTATCTGTTCGGCCTGTTGATAAAGCTGGATACGGCGTGCTGGATCTTGTTCCGTTGTCGCCTCGTCAAGCAGCCTGTCCACCTCAGCATTCGAGTATTTCGTCTGGTTGATCTGGCTGTCGCTGCGGAACAATACATCGACGAACGTGTGGGGATCTGGATAGTCCGGACTCCAGGCCAGCGAAAAGGCCTGTAACCGATAGTTGTCGATCTCTTCCAGGAACGTAGCCCACTCGACTTCTTGGAACTCCACATCCACGCCAAGGGTTCTGGCCCACATATCACCTACAGCGACCAGCCAAGCCGGTGGCGAACCACCAGTACCTGGAGCGGTCAACACGATACGCGGACGGGAATCAGCGTCCGCATACTTCGACATGTTCAACTCTTCGGTTGCTTTCTCAGCATCGAAACCCAAAGTCTCTAGATCAGGATTGAATCCGATGAATCCAGGTGGCGTCGGCCCGTACGCCGGGCTTACCCGTCCGCCAAGAACCGCATCCGCTATCAACTCCTTGTCCACCGCGTAGTTCAACGCCCTGCGGAAATGCACGTCGTCAAACGGCGGCGACTCGGTGTTAAAGCCGATGTACCAAGTGACGAACTCCGGCGGAACATCAACGACCTCCCTTGAAATCGGCTCGTTCGGATCCGTGACCCGCTCATATGCCGCCTGTGGGATACCGGTTATGTCGATCTCATCATTCTCGTACATCGCCATTGCGGAACCTCCGGCCAAGTTGAAGCGCACCTCGTCCAAGAACGCCGGCGTCCCGGAGTAATTCTCATTGCGTGCAAGAACCAACTCAACACCGATCTCATATGACTTCAGCACGAACGGTCCAGTACCTACCGGATCGTCAGCCCATGTATCGCCACCCGATTCGATGTTGTCTCTGTTGACCACGTAGGTCACCGGATAGGTCAGCTTGGCGATGAAATACGGTTTCGGAGCATCGATCTCCACCTCTAGCGTGTGATCATCCACAACCGTGATGCCTGAAGCCGATGTCGCGTTCCCATCAACGATGTCGTTGATCCCTACGATGTCACCGAGGAACTCCTTCACGATCGTAGATCCCGTTTCCGGCAACGCCGCACGCTCCCACGACCACTTGAAGTCTGAAGCCGTTACCGGGCTACCGTCGCTGAAAACGGCATCCTCGCGCAACTTGAACCGGTAAACCGTACCCTCGGCGCTGACTGTGAAGCTTTCCGCTAAATCCAGCACCACAGGTTCATTTGGGTTGTCGGTCAAACGCATTAACCCGCCGAACACTTCGGTCACGATGTCGTACGAAGTACTGTCCGTTGTCAATGCCGGGTCCAGCGTGGTTGGGTCGGAACCCAACAATTTGAAGACCCCGCCACGACGGGAATCGAACTCTTCCTCGTCTGCCGCCTCCGCCTCTTTCATCTCAGCAGTCGCAGTCTCTTCAGCCGCCATTGCAGCCTCTGCCTCCACGGTTACCTCTGCAACAGCAGTAGATGTTGCCGCAGCAATCGCCGTCGCCGTGGGTGCTACGCTCGAGCTAGTTTCAGGTGCCGGAGCTTCTGTAGGAACAGCGGTCGCTGTAGGTTGCGGTACCGCGGTTGCTGTCGGCGGGATCGGAGTCGCAGTCGGCTCTGCCGAGCTACATCCAATCGCGAACATCACCGCAAAGGCCGCTCCGACTATCAACAATCTTGAGGCGAATTTCATCTCGCGCCTCTCCTTCAGTTCTCTGGGGTCTTCGTTTCTTGCACTAGATACAAAGTATCAAATTCACATCTGAATTTGGGAAAACACATGCGTTTGAAATATCGGGCGAGTGACCGCAATTGACCACTCTCCCGATGAGCGTTTACAAACCGAGTAGGCGTATATCAGCCGTCTATGTAGACGTACTGATAAATGGGAACAGACAACGGTGGGAACGTCATGCCTCCAACTCGTTGCTTCACCAGCACCTTGCCCTCGACACCCCACCATAGCGGTAGCCAAGCGGCATCTTCCACTATCATCTCCTCAGCTTCTTGATACAGCTTGATCCGACGCACCGGGTCCGCCTCGATGTTTGCCTGTTCGAGCAAGGCGTCAACTTCAGGGTTCGAGTAGTTGGTGTTGTTGATCGAACTGCCAGTCCTGAACAATACGTCTACAAACGTGTGCGGATCCGGATAGTCCGCCTGCCACGCCAACGAGAAGGCCTGCAACCGGTTACGATGCAGGTCCTGCAGGAACGTTGCCCACTCCACCTGCTGAATCTCCACGTCGACCTCTAGAGTGCGCCGCCACATATCAGCCACCACCTCAGTCGTCAAACTAGGAGAACCACCAGTTCCCGGCAACGTAATCACAATACGCGGCCGCGTTTCATGATCTGCGTACTTCGACTTCGCCAGTTCTTCCCTTGCTTTCTCCTCGTCGAAAGCCAATCCTTCCAGATCAGGGTTGAATCCAACAAAGCCAGGTGGGATCACACCTGTCGCAGGTCTTACAAGATCGGAGAAAACCGCGTTTGCCACCAGTTGCTTGTCCACCGCAAAGTTGAGCGCACGCCGGAAGTGCACGTCATCGAACGGCGCTTCTTCCACGTTGAATCCGATGTAACTTGTGCTGAACGAAGGTGGAACCTCAACGACATCCTTCGACAGCTCTTCCTCTGGATCAGTGACACGTTCAAGGTCCGCAAGGCCGATACCGGTGATATCGATCTCATCGTTCTCATACATCGCCATCGCAGAACCACCTGCCAACAGCATGTGCACCTCATCCAAGTAGGCGGGATCGCCCCAGTAGTTCGGGTTCTTGGACAAGATCATCCGTTCGCCGATGCTGTAGCTCTTGAGCACAAACGGTCCCGTGCCGACTGGATCGTCGGTCCAGTTTTCACCGCCCGACGTCACGTTGTCGGCGTTGACCACAAACGCTATCGGGTATGTCAGCTTCGCAATGAAGTATGGCTTCGGCGCGTCTATCGTGACCTGCAGCGTATGATCGTCGATCACTTCAATGCCCTCAGCAGTGGTCGCTTCACCATCGATGATCGCCTG
The DNA here is from genome assembly GCA_965243235.1 of Dehalococcoidia bacterium. Lineage (GTDB taxonomy): Bacteria > Chloroflexota > Dehalococcoidia > Lucifugimonadales > Lucifugimonadaceae > Bin127. The sequence continues at coordinate 157,167 of CBDEUI010000004.1, forward strand.
CACTCCAATAATGTCACCGAGGAACTCATCTACGATCGGAGATTCCGTTTCTGGCAATGCCGCACGTTCCCACGACCACTTGAAATCAGACGCTGTCAGGGGTGAGCCGTCGCTGAACTTCAAATCGTCCTTGAGTACAAACTTGTAGGTCTTGCCCTCGTTGCTCACAGAGTAGCTCTCAGCCAAATCCATCGCTATCGGGTCGTCAGATTCCCCCGTCAATTTGACGAGACCGCTAAATAACTCGATCACGATCGCGTAAGACGTCCCGTCTGTCACCAGCGCTGGGTCGAGTGTTGGCGGGTCCGCCCACAACCTTCTGAAAACCCCTCCGGTCGGTTTGTCATCGCCCATCCGCTCAGGGGTCTGCAACAGTTCCGGCGCAACCTTTGCTTGACCTGTTGGTGTTGGACGCTCAGACCGTGCTGGCGGCGGTGTAGAAACCACCGTCGGTACTTCTTGCGTCGCAGTAGGCTCGGGGATCGGTGTAGATGTCGGTTCCTCTTCGCTCGAGCACGCCACTGCAAACATTGCCAATGCGGCGAGCAACGATATACCCAAGAAACGTGCCTTCTTCATCATCTATCTCCAGTCAGCTCCAGTTTTTTCATTGCCTGATATTAGTTACGTAATCGCCAAGCCTCGCGGATTGCGTATCTGCGATGCAGTATCAGTAACACGATAAAATGTTTCCCCCTTTCGTACGACGAAAGGGGGTTAGGGGGTATGCCCGGGGAGGGGAGAGGGATTCGTATTTAGTTGCCAATCGATGACTGAAGATACGCCTTCAGGAAACCGTCCAAATCGCCCTCCAACACCCCGCGCGCGTCTGACACCTCGTGATCGGTGCGGTGGTCCTTCACCATCTGATACGGGTGCAACACGTAGCTCCGCACCTGCCTCCCGAACTCCGCCGAAACGTGATCACCCTTCAGTCTCGCCTGCTCCGCAGCACGTCGTTGATTCTCGAGGTCCGTCAAACGAGCGTGGAGTATCTTCATCGCCACTTGGCGATTCTGAGCCTGTGAACGTTCGTTCTGCACCGAAACTACTATCCCACTCGGCTCGTGCGTCAGTCGGACAGCAGTTGAGTTCTTCTGCACGCTCTGCCCGCCGTGTCCACTAGCTCGAAACGCCTCCATCCGAACTTCAGACGGATCGATCTCGACTTCATCCGCCTCATCGGGCTCCGGATATACCTCAATCAGCGAAAAACTGGTATGCCTGCGATGTCCAGAGTCGAAAGGCGACAGCCGCACTAACCGATGCACTCCACGTTCAGACTTCAGGTATCCGTAAGCATGATCCCCAGTCACACGCAATGCGGCAGATTTGATGCCAGCCTCCTCACCGGGCGTGAAATCGAGTACTTCGGTGTCATATCCCGATTGCTCACCCCATCGCGCGTACATCCTCAACAACATCTCCGACCAGTCTTGGGCGTCAACTCCCCCTGCACCCTGCTTCACCGACAATATCGCAGGTCGACCATCGTGCTCACCGTTTAGTTGAAGCCTGAACTCGTGCTCTTCCAAGTCGGAACGCAAAGCTGTTGCGTCCAATACCAACTGCTCCAACATCCCCTCATCCGATTCATCACCCGCCAGCTCCACGAACTCAACCAACTCTTCCGACCGTTGAACCAACCCGTCCCAAGTGGAAACATCACTCTTGAGCGCATTTAAGTGCTGCATGTGCGATTGCGCCCGCTTATGATCCGACCAAAACCCCTGATCCAGCGTTTGCCGCTCCAACTGAGCTATCTGCGACCGTTTTTCGGGTAAGTCAAAGATGCCTCACGATCTGCGAGATACGTCCGCGCAACTCTTCGGCATCAGATTGCAGTTGTGGGTCCATAACAGGATTCAAGTATATGAACAGGTAAATCGGCAGAACCTTACAAAAACAACTGCGCCCCTTGGTTTCCCAAGGGGCGCAGTGTGCGTTTCAGTCTCTCGACTTTTACGGCGCGATGTCGTGGTCCTTGGTGTAGTAGACCCAGACACCGGTTCCGATCGTGATGCCTTCGTCTGTCTTCACGACGTCCCACGTGTTGTTGACGTGGTCCCATGTGTAGGCACGGGTGTAGTTGCCGAGGTACTCAGCCGCAGTGATCGGGTCGTTGTTGCTGTTGCGCAACGTCTCGCCCGCGTCGTCCTGCGTCTGGTCACCGTCGACATCGACCACACCGACGAAGTTCCAGCCTGTGTCTGTCGGGATGTCCGCCGGGCTTGGCTGGCCATCCGTCGCTCGGTCGCCACTGCCTGAAAGCTTCACAGCTTGCGTGACGAAACCGGTCGAGTGGACCCAGTAGCCGTAGCGAGCCTCAATGTCGTTCAACGTTCCGTATTCGTCATGCGTAGTCCAAACACCGTCCATCTTAGACGCCGAGCGCCATGGACTGACCGGGTTGGTCGCGTCCCAACCAATTACGACATCAACAGCGTCGTTGGTGAAGACTGCGTGCAGCGCACGGTCGATCGGGTTCGCAGGGAACGATACCGAGTTCCAGCCAGCCAGCAGGCTGAGCACGAACGGTGACCGTTCCTTAACCGTGAACGAGTAGGTGTGGTCATCCTTGTTGTTGGCGGCATCGTTGGCTTCGACGTAGACGGTGTACTTGCCGTAGTCGAGCGGCTCGGGCCACCAGACAAACTCGTTGTCATCGAGGATCTGCAGGTCGGCTGTGTAGTCAACCTTGTCGATCGTGAACTTCGTCACGTTGACGGTCGTCTTCTCATCGCCGAAGTCGAGCAATACGAACGGGCGCGGCTCGAACACGTCGTTGCCGTTGTCCGGCACCAACTCGCTGTTCATGCCATCTTCCCACGCCGCCATCAGGTCGGTGTCGAAGTTGAACGTCGCCGTGGAAGACGAGTAGTTAAGCAGTTTCTTGGTCCCGCTGTCGTCCGCGTCGTACGAACTGCGGTCGCGGCCCCATACGATCACCGACAACTTGCCTTGCGGAACCGGCGCGCCAGACAGGTTCGCCCAGAGGTACTCCCACCTGTTACCAGGTCGGGCAAGCGCGGAGGTTACCGTTACATCAAGATAGCCGTGATCGCCACACATTGTGCGAACATCTGCGGCTCCACCCGTAGGTGCCACTTTGTGTGCATCTCCGGGGGCGGCCATGCCAATGTCCGTACTGGTGAACGCGCCTGTGCGGTTCGATGCGAACTTCGCGACATTGTTGTCGTCTGCGTTTCCATCCCAGGAGAGGTTGGAACACACTACCGAGAACTGTGGCGCGCCTTGGATGTCCTCATCCGACTCTATCGAGATCGTCATCTGGCTTCTCGTCAGCTCGCTAGAGCCTTCGCCATCGATATCTTCGTTGAGTCCGGTGCCGCCGCTCAGCGTGATCGTGAAGGTCGGCAAGATGCCGTCGTTCACTTCGATGCCTTCCAGTCGGCGATCAGTCGCCTCGTTGCCGGCCAAGTCCAAGATCGACGCTCCAGTGGCAAGATCCACCATCGGCGTCTCGTCTGGCTCGAGCATCTCTTCGAGCATCAGGTAGACATTTCTACCGTCAACATCGACATCCGTGACTGTGGCACTCTCGCCGCTGTCAAGTTTCACGACGAAAGTTCCAACGCCGATGGATGATGCGTCAACGTCGTTGTCGAACACTACCTTCACGCCGGAGGTCGATCGGTCTTCATCACCGTTTTCATCGGTGAAGAAGCCGGTGACCGACTGCTTGGCCCTGTATTCCGGGTCTACGTCGTCAAGACGATACTGGTGGCGTGAGTACCAACCGAGCACATTGTGAACACCGTACTTGTCGCGGTCTTTCTTCAGCGTGCCGTAGTCGTGGATGAAGGTCGGGTCGCTGGGTTGGCTGTCGGAGAAGCCGAAGTTCCCCGCGATATCCAGAACCACCGCCTGAATGTCGATCGTGTTGTTGTATCGATTATCTGTGCGTGCAGGCGGGAAGTCGATACGGATCACCGTGTCGAAAATGCCAGAAGTATCGCCGTCTTCGTAGTCCTCGGCGCTCCGGGCCTTGTAGTCAGGGAGGTCGTCTGCGTCAGGACCATCTTCAGTGGCGTGATAGACATCCGCGCTCTTGATGATGCCGAATGTCTCATTGTTGTACTGATCATCCGCAGGCTCCGTGTAACCGGCGTAGTGCCCGCGCAACGCCGCGACACCGTCGTCCTCACAAGCACCAGCAGCGTCATCATCCGCATCGACGCAGACATAACCGTAAGGATTCCCTGCTGTCGATAAGTCAGTGTCATTACCATCGACTCGGAAATTCCAGATCGGATTGTCGTCGTTGCTGTCGTCTTGGTTGTGGGCGTAGACCCTAAAGGAGTTGTCGCGCAGTCCTGCGCCGCCGCCATCGGAGAACGAACCTAGGATGTCAGGCGAGTCGTCCTTGCTACTGTCGCCGTGCACTGGCGAATCGATCTGGATGGCTGGCGGATCCTTGTCGATGAGGATCGTGGCGCTACGCGTGTCGCCGTTCGAGTTCCTGTACGAAATCGTTACCGGTCCGCTCTCGACGCCGATAACTGCCGCATCATCAGCGCCTGGCCCAGTCGCGCGTCCATCATCCAAGCCCCAGTTGTCGCGTTGGTTGCCCATCATCGCGTCATCAGCATCGCCGATTCCGTCGGCATCCGTCAATCGCAGGAAGCCCTCGTATACACCAGTGAAATCGCCCGTCTCTTTGAGCCACAGGTTCTGGTTCGGTGGATCGCCGTCGGCGCTCGCACGTAGCACTAGCGCATCAGGGTCAGTGTTGTTGTCGGCGTCGTATACCTCGTCATCCTTAAAATTCGGTGCTTTGGCATCTGCTAGGTCCCCAGCCCCATATATGACAGCATCTTCTACGCTGGAGTTTTCCTTTGCACCGCCTACGATATCCTCTTGTTCGCTGGTCTGGAAGTAGATGGCCTGAATGGTCACGTTCCCGGGAGATGGGACCGACACGGTCACGCGCATCCACGGTGCAATCACATTCCTTTCACCAGAACCCAAGTCCTCGTCCAGAGACACGTGGTTCTTCAAATCTTGGAAATCACTGGTTGTCGTTCCCTCAGTAACAGTTCCAAACCAGACGATCTTGCCGTCGCCCCTAGGTGCCATCGGATACATCGCCGCAGCAGTACCAGCCGTATTGATCTGGACGACACCAGAGTCTTCAATAGCTGCGGCTGGTAACGTGAATCGTGCCGCAGCCTGGTCTGCAGACAAGTCGACATCAGTACTGTTAGTGGTGTCGGTATTCAACTCAGCCGCCAATGTAGCACCGAGAACATCTGCAATAACGTCAGCTCTGGTATCACCAGCGGATCCATCGGCAAAAGCTGTTAGATCCAAGTTAGTTGTGCCAACTGTATATAGCTTCCCAGTGCGCTTGTCTCTTCCCTTGTCATCGATGCTGATCTGGATGAGGTCAGAGTTGGTGAGGATCGCACGTGGCGCGTCGCCCGAAGTCTTGGGGTCGATGGCATAGGTGGCATACACCGAACTTCCGGTCGCCACTTCGGTGATGGCATCGCGTCCAGCTACGCTGTAGCCTTCGTTATCGCCTATGTCGTCGTCAGCATCCTTACAATCGCCGATTGTGAAAGCGTCGCTGTTCGTCGTGTAGCACGTACCGACGTTCAGAACGTCGATCGTTCCGGTAGCCGCTTCTACCGTGCCCGATGATCCGCCTCGAACCGCCACAACCGCAACGGCCAGTATCAGCACGGCCAGAGCCGTCAAGATTCTCGATGAAAGCTGCACAGCTGCAGTCCTCCTCTATCTATATCTCTACCGGTTCGATACCAAACAAACCAACGCCAACTTCCAATAAGCCAGCGTCGAAGCGGTCTTGCCCGGATGTTTCCATAGCACTCTCAAGACGCGCAACGAACCACACGCCCGCAGGCACGCCCTGAAATCTATATGATACCGAATATATGCCACCGCGTGTGTGCTGTCAATCAATTTCTCGCAAACACTTGCGATAACTCCATCGTCTGAACCCGGATTTAAAGGATTGAAACGATCAAAGGATTTTCAAACCGGTTGACCGTCAGGTCTGAACTTATTGTTTATGACGCGCTTGAACTCCAGAGGCTTCCGTCGCTTGTTGTCTGAACCCGGATTTGAAGGATTTGAATGATTCAAGGATGGGTTTTCATCCGGGTCGGCGGTCGGGTTTGAGCTTGTTGTTTATGATGCGTTTGAACTCCAGGCTCTGCGCGCCGAAGTTGAGGAGGAGGCCGGTTCGCAAGTTGAACGCCTCCAGATAGTTCACCGCCTGAGCTATGTGCACAGGCTCTAGTCGTATCAGCGCCTTCAACTCGACGGCCACCGTCTCCTCAACGAGGAAATCCACACGTCGGGTCCCCATCTGCTCGCCCTTGTAGTACACCGGCATCTCGTGCTCCCGACTGAACGAGACGTCGCGGTCGAGCATCTCGCGCTGCAGAGCGCGTTGATAGATCACCTCTTGGAACCCGTTGCCCAACGCCGAGTGCACCGCCATCGCGCATCCGATCACACGCCCCGTAACATCCGAATGCTCCAAATCGCCATGCGCCACGACCAGTACCTCCTCATCGGCAACTGTTCATCAAACACGCACATCATAACTCATTCCTTCAATCATTCAAATCCTTTAAATCCGGGTTCAGACAAAAAACACCCCCGCGTCTCCGCGGGGGTGTCTCTGCTCTCTATCCTATCCCCCTCTCCCTCGATGGGAGAGGGTTGGGGTGAGGGTGATGTGCCTTACGGCGCGATACCTCCACCGTAGTAGACCCAGATGCCTTGGCCGATGGTGACGGAGTCGCCATCTTCTAGGATGTCGAAGCGGTTACGGATCGCATCCCAGGTGTAGGCGCGAGCGTTGCTACCGAGGTAGTCCTTAGCGCTGACTTCGGTGGTGCCGTTCATTAGCGCCTCACCGTAGTTGTCCTGCGTCTGGTCACCGTCTTGGTCGACGACGCCGACGAAGTTCCAACCCGGGTTGGTGGGTATCTCAACCAAGTCTGCCGGGACGGTGGTGGGGTCTTCGCGGTTGCCCTTGCCGACCAATGCCACCGACTGGGTTACGAAGCCTTGCGCGTGTACCCAGTACCCGTAGCGCGCAGTGATCCTGTTCAGCGTCGCGAAGTTGCTGTGCGTCGACCACTCGCCTTCCATGCGAGTTGCGATGCTCCACGGTGCCTCCGGACTCTCGCCGTCCCAAGCCGCAATCATGTCGACTATCGGCTCGGTGAATACTGATCCGACACTAGGATCGATCGGGTTGGCAGGCAGCGACACCGCGTTCCAACCAGCGATCAGCTTGACGTTGAACGTGGCACGCTCGGCGACCTTGAAGCTGTATTCGTCTGAACCGGTCTTGTTGCCAGCCGCGTCAACGGCCTCGACCACCACATCGTGCGAGCCGAGAGCCAAGCTGTCCGGCCAGTACAGGAAGCGCTTTGCGCCTAGTGTCTGCACCAGCTCTGTCTGTTCGGTACCGTCAACCGTCAACTTGCTAACTGACACCGTCGATTTGTCATCGTAGTTCAACAACAGGAACGGGCGAGCATCGGTTACCGTGGCACCATCGCCAGGTGTGGGAGTCAGCTCCGGCTCGGTGATGTCGAAGTTGAACTCAGCTGTTGCCACACCCCAGCTGTGGGTGTCGGCCGAAGCCGGTGTCGTCGGTGTGCTCCGCTTTTGCAGGCTCGCGTACGATTTGCGGTCGCGTCCGTATGCGACTACCGTCAACTTACCGTCAGACAATGCCTTGTCACCGCTGAAGTTCTGCCACTGGTACTCCCACTCGAGACCTGGGCGCGAGAACGACTGGACTTGCTGCGGACGAATCACAGTGGCGTCGTCGCCGCACATGTAGCTTGCCGGTACGGAGAAGTTAGCGCTTGAGTTGCTCAACGGTCCGCTGCGGTCCCCAGTGAAGTTGGAAAGACCTTTGTCATTCTCGCCATCAGCGTCGCTATCCCAACCGATGTTCGAGCACACCACCGTAATGGACGGAGTGCTGTTGATCTCTTCGTCTGAAGCGACCGTTATGGTCATGGCTTTGTTGGTCAGCTTGTCTGACGCTTCGTTTCCTTCACCAGTTCCCGAGCCTCCGCTCAAGGTCACCGTGAATTTCGGCGCGATGCCGTCATTAACTGCGACTGCAGTGGCGAGTCCGCCGCGCGTCAATCGGTTGCCCGCCGGGTCTGAGATCGCCTGACCAGCGGCGATATTGACCGACGGCGTGGCATCCGACGCTAGCTCCTGAGCTAGCAGCAGATACACCTGTCGACCCTCGACCGTGACATCCGTGACTGTTGCTGATGCGTCGCCGTTCATCACTTCGAACGTGCTAGCACTGACAGTATCGGCATCTACAGCCGCGTCGAAGGCGATCAAGATGCCAGAACGGTTCACTACCGGTTTCTTGTCGTCGTTGATGCCATAGAAGCCTGTGACCGACTGCTCTCGGTAGACCTCAGGATCCTTCTCGTCGAGGAAGAAGATGTGGCGAGCATACCAACCCAGTACGTTGTACATACCGGTCTTACGGTCGTCATTTTCCGTGCCGTAGTCGTTGATCAAGCGCGGACCAGCATCGTCGCTGTCGGAGAAGCCGATGTTGCCGGCTACGTCCGCTACCAGCGCGTGGAAGTCAATCGTGTTGTTGTACGGTTGGACTTCATCCCCACCAGGAGTTTCATCAATCCTGATGCGAACCGAGTCGGCGAACGTACCGTTCGCAGCACCGTCGCTGTACCGGTCACCACGAACATTCAACAATAGACCATTGGGATCATCGGAGTCAGAGGCTAGACCATCTCTTATTCCGGCGGGGGTAGTGTCGGTCCCATACAGGCGCCTGTGCTCGATGACGCCGAATTGGCGATCATCAGCACTGAATCCTTCGTAGTTCTCGATAGCTCGAACTACCTCGCCAGTCGCGGGTGTCGCCACATATCCATAAACCCGATTTGTCGAATCATTAACAGGCAGGTCCAACGCCAGTTCGTCGCCACTCTCGCCATTCTCATTAAGGTCATTGCTGTTGTCGACGTAGAGCTGGAACGAGGTTTCTCGTAGCCCAGAATCGCCGTCACTGAATGAGCCCGCGAACTCTGGCGATGTGTCCTGATCCTCGGACTTGTGCGCTGGAGTGTCGATCTGGATCGCCGGCGGAACCGTATCGATCGTTATCGACTTAGTCTGAACATGACCGTCAGTGTCCCGGTACTCAATGGTTACTGGGCCACTCTCGACTCCGATAATCGCGGGGGTACCAGTGTTGTCGGGATCCGATCCATCACCGTATCCAGTCGCGGCTCCGACATCCAATCCCCAGTTGCTGTATGTGACTTCATTGCCATCGACAATAACAGTAGGACCATCACCGTCCGCGTCGGTCAGACGCGCGTACCCCTCGTAACGACCAGTGAAGCGTCCCGTCTCGTACAGCCAGAGGTTCTGCTCACTAGCATCGCCATCGGACTTTATCTTTACGGACAAAGCGCTCTCGCCATCAGTCTCGGATTGGGTGAAGTCTGGCACGCTGGCATTAACTTGATCCGCACCGGATCCGTAGTCTCCACTCTTCTTCCCGCCAACCAACGTTTCCCGTTCACTCGTGTTGTAGACGATGTACTGGAGAACAACCACGCCATTAGAAGGCTTGTTGACCTGCACATTCAGCCAAGGTGCAACTGCACTGGCATCGGCAACGTCATCTTCGGCGCGGCCGGAACCACGGTCCTCGTCAAGAACCAACGAGGTGCCCGACAAATCCATGAAGGCGCTTCTGTCTTCGGTAGCACCGTCGCAAGTATCGTTGGCCGTGATGGAAGCGACGTCACCGGGGACGTCGGTAGTACACAGATATCCGAAGAACCTGATGACCGCGTTATCGCCAGCGTCCATCGGAAGATAATCGGGCTGTGCAATATTCGGTGTAGTCGTTGTGTCTTCTGCGACTATCACTCTCAACCCGTTCTCGACACCGGGATCCAACGCATCGATACCGTCTGCGGGGGTAGTATCATCGTCCCAACGCATGACGTTGCCCGCTAGGTGATAAGTCGCGATAGCTCCACTCGCATCTGCTCTGGTCGTAACGATGTTTGCTGGGACTGGTTGATCACCAATAATTCTGGGTCCAGTAGCGATTGCTGGTACCACTGGATCTACGCTGGTGTCCTCCGCACGATCATCATCCGCCCGTGTACCAATATTCTTGAACACCGCCGTAATCTTCGCGAAATCAGCGGCAGACAATTCGCTGGACGCACCGTCAACAGGCAACACCACAGGCGTTCGCTTGTCGCGGCCAGTGTCTTGGATGCTGACCTTTATCAGGTCGGAGTTAGTGAGGATACCGCGTGGATCGTCGGCCGCTGTCTTCGGGTCGTGCGAATAGGTGGCGTAGACCGTGCCGACTTCGCTGATGGTGTTACGCCCGGTCACGTTGTACGCGTTGCCATCCCCGTCGTCGCATTCGCCGACTGCGAACACGTCGCTGTTCGTCGTGTAGCACGTACCGACGTTCAGAACGTCGATCGTTCCGGTAGCCGCTTCTACCGTGCCCGATGATCCGCCTCGAACCGCCACAACCGCAACGGCCAGTATCAGCACGGCCAGAGCCGTCAAGATTCTCGATGAAAGCTGCACAGCTGCAGTCCTCCTCTATCTATATCTCTACCGGTTCGATACCAAACAAACCAACGCCAACTTCCAATAAGCCAGCGTCGAAGCGGTCTTGCCCGGATGTTTCCATAGCACTCTCAAGACGCGCAACGAACCACACGCCCGCAGGCACGCCCTGAAATCTATATGATACCGAATATATGCCACCGCGTGTGTGCTGTCAATCAATTTCTCGCAAACACTTGCGATAACTCCATCGTCTGAACCCGGATTTAAAGGATTGAAACGATCAAAGGATTTTCAACGGCGCAACGATCACGCACCCTCCCCCAATTTGCTCACGCAAAAAGGGAGAGGAGTGCCCCATTCCTTAAATCATTCAAATCCTTTAAATCCGGGTTCAGACAAAAAACACCCCCGCGTCTCCGCGGGGGTGTCTCTGCGCTCTATCCTGTCCCCCTCTCCCTCGATGAGAGAGGGTTGGGGTGAGGGTGAGCCTTACTTACGGCGCTACCGTGGTGCCGTCTGGGAAGAAGACCCAGATGCCCTTGCCGATCCTCATGGGATCGTCACCTTCAAGGACGCGGTAGCCGTTGGCGATCGCATCCCAGGTGTAGGCACGCTTGAAGCCAGGCATGTAGTCCTTAGCTGACACATCGGCATCTTCGCTGTCTTGCAGCACCTCGTTCCAGTGGCCCTCAGTCTGGTCGCCGTCTTGGTCGACGACACCGATGAAGTTCCAACCCGGGACGGTCTGGATACCGATCGGGTTCGGCTTCCCGCCAGTCTCACGGTTGATCGGACCCTCTAGGTCGACGCTTTGCTTGATGAACGCCATCGAGTGCACCCAGTAGCCGTAGCGTACCACTACGTCGGTCAGCGGCGCGAAGTCCATGCTGGTCGTCCATACGCCGTCAACACGGGAGGCGATGCTCCATGCACCAGTCGAATTCATCGGGTTCCATCCGACCACGCGGTCGATAGCCGGGTCGGTGAACACTGCGTCAAGCGCGGTGTCTACCGGGTTAGCCGGGAACGAGATCGCGTTCCAACCAGCGGAGATGTCCAGCACGAACGGATCGCGCTGCGTGACGTTGAAGCTGAACTTCTGTCCATCCAGTTTGTTGTCAGCCGCGTCGCGGGCGCTAAACACTACCGTGTGCTCACCGTAGTCGAGAGCCTCGGGCCAGTAGAGGAACCGGTTTTCGCCGATGTTGTCCAGCGAGCCCAAAACATCCCCATCATCGATCGTCAGTTTGATCACTTTGACGTTCGTGCGCTCGCCTGCAAAGTCGAGCAGAACGAACGGACGCGGCTCCGCAACATCGGAGTTGGGGTCTGGTTGCACATCGCCGCCAGCCGTGCTCAACGGGCTGTTGAACGTCGTGTCCAGCGTAAAGGCCACGGTCTCCGAGCCAAAGTTGAGACGAGGATCGGGTGTGCCGGGATCACTCATTGGCTTGTCCTTGTAGTAATCGAAACCGCCGCGGTCCCTTGCCCACACGACGACTGTCAGGCCACCGTCAGGAAGTTCGCTCGCTGCGCCAGTCGGATTTCGCCATGCGTAGACCCAGTTGTTGCCAGGACGCGATAGCGACGACGACTCGATGAAGGATTTTGCCGGGTCCGCCGTGGCACCGCATCCTCTGTTCATCTCGAGATCGGTATCAGCGTCGTAACCCATACGGTTAGCCTCGAAACGACCCAGGTCATAGACAATGACGTCGCCATTGTCGTCCTTTGCCAGGGAGGAACCGTCGGCTTCGTTGAACTTAATGTTCGAGCAGACCACCGACACCTTCGGAGCGCCGTTGATGTCTTCGTCCGACTCGATCGCGATGTCGATCGCTTCCCTCGTCAGCATTGCCGCACTTTCGCCACCAGTCCCGGTGCCAGAGCCGCCGCTCAAGGTCAATGTGAAGACTGGCAAGATGCCGTCCTTCACCTTGAATGAATTCACTCTTTCGCCGTTAGCAGCGAGAATGTGCTCTGCACTGCTCAGGATGTTGCCGGCCAAGTCTTCGACTTCGCGGCCATCTGAGATGCTCAACGTCGGCCGGGCATCAGATGCAAGCTCCTCGTCGAGCTTCAGGAAGACCAACTGGTCCTTCACCATCACATCGGCGATGGCGATACCGTTGCCGTCGTCATCCTCAAGCGTGAAGGTGCCGCTGTCGACCAGCGAACCATCCACTGCATTATCGAACACGACCATCACAGAGCTGCGGTCTCTGATCGGAGCACCGTCGTCCAGACCGTAGAAACCGGTCGCGGTGCGGTCATCGAGGATGTACGGGTCGACCTCGTCTAGCCAGACAGCATGCTTCGAGAAGACACCGAGCACGTTCGGCTTGGTGCGGTCCGCAAGCTTCTCGCCCAGGTCGTTGATGAAGCGCGGCTTTGCCGGGTCGCTGTCAGAGAATCCGACGTTACCGGCGAGGTCACGCACTAATGCCTGGAACTCGATCTTGTGGTTGAAAGCTCCGTCCGGGAAGGTGTAATCCGCAATCTCGTCGAAGTCAATCTCGATCTCGTCGGCAAATTCGCCGTCTGGAGCGCCGTTGGAGTATGCGTCGGCCTCGACTGACTTGTACGCCCGCGGCGTCAAGGTGCTTTCATCCATCCATGTGTCTGATGGGATGACACCATACTTATCAGGCATGCTGGCGTAACCCGTGTATTCCAAACGCCGGTCGATACCAGCATCAATGCCCATAACGTAGTCGGCATCAAGGTCCATCAGCACCGTAGTGGTATTCCCTCTTCGGGGATCGTTGTCTACATAGAGCTGGAACGTGTCCGCCGCCAATCCGGCATCACCGTCGTTGATAGTGCCGACGAACGACGGCTTCTCGTCGTCGCTACGGCTATTGTGAACCGGCGAATCTACGTTGATCACTGGCGGATCGATGTCGATCTGGATCGTGAACGAGCGCGTCTGCCCGTCGCTATCGCGGTAGTTGATGACTACCGGTCCGTTTCCAACGCCTAGCGTCGCGGTACCTTCCACAGTGGCGTTCATGGCATCACCCACCGTGGGATTATCGAGATCACCTGCGTTCTCTCCCCAGCTGGTTCTCGGATCCTCAGCGTCACCATCACCATCGGCGTCGGTCAGGCGCAGGAAGCCTTGGTAGATACCATCGAATATCCCTGTCTCTGTCAAGTACAGATCCGCCGCACCATCGTTGCCGTCTGAAGTTGCCTGCACCAGCAAAGCAGTGTTGTCGTCCCTCTCGGCTTTGGTGAAGATGACATGATCCGGATCGTCATTAGCATCACCACTGCTGCTGCAGGTGGTGACGTCGTCAGTGGTTGTTTCCTTGTAGCACTGTCCGCCGTCCAAGTTCTCTGTATCACTAGTCTCGTAGTAGATAACCTGCAAATGGACACCACCAAGCGAAGGTGTTACCGCAGTTGGGACGCTGACATTCAAGATCATCGCCGGCGTTCCATTTTCGCCCGAAACAACGTCCTCGTCGAGCTTGACGTTACCGCCAATATCCTTGAACGGTCCCCAGCCATCAATATCATCGCCGCCAGTTGCAAGGCCATCGTGAATCCGTCCGAAGAACCTCACCTTGCCATCCGGCGCGATCGGGGGGAATGGGTTGGTTGCATCACTGCCTTGCCAACGGATCGTGTACGAACCGGAAGCTGTAAAGTTGGCATCCGCTGTGTTGTTTATACCGAAATGCGGAACCTGCAATTCCAAGTCTTTCAACGCGTCTGACGCGACGCCAACCGAATCGGCAACCACTTCCAGTGAGCCGCCACCAGGCGTCTCAGCGTTGTCATCGTAATCATCGTCCAGTACCCAAGGCAAGGTATCAGGTGTGCCATCGGGAGGATCAGTAGTGTCGACAGTGGGCTTGAAGACTTCGGGGTCGTTCGTTTCGTCCGTATCGCTATCCAGCCTCGACCTCACAACCGCGCCTTCGCCGACACCGGCATTATCAATCGCAATCAACACCGGGTCTCTGCGGTCGCGGCCAGTGTCTTTGATGCTGATCTTTATGAGGTCGCCGTTGGCGATGATTCCGCGTGGTGCTTCTGCAGCCGTCTTCGGGTCGTGGGCATAGGTGGCGTAGAGCTCATCGACTAAGATGGCCTCGTCCAGTTCATCCGCCTCGAATAAGGCGTTCGTGTTGCCCACGCCGTCAGCGTCCACATTTCCTTGCGCATCGAACCCTCTGCAGTCGCTGATATCCAGGACATCGTCGTTCGTGGTCGTGCACGCACCAACGTTTAATGCGTCGATCGTTCCGGTAGCTGCGCTGACTTCTTCGGTCGCACCCCTGCCAGCCACTACGGCGACAGTAAATGCGAGCACTGCCAGTGCTGTCAAGATTCTCGCTGAAAGCTGCACGCTTCAGTCCTCCTGCTTACTTTCCCGGCACGATCGTGCGCAGATTTGCTCAACTACAAAGCTAAGCGAAGTCCGCAACGCCCTCTGTCCGGATCTGTGCGATGTTTGCATAATACTTGCAAGCGCGCCAACGCGCAACGCGCGCGACGTGCCATGAAAAGTATATGATACCCAATTCCCTCTGCGCGCGTAAACCCCCAATTAATCGATTCATTGATTTTCGCGCTTTTACTACCCTTCACACTCTAGTACATAAAAGGTAGGGACGGCAAACCTGCCCCTTTCGCAACGTGAAAGGGGCGCGCACGAGCGTAGCGAGTGCGCGGGGTATGCACGGGCCGACGCAGCCGCGAGACCCGCAACACAACAGCCCATCCCGACTACCTCCACCCATCTCCCCGCGCATACCCCGCTCGCTTCGCTTCGCGCCCCTTTCGTCGCACGAAAGGGGCGTACGTACATAAAAGATAGGGGCAGAGGCCCCTACTCCCTCCCCTTTTTGCGTCAGCAAAAGGGGGACGCGTCAAGCCCAAAAGACCGACACAAGAGACGCAGGGGGGCATACAGAAACACCCCCGCGTCTCCGCGGGGGTGTTTGTGCATTCTGGTTTCCTGCATGCGCAGGAATGACCAAGGGAGTTCCCTACGGCGCGATACCTGTGCCTTCTGGGTAGTAGACCCACACGCCGTCGCCGATTGTCATCGTGTCGTCCGGTCGCACCACGTCGAAGCGGCTGAACGTCGCATCCCACGTGTACGCTCGCACGTACGTCGAGCCCAGATACTCTCCGGCCGGGATGAACCTCTTGTCGCTGCCCCTCAGGTCGATGCCGAAGTGGTCCTCGGTCTGGTCGCCGTCCTGGTCGACCACGCCGACGAAGTTCCAACCCGGTTCCGTCGGGATCGAGATCAGGATCGGAGTGCCGCCAGCATCGCGTGACGTGCCGCCCTTAAGCTCGACAGCCTGCCGCACGAAGCCGTTGGACTTCACCCAGTATCCGTACTTCGCACGAATCTCGTTCAACGCGCCGTACTTCTCGTTCGATTCCCAGACACCGTCGCGTCGCATCGCGATGCGCCAGCCCTGAGTGTCCCAACCGATCACCGTCGTGATCGCCGAGTCGGTGAAGACCGAGCCGATAGCCGTGTCAATCGGATCCGCCGGCACGGAGATGGCATTCCATCCCGCATTCAGACCCATCACGAAGTCACCGCGTGCCACTGTTTCGAAGTCGTAGCTGAAGGTAGCTACGTTGCCCGCAGCGTCCGTAGCCTCGACCTCGACCTCGTGGTCGCCTTGCGACAGGCTCTCAGGCCAGTACACGAACCGGTTGTGGTCAGGCTGTTCGAACTCGCTGGCAACCTCTACGCCGTCCAACTCAACCGAGTCGAGCGTTACCGTCGTTGACTCGTTGAACTCGATCAGCACGAACGGTCGCGCCTCTTTGGACTTACCGTCCGGAGCCGGCTGCAAGTCGCCGCCTTTGCTAACGTCGCCAGACGGGTCTGGATACACCACTCCGGTGTCTAGCGTGAACTCAGCCGACGCCGAACCCCAGTTCTGGACTGTGTCGTTGCCGTCGAGGGAGGTGAACCGCGAACGGTCGCGAGCGAACACTACTGCCGTCGCTAGGCCATCCTCGAGGTCAGTGCCCTTCCATGTGTAGTCCCAGTTCTCGCCCGGGCGGCTCAGAGATGTAGCATCCTGGGGCACGAAGTTATCGTCGAAGTCGTCACCGTTAGCGTCGTAACCGCAGGTGTACTGGTAGGTTCCGGACGCGTTTTTGGTTGCCCTCGGACTCGTGTTGACTGGAGTCTCAGAAGGTTTAGCATCGAACGCGCCGCTTCGGTTGGCTATGTAGTCGTCGATGTCTTTGCCGATCAGGTCCGATGAACCCTCGATCGCGTCCTTGCCTTCATTCCACGTTAGGCTGCTGCAAACTACCGCAATACGCGGAGCACCTTGCAACTCTTCGTCTGACGAGACGTTGACCGTGATCTGGTCCTTCGTCAGTTTGTCCGGACCTTCATTGCCAGTGCCGCTGCCGGAACCGCCGCTGAGCGTTACCGTCAGCCTCGGCGAGATACCGTCGTTCGCATCGAACGCCGTAACCTCTCGGCCAAACGTCTCATTGCCAGCCATATCTTCGACCTTCTCGCCTTGGGCGATGTCGATCTCCGGCGTGGCGTCCGACGCAAGCTCAGCGTCCAGCTTCAGGAACACGAAGTTCTTCGCAGCATGGGCATCTACGATGTTCCCCATCGTCTCGTCGTCCAATTCAACAGTGAATGTGCTGGCCGATACTGAAGACGCCGCGATCGGGCCATCGAATACGACCATGACACCTGAGCGGTCCGCAATCGGCTTGTCATCCGCGTTCAAACCGTAGTACCCAGTCGCAGACCGAGCGTTGATGATCTCCGGATCCTTCTCGTCAAGCGTGATGATGTGCGCCGAGTAGTAACCGAGAACGTTGCCAGCTTTTGTACGCTTTCCGTCCGGTTGCCCCAAGTCGTTGATGTACCGAGGGTTCGCAGGGTCGGAGTCCGAGAAGCCGATGTTGCCAGCCATGTCCATCACGAATGCTTGGAAGTCGATCTGGAACTCTCGGTCCCGGACCGTGAAATCGCTGGTGCCGTCGTATAGATCGAGCCGCAGCGAATCGTCGAACGATCCGTTAGTCGCTCCGTCGTCATACGCTTCTGACTCGATGTAACAGTCGTTCTCACCGTCAACGCATCGGTCGTCGCCCAAGTTGTACAGATTGCCTGCCATCGATACGATTCCGAACTGCGACGGCGGATCAGCCATGCTGTAACCGCTGTACTCCGCGATCCGGGTCAAACCGGTGGCGGGACCCATCACTCCCATCGCATCCGGGGCTTTGCCGTTCAGCGCGAAGTCCGTGTTATCGCCATCCTTGTTCTCTACTTGGTTGTCGACTACCAGCCGGAATGACTTGTCGGCCAAACCTGAGTCGGTGTCTTCTAGAGTGCCTGCGAAGTCCGGAGTCTGATCCCCGCTTGACGAACCGTTCGCCGGGGATGTGACCGACACCGTTGGCGGAGTCTTGTCGATCTCGATCCGCAACCTCTGGGTGGCACCGTTTGAGTCGCGGTACTCGATAGTGATCGGGCCGCTTTCTACGGGAAGCACCGCAACCTCTGCATCAGTATCGGAGCTCCCGGTTCCATCCTTAGCTTGTCGGCCCCAGTCGGTAATGTCCGTCTTTGCAGGAGTGCTCTTGGCATCTCGACCATCGCCGTTGGCGTCAGTCAGCCGAACAAAGCCTTGGTACACACCGTCGAATATCCCCGTCTCCGTCAAGTGGAGGTTCACGCTGCGATCTTCAAGATCACCATCCGCGTTCGCCCGCACTACTAGAGCTTGGTTGCGACTCTTTTCATTCGACGTGTAGACAACATCTTCGGTACCGTCTTCCTTATCGGTGTTTTGATCATTGCCGCTGGCAGGGGCACATTTCCAACCATCGGTTCCTCCCCTGTCAACCAGTGTGAGATTAGTGCCGCAAGAGTGATACACCTGCCCACCAACCAAATCCTCCTCATCGCTCGTACGGTAGTAAACGGCGAGGATCACAATAGGGCCTGTGGATGGAGCGCTTGCATTGATGCTGAGCCATGGTGCTGTATCGCCGCCTACGTTACCATTCGACGCGTCCTCGTCGACAGTTAGGTAATCCTTCAGGTTCTCGATTGTGTTATCGTCACATCCTGCACTATCAGTATCGATACAGCCGTAAAACCTGACGATAGCGCCGTTGGCGACATCGAAATCACCGGGGCTAAATTGCCAAGGTGCATCAGAAGCGTCTCCAATATTACCGGTCCGGGAAAAGTTAAACGTTCTGTTGCCGCTTCCCCCGGCCGGAATGCTGGAACTAGCAGCAGTTCCGCTGATGTGAAATTCGATGCCATCGCCAACCGAGTCCTCGGACGTGAACTTGATGTCATCCTCGACCGTGCCGTCGGTCGTATCTGGGTCAGCATGCTGGTAGTCTAGGTCGTCCGCGTCCAGTTCTTCCCTGATAACTTGGCCCAACAATTTGGTTGCCGGGTCACTGTCGGCATCGTCATCGTCGAGTCCAGCTGTGTCGTTCGACGCTCCGCGAATCAACACGCCGGTTCGCTTGTCGCGATCGGCGTCTGCGATGCTGATCTGGATGAGGTCTGAGTCCATAAGAATGGCTCTTGGCGCGTCAGACGAGGTCTTCGGGTCGTGAGCGTAGGTGGCGTAGAGCGTCGAGACCTCGGCGATCTTGTCCCGAACTTCCCAATCGTTGTCTGTGCCATCGGCATCGTTCATCAACGAATCACAGTCGCCCTTGAAGACGCTGTCATCGGTCGTCAGGCATGTCCCCACGTTGAGGGCCGCGATGCTTCCGGTGGCGGCTTCAACCGTCGGAGTGTGCTGCTCTGCCGACTGCATCACGAACAGCGCGCCGATTAGCGTAAAGAGTGCCAGCGCACCCAGCATCTTCGATTTCATGCTTATTCTCTCTCTCATGCGGTTCTCACTCACTGTCTTGTGGGTCACCGTATTGTCGATAGAACCTTGCCGATACAATTGCACCTCCGCGCACGCAAGCGGCAACCCGCTCACATACACAAAGACGCGCCACTCGGCGTTCATGTTCCCGAATATACGAACCTCAACGAATCCGAATCAACGCACCACAACGCGTTTAGCGAAGCATTTTCATCTCATGCCCCTTTCGCAACGTGAAAGGGGCGCGCACAAGCGAAGCGAGTGAGCGGGGTATGCGCGGGGCGGAGAGGGGGAATCGAAGGGGGACGCGTCAAGCGAAGCGAGACGCGGGGGTTCATACACTCCATTCGCCAACCAAAATCAACAACCCGCAGATTCTCCGTATCATCCCTCCCATGAAGCACATCAAATACACGAAATACCAACTTCGGCACCTTGCACGTGACATGCGTAACAACCCGACCAACGCCGAACGGGTGCTTTGGTATCACCTACGCATGAATCGTCTCGATGGATACAGGTTTCTCCGTCAAAAAGTAGTCGGAAACGCGATCGTCGACTTCGTATGCCCCAAGGCAAATCTCGTTATCGAGCTAGACGGAGGGCAACACAATGAACACAGCTACGCAGACGACGCCCGTACCCGACGACTAAACCGGAGCGGCTACCGAGTAATCCGCTTTTGGAACCACGAAGTCACAAACAACATCGAAGGCGTGATCCACACGATCCGGCAAGCCCTTAGAGACTAATACCCTCCCCTTTTTGCGTCAGCAAAAGGGGGACGCGTCGAGCGAAGCGAGACGCAGGGGGTTCATACTCCCTCACTAATGAACCCCCTTAACCCCCTTGAGCATCCCTCTCATGCTGTATGAACCCCCTGCGAGTTTCGCTGCGCTTCACTCGCGTCCCCCTTTTGCTGACGCAAAAAGGGGAGGATCCACCACCCACCCTGGTACACCCTACGGCGCGATCCCCGTCCCATCACTGAAATACACCCACACTCCATCACCGATGGTCATGGTGTCGCTTGGACGCAACACCTCGAAGCGGTTGAAGGTGGCATCCCAGGTATACGCGCGGATGAAGTTGGCGCCTAGATAGTCTCGTGCACTGACCGCGTTGTTCTGGCTGTCTCGCAACGTTACTCCGAAGTGGTCTTCGGTCTGATCGCCGTCGATGTCGATGACCCCGACGAAGTTCCAACCATTCGCGGTCGGAATATCCGTCAAGCCCGGCAACGCCCCGTCCACACGGTAAGTCGGACCGCGTAGCGCGACGCGTTGCGACACGAACGCAGACGATTTCACCCAATAGCCGTAACGTGCCCGCACCGACGGCAATGTCCCGAACATCTCGTTAGATTCCCATACGCCTTCTCGGCGAACCGCAACACGCCAGCCCTCGGTGTCCCAACCGACCACCGCCTGAATCGCCGGATCCGTGAACACCGCGTCGATATGGGTATCGATTGGATCCGCGGGCAGAGATATCGCGTTCCACCCGGTAACGAAGTTCAACACAAAGTCGCCGCGCTGGGTCGACTCGAATTTGAAGTCGAACTCCACCGAGTTACCCGCCGCGTCCGTCGCCTCAACCTCGATCTCGTGCTCGCCCCTAGTCATGCTCAAGGGCCAGTACACAAAGCGGTTCACATCTGGACTCTGGAATTCGTCCGCAATCTCAACGCCATCTAGAGTCACCGAGTCCAGCGTCACACTCGTCGATTCCGCAAATTCAATGATTATGAACGGCCGCGGCTCGCTGATTTCCGAAGCGTCCCCCGGATGAACATTGCCGCCACTCGGCTTCAATGGCGATTCGAATGTCGTGTCGAGTCTGAACGTCGCTGAGTCCGCTCCCCAGCTCTGAACATATTCACCATCTCGCACATGCCGCGAACGATCCCGAGCGAACGTTACAACCCGGAGCCGGCCGTCATCCAATCGACCACTTGCGCTGCGGGAATTGGACCATTCAAACTCCCAAACCTCGCCCGGCCGCGCATTCCCCTGCACCTCTTGGAACTGGAATGGAGTGGCGTCATCGCCAGAACCACACATATATCGAGTGCCCGAATCCTCCTGCGGCCTGCCATTGAACGCGCCACTGCGATTAGCGATGAAGTCATCAACGTCATACTCGATCTTCCGTCCGCGCACCGTCTCCTCCCAACGCAAGTTCTCACACACCACGGCTATCCTCGGCGCGCCCTGCAACGGCTCATCCGATTCGACGCGTATATTAATAAGGCCATTCGTCAATTGACCCGGCCCTTCAGCGCCTTCGCCACTACCAGACCCTCCGCTCAACGTAACCGCCAAATTCGGCGATATCCCATCGTTCGCCTCGAAACGCCGCAGTTCTCGACCCGACGTGATATTGCCCGCCCTGTCCCGCACGCTCTCGCCAGCCGCGATGCCAACAAACGGTGTCGCATCCGACGCCAACTCATGCCTCAACTTCAGGAACACGTACTGCTCATGGACGGTCACATCCACAACCTCAGCCTCTGATCCGTCATCAAGCTCCACGAAGAAAGTGTCGAGCGTTATCGATGATGCCGAAATCGGCCCGTCGAACACCAGCATCACACCTCTGCGGTCCGCAATCGGCTCAATCGGCCGTTTGCTGAGGTCAACACCGTAGTATCCAGTCGCAGACCGTGTCGTGCTGATCTCCGGGTCCTTCTCGTCCAGACCGAAGATGTGCGCTGAGTAATATCCCAAAACGTTCGGTACGATCCGCTCTCTCGGGTTCTCCACGCCCAAGTCATTAATAAAGTACGGATTGTCTGGATCGGAGTCTGAGAAACCGACGTTGCCGGCCAGGTCCACTACAAACGCTTGGAAATCGACACCGAACTCCAAGTCGTCGCTGTCCAATCGCAAGCGTACCGAATCATCGAACCGACCCGACGAAGCGCCGTCCCTGTACCGATCCGCGGTGATGTAGCAAACATTCTGATTGCGACAAGAATCGTCGCCCAAATCGAAAAGACGATCAGGATCGACGACACCGAAGGAATCATCGGATGTGTTATAGCCGATATAGTCGGCCCGGCGCGAAACGCTTCCATTGGTCCCTGTCCCTCTCACGCCCACCTCTGGAGCTTTTCGGTCCAGTGCGAAATCAGGGCTTCCAGGAGAATCCGCATCGTTATCAACCACCAGACGGAAGGACTCTTGAGCCAGTCCTGCATCGTAGTCCTCGAACGACCCGATGAAATCGGGTGAGTGGTCATCGCTCGACGACAGATGGCGCGGCGTATCGATCGTTATCCGCGGCGGTTCGTAATCAATCGCGATCCGCAAACTCTGACGACGTCCGCTGGAATCTCGATACTCGATCGTTACCGGCCCGCTTGCGACACCGATGACGGCCGCGTCGGATTCCTGGCTACTCGCTCTGCCGTGCCGAACCTTGGCGCCCCAATCCGTGCTCGATCCAGACTGATCGATCCCGGTCCCATCACCATTGGCATCCGTCAACCTTATGTACCCCTCGTAACGCCCGGTGAAGAGTCCGGTCTCAGACAGATATAGATTCACGTAAGATTCGACGCCGTCCGACCTCACGAGCAGAAGCAACTCGTCGTTCCCGTTGACCTCGTCACGGGTGTAAACGACATCCCCAATACCGTTCCGCTCTCTCGCTGGGCTGCTTCCGCATAGCCGATTTCGATCCGGTTCGTTCGAACCACTGCCGCAGTGATAGTAGGTAGTACCGCCCGCCATCTCCTCGCGACCGCTCGTCTCGTAGTACATGGCATAGATCAGCACATTCCTATCAGTCGGCACGCTCGCGTTTACTACCAACCATGGTGCGATCGAAGGGCTATTACTACCCGAGCTCCTGTCCTCATCAACCGGCAACGACGAAGATACATCCGTCAACTCATCGTCGCCTCCGCTACCCAGCACGCAACTCCCCGCACTCGTTACGCAACCGAAGAATCGGATATTGCCGTCAACATCCATCGGTCGATACGAACTGCCACCCTCCATATTCAACGTTTCGCTACCGGACCCATCGATCATCGCCAAACCGGGGGACTTCCTTGCTGTCAATCGCACTCCAGGCTCGAAACTTACGCTGTCATCACTGTCAATTAAGTCGCGATTGACGAGCAACCGTTTTATCTCTATCTCTGCCAAATCACCAGGGATATCATCATCATCATCATGGCCCTCACCTCGAATGAGAACCGCCGAACGCTTGTCGCGCCCCGGGTCGGAGATGCTGACCTTCAACAGATCCGAGTCTTGGAGTATCGCTCTGGGTTCATCCCAACCGGTCTTCGGATCATGGGCGTAGGTCGCATATAACGTCGAAACCTCCTCCACCTCATCCCGGATCTCCCAACCGTCGGAGCGGTTGGAGAGATGGCAAGGCTCCTCCTCGAATACCTTGTCATTCGTTGCCAGACACGTCCCAACGTTCAACGCGTCGATAACGCCTGTGGCCGCATCTACACGTTTGTCGTCGTTTCCCACAAACTGCAACGCCAACCCACCGAACAAAACCGCGACGAACATCGCCATTCCCAACAGGTTCCACCTTATGTACCCATTGTTGTACCTGGGGATTCTCATCAGCGCTTAGTCCGGGTTGGCGGTATCAGCGGTCGGGTCAAGTCGACTTGCGACGAAAGAAAACCAATCTATCGCATCGAAACCGAGCCGCGTTCATAAAGATAAACGTTTACAACGCGGATTTTGTTCCATTCAGCGAACAGAAGTCACTTCTGCTCGCTCGAATAAAGCGATCGGGAACGATTACGCCCCTACTTCTCGGTTATGCTCCGCAGGAACGAATCGTTGTCTTGCGAACGGGACAATCGCTCGATGATGCGTTCGGTCGCCTCCGTCGGATTTCCGCTCGAAGACTGCTGTTGAAGCAAAGCGAGCATCCGACGCAACAGCCAAACCTGTCGCAACGTCTCGGGACTCTGCAGCAACTCTTCATGTCGAGTCCCGCTGCGATCCATCGCAACGGCTGGGAAGATTCTTCGTTCAGCCATCGTCCGGTCAAGGTGCAACTCCATGTTGCCCGTGCCCTTGAACTCTTCGTAGATCAAATCGTCCAATCGGCTACCGGTATCGATCAGTGCGGTCGCCACAATCGTCAAGCTGCCACCCTCTTCGCAGTTTCGAGCTGCGCCGAAGAACTGCTTGGGGGGATACAGCGCGAGCGGATCCATTCCACCCGAAAGCGTTTTTCCACTGCTCGGCAACTTCACGTTGAACGCGCGCGCCAAACGCGTCAGGCTGTCAAGCACCAGCAAAACATCCTCGCCAGATTCCACCAACCGCTTCGCCCGATCAAGGGCCCGGTCCGAAGTCTCGCACTGATGCTCAACCTGTTCATCGAAGGTTGAGGAGTAGACTTCGCCCTTTATCGAACGACGCATATCCGTGACTTCTTCAGGACGCTCGCCGATCAATGCCACGACGATATGGATCGCCGGGTAGTTTTCCGCAACCGCATGCGCAATGTCCTTGAGGATCACCGTCTTACCAGCTTTCGGTGGTGCAACGATCAATGCGCGTTGTCCCTTGCCAATCGGAGCGATGATGTCGATGATCCGGGTGTTCATCCGCTTCGGCGCTGTTTCGAGCGTCAACTGACTGTCCGGATATACCGATGTCAACTGCTCGAAACGCGGCCTGCGTTGTGAGAATGCGATGTCACGGCCATTAACCAGCTCCGGCCACAGCAATGGGTTGTTACCTCGATTGCGAGTCCGTTCACCTTGCGACCGCACCGGCCCCGCCACGAAGTCTCCTTGGCGCAATCCGCTCTTTCGAATCAAACCGTTCGGAACATAAATGTCATCGTCGCCACCGCTGCCGCCAGGCGGACGTAAAAACCCGTAGCCCTTGTCATGAACATCCAGAATGCCGGCGCCGATCGCAATGCCAGTGGTCTGCGACCTGTGCTGTAGCACCTGCAACGCCAACTCGGTGCGACGTGCCGGAATATCCGTGAGGCCAATACTCCTGGCCTCGGTCATCAACTCCGCATTTGTCTTCCCGCCCAGATTGCCGAGAGCATCTGGGCTCAAACGTTCGGGTTGTTGGTGGGTTTGCCTTGGGCCTACTGCGACCTGTCGGCGCTGACCATTCTGTTCAATCGCAATCGACGCATCTATAGGCGTACGTGTCATGAAGCACCTTTGCGTTAAGGCTTGGTGAATTACCGAGGTGAGGTATCGCTACTCTGCGATCTATCTCCGAGTGAAGCGGTAGTATGCCCGCCGAACGTCCACGTCTACAAATCTAATCTCAACGCCACCGTGCACAGCTACCTGCGGACAAAGTTTATATAAGTCTGCGACATCGAGTCAAATTCGTTCGCGCGTTACGTTGACAGTTGGCGGGATTTCGCAATATTGTGTTACGCCCGAGTTTCGGAACTCCCTACGATTGACTTCCAATCGACGACCCCGCTTTGGCAAACAACGGCTGCTGGGTACCTTCAGGCCGATATTCCCGCGCATACCTGACAAACAGGTCGAACAGCGGATGTGGCTGCTCCGGACGCGAGCGAAACTCGGGATGGAACTGACTTCCGAGCATGAACGGGTGATCGGCGATTTCAGCTATCTCGACCAGCGAAAGCTCCGGATTCAACCCGCTGCTAAGCAGGCCCAAACTCTCCAATCGCGTACGATACACGTTGTTGTACTCGTAACGATGACGATGCCGTTCCGTGATCCGAAGATCACCGTCAGACAGCTCTTCGCCCACGTCGGCCATCGCGTACGCCTCGTGCGCGCGCGTACCGCGCGCTAGTACACAGGTATATGCTCCGAGCCGCATCGTTCCCCCAATCTCCTTCACTCCCTTCTGCTCCTCCATCAGAGCGATCACCGGCTCCGACGCCGCGGGATCGAACTCGGTCGAATCGGCGTCTTCGATTCCTGCGACATGCCGAGCAAACTCGATGATCATCATCTGCAATCCCAGACACAGACCCAGATACGGTATCCCACGCTCGCGAGCGTATCGAGCGGCGCGGATCATTCCTTCAGTTCCGCGCTTGTCGAAACCACCAGGCACCACGATCCCTTGCGCCTTCGACAGATACCGTTCAGATCCATGTTGCTCAACCATCTCGGAGGGAGTCCAACCGATGTCGATGCGAACCCCTTGATTCAACTCCGCATGGCGCAACGCCTCGACTACGGACAGATACGAATCGTGAAGACTCGTGTACTTACCCACGATAGAGATCGACACTCGCTCCAGATCGTCGTCAGAATGATCCGTGCCGTTGTCGACTACGCTAGTGTCGTCGGTCAACGTCTTCCATACCTTTGGCACGGTTGGTTTGCGTCGCTCGAATCCCAACCGATCCATAATCACTTCCGCCAATCCCTGTTTTTCCAGCCAATCCGGAACCGCATACACGTTCCCCAACGTCGGCAGATAGATGATCGCATTGCGGGGAACGCCACAGTGCAAACTGATCTTGTCTTTGAGGTCCGAAGTCGCTTCATCCGAATCCGTCGGATCATTCAACCTGCACAAAATCGCATCCGGTTGAATGCCCAAGGCGCGCAATGCTCTAACACTGTGCTGCGTCGGCTTCGTCTTGAGCTCGTTTGTCGGTTTCAGCAGCGGCACGAACGTCAGGTGAATCGAAAACGAGTTCTGTCGCCCTTCCATATCCCGCATCCATCGAACCGCTTCGATGAACGCTTCCGCCTCCATGTCTCCGACAGTGCCGCCGACCTCAACGATCACCACATCCGCGTCTTCCGATTCTCCGAGCTTCTCGATCCTCTTGGCAACCGCGCTCACCAGGTGCGGCACCACCTGAACCGTCTGCCCTAGAAACTCCGCCCCTAATCGCTCCTCGTCCAGCAATTCGTTGTAAATCTGACCAGCGGTCACATTCGACAGGATCGTGAAGTCCTGGTTCAAGAAACGCTCGTAGTGACCCAAATCGAGGTCCGTCTCGCTCCCGTCAACCGTCACAAACACCTCGCCATGCTCCAACGGCGACATCGTGCCTGGATCAACGTTTAGATAGGGATCAAGTTTGAGAATCGTGACCTTAAGACCCCGATTCTTCAACATTCTGCCGATAGATGCGCAGGCGATGCCCTTACCTAGAGAGCTTGTCACGCCGCCCGTGACGAAGATGTATCGGCGGCGTTTACTCAACGTGATTGGCGCGCATGTCTGATGAGTTCGGCACATAAAAAGTTTATGCCAAATACTTCACCATTCGGCAACCCTTTCGGCAATCTCTCGCGAATCACCCAGATATAGAATCTCAAGGTGGAATCGAAACTACCTACCCAAACCGCATGAACTCCGAAATCCTGTCCGTCGACGACGTGAAACACATTGCCCGTCTCGCTGCATTGCGTATCGACGATGAAGAAGTGCAGACGATGCGCCGACAGTTGTCAGACATTCTCGCCCATTTCCAAACTTTGGCCGAACTCGACACCGAAGGAGTGCCACCCACCGGGCACACCACAGATGCACACTCGGTGATGCGTGATGACCAAGAGATGCCGGCGTTAGAACGCGATCGGACACTCGCAAACGCACCATTCGTTGATGGCGAATTTGTACGCGTGAGGCCGGTCATCGAATGAGCGTTGCATCTGAAACCCAAACCTCAGCGCGCGATCTGCGCGCCAAATACCTCAACGGTGAAACCACCGCCCGCGAAGTCGCACTCGATCACCTCCAACGCATCAAAGAAGTCGAACCTCGAACCCATGCCTTCCTTACCGTTCTCGATGAGGAAGATGTAGTTGCCCAAGCCCAAGCCGCTGATCAACGCCTAGAAAACGGCACCGCGTCTGCACTGACGGGCGTCCCGTTCCTCATAAAAGACAACATCTCGACCGAAGGCGTCCGAACCACCGCCGCTTCGCGCATCCTCGACGGCTACGTCCCGCCATTCGACGCCACCGTCGTTTCCCGACTCAAGGAAGCCAGTGCAATCATTCTGGGCAAGGGCAACCTCGACGAATTCGCAATGGGATCGTCGAACGAAAACTCCGCGTTCACTCCTGTGGTCAACCCTTGGGGGGAAAATCGCGTACCAGGCGGTTCGAGCGGAGGTGCCGCTGCAGCCGTCGCAGCTGGCGAAGCTGTCATCGCGCTTGGCTCAGATACCGGTGGAAGCATCCGACAACCCGCATCACTGTGCGGCGTCGTCGGCTTCAAACCGACCTACGGTACTGTAAGTCGATTCGGACTCATCGCCTTCGGATCGTCGCTAGATCAGATCGGACCTATCGCCCGAACCGTTGCGGATTGCGCCGATACCGTAAACACGATCTCAGGTCTCGACCATCTAGATTCGACCTCACTCGACCACAAACTCGATTTCGCTGAATACTTGAATCGCGACATCGATGGCATGCGCATCGGCGTACCTCGCGAATATATCGTCGACGGGATCGAACCTGGCGTCCGCGCCGCGTTCGAAAAATCTCTGACCGTCCTCGAAGGACTTGGCGCGATCGTCGAAGAAACGAGTCTTCCACTTACGGACCACGCGCTCGCGGTCTACTACATCATTGCACCGTCCGAAGCCTCGGCAAACCTCTCCCGGTTCGATGGCGTCAAATACGGGATGTCAGTTGATGGAGAACCGAACGCCCGCGAATCGATCGAAGCCACAAGAGGCAGCGGATTTGGCCCAGAAGTGAAACGGCGCATACTCATCGGAACGTATGCACTCTCAGCCGGGTACTACGACGCCTACTACAAGAAAGCTCAACAAGTCAGGACTCTTATCCGGCGAGAGTTCCACGACGCGTTCCAGAAGTTCGACGTAATCGCAACACCAACATCGCCGACAGTGGCCTTCGAACTCGGAGAAAAGACGCAGGATCCCTTCCAGATGTATCTCAGCGACGTTTGCACTATCCCGGTCAACATCGCGGGACTTCCCGGAATTTCGATTCCATGCGGACTGTCCGAGGGATTGCCAGTTGGACTGCAGATCCTCGCACCCCAGTTGGGAGACCGCACGGCGTTACAGGTTGCACACGCTTACGAGCAATCGGCGAATTGGAACCTGACGCCTCCAGAACCATGTACCGAATAAACGACCTCAAACCACCGCTCGTCAAAATCATCGCCGCGATGTCCGTGATTGCGCTCGCAACCGTATTTGCCTGCACAGCGGATACGTCGGAAGACACACCTACCGCCGAGTCCGAACCAGAGGTCAGCACGCAAGACTTGCAGTGCCCTGACCTTGTCGAACAACCAAAAGTCGGAGATACACCGTTGGGTCCGCCGCCAGGAATGCCTTATATATTCACCGGCACCGCGTATGTTGACGGCGACCCCGCACCGGCAGGCGAGCTGCTTTACGTCAAACTTACGACGTCAAGATCACACCCGGTGGAAATCCTCGAGGGCGGCAGATACATAAACATCATTCACGGCCCCGTAAGCGATCTGGATCGCGACGTGCCTTTCGTGTTCTGCTTAGGAGACCCGGAAGGTCAAGCCGTTAAATCGGAAGAAATTGTTGAATACGAAGACAAGGGAACGTTCTACGAAGTTGACATGGAACTGAATTTCCCGATGTCCCCGGCCGACTTGCCATAATGCCCCTAGAACTCGATGGCATCAGCCCACAAGTCGATCCAACTGCGTTCGTCAGTGCCAGTGCGACTCTGATCGGCGATGTGCGCGTTGGCCCTCAATCCAGCGTTTGGCCTGGCGCGGTCATAAGGGCCGACAGCGGGACTATTTCGATCGGCAGGGGATCGAACGTCCAAGACAACTCCGTCATCCATGCCGACGATGACGCTTCGATCGGCGACGGTGTAACCATCGGGCACGGCGTCGTCTGCCACGCCAAGGCGATCGGCGATGGATGCCTTCTCGGAAACGGATCGGTTCTGAACGATGGAGTCATATTGGGAAACGGATGCCTCGTCTCAGCTGGCTCAGTTATCCCCGAAAACGCTGTATTTGAGGACAATCAACTCATCCGAGGCGTCCCAGGCAAGGCGATCGGCAGATTGCGCGCCCGGCACCAAGAACTCCAGAAACGCGCCGCGCTCAGCTACGTCCGTCGCATCGAACGCTACAAGCAGGCTTCGTCTCCAGAAAACCCGCTCTAGCCCGTCGTCATTCCGGCGAAAGCCGGAATCCAGGCGGTGGGGCGCGGCGAGCAATTACATCCGCTCAGGCGCGTTCATCCCCATAATGTTCAACGTCCCGGCAAGCACGATGCGCGCGGCATCTACAAGCAGTAATCGCGCCTTGGTAATCTCAGCGTCAGCTGGATCACTAGAAATGACTCTGCACGCTTCGTAGAACCGCTGCAACTCGCGCGCCACCTCGTACGCGAAGTGCGGCATGTGGTGCGGCTCCAGCATCTCCGCAGATCGCGCGATCACATCCGGCAGCTCGTTCAACCGTCGCATTAACGCAAGCTCCTGATGCGTAGTTAGCAACGAAACGTCGCCATCTTCGAACTCAATGCCCCGCTCTGATGCTGCGCGCAACACCGCGCAGAGACGCGCATGGGCGTACTGAACGTAGAAGACGGGATTTTCCGACGTCTCAGCCTTCGCCAACTCCAGATCAAACTCCATATGCGTACCCGGAGTCCGCTCCAAGAAGATGTAGTGGCACGCATCCGGACCAACCGCATCCAACAACTCGTCAGCCGCGATGAAGTTGTCTTTACGCTTGTTGAAGCGCACCGTCTCGTCGCCCTTTTTGAAGTTCACGATCTGGTTGATGATGATCGTCAATTTCTCTGGTGCGACTCCGAGCGAATCCACAACCGCCTTCATCCGTGCCACATGCCCATGGTGATCAGCACCCCAAACATTGATAACGCGGTCGAAACCACGTTTCACGAACTTGTTGTAGTGATAGGCGATATCGGTTCCGAAGTAGGACGGGCCGCGCTCCTTGCTCCGAATGATCACACTGTCGCTCTCGAGACCTATCTTGGTACCGAGAAACCACAGCGCGCCCTCGCGCTCCGATATGTAGCCGCGTTCCTCCAGCAACTTCAGCGAATCATCAAAATCGTCACCTTCGATCAACGATTTCTCGCTGAACCACTCGTCATACTCGATTCCCATCCGCCCCAACGTGCCCCGGATATTCGCCAATGTACGATCCAATGCTGGAGCTGATATGGCTTCCATAGCTTCGTCTGGATCCAGGTCGGCTACAGCATCACCTAACTCGGAGTAAAGCTCAGCACCGAGTTCAACGACATACTCGCCAGGATAGGACTCCGCACCGAGTTCAGCGTCCTTACCTGCCGCCTGCAGAAAACGCACGTACGCAGATTCCGCAAATATCCGCATCTGATTGCCAGCATCGTTCACGTAGTACTCGCGCTGCACATCGTAGCCCGCGGCATCCAAGATGTTCGCCAACCCGTTGCCAATCGCAGCACCGCGCACATGCCCGATGTGCAATGGACCCGTAGGGTTCACGCTTACAAACTCCACCTGAATGCTTTGTCCTGCTCCGACATCCAGATGCGCGAATTCGACTCCTGCTTCCCGAATCACGTGAATCTGGGAACGCAGCCATTCATCGTTCAGCTTGAAGTTGATAAACCCGGGACCAGCGATGCTCACATCATCCACCATTGCAGTCGATGGAATGTTGTCTGCGATCTCGGTTGCGATCGCTCGGGGCGCCATTCGCATGCTCGATGCCAACGCCATCGCCACGCTCGTGCTGTAGTCGCCATGCTCCGCCTGTTTCGGTCGCTCGACCGACGGCGCAACCTCACCGATCTCCGGCAACGAATTTGATGCGATCGCCGACTGAAGAGCCGAAACAACCATCTCTGCTATCTGTTTTTGCGGGTGCATCGCTACCCCATCTCATTCACGAAATACGCACGACAGGACTTGCCGATACGCATGTATCCTGCTATCACACCACCTCACGTATATATAAGGATAAGAAACCGCAATCCTAGCACGTCTGCAAAACCCGCACACAATCGCCATGCCCAACACCGAACAAACTCAAAGAGCCAAAGACATCTACGACGCAGGCCAGCGCCTCGGCATACCAATTTCCGAGGATCATGCCGAACTGGTTGCGAAATCGAGCGATTCGCTATACGACGCAATCGATATCGTGCGGTCCCTGGAATACCAAGACCACGAGCCTTGCAACGTGTTCCATCCAGTGACCTTGGCAAACGGTTCCGACAAAGGCGGTGACCAATGAGCGATAGACGCGAAGACCTAGCATTCGCTTCCATCCACGAGCTAGCGCCCAAAATCAAAGATGGCTCTGTCTCTCCAGTCGAATTGACGCAAATCGCACTTGAGCGCGTCGCAAAACTCGACTCGAAGTTGAACTCCTTCCTCGACGTTTGGCATGATGAAGCGCTCGCGTCCGCCGCGAAAGTCGAACGGGAGATCGCAAGCGGCGACTACAAAGGGCCGATGCATGGCATTCCCATCGGTCTCAAAGACCTTGTCGACGTTGAGGGTAAAGCGACCACTGCCGGTTCCAAAGTCCTGCAATCCAACATCGCAACATCCAACGCGACAGTTACCAAACGATTGAACCGTGCCGGTGCGATCACTATCGGTAAAACCAACCTCGTTGAATTCGCGTTGGGTTCTGCAGGCGTAAATCCATATACCGGCGATGCCCGCAACCCTTGGGATACTGACAAGATAACCGGCGGTTCTAGTAGCGGATCTGGTGCCGCTGTCGCCGGTGGATTGGTTTACGGCGCACTCGGATCCGACACTGGCGGGAGCATACGAATGCCAGCATCGCTCTGCGGACTCGCCGGTCTAAAACCGACCTACGGGCGAGTGCCACGCACCGGCGTGATGGACCTTTCGTGGAGTAAAGACCACGT
Organism: Dehalococcoidia bacterium; assembly: GCA_965243235.1. Lineage (GTDB taxonomy): Bacteria > Chloroflexota > Dehalococcoidia > Lucifugimonadales > Lucifugimonadaceae > Bin127. Next base: position 190,526 of record CBDEUI010000004.1, read on the forward strand.
GGGTCCCATGACCCGACGAACCGCCGACTGTGCACACATGCTCAACGTCATCGCCGGACACGATCCGCGCGACATCGCATCCTCCACTCGGCATGTCCCTGACTTCACAGCCGATCTTGACAAGGGTTTAGACGGATTACGGATAGGCGTACCTGAACACTACTTCTTCGACCCCGACATCGTCGATCCCGAAGTATTGGCAAGCGTCAACGACGCGATTGAGTTGCTGGCGAATAACGGTGCCGAGATCGTTCCCATATCGATGGAGTGGGTATCGCAAGGTCGAGCCATAAACGTGATCATCTCCGTTGCAGAGGGCCTCGCAGTGCACGAAAATCTGCTGCCACAACACGCCGACGACTACACCCCAGCCGTACGCACCCGAATGCTCACGGCGCTCAGCATCCCAGCAGTCGATTACATCCGCGCCCAACGCGCCAGACAGGCATTCAGCGTACAAATGGCGGAAGCGACAAAGGATGTTGACGTTCTCGCAACACCTTCGATACCCGTCCTCGCCCACACGATCGCGGAATGTACCGTTGCGCCGGGCGAAGCACTTGCGGAAAAGAGTCATGAAATCCCACTCTTCACCTCGATCTTCGATGTAACCGGCGAACCCTCGCACTCGGTACTCTGCGGCTTCGACTCCACCAATATGCCCATCGGACTGATGATTTCCGGTCACGCATTCGACGAGTCGACAGTGCTACGGGTCGGTCACGCCTACGAAGAACTAACCACTTGGCACAGCCAACGCCCACCACTGTAATCCGCCCTGCATTTAACGATTTCCCCCGCCCGCCAGAAATACCCAAGGCCTGCCCCGTACCCCGATACGGGGACAAAGAGGGCTATATCCCGACCATCTACTCAAACAACCATCCTTCCCATCCTTCAACATCATTCGTATCCTAGTTCAAATCCATGCACACCGAAACCGACTCCACACATCCCAAAAAGCGCTCACGATACGAACGTTACGTGGATCGTCCATCGATGCGCAAGGAACGCGGCTTCGCCTGCATCGGTCTCGACCGCCCAACCGACCCTGTAAATGTCGGACACGCGCTCCGTGCCGCCTTCTGCTTCGACGCTAGATTAGTCATAATCGGCGGCAACCCATCAGGCATCCGACTCCCGAAACTCCACACCGACCCTATGCGGTCATTCCGCCACATCCCGGTTATCAGATCCAACAACCTCCTCGACGCTGTCCCTGAAGGGACCACAATCGTCGGCATCGAACTCTCCGACGACGCTTCCACACTCATGGACTTCAATCACCCCGAACGCGCCTGCTACATCTTCGGACCTGAAAACGGCTCCATTTCAGACGATATCCTCGACCGTTGCACCCAAAAGGTCATGATCCCAACGATGGCATCTCTCAACCTCGGCATGACCGTCAACATCGTCATGTACGACCGCTTAGCGAAGGCGTGGCCCAAGATGCAATCCAGGCTCGATCGCATCGACCAGGGAGCCGCATACACAACATTCGGAACTAACGAGTGAACCTCACTCGTTCACTATACCGTTCGCGCATGCAAGGCATCGCCCGGAGGCCCCTCCCCCTTGATGCCCAAGGGGGAATTGAAGGGGGTTTAGAAACATTGCTGACGCCTGATGTAAATCCGAGAAAATCCTGTCCAACGCGTAGTTGCGCTCATCTTGACGAGAACGACTAGTGATTTCCCGAAAATCCCGCTTCCAAGGCGTCTACTACGGCTGGTACATGCTCGCTGGTGCGTCCGTCATGAACGCCCTCGGCGGCACCATCGTCTGGCAAGGATTCGCCGTATTCTTCATCCCCGTCGCCGAATCCCTCGGCATCGCCTACTGGCAGACTTCACTGGCATTCGCACTCGCTAGAGCCGAAAACGGCGTTCTCGGACCCATCACCGGATGGGCTCTCGACAAATTCGGATACATCCCATTGATCCTCAGCGGAACCCTCATCACCGGGTTCGGCTACATCCTCCTCTCAAGACAAGACACATACATCGCGTTCCTGCTCGTTTACCTGTGTGTCGTCTCGATCGGTTCATCGACATCCTTCATGCAAGCAACCACCGCCGCGCTCAACACGTGGTTCATCCGATACCGCGGGCTAGTCATGTCAATCAACAGCGCAGCGTTCAGACTCGGAGGCGCGATCGTCATTCCGCTACTATCCGTGGGAGTCATCAACCTCGGTTGGCAGACCACCTCGGTGATCGTCGGCATCATCTTGGTCGTTGCAATCGCACCGTTATCACTGCTTTTCAGACGCTCTCCGGAGAGCATGGGACTCAAACCCGACGGCGGCATCTCATACACTCATATGCGGCGTCGCATCAGAGAACGCACCGCAGACTCGAACAAAACCTCCCAAGCCATTACTGCCGACACTTCCCAATCCGACACCTCGTCCGAAGGCGATTTCACCACCAAACAAGCCCTCAAAACCCCGTCTTTCTGGATCTTGGTTACCGCCACCACCCTTCGGATATCCGTGCACGGCACCATATTCCTGCATTTCATCCCCATCCTCGTCTCCCGCGGCGAAGCTCAACAGACCGCAGCCAACCTCGTCGGCGCAATATCCCTCGCCGCCGTACCCGTCATCATCTTCACCGGATACATCAGCGACCGCGTCGGGCGACCCTTGATGCTCACCTTCCTCTACAGCGCCTCAGCAGTGAGCCTGCTTCTGATCACCCTCGTCGAAGGCACCTGGCCCATATTCCTCGCCATGCTCCTCTTTGTCGGATCAGAAGCCGGCAGTTCTCTCAACTGGGCAATCATCGGAGACCTCTTCGGACGCGCCCGATACGCAACCATCCGCGGCATGATGGCACCCATCTACAACGCCGCACTCATCGTCGCACCAGTAGCGGCCGGATACACCTTCGACCAACTCGGCACCTACCAACCCGTCCTAATAGCCGGCACCATCCTGATGTTCACAGCCGCCGGTGTATTCCTCATCTTGCAACCTGCTGTGAGGAGAAGCAGATTAGCCTGACAGTAGGCAGAAGTGGCGAAAAGACCAAATTCGCATTGCAGGAGAGTCGCGCAGATTCGTCAAGCGGAAACTGTGGAAATCATGGTCGGGGCAACAGGATTTGAACCTGTGACCTCTTGACCCCCAGTCAAGTGCGCTGCCAGACTGCGCCATGCCCCGACTCCGTATCCGAAAGTCTATCAAAGCACCATATTCGACCTCTCAATCCACCGTTCTCACAATCGGGGAACATAGAATCGGTGAGAAATGGCCGAACAACAAAATTACCGTGCTCCGCGCGGCGTCGCCGACATCCTTCCCGACGACCAAACCCTCTGGACCGCAGTCAAATCAACTGCGATTATCACCGCACGCCAGTTCGGATACCAGCAAATCGACACCCCTATCTTCGAGCACACCAGCCTATTCCGCCGTGGCGTCGGCGACGAGACCGACATTGTCCAAAAGGAGATGTACTCCTTCGAAGACCTCGGAGGAGACTCTCTGACCCTCCGACCTGAAGGCACCGCACCCGTTTGCCGCTCCTACATCGAGCACGGTATGCACAACCTTCCGCAGCCAGTCCGCCTCTTCTACATTGCCCCGATGTTCCGATACGACCGCCCCCAAGCCGGCCGCTTTCGCCAACACCATCAGTTCGGATGCGAAGCCATCGGCGACCCTTCGCCAAACATCGACGCCGAGATCATCGAGATCGGACTACGCTACATAACCACTCTTGGACTGTCCGACGTCACCGTACGCATCAACTCTATCGGCGACCCAGCAACCCGAACCAGCTACGCCGACGACCTCCGAAACCACTACGCTAAATACGCCAACGACCTGCCCAAAATTGACCGTGACCGACTCGATCGCGCCCCGCTGCGTCTCCTCGATTCAAAGGAGCCAGCAACGCGCAAACTCAGCGCCAATGCGCCAAAGTCACTTGACTACCTCTCCGACGACGCCAAAAACCACTGGGAATCCCTGCTCACGCTTCTCGACGGTCTCAAAACCGCATACCCAAACTTCAGCTACCACATCGACCACACCTTGGTTCGTGGATTGGACTACTACAACCGCACCGTCTTCGAGTTCGAACCGTCAACCGAGGGCAGTCAAACATCCCTCTTCGGCGGCGGACGATACGACCCCCTTATGGGAATCCTCGGCGGCGATGAAACGCCTGGTGTCGGTTTCGGATCCGGCATTGAACGCATCATCCTTGAAGTCCGACGCCAAGAATCTCTCGAAGTCGCTGATCCCCCCGCAAACGCCGTTGTCATTCACGTAGGCGAAAACGCGACGCGGCGCGCCAACTCAATCTCTGCTGAACTACGAAACTTGGGACTTTCCGTTATCACGGCTCCGTACGGCAAATCTATGCGTGCTCAAATGCGTTACGCAAACCGCGCAAACGCAAACTACGCCATCATCATAGGCAACAGAGAGATCGAGCAAAACGTGGCCACCATCAAACCGCTCCAATTCGACGGCGAACAGCTGACCGTTGACCTGCACGCGGATACCATCGCGAAAACTCTTTGCCCAATTTTGTGATGCCTGCTCCCGATCCAAAAGTAGAAGACCGCCTCCGCGCGAGCCTACAAGCAGCTGCCGACAGACAGTCGGAACTTGAGACGCAGATGTCACAACCAGACATCGTCTCCGATCGCCTGAAGATGCAACGACTCGGCAGAGAGTACTCGCGCATATCAGCACTAGTCCGCCTACGCGATGAGTTCGACGCAGTAATCGACGAAATAGCAGATGCCGAAACAATCCTCGCCGAAGAATCCGACGACGACATGATAGAGATGGCGCGCGACATCATCCTTGACCAGCAGACACGCCGCGGTGAGCTCGTCCAAGAAATCCAAATCGCGCTTATCCCGCGCGACGAAACCGACGACGCCGACGCCGTTCTCGAAATTCGCGCCGGCACCGGCGGCGACGAAGCGGGTCTCTTCGCTAACGAACTCTTCCGTATGTACCAGCGATTCGCCGAAAACCACGGTTGGCGAACCTCGGTCCTATCCCTGAACGACACTGGCATCGGCGGCATCAAAGAGGTCGTTTTCGAGATCGAAGGTGAAGGTGCATATCCACGCCTAAAGCACGAAAGCGGCACTCACCGCGTCCAACGCGTCCCACAAACCGAATCTCAAGGACGCATCCACACCTCCGCCGCAACCGTCGCCGTCCTCCCGAAAGCTGAAGATATCGACATCGAGATCGACGACAAGGATCTCAAGATCGACATCTTCCACGCCGGCGGTCATGGCGGACAGAACGTAAACAAGGTCGCCACCGCTGTCCGCATCACACACGAACCGTCAGGCATCGTCGCCCAGTGCCAGAACGAACGTTCCCAACTCCAAAACAAAATGCAAGCCATGGATATCCTCCGCGCCCGGCTATGGGACATGGAACTCCGGCGACGCGCATCCGAAGAAGCCGCAAACCGAAAAGCCCAAATCGGCTCCGGCGACCGCTCCGAAAAAATCCGCACTTACAACTTCCCACAATCCCGAGTCACCGACCACCGCATTAACCTCACGAGTCACAACCTCCCGAAAATCCTCGACGGCGAAATCGACGAGTTCGTCGACGCGCTCCTTCACGAGGAGCAAACACGCAAGATACAAGCCGCTTCCGCTGATTGACGCAACAATTCTTTGCCATCAATTTCGGAAACCATCCGCGCAACCACGACTAGGTTGCTCAATGTCGGCACCCCCCCCGACGAAGCTCGTGTCGAAGCTCGCATTATGCTGCGATGGGCGTGCGACCTCAGCCAAGAGCAACTCCTAACCAATCATGCAGAGCAGTTGCCCGAAGGGGCATCCAGACTTCTTGAACGCGTCTTGTCCCGCCGTGCATCCCGCGAACCCCTAGCCTACATCCTGGGCGAAAAAGAGTTCTACGGTCGTATCTTCCAAGTGGACCAACGGGTGCTCATTCCCAGACCTGAAACTGAACTGCTTATCGAACTTTGCACTCAATTCGCCGAACAACATCACTTGCAACAACCCAACATATGCGACATTGGCACCGGTTCCGGTATCATCGCCATCACCCTCGCACACGAAATCCCGAACGCCAAAATCACCGCCACTGATATCAGCAAAGACGCGCTCGAATTAGCCAGTAGCAACGCGGAAAGTCACAACGTCAAAATCAATTTCGTTATCGACGATGTAACGCAACCACAGAACTGTACTCAATTCGACATCATCGTATCCAACCCTCCCTACATCAAGACAAGAGCACTTGAAACCCTCCAACCCGAAGTCCGCGACTGGGAGCCTCGCCAAGCCCTCGATGGCGGCATGAGTGGCATGGATGTCCTGCAACCACTCATCGAATCACTCCCAAATCTGCTTCGGAAAAACGGACCGACTGCCGCATTCATCGAGATAGACCCGCCAGTAGCACAATCATGCCTCGAAGCCGCCGGCGCCACTGTGCCAGACGCCAAAACTCAAATCCACCTAGACTTCGCCGGATTGGAACGCGTACTTGTCGTCCTACGCGATTGACACGCCAAAACGTTAGAATTTCACGAACCCAATATCGACCGAACCATCGGAGCACACCGTGTCCGACACCAACACGCTCAACTCACTCTTACAACCTTCATCCGGGACTGACGCCGCTGTAATCGCGCCCGAGATCGGATCATGGTCTTACGACGAACTCGACTCCGAGGTTGCCCGACTCGCAGACATCTTGGCCGCGAACGGCGTCAAACCAGGAATCCCAGTATCGATCGTCCTCATCAACGGCTACGAATTCGTAGCGACATTCCTCGCCGTAGCCCGAACCGGCGCAATCGCCGCACCGCTGAATCCCGCATACACCACTGACGAATTCACGTTTTACATGGAAGATGCGGGAGCGCGCGTAGCCATTCTCCCCAGTGGCACCCATCCCGCACGCGAAGCCGCAACACAACTAGGCATCAAGACCATCGAAGCCGATCTCACCACATCCAACGGTCATCTCCACATAACTCTCTCATCCAGCGGCGTTGAACTGACTTCAATGGTTGACGCCCACGCCCCTGCCGATTCCGACATCGCGCTGTTCCTCCACACTTCTGGCACCACCAGCCGTCCCAAAGGCGTCCCGCTCCGGCACCTGAATCTGATGAAGTCCGTCGAAAACATCAAAAACACATACGCGCTCACGCCCGACGACACATCTCTGATCGTAATGCCGTTGTTCCACGTGCACGGCCTTATCGGAGCAACCCTTTCAACCCTCAACTCCGGCGGGACAGTAGTCGTTCCCCCGAGATTTTCCGCAAGCGCTTTCTGGCAACAGCAGTCAGAAACCAACTCTACGTGGTACTCCGCAGTCCCGACAATCCACCAGATCCTTCTTACACGAGCCGACGATGACGAAGCGCCGCACGAATCTTTCCGACTGATACGATCATGCTCCGCTGCCCTAGCGCCTACCGTGTTCGATGCTCTCGAAGACCGTTTCGGCGCACCAGTACTCGAAGCCTACGGTATGACTGAAGCATCGCATCAGATGTCCAGCAGCCCTTTGCCACCCGGTGCACGTATCCCCGGAACTGTCGGTAAAGCAACTGGCGTCGAAGTCGCCGTCATGGCCGACGAAAACACTGGTGAGTTGGCAAGCATCGGTGACCGCGGCGAGGTCGTCATCAAAGGTGAAAACGTCATGTGGGGCTACCACAACAACGAAGAAGCCAACGCCGATGCATTCGTAGATGGGTGGTTCCGCACCGGCGACCAGGGCACGCTCGATGACAACGGCTACTTGACACTTACCGGCCGGCTGAAAGAGCTTATCAACCGAGGCGGAGAGAAAATCTCTCCACTTGAAGTCGATGCCACGTTGCTCGAACACCCAGATATCGCAGAAGCCGTCTGCTTTGCTGCTCCCGACGAGAAATACGGCGAATGCGTCCAAGCCGCAGTAGTCCTCAGCGGCGATTGCGAGCAACAAGACATCCAAGATTTCTGCCGCGAACGCTTATCCGACTTCAAAGTCCCTGACGTGATTTACTTTACCGACGAACTGCCTAGAACCGCCACGGGAAAAATTCAACGACGCCACGTCTCGGCCGCATTCGTAAACAGCGAGTGACCACTATCAACTCACCAGCAGGGTGAGGAAGATGCTAGCTAGACCCAAGTACATCACGATGCCACAAATGTCAGTAGCGGTCGTCACTATCACTGCCGACGCCATGGCAGGGTCGATACGCAACAACCGCATAAACATTGGAACCATCACACCTGCCAACGCTGCCAGTATCAAGTTCAGCACTAACGATCCGGTCACCAGTAGCGTCAATGCCCAGTCATTCTTCCAAAGGTGAACGACTACGCCGAGTATCCCGCCGACAGCCAACCCTTGTGCGAGAGACAGAACTAACTCAAACAACAAAAGCTGCCACACGTTAGAAATCGAACGTTCTCCGAGCGCCATTGAACGAACGATGATCGTTACCGTTTGAGTTCCTGCAATGCCCGCTTGTCCCATCACCACCGGCAAGAACGCTGCTAGCAACACCATGGCATTCAGCGTCGGTTGGAACAAGCTCAGAACATAACCCGCCAACATCACTGTGAATAGATTCAAGACGAGCCACGGTAAACGGTTGCGGATCGCTTCGCGAACGTCGTAGCCCGTAGCAATGCTTCCGCCCACACCGAACAGACGGAACATGTCCTCCGTCGCCTCTTGCTCCGCCACCTCGACTAGGCTATTCGAGGTGATCACACCTTGGAGCTGACAGCGTACGTTCGTCACCGGGATGCTCGGAAGACGGTAACGCTGCATCAACCGCACCGCGCTCTCTTGGTCTTCAGTGGCCGAAACCGAAATCACATCTCGGTTCATCACCTCGCCGATCGTCGCACTCGGCGGCGCAAATACCAGCTCTGACAACTCCATCCTACCCACTAACGTGTCTTGGGCATCAACAGCGAAAAGTTCTCGCAGTATCTCCGGATCAAGATCCATTTGCCGTAGCACCCGAAGAGCGTGTCGCACCGTCCAATACTCGCGTAGCTTGGCGAACGTCGGTGACATCAGACCGCCAGCATCATCGTCATCATGGATCAGCAGATCACCGATGATGTTCAGATTCCGCATCCGCACCAGCGTCTGCGCTGCATCATCCCAAGCGATGCGATGCAAAAGGTCTGTTGCTACCTCCGGAGACGTTTCGTCTAAAACCGCCGGACGCCGAGTCTCTGGGATTGAATCGAATACGCGCGATCCACGGTCGACATCTAGATAGTCCAAGACATCAGCAATCACTTCATTAGCCATCCGTTCCAACAGTTGACGCAGGTGGTCTTCTGAAAGCTCCGCGACAACCGCTGCCATATCTGCGGGGCGAAGTGGTGATAATCGCTTGATCGCAACCGAAACACCACCCACTTCCAACAGATCGCTCACTTCAGAGAGAACATCGCCCAGCTCCCAAGGTTCTGGAATTCTGGTTGCCACTGGATGATCCCGGTTGCTCTACTGGTCGCGGCTTATCACCCGTCACGGTCCGATAACGTCGGCACACGTAACTTCAAGCGATTTTGCAGCTAATTTCTGCGACGCTATCTCAAATCGTAGCCATGTTGCATCGGACGATTCAATACTTCGCGAATCATCCCCAATCGAACCATCGGACGAACCATCTGCGGCGATAAGATGAATAGATAAACGGGGTTCAGTCTCGGGCCTCGGAGAGCGACGAAAGGTCACGATCCATGCTTCTAGGTGTTGCCGGTTTCGTCAAAGGCGACTGGCTGAATGTCAAACCCGAGGACGTAAAAAAGGTAGCCGAGCACGGTTTCGTATCCGCGCTCCTGTCCATCCCTGACCCCTCCGCCGGAAGCGACAAAGACATTGCGAATATCAAATCGCTTTATGCCAGCAACGGCCTAATCATGCCGATGACTCGAGGCGGTTACGGCGGTGGGTTGTGCAGCGATGACGAGGATCAACGAGCTTGGACCGTCAACTTCTTGCAGGACACGATCCGATTGTCCGCCAAGATGGGTTGCCCAACCACGTACTTCCGACCAGGCAGCCTCAACCCCGATGGCGCGTGGTTACCGCATCGCGAGAACCGGTCTGACGCAACGTTCGACCGCCTCGTCAGAAGTGCCAAACAAGCATGCGCAGTAGCCGATTCTGAGGGCATCAAGCTCGTCGTCGAATCTGGCGTCGTATGTCCTCTATACACTCCGCAACGCGTTCGAGATTTTTTCGACGCCGTCAACATGCCCGCCCTTGGCTACAACATGGATCCGGTCAATCTTGTTGGCTCTTTAGATATCGCCTACGACACGACATCGCTGATCAACGAGTGCATCGACCTGATGAGTCCAGAGATCGTTGGCTGCGACGCAAAAGATTTCACCATTGTGGACGCGTTATTGCCCCACTTCGAAGAGGAGGTCATCGGCGCACCTAATGCGATGCTCGATAACGTGACGTTGTTGACCAGATTGCAAGAGGTTGCTCCCGATATCGTCGTCACCGTGGAACACTATCCCGACGAAAAGATTCCAGCCGCCGCCGCAGGGATTCGCAAGGCCGCAAAAATCGCCGGGGTGGTTTGGGACTGAACCGACCGCGACTAGAATCGATAGTAGTCACCCAGGAGTCAGAAAATGCCCGCAGACCTGTCAGACAAAAGATGCATCGTCACCGGTGGTGCAACTGGCATCGGTCGTGCCTCCGCCATCCGTCTAGCCGAACTTGGGGGGCAAGTCGCGATCTTCGATAACAACAACGAAGACGGCAACAACACTGCTATCGAGATCAATGACAACGGCGGCAACTGCCGATTCTGGAGCGTCGACGTCCGTGACGAAGCAAACGTCTCTGGCACTGTGATCGCTGCCAAGGCATGGCTCGGCGACATCGATGTCCTTTGCAACTTCGCAGGTGTCCTCCAAGGCGCTTCGATCCCGCTTGACAACTTCCCTGAAAAAACTTGGGACACTGTGCTCGACATCAACTTGCGCGGCACGTATCTGATGGCCAAATACGTCGTGATCGAGATGCTCAAAAAACCCGGACCTCATCGCGGAACCATCATCCTCACCGCATCGGGTGCTGGAGTCAAAGGCGGATCTTCGTCATACGCCTACGGCGCGAGCAAAGGTGGTGTCCACGGCTTCACAATGGTCATGCAGCAATACCTTGAAGCCCAAGGCATTCGCGTCAACGATTTCGCCCCCGGATCAGTCGACACGCCGCTCAAGGTCGCTCAACTGAGATCTACTGGCGCTATCACCGAGCAACCCGTCGAACAAGTCGAACAAGCCGTTTCGTCGCTTACTAACCCCAGAGACGTGGCCGAGATCGTCGCTTTCATGGCGAGTGACGAAGCCAACGCTCTGCGCGGAATAGTATTTACCGCCTAAACCCATCGCGATCCAATCACGCTCTTAACTCACGGGGATTCGATGGCGGCAGATTCATCAACGCGCGACATTGCTAAGGCGTTCGCTCCCGGAAACATCTCCGGACTCTTCAAAATCATCGCCCACGATGATCCCGCGAAGATGCACTCGCTCGGATGGGGATTCACCGTCAGCGATGGAGTAATCGTCAATCTAACTCGATCGACATCCAACTCGACCCAAGTCACCTTCAATGATGAGCCAATCGATTTCCCAACTGTCTCAAGCGCGCTTCGGGACTTAGCAGACGTAAAACTCAACGTCGATATAGCGTCAAATTTGCCGTTGTCCAGCGGTTTCGGACTGAGCGGTGCCGCAACGTTTGCTGCGTTGATCGCCGCCAACAAGCTGCTCGATCTCGGCAGGTCCCGCGACGAACTCGCCATGATTGCGCATGTTGCCGAAGTCAGAAACCTCACCGGACTCGGAGACGTTTGCTCGCAATACAACGGTGGTTGCTTAGTCAAAACCACTGTCGGTCACCCTTTGGCTGCGACAACGATCGACATGCCCCCAACACCCGTGTACTGGCGATACTTCGGAAAAATCCGTACGAGCGAAATCCTCGCCGACCACGAACGCCACTCGCGTATCAACCGAGCAGCCGACGAAGCCCTGATCACCATCGAGGACGCAATCCAAAGCAACAGAACTATCACCTTCGAAGAGTTGATCACTCTAGCGCTCGATTTCGCTCAGTCCAGCGGGTTGTTGATGGACGACCGCGTCAAACGCTCCATCGATCAGGCAAACTCCAATGGCGGTGTCGCAACCATGATTATGCTGGGAAACGCCGTCTTCAGCACCGCAGCATTTCCCGGATGCACCGAAACGATGCTTTCCGGAACCGCCGCCCATCTGATCGAAGACTAGACTAACCTGATTGCGCGATCGCTTCGATCAACTGATCGTGCACTCGCGGCCAACCAACCACCACCATCGGTAATTCATCGTCGCGCGCCCAATCGATCGCATCGCCATTGCCGTCGGTCGCACGTCCTCCCAGTAGCATCGTCGCCAACGCTCCAGCCGCAACGTGCATCGGATCGATCCGGTAAAACACCACTGCCGCCATTCGACCAGTTGCGACAAGCATCAACGGATACGCCGCCGATGCAAAACTGTTCGCCTGAAGAACACGCGTTACCCAGTCCAGCCCCCCTGAGCGCAATAATGATCGCCAGACATCTTTACCGTCGATCTCCAAACCAACCGCGACATCGCCCAAATCCCGATCCGACTCCGCGACGGTCAGCTGTTCACCATTCACGTTCACACCCGAACCAACCTCGGACGTTAACAATGTGCCCCCGGTTGGCGTCGCGAGCGCACCGACTACCAACTCACCGTCCGCACGCATCGCGATATTCACACCCCAGTGATTCATCCCCGTGCTAAACGGCACCGTTCCGCACAACGGATCAACCAACCACTCAATCTTGCTGTCGGGTTCGATCCCTCCTCCCCCCAAGTCAACGTTGCTCTCCTCCGAGATAATTACGCCGCCACAACCAGATTCCTTCAAAACCTCTGCTATTGCACGGTCAGATTCAATATCAGCCTCAGTTACCAGAGCACCTGGCGATTTTTCCCAACTCGAGAGATTCTGAACGCCGCTCGCGAAACGGGTCATCAAAACATCACTCGCAGCACTTGCCGCCGCAATTGCGGCCTTCAAGTACGCCCCATAAGAATCGCTTCCCATTTCCTCTCCAAGTTCGTCCATTGGCTTGTAGTACCATTTCCAATGTACTTGTCCCCAATCCCTAACGTGCGATTCACCCTGGACGACTAGGAGCAGATCTGGCTAATGTTCGCGACTATTGGTCACACCTTCGAACTGATGAAGATGAGCTGGAACGTTCTGATGAAGGACCGCGAACTCATCCTCTTTCCGGTTCTTTCCGGATTGGGACTCCTTATCCTAGGCTTCGCGGGACTCGCGGCTGGCGTCGCCGAAACAGGAAACCTGATCGCATTTCTGGTGATGATCCTCCTGGCGTACTTCATCACTACCTTCTTCAACGCCGCTCTCGTCTCCGCCGCGCTCGAACGACTCCGTGGTGGTGACCCCAACGTGATGTCCGGCCTCGGCCACGCAACTAAGCACATCCACCACATCTTCCTCTGGTCAGTAATCTCAGCAATCGTCGGAACCCTGTTCCGAGTTCTGAGGTCCCAGACCGACAACTTCTTCGTCCAACTTATCTACAGCATGATCGAAGGCGTGTGGGAGTTCATGACATTCTTCGTCATCCCGGTCATGGTGTCCGAAAACGCTGGCCCAATCACCTCAATTAAGCGCTCAGCCAGCATCATCCGACAGACATGGGGTCGCCAGATCACCGCATCCTTCGGCTTCTTCATCGTCTACCTTCTGGCCATCGTTGGAGCTGTCATCCCTGCAATCCTGCTGTTCCTTGTCTACCCGCCCGCCGGAGTCATCGTCGGCGTCCTCCTCGTCGGCCTCGCTATCGCGACCGTGCAGGCACTCGAAGGCATCTTCAAAGCTGCACTTTACGACTTCGCCGTAGGCGAGCAACCTGAAGGCTTCGACCTCCGTACGCTGCAGACCGCATACCGCCCAGACTACGCTAGGGCTTAATGCCTCCTACACTTCAACTGCAATCTCGGACGGACTGAATTACTGGTGGGCATCTGTAATCCGCGTCAAGTCGAGATTCGTATCTGAAAGCGGACACGCCAGAGCGCCGAAACGAAAATGCCCGTAAAACGCTACCTACCGACGCGGATCCAATCCGTTGCGATCTTATTGACAGCCGTCGTCGGCATCCTCACCGCAACCCCTGCGTCCACCGCATTCGCACACGAAGGGCGCGCTGTTGGCAACTACATCCTGGTAGTCGGTTTCCTTCAAGAACCGGCCTACGAAGGGCAACTGAACGCCGTATCTCTAGTCGTAACCAAACCGTCCGACGAAGCGACGCGTCAAACCCAAGACGCAAAACCCGAAGACGACCACCATCACGGTGATCAACCCGCAGACGATCATCACCACGCGGACGATGCAGACACTGCGGAGGCTACCGACGTGACAGTCCACGGCGCAATCTTCACCTCTGACCAGATCGGCATGGATGAAGAGTTCGAGTTCGATATTACCGAAGAGTTCGGCGGCATCGAAATCCCATACCACGTCCATCCCGGCGACCAAGAAGGTGTCATAGTCGTCTCCACCAAGAAAGCCGATCACGGTCATGACCGATCCATTGAGATCATGGATGACCACGTAGTGCCGGACCGGCTCGAAGTGATGATCGGTGACACAGTCGTGTGGGAAAACCAAGAAGCCCACGCTGCCGTCGTCATGAGCGGAACTTTGTCGCCTGTGACTACCGACATGACCGCGCAGATGGTCAACGATACGCCGGACGACGAAACCCTTGCGGCAAGAGCCCGCGTCACCGGTCTCGCATCTGACCTCAAAGTCGAAATCTCTCATCTTCCTACGGCCGTCTCCCGGGTCCTGTCCCTAACCGAACTCGTCGACGATCCCGGCCACTATGTCGCCGAGTTCGTACCTACTGCTCCCGGCGATTACCGAGTACGCTTTTTCGGCTCCATCGAAGGCAACGCCATCGACCAAACCTTTGACTCCGGCCCAGACACCTACGACACTGTCATCGCTTCCGACGCCATCCAGTTCCCTGTTGTCCTAGAGAGCAACCGCGAAATCCAAAACGCAACTCGCGGCGCGCTCGACGCAGTCCAAGATCTCGAAACCGATCTCAAAGCGACCTCATCGGATGCTTCAACCGGCATGATTATCGGCATCATCGGCATTGTGTTCGGAACCATCGCGATCGGTATCAGCGTCTACGCCATTACCATTGCCAGAAGACGCAACTGATCTGATCCGCATCGGTGGCGAAACCTTATGACCACAATTCCGCTGCACGGTTCCGTAGGCTATTGGGACGAGATCGGCACTATCATCGCCATCATCTCATTCGTCGTCCTGACCAGTTTCTTGGCATGGTCCAGCGGCAAAAAACGCCGTAGAGCACAACGCGAAAGACGCCTGCGCCGCCTGCAAAGGCAACAGGCCGATGCCATGAACCACGCAAATATCGAGGAATGATCAACACCTCATGACCTCGCGAGCGCGTGCGATCTACATTCCAACTGTCGTCTTCGCATTACTATCCTGCCTCGCAACCATCCTCCTCGTCGAGCAATCGGCATCCGCTCACGCCAATCTCCTCAAGGCCTCACCCGAACCCTCCCAAGCACTTGAGGCTCCCCCTGAACGCGTCATCATTTGGTTCACTGAACCCATCGAATCCGCGTTCAGCAGCATCGCCGTCCTCGACGCTCGAGGCGCGGACGTCACCGAAGGCGACACGAAGTTTGACGCGACCGAACCCACCGCTATGTGGGTGCCGCTCGCACAAGTCGAATACGGCACATTCACCGTCGTTTGGCAAAACGTCTCGTCGGTCGACGGTCACAAAGCGACTGGCTCGTTCCTATTCTCGGTCGGTGAGCCGCTCGGGACCGGTGCACAGACCGATGTCGCCGAACAACCGATCATTCAATCGCCCGCCGATCCGGCCATCAGATGGATCATCTACATCGGCATCGCAGTCTTCGCTGGAGGACTCCTATTCGAACTCCTCATCGCCACACGCGTCGCCCGCGCTGAAGACGAATATCAATCGCTCTCATTCGCGTTCGCTGTCAGCAACCGCTTCTCTTCCATCGCCCAGACCGCAATCATCGTCGTCATACTCGCCCAGATCGCCCAGATCGCGCTGCAATCCGCAATCGCCTTCGACGACGCAGCCGCAGCTATCGATCCAACACACGTCTTCGACGTCTTAACCCAAAGCGACTGGGGCCGTTTCTGGTCGTGGCGATTCACCGCCGCGCTGCTCGCAGCACTGACTCTCTTCGCGGCAACACAAACGAGAAAAACCACCGCACGCTCACTTAAAGACGACGAACTCGAGGATCTTCCCTTCACCACCGAATCACCATTCGGTATCGCCGCTCTGGCTATCGGCGGCATATACCTCCTTCTTATCTCCCTCACCAGCCACAGCGCAGCAACGCCAACCGACATCCGATGGTTCGCCGTCGCAACCGACCTCATCCACGTTTTAGCCGCAACGACTTGGGTCGGCGGGATCGCTTATCTGTTGGTCGCATCAATCCACGCCATCCGTTCCGACGATCAGATATTCCGAACTCTTCTCCTTCGATTCGCAACGCGTTTCGCCCCCCTCGCCATCTTCGCCACAACCGTCCTCGTCGCCTCCGGCATCGTCTCATCTCTGATGCAAGTCACAATTCCCGAAGCATTGAACACTCCTTACGGACGCGTACTCGTCGTCAAAATCGTCCTGCTCGCGATCCTCATCGCCTTGGCGACCCGCAACAACCGCTCCGTCGCCAAATCCGCTAGATCCGACATTGCGCCCATTCAAACGCTGCGGCGTTATATCACGCTCGAACTTGCCGTCGTCTTTGCTGTCCTTCTCGCAACCGCCGGCCTCGCCAGCCTAGAGCCAGCGCGCCTTTACGCCGAACGCAAAGGCATCGGAGTCGCTGACTACGTCAACGTTAAAGAGACCGTCGCTGGCGCAACGATCGACGCAAAACTCGATCCCGGCGACACCGGCAACAACACCCTCACAGTCAACATCACGGACGATGGCGAACCATTCCTGTCGGCTACCGACGTCCGCGCTCGGATCAAATACCTAGATGACGACTTTGGCGAGTATTTCGTCCCTCTGACAAGTGGATCGCCCGGCCAATGGCTACTCGACGACACCACTATCGGCGTCGCCGGAGCGTATCAACTCGACGTAACCGTAGTCCGCTCCGACTCATTCGACTCTCACGTCTCCACCAGATTCTCCGCAAAATCTGGGTCCCTCGCCTCAGACCTCATCCGACCGTCCGCCAAAACCGTCATGGTCGCATTCGGCACCCTGATCGCCATCACCGGCCTTGCCTACCTCGTCGCTAATGTGATCGGCGATAGACCAGCGCCCCTCAAAATTCGTCCCCACTTCGGCATCTCCATCGTCGTCATGGCTATCGGTGTCGCCGCCATCCTCAATGCATTCACGACTGGCATAGGAATTCCCGACGAAAGTAAAGGCAATCCCTTCCCTCTCTCCCAAGAATCTGTCCAAATCGGACTCGCAACATATACAACCACCTGTGCAACCTGCCATGGTGACACCGGCCTTGGCGACGGCCCTGCCGGCCTCGCCCTCAATCCACCGCCGGCCGACCTAGCCGTCCACGTACCTCTCCACACCGACAATGAACTCTACAGCTTCATAGCAGATGGCATCGAAGGGACCCCAATGGTCGCCCAGCTAGGAAACCTCACCTCCGACGAAATCTGGCACCTCGTCAACTACATCCGGACCATAGCCGAGTGAAGGTCTTTACCGTCGAGCTGCCTCAGCCGCTCCCGACACGATCAACTCCTCAATCTCGGCGTCGCTGAATCCCGACTCCCTCAACACTTTCCAAGTATGCTGACCCATCAGTGGGGCCGGACTGTGTATCTTACCCGGTGACCCATACAGCTTCGCCGCCAATCCGATGTTCCGCGTCTTTCCAACCAGCGGATGCTCCAACGTCACATCCATATCTCGCGCCTGAACCTGCTCATCATCCCACACCTGCTCCATGTCATAGATCGGACCCGCTGGCACGCCTGCCGCATCCAAAACCTCGCACCACTCATTAGTCGACCGCGTCCCGAACGTCTCCTCTAAGTCTTTCTCCAGAGATTCACGGTTCATCAAGCGCCCGGCATTGTCTGCATACCTCTCATCCTCCAGCAGATCATCCCTATTCATCGCTTGACACAAACGCTCCCAATTCGATTGATTCGGAGCGCCGATCGTGATGTGCCCGTCTGCCGTCCGCAACGCCTGATACGGTGCCGACAACCGATGCGCCGAACCCAGCGGCGGCGGAACGTTGCCAGTAGCAAAGTAACTCGCCGACTCCCAAACCGTATACGCCAAAGCAGCCTCCATGATACTGACCTCCAGGTACTGCCCCTCGCCCGACTTCAACCGGTGGATATAAGCCGACAATATCCCGTACGCCGAATACAACCCGGCGTTCAAATCCGCCATCGGAACCCCGACCTTCACAGGCGGCGAGCCCGGAGTACCGGTGAAACTCATCACCCCGCTCATCCCTTGAGCGATCAAATCAAACCCCGCACGCTCAGCATACGGCCCAGTCCGACCAAAACCCGAAATCGAGCAGTAGATAATGCCCGGATTCAACTCCCGCACCGCGTCATAGTCCAACCCCAAACGACCCATCACACCAGCGCGGTAGTTCTCGACGATCACATCCGCATCCACCAGCATTCGACGCATCGCCGCCACACCATCTGGATTCTTGAAATTCAGAACCACGCTGCGCTTGTTGCGGTTCATCGCCAAGAAAGCCGCCGACTCACCTTCCAAAAACGGGGGACCCATTCGACGCGTGTCATCTCCCCCTCCCGGCTTTTCGATCTTCACGACATCCGCCCCCATGTCCGCCAACAGCATCGAACAATAAGGACCCGCCAAGATCTGCGAACAGTCCAGTACCTTGATGCCCTCTAACGGCGACGGCAACGAACCCGCGTCTGGCAATTCCATCGCGACATTTACCCCCAGATGATCCGATCCAACCCTTTTACCGAATGCCCAGACTACGCGCCAGACATCTGGTAAATCTTGCCCTCTGTCT
This sequence comes from Dehalococcoidia bacterium, assembly GCA_965243235.1. Taxonomy (GTDB): domain Bacteria; phylum Chloroflexota; class Dehalococcoidia; order Lucifugimonadales; family Lucifugimonadaceae; genus Bin127. The sequence continues at coordinate 209,726 of CBDEUI010000004.1, forward strand.
TGATCGCCGGAGCGTAAACCATCCGCGCACCGTGCATCTCTCGGATCGTCTCAGCACCGACATATCCCATACATACCTGCAACGCCCCAACCAAGTTCAACGTCCCGTCAGATGTCGACGACGGCCCGAAAAGCAACTCATCTAGCGTGTACCTCACGCCAAGATCGATCCGCGTGCCCCTAGGCAGAGAATCGTGCCACGTCGCCATTCCCCAATGCATCCCCTTCGCCGGCGCCTCCTCAGTCTTCGCAAACGGGCTCCCGATCATCACCGCATCCGCACCACAAGCAACCGATTTACACACATCACCTCCAGTTCGCAATCCACCATCCGTCACGATCGAAACGTAACGACCCGTCTCATTGAAATACGCATCCCTAGCTGCAACACACTCTAAAGTCGCCGAGACCTGCGGCACACCTATACCCAACACCTCGCGGCTCGTACACGCAGATCCAGGACCTACGCCAACCAAAATCCCGTGCACGCCCTCTTCCGCCAACTCCTTCGTCACTGAATACGTCACCGTATTCCCAACGACCACAGGCACACTTACATCTTTCACCAAATCCGACAATCTCAACCCGATCGGGCTGTTCTTCGAACGATGACGCTTGGTAATCACCGTGCCCTGAACCACGATCATGTCCGCCCCCGCGTCCGCCGCCAAAGGCGCATGCCGCTTCGCCGTCTGCGGCACAAATGAAACTGCCGCTTTCCCTCCACCCTCTTTAATCTCCACCACTCGCTGACCAACCAACCTAGGATCCACTGGCTTCGAGTACAGCTTCTGCAACAACCCCGTCGCCTCGCCCTTCGGTGCCGAAGCGATGTCGTTGTAGATCTCTTCGGTATCCTCGTACCGGGTATGCAACCCATCCATATTCAGAACCGCAACCCCTCCTCTATCTGACATCTCCACTGCAAACTTCGGATCTACCACGCTGTCCATCGCCGACGCCATGAACGGGATGTCGATTCCGAAACCGTCGAAACTCATCGACACATCCGTCATGTCCGGATTGATCGTCTCATCTCCCGGCACGATCGCTACATCATCGTAGCCATACGCAGGCGGGAGGGTTTGCATTCCGATGGGTAGCTCCATATCCTCAGAGACTCCTATACTGCTGGCCTAATCGCACATCCATGCATTCACCACCCATGCGCTCCAACTCGTTCCGCGCACCCAATACCAAAGACGTATACGAACGCCCGAAGAACCGAGTATGACCGAAGCGAACCAAATCTAATGCGATACTTGATTCACTTAATTATCGCAGAAAATCACCTGCTACGCGACCTTCATCGGCCTCGAATCTGCCCCACAATCGATGGCACTCCAGAGTCCCAAAATCGGCATCATCGGCGCCGGGCGCGTCGGCTCCTCTTTCGCTTCCGCCACCTACCCAGACGGCAAAATCGTGGCCGCCTCATCACGCCGTTCTGAACACCGCGCGTGGCTGAAACAACGACTGCCAAACATTGCGATCGTCAACGAAGCACCGAATGTCGCAGAACTCGCCGACTTCATCTTCATCACCACCAGCGATGCCGCAATCAAACCCGTATGCGACAGCATCTCCTGGCAACCCCATCACAACGTAATCCACTGCTCCGGCGCCCTCACTCTGTCAGTACTCGAATCAGCGGCAAACGCCAGAGCGTCCGTAGCAGGATTCCATCCCCTCCAAACCTTCCCCGGTTACGCCAACCCTGATCGCCTCTCCAACATTGCGTACGCCATCGACTGTGATGACAAAGCACTCACCGCGTGGCTCCAATCATTTGCCGACGCACACCACAGCGACACATTCACCATCCAAGGCGAAACCGCACACGCCGCCTATCACGCATCCGCTGTCCTAGCGTGTGGACTCCTCGCCGGACTCATCGGCATCTCAGCCGAACTCTGGCAACACGCGGGCATCGACCGCGACCAAGCCCTTAGACTGCTCGCCCCAATACTCAAATCAACCATCGAAGCCATCGCCGACGACGGTCTCCCCGACGCCATCTCTGGGCCATACGTCCGCGGCGACCTAGAAACCATCCGCAAACACCTCAACATCACCTCCGATGTCAATCCCGACACCTCACGCGCATACGCCGCACTCGCACTCGGGCAACTCCACATCGCCAACGAAAAAGGAAACTTGGACGACGTAACTCTCAGCACCATCAAACGACTCCTCAGCGGCCATCTAGAGGCACTATGACATCCCCTGACCTATCCTTCACCATCGTTGAGATCCGCACGGCACACCTCGCATTCCCCGATACACCCGGATACTGGGAACAGTACCGCCGCCAGAACGAAGAACCGTCCGCGACGCCCGCCCTCGCTCGCTACGAGTTCAAACCCGGGTGGCAGACCGTCTACGCCACCATGGTCGAGACCCCTCTGGTCCGCGTCAAACTTGCCGACAACCATATCGGCTGGGGCGAATCCAACACTCCTATCGCCCCTGAAATCGTCTGCGTCATGATCGATGCCGCCATCGCGGAGATGGTCGTCAACCGCCATTTCGATTCGCCAACCGAACTCTGGGACTTCATATACGACTCCCAACGCGGACGCGGCGTCAACTCCGGTTATTGGATGGACGCGTTAGCTGCACTCGACATCGCCATCTGGGACGCGCTAGGTAAACGCAACGACCTACCAGTCGCTGCTCTCCTCGATAACCAACCACGGACCAACATTCCCGTCTATCTATCCGGCCTCCGACGCGCCACCCTCGACGAACGCATCACCCAAGCAAAATCCCTAGCCGACCAAGGCATACGGGGCGCAAAAATCTTCCAATCCGGCGACATCGAAGCTGCGTTGCAAGAACTCGACGCCCTCAAGAGCGGAGCACCCAACATCGAGCAATGGATGGTCGACACCCTCTGGATGTGCACGCTCGACGACGCGATCGACATCAAACGCCAATTCGGAGACCGCAGCCTCCGCTTCTTCGAGTGCCCACTCCAACCCGAAGACCTCGGCGGGCACCGCACTCTACACCAAGCCGACGGTTCACCTATCGCAATCGGAGAACACTTCCGCACAACATACCAACTCAACGACTGGCTAACCCCTGAACCCGTATTCGACATCTACCAACCAGACATCGGGCGCACCAGCGTCTCCGACTTCATCCGCCAGCGCGACCTCGCATACACCGCCAACATCCCCGTCACTCCGCACATGGGCAACGGAGTCTCCGTATTCCAAGCCGCAACACTGCAATGCGCCGCTGTATCCTCGGCCAAACTCCTCCAAGAGTTCCAAGGCGGTCTCTCAAACCTCCTTCAAGACGCATCCGACTCCGGATGGCAACTCAAACACGGCGAATTCATCCTGCCGGACCGCCCCGGACTAGGCGTATCCATCGACGAAAACGGCATCGAACCCTACATCGTCCGCAAACCATAACGAATCCCGTCATTCCCTCGAAAGCTACCGTCATTCCCGCACATACGGGCGCTTCAGCGGACGGAACGTCCATCCAGAGGCCAGCCTACCGTCATTCCGGCGAAAGCCGGAATCCAGAGGGCGGAGAGGGGATAGGCGCGAGTCGATTGAACCAGATTCCCGCGAGAGAAACGGCATCCTGACTCCCCGCCATCGCGTTATTCACAAGCCCACAGCGCGAAACACACTGATTGCGCCGCCTATCAGTGAATCCCAAACACCAATTGTTGCAATCTTTAACCATTCGTGTGATTGCATCTAACCAGACACGGACTACCAACCCACACCTGACCGCGCCTTCAAGCATTGCACGAACCGGCACAATCCTCTTCCCGTTCGGTACTCAACAGCGTCAATAGACACGGCGCCGAATTCTTCCACCAGCTCTTTGACCGCGGCTTCAACTGGGTCGTTGCTTCTGAAGCTGTTGTAGACATCGGAGTTCTAGCCCGCGTCGCGGCACAGTCCTGGGTTGCTTATGACCTCACAAGCTCGAGCCTCTGGGTAGGCGCAGTCGCCACCTTCCGTGCCGTCCCATCCTTCCTCAGCCCCGCCATCGCCGCATACATCGGCAACCGCGTTAACCATCGACTGCTCGTGGCAACTATGCGAGCATTCATCGGCATCTTGGCAATCGTGCAAGCCATCCTGATCGGCACCGACACCATGCGACCATGGCACCAAGCGGTCCTCACACTGTTAACCGGACTCGCAATAGCCTTCGCATGGCCCTCGTTCGTCACATTCCTACAAGACATCGTCCAACCCCGCATGGCGACACGCGCAAACGCCATCCTCGCCTTCTCACACAACCTCGGCGAACTTATCGGCCCTGTGACCGTCGGCATCATCATCGCCCTCGTCGGCGCCGACTGGTCATTCGTCTTCATCGCCATCCTCTATTTCGTCGGCTCATACCTCATTCTCAACGTACCAGTACCAGACCACGACTCCAGCGTCGGAAACTACCACCACCCATACATCTGGACACTCAGAATCGGCCTCCGCAACATCGGCCGCTCCCAACCTTTACCTTGGCTAATCGCCATGCTCCTCACCACAAACCTCCTCGGCCTAGCCGTTTTTCCCCTCATACCCGAATACGCCATCGCGGTCTTCGACAGCGGAGGCATAGGCTTCGGCCTCATGACTGGCGTCTTGGGCGGGGGACTAGCCGTCGGAGCAATAGCCGTCGCCATACTCGGCATGCCGCAACGCACTGGGCTCATCGCCATCCTAGCCAGCCTCGTATGGGCCGCCGGAAGCATCGCATTCGCACACTCTCCGAGCCTGACAATCACCCTCCTAACCCTCTTCATCATGGGCATCGCCACTATGGTATCGGGCAACGCCATACTTACCATGATCCGATCCAACCCCTTTACCATCCAGCATCCGAACATCATGAGCCTCTACACCATCGTCATGGGCATGATCCCCATCGGCTGGACCATCAGCGGCGCCATCGCCCACTTCACCACCAACGAAACCGCCCTAATAACCTCCGCAATCGCCAGCATCACCATCCCCTTTCTTGCCTTCATCGCATCCCCAGCGTTCCGTAGGGCGTAATCAAAACCCCGTCATTCCGGCGAAAGCCGGAATCCAGAGGGGCAGGGCGAGGCGGTCCGCCCCTTTCGCTCTGCGAAAGGGGCGCGAGCAAACGAAGTGACGCGAGCGGGGTATGCCCGGGGCGGCGCGGGGGCGAGGCATCCCCCTCCTTCAGGAGGGGGATAGGGGGAGGCCGAACGAGGACAAAAGGGCGGGGCCATCACAGCCCATCATCAAAAATCATCGCAATCACAGTTCAGACAACACACGCTTCCCATTTTCGATAATCAAACTGAATCACTCAACCGACTTTCATCATCGAACCGATCCCATTCGTGACCACTCAACCACAAGCAGGCTCTACACGAACCCGCCCCCCACGCGTCCTACGCGTCTTCACAATCCCCGGATTCGCGCGCCTACTAGCATCCGAGGCACTCTTCGACATCGGAGCCGTCGCACGCACCGCCGCACAGTCCTGGGTCATGTACGACCTAACGGGATCCAACCTATGGGTCGGGCTCGCCTCCGGCATGCGCTCCATACCCATCCTCGTCTTCCCCGTCTTCGCCGGAGCCATCGCCGACCGATTCGACAAACGCAAGCTCCTCGCATTCGTACGCATCGGACTGGCGATCGTCTCGATCGTGCAGGCCATCCTACTCGCTCTCGGCATCATCGAGCCATGGCACATGCTCGCACTCGCACTCGCCGCCGGCACCGTCGTCGCGTTCGCGATGCCCACATTCTGGGCCTACCTCGCCGACCTTGTACCCGCACGTTCGCTCTCAAGGGCCACCGCCCTCGTCATGATGGGCCAAAACGCCGGCGAAATGGCCGGACCCGTCATCGTCGGCTGGATCATCGCTTCCGCCGGAGCAGACTGGGCATACGCAATCATTGCCGGCGTCTATCTCATGGGAGCCGTCTTAATCCTTAACGCGCCCAAAGGCAGGTACGCCGCTTCCGAATCCGAAGACAAACCCACCTACTACGAGAGCCTCAAACAGGGCATCGTATACGCCCGCCAAAACCCCGTCCTCCCCTGGCTCTTCATCATGATCTGCTCCGTCAACATCACCGGCGTCGCAATCTTCCCCCTCATGCCCGAATACGCCACCAAAATCCTCGACGTCGGACCTGTCGGCTTCGGCATAATGTCCACCGCACTCGGCGTCGGACTCGCCATCGGCAGCATATCCGTTGCCATATTAGGCCTGCCGCGCCGTGTAATGCCAACAATCATCGTCTCCAGCTTCATCTGGGACTTCGGAATGATCGGATTCGGTTTCTCCCGCATCTACCCACTCACCCTCGCACTCCTCTTCGTCATGGGTATCGCCGGCATGTTCTGGATGAACGCCATCACCAACCTGTTCCAACGCGAAGCCACCGGAGAGATGCGAGGCAGAGTGATGGCCCTCTACTCCATCGGAATGGGCCTATTCCCCCTCGGCTGGACCTTCGGAGGAACCCTCTCAGCCCTAATCGGCAACGAAATGACCGTGATCGTCAGCGCCCTAGGCGGCACCCCCCTAATCCTCCTAGCCATGCTCCTAACCCCAGGCCTAAGACGTTCATAACCGCACCACATCCCGTCATTCCCGCGCAGGCGGAATCCAGAGGGGAGTCCACGCCCCTTTCGCAGGGCGAAAGGGGCGCGAGCAAACGAAGTGACGCGAGCGGGGTATGCCCCCTCCAATTAAACGCGCCTGAAATCGCGCCCTGAACCCAGACCCCATCAACCATCACTCATCATTAAAATCATTCGCCATCATCGGCACCATAATTCCAAAGGCAAACCATGAAAATCACCAAAGTCACTCCGCTCATGCTCGATCGTTACCTCCTCGTCCAGATCGACACTGACGCCGGTATCTCCGGCATCGGAGAATCCGGCGCATGGGGATTCCTCGAAGCCTCCGAAGCCGCCATCGAAAAGTTCGGACGTTACCTCGTCGGTGAAGACCCGCTACGCATCGAACACCACTGGCAGTACATGTACCGCTTCTCCCACTTTCGCGGCTCCGCCGTCATGGGTGCTCTTAGCGCAATCGACATCGCGCTCTGGGACATCATGGGCAAACACTTCGACACCCCTGTCCATCAACTCCTCGGCGGCAAAGTCCGCGACCGAGCCCGCGTCTACTACCACGTATTCGGCGACACCACCGAAAAACTAGTACGCGGAATCGCCGAAGCAAAAGAGATGGGCTTCACCGCCGTCGGCCATCTCACTCCCTTCCTGGACGAAGAGCGCGACGTCCCATACTTCAAGACCCACGCCGAAAAGATCCGCGACGCCATCGAGACCGTGCGCCGATACCGTGAAACTGTCGGCAACTCCGTCGATCTCTGCATCGAGATCCACCGACGCCTCACACCCACCGAAGCCGTACAACTCGGATTGGGCATCGAAGAGTTCCATCCTTACTTCTACGAAGACCCGATAACACCGGACAACTTCGATGAGATGGCCTACGTCGCCGACAAGATAAACATCCCCATCGCAACCGGCGAACGCTACTCCTCGCTGTGGGAATTCGAGATGGCCCTCTCCCGATGCGCAGTCCAATATGTTCGCCCCGACGTATGTCTGGTAGGAGGCATAACAGGAGCCAAGAAAATCGCCGCGTTGGCAGAAGCCAGACACGTCGGCGTCGTCCCCCACAATCCCCTCTCACCCGTCAGCACCGCCGCCTGCCTGCAAATCGCGGCCACCGCACCAAACTTCGCGCTCCAAGAATACCCGATCGGCGAAGACGTCCCACCAAAATCCGACATGGTCGACAACACCCCGCAACACGACGGAAACGGATACCTCATGATCTCCGATCGACCTGGCATCGGCATCGACCTCAAACCCGACGCCGTCGAAAAGTGCCCACCCACCCCGCGCGAGGTCGAAACCCGCCTCCACTTCGACGGTTCCGTAATCGACCAATAGTTCATCGAACGCAACTGACACCAAACTCAAACGAAAACCCTAAGTTTGATATATTTGCATCACACGGGATTGAACCCGACGTTCGAACCCGCAACTATACCAACCTGTAAGAGAGGAAACTGACATCCCAAGGAACTATCGCATCAACCATCGAATCCGCGCACCAGAAGTGCTTTTGGTGCAACGTTCGAGCAATGGTGCTGCCTCATCCAACATCATGAGGCGAAACGAGGCCCTAAACCTCGCACAGGACATGGGGCTCGATCTAGTTGAGGTCGGCCCTGATCAGAACCCGCCAGTCGTCCGATTGATGGACTATGGCAAGTTCAAATTCGACCAATCCAAACGGGCCAAGGAGGCTCGCAAAGCCTCGCGAGCAACTAGCCAGCTCAAAAAGGTTCGGCTGACTGCGAAAATCGCCGACAACGACATCGCGCAAAAGACGAAGCGCGTCCTCCAATTCCTGCAGGACGGCGCTAAGGTACAAGTTTTCGTCCGCTTCCGCGGGCGTGAACAAGCGCACCCCGAAATCGCAATGGACGTGTTACGGCGTGTCGCCAAAGGTGTCGCCGAGTACGCTCGATTGGAGCAGAAACCCGTAATGGAAGGCCGGACACTGAGCATGTTGCTCGCACCGAGAACCGGCCAACCTCAACCCAAACCGTCAAACAACACAGCATCCACTGAGCAGCGCCACCGACGACGCCGAGACAACGGTGCACCAGTCGAGACGCCCGACCCGGAACCAGTCGCACAAACCGTCTGATCTCAGAGCATCCCGCTCCGAAATCGTCCGGTCAACATCGAATATACGCGCCCGTGCGTAACTCGCACGGGCGCGTATTGCATAATTGAATAATGCCAAAATTGAAAACCCATAAAGGCGCTAAGAAGCGCTTCCACATCTCCGCAAAAGGTAAGGTTCTCCGGACAAAAGGGCCCAAGAGCCATTTCCGAAGGCGCAAAGCCAAGCGGATGAAGAGATTGCTCGGCGGCAAAGTCGGCATCGACTCCAATGTGATGACGAAGGGCATCAAACAAGCCCTCGTCGGTTCTTCCCGATAACGTCTAGAGGTCAAACGTGCCCAGAGTAAAAGCAGGTACTACGCGAAGACAACGCCACAAGGCCATCCTCGCAACCACCAAAGGCCATCGCGCCGCTCGCAGCAGACGATACCGCGTCGCTAAAGAGTCGATGCTCCACGCCCTCGACTACGCCACACGACACCGAAAGCTCAAAAAACGTCAGAACCGATCGCTCGCCATCACGCGCATCAACGCTGCCGCTCGAGAACACGGCATCTCGTACTCGGTGCTCATAAACGCTCTCAAAAAAGCTGAGATTACCCTCGACCGCAAATCCCTTGCCGAATTGGCCATCCGCCAACCATCCGCTTTCGCAAAGGTCGTCGAGACCGCAAAAGAAAGCCTTTAGATCACGCCGGTTGCGGTTCTATCCCGCCAAGTGGCGATCTAAGAAAGTCGCCACGCGATCTACGTATCCCTTCGGATGCGTCCTGAACGCCTGAGCGTGACCCGCGTCTGGAGCTATCCAAAGCTCCCCACAATCTCCCGAATCGATATCCGACTGGCTCAATCCCCGCGCCCGCGCCAAACGCCGCGCGTGTGTAACCGGCACCATATCGTCTTGCGCTCCATGAATCACCATCATCGGCGTATCGCACTCCGAAACGTGTTGCACAGGCGAAACCTCACCCAACCTGTAACCGACTAGCATCTGAAGCATCAAGTCCAACCCTGGTCGTACCAACTCCGCGACCGCGGCACGCATACCTGTCCGCACCTTGATAATCGACCAGAAATCGCTGAACGCACTGTCGGAAATCACCGCGCCCGCAACGCCCGGATTCGAACACGCCAGCGTCGCCGCCACTCCGCCTAGCGAGAATCCCAGCACTCCGATGCGCATTCGGTCCGCTCCGAGCCAGACCAGATGGTCCAACGCTCCTAGCACATCCAGCCTCTCACTCCAACCTCCGGTGAAATCAGCATCATCCGATTCGCCACAACCCCGCATGTCGAACATCAACACGCCGTAACCCAAATCCCACATCGCCTTCGCCAAACCCATCGCGCCAGCCTGCGGATCAGCCCGATTGGCACCGTCGCCATGAACGATCACCAACCAGCGCGTGTCGCGCGCCACCGGCGTCACCTCCACACCTTTAGGCAAAACGAGCCAACCTTTCAGAAGATGCTCGGGATCTGCCAGATCCCTTCGACTGTTGAACGAAATCTCCATGAATGGAAGCCCCACGGATGAGGGGTCGTCATGGACCGGCATCCTCCGCGCACGACGCGACATTCTCAAGGCCAACGCTGCCGACGCACCGAGGTACGCCGAGGTCATGGCACCAGCAACGATCGCAGCCCGGTTTATCCAGCCCATCGTTCAACCTCCCTCAAAACGCCGTCGTGTCGACCATTACCGCGATGAAGAGCAGGAATAGATACAGCAAGGAGAACTTGTAAAGATTCGCCGTATCGCCACGCTCGCCCGTTCGCCAAAGCCTGAACGCCAACGCAAAGAAGACCAAACCAAGCACCAACGTCGAAACCAGATACAACAGCCCGATTTTCGTAGTCGCAAAGTAGAACAACACCGTCAGAGGCAGCAGCAACACCGTGTAGAGCAGAATCTGCAGTTGCGTTGCCGATTCTCCCGCAACCACCGGCATCATCGGAATCTCCGCCCGAGCATAGTCGTCCTTGATCAGCAATGACAACGCCCAGAAGTGCGGAGGTGTCCAGAAGAACACAATCGCGAATAGGTACCAAGCTTCGAGTTCGAGCGTCCCTAGCACCGCCGCGTACCCTACCAAGGGCGGAATTGCTCCCGCCGCCCCACCGATCACGATGTTCTGCGTCGTAGTTCGCTTCAACATAGCCGTATACAGCACCACGTACAGCGCCGATCCTGCGAGCGCTAGCGATGCCGCGAGCACGTTGGTGAAGAAGTAAAACACGGCGAACGATGCAACGTTCAAACCGATGCCGAAGATCAGCGCGTTCAACGGGCGAATCCGTCCCCCCGCCACTGGTCGGTGATCAGTCCGACGCATCTCGCGGTCGATGTCCTCCTCGTACCACATGTTCAAAGCACTGGCACCGCCTGACGCCAAAGCGCCGCCAATCAGCACCACCACGATGTACTGCCAGGGAGGCACTCCCCGCGCCGCTAGAAAAGACCCGCCAACCGCGGTGAACAGGAGCAGAGACATGACACGCGGCTTGGTCAAAGCCAAGTAATCGAGCAATGTCCGCGAAACCGTCCGGAACCACTGCCTGCTTTCGACCGTCGCAGCCATCACGCCATCGCTCCCGAAATCGACGCCTTCGAAACCTCGTCTCGTTCAGAGACATCGGCGAGACTCCGGCGCGCCACCGGCAACAGTACCAGCAACGTCATCAGACACATCGAAACCCACTGCAGCGATGCGAACGTCAGATGCGAAACGCGTGCCCACTGCGCGAATCCTGTCCAAGGATTAGCCGCGCCCAACAGAACTTGCGTCACGATGATCACAGATATCGCGATACCCAAGATACGCAAAGCCCGAGCCGAAGATTCTGACCCGCCCTTCACCTTCATCGCCATGTGCGCCGCGCCCATCGCCGGGAAAACTGATATCAACGCCAACACTCTGTGCGTGACATGGATCCAAACCAACTCGTACTGCGGTATGATCGGCCCGCCACAAAGCGGCCAAGAGGGGCACACCGCGCCGGCACCACGCCAGACCGCGTAGGATCCGGACAGCAGCGCGATCAACGTCATCGCCGATCCCGCAAGTGCCATCAAGACCAGCCCCTGCGGCAATCCCGTGTCGCGACCGCTGGAACGCAGGTAAACCGTCGCCACCAACGCATGCGCCATCAGCAAAAGCACCGACTCCGCCAGCAACAGATGCAACGTCCTAAGCCCGGGATCTAACTCGCTGAGCACGACCGCGCCGCCGATGCCGCCGGTAATAGAAACTGCGATCAGACCCGCGGTCGTAGAAGTCACAACCGAGGTCTCCGCGCGATGCTTGACCCAAACCCTTAAAACCGCGGCGATTATCGTCAACCCGACCAGGACCCCGATAGTCCGATGGGTATACTCCATCATCGCGTGATACTCGAACGGAGGAATCCAGTTCCCGAAACACGTCGGCCAATCGGGACAGCCGTCGCCGGAACCCGTGACCCGCACCGCGCCCCCCATCGTTATCTGGATCAGCGCACCGATCAACGATGCCGCGAGCAGAACGATCAACACGCGGTCAGCCCAGATCTGTCCGTCCTGTTCTTTCCGGTCGGCCCGCGTTTTCATCGATCGTGGCGTGTGAAACTGGACAGACAGACTCGCCGACCCGGCAATCTCAGCGGCTCTAGTTCAATCCGAGACAACCGGGGCGCTTACGCCTCTTGCAACGGTTTGACCGCGATCAAAACCGCGGACACCACAATGCGGTGATCGTACACCCGGAAGGGCCAACAAGTCACCAAGGAGATTTGAGCATTGCTGGTTTCCGTCAGACTCAACTCGTCGCGATGGAGCTGCCGCGTGTGGGTGACCCGGTACATGTACTCGGCGTCCGAGGTCGTGATAAAGATATCCACCGGGTCATTGCTGATCATCTCCGAAATCTCCGGCAAACGTCGGAAGATATCGCCCTCGTTGCTGATGAAGTTGTCCAAATGGCCGAAGTACCATCCATTAGCTGCTTCGCCGGGATTCGCCGTAGTGGGAATGTGCCCGACAACATTGTCCGGCGTGCTCCATGCGCGCGAATCGCCTAGGTCCAGGATCTCCAACTCCGAAACCGTGCCATCCAAATCGATCGCCGGTATGCGCATTCGCACACCGCGCTCCGCGTCGTCGGGGAGAAGCGATGTGTCGGAGGCGTCCACTGGTATGAATCCCTCTGGTATCGTCGGACCACCGAACGGTAGATTGCCCGCCCAGTGCGGCTCTGACCAGTAACGCGGGTTCATGCTCCCGCCCGGATATATCGAAGCGAACGTGTCCAACAGCACCGCCGTAGGCACGACGGGTGCCGCTTCAACATCGGACCGCGACGTATTGCCGATCTCGACCACCGACATCATAGACGGAGTTTGACCGGGGCCTGCCAATCCGTCGAACTCACCAGCCGCCTTCGATGCTTCGGATCCGGTCCGCCGTTCTGGAGCAGTGAATACACCCCCAGGCAGAACCGATGTAATCGATACCGTCTCGGCGCTATCGACCTTCGTCACCTGTTGCAACGCGTTTGACGACTCAACGGTATTTGCGGACACCCTAGTTATAGGCTCGACCTCGACTGATTCCCGTGCTGCCGCGTTGCGCGACTGGGGTTTTGGAATGCTCTGCCCGAGAAAAACAAGTTGATCTTCAGGTGCCGCCGCGTCGACATTAAACAAATCGGCATCTGACCCTGACTGCATGTACGCGTACAGGTAATAGCCGGAGATAGCCACCATGGCGATGCCGACAACCGCCACAACGAAGCCAATAGGCCTCGCCAATCTCGAGATTCGGCTCATTTCGTCATCACCAACGGAGTTCGCAACGTTACCGCCGGACGACGAAATGTCGCTTCAGCGGCCCCTAGGCCCCTCGAAAATCGGTTCGTTAACGTGTATATCGCCATTGCGAATCTTAAGGTTGTAGTCGCAATTCGGGCTTGTACATACCCACGCTTTATAGTGTACCGGCGCACCCTGCCCGCCGAAATCCGACAACGGCACTAGTACACCCTGCTCATCGCAGGCCAAGCATTCTGGCCATGGACTCATCGCTTCCAACGTCCTACCTCCGCCGACGCTGCTTCTGCTTCTCAACATCACCCGGCGAAAGGCGTTTCCTCACCCCGTCGCACAGGCCCGCGGACACCTCCAGCGGAGGCGTCCAATAACGGATTCCAGTTTTCCGATAGTCTACCACCTTCCAGAGATGCCGCGCAATAGCTCAGCGTCATGGATATCGCGCCTTCGCTCCGGACAACGATAAATTCGCTTCAGGGTTGTTTGCCAGGTGACTAACTTTCGATACGCTTGAATCATCGGCGCGGTTCTTAGACCGCACCGAAACATTGCCAAACATAAACCAAGCACTCGAGCATAACGCGACCCCATGCTCTCAACATGTGACCACTGTGATCATTGGAATCGAAACCTCCTGCGATGAGACGGCCGCCGGCATCGTCGACACCGATGGCAGGCTGCTCGCAAACATCGTCTCCAGCCAGGCCGACATCCATGCGCGATACGGCGGCATCGTACCCGAAATCGCGTCTAGGCAACACGTTAGAGACGTGTCGGCAGTCGTCGAAACCGCGCTTGAACATGCCGATCTTGAATGGTCTCAGATCGACGCTGTCGCGGTCACCAACGGGCCCGGGCTAGCCGGCTCGCTCATGGTCGGCGTCAACTACGCCAAGGGCGCGGCAGCGGCAGCCACCAAACCACTCATCGGCGTCAACCACCTCGTCGGCCACGTCATGGCTGCGTTCATCAGGCTGCCAACTGATGATGTCAGCAGCACTAGCGCGCCCGATCAAGTCTCGGAAACACATGCGCCGGTCGCAAGCGCTTTGAACAACCTCGGCGATTCTCCGGCGATGTGTCTCATCGTCTCCGGCGGCCACAGCGAACTCGTGCTCGCCGAGTCCGACGGCGACAGCTTGAAGTTCAAACTCGTCGGCGAGACCCGCGACGACGCCGCGGGCGAAGCGTTCGACAAAGCGGCGCGTGCGATCGGACTGCCGTATCCAGGCGGACCCGCGATACAGAACGCCGCCGACAACGCTCCTGAAATCGATGTTGAACCTCTGCCGCGGGCATGGCTGCGCGGTTCACACGAATTCTCTTTCAGCGGACTGAAAACCGCCGTGCTAAATAGAGCACGACGTGAAGGCATCTACCCGCGAGCAGAATCCGAACCAGATCCGGCCACGGTCGCCTGCATCGCCAAAGCGTTCCAAGATTCGGTTATCGATGTTCTGGTTTCCAAAACGATACGTGCCGCCCAAGAGTTCGGCTGCTCCGCCATCGTCCTAGTCGGCGGTGTCGCGGCGAACCGCCCGCTGCGCGAAACGATGCATCAGACCTCGCCTCTGCCCGTCGTCACACCGCCGATCCCGCTCTGCACTGACAACGGAGCGATGATCGCGCGTGCCGGGTTGGACCGGTTTCTAAACGGAGCCCGCGACGGATTCGACTTGGACGTCACCCCATCTCTGAGAATCGGCTAAAGGCGACACGACCGCGATTCATCTTCGCCGCTTCAGATCGCTCGATGCGTGTGCGAATTCTCCAGCTTCGCCAAGACTTGCGCGGCGAAACGATCCGCCTCGTCGGCGTGCGACTGACCAAATTCGATGGTCATTTCGGCCCCGGAATGCGATCTAAACACCAATTGCAGGTCGGGCGGCCTCAGAAAATAGTCCGCCAGCAGCAACCCGCTCATCAACACTACAACCATGCCGATGATCAATCGCATGTTGCCGACTCCATCCAAAGCCTGCCACATCCCGATCGCGGCACCGATCCCGATCAATCCCCACGCCAATGAACGTTTGCTCGGGCGGGCGCGTGAAATCGCCAACGAATCGATCTCGGACAAGGGCATCGATGCGTGCAGAACCTTGGCATCCGGCGCTCCGCGCAGCAATACTCTTCGGTTCGTCAAAACGACCTCGGAACCGCCCCTGCCGTGAGTGGAAACCGAATCGATCGTAGTCTCTCCGGGATAAAGTTCGGACACGCTACGCAATTCCGGCTCGGCCTCTCTCGCCGATTCGACGTCTGCTGCCGGTTTCGACAACGCCTCCGGCACGACCTCTGAGACTGCCGTTCGTTCATATACCTCGCCCGAAGCACTTTTCGGCTTTCCAGTTTCATCATCAACTGACGATTGACTGATAGTCCGACTGGTGAGACATGCAGGCGAGTTCGAGCACGTGCAAAAGCGCGTCTCGCCGCTACCCCTCGTCTCATTGAGGTCAGATGCCGTGGTTTCTGAGACAGCTTGGGCATCGACACCTGAAACCGAGTAGTTAGCCGTGCCGACTAGCGGACCGTCTTTCAGCTGCGACGGAACATCAGAGCACGAGCAGAATCGCCTTGCGTTAGACATCGCGGTCACGACGAGAGTGCCCGGTGACCCAAATGCAACTGACGAGCCGCACGTGGACGCAACAGCATCGAGCGATAGATGTGCATCACGCCCTGTTGACGTCGGGCACCCCGCAGTCGTCCGACTCGAAACCCGCGCCGAGCGAGAACCTGCTTGGCTTCCTCGTAAACCGAATTCGACGGTAGAGACGGATGCTCGCGATAAAACCTCAACGCGCTCGCGTAAAGCGCATCGTCACGCCCGCTCTCGCCCCAAGCCGCCAATACAGGAAACACCGCGTTGACGACGATTTCACCAGCTCGTCCTGCTCCCAAAGCACCATCTCCAACGCAGTAACGCTCGCGCACGTTCGAACTCCGTTCAGCGTCTCCGATCGCGTTCAACGCGTGCCGCAGCGGCCCGCCCTTGAACCACCACGCGGCGACAAGGTAAGCCGCCGCCGCCAACCGCGCCTCTGGGCGATTGGACGGCCGCCCGGCGGCGCCTGTCCAACTCGGAACGCCCCCGGCCAAACGTCGCACCGGCGACCATCGCGGGCGCTCTCCAAAACCTGCGGCCCAACTCAACAACTTCGCCGCACGGGTAACCAATCGCGATTCTCCATCGCGTCCACCACTGACATCTGCGTCCAAACGTGCTAATCCGGCAAGAAAAGCCCACGGCAAGCGTTTCGCCAAGTGCCTGAACGCGCCTCGGTTCCGCGGATAGCCCAAGCATTCGAAGATCGCCATCTGCAACGCCAGATCAGGACCGAATCTTTCGACATCCGTGCGCATACTGCTGATCTTCAGCGCGAACCGTTCGTCCCCCATCGCGTCCAACCAATCGCCGATCGATCTCTCAGCATCGTCAGTGCTCGCGCCGCTGTTTCTCTTGAACGTCGGCTTACCGTGATCGTCGATCAACTGACATATGCTAAGCTCCGGCACCTCGAAGCCCAGCGAGTTGACTGCCACGACTCGTGCTGTCGAGCTACCATTTGCCAGCTTTGTCGCGACCGCATGAAACGTTACTCGCCCATATTTCGGGTCGGTATCGTGCCCATGGACGAACCAGTCCCCAGGATCTCGATGAACCTCCACATCTCCGACGACTTCCGAACCATCATCACCCTCTAGCATCGCGTCCCGAAAATCAGGGCCGTACGATCCGCCGGGCATGCCCGAGTAGAGCACCCGGTACTGCTTCCCGTCCACTGTCGACAACGGCACTCGGCTGCCGTCGGCGCGGCGCCAAGCCTCATGCAGCGCCATCTCTGGAACCTCTACTCCCATAATCCGCAAAGTTTATCGCATCACTATAAGCGATTTTCGTGGAGTGTTTACGAGCGTGGTTAGTATCCTTGGCAGGTGCCAGCCAACGTCGTACGAAGTGAGTTTCACACTCGGAGAAGAGTATGCCCGCAGTAACCAGCGTCGAGTTCCACCAATTTTCCGCCAAACACCATAACGCCGATCGTAACTGGCTGTTGGTGCAGTTGAACACCGACCAGCCCGGGTTGTACGGGCTCGGCGACGCAAGCCCGATGGAAGCTGACGACGCTGTCAAGCTCCTTGCCACCCATCTGGTGGAAAAATGGGTCGTCGGCCGAGACCCAGTCGACACCGAAACCATTTGGACGGATATGTACCACAACGCCCCTGGCAAACGCGGACGTCTCGCCATGACCGCCATCAGTGGGATCGACATCGCCCTGTGGGACCTCAAAGGCAAGATCCTAGATCGCCCCGTCTACCAGCTCTTGGGCGGCTCGCAACGCGAAAAGATACGCGTCTACGCCAACGGCTGGTACGCCAATCCCGGATCGCCCGAGCAGAACGCCGAAGAGTCGAAGGTCGTCGTGGACATGGGCTACACCGCGATGAAGTTCGACCCCTTCGCGCAGACCAACTACTACAAGATCTCCGAACGCGAAGCAGCGATCGCCGAGGCCCGCGTCGCCGCCGTACGCGAGACCGTCGGACCGGAAGTCGACATCCTCGTCGAGGCGCATGCCAAGTTCGATGTGATGAACGCAATCAAACTGGGCAACCGCCTCGAAAAGTATCATCCCCTCTTCTACGAAGAACCGGTATCCGAGGAACGCGTCTGCGAGCTATTGGAAGTTCGTCGCAAAGTCGGCATCCCGATCGCGACAGGGGAGCGCCTCTACTCGAAGTTCCCGTTCGCCGACATCATCGACGCCCATGCCGTCGATGTCCTGCAGCCAGACATCGCCAACGCCGGGGGCATCACCGAATTGAAGAAGATCGCCATCATGGCCGAGGCCAAACACATCACCATGGCTCCGCACAATGTCTGCTCGCCGGTCGGCGCCATCGCCGAGATGCATCTAGACGCTTCGATCGTCAACTTCGAGATCCAGGAATACCACGCCGAGTTTTACTCGCCTTGGTACTTCACCGTCTGCCGCGGCCTGCCGAGACAGCAAGACGGCTACGTGACACTAAGCGACGCCCCGGGCCTCGGCATCGAACTCAACCTCGAAGAGATCGCCGTGCACCCGCCATTCAAACGGCCAACCGCCCGCGGCGGAACCAATCGCCGAATCTAAGTCGTCCAGCGACTCTTCTTTTCGGCACTGACCAAGAGTCTTGCTAGAATGCACGCAACCATAGAACTTGGAATCACGGTTCCCGAAAGAGACAAAAGATGATCGAAAACACCATCCTCAAAGCCAATCGAGAGGGCCGCTACGCTCTCGTCTTCGCGTTGCCGTTCCCGTCGTACGACTTGATCGAACTCGCCGCTCACGTCGGGTTCGACGCGATCACCATCGACGGCGAACACGGGGCCTACTCAACCGAGAGTGTAGACAACATTTGCCGACTCTCCAACGCCTGCGGCATGTCCGTCATCGCCCGCGTCCCCAACATCGCCGCTTACCAGGTGAACCTCTACCTCGACCGCGGCATCCAAGGCGTCACCGGGCCACACGTAGAGACCGGTGCCGAAGCTCAGGCTCTTGCTGATGCCTGCCTTTTTCCCGAGGCGGGTTGGCGATCATGGGGCGGCGGACGCGGCACCGAGTTCAACGATCCCGAAAAGATCGCCGAATATGGCGGTCAACGCGCATTTATGAAATGGGCCAACGACAACATGATCGTCATGGCCCAGATCGAATCGAAGAAAGCGCACGACAATCTAGACGACATCCTCGCAGTGCCCGGATTGACAGGCGTCGCCGGAGGTCCCAACGACTTCGCCGCCAGCATGGGGCTTGCCGGGCAACCTGAACACCCGGACCGTGTCGCCGCCACTGCGGATATCGAACGACGCGCCGTAGCCGCCGGAAAATCCATCGGAGCAACCACTTTTTCCATCGGCGTCAGGGAGTTCATGTTCGGGCAGGCGCGCGAGTTCTGCCAGGAAAACCGCGACAAACCTCTTGCCTCTTGAGCGGAGACGGCTTCTCGCCAGTGCTTGTCCTCTAACTACTCGCCATGGCTAGAACCGCAACCACATGCTTGAACGTATCTTGAAACATGGCAATCCGATGTGGTCGGTGATTTAGAATCCAAACCGTGAAGATGCGCAACTCATTGATCTACGTTTTGATCGCAGTCGCCGCGATCGCTTTGATTCTGCTGTTGTTCAGACAAGGCGACGGATCGCAGACCATCCCCTTCAACCGCGTCGTCGAAATGGCGCGCGACAACACCGGACCGGCGCTGAACATCGAAGTCAACGGCGACACTGTTAAGATCGACAACGGAACTCAAGTATTCACATCGCGCAAAGAGACCTCGACCAGCGTTTTCGAGGCGCTCTCCAACGCTGATGCTGACCTGAACAACTACCGCCTAGACGTGCGCGGTCAGAGCGGCCTCGCCACGCTGTTGCAAGCCTTAATCGGATTCCTTCCGCTGATCCTATTCGCCGGGCTCCTGATATTCATGTTGCGGCAAGCGCAGGCCGGTAATAGCCAGACCATGAACTTTGGTCGCACCCGTGCCCGTATGTTCGTCGGTGCCAAGGCAACCGTAACCTTCTTCGACGTCGCCGGCGTCCCCGAAGCCAAGGAGGAACTCGAAGAGATCGTCGAATTCCTCAAGTTCCCGGAACGTTTCCAGGCTCTGGGTGCCAGAATCCCTCGCGGCGTGCTGCTAGTGGGGCCACCCGGTACGGGAAAAACTCTCCTCGCCCGAGCCGTCGCAGGCGAAGCAGGAGTGCCCTTCTTCTCGATTTCCGGTTCTGAATTTGTCGAAATGTTCGTCGGGGTCGGTGCTTCGCGCGTTCGAGACCTCTTCCAGCAAGCCAAGCGACACGCTCCATGCATCATCTTCGTTGACGAAATCGACGCCGTCGGTCGTCACCGCGGCGCCGGGCTTGGCGGTGGGCACGACGAGCGCGAACAGACGCTGAACCAGATCCTCGTCGAGATGGACGGATTCGACACCAACTCCTCCGTCATCGTCATCGCCGCGACCAACCGTCCTGACATCCTTGACCCGGCATTGCTCCGCCCCGGTCGATTCGACCGCCGCGTGACGCTCGACACTCCTGACATTCGCGGTCGTACCGCCATACTTGACGTCCACGCCAAGGGCAAGCCCTTCGACAAGGGCGTCGAGATGCAGTCCGTAGCCAGGCAGACACCCGGCTTCTCAGGCGCAGACCTCGCCAACCTCATCAACGAAGCTGCACTACTCGCTGCCCGCAAGAACAAGAAATCCATCGGTCTCGACGAACTGCTCGAATCGATCGACCGCGTCTCTATCGGCCCAGCTCGGAAGAGCAAGGTCATCACCGAAGACGAACGCCGCCTAACCGCTTATCACGAAGCCGGCCACGCCGTTGTCCCGTACTTCATGCCCGAAGGCGACCGCATCGGAAAGATCTCCATCATTGCCCGCGGACATGCCGGCGGATTTACTCGCTGGGAGCAGGAGGACAAGTCCTACCTGACCAAGCCGTACCTGCTCTCCCGCATCGCCGGTGCCATGGGTGGACGCGCCGCTGAAGAGCTCAAACTCCGCAAAATCACCACCGGCGCATCGCACGACTTCGAGCAGGCCACGCGCATCGCACGCGAGATGATCATGCGCTACGGCATGAGCGACGAACTCACATACCGATCCTTCGGCAAGCGGCAAGAGGCGATATTCCTCGGACGCGAGATCTCCGAAGAACGCGACTACAGCTTGAAAACCGAAGCGATAATAGACCGTGAGATCGACCGGCTCCTCAGAGAAGGCGTCGAGACCGCAACGAAGATCCTGACCGAGCATGAAGACCGACTCGAAGCGGTGTCCAGCTTCCTCCTAGAAAACGAGACCATCGACGCCGATCAGTTCGAAGCCATAATGGAAGGTCGCGATCCACTCGCCATTCAAGGTGAAACCCGCGATTCTGGTGATGGCGGGGATGTCGCTGAAGATCTCGAACCTGTTGGACGAACCGAGGGGTCATCCGCCGTCGATCCGTCACCGGCTGGCTGAAACTCTGCCGACCAACCAGACCGCGTCCTGCTACGCGCACCCACCTCGCCGGAGGTTCGTGTTCCGCCAGCCGCTTCGGTTCTAGTCGTCAACCCCGACCACTTCATCATCGACGAGTGCCTGCGCCTCTTCGTTCGAGTACCCTAGCAACTCGGTGAGCACCTCGCGCGTGTGCTGCCCCACCGTCGGAGCAGATCCGACCACCATCGGCGTCCGGCTGAACTTGATCGATTTGCCGCTCACCCACATCGTCCCGGCAACCGGATCCGGCACCTCCATCATTATCTCGCGCTCGTGGAGCTGCGGTTCGTTCGCTGCCTGCTCGGTGGTGTTGACAGGCGCACAAGGTAAGCTGTGCGCCGAAAGGTCCTCAACCGCCTGCTTGGTGCTGCGCAGCTTCAGCCACTCACTTATCCCTTCTTCCAAAACATCCACGTTTTCTGTGCGGTCATCGCGCGTTGCGAAACGCGGATCGTTGAGCCATTCGGGATGCTCCAACGCCTCGCACACGCGAGGCCACATGTTGTCGTTACCTGCCGCGAGGATCACATGACCATCTTCTGTTTCGTACATGCCGCCGAACGGCGTACCGCCGCCGCCGATCGCGGTGTCCGGCCGCGTCGTCTCTACACCTCCACCCAAATAGGCCGATATCGGTATTTCGTTGGTAGTGAAGCCGGTATCTGCGAGGCAAACTTCAAGGGCTTGACCCTCTCCCGATATCTCCCGCTCGCGCAGTGCCGCGAGCGCGCCGATGCAGGCGTGCAGGGCCGTGATGCGATCGATCAGCGGGAAATACGTCTTTATCGGAGGCAAATCTCCGTAGCCAGTTAGCGACATCAGACCACCCATGGCCTGACCGATCGGATCGAATCCGACCTTGTCCCGGTTAGGACCGTACTGCCCGTAAGCTGAGACGTTGATCATGATTATCTTGGGATTCAGCTCTTTGAGCTTTTCGTATCCGAAGCCCATTATGTCGATCGTCCCCGGACGGAAATTTTGCAGGAAGATGTCGGAAACCTTCACGAGATCGCGCAGAACGTCCTTGCCCTTTTCGGTGCGAAGGTTGATTGCGAGGCTCTTCTTACCGCTGTTGTACTGCACCCAGTACGCCGACTGGCCCCGCACCCGCGGCCCGTTCGCACGGCTCTCGTCGCCGCGCACCGACTCAACCTTGATAACCTCGGCGCCCATGCGCGCAAACATCAGCGCGCAGCGCGGCCCTGCCTGATAACGCCCCAGGTCCAGCACCCGAATTCCCTCGAGCGGCGTTTTCAATTGGCCGTTGTCAGATGCCATCGGATACTAACCCTTTCTCCCTTTGCGGGCGATAAACTCGGCGAAGCCTTCTTCGACCGGCGTAGGTTTAAGCTTGGCCTTTTGCGCCGCCGCCTCGTTGTCGTACATCCAGCGCCAGCCCTCACCCACATCATCGATCATCAACTCTTTGATACCTTGCACCATGCGCGGATCGTTGGCGGCTATCTGCCGTGCTATCTCCAACGCCTTGGGCATCAGATCGTCGGAGTTGACGAGATGGTTCAACAAACCGATGCGATATGCCTCTTCGGCTCTGACGACGCGAGCGCTGAACAGCAGTTCCTTAGCTATCGGCCAACCGACCTGCATCGGCAGACTCCAAGTGGAGTTCACTCGCCCATACGACGCGGCGAGGAAACGAAAGCTCGAACGCTCACATCCCACGCGAATGTCGAAACTAGACGCCATCACCGCGGCCCCGCCGTACGCAAGACCATTCAGTGCCCCGATCGTCGGCTTCGTGCAGGCTGCCACATGCCACGAGTACTCGGCGCGGTTCGGGTCTGGCGGCGGCGGATTCTCCGCATTGCGCACCTGTTCGTGGATGTCCCCGCCCGCCGAAAAGGCTCGTTCGCCAGTGCCAGTAAATATGACCGCCTTGATGTCAGCATCCGACTCCATGTCGCTTATGGCAGCATCAACCTCGCGGGTCAGTCGTCTGCTCAGCGCGTTCAGAACCTTTGGGCGATTCAGACGAATGATACCCACGCCGTCATCTTTGGACACAACAATGTCTTCGTAGCTCATAGCAGGCCTTTAGTGTGTCATCGCTTCACTCGGTTCGTCAGAAGTATAGTCTGGTGCGCCGCAAACGGAGATCACTATTGAAGCGTTGCATGATTTTCAATGACCACTCGCATCGACCGGGAGGTTGACCGTATCCTATCTGTCAGCGCCTGCATCGGAGTTGATTTGCACGAATTATTGATTTTGGCGTATACTCGCAAATTGTGCGGCAAGGTTTCATCCGTGCTGATCACCGTCTCATAAAATCGACATCCGCGGTCGCGGAACACGACGTGACAATCCAAGCCATACAAAGGCGCGACGGGGCCATCCTCGTCTTACTCCCCAAAGGGCGGATCGAAGCTCCCGACATTGAAGAGTTCGAAAAGCCCATTCAAGAGCGCATTCGCAATGGCGATTCGAATATCATCATCGATTTCGGCGAAGTAGAAGCCATCGATTCGGCTGGTATCCACTCTCTCCTTTCAATCGCCGCTCGCGTGGTGATCCGCCACGGCAAATTGGTGGTCTGCGGCCTCGGCACCAATATTCGGACGCTGTTTAGCGTCACATCCTGCGACCAAGTCGTAGAAATCGTCGATTCATACGACGATGCCGTGAAGAGTTTCCGCTAAAATCGACCTGGATCCAACTGCGCGAAACTAAAATTACGGCATGGCAATCGAATACCAAGGCGAACTTTGGACCATCCAAAGGTGGGTCTCTGGCTTCTACAACAACGCTTACTTGGTGACCTGTAACTCCACGAACGAAAGCGTAATAATCGACACTCCCGATAAACCCCACGAGTTGATCGCCGCCGCCGCCGAGACCGACGTTCAAGCGATCCTGATCACCCATAACCACTGGGACCACCTCGAAGGATTCGACGTCGTCACCGATCGGTTCAAGGTTCCTGTCGGCATCGGCGTCAACGATGCTGAGGCCGTCGCCCACAAAGACGGATATCGCGACCCGATCGATGTTTCCCAAGACAATATCCTTCAAGTCGGGGATATCTCGGTACGCTGCATCGAAACACCAGGGCACACCGCTGGCTCTACCTGCTACCTGCTACCAGGCGACAATCCCGGCTCCCCACCCCACGTCTTCTCCGGCGACACGCTGTTCCCTGGTGGACCCGGACGCACCACCGACTCTGACGCCTTGGACCAGATCATCGCTAGCATTACCAGCCAATTGCACAAGCTACCGGCTGACACCGTAGTCATGCCGGGTCACGGAGATTTCACGACCATCGAACAATCCGCGGAAGAGTACGCCGTTTTCGCCGCCAAACCGCGAGACCCCGGACTCTTCGGCGATGTCGCGTGGCAGTGACACCGTTCCGAAAACTCAGCTTTCGGGCTTCCTAGCCGAAAAACCTCGACTTCGATACGCCGCCATCACCATTGGCGCAGTTCTTACTTGGATCTGTCTTGATGTCTGGCTATCCCGTATATTCCGTGAATATCCCGTCGGGTTCCAAAACCAAGATCCAACACTGCCGTCGTTCGTTTTCGGTTGCCTATTCGTTGCCGCGGCTATCGGTATCTCGATATTCCTCGCAAGGACCGCCGCAACCCGCTATCTCGTCATCTATGTGGCAGCTGGTTCTGTCGTTCTCGGCTTCGCTATCCTTTTCGCCACGCTGAGCGACCGGGTGGAAACCCAGACCGCCATCAGAAGCGCCGCTGCCGCAATCGTCGGCTCAGCAGCGTTGATGGCAACCGCGGTGACTTATGCATCTTCAACTTCAAAACCCCTCCTCGAACAACTCCGCCTGTACCTACCAGAACGACGGAAGTTCATAGCATTCGCCTTACCTTTAGCTGCGTGGGTGGCAATTGCTATCGCATGGCAATTTACTCCCTTCAACCCTGTCGCTCATCCCAACGCGCCGGATCCCATCATTGGACTCAACAGCGCGTTCGCTAACAACGCATTCGCCACGATCATCTACGTCGCGATTCTCGTCCCGATAGTAGAGGAGTTGTTTTTCCGCGGAATGATCATCACGTTTCTGGCCAACGCCACACACGCCGCCATCGCAGTGCTCATCTCCGCGTTAGTTTTCGCGCTGTTCCACATCGATCCAAGCTACTTCTCAATCAACCAAGTCATATACATCTTCTGCCTTGGAACCGTTTTCGGCACCGCGGCGGTAATCACGAAGTCGATCTGGCCCGGAGTATTGATGCACGCTTTGAACAACGCATTGGTAACTCTGCAGTCGATTCTTTTGGCAACCTGATCCACGAATAACATTGTTAGGTTGTGAAACGCTGATATGTCCAACCTGATCCAAGACGCATTCATCCGAGCCGCAGACAACGGACGGACGGCTATCGTACCGTTCGTCACCGTCGGTCACCCCCAGCGCGACAGTACACCTGCCGTCGTCGAAGCACTATCCGATGCTGGCGCCGACGCCATCGAACTCGGCATTCCTTTCAGCGACCCCCTAGCCGAAGGGCCAGTCATTCAAAAATCCAGCTTCCGGGCTCTTGAGAACGGCATCACACCCGAAGCCTGCTTCCAAAACGCTTCTGAAGTCCGCAGACGGGGCGTCACCACTCCTCTGATCTTCATGGGCTACTACAATCCGATCTACCAGATTGGTCTAGACGAGTTCTGCTCCCGCACCAGAGACGCCGGTGTCGACGGCATCATCGCTGCCGATCTGCCCGCCGTCGAAGCGGGTCCACTCCTCGATGCTTGCGCAAAGGCCGACATCTCCCTCGTCCCGTTATTGGCCCTCACATCCACCGAAGAGACTATCGCCCAAGCCTGCAAACAAGCATCCGGCTTTGTCTACTGCATCTCGCTCCTCGGCGTGACCGGAGCCCGCGCTACTGTGTCTCATCCGGTCGAAACGTTGGTCAAGCAAGTCAAGTCACACACCGAGTTGCCGGTCGCCGTGGGGTTCGGAATCTCAAATGCCAAACACGTCCGTGAAGTTGGAAGATACGCCGACGGCGCCGTCATCGGCAGCGCCCTCATCAACCTCATGCAGGACAACCCTCACGAAGACGCACCCCAAACGGCGGCCCGTTTCTTGAAGTCGTTGAACGAATAAGCTACCTCTTGTAGCTCCGCATCCGACGATAAAATCGTGACGAATCCATCAGAAATCAATCCGAAACCCTGGGAAATCATGACTGCAGTACGCGGCGTTCGAGGCGCCACAACCGTCCCTGAAAACTCGCGCGACGACATCATGGACGCGACCGAGGAGCTTCTCAACGAAATGGTCGCAACCAACGATATCGCATCGGAAGACATCGCCGCAGTCTACTTCACGCTTACGGCCGACCTGAACGCCGAATTCCCAGCCGTCGCCGCACGCGAACGCCTTGGTTGGCGGCTCGTGCCGCTGATCAACTCCATCGAAATCGACCGGCCCGGTTCGATGCGCAAATGCATACGGGTGATGCTCTTACTCAACACTTCGAAATCGCAAGAAGATATTCAACACATATACTTGAGAGATGCCGTAGTGCTGAGAGCCGACATCACTGATGCTCAGTAATCGAAAAAAGCAGCTCGCGAACACAACATCTGCTTGTGCCGTCCTCGCGCGCCTCGATACCTTCAACACCAACGCATCCTTCTCTTTTCCCCGCGAAACTTATCGCTGGACCTATATCTGCCGGCGCCGCGCTTAGAAGCATTGGCACTCTGCCCGCGCGACGTCGAGACACCGCAATTTCGCGATCTGCGCGGAGCAATCAGATAACCCAAATTTAGTGCCCAAAATCTCCGCGCGCCCAAAACCACACAAAACATAAACAACCCAACCCGAAAATCCATAACCTCGACAAAGACGGAGAACTAATGTCCTCACGAATCAAAAACCTCAACGTGGCTTCCATCAGCCCCCTCGACCCGCCTTCCGAATACCTCGCCGAGATCCCGATCTCTCGCGAGGTGGAAGAGCTAGTCTTCAAATCACGGCGACAGGTCGCAGACATCATCGCCGGCAAAGACGATCGTTTGCTCGTCGTTACCGGACCATGCTCCATCCACGACGAAGCCGCCGGACGCGAGTACGCCGAACGGCTTGTCAAACTCGCCGACGAAGTCCGCGAATACGTCATGGTCGTCATGCGCGTCTACTTTGAAAAGCCCCGAACTACCGTCGGGTGGAAAGGATTGATCAACGACCCGAACCTCGATGGTTCCTGCAACATGGCAGAAGGACTCCGACGTGCACGTCGGTTCCTCCTGGATGTCGGCGAGATCGGCCTTCCAACCGCCACTGAGTTCCTCGATCCATTCACGCCGCAATACATCTCCGACCTCGTCTCCTGGGGTGCCATCGGAGCGCGTACCGCCGAAAGCCAAACGCATCGCCAGCTAGCCAGTGGCCTCTCGATGCCCATCGGATTCAAGAACGGAACTGGTGGCAGCATACAGCTCGCAGTCGACGGCATGATCGCTGCCAGCGCTAGCCACGCCTTCCTCGGCATCGACGATGCCGGCGCAGCAGCGGTCGTACAGACCTCCGGTAACGATTCTTGCCACATCGTCCTGCGCGGCGGCTCCGACGGTCCCAACTACGACGCGGAGCACGTCGCGATCGCTCAGAAAGCGCTGACTGATAGCGGCATGCCACCCAATCTCGTGATCGACTGCTCACACGCCAACTGCAACAAGGACCACACACTGCAACCGGTTGCATACCGCGACGCGATAAAGCAGCGCGCGAACGGCAACCTAGGCATCGTAGGTCTGATGCTTGAAAGCCACCTTAACGCGGGGAGCCAATCGCTCAACGGTGATCGCTCAACGCTGAAGTACGGCGTATCGATCACTGACCCGTGCATCGATTGGCAGACCACCGAAGCGCTCCTGCGCCAAGCCGCCGAGGTACTCACTAAACCGGCAATTGCAGTCGCCTAACGATGCCGACGCATCGCTCGATGGCATGACGACATGGGGTTGCACCAACAGATCGCTCCCATCCAAGAACCGGGTAGCGAAGCCTGCGTAACCGTTGGCACGTTCGACGGCGTACACAAGGGTCACCAAGCGCTTTTGAACCGGCTCGTATCCGTAGCGCGACGGATCGATGCCCGGAGCGTAGCTCTTAGCTTTCGCCAACCGCCACGCTCCATCATCGATCCGTCGCGCAAGACGCCGCACCTTTACGATGTCGAAAAACGCGTCAACCTCATCCGAGAATTTGGCGTCGACACCGTAGGACTGATCGATTTCGACCACGAAATCCGCTTCATGTCGGCTGACGAGTTTTTGACAACGCTCCAAACATCCCTCGGCATGAAACACCTCGTCATCGGCGAAAGAGCATTGCTCGGACACGACCTCTTGAACGTCGACCAACTCGGCGATATCGCACGACGTAACGGCTTCGAGCTCCACGTAGTGCCGCCTATCCTGCGTAACGATCTCGTCGTCTCCAGTTCACAGATCCGCTCCGCTCTGGCACAAGGCAACGTGAAAAGTGCCGCTTCAATGCTCGGCCGGCTATACGAAAGGGGCGGCAAAGTTGTCCATGGCAAGGCACGAGCTAGAACGATGGGTGTACCGACTGCCAATATGCAATGGTCTCGAGACCTCGTCATGCCCGCAAGAGGCATTTACGCCACTTGGGCCAAGTTGCCCGACGGCCGCGCACTACCCTCAGGCACCTACATTGGAGACAATCCCACCTTCGGCGGAAACAGCCCTGCTTTCGAAGTCCACATCAAGGACTTCGATGAAGACCTTTACGGTCAACCCGTCAGCGTCGAGTTCATCGACTTCATCCGCACCGACGACGCGTTCGACACCGTCGAAGAGCTGGAAGCCCAAATCCAAAAGGACGTGAAGCAGATCAACCAGATCTTCGAATCCCTGCCACCGCACACACGATAACACCCAGAAACAAACCATGACCAACCAACCATTCTCAAACGTCGTAGACGACTTGCAATGGCGAGGCGCTCTAGCCGACTCGACCCCAGGCGCCGAAGACCTCCTAATCAACAACAAGATCACCTGCTACAACGGCTTCGACCCAACCTCCGACACCCTCCATATCGGCAACTTGCTACCGCTGATGTGCCTCGCCCGTCTCCAACGCTACGGCCACACCCCCATCGCAATCCTAGGCGGCGGCACTGGCATGATCGGAGACCCTAGCGGACGGACCGACGAACGTACCCTTCTATCTATCGAAGATATCGATGCCAACGGCGAAAAAATCCGCGTGCAGTTGGAACAATTCCTAGATTTCGACGCCAAATCCAATCCCGCGCAACTCATCAACAACGCCGACTGGCTTCGATCTATCAACTACCTCGATTTCCTCCGAGACATCGGTAAAAGCTTCACCGTCAACACGATGATCCGCCGCGATTCGGTGCGGACGCGCATGGAGCGCGAAGGCGAGGGCATCTCATACACCGAGTTCTCATACGCTCTACTACAGGCCTATGACTTCCTAATGCTCTACGAGCGCGAAGGATGCAACTTCCAATCCGGCGGCACCGACCAATGGGGCAACATCCTCGACGGTGTGGACCTCATTCGTCGAAAGCATGGCCCTGACAAGAATGGCCTTCCGCGCGCCCACGGCATCGTTTTCCCGCTGATAACCGACTCCAAAGGCGACAAACTTGGAAAATCCATCGGTGGCGCTCCGGCCCTCGATCCCAACAAATTCTCCCCCTACCGCTTATACCAGTTCTTCTTCAACACTGACGATGCCGATGTCATCCGCTACATCAAACTCTTCACGTGGCTCGAACCCGAAGAAGTCGGGCCATTGGAAGAGGCTGTCCGAGAAAACCCCGGCAGACGCGATGCCCAACAAACCCTAGCCGAACAGATCACTCAAATCGTCCACGGCCAATCCGGACTCGAACAAGCCAGACGCGTAACCCGGGCCTTCTTCCGAGGCGAATTTGATACTTTGTCTGCCAGCGAACTCGACGACCTCTTCGAAGGATCCGCCTCGATCCAAGTCGAGAAATGCGACATCGACAACCGCGCGCTCTCTTTCGAAGAGCTAGCTGTCGCGACATCCCTCGCACAGTCATTCGGCGACGCTCGCCGTACTGTCCAACAAGGCGGGATGTACCTTAATTCGGGTCGCGTCGACGACCCCGCGCGCGAAATCACCCCCGAAGACCTCCTCCATGGCAACCTCATCGTCCTCCGACGCGGACGCCGCGAACACCGCCTAATCCGCGTTCTCTAACGCCACCCAATCTAAAATTGAACGTAGACCAACCCTAACCTAAACCCAAGCCTAAGATGACGCAAAACTCCGAACCAAATCTCCGCATTCCCGGACCCGTGCCGCTACCCGAAGAGGTATTGCAGATCTCTGCCAAGCAGATGATTAACCATCGCGGGCCGGAATACGCCGACATGCTCGAACGCATGAGCGCCAACCTCCGAACTGTTCTGATGACCAAAAACGACGTTTACTTCATCACGTCGTCTGGGACCGGAGCAATGGAGACTGCGGTATTCAACACGGTTTCTCCCGGAGACAAAGTCCTCGCCATAATCATCGGATTCTTCGGCATTCGATTCGCCGAGATCGCAGAAGCCGTTGGGGCTGATGTCACCAAACTCGAATTTCCGCTCGGTCAGGCCGCCGACATCGATGTCCTCCGCGACGCTCTGCGCTCCGAGCCCGATTACAAAGCCGTAATCCTCACGCATAACGAGTCATCCAGTGCCGTCTCAAATCCGCTCGAAGAAATCTGCAAAACCGTCCACGATGAGTCAGACGCGCTGATCCTTGTCGACGCCGTATCCTCAGCCGGTGGTATGCCCATCGCTGTCGATGCATGGGGCATCGATGCCTTAGCTACCGCATCACAGAAGTCGTGGGTCGCCCCGCCCGGCATCTCGATGATCGCCTTCAGCCAAAAGGCATGGCAAGCTTACGAAACCTGCACCACGCCTCGCTACTACTACGATATTCAGCAGTACGAGGACTTCCTGCAGCTCGGGCAACCGCCATTCACGCCGTGCGAATCCGCCATGTTCGCACTCGAAGTCGGACTGGAATCCATGGTCGACGAGGGCATCGAAAACGTTTTCAGTAGACACCACGAGATCGCTGAGCATACCCGCAACGGTGCCGAGAAACTCGGACTCGAAATCCTACCTGAACGCCGCTACGCGTCGGATACGCTGACAGCAATCAGACTACCGGAAGGTCTCGACGGCAAAGCCTTTGTATCCAAAGTCATGAACGACCACAACGTCGTTCTTGGCGGAGGTCAAGGAGAACTCACCGGCAAGATCTTCCGTATAGGTCATATGGGATGGGTCGAAAAAGATCACATCGATGAAGCCCTGTCCGCCGCCGAAGCAACGCTCAAGGAAATGACCGCCTGATACTACCCATCGGGGCAGTAGCCCGATGATTATCACGAACTCGCGAATACGCAAAATCCCGTCAAGAACCATCTCATGCGTCGCCATCGCGGCGCTGTCAGCGATGTTTCTTGTGTTCGCTTGCGAATCTGAGCCAGACACGCCCACTCCGGTACCGACATCATCACCGTCACCCACTGTCACTCCGGCTCCTACCGCAACCGCCGAGCCCGAGCCGACCAATACGCCTGCACCACAGGTCAAGGCGGTCGAAATCGAGCCCACCGCGACTCCGGAACCCGAACCGACGGCGACTTCTACACCAACTCCCACGAACACACCAACCGCAACTTCAACTCCGACCGCTACTTCCCAAGCGGCAACACCAACCAACACGGCTGTCCCGCCTACCGACACGCCTATCCCGCCTACCAATACTCCGACGCCCACCGACACACCAGAGCCAACATACACTCCAACACCTACTGACACGGCACTACCCGAACCAACATCCGCATACACGACCGAAGAACCAAGCCCCACAGCCGAACCTACCGATACTCCTGTCCCACCGACCGACACGCCCGAACCAACCCCTACTAACACTCCGATCCCTCCAACTCCAACATTCACACCCGAACCAACACCCACAGACACGCCCACACCGGAACCTACGCCAACTCATACGCCAGAACCTACTCCGACACCCACGCCGACCCCGGAACCAGTCGCATCGGGACCTCTCGCACCCGACTTTTTCCTGCCTTCGATCACAACCAGCGGTAGCTACTCCCTATCCCAGTTCCGAGATGAAAAATCCGTCGTGCTCGTCTTCTATCGCGGCTTCTGGTGACCGTACTGCCGCGCGCAGCTAGGTGATCTGCAACGAAAATACGACGAATTCAAAGCCAAGAACGCCGAAATTCTGGCCATCAGTGTCGACGATCTGACAGGTGCCGATAATATCGCTAGTCGAGTAGGCATTACCTTCCCTGTGCTCTACACGTCCGGAGATTCCTCGGTCATGGAAGCCTACGACGTTTACAGCGGTAGCCTCGCTATACCATCCGTCTTCGTGATCAACCCACAAGGCGAGATAGCATGGCAATTCATCAGCCCGAACTACACTCAAAGAGTGCTCCCTGAAAGAGTATTGCGGAATATCCCATGAGAACCATCACTGGAGTCCTTAAATCAACTGCCGTTACTGCTTTCATCGGTCTCTTCGCGTTCGCTATTGTCGGGTGTGGTCAGGAATCCGACACGACCGGCTCATCGTCGATCGATGAGGCTACGGCACCAGAATCGCAGCAAAAGGTCGTTGAAGTTGCCGAGGCCGTGCCAAACCTACCTACCGCCCCAGACTTCACACTACCTGCAGCAAACCGCGATAGCACAGAAATCTCCCTATCCCAATTCCAAGGCGATAAACCCGTTGTCCTCGTCTTCTACCGAGCATATTGGTGAGGCTTCTGCACTAGGCAACTAGGTGAGTTGCAGAAACACTACGACAAAATCTCAAACGCCGGAGCCGAAGTCCTGGCCATCAGCACCGACGACCTCCGCGGTGCCGAATCTATCGTCGCAAAAGCCGTCACTGAATTCCCTGTCTTGTACACGAACAAAAACAACGATGTCCCGATCAGCTACAACGTCTTCGACCTCTTCGGCGACGGCCTAGCCTCTGCTTCCGTATTCATTGTCGACAAAAACGGAAACATCGCATACGAAAACATCGGCGAAAACTATAGACACCAAGTCTCCGGCGAAGAAGTCCTAGAAGCCTTGGCAGGCCTCTAAATCCGCATGCGTAACCCAGTCGACCGCATCCTCCGAAGTTTTTCGACGAGGCCCCTACTAATCGCGCTCACCACTGCACTCACCGCGACCATCGCAGTTGCGTGCGGGTCCTCGTCGTCCGTAGGCGGCGAAATCGCGCCAGACTTCAGCCTCCCGGTCGCTAACCGCAACGTCGACATCACTCTCTCCGACTTTCGCGGCGACCAAAACGTTGTCCTCGTCTTCTATCGAGGCTTCTTCTGAGGTATATGCCTCGGGCAACTCGTCGAGTTGCAGAGCTACTACCCGCGCATCCGGCAACAAAACGCCGAGGTGCTTGCCGTCAGCATGGACGATTTCCGAGGCGCCGCCACAATGATCGCAAACTCCGGCGCCACATTCCCCGTCCTCTACACCTCCAAAAACCACGAAATCCCTGCCAGCTACGAAGTCTACGATCTCCACAACGACGGCGTCGCCGCACCCGCGGTATTCATCATCGACACAAACGGCAACATCACCTACGAATACATCGGCAAAGACATCGCCGACCGACCCGACACCGCCATCCTCCTAGCCGAACTCCAAAAACTCAACGGCTAGCCGTCCGACTCAAAGATCACCTTCGAGCGACTGTATCACCGCACCAGCTGGCGGCTTAGGGTAGAAGTTCGTCGCTTTAGGGGGCAAGCGATCCCCACGCGTCACGATTTCCACGAACTCACGCATCGGAATCGACCGCATTACAATCCCCAACTGCGCCTCACTCGAATCGACTCGGCTCACCACATTCTCAACCTCGTACTCGAAATCAACCGTTGCATCGACCCGATCAACACCAAAAGCAACGTCCAAAACATCCCGGTGCAACCGACGGTAGTCAGACCGCTCGGCAGCATCCGAGCCAAGCGGCTGACTGGACCCCATACTCCGCATCCGAGCAATCTTGAAACCTCCCGGTAACCCATAGACCCCAAACACAAAATCGTCGTCTTTACGCTCCCCGACCGCTTTCAGCAAGTCTCCCCGGCGCCAACCCACATCAACTTGATCGGTCAGCGAGACAGACTCCACCTCACAAACCGCTTCGATGCGATTCATTAGTCGCGCCAATTCATCTTTCCTCGCCCCATGTATCACGCGGTGATACCCACGCGTGATCAGTCCCGGCTCATCGATCGACACGATATGCATCATCCGGTAGTTCACCGCCTCCTCCGAAGAGATCTCGCGCTCCGCTCTGATCGCGCTCCGATACCGCATCGCAGCCTCGTAACGGTGATGCCCATCCGCAATGAAAATCGCCGAATCACGCATCAATCCACGTAAAACCTCCAACGTCCCTGGATCCTTCAACTGCCACAACCGCAACGAGTAACCTCCCGACATCGTTGCAACCTCCAACGGAGGCCCACCCGTCACCGCACGTATGATCCCGCCTACCGAATGTCGGATGTCATCCTGAAACACCACCAGCAACGGACTCAACGCCGACCGCGTCGCCTCCATCATCCGCACCCGGTCCTCAACCCACGGCCCCCGCGTCTGCTCATGTGGAAAGATGATCCCGCGGTCATACTCCTCCAATCGCACAGCGGCGATGAACCCACGTCGCGTCTGCGTTTCTCCGCCGTATTCGAACGACTCCTCAGTCACATAAACCGAAGGCTCTTCATCTCGCATCAGAACCCCATCAGCCTCCCAAACAGCCTGTGTCTCCGCAACATATCCGTAACGATCCGCACCCTCCCGAGGCGCCAGCTCCAAACGCACGATGTTGTGCTCCGACCTGCCCAAAAGCTCCCGTTCTAACTCAGCCGTAATCGTGTCAAACGGCGGCGAAAGATAATCCCCCAAATCCCGCCCCTGCGACGCGGCGCTGAACCGGATCCCCCGAAATGCACGAACTTCAGCCATCAGTTACCGGTCTGTTGCCTTAGATCTCCAAACTGCTCGAGCGCGTCAATCCGCACCACACCGAAAGTATAAACAGCCCGCGTCATCACCTAAACCACGCGTGTGACAGCGAAGAACTGCTCCAAGCATTTGTCATTGCTAGAATCGCACGATAGCCCTGCATCCAAATACATCCCTCCTTTGACCACATCTCAAAATCCAGTAGATCGCGCGGCCGAACTCCGCTTAACACTTAATCGCGCCAATCACGAGTACTACGTGCTGAACGATCCGTCGCTCTCCGACTCGGAGTACGACATCCTCTTACGCGAACTCCAAGACCTCGAACAAAATCACCCCGACCTCAAAACCCCCGACTCTCCCACACTCCGCGTCGGCGCACCCCCATCTCAGCAATTCGAGCCGGTCCAACACCCGGTTCCAATGCTCAGCCTCAGCAACGTAACCAGCGAAGAAACCTTCAACGCCTGGTACCAACGTGCTCTCGACTATCTCGAAATCGACTCCGCTGACCTAACCCTCGAACTCAAAATCGATGGGCTCGCAGTCGCCGTCACATACGTTGACGGCATACTGATACAAGCAGCCACACGCGGCGACGGCACTCAAGGCGAAAACATCACCGACAACATCCGAACCATCAACTCTGTCCCCCTCGCCCTCGACGGCGACGATGTTCCGGGCACTATCGAACTCCGAGGCGAAGTCTTCTACCCCATCTCCGCGTTCGACCGCCTAAACGAAGAACGCGAAGCCGCCGGCCTCTCCGTCTATGTCAATCCACGCAACTCCGCATCCGGATCTCTTCGCCAACTCGACTCCACCGAGACCGCAAAACGCCCTCTCGATATGTTCTTCTACTCCATCGGCTATGCGGAAAACGGAGACATACCCAACTCGCAACACGAGACCCTGCAATCCCTCAAACGATGGGGCTGCAAAACCAACGACTGGTCCCGCCGCGTCGAAACCGTAGAAGAAGCAATGGCCGCGATCCAGAACGTCGCCGAAATTCGACCATCCCTTGACTTCGGCATCGACGGTGTCGTCATCAAGATCGACGACATCACCCTCCAAGATCGCCTCGGAGCCGTAGGCCGCGATCCCCGATGGGCCACCGCATACAAATTTCCAGCCGAACAAGCCGTCACCAAACTCCTAGAAATCCGGACCAACGTAGGCCGCACCGGCGCAATCAACCCCTACGCAGTCCTAGAACCCGTCGTTGTCGGAGGCGTCACGGTCTCACAAGCAACCCTACACAACGAAGAAGACATCAACCGCAAAGACATCCGAGCTGGCGACCACGTCATCGTACAACGCGCCGGCGACGTCATTCCACAAGTAGTCGGCCCTGCTTCCGATAACCAACGACCAGACGATTCGCAGCCTTACCGCATCGAACCCAACTGCCCCACCTGCGGAGAGCCCGTACTCCGCGATGAAGATCAGGCCGACATCCGTTGCATCAATTCCACCTGCCCGGCGCAGTTTGAACGATTGCTGGAGCACTTCGCTTCCCGCGGCGCGATGGACATCGAAGGTCTTGGAGAAAAACTCGCCAAGGAGCTGGCACGCCAAAACCTCGTCTCCAACATCGCCGATATCTACACCCTTAACGAACGCATGGACAACCTCCTGGCCATGGAGCGCATGGGCGAAAAACGCGCCCAAAACCTGGTCGACGCCATCGAACAGTCCAAATCCCAATCCCTCCCGCGCCTCATCTTCGGACTCGGCATAAGCGGCATCGGATCTGAAATCGCCGAAACTCTCTCACGCGAATTCCGCAATCTGCCAAACCTCCTACAATCGGATGCCGAAAAACTCACCGCAATCGAAGGCATCGGCCCCATCCTCGCAAACTCGATCCGAGAGTGGACACTTAACGAACCCAACATCGCCCTAGTTCAACGTCTGAAAGACTTGGGAGTCGACCCTGAAGACGACTCCCCCGAACCCGCCGCCGACCACCCCGTCAAAGGCCTCACCTTCGTCATCACCGGCAAACTCGACACCTTCTCTCGAACCGAAGCCGCCAACGCCGTCAAAGCACTCGGTGCAAAAGCCGTCGGCAGCGTCTCCAAAAACACCGACTACTTAGTAGCTGGTGCCGATGCCGGGTCCAAACTCGAGCGCGCAGTCCGCCTAAACGTACCGGTCCTCAACGAAGACCAATTCAAACAAATCCTCGAAGGTCAAATCCCTGACATTCCCGAAGCAACCGAGGAAGCACCAGCGCAGCTCCTATGACTCGCAAACCCAGCCCCTTCGAACGCTTCACACGCCTCTTCGCCGATCCGAAATCCCGCGCACCGAAACCTCAGAAACTCACCAATCCTTGGATCATCCTCGCTATCGGCAACCCCGGGCCCGAATACGCCGAAACCCGACACAACGTCGGATGGTGGGCCGCCGACATCCTCCGCGAACGCCACAACGCCCGCCTCCAAGACGAAGGCCCCTCCCGCATCGCCCAACTGACCATCGAAAACCAACCCGCTATCATCGCCTACCCCAAAACCTTCGTCAACCGATCCGGCACTGCCGCCAGATCACTCATAAATCACTACCAAACCGAAATCACCCGACTAATCGTCATCACCGACGACATCAACCTTGCTCCCGGCCGAATCCGAGTCAGACGCGGCGGCGGCGACGGCGGACACAACGGCCTAAAATCCATCATCGACACACTTCACGACTCCGCATTCCCCCGCATACGCATCGGTGTCGGCAAACCAACCAACGGCGATACCCAAATCGACCACGTCCTTGGACAACCTTCCGACGAAGACTTAACGGCCATCAAAACCGCCATCAACCACGCGGTCCAAGCAACCCAAACCATCATCACCCAAGGCGTAGAAACCGCCATGAATGAATTCAACGGATAGAATCTCTAATTCAGACCACCAATTTCTTTCATTTGGATCTTCATTTGATGATGTCGACTTAGGTCAATATTGATGGATACTACCTGGTATTACGAAAACGTTGCGAGAATCACTGACCCAGAACCTAAAGAAGAGTGGGTTGCGCAGGTGGTCGCCAATCCGTATTTCGTCGAAGAGCAAGCTAACGGACGACTAAGTTACTTCGGGTACATCGAAGAAGCACAAAAATGGTTGAGGGTGATCCTCGAAGACGACAAACTCTTCAATCGTTACTTTGACCGTACAAAGCTAAAGGAGTGGGGAAGACCATGAAATTGAAAATCTACTACGACCCTGAGACCGATACTCTCGACATCGGCAACGGCCGCCCCGGCAGTGACGGTCAGCCAGTCGCGGAACGACTCGTAGCCTTTTTCGACGAAAACGACGAAGTCGTCAGCATCACTTTAGAAAATGCTTCTGAGGTACTAGCGCCTTTCTTAAGGGAGCGCATCGCTGAACAATATCCGAATATTGCAACTTCGATATTGCGCGACGAAGGCGAAACTCTCTGAGTTCGACGCGTCGAAACTCAAACCGCTATCCGCTCACATCCAACCCGCTCCCAAAGCACCTCCGGCAAAACAACACTCCCATCTGCCTGCAACCCGTTCTCCAACACTGCGATAAAAGTCCGCGGCATTCCCAGCGCCGACCCATTCAAGGTATGTGGGAATCTCGTTCCACTCCCGCCCTTAGGTCGATAACGCGTGTTGTTCCGTCGCGCCTGGAAATCGGTGCACGTCGACAGCGAACTGATCTCAAGCCACTCTTGCGCCCCTGGCGACCAAACCTCGATGTCGTACGTCTTTGCCGATTGAAACGCGATATCTCCAGCGCATAGCTTCAGCAACCGAGTGGTAAATCCAAGCCGCCGACAAAGCTCTAGCGATATCTCGATCATTTCATCCAACGCTTCTTCCGAATCATCCGGCTCCACAAACCGGAACATCTCCACCTTCTCGAACTGCTTCACTCGCTTCATCCCTCGAACATCCCGACCCGCAGCCGCATGCTCCTTGCGAAAACACGGAGTGTGCGCGCAGTACTTCAACGGCAAATCGGCGTCGATAATGCTGTCCTGATGGATACCATTCAAAGACACTTCGGAAGTCGGAATCATCCACAAACCAGCATCCTCGTCACGGTAGAGGTCATCCGCGAATTTCGGCAGATTCCCAGTTCCGATCAACGTTTCTTCGCGAACTAGAAACGGCGGATTCGTCTCCTCGTACCCAAACTCATCAACCAACGTATCCAGCAACCATCCGACGATTGCGCGATGCAACCTCGCGCCTTGTCCTCGCAGCATGTAAAACCTGCTGCCCGAAATGTTCGCCGCGCTCTCCATGTCGATGATGCCGAGGTTGTCGCCGATGTCCCAATGCGGCGTATCCCACTCACGCGCAGGCGGTGGTTCAACCTCGCTCACCACCTCGTTAAAGCTCTCGTCCAAACCCTCCGGCACGTCCCCAAGCGGCAAGTTCGGCAAACCTAACATCAGAGTTCGCAACTCACTGGCGACAGAGCGAGCCTCTTCCTCAAGTGCCGATATACGGTCCCCTGTCGATCGCATTTGCTGTATCTCATCATCCGTAGGTCGACGCTTCTCCGCACCGATGGTTCGAGACACTTCATTCCGGAAATGACGAGCCGAATCCGTCTGCTGAATCAGTGATCGACGCCTCACATCCAACGCGATGATCTCCTCGATCGGAGCAACATCTTCACCGCGCTTCACAAGACCGACGCGCACCGCGTCCGTGTCGCTCACTATCCTCCGTAGATCCAACATCAATTCATGCCCTCAAGATCTCAGCTGCGGAAACAGCGTAACTTCTCGTATCGAACTTTCACCCGTCACAAGCATCGCCAATCGATCAATTCCAATCCCGAGCCCTCCAGTCGGCGGCATCCCGTGTTCAACCGCCAGCAAAAACGACTCGTCTAACCGATCCGCCTCAACATCATCAAACTCTTCCCGCTGCCGTTCTTGCTGCTCGAATCGCTCCCGCTGATCCACCGGGTCGTTGAGCTCAGTAAACGCATTCGCCAACTCACGCCCCAAAACGAACGCCTCAAACCGCTCTACAACATCGTCATAACCCGGCTTCTTCTTCGCTAACGGCGACATTGCCAACGGGTAATCGACCAAGAACGTCGGCGCAACCAACCGCGGCTCGACTGATGCCGATATCACCTTGTCCAACAACTGCTGCCACGTCGAATTTGGCTCTACATGCGTCCCCCGCTCATCCATCGCCGCCGCCAAAGCATCCCGCGTCGGACACGCTCGGAAATCGATCCCCGAAGCGTCGATAATCGCCTCGCGCAGATCCAACCGAGGCCAAGGCGGAGCCAAGTCGATCGTCTCGCCTTCCTCACCATCCGGCACTGGCACCACAGTTGATCCGTTCACTTCTGTCGCCACAAACGCCACCAACTCCTCCGTCATCCGCATCACATCGTTGTAGTCTGCGTACGCCTCGTAGCTCTCCATCGTCGTGAACTCTGGATTGTGATCAGCGTCAATACCTTCGTTGCGGAATATCTTGCCAATCTCGAAAACCTTGTCCATCCCACCCACTATCAACTGCTTCAAATACAGTTCCGTAGCAATCCGCAGAAACAACCCGCGCCCCAGCGCGTTGTGATACGTCTCGAACGGTTCAGCGAACCCGCCCGCCGCAACCGGCACCAGTATCGGCGTCTCCACCTCCATAAACCCTTGCGCCTCCATGAAACGACGCACCGACGACGCAACCTTAGAACGCGCCCGAGCGTTCTCCATCACTCGTTCATTCGCCAGCAAATCGAGATACCGTTGTCGAACCCGCGTCTCCGCATCTTGTAGCCCGTGCCACTTCTCAGGCAATGGACGCATCGACTTCGAAATTATCCC
The DNA here is from genome assembly GCA_965243235.1 of Dehalococcoidia bacterium. GTDB lineage: Bacteria > Chloroflexota > Dehalococcoidia > Lucifugimonadales > Lucifugimonadaceae > Bin127. Next base: position 251,200 of record CBDEUI010000004.1, read on the forward strand.
GAACGTGCGCGCCTCAACCGAGATTTGTCCCCGCCGCGTCCGCATCACCGGACCTGACACCGACACGAAATCTCCGATGTCTAGCATCGAAAGCAACTCGAAGTCGTCAGCCAACACATCCGCCCGCGCCTGAACCTGAACCTGACCACTTCCGTCTCGCACATCCAAAAATGACATCTTCCCCATCCCCCGTCGCGCCATAACCCGCCCCGCAACCTTCACCGTTTCTGTACGAACAGAGTCGTGTTCACTATCACCCTGGAACGCCCCCTCAAGCTCCGCAAAAAGCGAGATCGCCTCTTCTACGGAATGAGTTCGCTCGATCCGAGCCGGGAACGGGTCGATGCCTTGTTGCCTCAGATGATCGACCTTTCGCAATCGGTCGAGTTCCAGACGCGAATACCTCGAAGCCCCATCAGTCTCAGGTGGGATCTCGGGTCTATCTATCATCTGGCTCAATTCCGACCTTCTCTACACATAATCGGGCGCACACCAACTGAATCAATCTTACAGACCTCAACCGTTGCCATAGCCCTCGTGAGAAAACGCCATTAATCGCGTCGTGCATCGTTGAAACACACATCACCCGATTCCGCATAATCGTAGTCAACGCTCCCACGAACCACGTGGGTGTGCAGGTACGATGTTGCGCCGCGGCGCAATTCGGAGTGAAACACGCGGAAAGGAACAGACGTATAGCCAGACACGGGCTACGACCGACATCTTCAAGGACCCGTTCAGCCATCATCTCGATGCTCGGTCCAAACGGCGCAGATGGAATGACCGCGCTCGACCTATACGCCGGCACCGGAGCCGTCGGCCTCGATCTCCTCGAACATGGCGCTGTACACGTCGACTTCGTAGAAATCGACCGCAGAAGAGCCGCAAAGATACGACAAGAGGCTGTTGCCAGAAACGTGTCCGAAAAGGCTTCAACATACCAAGCTGATGCCATCAAGACACTGTCTCGGCTCGCAGGTAACTCCTACAACATCGTTTTCGCAGACCCACCATACGAAATCGATCCTTGGAAAGACATACTCGCCGAACTCCGCAAACACAACCTACTCAAACCCCACGCTTGGATCATCGCAGAGCACGCAACTAGAAACCAGCTGCCAGACACCATTTCCGGAGCCACCGCCATAAACCGAAAACGATACGGCGATACCAGCTTAACCATCTACTCCTTCCCACAAACCTCTGACAACCAATAAAGAAAAACCAGAAGATCACGAAACACAACTATGAGCGACGTCGTAGCTTTGTACCCTGGCACATTCGATCCCGTAACCAACGGCCACACCGATGTGGTCCGACGTGCCGCCGCGTTGTTCGATTCCCTCATCGTCGCGGTCTACGACGGCGATCACAAACGTGTGACCTTCGACGTCAATGAACGTGTAGGAATGTTACAAGAAGCCATCACCGACGCTTCTAATGTCAAAGTCATCCCCTTCCGCGGCTTGACCGTCGATTTCGCTCGAGAAACCGGCGCGAAAGCGATCGTCAGAGGGCTTAGAATCACAAGTGACTTCGAATACGAGAGCGCGATGGCATTGATGAACCGACACCTCGATGATGACATCGAAACCGTATGCCTCTTCTCGTCTATCGAGAACCAATACGTAAGCTCATCACGCGTCAAGGAGATCGTCACTCTCGGCGGAAACATCTCCGGTCTTGTACCCCCCAACGTCGTGGCGCCGACAACATCGAAGTTGACACCACAACCCGCATAGCGAACAACCTATAGAGCACAAGCAACCAACACCAGTGCAATCGGTCCACACATGTCCGACGCACAAGGAGAACAAAATGGCACTAGAAACCCGCGTCAGCTACAACTCGGACAGCACTGAATTCGTGTCGGTTCAACCAGTCATCTACGAGCTGATCTCAAGGATCGCGAACTCCGTCGAGGAAAACCGCGTACGCGCTACTGGACGCAGCCTCGTTAGAGCCGACGAAACGCTGGGACTCATCGACGAACTAAAGCGCGAACTCCCCAAGGTGACCTCGCTCTCCGATCAGATCGTCACCAAACGCGATCAGATGCTTAGCGATGCCGAAGAATTCATGCAGACGGCACGCAACGAAGCGATGCAGGAAGCCGAAGAACTCCGTAAGCGTGCCGAGGAAGAGCGCGACATTATCCTCGCGCAAGCACGCAAAAAGGCCATGGAGACCATCGACCAGACATCCGTCGTCAACGCCTCCAAGGAAGAAGCAAAGCGCGTCATCACCGAAGCTGAGGAAGAATCCGAGAAGTTGCTAATCCGGGCCAAACGCGAGGCCAACACCATCGTCGAAAACGCAGAAGAACGCTCGCACCGTCAGACCAACGAGACCGACGAGTACTCACGCCGAATGCTCATGAAGCTTGAAGAGCGGCTCTCACACACCCTCATGCAAGTCCGGCAAGGCATCGACATGGTCAACGAAAGCATGGAAGAGCGCAAAAAGGAACACGCTCACAACATCGCCATGCAGGCCGCTAAGTACGCAACCAACAACGCCCGACGCTAGGCGACGAACCTAGCATTCTCAGGCGACTTTCCCTCTCCTTAGCAACCAAGGAGAGGGGGTTTCTTGTTTACTATTGCTAGCCGTCTTCGCTAGTCGCGCTCGCCCAGTAACCCTGGCCGACGATTACCAGCCACGAAACACCGACTATCGCGAAGTAGGTGACATGCCAGATCAGCGGCGTTGGTCGCGACGCCGTGACCACGTTCTGGAACGTGAACACTGCGAAGATGATCGCGCTCAAGAACAATCCAAACAGGATCCACGGCCGGCGCGCTGCTGTGCCGCTCCGCATGATGAACTGGATCAGCGTCCACAGGAAGATAATCCCGACAATCAATTCGAAAACGCCCGTGAAGTAGTAGGCGAATTCGCCGAGGCCCGTCCCCCATCCCATCTTGTCTAACGCGCCGCCAAACGGGTTTCCCTTCTCCGCAAACTTCACACCAATGTGAACCCCGGGTATCAGCTTCGCCAGCCCGTTCGCCAACCAGAACAGCATCCAAAAGATCACTGTAGCCAATTCCAGCGACCCCAGCCGAACCATATAACTCCTCAAACCATCCATCGTTTCGCCTCCTGAGCGGTATTGGGGATTGGTCGTACGAGCAGTTTACCACCACGTACATTTAACGCCGCTAAAACAACAAATGACCGTGATTCGATTGGGAAACGATAAGTTCATCCGATCGCCCCCCGCCGAAATAGCACCACACATTCATTGAGTGCCGGCTGTGCCGATATCAGTCGCGTCGCCAACCCCGAACCGTAACGCTACGAACCGATTCCTCCCATGCCGTACCGTCTGAACGCGGACGCATCGGAACATCCGACATGATCTCAACATCTACAAATCCCGATCGCTCCATACGACCTAAGTATCGGCTCAACAGATCCGCGCCACCTACACAAGAAACCCACTCCTCAGCTGAAGAACGCACATCCTCCGGCAGCTCATCCGTAACCACCATGTCCGATACCACGAAACGGCCTCCCGGCTTCAGCACCCGATAGATCTCATCGAACACCCGGTCCTTATCCGGCGACAAAGCGATCACGCAGTTCGAAATCACTAGATCCACGCTCGCATCCAGTTGTGGGATCGCCTCGATCTTGCCCAACTTGAACACCACGTTATGCGCCCCTAACTTCTCCGCGTTCTGTCTGGCCAAGTCGATCATCGCGTGTGTCATGTCAATACCGATTACCTGACCATCCTCGCCGACCTCCTGCGCCGCTAAGAAACAATCGATCCCACCACCGCTGCCCAGGTCCAACACCGTCTCGCCTGTCTTGGCCTCCGAAAGCCCGATCGGATTGCCGCAACCAGCCGAAGCCGCCATCGCCTCAGGCGTCAACGCGGCCAAGTCATCCGACTCGTAAAGAGAATCTGCCACCGTCGCCATCTCAGAACCCTCTTCCCCGCAACACGCCGATCCAACCTCTTCCGCACAACATCCTGATGCCGCGGCACCACGCTCCGCAACCTGTGTATACCGATCCCGAACCGCCTGCTCCACAGACCCAGCATCAAACTCTTCACGACCAAAAACTCTCAGTAGCTCCGCCAACTCCATACCCTCCTAAAACTCGTAGCACTACCAACAATTTTACGCCGCAAATCAACATCCCTTTCGCGCAGAGAAGAGGACGCTCACCCTTTCGTCATTCCGGCGAAAGCCGGAATCCAGAGGGGAGCGGGCGCAGGCTTTCCCCGCTCTGCGGAGGAATGTCCGGGCCTGCCCCGTGCCTCGATACGGAGGATAAAGGGGGCCATGCCATCCAGACAACTCTTTGAACTTGTTCAAAAACTAATCTTGCCGCCAAATTGCCGCTCCCAGCGGCAAGTTCCCCCTTAAACTGCCGGAAATTGCCGGAATCAGCGGCAATTTCGCGGCAAGAGCGGCAATTTTACGACAATACAACGTCTCAAAAACACACTCCGAATCCCGCTCTCCATTACACGCCCGATCATCACTTCTGCGTTACTATTCCATCACAGCGCCGAATGGGGCGCCGGACAATCTTCAAGGAGATGGCGATGGGCAACGAAACCCCGCTAAAAGAACGCATCCGCCGTGGTGATATCGTGATCGGCGTTTCGGCTTCGATGGATGCCACGAAGTCGCAGCTCGAGGACATCCTCGGCAAGGATGACTACGGGTTTGTCATGACAGACAGCCAGCACAGCCCCTTTTCGGAACACAAGATGGTCGATTTCTGCAATATGGCCGATGAGATGGGCATTCCAGTCCACCTGCGCATCGACCACCCCAGACACGCATACCTGCTCGGAAATCTCGCCGATCTAGGCCCCGCTATGTTGGAGGTCCCCCTCGTCGAAGATCCCGCTACGGTCCGCGAGGCAATCGAGTTTTTCTACTTTCCGCCCGAAGGACGGCGTAGCTTCGTCGGGGGCAACCGCTGGGGTGCCGAGCTCGGAAACGACATGAACATGTACGCAGAGTGGTGGAACAACAACGGCATCCTCTGCATCCAGATCGAGTCGCTCCGCGCCATCGAGAACATACGAGCCCTCTCACCGCCCGGTGTCGACATGTTCTCATGGGGGCCGTCAGACCTCGAGTGGGACCGCAAAATGCACCCCCACCATCCCTTCAAGACCGACGATGACTGCATCAAGCACGTCATGGACCAAGTCAACGACCTCGACGTCAGAATGAGCTACCGTTCTTACGACCCCAAGCTTCGCAACAAATACCTCGACATGGGCGTGACGGTCCTATTCGAAATGGCTCAAACCTAACCCCTCGACACAAAGGAGAACCCAAAAATGGGCAATGACGCAAACCTCAAAGAACGCATCCGGCGCGGCGACATCGTCATCGGAGTCGGCATACCGATTGGTTCCACAAAGTCCCAGTTCGAAGACATCCTCGGTAAGGACGACTACGGTTTCGCGACGTGCGACAGCCAACACAGCCCCTTCTCGGAGCACATGCTGGTCGACCATTGCAACATCGCCGACGAGGTCGGAATACCGATCCACTTCCGCATCAAGCACACCCAGTTAGCCTTCCTCGTCGGCAATATCGCCGACCTCGGACCCGCATTCATCGAGATCCCGCTCGTAGAGGAACAGTCGACGGTACGAGAAGCCCTTGACTGGTTCTACTTCCCGCCCGAGGGACGTAGGAGCTGGGTCGGCGGCTACCGCTGGGGAGCCGAGCTCGGACACGACCGCCCCGGATACGCCAAGTGGTGGAACGAAAACGGCGTCATCTGCCTGCAAGTCGAGTCCCTGCGCGCCATCGAGAACATCCGCACGCTCGCAATGCCGGGCGTTGACCTGTTCTCTTGGGGTCCTGCGGATCTGGAATTCGATCGGGAGATGCATCCGCATCACCCGTTCAAGACCGACGATGACTGCATCAAACACGTCATGGACCAAGTCAACGATCTGGACGTCAGGATGAGCTACCGTTCCGGCGATCCCGCCCTGCGCAACAAATACATCGACCTCGGCGTCACCGTCCTAATGGAGCGAGCCCAATAAACCTCCCTTTTGCGAAGCGAAGGGGACGCGGGAGCGTAGCGACCGCAGGGGATGCCCTACAACCTCAACCGGCGCAAAACCAAACCCACCAACCGCATCACCACAGTCATCACAACTTGAAAGATGACCGTGCGTAGTATCTGACGTACAAGCAACCCGACCATGGTTGCTCATAGTCTAGCCTACGTCGGAACCGGGCCTCCGCCGGTCACGTGCGCGTGGAGATGAAACACCTCCTGCCCCGCGCCTCGGCCTTGGTTGAACTGCACGCGGTACCCCGAACCCGTAATCCCCGTAGCCTCCGCGACCTTTCCAACTCCCACCAATATCCGACCGAGCATCGCCACATGCGTATCCCCTGCTTCGTGTAGGCGGTCGAAGCACGTTTTGGGAACTACTAGGACGTGGACTCGTGCCTTTGGGTTGATGTCGTTGAACGCCATAACATGATCGTCCTCATATACCCTGCTGCAGGGAATATCACCCGCGATGATCTTGCAGAAGATACAGTCGTCAGACATTTTCGATCCCTCTGGCTTCCAAGTCAGAGAGTTCGGCCAAGGTTTTCGATGTGCGAATCCGAATCTCCGAAATCAGCACGCCAAGAAAGCACTCGACGAGTGTAGAGATGCAGATCGTGTTCCCAAGTGAACCCGATCGCGCCGTGTGATTGATGCGCCTTCCACACAATGTCGTGCATCAAAGTGTTCGCGGACCATTTAGCCTGCGAAACAATCCGTGAAGCCATCGCACCATCGACATCCGCGCTCAACGCCCATGCCGCCCGATCTGCCAGATGCTTCGCCGATTTCACCTTCGTAGCCATGTCAGCCATGTAATGCTGTATAACCTGGAACGCACCAATCGGACGACCAAACTGCCGCCGCTCTTTCACATACTCGATCGTGCGATCCGCAACCGCGCTGCCCGCACCAACCATCTGCGTGGCCCTCGCCGCTGCCCCGTACAACATCATGTAATCGACGACATCGGCGCCACCACCAGCTTCGCCGACAACCGTCGCTGTCGGAACAACAACCTCGTTCATCTCGATATCGCAAGCCGGTGCACCCGAAGCCATCTTCACCCGATTGATATTGACCGTCCCTTCGGCAGACTTCACCGGCACTGCAAACACAGTCATACCTGCGTCAGTCTCGGCAGGCATCAACACCAGATCGGCAGAGTTACCGTACGGAACGAATCTACTTGTGCCGCTGATCACCCAACCATTCGAGGTCTCCGAAGCTCGGACGCCTACCGCATTAGGATCCGTCGAACCATCCATCCCGACTAACGACGGAACCGCAACTGTCTCGCCAGTCGCGATTGATGGCAGCCAATCCGCCTTTTGCGCGTGGGATCCAAACTCGCTTATCGCAGAAGTCGACACAACGGCCGACTCCACGAGCGGCCCTGGTGCCAACGCCGCGCCCCATTCGCCGAGAAGCACCGCCATATCCGACATGTCCATGCCTGAACCGCCGTGCTCCTCTGGCACGATCAGTCCTAGCCACCCCAACTCGCCGATCTCTCGCCAAGAATCGTCGGTATAACCCCGCTCATCCGCCGCCATCGCACGGACGAAGTCGGATGGTGAACGGTCAGAGAGATACTCCGCTGCACTGCTTCGGATCAGTTCCTGCGTTTCGTTTAGTCCGAAGTCCATGATGCGGATCTAGCGACGGGGCAGTTCGAGACCACGGTAGGCGATGATGTTTTTTTGGATTTCGTTGGTGCCAGCCAATATCGGACCCGAAGTTTGATACATCCGCATCTTGAAGATACGCCCAGCGAGATCCTCGTGTTCATCCGGATCGTCGATCAGGCCCGGCATCCCAAGCAACTCAACGCCAAAATCGAGCACCGCAGTATTCACCTCGGTCGCCGCGATCTTACACATGCTCGCCTCAGTCGAAGGCGGATGTCCCAGCGACTGCAGCCACGCCACCTCGTAGGTGATGTAGCGCGCCATCTCGATCTCAGCTTCAAGCTCCGCCAAACGACGTCGCACCTTCATGTCGTCGATCATCAGTGAGCCGTCGAATCGCCGAGTCGTCGCCGCATAATCACGGATCTCCTCCCACGACTTTTGTGCCCATGACACATAGTCGATATTCCCACGCTCGAAGTTAAGGAGGTTCATCGCCACGTTCCAGCCATCGTGCAGTTCACCGACCAGGTTCTCAACCGGAACATGGACATCATCGAACATCACTTGGTTGAAGCTGTGCGCGCCCGCAATGTTGATGATCGGATTGACCTGAATCCCCGGCGACTTCATATCCACAAGCAAAAAGCTGATCCCGGCGTGCCGCTCTGCATCGCGATCAGTGCGAACCAACATGAACATCATGTCCGCACGATGCGCCAACGAGGTCCATATCTTCGATCCATTGATCACGAACTCGTTGCCTCGCAGTTCCGCGAACGTCTGCAAAGACGCCAAGTCAGAGCCCGTGTTCGGCTCTGAATACCCCTGACACCATTGGATCCCGCCCTGCGCGATGTCCGACAAATACTTACGCTTCTGCTCGTCAGTGCCAAAGACCATCAACGTGGGACCCAACATCCGCGTGCCGAACCTGTCGTTGCCCGGTGCTCGGCGGTACGACATCTCCTCCGCGAAGATCAGACTGATCATGGGAGACGCCTCTTGTCCGCCATACTCCTTAGGCCATGTCATCGTCAACCAGCCACGTTCGGCGAGCTTGCGACGCATGCGGCAATAAAGCTCCCATCCCTCCTCACTGGACTCGTCGTTGGGACCTATCCAGCCGTCAGGGAGTTCATCGTCGAGGAATTCCCGCAGTTCCTCACGGAATGCGAGTTCTTCTTCGTTGAATTCGAACCACATAGCGGATCCGATTAGTCGGCAGTAACTGCAAGGCTCGTGATGGTTTTGACGATGCCACCGACCTGATGCATCTTGGTGCTCACGATGCCGCCGATATCCACGAGGTTGTCGGCTTCAACTACCGCGATGATGTCGAACGGGCCAGTTACCATGTCGACGGCGATCATTTGATCGATCTTCTTCAACTCCGTCGCAACGTTAGCGGTGCTGCCGACTGACGTCTCGATCAAGATGTATGCTCGGGTCTTCATATCTTTGAGGTGCTCCTATCTGAGAGGTTTGCGTATTGCATATGCTAACCCCCGAAACGCAAATTGACGACTTTCTGAAAATTACTCAAAAATCAAGCGCACGTTCAAATTCAGACCAGTCTCTCACCGGGCCCACCGCAGACATCGCCAGCTTGTCCGAGATGACCACATCGGAAGCTACCGTCCGCACATCTTCCAATGTCACCGCATCCAACGACTTGATCCGGTCGTCCAACGTCTCCACGCTGCCGCGCAGCAACTCCTGCGCCGCGAGGTCATTCGCCACCGCCCGGCTCTCCTCCATCCCGAGAAGCAACCTGCCCTTAGCCAACTCACGTGCATCGCTCAGTTCCTCCTCAGTAATCCCGTGCCTGATCTTCGCTAACTCATCCACGATTACGCTGAGCGCCTCAACTGCCCGCGGCGGTTCTACGCCAGTATGAATGTCGACCACGCCGCAGTCTGTAAGCGAGTGCATCGAACTGCCTATCCCGTACGCGAGCCCGCGCTTTTCCCGAACCTCTTCAAACAACCGACTGCTCATGCTCCCACCCAGAACTACCGTCATTATTCGCAACGCGGTCCGTCGCGTGTCGTTCATCCCAACACCCTTAAACGCCAGAGCCATGTGCAGTTGTTCAAGATCTCGACGACCACCGGTCACACTAGGTCCTACCAAATTGTCGTCGTAAGGAAACATCCCCCGCGGCTTACCACTGGGTAAATCCGACAACAATTCGTCTATCTGATCAACCACCTCATCATGTTCGATGTTGCCGGCAACACAAACGACGATGTTGCAACCCACGTATTGCTCGCGGTGGTAGTCAACCATCACCTCACGCGGTACCGCCTCGACGCTCTCGATGGTGCCTGCGATGTCTCGACCCAAAGCCTGATCTGGCCACAATGCAGAATCGAGCAACATTCCCGCCAACGCCCCTGGCGAGTCGTGCGTCGCCCGAATCTCCTCCAACACCACGTGCTTCTCTTGCACGATATCCGACTCACGGAACAGCGGCGACTTGATGATGTCCGCCAGCACTTCAACACCGCTTCGATAGTGTGGCAATGCCATGCGACACCAATAACCCGTGCATTCACGATCTGTAAACGCGTTGATCGTGCCCCCTACGCTCTCCACCACACCGCTGATATCCCTCGGACGCGGCCTACTCGGCGTACCTTTGAACAGCATGTGCTCGAAAAGGTGCGAAACACCCGCCTCATCGTCCGTCTCGTATCGGCTCCCCGCGCCGACGAGAAACACGACACTGACCGCCTTGGTGTGCGTCATACTGCTGGTGATGACGCGGATGCCGTTCGCAAGCGTGGTTCGTTGGTATGCGGATGATGTGTCGAGTTCGACGGCGGTGGTTAACGGCATGGTCGATAGCAGAAAATGTTTCGCGCGGTTGACACTCAAGAGTAGCATTCGCCCCGATAGCCACCTACAACGCTAAACCCGCGGCAAATCGACCTCGTCGCCCGTTGCTGCCTGCCAAATCCTGATCCGCGCCGCCATATCGCGGATGCGGTCCCGGTGCTTCGGATCGTCGTACAGATTCGACATCTCGTGAGGATCATTGTTCAAGTCGTAGAGTTCGCACTGGTCTGCTGGACAAAGGTTCAGCTTCCAGCGATCCGGCGTGATCACCGTGCGCCAGTGCATCGAAGCCATACGATTGATCTCCGGAGTGCCAAGATTCCGGTCTCCCATCCCATTCCACTGAACAAACACGTCGTTCTCGCTCAAGTCGGCGTCACCACTCAAAACCGGAGCAAGACTCTTGCCCTGCATCACCCAAACATTTGAACCCTCCGTCGCAGTCGGAGCGAACCCGTCACCTAGAACTCCACCTGAAGCCGCTTCCGATGCATCATCGCCACCCCCGCTCAAATCGAGCAGCGTGGGAACAAGATCGACAAGCGAAACCGATCCGTTGACCCGCGTCGACTCCCCTGCTGCATCTGGTTCAGATCCCGGAACGCGTATCAGTAGAGGAACACGCGATGCTTCCTCATACATTGATCGCTTCTCCAACATCCCGTGATCACCAGCCATCTCTCCGTGCTCACTGGTGAAAACGATGATCGTGTTATCGAGTTGACCAGTAGCCTCCAGCGCGTCCAGCATCTTGCCGACTTGGCGATCTACCAGCGTCACGTTCGCGAAATACTGCGACCGCAACCGACGCCAACCATCCTCAGCCGTCAGATCGTGATAGTCGTCGATTCCCAGCGGGTTCAGGTTGCCCGCCATGTAGTAGTCCGCCCGCAGGCGGTTCAGCAACGAACTATCGTCAGGACGTTTCAGGAACGCCGGTCCTACTGAGATGTCTTCCGGATCGTAAAGATCGTTGAGCGGTCCGGTATACGGCGGATGCGGCTCGAAAAACGAGACGTACAACATGAACGGCATGTCACCGTTCTCGGTACCGCCATGATCCCGAATGAAGTCTGCTGCGCTATCACCGAGGAAATACGCCTGCGTCTGCTCCTCGGTCAATCCCGCAGTAGCGAACCAGTTCTCATACGACCGATTCATACCCGGTGGCTCAATGCCGTGCTTTCGCAGATGATCGTTGTAGTGCGCCTCGACGTTCCGATACTCCCGCTTGGTTGCCCGAACTCTGTGAAAATCCTCAACGCTGATCCACTTGTCGAAACCGTGCTGTTGGATCATGTCGTTGCCGAGGTGCCACTTGCCAAAGTAAGCACAGTAGTAGTCCTCGCTGATCCGCTCCGCAATCGTCGGACAATCCGACGGTAATGGGATGTTGTTCCGATGCAACCCGACCGCGTGTGGATACAACCCCGTCATAATCGACGCCCGGCTAGGAGTGCAAACCGGTTGCGTGACGTACGCATTCTCGAACACAAACGACCGATCTGCGATGCTATTCAGATTCGGGGTTTCAATCCAATCGTTGCCGTAGCAAGCCAGCGAATCTTGCCGCTGTTGATCAGTCAGTATGAAGAGAATGTTCGGACGATTGGAAGCGGTTTTCATGGGATTTGCGGGTGTCTTCGGTTGCCGTTGTCGCTTAACGTAGGATTTAGCTTACTATCAGTCCGCCATGATGCCCGTAGAGCAACCACAATCTGAACCGATCGACGCGGGACAGCTGCGAAGACCCCGAAACCCTCGTCGCGAAGACCGTCCATGGGGTTCATACGAAGTGCTGACTCGAGGTCCCGGCTTTCAAGTCAAACGACTGAGCATCAAGCCCGACAGCCGACTCTCCTACCAATGGCATCGCCACCGCGCCGAAACTTGGACCGTCGCCCGAGGCATTGCCAAAGTAACCATCAACGGCGAAGACCAGATGCTCGGCCCATCGCAGTCCATCCACGTCCCACGCACCCACAAACATCGCATCGCCAACCCATCATCCATCGAACCCCTCGAAATCATCGAAGTCCAAACCGGCGACTACCTAGGCGAAGACGACATCGTCCGCGAAGCCGACGACTTCGGCCGGGCTTGAAATGAATTCCTAAACAGTGTCGTAAGACTCCGTCACATGCAATCATCCTCCGCCGTTCCAGCCGCCCCGCCCGCTTCCGATGAGGCAACTCGGCGGTCGATGATGTCTAATCGCCGGGCGGACACCAAGCCCGAGATCGCTTTCCGAAGCATGTTGCACCGCTCAGGTCTCCGATTCCGAAAAGACCGCTACATTAAATTCGAGCGACGCGGCGTCAAAGTCGATGTCGTATTCCCCACCCAAAAAGTAGCGGTCTTCATCGATGGCTGCTTTTGGCATCGCTGCCCAGAGCACGCCACCATGCCGACCCGCAACTACGAATACTGGTCAACCAAATTCCAGCGCAACATGGATCGCGATAGGTCAAATAACCAGAATCTTCAGAACCTCGGCTGGCAAGTGATCAGGATCTGGGAACACGAAGTCAAAGATATCGAACTTGCAGAGCACGCCGTCACGCAAGTCAGGTCCGCGTTACGACACCGAAACGACTTAACAACCCATCCGAATTCAAAGTCCGAAATGTAGAATTTGCATTCGCCCAATCACCTACTCGATTTAATCCCTTACCAATGCCATCCAAACTCAGCGAAGAACAGATACTCGGAATTCTGGAATCCGCGTACTCCGGTGCCGTCTATGACGCTATGAGGGAACTCGGACTAGACGACGGAATTCTCCCCAACGACATCCAGCCGGTGGACCCCCTCTTAGTCTCCCCCTGTGAGGGGGAGGGGAGGGTGCTGGCTGGCAAAGTTTGGACCTGTTCAGGCGGAATAGTCGAAGGGATTTCCCAGGACGATTCTCTTCTCTCTTGGACTGGTATGCTGAGCGCCGCACCGTCGGGATCCGTCGTGGTCTGCCAACCAAACGACTCAACAATCGCCCACATGGGCGAACTATCCGCCGAGACACTCAAGTTCAGGGGTGTCAAAGGCTACATCGTGGATGGTGGCAACCGCGACACCGACTTCATACTCAAACTCGAATTCCCAGTCTTTTGCCGCTATCTGACCCCCGCCGACATCGTCGAACGTTGGATGGTCCAAACCATGGGCGAACCAATAACTATCGGCGATGTGGATATTAAAACCGGCGATTACATCGTCGCTGACCGCGACGGTGCAGTAGTGATCCCGGCGTCCGCGGCATCTGACGTCGCCAACCGCGTCGATGAGGTGATGAACACTGAAAACGAACTCCGCAACATGATCCTCGGCGGCATGGACCCGCAGGAAGCATATCTGAAATATCGACGCTTTTAACGATGACATCATCGAGTTCTGATCAGCCCCTGTTCACCGAAAACCTGCGCGCACCCGGATGGATGTTCGCGTTCCTTGGTCTCATGCTCGGCGCCGTCTCCGGAGGGCTCACCGCAGTCGGCATCCGAGGCTTCACCGACGATCCGATAATCTCCGGCGGCGAATCGCTCATCTTCTACGTCTCATTCACCATCGCAATCGTCGGCATCGTCTACGTGATGCTCAACTCCACCCTCATGGAGACCAAAGCAACCACCGACGGCATCACCGTGAGATTAGGCGTCCTCGGCACCCAACGCACATTCGATTGGAACAACATCACCGCCATCCGTACCGCCAACCACAACATCGCCCGACACGGCGGCCGCGGCAACCCCTTCGCACCATCCGCCCGACGTTCATGGACGATGTACGGAGTCCGAAGCGGGGTGGAGATCGAGGTCTCCGACAGTCACGAGAACCAGATCATTTTCATATCCAGTTCCAACAGCGACGAGTTAGTAGCTGTCGCCGAGCGATACATCACGTAACCCCGTCACACCCGCGCAGTCGGGTATCTAGAGGGACTGAGTGTGGGTATCCCCTCTCCCTTGATGGTAGAGGGCTAGGGTGAGGGTGACAGCGGAGCCATTTCCCCTGCTCGCGATGGAAATGTCCGAAGGACAAAGGGGGTTAACGACTTTCCGCCTCACTGCTATCATCACACCATCAAACTGAACTCCCGTCATCTGTGGAGGCTTTCCAATGACTACTTCAACCCTCGCCGCAATCATCTACAAGCAGGGAGAACCCGCTGTCGTCGAAGCATTGGAACTGGACGACCCTGGACCAGGCGAGGTGATGGTGAAGATCGGCGGGACCGGCGTCTGCCACAGCGACCACAATGTCTACTCTGGCTATCGTCGCACAGATGACCTCCCAACGATCCTAGGACACGAAGGCGCAGGCACGGTTGAGAAAGTCGGTTCGGGAGTGCATGGATTGGAACCCGGCGACAAGGTGGTTTTCGCCATCCGTCCCATGTGTGGAAAGTGCAAGTACTGCTCAACCGCACGTTGGAACCTATGCGACCCGATCTCGTCGCATCAACCATCGGCCCAATTCCGCAAAAACGGCACGAGTTACTACGCTGGTTTGGCGACATATTCGGAATACACCGTGGCGTGGGAAAACAACGTCGTCAAAGTAGACCCTGACGTGCGTCTCGACCGCGCCGCTCTCGTAGGGTGTGCTGTGATTACCGGCGTCGGCGCAGTTGTCAACAAAGCCAAGGTGGAAACCGGTTCAACAGTAGCCGTTTGGGGTTGCGGCGGCGTTGGACTTAACGTCATCCAAGGCGCGTATATCGCTGGCGCATCACGGGTCATTGCCATCGACACGAATCCTTCCAAGTTCCAGTACGCCACTAGACTCGGCGCCACTGACACGGTGGACGCGTCTAAGGACGACGCCGTCGAAGCCGTCCGGGAACTAACGGACGGAGGCGTCGACTACGCGTTCGAAGTGATCGGTCAACCTGCGACTCTCCGTCAAGCACTAGAAGCGACATGCGAAGGTGGGACGGCAGTCCTAGTCGGCGCTGCGCCAGATGAAGGCGAAGTGATGATCCCGATGCGCCACCTGTTCCTAGATAGGTCACTCATAGGATGCAGTGCCGGTACCGGGCGACCACGATACGACTTCCAATGGCTAATAGCGATGTACCGACAAGGACGCCTGAATCTGGATGATCTAGTTACTCGGACGCGACCATTGACCGAAGTAAACGAGGCGTTTCGCGACATGGAAGCTGGAGCAGTGGCGCGAACCGTGCTAGTGCCTTAGCACGCCACACTTCACCTCAAGCCACGACCGATTTAATCAGCGTTCGCGCTCACTTGGCTCCGAAAACCAGTTCGGATGTGCGAGTTGTCGCAGTACGGTTTGGTGTTCGAAATGCCGCACCGACAGAGCCGCACTTTTCCATGCTGCTTGAACTCGCCGCCTTCAGAATCGCGCAGTTCGAAATCGCCGACTACCTGTAAGGCGTCGTTGTTCCAGACGTATATCCGAGTAGGTTCTGCCACGGTTTTAAGCCCTGCAAGCGTCGTTGAAGCCGACCATGTTGTGCGACCCGTCGCAGAAAGGCTTTTCTTCTGACGAACCGCAACGGCATAGATACGCCTCGCCCTCAACAGGAAACTCGTTGCCGTCGGCGTCGCAGACTACGAAGCTTCCGCTAACCCAATACGGTCCGTTGTCGGATGTTGTCACTGTGGTGTCTGCCATCTACTTACTCTCCCGCTCTGGAGCGTCTTTTGGCGCTGGAATGTCTTGTATCCGCATTGTAACGCGTATCATTCATTCCGATATCTCTAACCGAACATCCAAGATAGCGCATCGCGGTGCTGAGGCGCAGAAACGACGGTAGTTCCATGAAAATCACCGAAATCAAAACCTTCCTCATGTCCGGCGGTGGCAGCCGCAACTGGTGCTTCGTAAAGGTCTACACCGATGCGGGCATATACGGCGTCGGCGAGGGATCGGGATGGCCGCGCGTCGTCCGAACCGCGGTGGAAGATCTATCAAACGTAATTGTCGAGGAAGACCCAATGGACATCGAACGCCTTCACCAGAAGATGATCGTTGCCATGATGGGACACGGCATGACCGGTACCCCAGGCTCTGGCGCAATCAACGCTATCGATATCGCATTATGGGATATCAAGGGCAAAGCTTTGAACACTCCGGTCTGGAACCTCATCGGAGGCCGTGTCCGCAAGAAGATCCGCACGTACGCCCATGCCGCAACAGCCGATCGCGCTCTCGAGCTACGCGACCGCGGGATTACCGGCGTCAAAACAGGCGGGGTCTACCGCACCGTCGAAAAGGTCGACTCCATTCGCCGCGCTGTAGGCGATGAGATGGACATCATGGTCGACGCGCATGGCCCTCCATGGTTCACAACCAAAGATGCAATCATCGTCGGGAAAGGGCTAGAACCTTACAACCTGCTCTTCTACGAGGACCCGGTACCCCCGGAGAACACTGAAGCGCTTCGTCGCGTCCAAGACAACGTGGACATTCCGATCGCGGCTGGGGAGCGTCATTCGCATATATGGGGTGTTAGAGAGATCATCGAGGACGAGATCGTCGATGTTGTCCAACCTGATTCCGGCAGAATCGGCGGCATTACGCAGTTGAAGAAGATCGCGGCATTGGCGGAGGCGCACTACATCAACGTCGCCCCGCACTCCGGGTCGCTCGGCCCAGTAGCTGAATATGCCGCGATCCACATCTTGGCGTCGATCGCCAACGCTTTGATCCTCGAACGCCTCGAGGACGATGTGCCACAAAGATACCAAGTCATCCAACCCCACTTGCCGACTGTTGATGGCTATATCACGGTGCCCGAAGAGCCAGGACTAGGTGTCGACTTCGACGAGGATGTCGTGGCAGCAAACCCGCCAGACCCCAACGTCTACTCGGGCCCGGATCCGCATGATGGGCATTACGAGCCGGGCACATATGATGAACGCGTCTACTACCAGCAACGCTATCGCCGGGGCCAGGAACTGCCACGCCTCAGATGAATCGCCGTCATCTCATCCCCTCCCTCTCGATGAGAGAGGGCTAGGGTGAGGGTGAGATGGGACAAACGGGAGGGGCGGATCACAGCCCATCACGAAAATCAGCGAAATCAGCGGTTCAGACACTAGAGTCACTGCGCTGTAGCACTGTGCTTTCGGGTTATGGTTGATAGTTGCGATCTGATCACAGGCGAAAAAGAGATGGAGCAAAATTAGATGTCCCTCAAAGTTGTGGTTGCTTGCGAGACCTTCGTCGATGTCAAGGGCATCATCGAGTCGGCAGGCGATATCGAAGTCGAGATTGTGGAGCCGTTCGAGGAGACTGAGCCATACATCGAGGCGATGAAGGATGCCGACGGCGCGCTCGTCGCCACTTGGCCCCTGACCGGTCGAGATGTCTTGGAGGCCTGCTCCAAGTTGAAGGTCGTCAGCCGCATGGGCGTCGGAGTCGACTCGATCGATCTCGATGCCGCCACCGAGCTCGGCGTACTCGCATGCAACGTCCCCGGTGTAAACACCGTCGAAGTTGCCGATCACGCCATGGCGATGTTGCTATCAATACTTCGCCGTATCCCGGAAACCGTTGCCGCGACCCGTGAGGGCAAGTGGTCCGACGATCCGGCATTGATGCGCGAATTCCAAGAGACGGTCGACCGCGTCGGTGGAAAGACGGTCGGAATCCTAGGTTTCGGGAATATTGGACACGCCTTCGCACAACGGGTTTCAGGCTTTGGACCACGACGCATCATCGCGTTCGATCCATATGCATATCAATCTACTGCCGACCTGTACGGAGTCGAACTCGTCGATCTCGACGAGTTGCTGTCCGAATCGGACATCATCACAATCCACGCTCCGCACACCGATGCGACCAACCACATCATCAACTCCGAAACTCTGGCCAAGATGAAATCGACCGCGGTCCTCATCAACTGCGCACGCGGCAAGCTGGTCGACCAAGTAGCACTCCACGCCGCCCTTCGCGACGGACAGATCGCCTTCGCCGGCATCGACGTCACCGAGATCGAGCCAGTGGCATCAGAAGATCCGATTCTTACACTACCCAACTGCTATGTGACACCGCACTTGGCCGGTTACTCGCCCACCTTCCTAGAAGAATGCGGTCAGAAACAGGCCGAAAATGTGAGCTTCGCGCTCACCGGCCGCGCACCACACGGCCTCGCCAACCCCGACGTTATCAAGACCATTGCCGTCCAACGCTCCGGCGACGGAGGCCGCTGGGCAGGCATCCCCGACTTCTCAACAGGATTGCCGTTCTAGACGAACCAGACCCCACCCGATTCGGTCATCCCAAAACTGTCATCATAACCACGCGGTTGGTGTTCGTACCGCGTCGATTGTTGGTCACGCCCCAAGTGTTTGAGGTCTTGGTGAAATCTTGTTGGTTTACCAGAACACCGATGACCTCGACCGGGAGTTGCGCGTCACGGATGGCGTCTAAAACCACATCCTCCAGCTTGACGGTTGCGTTGCGCACCTCGCCAACCTCGTAACAGATCGTGCCACCGGGTTTGACGACCCGGCAAAGCTCATCCAGCGTTTCGGCGGTGAAACGTTGCCAGTCTTTGATGTCTTGCAGGATCGCGATCGGTTGCTCGTCAATGTCGATACCCGCGAACCACGCTCGCACGTGGTTGTCGGTGCGGTAGTCCACGGTATCCAAGAATGGGGGTGAGGTGACAACCAAATCGACTGAATCTGTTTGGATTTCCGGCGTACTCCTAGAGTCACCGCAACATAAGTGGAATTGGCTGTAATTCAAACCACCATGCCGCAGCAAAGACCGACTCTTTCTCAATATCAGTGATTTGACATCACGTTCCGGTGGCGTCTGCCCGCGCCTCTCGTTGATCCGCGACTGGCTCTCGATTGATGCCGCTTGATTGGGCGGCAACGTGTAGACAGAAAAGAACCCGGGGGAGTGTCCCGTCAACCGGCTCATCGCCACCAATCGGATCCAATTGTCCACATAATCGAACTTCCCTGCCCGCTCACGTTCGCTCAACCAAGAGCGCAGCGCGACAATCTGTCCCAGCGTCGCCGAGTGAAAGAACACGCCGAATCTGTTATCACCCGGGGTTGGCTCGCCATCGTCCCACGATACCTCGTTCAAACGGTATTCGATATCGCACAATTCGGGGGTGTTAAGACGCGGCCGCGTCATCATGATCGACATCGGATTTGCGTCGTTTCCGAATACCCGCCTGTCCATCAATGCCGCTTGTATCGGTGTGGTTCCACGCCCCATGAACGGGTCGTAGACCGCATCGGATGGCTCGGTCAATCGGTCGATGAAAAACTCAGGAAGTTGCGGCTTGAAACACGCGCGATAGCTGATTTCGTGCAAAGCATGACCAGCCCGCTGCGCGTTCGTCCAGAACTCGTTGACGAAATAACGTAGAGGCGGCGCGTACGCAGATGAAGAAACTTCGACGACTTCGGTTTTAGTGCCGAAGTCGTCGAAGTTGGCCAACCCATCGACAAAGCTGTAGATACGGCTACGTTGTTGCACGCTGATCACTCCGCGAGATTGTAAGCAACTCCGAGCGATCAGCGCGTCAAACAAGGCTAGCTCCTACCTGCTGTAGCCGGTGCTCGGAGCAGGCTGGACGTTGTCTACCAACGAATTCAACACGAATTCGAAGTCGTGGTACGCCGTCGTCCCGGCCATTGGCGAACCGACGCCTCGCAGCATGTTGGCTAGGTCAGACAAATCCCGATGTATCGAACCAGGATGTCCGCTACCGTATTCATGCAGACCGCTGTACCGGTCAGCAGCCAAAGCGACGATGGCACCAAAGTCGGTAGTTGCCTCGGGCACCGCAAGCGCCGAGTCGATCTCCTGATGTTGGCGATTTCCTTCACCAGTGCTGGGGGTAACCCAGCGCACCTCGACCTCGCCTAGGGGCTGGTCTGAGTTCCCAAGCACATACGGATCGACGAGTTCGAGTTCGAAGAACACCGTGGTCGCTGAACCGGCGGGCAGTTCCGCGAATTTCTTCTCCGCGCGGGCGAACGACTCGTCAGAAGTGATGCGGTTCTCGTACCCGATCATTCGCCAGCTACGTACCAGATTCTCATCCCAGACCACCTGCGCCCGCGTCTGGTCCGCGAACGGGACTGACAATGCCAGCCAGTTATCGCGGTTGAATAGCCTGCGACCCTCTTCCGGCTCGCTCAGGTATCGATACCAACCGTTACCGTGCTGTGCTAATTGTTCAAGCAGCACGTCGTTGTAGTTGTTGATACCCACGCCAATCGTGATCAACCGTAGCGGGTTGTCGGGATTGTGGTCAGCGGCAGACTCTAGGATTGCGAACGGGTTGGTTGCGTCGACGTTTGCCACGCCGTCGGACATCAGAATCACGTAGTTGTAAGCATGAGGTCGACTTCGGCGCATCTCATCAGCTAGCTGTACACCGAGATTCAACCCAGCTTGAACGTTGGTACCGCCATCCGGTCTAAGATCACGAATGGAGTCGCGGAGCGCTCTGCTATTTGGGTCGTCGTCTCTGACCGTCAACCCACGCTTCACGTTGTTGTCAAAGTGAACGATCGACATACGATCATCCCGACCTAGACTCGTCCGGATGGTTTCGGCTGCTTCGCGAGCAATTGCGACACGATTTCCATCGGCCATCGAGCCAGAGCCATCAAGGACCAACGTGACGTTCAACGGCAGATCAACCACGATATCCGGCGCCTGGAACGCGACTCGCGCCAAGTGCAGCCCGCTGTCAAGCGGATGGGGGATGATGTCCGTCTGAATGTTGAACGAGTCGTCGTGCCGAGGGAATTCGTAGCCGTAGTTGAAAGCGTTGATCCACTCCTCAGCACGCACTGATGCAGGGTCCACCTCATAACCGGCTCGCGTCCAGTTGAGGGCGAGTTGGAACGAAGTGCGATCAGTATCCAAGCTGAACGTTGAAGTGTCGTCCTGCGAAGTGAGCGCGAAGTTCGAGCGCGTCGTGTTCTGGAAGGTCGTCGCACTGGGTTGCGAAGGTTGAACTGGTGGTGATGTCTTAACGACAGGAGTGGGATGTGCTACTGAGGCTGCCTCAGCAACGGGTCTCGAAGTTGCCGCAACCGCGACCTCCGCTTCCACAACCTTCTCAACTTCAACTACTACCTCTCTTTCAACGATTACCGTCTGCACCACCGTCTCACCCATCACTTTGACTTCCCTCTCAACGACGACGGTTTGGATTACTGGGTCGCCTTGAACTTGTACTTCTTTTTCGACCACTACAGTCTGAACCACCGTTTCTCCCGGTACTGGCACTTCCCGATCTACGATCACCGTCTGTAGCACCGGTTCGCCGGGAACCGATTTTTCAACCACTACCGTCTGCACCACTGTTTCGCTCCCGCTGCACGCGATCGTCGCTACGACGACTGCTGTGGCGATCACGAATGCGAATGTTGCCATTGGTTTCGTTATCAGACGTTTGATCTGTTCCGTTTTGTTGTTCGTCATTTCATGTTCTCCGTGACGTTGTCTTCGATCACTGGAGAACAGACGCACTCACTTACAGATTTGTTCCCTGAGTTTCCAAAATCTTTGAAATGAAAAGAGCTCGGAACCGATTCCGGTCCCGAGCCCTGCGACTTCTCAGATGACGCTTTAAGCGGACGCCGTCGACTCAGTCCGATCTTCGCTCTCTTGATCATCGTCCGGCTGATTCGGAACGTAAACAACTCGTTGCACGTTGCGTTGGCGACGAATGATGAAGCGGACGATGAAGAAGATGACGGCTCCGAGGATCAGCCAGATCGGAGAGGTTATCGCCAGCCAGATGCCCGCATTTCCGGCGAAGGATGCGACGCCTATGAGAGCGTTGACTGCGTTAGTCGCTGTGCCACCGGGGTTGAAATCGGAGGCTTCGATCTCTGGACCAGGGTAGACGTAAACGTGGGCGTAATGCGTCTCTTCAACCTCGCCAGCATCGCTGTCGCCTCGAATCTCGAAGACAATCTGGTACGACTCTGGTCGATGCCGATTGAAGATGTGCTCAATCTCGACACCGGTGTCACCAGAAGCGACAGTGCCTTCGACGACAGAAGAGCCGTCTCGGAAGTTCCAAGAGTACCGAACATTGCGAAGCGTGTCGGGATGATTGAAGGATGCGGTTAGCGTGACGGGCTGCCCCTCTTCAACATCCCATTGAGATGCGGTCACAAAGGCATCGATACGGGGAAGTTCAGAGACGTTTGCCCATAGCTGGTCTTCGCCTTCGGCCAGGCCGCGGTCGGAGTAGGCCCTGATGCTGACGGTTACGACGTGAGGTGCAAATTCGTCCGAATGGTAGGTATGAGGAACCGGGACGCTTAGGAGGCCATCTTCGCCTTCTGTGCGAAGACCCGTGTAGACAGTCTGCGGTGCAGACCCGTCACCGAAATCCCAAGTAATCTCGAAGTTGTCGTAATCCTCCGGCGGGAAGAACCGCGCGGTGTACTTTCGTCCGACACCGATACCGACATGAACGTCTTCGCCGACGTCCACCCGCATTGGGATAGGCGAACGGTTGACGTTGACGGAGAGGCGAGAGTAGGCGGCAGATTCACTGATGAAAGCCAATCGTCCGTCAATGCGTTCGAGTTCGGCTTGCCAGTTAGTTATCTCGCGCTGGACTTCGAGGAGCTCTTGAACGCTGTCATAGTTTTCGCTTCGGAGCAGTTCGGTGAGCGCGTCGACGGTTTCTTGGACAGTGGACCGCCGTGCGCCGAGGTCGATGTATTCCTCCGTAAAGTCGGTACTGTCGGAGTTTACGGAGATAACCTTGGCAACGTTGACAGTAATCTGTTCGATGACGGCGTCCAGCGTTTCTGCTGGGATTCGGATGGTGATGTTGTAAAAGCCGTGGTCACTGGTGTTGCTGTTGACCACCCAGCCGCCGCGGGAGATCGCAAGGTCGCCGATATCGTCGATGGTTGCAATGGGGTCGTTGGATTCGACGCTCATGTCAGCGTTGCGGACGATGATGCGGTTTTGAGGTTGAAAAGAGATGTCGACGTTATGGGCGGTTTCGGCCTCTGACATCTCCATCGCCATGGCAGCCGCGGCAGCCGGTTGTGCTAACTCGACCTCCTTTATCACCTCTTTTTCAACGACCACTGTCTCTCCCGCCACTTCTACTACCCTCGTCTCTCCTGCCACTTCTACTACCTTATCGACAAGCACGGTCGCGATAATCGGTGCGCCAGGTTGTCCAGGTGCACCAGCGCGACCCGGCGCGCCAAGGTCTCCAGGCGCTCCTGAGTAGTCGTAGTACCCGGATTCGCCTGATCCGCCGCAAGCTAACACGAATGCGAGGGTGGTTGCAAGGGCGATGACGATTGCTGTGCGTATTAGGGACATGATTTTGCCTTTGGCTGGTTGCTCACTATTATCTAGACGCTTGATCCCCGAGATAAGTTCCATGTGGGTTTTATCCTTCTTATGAGTTGCGGCGCAGGCACCACACAAGATTAGGCTTCGGAGGGCGAAACTGATGGCTGAAAGTAACGGCAAGAAAAAGGTTCTCATCACTGGCGGCGCTGGTTTGATCGGCGGTGTTCTCATCGATCGGCTCGGCGATCGCTACGATCTTTCATCTCTGGATTTGAAAGAAGCGCAAGGTGTTCCTTCGCACATAGCATCGCTCGATGACCTCGATGCTATGCAACCCGCGTTCGCTGGAGTGGATACCGTCGTGCACTTGGCGGCGGATCGGGCGGCCTACGCGGAGTGGGAATCGGTGTTGCCAAACAACCTCGTTGGAACCTACAACGTCTTCGAAGCCAGCCGTCGTGAGGGCGTCAAGCGCGTCATCTTCGCCTCCTCCAACCACGCCACAGGCGGCAACTACCTCGACGAGCCGTGGAGCCTCGTTGGTACCGGGCAGTTCGACAAGCTCGAAGCTGGCAAATACCCACTTGTCGATGAAGACACCATGATCCGACCAGACGGCTTCTACGGTGTCTCAAAAGCATTCGGCGAAGCCATCGGCAGCTACTACAACGATTACCACGACGTAGGCTCGATCCACCTCCGCATTGGATGGGTGATCTCTACCGACGATCCAACATTCTCGCCATTCGCTCTATCGCTATGGCTGAGCCACCGCGATACCGCTCAGATAGTGCGCCTCTGCATCGATGCTCCTGACGACCTTCGCTACGGCATCTACTACGCGACTTCGGACAACAAGTGGAAAATCTTCGATATAAGCCGTGCCAAGGCGGAGTTGGGTTATGCCCCTGAAGACGGCTCGGGAAGCGAGTTTATTGAAGGCCCGCCTCCAATGAGGGATCAGTGATTCGGCTAACTTGACTCGCGTTTTTGGTCGTCTACTTCCTGACCAATATCTGATATCCGCGTCTCCAAACGCCGCAAGCTGTCCTGAGTCGCACGCAATTCTTGCAACAACTCTTCGCGCGACACTGGAGGCTGCAACTCCTTAAGCGCCTCCTCCTTAGCGCGATCGAGGTTGTTAATGACCACGGCGATGAAGAGGTTGACAACTACGAACGTGCCGACAACAACAAAGCTGACAAAGTAAACCCAAGCGAACGGATTCAACTCCATAGCCTTAGCGTTTACGTCTACCCAGCCTTCCAAAGTGATGATCTCGAACAGCGTCAGAATCGAGATACCGATGTTCCGCCAGTGTTCAGGATCGTGTTCGTGGAACAGCTGGAAACCAACGATGGCGTAGATGTAGACGATGATGCTCATCAACATCAGAATGTGACCGACGTTAGGTATCGACTTCACCAGCGCGGCAACAATCAAGCGCAGATCTTCGATCGTCGAAATCAGTCGCAACACACGTAGCAACCGACCTAGTCGAGCGATCATCGCGAACGCTCCAGTGGCCGGAACTAGCGAGAAGACGATGATGGCGAAATCGAATATGTTCCAGCCGTCGAGGAAATACCGCTGCGGTCGCGGTGCCAAAGCGACCATTTTCACGATCGCTTCGACAATGAAGACCCCCAGAATCACTTGGTTACCAAGCGTCAGCAAATCGCCGTAATCGTCGGAGATTTCCGGCACCGTGCCCAAGCCGAGGAACGCGCCGCTCAACAGGATCAGGGCGATGATGAAGTAGTCGAAAAACGGGTTCGACACGATGCGGTTCGCGATCCGTGGCAAACCGCGATTTGTTGGTTCGTCCGGAAAGTGTTCTGTCTCTTGCATGTCTATCGAAACTTGTGGTTGGCGGAATTGGAATTATCGGTTACTCACGAGCATTCGCCGCCGCTCGCGTAAATCCGCGCGGGATGATGTGGCCGTGCCCTCGCATTTGGAAGGTGCCATTGACGTTCAAACCCGGGAATTGCCAACTACCTCCCGCGCCGGGCGGCCAATCGACCGCCCCCGCGCGTTGCATCCATTCTCCATACAGAGATGTCAACTCTGAAACGCGATCCGTGTCGCCTTCCGCGAGATTGTTCAGTTCCGTTCGGTCTTGCTCCAAGTTGTAGAGCTCCCAAGCCTTGCCATGCTCCCGCACCAACTTCCAATCACCCACACGGATCGCTTGGTTGCCCTCGTGCTCCCATGCGAGCGGACGCTGCTTCGACCAGTTGTCGTTGCCTTCCAAGACTTCGCGGAAACTCTCGCCCTCGTGCGGCGTAATCTCATGACCGCGAAACTCCGTCGGATACTCGCCATCACCAAGGTCGATGCATAGCGCGTTCAGATCCATGAGTTGGACCGGCGTATGCGAGATTTTTCCTGCGCGTCCCTTATCTGATATCCCCGCCGGCCAGTTGACGATCAGCGGCGTTGCAATACCGCCCTCATGCGTCCATCGCTTGAACCGCTTGAACGGTGTATTACTCACATTCGCCCACTGCGTGTCATAGCTCATGTAAGTGTCGTCACCGCCGGGCGTGATGTCGGGTGAGTTACCGACTTTGACCTGTCTACCATCGCGGGTCAGAGGCACAACCCGAGAATCATCGACATTGGAGTTATCGCGATCTTCGCACAGGAACTCGGCGCATCCCCCGTTGTCCGAAAGGAAAATCACTACCGTATCGCGTTCAACATCATTAGCCCTTAAGGCGTCGCAGATCTTACCGATACCCTGATCCATCCGCTCGACCTGCGCCGAGTAGACGGCCATTCGCATACCTTCCCACTCCTTGTGGGAGGCATCTTCCCACGCCTCTACCGTCTCGTCACGCGGTGAAATCTCCCACTTGTCGTCCAACACACCCGAAGCCTTCAAACGCTCGTGACGCGCCGCGCGGGTGGCATCCCAGCCATCCGAGTATTTGCCGCGGTAATTTTCGATGTTCTCCTCTAGAGCCTGCAATGGCCAGTGCGGGGACGTGTACGCGACGTGTAAGAAGAAAGGTCGATCATCGTTTTGGACATCATCGACCATCCTGACTGCGTGGTCCGTGATCATGTCCGTCAAGTAATCCGTGCCGGAAGCTTCGACAGCCGTGCGGTCAATGAAGAAGCGAGTGTGATTGAAGTAACCGTTGCCGCCCTCAAACCAAAACATCTGCTCGAAACCGCGTTGCAACTGCGGGTGTCCTTCGTCCGCGCGTTCAGGGTCAGATCCACAGTGCCACTTGCCCGAAATGCCAGTGCGATAGCCCGCGTCACGCAACACCTCAGCAATGGTTACGCATCGATTGTTTAGGTAACCCTGATACGACGGCTCACCCTCGATGTTGTTGCCCATATGACCAACACCCGTTTGGTGCGGGTTCAATCCAGTAAGGAGCGACGCCCGCGACGGGCAGCACCTTGCGGTGTTGTACATCTGCGAGAAGCGCATCCCCTCTTCCGCCAGCCGATCGAGATTTGGGGTAGAAATCTCGCCGCCAAAGCATCCAAGGTCGGAGTAACCCATATCGTCGGCGAGGATAAGAATGATGTTGGGGCGTTTCGGGGCGTTGTCGTCGGGCATGGTTTGTCCTGCGATTGTCTAGGGATTCGCGGTCGCGTTCAGCATCAAACCAGAATAAATCGATTCCCTCGTTCTCGGCAACGTCAGTTACTCGTCCGCACCTGTGGTATGAATTACTGCAAACACTCTTCAGGAGGCAACTGAGATGATGAGGATCGGTACACGCATCAGCCCGGATTGGCTGGACCGTCCAGAAGACCTGCGCTTCTTAACTCAAATCGGCGTCGACGCTGTGGACATCACCATGGACATGGTTCCTGGTTACTTGGAGTCTGGAGGCGCAGTGACGCGTGATGGATTGGCGATGGTGGTTGACAAGTTGGGGGAAGCTGGGCAGGTTATCGAGCGCGCCAACTGCTTGTCTGGCCAGTTCCGCGACGTATATCTTGGCGGGCCGAATGCCGAGCAGGAGACGCGAAATGCTTGCATCAACGCGGAGCTGTGCGCAGAGTTCGACATTCCCGTTTTGGGAGTCCAACCGTATGCCGCGAGCGTGAGCAATCCGAACCTGCAGAACATCGTCGAATACGTTGAAGGTCGCGGCGGATACAAGCATGCCAAATTCGATTTAGTTGAAGCCTTGGCGGAGCCACGTGCCGCGGACGCTCCCGACGAAGAGGATCTTTGGGAGCGGCACGCCAAGCATTACACCGCTATCTGCGAGGTTGCCGAACAAGGAGGCGTCAAGGTAGCGACGCACGGGAATGACCCGCCAGTGCCGATGCTGCACGGTTACCCCGGGATCATCAACTCGTTCGAGTCGTTTGATCGATTGTTCAGCGAGGTACCTTCACCGGCAAACGGGATCACGTTCTGCGTTGGGACGAGGTACGAGTCAGGTCAGAACATATTCGAAGGGATCAAGCACTTTGGAGAACAGAACAGGCTGTTCCATGTGCACTTCCGGAATGTGGTCGGTCGGATCCCGGAGAACAAAGGCTACATGGAAGTGATCCCGGACGCGGGCGACCTGAACATGTACGAAGTCGCCAAGGCCCTATACGACGTCAACTACGAGGGCTGCATCGACTACGACCACATCATGCGACTAACCACCGACGGACCTGAAGGACGCGAGTACATCGCCTATTGCGTGGGGCACATGCGCGGAATCATCCAATCGCTGGAGGCGGTGCACAAGTCGAACTGAACCTCGTCTGGTCGAAGAACGGCGGGAACCACTCGCGCTTCAAGTTAAGCCCGAACCCTGGCTCATCGCTAGGCTTCAGCTTGCCCTCAAACGGTGCTACCGTCCCCGGCAACCGGTCCTTTTCGTGGAGCGGCACACCCGGTTCGGTCATCACGGGCCCACTACACTCGATCATGGGCACTGCTGTCAGGCCGTAGCAAGCGTGCTGACCGTACGCCGTGCCACCGCTGCCGTGCGGTATCACGGACAACCCTGCCGATTCGGCTATGTGACAGATTTTGATGAGCGGGGTCAATCCGCCGCACCAAATGATGTCGGGCTGAAAGATGTCGACCAGACCCTCTTTCGCGGCGTGGAAGAACGGGTAGACGCCGTACCAGTGCTCGCCAGTCGCCAAGGTCTGCCAAGAGACACGCTCGCGGAAATGCTCATACTCGTCGAGAGTGTCAGGCAAGAACGCGTCTTCAAGCCACTTGAGGTTGTACGGGCGTAATCTCTCGGCAGTTCTGACAGCAGTTTCGACATCCAGCCCCATCCAGAAATCGAGCATCAACTCGGCATCTGGCCCGACCAGTTCCCGTGCCTCGGCAATTTCTTCTTCGAGGCGGTTGATCCCCTCGATACCATCTGGCGGTCCATAGGGGCTGAAACGTTTGAAGTTCTCAAACCCGAGCTCCTTCTGCCACCAAGTGTCGTTGCCAGTGGAGTAGAGCGGTTTGAGGATGTCGGTGCTTCCGCCAAGCAGGCTGTAAACGGGTTTTTCGAGTAGCTTGCCCTTGGCGTCCCAAATCGCGAGGTCAACAGCGGCGATCGCGTACGCTACGAGCGCGTTGGTGCCGAAACCGGAAGTGACACGAATCATCAAATCGTAGAGAGTCTCGGTAGACATCACATCGCGCCCCTCGATCGCCGGTGCGAGGTAGTCTTCGATGAGCGACGCGGTCGTGCGGCCGTGATCTGTGAAACCGAATCCCCAGGTGCCGTCCTCAAGCGTAACGACGCAACCGACGTCGCGATCGCCTCCTGGAACCTTGCGACTGAACCCGAAATTGGGATCTTTTGTGTAACGCCGGAGCGGAGTAGCCTGCGCGTTCAGATCACTCCGTGACGGCCCCGGACGCGGCACCGTCATCGGCTTCAATTGCGGGTAGTTTACCTTGGTCGCTTCTACGGAGACTATCTTCATGCTTTCACCTCGTCGCAAATATGCTACTAAGCAAACCGTCATTCCAGCGCAGGCCGGAATCCAGAGGAGCGGTATCAGGGGCCTCGGAGACCGGAATGACGCTAACTCACACCGTGCTCGACGGACAATCCGCCGACAACGGACATTCGCCGCAGAGCGGTCTGCGCGCTTTGCAGATCTGCCGACCGTGCGTAATCATCTGCATGTGAAGCTGGAAACGCAGTTCTGGTCGAACTTGACGCTCCATGATCTCGTGTGCGGCGTCAGCGGTCGTCTTCTCTTCGATCAAACCCAAGCGCTTTGACACGCGGTGGATGTGCGTATCAACCGGAAAAGCGGGCATTCCTAATGCAAACGCCATCACCACAGCCGCTGTTTTGGGACCAACTCCGGGCAGTTCCACCAACCACTTTCGAGCATCCTCAAGCTCGTAATTTCTGAGGAATTCAATCTCCAAGTCCCCGTGTCTTTCAAGAATCGTTGCGAGGATGTCTTTAATCCGTTTCGATTTCTGGTTTGACATACCGCCGTGGAAAATGGCGTCGGCGATCGCTTGCTGATCAGAGACCATCACCTCTTCCCACGTCGGAATCGATTCGCGCAGTTGAATGAACGCACGTTCCGCGTTCAGGTCCGACGTGTGTTGCGTCAGGACTGTGAAAATCAGCTCGTCGAGTGCGTTGTAGCGTGGCGTTTGCTCGAATTCGCCGTAGATCGCGGATAGTTTCTCAATGATCGTGTCGGGCGACATCCTGTTGGCGAACGTTGAGGGATACGACCTACATCGAGTTGACTCTAGAAGCGACGGACGCCAAGGAATCTCTGCTGACCGATGGCGGTGCCACCTCGAGACGCCTCAACGCCTTATCGATGAATTCCGACGTAGTCGCCTCGGCGCGCTCCACACCACCGTTGCGGCGGATCGTGTCTAGCAGCTCTCCGAGCGCCGCCTCGCGCTCGCTTTCAGACAAGTTGAAAAATCCCTCGATCGCTGCCGCGCAATCCGGATTCTCTAAGGCGTAGATCGCAGGCAGTGTGAGTTTGCCGCTCAAGATGTCTTGGTTGGCTGGTTTGCCTAGCTCATCGGTGGTCGACTCGTAGTCGAGAACGTCATCTTTAACTTGGTATGCCATTCCCAAGTAGTAGCCATATTCCCTTAAGGCGTTGACCGCATCTTCGTTGGCACCGCCGAGAACTGCGCCACTTTCGGCCGACGTCGAAAACAGGGAAGCTGTCTTGTCGTAGATCCTTGCGAAGTATTCATCCACAGTGACTGGCAAGTTCCAGTTGCTGACCATCTCGTGTAATTCGCCGCGAGCGAGTTCGGCAATAGTTTCTGCGAAGCGGCTGATCAATCTAACCGATCCAGTTGCACAAACGAATTTTGCCGAGGTTGCGAATACGTAATCACCAAGCAGCACGGCAAAGTTGTTGCCCCACAAAAAGCCCGCGGTTGCCTTGCCGCGCCGAACATCCGCGTCGTCGACCGTGTCGTCGTGTATCAGCGCTGCGATGTGTAGCAACTCGACCGCGACCGCCATGCTTATCATCTTTTCGTCTGGCACCGCTCCCCACAACTTCGATGCGAGCAAGGTCATGGCAGGCCGCATCTTCTTGCCCGGTGTCGACATCACATGCGTAAGACGCTCGTCAAGCGTTTCGAGGGCATCGATACCCGCTGGGCAACGCTCGATTTCTTCAATGCTCAGTTGAGTTATGACTTCAACCACTCGGTCAAGGTCTTGCTCGATAGGAGCGAAAATATCCTGAGCGGGCGTCGTTTGAATGGTTGTCATGGCGTCCTAATCATCCCATTCGAGCGGTCTGAATTCAAGCAGTTTCTCAACTGATTCACGGATTACTGGTCTGTTGCGCGAGAAGCCGTTCTCTCTCTTGTTCGACAATCTCAGGATCCAGCTTGCGGAAAAGCGGTCGCGGTTTTGGCAAGGGTGTCCCTGGCTCGACTGCGCGTGTTCTCCATCCGTCGCTGGCGGTTTCCCCGTCGAAGCCTAGCAGATTATGAATCTTGTCGCTTGAGAATGGAATGAACGGGTAAAACACCGTGCGCAATGTGGATATTACGTTTAGAGCCGTCCACAAGGTGGTCGCTGCCTTATCAGGGTTGCTTTTCACCGTCCTCCAAGGCTCTTCCGCGTCGAGGTAGCGATTACCTACGCGAGCTAGTTCCATCGCTTGGTACAGCGCGCGCCGGAATCTACGAGTTTCGATCGATGCCGCCACATCATCCAATGTCTGCGAACAAGCATCCAGAACCTCTTGATCCTGCACTCCCAGATCGCCCGGGGCAGGTACTTTCCCGTCAAAGTTGCGAGTCGTTATAGTCAACGTCCGGTGTATGAAGTTCCCAAGCGTTGCAACCAACACATTGTTGTTTGCCGCGAGGAAACCTTCCCACGTGAAGTCTGAATCCGACGTTTCGGGCATGATCGACGCCAAGTAGTAGCGCAACGGATCGACTTCATATCGTTCAAGATAGTCGGGCAACCAGACCGCCCAGTTTCTGCTGCTTGAGAATCCTTGACCATCCAGATTCAAGTACTCGTTCGCGACCACGTCGGTTGGCAGGTTCAAGCCGCCGTAACCCATCAACATCGCTGGCCACAACACAGTGTGGAACGGGATATTGTCTTTGCCTTGGAAGTAATACGACTCGGCGTCTGGTTTGTGCCAGAACTCTTTCCAGTCATCCTCGTCGGCAGAGTTGATGGCCCATGCTTTAGTGGCCGAGAAGTACCCGATTACAGCTTCGAACCAAACATAGATGCGTTTCTTGTCGTAGCCCTCAAAACGATGCTTAGGAACCGGGACACCCCATTCGATGTCGCGGGTCATCGCGCGGTCGTGGAGCCCTTCGTTAAGGAAACCAATGGTCTGGTTGCGGACGTTAGGCCGCCATTCGTTTTTGTCGGCCACCCACTTTTCGAGCGGCTCTTGAAAAGCACTCAACTTGATCATCAAGTGTGTAGTCTCTTTGAAGACTGGCATCGAGCCGTCACGGATGCTACGGATTTCGATCAAATCGGTCGGGTCGAGAGTACGGCCGCAGTCATCGCACTGATCACCACGTGCGCCGTCATATCCACACGCAGGGCAAATGCCCTCAACGAATCTATCCGATAGGAATCGCTGCTCCGAATCGGAATAAGGCATCAACTGGGTATCTTCGTAGATGTAGCCGTGCTTGTCGAGAGTCAGGAGTACGTCCTGTGCGACATCTTCGTGAATCTTCGTGTGCGTATGCGTGTAGAGGTCGTACGAGAATCCCATCCGCTCCATACAATCTGCCCAGATCTCGTGATACTTGAACGCGATGTCCTCAGGTCGTACGCCTTCGTCGACCGCCCGCAAAGCAGTCGGAGTGCCATGCATGTCACTGCCAGACACCATCGCCACGCGGTTGCCAATCATGCGGTGATACCGAGCAAATATGTCGGCAGGCACATTCATCCCGGCGATGTGTCCGAGATGCGGTTCACTGTTGACGTAGGGCCAGGCTACGCAGACGAGGATGTTTTTGGACAAGTAGAGGCTCGCTTAACGCCGTTCTTGATCGCTAATCGGCTTTAGACAACCGGAGATGCAGCACGACACTACCTCTCGATTCTACTTGCGAAATGCCGCCGCCATTCCATTCATCTCGCTCAACGCTGTCGGTGCAACACTTGGTAGACCTGTCGCCGCGGATAACCGATCTCAGCGGCGACAGCATCGACGAGATCCCGACGAGACTCGTATTCATCGTCCAATTCGGCAGCGATGTTGAGTATTTCACGCTCCGCATCCTCTGCTGACATTGCTTGTGGGCCCACACCCGACCGCTCGAGCGGCGCCACAACGATCACGAACTCTCCCCTAGGCTTCTCGAAATGCAAGAGCGCTTCATCAGCAGCTCCGCGCCAAATCTCCTCGTGCATCTTCGTCATCTCGCGACAAACGACAAGGTTTCGGTCTCCAAGAATCTCGGCTGTGTCCGCAAATGTGTCGCGCAATCGATGGGGTGTTTCGAACATAACGGCGGCCATCGATTGCCCCGCGATCTGCCGCAACACCCTTCTGCGTCTACTCCCGTTCGCTGGCAAGAAACCGTACGAAGCGAACTGATCGGCATAAAAGCCGCATACTGAAAGCGCAGCCATAACAGACGACGGGCCGGGAATCGGTACGACATTGTGCCCCCGATCAATTGCGGCCGCGACTATCGCCTGCCCAGGATCGTTAACACCAGGAGTGCCCGCGTCAGAAACCAACGCCACATCACCGTCATCTAACAGGCGCACTATCGTCCCAATGCCCTTCTCGCCGGACCTCCGGTGAAAGCTGATTACTCTCGCTGTCGATCCAACGCGATCTAGCAACTTGCGCGTCACTCGCGTGTCCTCAGCTACAACCACCGATACCGACCGAAGCAATTCAATTGCCCGCAGTGTGAGATCGTCGAGGTTGCCAATCGGAGTAGCGACAATGTACAGCGTCGGCATTCTGGATTTAGATTACTATGACGCAACCTTATGCACGACCTCCACACCCCGGTCCTGATCCGCGAACACGACATCAGCCGTATCTGTACCCGCGACACTGACTTCTACCGCTTCCCCTCCTGACGGTGGTTGAATTCACCGAAACGTTGTCCATGGTTATGGGCAAAGACAATTATCAGGGTTCCAAACCCAAATCCCGGCACCTATTATCACTGGATCGTTCGATGCCAAACTATGGAATTCAGCCTCAATCGGGTCCCAAACGAAACTACGGTAGGAAGCTAAGTATTCCTCGGCAGTCACGATCACGCCGTCGTGGTTTCGCAACGGTTCACCGAAATTATCTTGAGTTTGGATGCCATTTTTGTCGGTGACACCGACGAAACACCACACACCATTGTATGGACACGGTAAATCGTTCCTCTCAGTTTCAGCAATCACCTTTTGGGTCAGTTTGATCGGTTGCTTGACGAATTCCGATGAATTGACCCAGTAGCCCCGATCAGCAACAATCTCGGACACCTTGGCTCCGAAGCTGATCATCGGTTCCCAAGAATCTCCAGTCCGCAATGACACCGCCCATGGACTCTGAACTGAAAAAGGGTCCCACGAAACGACCATTTCGATCGCTGGATGTGTAAAGACGTTCTCGATCGCTGAATCGATCGGATCGGCAGGAATAGACGCCGCGTTCCAACCTGCCACTAGAGGCAATACGAAATCGCCGCGCTGGGTTGTCTCAAAATAAAATCCGAACCTCGTTTCATTTCCTGCAGAATCGTTGGCTTCGACTTCGACTTTGTGTTTGCCCCGGTTCATGCTCAACGGCCAATAGAAGAATTCGTTGCTCCTGACGGCTTCGAACTCATCGACTACCTCCTCACCGTCGAACAGCACCGAATTCAACGTTACGGAGTCCGTTTCAGGAAACTCAATCAGGACGAACGGACGTACTTCGCTGGTTTTCGCTCCGTCTGCGGGGTGAACCTTGACGCCATTGGGCACGACGGCACCTTCGAACTTCGTATCCAAACCAAATCCTCCCGTCGCAACTGCCCAGTTGGAAACATCTTCTCCGTAACGGTCATATCTCGACTTATCCCGTCCATATGCGACCACCACCAACTCTCCATCGCGCAGACCCGCTTCAGAACCTGCCGGGTTGCGCCATGTGTATTCCCAAACTTCGCCTGGACGAGAATTCGCTATGTCTTCCGTCAATTGAAAAGGATCTTTCATGCCATCGCCATCTTCGTCATAACCGCATGTGTAGTCGGTACCTCTCGGTTCTTGCGGCTTACTTGGAAAGGCACCATTGCGATTCGCTATGAAATCGTCGATGTCACGCTCAACATCTTGGCCATCAACACTCTCGGTCCACTTCAAGCTTTCGCAAACCACGACTACTCGCGGCGCCGCTTGTAAAGGCTCATCGGATGTGATTCGGACATCAATGATGTCTCTCGTCAAACGATCGGGACCTTCATCACCCTGACCTCTCCCTGAACCTCCGCTTAAAGTAACCGTCAAACGCGGTGCGATGCCGTCCTTGATCTGCACGAAACCCAACTTCCGTTTGTTGGTCGAGTTGCCGACCAAGTCCTCCACTTCCTCTCCCTCCGCGATTTCCACGATCGGCGTCGCGTCAGAAGCCAACTCGTCTTCAAGCTTCAAAAACACATAGGCGCCATCGACCTGGGTTTCGACGATCTCGGCGAATGAACCATCGTTAAGCGACGCTTCGAAGGTATGGATGGACACTGTCTCTGGCGCAATTTCGCCATCGAAAACCAGCATGATGCCGTGGCGATCAATGATCGGAAGTCCATCGTCGTCTAACCCGAAATAGCCGGTTACCGAACTGTGGCTATCGTTCTCGGCGAAGACTGAAGGAATCAAAGTGGTGATACCTATGACGGCAAACAGCAGGAATACGGCGAATGCGATTCCGGCAACTAAGGATCTATTTCGCTTTGAAATCATCTCCTGCATGTCTCCAGGAAATGAAATACGCCGCCTGACTGCCTACCGTTTCGCCAGCAAAGCGTCGATTGCTGACTCGTGTTGCTCGTCGGCATGATACGACGACCTTACCAACGGCCCGGACGCGACGTGCTTGAATCCCATCTCCATGCCGACGCGGGCAAACTCGCCAAACTCGCTAGGATGGTAGAAGCGGATCAGCGGGTGATGTCGCTCCGATGGTCGCAAATACTGACCGATCGTCAGCAAATCGCAATCTACGCTTCGCAGATCGTGTATCGTCTGGTAGACCTCGTCCTTGGTTTCGCCCAGACCGACCATCATGCCCGACTTGGTTGGCATCTCCGGATCGATCTCCTTCACACGGCGTATAAGCTCCAACGACAAATCGTAATCACCCTTAGGTCGCACCTTGCTGAAGATCCTGCGCGGCGCTTCGATGTTGTGATTCAAGACCTCCGGTCCAGCGTCGACCACGCGCTTCAACGCGGTCCGTTCACCACCGAAGTCGGGTATCAGAACCTCGACCTTGCACTCTGGCGTCAAACGATGAATCTGAGTTATCGCCATCGAAAATATAGACGAGCCGTAATCGGGTAAGTCGTCGCGGTCGACCGACGTCACCACGGTGTACTTCAGATCCATCGCCTGCACTGTCTGCGCCAATCGGAATGGCTCCGCCCAATCTACGTTCTGCTCACCCGGCCATCCGGTCTTGACGTTGCAATACGAGCAGGCACGCGTGCACGTGTCGCCAAGGATCATGAAGGTTGCGGTTCGACGCTCCCAACAATCGCCGATATTCGGACACGCCGCCTCTTCGCAGACCGTGTGCAAGGCCGAACTGCGGAAACGCTTCTTAAGGTCGGTGTAGTTCTCACCGCCCGGGGCCCGCACTTTGAACCATTCCGGCAATCTCCGCTTCGCGGGACGGGGTGTGCCATTGCGCGAAATCTTCCACGGCTTGACGGTCGGTTCTGGTAGTGTCTGGGTCAATTAGAAGTTTGCACCAACTGCGTCAGACGCACTATCAAAGGCCGCTGATCACATAGTCTCAGGGTATCAAAACGCTCAGTTGTATATTGGGATTCGAGCCTTTGGCACGTTGGATTGCGAAGGATAACGGGCGGATTAAGAAAGCGCGGAAGGCGGCGGTCGTCGAATCTGGAATGGCTAAACGAAAACACAGGAAACGTTACCGCGGATCAGACCTCACGTCTCACCTAGCCGTCGAGATCGGTGACACGTTTGAATTGCAAGCAGACGATTTCGATGAACGCGGGCTCGCTACAGCCGAGTACGAGGCTGCTCCGGTAACCATCTCAGGTGCGATCCCTGGCGAAAAAGTCGTCGCAAAAGTCGTCAAGGTCTATCCCGATCGCATCGCCACTCTCGCCAAAAACGTCGAACGCGCATCTAAACATCGAGTCCAGCCGAAGTGTATCTATTTTGGCGAATGTTCCGGTTGCCAATGGCAGCACGTCGACTACGATCGCCAGCTCGAGATCAAACGAGACATCGTCGTTCGCGCGTTGTCCCAATACGGAGTTTTACGTGACGCTCCGGTGACCGAAACGTTGCCATCGCCAAAGCGCTTCCACTACCGCAATCACGCTCGTTTCACGGTCGGCCAAACCGGCGAAAACGGCGTCGCCGGGTACAAGAACGCCGACAGTCGCCGCTTCGTACGGGTCAACGAGTGCGCCATCATGGACGAGCGCATCAATGCAACCTTGTCGCAACTCCAAGGCCGTCTCAACCGGATGACGCAGTTCTCCATTCGCGTGGGCAGCAACACTGGCGACACCATCATCCAACCATTATTGCCGGCCGAGATCCAAGACGTTCCGTCCGGCCGCCAAAAGTACGTCGAAGAAGTTAAGGGTGCCAGATTCCAAATTGCCGCCTCATCCTTCTTCCAGGTCAACACTGTGCAGTTGTCTGCGATCGTGGACGAGATCGTCTCGATCCTCGAGTTGAATGGCAACGATACTCTCGTCGACCTCTATTGCGGTGTCGGAACCTTTACCCGCCTCCTATCGCCTTATGTCGAGTCGGTGATCGGCATTGAGGAATCGGCTTCGGCGATCGAAGACGCCAAGGCCAACTGTATCGATGTCGACAACGTCACATTCATCCAAGCCAAGGCCGAATTTGCGGCCGTTGAGCTCTCACAATCGGGGCAAACCGTTGATGTCGCTATCATTGACCCGCCCCGGATCGGTTGCCATCCTCAGGCGTTGGAAGCTCTCAAAACGCTCGCGCCACGCCGGATAATGATGGTTTCGTGCAATCCCATAACGATGGCTCGCGACTTGAATGCTCTTTGCGAGAGCGGATTTAGACTGGTATCAGTCCGGCCCGTCGACATGTTCCCACAGACTAGGCACGTCGAATCTCTTGCCCTATTGGAGAAATAAGAGTCGAAACAATCTTCGGCCACATCGTAGCCGCTATGTCAAACTCTGACACCGCAATCGCGTCCCCCAATAGCGAATTTGTCGAAGAAACGCGCGGCGGAAACGTTCGCTTCATCCTCGCATCCGGATCGAAACGCCGAAGAGACATCATGGCGCTAGCCGGACTCACCTTTGTGGTCCAAGACGGTTCGGGGGGCGATTCGGAAATCACATCTGATGTAGAGCCCGATGTCTGCAAACTCACACGCAAAAACGCCCACACAAAACTCGACTCGGCCGTCGCGGCCAATAGGAATCGTATGCCGTGGGACACTGTAGTCATCGCTGCCGACACTGTCGTTGCTCTTGACGGAGACGCTCTTGGCAAACCCGGCGACCGCGACGAGGCAGTCGACATGCTTCGAAAGTTGCGAGGAAGGCAGCATCAGGTCATCACCACGGTCGCCGTAACTTATGCGCCACATCGTCAACGCGGAGAGTCATTGACACACACGGTCATCACCAAAGTGAACATGCGAGAGTACGACAACTCCGAGATATACGACTACGTCGCTACGGGGTTGACTTACGACCGGGCGGGGGCCTATGGTGTCCAAGACGGCGGGTTCAATCCAACTGAAGCGGTCATCGGTTGCTACCTGAACGTCGTCGGACTGCCGCTCTGCGCGGTCCGTGCCATGTTGCCGCCTAGATCGTGCACGTTTGCCAACGCTCACATCTACGCCACCTGTGCCGCACATGAGGAGATGAGCAAGCAGTGAATTTCCTCGGCATTGGTGGCCTTGAACTAATCGTCGTGTTCATCATTGGATTGCTCGTAGTCGGACCCGTCCGGTTAGTCGAAGGAGTCCGGACAGCCCGCAAGTACATGACAGAACTAAGGCGGCAACGCGAAGAGCTGACGCAGATGGTCGAAGAAGCGGTCGATGTTGAAGGAATTCGAGAGCATCTCGACCAAGACGGATTGTTGGATGACGTCCGCGACCTGACATCGGAACTCAACGACATCCGCGAAGACGCTCAAAGCATAGCTACCGATGCCACCGAACTTAAGTCGCTAGCACGTTCGGTAGTCAGGCCAGGAGGTTATTCCAGAACTGCACCAGATCCGAAAACGCCAAAGCGGTCGACTGATGTTTCGCCGGAAGCCCCGGCCGCCGAAACAGACGCCGAAACTAGACCCGAAGGTTCGGGAGCGTCGTCGTGAAGGATCGGCCAACCCAGTTGATGTCCCACTTCGCGGAGCTGAAGAAACGGCTCTACATCTCAGTTGCAGCTATCTTGATCGCGACGATTTTAGCGTTTGCATTTTATCGACCAATACAAGATTTCGTCCAACGCCCTGCGATCGATGCCCTCGAAAGAGTCCGTCCTGAGGATCCAGCAAGGCTGGTCCAGCTCGACATCACTGAAGGTTGGACGGTGACCGCAAAGGTATCGGTGCTCGTAGGATTCGCCGCTGCCTTCCCAGTCGTCCTCTATCAAGTCATCATGTTCGTCCGCCCTGGCTTGAAGGGCAACGAACGGCGCACGCTATATCTCCTGCTTCCCGGCGGCACACTGCTGTTCATCGCCGGCGCGGCGTTCGCGTACTACGTGGCAATTCCACCTGCGATCCACTTCCTGCTGCAGTTCGGAGGCGAGATCGCTCTGGTTACGCCGCGACTTTCGTCCTACGTGACCTTAGTCTCGACGCT
This sequence comes from Dehalococcoidia bacterium, assembly GCA_965243235.1. GTDB lineage: Bacteria > Chloroflexota > Dehalococcoidia > Lucifugimonadales > Lucifugimonadaceae > Bin127. The sequence continues at coordinate 291,546 of CBDEUI010000004.1, forward strand.
CATGATCTGGCTTGGCTTGATCTTCGAAATCCCGATTGCGATGTTTATATTGGCGAAGCTCAGAATCCTGAGATCTAATAGTCTGTCGAAACAGCGGCGCTGGGTCATCCTATTCGCCTTTGTTCTTGCGGCGATCGTGACCCCAACAGTCGATCCGGTGACGCAAGCTCTCGTGGCCGGTCCGATAATCGTTCTCTTCGAACTCGGACTGCTGCTTACGAGGCTCGCGACTAGGAAGTCCGAAGCCGAGAATGCAACCGATCGAAAAGTCGCGGATACCGGTGGTTAGTCAGGCTTCTCGACTTCCGTCACATCCGTCTTTTTCTCATCCGCGTTTTCTGCGTTGTCCTTGTTGCCGATGCTGCCGCGGAACTCTTTGATGGCGGTGCCGATACCTCTTCCGACTTCCGGCAGTCGTCCAGCGCCGAAGATGATAAGCACCACGACGACGATCAGGAAAATCTCAAGTGGGCCTATGCCTCTGCCAAACATGTCGTGTTGAACCTTGGAGTATGGTGATTTCGGGTCGGATGGTTAACTTCGATGACGAAACGTCAAGATTGATTGTAACCGACTCGTGAATTCCCATGATTTCAACCGCGCGTCGGTGCGTCTTGGCTGGACGAAATTAGCACCCAGCCAAAATCGCGGGATGTACGGCTCTCAGTAACGCCTCACAACACCGATAACTTTGCCTTCGATGCTGACATCTTTGGCATCCTCGATCAACGGATCGTAGTTCTTGTTGTCGGGTTGGAGCGTGACAGTCGGCCCATTCGGGTAGTATCGCTTGACCGTGTGCTCTTCACGACTGGAGACATACGCAATAACCATGTCTCCCCGCTTGGCACGATTGGTCTTCTCCATGATGATGATGTCATCTTCCATGATGCCAGCATCGATCATCGAATCGCCAGTCACTTCAAGTGCGAATGGGTCGCGCGCGTTCCCGACAAGCCAGTCCGGAAAATCGATGGTGTCGAATTCGCTTACTTGGTCCCACTCGACAGCTTTGGGATCAGGCAACACTACAGTCGGGCCAGCGCCGACCATGCCGACGATCGGGATGCCCGACTGGACATTCAACGATCGCGCGTTGCTGTTTCCCGACAAGAGGCCTTGTTCGATCATCGGTTTGACGTGATAGTTGACGTTGGATGCGGAACTGATGCCGACCGCTTCAGCTATCTCGCGCAGGTTCGGACCGTAGAGATTTTCGCGCCGGTAGTCGCGAATGAACTCCCAGATCCGGCGACGCACTTCTCTGGTCTTGGCTCTCGGTTTGGGCATGGTTAATGCGCTCCTCCGTAAGTTGATCGATTTGATTGATACTATTGTAGTATATTCTACATATGTTTGATTATGTCAAGCAAATTTCATAGTTTTTCTCCAGATTCCCCAAATTCATCAGAATCTAACCTTATTCGCAAGATACCCAGACCCGTCTCATCAAGGCAACGCAAGCCTGACAGGCACATGGACTAACCAGCGGTTGCATTAGAATCGATAACATTCGAAGCTCTTCAAGACCGACTCGGCCTTCGCCTAGTTCGGAGAATCGTCGATGGCTCTAGCGTCCGACATCCCACCTGATACTTCCCATCAACTCGGCGATCGCTACGATCACGCCGAGATCGAGCCTCGCATCAGGGAGCTCTGGGACGACGCCACCATATATCGATGGAATCCTGACGATACCACCCGCCCGAAGTGGTTCGTTCAATCGATGTTCCCGTACCCATCTGGCGATCTCCACATCGGTCACTGGTTCGCTTTCAGCGGCGGCGATGCAGCAGCCCGATTCAAGCGGATGGAAGGGTACAACGTCCTGCACCCACAAGGCTTCGACGCCTTTGGTCTGCCGGCCGAAAACGCCGCTATCCGCGGCAATGTCCACCCTAGTGTCTGGACTTATGACAACATTGCCAACATGCGTAACCAGTTCGATTTGATGGGCAACTCGTACGACTGGTCCCGCCAGATCATCACTTGCGATCCTGAATACTACAAGTGGAATCAGTACTTCTTCCTGAAGTTTCTGGAGAACGGGCTCGCTTATCGCTCCGACGGCGCCGTCAACTGGTGTCCCGAAGACCAAACTACTCTTGCCAACGAACAGGTCAAAGACGGCAAGTGTGAACGTTGCGAGACCACCGTAATCAAACGCAACATGCCGCAGTGGTACTTCGCCATCACCAAATATGCCGATGAAATGCTGGACATGTCTGGCATCGATTGGCCCGAGAAGGTTCTGGTCAGTCAGGAAAACTGGATCGGTCGATCCGAAGGTGTAGACATCCGCTTCGACATCTCCGAGTACGACCTCGAAACAACGTCGATTCCGACGTTTACAACCCGTATCGATACCATCTTTGGCGTCACTTTCGTGGTGCTGGCTCCCGAGCACCCCTTGGTTGACGAGTTGACCCAACCCGAATACCAAGCAACGGTCGAAAAATATGTCGCCGCGGCCGCCCGAGAGACCGAGATCGAGCGAACCTCAGCCGTGCGCGAGAAGACCGGCGTGCCCACCGGTTCTTTCTGTGTAAACCCGCTAAATGGCGAACGCGTTCCCATACTCGTCGGCGACTATGTCTTAGCTACCTACGGCACCGGTGCGGTCATGGGCGTCCCCGCCCACGACGAACGCGACTTTGAGTTCGCCAAAAAGTACAACCTCCCGATCCGAGTAGTTGTGGCCCCCGAGGGGTGGGACGGCCGCGATATCGACGCGGCTTATATCGCCCCCGGCGTCCAAGTCAACTCCGGCGAGTTCGACGGACTCCCCAGCGAACAGGGCAAAGAATCCATCTCCGACGCTATCGAGACCAACGGATGGGGCGAACGGGTGGTCACCTACCATCTCCGTGATTGGCTCATCTCACGTCAACGCTACTGGGGAACCCCAATCCCGATCATCTACTGCGACGACTGTGGCGCGGTTCCAATACCGTACGAAGATCTACCAGTGGAGCTGCCATCAGACGCTAAGTTCCAACCATCGGGCAGGTCACCGCTGATCGAGCACGAGGAGTTCCTGAACGCGCCTTGCCCCAACTGCGACAGACCGGGCAAGCGCGAGACAGACACTATGGACACATTCATGGACTCGTCCTGGTACCACATGCGCTACCTCAGCCCCGAGGACGCTACCCATCCATTCGACAGGAAAGTCGCCAACGGCTGGGCGCCAGTCGATCAGTATACCGGCGGCATGGAACACGCCGTTATGCATCTCCTCTATGCCCGGTTCTTCAACCGCGCCATGCGCGACATGGGGTATGTCGATTTCTCCGAACCGTACGTCCATCTCTTCAGTCACGGCACCTTGACGACTGAGACAGGCAAGATTTCTAAGCGCTCCAATCCTCTAGCACCGGACCCCCTCGTAAGGGAGTATGGTGCCGACACTCTCCGCTGCTATCTCATGTTCTTAGGCCCGTGGGACCGAGGCGGAGCTTGGACCGAGTCTGGCATCAACGGCATCCGGAGATGGCTGCACCGTGTTTGGGACATCGGTACACGTGACGCTAGCGAACTGAATGGTGGGGACCAAGCTGACGAGCGAGAACTTGACGTGGCATCCCACACACTGACCAAGCGCGTAATCGAAGACATGCGCGCCTACAAGTACAACACTGCCATCGCCGCGTTAATGACCTATGTCAATCAGATGAACGATGCTTGGGAAAACGGCGGCATCAGCCCTGAACTCTGGCGCTCCAGCGTGCAACGGTTGCTGCTACATCTAGCACCACTCGCACCACACATCGCCGAAGAATTGTGGCTGCGCAACGGCTGGGCATTCTCCATCCATGAGCAGACCCTGCCAGAATGGGATGAGGCGAAACTAACTGTCGATACCATCAAGATCGTAGTGCAGGTGAATGGACGCGTCCGTGACACCATCACGGTTCCGACGGATGCTGGTGACAAAGAGATCGCCGCTGCCGCACTCTCGTCACCGGGCGCGGTTCGCCACACACAAGACAAACAAATCCGTCGCGAAATCTACGTCCCGGGGCGACTCTTCAACATCGTCGTCAGCTGACAACGACTAGGTCAACCATCCTGTTCAGTTGTTCGAGTGACCGTTACCGTTGCGGCGTTCATTCAAGTCGTCGTTGTGGAAAATCCCACGCTCTTCGCCTTGATACGCATGCACCGCGACCTCGATTCCATCGACCCCTACTAACTGGTTCATCTCTTGGATGAAACGGTTGACGATCTCGCGCAGGTCTTCTTCGGTCAGATTCTCTCGGACGATCAATGTCGCGTGCACCATTCCATGTGGAAAGTGCACGTCGAGCCTTCCGACATCGCGGTCTTCGCTATCGACAACGAAAAATGATTCGGAGTTTGGGGTCCGCAGTTCTCTGTGCAGCGTGTAGTTCGTCATTTGCACTAGCCCTAGCCCTCTCCTCTTAGAAAAGGGCTCACAGTTATTTGCGCTCTTGAACCTCGCGAAATTTCAATCCAAAGTCGCCATGTGACGTGGCCTATGTGCGCACATGACCATCGCCGATGACCACCCATTTGTAGGACATGATCTCGCGGATCCCCATTGGCCCGCGCGCGTGCAGCTTGTTGGTGGATATCGCCACCTCTGCGCCTAGACCGAACTCACCACCGTCGTTAAAGCGAGTCGAAGCATTCGCGAATACGGCCGAAGCGTCAACCTCGTTCAAGAAGCGCTCAACTACCGTCGTGTCGTCAGCGATCACCGCCTCGGAGTGACCCGAACCGTAATATCTGATGTGCTCTAGAGCTTCATCGAGGTTTCGCACAACTTTCACCGACAATATCAAGGCCAAAAACTCGGTGCCAAAGTCGTTCTCGCCTGCCCGTTTGACCCTCAACGTTCGTCGTTTCGGGCCGAGTAAAGCCCAAGCGCGATTATCGGCACGCACCTCGACGCCTGCATCCGATAGCCGATCAGACAAACGATTCAAAACCGCACCCGCAACGTTCTCGTGAACTAGCAACGTATCCAACGCGTTACACACTGTATGCCGTTGCGCCTTCGCGTTGAAGGCCACATCGACCGCTTTATCGATATCCGCCGATGCGTCGACATACGCATGGCACACACCTATCCCACCCGTAACTGCCGGCATCTTCGCCTTTTCCGCCACCATGTGAACCAATTCTGAGCTACCGCGAGGGACCAACATATCAATGCAGTCGTCCATCTCCAACATCTCTCCGACCAGGGCCCGATCGGTGGTTTCCACGAATTGGACGGAGTCCACTGGCAAGCCGGCCCCCACTACCGACTCTCGTGCCAGTGATGCCAACGCTGAGTTCGTCCGGATTGCTTCCTTGCCACCGCGCAGTATTACAGCGTTTCCGGCCTTCAAACACAACGCGGCGATATCGATGGTGATGTTTGGGCGACTCTCATAGATGACGCCGATCACACCCAAGGGAACGCGAACCCGGCGTATGAGCATCCCGTTGTACGCCCTACGTTCTTCCAAAACCTCGCCGACCGGATCGTCAAGATCCGCGATGTTGATCACCGCACTCGCCATACCAGCGATGCGATCTGCGTTCAGCATCATTCGCTCGGCAACGTGCTCATCCAGACCATCGGCTCTGGCCGCCGCCAAGTCCGCATCATTGGCTGCCAATACGCGATCACTCTGGACATTGAGTGCCATCGCCAACGTCCGCAGCGCCCTATCGCGCTGTTCAGCGGTGCAACGGCCCAACTCTTCCGCCGCCGCCCGCGCCGCTGATCCCATGGCGCGAATATCCACCGTCGCCACCGTTAATGCCGGTTTTTCTACTGTAACCATCTCTTAGCTGTCACCCTGATCTGTTGCCGACACAGAGAATTTTCCGTTGCTTGACTCTCAATCCGATGAAGGTATCGGCCGTTCTGATGTCGATTCCATCGCTCCGATTGCCCCGATCACGAGATTGTTGCGATGCACGATCTCACGACCGAAATAGTTCTCCAAAATATTGGGCATTTCGCCCGATCTCTTACCCATCACGAGCCTTGTCTGGGCTGCTGAGTAGTTGCTGAGGCCCCAAGCGACATCTTTGCCGGATAGCGACTTCACTCCAATGATATCGCCACGCTCGAAATCTCCATCGACCGCAGTGACCCCAACTGGAAGCAAACTCACTCCCTTCTCAGTCAACGCCCGAACCGCACCGTCGTCGATCGTGACTGCACCGGTAGCTTCGGTTCCACCAGTGAGCAACCATCGCTTCCGACTCTCCGTCGGCGGAACCAGCGAATGAAATCTTGTCCCGATCTTCTCTCCGTCCAGCAGTCTGCCAACGATATTTTCTACGTGCCCATCCGCGATGATCATATCTACACCTGACAAAGTGGCCACCTCAGCAGCCGCGAGCTTGCTTCGCATACCCCCACTGCCGCGGTTATCACTCGGACCACCAGCGAATGCTCGGATCTCTTCAGTTATCTCGTACACGTCGTGTATCAGCAACGCGTCTGGGGTCTGGTGCGGGTCCGCCGTGTGCAGGCCATCCATTTCTCCTAACAACACCAGCAAGTCAGCGTCCAAAACATTCGCCAGCATCGCAGACAACCGATCGTTATCCCCGTAGGTCACACCGACGATCTCCTCAACCGCAACTACATCGTTTTCGTTCACGATCGGCACGATCCCCGCCTCCAGCAACATCTCCATCGTGCCACGCACATTTAGGTATCCGTCTCGTTGGTTCAGCACGCTGCGAGAGAGCAGAGTTTGCGCCACATCGATCCCGTACCGCCCGAACTCGCTCTTGTACAAGGCGATGACGTCCACCTGTCCGATCGCCGCCGCTGCCTGCCGTGCCGTTACATTCCGCCGTCGAAGTCTTCCTCGATTCTTGGGGCTGCGGGTAATAAGTGTGTCCATACCAGCACCCACTGCTCCCGAAGATACGATCACCAACTCCAGTCCCGATCGATGTGCACCTGCGATCTGCCCAACGAGGTCGGAAATCGTCTCGATGTCAAGCTCACCCGAATCACGAGTAACGATATTCGTGCCCAGCTTGAAAACGGCACGCCTGATCGCGCGCTTATCTGGATTTGTCTTAGCAGAGAGGCGCGCCATAGGTGAGATTATAAGGTTGCAAACCTTACGTAATTTCGCGGGTCCTCGACATCTACGTTGCGCAGACGAACGATAGAATCGAACCCTAAGAACCGCCCGCAAGAGTTTGCGGGCTATTAGCGCGCGTAACCGCATGCCATCAAAAACGCAACCATTCCTTGCGACCCTAGCTGACCGATTGGCCGGTACGACTCAGTTCGACGCAATTGGCAGTTTGCTAAACCAACCGCGCTCCACCGTCCCCACTGTTTGCCCGGAGCCGGCTAATCCTTTTCTGATCGCCGCGCTTTGGCGTAATCTCAGATTACCTACTCTGGTCATCACTCCGAATCCCGACTCGGCTCAGCGTATCGTGGATCAACTACCTACGTGGACCGGCACCCCAGATATCGACGAAGACGACTCGCCGATCCACCACTTCATCGAAACTGGCAGCATACCTTTCGAACGCTATGAGCCAGATCGCGGCACCGCGCAACGGCGCCTGATGACGCTCGATGCTCTCCGCCGTTATTCGGCCGGGGAGCCTAATCCGCCGTTGGTTGTAGCTTCCGTTCACGCAATCGCGGAAAAAACTGTCCAAAAACCTGTCTTTGATGGCATCATCCGACTACTGCGCGTTGGCGACCGCATCGATTTGACTCAGACGATGCGACATCTCACCGCTTCCGGCTACGAGGTGCAACCCACCGTCGAGCAACCCGGCACCGTGTCCCGACGAGGCGGCATCATCGACATCTTCCCCGTTGGCACTGTTCATCCGATCCGCATCGAACTATTCGACGACGAAATCGACAGCATGAGACTGTTCGACGTCGAGACTCAACGCTCTTTCGACGACGTTGATGAGCTGCAAATTGTACCGGCTAGAGAAGAGTTGCCAGCGTTCGTCGATCCGCAAGCGATACGCAACTCGATCGGCTCGCTCAACACCGACAACATCGATTTCACGCGACTTTCCACTCGTCGGTTAACCGACGAATTAAACCTCGTCGCCGAAGGCATTATCGACAGTGAACTTGCTTTCTACGCCGGATTCTTCAACCGCGGTTCTCTGTTCGACTACTTGCCGCCAGAAACAATCGTCATCGCTGTGCGCCCCCGAATAATCTCAGAATCCGCATCTGGCATCGACCGACGTTTGGAAGAAATAAGGCGTGTGAAAGAACGCCGTGGGGAAGTCCCCATCGACTTCCCGACTCAGCACATGCTATGGCCCGAAGTCGCACAATGCATCGAAACCGTCGGTCAGAGGCTAGAGATCGATCCATTTGGGATCGACACACGCGATCTCGGCAAGAAACTACCACTGCCAATCAACCGCCAACTAACTGCCAGCAACGTAGATCCGAGCGCTTTCGATTTCGAAGAAGAAGAGCCTGTTAGCGCAGTCCTAGACGATCCCACCATAGCGCTGCAACGCGCTATTGAGGACGGTTCAACCCAGATCGTCGCAATAACCAGCCACGCCGTCAGACTATACGAACTAGCCGAAGAAGCCGGCATCCAAACCTGCTACGAACCCGTCGTTACCTCTCCCTTGGTGGGAGAGGGCCAAGGTGAGGGGGGAAACAGTCTGAAGGCTTCGGTCGTCATCGCAGAAGGTTACGCAACTTCCGGTTTCGACCTTGAGCTAGACGATGGCGACAACATACGCATCCTCACGGATGCCGAAATCTTCGGCATCCGTCGCCAACGACGCCGTACGCACCGCCGGGCAATGCGACGCGGACCGCAACTTGAGCAGCTGCAACCAGGCGTCTACGTGGTTCACGTCGATCACGGTATCGCCAAATTCCTCGGCACCGAGACCAAAGAACCCGACGGACGTGAGCACCTCGTTCTCCAGTACGCAAGAGACGACCGCGTATACGTGCCCACGGAACACATCGATCGCATCCAGATCTATCAAGGTGGCGGTGAAACTGCACCAAAACTCTCCAAACTGGGCACTCAGGAATGGCGGTCCGCACGCAGACGCGCGAAACGAGCAACCGAGATCGTTGCCAACGAACTTCTCAGCATCTACGCCGCCCGCATGTTAGCGAAAGGTATCCAAGCCGATCCGGACACTCCGTGGCAACAAGTGCTAGAAGCGAGTTTCCCATTCGAAGAGACACCCGACCAACTTACCGCCCTCCAAGCCGTCAAACAAGACATGGAGGACGAGAAATCGATGGACCGCATTATCTGTGGCGATGTCGGGTTCGGAAAAACCGAGATCGCCTTGCGGAGCGCCTTCAAGGCCGTTCAAAACGGCCGCCAAGCGGCCGTTTTGGTGCCAACAACTCTCCTCGCTCAGCAGCACTACGACACCTTCAGGGAACGCCTCGCGCCGTTCCCTGTCGCGGTTGATGTAATCTCCCGATTCCGGTCTCGCGATGACCAGCAAGACATTCTCGAACGGTTAGCAGCCGGCAGGATCGACATCATCATCGGCACACACCGGCTGATCCAGCGTGACATCGTCTTCAATGACCTCGGGCTGGTGGTGATTGATGAAGAGCAGAAGTTCGGTGTCAGACACAAAGAGCACATGAAGAGGTTGCGCGCTGCTGTCGACGTCCTGACACTCTCCGCCACTCCCATCCCGCGCACGCTTTACATGTCGATCGCCGGCATCCGCGACATGAGCAATATGGAGACCGCTCCTGAAGAGCGGTTGCCTGTCCGTACCTTCGTATCCGAATCTAGCGATGACCTGATCCGAGAAGCTATACTTCGCGAACTCGATCGCGGAGGGCAGGTCTTCTTCCTGCACAACCGCGTCAAAGGGATCGAACGCGTCTCACGCCGCCTCCGAGAACTCGTCCCCGAAGCCGCGTTCACTATCGGTCACGGGCAGATGCCCGAAGGACAGCTAGAGGAGGTCGTCACCGCCTTCGAACGCGGCGAGTACGACGTCCTCGTGTGCACCACCATCATCGAAGCTGGCATCGACATGCCTAACGTCAACACGCTCATCGTTGACGATGCTGACCGCTTCGGATTGGCGCAACTTCACCACATTCGAGGTCGAGTCGGACGCGGAGCCAAGCAAGGTTTCGCCTATCTGTTGGTTCAACCCAACAAATCGTTGACCGAAGAAGCCGACGCCAGATTGAACACCATCCTCGCGGCTACCGAACTCGGATCCGGCTTCAAGATCGCCATGCGTGACCTCGAAATCCGCGGCATGGGCAACGTCATCGGCGCCGAGCAGAGCGGACATGTCGCCGCCATCGGCTTGCACCTCTACACCCAGTTGCTCTCCCAATCCGTCGAAGAACTAAAGAAGCGCATCGAGCAATCACCTGACGGAGAAATCCCCACTCCTGCTCCCGCAATTGGCAACGGCGAAATCTCTTCCCCTTCTCCCGCTGGGGGAAACGCCGGTTCCTTTTCCCCTTCCCCATCTGGGGGAAGTGCCGAAGGCGATAGGGCCCCGCCCAACGGCCATAAACCGAAGCTAAACGGCCGCTCCGACGACGATTGGCAACCCCCGAGCATGGTCCGTGCCGACATCCGCCTCGGCATCGACGACAACGTGCCTATCGAGTACGTCGAAGACCTCGCTCAACGCCTCTCCTTCCATCAAAGGCTTTCTTGGGCCAGAAGCGAGCAGGAGATCAACGAACTTCGCGATGAACTCCGCGACCGCTACGGTCCAATCCCCGACAGCGTGGAAGGCCTGTTGGAAACCGCACGCATTAGATTGCTCGCAGAACAGGCCGATTGCGCCTCCGTCCGCGCCAGCAGCGAACGCGCCCGCATCATCATGAACTCCTCCGTTGGCGGAGCGAAAACGCAACTGCAACGCCTGCTCGGCCCCCAAGCTCGCGTCGGCAACACACAGATCGTCATCGAAGCCGATAAAGGCATGGACGGGCAGGAATTCGTCGAGGAGATCGCCGCCGTCCTCGAAACCATCCGCAACTTCAAACAACGCATCATGGCGTTGATCAATGCATAATCTCTAACGGTGAGCACTGAACCACAACTTTTTCGAGTCGATCCCGACAGCAAAATATCGGTAAAGGCTACCGAAGTGGATTTCTCGCATCTTGGGTTAGAGGAACGCCGGGACATCCAAGAGTGGGTAGTCGCCAACCCAGAAATATTGGGCGACGACTTACTCATCATCGCAAAAGAGTTCAGCGATTTTGACCAGACCAGCGAACGATTGGACTTGTTGGCGATTGACCGCGACGGCAAACTCGTAATTGTCGAACTGAAGCGCGACCACAGCGGCACCGATGCCCATTGGCAAGCGATTAAGTATGCGAGTTATCTCAGGCACGCGACAAGCGAAGATATTCTTCGTATGCTTGCGACCTATGACGGCGTGTCAGAAGCAGAAGCGGAAGGGATGATACTTGAGCACATCGAGACAGGTTCGCTCGAAAACCTTAACGACGACCAACGGATCATCCTCGCGAGTCATCGATTCGCTCCCGAAGTCACATCTGCTGTGTTGTGGTTGAACGACAAAGCGCAAGATGAGCATCTGATCACATGCGTCCAGTTGATCCCATATCAAGACGGCGATGTGCTCTATGTGCAGACAAACACCATCATTCCGATTGTTGGGACCGAGCGATATTCCATACAGATCGGTGGGACCAGCAACGATCAGACCGGCGAAGCATCTAGCAGCGCAGGGATAAAAGCAGCGCGGCGTAGGGCTCGAAATCAAGACGATGAAATCACGCAATTTTGCAGGAAAGTAGAAGCGCAATCGTTAGAGATGTTGCAGAACACACTCAGAACCGACAGCGTATACGGTTTCGCTCGTGGCGGAGACACGTACCGGTGGTACTTGATGTGGTACGTTGACCGCCTCCCTTGGAATCAGTACTCATTCAACTACGAAATCAATGTCAACCGAGTGCGCGACGGTACATTCAACGTGAGTAATCACTTACAAGTTCAGACCAAGTACCTCAAGAACTCACTAGGCTACGAGGACACGGTCATCGACGAATTGAGATTTTTGCTAGGTGCCAGTGATGAATATGAGCTGCCAAACAGCAGAGCGTCGATCCGCCCGAGACATCACGTCAGGAAGGGTGTACAAAATCTTGACGATGCACTAGTCTATGAAACCGCGAGTTCGATGAAGCACATGATCGAGACCTTTACTCCCATAATCGAGGAATTCGTCAAAACCAACGCCCAAGACAGCGACAATTGACCCCAGTCTTACGCTTCGATGGTCGCTACCCACCCATCAGTAATCCCGCCCAAATCCTCAGTCCCCTCATACGGGGATAACGCACAAGTAGGCGCGTTCCTCCTCCGAAACCAGCCTCTCAATGCCGCCGTCAAGCGTGGCCAGCTGTCCGTTTCGTTGCATCGCCGCGACCAGTAATACGGCATCTGTGATCTGGCGGTACCCTTGGAGACGCGAACCGATCGATCCCGGCAGATGCAGGATTGACTGGTCCAGCGACCAAAACGTATGGGAACCCAACTGTGTGAGTCCTCCCAATACCTCAATAGCGTCGATAGGAGTAACGCTGTGCCGCACCACAGACGGATTGCATGACACTCGCACGAACCCCGCCTCCGTCAGAGGACAAGTCGCCCAACCATTCTCCCGACGCCCCTCAAACCAAGCTCTAGCCGCCGCATGGTGCACATGGTTGGGCCAAGCGAGGGCTATCAGGACATTAACGTCCAGCAATACGGTCACGGCCAGTCGTCCAGGGATCGATATACATCCTCACTCGTGATTGACTCCGCATCGGCAGCAACGGGAAACACAGCTCCGTCTCCGCCTTCTCCAGGAGCAGTACTTCTGAAACCGCGCCGCGCCAGTTCTGACAAGGCACTACCGAGGCTACTTCTATTCCGTTCCGCCAACGCCCGGGCAACTGCCAATACATCGTCGTCGATTGTTACGGTCGTGCGCATGACAACATCATAGCATCAATGCATCAGAATGTCTCATGTGCAACACCAGCGTTAGAATCGCATTTCCACGACTCCAGATTCTTCACGATCATTGAATACGGTCCTGACATCCTCCTGGAACTCCCACATCCAAGCCATCAACTCCCTCGGCGAATCGATCCTCGCCAGCGGTTGGACACCGACAGCCATCCTCGCCATCACAAGAGGCGGGCTAATCCCCGCAGCCATCCTCGCATACATGCTCGACGTTCGACGCATCCACACCGTGCGAGTCCAACATTACGACAACACAAACAGCCGCCTCGAAACCGGGCCTCAATTATTAGAGGCACCCCGCCCGTTCGATGCGCTTGACATCTACACCGAACGCCTCTTGATCGTCGACGACATCATCGACACCGGCGAAACGCTGAAGCTTGTTCGCCGCGCTGCTCATGACCACGCCGAAGAGATCAAAGTCGCAGCACTCTACGTCCGATCCGACCAGAAACACTCCGTTGACTGGTACTGGAAGATCGAAGACGAATGGGTAGTGTTTCCATGGGCGCCGGAAAATTGATTGCGTTTTCTACACTTATCCGTTGGCAAGTCAACAGCCGACACACATAGTCTGGAAACACCATGAAGATAACCAACATCCGCCTTCGCCATCTCATCGGCCACATGGAAGTCGACGGTCCGTTCTTCGAAGACCGCCTGCTCCAGCCGACCGACATTTACGAAGAGTTCCGCACGAATCGCCGCCAAATTGGCAATCGCGGATCACAAGTCGACAACGACACCTTCAAGGTCGAACAGACCTTCGTTCAGATCGATACCGACGAAGGCATTAGCGGGATCTCGTCCGCCGGTTTTGGCGGGACCAACTGGCATGTCTGGCAACTCAAAGACTTATTGATCGGACGCGACCCTCTCGCAACCGAGTTCCTATGGGACATCATGCACCGCACCGCTGTTCACGGGCGCCAAGGCGAACCCATGATGGCCATCTCCGCTCTAGACATCGCCCTCTGGGATCTTAAAGGCAAGTGGCTCGGAAAGCCCGTCTATATGCTCATCGGCGGGCCATGTCGAAAGTCCATGCCCGCATATGCCTCCATGCTCGGGCACAACGTCACCGACATGGGTCTCGTCCGTGAACGAGCGACGATAGCCAAAGAGTGCGGCTTCACCGCGCAGAAATGGTTCTTCAGACACGGCCCGATGTCTGGGCACGAAGGGCTGATGAAAAACATCGAGATGGTCAAAACTCTCCGCGAGACAGTCGGCCCGGAGATCGACATCATGCTCGACTGCTGGCAATCGATGGATGTCAACTACGTCGTGAAACTTGCCTCGTACATCGAGGAATATCAACCCCGCTGGATCGAAGAAGTCGCCATGCCCGACCGCATCGACTCCTACCGCAAGATCCGCGAGAAGATCAACATCCCCGTATCCGGCGCCGAGCACGAATACACCCGTTGGGGCTTCAAACGCTTCATGGATGCCGAAGCCCTCGACATCATCCAGCCCGATCTTAACTGGGCCGGCGGACTCTCCGAAGTCCTCAAAATCTCCGCCATGGCCACCGCCTACGACCTGATCACCATAGCCCACCAAGGTGTAACGCCCGTTGGGATGGCCTGGTCCGCGGCACAGTCACCAATCCACACCCCGTACGTCGAGATGCTCCTGAAGCACGCGGCATTGGCCTACCACTTCGACAAAAACAACGGACCAATCCTCAACAACGGCAACTTAACCGTCTCCGACGAACCCGGATTCGGCTACGAAATCGACGAAGACAAGGTTGAAGAGGAGACGGAGATTACCTTCTAGACAACGGTCGTAATGACCATATTCGCTTCCCGCTGTTCAGCTGCTAACTGCGCAGCAATATACTTTCAAATCAGACTGTTGACAACGACGATTCCGACAAGTTCCCAATGACCCTAACTCCGCCAATCCAACGCGATGTCCCCGACGCACTTGGGCGATTCGGCAGGTACGGCGGCCAGTTCGTCCCCGAAACACTAATGGCCGCTCTCGGCGAACTCGAAGAAGCCTACCGAGCAGCACGAGAAGATGAATCGTTCTGGCGAGAACTCTCCAACCTGTTGACGGATTACGTCGGACGTCCCACCCCCCTCTACCACGCCGCAAACCTGAGCCGAAAACTCGGCGGCGCGCAGATTTGGCTCAAGCGCGAAGACCTCGCCCACACCGGCGCCCACAAGATCAACAACGCCATGGGGCAGATCCTCTTGGCAAAGCGCCTCGGCAAGAAGCGCATCATCGCCGAGACTGGCGCCGGACAACACGGTGTAGCCACCGCCACCGCCTGCGCCATGATGGGCCTCGAATGCATCGTCTACATGGGCGAAGAAGACATCCATCGCCAAGCACCAAACGTCTACCGCATGAAGCTCCTCGGCGCATCCGTCGAACCCGTCCTGTCAGGTAGTCGAACTCTTAAAGACGCCATCAACGAAGCCATACGAGACTGGGTAACTAACGTGCAGACAACGCACTACCTGATCGGCAGTGCAGTCGGTCCACACCCATACCCTATGCTCGTCCGAGACTTCCAAAACGTCATCGGCAAAGAAGCCCGTGCCCAGTGCCTCGAGCAGATGGGGCGTTTGCCCGACTACGCCGTCGCATGTGTTGGTGGCGGTTCCAACGCAATCGGGCTCTTCAGCGGATTCGTCGACGATGAATCCGTAGGGTTGATCGGCGTAGAAGCGGGCGGCGATGGCGTTGACACTGATCGTCACTCCGCAACCATCACCAAAGGCCGCCCCGGCGTCCTCCACGGTGCAATGTCCTATCTCCTACAAGACGAATGGGGACAAGTAACGGAAGCGCACTCCGTATCTGCTGGCCTCGACTACCCCGGAGTGGGGCCCGAACACTCATACTTTCACGACATCGAACGCGCCAAATACGCCGCGGTTGATGACGAAGCAGCCCTCGACGGCTTCGACTTGTTGTGCCTGACCGAAGGCATCATCCCAGCGCTGGAACCATCTCACGCCATCGCCTACATCAAAGATTGGGCACCCAGCCTCGACCCGTCGAACGTCATCCTCATGCTCCTAAGCGGCCGCGGCGACAAAGACCTCGAAACCGTAGCCACCCGCCGCGGCATCGAGATCTGATCGCAACTCGCTATTCGAGCGAATTCTCAATTTCTATACCGCCATCTTCAACGGCTTCGAAACAGACTTTTAACCCTTCTAACAGCTGCATACCGACCAAAGGCACATCCCCAGTCGCTAGCACTGGGCAACGGTGCCACCCATCTGCGAACCTAAAATAACCTGCATGCACCCTCACGCGTACGTCGCTAGCATCACCCAAAGTTACCGTCCGTTCAGTAACTAATGGCAATCCGACTCTCTCTACTACTTCGGCCGGGAGCGAGACTGCGCCGTTGAAGCCAGTGTCAAGCAACGCTTCAAACGTTCTTGAGCGACCCGTCGACCAACGAATCTTAATCTCAACAGTCGCCGCTAAACCGCCCCCTATCCTCCGAACCGCTCCGATCTTCAAGAGAACGATTGCGATAAACGGTAGCCAAGTCGTCCAGTGCTGATGTTTGGGTGCTGGATCAACACCAGATTCGGAGAGTGAGTACGGTCCCAAAGCCTGAACTGCACATCTTGCGTATCACCGATCTCCCACTCTTTGGTCTCTGCGTCAATTACGATGTATCGACCATCATCATCCGAAGTCAACTCAGATTTGATATCGGACTCGTAAAACCCCAACGCCTTGTCCCATTTCTCACTTGATTCGACCTTGGATTCAACCATCTTGCTTGTCCATCCATCTCCACAACTTACCAATGCTCATATTCTAACGTTGGCACTAGCGACGACAATCGCCACACGACCAGATCACACCTTCACCACGTAAGTGCTGGCGATCTTGTCGTGCCAGCCCTGACGCTGACCGTCGAACAGGATCCAGATGTAACCCAACAGGATGATTATCGAAGAGATGATTTTCCCGATGACCTCGCGAAGCAGGGTCGTTCCGAACCCTACGGGCCTGCCATCCGTCTTGACGATCTTTATGCCGATGGCAATCTTGCCGGGCGATTGCCCGCGGGTCGCCACCATGATAAGCACTACGATCCAGTAACCAATCGACAACACGAAGTTGACGACGCTACCATCCCCACCCATCGCCGAGCCGATCACTAGACCTACGATCCCAACCAAAACAGAAATCACGAAATCCACTAGGAATGCCCCGAACCGCTGGCCCACCGACGCTATCTCCAAGGCCGACATTCCTTCCGGCGCATCATCCGTAACCACGTTGTAATCCATCATGTTCTCCTAGTGACCGACCAGTCTTATTTCAACCGTACCATCATCCCTTCCGCGGAGCCCGCGTCAAAACGATCAACAACGCCGCCGCACTCATCAATCCGACTCCAACCCACCACGCCGGATCATACGAATCCGTCCAGTCCCTGACGTAACCTGCCGCCGGTGCACCGATACCTCCGATAACTAAATTGATCGGATTCGCCAATCCGCGTATCCCGCCGACGCTCCCACGTCCAAAATAGTCCGCCCAGATGAAGTTGTTCAAAAACATCATCCCGCCGATCCCCATGCCAAAAATCCACATCGATACGAACATAATCGGCAGATTCGTGGCGTAGATCGTCAAGACGCTTGCTCCAGCCAGCATAGAAAACCCGAACGCTCCCAAGAACCGCGCCGGAATCCATTTCACCAGCATCCCGAACAGGAACGTCGATCCCCCAGCCGCAACCGCATCGAACGCCGTGGCAAACGATATCAACGTCGGATCCATACCGCGATCCATGAACGCCGCGATCCGGTGCAGCGCCACCGTTCCCGTCGCCAACTGAACCATCGAAAACACGATCACCAACCGCCACAACGTAGTCGTCCTAACTGCCTCCCGCACCGTCCACGACACCTCCTCAACCACCGCTCTGACACCGCTTCCATCTCCATCTTTGCAAACGTCTGGGGTATCACCATCCGGCACTAACCCCACATCTTCTGGCTGCCGCCGAACAAATATCGCCGCCAACGGCACAATCACGACGATCCCAATGATCGCCAACACGATCCACGCGCCGCGCCAACCGATCTCATTGATCAGCACTTGCGTCAACGGTATGAATAACAGCGCTCCGACGGGTATCCCTAGACCAACAAACGCTACCGCCTTGCCACGATTCCTAACGAACCACTTCAGCACGGGTACCGTGGTTACCAAAGCCCCTGGACCACTCATCCCAACTAGACCCATCACCACGAACAAAACCACCAGATACCACGCCGACGTCACATAGGCCAGCCCGATCAACGCTCCACCCGTCGCCAGCGCCGCGACTGGCAGCATTACCCGCGACCCATACCGGTCCAACAACCAACCGATTAACGGACTAGTAGCCGAACTCGCCCCCTGTCGAGCCGTCTGCGCCCAACCGAAAGCCGCACGACCAATCCCCAACTCGTCACCCATCGGCTTGATGAACAGCCCAAAATTCAACGACCCCATCCCCATGCTCACCGCGCCCGTAGCCGCCATCACCGCAACGATCACCCACCCATAGAAGAAAGGCTCACGCCCCCTACCCGCTCTCTTCATCAAATGCATCATGCCAAACTACCATAGACATCGCCCCTTTCGCGAAGCGAAGGGGGCGCGAGCAAGCGCAGTGATGCGAGCGGGGGATGCCCCGGACTTGATCCGGGGGTGAGGGTGAAGGAGAAGCAGGGCAAATCATAGCCCATCACTCAAAATCATGGCAATCATAGTTCGAACAACCTTCAAACATGCCCTCCCCGCGAGCGGATAATGCAGGGTCAGCGTAAACTGACTCCACCGACTCACTAGGCTAGGCCTATACACAATGCGCCAAATATCGATACGCAAGGGAAACGCTATGCTCCAGAGGGGAACGGCTCTCGCGATCATCTTGACACTGTCACTTGTATTGGTTGCCTGCGGCGACGAAGCCCCCGAAACACCCACTCCCACACGGGTAGCTCCTCAACCAGAACCCACGCCCACAGCAACACCTCAAATCGAGCCCACGTCCACACCGGCACCCGCTCCTACCGCAACACCCGCGCCCACAGCGACACCCAAAATCGAGCCCACTCCTACTCAGACAGCTCCTGATACCCCTCAACCAGAGCCCACACCCACCCAGGACGCATCCGGGGAAGCCGACTCCGAATCCGCCGAACCGTTCGACATCGCGGAACACCTCCTACAATCGACTAGTCAATTCTGGGAGGTATACAACAAGTACGACATTGACACACTCAAGACCTTCTACGAGGAAAACTACTGGAACGAGCAGGAGGCAGAAGTCCAGTCAAACATGCAACCCTTCAAGAACTTTAATCTGAGCGTCACACCGGATGACCCCTCTACACCCACCGAAATCGCCCCGGGGAAATGGGAGATCAGGCAAACCGCACGATTCTCTTTCGGTTCAGTGAATATGATCTTTATCTACGAAGAATTCGACGGAGACTGGCTACTCACCCACGCAGAAGGTCAGTAGACCAGACGGTAGGGGCAGGTTTCAAACCTGCTAACATTCGCCACAGCCAAACATAAATTCCCCCTCCTTCAGGAGGGGGCTAGGGGGAGGCCCCAAAACAAAAATGCCCAACAGAACCAAAATTGCAAAAGTCGAATCCATGCTCATCGGCGGTTCCGACGGCTCGCCAGGCGGACACCACATAGTCCGGATCTGGACGGAAGACGGTACCTACGGCGTCGGACAATCCTCATGCTGGGCATACATGGAAGCCGCCGACGCGATCGCCAAAAAATGCGGTGACTACCTCGTCGGGAAAGACCCATCCCGCATCGAGCACCACTGGCAATACATGTACCGCATGGGCCCATTCCGCGGCTCCGCACTCTCCGGCGCAATCAGCGCCGTCGACATTGCACTCTGGGACATCAAAGGAAAACGACTCGACGCACCCGTATGGGACCTCCTCGGCGGCAACACCCGCGACAAGATCCGACTCCACCTCCTCATGGGACCGAAGCAACAGACCGAACTCCCGTTCCCTCACGACCGCGGAAAAGAGGCACACGGCCTTTACGAAGCCGCCAAAGAGTCTGCCGAAGCTGGTTGGACCGCCATCAAGACCGACCCGCTACCCAACGGTTTCGAGAGCATGACGCTCGAACGACTCATCGCCGATACCGTCGACAACGTCGCGGCCATGCGTGAAGGTGCCGGAAAAGACGTCGATCTCATCCTCGAGATCCACCGAAAACTCACGCCGATGAACGCCATCGCGCTCGCCCAAGAACTGGAAAAATTCCACCCGCTCTTCTACGAAGACCCGATCCAGATCGACAGCATGGTCCTCCAAGGCGGGATCGCACAACGCACCGCGCTACCTGTCGCCAACGGCGAACGCATCCACAACATCTGGGAGTTCCGCGACCTCCTAGAAGGTGGCGGACCCCAATACGTCCGACCCGACATGGGCCTCGGCGGCGGAATCACCCACGTCAAAAAGATCGCCGCTCTCGCCGAGTCCTACCACTCCGCACTCGCCACCCACAACTTCCTCGGACCCATCACGACATGTGCGGCAATCCAGGTCGACGCCTCCATACCCAACTTCGTCACCCAGGAATACTCCCTCCGCGACGAACACCCCGCCAACGCTGTATTCATGAACCACCACAAACGAGAAGGCGGTTACATGCACTTACCCGATGCCCCAGGCATCGGTTTGGAAATCGACGAAGACCTCCTCGAAGTAGCCAAAACCACCTACGAAACCCGCGACCTAAACATGATCCCCATGCGTACCGACGGATCCGTAGGCTATTCCGTATAACCTGCGTCATTACCACGCACGCGAGAACCCGCATTCCCTTCTCCCTCGATAGGAGAGGGTGAACTGGGTGGAAGGGCGGCCCAACTCTCACGTCATTCCGGCGAAAGCCGGAATCCAGAGGGGCGGGAGAGTGCGCCCGCGACCATCAAATCCAATGATTCTGCTGCCTTGAAGGAAACTGCGCATTGTGCAGATACCCTTCGGTATGCGGACTCGCCCCCGCCGGATTCTTAACCAACGCCTCCTCATCCAACTCGATCCCAAGCCCGACACCGGTCGGCAAGTCGAAATAACCGTCTTTCTGGAACGGAAAATCTCCCTTCACCACGTGTCGATACCAATCCGCATGACCACCCTCTTGTACCAAGAAGTTCGGTGATGCCGCATCCACATGCAACGCCGCCAACGTGTTGATCGGACCGTAAGGGTTGTGCGGACAGAACCCGAGGTAATACGTCTCAGCCATCGCCGCCAACTTCTTCAACTCCAATATTCCGCCGGCATGACAGATGTCAGGCTGCACAAACTCCACCACCTGCTTCTCGAACAACTCGCGGAATCCCCACTTTGTGTAGATCCGCTCCCCGGTCGCCAACGGTATGTTCACCGCGTCGCGCACCTTTAGCATCGCATCGATATTCTCCGGCGGCACCGGCTCCTCGAACCAGAACGGACGATACTGCTCCAATGCGCGCCCCATGCTGATCGCACCCTCCGTCGACAACCTGCCGTGTACCTCGATCATCAGTTCCACATCATCGCCCACGGCATCACGCACCGCCTCCACCTTCGCCAGGGCATCACGCTGCGACTCCGCAGTCGGGAAAAGTCCCTTGTGTGAATGCGGATCGCCCTTCAACGCCGTCAAACCCTGCTCTACCCACGACATCGCATTCTCCACCGCCAGTTCCGGCGTCTGACCATCGAATCGACCGTACGCCCAGAACTTGTCGCGCATTGCGCCACCCAGCAACTCGTAAACCGGCACATTCAGGGCTTTGCCTTTGATGTCCCACAGCGCAATGTCGATCCCGCTGATCGCCGCCATGTGCAGCACACCGCCGCGCAGGTTGTGACTGAAGTTGTAGAGCGTCTGCCACGCCTCCTCAATCCGGAACGGGTCCCGCCCCACAAGTATCTCCCCCAGCTCCTCGATCACACCCGTAACCGACACCGCACCCATCGTCGCCTCCCCCCAACCATCGATACCCTCATCAGTCTCCACCTTCACAAACACATAGTTGCGATTAACTTCGGGCGGTGCAGTCGCGAACGCCCGCACATTAGTAATCCTCATAACAAAACTCCTTCGCTCCCCGAATCGTACCCCATCGAACCTCGAACGCCGCTTTCATTCCGGCGAAAACCAGAACCCAGGTAAGGGGACATCCCCTCTCACTCAATGGGATGTTGCCTAACCTTCGGCCTGCGTGATTCTGGATGTAGATCGGTCGTTTCGGTGCTGAATTCCTCAATCTGCGGTTCTTTCGGGGGCGGTTCCGGGCGTGTCTGCCCGCGGTCCGAGGCGTTCGTCCGATATGGGCTCACGCCCGCACGTCGGCGTCCGCCGGTTTCATGGCCCACACGATCTTGAATACGGCGCTCTTGAGGAGAAACTCGGTCTCTTCTCTGGCCAACCAGGTGTACCGCGCAATAATGTCCGAAGGACAAAGGGGCGCGGGCAATCAGCCATACTCTCCAAACCTGCCCACACCACACACAATGTACGGCGACAACGTAGGGGCGGTTCGCGAACCGTCCCCACACGCCCCCCAACCTCCAAAGGTTTAGAATCCCCGAATACACCCATACCAGAAAACAGTTCGAAGTGTGCCACAAACGCCCTCCACTAACCATTGACCCACCCTCGCGCTTCCGCCACCGTCATCACTCCCGCGGCGAACGGGAACCCAACCCCACTGTCCCCCACGTCCGTTGGCGCAGGATCCCCCGAAAACCACGCGAATGAGAACCACCTTCGTCCCATCCCCCCACACGCGGAAGACCCGCGTCCTAATCGCGTCGATCGCCGTCGCGCTCACAACAATCGCAGCCACGCTATCCGCCTGCACCGACCAACCACAACCCTCCCCCACCTCGCATCCCGCACCGACACCCACCCCCACAATCACCCAAACCCCCACACCAGAAACCATAGTCCAACGCATACCCGATCCCACACCCACCAGCACCAAGATCGTCAACTCTGTATCACAGCCAACCCACACCCCAACAACCTCAACAGTCCCAACGTCATCGCCTACCCCGACGACGACCCCAACTCCGACCAACTCACCCACAGCCGCTCCAACGTCACCTCCAACTCAAACCCCAACATCCTCAACAACACCCACGCCTTCGCCCACCTCAACGACCATTCCCACATCAACAAACACACCCCCGGCCACAAAAACCTCAACACCAACCCAAACCCCGACATCCCCACTAACTCCAACGTCATCGCCAACACCAACGACTACCCCCACCTCAACCAGCACAACCACACCGACTCCCACGCCATCGTCCGCAGGTATAAACCAGTCTGGACCTGAAATCGACCGGGCCGCGCTTATCGCCTTATACAAAGCTACGGACGGTCCGAAATGGGGGCGCGCCCGAGGATGGGCCGCCAACGAGAACTGGCTGAGCGATTTGCCTATCGACGAGTGGTACGGAGTCACAACCGACGATACCGGACGCGTCTCTCGACTGGAAATTTCTTACAGTCAGTTGTCCGGTGAGATTCCGGCCGAGTTGGGCAACCTCGCCAACCTGCAAGTGCTTGTGCTTCACGACAACCAGCTGAACGGGCCCATTCCGCCAGAACTGGGCAATCTAACCAATCTGCAACACATCGTCCTCGATAGCAACGATTTGAGCGGGCCTATCCCTCCGGAATTAGGCAACCTCACGAACCTGCAAGCCATCCTTATTCGGGACAACCAGTTGAGTGAGACGATCCCGGGGGAATTGGGCAATCTCATCAACTTGCAACGGTTGGAGATCTATCGCAATCAGTTGACCGGACAGATACCCCCGGAACTAGGCAACCTGACGAACTTGCAAGATTTGACCCTTGGCGGCAACCAATTGAGCGGGGCGATACCCTCGGAACTCGGCAACCTCGCAAATTTGCAGAAGCTGTCCCTGAATGGCAATCAATTGAGCGGGAAAATCCCGCCAGAACTGGGCCACCTCGTCAAACTCCAAACTCTAAGCCTAGATAACAACCAGTTGAAAGGAGCAATCCCGCCGGAGCTGGGCGACTTAGCCGAACTGTGGTTCTTGTTCATCGAGCAGAATCAGTTGACCGGGTCCATACCGCGGGAGATTGGCAACCTCGCCAACCTGCGAGAGATACGCCTCGGAGGCAACCAGCTGACTGAGTGCATTCCATCGAAATTGCAATACGTGATGTGGAATGATTTCGACTCGCTTGGTATGCCGTTCTGCGCCACTACGCCCACACCTGGCGAACAGGCCGACAGGGACGCCTTAGTCGCGCTATACAACTCCGCCGAAGGCGAAAACTGGAAGCATAAGGATAAATGGCTCAGCGACCTTCCGATCGGCCAATGGCAGGGCGTAACAACCGACCACAGCGGACGCGTAGTTCGGCTGGCTCTTGTGTGGAACCGGTTGGTTGGGGAGATACCGCCCGAGATCGGCAACCTAACCAACCTGAAAGAATTGAGCCTCTACGAGAACCGGTTGACCGGAAACATGCCCTCGGAGATTGCCAATCTCGTAAATCTGAAAGAGCTTAACCTTGGCGGCAACCGGATCGAGGGAACGATACCGCCGGAGATCGGCGACCTCCGCAAACTCGAATATCTGGATCTCGCTGAAAACAAGCTGACCGGCGCCGTCCCGCCGGAGATGGGCAACCTCTCAGCACTGGAATCGCTGCACCTCGGATCCAACGAGTTGACCGGCGCCATCCCGCCAACGCTAGGAAGCCTCGCCAACCTCAGGTGGCTCGATCTCAACAACAATCTGTTAACGGGAGCCATCCCGGACGAATTCGGCGACCTCGCAAATTTGAGGCGTCTGTACCTAACTGGCAACCAATTGAACGGGAATATTCCCGCAGAGCTTGGTCGACTCTCCGAACTGAGGTGGTTGTTGCTCAACGACAACCAATTCGGCGGAACCCTCCCCTCGGAACTCGGGAAACTCACTGATCTGGAAACCTTTGTCTTTCACAACAACTCCGGACTATGCGCGCCCGTCAACGACGAATTTCAAGACTGGATGCGCAATGCAGACGGCGTAGGTAGCAGTTGCGCAGAGGGTTTCTCACCAGAAGACACAGCCGTGCTCGTCGAGCTCTTTAACGCAACTGACGGCACGAACTGGACAAACAACACTAACTGGTTGAGCGATCGGCCCATCAGCGAATGGTACGGCGTAGTTACCGATGCGGAAGGCCGCGTGGTTCGGCTCTTACTGGGCTCAAACCGCTTGAAAGGCAAGATACCGATGGAACTAGGCAATCTCTCCAACTTGGAACATCTGAATCTGGCAACCAGCTGGTTATCAGGGAAGATACCGCCGTCGCTCGGCAACCTTTCCAACTTGGTGGAACTAAATCTCCGCAACAACCAGTTGACGGGCCCCATACCACTGGAGCTGGGAAACCTCACCAATCTCGAGGTGCTGTTTCTCAGTTCTAACGGGCTGACGGGCTCCATACCGCCGGAGCTGGGGAATCTCACCAACTTGAGATGGCTTGGGCTAGACAGCAATCGATTGAGCGGCCCGATACCGTCCGAATTGGGCAACCTCGTCAGGCTGAGAGGTCTGAATATCGCATGGAACGACCTGACTGGATGCATCCCCGTGAGCGTGAACGAGATTGTGTCCCGTGGGACCACATCACACGACATCGTCCGCAATGACCTTTACCTTCTCGAGTTACCAGTTTGCACCCCCTAGACCTTCGCCACGAACTGGACATGCACCGCATGTAGGCTAACCCGCCGTCCCCCGTACCGTTGTCTCGTCCTGCGTCTATTCGTCGTTTAACTGTGTAGGTACGCCGTATCAAAAAAAACACCATGCACAAATGCCTTCATCAAACACTCCGTACACAAATTCCACCGCCCCCTCACCCACAAACAACCTCAACCACTATACCCACACGCTCAATCACATTTCACACAACATATGCAACAATTCACTCACCAAATACCCAACAAACACACCTCTCAACGAATACCACCATCAACAATCTAACCCGCACATATATATCGAAATACGAAACAAAACACCCCCCAACGACCCCAAATTAAACCCTCGCCGCAACCACCAACAACCCCTCCATCCCGTCCTTCCTGTCCATCCATGCAAAACCCCAACCACCCCAACTTTTTGAACTTCATCAAAAAATAATCTTGCCGCGAACTTGCCGCTCCAGCGGCAAGTTTGTTCTAAAAACCCGTTCCATCCAAAACCGCATTTCCGACGAAAACCAGCCCTCGCACCCCACACTCGTCGATTCACAACCTATCTTCCACATCCAAAACCCCGGATAACGCCGCAAAACACTCCCATCGCGAACCTGCCGCAGTTCCGGCAAGTTGCCGGAACTGCGGCACTCGCGGCAACTTTTCCAGCGACCGACAGCACCCCGGCATCGCAGTGTACGATGTCTGATATAGGGGTGGATTGGCAGCAACTTTTTCAACATCATAAGGAGGGGCGGAATGACCGAGGGCACTAACGGTCTTTTGAGCGCAGGAACTGTCGACGAACTACGCGAACGCGGCTGCACAGTGATCACAGGCGGCGGACACACCATCGCCGTCTTCGCCAAAGACGACACCTTCGCAGCCGTAGACAACCGCTGCCCCCACATGGGCTTCCCCCTAGACCGCGGAACCGTCAAAAACGGCATTCTTACCTGCCACTGGCACCACGCCCGCTTCGACCTCGCAAGCGGCGGAACCTTCGACCCCTTCGCCGACGACGTCCGATCATTCCCCGTAACCGTCATCAACAACACCGTCTACGTCGACCCGAATCCGCCCGAACAAGACCCCGTCGAACGCTGGTCAAAACGCCTAAACGAGGGCATGGAAGACAATATCCGCCTCGTCATCGCCAAATCCGTCCTCGGACTCAACTCATCACCGGCCGACTACCGCACACCTCTCACCATCGGCGCAATCTTCGGCACTACCTACTCCAACGACGGCTGGGGCCCCGCCCTCAGCATGCTCACCAGCACCGCAAACTTTCTACATCTTCTGCGGCCGGAGGATCGACCTCTTGCCCTCTACCAAGGTCTGCGGCAAGTAGCCACAGAGTGTGCCGGTCAACCCCCGCGCTTCGTTGTCGAACCCCTACCTACGGGCGAAACCCGGCCCGAGGTCTTCAAGCAATGGTTCCGAGACTTCATCGAAGTCCGAGACACCGACGGTGCCGAACGCGTTCTTCGAACCGCCATCGACCTCGGTCTACCCAAACACGAAATTCACGACATCATCTTCGCCGCCGCAACCGATCGCATCTACATCGACGCTGGGCACGTTGTCGACTTCTGCAACAAAGCATTCGAACTGCTCGACCACATCGGCTGGGAGCACGCGGCGCAAGTCCTAACCTCCCTAGTCAGAGGCATGGCTACCGCCCGCCGCAGCGAAGAACTGAACTCATGGCGAAACCCAATCGACCTTGTCTCATTGGTATGGGAAGCACGTGAACATTTGCCCGAACTCTGGGATAAGTCTGTCGATGTGCGTGGTAGTTGGACTGACCATGACAACCTACCAGAAACTATCCTCGGAGACGATCCCTACATAACAATCGCGTCAATCAACGAAGCCATACGTAACGGAGCAACCGCCGAGCAACTTGGTGGCAAGGTCGCATATGCAGCGTTTCTCCGTATGGTGCGATTCCACACTTCGAACGAATTCGGAGATTGGGACACTGTCCACAACACGCTCACCGCCGCCAATGCACTCCATCAAGCACTCGAACGCGCGCCTTCGATAGAGCTCCTACGCGCCGTCTACGACACCGCCATGAGCATCTACCTTGACCGCTTCCTCAACATGCCTCCACAACGCACACCAACACCTTCATCCAACGGAGTGACTGATCAGCTACCGCACGACCTGCTCGAAGCTATGAACTCTCAACAACAGGTCGAGCAATCCGCAAGACTCGTCACGGACTTCGTCGCCAACGCTTCGGAACCAGATGACATTATGCCCACGCTTGCACACGCCATGCTCCGCGAAGACTCCTCGTTCCATCATTTTCAGATCGTCGATGCCGCCATCAAGCAGTACCAACACCGCAAACCCGCGCCATCTGCACGTCATTGCCTAGTTGCAATGTCCCGATTCCTAGCTGCCCACTATCCGACACCCAGATCCGTCAACCAGACATACAACATCGCCGTGCGCCTCCTACGAGGCGACGAAATCTTCAACGAGGCTTAAGGAGCTTCGCCAGCAATCTCGCTCAGGAGGTTGAAGAAGCCCTGCTTCCGTGGTGTGTTAATACCCCAGTTCACGGGTACGTTCTGGTAGCCGTCACGGTAATCGCCGAACTCTGATTTGCCACCCGCAGCATCGCCCGGATCGAAGTACCCCCACGACGCATACGCTGACAATGCCGATAGGAAATTATTTTCGGGCTTGTCAAAGTCGAAATGATCGTCTTCGGTGAACAAGATCGGCTTCTCTGTATAGTTCGGTAACGCTCGAGTATCCACCACCATCCCCGCGATGCGAGCCGGCTCTGTTACCCCATTGCCGTGCAGCATCATGTAATCCGACACCCCGACTACATCGTCATCCGGAACTCTTCCCCCACCGTACGACGTCCCGACCAGCAAGCGTCTCCCGCCGACTTGGATAGCCTGCGCCCGTTCAATCAGTTCCGCAACTCGATGCGGTTGCATAATATCGTGCTCGTATCGAACGATGTTCGCCTCGTTGTTGATCTCGATCAAAACATTCCCATAACCCGATTCCAACACCCACCGCGTCGCATCATCGACCGCCCGGCAAACGGCAGCTTCATCGACTAACCGTTCGTCCTGTCCAAAGTAGAAGTATCCCAAAATGACCACCATCCCCAAGCGGTCGCAAGCGGCGATGATCCGCTCGGTCCGATCCAAAAACGCCGGTTTCAGCGATCCATCCGGATTGAACGCGGAGTTGTACCAAGGCTGGGAATCCGTACCCGGCAACCCTGCCCAAACTACGTCATCGTCGACCTCAATCCCACGATCCGCCATGTTCTCACGAAACATCGGCTCCCTGTAGTACCCAGTCGGACTCCCACCCTGCAAGTTCACCGTAACCGCCAGCAGTCCATGCGACCGATACACCGGCAACATTGCAATGAACTCGTCCGTATTCCGATCCGCGTCCCACTTGCCAGTATCCGGATACGCAAACAACCCTCGCGTCACCGGATTCTCATCGTCGAACACTGCATTCGTCATGCGGCTGTTCATCAGGAGACCTTCAACATTCCAACCGCGATACTTCCGCCCCGCGTAGGTCGGCTGGCCGTTTATCAGCCAACGTTCGCCTTGAATGCCTAACTGAGTTTTCGAAGTCATAACACCTAGCGCCTTTTCGGCGGACTGCCGCAACGATTCAACCCGACTTGTCATTTGCGCAGACAGGTCAAAGAAAGAGGTTAACTTACACTTTTGTTAGTGCCTGTCATACCCGAAAACCAAGAATGACGCAGACAACCGAACTACCCGACGCTGCCCAATCAAGCACATTCGATCCCGTGCTACCCGAAGCCGAAGTCGACTTCGTCGAGATCGAAACCCAATGGCTCGAGCGGTGGAACACGCCCAACGCAGACGGTCAAACCATCATCGACCGCTACCTCACCCGCAACAACGATGCTGAGAAGAACTACTCCTTCATCGATGGCCCGATTACCGCGAACAATCCGATGGGCGTCCACCACGCATGGGGCCGAACCTATAAAGACCTCTTCCTGCGTTTCCGAAACATGCAGGGTTACCGCCAGCGGTTCCAGAACGGATACGACGGACAAGGACTGTGGATCGAAGTCGAGGTCGAAAAAGAAAAAGGCTTCAAATCCAAGCACGAAATCGAAACATACGGTGTCGACAAATTCGTCGACGAGTGCAAAGCCCGCGTCGACCACTTCTCCGACATCATCACGCGTCAGTCTAAGCGCCTCGGCTACTTCATGCAGTGGGACGATTCGTACCACACGAAGTCAGATGAGAACAACTACACGATCTGGGCTTTCTTGAAGCGTTGCCACGACAATGGTTGGCTTTACAAAGGCAAAGACGTGATGCCGTGGTGCCCGCGTTGCGGTACCGGCATGTCGCAACACGAAATCGCTACCGAGGGCTATGCCGAAATCGTTCACCCCGGCTTCTTCATCCGACTACCCCTGCTTGACCGCGACGGCGAGTCTCTGCTGGTCTGGACTACAACCCCCTGGACCTTGGCCGCAAACGTCGCCGCTGCAGTGAACCCAGAAAACGATTACATCAAGGTACGCAACACCGTCGGGGATGTCTCTCTGACTCTATGGTTGAGTGCTAACCGGCTCCACGTCCTCGACGGCAAACACGAAATCCTCGATCGTGTCAAAGGCACAGATCTGCTCGGATGGAGATACCGCGGCCCCTTCGACGACCTTGAAGCCCAATCCGAGGCTCGCGAACTTCACCGCGTCATCGAATGGGAAGATGTTGGCGACGAAGAAGGGACTGGCATCGTGCACATCGCCCCCGGTGCTGGTTCCGAAGACTTCCAACTTGGGCAAGAAAACGATCTACCCGTCATCGCTCCGCTCGACGAGAGCGGCATCTATGTCGACGGCTTCGGCGTTCTAAGCGGCAAATCGGTAGACGAAGTAAACCCCATCATCTTCGACCTGCTGCGCGACAGCGGCGTCTACTACAAGCTCGAAGACTATTCCCACCGATATCCAGTCTGCTGGCGCTGCAATTCCGAGCTCGTGTTCCGATTGGTCGACGAGTGGTTCATCTCGATGGATGAGTTGCGCCACACGATGATGGACGCAACCCGAACCATCAATTGGGTCCCGGCTTTCGGCGAAGCCAGGGAACTCGATTGGCTCCGCAACATGCAAGACTGGATGATCTCGAAGAAGAGGTACTACGGTCTCGCCCTTCCGATCTACGAGTGCACCGAATGCCCCAACTTCGATGTCATTGGATCCCGCGATGAACTGCGAGAACTGGCTGTTGATGGGTGGGACGAATTCGAAGGACATTCACCCCATCGACCATGGATCGACTCAATAAAAATTGATTGCTCAGAGTGCGACGCCCCGGTCGAGCGGATCGCTGACGTCGGAAATGCATGGTTAGACGCCGGCATCGTCAGCTTCTCCACCCTCGCCTACAACGACGACCGAGATTATTGGCAAGACTGGTTTCCTGCCGATTGGATCTCCGAGTCTTTCCCCGGACAGTTCCGCAACTGGTTCTACTCCCTGATCTGTATGTCCGCCGCGCTCGAAGGCGTCGCACCCACCAAAGCCGTCTTCTCGTATGGCTTGATGCGAGACGAAAAAGGCGAAGAGATGCACAAATCGAAGGGCAATGCGATCCTGTTCGAAGAAGCTGCCGACAAAATGGGCGCCGATGTCATGCGATGGGTCTTCGCGCGCCACATCCCGCAGAACAACCTCAACTTCGGATACGGAGTTGGCGACGCGGCCCGCAGGCGATTCGTGTTGCCGCTGTGGAACATCTACTACTTCTTCACTACCTACGCGCGTCTTGACGGCTGGATGCTCACGCACGAGATGATGGATCGCCAAGCTTCTCAGAATCATGATCGCTTGAGCGAACTAGACCGCTGGGCAATCTCCGAACTCAACGCACTCGTCCGATCAGTCACCGAAGACCTCGAAAACTGGCGCATCGAACGCGCATCCGAAGCCATCGAGACTTATGTTGAACGCCTCTCCAACTGGTACGTACGTCGATCCCGACGTCGCTTCTGGAAATCGGAAGACGACAACGACAAACAGGACGCGTACAACACCCTATACACCTGCCTGACCACTCTCAGCAGGTTAGTCGCGCCCATTATGCCCTTCATCTCCGAAGAGATCTATACCAATCTCGTCAGCCGAAGATGCGACTACGCGCCGCAATCCGTGCACCTTGCGGATTGGCCGACAGCAGATGAGGGGGTTATCGACGATGCTTTGGCCCTTCGAACCAACTTGGCGATGCGCCTCGCGTCGCTGGGTCGCTCAGCCCGATCTGCGGCTCGGATCAAGGTTCGGCAGCCGTTGAATGCCCTGATCGTGGAACTTAACTCACCTCAGGAACGTGAAGCGTTGCCGATGATCACTGATCAGCTCAAAGAGGAGCTAAATGTCAGGGACGTGCGCGACACTTCGGAGTCCGACAGCCTCATGGCATATCGATTGCGACCGAACTTGCCAGCGCTGGGGCCGAAGTATGGGCGGCAAGTGAACGAGATCAGAAACTTGCTCAACGAAGCCGATGCGGCCATCGTAGCAGCCACGATCCGCGCCAGCGGAATCGTCAACCTCGGCGAATTCGAACTCAATCCCGACGAAATTCTCGTAGACAACGTCGCGGCAGAAGGGTACGCGGTCGAATCCGACGGCACATACACGGTGGGAATAGCGACAGAGGTCACCCCTGAACTACGCGCTGAAGGCTACGTCCGCGACATTGCCCACATTGTCCAAAACATGCGCAAAAATGCCGGACTAGAAATCTCCGACCGCATTCACCTCAGCATTGACGCACCCGCGGGCAGCGACGTGGCAACCGCCATCGCCAACTACACCGACTACATCGCCAGCGAGACTCTCGCAGTTGGCATCAACGGCGAGATTGCAGACGAAGTCGCTCGTGACCGCCATAGCGTGGATGGGGTTGAGGTTGAAATCGCGCTCGCCAAATCCACTGTTTAACGTTCAGCGACCAACTACTAAAACTTCGGCAACACCTAATACCAGCCGGAGCCGAAGATCAACCCGTCGCATTTGACGACCCAAGAGTGTTTGCACTCTTGATTGCCGGTTGCAGGGTTCTCAAATAAGTAGTCCACCCAATGCCCGCGGTTCCTACAATTCACCGTAGCGATAGCCGTCCGCCCCTACAAAGAGATCTCCTCTGAGATTTTCTCCCAACAGATTCGGGTCGGCACGTGCAATGATTTCGTCGGACTCGTCGATTATGAAGACGTGCCTCTCCTCATCGGTGCTCTCCGACGCATTGTTGTTCGCCCCTACCCGGCCGGCTGCTCTACACGAACAGTGATAATGTCGGTGCCGTGGTACTGCTGATGCTGTACTGATGAGGCGTAGTTGCGCAGCAGTTGCAGAGAAAGTTCTTGTTCAACGATGTTTTCATCGTCGAAGTCTTGAAGTTGCCTGACCCTATCTTCGATATTCTGCCCACCTTCGCCCCCGATGAACTCTAGTTCCGCAACATCGCCATCACTCGACGCGACCACGACCAGCGTGCGTTCAACATCATCGATCTCGTCGTCATCAGCGTTCAAATCCAAGTTAAAGTCCATTGGCGCCAAGGTCAGCAACGTCTCCTCTCCGACCGCCATCAAACGATCCCGCATTGCCTCACCCCACCGCCTACTATTCGCAAATTTGGTGATGAAGTCATTCAATTCCGGCAGTGAATCGATGTCGAGTTTGGATCGGAAACGCATACGCCGCGGGTTAGTCAACTCAAGGTAAAGAATCATCGCGATCGCCGCGAAACCACCCGTCGTGATGCCGCTCTTCATCAACCCGTTCAATATCGGGTTCAGATCCGGTACGTCGAAGAGGCGGAACTGGAAGGCGGCGCCGATCCAGAAGCACATTCCTGCAACGATGAGTTTCTGGGGGTTCGGTTCGGACTGTATTACTGTTCGGGCACCGTCGGCGAAAAGAGTCCCCGTGACCAAAACCAAGTAGCCGGTCATGACTGGCCCAGGGATTGTGCTGAGCAAACCCGAAGCTTTGGGCACGAACGCGAGGAGAATGAAGATCAATCCGATGGCGTACCCGATATGTCGGGAGGCGACGCCAGTCGTTTGCATGAATGCGGCACCGGCAGGGTTGATCGCGGTTGGAACTGTGCCCCCAATGCCCGCAAGCATGTTGGAAACACCAGACCCGGCAATCGCTCCTTGTACACCGCGGAAATCAATCGAACGATCTCCTCGGAAAGAAGCGTTTTGTGCCGTGACCGCCGCACCATTGGTTTGGATCGCGATGATGATGCCTAGAAACACGTATGACGGCAACAACGTCCAAAACGCGACCCCGAATTCGAATTCGAGTCCCGGCCATTCTTGCGGCAGACCGATCCATGGTGCCTCAACTACACGGGATACATCGTAGATTCCTAGGAATGCTGCCGCTATACATCCGCCGACGATCCCGATCGGCGGTCCCCATAACCTCAGCAATGCGGAACCGCGCAGAGCCAGCGCGGCGACGATGACCAAAGCCACAAATGCCGTGACTGTTCCACCGACCGGCTCTTCGGCCGTCGTGTCGTCGAGCAATTTGAAGACAACCGAAGCCAAAGTGATCGACAAGATCATCATTACCGTGCCGCTGACTATCGGTGTGACGACACGTCGGAATATAAACAACCACCTCGAAACGACGAGTTGTACGACCGCCGAAACGACAACCAGCGAAGTCAACGTCGCAGGCCCACCTTCGACTACCGCGGAGATGCAGAAGGGGATCGCGAACGCGGCGGTGAACATCGGCAACACGATGCCAGCGCCAATCGGACCCACACGGCGCGTTTGGATTAGGGTTGAAATCCCTACGACGATGAGCGACGCGAACACCATCCAGATGACGTAGCCTTCACCCAGATCTGATGCCTCTGCAACGATGACTGGCGTCACCAAAAGCGTTGCCGAAGCGATCAGACTGAATTGCCATCCTAGCCCGATAGACGTGCGAATCGACGGGTGGTCGTTAGCCTCGTATCGTGGGTTCTGAGCAGCTGTAGCCGTTGGAATTTTCCCCGATGATGGTTATTTCGCCGAATTAATGGGCATGGTACACGATGCAAATGGCGCTCAAAATGGGTTCACCAGCATTTAGTTGCCTTATGGATAATATGACGATTCATACGACACATCTAAAA
The DNA here is from genome assembly GCA_965243235.1 of Dehalococcoidia bacterium. GTDB lineage: Bacteria > Chloroflexota > Dehalococcoidia > Lucifugimonadales > Lucifugimonadaceae > Bin127. The sequence goes on from CBDEUI010000004.1 coordinate 326,549, forward strand.
GGAATTCCGATGAAGATTACTCGCGTAACGCCGATCCTCGGACAAGGAAACATTTGCGCCAGCTGGGTCTTCGCCAAAGTCGAAACCGATGATGGATTGATCGGATACGGAGAAGGCACCCGACATGCCGGCCCCGTAATCGCCGAGGCCATCCGCTGGCTCGAACCGCACGTCGTCGGGAAGAATCCCTTCGATGTCGAAGCTCTATATACCACAATGTTCAAAGCCACTCACTACACGTGGGGCGCCGTCTTCAGCTGCGCGATCACCGCCATCGAGACCGCGCTGTGGGACATCATGGGCAAAGCTACAGGCAAACCGGTGTATGAACTACTCGGTGGAAGAGTGTGGGATAGGGTTCGTCTCTACTCCCACATCGGAGGCGGCAGCCAAATCATCGGCATGGGCGTCGACGACGGCGCGATCGCTTCCGACGATTTCGGCGCCATAAAAGAGCGTGCGCAAGACCTTGTGGCGCGCGGTTTCACCTGCGTCAAGACGTTCCAAGCCGGCAGATACGACATCACCGACGGCAACTCCGCCGGTCTAGCCGATTTTTGGCCCAACATGCACATGGATCGCCCAGACATCCAGGCAACCGCCCGCAAGGTCGAGTTCATCCGCGAGCAGGTCGGCGACGATGTTGAAATCACATTCGACGCCCACGGACTTAACGCCGTCTCGGCGCTTCGACTCGCCAAGGCGCTCGAACCTTTCGACCTGCTGTGGTACGAGGAACCTGTCCACCCGTTCAATCTCTCGGCGCTCAAACAGTTGCGTTCGCAGACTTCGATACCGATCGCAATGAGCGAGCGGCTTCACGCTTCCACAGAATTCGCTGAGGTCATCGACACCGACGCGGTAGACGTGGTCATGGTTGATGTTCAGTGGTGCGGCGGAGTTTCGCAGGCCAAGAAAATCGCTGCTCTGGCCGAAGCAAGATATCTGCCCGTGACCTTGCACAACTGCAATAGTCCATTGGCATCGACAATCAATGCGCACATCGCTATGACGCTGCCAAACTTTCTGAACATGGAATTCATGGATCCAGACGTGCCCTGGCGCGATGAGATCATCTCCGAACCCTTGCAGGTCCGAGAGGGACACTTAGTAGTCAATGACAAGCCAGGTTGGGGCGTTGACATTGACGAGATTGCGCTAGCCAGATATCCCTACGATCGCGAAGTTAGCGCATACGAAGAGCGAGATCAACGATTGCGGCGTTGAATCTCACGCCACAGCTAGAATTCGCGAACGCGAAAACGCTCGGTTAAAGTCCGATGTTGTTATACTGCAACCAAACTGAAACGTCGCGACGAAATTCGGTAGGTAAGTGATGAGCACGAACGAATTGCAATTGATGGCACACCTGATGCGACGAGCTGGCTTCGGAGCGTCTAGAGAAGAACTCGAAGCACTTGTCGAACAGGGTTACGACGAGACTGTAGAGAAGCTTCTCGAAACAGACAACCCGAGTTCCATGGATATCGATCTGATCCGGCGATACCACCCGGACCACATGGGCATGATGGGCAACAATATCGGTTCCCACTGGATGTACCGCATGATCTCGACCAATGCCCCGTTACGAGAAAAGGTCGCCCTGTTTTGGCACGGAATCTTTGCGACCGGATACGCCAAACTCGCTAACGGCAAGGTGCTCCACGATCAGATCAGGATGTTCACACGCGTCGGCATGGGCAAGTTCGACAACGTCCTGCTTGAGTTGTCAAAAGACCCGGCGATGATCGTTTGGCTCGACAACTGCGAGAACCACAACGGCGCGATCAATGAGAACTACGGTCGCGAACTGCTCGAACTCTTCTCCATGGGCGTCGGCCACTATTCCGAGGACGACATCAAGGAGGCGTCAAGAGCGTTCACTGGTTGGACGATCGGAAACACCGACTACATGACCCTCAAGTCGATGCGCGACTCTATCTGGCCCTACGGACGCTTGTCCTTCCACTTCGAGTTCAAACCGGAAGACCACGACACCGGCGAGAAAGAGTTTCTGGGTCGCAAAGGTAACTTCGACGGTGGCGACATCATCGACATCATCTGCGAAGAGGAAGCGACGGCCCGCTTTATCGCAAGGCACATGTACAGCTTCTTCGTAGCCGATGAACCTCCAGTGCCGGAATGGCCATACAAACCGCCTCGCGACCCCGAAGCAATCGACACCTTGGCGAAGGCATATTTCGAAAGCGGTTACAGCATCAGGGAGATGCTACGAACACTTTTCCATTCCGACTTCTTCAAATCCGAAGACGTCTGGTACCAGCGCGTAAAAAGCCCCGCAGAGTTAATGGTCGGTGTCCTCAAGCTCACGGGAGAGTTCCCGCGGCCGCGCGAGGAGATGATCACCACTCACCTGCACACCATCTTCATGGGGCAACACCTGATGAACCCGCCCTCAGTCGAGGGCTGGCACTGGGGCACCGAGTGGATCGACTCCGGCGCACTCGTAGAACGCGTCAACTTCGCTTCGGAACGCCTCGGAAATCTCGATAGCCCCGGCGTCCAGAGCATGATCGAAAACGTTATCGGGGACGACGATAACGTAGATCCTGCCGAACTTGTCGACCGGGCGCTCGAACAGCTCTCGCTGACTCACGTGACAGAAGTTACACGCGAATCCTTGATTGAGTTCGTCGAACAAAACGATGAGATGTCTGGAAACAACGGCGGACAGACCCCTCGCGAGCGTGCCGCCAACGCGATCAAGATCGTCGCTGCGACACCCGAGTTCCAAAGGGCATGATCTGCTCGCGCAATCTTGATCGGATTTGAACCCTGCCAACTGGAGCAATTGCCGAGACAGAAAAATGGCTGAAAAACAACCAAAGTCAGAGCGGCTAGCATACAACCGCACCATCGGAGTCACAGCCATGTTCGGCCGTGGCTTCTACTACCCCGTCGACATCGTCGCCGGCGAAGACGACCGTCTTTACGTCCTCAACCGTTCGTCTGATGGCGACAAAAGGGGGGTGCGCGTCACCATAATGAACCTCGAGGAGGACTACTTCGGTATCTTCGGCGCTTGGGGTGCCGAGAACGGACAGTTCACCTGGCCAAACTCGATCACCATGGACAGCGAACAGAGAGTCATCATCAGCGACGACTACCTCAACCGCATCACGGTGATGTCCACCGATGGCGACTTCATCGAAAAGTGGGGCGAACTCGGTTCCGATGAAGGCCAACTCGATGGCCCCACCGGCCTCACAATGAACGACGATGATCTGTTGATCTCCGATCACCGCAACTTCCGAATCCAGCGGTTCTCGTCCAACGGCGAATTCAAAGGAACTTTCGGTAAAGCCGGTTCGGATGAGGGCGAATTTAACATGCCCTGGGGGATTTCATCTTCTCCTGACGGCAATGTGCTGGTCGCTGATTGGGGCAACGACCGAATTCAAAAGGTGACCCCCGACGGTGAATTCGTTGCCACTTGGGGTAGCTCTGGCGAAGGCGAAGGCGAGCTTCACCGTCCGTCCAGCGCCTGCGAGGACGAAGACGGATACGTTTACGTCGCCGACTGGGGCAACCACAGGATCCAAGTCTTCGAGCCCGACGGTGAATTCGTCCAAGCAAATCGCGGGCAGGCCACGATCTCAAAATGGTCTCAAGCATTCCTTGACACAAACAAAGAAGAGGCCGCAGCGCGAGCAGAGGCGAATCTTGACCTAGACCCGGACCTGTTCGAGAGAGACGCCAACGAAGAGTCTTCTCACATCGAGAAATACTTCTGGGGACCGTCGTCAATCAGACTGATCGGCGACCATGTGTATGTAGTCGACACCGTTCGACACAGAATCCAAGTTTTCGATGTAATCGCTTAAACCAACAAGGGGATTGCCAAAACCGCAACGCCCGATACATCCAAAAAAACATCGCCTCTCCCTCGATGGGAGAGAGCAGGAGGAAATCTAATGACATCGCAACGTGATCCCGCCTTGGTGGTTATCCAGTTGTCCGGCGGAAACGACGCCTTGAACACGGTAGTGCCATACACAAACGGCATCTATCAAGACTCAAGGACGGCGATTCGTCTCGAGGAGCACGAAGTTCTCGACCTGAACGGCAAACTCGGCCTGCACCCCAGTATGGGGCCGATCAAGAACCTCTGGGATCAAGGCAACGTCGCCGTCGTCAACGGTATCGGATACCCCAAGCCCAACCGATCACACTTCCGATCCATGGACATCTGGCACACCGCAGAATCGGTTGACGTCGCTCCTGACGGCTGGCTTGGCCGGGCCATTCGCGAGATCGACCCGGAACATCAAAACGTGGTAGCCGGTGTCAACTTCGGCCGCGGCTTGCCAAGGGCGTTGCACTGCAAGGGCGTCCCGGTGGCATCCGTCGGCAATCTAGCTACTTACGGATTAATGCCCGACATCGACGATATGGCCACTCGTGACCTCGCGCTAAACATCTTCACCCGGATGTATGGACCGCGCGAAGGCCGAGACGCCATTTTGGAGGCGATCGGCGACACCGGAATGAGCGCGTACCTTGGCGCCGACATCCTAAGAGCGGCTCCTGAACAATACCGATCCTCCGTCGAGTACGGCGACAACATGATCGCACAGCAGATGAAAGACATCGCGCAAGTGCTGTGCGCCGACGTCGGTACCCGCGTCTTCTACACACAGCATGGGTCCTACGACACTCACTCCGGCGAACTTCTCAACCACGCGACCCTCTGGGACGAACTCTCAAACGCCGTCGGCGACTTCTTCACCGACCTTGAAGAGCATGGCCTTGAAGACGACGCTGTGGTGATGGTCTTCAGCGAATTCGGCCGACGGATTGATGACAACGGTTCCGGCACTGACCACGGCTCCGGCGGCGTCGCGTTCGTCATGGGTTCCAACGTCAAAGGCGGTCTATACGGCGAGTACCCGTCCCTCGAACCACGAGACCAAGTCGAAGGCGACATGGCCTACAACAACGACTTCCGAGGCTTGTACGCGACCCTGCTCGACGACTGGATGGGCCTCGATCCCAACCCGATCCTAGGCGGCAACTACGAACAGTTTGACATGATTGCGCGGTAGATTGTCGCGATACTCCCTGCCGAGCGCTCAGCTGCACGGCAGACCACTATGAAGCGACGCAGAACAAACGTGGGGCGTGGTGCTTTTGGTCGTCCAGTACCCGTCGACCAACACGCGGACGCGGTGTTGGGGCGCATTCTTTATAAAGGCGCACCTTTGACAGAGGATGCAGTCTTTCTTGGTCTACGCAACATACTATTGCGCAAAAATCAAAGTGAAATCTTTCAAAAGGTACGCGCGAGCAAGAACGTTGGGGCATATCGAAACTTCAGATTTTCACCTGATATCGACATGTTGGAAGTCCGAAATAACGGGACAGTGGTGGGCTATGAATTGAAAGGCTACCGCAAGGCGCGACGAGAAATGAGACCTCCTATGTACTACGAAGGGGTAGACCAAGCTCTTGCAATGCTGAAGAATCCTGTTGGAGCGCCGCTATCAGGCTCCTTCGCTGGAAGTGTGTTTGACTACATCTACCTCGTCCACCCCGAAGGTTCCGACATTAATCAGCTAGGCGATCTTCTGCAAATGTGTACGCCACTTGGCCTGATTGTGATGAATCACAACGGCACTAGGGAAGTTGTCAAACCTAAACCTAATCCGTTTTTGAACAAGGAGCTTAAGTCACTCTTCATCTCTCGTCTTGATACATTGGACGCGTACAGGCAAATCAGGGTGAACCCCGTTCAGTAATTTTGGATGGGTATCGACCCCAACCCGATCCCAGACGGTAACTACGAACCGTTCGACATGATTGCGCGGTAGGACGACCGTAGCAGTTTCTGCGCATCCGACGGCGGCGCGACGATCTTCTTTCGCACCGCCGTTTTTCATTCACCAAAGCCGTGGTATGCCGTACGTTTTGACACCGCGAGAATGCTTCTCGGATTTTCGATAAGTTTGGGTTGCCAAAACCTGCGTCAAGACTCCGCATCAAAGTAAGGAACTGGAAAATCCCCGCGAGCAAGTTGAAAGGCTAACGGGACACGGCGCAAATGTCCGGGCGATAGATCTGGCAGGTCATCCTCCAGGAAAAAGCCTACTCCTGTTGTTTCCGGTCCTGCCACAGGAGTCTGCTCATCGGATACATTTACCAGCCATACGCCGCTGTAGAACTGGTTCTTGGATCGGCTCCCCCATAGTCGGGAGTCGAATATCCCCAGAAGCTTGGTAGCTTTTCCGCACACCCCAGCCTCTTCGCGGAGCTCCCGTTCTGCCGACTCCGCCCACGTCTCGCCCACATCGGTGATTCCGCCAGGCATCGCCCACAGCCCGTTGTCCTCTCGCCTAATCAGGAGGATACGTTCGTCACGGAAAACGGCGGCATCGGCACCTACGAAGGGCGTGATATGAGATAAGTTTCCTTCATATTCCTCAATCACATCGTCCGGAGATCTCTCTTCTACAGCAGCAACGAGCCGCGCGCTCAACGACAGTACGCGACGGTACCGTTCGAGATCGTAGGGGTTTTCGGCATATCGCGAGCCCATGTGCGCGACACTGCGCAGTTCATCCGCGATTTGATAAATCTCGCCGACTGTGTCCATGCTGCTCGGCCCTCCGACCGGTTGTGAAGCGTTTTCGCACTGTTTCGAAATTTCACCAGCAAGGATCGTGCCATTCCTTACCACGATGTTTCACCACGCGATCAGTCCGCTAATCCCCTATAGTTCGGAATCCAAATCCGGGGTCCGGCCACCAATAGTGCGAAGCAGAAGATAGCCAATTGCACCGGCCAGTAACGAAGCGGCGAAGACGCCCAATTTGGCCTGGTCCACCAAGCTAGGATCGTTGAACGCGATGTCGGAGATGAAGATCGCCACCGTGAAGCCGATCCCGGCGAGGAAGCCCACGCCCAAAACGTGCATCCAACCGACACCAGTTGGCAGTTGAGCCAGGCCGAGCTTGACGGCCAACCAGGTCAGCCCGAAGATGCCTATGGGATTTCCGATTAGAAGTCCTAACGCGATACCGAGGGTGACTCGACTTTCGAGTGCGGCTGACAAAGTGTCGGCGTCGAAGACGATGGCCGCATTGGCAAGAGCGAATAGTGGTAGGACGACGAAGCTGACCCACGGGTGAATGGTTGCCTCCAAGCGTTCCAAAGGTTCTTCGGTTTCTCGGCTGAGCTTCTCGATCTGGGCTACGATGGTCTGGGCTTTTTCCTCGTTCTTGTTTGCCATTGCCAGTCTGAAGTCGTGAAGCAGGTTCTTCACTGCGGCAGCGTAATCTTTGCGAAGCAAGTCTGGTTTTGATGGCACGATAGCGGCGATCAAGACCCCAGCCAATGTGGCGTGAATTCCAGACTCCAAGAAAAACTGCCACATCACTACACACATGACGAGATAGAAGCCTATCGACCTAACCCCGAACCTCACACATAGCGCGATCGCTACGAAAAATCCGACGCCGAGTCCGAGATTTGTCCAGTTGATCGCCTCGGTGTAGAAGGCGGCGATAACGCCGATCGCGCCCAAGTCGTCAACGATAGCCAGCCCCAACAGGAACACTCTGAGTTCCGTCGGTACTCTCCTACCAAGCAAGGCGAGGATACCGACTGCGAAGGCGATGTCGGTCGCCATCGGGATCCCCCAACCCACGAGGTAGTCTCCCGAATAGTTGAATAGGACGTAAATTACCGCTGGTGCCGACATTCCCCCGACCGCCGCGACAACTGGCAGGATCGCTTTTCTGAAGGTAGAAAGTTCTCCGTGTACAAGTTCTCGCTTGATTTCAAGACCGACGACGAAAAAGAAGACGGCCATGAGACCTTCGTTTACCAGATGGCGAAGGTCCTCCGAGATGGCGAAGATATGGATATCGAATGAGACCTCAATGTGCCAGAAGTCGACATACGACGCTGACCATGGCGAGTTTATCCATACGAGTGCGACAGCCGCGGCAACCAGTAAGAAGAGTGCGCCGACTTCCTCTGTGTGGATGAAGGATTGGATCGGTCCGCGAACCGCCCTGACGATATAGGCAGGTTGCCGGATAGCTCCGGTGATGTTTTGTGGTTTATCTTTCACGCGAGATATTTCGAAACTTTGGAGCCGTGCGAGAAGCGCGGTCTGCGGTGCTGCCTCGCGTTTAAGGATAATGGTGGGCCAAGGCGTACCGAATTGCGGACTTTTCGTTGCTAGGTTCGAATCTAGGCAGGCGGATCACATCTCCAAGATGTCGAAGCCGTAGAAGTCGGACGCTGCGGGCCCTTCATTGGCGCAAGCGCCTCAGCGCGCGGAGTGCGCGGAACGTGATCCATCGGTTCGGTTCTCCGGGGGCACCGGCGATCTCTTCGTAGAGGGTATCCTTGTGCCGCACGTCTAGGCGCCAGCGTCCATCGGGAAGCTGACGGCTTTCAACTGTCTCGATGGCTTCCGCCAGGCGCGGATCGTCCTTAATGCCTGCAGTCGCCGCGTATTCGAGGCCCCGCAGGACATCGTAGTGCCACAGCGGAGGAAAGGCGAGGCACCTCCAACCTTCATCGATGACACCACCCGTGGAGAGCCGCCGCAGGAGGTGCCGCTCTAGCAGATACTCTTCACCACGCTCGCGGGCTTCCGTGATGGCCGTGTCTTCCCCGAAGGACTTCTCGTGTGCGAGCAATCCCTCCAAGACGCAAATCGTCGTATGGAACGAGGAGCGCACGGAACCGCGTTCCCCCTCACAGTTCCACCCACCATCCGCGAGCTGCTCGCTCAGCAGAAGGTCCACCAATCGTAGGCTCGGCTTCCCAAAGTAGGCTCCGAGCGCCACGACGCGCCCGTTGATGCAGGGCTCTTCCTCCCCCTCGAAGAACGGAGAGTCTCCGTGCCACGGGCCCCAAGTCACATTCGAGTGCACTAGTTCGATCGCGTGACGAGTGCGATCGCTTTCGGGATCCACACCGAGATCACGCAGGTAGAGGAGGGTGTACAGGTTCGTCCACCAGAACGGGTGCGCTTCTCCATCGCCCCACTGCCCGTCTGGGCACTGCTCATCGAGCAGTCGTCGGCCCCATCCCTCATCTGCCACGCGGGCACGCTCGGCGGCGACGTTATCGACGTCGGCGGCGACTAGATCTTGGAGGACTTGCCAGCGGATGGAGGGGTCTGAGTCAAGAAGCCAATCCAGCACTGAGGCGGCGAGGGGCCATGCCCCAATCCCAACATCCCTGTCTGTGTCGCGCACCATGATCTCGGACTCCTAGTACCGGTCTCCGATACATCTGTCTGCACTTACACCGCTAACGCCCAGAACGAACGATTGCGGCAACTCTCCAGTGTATCCAGAAAGTCTGCACAGAGCCACAAGATCCAACCAGATCATGAAAGCATATTCTCCGTACCAATCATTTTTCTTCTCTGAGAGGAACCTTCCCTCGTGTACTAATTTGTTCCTTATCCTCACCCCAAAACCTGCCATCAACAGTCGCGGTCATCATCTACTCGATGCCTACTTCTGATGACAGCCCCCATCATGACAATCCCTGGGGAGCGGACTCCGCCGAAATCGCCTCTTGACATGCAACTCTATGGTTGCGTATAGTATTGTGTAGATGCATAATGATCTGGTCTTCAAGGCACTCGCGGACCCGACACGGAGATTGATGCTGGACGAGCTCTCTGAGCGCAAGGAGCAGACGCTTTACGAACTCACAGCGCGCTTGATCATGCGATACGAAGTCTCCATCTCCCGACAGGCCTTAGCCAAGCACATTAATGTCTTAGAAAAAGCGGGGCTCGTCAGATCAGAGAAGCGTGGCAAGTATCGGATGCTTGTCTTCAACGATGAACTCATCAGGACTGCCATGAACCGATGGCTCAAGTGACATTGTGAAAAGAAAAGGATGCCAGATATGCGCATAATACTCACCGGCGTTTTTGTTGATGACCAGGACAAAGCCCTGAAGTTCTATACGGAGACGCTCGGCTTTGTGCTAAAGCATGACGTGCCTGCCGGGGAGTACAGGTGGATTACCGTGGTCTCGTCGGATGACCCGGATGGGACGGAGCTTCTGCTTGAACCGAATGAGAACCCAGTAGCCCAGGCATATCAGAAAGGGTTATTTGACCAGGGCATTCCGGCGAATTCTTTCGGCGTTACGGACATCCATGCAGAGCATGAGAGACTGAAGGCGCTGGGTGTGTCTTTCACGATGGAGCCGACAGAAATGGGCCCTGTTACTATTGCCGTCTTTGACGACACCTGCGGCAATCTGATCCAGATAATGCAGACGTAACGACGACCGACCAGACTATCCCGCTTGGGATGCGGGTGCAGTCTGACCCGCATTGGCACCTGGTGGGCGATGGAGGACTCGAACCTCCGACCTCATGCGTGTGAAGCATGCGCTCTAACCAGCTGAGCTAACCGCCCATCAAACTCTGGGCTTCCCCCGCTCGCGGGGAATGTCCGTAAGGACAAAGGGGGCGCGCCACTTTAGAAAGGCTGGTGGCGATGACAAGACTCGAACTTGTGACCTAGCGCTTATGAAGCGCTCGCTCTAACCTGCTGAGCTACATCGCCCCCGATAAATCGACCCTTAAAACGCCTCTTGGGGCACCCTCGCGCCGTATCCACAATAGTACCCACAGCGAACCATGTGGTCAAGATGGGCCTGTTGTCGGCAAGGTTTGTTTTCTCTGGATTCCGGCTTTAGCCGGAATGACGAAAGAAGAGGCGGGAATGACGGGCGGGGCTATTCAGAGACGTAATCACCGCTCTTGCCGCCGCTCTTGCGAAGCAGGCGCAAATTCGTCACTCTTATACCGCGCTCAGCCGATTTGCACATGTCGTAGACCGTCAGCGCGGCGATCGAAGCCGCTGTCATCGCTTCCATCTCTACGCCCGTGCGCCATCTCGCTCGGGCAGCCGCTTCGATCCGCAATCCTGTACCATCCGCCAACTCTTCGATATCGACCTCTATCTGCGAGATCGGGATATTGTGACACATCGGGATCAGTTCAGCCGTCCGCTTTCCTCCCATCACACCAGCGAGTTTGGCCGTTGCGATCACGTCGCCCTTGCCGATGCTGCCAGAACGGATCAGCGACAGCGTCTTCGCAGACATCACAACCTCGCACCCGGCCGTTGCAACTCGTTCGGTGATCGCCTTATCTCCGACATCCACCATCCGCGCTTCGCCTGATGAATCGATATGTGTCAATTCAGGTTGGGATTTAGTTGATTCGTCCGTTCCAACCAAACTTTCAAATGGCGGCGCCTGAACAGTCAGAGCACTTCCTTTTCGTTCATAGCCGGTATCTATAAGCTGCTCGTTTTTCGGCAATCGCGACGCCTCACGCACCATCGCGTCACATTCTTCGTTCTGTCGATGACCGGCATGGCCCTTCACCCACCGAAATGCAACATCCCGACCGTCAACCGCATCGAGAAGCCGCCCCCACAAATCAGGGTTCAGCGCCATATCACCCTGTTTGTTCCGCCGCCATCCGTTTGCTCGCCACCGTTTCGCCCAGCCCTTCGACATCCCGTTGACAACGTAACTCGAATCGGAAACAATCTCCGTCCTTCTCCCCTTGCCTACATCTGCCGTGCCCTCGAGCCCGGCGATCACGCCCATCAACTCCATACGATTGTTCGTCGTCCGACGATACCCCTTCGACATCCTCCAACTCTTCCCATCCGTCTCGACTACTATGCCAAAACCTCCCGGACCGGGATTTCCGATAGCACCACCATCGGAGTAGATAAAGAGATCTGTTCCTGCGGCAGGGCTCATATCTGACCACCGTTTCTGGCCAAGCCCAACTACTCCTCGTACCCGTCGTCCACCAGCAGCTTGTCTTCCGGCTGCCCTGCCGCCTCTTTCGCTAGCTTGTCGCACATCTCATTCTCTGCGCTGAAAGCTTCACTGAACCGGGAATGCCCCCGCACCCAGCGGAAGTCTACCTTCTTCAGTCGATCGCCGGCGTGAAGAATGCGCTTCCAAAGATCGGTGTTTGCTGCCTTGTCACCGTCCTGCTTGATCCACTGGTTCTTGCGCCATCGCTTAGCCCATCCACGCGTCATCGCGCTCACCAGATATTCTGAATCCGTGACGACGATCACTTTTTCCACCTCGTCGATCTTGCCGTCAGCCTGCAAGTTCACCAGAAAGTCCAGCGTCTCTGCCGCACCCATCAGCTCCATACGGTTGTTGGTCGTATGCTTATAGCCCTGCGATTGACTCGCACGCTTGCCTTTTACCTCCATGATCGCCGCCCATCCGCCGGGGCCAGGGTTCTCGAGCGCTGATCCGTCCGTGAAGATTCGGATCAAAGTTCCTTCTTTGACTGCCGCCTCTTCTTGTTCCTTGAATTCCGTATCCTCCCGAACACGGTCGACCTCACGCCTCGCCAAATTCTGAGCCTGCTTCAACATCACATCAGAATCGGCTGAATCCAGCGCTAAGCGAACTTCAACCTCATGTCGCTGCATCAAGCGGCGGAGTTCTTGCCACAGATCTGCGTTGCGAACTCGATCGCCTTCACGACGGTTCCATTTGTTCTGGCTCCAAGTCTCCAACCAACCCCGATTCACGGCGTTTGCCGTCAACTCGTGGGGCGTGTCGAGAACGATCCTTAACCCGTCTTTCCGCATGAGTCTGCGAGTTTCACGCAACGCATCAATGCACGCCGTCAAGTGCATCCTTGCAAAATTCGTCGTCTGGAATTTGCTTGATACCCTCTCTACCTTGCCCGGGATCTTCAACTCGATGCAATACGCCCCAACACCGGAATTCCCTACGGTAGCGGCAGCGTAAGAGATGTGACAATCGGGTGCAAGTTCATTCTCGCCATCGCTATCCTCGTCGTCGGTTTGGTCATCCGTGCGATTTCGGCGTCCAGCATTTTGCGCGAGTGTCCAACTCACCTGTTCGTGCCGATCGATACTACTCGCCAAACTCTCAAGCAAATCGCGATGAACTATCTCATCACCGTCAGCGTTGATCCAATCGTTCGCGCGCAACACCGCTAGTTGTTCTGGATCGCCAACCGTCTCAGCAACCCATGTAGATGGCGTCACCACCTCTACGGTCGCGCCAGACAAATCCACGGCCTCAATGCCTTTGACCGCCGCCATCAAGCAGCACCGGATGAAAGTGGCGTCTTCATTTACCACACCGGCGATCGGCTCTAGTTGCTCGTCTCCGACCTTGACCATCGCGCTGTACGCACCAAATCCCTGGTGCGCCTGGTAGTCGACACCGCAGTTGATGCGAACCATCGTCGCCGTCTCTTGATTAGTCTCGGTCTGTTGTGTCATATCGACTTGATAGAAGTCACGCGGTCGTACCGAACCACTCGATTGAAACATCGTAAATCAATAGCACTATTATCGCTTTCGTCAATTCAGCCGCCGAGACGAAACATCTCGATCTTTTCGCGTCGCGATCCAACGCCTGCCATATCCGTGTTCGCCGACCGAAGTTCTGAATACCGATCGCGCCTGGATAGCCAGACGCGCTCGATAATCTCGCTGAGTTCACTATCTGAAGCTCCTGATCGCATAGGACCCTTCAAATCAGTTCCACGCGTCGCGAAAAGACATGTGACCAACCGACCTTCAGTCGTCAATCGTGCGCGGGTGCAGTCGCCGCAGAATGGCTGCGTGACTGAGGTAATCACCCCTATCTCGCCGGAACCGTCTACATACCGGTATCTTGACGCCACTTCGCCTTGGTAATTCGCATCAACCGGCTCCAATGGAAACTCGGAGTTGATCAGGTCTATGACTTCCTTGCCAGACACAACCTGCGACAGATCCCAATCATTGAGATTGCCTACGTCCATGTATTCGATAAAGCGGACAATATCGCCGGTTCCACGGAAGTATTCCGCGGTCTCGATGATGGTCTGTTCGTTCACACCACGTTGAACCACCGCGTTGATCTTCAACGGTGAAAATCCAGCGTCGCGCGCTGCTTCAATCCCTTCCAGGACCTTCTCTGGTCCGTACGGCCGACCGCTCATCTGTTTAAATACTTCCTCGTCAAGCGCATCCAGACTGATCGTCAAACGATCTAATCCTGCCTCCTTAAGCTCATGGGCATAGCGAGGCAATAAAAATCCATTAGTGGTCATCGCAAGATCAGTCACGCCGTCAACTGAAGCCAAATCTTGGATCAGTGAAGTGACATCCGAACGTACCAGTGGTTCACCTCCGGTGATTCGAATCTTTGCGACGCCGAATCCAATGAATATTCGCGTCAATCGTACGACCTCTTCGAATGAGAGAATCTCTTCCCGCTTCAGAAACTCGTAGCGCTCCCCGAATATCTCCGCCGGCATGCAGTACGGACATCGGAAATTACACCGATCTGTGACCGAGATTCTTAAATCCCGGACGTTTCGCCCCAGTGTGTCTTGGATCTTTCGGCTTGTAGAGAGGGATGTCACGCGCTGACGACCTTCACGTCCCGTTGGAGAAGCGGGGGATCACGTGTTTGAGATTGTACCCGTCGAACAATCGGGCCCAAGTTTTACCCCTATTCGTCGAGCAACAACCGTTCCAACGCTGGAGCGATCGCACGGATGGCGTTTCCGCGGTGGCTCAATCGATCCTTTTCTTCAGAATCCATCTCGGCCGTCGTTCGTCTCTCTCCATCGGGAACGAAGACTGGATCATATCCAAAACCATTTACTCCGCGCTTCTCAAACGCAATCCGGCCCTCAACTGTGCCCAACGCGTGCAAGAATCCCTCGCCCATACTCGGTCTGCAAACCACTACCGCACACACAAAGCGTGCCGTGCGGTTCTCTTGAGGCACGTCCGACATCCTGCTCAACAAGAGATCAGTCCGATCTTCGTCGCTCAGCCCATCACCGCCATATCTAGCTGAATGAACTCCAGGCGCTCCATCTAACGCATCCACTACCAACCCCGAATCGTCGGCCAACGCGGTTGAATCGAAGTGTTCTGAATAGTAGCGTGCCTTCAGTCTCGCGTTGTCTAAGAAAGTCGCTCCATCCTCGCTCGGAGCGTCCACGTGGGGCAATTCCTCCAGCCCTACGAAGTGCGCCGGAATATGCTCAAGCAACCGACGAAACTCGCGCACCTTGCCGGAGTTCTGCGTCGCTATTAATACGCGTTGGGGAATCGCTGGATTCATGAGAGAGACCTCAAGAGAGCAGAACTTCTAAAATTCACTCCCAAAGATCCAAAATCCGATTGACGATTGGCTTCAGAGTTGTTAACTTTGCGACTTGCGGCGCGGAATGATATTCTAATCTCTTGGTTGAACTTGATGCCTAACGCCCCCGAGGGAAACCGCGCTGACGCAAGCGCGATGAAGCCGAAAAGTAGCTGACAGACCGTCAAACCACTACGACAAGACCGCATCTAGATGCAACACTGGCTGACTCCCTCCAACTTCAACAAGCTCGCACTCGTTGTGCTGGCTCTGGCCGCAACTTCTATCCTCGCGGCTTGTTCCCCTGAGCATCCGCAATCCACTTTCGGTTATGGCGGACCCGTCGCACGAGACCAAGGCAATCTTTTCATACTGATCTTCTGGATAGCGGTCGCCGTCTTCATCGTCGTCGAAGGCGCCATCATCTACGCCGCTATCCGATACCGCCGCCGCGACGACAAGATCCCCAAGCAGGTCCACGGCAACACCAAGCTCGAAATCACTTGGACGGTGCTTCCGTCCATCGTGATTGCCGCCATCGCCGTGCCCACCATCATCGGCATCTGGGAACAGCAGCGGGGAGCGCCAACCGACATGGGCGACGTTCTCGAAGTCGAGGCCATAGGTCACCGCTGGTGGTTCGAGTTCCGTTATCCAAACCAAGAAGTCGTGACCGCCAACGAGATGCACATCCCGGTCGGCCGTCCAGTCAACGTGCAACTTGCATCTCAAGACGTCATCCACAGCTTCTGGGTACCGAAACTCGCCGGCAAGATCGATATGGTGCCTCTCAACGACAACCTCCTCTGGTTCATCGCCGAGGAGCCGGGAGTGTACGACGGTCAATGTGCCGAATTCTGCGGTATCGCACACGCCCACATGCGCTTCCGCGTGATCGCTCACACCGAAGAAGGCTTCCAACAGTGGGTAGCTGGAATGCGCACACCCCCCGTAGCATTCGAATCTGGCAGCTCAGAACAACAGGGACAGACTCTCTTCGCAACCCACTGCAAGACCTGCCACACCGACGACTCTTGGCGGCAGGACGCCTACTCTCTAGAAATTCAGCAACAAGATTCACGATGGGCGACTTGGCTTGACGACATCGAAAATTCACGCATCGTTTCTGCGCCAAACATGACGCACTATGGTGATCGGCTCTTCCTCGGCGCGGGTATTAAAGAGAACTCACGCGAAAACCTGATCAAGTGGATCAACGATCCCAATGACATCAAGATCGGCACTTCGATGCAGGCCCATGCCGCTGTATATCAGGAACGCGCCGACAACAAGATCAATCTCTCATCTCAAGAGGTCGAGAACATCGCAGATTACCTCTTGGGACTCGTTCCCGGCGACATTGAGCAACTCGCCGCGCCACAAATTACCGGAGGCACTCCTGAGGAACGCGGCGAACAGCTCTTCGTCTCCATCGGTTGTAACGCTTGCCACTCGCTCGATGCGGATACAACGATCGTTGGGCCGAGTCTCATCGGCATCGCTGACCGCGCCGGCACCCGCACCAGCCTTTCGGCAGAAGATTACATGCGCCAATCGATCAACGATCCTGCCGCATTCATCGTCGACGGCTTCACCAACTCAATGGTCGTGCCGAAATTGCCAGCCAGCCAAGTCGACGATCTAATCGCTTACATCTCTACCCTCAAATAAGGACAAACTAACTCGGATAGACTAGAAACACAGCGTTCGTCAACGGCGCTGGATCATCTCCAAATCACCTCGACCATGCAGACCACACATCCAGGAGTAGGCAGCGAACCCATCTCGATGAGGTTCCCGCGCATCTTCCCCAGGCCGAAGAGCGACTACGGCATATGGAGCTGGATAAGCACGGTTGACCATAAGCGCATCGGCACCCTATACGCCGTCACGTCGTTCCTATGGTTCCTTGTAGGTGGTATCGAAGCGCTCATCATGCGCTTGCAGCTTTCCCAAGCCGACAACACCCTAATCGATCCCGAACTCTTCAACCAGCTCTTCACGATGCACGGCACCACCATGGTGTTCCTCGTTGTGATGCCGCTTTCAGCAGCGTTCTTCAACTGGCTGGTGCCGCTCCAAATCGGTGCGCGAGACGTGGCATTCCCGCGCCTAAATGCATTGAGTTTCTGGATATTCCTATTCGGCAGCCTCTTCCTGAACTTCTCTTGGTTCGTCGGTGACGCACCCAACGGGGGATGGTTCGGATACGCGCCCAACTCCCATCTCGCTTTCAACCCAACACACGGCATGACCTACTGGGTCATTGGCCTAAACATCCTTGGTATCGCCTCCATCGCCGCAGGTTTGAACTTCATCGTCACCATTCTCAACATGCGTGCGCCGGGCATGACCCTCACCAAGATGCCAGTGTTCACATGGATGACATTTGTCACCTCAGTCCTCATCGTCCTTGCACTACCAGTCCTGACCGTCGCCTTGATCCAGCTTCAGGTCGACCGCCTCTACGGCACGCATTTCTACAACACCGCCGCCGGTGGCGACCCCGTCCTGTGGCAGCACGTCTTCTGGCTCTTCGGACACCCTGAGGTGTACATCCTCATCCTCCCAGCAATGGGCATCGTTTCCGAGATCCTTCCCGTCTTCTCACGCAAACCGCTGTTCGGATATACCTTCCTTGTATTCGCCGGCGTGGCAATCGGATTCATGGGATGGTTCGTGTGGAGCCATCACATGTTCACGGTCGGACTTGGGCCTGCCGCCAACTCCGCATTCGCCATCTCCACAATGGCCATCGCAATACCGACAGGCGTCAAGATCTTCAACTGGCTCGGAACTATGTGGGGAGGCTCGATACGCTTC
Source organism: Dehalococcoidia bacterium (assembly GCA_965243235.1). Lineage (GTDB taxonomy): Bacteria > Chloroflexota > Dehalococcoidia > Lucifugimonadales > Lucifugimonadaceae > Bin127. The sequence continues at coordinate 344,555 of CBDEUI010000004.1, forward strand.
TCAACCGCGATGCTATTCGCTATCTCGTTCATCGCCATGTTCACCATCGGCGGCCTTTCCGGCGTAATGCACGCGTCCGTGCCCACCGACGCCCAACAGCAAGACACATACTTCGTCGTCGCGCACTTCCATTACGTCCTCTTCGGCGGCGCAATCATGGCCATATTCGGTGGCATCTACTTCTGGTGGCCCAAAGCTACCGGATACATGCTCAGCGAAGGGTGGGGCAAGGCTAACTGGCTCTTGATGCTCATCGGCTTCAACCTCCAATTCGCACCGCAGCACTGGCTCGGACTCGACGGTATGCCGCGCCGCGTATTCACCTACGCCGAAAACATGGGATGGGAAGACACCAACATGTACGCCTCTGCCGGCGGTTTCCTGATGGCTTTTGGCGTCCTTCTGTTCCTCATCAATGTCTTCTACAGCGCCCGCAAGCGCGTACCTGCAGGCGATGACCCGTGGGACGGCAGAACTCTTGAATGGTCCATCGCCTCTCCTCCTCCTCACTACAACTTCGAGAAAATACCGAACGTCGAGCATCGCGACGATTGGTGGTTCACCAAGCACCCTGAACTCATCGCCGAGTATTACCACGATGAGCATGAAGGTGAACTCCGAGCCCCGTCAGGCGCCCAGTTCGACGACGACGTGGAAGATGAACATCACGACGAACACGTATCAGATCATCACGGCGACGATGACCACGGCCACGGCATCCATCTCCCCGACATGTCTTACTATCCATTCATCCTCGCCTTGGGACTCACCATCGTTGGCGCAGGACTAATGACGGTCATCCCAGTGATTATCGTCGGTGTCGTCATCCTGCTATGGGGCCTAATCGGTTGGTCGATGGAACCAGTCAACGATCCGGTACGTGAAGGCGCATCGCACGGTCACTGATCGAACTAAACTCACTTAATCCCGATACCCCAACGGAAAGCTCCCTCAATTGGCATCCGCATCCGCCACATACGAAATCAAGAGCGAACACGGCGAAGTCATAAACACTTCGACCGGACTGAGCAACAAAAAGCTGCTCATGTGGGCCTTCCTCGGATCCGATGTCATGTTCTTTGGATCCTTCATTGCCACCTTCCTTGTCTACCGCAACCGAAGCCTCGTGGGGCCTTACCCGGCCGACATCCTTGACATCCCCATCACGTCGGTGTCAACCTTCGTGTTGCTCATGAGTTCATTGGCGATGGTTCTAGCTCTCTCATACGTCCAAGAAGGACGCAAGAAACTTGGCACCTTGTGGATCTTCGCAGTCGTAGTTCTCGGCTCCATATTCCTCCTCTTCCAGGTATACGAGTTCAACCACTTCGCAAAGGTTGGCCTTACACCCCGGACAAACTTATTCGGCACTACATTCTTCATCCTCACCGGTCTGCACGGCGCCCACGTGACTCTCGGCGTCTTGTGGCTCATGTTCCTCGGCTTCGGCAGCATCAAAGGTACATTGCGCGCCGACAACGCTATCGATCTTGAGTTAGCCGGCCTCTACTGGCACTTCGTCGACATCGTCTGGATCGTAATCTTCACTGTCATATACCTGATATCCGCTCGTGACGTCGCTCCCCCAGGAAGCGTCCCCTGGGTACCCGGCGCTCACTAAGCGCAAGCAAACTCAACGCTCAACAAAATCACCAACGCAAAATGTCGAACCTCTGGAACAGAATCCTCTACCACGACGGCCGTGGCTGGTGGGACCTCCCTCGAACACAGTGGCAGGAACCCAATCCAAAAATGGAGGGGCCGCTAGGCGACGGCATCGCGCCCATCAAGCGCATCTGGGAGATCACGACCGCCGCAAATCTCCATCACGGCACCCCAGCGTTCTACGTCCTCATCGGCGCGATCCTCAGCATCATCACCATCGTCGAAGTCTGGGCGTTCGCTTGGCTCTTCCTCGGCGACCTGCTCGTCCCATTGATGCTCGTCCTATCCCTCGGCAAATTCGTGCTCGTCGTCGGATTCTTCATGCACCTGAAGTTCGACCGCAAGTACTACGCATGGATATTCACGGCCTGCATGGTAATCGGCATCGGCATATTCGTGGCGCTGCTCCTGCTGCTGAACTACGGCGGTCAAGTTCAGCAATAGCATCCACGTTGGGTCTCCATCCAAGAGGCCGACGCCTGACGCCGCTACATCACGGCTGATTATCCGTACCAGCCGATGATGAATCCTTCAACTGACATCGCCAACTCATTCGGCGATTTCCTGACGGCATGGTCGCTTTCTGGGCCTCAATTCATCATCGTCGTTTTCCTCGCCGTCATCTACATCGTTGGCACGTTGCGGCTCCAGATCCGCTCTGGATGGCAAGCGATACCGATTCGCAAGGTGATTTACGGCATCGCCGGCTATGCCATCCTTTTCTTCGCCGTGGCAGGTCCGCCCGAAGCCTTTTCCGAGGACATGTTCTTCGCTCACATGACGCAGCACATCCTCATCGCGATGGTCGCATCTGTATTGCTTCTGGCAGCTACACCGATGGCCGCTTATCTCTGGGCGATGCCTGAAACCGTACGTGTCGGACTTGCGCCATCGCTCGCCGAACATGGGTGGTTGAGAAACATCAACGCAACCCTCACCAATCCCAAGTTCGCTTTACCGGCATTCGTACTCACGCTATGGGGATGGCACATTCCCGAGGCATACTCCCTAGCCGTCAGAAACGATATCGCACACCTCGCAATGCACCTCTCAATGTTTGCAACCTCCATACTCTTCTGGTGGCCGATCATCGGACCTCCACCTGTACGGTCGCAACTCACCGATCCACAGCGCATCATCTACCTGATCCTCGTGGTAACCCCCACCGCCGTGCTGGCCGCCATCATCACACTATCGAACACTGTCATTTACACCACATACATCGACACGCCCCATCACTTCACCTTGACTCCGACTGAAGACCAACGCATCGGGGGTCTGTTGATGTGGATACCCGGCAACATCGTCTATCTCGCCACCCTGACAACACTCTTCCTCCGCTGGTTCGCCCAAGAAGACCGCAAAAACCGACGCTACCGACTTAACCGCGACCAGATCGAAGCCACTCGTCGGCGGATCCGGGAGCTAAACGAAAAAGACCCCGATTGAACTCGGATCCATTGATAGAATGCAATCCCACGGGCGGTTAGCTCAGAGGCCTAGAGCGCTTGCCTTACAAGCAAGAAGTCGGAGGTTCGAATCCTCCACCGCCCACCAGCCTCAACGGCCTGCAACCTAGGGGTCAGCTCTCATGTCTCTGCAATCCAACACCGGTAACACGTCGTACGCACGCGGCGACCCTCATCCGACCTATAGAGTCCTCCACGACCAAGCCGAAGTCGATGAATCAGACGATAAGAAGGAGGGAGAGGACGGCTGTTGCGGTTGCGTCACAATTCTCATTCTTATACTGGCCGCAATCGCCATCGTGTGGTGGCTCGGATGGCTTAATTCATTCTGGAGCTGGGCGACCGATATGATCTGCGAAATGTGTGCCTGAACGACACGCCCTTACGGCGACTGGCACAGACCAACCTGTTCTTCACTCTGGGTCTACCCGCCAAGATTCCACAACCCCGATCGCAATCCCGCACAAACGATTGATCTCCTCCAGAGGTGCTCCGCCCTTGACCGTGACGTAAAGACCCATCAGCATCACGTACGCCAAATCTGCCAAACTCTCCACGTCTCCCGCTAATCTGCCCTCCGCGGCATCCCGCTCCAACGCGCTGCGAAACGCACCACGCACCCGCTCCCGGTATCTATCCGCGCGCGCAACCAACTCTGGCTCGGAACGACCAAATTCGATCATCGAGTTCACTACCAGACATCCCATCTCTGCTCGTTCTGGTTGCTTCGCCACAATCCTAGCGAACGTCCGAAAGAAGCTGGCCACGCCCGCTATTCCTCCATCGTCAACACGACTGAAGATCACATTGATCCGACTCTCAAGATAGAAGTCGATCGCCTCGCAGAGCATCTCCTGCTTCGAGCCGAACGCCGAGTACAACCTTGCTCGCGCCAAACCAGTTACAGTCTCTAGGTCCGCGATCCCAGTCGCCTCGTACCCGTCCGACCAGAACTGATCGCAGATACTCGCGATCGCCTCTTTAGTATCGAACTCTCTCGGTCTGGGCATGACTGCATCGTACCATCAGGCCAACCCGTTGTTGACAGATCGGTAATGAATAATCCATAATTTTACCGATTGGTAAACAACATAGCTGAAGGACACAAATTCTATGCCCGCATTCGTAGAGGCCACCGTAACTGCCAACGCTCCAAAGGAAGCCGTCTGGAAGGTGCTAGCCGACTTCCCGAACATCGCCAACTATACTGACACCGTAAGATCCAGTCACTCCACCAGCGAAAACGATTTCGAAATCGGTGCCACCAGACACTGCGAGTTGGCTCCCGCCGGATCCGCCGACGAGACCATTACCGATATCAAGCAGGGGGAAAGTATCGTCATCTCAGTTTCCGGTGCCGGTGGCGGCCCGATCAAGGAATCCACCACTACTTTCTCGATCAGCGAGATCGATGCCGAAAGATCTCGTCTGACGATGAGCGCCGAAATCCAACCCAAAGGCGGAATCTTTGCTGGCATCATCTCAAAAATACTTGAGCGACGCCTGCCCAGAAGAGCACATACCGTCGTCAGCGACCTCGCAACATCAGCCGAGAAAATGGCATAGGCGATACAGAACCAGAGCCAATCGTATCGCGATGTTTCGGCTTTCTTAACTATCCCAAGCGCGCTTCAACACTCTCTCAAACGCGTCTACAAACCCGTCCAACTCCTCATAGCTGTGCGCGGCCGAAACGTTCCCCGCGCACTTGCTCGACAGCAGATAACCCTCGTTCATCATTCCCATAAACACCATCTCCAGCAACTCGCCGTCGTTGGTCGCGTAAGAGCGATAGTCCCGCACTGCCTCCGACGTGGCCTGTATCGCAAACAACGATGTCGCACCCGTGACTCCCATCGGTGCTTCCACCTCTGAGATAACTTCCCGTAGTCGGGTTCGCAGATACTCACCTTTTTCGGACAGTTCGTCGTAAACGTCCACCGTCAGTTCTTTCAATGTCGCTACCCCTGCCGCCGCGGTCATCGGGTTGCCGTTGAACGTACCGGCGTGCGCTACTTGCGGACCGCCTGCTCCGCTTGGGTCCCATAGCGACATGATGTCTTCTCGACCGCCGAATGCTCCTACTGGCAATCCACCACCGATCACCTTGCCGAAGCAGGTCAAATCCGGTGTAACCCCGTAATACTCCTGTGCACCACCGCGCGACGCTCGGAACGCGATCACCTCGTCGAAGATGAGCAGGATTCCCAGATCTGAAGTGATTCGTCGGATGCCTTCGAGGAATTCAGGATCGGCGGGAACCATGCCGCACTGACCATTGATCGGCTCCACAATAACCGCTGCCAGTTCGTCGGCGTGTTCCCGTATCACCTGCTCCGCGTTTTCGAGATCGTTGTACGGCATGATCACGATCTCATCTGCCGACCGCGGTGTCATGCCACGTGTCATCAATACCGAATCCGGCGACTCGGCATCACCAGCCATTCCGACAACCGGCGTTACGCTGATTTGAACTGCGTCGTGGTTACCGTGATACGCGCCCTCGCATTTCGCCAGCATCGTCCTGCCCGAAAACGCTCTAGCCGCACGGATCGCGTTCAACGTCGCCTCTGTTCCCGAATTCACAAACCGCACTTTGTCCAATGACGGCACGCGCTCGCACATCAACTCGCCCCACTCGACGACTAAAGGTGTCGGGGCTGGGTAAGATACTCCATGCTCCAGCTGTTCACGCAACGCATCTATCACCGCTGGATGCCGATGACCCAGGATCAACGTCGTCATGTTGTTGATGAAGTCGACTCGCTCGTTACCGTCGACATCGACGATTTTCGAGCCTTCGGCTCGCGACACATAGATCGGAAACGGGCCCCAGAAAATCGAGTTTCGAGAATCTCCGCCCGGTAGCCACCGCTTCGCCTCCTCATGCTTGGCCGACGATCCGGCGTTCAAGCCAACATAGCGTGCCCGCTCAGCACGCAACGAATCAGAAATCTCTTGCTTTGCCATGCGGATATGTTAACCGCATACCCCGCTTCAAACTACATCACTGGTGGGTGCGGAAACTCCCGCTGCCAGCTCTCCCGACCGAATCCGGGATCCTGCGACATGTCTCCGTGCTGAGCTAAGCGGTCTTGTGACGCAGCCTCAATTGACGTCATCACCTCCTCGAACAACTCGCCTTCTAACCGATGTCGAACATCGGCGTACGCCGGATCATCCAACAGATTCGTCTGCTCTTGCGGATCGTTGTCGATATCGAATAGCAATGCCTCGCCAGATCGGTACCGATGCAGCTTGAAGCGGCCGTCGTAGTTCATCCAACCATCGGTCAGCATACCGAAGATTCGGTCCCGACCAACGTCGCCCGGCATTCCATCACCCGGCAACGGCACTGCGTCGTACCAGACCGGCAGGTCGACGCCAGCCCAGTTCAGCATCGTTGCCGTAACATCGCGCAACTCAACTAGATCATCAACAACCTGACCTCCGGCAACCCCCGGACCCATCGCCAAAAACGGAATCCGAATCGCGGACTCGAAGAATGATGCTTTGCCGATGAGGTTGTGGTCGCCGAGGTAGTCGCCATGGTCCGAGGCTAAAACTATGTAGGTGTTGTCGAAGATGCCCTGGCGTTCCAACGCATCCACGATCGCGCCTACTTCATAGTCGATCTGCTGAACCAGACCTGAGTAGTGCTTCCGAATCGTTACCTTCGTTTCATTCGGAAACTCCTCGTAGTCAACTCCGTTCCAAGGTCGGCGATTCCCGGAAACGTTGGTCTCTCGGAGGCTTGGATGATGTCCTGGGACTTCAGGAGCCGCGAGGGGCAACTTGCTCTCGTCAATCCCTTCTAGAAACTGCTCGTTCGGATCATACGGACAGTGCGGACCCGGAAATCCCACCATCATCGCGAAGGGGCCCTCGCTACCGTAGCGGTCGATGAACTTCACCGCCTCCGAACCTACGAAACGGTCCCACGAATGCTCCCATGGGATGTCGTGGATGATCGCTCCCTTGTTCTCGTGATACCCCTCCATCTCGTCGCCATGCAACTTACGCAGTCCGTGCTTCTTCAAGTGGTGGTAGTAGTCATCCCGCACGTGCAGCCACCGCTTGTCCTCGCAGACCACCCGGTATTGGAAGCCGCGCCGCTCGTCCCACGGGTAGAAGTGCATCTTGCCGATGCCTGCCGTGTAGTAGCCCGCGTCGTTCAAGATCTCTGGCCACGTCTGCATTCCAGCCTCACGCCAGTCGGCGCGGAGGTTTTGGGAATTGTTGGTGACGCCGTTGCGGATGGCGTTCGCGCCAGTGAGCAAAGCTGTCCGGGCAGGCACACAGACCGGCGACTGTGAGAAGCCGTTGGCGTAGCGAACTCCCTCGCGCGCTATCCGATCAATATTCGGGGTTCGCAACCAGTCGGCACCGTAGCATCCTGCGAAATCCGATCGGAATTGGTCGGGGAAAAGGAAGACGATGTTTGGACGATCTTGGTTGCTGTTCAACGCGATGCTCCTTCAATCCAACTCGGCGACTGCCGCCGTGAACGCAGGCAGCACTTTTGCCCAGTCGCCGACTACGCCATACCGGGCGTGTGAGAAGATGTTCGCTTCGCGGTCTTTGTCGATGGCGACGATGTTGCGTGCGGATGAGCAGCCTGCCATGTGCTGGCTGGCGCCGGAGATGCCGACGGTGATGTAGGTTGTGGGGCTGATGCTCTTTCCGGTCAATCCCACTTGGTGAGAGTGGTCTATCCAACCGGCATCGCAAGCGGCGCGGCTCGCACCCAACGCCGCGTTCAGCAACCCGCACAACTCGCGCAGGTTATCGAACGGCTCTGGACCGCCAAGTCCGCGACCGCCCGAAACTACAACATCGGCCTGCTCCAACGGAATTCCTTCGCCCTCTTCCAACACCGTCTCGACCAAAACCGGGACCCCGCCTGCAACACTGACATCCGACATATCTAGCCGTTCGATCTCCGGTAATCCTCCAGAAACGGGCGCGGGCTCGAACGCTCCGGGACGAACTGAAACCACCTGCAATCCGTCGCCTGCGAACTCGTAAACAGCCATCGCGCTTCCGCCGTGCACTGGACGAGTGACCGCCACCTTGCCGTCGGCGTTTAACGCCAAATCGATGCAGTCCGAAGCCAAACCAGCGGCAAATCGTGCAGCCACACGCGCCGAAATCACTGATCCAGCATCCGTCTTGGCTACCAAAACTGAACTCGGTTCTAAGCGTTTGACTGCCTCACACGCCAGCTCTGTTAACAGCGAATAAACACCGCCAGATCCGTCAGCGGCTGCGTCCGTGTGCTCCAGCAAAATCACATTGCCGACACCTATGCCCTCGAGGACACTATCGTCGAACGCGCTGTCAACAGCGAGACACAACGTTGCATCTCCGCCGATTCGATCAGCGGCATTTACGAGCTGCAGGATGGTGGGATGCAGCGCGCCATCAATGACTTCGCCCACGATGAGAACATTGTTGCTCATATCAGCTTCGCCTCCCGCAACCTGAGTGCGAGCAACCGCCCTGAATCTGCCTCATCTTCACCCTCAACGAACTCGACATTCGACTCCGACATCGGAACAAATAGCCGCGTCATCGCCAATTTTCCGTTATTGGCGACATCGCCGATCCCGAGGTCTGCGATTGTCATCGTCTCGGGTTGTTTGCGGGTGGCCGTCATAATGCCGCGCAGATTCGCGTATCTCGCCTCGCCAAGCTCATTCGTGACCGTCATCACTGCTGGCATTGGACATTCGATGCGCTGGAAACCGCCCTCGGCTACACGCTCGACTTCGAATGAATCGCCACCAGCATCCATCGCGAGATTTCGTACCAAAGTGACCAGCGGAGCGGACATGATCTCGCTCAACATGATCGGAACATGCGCCTGATCCCAGTCTGAGGCCTGCCTGCCTGCTAGCACCAGATCGGCACCGCCGTCGCGTTCGATTGCCGCCGCCAACACTCGCGCGGTTCCAAGTGCATCCAAAGACTCTGACGCCTCATCATCGACCAATACCAACCGATCTGCACCGATTGCCAATGGCTTCTTCATTACATCCAAAGCAAACTCGGTTCCTACCGAAAAGATCACGATTTGGCACTCAACTCCAGCGTCTCGCAAACGTAACGCCGCCTCGACCGCGTTCATATCGAAACCGTTGACGATGGGTGGGACACCAGCCGGCGGGATCACGCGCAACTCTCCCTCGTCCACTTTGAACTGCGACGGGGGGATGTCGGTGTCTGGCACCTGTTTGGCGCAGACTGCTATCTTCAACATGTGTTACCTGTCAAGAAATCCGCTCGTTGGGTGACTCATCCGCAACAATTCTAACCATTCGGTTCACAGTGGAAAACCGCTTCCGAACTCCTCACGTATCATTCAACGAATCTGCTTCCTGCGAACATGCGTAGTCAAGGAGGGCAACCAATGAAAACTCGCTTTGTCGGAGTGGTCGCAGCCTTTGCCTCGATTGTGGTCGTCTTCGCGACTGTCGTCTTGACGATCGCGGCGATCGAAGATTACGAAGAGAACAAGGGGCAGTCTTTTATTGAGCGTGCTGCGAGCATCGTGGGCATTGGAAGCTTGACGGAAGAGGTTGCTCGAGTCAAGGTCGAGATCGATGATGAAGACGTCTACGAACTAGAGAAAAGACCTTCCGATCCGCCTGACATTTTCCGATTCTTCGGGCGGTCTGAAGACGGCGAGGAATGGTTGGATGATCTCTTTGACCGGGAAGGGCTAGACCGAGATCACGAATACAGGTTCGAAGATTCACTGTTACCCGGCTGGGAATTTTCGGGTTTCGTCCCACCCGATTGGCTAAGTGATCTAGTGGAGCGCGGTGTCATGACCCAAGAAGAGGTTGATCAGCTCAGATCGTGGCTCGATGCTCTACCTGATTCCTTTGGCGACGATATACCGAGATTTTCAGACGATCGTAGCTTTGAGTTCGAAAGCGACGATGGCCGCTTCCGATTCAAAGGTCGGTGGGGGTTGGATAAACGTGACAACAATTCATCTGAGAATGACGAAGACGAAGACAGGTACGAACTACGTCCCAACAAAGGCATCTCGTTCTAGTGCCTCACGCCTCCGCGACGTCGCGTCGTTCCCATCCGGGTCTGAACATTCTGAGGAAGTTTGATTTGCCGTAGGGGTGCTTGGCGGCTTCGGTCTCGTCTAGTTCTACGCCAAAGCCGGGGGTGTCGGGGATGCGGAGTTTGCCGTCTTGGACTCGTTCGAAGCCGTGAAGGACCTCTGAGACCCACGGCTCTAGGAAGTCGTCGAAACATTCTTGGATGTAGATGTTTGGGGTGACGGCGTCGATGTGAAGGGCGATCATCGTCTTCAGAGGACTTTCGGCGTTGTGGGGGGCTAGCTGGGCGTGATGGGCGCGAGCAATGCCCGCGATCTGCAGGGTTCGCCATACGCCGCCTACGCCTAAGGGTTCTGGGTTGATGATGTCGGTTACGTCGGCGTTTAGGAATCGTGCGAAGTCGTGTAGTTCGTGCATTCTCTCGCCGGCGATGACGCGTACGGGGACTCGTTTTGCGACTTCGATGAGGGCGTCTACGTCGTTTGAGAGTACTGGGGTTTCGAACCAGGTGATGTCGAACTCTTCGAGCCAGTTGCCGATTTCGATGGCGGCTCCGACGCTGAATCGGTCGTGGGCTTCGATCATGATTTCGACGTCGTCGCCGACGGCATCGCGGACGGCTCTCAGGAGTGCCTGAACTTCGCGCGTCTCGGACCGGCTCAATGCGAGGTATGCGGTGCCGAAGGGGTCGAGTTTCAGCGCGGTGTACCCCTTGGCGACGACTTCGGATGCTTTTTCTGCGAAGCCTTCGGTGTGCGGTCGCCGGAGTACCAGCCGTTGGCATAGACGCGGATGTCGTCTCGCACTTTGCCGCCGAGTAGTCGATGGACTGGCGCACCCAATGACCTGCCGAGGATGTCCCAACATGCCATCTCGATGCCGGACATCTCGCGATTCACGTTAAGGAATCCGGCAAGATAGAGCTCGTTCCAGATGGCGTGGATGTCGCGAGGGTCACGTCCAATCACGAGGTGCTTGACCTCTTCGACTGCGGCGACGGTGGGTTGTGTGCTGAGACCGCCGGTCGCCTCTCCGAGTCCTTGGAAACCTTCGTCGGTGTCTACAACTACGTAGATCCAGTTCTTCCAGGGGTTGCCGACTACTACGGTTCGGATATCGGTGATTTTCATATCTGAGGTTCTTTAGCCTTTCGTGGGTTTCAGCAGGGTGGGGACAGTCAACGCCTGCACATCGTCTGCGGTCCAACCCGGGGCGCACTCGTTCAGCACTAATCCATTCTCGGTTACTGAGATGACTGCGATGTCGGTGACGATGTCGGTCACACAGCGTTGAGCGGTCAGCGGAAAGGTGCACTTTTTGAGGATTTTCGGCTCGTTGCGTCTGGTGGTGTGCTCCATGGCCACGATGACGCGTTTGGTATTGGCTGCGAGGTCCATGCCGCCGCCGATGCTGCCGATGCCGCGGGATGGGAGCATCCAGTTAGCCAGATCACCTTGTTCCGAGACTTGCAAAGCACCTAGCACGGTGGCATCGATGTGACCGCCGCGGATCATGGCGAAGGACTCTGCGGAGTCGAAAAAGGCCATGCCCGGCGTCATCTTGGTGAACTGTCCGCTGGCGTCGATGAGGTCGGGGTCGCCTTCTTCTGGAGGTAGTAGTTCTCCGTATCCGAGGACACCGTTCTCGGCTTGGTATCGGACGTAAACGCCTTCAGGTACGAAATCGGCGCATAGGGACGGGATGCCGATGCCGAGGTTTACGACTGCGCCATGGGGGAGCATCTGTGCTGCGATACGTGCGATGTCGGCGCGGGACAGGCGTGGGGCTGGGTCGGTGAATGGTATGGGTTGTTGAGATGGTTGTGTGGACACGGCGAGGCGGGATAGTCTGGTGGAGTTTGATTATCGCGCAGAGAGGGGCAAGTTTTTGAACTGTGATTTCGATGATTTTTGATGATGAGCTGTGATGGGGCGGCCCCCCTTTGTCCTTCGGACATTTCCCCCGCTAGCGGGGGAAACCCTATGTTTGGACGCGTGGATTTGCCAGGCGGAGTTACCGACTGGTTTGGGGCGGTTGATGGCAGGGCCTCCCCCTAGCCCCCTCCTGAAGGAGGGGGGACTGGTTTGCTGTGTTGTCATTGTTCGGGCATTTGTTGTAGTCGACGTGTAGTTTGTCGAAGCATCGCCGCGTCTTTCGGATCGCGTCGATAAGTCTGGTTGAAAGTCAGTCAATAGTCCAGCACCGCCGACGTCGCCAGACCGTCGGCCCTCCGGGGAGCATCTGAAACACTGCCCCCCGTCATCGCTCGATTCACCCCTCTCGCTAGCACTGTAGCCTCTCCGCACCCAGCGAAACGCGGAAGACGTGTGCCGGATTAAAGACCGTTCGCTCGAACCTTGAACGGCGATCTTCTGATCGCCGTCTGGCTTGCTTTTGTTGGCGGAGCCAGCATATGCTCCGCGTCCGAGCCCTACAGCTACAACGGTCTTCGTAACCGGATTTTTGGGAACGTTGCGCCCGTCTTTCTGGGCTTGTGGCGGGCACCGCCGGCGGGCGCCGTCAGCGCCCCGTGCACTCCCGCCCGTTGCCATACTTCATTCAATTGTTCTTGCTACGTCTTAAAAGGTTTGCGCAGACCCGTCTCGACGCGGCGATTCTTCTGAGCGCTCTGGTCGGCCGTCGCCGAGGGGAGCGCCTACTTGTTGTTATACAACAAATGTAGTGAGAATGCAACTATTCCGATACGGATTCAGTAGCCGAGATAATACGGTCCTTGCTTGCCTTCGCGGAGCAGGCGGCGTTTCAAGGGCGGAACTTCGAACATGCGCGCTCGACGCCGCTCCTCCATGCGTTCGCGCTGCTCGGGGGTGGGGTTGGCGATGTCTACGACACCTTCGTCGGTCATCATCCATACATGGAATTCTGGTCCCTTTGGAGGTTCGGGGGCGGTGAATGCGAGGGTCAGGGCGTCGGCCTTGTCGGGGCTCTGACGGCCGGAGTTTCGTATCTGCTCCTTGGTTTCGAGCATCATCTGGCCTGTGGAGGTGAATGAATAGGTGAGCGATGCGAGCTGAGACACGAGTTCGGGATCGCGCGGGATCGAGATGCTCTGGTCCGCGAATCTGTCCTTCAGCTTGTCGAACGCTTCGGCTCGGAGGTTTCGGTAGCGATCGGTTTCTTGGGATTTCTTGCCTCCGTTGAAGCCGATCGTTTCGATCTCGCCGATCTCGTTCAAACGGTCGAGGACGCCGGAGCCGATGCCCACTTCGTCGACGACGATCTTATTGACGCCTTGGCGGCGCGCTAGGTCGAGGGCTCTTCCCGCGGTCTCCATGAGGTTGGATTTGGGGAAGGCTTTGAGTTCGACGACTTGCTGCCCTCTGCGGATCACGGCGACGGTCTGGTCGTCTCCGTATCGTGCGATGTCGAGACCCATGACCGCGTCGCTGTCGGCGACCTCGCTGAACCTCCGATCGATCGCCTCTTCGATGAGTCTGAGCGGTATGAGCGTGTCGTCCGCTTCGGACGGGAAGTCTCCGAGAACCCGGATCTGGTACGCGGAGGAGCGTTTTCCTCTTTGGCGCTCGAAACGCTTGACCCATTCGGGTGTCGGGAGGCCGGAAGGCAGCGTTTCGTCGGACGGGATTTCGTCGGTGAAGGCGGGGGTGTCGAACGCCGAGATGTGTATGGTGTGCCACTGGTCCCGGTCCTTGTGGAACGCGTCGTAGAAGGTGCCGGCCAACGCCGCGGGGTTTCCGATCATCAGCATCTTGGCGTTTCTGGTCGTCATCGACCCGGAAATGGCGTCGAACACGAATTCGTGCACGCCCGCGGCTTCGTCGACGATGATGAGGATGTTCTCGTGATGGAAGCCTTGGAACCGCTCGGCGGTGTTGGTGGAGAATCCGAACGCGTATCGGTCGCTCGAGAGTTCGAGCTTGGTCTGAGAGATGCGCCCGCCGATGAGCTCCGGGTTCTTGTCGTGGATCTTCCGGATCTCGCGCCAGAGCATGTTCTTGACTTGGCGTTCCGTGGGTGCGGTCGTGACGACGATCGCTTTGTCGTGGATCATCAGCCACCAGAGGGTGGCCAGAGCGGCGGTGAAGGTCTTGCCCGAACCGTTGCAGGACCTGACTGCGACGTAGTTGTGTCTGGTAAGCGCGTTGAGGATTTCTTCCTGCTTCCGCCAAGGTTTGACGCCGAGTCCTTCGTTGGCGAATTTCGCCGGATTCTTGAACCAGAGCTGCTCGTGACTCGCGCGCGCCGCAGATGCCGTATCGGGTGTTGCCATGACCTCGTCTTCCTCCCATCACGATGTACCGTCACGATGTAGAACATTAGTGGCTATATGTTTTATGATAGCCGCGACGGGGCGGGTTGTGCAAGTAGGATTGTCTGAACCCGGATTTGAAGGATTTCAAGGATTGAAGGAATGGGGGGCTGGTTGTGAGCCCCTTTGTCCCCCGTATCGGGGTACGGGGCAGGCCCCGGCACAAATTGCTTGCCGGGGCCAGATTGGGTTAATCGCTCTAGCTCACCTCGATTGGTTCCAGCATCCGACGGAATCTGCTGGTCAGCACTCGACGTCCAGCGCTACTGCTAAAAGTACCTGCGGCACCCCTCGGAGCGGTAGCCCAGAATTCCGCGCCAGAAACGGGTTCTCCATCAGGATTTTCCTCGCTCAAATCCGTCAACGGTTCGTAGAGCACATCCTTGTAAGCCTCTGCATCGGTAGTGGACAGCGACTTGGCCCTCACCACTTCAACGATGTCCGGAAGCAACTGGTGCATAACAGTGACACCAAGAGACTTCTGAATTGTGTAATCCTGAGGCTGCGTGAACGCGTCCGGGATGCACCTCCGTACGCCTTCCCAAAACGCGTCGATCACAGTAACGCGATTTTGCGGCGTCATCATCTTGAAGAACGGTGTATTTAGTACCGGTCTGAGCGAGTTGACCATGCCGCTCAATTGAATGGTCGTTCCCTTTCTGGGTTCGTTGGGAAACCGGACGCGCCCCTTCCAAAGCTGTTGTCGATCCTCCAGATCGTTAACCATTTCGGTAGCGATAGTGACCCATTCTTTGTTTTCCCCCTGTAGCGTCTCGATGAGCTCGGGATTCGACGACGCCCTAGCTGTCAACAATTCGAACGCGAGGCTGGTCGGTACACTCTTGGCATTCGAATTGACGACGTAGAACTGCTCTAGTTCAAACTCAGGTGTGCCGCCGAGGATGCACACGAACGGAATAATGTAGTCGTTCCAATCCCCTGTTGGGTCCTCCACGAGTCGTTGAAGCGCCCTAATCCTGTGCTGGCCGTCCACGCACCAAAGCTTCTCATCGGTCAACCTAAGCACCGCTGGAACAAGCCCGTCGACAGTCTCTGAATCGCTGCGTAGGATCAGGTTGGCATCGCAATTGAAGTCTCGCAGATTCAGCAACAGTGCCGTCGGCAGGTCAACACGCTTAGCGGCCACGCTATCAGCGAGCTTGCTGACTCTGGATCGGCTGGCTTCTCGTTGGTAGCCTTCACTGTCAAAATGGCTCCTGAGTGCGATTGCGACTCTGGGGATCAAGTCCTTTAGCTTTATGAACCCAGTTGTGTACTGGATACGTTGCCCGTTCCAAGGGCGTGGCAGATAACCCGACACAACGTCGATAGTGGTTACGTTTTCATGTTCTGTAATGGTGGTCATGACAACCTCCGTTTTGTTTCTCCTCTTTTCTCTTTCTGACGCACCGGTCGGCTAAGAGGGCGAGCCACTCGATGCGAGAAGTGGGCACATGTGCGCGCTTTGGCTTCATCCGGATCATCGAATCGAGGCCGTTCGCGCTTCCTTGCGAACCACTAGTTGAGGATTCTACACGAAATCAGATCCGAAATCAAGATCTAATATTTGGATCCTTAATACGGATCTGTTTCATATGCCCGTCCGCCGGGCATATGCAGCTCGCTATGCGAAGGGGCGGATCCAGTTTGCATCCTTTGTGCGCCCTACCCTCTAGATTCCGGCTTTCGCCGGAATGACGGGGGTAGGTGCGGGTGTGACAGAGTGGCATACCCCGCGCACTCGCTTCGCTTATGCGCGCCCCTTTCGTTTTACGAAAGGGGCGATCACCCTCGCCCGGGACCCCCTCTTAATCTCCCTCTATAAGGGGGAGAGAAGGGTGGCAAGGGAGAGCGGATTACGTAGTGCGCGGTTTAATCGAGGTCTGCTACGAGGTTTACGGCGGATTCAATATCAGGGAGGACGCCGCGTTGGGTGGATTCTTCGGAGTGGAGGATGGCGCGGTTGGTGTCGATGATGAAGAGGGATCGGATGGACATACCGCGCTCATCGTTGAAGACGCCGTAGGTGCGGCTGACTTGGCCGTGTGGCCAGAAGTCGGAGAGAACTAGGGGGGCTTTTGAGACTTCGTGCTGCTCGAAGTTGGCAGTTACCCATGCGAGTTGGACGGGTACGGAGTCGCAGCTGATTTCGAGCAGTTCTGCACCTGCTGCGAGGGCTTGTTCTCGGATCCCGCCAAGGATCCCGAGTTGATTGGTTCAACCGCCGGTGAATGATGCTGGGTGAAACGTGAGAATTACCCGTCGGCCGGAATCCAGCAGATCGTAAAGTCGTACACGCTTTGAATTGTGTGCGGTTAATTCGAAATCGGGAGCTTTTTCGCCTTTTTTGAGGAATGACATTTAGGTTAGACCTTTCGGGTTTCTATTTAGATTCCCATCTGCGCGGGAATGACAGGTGTCTGGCGGTAATGACGGTTATATTGTCGGGAATAACGGGGCGGGGGATTCAGTTGGTGTGTAGCCCCCTTTGTCCTTCGGACATTTCCCCCGCGAGCGGGGGGGAAACCCTGTCGCCCCACGCCCCTCTGGATTCCCGCCTGCGCGGGAATGACGGGCTTGTGCGGAATGATGGGTTTATCGTGCTATTTCGTGTGCGAATTCGTCGATCCAATATATGCGATCTGCCCATGACTGCAATTCGGTAGCTACTCCGGCTCTGAATACGGCGAGTTCGATCTCTTTTCCGGCATCGCTTACGAACTTGATGGCGTCGAGGAGGTCGCCATCTCCGGACGACAGCATCAGGGTGTCGTATGAGTCGAGGTGGGTGAGAGCGAGCGTTGCGAGGCCGACATCGACTCCCTTTTGCGACCTGCGAGTCAACGGGTACACGCCCGTTGAACACGTTGGTGAGAGACACTCGAGTTGCACCGTGGTTGCACACCCATGGCAGTATGCGTGGCTGGCGTCGGAGTCTCTGAGGTTGTAGAGCTTGGTGATGATTTTGGGGCCGCTCGGTGGAGCTGATTGCAGCCAAGAGTGAAATCGTTGCATGCCATCGTTGCGGTCATTGTCGGGCTGCAATGCGTTGAGGTAGTAGGCCCTCCAGAACGGGCCTACGGTTGTTTCTAGCTTGTTTTTGAGCAATAGATAGTCAAAGTTGTAACCTTGTCCGACTGATGATTGGGTGCTGAATAGATATGCCCCGTCAATTAACCAAAGACGTTTGGCTCCGTCGCCGGATGTGTAATCTGTCACTGGATCGGCGTATCCGCTTGTTGCTTGATTTCGCATATTTCCCTCACAATTCCTTCAATAGTTTGCGTGTGTTTTCATTGCCGCCAACTTGCTTTTTGGCTACATACAATTTCTATATTCATCGTGTGCGCGAAACAAGCGTCCAAGAAGTACACTGACGGCACCGAATCTTTCAAAGACTAGATTCAAAGGAACATCAAAGTGCGTTACCAATCTCCTCATGGCATCACTGGTCAGTCGTTTCGTCCGCCTCGAATGGGGTCGAAAGGTGCCGTTGTCGCCAATCATACGCTTGCGGCGCAAGCTGGGATTCGCACGTTGCATCGGGGCGGGAACGCGGTGGATGCTGCGATCTCCGTGGCGTTTGCTCTGGGTGTGGCTGAACCTGCGGGTTCGAGCATCGGCGGTGATGGTTTCGTGATGACGTATATGAAGGAGAAAAAGTCTGTCGAAGTGGCTAACGGCACTGGTGCGGCACCGGCGTTGGCGACGGCGGAACGCTACTCGGATGGCATACCTCTGACCGGGATATTGGGGACGTCGGTCCCGGGGATATTGGATGCGCTGTTGGCGACGCATGAGCGACACGGATTGTTGCCGCTGTCTGTCTGTGTGGAACCGGCGATCGAGTTGTGCGAGGATGGGGTGCCGGTTTCGCATCAGCAAGCGGTTTCGTCGATGCAATGTGCGCTGTTACGCGATGCGCCAACGTCGGCTGAGGTGTTTGCGCCGAACGGTGAGTGGCTGAAGCCGGGCGAGTTGAGACACAATCCGAACCTCGCCCAAACTTACCGCACCATCGGAGAACAAGGTCGCGATGCGTTCTACGAGGGTGACATAGCCCGAGAGATTGGCAGGTTCAGCGAAGAGTGCGGCGGGTTGCTGCGGTACGAGGATATGACCCACCACAAGGTCAAGTGGCAGGAGCCGATCTCAACGACCTACCGCGGTCGTACGGTGTACGAGGCACCGCCGAATTCGTCGGGACATGTTCTGCTGCAAGAGTTGAATCTGTTTGAGAACTTTGATGCAGCAGGTCTTGGATATTTGACGTCCGAGGCGGTTCATGTGATGACGGAGTGCAAGAAGCTGGCCTTTGCGGATCGCGAAGCGTATACTGCTGACCCTGATTTTGTGGACGTGCCTGTAGAGGGGATGCTGAATAAGGAGTACTCCGCCGAACGTGCGAAGCTGATCGATTTCGAGCATGCGCTGACGGACGATGAGGCGCGGGAAGGCGATCCTTGGGCATACATGGAGCGTAGCCCGGATGCCTCTAGGAAGTACCGGCGGGATGGCATGATTCATCATCCAAACGGTTCTAGCGTGCCACATGATGCGTTTGTGGCGCGTGGTGCGGCGGGTTCGGATACGACGCACTTTTGCGTTGTGGACCGATGGGGCAATGCAGTGGGAGAGTTGCAGAGTATCCAGATGGGGTACGGTTCAGGTTTGATCGCGGGGAATACGGGGGTGTTGCTGAACAACCGGATGACGTACTGGCATTTGGACCCGGACCACATCGATTTTCTGCGTCCGAGGCAACGAGTCCGGCACACGATGAATCCGGTGATGGTGCTGGATGGGCCGGTTGAGACGGGCGGTCAGTTGGAGCTGGTGTGTGGTACTCCTGGGGCGGATACTCAGGTGCAGACTAACTTCCAAGTTGTGACTGGGGTGTTTGATCACGGACTGACGGTCGCGGAGGCGATCGAAGGGCCGCGCTGGACGCATTATCAGGGGCGGACGTCGTCAACTTATCCGCATACCGAGGCGAACCATCTGGATATTGAGGACCGGGTGGACGACGGGGTAGTTGAATCTCTAAGGGCTCGTGGGCATGAGGTGAATGCGATCGCTCCGTTTGCAGGTGCGGGGAGTGAGGGGGCGATTCAGGTTCATCATGAAGCTGGGACGATGTCTGCTGCTTCGGATCCGCGGAGGGATGGGGATTCGGCGGTTTGGTAGGGAGAGTCCCTATCCGCGCCCCTCTGGATTCCGGCTTCCGCCGGAATGACGTATCTAGTGTTGGCTATGGGTGTGTTGACGCTCCAGTTGAGGATGGTGGCGGGGGCGGAGGTGCGGGTGTGGGAACGCCGGGGGCGTAGGCGCCGACTTCGGTGAAGTATTCGGGTAACTCGTCCGCGTTGTCCACGAGGTTTGGCAGATCCTCGTCTTCGCCGATCCTGCCTTCGTACTCGGTTACGCGCGCCTGGTGGGCCGACGTGACCGCCTGTGTCAAGGCGGGCAGCTTCATTTCGAGCTTGGAGATATGGGTCTTGTACTCTTCGGTCTTGATGCTCAGCCAGAGGTGACTATCGGGATGGACGGCGATGACCGTACCGTCCTTCCGTCTTTGCACGTCCCAGTTCCCCATGAACCGCCAAACTTCCGTCGATAGATCGACGGGCGGGCCGAGGAACATGACATGCTCCCTGCCAGGGAAATAGTCGCTGATGCCGGTCTCGAACTGCTGCTTCAAGTCTTCTATTACATCCTGTTCGGCTTCTTCGGTCCCGTAGATCCATCTGAATAGCAGAATGGTCAGGGTGGAAGGCCCCGAACCTAAGACGTAAGCGTTCGCTTGCACGTCGATGTAACACTTTATGGAAAGCTCGTTCGATGTGTCGCCGAATTCGTCCCGCAGATAAGACGGAACGCGGAACGGATCGCCAGTGGTGCAACGGACCGTGTTCGGTAGATACGTGCCACGCAGCATCATATGGGGTACCCAAGCCGGGGGTGGAGGATCGTCGTCAAGCATCTCTCGGATGCTTAAAGGCTGGTCGCCTAGATACGGCACGGAACCTGCTGTGTTGCCTCCGAAAGGCGGCACGTCGGGTTCGCACGGATCGACCGATGAGCCGGAGATGGGAGTGCATGGGGGAATCTCTTGGGTTAAGTACTGATGCTCGGAGGGTTGGACGGGTGTCGGCTGCCCATCGCTGCAGGAAACGAACACAAGCGAAAGCACGGCGAGCGAGGCGATGGTGATTCTTCGGTTTGGTAGATGCATCTCCCTATCCGCACCCCTCTGGATTCCGGCTTTCGCCGGAATGACGTATCACGTGTTGGCCCAGCGGGCTAGGGCTTTGTGGGGGTTAGTGATTTCGTCAAAGGAGGTGTAGTACCAGTCTTCCCAGTTGTGTTGGGGGAGGCCGGTGAAGATCATGAGGTTTAGGGGGTATTCTTCGCATTCGGTGACGCGGCGGTGGTCGTCTCGGAAGAGGAATGTGGGTTTGTTGAGTGCGATGGCGGCACCGAGTTCGACCATCACGCCTTCGTCGGGTGGTGTGCCGTTGAGGATAGCGAATATGGCGTCGGAATCGGCGACGTCTTTGATGTCGGCCTGTCCGATGCGATAGGCCCAGCCTGGGGTCAGGTTCCCCTCCTGATTGTTTCGTTCAAAGGGCTCCCAGACCTCTAGGTCTAGCGATTCCAAAGCCTTGACGAAGAGGGGGAGGAGCAGGCGGTTCTGTTGCTCTGAAAAGCCGTAGGGATTGGCGAGGTAGATGGTTTTCTTCATCTTGAGATTGGAGTGGTTATAGTTGATCGGTTTAGACGTTGCACAATTCTAAGTTCAATAGTGAAGTGAATGTGAACTAGCATTGTTGGCGTTTGCTGATGATGACGTCGCTGAACAACCGAGGAGGGCGACATAAGCGACCGCGAAAAGGATACGCCCGAAAAACCCGAAGATGAGGCTGATGCTGAAGATCTGAGTTTGAGAGATTCGGGCGAAAACGTCATCGCTGGTTGGCATCCTGCTCCGCCTCCGCCGGATCCGTCTAGCGATCCTAACTCGCCTGACGGTGCATAAGTGACGGGACTTGGTGGAGCTGGGGGGATTCGAACCCCCGACCTCATCATTGCGAACGATGCGCTCTCCCAACTGAGCTACAGCCCCGAATCACGTCTTTTCAATGGTATAACGTGGGCGTAGCCGCCCCTTGGCCGCCCTGTTCACCCTCTCCCTGGCCCTCTCCCATCAAGGAAGAGGGAATTGTTGGCTTCTTCACCTTCATCAACTCTTGAATTGATACATCAGCTCAAAGAATCGAAGATCGATCTGAATTTCGACTCTTGAATTGATACATTGTCTCAATATAATTGAAGATCAAGTCTGAAATCCAATGCGACATCGACGATGTCGCTATCTGTTGCAAGTCACGTCTGGTGACTTGCAACTTTGATGAACTAAGGATTGAAATCCCGAAATGAGGTCAGGTGAATTGATTGAAAGAGAGAACGCGTCACTCGGCGTCGCGGTGGGTCATGGAGCAAAAGGCTTTTTGCTTTTGGTCGCATTAGCCGTCGTTGGTGTTTTGGTTGCTTGCGCAGATGAGAGGACTGTCGAGGTGCCCGTCGACCGGCCAGTCATCCAAACCGTTGAGGTTGAAGTGGTTGTAGAAGTCGAGAAAGAGGTTGTGCGCGAGGTACAGGTTGAAGTGCCTGTCGCGGTCGAGAGGGAGGTTGTTCGCGAGGTGCAGGTCGAAGTGCCTGTTGAAGTCGTGAGGGAGGTCGTCCGTGAGGTTCAGGTTGAAGTGCCGGTCGTAGTCGAGAAGGAAGTTTTGCGCGAAGTTCGGGTTGAAGTGCCGGTCGAGCGGAAGGTCGAGGTGCCAGTAGAGGTCGAGGACGATCACGACGACCATGACGATCATATGGAAGCGATGGGCCACGAGGAGCTAATCGGTCGACTTCTCGTTACGGACGGGTTGGAAGCACGACTCTCCGTGATCGATCTCTCGACCAGCGACGTTGAGAGCGGGAGCTTCGACATTGCAGGTCCCAACGCGAGGATCTACCCGAGCATCCATCACCGTTACGCCTTCGTTCTCGCTCGAGGGCCGGAAGGCGACGACGACCGCATTCACATCTTCGACGGCGGCGTGTACAACGAACCGCACGGCGATCACTTCGACTTGGTCACTGACCCGGTCTCACGCCACCCGCTTGAGATCGTCGAAGAATGGCCGGTTCACTCCGTCAACAGCAACGGATGGACCACCATCTTCGCCGATACCAACGGTCACGCGCTTCTGTTCGATGAAGAGAGCCTGGGGAGATCAGGCGGCGACTACGAGCCGACTGTGCTTGAGGCCGGGATCCAGCACGGGACCGCGTTCGCGATTACCGATGAACACGTCGTGATGTCTGTGAGCAACCCGCTCTGCACCGAGTTCATCCCGGGCACGTGGGACTGCTTGCCGCTGGGCGCTGTCGTGAGCGACCTCGACGGCGATGTCGTCTATGACGCGGCCAGCGACTCCTGCACATTCCTGCACGGCGAGGCATACAACGAGCACGGCGCCTTCTTCGGTTGCCAGGAAGGCGTGCTCTTCATCTATGAGGACGACGGGCAGTTCGGGCATGAGATTCTTCCCTATCCGGCGGAGCTGGGTGAACCGGGAATGTCCGCGATCATCACGTACTACTGGCACGTTGGCAGCGACAACTTCTTTGGCATCGGGAACCGGCGGGAAATCGGCCAGGCCGGCGTCTGGCTGGTTGACCCGGTCAACCGCGAGATTCGCGAGATATTCGCTGATCCCAGCGCCGCCTTTGTGTTTTCAAACGATGGCGAGACCTTCTTCATCCTCGCCGATGACGGTGTTCTGCGCGCCTTCGACTCTCACAACGGCGAACTGATCGAATCCGTGCAGGTGCTTGAGCCGTTCGAGAGGGTGTGGGGAAGTCCTTCACCCGCGATGAGTGTCGCCGGCGAATGGCTGTTCCTCTCCGACCCGTATAGCGGTCGTGTTCTCGGAGTTCATCTCGAGCACATGGAGATCGAGGAAGAATGGGAACTCGGCGGTGCGCCGGCGAACTTGACGTTCGTCGGGCTGGGCGTCGATGTCCATCATGATGACGAGCACGCCCATGAGGATGAGCATGACCACGAGGCCGAGGCCGATCACGACGACCATGACGATCATATGGAAGCGATGGGCCACGAGGAGCTGATCGGTCGACTTCTCGTTACGGACGGGGTGGAAGCACACCTCTCCGTGATCGATCTCTCGACCGACGACGTTGAGAGCGGAATCTTCGACGTTGCCGGGCCCAATGCGACGCTCTACTCGAGCGTTACACACCGTTACGGCATCGCCCTTGCTCGAGGACCCGAAAGCGGAGACGACCGCATTCACATCTTCGACGGCGGCGTATTCTACGTCCCGCACGGCGATCACTTCGATCTGGTCACCGAGCCCGTCTCACGCCATCCGCTCGAGATCGTCGAGGAATGGCCGGTGCACTCCGTGAACAGCCACGGCTGGACAGCCGTGTTCGCCGACACCAACGGTCACGTGGTTCTGATTGACGAGGAAGGCTTGGTAAGCTCAGGCGGCGACTACGAACCGATCGTGCTTGAGGCCGGGATCCAGCACGGGACCGGGTTCGTGATTTCCGATGACCACGTCATCATGTCTGTGAACAACCCGCTCTGCACCGAGTTCATCCCATCGGGGGACTGCCTGCCGCTCGGCGTTGAAGTGCGCACGTTCGACGACGAAGTCGTGTATGACGCGGCCAGCGACGCTTGCCCTAGCCTGCACGGTGAGGCGCATAATGCACACGGCGCGGTCTTCGGCTGCCGTTTCGTCGGCGTGCTCTCCGTACACGCGCACGACGGGCATTACGAGCATGAGTTCATTCCCTATCCAGAGGACATGGCTGACGAGCTCGCGCTGGGCCTCTTCTACGGGCATCATGACAGTGAAAACTTCTTCGCCCCGGCGACGCTCTTTCCCGACGGGCAGTGCTGCGATTTGGGCGGCGTCTGGTTGGTCGACGTAGAAAACGGCGAAATGCGCGAGGTGTTTCCTGATCCCAGCGTTACCGCTGCGTTCTCGAACGACGGCGAAATCTTCTACATGCTCGCCAATGACGGTGTTCTTCGCGCCTTCGACTCACACGACGGCGAACTGGTCGAGACCATGCAGTTGATCGACCCGTTCGAGACGGTGTTCGGAAGTCCTTCGCCCTCGATGATCGTCGTCGGCGAATGGCTCTTCCTCGCCGACCCGAACAGCGGTCATGTCTTCGGGGTCCATCTTGAACACATGGAGATCGAGGAGGAATGGGAGCTCGGTGGTGCGCCGGCGAACTTGACGTTCGTCGGAGTGGGCGTCGATGACCATCATGATGACGAGCACGCCCACGAGGATGATCACTGAAGAGTAATACCGGATCAAGAACATGTTGCAAGTGCAAGTTACGTCTGGTGACTTGCAAAGTTGATGAGCTAAGGAGCAAAATCCCGAAATGAACTACGGAAAATTGATTGAGAGACGTGTAATTGGCAACGCGGGTGGCAGAGCAAAAGGCTTTTTGCTTTTGGTGGCATTAGCCGTTGTGGGTAGCCTGGTTGCTTGCGCAGATGAGAGGGTTGTCGAGGTGCCGGTGGACCGACCAGTCATCCAAACCGTTGAGGTTGAAGTGGCCGTCGAAGTCGAGAAAGAGGTCGTCCGAGAGGTGCAGATCGAAGTGCCTGTCGAAGTCGAGAAAGAGGTCGTCCGAGAGGTGCAGGTCGAAGTGCCTGTCGAAGTCGAGAAAGAGGTCGTCCGAGAGGTGCAGGTCGAAGTGCCTGTCGAAGTCGAGAAAGAGGTCGTCCGAGAGGTGCAGGTTGAAGTACCTGTAGAGCGGACCGTCAAGGTAGAGGTGGAAGTGCCGGTGGTGAAGAACCTTATCGTCAACAATCTTCAGGGTTGCGTCGATTCCTATGAGGCGGGTACAGATTACTTTCCGGATAAGACAGAAGCCGAATATGCTCTAGAGTGGCAGGTGGAGTACTTTGACAACTACAAGGTGCTGACGGTCGATACCGACTCCAGCCCGGACGTGCAGAACAACATCAAATACGTTTTGGTGCAGTGCGGGACGCCGGCGCCGGCCCTCTCCGGGGAGCTTGAAGATGCGTTGGTTGTAGAGGTGCCTGTGCAACGATTCTGGGAAGGCGGCGGTGCGACGTTCGCCGCGTTGGATGCCCTTGGAGTCTTGTATTCACTCATCGGAGTGAATACACGAACATCCGGTTCGCAGAACCACTTTATTCCGGATGTCATCGCCCGCGTTGCGCAGGACGATGTACACAAGGAGACAAGCTATGGCGAGGACTTGGAGCTGATACTCGACGGCGAGCCTGACGTCTATTTCCAGTACAACGGTGACGACTGGCGGGAGAATGCCCTTCAGGTTGGCGTGCCTGCTGTTTTCTACTCGCCTTTCTCGGAGGGCCCGTTGGGATCCGCAGAGCAGGTGAAGTTCGTATCGCTGTTCTTCAACTTGGAGGCTCGCGCCGACAGGTACTTCGAGCCGATCGCTGAAGAGTACAACCGGATCAAGGAACTGGCCCAAAGCCAAAGCGACAACCCTACTGTCTTGCTGGGAACCATTGCAAGTTCTGGTCAGTTTCAGAGTAGAAATCGCACTCGCCTCGAGTCGATCCTGATTGAGGATGCGGGAGGTGATCGCCCGTTGCTCAAGGCCGTTGATCAAGGATTCTTGGACGGCACGGCGCATCTGGGTTTCGGCGGTGTTGCATTGGAGACCGCCTTGGAACACGCAGAGGATGCCGAATTCTGGTTCGAGCTGGCATTCAGACCGCGAGCGACCAATGTGCCTGAGTACTTGGTGCGCAACCCGCTGAACTCGAGCTTTCCGGCGTTGGAGCAAGGCAATGCGTTCCATAGGTATGGTCGGGCAGTCGACTACCACAGCACTGGTGCGGTGCGTGTTGACATCCTGCTGAAGGACATCATCAGCATCCTCCACCCCGACCTGCTGCCGGCACATCAGCTAGTGTTCTTGGACCGCATCGAAACGGCGGCTGAGATAGGACTCGTCGCGAGCAATCCCCAAGGTCCGGTGGAAGAATATGTTCCAGGTACGGACTACTTCCCTGATAAGGTCGAGGTGAAATGGGCTAAGGACTGGACGGTCAGCTACCACGGCAACTACAAGGTCGTGAACATGGGCCCTGTGGGCGACGCCAATGCTGGATCCCGAGAGACCTACGTGCTCTTACAGAAGGGCACGCCGGCACCGGAACTGACTGGCAACCTTGCGGGCGCGGACATCGTAGAGATACCGGTTGAAAGCCTGTATGAAAACTCCGGCGGTGGGTCGGTGGTTACGGCTCTTGAAGAGCTTGGAGAAGCCGACGCTCTTATCGGACTGGCGTATATACCGCTCGGGGACTTTTCCGAGATCACGCCCGAATTGGATAGGCGATACAAGTCCGATGACTTCCTGGTCGCCAATGTCTCGGCAGACGGATGGGAGCCTGTTGTCGATGCTGACCCGGATGTTGTAGTAGTGCCTTACAGTGCTGCCCAGAGGGAAACCGCCAGGTCGCTTGGGTTGGGCGCGGTATTCTACAACCCCTTCTGGGAAACTCCTCTTGGATCGGCGGAACACTTGAAGTTCTGGTCGCTGTTCTTCAACAAGGAGAAACTGGCGAATGAACTCTTCGCCCCTGTGGAGAGCGAGTATGTAGCGTTAGTGCGGCAGGTGGCGGAAGCGAAGCCGGTCGATAGTCGGCCGACGGTGATCCGGGGCGCGATCAACAGAAGCGGTTCTTGGTCAGTAACCGGCGCCGACCGGGTGGACTATCACCTCATCAGAGATGCCGGAGGCGTGCCCCTGTTCATCGACTCCGCTCTGGGTTTGGACGCCTTCGCGAGCGTCTCAATTGAAGACGCTATCGAGGCGAGCGCGGGCGCTGACTACTGGTGGAACCCTTCGTATGACGCTTTGCGACACGGAGCGGACGGAGCGGCATGGGTTGAGCAGAACCCCTTGAACGCCGAGATCCCCGCGCTCGGCAGAGGCGCAGCGTTCCACATCTTCAAGCGCGGAGAAGATTTCTACAAAACCGCCCTCAATTACAGAGTGGATCTGGTGCTGAAAGATCTGGTGAGTATCCTTCACCCCGACCTTGCGCCGGACCACGAAACGATCTGGTTGGAGATCATAACGCCGCCTTCGCAATAAGATCGAGTGCTTCCGCAATGCCGTACGCATCCAATGAGGGGGTCCGGATCCATTACCAAGAAGAAGGAGAAGGTGCTCCGTTAGTGCTGCTTCACGGCTTTGGAGTGTCGGGAGATGCGTGGCATACAGGCGGCCATGTCGGTGCCCTGAATGATACGTTTCAGGTAATCACCATGGATGCTCGGGGGCACGGCAGAAGCGATAAGCCTCACAACCCTGAGGCTTATCGCCTGCCTGAAAGAGTCCGAGACGTTACAGCAGTCCTTGATGCCGTTGGAGTGGATACAGCCTACTTTCTCGGCTATTCGCTCGGAGGCGTCACTGGTTTTGGGCTCAGCAAATATGCTCCGGAACGTTTTCGCTCGGTGATAGTTTTGGGGGCGCATCCATACTCGGAAGAGTATCCAGAAGACTTTGAGGCGTGGGGGCAGAGGTACATTGATCATGGCGTTGCGGCTGCGATCGCAAACCGAGAAAAGGAGTCTGGTCCACTCAGCGACGAACAGAAGGCCGAGTTGGAGGCTCGCAACTGGAAGGCTCTAGGGGCTGCGCTCGTCAGTACGAGCAGAATCCGGGGATTGAGTGAAGGGATTTCGCAAGGCCGGCTTCCCTACCTGTTGGTGTGCGGGACTGGGGATGAAGATCACGATCTAGCCAGGCAGGCAGCGGATGAGTTCCCAAACGTCTCCTTTAAGTCTCTTGAGGGGCTTGACCATCATGAGAGCCGCTCTCGGATTGACGTTCTTATCCCAATAGTCAAGAGCTTCTTCGGCTTAGGGCTCGACGATGGCATTACTCGGTCGGGATGAGCAGCCCTAGTTCAACGACCTCAACTCCCACCCGGGCTGATCCTGTTCAGGCATCTGAACAGGACGACCTTACGATTGATACTGGTTCTCGCGCAAAGCGTCAAACGGCGATATTTGTCGTGCTTGCGATTCTAGTCACGGCGTCGCTGAGTTGGTCGTCGGTCAGCATTCCAGTTGACCAGGTGGTGTCAATCCTGCTTGGGAACGAAGCCGAGAAAAGCTCATGGCAGACCATCGTGATGGACATTCGGCTCCCGAGGGTCTTGACGGCGATGCTGGTCGGTACCGCCCTGGGGCTTGCGGGCCTGCAGATGCAGACTGTGTTCAGGAATCCACTTGCAAGTCCGTTCACCCTTGGAGTGTCGTCTGGGGCCAGTCTTGGCGTAGCGCTGGTCATTCTCGTGAGTCCGACTTCGGCGGAGATTTTCTCTGGGGTCGGTAGTAGCCTCTTCACCAATCTTGGGACGGTTGCAGGTGCGGCACTTGGTGCAGCGGCAGTACTTTCGGTGATGCTCGCAGTCGCGTCCAGAGTCAGAGATATGGTGGTAGTGCTGCTGCTAGGAGTTGTGATGGCTTCGCTGATCGGCGCTGTCGTAACGATCCTCGTTTTCTTTGCCAACGAGCAACAGACGAGGGAGTTTGTGGAGTGGGGTTTGGGCAGTTTCAATCGTGTTCGGTGGGGAGAGATGCCCTACATGTCGTCTTCAATTGTGGTAGCCATGATATTGGCCGTTCTGACGATCAAACCACTGAACGCCTTGCTCCTTGGAGACAACTATGCCCAGAGTATGGGGCTGAACGTGAAGTGGGCGAGAGTGGTTATCATGGGCAGTGCTTCGATCATGGCAGGGGCGGTCGTCGCTTATGCTGGGCCTATAGGATTTCTTGGCATTGCGATACCTCACATCGCTCGCGGGGTATTCGGGACGTCCGACCATCGCATCCTGGTTCCTGGCTCCATACTGGTCGGGATCGTAATCGCGTTAGCCTGCGGGATACTGGCGGAACTACCGAATAGCAGCCTCAATCTGCCAATAAATGCTGCGACAGCCCTGTTCGGGGGCCCAGTAGCCATATGGGTGCTGCTGAAGGCAAGAAGGGGATTCGCTCTTTGAACGAAGTTGCGTTGGCCGCCCATTCCCTATCCGTCGGTTACAAGACAGGTCGATTCAATCGCACCGTCGTCTTGCAAGATGTAGATCTGGATCTGAAGCGAGGCGAGTTCGTTTGTATGCTCGGTCCGAATGGCACCGGCAAGTCTACACTACTTAGAACTTTCGGGAGGATGCAGCCGCCATTTGCAGGAAGTGTAGAGATTGATGGACGCAACATTCACCATCTGAGCAATCACGCGCTGGCAACGCTGCTGAGCGTTGTGCTTACAGATCGGCTCAGCGTGGGCCGCCTGACGGCGTACGAGTTGATAAGCCTGGGGCGTTATCCGTATACTGGCTGGGCTGCCAGACTGACTCGCAATGATCACAAGATAATTCAGTGGGCTATAGGCGCGACCCGCTCCAATGACTTGGCGGCACGCGACATCTCCGAACTGAGTGACGGTGAACGCCAAAGAGTGATGATTGCGCGGGCTCTGGCCCAGCAGCCCACTGTCACGTTACTGGACGAGCCTACTGCATTTCTGGACCTGCCGACTCGCGTTGAGATAACGGGTCTGCTGAAACGACTGACCCGCGAAACGGGCTTGGCAGTCCTCATGTCCACTCACGACCTGGATTTGGCGTTGAGGTCTGCTGACACGCTGTGGTTGATCACTCCTGAGGGCAGAGTTGAACATGGTGCGCCAGAGGACCTGATACTGCGGGAAACGTTGCAGTCGACTTTTTCCAGTTCTGAGCTGATCTTCGATTCTGAAATCGGAGGCTTTATGCCCCTCACCCCGGCCATAGGCAATGCCTTGCTGATTGCCGATGGCCTCTCGGGAATGTGGATGCGCCGGGCTCTGGAACGTGAGGGCTTCAGAGTTTTCGACAGCCGAGCCGGTGAGGATATAGACGTTGAAATAGTCGCCAACGATTCGGATGAAGATTCTCCGTGGCGATTGAAGATGGGCGATGAAGAGCATCACTGCTCGGACATAGGCTCACTTGTGTCTCGGCTCAGATCGTTGCACTGAGCTACCAGAATGTGGACGCCTGAAAAACTGGGATGCTGGCATCCTGTCAACCAAATCGGATCTCATGGAGGAGATGAAATTGAAATCAGCGATTGAAGCATGGCGCGAGCGGGTCTTGGCATTCGACCGGGAGATGGAAGAGATACGCGGGGAAGGACAGGAGCACGGTCAAAGGCGTCCTGTGTTTGCCTCCGAGCCGCAGGATCCGTACCGTACCGACGATCCCGCACTCAACGTCTTCTGTGAATTCGTGAACGAGGGCACCGAGGTCCTGGACGTTGGAGGCGGCGCGGGTCGCTTCGCTCTGCCTCTGGCAACACGCGCCAAGCGGGTGACCGTGATAGATCCCTCTGAGGAGTCTTTGGATTTGCTGAGCACACGTGTGGCGGAATTCGGGTTTACCAACGTGACTTCCGTCAACGAGCGATGGGAGGAGGCGGAAGTCCCCTCGGCGGACGTAATCCTCTGCTCCTGGGCGATACATCACGTGGTGGAAGCCGCGCCATTCATAAAGAAGTTGGAAGAACGCGCTATGGACCGCGTAGTGATCCTAGAGATGATGGAGACACCCGGTTCGCAGATGGCTCCGTTCTTCGAGCGTGTGCATGGCACCCGCCTCACGGCGTTGCCCGGGGTCCGGCAATTGCTGAATCTCCTGTGGGCGATGGATATTTTCCCCGACGTGACGATGCTCAGTCCTGAAATTCCGGTTTTGGGCCCAGACCTCAGTTCAACGCTAGAAAGACTTCGACGAATGTTGGCTGTTGAGGAAGGCACCGATGCAGACGAAAGGCTGCGCGCGGTGGCAGATGAATTGTTAGAAGAGACCAGCGAGGGTTTTACCGTTAGGGGCACGAATTTGCGGCGGCAGGCGATCGTTACGTGGAAGCCGACACAAAGCGATTAGAGGGGCGGGAGCCCGAACTGAATTGTCAGCCGTCGAACTACCTTCTGATTGCCGATGGCTTCCCTGGAATGTGGATGGGGCGGCGGCGAAGTTCCTACTCGGCGTAGACACTGCGGGCCGCGTCGGTCTGTGCAGCGATCAGCGAGCGGTAGACGCCGCTGTGAGCAAAGAGGTCGTCATGCGTGCCTTGTTCTGCGACACGCCCCCCATCAAGGACGACGATCCGGTCGGCGCCGCGAATAGTCGATAGCCGGTGAGCGATGACGAGTGTCGCCCGCCCCTGACGTACTGTAGTGAGCGCCAGGTTGAGTTCCTGTTCGTCACGAGCGTCGAGACTCGACACAGCTTCGTCAAGGACAAGAACTGGGGAGTTCTTCAGCAGTGCGCGCGCGATCGCGATGCGTTGGCGCTGTCCACCAGACATTTGGACGCCGCGCTCACCGGCGGCAGTTTCGTAACCACGGGGCATTTCAGTGATGAAGTCGTGCGCCTGGGCGGCCCGTGCTGCGTTCTCGACCTCTTCGTCGGACGCCTCGGGGCGTGCCATTCGAATATTCTCTCGCAGGCTCGAATTAAAGAGGTAGATGTCTTGGGGCACCCACGCAATGATCTCTCGGAGAAAGCGTTGGGGCATCTGACGCACGTCGTGTCCACCTACAGCAATGGTCCCAGCGTCTGCGTCCCAGAATCGCATAAGCAGGTTGGCGCACGTGGTCTTCCCCGCCCCTGAATGACCCACGAGTGCTACAGTTTCGCCGGGCTCAATCTCGAATGAGACGTCTTGGAGTGCGAGATCTCTACCTTCGGGGTAGCCAAAAGTCACGCCTGTGAAACTGACGCGGGATTCCACGTCGGAATCTGGGAGCTTGGCATCCGGAGCATCGGTTACGGGAGTTGGCTCGCGTAAAAGGCGGAAGGCGCGGTCGGCAGAAGCTAAGACGATACCGAGATTCTGCGCCACAGTTGCGATGGCTTGAATCGGGCCAAAAACAAATATCGCGAGCGTGATCGCAACTGGATAGTAGGCGGGGGCGAGTTCCCCACGGAAAACTTGAACCGCCGCGACCGAAATGACGCTCAGCATACCGCCGCTCATGAATGCCAAGACGGCAACCTGCTCGAATCCAGCGCGCATTCCATGGACCAGCTGAGATCTGACAAGCCGGTTGCTGTGGGTCTCAAGATTAGCCAGGAATCTCTTTTGGGCGCCAAACGCCATCAACTCGCGCAGGCCCTGCACTCCATCCACGACCTCAGCGTTCAGATTGCCAAGATCGGCCCTCAACGCGTCGCCCTGCCTGGCGGCACGCCGCCGGAGAAGGATTGGGACGCTCGCCACGAGCAAAGCGAACGGGAGCAACACGAGTGGCAACGTCCAGTGTAAAAATCCGAGAGTCACGAACGCGAGGACTGGCACAATGACGGCGACGATGAATGACCCGACAGTGTGGGCATAGAACCATTCAAGAGATTCGATGTCGGCCATGGCGGTAGACGCCACGTCGCCAGACCGTCGTTGGATCATGTACCCGGGAGCGAGCCGTTCAAGAGCTGAATAAAGGTGTCCACGGAGTTCGGCAAGGATCCGGTAAGCTAAGTCGTGCGCAAGCCACATCTCCGCCCAAGTCATCGCCGCCCGAAGGATGACTGCCAGCGCCAGCGCGACAACTGGCACACGAAGCTCGGCGGCCGTCGCACCGGTGGCGACCTGACCGACCATATAGGCACCGAGTGCCGCTGCCGCAATCGTGGCGCCCCTGGCCAACACGCCAGTAATGATCGTGAGGCCCATCAAGCTGAAATAGCCTCGGATCATCCAGAGAAGTTGCCAGAACCCGGACGAGAACCGCGTCTCTTTCTGTCTGATCTGCTTCTGCATTTTTGATTGGCCGGCTGTCGCGCTCATGCCACACCTTCCCGCTGCGCGCGAACCAACTGCGCGTAGTGGCCATCGCGAGACATGAGCTCCCCATGTCGGCCTGATTCGACGATCCGACCGTTGTCAAGTACCACAATGCGGTCCGCGTCTGTTACTGATGAAAGGCGATGGGCGATAACGATGGTCGTCCGTCCTCTTGTGAGGTGACTGAGCGCTTGCCGGATTGCTGCCTCGTTGGCGCCATCGAGATTTGACGTAGCCTCATCGAAAATGAGCACGGGCGCATCTTTGAGCACAGCGCGGGCGATGGCGATGCGCTGGCGTTCCCCGCCCGAGAGCTTCGCGCCCCGTTCACCGACAATGGTTTCGTATCCGTTCGGAAGCGACTCGATGAAGGCGTGGATGTTCGCCTTCTCGGCGGCATTTCGGATCTCTTGTGGTGTAGCGTTGGGACTACCGATCCGGAGATTTTCCTCAATGGTCCCGTAGAACAGGTACGTATCTTGCGAAACGTATGCGATGTGTTGCCGCAGGTTGTCCAGCGGGATGTCACGAAAGTCAGTTTCGCCGAATGTCAACCGGCCCTCCTGCGGATCAAAGAACCGTAGAATGAGCGAAGCGACGGTGGTTTTGCCGGCACCAGAGCGACCAACGATTGCGACAATCTCGCCCTCTTGAATCTTCAGCGAAACATCCTCAAGCGCGCGCCGCGCGTCGCTTGAGTAACCAAAAGCGACGTTGTGGAAAGTGATCTCTCCGTCAAGCGGCTCGGCAACCTCAGTCCGAGCGGTGGCCGCGTCCTGAACCTCCGGTTTGGTGTCGAGCAGATCGAAGATACCCGTCGACGCCGAAATACCCATGTAGCCGGCATGCCAGTAGACATTCAAATCGACAAAAGGCCGGAAGCACTCGGCCGAAAGGAAGAGGATCAGGATCAGCGCGGCAATGCCGAGATCGCCAGCAACCACCTGAAAGCTACCAATACCGATGGCGAGCGCCACACCCGCGCTCATCGCGAAACCAACCAATCCCTCGCGGATCGACGAAACCGAAAGTTGCAACATGGTGGCTCGGTAGAGTGCATGGCTCGCGCTGCGCAGTTCCTGCCCTCGGCGTTCACTTGCATTGAGTGCTTTCAGAGTGACCATGCCCTGCATAGAGTCGAGAAACTGGGCATGAAGCGACGAATAAGCGGCCCAGTGTCCTCGACCGTATTCTCCCAACGCCCGGTCCCAGATTCTGGGAACAAGCGGCACGGCCAGCGCGAATGCCAGCACGACAGCGCCGATGATCGGATCGAGAAGCATGATGAATCCGACGATGCAGATTGGAACGAGGATTGATACCACAGCCTGGGGCAGGTAGTAGCCAATATATGATTCGAGCGCCTCGACTCCATCGACCAGCGTCGATTGCACCTTGCCGGTTTCAGTGCGCTCCATGTATCCGGGTCCAAGCAGGAGCAGATGAGCGAACAGCCGGTGGCGCAGCTTGGTCTTGACAGCAGCAGCGACCCGTTTCGCCAAGACTTCGCGGACAAAGATCAACGCCGCGCGAAGCAAAGTCAATCCGCCGACAGCGACGACGAAACCAGCGATCGAGGTCCAGCCATCGCCATCGAGGATTCGCCGCACGACCAGCGCGATGAGGACGCCTTGGGCGACCCAGGTCGCGGAGACGGCAAGACCAAGCACAATGGCGAGGGTTAGGAGTCGGCGCACACCGACAGTGAGCCCCACGATTCTCCGGTGGAACATCATGTGTCGTTGCTGCGCCTCCGCTCCCCGGGAATGCACAGCCTAGGGCCGGTGATACACAAGTCGGACTGCGAAATCGCACCGTTTCGGATCACCGCATGATGGTGAGCCTCGATGTCATCATTCCCGTCGTTTCCGTGCTCGCCGGTACGACGGAACCAAATTAGTGCCATCCTTTGGGCCTCATTGTTGCCTGTCGCAATGCGTTGCCGCCCCTTCTGGAAACTCGTCATAGGTTCTGCACGAGTACTAGGGTAGATGATACTATGTCTCATTTA
This sequence comes from Dehalococcoidia bacterium, assembly GCA_965243235.1. Taxonomy (GTDB): domain Bacteria; phylum Chloroflexota; class Dehalococcoidia; order Lucifugimonadales; family Lucifugimonadaceae; genus Bin127. Next base: position 380,041 of record CBDEUI010000004.1, read on the forward strand.
AAAGGGCGAACATATGTTGAAACGAACAGTACTCGCTTTCGTGGCGGCCTGGCTTTGAGAATCGCTTTTGCTTGCGGCGGGGACGTTGACGATATCACCCCCTGGCAGCAACATCCACCCTCAACCTCCTAGGCCATTTCGCCGACAGCGACATCTGCGCCCGCGACTCCTAAGAGGATCCGTATAGCCACCGAATTCGGCCGATTTGCCCCACGCTTGCAAAGCAAGATTTGTGCTGATCCGCGAGACGAACAGCTGGCAACCGAGCGATGAATCCCGACTCCGTGTCAAACCCAGGTACGGAGCCCGACAAGGAAGAGCACCTCTACGAGGACGGTAGGGCGTTTCTGGTGGGCTTCGCGGCCTTCGGCGTTTTCTCAGTGCTGTTCAGGGTGTCGGGGTTCCTCGAACAGCTCAGATTTTTCTACGGATTCTTCTGGGACATGTACGCCGTCGTTCTAGGCGAGTGAGAAGACGAAATTGCCTGAAGGCGAACAACGCCCCAACTGAGACAACCGTTACGTGATAGCGGCACCTTGGGGAGCGCAGACGGAGTATGTCTATCGAGCGGGTTCCGACGGCAGGGGCGAGAGGAAGAGCTAAGGAAGTGCGCGCTGTCGCCAGCACAACCTACTCCTACCCCCACACGCATCCCCCGCGAAAATCGCTTCGCTCTGGATACTGGCCTGCGCCGGTATGACGGTGGTGTTGGGCGACCACGAGGGTTGCGCCTACTGTTCTGATGCTTCGGCTTCGGAGGTAGCCTCTTCGGCGATGGCGGTGAAGGTGGCTTCGACTTCTTCGGAAACGGCGGTTATGGTGGCCAAGGCCGCCTCATTTACAGCTGTAGCTGTCGCCCTGGCGTCTTCTCCGGTTATTCCATCGACGAGTTGAATGTCGAAGATTAGCGTTGCGTTTGCGGGTATGCGTGGTGGAGAACCGGCTTGCCCGTAGCCGAGGTCAGGTGGAATTCGGATGCGTCTACGCTCGCCGATGTTCATGTCTTCCAGCGACTGTCGCCAACCGGGGATGACGAATGGCAGGAAGAAACGGGCGGCGCGTTCTGTGTTGTAGGTGGTGCCGAACACGCAACCGTCTTCCAGCCATCCGGTGTAGTTCACCTCGTACTGCCAATCCGGGCCCGGGCTAGGGCCGTCACCCTCTTCGAGGATGGTGTAATCAACTCCGTTCGCTCCGGGTCGATAGTCGGCGTCGGAAACTTCCTCGAATCGCGGTCCTTCAGACGGATAGACTTCGTTCAAACAGGTACGGGACGACTGCGTGGGATCGACAAAAGGTATCACCAAGTCATCTTCGCCGGGGTTTGCGCCGCCGCCGCGGCAGGCGGTGGCAGTAAGTGCAGCCATGACTCCTGAAACGACGATGACGGCGGTAAGCGCCAAGGTGCGAATTCGCAAATGCGTATAGCTGGAGGCTCGCATAGTCTAACGCTACATTAAGGGTGTGGACTGTCGCCTGTCTGCCCCGAACATCCCCCGCTCGCATCGCTTCTGCTCGCGCCCCCTTACGCTTCGCGAAGGGGGCGATTAGGTTAGTGGTTGTGGACAATGTCCATGAATCCTGCGGCGCCGGAGTTGACCCATTCGGGGGTGTTTGTGAATAGGAGTTTGACGCCGAGGTCTAGGAAGCGTGTGACGTTGGCTGAGCCACAGATTGCGCCGGCGGTCCTGCCGGAGGCTACAATGCGGCGGTAGGCGTCGTTCATGGTTTCCACGACTTCGGGGTGGTCGATGTTTCCTTTGTGTCCCATGGAAGCGGCAAAGTCGCCGGGGGCTACGAAGAATACGTCGATGTGGTCGACGGCGAGGATTTCGTCGAGGTTTTCGTAGGCGATGATGTCTTCGAGGAGGATGATCAGGAGCGAGTTGTCGTCGGCGACTTCCATAAAGTTGGGTACGCCGAGTCCTTGTCGGCTGGTGTAGCTGCCGCGCTTGCCGATTGGGGGAAACTTGCCGCCGTCGACGACGTTTTGGGCTTCGGCGGCATTGTTGACGTGGGGGACGACGATGCCTTGTGCCCCGCGGTCGAGGGTTCTGTAGATGAGTCCTTGGTGGTTGTCGTTTACGCGGCAGACAGAAGTGAGGCCCCATAGGTCGCAGGCGCGGGTGAGGTTTCCGAGTTCGGATGCGTCGACCCATCCGTGTTCGCCTTCGAGCCAGATGCCGTCGAAGCCGTGGTTTACAGCGATTGGGCCGAAGGCGTCGATGTCATCGGGGTGTGTCATGCCGCCGACGATTGTTGCGATTTCGCCGGCAGCGATTCTGTCTTTGATGCGGTTGGGTCGGATGTCCAATTGAGTAGTGCCTTTCCTTTTGTTTGAACCGCTGATTGCGCTTATTTTAGTGATGGGCTTTGATGGAGGTGTTAGTGGTTTTTGACGATGCTCATGAAGTTTTCGGCGCCGTCGTTTATCCATTCTTGGGTTGTTGTGAGGAAGAATTTCGCGCCTAGGTCTAGGTAGCGTTGGAGTCCTGCTTTGCCGCAGGTTGCGCCAGGGATCTTGCCCGCGGCGTTTATGCGGCGGAAGGTGTCTTCCATAGTTTGGGCCACCTCGGGGATGTTGGCTACTTGATCCCAGATGCCTTTGTGTCCCATCGATGCTGCGAAATCGCCGGGTGCGACGAAGAAGATGTCGATGTGTTCGACTTCGAGGATTTCATCGAGGTTTTGGTAGGCGATGATGTCTTCGATGAAGACGATGAGCAAGGAGTGGTCGTCGGCCAGCTCCATGTAGTTGGGTACGCCGTGTCCTTGTCTGCTGGCGTAGTTGCCACGTCTGCCGATGGGAGGGAACTTGCCGCCGAAGACGACGTTTTGGGCTTCTTCGGCGGTGTTGACGTGAGGGACTGCGATTGCCTGGGCACCGCAATCGAGTGTTCGGTAGATGAGGCCTTGGGAATTTTCGTTGATGCGGACCACGGGAGTCAGTCCCCATAGGTCGCAGGCGCGTGTGAGGTTGCCTAGGTTGGCGTGATCGACTCCGGCGTGTTCGCCTTCGAGCCATACGGCGTCGATGCCGGTTGCTTGCGCGATCGGGCCGAAAGTGTCGATGTCGTCGGGGTGGGTGAATCCGACGACGGAGACGGCGACTTCGCCGGCGTAGATTTTTTCTTTTACGCGATTGGGTCGGAGTTGCATTACTTGGATCCCCTTCTTATCTCGAGTGGTTGTTTACGAAGTCGGAGAAGCTGGCGGCGCCGGCGGCCAACCACGGGCCGATGGAGGTTAGCAGGAATTTCGCGCCTAGATCGAGGTATCTTTCGGCGTCGCCTTGTCCGCATGTTGCCCCGGAGTTTCGGCCTGCGGCTTCGATGCGTTGGAAGGCGTCGTTCATGGTTTCCACGACTTCGGGGTGGTTGATGTCGCCGGTGTGTCCCATGGATGCGGCGAAGTCGCTTGGGGCGACGAAGAAGACGTCGATTTGGTCGACTTCGAGGATCTCGTCGAGGTTGTTGTAGGCGATGATGTCTTCGATGAGGATGACGAGTAGCGAGTAGTCGTCGGCGACGTTCATGTAATTGGATACGCCGTGGCCTTGGCGGCTGGTGTATGCGCCGCGTTTGCCAATGGGAGGGAACTTTCCGCCGTCGACGACGTTTCGGGCTTCGGCGGCGTTGTTGACGTGAGGGACGACGATGCCTTGTGCGCCGCAGTCGAGAGTTCGGTATATGAGGCCCTGAGAGTTCTCGTTGATGCGGACTACGGGTGAGATGCCCCAAAGGTCGCAGGCGCGGGTGAGGTTTCCGAGGGTTGAGGCGTCGACACCTGCGTGTTCGCCTTCGAGCCACATTCCAGCGATGTCGTTTGCGGCCGCGATGGGGCCGAAGGCGTCGATAGCATCGGGGTCTGACATTCCTCCGACGACTATGGCTACTTCACCGGCGGCTAGTTTGTCTTTGGCGCGATTGGGTCTAAGTTGCATGAAATGGGATGCCTTTCTTGGATTGGCAGTGACGGAGGGTGCGATGAACGTGTAATTCGGGTTAGCGCATCGACGCGATTTTACGTGATGCGAAGGGGTGCCGTGGTTTAATCCAGCGCGGTATTTTCGCTTGAAAATCGCTTAAACTACTACAGCGAACATCACAGTTCAAGCCGCAACAATCCAAGGGGAATTCCGAAATGCTAGAGCGATTCAAGGTACCGGAGGCTGATCGTGTTTACGTGATGCCGGAGAAGATGCATCGCGTTACCAAGGACATCTTCTTGAAGATCGGGTTGGATGACGACGCGGCGCAGGATTCGACTGATGTGTTGCTGGGGAATGATCTGCGGGGTAACGAGTCGCATGGGGTGTCGAATGGGTTGAGAGGGTATGTACGCAGCTATGCGGCTGAACAGTTGAATCCTCGAACGGAGTGGGAGGTAGTCCGCGAGACGAGTACTACGGCGAATATCGATGCCAAACATGCTCTCGGCGTGCATGTGGGTCCGACAGCGATGGATATGGCGATCGAGAAGGCGCAGCAGCATGGCGTGGGTGTTGTGACGGTTTACAACACTGGACACTTGGCGGGTTGCAGTCACTACGTTTACCAGGCGATTGAGGCTGGGATGATCGGTCATACGATGACGGCCGGTGGAGCGGGCATCACGATACCGACTTGGGGTTCGCGTCCGTTTTTGGGGACAAATCCGATCGCGTATGGTGCGCCGGCGCGGACAATGCCGCCTTACATGCTGGATGTGGCGACCACTCAGGTTGCGGCAAACAAGATTTGGTTGTTGCGACGTACGGGTGCAACGGTTCTTCCGGGATGGATTACCGACGAGAATTACGAGCCGCAATTAGAGGAACAGCCCGCGCCGGGTCCTGAGACGCGGGGTAAGTACGGGATGTTGCCGATCGGTGGGACGCGTGAGAACGGATCTCACAAGGGTTTCGGTTTGGGTTTGATGAATGAGATCATGTGCAACGAGTTGACGGGTCTCGGTCCGGGTCCGTTGAACCCGCATCAGGGCGGTCACTTCTTCGTGGCTTATGACATCGAGGCGTTTACGGACAGGGAGAAGTTCCTCGATGACATGGACGAATTGCTGAAGGCGGTGGCGGAGCATCCGCCGGGCAAGGGACACGACCGTGTTGTGTATCCGGGTCTGTTGGAGGCTGAAGAGATTGAGAAGAGGTCGAAGGATGGGATTCCGTACCACACCGAGGTGATCGAGTGGTTCGAGGGGCATTGCGCCGAGGTCGGCGTGGAATGCGATTTGAGGTGAGGTTCGTGGTTAACACATAGTAACGGAGGTTGGAGCAATGTCCTCGTCGATCAAGTTTGTGTTTATGCCGCCGCAGGATGAGCTGACGCGGTGGTTTGCGGCTCGGTTGACGGATTCGATGCCGGAGTATGAGGTGGTGTCTCCGAAGGATGACGCGGAGGCGGCGCGGGAGATTGTGGATGCGGATGGGGCTTTTGGGTGGGTTTCGCCTGAGATGCTGCCTACCGCGCGCAAGTTGAGGTGGTTGCAGAATCCGGATGCGGGGCCATTTTTCGGGTATTACTACGATGAGCTGGTCAAGCATCCGTGCGTGATTTCGAACCCGAGGGGGATCTACTTCGATCACATCAGTCATCACATAATGATGTTCGTGCTGGCGTTGTCGAGGGGGCTGCCTTGGTATGTGGATGCGCAGCGTCGTGGTGAATGGGAGAAGGATGCGAGGAAGTCGGAGTATGTGAGTCTGGGTGATGCGACGGCGTTGATCAATGGTGTGGGTGGCATTGGTGCGGAGGCGGCGCGGTTGTGCGGGGCGTTTGGGATGCGGGTTATTGGGTTGGAGCCGCGGGTCGAGCGGGAGGTTTGGGGTGCGGAGATTCATTCGCCGGATGAGATTGATCGGTTGCTTCCAGAGGCGGATTTTGTGATTTCGACGGTGCCGCACACTCCGGAGACTGAGGGGATGTTCAATGCGGACCGGTTCAAACTGATGAAGTCTTCGGCGTATTTCATCAACGTTGGGCGCGGGATGGTGTGCAAGATCAATGATTTGGCGGATGCGATCGAGTCGGGAGAGATTGCGGGTTGCGGGTTGGATGTTTACGAGATCGAGCCGTTGCCGCCGGAGCACAAGTTGTGGCGGTTGCCGAATGTTTTGATGACGCCGCATGTGGCGGTCAGGGATGCGGGTGATATTCCAGAGCGTCGATTCCAGATCATTTTGGAGAACGCTCGACGGTTCGCACGAGGTGAGGAGTTGATGAACGTGGTGGACAAGGAGCGTTGGTACTAGTTCGGACTATTTGCGGTCGATTCCGCTCATCCATAATCTGAGTCCGATGAAGAATCCTGAGCCACTGGCTCCGATTGCGATTGGTCGCCATAGCGATTCGCCGATCACGAATGCGTCGGCGATGAGGCCCGTAGCGCAACCGATGAGTGCGACGCCTAACAGCCATTTGATGGTGTTTCGTTGAGTAGTAGTTTTTGAACCCACTTCTTAAGTCCTTTTCAATTAGTTCAGCGTGTTTGCGGTCATGTTATTAGGTGTGATTTCTCTCGCGGTTTAGTGATTTCCTGAATGATTGTTGGATTTGCTTAAATGTTGCGCTGAAACCTGTAGCGAGGGGATTGCGGGTTGTCGAAAGATGTATTGATGCGCTCCGCCAAACTCAGCTCGTTGTGGTTTTTGATGATCGTTTTTGTGCTTGTCGTTTTTGCGGTGTTTTCGTACAACGATCCGACGGCGAACAGTTCTGCGGGCGCGAATCAAGGCCTATTGGACGCTGAGGAACAGGTGGAAGTCCGGTCAGTGTTCGAGGCGAACGAATAGTTCGGATGAGGTTTGTGGCTGCTCAGGAGTCTTCTTCTGGGAGCATTGATTGGGCTGAGCGCATGGCCCGGGTGCTAGATTCGACGGGTTGAGTCTCAGGGATTTCTTTGGTGGTTTGGACGCCGAGTTCGGGGAAGCGTCGCGCTTGGGTCAGGACGCGGGATTCTAGAGAGCCGACGCCTCGGTTGTAGCGGTTGACCGCTCTGTCTAGTGCGTTCCCGATGTCGGCGTAGTGAGTTGCGAAGACTTCTAAGCGGTCGTGTAGTTCGCGTCCTAGCGTGCCGATCTCTTGGGCTTCGTCGGCTAGTTGGCGCTCTTGCCAGCCCATAGCGACGGTTTTCAGGAGTGCCACTAGCGTTGAGTGTGTGCTGATGACGACGTTGTTTTGGAGCGCGCGATCGATTAGGTTGGGGCGGCGTTCGACGGCTGGGGGGAGTGCGAATTCGGGGACGACCATTACTACGAAGTCGGCGGAATCTGGGAGTTGGCTCCAGTATTCTTTGCCGGCTAGGGAATCGGCGTGTTCCTGCATGTGGCGGGCGTGGCGGTCGAGGTGAGCCGATCTTTGTGCGTCGTCGGTAGTGTCTTGTGCTTCGATGAGGGCTACGAGGGAGACTTTGGAGTCGAGGATGATGTCTCGGCGGTGGGGCATGTGGACGATGAAGTCGGTGCGTCCGCCCTGGTTGTCGGATGTTTGGGTGTCGTAGTGGATTCCTTTGACCAGACCAGAGAGTTCAAGGGCACGTTCAACCTGCATTTCGCCCCATTGGCCTCGGGCTTGAGGTCTGGTGAGAGCGGTTGAGAGGGTTCGCGTTTCAGTGGCGAGAGATTCGATCTGTTGTTTGAAGGCTCCGGAAGTGCTGGCCCATTCGCGGTCGAGTTTGTCGACTTTTTGGGAGAGGGGTTTAAGTGTTTCTGTAGCGCGTTCGAGGAACTGCTTCTGCTGGTTGGCGAGAGTTTCGGATGAAACGGTGTTGAAACGATCGACTAACGTTTTCTCTCCTTCTTTGCGGTTTTTCAGTTCAGTTTCGAGCTTTGAAACGTCTGCGGTGAGTTTCTGGACATCGGATTGGAGTTGATCGCGGCGGGCTTGAGTTATTTGGAGTTCCTCGGCGGTTCGTTTTTGAAGGGCTTTTTCGTTCTCGAGGTCGGTTTCGAGTTTGGTATTCACCAGTTCGAGATTGCGAGCGGTTCCGGCCAGTTCGAGCGTGTCATCGAGCTGCGATTGAGTTGATTGGAGCTTGGTTTCGAGGACTGCGGCGTGTTCGCGGGCTTTAGATAGCTCTTCGGCGGCACCTTGCGATTCTGATGAACCGGCACCAACCGATCTGATCAACAGGGCGATCAACAGGATAGCGATGATGCCGAGTGCCGCAAGTATCAAGATTTCCATTTGGTCGAAGTGCCTCGGATGCGGACAGTGGGTTGGAGTTGCTTGTAACCTTATCGATGCTACTAGCCTAACGTGTCTGGATTCCGGCTTTCGCCGGAATGACGGGAGAAAGAACATGATCGTCGATGTCCATACCCACTTGCCTAGCCACCGGGGCACAGTGCCCGAGGATGAAATGCTGACGGAGACGACGATGCGGTCTGGTCAGACGGTGCAGCTGACGAATAGCATCGCCGACTATTACAGTGACATGTCGCCGGTGGATAAAACGTTCATCTTCGGGATCGCGCCGCGACCTTGGCGATCTGAAGAGTTTGTGACGAGGCAAGCTGGATGGGAAGAAGGGTTGAACCACAACGACATTGCTTCGTTGACGGCGAAGGCGAATCCGGACAAGACGATACCGTTCATGTCGTTGCACCCGTTGGATCCGAACTGGGAGGATGAGTACGACCGGTGTGTGGGCGACTTGGGTTGCAAAGGTATCAAGCTGGGTCCGAACTACCAAGATTTCGATCCGCTGTCGCCGGAGGCGTTCAGGATGTTCGCCCGATTGGAGCATGACGGGATTCCGATCATCTTCCACCAAGGTACATCGCCGATGACGGAGGCACCGTTGACCTATGCGCATCCGCTCACGACTGAGAAGGTAGCCATGGCGTTTCCGAAGTTGAAGATGGTGTTGGCGCATCTTGCGCATCCGTGGCAAGTGGACTGCATATCGGCGGTGCGGAAGCATCCGAATATGTGGTGCGATGTCTCGGCGCAGTTCTACCGTCCGTACTCGTTCTGGGAGGCGATGCTGAAGTTCCACGAGTGGGGTTCGACGCAGTACATCTTGTTCGCGTCGGACTGGCCGGTGACGAGGCCGCAGGATAATATCGATGCGCTACGGGGGTTGAACAAGTTTGCGAAGGACCATCATCTGCCGGGGATACCGGAGGATGAGATCGAGGGAATCATCAACCGGGACGCGTTGGATGTTTTGGGGGTTGATTAATCGTTCCCCCTCACCCTAACCCTCTCCCACCAGGGGAGAGGGAATATTAATGCCCCTTTGTCCCCCGTATCGGAGTCCGGGGCAGGCTCCGGACATTTCCCCCGCACGGCGGGGTCAACCGATATGTAGGGTTGGATTAGTATTGGAATCAGGTTGCCGAGGTGGCGAAACGGTAGACGCGCTACGTTCAGGGCGTAGTGTCCGCAAGGACGTGCGGGTTCGACTCCCGCCCTCGGCACCATGTCCGACATCAGGTATCTCCGCCCCGCAGTGATAACCTGAAAAGTGTGCTCCGCGCGCTTGTAGCTCAGTGGATAGAGCGCAGCCCTGCGAAGGCTGAGGTCGTGGGTTCAAATCCCGCCAAGCGCGCCATTTCTTTTGTTGTTGGCGACGACCACTCGGGCAGATCCCGCTCGCACGCGTGCGTTGGAGCCGCTTGACGCGAATTAAGCGCATCGTCGTGTTATGGGACAGTGGTTACTCGCTGTATGCGGTCTGGAAGATGATGCCGTCGTGGCGTATCGACCAATAATTGTTGGTCAAACCCGACTGGGATCCATCGGCAGATGCCGCATCGGTACTGAACCAGTGGCCTGTTTCCGTGGTCTTCAGCGTGTTGGTCGCCCAATCCGTCAGGGCGGGATGCGCGGCAAGTATTCGGACATTTCTGCCCCGCAGGTGTTCGAACAGCGGAGATACCAGTACCGAATCATTCTCGTCGACCACGACCAATCTAAAGGCACCCTCGATACTTTCGTCGCTGTTGTAGAAATCGATTACAGCGTCGATCCCTTCAGCTTCGTACTTGTCGATTGCGCGCTGGACGTAGTCAATGGCGTTTTCTTCTGCGTCTTGTTGCGGGGGGTAGTAACCGGAGGCGAAGATCATGCCGTCGCGCCTAACTGCGTACGAAATCTTAGGGACCTCCTTCAGTGTGGCTGGGTGCGGCCACATGTATTCGATCCAATGTCCTTCCTCGGTCGCCTTCGCAATCTCTTTCCCGAGTTCGTAACCGTTGGTGCCCACCACATCCTTAATGTCGGTTCCTCTTAACCGGGGCAGCAAGGGATGAACGTGGTAGATGTCGTTTTCGTCGGTTGCGAAGAGGTACCACTGGCCTTGGAAACTGGCGACGCTGTTGTAGAAGTCCAACATGGCGTCAAGACCGTCTCGTTCGTAGAGCGCGATGGCATTTTCGACGTATTCAACGGTGTAGTCGCGCGGGTCGGCGTCGACCCAAGGCTGATCGACCGGGTCTTCACCCGCGGAGTAGTAACCGGAAGCGAAAATCAGTCCGTCGTGGCGAAGCGCCCATGTGGTTTTGTGCTCCTCATTTCTAGTAATTGGGTTTGGCCACAGGTATTCGACCCATATGCCGTCTCCGGTTGCCTCTGCTATTTCTTTGCCGAGTTCTTGCCCGTCTGAGCCCACGACCTCTTTGATGTCTGTTCCGATGAGGTGGGGGAATATTGGATGTGCGAGGTAGAGGTCGTCCGCGCCGATCAAGAACAGGTATAGAGTGCCCTCAAGACTGTCTTGGCTGTTGTAGTAGTCGATGGTTGCTTGTAAACCCTCGGACTCGTACAGCTCCACCGCGCGATTTACGTAGTTTCGGACGGGTGCCTCGATATTTTGCTGCAACACGAAGTGGCCGGAATTGAACACGAGATTGTCGCGTCGGATCCAGACGTTGCGCTTGGGTAATTGTTGGGCCGTATCGGGATGATCGGCAAGCGATTCTGTCCACTGCCCTTCTTCAGATGCAGCGGCGATTGCCCTACCGAGGTTGCTGGCTCCGCGTCCGCTAATCTGCAATCCAACCTCGTACTGCAGCGCAGATGCGACCATTACCCCTGTATCGGTGTCGATGATTCTCAACCATCGTCCGTTTTCGATGCTCTCCTCGCTGCTGTAGTGTTCTATGGCGGCATCCAGACCTTCGCGCTCCACAAATTCGATGCCTTTCATCACGTAGGCGACGGTGTGTGCATCCTCCGTGTCATCGATTTCGACCGCTGGGGTTGGTTCCGGTACGGGCGTTGAAGTCGGCTCCGGCATGGGCGTCGGGGTCGGTTCCGGGACCGGAGTTGAAGTTGGGACTGGGACTGGTGTCGCGGTGGGATCCGGCACTCGGGTCGGTGTCGGATCGGGTTCGCTGGTGCAGGCGATTGCGATCAAGGTGCTACACGCCAAGATCATCGCCAACACGACAGCTAGACTGGCATTGGGTTTTGCAAAGATCACCGTCGCCTCCGCTCAATCATTCATTGAGATTACATTAACGTCCGAGCCGCGTGATTGGGATCAAACACAGCGAACGAACATATCAGATTGCATTCCGTATTATAACTGTTGAGATTAAATATCATGCTCGTCTTCACTCATGGGACATCTTTGATTTCGTTCAAATTCAGTACAAAAAGGTAGCGCGCCCGTGCAGCGCTTTATCGAGACTCAGAGAAGAGTGGCCGTGGATCAGATTCGTTACCAACCAAACGACGAGTGCCCTCGCGTAGTGGCGTTTTTCTCTGCTTTACAGATACTGTTGCCCAACTCGATCAGCTTGGTGACGCTGGTGACGCTGGTGGTTTTGGCATCTGGCGAGACAGAGGACTATCTGCAATGGGTCGTGATAATGGCGCTGGCGGTCACGGGTCTGAGCATGATCGTTCACGCTCTACGGTTCCAACGTTTTGGATCGGGACGTTTGATAGTCGCTAACTTCAACGTGCCCTTTCTAGCGGTTAGCGCGTTGGCGTTGCAGATTGGTGGTCCGAGTTTGCTGGCTAGCTTGATAGTGGTCTCAACGCTGCTGCAGATTGTGCTGACACTTCGTCTCGCTTCACTCCGTCGGATTTTCACTCCGGCGGTTACTGGAACCGTGATCATGCTGGTTGCGGTATCGGCTGTCCCGTTCATCGTGTCGGTGACGGTAGTACCTCCGGAAGAAACACCATTGGTGCTGTTCTTGGCCCCCGGCTTGGTTGCACTGTCGATCGGTGTTCTAGTTTCTCTACTGGGCACTCCGCTCATCCGAATGTGGGTTTTGCCGTTAACGATAGCTGCGGGTCTGGCTGTGGCCATTCCGCTGGGTCTATACGACGTTGCCGGAGTCTCGGCGGCGCCGTGGTTAGTTTTTCCGGACCTGGACCGCGTAGATTTGGGGTTTTCGTTCAGTGCGGAGTTCTGGGCTCTGCTGCCTGTGTTTGCGATCGTAAACCTTACGGGCTTCATGAAATCGGTGGGCGATCTTTCGGTGATATACGGCGCGTCCTACCGTGACCCGGTCGCGCTGGATTTCAGGGTTGTCCAGGGTGGTCTCAACGTGACAGGAGCCAGCACATTCATATGCGGTTTGCTTGGGATTCCGCCGGTAGCCGCACCATGGTCGGCCACGGCTTCGTACATCGGCATAATCGGAGTCTCTGCTGCGAGTGTGGGAGTGTTTCTGGGGTTGATGACGATCGCGGTCGCCTTGTTGTCGAAGCTACTTGCCGCTTTGATCGCTGTTCCCGGCCCGGTCGTCAGCGCGGTTTACGTGATTATTTTCGGTATGCTCTTTATCGAAGGTGCGCGGATGGCATTCGGCAACGGTTTTGACCGGAAGCAGGCGCTCGCGATCGGTGTGCCGTTAGTGATGGGGCTTTCGGCTGGCAGTTTTGGGTCTCTAATTCAAGGCGATGCCAGTTACGTGTTCGGCAATCCGATCGTAATGGGTGCAGCGACGGCTTTGGGGATCGCGATATTCGTGGAGTTGTCGAATGTTCGGAATCGCCCGATCAGAGTCGATCTCGCGCCTTCGGCGTTGCCGACCGTGGACGAATACTTGAGCCGCTTTGCCGATCGCTACAGGTGGGCGGAGGACGCCAAAAATCGGTTGCGGCTTGTGGGTGAGGAGACCTTGCTGATTTTGTTGGATCAAGAAGATCATCAGACGTCTGGAGAAGAGTCGAATGGTAACGTCCGTCGGTTAACTGCGACGGTTTACAGAGATCAAGGATCCGCGGAGGTCGAATTCGTGGTCGTTTCGGACGACGCCGTCAACGGTAACCTGGAGAATCGGCTGGCATTCTTGACGGATGAGTTCGTTCTGGAGGACGACGAGCGTGAAATCGCGATGAGGGTTCTACGCCACTACGCTTCGTCCGTGAAACATCGCAAATACCACGGCATAGACGTAATATCTTGCCGTGTCGAAAGCGGACCAGATAAGTCGCCGGTGCAAGCGGGTATATAATCTCACGCATCAGAGATGGGCGGTTAGCTCAGTTGGCTAGAGCGCGTCGTTGACATCGACGAGGTCGGAGGTTCGAATCCTCCATCGCCCACCATTTCGCATCTAAGTCTTGCATCGTCAAATGGCTAACGGGCTGACAGCGTTGACATCGAGTGAGGGCGACCGCTTCAGGCGTCGCACCCTCACTATGATGGCGCGGGTCCGCTAGATCATTCCGGCCCCGCGCCTAATCCCTAAATCGAGTGGCGGCGGGGTTTCACTTCGCACTGATCTGTTTCGTGCCTCGTCGACGCGGTTGTTTCGCGTTTGCCCGTCGCCTCACAAATCGAGTATTCATTGGTGATCAAAATGGCAAGCAGCGAGCAACATACAGCAGGAAAGAGTAGGCGAAAGAGGTTTAGGGACCTAAGTCCTGAAGAGCAGGCGGAGTACCGTGACGCGTTGCGGCACTCGGCGGCGCACGTTTTGGCGGAGGCAGTGTTGAAGCTGTTTCCAGAGGCGAAGCTGACCATCGGACCGCCGATCCGGGACGGTTTCTACTACGACTTCGACGTTGAGCGTCCGTTTACACCCGAGGATCTTGAAGCTATTGAAGGCGAGATGCGGGTTTCGATACGCGCGAACACTCCATTCGTAGAGCGCGAGATTTCGCGGGATGATGCGCGGGTTTTGGTGGCGGGTAACCGGTACAAGCAGGAGATCATCGACGGAATACCCGAGGATGAGCGGGTGACTTTTACGAGTCATTCGAACGGGGCGTTCGACGACCTCTGCCGAGGTGGACATGTCGACTCGACGGGTCAAATCTCGGCGTTCAAGCTACTCTCAACCGCCGGCGCGTACTGGCGCGGTAGCGAAGCGAACCCGATGCTTCAGCGCATCTACGGCACCGCGTGGGAATCGCGCGACAAGATGCGGGTGTATCTGAAGCAGCGCGAGCAGGCGCAGCAGCGGGACCATCGTCGGTTGGGTGCGCAGATGGGTCTGTTCTTCTTCGATCAGGTGGCGCCGGCCAATCCGTTTTTCCGTCCGAAGGGCGCGTTTGTCTACAACACGCTGGTCGATTACGTGCGTGGTCTTTACCAGCGGTACGGGTACGACGAGGTGATCACGCCGCAGATGTTCAAGACGGATCTGTTCAAGACGTCTGGGCACTATGACAACTACATCGAGAACATGTACATGCTGGAGATCGATGAGCAAGAGTACGGCATGAAGCCTATGAACTGTCCGTCACACGCGGTGATGTACTCGAAGTCGTTGCACTCATATCGGGAATTGCCGATTCGGTATGCCGACTTTGGACGGTTGCATCGGTACGAGTTGTCGGGTGTAACGGCTGGTTTGACGCGGGTTAGGTCGTTTGCGCAGGACGATGCTCACATCTTCTGCCGCGAAGATCAGATCGCGGAAGAAGTCAACGGCTTCATCGATATGCTGAACGAGAGCTACGAAGTGTTCGGGTTCGACTCGACACGCTTCGTGTTGTCGTTGCGCCCTGACAAGCGTGTCGGATCAGATCAGCAATGGGATCGTGCGGAATCAGCGCTCGAGGCGGTGTTGAGCGAACGCGGAGGTGAGTTTGAGACTGCGGAGGGTGAAGGTGCCTTTTACGGCCCGAAGATCGACATGTTTGTGCCGGATGCGCTTGGGCGCGAGTGGCAGTTGGGGACGGTTCAAGTCGATTTCAACCAACCGGAGCGATTTGATCTGGAGTATGTGAACGCGGCTAGCGAACGGGAGCGTCCGGTGATGATTCATCGCGCGATGCTGGGCTCTTTGGAGCGCTTCATCGGGGTGTTGATAGAGCATTTAGGTGGCAACCTGCCTTTGTGGCTGTCACCGACGCAGGCGATGATGGTGCCAATAGCGGATCGGCACAACGACTACGCGTACGCGGTTGCAGATCGGATGAAGAAGGCAGGGTTGCGGGTGGAGGTGAATGATGCCAGCGAACGTATGAACTCGAAGATACGCAGTGCTCAGTTGATGAAGGTTAACTACATGCTGGTCGTTGGTGATCGGGAGATCGAAGCTGATTCGGCGGCGTTACGGACGCGGACGGGGGAGAATTTGGGCGCGATTGGGGTGGACGAGATCATCGCCAAACTCAGTGACGAGGTTACGAGTATGGCGTTGTGAGTGTCTTGGCACTAACGATAGGGATTTAAGACCCGATCTAGCGCATCCCTGTAGAGGTCGTATTCGGTTTGTCTTGTGGCGCCGAAGATGCGTGCGCCACGTATGAGTTCGCGGTTGTATTCGGCGCGATCCGTTGGCATTGCAGGAGGCTCTACCGCGAGGCCACGTGTGATCGCGGCGTCGACTACGCTGTTGATGGCGGCTAGGACTTTGGGGTGTTCCCATTGACCCGGATATCCCATCTTTGCACATAGGTCGCCAGGGCCGAAGACCACGCCGTCAACGCCATCGACGTCCATGATGGCACCAGCGTTCTCTATGCCGAGGGGGGATTCGATCTTAGGCAGCACCAGCATCGCGTCGTTGGCTTCGCGGCAGTAGCGGGCGATGTCAGAACCGTCGTAGCCTGCGTTTGCACCCATGGCCAGTCCGCGGACACCTTCGGGCGCGTATTTGACCCAGCGGACCAGGTCTTCCATTTGTTCTGGCGTCTCGGAGTGCGAGAGGATGATGCCCATTGCGCCGACGTCGAGGACGCGTGAGACGAGGGCGCGTTCGGGGGCGATGACTGTTACTACTGGTGCCATGCCGTTGTCGCGGACTAGAGTGAGGAACAGGGATAGCCTGCCGTCGTCGTTTAAGGCGTGTTCGGCGTCGACCATTAACATGTCGAACCCGGCGTTGGCGGCGATTTTGACGACCGATGGCGTCAGCGCTTCAAAGATGTTGACGCCGAATATTGGCTCGCCAGCCTTAAGCTTCTCTTTGGCGGGGTTTGTGATGAGTTTAAGTTGTGTGCCCACAGATATTTATCCTGTCTTGACCAGTCCGACGTGCCTCAGTTTACGTTGCTTTGTGCCGACCAACAGCACCGGTTAGGGTTGAAGCTATGACCATCACGTATTCAATAGACGCGGTAAAGGTCCGATTCTCGGAGGTGCTTGCATTCGTTCGCGACGGCTACACCGTTACCGTCACCGATCGAGGCGAGCCGATCGCCGAAATATGCCCTGTCCAACGACCTTTGCAAACCATTGAGGAACGGTTGGACGAACTCGAACGTCAAGGTGTCTTGGAACGCGCTAAAGGGCCGCGTTCCCCATTCAAAATCGGAGAACACAAGCCGGGTGCTTTGAAGCGTTTCCTAGAAGATCGAAATCGATTTTGAACGCCTACATCGATACCTCCGCGATCCTCGCCGTCGAATTCGATCGATCAAAATAGTGCGCGATTGCCCCCTCACTCCAATCCCAGCAACTCCAACGAGTTGCGGTTGATGATCGCTTCGACTTCATCCTCGGGCACAGGCGGAAGGTTGTGCTCTCTTGCGAATCGAGGAATGGCTCGCAGTTTGTCCATCGTTTCTTGGGGAGTCCAGAGCGCCCAATCCGAACCGAAGAGCATTTTGTGGGTCGCGGAGAATTCGTGGAAGACGCGCATGGCTCTCCACGCCATCCAAGGTCTTGACGGCATGCCCGAGATGTCGGTCCATACATTGGGATGCTTCCGCACGACGGACATGCAGTCTTCGTACCAAGGGTGAGATGTGTGGGCCAGGATCATCTTGAGGCGCGGGAAAGCGATGGCAACTTCATCCATGGCGAGTGGGTGGGCGTATCGGAGCACTGCGTCGGGTGAAGCGGACATTCCGTTGTGAAAGACGATGGGCAGACCGTCTGATTGGAGTCGGTCGAACAGTCGGAACGCGGCGTCGCTCATCGGATCTACCGCTTGGTAGCTCAGCGCGAGTTTTATGCCTCGACAACCTAATTCGGCAACTGCGCGGTCATACTCAGCGTCGATGTCTGGCTGCTCGGGATGGAGCGACATGAATGGGATGAATTTTTGAGGGTTTACCGCTGCGACCCGCGCCGCGATGTCATTCTGGTTCAGATCCTCGTCCCAACCGGCGTTCCAATCAGTTAAGGGATGTTTGTCGCCGCCTGGACGGGGAGCGATTCCGAACACGAGCGCCTTATCGACTGGTTCCATAGCCTCTACGTACTCGCTCAGCGATCCGGCGAGCTTGACTCCGGTGCCGATGAGCGGATTTGTGGTGACATCTTCCGGCGGCACGTCATGTTCGTGCGTCGGGTTGTGGGAGTGGACGTCGACGATCAAAGATATGCTCTCAAGTGTTCGATGTGTAGTTTACGGTGCAACGTGTTCAGGCGTGATTCGAAGTTGGACAACCTGACGTTTCGCAGCCGTCTCTAGGATGTTGTGCTAACTCCATGCTCTAAAATAGGTTTAAACGCATCGGATCGTAATTGACGCAAATGCGATGCATGTCGCTTAGTCGTAAATCGCCGCCGGTCATCCTATCGCTGTTAACAATAGCCAGACAAGACTTTCCATGCCCAAAGATGACGAAATCAGACTCCACCGTGGGTTGAGAGAAATCTACTTCGACCGTACCGAGACCACTTTCATCGACGGCGGCAATGGGGTTCTGGAGTATCGGGGCTATAACATTCATGATCTGGCGGAACACTCGAATTTCGAGGAGACGTCGTATTTGCTGTTGCACGGTGAGTTACCCACGCAAGAGCATTTGGATGCTTTCGACGAAGAGTTGCGCAGCCAGCGAGAGTTGCCGGATCAGGTCTTCCCGATCATCGAAGCGGTCAAGGATTCGCATCCAATGGACGTTCTCCGGACTGCGGTCTCGGCAATGTCGGCATTCGACCCGGATAAGGATGCTGAGTGGGATGATGTCGAGGCAACGTTCCGTAAGGGCATCCGGATGACCGCGCAGGTGCCTACGATTGTTGCGGCGCACTACAACATCCGACGCGGCAACGATCCGGTAGCTCCGAACTCGGACTTGAACCAAGCGGCGAATTTCCTCTACATGCTCGATGGTGAGGTGCCGTCAGACGATGCTGCGGAGTTGATGGACAAAGACTTGGTATTGCATGCCGATCACGGTTCAAACGCTAGCGCGTTCGCGGCCCGCGTGGTGGCGGGTACCAAGGCTGATGCCTACAGTGCGATTGCGGCGGCTGTCGGCGCTTTGTCGGGACCGTCTCATGGCGGCGCTGCTGAGAATGTGATGCAGATGGCTCGGGAGATCGGCAGCGCTGACAACGCTGAGACTTACGTAAGGAATTTATTGAGGCAGAGGATCCCCGTGATGGGCTTCGGGCACCGGGTGTACAAGGCGGAAGATCCGCGGGCACGTCATCTGCGCGAGGGTGTCAGGCGGTTGAGCGAGGAGAAGGGAGAGCCGGAGTGGTACCGCATTCTCGAAGCTGTGGTTGAGGCGATGTCTCCGTACGCACGGCGCGGTGTACACGTCAACGTCGATTTCTTTGCTGGTGTTATCTACTACCTCAACGGCATTCCGCAAGACTTGTTCGTGCCGATCTTCGCTATTGGCCGAGTACCGGGGTGGGTCATCCAAGTCGTTGAGCAGTACCGTCGGAACATTCTGATCCGACCGCTATTGAAGTACACCGGCGGTCGCGAGCGCGACTACGTTCCGATCGCCGAGCGCGGTTAGTCACCTTCGTAGATGCCGGAAGAATCTACACCGGCACGTCAGATTATTGAAGCCGAGATTCGGGCGAAAGGCCCGATCACGTTCGCGCGTTTCATGGAGATCGCGCTCTACGGGGAGCACGGCTACTACACCGCGTTGGTGAACACGGGCGTAGACTATGCGACTTCTCCGCAAATGCATCCAGCGTTCGGGTCTCTGATTGCGGGGTATCTTTTCAAGGCCTGGCAAGCACTCGTCGAACCGGCAACATTCGATGTTGTGGAGTTGGGTGCTGGCGATGGCGGGTTGGCGTTGGATGTTCTCGATGCCGTCGAAAGTGGGCAAAGCGTGAGCGACCAGGTAGATCGATTCGGCGAGGCGATCAGATATCACGCGTTTGATCTCCGTCCGCGGGGATCGGTGCGGGGGATTGATGAGTTATCGGATTTGGGTTCGATTGTCGGTTGTGTGATTAGCAATGAATTGCTGGACGCTTTTCCAGCACATATCTTTACGGTTCGTGGCGGTGAGGTTTTGGAGTGCTTTGTGGGTATTGGTGGCGACGGTGAGTTAGCGTTTGTGGAGGGTGATGTTTCGAGTGATGAGATTGTGGATCGCGTGGGCGAATACGCCTCGATTTTGCCGGAAGGTTATCGTGGCGAAGTGAATTTTGGCATTGAGACATGGGCGAATAGCTTAGCGGGATTGTTGAAGAGCGGATATGTATTGACGATTGACTATGGATGCGAACGCGATACGTTGTATCACCCGGCAAGGAGCGAGGGTTCGTTGAGGTGTTATCGAGACCATGTTCTCGGCCAGAATCCGTTTCGAGATGTCGGACTTCAGGACATGACGGCGCATGTAGATTTCACTGCGGTCCGAGAAGAGTTGCGTGAGGTTGGTTTGAGGGAAGTTTCACCCTTGTTGACGCAGCGGGATTTTCTGTTTGGTCTCGGGATTGGGGAGTATGTCCGGCAAGTTCGTCGGGAGTTGGTTAAGTCCGTTGCTGAGGTTGAGGTGCATCGGTTAGCTTCGGAGTTGCGCGGATTGAATTCATTGGTGGATTCTCGAGGACTTGGGGATTTCAGAGTTTCTCAGTTCGGGGTCAATGCGCCGTCAATTGAGATTTCGGATCTGGAGTCGGCGCCTGTGTATCGATTGCCTCCATCTGCGCCTCGTCATTTGAGCTATTTTTCGTACGATTGAAGGTAGTAGAAACTACTGTTGCGAGTATGCGGGATGGAGATGAATAAGAGAACGCCTTTATACGAGGTTCATGTTGCGAGTGGGGCGACGATGGTTCCGTTCGGTGGTTGGGAGATGCCGGTGCGGTATCCGACACGGATCCTTCATGAGGTCGGGCAGGTTCGGAACGATGTCGGCATCTTCGACGTGTCGCATATGGCTCGTTTGGAGTTCACCGGCGCAGATTCTGGTCGGTTTTTGGATACTGTGTTGAGTGTACGGGCGTCGCGATTGGAGCATGGGCAAGGTCGCTATCACATGATCTGCAACGAGGAGGGTGGGATTATTGACGATGCCATTGTTTACAACCTCGAGGCTGACCGTTATCTGCTGGTGGTGAACGCGGGCAACGCTGATGTTGATAAAGAGTGGCTGTCGTTGCAGAAGGGTCGCTTTATTGAACGTCAAGGTGGAGATGTTGATTATGTCGATAGAACAGATGAGATTGCGATGATCGCAGTTCAAGGTCCGAACGCAGTTGCGATGTTGAGCGAGATGACGAATGGCGAGACTGACGCGATCGGACGTTTTCATGCCGGTGAGGCGACGTTGGATGGCGAGCGGATACTTGCCGCTCGTACCGGTTACACCGGTGAGGACGGGTTTGAGATCATGTTCGACAGTTCGCACGCTCCGGCGATCTGGGCGATGCTGATTGAGGCCGGGGCGACTCAATGCGGCTTGGGTGCGCGAGACGCTTTGCGTTTAGAGGCTGGACTCATGCTGCATGGCGTGGACATGACCGTTGAGAACAATCCTTACGAAGCGGGGTTGCGATGGACTGTGCGTCCGAATCGACCAGAGTACTTGATGGGTGAGGTGTTGCGGAAGATCAGGGATGCCGGCACGTCCCAGAAGATCGCCGGGTTTGAGATGCGATCGCGGGGCATTGCAAGACACGGACATACGATCTCGATTGACGGCGACGATGTCGGCGTCGTGACCTCCGGATCGCACTCGCCTACGCTGGGCTCCGCCATTGCGATGGGTTACATAGATGTCGAGCATGCCGAGTTAGGGACGGCGGTGCAGATAGATGTTCGAGGGAAAACAGTGGAGGCTGAGGTGGTTCCGATGCCGTTTTACCCGCATTCGTATTGAAACTCGCGGGTTACTACTTGACGTATCCGAATTTGTTATAGTCAATGCGGTTATCGACACCGGTACCGACGGAGGCAAACTGCGTTGTATCCAGATGATTTGAAATACTCATCCGAGCACGAATGGGCACGCGTCGGAAACGGCGCCGTGGTCGAGGTGGGGATCACCCACTATGCACAGGACACTCTTGGCGATGTTGTATTCGTCGAGTTGCCTGAGATCGGCTCACGAGTAGATCAGTTCGACAAGTTCGGCGAGATCGAATCGGTTAAGGCGGTGAGCGATCTTTTCTCTCCCGTCAGCGGTACGGTCACCGCTGTCAATGAAGAGTTGGAGCAGTCACCCGAGCTTTGTAACTCTGACCCTTATGGCGACGGATGGATCATGGAAGTCAAACTTGACGATCCATCAGAGCTGGATGAATTGATGGATTCCGAGACGTACCAGGGAACGCTGGAGTAGTTTCAGTTGAGCAGCGTCCAGTCCCCGCATCCATTCATTCCAAACACGCCGTCAGAGCGTGCTCAGATGCTGGCGACAATCGGCGTCGACCAATTCGATGAACTGATAACCGACATCCCCGAGGAGCATCGCAACCCTCCGTTGCGGTTGCCCGATTCGGCGTCGGAACTGGAAGTTACGTCTCGGATGCAGGCGCTGGCGGCGCTGAACCAAGACGCGGGAACGCGACCGTCGTTTTTGGGTGGGGGCGCGTACCGGCACTTCATTCCGGCGACTGTTGGTGCGGTGTTGCAGCGCGGGGAGTTCGTGACGTCTTACACCCCGTACCAACCCGAAGCGGCGCAGGGCGTTCTTCAGAGCGGCTTCGAGTTTCAATCGGCGGTTGCTCAGATATTCGACATGGAAGTTGCGAACGCGGGGATGTACGATGGGCCGACGGCATTCGCCGAAGCTGGGTTGATGGCCGCGCGCGTCAGTCGTCGAAACCGGATTTTGATTTTGGACACGGCGGATCGACGATTATTCGAGGTTGCAGAGGCGTACACACGATACCAACAGGTAGAGGTGGAGGCCATTTCTCGTGAGCGGGTGATGAATGGTGGCATACCGGATGACGCGGCGTGTATAGCGTTTCAATCGCCGAATTTCTTGGGACGCATCGAAGATGTGCAGGCGCTAACGGATGCCGCGCATGATGCTGGTGCCTTATCGGTCATGCACACATATCCGATAGCCCTTGGCATGTTTAAGCCGCCGGGCGCGTTTGGGGTCGATATTGCAACCGCGGAGGGGCAACCGTTGGGTGTGCCGTTGACGTTCGGGGGGGCGTATGTGGGGTTGTTCACGACCAAGCAGCGCTATATCCGGCAACTACCAGGCCGCATCATCGGCAAGACTACTGACACGATGGGTCGGACGGGTTACACGCTGACGTTGCAGACTCGGGAACAGCACATTCGGCGTGAGCGTGCGACCTCCAATATTTGCACGAGCACGCAGTTGATCGGATTGATGGTTGCGGTCTACTGCGCAACGATGGGGCCGAGCGGATTGCGGCAGGTTGCTGAGCTCTCCTATCACAAGGCGCATTATCTGGCGAACGCGATAGATGCGTTGCCCAGTTGGAAGGTAATCCGCGCAGAGGGTTCAACGTTTTTCAACGAGTTTCCGGTTCAGTGTCCGATCGCACCAGCTGAGGTCAACCGCCGGTTGGCGGAACGAGGCATCATAGGTGGTTTGGATGTTGGGCATCTGGTGCCGAACGGTATGCTCTTCTGCGCCACGGAGATGAACAGCCGCTCTGAAGCTGATCGACTCATTGCGTCGCTGAAAGACATGGGGTACGGGGCTGCGGCATGAGTAATAACGTGATGCCCAACGCCAGCGTTGCTGACATGCCCGACCGTAGCTTGCTGATGGACCGGTCGGTACCTGGTCGAAAAGCCATCAATCTGCCTGCGCCAGATGTCCCGCTGTCGGAGATGCCGGACGATGAATTGTTCCGGGAATCCGATGACTTGCGGCTGCCAGAGGTGTCGCAACTCGATGTCATCCGATATTTCACGCTGCTCAGCCGACTCAATTTCTCCATAGACACGAACTTCTACCCTCTCGGGTCCTGCACGATGAAGTACAACCCGAAGCTCAACGATCAGATCGCTTCGTTGGGAGGGTTCGCCAATATTCACCCTCTGCAGAATGACGATAGCGTGCAGGGCGCGCTGGAAGTGATGTTCGAGTTGCAGCAATGGCTAGGGGAGGCTACTGGGCTGCCCGGAGTAGGGTTGGCACCATTGGCTGGAGCGCAGGGCGAATATGCGGGGCTCCTCATCGCACGCGCCGCGTTAAACATGCGAGGCGAATCGCATCGAGACGTTGCTTTGATACCGGATTCGGCGCATGGCACGAACCCGGCTTCAGCGGCGATGGCGGGATTGAGCGTCGTGACTGTGAAGACCGATGAGTTTGGGAATGTGGATGTCGATGATCTGCGCACGAAGGCAGACGAGAACACGTGCGTTTTTATGCTGACGATTCCGAGCACGTTGGGGTTGTTTGAGCCGAACATCATCGAGATCAACCGCATCATCCACGACGCCGGAGGATTGGTTTACGCGGATGGGGCGAACTTGAACGCGTTGCTTGGATTGGTGAAACTCAGCGACTTGGGTGTGGATATTTGTCACTCCAACTTGCACAAGACCTTCTCGACCCCGCACGGCGGCGGAGGCCCGGGTGCTGGTCCGGTAATGGTGACTGAAGAACTGGCGTCGTATTTGCCTGAACCGGTGGTTGTCAAAAATGATGACGGAAGTCTGCAATTAGGACGTCCCGGCAACAGCATCGGCAAGATCAACGGCTTCCACGGTTCGTTCTCGATTTTGGTGCGGGCTTACACATATATGCAGTCACTAGGTGGCAATGGTTTGCGGGCGGTTTCTGAAAACGCAGTGATCAATGCGAATTACGTTCAGGCTCAGCTGCGTGATCGGTTCGATCTCGCGGTGGATCGCATATGTATGCACGAGACCGTATTGAGCGGTAAGCGGCAGGCTGACCGCGGGGTTCCTGCGCTGAGTATTGCTAAGCGGTTGCTTGATTACGGAATCCACGCGCCGACGATGTACTTCCCTCTCATCGTTCCCGAGGCGCTGATGGTGGAGCCTACCGAAACTGAGTCAAAAGAGACGCTGGATCGTTTCGTTGCGGTGATGCAGGCGATTGATGATGAGATTGATAGCGATCCTGAATCGGTCAATCATGCTCCGCACACTTTGCCGAACACGCGGTTGGATGAAGCGACGGCGGCAAGGCGACCGGTGTTGAGGTGGCAAGGCTAGGCGGAAAAAGCCGTTTGAGTGGTATATTTGGCTCACGGTTTTATATGCCGTAAAAATACCGGCAATACCGACTGATCGGCCGTTAGCCGATCATCGAAGTGGCACTAGATTGGCGATCAACGGGAGGAAAGTATGTACGTAGGAACCCAGGTAGCACCCAGAAACGACGATGACCTCCGCCAGTGGGCGCAACTCGGTGTCAACAACATTTGCGCCGACCCACGCGAAGGAAACGCCCATACCTGGATCCGAGACGACCTAGCCCGATGGCGAGAACACGTCAACTCGTTCGGCATCGAGTTGGACATGATCCAGTTGCCGCTGTCTTCCACACCGATTGAGCGCGCCGAAGCGCCGAGCATCATGCTGGGGATCGATCCGGACCGCGATCGCGAGATCGAGGTCGTCAACACCCTGATCGAGAACTGCGCTGCCGTTGGAATCCCTGCCGTTAAATACAACATGAACCTCATCGGTATTCCCCGTTCTGAGCGAGAACCCGGTCGAGGCGGCTCTAGTAACTCCACTCTACGTTTCGACAAGATAGCCGACGACGATGCACCCGGCATCGCTGGCGAAGTCTCCGAAGACGAGTTTTGGGAGCGTATCGACTACTTCCTTGAGCGTGTAGTTCCGGTGGCGACCGAGAACAAGGTGCGCTTGGCCTGTCACCCACACGACCCTTACACGCCTCCAGGGTTCCGAGGCGTTACCCGCGTGTTAGGCACACCAGATGGGTTGAAGAAATTTGTCGATATGCATGAGAGCCCGTATCACGGTCTCAACTTCTGCCAAGGCACGGTTACTGAGATGCTCGACGATCCGGGCGAGGAGATTTTCGACATCATCCGCTACTTCGGTTCGCGCGAAAAGATCTTCAACGTGCACTTCCGAAACATCCGCGGGTACAAGCTCGACTTCATGGAGGTGTTCCCGGATGAGGGCAGCATCAACATGTTCGAGTGCATAAAGGTCTACCAGGAGATCGGCTACAAGTACATGTTGATGCCCGACCATGTGCCTCAGATCGCCGGACGAGACCCTCAAGGGACGGCGTTTGCGTTCGTTTACGGGTACATCACCGCGCTGCTACAGGCGATCGACGAACCGCGCAATCAACCTTGGGTCACCAAAGGGCCGTAACACTTTCGTCATTCCCATAACCACCTGTCATTCCGGCAAAGGCCGGAATCCACACTCAAGATATCCAATAGAAAAGATTGTCCAACTTAGATAGCGAGTACACCATAGCCATCGTCATCGCCGTCGCCACGGCGGTGGTCGCGATCGTCTTGGAGATCGCCCTTAAGATCGCCAAGAACCGCATCCGCGCAAATGTCGAAGACTTCGTACCTGGGCCCAAGTACGTCGTCCTAGAAGCCATCGACGGTCCGGCAATCTTGATGGTCCTGCTCATCGGCGGAACCTATTCCGGTGCTCTCGCCATAGATCACTGGCAGACGGGCCGCGCCCTCGAAGCCGACATCGCCATACTCGTCCAAAGGGCAGGCAGCGTCGTCGTCGTGGGAGTTGGAGCCTTTCTCGCCACCCGTATCGGGGCGTTGTTACTCGATTGGTACGCGGAACACGTAGCAGCCAAGACATCGACGCAACTCGACGACCAACTCATTCCGTCGTTCAAGCGGATGTTGCCGATCTTGGTCTACGCGCTGGCGATATTGTGGGCATTAGCGATATTCGAGATCGAGATCAGCCCGCTGCTGGCAACGCTCGGTATCGGCGGTATCGCGATCGCGTTGGCGGCGCAACCCACGTTGTCAAACTACTTTGCTGGGACTTACGTCATCTCGGAAGGCGAGATCGAACCTGGAGACTTCATCGAGATCGAGGGCGGACCATCCGGCTTCGTAGAAGACATCTCGTGGCGGAGCACCAAACTACGCTCCCGCTTCAACAACCTGATCATCATCCCAAACTCGATGATGTCAGACAACATGATCACCAACTATTCACGTCCGGCATTGGCGATGAATGTGATCGTTACTGGCGGAGTCAGCTATTCGTCGGATCTCCAACAGGTCGAAGACATCTTGATGGATGTCGCGGGCAAGATCGTTGTGGAATCTGAGCATGCGGTTACGGAAACTGAGCCGCGTGCTGGTTTCAGCGTTTTCGGGGATTCAAACATTGATTTCTGGGTCTTCTTGCAGGCGACAGACCGTGCCGGTTCGTTCCAGCTCAAGAGTCAGTTGATCAAGCAGATCCACGAGCGATTCAACGAAGCGGGAGTCGTGATCAACTACCCGATACGGCATTTGGTTGTGGATGATGTTCCGGAGGAGGAAGCGGAGGATGAGCGGGAACCGACGGCGCCGGAGCAGATTGTGGAGTTCGTGCGGAACAGCTGAGTAATACGCCTCATGTCACCCTTTTCGCTGGCTCGTGACAAGGCTGATACCTGCAGGAACTCAGAATCCGCTAAACGAATCCGCGCATTGCGCGTCTAAGTGGATTTGCCAACTCCAAGGGAAGCGAGCCGCGCCCCGCACTACCTTAGGATGTGTGAAGACCTCGCTGCCGCCCAATCACAGGGCGAAGACCTCGAAGCTCACGGCGTAGTCGCACCCGAACTCCTCACCCACAGCATTGGCGGTCATCGTCAGAAACATCTCTGGGTCGAAGTCCCGACCAAGGCCCTTGATGTAGATGTCGTGCTTCTCCAACGACTCCACTCCCCGGTAGATGTGATCGCCCACGTCCACCGCGTGAGTTGCTTTGGGCGAGGCACCGACCAGCACCATCTTGACCTCGTTCCACGGCTCCAGCCCATCTTCATTCAACTCCGTGAAGATCCAACGATTTCCTGCATCTCTGCTTGCATCCAACGTCGCGAGCCCGACGGCGCGATGGTCTGACTGATTGGTGCCCCCACCGCGGAAGCGCATCTCGAAGTTCATCGTGACCACCACGTCCGGCTTGTGACGCCTAATCGCTCTGGCGATGTCGCGTCTCAGGGGCAAGCCGTACTCCACCATTCCATCCGGATAGTCCAGAAACTCTACGGTGTCCACCCCGACCACCATCGCGCTGTCGATCTCCTCTTGAGTCCGCACTCTCCGAGTCTCGCCCGGATCCATCGCGTCGATACCCGCCTCACCTCTCGTCGCCAATAGATACGTGAACTCCTTGCCCTCCGAAGTCCACTTGGAGATGGCGCTGGCTACTCCGTACTCCAGATCGTCGGGATGTGCAACTACAGCCAATCCCCGTTTCCAATTCTCGTCCAGCGGTTCGTATCTCTGTTCAGTCATGCAGCAGAGCCTTTCTCAACTTGCCTCTTCAAATCAGACCTACAAGAAAAAAGTAACGAAAGAACCTCAGGCTTCGCCATATTGCCCCTCGTCTTTCCAGCGGGTTGTGCATCGCACTCCGATTACACGCCACCGCCTCGTGCTTTAGTCTCTAACTCGCCAGCAACCACTCCGTCAACGGTCCAACTTCGCGTTGCCGAGATGCTGCGTTCACGTCTAGTCGTTCAAGATGCTGTTCCAAAGTTAACTGCCCGGTGGGCACGTTGTGCGTCTCGAAGAACTGCTTGACATCGGCTACTTGCTCGGGCCTGGATAATGCCTGGACGCCACTCACCATCCGCACTACGCTGTTATCCGGATACACCTCTAGCATCTGGTCCCAGTGAGATTTGATGAACTGCCATGCCGAGAACCCGTGATGTCGGTTAAACATCGCGCCGCCTGCCAGATAAGGGGCGTCTTGCGAACGGACTTCGCCGTTCAGGCACATTGCGAGTGTGTTCTGAAATTCGCCTTCGCCCGGGAAAGAAGCGAGGGCCGTCATGTAACGCCGCTCTTCCTGCGGTGTCGCAGGGTCTTTAAATCGACCCAGGAACGCTTCATAGTCGTTCGCCGAGCCGACAATCGCGACCGCATTGGCTGACGCGGCTGCTATGTTAGGTTCGATTGCATCGCCTGCCAGATAACCGTCGTGCAATTCCCGCAACCGCGCCAAAGCATCTTCATCTCTCGCAGTGATGCCGAGCGAACGGCAAAGCAGTCCCCGTAGCTCCAAGTCGCGGGGTGAATCGCCGTCGCTTGGTTCCCAACCCAACCGTGATAACCCTGCGTTGTAGAGCGTACCGAGGCGCGAGCGCATCCGGCTCCTCGCTGGTTCGTCATCAAGGATGCGTTCCAAACTCGCCAAGTTGCGTGTCAATAGCGTCCAGACGTCAAGGTCGTCTTCGTCCGAGTAACCTTCGGCGAGGTTCAGATAATCGATTGCGGACGAACTCCCGGCCGCCATCGCCGACCACTGATCGTCTGCGAGGCTGTATCGTTCGATCGCTTCCATCTCACTCATCGCGTCTCGCAACGAACTCATCAGTTCAGGCGAGTAGTTGACCCGGTAAAAACCGTTGCTGCCCCCGTTGGCGTTCACCCATCGAGCTCTAGCCAACTCAGGAACTTCGACATCATCCTCGGTCATCAGCATCTTCATGCTTCCGAGGTTGCCCTCGGAATCGGCGTACCTGATGCCCATCGGTATCGGCCAGACTGTCTCATCTGCTTCATCGGGCGCTTTGTAGAAAAAGCGGTTTTGGGTCAGGATCGTCTTATCGCAGCCGTCGCACTGTTTGACGTTGACCAACGGGTAGCCGCGCTGGTAGATCCATGCGTCCATCGTGCTACGGACCGGTTCGCCTGTCACCTCTTCGAGCGCATCCCAGAGGTCGGAGGTCTCGGTGTTGGCGTATTCGTGCTTCTTGAGGTAGTGGCGGATGCCGTCCCGGAAGCGATCTGGGCCTAGGTGCTGCTCGAGCATCCGAAGGACTGAGCCGCCTTTTTCGTAGGTGAGGAGGTCGAACATTCCGTCGGCGTCGGCAGGTGATTTGACCTCGTACTCGATTGGTCGAGTCTTCTGGAGGGAGTCGACATCGAAAGCAGCGGAGCGTTCTAGGCTGAACTGGTCCCAGCGTCGCCATTCGGGATTGAAAGCGTCGGTGCACATCGCGGCCATGAAGGTGGCGAACGCCTCGTTGAGCCAGATGCCGTTCCACCACTCCATCGTCACCAGATCACCGAACCACATGTGGGCGAGCTCGTGGGCGATTACATCGGCGATTCTCAGGAGTTCTGGTTGAGTAGCGCGTTCGGTATCGACCAGCAGAATCACTTCTCGGAACGTCACGCAACCGAGGTTTTCCATCGCACCAAACGCGAAGTCAGGCACCGCGACCAAGTCGAGTTTCTCGCCCGGATACGGGATGCCATAGTAATCGGTGAAGTATTTCAACGAGAATGCGCCGGATTCGAGAGCGAAGGAAGTGAGGTGGCCTTTGCCGATAGGGTGGATAATGCGGAGCGGGACACCATCAACATCCACGGGGTCGGTAGCTTCGAACGGACCAACGATGAACGCGACGAGGTAGGTCGACATCTTGATCGTGGTGCCGAATTTGACGGTTCGCTCGGTCCCGTCATCAGAAACCCGCTCAGAAATGATCGGGCCATTAGACGCCGCGAAGAGGTGGACCGGAACCGTCAACGCGACCTCAAACGAAGCCTTCATTGCCGGCTCGTCAAAGCAAGGGAACGCCTGTCGGGCGTCGGTGCTCTCGAACTGAGTTGTTGCGATTTTGCGCTCTTCACCAGACTCGTCGGTGAAAGTAGAGATGTAGAAGCCGGCGAGCTTGCGGTTGAGGATGCCGTCGAAATCGATGGCAAGCGTGTACGAGCCACATGTTGCTTCACCATCGAACTGGATCGTGACGCGTTCGAGTTCCTCATCATAGGTGAAATCGGACGCTTCTATCGCGCTGCCGCCACCGACCAAACGCGCTGACTTCAGTTCGATCTCTTTGGCGTTGAGGACAATCTCGGAGACGTTTTCGGTTGCGTCGATCGAGATATCGACATTTCCGGTGAAAGTCTCAGATTCGAGGTCGGGCCGGATGTGAAGGTTGTAGTGACTCGGTGTTACCGAGATTGGGAGTCGGTAGGGGTTGGATTCGGTTGTGGCGGATGCAGGTGCAGACATGCGGGTTCCTAGATTTAGCTATTCAGACGGCGCGTTCAGCGCGCGGCACAGTATCTGAATCTAAAACGCTGTGGTGCGTTTAGGGGGAACCTTAGTGATCGCCCACTTTGTCCTGCTGACATTTCCCACGCAAGCGGGGGAAACCCGACCGACCCACACTGGATCCCCGCCCCCATATCGGAGTACGGGGCAGGCTCCGCGGGAATGGCGGCTCGGCTTCAGACATGGGTCAGATGGTTTCGAGCGTATCCTCGGCTTCTCGCGCCTCAACCTCACCGAACTTGCCTGCTGCAACCTCGCGCAGTTCAGCGAAGTCGTTCTGAATTCCCTTCAACAGGATTCCAACATCGCTCGAGTGAAGCACAAAACGCGAACCTAGCTCGATGGCTAAGCTTGAGGTCTCGATGGATTGCTGGTGCACCATGGTTGGGACGCCGTATTTCTCGCCGGTGTCGATGATGTGTTTCAGGACTTCGAGGTACTTGGGGTTGTCGACTTCGTCCGGGATGCCCAACGACGTAGTCAGGTCATTGGGACCTACGAAGATGCCGTCGATCTCGGCGCATTGGAGGAGTTCGTCTAACCGGTTGACACAGGGTTCAGACTCGACGCCCATGATGAAGAGGTGGTCTTTGTGTCGGTTGTGGAGGTACTCGCGCGTCTTCTCGCTAGGTAACTCTCCTGTCAAACCGACGCGTTCGAAGTACTCCCCCTTGAGCGGGTGGAAACGGACCTTGTTGGCGCATCTTCGGACTTCTTCGACGGTCTCGCAATACGGCACGAGCACGCCGTCTGCGCCGGCGTCTAGGGCAATTGCCACGTAGCTGTCGTCGGTGTTCGGAGTGCGGATGATGCATGTGACACCGGCGCTTTTGATGCTGGTGACTATTTCGGCGATGCGCGCTCGGCTACGGGAGGTGTGCTCCCAGTCGATGATGATGTAGTCGAGCGTGGACCCGGCGTATACCCTCGACCATCGCAATCCTTCGATTGCGGCGATCATGAATCCGAATACGGGTTTGCCCGCCTTGAGTGTGGCTTTGAGTTGTGCAGGTTCCATTGCTCTGTTACTCCATATCGAGAACTACTTCACGCCCAGTGCGCGCAGATTCTTCAGTTGCTTCCAACACCTTGAGCACGTTCAATCCGTGCACCTGCGGTATCGGGGTGTCATCGTCGCCGCGTTCTAGCGATTCGATGAACTCGGTGAACTCGTCGAGCAAACTGTCGCGTTGCGGCACTTCTTCTTTTCGCCAAGTGGCTTCGCTAGTGTCGGCTATGTAAAGCGTCGGGGCTTCTCCCCCGCCATACGGTAGTCGGAATCTTGCCATGCCGTTGGTAAAGAACCAGTCGCCTCCATATTCCGTCGCACCGCGATCCCAAGCGATTCGACTGACACACGCGACGATGCCGCTCTTCCACCGAATGAAGTACATGCCGGTGTCGTCGCAGTCGATCTTAGGGTGTTCCGATTTCGGGTGGGTGAACTGACCCTGTTGCGCCGATACGGTAGCGACGTCGTACCCGATGATCCACAGCAATCTGTCGATCTGATGCGAGCCGTCCATCTGACCCATTCCGCCGCCGCGTGACCGATCCAACATCCATTCAGGCCGTCCGTACGGACCGTACGGCTTGTGCCACACGTCGTAGGCCATGATGACGGATCCGAGATCGCCGCTGTCGACAACACCCTTCATCGCCCTGACCGCCGGATAGTACCGCTGCGTGTGCGCGGTCATTAGCTTGACGCCGTTTTCTTTGGCTGCCGCCAACATCTCCTCGGCTTCCGACGCCCACACCGCAGTCGGCTTCTCCATGTAGATGTGCTTGCCTGCGGCGGCGGCATCGAGCGCGGCTTGATGATGAAGCCAGTGCGGAAGCGTACCGATAATTACATCCACGTCGTCGCGTTGGAGCGCGTCGCGATAGTCGGCCACGAAATCAACATCGGGATGTCGATCCTGCCAAGAAGCCGCGACATCTTCTCGAGGTTCGGCGACGACTTTGATGTCGGCGCCGGGGGTGTTTTTGACGACGTTGATGTAGTTGCCGCCGATGCGGCCGGTGCCTAGTACTGCAACTCCAAACGACATAGGGCAAAGTCCTGCTTTCTTACCACGTGTGCGAGTCAGGGATTGACTCTAACAGCGAGATGCGAAGGTAATGATACTTCGCATCGGTTCGTAAAACCGTCGGCGAAGTACGGGGGCTAATCCACAACCAACAACCCGCGCAACTCCACCACATTCTCAATCTCCATATCCGGCGCTGGAGCATCATCCGGATACCGCTCTGTCACGCGAATCCACGCCGTCTTCATTCCAACTCCAACCGCTCCAGTGATATCGGTGTATGGATTATCCCCGACGAAGAGTATCTCGGACGGTTCAATGTCGTCGATGCCTTCGAACGAGATCTTTAGTCTACGGATTGCTTCCTGATAGATACGCGGGTCAGGCTTGTCTGCGCCGAATAGGCGTGAGACGATAGCGAATGGGACGACATCGACGTAGCCGCTGTGTTCGAGTTTGATGACTTGGGATTTCTTGCCGTTCGTGACGACAGCCCATGGGAAACCGGCATCGTTCAATTCTTCGACGAATTTCATCGCCCCTTCGATCGGCTTCGCCTGTCTGCCCAAAGTGCCAAAGAACCAATTCTCGAACTCAACAGGTTCTAATGGGACTGACGGCCATCGCGCGGTAATGAGTAGCGCGGCGTCCTGCGCGTCGATTGTCCCGTGGGGCGAGAGCGACCAGAAGAAGTCTATGGCTTCGCTCCAATCGGTTGTCGAGTTGATGTCCGGTTGGGTGTCGTAAAACTCCCGAAATGTCGCTTCGAACGCCGTATTTCGATCCAGCAGCGTGTCGTCTAGATCGAACAGCGCAGCACGAATATGTCGGGAGTCAAGCATCAATTAGTTGTCCACCGAAGCTTGCAGGAGTATTTCGACGGTCACTTCGTCTTCGACAGTGAAGAATTGGCTTACCGGCGCGACCATGCCGAACTCTTCCCACACGAATTTAGCGGTCCCAAGCACGACCAAGTCCGCCCCGTTGTCGAGGCGCGCCGTGATGTCGAATTCGAGGTCGGCATCGGTGCCATTCACGTTCACGGTGCCGATGAGTTTGGTCTTGTGTTCGGCGCCGCTGTCCAAAAATGGAGCTGGCACGTCGCCTAGGTCGGCGAAGTGGACTGTGGCTACGGGCTGGTTAGGGAACATGCGCTCACGGACGTAGCGGTCGCGGCGCGATTGATCGCTGACTAATGTATGCAGATCAATCTCGACCGACGCGCTATCCGAACTGAAGTCAACAACGCCGCTGATTGTCTCGGTCTCAAGTGATACGACGACGTCTGCGCCTCGCAGTGTTTCGTCGACTTTGAACAGGCCTTTGGAACCGGGACCTACCGTGAAGACTTGGGCGAATTCCGAGCCGATACCTGCCACCTTCGACGTTGGACCGGCGCCCAAGTTGATCGAATCACCGGCGCTCACAAAGTTTCCGGTAGATGTAACCTGTCCGCCTTCGATCTTCCAAATCTCGATCGTGTTCAACACGTCTCCGTTTTCGTCCATCTCCTGTTCGCCCGCGGCACCGACGTAGTCGATGTCCTTGCCCTCGCTAATGAGCTGTAAGGCCTTGGCGAGGTCGCCGGGACCTACTTGTTCGCCTGGGGCATTGGCGACCTTGCGGATCGCGGCCTTGATGTCGTCGCCGTCTTCCGATCCAGCTTCGGCGATGGCAAGTGCGAGAATCACTGCGGCGTCAAACGCTTCGGAGATGAAAATGCTTGACGGGTCACCACCGAGTTTCGACGCGTACAACCCTTGGAAAGTAGTCTGTGATGGCGTGCCCGGAGCTCCCGGCGCGGTGCCGTAGTTGCCTTCGAAGCTCGCAGCCCCTAGATCGTCGAACATCTCTTGGTTCTTTGTTCCGTCAACGAACATGAACTCTTCAAAGAACTGGCCTTCGACCGCTTCGCGCAGATAGACGCCCGCGGTTTCGGGGTAAGACATTGCCATCAGGACGGTTGCGCCGCCCTGCGAGGCCTGACGAAGCTCAGAGGTGTAGCTTGCTTGACCGCCTTCGATCGGCACGGATGCCGATACGGTCCCACCCAGACTCTCAAACGTTTCCGAGAACACCGTTGAGAGTCCTTCGCCGTAGGCATTGTTGATGTACATCGTTGCAACGTTTTGGTAACCAAGCTCGTTGGCAAGTTGCGCAAGTATGACGCCCTGGAACGC
The DNA here is from genome assembly GCA_965243235.1 of Dehalococcoidia bacterium. Classification (GTDB taxonomy): domain Bacteria; phylum Chloroflexota; class Dehalococcoidia; order Lucifugimonadales; family Lucifugimonadaceae; genus Bin127. The sequence goes on from CBDEUI010000004.1 coordinate 415,005, forward strand.
ATCGGATACTGTGGTCCGGAAAACCAAGTCGTTGTCGTCGAGACTCGAGATTGCCGGAGAGGTTGACGCTGGTGACACAAGCACCGCACCGTTCGGGATCGTGACTGATTCGGCAACCGCCAATGTCACTCCGGACGAGAGCGAGCCTACGATGGCTTCCACGCCGTCGATGTTCACGAGCGCGCTCGCCGCGTCAGTAGCTATCTGTGGGCTCGTGCCGCTGTCGCGATGGACCATCTCGATCTGCCTTCCATCGATGCCTCCCGCTTCGTTTATCAACAACGCCGCGAGGTCGGTGGCGAGGACGATCGGCGGACCGAAAACGGCCAAGTCTCCAGTTGCGTCGATGAGCGTCCCGATCTTGATCGGGTCGCCACTCGGTTCCATCGTCGTAGGAGCAGCCGTGATGTCAATCGAGTCGCCGGGGCTGGCAAAGATGCCGGTCGAAGTAACCTGTCCACCTTCGATCTTCCAGACCTCGATGGTGTTCTGCACGTCACCGTTCTCGTCGAAATCCTGATCACCGGCAGCACCGACATAGTCGATGTCTTGACCTTCACTGATGAGTTGCAGCGCTCTAGCCAGATCGCTGGGGCCAACCTTCTCGCCTGGCGCGTTCGCTACTTCACGCATCGCAGCCTTGATGTCACCGCCATCTTCGGAATCTGCCTCTGCAATCGCTAAGGCGAGGATGACTGCGGCGTCAAAGGCTTCGGAGATGAAAAGGCTCGAGGGATCGCCGTCTAGCTTGGAAGAATATAGATCTTTGAAGGTCTCCTGGGTCGGCGTGCCGGGTGCGCCCGGAGCAGTGCCGTAGTTGCCCTCAAAGTTGTCAGCACCGAGGTTGTCGAACATCTCCTGATTCTTTGTGCCGTCGACGAACATGAAATCGTCGAAATATTGACCTTCAATCGCTTCGCGCAGGTATACGCCGGCAGTCTCGGGGTATGACAAGGCCATTAGAACTTCGGCATCTCCTTGTGAGGCTTGGCGTAACTCGGATGCATAGCTTGCCTGACCACCTTCAATGGGGATGGCTGCGGAGACCGTTCCGCCCTGGCTTTCGAAGTTCTCTGAGAATACGTTCGATAGACCTTCGCCATATGCATTGTTGATGTAGAGCGTCGCGACGTTTTCGTAGCCGAGTTGCTTCGCGAGTTGTGCCGCAATCACCCCTTGGAGCGCGTCAGACACGGTCGTTCGAAACACCGTGTCGTTGTCGTCGAGGCTGGTGATCGCGGGCGAAGTAGACGCCGGAGACACCAGAACAGCACCGTTAGGAATGGTCACAGATTCCGCGACTGCGAGGGTGACGCCTGATGAGAGAGAGCCAACGATGGCTTCGACACCGTCCACGTTGACGAGAGCACTTGCGGCGTCGGTAGCGATCTGAGGGCTGGTGCCGCTATCGCGATGCACCATCTCGATCGGGCGACCATCGATGCCGCCTGCCTCGTTTATCAACAAAGCCGCTAGGTCTGTGGCGAGAACAATCGGTGGTCCGAACGCAGCCAGATCACCGGTGACGTCGATGAGCGTACCGATCTTTATCGCCTCACCCGTCGGCTCCATCGCCTCTTCTGGCGTAGGTTCAGGCGCCTCGGTAGGTGGGATCGGTGTTGCAGTAGGTGCAACCGGAACCGGAGTCGGTGTTGGTTCTTCAGCGCTACATGAAGCTACTGCGATGCTGATACTCAAAGCGGTTATGAGCAACAGCACAAACACACTAGACATTCGAACGGCGGCGTAGGATTTCAGTACTTGCATTTTGTGTATCCGTCTAGTTCCTTTCCTCGACGATAGAGCTTGTTCGCATCGTCGCCATTTCAACTGCTTTCACAGTACTTCTTTACAGCATCCATGTCTTTAACCAGACCCATTCTGATTACTAACTTCATGATCGGCACGAAGATCCTTGACTTGAACGTGTAGGGAGCAGCATCCATCACCAGCGTTAGTTTGGTTCCACCATCGACAGGTCTCACTGTGAATATCGAGTCCCATACTGTTCCGCCTTCGTCGGATACCAACCTCACTCGCTCGTTCTCCACGTACTCCGTAACTTCCAAGATAGTGGATGCTTCTCGACCCATCATCAAACGTGTCTCACGAAAACGCGAACCGACGCCGCTCCTCACGTCAGAAAGAAACTCGACATCAACGATGTGCGGTATCGCCTCGGAGTAGTTGTCGATTTCGGACACTGTGCGGAATACGAAATCTACAGGCGCGTCGATTGTTTTGCGGACGGTGGTTCTGGACATTCGATCACTCTCAGGAAGCGTCGCCCTCTGTTGAAGCTCAATCCATAAACCAGATTCTATCGGTAGCATCGCTGACCTCCGACGAACGCGGGAATCCAAAGGGCAGGCAGACGAGGATCTGCCAGCAATTCCTCGATCTATTGGAAGCCAACTACACGGACTAACATCGGTTCACCGTATGGAGGAGAGATCGATTTCATCGCCGGGGGACACAAACAGACCAGTAGACCCCACTTTGCCATCTTGGATCTGCCAGATCTCCACAGTCCCGCTCACGTCACCGTTCTCATCGAAATCCAACTCTCCTGCCGCCCCTGCGTAGTTGACATCCTCGCCTTTGCGCACCAGATCGAGTGCTTTTGCGACGTCTCGCGGACCGACGATGATACCTGGCGGGTTAGCGATCTCGCGCAAAGCGTCACGTATCGCGAACGGGTCCTCTGAATCCGCCTTTTCAATCGCCAACGCGATCATCAAAGCAGCGTCGAAAGTTTCGCTCAAGTGTGGTATTTCGATGTTCCCGCGTTTTCGGGTGGCGAAGTTTTCGAAGAACCATTTCCGTTCGGGAGTCAACTTTGTGCCGGCTTTCGTGCCGTATGAACCTTCGAACTTGTCTGGTCCCACAGCATCGAAAAGCTCCTGATTATACGCGGGCGTGAAGAACAGGAACTCTTTGAAGTAACCGTCATCAACAGCCTCGCGCAACAATGTGTGCGATGAATCCGTGTACGCGATCGCTATCAATGCCTCCGGATCGCCAGCCGCCGCTTGCTTCAACTCAGATGCATAGGTAGATTGTCCCTTGTCATGACTGACCTGCGCTGTCACATTACCACCTAGGGCTTGGAAATGGTCCGAGAAGTTGGTCGACAAGCTAGTGCCGTACGCGTTGCTCACATGAGTCGTCGCCACGCTCTCCCAACCAATTTCACGCGCTAACTCCGCCGCGACTTGACCCGCTATGACATCCGAGAACGTAGTCCTAAACACCAGATCATCGTCATCAAGCGTAGTTATCAAACTCGATGACGAAGATGGCGAGATTTGTAGCACGCCACTGGGTATCGTTACTCCCTCGGCTATCGCCATCGTCACACCCGACGATGCAGCGCCAATTATCGCCGGCACGCCATGTTCGCTTATCAACGCGCTCGCCGCCGCTTTGCCAACCTCGGGATCTGTTCCGCTATCGCGATGCAACGCCTCAATAGGCTTGCCATTTACACCGCCTAGCTCATTCACCAGTTCGAAAGCGAACGAGACCCCTGACTGACGCTGCTTGCCAACGAAAGACAGATCACCTGTCACAGGGAACACCGTGCCTATCCTTACACTCGGTCCATCCTCCGAAGGCGACGGGATACCAGATATCGACGACGAAGGGTCGTCCCGGGATAGGGGCGACAGGTCGATTTCATCTCCCGGCAACGCGTAGATGTCGCTGTCGATGATGGTGTTGTTTTCGACGTACCAGACACGCATCCAACTGACGACGTTCCCGTGTTCGTCAAAGTCGACGTTTCCAGACGCTCCGACATAATTGACATCCTTACCGTCCCTCACCAACTCCAAAGCCTTCGCAATATCCGCCGGCCCTACAACTTCACCTGGAGGATTAGCAACTGATCGCAACTCGTTCCTCACCGCCACTGGGTCATCGCTCCCTGCCTTCTCAACGGCTAAAGCGAGCACTGCAGCCGCGTCAAATGCTTCTGTAATCAGCGACGCCGAAGGATCTCCGTCGGTGCGCTCCTCATAAAGTCGCCTAAACGCTTCTACGCCGGGAGATGCAGGCGCTCCCGGTGAAACCCCGAAATCCCCTTCAAAATAGTTGCCGCCAATCGCGTCAAACATCGTCTGGCTCCGCGTCACGTCGACAAACATGTAGTCGTCGTAAAACTCTCCCTCAGCGGCTTCACGCAACAAGATCTGACCGGAGTCCGGATAGGCGATCGTAACCAAAACCTCTGGCGAACCTTCTGCCGAGTCTCTCAACTCCGACACATAACTCGCTTGGCCCAATTCGTGCGAAACCGCCGCGGTCACAGTCCCGCCCATACCTTCGAACGCTTCAATAAACGACTCGTTCAAGCTCGCACCGTAAGCATTGTTCACGTACGTCGTAGATACTCGCTCATAACCCGCCGCCACCGCCAACTCGGCGAGAACTTGGCTCTTGACCGCGTCGTTGACGCGCGTCCTGAAAACCATGTCGTTGTCCGCCAAAGCTGTGATCGCGTTCGATGATGATGCTGGCGAAATGTGCAAAACCTCCCCGGGAATCGTCACCGACTCCGCAATCGCAATCGTCACGCCTGAAGAAACTGCCCCCAACACAATCTTGACGCCATCCACATTCACAAGTCCGCTCGCAGCGTCGGTCCCCACCTGTTCACTCGTGCCACTGTCTCGATGCAGGGCTGAAATTTCGCCACCATTAACTCCGCCGGCTTCGTTCACCAATTCGAACGCTAGGTCGATCGCCTTCTGCATACCGGGTCCGAGCGTTGAAAGATCACCACTAACTGGCAAAACCGTACCTATCGTGGTATCTCCAGCATCGGATTCATCTGCAAATAGACACCCATACCCAATGGTCGAGATAACAAGCACAATCACTGAAAACAACGCCGTTGACAGTAACCTAGTACGCGCGGATTTGATCATTTCTAGTCGCATCTTTTATTTACTCCGGTTACTTGATTGACGACAAATCGATATCATCGCCAGGCAATGCGAAAATCTCCGTGTCTTCTATCTTCCCATCCACCATCCGCCACACCCGCATCGAGCTCAATACATCGCCTTGCGCGTCGAAGTCAATTGAACCCGCGGCTCCCTCATAGTTGATGTCCTTACCGTCTCTAACCAGTTCCAACGCTCTCGGTATGTCTCCCGGCCCGACCACCTCGCCCGGCGGGTTGGCGACTGACCGCAACTCATCGCGCACGGCTACCGAATCATCCGTATCCGCCTGTTCAATTGCCAACGCGAGCACGATCGCCGCATCGAACGCCTCCGCGATTATCTGGGCATTCGGGTCTTTGCCAGTCCGTTCCGAGTAGACCCGACGGAAAGCTCTGACTGCGGGTGTCTCCGGACTGCCGGGGGCGAGTCCGAACGAACCATCGAAATGGTTACCACCGATAGTGTCGAACATCGACTGTGACTTCGTCTGATCGACGAAGATGAACTCGTCGAAGTAACCGCCCTCGGCGGCCTCGCGCAGTAACGTAGTTCCCGAGTCGGGATAAGCGATCGTGATCAATGCCTCAGGATCGTCTTTCGAAGCGTCGCTTAGTTCCGAGATGTAACTCGCCTGCCCCAACTCGTGTGGCACGGCGGCAGAAACGATACCTCCAATCGCCTCGAAGTTTTCGATGAAGGATTCGTTCAAGCTCTCGCCATACGCGTTATTTACGTAAGTCGTCGCCACTCGTTTGTAACCGATGGCCTGGGCCAGCTTCGCCAAAGCCTGCGCCTTGATGCCGTCGTTCACCCGCGTGCGGAAAACCATATCGTTGTCGTCCAACGCGGATATCGCCTTTGATGACGATCCCGGAGATATCTGCAACACTCCGCTGGGAATCGTTACCGATTCCGCTATGGCGATCGTAACCGGCGACGCGTGAGCAGCCATGATGAAGTTGGTGTGGTTAACGTTCACCAACCCGCTCGCAGCATCTGCACCGAGAGTCGCGTTCGTTCCACTGTCGCGATGGAGCACCTCGATCTGCGAACCGTTGACTCCCCTGCTTCATTTACCAGATCGAACGCCAGACTGATCGAAGTTTGCGCGGCCGGCCCCAGAGTCGAGAGGTCACCGCTTACCGGCATCACTGTTCCGACCTTGACATTCCCCTCACTATCATCCAGTAATCCGCATGAAAACCATGACAAAGCTATTGCCGCGACCGCGACGAATGCAACAAGGATTACAGCCGATCGGGAACCACTCGACTTTGCTAGGAGATGTCTACGCAAATGACCACCGCCAAATCTAGAGATACAACGTATCCATAGATTTTAGAATTCGCGCCCTCTAAAGAAGGTAGACCACCAATTGGCGACGCAATCAACCTGATTTGGGAGGCGGCGGCAACGACAAACTGGGCGCTTCAGTAAAACCGAACTCGTTCACGGTTAGAAAATATCCCAAAACTAGCATCACCAATGGCAACGCTGCTGCGATAACCAGCAAAACATTCTGGGTTTTCCAGCGTTCAATAACGGGTGTCAAAACGCTGACAAAGATCGTAACGATCGCGCCAAGTGGAACGATGTAGCGAATCGCGTGCGTTATATCAGCACCATACTCGATTGCTGCCGCCGAGCCGACAGTCAATAACAGCAACACAGTCAACACGATATTGAAGGTCCGCGACCGACTTTGAACGTCGCCTTTGATACGCGCCCATATCATTCCGGCGATGATCGCGGCGATTAACGAAACTACGGCAACACTCCCCGCATTCGCCACCAAGTCGTCAGGCGAAGTGAGCGGCGCGTTCACGCCCATCGCGACCGCCCCACCGATCAACGTGGCGACAAACGCTGGCAATCGATCCTGAATGTGACCGCGCAACCCGGATCGGGTTTCTTGAGTTTCGCTATCCATTGTCGTAAGTGTTAGTCGTTTTGAACGCTCTACGGCTTGACCATACCGCCATCAGCACGGCGAACCGTGTCCCAGGCACCACCAAACTCTCGCTCCTTGAATGGGAACTTAGCTGCCATCTCTTCGTCGATATCGATGCCTAGACCAGGTTTGCCGTTCGGCCACATCACACCATCGCGCACCTCCGGGAAACCCGGGAACATCTCGCGCGTCCGTTCACCAGGAATCGCGTATTCCTGAATGCCGAAGTTGTAGCAGTTAACGTCGAGCATCAGGTTCGCAGCGTGGCCCACCGGAGAGGTATCGCCGGGCCCGTGCCAAGCCGTTCGAACGCTGAACAACTCGCCCATCGCCGCAAACTTCTTACCCGGGGTAATACCGCCGATCTGTGACATGTGCATCCGCAAGAAGTCGACCAACCGGTCCTTGATCATCGGAATGATCTCATGAGGGCTGTTCCAAAGCTCACCCATCGCTATCGGCGTCGCGCACTGCTGGCGCACCATCCGGAAATACTCGTTGTCTTCCGGACTGAACAGATCTTCAAGGAAAAAGAGCTGATACTTCTCAACCTCTTTCGCGAACCAAACACCGAGTATCGGCGGGATGCGTTCATGGACGTCGTGGAGTATCTCGACTCCGTAACCGAAACGGTCGCGGATGTGCTCGAAGAGATCCAATGCGCCTCGGATATAAGGTTTTGGTTCGAAAACGCCGCCGGGGTGGGCGTACAGCTTATTGGGGTCATAATCCCGCAACCAAGAAGTAATCGGGATAGGCCCTTTCGAGACATCGCGCTGATTAATCGAACCGTCGCCCGAAGCGCCGTGAGAGCCGTACGAAGAATATCCCTCGGTGGCAACTTGAACGCGGATGTGGTGGAAACCCTGCTCCATGTGCTCCGCCATCCTGTCGGCGGTTTCTTCCTTGCTTCCTCCGCTCGCATGAACGTAAACCGGCGCCGCTTCACGCGCCCTGCCTCCCAAAAGGTCGTAAACCGGCATCCCCGCCATCTTGCCCTTGATGTCCCAAAGCGCTTGATCTACGCCCGACAATGCATTATTCAACACCGGTCCATTTCGCCAGTACGACGACACATACGAAGACTGCCAGATGTCCTCAATATCGGCAACGTTTTTACCGAGGAGGAACGGACGGAGGTAGTCATCGACAGCTGCCTTGACGGTAGAGGGGCGTTGCGTGAATGTCGCACATCCGACGCCATACAACCCCGGTTCAGAGGTCTCAATCTTCACGATTACCAGCCGGATGTTGTCCGGCTCGGTCATGATGACTCGGATGTCGCGAATCGTTACGTTGTCTGCAGCGGTCATGTTGTCTCCTTAGTGAAGGTTAATGATATGACGCACGTACTGCCTTTTCTCGTTAACATGCGAACATACATATCGGCCTTTCAAGGAGCGATGCGATGAAAGCTATGACTTGGCGAGGTGGGAATCAGTTCACTCTCGACGAGGTGCCCGACCCCGAAGCGTCACCCGGTCACGTAGTCGTCGAGATCGACACCACAGGCATTTGCGGGACAGACGTGCACATCACTCAGAGCCTCTTCCCTGCCATACCCGACACGATTCTCGGGCACGAAGGTGCAGGCGTGATCGTCGAGGTCGGCGAAGGCGTATCGAGCGACCGCATCGGTCAACGGGTCGTCGTGAATCACTCCGCTCACTGCTTCGAGTGCTGGAACTGCCGCAATTGGAATATTTCGCGATGCGAGGTCGCACCCGCCTCATCAAACGGCCTATTTGCACAATACGTCGCTCTACACTCCCGCGTCGCACTTCAATTACCGGAAAACCTGGAAATGGAGACGGCGGCCATGACCGAGCCGGCCGCCTGCTGTCTTTCCGGTGTCGAGATGCTTGACATTCCTTATCGCGCCACGGGTCTCGTTATCGGCGCAGGGATTATGGGACTCTTCACCGCCGCGTTCATGAAGACTCACGGCGTCGAGACACTCGTCGTTTCTGAACCGGTCAAGGTACGCCGCGAAATGGCGACGCAGTTCGGCGCCGACATCCTCCACGATCCCAACGACGTTCCTCTTGAGGAAGTGGTTGCCGATGTAACCGATAACGGACGCGGCTTCAGCGTGACTGCCGAAGCGGTTGGAAAACCCGAACTCGTCGCCGCCTGCATCGACGTCACCAAACCCCGAGGCATGGCGCTCATGATCGGCGTCAGTCCACAGGGTGCACCGTTGCCGGTGGACCTCTACGACATGCACTTCCGCGAGATCAAACTCGTGGGTGCGTTCGGCCGCGGCAACGTATTCCACCGAGTGCCCGGCGAACTCGAGAAACTCAATCTCGCAAACGTCATCTCTGGCCGCTTTCCGCTTGCGGAACTCCCCGACGCCATCACGGCCTCCGCCGAAGGACTCGGCGTCAAGTTCGCCATCAAGCCGAACGCTTAACCCCACAATCTAGGGAAATCCGATATGAAGGCGATGACCTGGCAAGGCGGGAACCGGTTCACTCATGACGATGTGCCGGATCCGGTTCCGGATCCGGGGTACGTGGTTGTCAAGATGGACACGACGGGCATCTGTGGGACGGATGTGCATGCTACGCAGGGGCTCTTCCCTTGGTATCCGCCGCAGATAATGGGGCACGAGGGCTCCGGCGTGATCGTGGAAGTCGGCGAGGGAGTCGACAAGGACCGCATAGGCCAGCGGGTGGCGGTGAACCGCAAGGCGCAATGTTACGAGTGCTGGAGCTGCCGGAACTGGAACACTTTCCGCTGCGAAGTCGCACGGGAATCCGAGAACGGCATGTACGCGGAGTATGTCAGCCTTGACGCAGGCGCCGCTTTCGAGCTGCCGGAGGGTCTCGACATCGAGACCGCCGTCTTGACCGAGCCGGCGTCGTGCTGTCTCTCGGGTGTCGAACTACTCGACATCCCTTACCGCGCAACCGGTCTGGTCATTGGTGCCGGCGTCATGGGGCTCTTCACCGCCGCCTTCTTGAAGTCGCACGGCGTCGATACGCTAGTGGTGTCGGAGCCGGTAACGGTACGCCGCGAGATGGCGAAGCAGTTCGGGGCCGACATCCTCCACGACCCTCGCGACGCCCCGTTGTCAGAGGTCGTCGCTGATGTCACTGACGAAGGGCGCGGCTTCGATGTCACCGCCGAAGCGGTCGGCAAGCCGGAACTTGTCGCCGCCTGCATCAACGCCACGAAGCCGCGCGGGCAGACGCTGATGATCGGTGTCAGCCCGGAGGGCTCGCCGCTCCCGGTCGATCTCTACGACATGCACTTCCGCGAGATCAAGTTGCTAAGTTCGATGGGTCGAGGGGATGTGTTCCACCGGGTGCCGGACGAACTGACGAAGCTCAATCTCGAGAACGTGGTCTCGGGGCGCTATCCGCTCACCGAACTACCGGACGCTATAACGGCATCGGCAGAAGGGCTGGGTGTCAAGTTCGTAATCAAACCGAACGGTTAAAACCCCAACATTCAGGAAATTACGACATGAAGGCACAGACTTGGCACGGCGGCGCACACTTCACGCTCGATGACATCCCCGATCCAGAGCTGTCGGCCGGCTACGTGCTCATCGAGATCGACACCACTGGTATCTGTGGGACCGATGTCCATGTCACGCAGGGTCTTTTTCCGAAAGACCCACCGCAGATTCTGGGGCACGAGAGCTCCGGCATCATCGTCGATGTCGGCGAAGGGGTGTCAAGGGAGCGGATCGGACAGCGAGTCTGCATCAACCACCCTGCAAACTGCTACGAGTGCTGGTCCTGCCGCAACTGGAGCGTGTGCCGCTGCGAGAACCAGCCGCCATTTTCGAACGGCTACTTCGCCCAGTACACAGCCGTTGCATCGCGCTCGGCAGTCGAGATACCAGAGGCGTTAGATCTCGAGACGGCCGCCCTTACCGAACCCGCAGCCTGCTGTCTCTCCGGAGTCGAGATGCTGGACATCCCATACCGCGCCACCGGGCTAGTCATCGGTGCAGGGATCATGGGTCTTTTCACCGCCGCCTTCTTGAAGTCCCACGGCGTTGAGACTCTCGTCGTGTCCGAACCTGTCAAGGTCCGACGCGAGATGGCAAAGCAGTTCGGAGCCGACATACTCCATAACCCATACGATGTCCCCCTCGCAGACGTCATCGCAGACGTCACAGATCAAGGACGCGGCTTCAGTGTCACTGCCGAAGCTGTCGGCAAACCCGAACTCGTTGCGACCTGCATCAACGCCACGAAACCCCGTGGCCAAACCCTCATGATCGGCGTCAGCCCGGAAGGCGCTCCGCTACCCGTCGACCTCTATGACATGCATTTCCGTGAGATCAAACTCATCGGAGCCTTCCGGCAAGGTGACGTTACGCACCGCATCCCCGACGAACTCGCCAAACTCAACCTCGACAAAGTAATCTCCGGCCGGTACCCCCTCGCCGAACTCCCTGACGCCATCACCGCATCCGCAGAAGGCCTGGGCGTCAAATTCGTCATCAAACCAAACGGCTAACCGTCGTCCCCATACAACTGAGTATCGCGATGGAACGCGAACCAGCCAAACCAAAACGAGATGTTCGATGGCACAGACTTCAATACGTTCGACGAGTCTGAGGCGTTCGTTAGCTTTTCTCGCGAAACATCCCACTCCGTCCCGTTCTCGTCCACGATTCTCAGTGGGAACCCTTCCTTGGGCGCGTCCTGGGGCAAGCTGAAGGTCACCCCTTCAGGGTTTTCGTAAATGTGCGCATCGGAAGTCGTAGCCGATGCCACAACAACCAAGTCGATGTCGTCGATACGGTCGTGCACAATCCGCTCCTCCCGCAAGACATCGATCGGATACGCCTTGTCGATTCCCTTTACCGTCACGCCGAGAATCTCCGCCTTGGGCGGCAACGATTGATCCCGGTGCGCAATAGGGAACATCGAGTCGGGGTTGACGCGGTAGGCATAGTAGATGGAGCGTTCGTCAGACTCATTCGTGTAAGTCCATGGCGGATACGTCCCACCCTCCCGCGTCACCACCGTAGTGTCCGGATGCTCCGCCTTCCACTCGCCCCATGTCGTCCTAGATGTTGGGAAGAACTCTAGATCGACGTCGCTGCCTACCAGCTCTCCGACAATCGGCTCGCCAGTGAACTGATGCCAAAGCGTCCGCGTCGCTCGGTCGTACATGACCTTGTTGCTACGGAACAGAAATCCCGATGTTCCGAACGTTGTCGGCTCCCCGTTGATGATGGCGCGATACCCGATCGCGCTGTTGCAGAGCGTTCACCAAGTCAGCGATAAAGGCTCGCCTCCCAAGATGTCGTTAGCCAGCTCGTGGGCATTGATAATCCGTAATGGATAGGCGCGATGCTCGCCGTTGATCGAGACACCGATCACGCGCTCGTCGTCCTCCAGATATTCGGCCAGCGGATCGTCGGCCGGGGCATGCGCAGGGTTTTCGAGCGGCGGTATGCCGTCGGGAACGACGCCGCCCCATTCGAGCTCCGTCAAGTCGAAATCGTCACTCGCCTTCCCGCCGAGATACGGATTCAGGAATGCTCCGAACCGTCCGTCGATCTGGCGCAGATAGTTGATCTTCCACTCGGCGTATTCGGACGGTGGCGGATACTCATCGCTGTGCTTGCCGATCCACTCTGACCACAACAACCAGTTGTCGCCGATCGTTTCGCCAGTTAGGAACTGGAGCGTCTCAACCGCAGCATCAATCGCGTTTTTCGATGTCAGGTATCTGAACGATTCAATTAGAGGTCGGATCTGAGATTTGTCATTTTCAGCGCGGATCTTTTCGAGCGTGGTGATTGTGCGATCGTTCAACGGACCAAAACCCGGCGATAGCTCGAAACCAGCGAAGACTAGGTACATGGCGGAGTTCGGGTTGTACGGAACCGGGGTTGAGGGCGGTCGTACAGTCGGTTCCAGTTCAGCGGCCCCAGTCGAAGCATCACTAGGTTTTGTGGCGGCTATCAACGACATCGGGTTCGTGAGTGCAGGCGTTGCAGTTGCTTCCCGTTGCACGGTTCCGGCGTTCGTGTTGTTCGCGACCCAATACATCGCCCCAACCAATATCGCAGCGACCATCCCTAGTGCCGCGAGCAGCCCGATGGTTATCCCGATGTGTTTCGCGTTCATCTCACGAGTGCCTGACTCGCCTCATCTATGTCTGAGTAGATACCGACACCCACAGCCCCTGTTAGAGCAGCTCCGACCGCCGCCTCTTCCCGGACCTTACCGATCGAAATCGGTCGGCCAAAAGCCTCCTCTAAGCATTGCCGAAGCGTCGCGTTAAGCCGCAACCCGTTACCAGAACCGACGATCCGATCTCTCGTGCCGACTCCTAATTCGACCGCGCTTCGGTAAGAGTTGGCGAGTTCGAATGCCATTGAACGGAACACCGCTAGCGCCATCGATCCAGGCGTGAAGTTGCCTGGCGTTATGCCCGCAAACTCACCACGAGCGTCCGGGTTTTCACGTGAACCTGTGAAGAGAGCGGAGGCAGTCATGGTGTCGAAAGTGTCATCAGTCAGGGCAGTGCCTGCGAGGTCTGCAAGTCTTTCGTAAACCCTATCTTGATCTACGTCTGCGATGCTGAAGACGTTTTGTGCAGTTCTCACGAAAAAGTCTTTCAGCGTGCGAAACGTCCGCCCACCAACGACTCCGACGCCGGCCAAGAGAAAGCCACTCGCAACATGGGGACGAAGTTCCAACCATCCGTGATCGATAGAACCGTCGCTTGGGTCGCGTTTGAGTAACGACAAATCATCGAGGAATACCGTCGCCTGCCCACCCGTGCCAATGTTGATCGCCACCGTATCGCTCGCAACTTCAACAGCCCCGACAAACGCGCATTGATGATCGCCGGACGGGACGGAAACTGGAGTGCCAGCTAATATTCCCGTACACCCGCTCATTTCATCAGTCAATCCGCCAATAACGGTGCACGAATCCACGATCTCAGGAAACAATCCGCGGTTAATGCCAAGTGCGCAGATCAATTCGTCGTTCCAAGATCGCTTCGGAACGTTGAGGACACTCCAACCGGCTGCATCTGTTGCATCGGTAACTGGTCGCTTCGAGCCCACTAACTTGTGCGCCAAGAACTCAGGAGCGGTGATGGCGGCTTCGGCATCCAAAGGCATCATGTCCATGTGGTCGAGCCAATATAACGTCGGTGCCGTGTATCCAGTGACGATGGGGCAACCCGCGTCTTTGAACGATGGGAGTCCTTGACCACGCCTTGTCGCACCGCCCATTGATGCCATCGCATCCAAAAAATCACCTTCAGTGCCATCAACCACGTCCTTACAACGCTGGTCTTGCCACGCGATAAACGGGCCGATCGGTGAACCCTCAGCATCCAAAAGCTGACAACCCTGTTGCTGCCCGGTGACTCCAATCGCGACAACCTCATCAAAATCGAAACTCGAGCATAAATGGTCAACAGTTTGGACAACGCGTGCGACCATTGCTTCGATGTCCCATTCGGATCTGCCGATCAGTCGATCTTGCGTCGATGTCGTCTCGGCATCGTTCGGCAACGAATGTGAGGCGACCATTTCCGCTTGGTCATCATCAACGCGAACCACAACGACGGTGACCGAAGTTGAACCGAGGTCTATGCCCAAAGCGACGCGCATGGGCATAGTCTATGCGTAGTCGCTCCGAACGGTTCTGGATTAGGCGACGCGAGCTAGTCTGCGTTTGAAACTGTTACCAAATGGGCGACAAGCGGTCGTTTAGCCGTAGTTACAGCCAATCCCCTTGTAGCCGATCTCCACGTCACCATCTGCTGTCACGAGTACTGGCGTGATCCGATCCCCACCGGAGAGACGTTCGACTTCGCTCCAAAGATCAGGTTGCTTCGAGACGTCGATCTCCTCGTAGTCGATGCCTTTCTGCTGCAGATCGGACTTGAGCATGTCGCAGTATCCGCAGGTCGGATGAGTGTAGACAACCGCAAGATCGCGCGTTGGTTCTTTGTTTGGCATGGTAAGGATTATAAACAGGTTTTAACGCTACATCTTATTGAGACGTTATCCACTTCGTCTCAGCCTCAACGCATTCAGCGAAACCGACAACGAAGAGAACGCCATTGCCGCCGCGGCCGCAACTGGGCTCAGAAAGCCGCTTTCACTGATTATGAACCGCAGATAATCCGGGGGCGGCGAATCTGCAAACACTGGATGCAGTGCTCCCGCAGCAATCGGAATCAGCAGGACGTTGTACGCGAACGCCCAAAACAGGTTTTGACGAATCACTCGAACCGTAGCCCGGCTGATCGAAATCAGGCGCGGTATTGCCGTTGGTTCGTTGTTTACAAGCGTGACATCCGCCGCCTCAATGGCGATATCGGAACCGCTCGCCATCGCGATACCCACATCCGCTGTCGCGAGCGCTGGCCCGTCATTGATGCCGTCTCCGATCATCGCCACTCTGCGGCCTTCACTACTAAGTTCAGTCACTCGCGTCGCCTTCTCTGACGGCAACACCTGAGCATCAATGTTTTCGATCCCGACATCCCGGGCAACAGCGTTAGCCGATTCGATCCGGTCACCAGTGATTAAATACGTCTCGATACCCAACTCTCGCAGCGATGTAACCGCCGTCTTCGCATCCTCGCGGATGGTGTCCTGCAAACCGATCGCGGCAACCAACCGACCGTTTATCGACACCGTAACCGGCGTTTGAGCACTAGCTTCGATCCGTTCGACCGCCGCGTTAACAGTGACGTTTTCCTCCAGCAACACCGCCGACGGATTCATCACAGCCACAATCACACCGTCGATCCGAGCATAAACACCCTGGCCGGTGATCGATTGAAACCCTTCCGCGTTCGGGATTTCAAGATCGCATTCCCGCGCGGCGCTTACAATCGCCGTCGAAACCGGATGCTCAGAGAAAATCTCCACGGCCGCAGCCGATCTGATTATCTCGTCTTCCGTCAACCCTGAACCATCGTCGACATGAATTGCAACCACTTGCGGCCTGCCCGCTGTCATCGTACCCGTCTTGTCGAAAGCCACCGTATCCACGTTCGCCGTCCGCTCAAGCACCGTGGCGTCCTTGATCAAGATGCCCTGTTCAGCTGCGCGCCCGATGCCAGCCACAACCGCTGTCGGTGTTGCCAGCCCCAAAGCACAAGGGCACGCGATGACGAAAACCGTCACCGATATCAACAACGCGTTCGGCAATGAGGGGTCAGGTGCCATCACCAGCCAGAACAGGAATGATGCCAGACCGGCAACGAGAACCGCAGGCACGAACCTCGCCGTAACCTGGTCAACAAAGCGTTCGATAGGTGCCCGCGTCGATTGTGCGCGCTCTACTTGGCGGATGATCTGCGAAAGCAGAGTCGCTTCACCAGTAGTCGCGACTCTAGCTTTGCAAGCAGACGAGACATTCAGCGTGCCTGCAAAAACCGTGTCGCCTCGCTTCTTCAATGCGGGCATGCTCTCACCGGTCAGCATCGACTCGTCGATTTCGGCGACCCCATCAACTAACTTCGCGTCGGTAGGCACACGTTCGCCCGGACGGATCACAACTGTTTCGCCGATCTCAATATCGTCGATGGCTACCTCTACCACGCCATCCGCTCGTTCCACTAGTGCAGTACGCGGCTGCAACTCAATCAGCATCCTAACCGCTTCGGATGCTCGCAACCTGGTCCTTCCCTCCAACCAACGCCCCAGCGAAACCAGCCCAATGATCGCGGCGGATACCTCGAAATACGTCCCGGTGTGATGTTCCGGAGCCACGAAACTCGCGGCATCCGACCACAACGTCGCGTCGCTAACAATCAGTTGCGAGATCGTTACCAACGTACTGTAAGCGAACGCAACCGATGTCCCCACGACCACCAGCGTATTCATATTAGATGTCTTGTGTTTGGCTGCCACCCAGGCCGAGCGATAGAACGGTGCAGCGATTCGCACTTGAATCGGCGTTGCGATCACTAGGAACAAAAGATTCAACGCATAAGAGGGCACATCCGGCGCAAACGCCGAACGCGCCATCGTGACAACCATCATCAACACCATCGCCCCGATGCTGACGATCGCACTGGTTCGAATCGACAACAGTTCCGATCTTTGCGCCTCGAACCTTGAATCGTTAGATCGATCCAGTGCTCCACCCTCAGCATCTACAGCTGCTGAAATATCTACGCCGTAACCGGCATCATCAACCGCGGCCGAGATGGCTTCAAATATCTCGCTGCCACCCTCAAGCACAGCGGCATCGGTGCCCACGAAGCTGACGTTGGCCGAATTGGTGGCCAGCGACACCTCTGCCGATTCAACGCCGGGAACAGATGAAATCGCTTCGGTAACGTGTGAAACACACGCGGCGCATGTCATTCCGCGGATGTAAATGGTCTTGGAAACCATCGCACGCGCCCTTTAACTGTTCTGATCGAAGGACTGAATCCAAAAGTCCCGATAGTTTAAGGTTAATCTGCCAACGCTCAGTCAAACGGAGAATTCATGGATCACAGTGAATCGTCGTCAGGTCTCCCACGCCGACAAATCGTTATCACGATGGCTTGCGCGATGACTGGGTTGTTCCTAGCAGCTCTCGATCAGACGGTAGTCGGCACTGCGATGCCGCGAATCATCGCCGATCTGGGCGGTTTCGATCGCTACACCTGGGTCACCACTGCCTACATCGTCGCGTCGACGATCACTGTCCCTATAGTGGGGCGCTTGTCCGACATATTCGGTCGCAAGCTTTTCTACATCCTCGGTCTGATCCTCTTCTTGATCGGCTCCTTAGCCTCTGGGACGGCAGAGACGATGAACCAGTTGATAGCGTTCCGAGCGCTCCAAGGCATGGGCGGCGGCGTGCTGTTGTCGTTGGCTTTCGTCATCGTAGGCGACATTTTCGCACCCGCGGAACGGGGCAAAATCCAAGGAGTCGTGGCCGCCGTATTCGGATTAGCTTCAGTCATCGGCCCGACTCTGGGCGGATTCCTTACCGACACACTGTCTTGGAATTGGATCTTCTACATCAACATTCCAATTGGAGTCGCGCTTGTGCTTCTAATGCTCCGCTTCTTCCCGCGCGTGGAACCAGACGTGATGGATCGATCAATCGACGTTGTGGGCATCCTGACCCTCATCTTGACAGTGGTTCCTTTGTTGCTCGGATTGTCGCTTGCAGGCGTAGAGTACGCGTGGTCATCACCGATAATCATCGGATTATTCGCGGCGTCTGCGGTTTTTCTAGCGGCGTTCATCTTCACCGAGTTGCGTACCAAGAATCCCATAATGCCGCTTGAGATCTACAAGAATCGTGTAATTAGCGTTGCCCTGCTGGCGGTTTTCATCACCGGGTTCGGCATGTTCTCGGCCATCATATTCATCCCGCTATTCTTCCAAGGGGTTTTAGGGTCATCGGCGACCAGCAGCGGAAGCTTCCTCACACCCATGATGCTCGGCATCGTGATCGGGGCAGCCATCTCAGGGCAGATCGTATCCCGCATCGGTGGGTATCGAATACCGGCTACCTTCGGGGTCGTACTCATGACGGTCGCTGCGTTTCTCCTGTCCACTATGTCTGCTTCAACGCCCTACGGCGTAGCAATCGGTTTCATCGTGGCGCTCGGATTCGGCTTGGGATTCACTTTCCCGTCGTTCACGATCGCAGTGCAAAACTCCGTTGAGCATCGATTCCTCGGCGTCGCCACGTCTGCCGCACAGTTCGCTCGTTCCATTGGTGGGTCACTCGGATTGGCGGTGTTGGGAGCCTACATGACAAACACATTCCAATCCCAATTGAAGGCCAAACTGCCGACTCAGGTACAAGACACGCTAGGCGAAGAAAAGATCGTCGAATTGTCGGAAAATCCCGCCGCGATGGTGAACCCAGACGCGTTACACACGTTGACTTCACAGTTAGGGTCATCGGGTGTCGTCGCAGATTCCCTTTTGTCTGGGCTTCGGGATGCCCTTGCATCTTCGGTCTCTGGCGTGTTCCTTGTGACCTTCTTCATCCTGCTCACATCGGTAGTGGTCGTGTTCTTCTTGAAAGATCGACCATTACGCACGGAGATCGGATCTAGGCCAACTGCGATGAGCGAATAAGTGGGACTTCGTTCGATAATCGAACCAACAACATCAACGCCAAAGAGCATTTGGGAAATTGTCGCGGAACGCGCGAAAAACGCGCACAAAAACACGCGGACTTCGAATATTATTAAGATAGTGCACGTAATCCGCGGCCACGCCCGTTTAGGGCATTCCATAGCGCATCCAGAGCTGGGAAAAAATCCCAGTCAGGGTATGCGTGTTTCTGCGTGCATAGGATCGTGCCGCAATCCGTCATCGGTGCCGAATCCAATACTTCGCGACTAGGATAACCCGTCGCTTCATTGGATCCCACCTGCTCAAGGAGAACTGAATGGCAATCTCACCTGCATTGACCGCTGGCGGCAGAGGCCGCGCGTACCGCACCTTTGGCGACACCAAGGTGCCGACGGACATGCCGGACCTCATTCAGGTCCAAAAAGATTCGTTCGAATGGTTGCTTGGTGACGGTCTTCGACAGCTGTTTCAGGAAATCTCACCAATCACCGATTACTCTTCCGACAACCCGAAATACGAGATGAGTCTCACCGAGCATGAGATCCTCGAACCAGAGTTCTCCGAAGAAGAATGTCGCGAACGCGAGATCACTTACAGCGTGCCTTTGCACGTCACGATCGAGTTGAAGATCAACGAGACCGACGAGATCAAAGAGCAGACCATCTTCTTTGGCGACATGCCGAAGATGACGGAAAACGGAACCTTCATCATTAACGGCGCTGAGCGCGTGGTCATTTCACAACTTGTCCGCTCGCCGGGTGCCTACTACTCATCAGACGATGACCCGGCTACCGGCAACCGCTTGTGCAGCGTCAAGCTCATCCCCTATCGCGGCGCGTGGGTCGAACTCGAAACCAGCAACCGGGACATCCTATTCGCGAAGGTCGATCGCAAGCGCAAATTGCCGGTAACCACGCTGCTTCGCGCAATCGCCGCCGTTGATGACGGGACCGAAGGGGACACAGAAAATCCCATCAAACTCGACTCGCTCGACGCTATGCTCGAGGTCTTTGGCGACCCAACCGACGGCGAGGAAAATTCCGACGTCAGAGACTTCATACGCTCGACGTGGAATTCCGACGCCGACGCGAAAGACGAAGATGAAGCGCTAAAAGAGTTCCACAAGCGTATGCGACCGGGCGAACCGGCCACCGTCGATGGCGCCCGTCGCCTAGTTCACCAGATGTTCTTCGATTCTAGGCGTTACGACCTCGGAGATGTCGGTCGTTACAAGCTCAACCGGCGCATTGATGTTGATGTTGAACTCTCACGACGAACGCTGACCAAGCTCGACTTCGTCAACATCATCAAGCGCATGATCAAGGTCAACAACGGCGAAGCGGTCCCAGACGACATCGACCACCTGGGGAATCGACGCGTCCGCACCGTCGGTGAACTTATCCAGAACCAAATCCGAGTCGGACTGGTCCGGATGGAACGCGTCGTGCGCGAACGCATGACGACGCACCCCGGAGAGACGACACCCGCCGCGTTGATCAATATTCGTCCCGTCGGTGCAGCAGTCAAAGAGTTCTTCGGCGGCTCTCAGCTGTCGCAGTTCATGGACCAAACCAACCCGCTGTCCGAACTTACGCACAAGCGACGCCTCTCCGCTCTAGGCCCAGGCGGATTGACACGAGACCGCGCCGGCTTTGACGTGCGCGACGTTCACCACTCGCACTATGGTCGTATCTGTCCCATCGAAACCCCCGAAGGTCCGAATATCGGATTGCTCGGCTCGCTCGCGACATACGCCAAAGTCAATGAATTCGGCTTCGTCGAGACGCCTTACCGCAAGGTACGGACAACCATTTCGAATCGATCTGACGACTTGATTGGCCGTACCCTGCTCCAAGAAGTCCGCGAAAAAAATCGCAAAACCATCGTTGCCGAAGCCGATTCGGTGATCGACGAGGAACTCGCGCGCCGTCTGCGACGGCTCGGAGAGCAAGAGCTGGAAGTCCGCCCTTACATCTCGTTGCACGCGGCAGATGTTGAATTCCTGTCCGCTGACCAAGAAGAAGAAGTGCTGATCGGCGAGCCCACCACTCCAGTCGACGCGCTCGGCCAGCTCCGCGGTGTTGTACGTTGCCGAACCGGTGGCGAACAATACGTAAAAGCTAGGCCTGACGAAGTTGACTACGTCGACGTCTCTCCTTCACAAATCGTCAGCGTCTCAGCCGGATTAATACCGTTCCTCGAGCACGACGACGCGACACGCGCGCTCATGGGCTCCAACATGCAACGCCAAGGGGTGCCCTTGGTGCTGCCCGAAGCGCCCATTGTCGGCACTGGCATCGAATATCGTGCCGCGCTAGACAGCGGACAGGTGGTCCGCACAGAGACTGACGGCATCGTCACCTCCGTGACCAGCGACAAGATCGTCGTCACCGACGAAGATGGCAACAATCACAAATACCCGCTGACACGGTACGAGCGCTCGAACCAGAGCACGTGCATAAACCAGCACCCGATCGTAAACAAGGGCCAAGTGGTCAACCAAGGTCAGGCTATCGCCGACAGTTCGTCTACTGACGGCGGTCGATTGGCTTTGGGGCAGAACGTGCTCGTCGGCTTCATGAGCTGGGGTGGCGGTAACTACGAGGACGCCATTATCCTGAGCGAGGATCTCGTAAAAGGCGATCGTTTCACTTCCACCCACATCCAGAAGCATCAAGTCGAGGCCCGCGAAACCCAACTGGGTCCGGAAGAAATCACCCGTGACATCGCCAATGTCGGCGAAAGCAACTTGGCCAACCTCGATGAAGAAGGCATCGTGATCCCCGGCACTTGGGTCGGCCCTGGTGACATCCTCGTTGGAAAAGTCACTCCTAAGGGTGAGACGGAACTTACCGCCGAGGAGAAACTACTCCGGGCCATCTTCGGCGAGAAGGCTCGCGACACCAAAGACACCAGCCTGCGAGTGCCACACGGGGAAAAAGGCAAAGTCATCAAGGTACGCGTCAGCAAGAAGGAAGATGGCGATGAGTTGCCGCCCGGCGTCTCCATGATGGTTCGCGTCTGGGTCGCCCACACACGCAAGATTATGCAGGGCGACAAGATGGCCGGTCGGCACGGCAACAAAGGCGTCGTCGCAATGATCCTGCCGCGCGAAGACATGCCGCACTTGGAGGACGGAACCCCGCTGGACATCGTCCTCAACCCGATCGGAGTTCCATCCCGCATGAACCTCGGGCAACTCCTGGAAACCCATCTAGGGTGGGCGGCCAGAGAGCTCGATTTCTCCGCCATCACCCCGGTTTTCGACAGCGCCAGCGAGGTGGCTATTGAAGACGAACTGGCTCGCGCATGGTTCGTCACCGCGGCCCAGGCCAGAAACCATCGCGATCTCGATGACCGTGAGATCGACTACGAAACGGTCCGAGAGTGGCTCGCAGATCGCGGTTACGACTATGACGAGTTGCGGAGCCATGCCATCGAACACGCTGGCAAAGCCAGCGAAGCTTGCATGAGAATCTGGTTGAACGAAGTCGCCGGTCAAGAAGTCAACGATCTGGATCGTGATGGTCTCCTCGAGGCCGCGCGCCGACTCGACCGTGAAATAGGCAATGCCGCGCCGGTTCTCGGCAAGCAGTCATTGATCGACGGACGAACGGGTGAAAGGTTCGACCAGCCAGTGACCGTCGGCAGCATCTACATGATGAAGCTCATCCACTTGGCTGAAGACAAGATGCATGCTCGGTCAACGGGTCCATACTCGCTGATTACGCAGCAACCGCTGGGCGGGAAGGCGCAATTCGGTGGCCAACGCTTCGGCGAAATGGAAGTTTGGGCCCTGGAGGCATACTCCGCACCACACACACTTCAAGAAGTGCTCACCATCAAATCCGACGACGTCAAAGGAAGAGTTCTCGCCTACGAAGCAATCGTTAAAGGCCAGTCAGTGGTCTCTGCTGATGTGCCTGAATCGTTCAATGTCCTGATCCACGAGCTTCAAGGCTTGGGCCTGGACATTTCGATGATCGGTGATTCCAGCAGCGAAGACGAAGGTGAAGCCGGTGAGGAGATCCCCATAGCTGATGTTGGCATCGATGAAGACACCGACATCGCTGCGCTTGGCGGAGATGTGTTGGATATTGGCTCCGAACTGCCGCCACCAGTACTGGAATTCGATGTTGACTTCGAGGACGACGATGAGCACGAGGGCGAGAACGGGGCCGGTTCGCTCGAAGATAGCGGCTCACTGGAAGACGAACTGAGTTCATCGAACGGCGAAGCGACCGAAATCGAAGCGGATTCAGACGACGAATAATTCTTGAGCGGATGCGACGTGCGCTGCATCCGCTTCCACCCGGTTGGCGACACAAAGTCGCGTTCGCGACTAAACGAGGTTACACGGAATGGCATTCACACCCATACAGCAAGCGGCTCCAACTACGGAAAACGATTTTCGCGCGATCAAGATCTCCATCGCATCGCCGCAGATCGTCAGGAAATGGTCATGGGGAGAGGTCAAAAAGGCAGAGACGATCAACTACCGCACGCTCCGACCTGAGCGCGATGGTCTTTTCTGCGAACGCATTTTCGGCCCGACGCGCGACTTCGAGTGCTACTGCGGGAAGTACAAGCGCCAACGCGACATGCGTATGCGCCGCGAGGGATTCGTCTGCGACCAGTGCAAGGTCGAGGTTACCCGCGCGTCAGTGCGTAGAGAGCGAATGGGACACATTAACCTCGCGGCGCCAGTTGCACACATCTGGTTTTCCAAGGGGACACCGTCTCGGATGAGCATCATCCTTGACATCACGCCTCGTAACCTCGAACGCGTCCTTTACTTCTCTTGCTACATCATCACAAGCGTAGATGAAGAAGCTCGCCTGCAAGCCATAACCGAACTCACAGATTACCGTGAGCAGGAGCTGGGACGCATCGAAGAAGAGCGTCTGCAATACAGCGTCAGCGAACAAGACGAAGAGTTCTTGGCGATGCTCATCGAACGCATCGTCGACCTGCACAACACCTTGGGTGTCGATCCCGAAGCCATCCCGAACGCGCCCGAAGGCGCTTCGATGCAAGACGAGATCGAAGTCAAGCTTGCGCACTACAACGTCATGTTCGAACAGGACATCGCACGCAAGATCGAACGTGCCGAAGGCCTCCAGATCAAAACCGAGTTGAACGAAGCTGAATACCGGGAATTAAAGGACCTCTTCGGAAACGTGTTTGAGGCCGGAATGGGTGCAGACGCCATCCTTGAACTCCTTAAGACTCTTGATCTTGACGAGATTCACGCCGAGTTGAACGAAACCATCCGCAACACCTCCGGTCAACGGCGAGCAAAAGCGGTCAAGCGCTTGAGCGTCGTCGAAGCTTTCCGCACCAGTGGAAACAGGCCCGAATGGATGATCCTCACTGTTCTGCCCGTATTGCCGCCCGAGTTGCACCCGATGGTGCAGTTGGACGGCGGTCGATTCGCGACCAGCGACCTTAATGATCTCTATCGCCGCGTCATCAACCGCAACAACCGCCTCAGCCACCTCCTGAAACTCTCGGCTCCAGACATCATCGTCCGCAACGAGCGACGTATGTTGCAGGAAGCCGTCGACGCATTGATCGATAACGGTCGCCGCGGGCGCGCCATCATGGGACGTCACAACCACAAACTGAAGTCCCTCACCGACTTGTTGCGCGGCAAGCAAGGCCGATTCCGACAGAACCTGCTCGGAAAGCGCGTCGACTACAGCGGTCGCGCGGTCATCATCTCTGGTCCGCAAATGAAACTTGATGAATGCGGCATCCCCAAGGAGATGGCGTTGGAATTGTTCAAGCCGTTCGTCATGAACCGCCTGATCACTGAAGGGCACGCCCACAACATCAAAACCGCCAAGCGACGCGCCGAGCAAGCCGACGACGAAGTCTGGGACACTCTCGAAAAGGTAGTGGACGGCCACCCCGTACTGCTCAACCGCGCACCCACGCTCCACCGCCTCGGCATCCAAGCCTTCTACCCGAAACTCGTTGAAGGCAAGGCGATACAGCTCCACCCGTTGGTATGCACCGCATTCAACGCTGACTTCGATGGTGACCAGATGGCCGTACACGTACCGCTGTCACCCGGAGCCATCAACGAGGCGAAGACGCTGATGCTCAGCACCAGCAATATGCTTGCCCCTCGTTCCGGCTCCCCGATCGTTTCGCCGACCCTCGACATGCTCCTAGGCCTCTACTACATGACCGGACCGGTCATGGACACCGCAGTGCCCGTGCCAACCGATGCATTGACAGCCGATTTCGCCCAACAGAATGGAAATTCAGCTACCAACGGGCACGCCGGAATCAAGTACTTTGGAAACCTCCAAGAAGCCCGATACGCAGAAGAAACTGGCGAAATCGGGTTGCGAGGTCGCATACGCGTTAGAGTCCCCGGCGGCACCTCCGTATGGACCGACTCGACCGCAGCTGAACCCGTCACCATTGATGATCCGCACGACTGGATTGAGACCACGGTCGGACGCATCATCTTCAACGAGATGTTGCCCGACTCCATCGGATTCCACAACTACGTCATGCGCGAAGACGAAATCGACGCCGTCGTCCACCGCTGCTATAGCGAGTTGGGCAATACTGGAACCGCCCTCGTCCTCGACGAAATGAAGCGCCTAGGTTTCGAATACGCAACACGCTCCGGAACCACCATCGCAATCAAGGATGCCGTGCCGCCGCCCGAGAAGCAAGAGCTCCTAGAAAACGGTCGCGCACAAGTCGCCGAACTCCAGCGGATGTACGAAGAAGGCGTCATCACCGACGAAGAAAAATACACCGCCACGATCGAGACTTGGAACGAAACCTCCGACCGCGTTACCGATGCGGTAAAGGAACATCTCTCCGAGTACAACGGCGTCTTCGCAATGTCAGACTCCGGCGCGAAGGGTAACTTGGCGCAGATCAAGCAGATGGCCGGCATGCGTGGATTGATGTCCAACCCACGTGGCCGCATCATTGATGTGCCCATCGAGGCAAGCTTCTCGGAAGGCCTGTCGGTGCACGAGTTCTTCGCTTCGACGCACGGCTCGCGCAAGGCCTTGGCCGACACCGCGCTCAAGACTGCCGAAGCCGGATACCTCACGCGTCGTATGGCTGACGCCGCCCAGAACGTCATCATCAACGAACGCGACTGCGGCACCCCCATCGGAATGACCATAACCGCCGAAGCTTCGCGCGCACTCAACTTGCCGTTTGAAGAACGCATCTTTAGCCGGTATGCAGTCAGCGACGTTGTCGACCCCGAAACGGGCGAGGTCATCGCCACACCAGACGACCTAATCGACAACGAACTAGCACGCCGAATCGCCGCCGTTGGCCTCGAGGAGCTGGAAGTTCGATCTCCAGTGTCCTGCATGTTGGACCAAGGCATCTGCGCAAAATGCTACGGAAGCATGCTCGCAGACAACCGACCATCCATCATCGGCGAGGCTGTCGGCATCGTCGCCGCACAGTCGATCGGAGAACCGGGCACTCAGCTCACGATGCGTAACTTCCATACCGGTGGCATCGCGAGCGACCGCGACATCACGACCGGTCTACCCCGTGTTCAAGAACTGTTTGAAGCGCGCAACCCCAAAGCGCCTGCGATCCTTTCAGAGCTCCCGGGTACTGTCCGCTTCCGTGACGCACAAGGCAACTTGGTCATCGCTGTTGAAAACGTCGAGACATACCACGAAAACGTCGAAATCCCTGATGGTTACCGACCAGCAGTGGAAGTCGGCGATTGGGTAGACGCCGGTTCCAACCTCATGACGTTGACCGCGGCAGGCCGACGCGATGCAATGGGTGATGACGGTGCTCTCGCACTTCCCGAAGACTTGGTCTCACAAGTCTCCGGCGAAGTTGAAAGCATCGATGACGACGCGATACGCATCGCCTGGTACGAAACCGCCGAGCGCGAATACATGCCACAGAGCAACGCCGACATCCTCGTCTCCGAAGGCCAGGAAATCGAACCTGGAACACAGTTGACCGATGGCACCAGCAACCCCCACGACATCCTCCGAATCAGCGGGATCGAGGCGGTACAGCGCTACCTCGTGGAAGAGGCGCAACGCGTCTACCGCTCGCAAGGTGTGAAAGTGCACGACAAGCACTTCGAAGTCGTCGTGCGCCAGATGCTCCAGAAGGTCAGAATCGAAAGCACCGGCGACTCGAAGTTGTTGATCGACGAGGTCGTTGACCGCTCACAGTACCTGCAAGCCAACGAGGAAGTCCGCGAGCAGAACGGCGAACCCGCAACCGCATCGCCCGTGTTGCTTGGCATCAGCCGTGTATCGCTAATGTCGCACAGCTTCTTGGCAAAGGCGTCGTTCCAGGAAACCGAACGTGTCCTTACCGACGCCGCGCTGCAAGGCAGCGTAGACAGATTGACCGGCCTCAAAGAGAACGTCATCATCGGACGGATGATTCCCGCCCGACTCGACCGCTCTGCCGAAGGTCGCGAACTGCTCGGACTGCCCGATCCCGAAGCCGTGCCAGCTCAGCCTGTCACCCAAGGTTGGGAAGAAGCTCTCGCAGCTATCGCCAGCGACGACATGGCGGCATCCCTCGCCGCATTCAACGTCGACAGCGATGCCGCGAGCGTCTCCATCGGCTTCTCCGGCGACGACGGTGCCGGCGAAGAGTCAGAACCCGACTTCTCGAACCTCGCCAGCGCCTTCTTTGGCGACATGGCTCAGCCAGACGAACCCGTCATCGCCTTCGACGACGACAGCGGCGACGAAGAGTAAACAACTACCGTCTCCTTCGCAAAACGACGCCCCTTTCGCGAAGCGAAGGGGGCGCGAAAGAGCGAAGCGATTTTCGCGGGGGATGCCCGCCATCAAATGCCCGCAACACCCTTGTCACTCCGCCGTTCCTTACTCGTCATTCCGCCGTTCCCTATTCGTCATTCACGCGCAGGCGGGAATCCAGAGGGGCGGTGAAAAGACGGTTAACGCCGAGTTTCACGCGATTATCATTGCCCCTTAGTGACCATCGTCATTCCGCGTGACCATCGTCATTCCGGCGAAAGCCGGAATCCAGAGGTGAGGACGGGCACCCAACAACCAAAGTCAAACATCCTGTCATCATTCCAAAATCATGGCAATCACAGTTCAAACAAACACCAAACGCCCCAACATCATCGTCTTCATGACCGACGACCAAGGTTACGGCGATCTGTCGTGCATGGGCGCAACCGACTTCCGAACGCCAAATCTTGACAACCTCGCCGCCAACGGCGTCCGATTTACCGACTGGTACTCCAACAGCCCCGTATGCAGTCCCTCACGCGCCGCGCTCCTCACCGGACGCTACCCCGGAAACGCCGGTGTCCGAGCCATCCTGCAAGGGCATCGCACCGCTTCCGGACTGCCCAACTCGACTCCGACGATCTCATCGCTCCTCAAAGACCGCGGCTATCAGACATCCATGGTCGGCAAATGGCACCTCGGGCTAACAGACGAGTGCCGACCTCACTCCCACGGCTTCGACTACTGGTTCGGATTCCTCGCCGGATGCATCGACTTCTACTCTCACATCTACTACTGGGGAGCTAACAGACCCGGACCCGGCATCAACCCGACCCACGACCTCTGGGAGAACAATGAAGAGGTCTGGCACGACAGCGAATACTTCACCGAACTCATCGCCGAAAAAGCCATCGAACGCCTCCGCGCCATGGTCGCCGAGAAACGCGCATCCGGCAAACCCTTCCTACTCTATGCCCCCTTCAACGCGCCGCACTACCCCATGCACGCGCCCGAGAAATACACCTCCCGCTTCGCGCACCTCCCATGGGACAGACGCATCATGGCCGCCATGATCTCCGCCGTCGACGACGCCATCGGCGCAATCATGAACGAACTCACACGCCTCGGCGAAGCCGACCACACTCTCACATTCTTCGTCTCCGACAACGGCCCGTCCCGCGAGACCCGCAACTGGCTCGACGGCACACTTGACCCATACTACGGAGGCACATCCGGCGGACTCAAAGGCCACAAATTCAGCCTCTTCGACGGCGGCATCCGCATGCCCGCCATCGCACACTACCCCGCACGCATCCCCGGAGGCCAAGTCGTCAGCACACCCTGCGCCTCAATGGACATCGTACCCACAGCCCTCCACGCCGCAGACGGCACTGCGCCAACTCCCGAAACCGGAGAATTCGACGGCACCAGCATCCTAGACCTCCTCGCCGACGGCGCTGAACTCCCCGAACGCGACCTCTACTGGGAACTAGACGGCCAAACCGCCATCCGCCGCGGCAACTACAAACTAGTCATCGACGGCGTCCTAAGAGAACGAAACGCACCCCAAACCCACATCCACCTAGCCGACCTCAGCAAAGACATGTCGGAGAGCAACAACTTAGCCGACCAGGCACCAAGATTGGCATCCGAACTCGAGAAGGCAGCCTTGGACTGGCGAGCCGGCATCCAAAAACGCTGGGACCGCGACTACAGCCACCTAAACCACGGCATAGTAACCTACGCCGATTTTCCGGTGGGGTAAATTACCCCGTCATTCCCGCGAAGGGGGGGAATCCATGCCCCTTTCGTAAAACGAAAGGGGCGCGCACAAGCGAAGCGAGTGCGCGGGGTATGCCCGGGGTGATGGGCGTCGGTTCCCCCGTTCCACACCGTCATTCCCGCGGCTCCCTACCGTCATTCCGGCGAAAGCCGGAATCCAGAGGGGCGCGGGGCAGCGGGTTGCCCTTGTTCACGGGCGAAATGTCCGAGGACTGCCCTGTACCCCGATACGGGGACAAAGAGCGCGCGAGCGTTTTTCACCTAACTTGATAAACTTATACCGGGCACGATTTAGTACTAATGGAAACGACAGATTACTTTGAGCGAATCGTCAGGGCTAAACGTCCAGAAGCTCGCGAGACAGCATGGATCGAGCAAGTAATGGCCAATCCTTACTCGACTGAGAATCAACCTGACGGCCGATTACGACAATGGGGCTACATACAAGAAGCAGATAAGTGGTTACGAGTAATTACTGAAGACGATGTTGTGCACAACGCGTTCTTCGATCGCGGCAAACTCCGAGAATGGGGTAGACCAACATGGAACTAGAAATCCACTACTTCCCACAAACTGACACCCTCTATATCGGCGGGTCCGAGACAGCCAACGACGGCTACGACATCGCCGAAAACCTGATCGCCCATGCCAGAGACGATGGAGAAGTCGTCGGCATCACACTGGAACATGCCGCTGAAGTTCTAGCTCCCTATCTGCGCGACCAAATCTCCAGCCCCGAAACTAACGCGCCAACATCTGTCCTGCGCGACGACGGCGAACCGAGTTAGCAGAAACAACCGTCGTGGCACTCGAAATCCACTACTTCGCTCAAACTGACACCCTCTATATCGGCGGATCCGAGACAGCCAACGAAGGCTACGACATCGCCGAAAACCTAATCGCCCACGCCACGGACGACGGAGAAATTGTCGGCATCACATGGAACACCCAACCGAACCTTAGGTCGATATCTCAATGATCGGAGTATTCGACGACGATAAGCCGCGCACTAATTGAGTTCGTCTTATGTCGGAAGATAAAACGCTCGACTACTACGAACTTCTAGGCGTACCCGTCAACGCGTCCCACGAGCAGATCAAAAGCGCGTACAGACAGCTCGCTAAGGAATGGCATCCTGACCACAACGCGGATGCCCTCGCGCCCGATGCCATGTTGCTCCTAAACGAAGCATGGGAGGTTTTGGGCGACGAAAAACTACGCGCGGACTACGACCGTCAGCGAGCTTTGGCTCGTTCCAACGTCGCCGAAGCGGCGCGCCAAAGGCAGCAGCAAAAGACTGAGAAGGCTGAGAATGAAGGTGCGTGGTCTTCCGGTATCGTTGAACCGCCTTGGTATCGGGCAACGGAAGACGAAATAGATAGCGGGAAAGATGAAGAGGCGCTATCAAAGAAATTCGGAAGCCGGAGTTGTTGGATCGGGATCGGGTTGGTAATCGTCATCATCTTAGTCGGAGTTTTGCTGTTCGGCAATGAACCTGTAGGGGATCGTGGTTTGAACTGTACCGAGCAATGGGAGCGCTTGAACTATCCGACTAGGTACTCGGGTGAGGAGTTGTCCAAAGCAGCGTCAAACGGATTGACTCGCTCGGAATGCAGAGACTACTGGGATAGTTTGGAGGAGTGATGACCGAAATCCAATGTCTAAAGCTATCCGATCCTGCAATTGAGGTCAGAGCCGCCAGACAAGAAAATCTCAAACCAGTTTCCGTCTATTTGGACGGTCAGATCGTAAGTGTCCGCAATTGGATCGATGTCGCGAGAAAAGTCGTGCATTGGCTAATCGACACGGACAGATTAACCGAATCTCAACTGCCCGTTCCATACGCGAATTATCCTCATCGAACCTTCATCGGATCCGACCCGTCGCGTTTTTATTCTCCCACAGACCGTGATCGGGCAGAGGATTTGGGCAATGGGATGTTCTTGAACACGCAAGCCGGTGCGGAACTGCTTATGGATAATTGCCAGTTGCTTCTAGAAAAGTGCGGTGTGGCGCCCGAAACCGTATGTGTCGGTTGGGAACACAGACCTTGACTGTATGTCGTTGCAGGTTGCAGAATACACATCCGATAACACCCCAACACCCCCAAATCCCCCAACTCTCAACTCGGACAACAAACATCACAGCCCATCATTCAAAATGATCGCAATCATAGTTCAAACTCGTCCCCCCAACAACTTGCATCAACAATACATCCGTGCTAATATATGAATCATGACCTGCGCAGTCAAGAACATCGCCGCGTCGACGGACGCGGACGGAAAACCAACTAGTCTGAAAGGCGGATACTGAACGGACGACGTGAACGCAGTGACACTCGAAGACGCCACCGTGAAGGGCGAACTAGGGCAGCCGAGGTTGCCCCGGATCAGGGCAAGTTTCTTCCCCGTCGAACCTCCGGCCGAGCGCGCGACAATCCTCGCCCGAATTCCATTGCGAGAATGGGGTGCTCGACAGAGCATGCATCTGAAAGGGGACCCGTGGGCGGTGAAACACCGTTCGTCTTCGCAGGACACCGCCGAAACCGACTCCGGCGGCGATTTCCGACGATACAGAATGCTCAGCCAGCAGACTGACAGACAGACCATCAAAGGCTCCCTGGAAGGCAGAACGGCACGGTCGCGATGCGCCATGCCCAATTCGCAACATGAACCGGACGGCGGGCAACCGCCGGAAAGGGCCGTGCAGCATGGAGCCGTTTCGGCGAACGTCTTCCCGGCTCGCCGCACGGGAGAGGCTACGTCTTCAGCTCGGGTGCAACCGAGCGAAGTCGCACGAATGGCTGAATTCAAGCGTGCGACCGGCCAACGGCCCGGTGCCAACGGCGAAAGACGGAACAAAACACAGCTAGCAACACCCGTCCGCAAAATCGACGCGACGGTGTTCGAACACATCCTATGACACAAACCAAACAAAAACCACCACCCCGAATGTCATTCCCGCGGGGCCTGCCCCGTACCCCGATACGGGGGCGGGAATCCAGAGGGGCCGGGTAACACCGGCATCTCCGCCAACACCGCGGCCCTCCCCTTTTTGCGCCAGCAAAAGGGGGACGCGGCGAGCGCAGCGAGACGCAGGGGGTTCATAGCGTAGAGCGCATGACCCCGTTTCAGCGCGTCTACTCAACCCTTCCATTCCCGCCGACGACCGTCATTCCCGCGCAGGCGGGAATCCAGAGGGGACAGGTGGCGGTGAAATCACAGCCCATCACAAGAATCAGCGTAATCAGCGGTTCAGACAACACCCGGCCAATCAGGATGCCGATACCGCTCCATCGCCTCCAGACTAACCTCAACCCCCAGCCCCGGCTTCCCCGACACCTTCACATACTGCCCGTGAAAATCGATCGGCTCCTCCAGCATTGCCTGATACATCGGGATGAACGAAATCGCGTGTTCCAACCGGTAGAAGTTCACGGTTGACATGCACACATGCGCTCCCGCTACGATCTGTATCGAACCCATCGCGTTGTGCGGACTTATCGGCACGTAATACGCCTCTGCCATCGACGCGATCTTCTTGATCTCGCTGATACCACCGGTCCATACGATATCCGGCATGATGTAGTTGGCGAGGTTGCGGCGGAATATCGGCAGGAAATCCCACCGCGTATACAGCCGCTCACCCACGCAGATGTTCGGCACCGTGTTCCGACGCACCGTCTCTAAAGCATCGAAACTCTCCTGCGGCAACGGCTCTTCGAACCACTCGATGTTCGACTGCTCATGCAAAGTGTTCGCCAGCCGAATCGCCGTCGGCACATTGAAGTTCCCGTGCGCGTCGATCAGTATCTCCGGTTTCGGACCTATCGCCTCACGCACCGCTCGCACGATGTCGTAACCCAACTGTTCACCGGCATGTGAGATTACGCCGTCCGTGAACTTGGTGTGGACTGGCACCATCTCATTAAACGGGTCCAGCTTCATCGCCTCGTGACCATCCGCCACCACCTTCTTCGCCGCTTGGAAGTAGTCCTCCGGCGTAGTCGCTCCTGTGAACCAACCGTTCGCGTACAGCCGCACCTCATCCCTGAACTTACCGCCGAGCAACTCGTACACCGGCACGCCCAACGCCTTACCCTTGATGTCCCACAACGCGATGTCGATCCCACTGATCGCCGTCGACGCGAAACCACGCGAACTCATGTACGTATACCGACGGAAAAGCCGATGCCAAAGCGGCTCGATATTCGTCGGATCCTCACCGATCAACACCTCCTTCATCGCCAACACCGCCCGAGCCGTCAGAAAACTCCCACCACCCGGATAGTTCGTGCACTCGCCCCAACCATGAATCCCCTCGTCCGTGTCGATCTTCACGAACGTCCACTGACGCTCATTCGGACCGCCGTAGCTATGCCCCGGCGGCGTCACCACATAAGCATTAATATCCGTTATCTTCATCGCACATCTCCTGCGTTCATGTTACGCCGCCGTCATTCCTGTTACCCATACCGTCATTCCTGCGGAGGCAGGAATCCAGAATTCGGCTTAACCGCAAACAACGAAGCCACCGCGGCCAGTATCCCCACGAAACCCGCGCCCACGAAAAACGGCAAATAGCTGGATCCCACAAAGTCGAAGATCAGACCCGGGATCAGCACACCCACTGCCTGCCCCAAAGTCGTAAACGGCTCCGTGATACCACGTATCGTACCCAACGCCGGACGCCCGAAATAGTCCGCATAAGCCACCGGCGGCACCACCAGCATGCCTCCGAGACCAAAACCGAAGACCGCTGAGAACGCCAGCGCCTCCACTGTCGTGTCAGTCAGCGTGAACAGGAACGCACCGATCGCCAAATTCAGCGCAACCGCCGCCATCACGAACCGTGCTGGCACACGCTCGACGATCCGTCCCCAAAACAAGCTGCTAATCCCGAGAAAGATCGCATTCAAACTGATGCTCACACCAGCGGTAACTGCGCCCAATCCCTGATCCTGAAAAAACGCCGCCGCATGTGTGTTCGACCCCGCATGCATGAAGAACATCATCCCCGTCGCTAGTGCCAGCAGCCACAACGCCGGAGTCCGCATCGCATCCCTCGAAGTCCAGTTAGGCTCTTCCGACGACGAATTGCTTGCATCGTCTTCTACTTCCGTTTCGTCTGTCTCTTCAACATCATCACCATCCGGCCGCAGACCTAAATCCTCCGGCTGCTCCGATATCAACAACGCCACCGGCAACAACGCCACCACAAACACCACCACGCTCAACACGAACCAAGCATCCCGCCAACCGCTCTGCGCAATCACTATCGATGCGATCAGCGGAAACAGAACCATCCCCGCCGAGTGCGACAACCCCAGTATCCCGTTCGTCCGACCTCGCATCCGAATAAACCACCGAGACACAACAACCGACGTCCCAATCTGCACCGGACTCGCAAATATCACCCGACCTGTCCCATACGCGATGTAGAAAACCCAGGGTATCGTCGCACCCATCACCGTCAAACTCACATCCGACCACGCTAACGCAAACGTCGAGATGCACAACACGACAATGCTGGCAGTCAGAACCGCCCGCGCACCATAACGGTCGATCATCCGACCAATAATCGGCGAAGTAAAGGTAGCCGCCAATCCACCAGTCGCTGCCGCACCCGCAATCAGCGTCCGACTCCAACCAAGCTCCTCAGATAGCGGATATATGAAAACCGAGATCGTCAGACTAGCCGCCGCGTTACGCGCGAAATTAGCCGTCCCAGCCGCACCAAGAATCCACCACCCATAAAAGAACGGACTACGTTCTGCCAACCTCTGCTGCATCACGAACTACAAAATCCTCCCACTTGATGTCCAAGGGGGAATTGAAGGGGGTTTAGATCAACCGTCATTCCGGCGAAAGCCGGAATCCAGAGGGGAGAGGCAGCGGTGCAATCACAGCCCATCACAAAAATCAGCGTAATCAGCGGTTCAGACAACACCCGGCGAATCCGGATGCAGATACTCCTCAATCGCATCCATGCTCACATCAACACCCAAACCCGGCTTGCCCGAAACCTTCACGTACTGCCCATGGAAATCGATCGGCTCCTCAAGCATCGCGTTGTATGCCGGTTTCGAAGCAATCGAGTGCTCCAATCGATAGAAGTTCACCGTAGACATCGCAACGTGCGCCCCAGCCACCACCTGCAACGACCCCATCGCATTGTGCGGACTTATCGGGATGTAGTACGCCTCCGCCATCGTTGCAATCTTCCGAATCTCGCTGATACCGCCCGTCCAAACGATATCCGGCATGATGTAGTCCGCCAAGTTCTTATGGAACACCGGCAAGAAGTCCCACCGCGTGAACAACCGCTCACCCACACAGATATTCGGCTCCGTGTGCGCCCGAATCGTCTCCAACCCCGCGAAACCCTCCGGCGGCAACGGCTCCTCGAACCACTCGATACGACTCTGCTCGTAAAGATTGTTCGCCAACCGTATCGCCACCGGCACGTTGTAGTGCCCATGTGCGTCGATCAGAATATCGAAGTTCGGACCCACCGCCTCACGCGTCGCACGCACGATGTCGTAACCAAACTGCTCCCCCTCCTGCGATATCTGGCCAGTCTGATACGCCGTGTGATACGGACGCATCTCCAAGAACGGGTCCAGCTTCAGAGCCTCATGCCCCGACTCCTTAACCCTCTTCGCCGCCTCGCCATACTCCTCCGGAGTCGTACACCCGGCAAAATACCCATTCGCATACAACCGCACCTCGTCCCTGAAACTCCCACCTAGCAAATCGTAGATCGGCTTGCCTAACGCCTTGCCCTTTATGTCCCACAACGCAATATCGATCCCGCTGATCGCCGAAGTCGGCAGGCCCCGCGATCCCATATACGTGTACCGACGATACAGCTTATGCCAAAGCGGCTCGATATTTACCGGATCCTCACCCACCAGCGCCTCCTTCATCGCCAACACCGCCTGCGCCGTCAAAAAACTCCCGTAACGAGGACTATTCGTCGCCTCACCCCAGCCCGAAATCCCCTCATCCGTATCGATCCGCACAAACGTCCACTGCCGATCCATCGTGCTACCCCAAAACGGCCCCTGCGGCTCAACGACCCAAGCCTTGACATCCGTAATCTTCATCAGTGTCTCCCTCCAATTTCAAACCCCGTCCACTAACCCAGCGCGCATCAAGTCTACACCGCCCTTGCGTCATTCCTACGTACCTGTCCGTCATTCCGGCGAAAGCCGGAATCCAGAGGGGTGGTGGGCGGTGCGACGACAAGGGGGCTCACACACCACTGCAACTCAAATCACAACCCATCATTCAAATCACATTAATCACAGTTCAATCACCCCAACCCAACCTCATACAACCGCTCATACCGCGTCGGCCGATTGTGATGCAAACGACTCCGCATCAACACGATCCTCTCCACCGGCACTTCCACCCCGTCATTCCGGCGAAAGCCGGAATCCAGAGGGGGGTGGGGGCGGGACCCCCCATCCCCCGACGCCCGCGCCTCCAACCACCGCTGACCAATCGCCGCCAACACCCGCTGCTGCGTCCCGCTCCTAACCCGCCCAACCGTCACATGCGGACGAAACTCCCGACGCTCCGCCGGAAATCCGCACCTCACCATCGCACCATCCAACCGCGTCGCCAAACTCGACATCCGCCGCAAGTCACCATCCATCCCCGTCCACAAGATCCGAGGCGTCCGCTCACCCGGAAAACACCCGTTCGAACCCAACTCCAACATCAACCGAGCCGACTCGCCCGCAACCTCATCCAACTCCTCCCTCAACAACGGCAAATCATCCTGATGCACATCACCCAAAAACTTCAACGTAATATGCATATTCTCCGGCGCCGTCCACCGAACCGCATCGTACGCAACCGCACCCCGCGACGGCCGACGCCTCTGCATCCCTCCATAAGAAACCGCACGCATCGACCGAGCCATCGAATCCAACACCCGAATCGCCCGCCTCGGCAACGTCACCGCCACAAACAACCGCCAATAAAGCGCATCCTCCTCAACCTCATCATCACTAACACCCCCCGGCAACAAAACCGGCTCAACCTCCCGCCTCGTCGCCCCCCGACTCCGACGGGGTCGATCACCCCCATCAGTCCCGCGCACCACACCGTCATTCCCACGGCTCCCCACGTCATTCCGGCGAAAGCCGGAATCCAGAGGGGCAGGGTAACGGGGATGTTCACCTGAGCGATGCATCCAGTAATCATAGCCAATAGATACCTCCCCTTTTTGCGCAGCAAAAGGGGGACGCGTCAAGCGCAGCGAGACGCAGGGGGGGCCGGGCGCGGGAGGAGGCAATCAAACCCCATCCCCTCCATCCTGTCCATCCATGCAAATTAACATCTTCACCATGCTCACAACATCCCCCGATATCTGGTGGTCACCCACCACCCTCGAGTTCCAAGAAATCCACGCCCGCGGCAACACCGACTGGACCACCATCAACCTAGTCGACGCCGACGGCATCGCCGGCCAAGGCGAGATCACCTCAACCCAGCTCTCCGGCTCCGTCGCCGCCATCACCGCACGACTCGCCAACCGACTCCGCGGCCAACGCATCGCATCCGACGACCACGTCATGCAGATCCTCGGCGTTACCCCCGAAGCCTGCGAAGAAGACCAAAAACTCGCCACCGCCGTATCAGCCCTCCGATGCGCAGTAGCCGACGCCCTCGCCCAACGCGCACAACTCCCCCTAGCCCGATACCTCCGACTAACCCACGACCACGAAGGCGAACTCCCAGACCGCGTCCAACTCTACGCCAACATCAACCGCTCCCTCCTCCCCGACGACCAAGGCCCCGTCGACCGCGGCCCCGACGACTTCGCCGAAATGGCCGTCGAAGCCGTCAACAACGGCTTCACCACCATCAAATGCGCCCCCTTCGACGAGTGCCAAGCACCATTCGACTCCACCGGCCTCCCCCACTGCGCCGAAGCCGGACTCGAACGCGTCCAGACCATCCGCGAAGCCGTCGCCCCCGACATCACCATCTTCGTCGACTGCCACTCCCGCTTCGATCTCGACTCCGCACTAGCCCTCGAACCCGAACTCCGAGCCGCAGGAGGCCAGTGGTTCGAAGAACCCGTAGACCCCGTCGAAAACTCCGACGACCTCCGGACCATCCATGAACACGCCACACTCCCCATCGCCGGCGGAGAACACGCATACGGCGTCAACCTCTTCAAACGACTAGTAGAAGAAGACATCCTCGACATCGTCATGCCCGACGTCAAATTCTGCGGCGGACCCGTCGAAGCCTACCGCATCGGCACCGAACTCGAACCCGCCTACCCCGGCTCCGTCTCCATGCACTGTCCCTCCGGCCCCCTCTCCCTCCTAGCCAGCGCACACGCCACCATCGCCTTCCAAAACACCCTCCCCCTAGAACACGCCGTCTACGAAATCGACTGGCGACACACCCTCCTAGAACCCTTTGAACGCGTAGAAAACGGACACCTAATCATCCCCGAAGGCCCCGGCCTAGCCGCCCGAGTAGACCCCGCAGCAGTAGCCTTCCGAGGCAAAACCTGGACCGAATAAACCAAACGCCCCTTTCGCAAAGCGAAGGGGGCGCGAATGGAGCGAAGCGACATTCGCGGGGGATGCCCGGTGGGAGGACGGGCAATCACAGCCCACCATCAAAACCATCCGTCATTCCGGCGAAAGCCGGAATCCAGAAGGGCGGGGACAGGGGCAGACCGTCCCCTTCGCGAAGCGTAAGGGGACGCGAGCAAGCGCAGCGAAGCTCGCAGGGGATGCCCGGGGAAGGGCAAGGGCGAAGGCGACGAGCAATCACACCCGTCGATAAAATCAGCGTATCCATCGGTCCAAACATGCTAGCCTCCGACATCCTCCCACCCCGCACCGTCTCCTCCCGCGGCATGCTAGCAATGCTCAAACGCCTAGAAACCGACTCCCTAGGCAACTATCGTTTCCATCTTTTGCCCGCAGACACACCTACGTCATCCCGGCGAAAGCCGGGACCTAGCGGGGCGGGGCAATCACAGCCCATCACAAACATCAGCGCAATCAGCGGTTCAGACTTCCCCTGGCTCCCCAAATCCGCTTTGAACTCCCCCAACGGACTAGCATTCTTATACACCAAAACCCCCGACACTCCCTACCAGCCCCGACTAGCCATCGCGCCTCCATTCCCCATCAAATCCGAGACCCAAACCACCGACCGCGAAACCCTCCTACAGTCCATCGACCCACCCCTCCACGTCGCCATCATCCTCATCCGCTACGGCCACGTCGCCATCGCCATCGCCCACGACGAAACCATCATCGTCAGCAAGACCGACACCCGCTGGGTCCCCAACAGACACCGCGCCGGCGGACAATCCGCCAACCGCTTCAAACGATCCCGAGAAAAATGGGCGCGCGAATTCTTCGACAAGTCCGCCCGCCTAGCCACCGAACGCTTCGCCACCTACCCCCACCACATCGACCACCTAATCTTCGGCGGCGACAAACACGTAATCAACCAATTCCTCCAACGAGCCAACCTCCCCAACAACCTCTCCGACCGCATCCTAACCCGCCGCCTAAACACCCTCCGCCCAAACCGCAACGCCCTAAAAGACGCCGTGAAACAGGCTTGGTCATCCATTATCTACGAACTAGCAACATCCCCTCTCCCTTGATGGGAGAGGGCTAGGGTGAGGGGGCCCACGTAGGGGGTCGGGAATCGCCCCTACTACCGACCAAACACCTACAACGGGTATGTCCTGCGCGCACCTCTGAGCACAGCACACAGACCCGCCGCGAAAGCAGACCCGCCGACGATCATCAGGATAAGTAACACCTTGGCAGATACAACGTGCCCACCAGTGACGGGCAACGAACCATCTGGAGCGCAGAACGGCAAATCGACCATTCGCAAGTCGGTCGATCCCAGCTCTCCCAATTTCGCGGGGATACATCCGCTTAACTGGTTACCCGCGAGGCGCAATATATTCAATAAAGGCAGGTCGCCCAGTTCAGGTGGTATCTCACCGGTCAACTGATTATCCTCGAGCATCAGCACTCGCAACCCGCCGAGGCCGGCAAACTCGTTAGGTATTGGACCTGTCAAATTGTTGCCCGAAAGTGTCACGTGCGACAATTTGAGGAGACCGCCAAACTCCTCGGGTATCTCGCCACTAAGTTGATTGTTGCCGAGATTCAGCGATTTCAGGTTGGTGAGATTTCCAAGCTCTACTGGTATCTCGCCGCTCAACTGGTTGCTGGCGAGCGACAGTGAACTCAACTCGGATAAATTGCCGAGAAGCTCAGGTATCGGACCAGTCAACTGGTTGGGACCGAGGCCCAGCGTTACCAACATCGGCAAGTTACCAAGCTCAACGGGTATCGGGCCTCTTAACTCGTTCCAACCGAGCGCCAGGTTGTGCAAGTTTGCTAGGTTGCCGAGTTCAGGAGGTATTGGACCGCTCAAACGGTTTTCGTCAAGCCACAACCTTCGCAAATTGGCGAGATTTCCAAGTTCAACGGGTATTGGCCCGCTCAACTCATTGCTCCCGAGCAACAGGTATTCCAAATCGTTCAAATTCCCAAACTCAGGAGGTATTGGACCGCTCAAACCGTTTTCCAACAAGGCCAGAAACTGCAGGTTCGAGAGGTCGCCAAGTTCCGCTGGTATCGGCCCAGTAAGTTCATTGCTATCAAGCCGCAATTCTCTCAGGCTGGCGAGTCTACCGAGTTCCGGAGGAATCGAACCTGACAACCGGTTGCCGAAGAGATGCAACTCCACTAATTTGGTTAGTTCCCCGAGTTCGGGCGGTATTTCTCCGGTCAATCTGTTGTCCGTTACGCTCAACAGCGTCAAATCGTTTAAATTCCCGAGCTCAGAAGGTAACGAACCGTCCAATCGGTTATGCTCGAGATTCAGGATGCTAAGCTTGGCGAGTCCGTTGAACTCCAACGGTATCTTTCCACTCAGACGATTGGTCCGCAGGCTCAGTTCCCTCAGATTGGCGAGGCGACCCAATTGTGCGGGCACCTCTCCGCTCAAATCGTTAATGTCGAGCCGCAATACTTCCAAGTCGGATAGATTTCCAAGTTCCGATGGTATTTCCCCTTCCAATTGGTTTTTCGAGAGGTGCAGCTCGCGCAATTTCGAGAGGTTGCCCAACGTACCTGGGATCGATCCCGTCAATCCTTTCTGGGTGAGATCCAACGAAACGACGCGTTCGGACATACCCTCTACCTTCACACCCTCCCACTCAACGACGGGGATATCTTCCGACCAATTTAGGGTTGCAGTCCCCGCCAGCATGTCCCGCGCCGACAGCAACGCCTCCCAATCAGACGCAAACACTGTGATTTCGTCGAGTCCGGGCGTCGCGCTTTGAGTCGTGTCGGGATCAGGCGCGCCGGGATCAGGCGCGCTAGACTCAGGGCAGAACGACAGTTCCGACTCATCGAAGAAAACTGTCGGCACCTTCCGCAATCCGTATGGCACGCATCCGCTAAACTGGTTTCCCCTTAAACTCAGTATTTCCAGGTTGGATAGGTTGCCGAGTTCTGGCGGGATTGAGCCGACAAGTTGGTTGCCACTGAGGTGCAACTCCCATAGGTTGGACAGAGTCCCTAGCTCAGACGGGATCGAACCGCTGAAACGATTGGCTGAGAGATTTATTCCAACCAATTCGGAGAGGTGGCCTAGCACAGATGGTATCTCACCCGTCAACTGGTTCCAGCCTAAGTCCAACGTTCCAAGATCGCC
Organism: Dehalococcoidia bacterium; assembly: GCA_965243235.1. Classification (GTDB taxonomy): domain Bacteria; phylum Chloroflexota; class Dehalococcoidia; order Lucifugimonadales; family Lucifugimonadaceae; genus Bin127. The sequence continues at coordinate 457,226 of CBDEUI010000004.1, forward strand.
CAGATCGCCGATTGACAACGGGATTTCGCCTGTCAAATGGTTGCCGCTTAACCTCAACACCTTCAGGTTGCTCAGTTTACCGAGGTCTCGCGGTATCGTTCCGCTCAGATCGTTCGAATTTAACCCCAAATATTCCAGGTTGGATAATTCAGCGAGCTCCGCCGGTATAGAACCACTCAGCTCGTTGCGGGAAACTCTCAAAGTGACCAGGTTTTTCAGCTTACCGAGATCCGGCGGTATATCGCCCGTCAGTCGGTTCGAAGGAAGGAACAGTGTCACCAAGTTCGACAGTTTGCCCAGCGACGGCGGAATAGGACCGCTCAACCGGTTGCTGGAGATGTACAGTTCTTCTAGGTTTGTCAGATCGCCAAATCTCGGCGGAATCTCGCCAGTCAATCCGTTGTTGTTGAAGCGGAGTTCCTTCAGATTGGTCAGATTCCCGAGTTCCGGCGGAATCGATCCGCTAAACCTGTTGGTAGCGAGGTCCAACACCTCTAGGTTGGACAGACTCCCTAGCTCCGGCGGAATCGATCCGCTCAACAGGTTGTTATGGAGGAGAAGCCTTTCCAGACTCGACAAGCGGCCCAACTCCGGTGGAATCGATCCGCTCAACTCCCCGTGGACAATTCGTATCTCGACAACCCGCGGAGCCGTGCCGCCGACTCCAATCCCTTTCCACAAACCGATACGAACGTCCGCCGACCAATTCAACGTCACCGTCCCCGCCAACACATCCCGCCCAGCCAACAACGCCTCACAATCCGCCACCAACCCAGGATTACCCTCAGCATCAGACACCGCGCCCCCAGTGGCACAACTACCCACCTGCGCCCCCGCAGAACCCGAAACCGTCGGCACCGCCACCACCAGAAGCAGCATCGGCCTCAAGAGCTTTCTCACCATTTCGTTTCGCAAAAGCATCAACCAACTCTACCATCCTTAAAATCATTCCCAATCCTTCGCATCCTAGTTCAAAATCACCACCAATCATTAAAATCAGCGTAATCCGCGGTTCAGAACAGGATCACCCATGAAAATCACCGCCATAAACTCCCACATCGGCTATGGCCCTCGCTACCCCTGGGTCTTCCTAACCATCGACACCGACGAAGGTCTCACCGGACTCGGGCAAGCCCAAGGCGGCATCGTCGCCCACATGATCCACAAGGCCATCCCCCACCTCGGCGACCTCCTCATCGGCGAAGACTCCTCACGCATCGACTACATCTGGACACGCCTCTTCTCCGAACTCAACTCCACCGGAAACCGAGGTTTCGGATCCGCCCTCATCTCCGCCGTCGACATCGCACTCTGGGACATCAAAGGCAAACGCCTCGGACTCCCCATCTACGAACTCCTCGGCGGCAAATTCCGAGACAACCTCCGCCTCTACTCCAACGGCTGGTTCAACCAGGGAAACACCCCCGAAGCCTACGCCCGCGCCGCTTTCGAGACCGTCGCCGAAGGACACACCGCCATCAAGATGGACCCATTCTTCGAGTTCGACGACGTCGCACCCCTCCAGCACGGACACAACATCTCGCCCACCGGCCTGCGTAAAGGCGTCGAGATCACCCGCGCCGTACGCAACGCCGTCGGGCCCGACATCGAGATCCTCATCGACCTCCACGGACGCTACGACGTCGCCGCCGCTGTGAGAGTCGGAAAAGCCCTCGGAGAGTTCGACATCGGCTGGCTCGAAGAGCCCGTCCCGCCCGAAAACCACGACGCACTCGCCATCGTCAAAGACCAAGTCCCCATGCCCATCTGCGTAGGGGAGAGGCTAGTCACCCGCTGGGACTTCCGACCCATCCTCGACAAGCAGCTCGCAAACTACATCATGCCCGACATCGTTCGCTGCGGCGGCATCTCCGAAATGCGCAAAATCGCCACCATGGCAGAGGCATACTACATCCCCGTCTCCCCCCACGACGCCACCGGCCCCATCACAATGGCCGCCGGCGCCCAAGTCATGATGAGCACCCCCAACTTCTACCGCCTAGAAATCGCCTACTCCGAACTCCCCTACTACAACGCCGCCCTAACACCCCCACTAGACGTCCGCAACGGCTTCTACCACGTCTCAACCCGCCCCGGCCTAGGCCACGAACTAAACCCCGACTACATAGCCGCCGGCCCCAACAAATCGTCGATTTAACGCCCCTTTCGCGTGGCGAAAGGGGCGCGAACGAGCGAAGCGACGTGAGCGGGGTATGCCCGCCAACGTCATTCCCGCCGCGCCCCCGTCATTCCAACCTCCAAGCTCCCGTCATTCTGGCGAAAGCCGGAATCCAGAGGGGACGGGAGGCCGCGGCATCCTCCTCCCCTCACGGTAGGGGCAGGTTTCAAACCTGCCCGCGAACGAGCGAACGCAGGAGCCTGCCCCAGACTTGATCAGGGGCGGATGGGTGGCCCGCCCCCTTCGCAAAGCGTAAGGGGGCGCGAGCGAACGCAGTGATGCGAGCGGGGGATGCCCGCCGAGGCGGGAAACCTCAATCCACCACCAACCAAACTCGCAAACAACCCCATCAAACCCGCGCCATATACTGATAACCAACGATCAACCAACCCAGAACTAACCATCCATCGGCAACATGGGCCAGCAACTCAAAGCAACATACTCCAACGGCGTCTTCAAACCCGCGACGCCTGTAGACCTTGACGATGGAGCCCAAGTCGTCATCGAGGTATCCGAAGAATCACATGCCAGAAACGAATTCCTCGGACTTGAAGCTAGTGCTGGCGGATGGAAAGACATCGTCGACTGCGAACAGCTTATCAACGACATATACCAAAGTCGGTCTGCCGAATCCCGCGGGCAAGCTCTACCCGAACTTGAATGAAATACCTAGTCGATTCCGATTGGACAATCCATCACCTTAGAGGCTCACAAGCGGTCGCCGAGCGTTTGAGACGATACGCCAACGACGGCATCGCAATCAGCCTAGTCTCAGTTGCGAAGCTGTACCACGGCGTATTTCGCTCGCGAGACCCGCAACGTGCCGAACTCAACCTGCTACAGTTTCTCAGCGACTTGCAAATAATCGGGCTGAACGACGAGATTTGCCGTCTGTTCGGTACAGAACGTAGTAGATTGCAACTCAAACGAACAAAGATCGGTGATTTTGACCTTCTAATCGGATGCACCGCCCTCCACCACGACCTCACCGTTTTGACCAACAACCGCAAAGACTTCCAACAAATCAAAGCGATCCAGATCGAAAGTCTCTGACGCTATCTCCACCCCCAACTTCTACCGCCTAGAAATCGCCTACTCCGAACTCCCCTACTACAACGCCGCCCTAACACACCCTTGGATGTTCACGACGGCTTCTACCACGTCCCCAACACCCCCGGCCTAGGCCACACCCTAAACCCCGACTACCTAGCAGCGGGTCCTGACAAATCCCTCATCGACTAGGGTTTCGTTGCGACCGCGCAGATACGCAAGGAGCTCTTTTGACAGATGGAAGAGACTGACTGTAGCTACTTAAAGTTGATCGGCAGTTCCCGCCAATACATGTAGCTAGTTGTACGTTTCAGTGAAGGCCTGAAGCGCAGTTTCGGTCTTAGTTTCATTCTTTGGGTTAACCAAAGAATACAACCCTTGGACCACAGATTCGGCTACTGCGAATGCGAGAAGCGGCGGCACAGCGTTGCCAATTTGTTCCAAGCGGCTACGTTTGTTCCCCTGCAAACGATACCAATCTGGGAAAGACTGTAGGCGGGCAGCCTCTCCGACCGTTAGAGTCCGTCGTCGTCCATCAGGAAGGCGCAATCTAATCATGTCACCAGTCGCGCCACTAAGGTTACGCACGGTTAGCGTGCGCGCAGGGCGATCCAAATGCAGGTCCCTTGGAACGCGGCATCCTGACGCTATTTCGTAACGTTTAATGTACGCATCCATACTTTCTGTGACCAGCGTAGTTCCAGAAGCGTTTCTTCTGCATGTTCCAGGGATCGCTATTCCAACGCTAATCGTTTGTGGCCAAGGCACGGGAACACCAAGCGCCTCGGTGCCGAGTATGCCGGTGATGAAAATCCGCTTTCGATTTTGTGGAACACCGTAATCTGCCGCGTTCAGCACAAATTCGGCAACTTTGAAGCCGCACACTGCAAGTTTCCTCTTGAAATCGTCCAGATACTCCCGTTTGCGAGTGCGCGCTAAGTCTGGGACATTCTCGATTACGAATGCCATCGGTTGGACTTGGCGGATAGCTCGCAACGCAACGGACAAGCCATCTCTCCCATCCTGTTCGCCTAGCCGCTTGCCAGCGCGACTCCAAGGTTGACATGGGGGGCCAGCAATGACTACGTCAGCACTAGGCAAATTTCTCGGCTCATTCAAGTCCATGCATTCAGCAGTACCGAGGTTTTTGGCGTAGGTTTTGACCGCATCGTGGTTGTAGTCGATACCCCGCACATCGAAACCACATGCCCAAAATCCGAGCGATAACCCACCAGCACCACAAAATAAATCGAGTGCCTTAAATCCCGAGCGCTCTCCACGCCTCAAACGAGAGTTCATTTCACTCACCCATCCGCGGGATTTGCGACTCGACAGCATCAATCGGGCAACCTACCCTTCATATCCACACTCCAGTCCCTCATTTTCTCGCGCATCTCTTCAGGCAGATCCTCGTCGCTGAGAATACTCGCGATTCGAAGCCGGTCAAAAGGAATACTGGAAAAGGACAGCCCATCCAGCACTGCACGTCGAGTCAACGATAGCGTCTCAGGGAACGCTACCGCGGTTATTGGACGAGAGAAAAATAGGATCAAACGCCTGTCAGGAGGTGTTCTGTCCGTCCATCTGTTCGGAGGTTCTTCGCGTATCCAATCTCCCTCCGAGATTGTGGCTTGTCCAATCATCACTAATTGTCCAGGTCCGTCGTCGCCGAAAGGTCTCCATGCGATTGCATCGGCCTTGAAGTCCCCGTCCCCAGTGGTTGGAACCTCGCCCAATTTTTCCGACATCCGATCGCTGAGTTCCTGCAACGCTTCGCTCAACGATGCGGGCAGCCCATCTCCGCGAGAACCGCCAGCTACCCCGAAACGGACTCGTTCGCCAGCTCGGGCACCTACATAATTAGAGATCGCGTATTTGACCAACTCCTCAAATAAAAGACCAGACTCAGCGCCATCGTCATCAAGCGCGTCTCTGTAAAGCTGTCGCGACCGCAGCAGAACTAGAAACTCGTAGACATCGCGAGCTGGTGTTTCTTCTCGAAAGGATGCCACGTCGCTGTCGATTTCGAGAGGGTAACGGTCCCCCAGCCATCCTTCTCGGCTAGTCAATTCGAGGAACGCACTCTCGGCTTGAGTTTCTGCCGTCTCTCGAAACCCCCGCTTGAAATTTGTGCCGCCCTCACTCGGATCAACATCGGAATCAAACCGCATTTCGCTCTCATCTGAATCGTCGGGAGGGATCAATGTCAATTCGTCCGCTACCGTTGTGAGCGAAACATTCGGTTCATCACCGATCAGTAAGTTGAGTTCAACCCAATCGGCAAGTCGGATCGGATCGTGAAATTCTTCTCTACCCGGAGGCGGTGGAGCCAACATCAGGAACCATCGACCGCGTAGCGGTTCCCCATATCCAACACGAGAATATGAATTCGCCTTATCTCGTCTCGCACCTCATCGTCGCCCGAATATTCCGCAGCCTTGCCATTGACCTCTGCTAATCCCGCATAAAGATCCGTAAGTTGACCCAACAGTTCATCCCTTCCACCTCCGCTGACGTGCCAAGCTCGTTCGAGATTCCTGTGCCGGATCAGGTTCGCACGGGCACGACTGTTGGCCAACACATCCCCAAGCTTTCGCAGATCACGAGACTCGCCTATCACGCGGTCAAGGTTTCTCGAAGAATCGCCGTAGAGCAATACAATAAGCTCTCGTAGATTTTCGATGCGATCAGGCGGCACTGGCGATTCAGGCAACGTATCGATTTCCACCTGTCGCCCAAGTCCGATGAAGTCCCGTATTCCTTCTCGATCCAATGCGTTGTAAAACACGCCGAACGCGGCTTCCACTTCTTCCATCGGAATATCGACGGCCTCCGCTTGGCGATAAACCTCGTGAGCCTCGGCGTATCTACGCACAGTGCGATGATTGCTGCCAATGCGCCTAGCCACGTCGCCCACCGTTTCGCCAGCTTCCAAAAGCGCGCAGATGAAACGACCTTTGGCTTCAGGTCGCCATGGTTTTGGGCCGGTGATGTGGCGGAATCCCAGATAGTCATTTAGATCTGCGCGGTCTGGATACACAATAACAGGGACCGATTCGAGGTCAAATTCCGACGCGCTCTCCGCCAACTCGCCCCATTCCGAGCCCCTGATTCCCGCAAGATTGCGCTTCTGCGCGTCCGTCAGTAGCTTGAGAGTTGCTAGGCGACGGTTACCCTCGACAACAATAAAATGGTCGGGTTTTGAAGACTCCTCGACTACGAGCAACGCCTCGGCGTAGCGTGGCATAAATCCCTTATCCGCGATTGAGCGCGCGAGTTCCACGAGGTTGTAACGACGGGAAAACTCTCTTAGGAGATCCGTCTCGGACGCGGCTCCCCAGTCCACGTCACTCGGCAAACGAGGATTCATCGGGTCGAGCCGGAGCTTGTTTATGTCAACTTCCCTGTAGGACTCGCTAGGCATTATTCCGTGATACTCGAAGACGCTGGATCGCGTTACAGACATGATTCCATGATTACGTCAGAGCGTAACAAACGCGTCAAGCTTTCCGAAACGACTGCTCCAACAATCGTTGGGTGAGTCTGGAACACTTGGATCACCCATACGATAGAAAATACAAGCAAATCTGACAGACCTTTTACTCGGGAAACTGCCATCCCCAATCGGACGCACCGTTCAAGAGCTCGGTACTGGCGCTCCACCTATCGCATAATCTCGATTAGCTAAACACCAAGGACTCCCACATGAACCATTGGATCTTCAAAATCTCAGACCAAGATCAATTCCCTGATCAGGATTTTGAGATGTATGTATTCAACAGGAAGCATTCGATCAGTGTTCGCGACGGCGACGCATTCGTGTACCTAGACAAACGAAAAAACCGTTTCGGGTTTATCGGACACGGCCAAGTCAGGGAAATTCTGTCTGGGCAGGACATTCAATCGAGACTGCCCGACTACGGCATCACCACCGATTTTGTCGCCTTACTTGACGACTGCGTGCGGTACACACGCCCCCTAGACTTCAAAGCATCAACTAAGCAGGGCAGGGCAAATCGAGCCCTGCTAGGAGTGAAAGACGCCAGCAGAATTGGTTGGTCGCGATCAATTGCACGGCTCAATCAAATCACGTATGAACAGCTAATCGATCTAGCGTACGAAAAACTTTGCGTGGACGTCGAACCATCCATTGACGACAAACATGCGATACCTGATGATTGGTCGTACAACCGTCGGCGAGGCAACTTGGCGCGTTTCAAGCGAACAGTTCTTGACCGTCAAAACCATATGTGTGCAATATGTGGCACATCTCTCCAAGGCGTCTTGGATGTTGCCCATATCAGCGGATACGCCGTCGATATCGCCAACAGGGCGAATCCAGCCAACGGGATCGTGCTGTGCGCTTACTGCCACAGAGCTTTCGACAACGGCGCGTTCCAGATCCAAGAAGACGGCACCGTGGCATCCTCACCAAACGTCAAACTAGATAGCATCGCAACCGCTCACTTGAAAAATCTGACTCCCCAAGAACGACTTGAACTGATTGACGGCGTCGATAAAGCTTTGCTCAGTCGAAGGAAATGACCTGAAATAGATCAGGTTAGCAAAAAGTTCGGATACCGTCCCGAACCGACTAGCTTCCGAACTTACATTAAGATCACATCCCGACACACATGGATCACATAGCTCGGATGCTCTCGCGACAACTGGTCGAACGCCGTACGGTGCAACTGACATAACGATATCTCCGACACCCTCCTCATCCATCAAACCCCCGTTCCTCCTGATCCATCCGAAACTCAATCGCATCAACAGGATCGGGCGGAGGTATCGGGTATCGTTTGGCTTCGTAGGCCTCAACCTGTTTGACAAGCAGACCGAGTTCATCTCCTTCCGGCGTACCGACAGCAGCGTCGAAAATCTCATCAATGCGACTCAACGCCGCTTCGTGTTCTTCCGCCGATCGAATCATTTTCGTTAACCTCGTCGCTCCCAACACGTTGACTCACTACTCTTTCACCATATCCCTCATCCGATCGTCGTACGGCCCATTCGGGGCTGTCCTGATTGAAATAGGAATCCCCAAAATCCTTGGTTTGAATATCCCTTGGACGCTAACCAGCGGAACCTGATTCCTTTGGTAGTCAAACCCACTTCTGATCACGCGCCACGAAACTGTACGGTCATCACCCGAAACCTGCGACTCAAGCCACGCAAACGCGGCCGCCCTCACCCGCTTCTCATGCTCCAGGTCGTACTCCAAAACCATCCGACGAATTATACGCCCAACACCAAAAATCACAGCCCATCATTTCAATCACAAAAGCATGTCCCGGGCTTGAACCGGGATCACAGTTCAAAACCCAACACCCAAAATCCCACTAATCCCTAAATCCGCGCAATCCCCGGCTCAGACAACTTTTTGAACTTGTTCAAAAACTAATCTTGCCGCGAAATTGCCGCTGCCAGCGGCAAGATCCCCCTTAAATTGCCGCGAAATTGCCGATCTTGCCGGAATCAGCGGCAATTCAGCGGCAACTTTTCAGACCCGATTCACAGCCCCATCGGGCGCGCCCGGTACCCCGCGTACCGGTCCCCGTACATGAACTCCTCGATGTTCACCTGCTCCCCGCCCAGATCGTTCGACGTGTTCGCCGCAAGCACCGCCGCAAGCGAATTTAACGACGACCGATAGCTGTTCCTCGTCAACGAATCATCGCCATCAATGATCGATTCCAAGAACGTTTTCGCCAACTCATACGTGTTCGGCAACGCCATTCCGTCATAACCCGGGTCCTCGCAGATCACCCGCCGAGTCTCATCAATCCCCGGACGCAAAGCCGGCGACCAGTCATCCCCGGCGTAGTGATAGTCCACGATCCGGTTCCCCTCGAACTTGATCGTCCCGTGCTCCCAAATCACGCAATCAAACCGACCGTTGTAGTAGGATTTCGCCGGTTTCGTGAACACCAACGTCCCGATTGCGCCCTTTTTGAACCCATAAGTAACGTTGTAGTAAATCGGATTATCCCCCTCTGAAACCCACAAATGCTCCGGTCTATCGACATAAGACGCCCTTACCCACTCCACATCATCATCCGACCAATACCGCATGATATCCGTCTGATGAATCCCCGCCTCCACCATCGAAGTCCCCGACCAAGCCCGATTCGCCGTCCAAATCCGGTTCTCCGGACCACCCCGCTCCTCAGTATGCGTATGCTTCACCCCATGACCCTCAACCGCACCCTCGGCCACCATCATCATCGCCGCCGTCCACTTGTCCGATAGGTGGTCTCGGATCGCCTTGTACGCCGGGTGGAAGCGCATCTGAAACCCCACCGTGTTGGGGATTCCAGCCTTATCAATAGCCTCCGCCTGCGAAATCGCCTCATCGAAGAACAGTGTCTGCGGCTTTTCCGCAAACACCGCAATTCCGGCCTCAGCCGCCCTTTCGATCTCTCCACGATGCTGATTCGGCGGCATCGCAAACCAAATCACATCCACCTCACCCGACGAAATCATCTCATCAGCCGACGAAAACAGCGACATCCCTCGCTCGTCGTAGTTGGATTCGTACTGCTTGATCTTATCCGCGCTCAGATTCTCGGCAAACGGATCCGCCAACGCCGCGAACGTCCCGATCTCCTCAGATTGCAACCTCACCAGATGCTGCAAATGGTTCAACCCCCGCTGACCAACACCCACAAGTCCGACACGCAGTTGCTTCGCCAATTTTCTATCCGCCTTTCAGTGCCTCATAACCGACACTTTTAGAAATGTATCGCCTCACCCGTAACCGCCGCCGCCGCTTCCTTCACAACCTCTGACATCGTCGGGTGCGAGTGCGTAACGCGGTGAAGCTCCTCGCTCGTACCCTCCAGATACCGCAACATTCCCACCTCGGCTATCAGTTCAGTAGCTTCACTACCGATTATGTGCGCTCCCACGACCTCGCCAGTCTCGTTATCCACGATGATCTTCGCGAAACCGCTCGGATTCCCGACCGCTACCGACTTGCCAGCAACCTGGAACGGCACCTTTCCGACGCTGTAGTCGAGGCCTTGGTCTTTGGCTTCGCTTTCGGTGATGCCGATGGATGCGATCTGCGGGTGGCAGTAGGTGCAGCGCGGCATGGCGAGATAGTCTTCGATCGGCTCCGGATCATGACCAGCAATCGTCTCAGCGGCGACTATACCCTGATCAAACGCGACGTGTGCCAGCGGTAACTTGCCAGTGACATCGCCGACTGCGTAGACGCCGGTGACGTTGGTGCGCATGTTGCCATCGACCTCGATGAAACCGGGGCCGTACGTCTCGACACCAACGTTGGCGAGACCGATGTCGTCGGAGTTGGGTTGGACACCGACGCCGAGCAGGACTTTGTCGCAGGTGAAGGTCTCGGTTTCGCCATCTTCCCCGACGGTGTAGCTGAGGGTTACGCTGCCGTCGTCGTTCTTCTCGACGCCTTTGACCATCGAGCCAGCGTTGATCTTGATGCCTTGTCGCTTAAACTGCCGCTCGAGTTCGGCAGAGACCTCTTCGTCCTCTTTCGGCACGATGCGCGGCAAAAGTTCGAAGAGCATCACTTCTACACCATATGCGTTGAAGTAGTAGGCGAATTCGCATCCGATGGCGGATGCGCCGACGATGGCGACAGCCAAAGGCTGCTCTCTCAATTCGAGTGCCTCTCTTGAGGTGATTATTGACTCGCCGTCGATCTCGAGTCCGGGCAATGATCGGGCGCGGGCGCCGGTGGCGATGATGATGTTCTGGGCGGTTACCCACTGGTCGCCGTCGATCTGGACGCGGCTGGAGGACATGAGACGTCCGGTGCCTTCGATGACGGTGATGTTGTTCTTTCGCATCAGGTAGCCGATGCCGCGGGTCAGTGTGTTGGAGACGCGGCGGGAGCGGTCGACGGCTTTCGACATGTCGAAGCGGACGTTGTCGAACTCTATGCCCCAATCGGCGGCGTGCTTCATCTCATTGACGAGTTCGGCGTTCTTGAGGAGGGATTTGGAGGGTATGCATCCCCAGTTCAGGCAAACTCCGCCTAATCCGCCGATGCCGGTACCGTCGTCTTTCTCTACGATGGCGACGTTGAGGCCGAGTTGGGCAGCCCGAATAGCGGCATGGTAACCGCCGGGGCCGGCACCTAGGACGACTACATCGAAGACAGATTCTGAGTTGGACATCTAGGGAGTTACCTCAACACGGGCGACGTTAGACAAGCACAAGATTCGAGTCTATAACCACCGTTGCCCTGCCCCTCTGGATTCCGGCTTTCGCCGGAATGACGACGGATTTTCGAAGGTCTCCCGGGGAGAGGGTCAGGGTGATGGTTGATCCACGCGCGTGACTTCGTACAACCCTCTTAAAATCGCGGCTACTAGTACGCCCAACGCGGTGAATATGGCGACGCCGATGGCGAAGATGACGAGGTATGGGACCCAGCTCCCAGGGCATTCGCGGAGGCTACTGCATACCCACCACGAAGCCATGGCGTAACCGAGAAATACGATGATGCCGGCAAGAAACCCTCCGAGCGCTCCGATCTTGATACAGCGTTTCATGGGTTGCGATTCTAGATGTTTCGGCAACGGTTACTATTCGATGCGATACAGTGAGATTCAACGCGAAAAACCAGTCGCAAAAGGCCGTCGCCATGCAATCCGCAACCGTGTCCCGTAGTCCAGCCGAGTTGAGGCAAGCAGCTCTCGACCACATCTTTATAGGCATGAATAACCATGCCATGCTCGGCGAAGAGGGTGGTCCGTTAGTCGTCGAACGTGGTGATGGCATCTACATCTGGGACGTTGACGGCACTCGCTACATCGATGGGATCTCCGGGATGTATTTCCGGAACACGGGGCATGGTCGAGAAGAGATAGCGAAGGCGATCTACGAGCAGATTTCCGATCTCAGCGCGAATGTCTATGCCAGTGTTACACTCGCGGCTGTTGAGTTGGCGACGGAGATCGCGAATCTGACACCGGGTGATCTGACTCGGACTTTCTTCTGTCAAGGCGGGTCCGAGGCTAACGAGTCGGCGCTAAAGCTGGCTCAGGCATATCAGATGCGGATGGGTGAGAAGGGGCGGTACAAGGTGATCTCAAGGCGAGGGTCGTATCACGGCGCGACGTATGGGACTATGTGGCTGGGCGAGCATCCGGGATTCCCACGGACTGACTATCAACCGAAGCCATCGAGCGCAGTTCATGTTCCGGCTCCGCACTTCTATCGGTGCGAGTTCAACTCGGATTCGCCGGAGCAGTGTGGAGAGTTGGCGGCGCTGGCGATTGAGAAGGCGATCATCAGCGAAGGCCCGCACTCAGTATCGGCAGTAATCGGTGAACCAGTGACGCAACCGATGGGTGGTGTTGTGCCGCCGGAGAACTACTGGCCGATGGTGCGGGAGATCTGTGATCGATACGGCGTGGTGCTAATTTTCGACGAGGTGATCACTGGTTTCGGACGTTTGGGCGAATGGTTCGGCGCGGAGGTGGTGAATACTCAGCCGGACATCATCTCGTTCGCCAAGGGCATTACGAGCGGATACTTCCCGCTGGGTGGCTGCATCGCGGATCGACGTATCGCTGACGCGTTCGCGGGTGGTCCGGAGAAGACTTGGAGCCACATGTACACGTACTCGGCGCATCCGGGCGGCGTCGCAGCGGGTCTCAAGAACTTGGAGATTATGAAGCGTGAAAACCTCGTTCAGAACGCTCGTGAGCGGGGAGTACAGCTATCCGACCGTCTAGCTGAGATGATGGGACGTCACGAGATTATCGGTGATGCGAGGGGCATGGGTTTGGTGCAAGGGTTGGAGTTGGTAGCGGATCGAGAGACCAAGCAGTCGTTCGCGCCTGAAGTGGGCATCGGGGCGAGGTTTACGGATGCTTTGAAGCGTCGCGGGGTATGGATCCGGGTCGGTGCTTACATCTTGCCGCTTTCGCCGCCGTTGTCGATCACGGCGCAGGAGATAGATGAGCTGTGCGATGCGGTGGAGGATGCGATTGTGGAGGTTTCAGCGGGGTTGTAGTTTTGGGCGCAGTCTGAACCGCGGATTACGCTGATTTTTGTGATGGGCTCTGAGGGAGAGGGGATTTAGTTGGGCTGCCAGCCCGCAAGCTCCTCCGCAAACGCAAACGTTTGAGGTAAACCGCCGGTGTGGATAAAGACGACAGGCATTTCTGGATCGACGTTGCCTGCCTTGACCTCGCCGATCAAGCCGGACATTGATTTGCCGGTGTAGTTGGGGTCGAGCATGATGCCTTCGGTCCTGGCTACTAGGTGGATGGCAGCGATCGCGCCTTCCGTCGTGTAACCGTAGGTGCCGGTGTAGCCGGCGATGGTTGTGATGTCGCCAGGGTCGAGTGCGGTGTCTAGTCCGAGGAGGTGGGCGACGCGGGCGGAGCGGTCGAGGTAAATGCCTTCGTAGGTTTTGGGGAATTCGAGCTGTTGGGCGACGGCGGTAGCCTTCCACGGCTTGCCAGTGTTGCGGGCGTAGAGACGAATGCCGCCGATGGAGCGTCCGCAGAGGCCCCACATGTGCAGAGGTCCGTCGGCGAGACCGGCCTCTTGGGTCTGTCTGTCGAGTTCGGACCCAGTCTCTAGGAAGCCGATCATGCCAGCGATGTCGTAGAAGGGGTTGTGGGAGAGGACGGTGGAGTTTCTGCTGTTTCGGGTTTCTTCAGCGTTGATTTGCTCGGCGAGGGATCGTGCGGTTGGTTGGTCCGGGACCCGATGGATGTTGGCACCGGCGAGGTGTGCGATGAGCATATTGCCGGCGACCGGAGCGTCGACCATGTCGTGTGCGACCCAGTGGTACTTCATGCCAGTCCTGGCGCACGACGCGGCGACGAATCGGGCGTTGTTGGAGTCGTAGTGGTTGATGTTTACGATGGTGTCGATGCCCCGCTCGATGAAATGAGCGAAGAGGAACTCCATGTGTCGGGCCTTGTTGCCGCCGAATGCGAAGCCGGTGGTGTCCTCGCGTTTGATGAAGAGTTGCGGGACGGACTCGATTTCTGCGTCCATCGACTCGGCGATTGCGGCACGGAGCCGGGGCATCTCCTCGAAAGGGGTGTTTTTGCGCGCGAGTTCGATGCGCGGCAGTTCGTCGATGGCGTCGAGGATCGCTTGGGGTTGCATCAGCTTGGCTGCCAGTCCCAGAGCTGGTCGGCGAAGGCGAAGGTCTGGGGTAGGCCGCCGGAGTGGACGAAGACTACGGGGATGTCTGGGTCTAGGTTGCCACCGCGGATTTCGCCGATGAGGGCGGACATGGATTTGCCGGTGTAGTTGGGATCGAGGATGATGCCTTCGGTTTTTGCTACTAGGTGTATGGCTTCGAATACACCTTCGGTGGGGATGCCGTAGTCGTCGCCGGTGTAGCCGATGACGGTGTCAAGGTCGCCGGGATCGAGTGCAGTGTCGAGTCCGAGGAGTTCGGCGACGCGAGTTGAACGGTCGATGTAGACGACTTCGTAGGAATCGGGCTGGGTGTGTGAGTATGCGGTGGCGGATGCGGTCCAGTTTTTGCCGGTGTTGCGGGCGTAGAGTCGCAGTCCCGCGATGGAGCGTCCGACTAGGCCCCACATGCGGAGTGGAACATCGCCCACGCCTGCATCCTCGGTTTGGGCGCTTAATTCGATGCCTGTTTCGACAAATCCGATCATGCCAGCGATGTCGGAGAAATCGTTGTCGGAGAGGATGGTGGCATTTCGTCCAGCATCATTCTCCTCAGCGACGAGTTTTTCTGCAACTTCGCGGGAGTATTCTCCGGGGATACGATGTATCTCAGCGCCGGTGAGGTGGCCGATGAGGAGGTTGCCCATAACTGGCGCGTCAACCATATCTACTGCTACCATATGGCACTTCATGTCCATTTTGGCGCAGGATGCGGCCACGAACCGGGCTTGGTTGGAGTGGTAGTGGTTGATGTTGACGATGGTGTCGAAGCCGCGCTCGATGAGGTGAGCGAAGAGGAACTCCATATGGCGCGCCTTATTGCCGCCGAACGCGAATCCAGTGGCGTCGTCGCGCTTGATGAAGATGTGGGGGACGGCGTCAACATCGGCATCCATCGACTCGGCGATTGCGGCTCGGAGTCTTGCGGCTTCTTCGAATGGCGTGCAGAGTCGTGCCAGTTTTATGCGCGGGAGTTCGGCGATTCGGTCGAGGATTGTTTGGTTGTTCATGGCGCGGGTCTTTTAACCGTGATTTTTGTGATTTGGATGACGGACTGTGACAGAGTCGACCTCCCCCTACCCCCCTCCTGAAGGAGGGGGAAGCCATCCTTGTGGTCTTGGGCCGTAGTCTATGGGCATGACTTGGCCGGCGCGGATGCATGAGACGGGTTCTAGGGCGTACGGGCCGACGTTGATGCTGCCATCGCCGTCGATGTACTCCCAATCGCCTTCGTGGACGCGTAGGATAGTGAGGTCGGCGTGGGTGCCGGGGGCCGTGCAGCCTAGCATTTTTTCGGTTTGGGGGCCGAGAATGGCCGCGGGATTGCGCGTCGACATTACGAGCGCGTCTTCGAGGCCGATGCCTAGTGATATGACTTTGCCGATGCAGTCCATTTGAGAGAAGGAGGTACCGACATATCGGCTTTGAAGGGTTACGTCAGAGCTGATGGTGTCTGGTATCAGACCGCCGTCTAAGACTCGTTTGGCGGCATCGAAGGAGAAGTTTCTGCCTCCGACGCCGATGTCGAACTTCACGCCGCGGGCACGGGCGTCGAGTGCTTCGCGAAGGAGGGTTCGGTTGGCTCCGATCAGTCCCCCTCGGGCCCCGCTGAAAGAGTGAGTCACGATGTCGTTTTCGGTGAGGATTTCACCGAGGATTTTCGGCGCGGCTTCGAGCGCTTGGTCGGACTGTCCTGTGGTGTCGCCGACGTGAACCATCAGCCTGACGCCTGCTTCGTCTGCGATCGATTTAGCCGCCTTGGGGAGATCGATGCCGAGTTCGGCGATGCCGGGCGAGACCATTCTGGCTTTTACGCCGATGATGACGTCTTTTCGGGATTGAATCGTCGCGACTGCCGCGTCGTGTTCGATGTCGAGCGCGGATGTTACTTCCGGGACGCGGTTTACGCCGAGCGATCCGACGTTCAATAGGGCCAGAACGCGGGTTTTGGAGTTTGGGATTACATGATTGACGAGGCCGCCTATATTCGTGATGCCGCATGATCCCGCATCGACGACAGTGGTGACGCCGGAGTTGACGCCTGCGGTGTCGGCGTCTTGCATCATGTCTTCGACGTATGGCGAAGAGCGACGGAGTCCGCCCGCGACATGAGTGTGGAGATCGATGATTCCGGGGGTTACGACTAGGCCGGATGCGTCGATGGTGCGTGTGGCGACGTAGTTTTCGGGGACGTTTTCGATCGCGATTATCTGATCGCCTTTAATGGCGATGTCGCCTTTTTCCAGACGAGAGGTGTCGGTGTTTAGGAGCTGTCCACCGTTAATGCGGAGATCACATTGGACCGTTTCGGTCATCCTCGCCTCCAGGTGATCGCAAGTGTGGCAGAAAGTCTATCAGCGCATCGGGTTGATGCCGAAGGCGTTGGTGGACTTCTGCTAGTACGGGTGCGGGTCGTGATGCGCGGCGAAGTAGATGCCTTCGAGCGATGTGGGTGGGCCTTCGGGTTCTTCGGATTGTCCAAAGGCGAGGTAGTGCGGAGGGTCGCCGTCGATTACGATATACGCGCTCAGCGAGTTGGATAGCGGGTTATGGCCGCCGAGCCACTCGACCTCTGGCCCGTCAGTTAGTTGAACCGGTCCGTGACGTACCGGTCGTCGTACGGCTTCGAGGCTGATTTCAGTAGCGCCAGGTGGGCCGACTCCCCATCTGACTAGGCCTTCGTAGTCGGATGGGATGATGAATCGCCATCGGGGCAGTAGTCCCGACCAAGGCGCAACCTCGATCGCCGCGCGGTGGTGGACTTCTTCGAAGGGGTGATGTATCTGCCACTTATAGCGCGATTGCGGCTCGTCGTACGAGACGGTGCCATGTGTGTGGACGTGTTCGTCTGACGCGTCGTCGTGATGGTGATGTTGGTCGGCCCCCATCGCCCCCGTATCGTAGTACGGGGCAGGCCCCGGCACTTCTCCCAGAGGGGGAAGGGGAGGACGTTGATTCGGGAGCATCAGCTCGCGAGAGCTTTGTTGAGACGCTTGGTCAACCGGCTCTTTTTGCGGGAGGACTGGTTGCGGTGAATGACGCCTTTTCGCGTGGCGACATCCAATGCGCTGATCGCCGCTCGGAGGGACTCGGCTGTCGCTTCGTCGGACGGAGATTGGTCGATGGCGCTACGTGCGGCCGTGACGCGTGTCCGTACGAAGGAACGCACGGATCGATTTCGCGCCGCTCGGCGACGCTGAACGCGCATTGATTTGGCTGCAGGCATTTGGGACCTTTCTTAACGAAGTTGCCGCGTTGAACCTGTCTGAGGTTCTAACGCGTTTGATTCTATATAAGCGGTGCGCAACCCGCGACGGAGCCGACGCGTTTCAGTGGATGCGCATTACGGAAGATACACCTCGGACTGCCTCCAAGCGGTCGAAGAGCCTCGCCAATTGCTCTAAACCGCTGGTGTAGACCGTGAAGTCGATCCGTGTGCTGCCCCGACCTATGTCCTCGCCGGAGGCCATTTTGTGTAGGTTCATGCGTTCATCGCGGATTACGCCGCACAGATCATGTATCAATCCGATGCGATCCGAACCTTCGACTCGCAGTCGCGCCGGGTAGGTGCCAGACATGTGCCCCCATGCGACTTCTACAAGGCGATCATGATCGATAGCGTTGCGGAGGTTCCGACAGTTGTCCCGATGCGCAGATACGCCTCGGCCGCGGGTGAGGTATCCAACGATGTCGTCACCGTAAACCGGG
Organism: Dehalococcoidia bacterium; assembly: GCA_965243235.1. Lineage (GTDB taxonomy): Bacteria > Chloroflexota > Dehalococcoidia > Lucifugimonadales > Lucifugimonadaceae > Bin127. Next base: position 475,317 of record CBDEUI010000004.1, read on the forward strand.
TTGCAGCAGCGCGGGAAGTTGACCTGAACGCCGGGCAGTCCCATCACGACTACGCCTTTTGCGAGGTCGGAAACACCCTTTTTCTTGGCTTCGCGTTCGCCAGCGGCTAGCTGTTCCGCGATGACGTTTTCAGGACGGTTATCGTCGATCGCCTTAACGACAGTTCGGACGATTACCGATGGTTGCTGTCGGGTCTTACCAAGATCGGTTATCAACTCTTCGTTAGAGGTGTAGCCCATAAGATCGGCAATCTCATCCGTGTCCACGGAGTGTCCCATGCGGTTTAGCTGGTCTACGACCCGCTTGAGTTGCTGTCGGCCTTGTTGCAGATTAGTTTCGCGGGCTTGGCGGCTGAACCACTGTCGAACCTTGGCTCGACCGCTGTTGGTTACCAAATAACCTTTCTCAGTGTCCTGCCAATCGAGACTCGGCCCGCGAGGGGCGCGCGCCTTTCGTATCTCTATGACATCGCCCGGCATCAAACCGGTGTTCAGCGGCACCATTTTGCCATTGACCACCGCGCCGACGGTGCTGTGTCCCAATTCAGTGTGAATCCGGTACGCGAAATCTAAAGGCGTTGCGCCGGGCGGAAGTTCGATCACATCGCCGGCCGGGGTGAAGACTTGGATTCGGTCTGTGCTGAGCGATTCGTCGACGTGATCGATGAAATCATCGCCGTCTTCCGCGTCGCCCGTGAGTGACAGCATGTCTTTCAGCCAAGACATTGTGCGGTCGGAAGAATCTCTGTCGCCCTCGTTATTGCCGCCTTGCTTGTAGGCCCAGTGAGCGGCGAACCCTTGTTCGGCGACCTCGTGCATCTCGCGCGATCGGATCTGCACCTCCAGCGGAGTATTGTCAGGCCCGAGGACGGTGGTGTGCAACGAGCTATAGCCGTTGGACTTGGGCTTCGAAATATAGTCGTCAAAGGTGCCTTCGATCATCGGCCACAAGCCGTGGACGACACCCAGAGCGTTGTAGCAATCGGCGGTGTTTTGCGTGATAACCCGCAAGGCGATCAGGTCGTTGATCTCGTCGAATGTTCGACCCAGTTCTTCGTAGCGCTTCTTCTTACGCGCGATGCTGAAGAGGTGTTTGGCGCGCCCGGTTATCGATGCCTCGATGTTGTTCTGATTGATGATCGCTTCTTGAAGAATCTTGACGGCTCGGTTCGTGTAGGCCTCGCGCTCCCGCCGCTTCCGCTTCACAAGACCCGAAATCGTGCGGTATTCCTTGTGATCGAGGTAGTAAAAGGCTTTGTCTTCGAGACGCCACTTCCAATCGTTCATGCCCAGTCGATCGGCTAACGGAGCATAAATGTCCATGGTCTCGCGGGCGATGCGCTCTTGCTGTTCTGCCTTGAGGTAGCGCAACGTCTCGATGTTGTGCATACGGTCGGCCAGCTTGATCAGCAGGACCCTGCGGTCTTCGCCGGCGGTTACAAACATCTTGCGGAGGCTTTCGATTCGCTCCTGTTTGCGGTCCTCGTAGTGTCGGCGCTGTCTCGACCCGCCGCTCGAAGCGGCCAACTCGATCTGCTTCAACTTCGTGACTCCGTCAACGAGAAGTGCCACGCTGTCGCCGAACTCTTTGCGGATGTCGTCCACCTCGATTCCGCAGTCTTCGACGGTGTCGTGGAGCAGGCCAGCTGCGATTAAGTCGGAAGGCAGGGCCAATTGCGCGAGTCGCAATGAGACGCTGATGGGATGGATGATGTAAGGCTCGCCCGACTTCCGCGTCTGACCGTCATGAGCCAAGTAAGCGTACTCATACGCGGCCTTGATAAATTCAATCTCGTCTGGAGGGAGGTAGCTCTGTACCTCCTTCATTAGATTTGTTAGCGAGCGCTGGTATCCGTTCCGGCTTGAAGGCCGCGTAGATTTCGAGGATTGAGGGACGAGTGTTTGGGTGGTCGCCATTTCCAGCTTCGCGCACCGCTTGTATCGTACGAATCAGCGGTTGTATCGTGTTTTTCAGTTTACACGTAACGAATAACCCCGCGAAATGAGTTTGGCGACGAGATTCAGAACGCGACAGTCTCAATAGTCTCCGAGATCCATCGCAGGGTTCGCGTTTGAATTTGGGCGTTAGAATTTCATCAATTGAAAAGGCGATAGGTGTCGATTCGCTTGATCGGCATAGAAATCGATCGAAATTCCGTGTTTACCATGCGAAATCTCAGCAATATCACTGCAACTACCCCCAAGCGGATCGGGGGCATGTTGACACTTGTGGCAGTCTCCGCGTTCGCTACCGTCGCGTTGATATACGAACCGGCCAACGCGGTTGATCCGGCTCCAGTCAACCCTCGCGGTCCGATACCAGCGGTGCTAGCGGATTCCGACGGCAACACATATGAAGTGTTCACACCTGAAGAAGGCGGAGAGATTATTGGCGAAGATTATTCGTTCATCGCGGTACCCGGTGATGTGCCCAGCGCGTACATCGTTGGCGTGCGAATGTCCAAAGGAGGTGAAGCTTCGAATGCTGGCATGACGCATCACCGATACACGCTCGCCGGTAACTACTACACGATCGACGCGGTCGATGAGAATGGCAGAACGCCTTCGCCTGGATTCAGGTTCCGAAACCCGCCTCTAGCGTGCTTGCCGATACCCCAGCATTTCTTCGCAAATATCGATTCGATGACTGTGATAGCGACCGACTCTGAGGGCTTGACTCAAACGGTCTTGAACTCGGGAACAAGAGTCCAAGACACTGGTTTGAAGTTGTGTGCATTCGTGGGCACAGTTCCGACTATCTTGGCGGTCGGTCTGGAGGGAGCACCGGGCCCGTTGCCACCGACGCCGGAGGTTGTGGTAGAGATACGCGTGGTTGAGCTACCGGTTACAGGTGGGCTAGCCCCGAATCAGACAGGGTTAGTTCTTTTCTTCGTATTGGGCATAGCCATAGTTGTAGTCGGGTGCTCAGTGTCCAGGGCTGCTCGCCGTCGCGACACTTGAATCTGGGTTCATCCCCGCCAAGTCAATAGATCTGACAGCTCGTCCAAGATCGTATCCAACTCTTCTCCGTCGTAACGGTCGAATGGTTTCGAGCCGGGTTGGCGTGTAACCGGTGTTCTGATGATGCCTCTTCGCCAGAACGCTTGTTTGTAGGTGGTTACGCCGAAGAAGAACTCGAAGTTGAGAGACGGAAGTATTCGATTGAACAATGCTCGCGCTTCGTCCGTAACCACTTGCTGACCGTTTTCGTCCACGCCACCTGCTTCTAACGCATTCCAGACCGCGACGTGCGCCTCAGTGATATGACCGGCTGGCATCGTGCCAGCGCCACCGCGGCGATACTCGGCCAAAAGGAAACGTCCGCCCATGCCGCCCATGATCGATTCCACTTTGTCGCCGCACGCTTCCAATACCGCAGTTATCACGTTGCCGGGTAACAGACTCTCTTCCTTCAGCAGCCGTGCTCCGGGGATTTCTTCAATGATTCGGATGATCGTCGGCGTCGGAATTGTCGGGCCTGTGGGCGGTTTGTTGTTTTGGAGCCACACCGGCAATCCGGTGGCATCCCATAACGCTCCATATAGATCGATCGTCTCCTGGCCGCCACCCATACCGTTTGCAGGCATTGCAATGATTGAGTCAGCGCCCCACTCTACGGCGACGCGTGCTCGCTCAATGCAGTGCTCGATCGATATACCGCTCGCGCCAGCCACAACCGGGACTGCGCCAGCAACCGCGGCGACTCCGACTCGCAGGACCTCGTCGCGTTCTTCATCGGTCAATCGCGGTCCTTCACTTGCGTTCACCGGCATCACGACGCCGTGTGCGCCTGCTTCGACGCAATACGCGACGCAACGGCGCAACGACTCGTAGTCGACGCTGCCATCTTCGTTGAACGGCGTTACCGGTATCGAGAAGACACCGCGGTTCTTGGAGATGTTGCCGTTGCTGGACTGTGATGCCATGATTTCCTCGCCTCAAGTTGGAGTTCGATAAGCGTATTTTAGGGGCATAATTCTATTCGGCACCGTCCGTACAGCTCGAATAGTCAGCGTACGATGGTTGCGATGGCTTGGTTGGCAACGCCGTTTTACGCTTATTGCATCTGGCTCGAAGGAAGTCAACGTGTACCGCTATGAAGATTGAACGAATCGAACTTCACCAACTAAACGGTAAGGTGGCCGCGCCATACAAGTCATCGATGCAATGGAAGACGCATCGGGGGACTGTCGCGGTGCGTGTGGTCGCTGACGACGGGACGTACGGTTGGGGAGAAACCGGCGGAGGCGCGTCTGCAATCGCGGGGATAGCCGCGAGTCTGATCGGGAAGAATCCCGCGCATTTCGGCAGTATCTGGCAAGCGATCATCAATCCACGTTATCAAAGCGGTGGATACGGTGGCTTGGCATCCAAGACCGCCAGCGCGATCGATATCGCCTTGCACGACTTGGTGGGCAAGGCTCGTGGCGTGCCGGTTTACGAATTGCTGGGCGGAAAAGTTCGAGATCGCATCTGTACCTACGCAACCGGTCTCTTCTACACTGAAGCCGACATTAACGATCCTGCATGGACTGATCTACTAGACGAAGCGCAGGGATATGCTGAAGCCGGGTTTATCGGGATGAAGATGAAAATCGGCGGTTTCACGTTTGCGGAGGATGTTGACCGCGTTGGGGCTCTTCGCCGCACTGTCGGAGACAACATTCGGATAATGGTCGACGCGAATGAGGCCTACGATCCGATGACGGCGATTTCGATGGCGCGTCGCATCGCGGATTTCGACGTGACGTGGTTTGAAGAGCCTACTAGTTCGCAAGCGTTGGAAGACAATCTGTTGATCACTTCTCAGTCGCCGGTCCCGACTGCTGGCGGAGAATCGGCGAGCACTCGTCGCGATGTTGCGCATCTTCTGGGACGACGGATATTCGACATCATCCAACCCGAAGTCGTGAATGTCGGCGGCATCTCTGAACTCAAGCTGTGTGCTGACATGTCGGAGGCGTTCAACGTACGGTTTTTCCCGCACTTCTTCAACACCCATATCAGCCTCGCAGCCATACTCCACACTCTCGCGACGGTATCTCAGGCACCACCTGCACACCCGAAGGAACCCTTCGTTAACGAGCCAGTCACTGAGTTCGACCAGACATCACACCCGGTTAGAGAGGCGCTGACTGATCCATTCTTCCGGCAATCAAACGGATACATCGACGTTCCTGAAGGTCCGGGTTTGGGTATCGAAGTAAACGAAGATGCGTTGGATCACTTCCGGCAAGGCGAAGTTGTAGTGGTTGACTGAATCGGCTCTTAACTTGCCGGCGCGCATTTGCCCGAATGCTCGCATCGCGAAGTCGCTTTTCACAGTGAATGTAGCTGCATGTCTCAGAGATATCATTTGGTAGTCGAAATCCACCACCGTAGGACCGATATTCGCTCATGAAATCTAAGAGCACTGAAGAAATGCGCGAGTCAACACTGCAACTCGGCGACCGTCACATCAACTACGCTGAAGGACCTCAAAACGGTCCGACGTTGCTGTTGATACATGGTATTAGCGGTCGCTGGGAGGACTGGGACTCGGTTTTGCCGTTTTTCACCCCCGATTGGCACGTCTACGCGGTAGATCTTCGCGGTCACGGCAAGTCTTCATGGGTGAACAACGATTACAACTGGCGCCAATACGCATTAGATCAAGTCGAATTCATGGAGCGCGTGGTTGGTGAACCGGTATTCGTCATTGGGCATTCTCTTGGCGGGGTTACCGCAGTGGGTCTCAACGCTTTGCGCTCTGACTTGGTGCGAGCCGCGGTCTACGAAGATCCCCCGCTCTTTGTTCACCAACGATGGGAGGGTAACCAGTTCCGCCTCAGTTTCACCGCAACCCTCGAAGTGTTAGACACGAAACCAGACTTTGACACCGTTTTCGCCCATGTCCGGAGGACCAACCCTGATCTCGATGACAACCGTTGCCACGACCGCGCCGAAAAGTTGATGGCTATGGATCCCGACGTATTTCGAACCACTTTAAGCGGTCGGGCACGAATCAATTGGCGGACGGAAGACCTGCTCCAACGCGCTCAAGCTCCAGGCCTTCTGCTGCAAGCCGAACCGTCACTTGGCTCGGCCTTGTTCGACGATGAGGCGGAGAAAGCGATGAGTTTGTTGCCACGGGCCGAGTACGAGAAGTGGGATGACTCGGGACATGGTATGCACAGTTCGTTTCCGGAACGTTTCGCCGATCGAGTATTGAGATTTTTCGAGCCGATTCGAAACGGCTGACGATTCGACAGTGCCCGAAATCCGAGTATCCTTATCCCTGCCAGCAAGATCTCGGGGTGCGCCAACTTGATACCCGTCTACCAACGCGCTGGAAAGGATAGATTGGAGCGAATATGAGAGACCGTCTCGCGCCGATTACATCAGTCGTTCCTTATCTCATCGTCTTTGTCGGGAGTGCTTGCACCCTCATCCTAGAGATCGTTGCGGGTCGAATCCTCGCGCCGGTCATCGGAGTGTCTCTGTACACGTGGACAAGCATCATCGGCGTGGTGCTGGCTGGCATCAGCGTCGGCAACTACATAGGCGGACTCGTCGCTGATAAGTACCCGTCGCGCCAGACGCTCGGCTTGATACTGTTCGTTTCTGGTGCTTTCACGGTTGTCATACTGCCACTAATATCCATTGCCGGCGATGTTGTCAGCGATCTGCCGCTGCTACCGCGCATAGTGACATTGACCGCGGTTCTGTTCCTGCCTGTCAGCCTGATCTTGGGAATGGTGACGCCGATAGTAATCAAGCTGCAACTACAGGAACTCTCGAGGACTGGCGACATCGTGGGCAGGTTTTACGCTGTCTCGACCGCTGGTTCAATCCTTGGTGTTTTTCTCACCGGATTCGTCCTCATCCAATGGATAGGCACTCGCCCAATAGTCTTGGCTGTGGCAATCGTGCTATTCGCGATGGCGTTGTTCTTCGGGGATTTATGGAAGATCCGAGGAAAATTGCCGGTTGTGTTGCCAGTGGTTGTCTCATTGGTTGCCATCTTGTTGAGTTTCACTTATGAAGATGTCGATGGTTGGGTGGAATCGGGTTGCGACGAAGAGAGCAACTACTTCTGCATCAAAGTCCGCGAACGTACCATCCAGGACCAAACTGTCAGAACATTGACTCTCGACCAGCTCTTGCACAGCTACGTCGCGAAAGACGACCCATCGTTCCTCGTCTACGGTTATGAGAAGATCACCGCTGACTTCGTCGCGCTGCAGGAATATCGGATCGAGACCCCGAAAATCATGTTCATCGGAGGCGGTGGATACACGATGCCTCGGCTGATCGAGCATCGATACCGAGACTGGGAGGTCGAAGTCGTCGAGATCGATCCTGTTGTCACTCAAATCGCTCACGAGTACCTTTGGCTGCCCTTGAACACAAACATCGTCAGCTATCACGAGGATGCAAGGATGAAGGCGCGGGAGCTCGACAAAGGCACCTACGACATGGTTGTCGGCGATGCGTTCAATGATTTTTCTGTGCCTTACCAACTCACCACCCATGAATTCAATCAACAGGTCAGGGAACTACTTAACCCAAACGGAATCTACATCGTCAATATCGTCGACAACATAGAAATTGGTCAGTTCCTGCGCGCCTACGTCAACACCATGCAACACACGTTTGACTACGTATATGTGCTAAGGGACGACGATCTATGGGAACAAGACGAGCGGACCAACGTTACCTATGTCGTCGTTGGTTCGTCGACGCCGATATCCTTTGAGGATCTGGTGGAAGCCAACGAAGCCGTCGGTTGGCACGACCCAATAACTCGGTTCATGCCAGACGACGTCTTTCTCCGCTGGTTCCACAAAGAAGACCCGATTATGCTCACAGACGGCTTTGTGCCAGTGGACCAGATGCTTGCTCCCGTGTTTCTGCACAGCAGATAACGGTAGTAAACGGTGGGGAACTAGGCGTCCGCTTCGAATACCTCGGCAAGCGCATCGTCGGTCTTGCCGAACATCACGCGCTCCTCTTCGGGCGTAGCATGGTCGTATCCGAGCAGATGCAGCGTTCCGTGAATTGCCAGCATCGCTAACTCGCGTTCGAACCGTACTTGCTTCTCTATTGCTTGGCGCTCGGCTTGGGGTACTGAAATCGCGATGTCGCCAATCTGGTTTACGAGTGAATCATCCCCGTTCGGGAATGGTGCTCCAGCATCTCTCTCGAAAGAAAGCACATCGGTCACGTGATCCTCGCCTGCGAACTCACGGTTGAGCCTGTGCAATTGTTCGTCGCCGGTCAACAAGACCGCAACGGACGCGGGTCTGTCTCCGACGAACCCTTCTCGGCGTAGGATGGCTGCAACAGCTTGCCGAACCAACTCGACATTGGCGGTTGAAACCACGGCTGCCCCAGATATCCATCGGGTATCGATCTCCACATCCACTTGATTCGCCATAGCCGATGTGGTTAGGAAAGATTCCTTGATACTGCTTCTCGGAGTCTTCGCAACATGCTGAGCAACGGTGAGTATTTGGAGTCCATGTCGGCCAAATCCGATGCGACGGCGGTGGCTTCTGCTATCCCGCTCCTGATCTCGGGGACGGAAGTCATACTAATCTCTGCGTACAACTTCGCCTGCATGAGATTCGGTGTCAATCGCTCGGAAATAACCTCAGATTGGGTGAAGTCGCCACGGGCGACGGAAGTCAGTGCTAACGCTTCCGCAGTCTCGATTGCTTCTACGATTGATTCCGTCAGTTCGGCGGCAGTAGCCGGCTCGTCCTTGGACATGGTGCTGTGCGGTTCAACCCTCTAAACCAATCCAACCGTTACTCGAACCACTTGGAGTCGAACGCCAAAGACATCGGAGCCCACCAATCGTCTGGTCCAGCTTCTGGAACTTTTTGCTGGTAAGTCATCATCAGGTCGTTCCACTCCTCCGCCCGTTTGGTCGAGGTGTAGCTTTGGAAGTCGCGGCTCGGATCGAAGTCGTCTGGGGCGGTGCAGTACATGAACAGATGGTTTCCGATGCGGAATATCTCCATACGTTCAATGCCGATGCCTTTCAGCGCTTCCAGGACCTCAGGCCATACGTTGCGGTGATACTCCTCGTATTCGGCGATGATCGCGGGATCGTCTTTGAGGTCGAGAGCTTGTGCGAATGATTTCATGGGATATTACACCGTTTGATTGATTCAGCGATCGAGAATTAGATTCGGTCGGACACCGCGGTCTGCGGCTCCGTTGCGGAGTTTATCACTGCGTTCGAAGCCGGTTTCCGGCACCGTACAATCTTTGCCCTAATCGGTGTAAATCGGCAGCTGAACACCCACGATAGTGCCTTCTTGAGTACCGACGAAGAGCATGTCGTCTTCGATGGCTGGGGTTGACCTGCAAGACACACAAGGATCATCGCCCGGCCACAGGTCCAACGTGTATTGGGTATCACCCCTTTCTAGGTCAATCATGTAAAGGAGCCCGTGACTGTCAATGACGTAAACGTAGTCGCCGCTGATCACCGGCCCCCCAACAATCCATCTTCGCTCCTCAGTGGACTCCACCCATAGCCGTTCCGGTTTTTTGCCAGTGCCGGAGGTTCTCTTAGTTGCTTCTTCCCGATCTGGGTTTACGGCGTAGATCGCACCTGAACGATCCGAGAAAACCACGATTTCTTCCGTTGCGGCGATGTCTCCCTGTACGTTGCGCTTCGATGCTGTCGTAAAGACCCAGCTGATCGTATTGCTGGTGTACTGGATAAGCTCACCCGCGTCGTTGCCAAAGTAGATATCGGGACCGTTTCGCACAACCGCGGTTCGCAAAGGCTCAAGATCTTTGTTGCCGCTTCTGCAGTCTTCGTCCTCTTGACAATAGGGCATTTGTGTCCCGCGCAACCGAGCATTCCCGTTGCGTAGACCAGTGTCCGTATGGAAACCGTGCAATGTACCGTCGCTATCCGCTTGGTAATTCCCAATGTAGAACGCATCACGGTGTGCAGTACCAGCTTCTCTGAATCGCCAATCTTCAGAATCTTGACCGATCCTCGGGTTTGCCCATAGCAGTCTGCCCTCCTCTTCGCTCGTTCTATCCGCGTTGAAGGCGTAGACGCGGCCGTTTGCTGGAGCGATCACCATATCCTCATAGATTGTTGGCTTTGTTTCAAACGAGTCGCTCTGATCATCCTCATCGCACCGGTAGCACCAACGCCTCGATCCATCATCGGTGTCCAGCGCGAAGAATCCAGTGTGGTCGGTGCCGAAATAGAGAATCGCTCCGTCTTCGCTTAATACTCCGCCACTCGTGACATCGCTACCCGTGTTGTAAGACCATTTTTCTTGGCCCGAAGATGCGTAGATGGCGTAGATCTTGTTGTCTTTTGAACCCGCGTAAACCACTCCGTCGCGGACGGTTAAATCCGCATTAGATGCAGTGTTCCCGACGCTGCCAGACACACCGGTTTGGAATGTCCAACGGAGTGTCAAATCCGTTATGGGCTCAGGGGTCGGCGTTGGTGTGATAGTCGGTGTTGGCGTCGGCGTTGGAGTAGCGGTCGGCTCAGGGGTCGGTGTTGGCGTGGGTGTATCGGTCGGTGTTGGCGACGGTTCGGGCGTAGAGGTTGCGGTTGGTTCCGGTGTATGGGTAGCGGTCGGGTCAGGTGACGCTTCCATTAGAGCGCGTAGCGGCTTTATATTTTCCTCGTTCAGTCTGGCGAGTTGGACGAGCTGGTCAAGTTCTGGCGAACGCTTGCCATCTGAAGCAGCTTCCAACTCTGCCACTCGATCTATCAGCAACGCGTTACGGCTCAACAGCGCATCGACTTCATCCCAATCCCACTCCTCGATAGGCATTGCACTCAATTCGACGAGAGCCGTCGACAACTTGATCAGCTCGTCGATGAGATCGAGCGTTACAGAGATATCCACTTCTGGTGTTGCGGTCGCGGTCGGCGTTGCAGTATCCGTAGGAACAGGCGTCAGTGTCGGTGTCGGAGGGATGGGAGTGGCAGTGGGGGTTGGAACGGGTGTGGGCGTGTCGGTAGGTGTCGGAACTGGCGTGTAAGTCGGCGTAGACGTAGGTGTAGGTGTGTAAGTAGGTGTTGGTTCCGGACTCGGTGTATCGGTTGGCACGGGAGTGTGCGTCGCGGTCGCGGTGAATGTCGACGTAACTGTGAAGGTGGGGGTCCGAGTAAACCTAAGAGGGCGCTGGGTTGTGACTTTTTCGGCGGCACCAGATGCGGACTGTGTACCGGTGGCAACCGCTTTTACTTCAGGCTCGCTCGTTTCGACTATTGCAGTTTCAGTCTCGCTGTCGGAAGTACACGCGACCATCAACGCGAAGGCTCCGCTGAGCACGATTGCAGCCGCGATAAGGATGCCGCGTCGCGCCGAAGAGCCGTATTTGCCCACGTACAACATTCTTAAAGGTTAACGATTTCCCATACGACGAATCCACTCCGCACAGTTCTCCCATCCAATCGGTAGCGAAGACGATGAAACTCTCCGATCAGATATAGTCATTCATGTCGTCGTACCGAGTCCTATAGCGCGGAGTGTCACCGTGCGGAGGTGATCAAGATATGAAACGCGTCGGTTTTCTGATGAAGATCAAGCCAGAAGTGATGGAGGAATATACGCATCATCATGCGAATGTCTGGCCAGAGATGCTGGATGCTTTGCGTAAGCACGGTTGGCGCAACTACAGCATCTTCGCCAAGGATGATGGTACGTTGTTCGGATATGTAGAGGTGGATGACACGTTGGATAAGGCGTTGGAAGGAATGGCTGGGGAGGAGGTCAATGATCGGTGGCAGGAGTTCATGGCGCCGTATTTTGAGATACCAGAGGGTGCGCGACCGGATCAGATGATGATCGAGTTGACGCAAGTGTTTTATACCGACTGAGTGACAAAACCGGGAGTTTGAAATGGCATTGCCACCGTTCATCGACACGCATCACCACCTGTGGGATCTCGAGAACAACCCGTATCCGTGGCTGACTGAGGGCATAGACCACTTCGTCGGAGATTACTCAATCTTCCGCCGAACGTATCTGATCTCTCACCTCCATCAAGACGCGGAAGGACTGCCGCTCATCAAATCGGTTCACGTCCAAGCTGAGTGGGACCACGAAGCCGATCCTGTCGGCGAAACCGCATGGCTCCAAAGCGTCGCAGATTCTGAAGCATCACGCGGGATGCCTCACGCCATAGTCGGATTCGCAGACCTCTCGGAACCCAATGCTTCTGAACTCATCGCCCGCCATGCTGAACACGCCAACTGGCGCGGGATCCGACATATGCTCAATTGGGCCGAAGACCCTAAGTGGCAGTTCACCGACCGCAACGACTTAATGACCGATCCCGATTGGCTCCGTGGATATCACGCGCTGGCCGACCACGACGGTTCATTCGATCTACAGGTTTGGCCTTGGCAGCTCGAAGACGCGGCTGGTCTAGCGCATCGAGTCCCTGAAGTACCGATAATCCTGGACCACACCGGAATGCCCCGCGACTGGGACGACGCAAGTGTCGAACTATGGCGGGACGGAATGAGAGCCTTGGCCGATACCGACAACGTCTCGGTGAAGATTTCGGCACTAGGAATGTTCTCAGGCGAATTCACTGCCGACCGGATCAAGCAGTTCGTCCTTGACACCATCGAAATCTTTGGTGTGGATAAATGCATGTTCGCCTCAAACTACCCCGTCGACATGCTTTTCAGCTCCTATGCCGCCATCTGGAACGCATATGACGAGATAACTTCCGATTTCTCCGATTCGGATCGCGACAAGCTGTTTAAATCGAACGCTGAGAGATACTATCGCATCTGAACCCGAACGTTCGGCGTTTTCTGGGTTTTGTAGATAATGTTGAATTGGCAAACAACCAGCTCGCCGACTAACAAGGAGAAACACGACGATGACTATTGCGCACCTGCGAACCTACACCATCAACAAAGGCATGATGGATTCGTGGCTCAAACTCTTCGATGAAACCCTCATCGATGTCATGGACGGCTTCGGCATGAAGGCCGAGACTGTCTGGGTCAACGAGGAGGAATCGCAGTTCATCTGGATCCGGTCATACGGTGACACGATGGAAGAACTCGAAAAGAAGGAAGCGGCGTTCTACGGCTCAGATTGGTGGGAAGAAAACATGCCGCTTGTCCGTGGTCACTTGGCACACCGTGACATCAAGGTGATCAAATCGGTGGACTAGCTCTCGCCAACACTCGAAAGCAGAATCCTGGCCGAATCCGCATCGGCCCGCACCAAGCAGTTCGAACTGCTCGGGGCGCATGGAAGCGTATCACGTACCTTCATCGTTCTGGTTGCTCCGATACTGAATCTTCTCGGTTGGCGAATTAGTCACCCTGAGTTCTGGTTCATTCCATCGACACTCGACGACGCGGATGCGCGCATGGTGCACGCGTTGCACTCAGATGCCATACCAGATCGGACTCTGGCCGTTGTCGAGACGCGTGCACTAGGAGCCGACATCGTCACGGGCATCGAGTTCCACCTCCAAAGATGCATCCAAACCGGCGTTGCGGTCTTTGCTATCACCGACGGCAGATATTGGCATCTTTACCCGATCATGCAAGGTGTTACTCCGGGGAAACCTGCCGCAGTGTGCAACTTGTTCAGCACGGAAGAATCTGACGTGGAAGCGATGACGATGCTAAAGTGCAGAACTCCAGCATTCGACGACTCCGTCGCTCAAGACCACGCCATCTGAAACCAAATCACAGCAATGACAGATCTCACCACGCGCAGAGCTCTCACCTTCGACCTTTTTGGCACCGTATTGGATCTCGGTGGCAGCCTCACTCCATTCATCGCCGACTTCATCCGCGGGCGCGATGCACTTGACCGAGTCGATCCCGACGCGTTTTGGGCGGAGCTGAGGCACCGGCAACGCATCGAGCAGTATCAAGACTCGCTGTTGGAACTTGGCCACACAGGGTACCTCGAAACTGCACAGAAAGCGTTCGCCTACATCGCCAAGCTCTACGACCTCGCGCCGACGCCTGACGAAGTTGAAGCCTTCATGGCAGGATGGCAACAGCTCTCTCCATTCTCTGACTGCCTACCCGCGCTCGAACGGATGAAATCTTCCTACAAGCTCGTAGCATTCTCGAATGGCAACCCATGGTTTCTCGACCATCTAATCGAAAACCGCATCAAGTTCGATTTTGATGATGTCTTCTCGGTTGAAGAGGTAGGTGCATTCAAACCGCACCCCGGGGTTTATCGCGGCGTGGCGCGGCACTTGAACATGGAACCCGGAGAACTAATCATGGTTTCTGCCAACTCTTACGACGTTATGGGCGCCAGAACGTGCGGCCTCCGTGGCATATATGTCAACCGCTACAACCTGCCTTTCGAAGACACCGACGCCCGCTATGAGCCAGACTTGACCGTTCGCGACTTCTCAGAGATGGCCGACCACCTCTTGGTGCACTGAAAATCATCTGCCCGTATGCCTGACCTCACCGACAAAATTCAACAAGGACTGAAGCACGAACGGGAGTGGACCGTCGCCGATTGCATGCTCTACTCGCCGGGCGGCGACCCATCACGAGCCACCCTCTCGAGTCCGTCGATGATCAACGAATTGGAAACCACCGCGATGTTAGGCCTCGATCACCTGCTACCGAACGACGGGTTTACTGTCGGTTTCCACGTTGATATCAAACACGTCGCACCGGCACCTCCCGGCGCCCGCATGAAGACGACCGCCGAACTCATTGAGGTATCAGGCACACGCTTTCGATTTCATGTCGAAGCCCATGATCTAGACAGCGGCAAACTCATAGGCATAGGCACGCATCGCCGTGCCGCGATCTTCCCCTAGAACGGCGTCCGATCCGGGGAAGCGGAATTATCTGGCTAGCCGCGCATGCCGTCCAGATCGGCAGACGATACCGTCCCCAACAGATAATCGTTCTCGAAAACCAGCAATAGATCGATACCACGTTTCGCCAACAACTCCCGCGCTGACGAAATGTCCGCATCCGGGTCAATCACGAACGTAGATACTGGTCGCGCGACATCCGCTACCGACAAACCGACGCCCTGATTCGCACTCAGACCCAGCGATTGAACGTCTCGCATTGACACGACTCCAGTCACACGTCCTCTATCAACCACTGGTATGTCGGTATCCGGATGCCGCGAAAGGACATTCCTGACCGCAGCGTCCAATGGCGTCGACGCGCTTAGAGCGGTCGGAACCGACATCATAACTGAACGTACAGGTATTCCCACCACTCGTTCCTCACGACGATTGGGACTCGCACGACGCGTTTCAGCAGTTGAACTTGGCAAAATGAACATCGCTATCAACATCAACCACAACCCACTCGTCAGATCGCCATTTCTGATGATCAAAACGACTCCCGCAATAATCATCGCAATCGCCAACACCTGTCCGGCTCTCCCGGCCATGCGCGCGGCAAACCGGCGATTTCTAGTCAATCCCCAAACCGCGGACTGCAAGACTCTTCCACCGTCTAGCGGCAGTCCGGGCAGCATGTTGAACACCGCAAGCGCGATGTTTTGCAACCCGATGTAGAACAGAATCCCCTGCAGCAGCGCCGATGAACCAGTCGCGAACGGGTCGCGATACACGAAGTAAAGAAGCGATGCCACGATCCCGATCGCTAGTGACATTGCCGGACCTGCCGCCGCGATAAGAAAATCGTGCGACGCCCGGGACCGTAGCTCCCGGATAAGGCTGACACCGCCAAAAATCATCAGCGTGATGGAGATAACCGAGTATCCAAGACGCTTGGCAGTAAGGGAATGAGCTAACTCATGCACTAAAACCGACAGAAACAGGCACAACGTCACAACTCCCGCGATTACCCACTCTTGCGTCTCCGTCAATCTGACCGAGATGAACGGCAGCCCGCCAGAAGCGATCAACATCGTGATCAACACGAACCCGATCAACCACGACCAGTGGACCCGGATCGGGATGTCGAACATTGTGCCGATGCGCATGGATCAATTCTTTAACGATGTCAGCTCTGCGAGTTAACGTGCAAACCGCAACCGTTTACACGTCTAAAGATACGACTCGACGCGGGATTGATATTTGTAGGGCCCACGAAATCATTCCGGATCGGTGTAGATAATCCACATTTCGAACGATTCGCGCCGTCAAAATGTAATCTAACGAATGGGAAGATGGTTGATTCATTCGACACCACGATAGTTGCAGCCGAGCGCGCGGGCGTCCGTTTCGATGACGCATCGCCGCCCTGTTCACATCGCATCCGGCAGGACGATGAATTCGAACTGCATTTCATCGATTGGGGCGACGAAACCGGTGCCAAGCCAACTCTGATCTTCATCCACGGATTCCTCCAGCAAGCCAGAACTTGGGACTTCACATGCCTCGCCTTGCGTTCTCGCTTCAGGTGCATCTCCCTTGATCTACGCGGCCACGGAGATAGCGGACGGCCTGTCGAACCAGACTACTCGACTCACTACTACCTCTCCGACCTTCACCGATTGATCGATCACCTCTCGCAAGAGATGGGCATTGAGAGATTCGGACTCTGCGGTCTCTCACTCGGCGGGCACCTCTCATACATCTACGCATCTGAACACCCAAACACTGTCGATGCCATTGTCGTTGTCGATGTCGCCCCCGAGGCCAACCGCGAGGCGCGAAAAGGCATTAGCCGCTACATCTCTGCCTTGCCAAAAGACGGCCCGTTCGAGGCGCTGATCGACAAAGTAGCCAAAATGAGTCCTATGCGTTCCCGCGAAGCAGTCCGAGGTTCGTTGTTGCGTGCAACCCGCTTCAAGCCCGATGGCGGCTGGGAGTGGAAAAACGACCCTCGCCTACTTGAACGCCATCGAGCTAGCTTCACGCCGGAAGAATATTGGGCAGCGCTCGAAAAGGTGTCCGTGCCGTCTCTGTTCGTGCTTGGACAAAACTCAAAGCTGGTTGCTCCAGAAACGGTCCGCCGCATGGTCGAGACAGTCCAAGGAAGCTCCGCCACGTACGTCCCTAAAGCCAGCCATCGCGTGCCGGGTGATAACCCGATCGGCTTCATAAAAGCCGTCGCTCCATTCCTCGACAGATACGTGCTCAATTCCGATGTCGGGAGGCGTAACGACGTTAACCTGGCGCCGTCCTAAGATCTTCTTTGGCTGGTGGATCGTGCTCGGGGGCGGCACGGTCCAGTTCTACACGTCTGCCGTTTTTTGGCGCGGGTTCCAAGCCTTTGTCGAACCTGTCTTGCGGACGTATACCGGATGGGGCTCCGGCGTCTTTGGTGTCGCTATGGCGATACAACGCGCTGAAAGTTCGTTCATTACTCCATTCGTCGGTGCCGCGGTGGACCGCTTCGGCCCTAGGCCTGTTCTCGCCTTCGGGGCGTTCGTAACCGGATGTGGATTCATCCTGCTGAGCCAGATGCAGGAGCTATGGCACTTCTACGCAGCGATGCTCGTGCTTGGCATCGGGCTCTCCTTCGGCGAATTCATCGTGTTCGTCGCGACGATCGTGAATTGGTTCGTCCGTAATCGATCCCGCGCACTTGCGGCATTCATGACATTCTCGGCTACTGCCGCAATCGCGTTACCTCTCCTCGTCTGGGCGATCGATTCCTTTGGCTGGAGGGCGGTATTGTTCTGCGTGGGTATCGGGTTCTGGGTTGTCGCTACTCCTGCATTGCTGGTCCTACGTCGGAGACCCGAAGACTACGGCATGAGATCGGACGGCGACTCGGAAATCGTCGCTGCCGATCCGAATGGCTCGCTTCGTCGACGGGACCAAGGGCCTGAGGTCTCAATCGGAATCCGAGAGGTTCTGCGGTTACGAGCGTTTTGGCAGATCGTCATCGCCATCAGCATCGGGGAAGTCGTGGCGATGACCAACCTTTACCACCTGCCAGCGCTCATCGAATACGAACTCGATCTTTGGCTCGCATCCATAGCTGCAGGAGCAGTCGCTATCGGCGACATTCTGGGACGCATCACAATCGGCATCATCGGCGACCGGTACCGCGCCAAAGTACTCCTGGCCATCGCGCTGTCCTTCCAAGTTGTAGGCGTGGCTTCCCTCGCTCTCATCAACTCCGAATTCCTTGGCATCTCATGGGGATTGTTCCCCGTGCCTTTCTACGTTTTCTGCTCCGGCTTCGGATTTGGCGCATCGATTCCGCTCCGACTCTTGATTCTCGCCGAATACTTCGGAAGACGAAGCTATGGCACGCTCGTCGGGACTGTGAGTTCATTCAGCTCGATATGCGTAACATGCGGTCTGCTCTTCGTAGGCTTCATGTCCGACTTTGCAGATTCCTACCGGCCGGGCTACGCGGTGCTGACACTTTTACTGTTGCCCACGATTCCTTTGACATTGGCTCTTGAATCTCCGAGACGTGTTGCGGCCAAGGTTCGCCAAACGGCCCGCATGAGAATGAGACGATTGGCGCTGGGGCGGTGAAATCTATCGGGTAGCTTAGTTTTACCCCACATCCGCGAAGCTATTTCCGCTTCGAATCGCAGCTAAATCCGAGATTTCTATCGCTTCCGCGCGATATCCTGACTAACCCATCAGGGGCATCTACCCACGCACGACCGCGCCCCGGAATTCGTAATCCTTCAGATCATCGGGAGCCATCGCGTCGCTTAAAAAACGCCCATCCAACATCTTCTACGGTTGGTGGATCGTTCTCGGCGGCGGTCTTACCCAGTTCTACGCGTCCGCGGTTTTCTGGCGCGGCTTCCAAGCGTTTGTAGATCCCATCCTCAACACCACCGGATGGAGTCACGGCGTATTCGCTGCTGCGGTCTCTATCCAGCGCGGAGAGAGCGGGCTGATTTCACCATTCGTCGGTGTGATGCTTGACCGTTTCGGACCGAAACGGGTCATGATCTTCGGCATAGTCCTCACTGGCTTCGGCTTCATTCTGATGAGTCAGATGCAGACGCTTTGGCACTTCTACGCGTCAGTGCTCCTGCTTGCCCTAGGAATGTCGTTCGGCACTTTCATCGTCTTCGTCGCAACCGTCGGAAATTGGTTCGTCCGGAGGCGTGCACGGGCATTCTCCACACTCATGACCTTCTCCGCCGTTGGCGCGGTCGCTCTTCCGCTCCTTGTTTGGGTCATCGACACCTACGGTTGGCGCCCGGCCCTATTCTGGATCGGAGTGGGATTCTGGATCATTGGCATTCCCGTGGCGTTGATGATGCGACGCCGACCGGAGGACTATGGTCAGCTGCCCGACGGCGATGCCGAGTTGCGAGTCGCCGACGGAAATGGCGGCACTCGCCGCCCGGTGCGCGAGATCTCGATCGGCGTACGCGAGGTGCTACGCCTGAGAGCCTTCTGGCAAATTTCTATCGCCGTAAGCGTCGGACAGCTTGTAAGCTCTACCAACCTGTTCCACCTACCGGCCCTAGTCGAGTACGAAATCAGCGCATGGCTCGCCGCAACCGCCGCTGGTGCCGTAGCCATCGGCGACATCTTGGGCCGCGTCAGCATGGGCTTCATTGGGGACCGCTTCGACAAGAAGATTCTCCTAACCCTCTCCTTCCTTGTCCAGATGCTAGGCGTCGGCGCCCTGGCACTGATCAATCACACCTTCCTCGGTATCGATTGGGGGCTCATTCCTCTACCGATATTCGTCCTCGGTTTCGGGCTCGGCTTTGGCGCATCCATCCCGCTCCGACTCGCGATCCTCGCCGACTACTTCGGACGACGGTCCTACGGTTCAGTCGTCGGCATCGCAAGCTCTGTCAGCGCCATCTTCGGCACTATCGGGCCGCTATTCGTCGGCCTCATGTACGACTTCACAGATTCCTACCGACCGGCTTACGCCATAATGGGCCTCATGATGCTAATCGCTATACCCATGACCATGACCCTCGAATCCCAAACTAGAGTTGCCGCCAAGGTCCGGCAAGCAGCTCGCAACCGCGTCAGGCGCATGGCGATGAGGCGAGCGGGATGAGGTGCTCGCGACAGCCACGAACATATGCCCTGTTAAGATGATTTCTCGGATTTCACCTCACAACCGAGACCAGATCAGGGACAACGTCGAGATATGCCGGGCAACATAATTCTTCCGCAATGGGGCATGGGAATGAACGAGGGGCAGGTCGTCAAATGGCTCAAAGCCGTCGGCGATCCCGTCGTAAAAGGCGAACCCCTTGTCGAGATCGAATCGACCAAAGTCAGCGCGGAAGTCGAAGCTACTGCCGATGGAACACTCGGGCGAATCATTGTCGAAGAAGGGAAGACCGTGCCAGTCGGCACAATCTTGGGTCTACTGCTGGAATCCGGTGAATCTCCCAGTGACCTACCGGACGAAGAGGCTCCACGTGAACGGGCATCACGCTCATCAGGACCTTCACGCCGAGGTGGAACACCAAGGCGCGGACGAGGCGGACCGGTAGTCACTCCTCGAGCACGCCGTCTCGCACGAGAACTAAGCGTTGACCTCGATGCTATTGAAACCGGAACGGGTCCAAGTGGAAGAGTCACCGAAGACGATGTCCGAGCCGCCGCTGAGGGCGAAACCCCGACCTCCGATGTCGGCATGGAGCCTAGCCGCACGATCCCGCTGACCGGCATCCGAGGCGTCATCGCCAAGCGGATGTCCGATAGCGCGTCGGCCGCATTGGTAACCCTCAACACCACTGGTGATGTCACCGAAGCCATCGCCATCCAGCGACGGTTAACCCGAGAGTGGCGACGATCACGTGTACGCCCCCAATACCAGGACCTTGCGATAGCCGCTACTGTCAAAGCACTCAAAGATCACCCCCTGGCTAATGCCCACATCACCGACAAAGAGGTACAGATCTTCGACACCATTAACCTCGGCTTCGCGTTAGCCGTCCCTGACGGACTCCTAGTGCCCGTGATCCGAGACGCGGGAACCAAAACACCGCTCGAACTCGCCGTGGTGGTGCGAGACCTGGTGCGTAAATCCAAAGCCAACGAACTTCGCGTGGCAGAGCTATCGGGAAGCACGTTTTCTCTTACTAACCTGTCCGCATACGACATCGAAAACTTCACACCGCTCATCAACCCACCCGAAGTCGGTATCCTCGGAGTGGGTCGCGTCGTCGAACAACCTACGGTCACCAAATCTGGCGACATCGAAGTCCGATCCATCGGCTACTTCTCGCTGACGTTCGACCACCGAGCATGGGATGGCGCACCAGCCGCCGAGTTTTTACAGGCTGTCGTGAAGAACTTGGCGGAACCGGAGTGGATGGCGGAAGGTTAGCGGCAACGTGACCAAACCCGCAACCATTCGCACCCAACGATTGCTTCTTCGCCCCTTCGCGCTCAAAGATGCCGAGGATGTTTTCGCCTACGCGAACGACCCAGAATGGTCCCGCTTCCTGCCTGTGCCGAGTCCGTACACCCTCCAGGATGCTCTTACATTCGTCGATCGAAACATATCGATAGATTGGCATGAGGAACCAGTTTTTGCGATCGAGTATGGAGGCACTGTGATCGGCGGTATCGGTTTCCACATCGATTCGCCGAATTCGAAAGCGATGTTGGGTTACGCGATAGCGTGTGTTTACTGGAACCAGGGACTAATGACGGAAGCAGCAGCAGCCGTTGTCGATTGGGGGTTTGCCCAACTCGGATTAGCTAAGGTCTACTCGTTCGCCGATGTGGAAAACGCTGGC
The DNA here is from genome assembly GCA_965243235.1 of Dehalococcoidia bacterium. Lineage (GTDB taxonomy): Bacteria > Chloroflexota > Dehalococcoidia > Lucifugimonadales > Lucifugimonadaceae > Bin127. The sequence goes on from CBDEUI010000004.1 coordinate 496,948, forward strand.
TCTTGGCGAGTGATGGAAAAGATCGGCATGTCTCGGGAGGGAACATTGCGCAGCCACGGAGTCTTGCGTGGAGTGCGACAGGACTTTCACTACTACGGCGTCCTGCGACACGAATGGGAGCGCCAATTCGCGCTCGTTCAGAAATGAAAAGCCACGAAATCATCCGCACCAAACGCCTGATCCTTCGACCATTCGCGTTCAGCGATGTCGACGATGTTCTAGCCTACGCCTCAGATCCCAAATGGTCCCGTTTCCTTCCCGTTCCGTCACCGTACACGATCAAGGATGCCGAAGAATTCGTCGCCAGAAACATCCTTCGCCACCGCGATGACGAACATGGCCTAGCAATTGAGCTGGGCGGTCGCGTCGTAGGCGGGATTGGCCTGCGGCTCGAACCGCCAATCGCTGTCGGATCGTTGCACTACAGCCTTGCCCGCGACCATTGGAACCAAGGGTTGATCACAGAGGCCGCGCAAGCTGTGATCGATTGGGGCTTCACTGATTTCGGGCTGGAGAAAGTCTACTCCTGGGCAGACGTCGAAAACGTTGGCTCCTGGAGGGTAATGGAAAAGATCGGCATGACGCGCGAGGGCACTTTTCGAAGCCACGGCGTTAATCGCGGTGTGCGTCAAGACTTCCACTACTACGGCATTTTGAGGAGTGAGTGGAAAGCCCTCAACGCCTGATATAGAGTCAATTTCCAAGCGACTTGCAACCATAAGACAGAGGAACCAGAAGTGAAAGTTGAAAACATTCGAGATTGGCTGTGCGGACCCATGGTCGCAGTCGCAACACCTTTCAATGAGGACTACTCGCTCGATCTAGATGCCCTGCAGACCAACATCCGGTACATGGTCGAAAACGGCGTCCACACAGGACAGGGCACGCTGCTTGTAGGCGGTGCCGGTGGAGAACATCCCACGATGAATGTGGACGAGCGCAAGGCAGTGATGACCGCCGCGATGGAAGCGGCAGATGGAGAGGCACCCGTCCTTACCAGCGTGCAGCACACTGACTGGCGGGTCATCATCGAACTGGCCAACTATGCCCACGAAGCCGGCCTCGGCGGCGTTCAGGTCGGGCCGACGTATTACTACGAACCAACGGAAAGTGATGCCTATCGTCTATTCGAACTCGTCAACAAAGAATCTGATGTCTCGATCATGATCTACCACACTTGGTGGGAAGGTCTCACGATGAGCCTCGGACTGCTCGACGATTTGGCTGCCATCGACACCGTCCGCGCGCTGAAATGGTCGGCACCAAACGAATCGCTCTACCGAGACGGCCTCGTCAACCTAGCAGATCGTCTGGTCTGCATCGACAACTCCGGCCAACAGATCTTCAGCCACATCATGGGCGCACGCGGATTCATCACCCACCTCAGCGGTTTCTGGCCACAATACCCAGCCGAAATCTGGAACCTGCTCGAGCAACGGGATTACGAAGCCGCACGACAACGCCTCGCCGACTTCAAATGGAAGTGGACCCAGTGGCGCGCCAAAGTAGCCGCTAACACCGGTGGCGAAGGACCATTCATCAAGTCCGCCATGGAAGCGGTCGGCCTCAAAGCTGGACCCCCGCGACCACCTTCCGTAAGGGCATCGCAATACCTCCTCGACGAGTTGGAGGTTTTCCTCGACGAGTGCAACGTGCCACGTGTCAACCAACAGCACGGCGGTGCGATGGCCGCGGGCTGATTCTTTCAATCCGCCCTTTGCCGACTAACCGCAGCGGGACAACCATCGAAACTGATTGCGTTGACCAGCTAATTTTGAGATCGAGTCGGGGTTTTCAGGCCTGTATCAAGCTTGTTCCGGACTTCTCGCTTAACGCGCGCCGCCAGTTCGTTGTCGTGGTCCGCTAAGAATCGAGCAACACTTGCCGGATCATGGACTACTAACTCGCGAAGCGACCACGACAATGCCTTGACGACCATATCATCGCTATCGTCGACCAGCGCTCGACACACCGACAGCGTTCTCTTCGCATCGCCTTTTCCGCCATGAGTTCGCACGTTCAAAGCCACCGTGCTTACTAGGGCTGCTCTTCGCCACCAACGGTCTTCCGATAGCGCCCAACCGTGGATCGTCTCGTCGGCAATAAGACCATCTCGCCACGCAGGGCCTGACAGTATTCGTGCGAAGGCGTCGACGGCGTCCCAGCTGTGGATTCTCGAGCCTAGATGTTCTAAGGCTGCTTCATCGAGTTGAAGGTATGCCTCGTGGTGGTTAGCAATCACTTCATACGCAACCCACCGTTGGCCGAATTTATCTAACAGTTTCCTCGCCACTCGGAACACCAAGGAAGGGTGTTCATTGGACAATAACGCGGTCAATCGCCTCCGTAATTTCCGGACTGAGGCGGTATTTCGCTGCTGTAATGATTCGATCTCAGCGTTGAAATCTGCCGCGATCTGGGAGGCTTGTTTCATTGGATCCGGTGAGCGTCAACCGAGATTCCGGACCTCCACCACGTCCTTCCCGATATCGTCTGCTGGTTCAAAGCCGAGGACTTTGCCGTAGAAGTAGAGTTCGGCCTCTTGGGCGCGGATGATGTTGACGGCTTGGCGGAATCCATGTTGCTCTCCGGGGAAGCTGATGTACGCGTATGGAAGTCCTTTCGATTCGAGCGCCTCAACCATGATCTCGGCTTGCGATGGAGGCACGATCTCGTCCTCCAAACCCTGCAAGATGATCATAGGGGTAGCGAGCTGGTCCATGAAGTTGATCGCCGAACGGTCGTGATACCGTTGTGCCTCGGTCGGATACGGACCTACCAGCGATTCGAGGTAGCGCGACTCGAATTTGTGAGTGTCGCCGATGAAGACCATGAGGTCGGCAATCCCGTATAGTGCGGCACCAGCGGCGAAGAAGTCGTGGAAAGTCAACGCGTTGATAGTTGTATATCCACCCGCTGATCCGCCGCGGATGATCACTCGATCCTTGTCGACGAGATTTTGGTCGATTAGGTACTGCGCGGCAGCTATGCAGTCGTCGGTGTCATAGATGCCCCACTTGCCCTTCAGCGCGTCGCGGAACGCTTTGCCGTAGCCTGAAGAGCCGCGATAGTTCACATCTACAACTGCGAATCCGCGACTCGTCCAGTAGTGAGTCGAGAGGTCCAGCCCCGTTCCAGATGCGCTCGTGGGGCCGCCGTGGCAGATAGTGACAAGGGGTGGAAGCTCGTCGTCTGGGGCGGTGAAGTCTTTGTTGGTCGGTTCGTAGTGGAAGGCATGAGCTTGACCATCGTCGGTTGTTGGGAAGATGATGTGTTTGGGAGAGGACATGTATCCCGGGTCGATGGCGATGTCACTAGGGGCGTAGATGGTGGAGCAGGTCTCCGTTTCGAGATCTAGGCTGACGATGGCGGGTTCCCGGGAGGGCGATGCTCCAACGAAGAGGATGGTAGCGCCGTCGGGGCCAGCGGTTATGAAGGAGACTTCGCTGTAGGGGACAGAGATGCTGTGCGGGAGGTGATGGGACTCAGTGTCCATGATCAAGATCGATCCGTCAGTCACTCCTCCTTTGCCGAGAGCGATTCTGTGGTCTGGAAGATGGGCGTATGAGGTGAAGGCGAACTGCCAGTCGGGACGGCCGTAATCCGACTGTTCGTTTAGTAGATTGATAGGTTCGCCGTCTTTCCAGAGATGGATGTTCCACCAGCCGGTGCGGTCGGTTACGAAGTGAAGTATGCCGTTATGGTTCCAAGTCGGCTGTACGACGCTCTCGCCTGTGTCGTCGATGAGCCGCGCTGTTGTGTTGACTGTGGCATCGTTTTGGTTGAAAGAACCTGAGACCAGCGAGTTGCCGTCCCAAGGCATGTTGGGATGATCCCACTCAGTCCACACGATACCATCGTGATTCGCGGCAACTCTAGGCGCGCAGTAAAAGTCGCGGCCGGTGGCTACGATATGTGCGTCGCCGGTCGATGTGTCGATCGCTACGATTTCGTTGGTGGCTTCATTGCCGTCGTCGGTGTGGGTTTCTCGCACGCAGAGAAGAAACTTGCCGTTCGGTGTCAGCGAGAGGTCGGCGAATCGCACGCCCCGAGGGATCGGAGGGGCATCCGTCAGCGGCTCGATCGCACCGTCGGGATGCTGCCTGTAGATGCGCTGGTCTACCCAGTTCGTCAGATAGATCGTCCCGTTCCTGACGGCATACGATCCGCCGCCGTACTCGTGCACAGCGTTGCGCACGTTGAAGCCCGGCGGCGTTAGCGTGTCCACGCGACCCTCGGCGTTCCGGCGCATCACGACGATCCGTCCGCCCTCGGCAGGCCTCGCATCGAGCCAGTAGACATCATTACCGTCGACTTTGATCTCGTTGAGGCGTCTTTTTCCACCGCTGATTAGCATCTCGGCGGTGATCGGTGATTTCCACGATCCGTAAGGCGCGATGGTCGTCATGATTGTGGGTCTCCTAAATGGTCTAAGTAGCAACTCAAGTCGTGAAGTAAAAGGATAACGCGATGGAGCGTGACGACCCGCGATGTCGCCGAGGCCGGATTAACGGTTAATTTCCGCGTTCGACGTTGACGGTTACGACGTCGATGCCGTGGTATTTTTGGTGGTGGATGGACGAGGCGTAGTGGCGGAGGAGTCGGAAGGAGATTTCGCGGTCGTCGGCGATGTCAGGTGTTTCGCCGAGATATGAGAGTTGGTCTTCGATGTTTTCGCCTTCTGATGCGGCTATGAACTCGAGTTCGACTTGGCTTCCGACGGCGTGTGCAGCAACGATTAGATGCTTGGTGCGGTTGTCTTCGGTGGGATCGTATGCTTCGTTCAAGAGTGTGGATAGGATCTCTTCACCGACTAGTGCGATGCGATTCTGGCTAGCTTCGTTCCATCCGGACGATGAAGCGAAGCTTCGGAGAAAGTCGGTGAGTTGCGGAAGTGCGTCTCGGTTAAGTCCAAGGCGTACGCGCTTTCGCCGAGGCGCGGTGACCTCCATGAAGATCATGGCGATGATTGCAACGATGGAGCCAGAGGTCATTCCGTTTCCAAGGAAGACGCTGAGGAATCCGTCCCCCAGGAGTTCTGGGAACACCCATTGGTTTTGGAATCCGACACCGACCCAGAACGAGAGGCCTACGATAAATGCCTTTCGATAGTCGAGACCATCTTGGATTACGATCCTCATTCCTTGGAGGAAGAGGAGAGCTATGAGTACGAGGATGTATGCGGCGGCGACAGGTTCTGGGATGGCGATGATAAGCACGGTGATTTTAGGGAAGAATGCGAGCGCAATGAAGGCAATCCCGATGACTATGCCGACGCGTCGTGCGGCTACTCCAGTGACTTCGGCGAGCGAGATGCTTGTGGAGTATGTGGTGTTTGGGAGAGTTCCGAGGAGCCCGGAGAGGAAGTTTCCGACGCCGTCGGTGTTGAGTGCGCCCTGGACGACTCGGAAGTCGGTGGCTTTGGGGTTACGTTGCGAGACTCTTTGGATTGCGACGCCATCGCCGATGGTCTCAATGGCACCGATTATGGTGACGATTATGAACGCTGGAAGAAGGGCCCAGAACTCGATTCCGGGTGTGACGTCAATGCCGGGCCATGAACTGAAAGGCACGCCGATCCAGTCGGCGTCGGCGACCTGTTGGATGTCATACAGCCCGAATGGTGCACCGACGATGCATCCTACGATTACGCCGATTGCGGGTGACCATAGGCGTAGCCAGGAGGGTCCGCGCAGAACCAGAACGCCGACGGTAATGAGGGTTGCGAGGATTGCGGCTGGTGCGGCGATGTCGTCGGTACCGTCTGGGACGTTTCCGAACGAATCGAAGAGGATGGGGACTACAGTGGCGGCCACGAGCATTATGACGGTGCCGGCGACGGTTGGTGTGAAGACTCGACGTAGCCATGAAAGCCGGTATGCGAGGAGGAATTGGAAGAGTGAGGAGATGATGATGAGCGAGGCCATGGTTGCGGGACCGGCTTCGACGAGAGCTGCGACGCATACGGCGATAAAGGCGGCAGAGGTTCCCATGACGAGGACGTATCCAGATCCGATGCGTCCGAATCGGACGGCTTGGAGAATGGTGGTGATGCCGCTGATGATCAGGGCGGCGAAGACACCCCACGCCATGTAACTTGCGGACTGATCAGCGATGCGGAAGACGATGACGACGGTTAGAACGATGGGAGTGACGATGAGTGTTGCGGCTTGAAGTCCAGCGCCGATGGTGATGGGCGTGGATGGGGTTTCGCTGGGTTCGTAGCGGACGTGGTTGTTTTGGGTAGTGGAGGCCAAGGGGAGTTCCCTAAAGGTTTAGTCGCGAGTTGTTATTGAGACTGTGTATTGATGACACTTTACCAATCGTCAGAGACTGCCTGAACCGCGGATTGCGCTGATGTTTGCAATGAGCTTTGATTGCGGTAACGCTTGTTGGGGTATTACGGGATAATTGGGAGAATTAGGCGGGATGGCATTTCGTTGGTGTGATAAATGGTCTGATGCGCAACTCTTAATTCCGTGTCCGTCCAGTAGTCTTTGCCCGTGTTGTGATTACGATCGAAATTCGGGAAATCAGAACTGGTCACGTATAAGCGAATCCGTTGACCCTTTTGGAAACGGCAACCAATCGGGTTCAATTTGATGTCGTATTCATACGGAACATCCGGTTCGGTAAACGCGACGTGATCATAGCCGTCCCGGTAGCGTGAGCGCATGATGCCGTAAGTCAGATTCACGCACAGCCCATCTTCGTGCACGATTGCTAGCTTGACTGCGAAGTCAGTCTCAGGTGCATCGGTGGCTGCCCAGAGTTTGAGACGAATCGGGCCGATTACGTCGAGGTCTTCGGTCATGGGTTCGGTTTCGTAGACGAGGATGTCTTGTCGGTGGTCGTTGGGTGCCTGATCCATTGGGATCGATTGGGAGTTCTGGTGCATCAGCGACATGACCGGGTCGCGGGGGTCATAGTCGAACTCGTCCGACACCGCGCTGGGGTTTTGATCGAAGGTCAGCAAGCCGTCGCCATTTGCTGTGTTGGCAGAGCCGGATGACGAGAGATAAAGGTCGGTGTACTGCGTTTCCGGCAACGGCCAAGCGTCAGCACCAATCCATTCGTTGCGGTTCAGGACGAAGAGTTGGACGGGTTTTTCGTCGGCCGTGCCGTTGTCGATGCCCTTAAAGGCGTAGTCGTACCAGCGGACGATCAGATCGGCGTAGGTTGTTTCGGCTTCGGGGCCATAGTCGATTGGACCGACATTGCCTGTGTAGTTGGTAGCGTCGTGTCCCCAAGGGCCGACTATGAGTCGGTGCTGATCTCGGAGTTCGGGATTGCCGTTTGTGATCAATCCTTCGTGGTTATCGATCGTTCCTATTAGGCGGTCCCACCATCCTGTGATTTGCATCATGGGAACTTCGACCTTCGCATGTGCCTCATCGAAGCCCATAAAGTCATGCTGAGTGTTTCGGAGGAAGGTCTGGTACTGATCGGTGAGTCCGGCGAAGACGTGCTCGGGTATGTCTTCGAGGGGTAGCCACCAGATGTATTTTGAGCGCTCGACGGCGTTCCAGCGGAATGTGGCCTCTTCGGGAGTGAGGGGGCCGTCGGTTCGTCCTTCTCGGCGTCTGACGTCGGCGGCCATCATGTACGTCCACTCGAGTCGTCGACCGGTCTCCCAAACACCGAATGTGATGTCAAGCATGTTCATGGAGATGCCAGACGCGAGAGCGGCGGTGAGGCTCGGCGGATTGGAGTGAAGGGTCATCCAGATCGCCCACGAGGCGTTGGAGTGGCCCCAAGTTCCGACGCGACCGTCGGACTGAGGGAGTTTGGCTGCCCACTCGATGGTGTCGTAGCCGTCTTGGATGTCGGTGGTCTCGTCCTTGTCGCGCCACATCCAGAAGTATTCGCCATCTGACGCGTAGCGGCCTCGCATGTCCTGTACGACAACGGTGTAGCCGCCTTTTGCGATGTCAGTGGCATGCTCTTGGTAGCGTGGCAGGAGCTTGTTATAAGGGGTTCGGCAGACTAGGACGGGTTGGGGGGCAAAATCGGGGTTGTGATAGATGTCGGCGCGTAGGATCGTGCCGTCGCGAGTGGTGCACTCAGCGTCGCGGATGATGGTGAGGTCTGATGTAGAAGCGGTCATGGTGGGATGATATTTGACTTGGTTGGCTTGGGGTAGGTACACTTTGGGTTTAGCAATTGAGATTGCAATGGCTGTGAACGGGGTGAGTAGGTTCGTTGGAACGCCATTTTAGAGAGCCGTGTTGATCCGCTGAAAGTCCGGTATGGCGATGCGAAACCGAATTGGGCCCGGGAGCCGCTTCGGGGAAAGGCTAGTTGGCCGAGTATCTGGAGCCGAGTAGGACGCGTTAAAGTCTTGAATTGAGTTGCGGCGCTGTTAGTGCAGAGTCGAAACAGGGTGGCACCGCGGGTTTGCCCTCGTCCCTGTCCTGAGAGAAATGAATAGATCTGGGACGGGGATTTTCGTTTGTTGAGGGTCTCGGTCCTGGGGAGATGGATAAAGAGCGATGGCTACTACGGTTGCTGAGAAGAAGCGACATTTCGATGTGTTGCCTGGTGCTAAGCCTCGGATATTGACTGGGATACGTCCAACCGGCGCGCTGCATCTGGGCCACTACGTCGGCGCGCTCAAGAACTGGCTAGACCTGCAGGATGCGTACGAGTGCTACTTCTTGATTGCGGACTACCAGGCGCTGGGTGACCATTTCGACGACATCGATTTGATCCGAGAGTCGGTGTTGGATGTGACGTTGGACTGGCTGGCCGTGGGGCTGGACCCGGAGAAGTCGGCGTTTGTGGTGCAGAGCTATGTGCCCGAACATGCGGAGCTGACGATGCTGCTGTCGTTTGTGACGCCGCTGGGGATGCTGGAGCGAAACCCGACGCTGAAGTCGGAGATCGATAGTTTGCCAGTGGAGAGTCGGACTGTGGGTTTCTACAACTATCCGATGAGCCAGGTGGCGGATATCTTGTTGCCGCGGGCGCATCTCGTGCCGGTGGGTGAGGATCAGGCTCCGCATATCGAGATGACGCGCGAGGTGGCCAGGAAGTTCAATCGGATGTTTGGTCGGGTGTTTCCTGAGCCGGGGACGTTGATTGGAGATGTCGGAAGGTTGGTCGGGACTGATGGGGATGCGAAGATGAGCAAGTCCAAAGGCAACACGATCATGCTGAGTGATGATGCGTATACGGTGAACCAGAAGGTGAGAGGGATGTTCACGGACCCGAACCGGATCCGGGCGGACATTCCTGGCCGCGTTGAGGGTAATCCGGTGTTCGAGTATCACGATGCCTTTAACCCGGATGTCGGACAGGTTGACGAGTTTAAAGACCGGTACCGTAAGGGGAAGGTTGGCGATGTTGAGGTGAAGCGCGCTCTGGCTTCGGCGTTGAACGAGTTTTTGGAGCCGATCCGGGAGCGGCGAGAGCGGTACAAGGCGGATATGCCTTATGTGGAGGACGTATTGATGGATGGTGTCCGGCGAGGTCGGACGATTGCCGAGGAAACGATGACTCGGGTTAGGGACGCGATGCGGATCAGCTCTTACACGTCATCTTGGTCGTAGCCGAAGTGCCCCCATTGCCTTCGGCATTTCCCCCAGAGGGAGAAAGGGAAGCATTTCGGCTCAGTCAGCGATAACCACTGCCCTAGTGAATGGACACGAGCAAAGATGAATAACGACATGTACACGCCGGATTTTGAGGCCTTGGAGCGCTTGGCGGGCGAGGGCTACAATCTGATTCCGGTGTATCGGGAGATATCAGCTGATCTGGAGACGCCTGTTTCGGCGTTTATCAAGGTGGCTCGGGGGCAAAGATCGTTCCTGTTCGAGTCTGTAGAGGGTGGTGAGAATGTGGCCCGGTTCTCGTTCTTGGGGACGGAGCCGGCGGAGGTGATACAAACAGGTCCGGGGACGGTGCATGGGAGTGTGGACCCGTTGGATGTGTTGAAGGAACGGTTGGCACATCTGCGGTATCCGTCGGTTGAGGGATTGCCTCGGTTTGACGGGGGTGCTGTCGGGTATGTGGCTTACGATGCGATCAAGTATTTTGAGCCGCGGGTGCCAGAGATATCGGAGGAGGACTTGGGCATGGGCGTACCGGAGGCCATGTTCATGTTGACCGACTCGATGTTGATTTTCGATCATGTTCGTCACAGCATTGTTGTGGTGGCTCATGCGGCGGTTAGCGCGGATACGGATGTTAGGGATGCCTATGATGGTGCGACGGCTCGGATTGAGACTCTGATCGATCGACTGTCGGAGCCTTTGCCGGCGTCAGCGATGCGTCGTTCTGGTTCTCCGGCTCACGCGGCTGCGCGGGCAGATGATGCAGATATCGACTACTCGTTCGTAGGTTCGGCTGCTGCAATGCCTGCGGGTTGGTATACCAATGGATCCGATGAGGCGCTTGGGCATCGGTATGTGCCGAACATGTCGAGGGAGAACTACCGACAGATGGTGGAGGCGTGTAAGACGGCGATTTATGACGGGGAGATCATTCAGGTTGTGGTCTCGCAGAGGTTGACGCGTCGGACCGCGGTTGAGCCGTTTGACCTCTATCGCTCGTTGCGAGCCATCAATCCATCGCCTTACATGTTCTACCTCGATCTCGACGGTTTCCAGATCATCGGCGCGTCTCCAGAGTTGCTCGTCCAGTCGGTAGACGGTGAAGTGGCGGTGCATCCGATCGCCGGGTCGCGACCTCGTGGCCGAACTCCAGAAGAAGATGAAGCACTCGCTCAAGAACTCTTAGCAGACGAAAAGGAGATAGCTGAGCATGTCATGTTGCTCGACCTGGGGCGTAACGATGTTGGCCGGATCAGTCGGCCTGGTACCGTGCGTGTTACGCAGCAGCTCGAGATCGAGCGCTATTCGCACATCATGCATATCGTCTCTCACGTGGAAGGAACTTTGGACGAGGGGTACGACGTCTACGATGTACTGCGCGCTGGATTCCCTGCGGGCACCGTATCTGGAGCCCCGAAAATCCGGGCGATGGAGATAATCGCTGAGTACGAGCCTGACAAGCGTGGGCCGTATTCGGGTGCAGTCGGCTACTTCTCATACTCCGGCAACATGGACACCGCGATCTCGCTCCGCACGATGACGTTGAGAGATGGCGTCGCTTATCTCCAGGCCGGAGGCGGTATTGTCGCAGACTCCGATCCGCAGACCGAGTACGAAGAGACCCTGCATAAGATGGGCGCGCTGATGCACGCCATTGACCATGCCGAGTCCGTAATGGAGGCATGAGACATGCTGCTTCTAATCGATAACTACGACAGCTTCACGTACAACCTGTTCCAATACCTGTCGGAACTAGGTGCCGAAGTCGAAGTGATCCGCAACGACAAGGCGACGCTTGAGGAGCTGGCTGAGATGGGCCCCGAAAGGCTGGTAGTCTCACCAGGTCCGTCTCACCCTCGGAATGCGGGGATCTCCATCGACGCCATCAAGCACTTCGCCGGGAAAATACCCGTTCTCGGCGTATGCCTTGGCCACCAAGCGATCGGCGAAGCGTTCGGCGGAATTGTCGATCACGCTGGGGAGTTGAAGCACGGCAAGACGTCGATGATCGAGCATGATGGAAAAGGCGTCTTTAAGGGACTGCCGAATCCGTTCGAGGCTGTGCGGTACCACTCATTGGCGGTTCAGCCAGATGCGGTTCCGCCCGGGTTTGAGGTGTCGGCGCGATCGGCGGAGAGTGGGGTGATCATGGGAATGCGACATCCTGATATACCGATCGAGGGAGTGCAGTTTCATCCGGAGTCGATCTTGACGCGGCCAGGGAAGGATTTGCTGCGGAACTTTTTGGAGATGGGGGTGTGAGGAATAGTTAAGCTCTAGACTTGCCCAATGCAAAATCAGATATTAAGTGACTAAGGCCCTCAGTTGAACTTGCCAAATGCACGTGCGGCGCAAATCGATAGGATAAAGATCACGGAGTATCTGCTCTCGACTGGCAATCCTCGAGGCAGGGCAAAAGCGAACTTCTTTATCGGATTCGGGTTTGGCCTGGATCGCTGGGAAGAGTTCGCTGAAGCGTTGAGGGACCACGCCGCATCGAATGAGATTAGGTTCACGGTAGAAACTGAATACGGTTTACGCTTTCACATAGATGGCGCACTTGAGACACCTGACGGACGCGATCCACAGATAAGAACCGTTTGGCAGACAGACATTGGAAGCTCAGTTCCAAGGTTGATCACTGCGTATCCCTTGAGGAGGTGAAATATGTTCAAAGAACATGAACAGATTGTTCTCACAGAGCAAGCCGTTGGCGACGAAGGTGAAGAGCTGAAAGCTGGTGATGTTGGTTCTGTTGTTCACGTCCATTCGGGTGGCGAGGCTTACGTAGTCGAATTTCTTTCACTCGATGGCGAAACGCTGGCCTTGGCGACTGTGCTACCTTCCCAAGCACGCGCCGTGACGAAAACCGACATCGCGCATGCACGCACTATTTCTGAACCGTTAGTCCTTTGAAGTTCGGCGGTATTGTTCGCTGTCTGGTGATTGAAGCACAAACTCCGATTAAGCAGAAAGAACCTAACACCCATGAACATCCAACAAGGTATCCAAGCTACTGTTGACGGCGTTGATCTATCGCAATCTGAAGCTGCTGATGTTATGGCGCAGATTATGGGGGGCGAAGCCACGGAGGCGCAGTTCGGGGCGTTTGTGACGGCGCTTCGGATGAAGGGTGAGACGCCGGATGAGATAGCGGGTATGGCATCGGTGATGCGTGATGTCTCTCTGCATGTGAGTCCGGGTGTTGATACTGTGGATACGTGCGGGACGGGCGGCGATGCCATGGGTTGGTTCAACATATCAACGGCGGCATCTTTCGTAGTTGCCGGCGCGGGCGTGCACGTCGCCAAACATGGCAACCGGGCGATGTCTGGATCGACGGGGAGCGCTGATGTCTTAGAAGCGTTAGGCGTTAACGTGATGCTAGGGCCCGAGGGTGTGTTCCGTTGCATCCAAGAAGCCGGAATTGGGTTCATGTTTGCCCAGGCATTCCATCCCGCGATGAGATTCGCTGGTCCGCTGCGACCGCAAATCGGGATCCGTACAGTGTTCAACATCTTGGGGCCGTTGACGAACCCGGCGGGGGCGACCAGGCAGGTTTTGGGCGTGGCGGATCGCGCTACAGCGGAGAAGATCGCCAAGGCGTTGCAGCTGCTCAGCACGGACTACGCGCTGGTGGTGCACGCGGAATCTGGTGCTGACGAGGTGGACATTGAGGGTCACACGCTGATGTATCAGGTAATGCCGGATGTGTTGAAGCGACGACGGACTAGGCCGGCCGACTTCGGGTTGCCGGAAGGTAGCCGCGACCATTTGGTTGCGGATTCGATTGAGCACAGCGCGGAGATCATTCGAGCAGTGCTATCTGGTGCAGGAGGCGAACACAATGCGCCTCCGAGTCCAGAACGGTCGCGGTACAACGTAGTTGCGATCAACGCAGCAGTGGCGTTGCTGGCGGCTGGCAAGGCTGACAGCTTCAACGATGCCGCGTTGATGGCCAAGGACAGCATTGACAGCGGAGCGGCGGCGGGCAAACTCGCCGCGCTGGTAAAGGTCAGCAGCGGGTTGGATTAAGAGGCTGCATCCGATTCGGGATAGTGCTTCCTCGCGCTAGAACCGCGCGGCTGGGGTTAGAGGTATAACATGTCGGAAACCCTTTGAGGGATTCTCGGCATTGCCCATCCGCGCGGCTATATTCCGAGCGGATTCATGATCTCGACGAAAGTAAAACCCACGCTCAGCCGTTACGGTAACTCCTTGCGTTACCGCGATTTCCGATGGGTGATGCTCGGAAGTTTGGGCGGTCAGTCGGCGTATTGGGCGCTGATCATAGCGCGCGGCGTGTTGGTGTTGGAGATGACGCATTCGTCGGCGTGGGTGGGAGTTGCGACGTTCGCGGCGATGGTGCCGCGCTTCTTGATGCCACCTGTGGCGGGCTATTTGGCTGATCGATTCGATCGACGATCGGTTCTCGTCGTCGCGTACGTGCTCCAGTTTTTCAACGTGTTGGCCTTGGCTGGTTTGGCGTTCGCGGGCTTGCTGAACATCTGGATTCTGGTCGCGCTGTCGTTGCTTAACGGCAGTTTCAGGGCGTTCCAGATGACGGCGACACAAGCTTTGGTGCCGAATTTGGTGTCGAAGGACGATTTGTTGAATGCGATCGCGCTCAACCAGTTGTCCTTGCAGGGGGCACGCCTAGTGGGGCCGGCTCTGATTGCGCCAGCGTTGTTCCTTGGCGGCACAAGTGCGGCGTTCTTGGCCTGCGCGGTTTTGTACGTGTTGAGCATTGTTTGTGTTACGGCAATCCACACGCGGTCTACTGGAGCTTTGACGAAAGGTGCTGGGATGTTGCAGAGCTTAGTGGAAGCGGGCACGTATTCATGGTCGGACCCGCAACTACGGGTGTTGTTTGTTCTGATCGCTCTGCACTGCGCAATGACGATGTCGTTTGAGACGATCTTGCCAGTGCTTTCGCAAGAGGTGCTGAGTAATCCCGAAAACGCGAACACTCTGATGATGGCGGTAGGCGGGGGTGCGCTGATCGGAGTCTTAGCCATCAGCGGGACGCGCAAAGCGAACAGCCGCGGAATGATACTGTTGGTCACCGGTGCGCTGAGCGGCGCTTCGATGTTGATATTGGCTATGGCGCGCGATCTTCCGACCGCGATGCTCGGCGCTGGAGCAATGGGTGCAACCCAGGCGGCGTTTATGGCGATTGCAGGAGCGATGGTGCAATCGTTAGCTCCAGACGCGATGCGTGGGCGGATCACGGGATTCAGTCACATCATCATCGGCGGCACTATGGCGGTGCTGAACCTCGTTAACGGCTTCGCGGCGGATGCCATCGGCGTATCGAACGTGTTGTGGATTCTGGGTTTGGGCTTTACGGCGATCGTGGTTGCGAGCCTCGCGATCGGCCCGTTGAGGAACATCTATCGCGGCGTGGCACCAGTTCCGGCGGCAGGATAACGCTCCAAGCCCTCAGACTCCGGATTTGCGTTTGTGTGAATCGCGGGCTGTTTAAGATTAGGATTACGCCGCTCATTTTGATTAGGTGCTGTTAGTGACCACCGATAACGGAAAGATCTCCATTCTTGATCGCATCGTCGCGGCTAAACGCAAACGTATCGCTGCGGACAAATCGGTCGTGCCTCCGGCAAAGATGCTGGGAGCGGCGGAGGAAGCCAATCGTGACGCTGATCCGTTGGATTTCGCCTTGGCAATCGGTTCGTCTGCGTCGGTATCAGTAATCGCTGAGATGAAGCGGTCTTCGCCGTCGGCTGGCGTGATGGATCTGACGCTTGATCCCGCGCAACGCGCCGAAACTTACTGTAAAGCTGGTGCGGCAGCGATTTCGGTGTTGACGGAACAGGATTTCTTCCAAGGTTCGATCGCGGATTTGGAAGACGCCGCCGAAGTGGCTCATAGTCACAATGTAGCGGTGCTGGAAAAGGATTTCGTGGTCGACGAGTATCAGATTTACCAAGCGCGTGCGGCGGGTGCGGACACGGTACTTTTGATAATCGCCATCTTGGATCCGGTGCAGTATTCGGATCTGTGTGATGTGGCGACGGGGATCGGCATGGAGCCGCTTGTCGAAGTTTTTGATGCGGCGGAGTTGGATGTGGCATTGACGAGTGCCGAGCCTCGGATTGTTGGTGTAAACAACCGCAACTTGAAGACTCTGACTACTTCGTTGGATGTGTTCCCAGCATTGGCGAAGCGGATCCCGGACGATGTTGTGAAGGTGGCTGAGAGTGGAATGCGTAGTCCGGATGATGTGACGCGTATGGCAGATGCGGGTGCGAAGGCGGTGCTGGTGGGCGAGTCGTTGATGACTGCGGATGGCGATCCGAGCGAGTTGATATCGCAGATGGCGACGATCAGCGTGTGAAACGATCGATATGAGTTACCAACCGAAAGTGAAGATCTGTGGCATCCGAGACGGCGATTCGGCTGTCGAAGCGGTCCGGGCAGGGGCTGATTTTCTAGGTGTTGTCCTCGTTGAGGGCGTCCGAAGGCAGTTGACACGTTTTCAGGCGCAAGAGGTAGTGAGAAACTATCGAATTCGCGCGCGAGATCATCGCATCAAGCGGCTGCGGCAAAAAGGAGCAAAGGTCGTCGGGCTTTTCAGGAACCAAGATGTTCGGTGGGTCAACAAGACCGCGCAAGAAGTCGACCTCGACTGCGTTCAACTCAACGGAGAAGAGGATGAGGCTTACATGCGGGCGATGTGGAAGCCCGTGATCAGACAGGTCCGGATCAAATCCGACATGTCGCAGGACGAGTTGAGCGACTTGGTGGATCACCACCTTTCCCTCGATCGCATCGTGCTGTTGGATCGATACGAGGAGCAGCAGCCGGGTGGGACTGGAAAGACGTTCGATTGGAGCATCGCCGAGGGTATCGCTAACCGAGAAGGCGTACTCCTTGCGGGCGGTCTATACCCCGAAAATGTCGGGGATGCGATCCAACAACTCAGCCCGTGGGGCGTCGATGTCTCAACAGGCGTGGAAACGGACGGGATCAAGGATCATTCGAAGATCCGAGCATTTATAGAGACGGCGAAACCCGTTTAGGGGCGGTCTTCGGATCGGATCCCTGGTCGCGTGCGGCATTGTGACCCCCCTGCGTCTCGCTACGCTCGTCGCGCCCCCATTTTGCTTCGCAAAAAGGGTAGGGTAAAAAGCTTTCAGCCCGTCTATACTTTCCAAGCATCTAATCCGAGGATCGGTAGTTTGCGCGCGGAGGCGACGTCTTGAAAGTAGCTCAGATTGGCACGAAGCATGGTCACGCGGCGGGTGTTTACCAAGTGATGCTGGAACATCCGGGTGTCGAGGTGGTGGGTTGCTATGAACCAGACGCTGAGCGTCAGGCCTTTTGCGCTGAGTCGGGTGGTTGGGAAGATGCGATCTGGCTAGATTCAATCGACGAGATTTTGGACAACCCTGAAATCGTCGCGGTCGCATCGGAGGGTGCCAATCGAGAGAGTCTGGCGCATACCGAGGCGATAGTCCGCGCTGGCAAACACTGCTTCTACGACAAGCCAGCGGGCGATGATTTCCATCGATTTATGAGGGTTATAGAGGACGCCCTAGATCAGGACTTACAAGTGACGCTCGGGTACATGTTCCGCAAGCACGATGGCTTCGAACGGATGGCGAACTGGGTGAGAACAGGGTTCTTGGGCCACGTTTTCCAGGTGCGCGCCCATATGTCCACTTGGTTGCCTGAACGTTCGGTGGGCGGGCAGTACACAGACCGGCAGGGATTGTCTTATCACCGAGGCGGCGTTCTCTACGACCTCGGAGGACACATGCTCGACCAGATCGTTTGGATGATGGGGAGGCCGGAACGCGTGACACCCTATCTGCAGAACGCGACATCATCGACTCGGGATTTCATGGACAACACTTTGGCGGTGTTGGAGTATTCGAACGCGCTGGTAACGTTGGATATTGCAGCGATGGAGCCGCGCCCAATGGCTCGGCGGTTCGAGGTTTACGGCACCGAAGGCTCGGCGATCATTGAGCCGTTCGAACCCGCGGAGCAGCTTCGGTTGTGTTTGACCGAAGCGAAGGGCGGATACGACGAGGGGGTGACAATGCTCGATCTGGAGGATCGGAGGCGATATGTTGACACGTTTGCGGCTTTCGTCGAGACGATCGAAAACGGTGTGCCGCCGCTCCGAAGTCGGGAACACGAACTATTGGTGCAGGAGACGTTGATGCGATGCACCGGTGGGCTGGCGGGTTGATGTCTGAACAGGGATTTTTTGATTGGAATGATTGACTGACGGGATTGATTGTCACAGGCAGATTTGAAGCATAAGGGCACCAAGACTAGGTCTTTCGGCGCGGGAACGCGCGAGAACCACGATGCCAGCGCTTACTACTCGCGTCAGTTGATGCCGATCGGTCTTGACGCTGACATCGACCCTAAACCGCAACGTGAAAACTCGCTACCCGAGTCTGCTCGGAATCGATTCTTTCTCAAGAGTAGCGAGGACATGAGCGATCTGCCTGACCGTTGCGTCCATCTGATGGTTACCTCGCCTCCTTACAACGTTGGCAAGGATTATGACTCGGATCTTTCGATGGAGGAGTATTTGGGGCTGATCCGCAACGTGATGGGTGAAACGTACCGGGTGTTGGTCGACGGTGGCCGGGCGTGTGTGAATGTGGCCAACATCGGTCGCAAGCCGTATATCCCTATCCACGCTTACATTATTCAGATAGCGGCAGAGATCGGATTTTTCATGCGAGGGGAGATTATTTGGGACAAAGGGATGAGCGGATCATCGACGGCTTGGGGTAGTTGGATGTCCCCGTCCAACCCGACATTGCGGGATACGCACGAGTACATTCTTGTATTTCAGAAACCTCCGTTCGGACGTAAACGGATAAAAGGCCGCGAATCGACGATCGAGCGAGATGATTTTTTGGAGCACACGAAAAGCACTTGGAGTTTTCCTCCTACATCTGCAAAACGTTCTCAGCACCCGGCACCTTTTCCGGTGGAGTTGCCCAGGCGGTTGATTGATCTCTATACGTTCTCGGACGAGGTGGTTATGGACCCGTTCATGGGTTCAGGCGCGACGGCTGTAGCGGCTGTGGAGAGGAGCAGGTCGTTTGTGGGCTACGAGATCGAAGCAGGTTATATCGAAACGGCGCTGGAGCGTGTTGCCGAGGCTGGGACGCGGGCATTGGCGTCTTGATCGCCAACGAAATCATTGCCGTCATCGCGTCTGCTGTCATGGCGTATCTACTCGGTTCGTTGCCGTTCGCGGTGTTTGTGGCCAGGGTTGCGGGGGTTGATATTTTCACAGTTGGCACGGGCAATCCCGGGGCTTCCAACGTTTTTCGGAAGGTGGGTCGGAAATACGGCGCGGTGGTGTTCGGCTTGGACATCGCCAAGGGTGCTGTTGCGGTGGTGGCGGCGATAGCTATCGGTTGTTCTGAGGTGTTCTTGCCGGTGGCGGCAGTTTTCGCGATTGTGGGTCATTGGTTGCCAGTATTCATGAGATTCAAGGGCGGCGCAGGATTGGCGACGGGCTTGGGTGTCGGTGTAGCGTTGCTCGGCTGGTGGGGATTGGTGCCCACGGTTGCGGGGCTTGGAGTTCTGCCGTTCATTAAGGACGGACCGAGATCGGCGGCCGTGACGTTCGCAGTCGCGGTTGTGGTTGGGTTGGCAACGGGACCGCAGTGGATAGCGCTCGGAGGGTTCGTGTTGATATTGGCGATGCTGGTGGCGCGGTTGTTTTTGGTGGAGTACCCGAAAGATCGGCGTGGCGAACGTCCTGAGCCGCATGTGTGGAACTGAAGAGGTTTCAGACCAGCAGTCTGTCCCCTCCCTAGGCATACCCCGCTCGCATCGTTGCACTCGCTCGCGCCCCTTTCGCTTTGCGAAAGGGGCGTACCGCGTTTCAAGCAAGGATGCCCGTTGTATATTGGATTGGTGTTGCGAGTAGCGGCGAAGGACTGTGCAGGACTGTATGGGGAGACCCGAAAGATGACGACGAGTCAGGAATACAAGGATTTAGAGGCCAAGTACTACATGCAGGTGGTGCGACGGATGTCGCCGGTGTTGGTGCGGGGTGAAGGCTCTCGGGTTTTCGACAATGACGGCAAGTCGTATCTTGACTTCACGGCTGGTTGGGCGGTGCTCAACATGGGGCACTCGCATCCTGCGGTAACCAAAGCCATCAGTGAGCAGGCTGGCAAGATCATGCAGATGTCCAACCTGTTCTACACGACTCCGCAGCTTCCATTGGCGCAGTTCATCGTCGAGAACTCGGACGTGGACCGAGTGTTTTTCTGCAACTCTGGCGCGGAGGCCAACGAAGGTGCCAGTAAATTGGCGCGCAAGTGGGGTCGCAAGAATCTGGACGGCGCTTACGAGATCATCACGGCTCTGGACTCGTTCCACGGTCGGACGCAGGCGATGATGGCGGCAACGGGGCAACCGCACTACCAAGACAACTGGACGCCGTTGATGCCGGGCTTCGTGAATGTTCCGTACAACGACTTCGACGCGATCGCGGGTGCTTATGTTGAGGGTAAGACTTGTGCGGTTCTGCTTGAGCCGGTCCAAGGCGAGGGTGGTGTGAATGTACCAGACCCGGGATACCTGAAGCGAGTGCAGGATTTCTGCAAAGAGAAAAACATCCTGTTCATGCTCGACGAGGTGCAGACTGGGATGGGACGTTTGGGGACGGTTTTCGGGTATCAGCGTTTCGAGGGCGTGGAGCCAGATGTGATGACGTTGGGCAAGGCGGTGGGCTCTGGTGCGCCGCTCGGGGCGTTCGCGTGCAAGGAGTTTTGCTCAGTGCTTGAGCCTGGGGATCACGGATCGACGTTCGGCGGAAATGCGCTTACTACTGCGGCGGGCGCGGCGGGCGCGCAGGCTCTGTTGGACGAAGATGGTCCGGGACAGGCTATGCAGAACGGCGAGTATTTGATGGGCAAGCTAAATTCATTGAGGGAAGAGCATCCAGTCATCACCGAGGTTCGCGGCATGGGGATGCTGGTCGGAGTCGAGATGTCGGAAGAACTGTCTGCGAGGCTGGTCGCCGACTGTCTGGAGAACGGATTGTTGTTGAACGCGGTGCGACCGAATATGTTGCGATTCATGCCGCCGTTGAACGCCAGCGCGGAAGAGATCGACGAGGCCGTTGCAATAGTCTCGTCGGCGCTGAGCAAGGTCACTGCGGGCGATTAAGATTAACTACCCGTTTGCTTTGCGCCATCTGCCGCAACCGCTGGAGATAAAGCCAGTATCTGCTGGGTCGATCGTCACCTCGATCCTGATGGTGGTGAATGATCGGTGGGCTGCGAAGAACTCGTCGCCCAATTCGATCACGTCGGATTCGGCGTGCCTGAAACCTGATACTCGCTGCCATCGGCAAGTCGGTCTGGGCCGTCCGTCGATGAAACGCGCGGTCGGCACTTCTGCGACGTAGTTGCCGGGGACTACCTCGGTACCGACGCGGTAAACGCCGTCATTGAAAGTGTTGTACGGGGCGAGGGGCAGCCGGTCCTCGATTTTGCGCCAAATGCCGCATCCGTACGTGACGAACCCTACATCCGTTGGTTCGATGGTCACGATCCAGCGATTGTTTGTCTTTCCGGAGATGACAGTGGCCGTAGCGTCGCCGGTGAAGTCGTCTGCGATGCTCCACCTGCAACTGCCGAGTCTTCGAGGCTGGGCATAGTACGTTCCTGGCTCGATATGCACGCCAACGAGGTACGATCCGTTGTTGAACCTTCTCGGCGGCTCTGATTGCGGGAACTGAAGCGTGTCAATCGGTGTCCATTCACCGCAACCCGCCGAAGCGAAGCCGATATCGGTGGGGAGAATCGTCGCGATTTTCGGCCCGCCAGCGATGACCTCGACGATGTTGCCAGAGGTCCAAGTGAAATCGGACAGTCGGCGCCATCGGCACGTCGCGATATCTGTACTCGTGGCAATGTACGTGCCGGGCGAGATATCTACGCCGACTCGATAAGTGCCGTCCGAGAACGTTGATGCGACAATGGCATCTTCCACTTCGTCAAGTCTGCGCCAAGTTCCGCAACCGCGCGATCGAAACCCTTTGTCAGATTCGAGGATAGTGGCGATTGCCTGCCCGGCGCTGCCATAATCGTTGATCCGATTGAAGGCGTCGCCGTCGAATCCTGAGAGCCGGCTCCAGAAGCAATTCGAATCTTCGATTGCGTCCGCGATGTAGGTGCCCTGCCCAATGTCCTGATTGACGATGTAGATGCCATTCCCAAACGAATCTGGGAGTTCTGCCGCCGAAAAGGGTGATTCTGTCGTCACCAAAGTCCATATGCCGCATCCTTGGGAGTAGAAACCTACATCGTGGCTATGGATCGTCGTTATCGAATGGTTGACTGACTGTTCAGAAACGGTGTAGTCGTCTGGTTCGCCGGTGAACGCGGACAATCGGCTCCAATAACAGACTCTGCCATCTGGTTCTTTGGCGACATAGGTACCCGGCGAGATCTCGGTGTTGACGGCCCACGTGCCGCGCTCGAAAGTTATAAGCGCCTCCGATTGATCATCGGGGACAAATGGCTCCCATCCACCGCATCCGTAGCTCTTGAACACGGTGTCGGTCGATACAATTTCAGCGATGTTACGTCCCGTCGGTATGCGCACCGCGGGGTTGTTGCCGGGTCCGGTTCCAAATCCAATAAACCGACGCCACGAGCATTGTCCTCTTTCGCCGCCCGGCGATTGATATAAGCCGGGCGATATGTGTAGGTTGACGACATGTTCGCCGTCGCCGAAAGTCTTGGCGGCGTCTACCTCAATGTTGGGATCGACCTGGGTCCAGTGTCCGCAATCGATGGACCGGAATCCAATTGGGGCGTCTGGCAATTCGACGATGCCTCGCAAAATGCCGCTACCGCCTTCCAAGATGTCCTCGTCTCGACCGGTGAAACCGCCAAGGATGAACCATCGACATTGGCGGCCTTCGTGGGCATCTGCGACATAGACCCCCGGTTGCACATCGATGCCTACGGCGAATGTTCCGGCACCTATCGCGGACTCTGGTTCAGCATGTACGTCGTCGGGATCGAACGGCTCCCAAGGTCCGCATCCATCGCTGTAGAAGCCAGTGTCCGACGGCAGGATAGTTGCGATCTGTCGTCCTATGGATCGGTAGCCGCCACTGAAATCCGGCACCGAAACGTTGAACGACGAGTTCCGGAACCATCTGCAAGTGTTGTCACCTGCATCCGCCACATAGTCGCCCGGTTCGATGTCGACACCTACCAGATACGAGCCGTCGTTGAACTCCGACAACGGCTCAGCTGGTCGGCGGACTTCTCGAATCTTCCAAGTGCCACATCGGATCGAGTAGAAACCGCCGTCGCCAGTCTTTAGCTCTACGACTGGCTCACCAACCCTCCACCACGTAACCAAGCCGTCGTAGTTCGGCTGATATGTGAAGTCGGTGCGCGTAAACCATAGGCAACGTCCCTGGTTCTGGTCTGCGGTGTAGATGCCGGGGGCGATGTCGACTCCGACCTCGTACAACCCTTCACTGAATTCTCTTAGCGGAGGTTTGCGGGTTTCACGAGGGTTCCACTCGCCGCAGCCTCTAGTCTGCACGAGCGTGTCGTTCTCCGTGATCGTCACGATCGCCCTGGCCCGAAACGTTGGGGTGCGTTGTGCGCCGTCGGTGTCGGTGATACTCAGCGCGCAGATGCCGTCTTCAAACTCCGCGAAGTATGTGCCGGGAGCGATGTCGATGCCAACGCGGTGTGAGCCATCGGAGAACGTGGTAGTGATGACGTCTGCCGCGGCGATTTGCCCAATTGCGCTGGTGGTCAGTATCGCGACGACTGCGAGGGCTGCGCTGATAATAGGTCGATAATGCTTCACACCATCGAATGTTAACGCCGCATGGACGCGGAGAGGCTGGCTCGGAAGAAACCCGTTATCGGGCGTCGCGCATGGTTTGGCGCTTCATCTGGGTTCTAGCCGGGAGGCTGTATATGTCGATGAAGCCAACGGCGGCGGCGTGGTCGAACTCGTCTTCGGTGGAGTATGTTGCCAGTTCGAAGTCGTAGAGGGAGTATGGGGACCGTCTTCCGGTGACGGTTGAGGAGCCTTTGTAGAGTTTGACGCGGACATCGCCGGTGGTGTAGCGCATGACGGAGTTGACGAAAGCGTCGAGGTTTTCGCGGAGTCCGGTGTACCAGCGTCCGTCGTAGACGAGATCGGCGTAGAGTTGTGCGAGTTGGGCTTTAACTCGTTGCTGGTCACGCGAGAGTGTTGCGGTTTCGAGGGCTGATAGCGCTTGGTAGAGGACGATGGCGGCTGGTGTTTCGTAAACTTCGCGCGATTTGATGCCGACTAGGCGGTTTTCGAGGTGGTCTACTCTGCCTACACCGTGTGATCCGGCGAGAAGGTTGAGCTGGTCGATGAGTTCTACGAGGTCCATCTTTTCGTCGTTCAGCGCGACCGGTACGCCCTCTTCGAATGAGATGGAGACCTCTTCGGATTCGTCAGGTGTCTGGTCTGGCGCTTGTGTCCAGGAGAAGGCATCTTCGGGCGGTGCGAACCAGGTATCTTCGAGGTCTTCGCCTTCGATAGCGAGACCCCACATATTGCGGTCGATTGAGTAGACGCGCTGGTCGTCGCCGACTTCGCGAAGTTCTAGTCCGGCGCGGTTTGCGAACTCTTTCTCTTCGTCGCGGGTCATGTCCCATTCGCGTGCGGGGGCGATGATGCGGAGAGGTTCGCCGTGTGCGGCGAGGGTTTTGATTCCGGCGTCGAAGCGGACTTGGTCGTTACCTTTTCCGGTGCATCCGTGTGCGACAGCGACGGCTCCGACTTGGCGTGCGGCTTCGACGAGTTTCTTGGCCATTAGTGGTCGGCCGAAGGCAGTGGAGAGTGCGTATGCGGATTCGTACATCGCGCCGGCTTTTAGTCCGGGGACGATGAAGTCGCTGGCGAACTCGTCTTTGACGTCCCAGACGAGTGATTCGACGGCACCGGCGGATGCGGCACGTTCTCGGATGCCTTCGAGTTCGGGGCCTGCGCCGATGTCGACGGAGAGGGTAACGACGTCGAGGTCGTAGTTTTCACGGATCCAGACGATGGAGATGGTGGAGTCCATTCCGCCGCTGTAAGCGAGCACGCACTTGTCTCTGTCCATTGGTTGGTGGGTTCCCTGATTGGTGTTGATTGAAAGGCTCACGTGGGCGATATGCCTCAACTTTCAATCGTAAAACGGGAGTGGGGATTTGCACCGCCATCCCCACCTCTGGATACCCGCCTATGTGGGTATGACGGGAGAGGGAGCACCCTCCATTTCAAGGAGACGGGCCTTTAGGGGGAGGCCGATAGTGCCGCCGAAGCCGTGGAGGTTGCCGTTGGAGCCGATTACTCGGTGGCAGGGGATGATGATTGGTACGGGGTTAGTGGCCATTGCTCTGCCGGCGGCGCGTGCGGATTTGGGGTTTCCGGATGCTTTTTCGGCGAGCCATGCATAGGTGCGAGTTTCGCCGCGGGGAATGGTTCGGCACGCCGCACGGGCATGTTGGGTGTATGGGGTCCAGGCAGAGTCGTCGACGGGGATTGCGTCGAGTGAGATGGGCTCGCCGTTGCAGTAGCGGGTCAGGAGTTGTTTCGCTTCGTGGAGCGCGTCGTTAGATCTGCCTGGTGATCCGTTTTTGATGTCAGAGATGGCCTCAAGGGCAGTATCGGGGGTTGGTTCGGGCAGGGAGGCTCGAACAATGCCGCGTTCGGTTGCGGCGATGGCGATCCACCCGAGTGCGGTTTCGAAGATTTCGGAGGAGGTTGGTTGTGGTGTCATGGGTTGATTTTAAGGTTTGGGCGCGTTCAATTGAGCGGGCATACCCCGCTCGCTTCACTTCGCTTGCTCGCGCCCGTTTCGCCGGGCGAAAGGGGCGTTAAGTAGTGAAGCGGTATTGTTCTTGTGCTTCGTCGGGGATGTAGGCGGGGGTCATGCCTACTAGGGTCATGATGCGGTGTTTGAGCATTGCGCGTGCGAGGTTGCGCCAGGTTTGGGAGAGAGTTGATGTTTGGTGCGGTTGTGGAGTTTGTATGCGCTCTGTTTCATCGGCATCTTCGGCCGGTGCGGTTTCGGTCGGCTCGGTTATTGCTTCGTTCAGAGGCTCGGTGGGGCCGTAGACGGATTTTTCGAATGCTTCGATGATGCGTCTGGCGTCGGCGTATCGCATGGTCATATCGGCGATTTCGGCGGCGAATTCGCGTGCTGATACGTGGGACGGTTTTCGGTATCCGAGGAGCGCGGCGACGCGTATGAATTGCGAGTAGGCGCGGATGGAGGCTGGTTGTCCTCGGAGGTTCCAACGCCAAAGGAATACTGCGATCAGGACGATGAGGATGATGGATGTGGCGACGGCCGTGGGGACTACGGGGACTTCGAATGGCAGCAAACCCTGGTCGGTTTCGGTGGGTTGGAAGCGACCACCAAGTCGTAGGTTTTGCTCTAGCAGGGCGAGCTCGTCGAGGTCTTCGAGGTATTCGAGGTAGTCAGGGTCGAACTCGGCAGATCCAGGTAGTCCGGGTGGGATGTCTGAAGTGGGCGTTGTAGGGACGAGTATGTTGCGCGGCACGGCGGGTCTTCCGGGTGTGACTTCGATATCGATCCATCCGTACGGCGGGGCGAAGATCTGTGTCCATCCGTGTCGGTTGCGGTCGCGGATGAGGAACTGTCCTTGATCGGGGACGTATTCGCCTGCGCTCCATCCTGCGATCATGCGTGCGGGCACGCCCACGGAGCGGAGCATGACGGTTGCGGCGGATCCGTAGTACTGGCTGTAGCCCTTGCGCTTCGTGACATCGCAGTTCGGTAGTTCGGACGGGCAAGGCTCATTGACGGTCTTAAAGAGGAAGTAGTAGATGCCGTCATCGCGCGGGCCTGGACCTTCGATCTCTAGGGAGTAGACCTGCTGCTGGAGGAAGCGCTTTATTGCCATGGTTTTTTCCCACGGCGTTACTGCGTTGGCGTTGGTGACGACTTGATTTGCGAGTGCTCGCACCTCTGCAGGCAGTGTTCCTGGCAGCTGGAGGTAACGGTCGGCGATCCAGTTGGGGTAGTCGGCGGTGGAATTGACCAGTTCGGAAGTCTCGGCGGTAGAGATGTATGTTGTGACGCTGTAACGCTGGTTCTCCTCTAGGATTTCGTCGAAGGTAACGGTGTTCTGCTCGGTGGGGCCTCGGCGTGCGATTCGCATGAAGTTAGCGTTGTTTCCGTCGGTATCGGCGAAGACGCGGTAGCTGAAAGATTGCCAGTCGATGCCGGAGCGTCGGAGGTCCATTTCTTCGATGTCATCAGCGGTGATGCGGAAGCGGGTGGATTCTTGTCGACGCGTGGATCCGAGGGGGTCTAGGTCAGGGATTGCGAGGGATAGGAGGTCTTCGACGGTGATGATGATTTGGAGTCTTCTTGGACCGACGCCGTCGTTTTGATCTGCTACTTCTCTGAGGATTGAGGTTGAGACTCGGATTCCGACGGTTTGGGGAGTTCCGCTAGCATCATGGAGCATCTGCTCGAGCGAGGCGTCAGAGATTGTGAATGTCATGTCAATCAACTCGCCGGAGTCTTCTCGGATTCCTATCTCTTCGATGGAGCTGTCGGTGATGGTGAAGGTGATCTGCTCATCGACGTTGTAGATAGGGTCGACGTTAGATTGCATCTGCCGGATGACAGAACTGACCTCGTCGAAGGTCATTACCGGTTGGGTGTTCAGTGTGAATGGAGGTCTGACGTTGGCGGTATCTGGAGGAGAGTAGATGGGTGAATCGGTCGCCAGCTTCATTAATCGTTCTCGGAGCATGAATGCGAATTCCCGAAGGTCTTCAGGGAGTTCGGCGAGTTGGGCTGGGCTGCCAGCGAGTGGGACGTCCCAGCTGAGGGGTTCCAGGATTTCGACCTCGGCTTGGTAGTCGAGTGCGTGAACGGCAGCGGCGGGTATTACGCGGGTGGTCCTACCGAGGAGTTCGACGGAAATGTCGAGGCGTTGTCGCTCATCGATGTCGATTTCATCGGGGCTGGAGAGGAGTTTAGTGCCGGCATCTGCGGGTAGAGAAACGCTAGGAGCGGTTATCCATCCTTGCGAGGTGTATTCCTGATATACGCGAGCTGGGTGGAGTTTTGCGTAGCGGGATCGGATCCACATGACGGGATCGTCGGTGAGTTCGATGCCGCCTTGGAACGGGAGCACCGCGTTGGGCGAGTAGATCTGGTTGTCATCGCCTCTAGGGACGCCGGCGAGGAGTCGTTCGGCGGTTTCGCGGAATTGGGTGAATGGGTCTAGGAAGATAGTGTTCCACCGGACGCTGAGGGTGTCGGAGCGGGGAGTGAACATGGGTGCCATTGCGGCGACGATCAAGACGACGAAACCGAGTATCAGTCCGTCGCGTGCGGCGATCCAACGTGCTTCCTTGGGGAATGTGAGGCCGGATTTTCGCCACTGGTTGATGCGTCCGACAGCGACGAGGTGTGAGAAGAGTGCAACTGCGGCGAGCATGAAGAGATAGAAGGTCTGCTCGTAGAGTCCGATGCGATGACTGAGGTTGGTTAGGAGCGCGGTGCCGAGAATTGCGGCCGGGATCCATGGACTGTTGAACCTGAAGGTGAGGAGCGTGACAATGTATGACGTCATCCATGTCACGGTCATCATGATCATTGCGAATGGTATTTGGTCGCCGCTGACGCCGCCGTTGATGGCGATGTCGACCCAGAGACCGAAGCGGTCATAGGCGTCGTAAGAGCGTGCGAATGGGTTGGTGCCCTCGGCGTTTAGCGAGGATTGCCAGAAGACGATGACGATGCCGGCGATGAGGAAGATGGCGGTTTTAATGGGGATCGAAAATTTGGCCAATACGGTGTTATTGTGGAATCGCACTCGGGTCATGAAGAAGGCGATAACGGCAGCGATGAGGGCGGTCGGTACGATGTTTGGGAGATCACCCCAGTTAGCGAGTTGAACGGACCATCCGACCATGGCGAGCATCCATGCGAGGAGGGCGAGGGCGATCCAGTCGCTGATAGTTATGTCGGCAAGGAATGCGCGTCGCATGAGGCGGCGACGCATGACACGACGGGACCTAGCCGATCGTGTGGAGCGACCGAAGATGTTGCCGAGTTCTGCGGTCGTGGTGGTCATGACTCGCGGGCCTCGGTTTCGATGGGAACGCCGGTCGGTTCGGGGGCTGGATCGGTGACGCCGGAGTATAGAGCGGATATGCGTGCGGCGGTCGCGTCGGCGTCGGCGGTTGTGCCTAGTGCATCGGAGATGTCGTCGCCGTTGTAGACGCGATAAGTGGTGACGCCGGAGATTGAGAGGCGTGGTATCACTGATTCGTTTGTTTCGCCGCCGAATGATTCGCGGTCGAGGACGATGCAGATGACTTGGATACCGCGTCGCTGCAAGACGCCGAGGGCTTCGATCCAGGGTCCTTCGTCTGCGGCGGTGATGACGACGACGGTGGAGCTTACGAAGAGTTCACGATCTAGGATAGCGAGGGCTTCCATGACGGGAACATTACCGGTCGGGCGACTTGCGGCGATGTGACGGAGGATGTTCTCGCGGTGTGACGCGGTGTGTTCGGGCATGACGACGAGTTCGTTGCTGCCGTATCCGACGTAACCGACTTCGGTGAATGCTCTTGTGTATTTGTCGACGATGGAAGCGGCGATGGTTGCACCGTATTCGTCGGTGGAATCTTTGCCGGAACCGGCTTGGGCATCGATGTGCTGGTCGAATATGACCCACATCTCCCCAGCTGAGCCTTGGTCGAATTGTTTGACCATGAGTTCGCCGGTTCGGGCTGTGGTGAGCCAGTGGATGCGGCCGATGGGATCGCCGTCGGCATATTCGCGTACGGATGCGACATCGGTCGAGAGGAGGTGCATGCGGTGGCGTCGGGAGTGGCCGTCGGCGAGTAGGACGCGGGAAGATGCGATATCGGGGATGGGAAGGACGCGGGGGTATACGAGAACTTTGTCGATGCCTTCGAACTCGATGTCACGAGGGAAAAGGTTGAATGGGTCGGAAGCACGGATGACGAGGGGACCGAGGTCGTATTCGCCGCGTTGGGTCAAGGGTGCTTCCATGTTGACGCGTTTGAATGTGACCATCAGGCCGAAGCTGGTGACCTCGCGGAACTGGACGTCTGGGAGGGTGGTTTTGTCTTCAACTTCAACCCATGCTTTGGGTGCGCCGTTGGAGTTTTGGATGACGATGCGTTCGCTGAGAGTGTCTCCGACAGAGAAAGGACCAGTTGGTCGGTTTACGCTGGCTCTCATGTTGACGGCGCCGACTCGGGACCATACCCAAGAGACAGCGATGAGGATGAGTAGGAGGTATGAGAGGCGCATTGAGAGGTCGAAACCGGTCGCTACGGTGTTGACCAGTTTCACGCCGATCACGAAGATGATGGCGAGGAGCATCCGATGGCGGAGAGCGTTGTTCCAGATCGCGCTTAGTAGACTCCGGTTTTCGTCGCGGATGCCGATGCCGCGTCCGATCTTGGGAAGGGTTACTTGCAAGAGTTACGGAGTCCCTATGTGTGGGTTGTTGGTGTCAGTTGGTGGTGGCTGTGGGTATTCTTCCGCCACCCGCGCCGGGGACAGTGGCCTGCTCGATGGCTTCGTTGACGATGGTGCTCTGGTTTACGCCTCTCATGCGCGCGGATGGCGAGAGCAGGACGCGGTGGGACATCACGGGTACGGCGATGGCTTTGACATCGTCAGGTATGACGTAGTCTCGGCCTTGAAGCATGGCGTATGCTTTGGCGCCTTTCATCATGTTGATGCTGGCACGCGGAGATACTCCGAGGGTAGTGTCCGGATGGCTGCGGGTGGCGGTTGCGATTTCGACGATGTACTGTTTGATGAGGTCGTCGATGTAGATGGTTTCGGCGTATTGCTGGAGTGCGGTGATGTCGTTGGCGGAGCAGCTGGGTGCGAGGAGGTCGATGGGATCGGTGGCTTCTCGTCCGTCCATGATTGCCACTTCTTCGCGTGGGTCGGGGTAGCCTAGGGAGATCCGCATGAAGAATCGGTCGAGCTGGGCTTCGGGTAGCGGGAAAGTGCCTTCGTATTCGATGGGGTTTTGGGTTGCGATGACCATGAAAGGGTTTGGCAGCGCGTGCGTAACGCCTTCGACGGTGACCTGTTGCTCGCCCATTGCTTCGAGCAGTGCGGACTGGGTCTTGGGTGTGGCGCGGTTGATCTCATCAGCGAGGACGATCTGTGCCATTACGGGGCCGGGGCGGTATTCGAATTGGCCGATCTGCTGGTTGTAGACGGATGCTCCGGTGACGTCGCTGGGAAGAAGATCTGGAGTGAACTGAACGCGTTTGAAGTCACAGCCGGTAGTGATGGCGACGGAGCGTGCAAGCATCGTCTTGCCGACGCCGGGAACGTCTTCAACGAGAATGTGACCGCGGCTCAGGAGGGCGACGACGGCAAGTCGGACTGCGGGATCTTTGCCGATGATGACGCGTCCGACGTTCTCGACGATGCGGTCGATGGTATCGGCGTGTCCTTGGTTAACGGTGGATTCTGCGACTGCGGTAGAGGAAGTTGTCAAGAGTTGGGTCCTTTCGATATCGAGGGATGCGACGATGGTGGTTCTATCTGACCCTTGAGTTATGTGTTAATTCAATCGTAGGTTGCGCCAAATATAGCATCAAATCGTAATATTCCACCTTGCAGGGTGGTCTTCTGACCAGATGTGGCGGTTAACCCAAGGCTGAGTCGCACGAATCGACATGACGCAATACGAAGCGAATATCGGATCGGTTTCTCAAGTTGATGGTTTGGCAAGCGGCGTTCGGCAGCTTCACGTCGGGGACAATCTTGAGGTGATGCGGGGGATGGAGGGTGGAACGGTCGATCTGGTCTATCTGGATCCGCCGTTCAATTCGAATAAAAACTACAAGATCGTGTTTCGCGGGCCGTCAGTTTTGAAACCTGATGCGTATCTTCCGGCGTTTGAGGATGTTTGGATTTGGGATGATGTATCAGAAGAGATTTTGAACGCGACGTTAAGTGGAAACCGTGGTCAAGCCATCGCTGAGACGCTTGAGGGCCTGCTTAAAGTGGTCGGTCGTGATCGGTTGATGGCGTATCTGGTTAACATGACACCCCGTCTCATTGAGATCCAGCGTCTGCTGAAGTCGACGGGTAGCGTGTACCTGCACTGTGATCCGACGGCGAGTCACTACCTGAAGGTGATCATGGATGCGGTGTTCGGGCGCGAGAACTTTCGGAATGAGATCGCTTGGTGCTACCGCGGGGGTGGTGTGCCACGCCGGAACTTCGCACGCAAGCATGACGTGATACTTCGGTATACGAAGAGCGATGATTACACTTTCAATCCGCAGTACTTGGAGTATTCCGATGCTTCAAAGGCGCTGGTCAATGCACGTGGGGGCACTAGCATCGATGGGCGAGAGCGCGACCTTGAGCGGGGCGCGCATATGCCGGATTGGTGGTCGGACATCAACTCGTTGCAGACGTGGTCTCCGGAGCGTACGGGATATCCGACGCAAAAGCCCGTAAGG
This sequence comes from Dehalococcoidia bacterium, assembly GCA_965243235.1. Lineage (GTDB taxonomy): Bacteria > Chloroflexota > Dehalococcoidia > Lucifugimonadales > Lucifugimonadaceae > Bin127. The sequence goes on from CBDEUI010000004.1 coordinate 529,047, forward strand.
CTGTTGGAACGGATCATCAGATCGTCGAGTAACGAGGGTGATGTTGTGATGGATCCGTTTTGCGGGTGCGGAACGACGATGGTTGCAGCGGAGCGGCTGGGACGCTCTTGGGTCGGTATCGATGTGGAGCCGATGGCGTTGAGCGTGTTGCGCGATCGTTTTCGTCAAGGCGGCTTGTCCGACGATTTTGCAGTTAGCGGGTTGCCGTCCATGAGTATGGGCGACTTAACTGCGTGGGCTGAGATGGCTGAGAGCGATGCGATGAGGTTCGAGCGCGGTGTGATGAGCATGATTCCGAGATGCGTACCTTGGCGAAACCGGCAGGACTCGGGTATGGGCATGGATGGAGTGGTTTCTTTACCGGTCGCTTTGGGCGGAAAATGCCACGCGGTTGTGCGAGTCGTGGGGGGAAGTGCGATCGACGGATCGGTACTGGGCGACCTGAGGCGAACAGTGGATCGAGCGTTAGACGATGGTGTCGTGGCGGGAATACTGGTTACCGCGCATGAACCGAGCGGTGAGATGTTAGGTGAAGTTGAATCGGTTGGGGAGGCGGAGATCGATGGACGCGTTTACCCGAGAATCAGCGTAGTGTCGCTGGAGGAGTTGTTCCGACGGATTGAACGAAACTCGGGTTTGTTTCCGTTGAAGTAGACGGCTAACTATCGCGGTGCGGCGGAGTTGCCTAGGAGTTTTTTGAGAATCGCCGTGTGTTCGTCCGGGAGGGTTGGGTTTTCGAATGCGGCGATGTTGTCTTCGAGGTGTTTGATGTTGGATGTGCCGGTTATAACGGTTGAGATTCCAGGATGGTCGGCGGCGAATTTGTAGCCTGCAGCGATGATGGTCGGAGCGTCTGCGGTGATTAGCCAATCAAGACCGTCGCGGAGCTTTGGATGATCGACGTCGATCTCACCTTCGGCACGCCAGTTTTCGAGGAGTTGACCGTATTCGTGTTGTCTAGTTAGGGTGAAGCGCACGGGTGCCATGTTCAGAATGGCGACACCGTGTTTCTGGGCGAGGGGTAGGATTTCTTTGGCGGCGTACTGGTTTAGGATGCCGTATTTGAGCATTATGGTGTCCCAGGTGTCGGGGTGCCCTCGAAGGGCAGCCTGGGGCACGGTGTGTTTCGGGTCATCGGTCATCATCTCGGAGAAGCCGACGAGTCGGACTTTGCCTTGCTCTTTGAGCTCCTGTAGCGTGGGTGCGTATCGCTTGGTCAGTTCGAGGTAGTTCTCCGGGCGGATGCCGTGGATCTGCATGATGTCGATGACATCAGTGTTGAAGCGGCGTAGGCTCCGCTCTACTGACCTGATGACAGAATCAGTGTGAGGCAGGTTTCCGTCGGAGGTTTTCCAGGTCCATTTGGTAGCGATTAGAAAAGTGTCGCGCGGCACACCATTGAGAGCTTGGCCAAGTTGTTCCTCGCTGTCGCCGTAGTTGGCCGCGGTGTCGAACATGTTGATGCCGAGTTCCAAGGCTCGGGCGATAAGGTCTCGGCGTTGATTCGCAGTGAGTCCTGCCGCATTGCCGAACTGGCTGGGGCCGCCGCCGCCGTAGGAAGCAAGTGAGACTTTGATGCCGGATTTTCCGAGGGTGCGGTAGTGCATGTCGATTCAAACCGCAAGTTACGGTTAAGTCACTAGTTTCGACGTTGGATCGTGCCGCTTAGTCGTAGACCATGATGGCGCGACCAAGGATCTCGCCGTTTTGTAGGTCGTTGCAGGCTTCGTTGATCTGGTCGAGTGTGTAGCGGCGGGTTACCAGCTTGTCAAGTGGGAATTTGCCTTCGTGGTGCCAACGGAGGAACTGGTCAAAGTCCTTCTTGGGGTAGGTTGCGCCGAGGGAGCCTCGATACTGCTTCTGGTGGTACATGAATTGGCCGGGGTCGACTGTCATCTGGGGCGCTGGCATACCGATGAGAACGGCCATTCCGCCATGGTTGTCGGCTCCAGGTCCACCGCCTCGTACAGACGGTAGAATCTGTTCGCTGGTTATCTGCAGGCCGATAGCGTCGAAGGCGTAGTCGGTACCGCCGCCAGTTATCTCGTGGATCGCTTCGATGGGGTCCGTGTTCATGGCGTTGACGGTGTGCGTCGCGCCCATCTCTTTTGCGTACTCTAGCTTGGAATCTTCGATGTCTACTGCGATTAGGGGGTATGCCTCGAGGATGCTGGCCATGATGAGTGCGGAGGTTCCGACTCCACCGATGCCGTAGATGGCTACCGAGTCGCCGGGGCGGACGCTAGCGGTGTTGAGGACCGCACCAGCGCCAGTCAGAACGGCGCATCCGACGATTGAAGAGATGTCTTTGGGGTTGTCATCGTCGATGGGGATTACGTATCCTCCCCAAACAAGGGCATCTTCGCCCCAGGTGTAGGTTGCGCCGTTCAGGGGTTCTTCACGGTATGTCGCGCCGCTAAGTTCGGGAGTCCAACGCCCTTGGATCGGGTCTTTGGGCACCCATGTCACGATAGCAAGATCGCCTTCCTTGACGTGAGAGACTTCGGAGCCTACTGAAACGACCGTACCGGTGCCTTCATGTCCGAGGAGGGAGGGTATCGGTGTCTGCGGGTTGTGCATCTGGTGGAGTTGCGAGTGGCAGACGCCGCTAGAGTGTAGCTTGACATGGACTTGGTCGGCACGGGGGTCCGGGATTTCGATCTCGTCGACCGCCAAGGGTTTGCCGTGTTCGACGTGGATTGCGGCTTTGCTTCTCATTTCGATGCGCTCCTGGCGTGGTGTTGTGTGGTCGAAGGAAGATTGCAGGCGTGTCCGTTACCCGCAAATGATAAGCGTTTGCAAGGTTATACGCGCCGATATCGGACGAAATGCTTGGTGACTTGTCAGGTCACTGCCCGGCAGTGAGGTCCAAAGCTACATCACATGCTTGCAAGGAACCCAGAAGCGGGGCTAGAGCCATCAGGTTCAGAGTCTGTGCCTGCTGCTCTTCGGTGATGGTGAAGAAGCTCATGAGCATCTCGACACCAGCCTGCTCCACCACACATTCAGCATCTTCAGGGGATATTTGGGCCACGATGGGTGCGAAGCGTTCTGGCATCACTCCACAGTGGGACAACGGTTCGGCCGCGGCCAACAGGTCAAGAATGTGTTGATTTTCAGCGTTGCTGCCAGTTGTGAGAGCTTCAATTGCTTCGAAAACCTTGGCGGCAGTTTCGGCGTCTGCATGCTCTTCGATGCAGACCGCGTCGTGTGCTGACAATCCGGAAGGGCTTATCTCGTCGATCTGCTCAGCTTCGGGTTCTTCGGTCGGTTCAGGTGTCGCGGTTGGTGGAACCGGAGTTGCCGTGGGCGGTACAGGCGTCGCGGTGGGAGGTACAGGAGTAGGTGTTGGCGGCACCGGTGTCGGTGTCGGCGGGACGGGTGTCGCGGTTGGTGGTACTGGCGTGGGAGTCGGAGGTACCGGGGTTGCCGTCGGTTCGGGTGATGAACAGGCGATCAGCAGAATGCCGAGCATCACGCTGACGAATGCCGCGATCAAGAGTGTTTTTGCGTTCCGGGGTTGCAACTTCATTTCGGTTCCTTCTGGTCGAGGCGGAATTTCAAGATCGGGATTTAAGCAGGTGCTGTCGGAGGGCGCCGAAAGCGTACATTGCGGCTCTTCGGCGGTCAGGCGCGCCGCTGCCGGCGGATCTGACATGGCGTATCTCGGTCTTGTTTGCGTCGCAGATCACGATGTAAGTATCGCCTCTGGCGAGGTTTTCAGCGCTGCCTTCGGCTTCGGGGATGCCGTGTACGGCGATGCCAAGGCTTGCGCCAGAATGCTCGCGGATGGCGTTAGCGAGTGCGATGGCTCGTTCTTGGCCAGTCAACTCTTCGGTACTACTATTACCGATGAGACGGTCGCGTGGGATATCGGTGTTTGCGACGATTGCTTCGAGGAATCGGTCGCCGGCAGAGGTGCGCATGGAATCGGAAACCGCTCCGCCGCTGAGGTCCTCGTAGACGGCTACGGTGGCGTCGTGTTGTTGGAGCATGTCTCCGATGACGCTCTCGATGGTTTCGTCGTCTGTGCCGAAGATGTGGTTTCCGAGGAGTTTTCGCACTTCGCCTTCGACGGGCTCTATAAGTGAGTCTGCGGCTTCGACGGTTGCCGCGCGGGCGGCGATGCGGACATCGACTTGACCGGGGCGGGCGAGGACCCCGACTGTCGGGTTGGATGATTCGGCGATGAGATGTCCGATTTCGTGGTCAACTGCGCTCTCGCCTAGGTCGGCGACTTTGAGTACGCGGTAGTGGATGGTTTCGCCGAGGTCGTATTTCTTGCGGAGGTAGGGAATTATCTCGTTGGTGATGAGCCACTTCATCTCGAAAGGCACGCCGGGAAGGCTGATGATAGTGCCTTTCTCGGATTCGACCATGAATGCGGGTGCGGTGCCGTTCGGGTTTCGAATCACCTTGGCGCCTTCTGGGATCTGTGCTTGACGTTCGTTGTTTTTGGTGAGGATGAAGCCTCGGTTTTGAAATCTTTCGTGTAGTTCGGTCAGGGAATCGGGATCGGTCACCACGTCGACACCAAAGACTTCAGCAACTGCTTCGCGTGTGAGATCGTCTTGGGTCGGTCCGATGCCGCCGCCAGTAATTACGACATCGGCGCGATTAAGCGCGATACGGAGGACTTCGGTCATGCGATTCTGGTTGTCGCCGACACACGACTTGTAGAAGACGTTTGCGCCGTTTTCGGCGAGGCGTTGGGAAATCCAAGCGGAGTTGGTGTCGACGATCTGACCCAGCAAGAGCTCGGAGCCGATTGAAACGATCTCAACGTTTACTGACATCTTTGAGGTTCCGCCGATTGGTTGGATTGGTGCGCCGATGTCCATTATGCACGAATCGTGTAAAGCACACCGATGGAGCGTTCGTCGGGGATTTCAGGAAATATCGCGTTGCGATTTGACAAAACATACGATAGGATATATGTTCTAATTAGAACGTGGGTTCGATGACATGTGAGGAGACGATAAATGACTACACAAATTTTGGAACGACCGGTTGAGCGCCGAGTGCGGAGCGATGCCTCTACGGCACGCGTTGAAACCGCGCGTGCCAGCGGACTGCCCATCGACTTAGACGTTGATACAGAACTGAACATGCTCACTCGGGCAAAGCCTGAATTCATCGGGGATCGAGATGAGTTGGGGCAGCGCATCATGCAGTCCGCGGTGTCGGATGATGAGGAATCTTTTGCTGTGAAGTGCCGTGCGGTGAGCCTCGCGACGGACTTTGCGACACAGATGCGGAGCATGTTGCTCACGTTGTCCTCAGCATTCGGCGGTATCAGCGTCACGGTCTCGCCGTCATTGAACCTGAACACCTGGCCAGCGATGGATCAACTGGTTTCAGCGCTTGAGAAGGCTGGAGCGGGAGAGCTTTGGCAGCCAGTCGGTGAGCGGAGTATCGCGGTCGGGGCTGCGCGACATGTTTTCGTCAGCATGGATAACCCGATCCGGGATGATTCGACACGGGTGTTCCCGAACATGCTGATCGAAGTGGTGGGTGCGCACATGATTGATCCAGACTGGTTCGATCGTACCGTCGCGCCGCGTTGCCAAGACGAGTCGTTAACGTTCGTGTTTTACGGACAGGCGGGGTTTCCTGGCTCGTTATTCGAGAGGGCTTGGGAAGAGAGCCGGGTTCGAGGGCAAGTCTGAGCGATGCTAACCGCCAGTCGTTTGCAGGGCAATCAAACAAGCTTGAACGAGAAAAACGCTCGCGAACAATCATCCCTTTCAATCAACACGACACGGGGACTGCCAGAGAACACCGTTTACGAAGATACAGGATGTGATTTAGCTCCATCTTGTCTTGAGTGTCCGCTGGCGCTTTGCAAGTATGACGACCCTGATGGTGCGCGGTACGATCGAACCGTTATGCGCGACACGGAGATCATGAGGTTGTTCGCGGAGGGTTTAAAGGTTTCAGCAATAGCATTGAAGGTCAATATCAGCAACCGGACCGTATATCGAGTCATTCAACGCGAGTTCGGATCAACGAGCGATGCAACCCATAGACGTGGTAAACATACGACTCGAGGTCGAGCTTTGCGCGAGCGCGCATCGGTGGAGCAGCTCGACGCTTGGCGCCAGTATTCGATGTCTGATATGGCAGAAGTCAACGCTGCATAAAGGGTACGCCTTCCGAGGTTCGCGGTCGGCGTGAATCACGCATAAACTTCACGGCAACGATTTTTCGATGGCAACCAAGGAATGTCGCTGTGAAGTACGACGTGATCGTTGTGGGCGCCGGATCAGCCGGCTGCGTTTTGGCATCAAGGCTTTCAGAGGACCGCAACCGTTCAGTGTTGCTCCTTGAAGCGGGTCCTGACTATCCCTCGTTCGAGTGGTTGCCGGATGACATCAAGTACGGCGTTCGGGCGTGGTACGAGTCTTACAACGTTGATGATCATACTTGGGGTTATAAAGCGCTAGCTACGCCGTTGCAGCAACCATTTGATCTGCCGCGCGGGAAGGTTGTTGGCGGTTCAAGCGCTATCAACGGGCAGGTCTGGTTTCGTGGCATACCCGAAGATTACGACGAGTGGGAAGCCATGGGCAACGAGGGATGGGGGTACCTCGATGTCCTGCCCTACTTCCGCAAGATCGAGACGGACCTCGACTTTCCCGGAGACGATTTTCACGGTTCAGATGGGCCGATTCCGGTTCGACGCTACAGAGAAGATGAGTTGATGGCGAGCCCGAAAGCGTTCATCGATGCGTGTCAGGCCGCTGGATACCCATTTACTCACGACCACAACCATCCTGAATCCACAGGCGTGGGGCATTTGGTCCTCAATCGCGTCAATGAAATACGGATGAGCACCGCGGTTACCTACCTGCAGATGGCGCGCGATCGCATGAATCTCACGATACGCTCTGGGGTGTTCGTCAACCGCGTGTTGATCGAATGCGGCACGGCTCGCGGCGTGGAGGTCGAATCTGGAGGCGAAACCTACCGATTGGAGGCCGATCTGACGATCCTTAGCGGCGGTGCGATCAACTCGCCGCAACTGCTGATGCTATCTGGCGTCGGACCTGCTGAGCACTTGACGGAGCATGGGATCGCAGTGATCGCGGACGTGCCGGGTGTAGGACAGAATCTGCGAGACCACATCGCGGTTTTCATGAGCTATGAGAGCAATGTTGACGAACCGATTCCGGACCGACCGCCGCCGCTACAGATCGGGATGCGTTACACCACACCCAACTCGCCTTTCCGCAATGACATGCATATGCGGCCCATTTCCATACGCACGGAACACGTTCCGATAGATTTCGATCCGACGATTCGCGCATCTCCTACCGGCTTCAGCATCGCGTTGCAGAAGGCCGTGGGCAAAGGGGAACTGCGTCTGGTGACTGCAGATCCGCACGATCAACCCATCCTTGACTATCGCTATCTGAGCGAACCTTTCGATGCCGAGCGGTTGCGAGGGGCTGTGCGGCTCGCGGCGGAGATTTCGGAATTGCCGGAATACGCGCCAGCCAAAATGCGTCGTCTGACGCCTACAGATGACCAACTTGCTGACGATGAAGCTTTGAACAGATGGCTGCAGGAAAACGTCAGAACACAGCATCATTCGTCGGGAACTTGCAAGATGGGGCCGGATTCCGACGCGATGGCAGTGGTGTCGCCGAGGTGCGAGATGCATGCGATTGATGGTTTGATGGTTGTGGATGCGTCGGTGATGCCGGATGTGATCCGTGCGAATACGAACGCGACGACGATCATGATTGCGGAGAAAATTGCGGCGGGGATGTGAGGTTTTTGCCGCGAAGTGGTGTTTTGCCCCGGTTTTTGTTGCCGCTAAATTGCCGCTCTTGCCGCTGAATTGCCGCTGATTCCGGCAATTTCGCGGCGTGGGCGGCAATTTAAGGGGGATCTTGCCGCTGGGAGCGGCAATTTGGCGGCAAGATTAGTTTTTGAACAAGTTCAAAAGTTGTGTGAACTAGGATGTGAAGGATTTTGGCTGGTGTGGGTGGTTGGTTTTTGAACTTGTTCAGAAAGTGGAGGCTGCCGGACGTCGATGCGGCGGGGGATGTGAGGTACGCTTTTGTCTGCAAACCGAATGTCGGCAGTCTTTTCTTCAATTACGATTCCCTACGAATAGCTTTGTCGAATCAATGCGATTTTTGAGACTGACAAACATGAACTCGTCGATATGTTCAATAGGCGCGTCCATTCTTTTTTCGTTCGCGGTTGTGGTTGCATTCGCCTGCACTTCTAAGAGCGATGAAACGCGGGTGTATCGACCGGCTAACACACCCATACCTTTGTGGAAGACGGTGGTGAATGCCACGCTTGTTCCCACGGTCACCCCATCGCCAACGTGGACGCCGACATCGACACCAGATCCGTCGTGGACCCCCACTCCGACATCGACACCTACTTGGACGCCCACCGTAACGCCGACACCTTCGCCTACTCCCGAACCGCTTCCTGAACGAGAAGCATATTGCCGCGACCATGCTCTGCCTACATCGACACCTGAACCCGGAGAAACACCGACACCAGTCCCGACATCGCCGCCCGGTATAGCCGATGACGAAATTCCAGTGGATTGGGTCGCGAAGATGGATGAGATTGAGGATTGGGTCGAGGAGATTTACGAGATGGATGGCTTGGAGGTGGGTGAATTCAAACGCACCGTAGTTGATGACCAGGTCTGGAAGGATTGGTGGGCGGATGTAGTCAAAGGTTGGGCCGAGGACGAAGATTCAACGTTACACCTGTGGGAGCAAATTGACCGGACATTGACGTTGCTCTCAGCTGGCGGCGATTTCGTCGAGTTCACTTCGGACTATCAAGGCGAGAATTATGTGGGCGTTTATGACCCGATTAAGCGCGAGATCATCATTCGCGCCGGCCTAGACGAATTCGATATTGGCGCAGAACTGACCTACGCTCATGAATATGCCCATCACGTGCAAAACGTGAAGTACGACTACGTGCGATGGCGAAGATGTTTTGCAGATGATTCGGATGCCTCTAGTGCGATAACCGCGTTTATTGAGGGTGACGCTTCAAACGTGGAGTATGAGTACATCGAGGCTGTAATCGGTTGGGATGCGATTTATGAGTACGTAGACGGTCTGGATGAAGACAACGGTGAAGATTCCAGCGTAGGTGCCGAACCTGTGATGGCTAGCTATCGAAACGAGATAAATGATTTTACATATTCGACAGGGAAGTTGTTCGCTTGGGCAGTTGGTGAGTATCTGCATGAGTTTTCTGGGTGTCCAAATTGCGAGACCGCAAGGGAAAGGATTGACAAGGCATTTGAGAGACCTCCGTTTACGACGGAACAGGTCTACGACGTGCTCAAGTATTTCGATAAAGAAAGGCGATACACGATTGATTTGCCGGAAGGTTTCATCGGCGCTGATTGGGATCTGCGCCACGGTTCGACAATCGGTAGATCCGATTGGGTCGTACTACTGGCAGCGTTGACGGGTGAGGAAGGCGAGGAACTCCACGCTCAGCTCCCTGAATGGGACGGCGACTATGGCATGCTTCTCGAGGACAAAAACGGCAAAGCGCTTTATGTGCAGGTTGTCCGATGGCGTGGAGACGAATATATCAAGAGGCTGGCGGATGTTTTCGACGCTAATTCTCGTTTGACCCGGCAATGGAGTGCACCGCTGTCAGAAGATGTGGCGTTTGCAGACTACTATGTCTGGGGAGGCGATACCGGTAGTATCGCACTGGCGGTCGAATCCATGCCGGGTTGGCATTACACCATGTTTCTAGCGGTGGGACCGGATATCGAATCTGCCGAAAAGGCTGTATTCGCCGCTCGTGACGATGTAACACTCTACGGGGAAATCATGTTTCCGGATACCACTGCCAAGCCTTCAAATTGAAAGTCGGTGGTGATTCGCTGCTTGTTGTGGCGGTTCTTGGTTCTACACTTCATCGAGACGCTTTGATAGTTGTCTGAGGTCGGCCAGCATTTTCGGGATGTCAGTTTTGATGGTGTCCCAGACGATGTCTGTGTCGATGGCTTCGTAGGCGTGGGTGATGCGGTTGCGCATTGCGATGATCTCGCCCCAAGGAATTTCCGAGTTGACATTTCGGATTTCTTGGGGAATATTGGTAGCCGCCTCACCGATGATCCTAAGATCCCACAAAGTCGCCTTGTATGTCCGTTCGTCGTTTACAAATTCTTCGATATTCATGCCATCGGTGAATGCCAAGACCGATTCGCCGCTCGCGATCATGTCCGAGATAAACGACCGCCATCCCCGCTCAAGCTTCTCTCGATCAGACATTGATCAAATCACGCTCTACGTTGGGGTGAATCTCTTTACGCAGCTCGTGCATTCGTGCCAAGTCTACTGAACGTCCGAAAACATCTTCTAGATAGATCTGCGCTCCAAAGTACGACCTGAAGGTCGGTTTCACGCCGAACTTCACGACAACGTCGATGTCGCTGTCATCGGTCGCCTCGTCGCGGGCGAAGGATCCGTAGAGGAAGATTTCGGAGACGCCGAAGCGCTCCTTCATGATGGGCTTGTGTTCACGAAGAAGGTTAAGAACGTCTTTTCTGTTGAGTTTCGAGGTCATGGCAACCATTCTGATTGAATACGTTGCTATGGTGCGATTTTATCGTTTCGCGCCTCAATTCTGAACGATGTGGACTTTTATGGCGCCGGTGGTTTTGTCGAAGGCGGTTTTGAAGGCGGGGGCGATTTGTTCTAGGTTGTAGCGGTGTTTTACGGCTTCGCGGTATGGGTAGGCGCCGGAGCCTAGGAGGGTGATGGCGATTTGGTAGTCGTGGACGCCGTTGATGATGCCGTAGCAGTTGGAGGAGATGATCTTGATCTCGCGGAGGAGGGGGTCGAATAGGTCGATCTCCATCGGTATCTTGATGCCCCCGAGGTAGACCATGGTGCCTTGGTTGCGGGTGGCTTTGATGGCTTCGTGGAAGGTGTCGGTCTGGTGTCCGCCGACCGATTCTACTGCGAGGTCTGCGCCTACGCCGTCGGTCTCATCGATGACGCGATGTGCGAGTTCGCCGGGTTCAGCGCCAGTTACGATGTCGGCGCCCATCTTGGTGGCGAGTTCGGCCTGCTGGGGATACTTGGCAGAGGCGATGATGATGCTTGCGCCAAAGGCCTTGGCGGCGGCGATGGATGAGAGTCCGATGGGTGCTGATCCGGCGACTGCGACGACGTCGCCGGGCTTCATGCCGGCGTATCGGAGTCCGTGCACGGAGACGGCCATAGGCTCTACCAACGCTCCGTCGGTCCAGTCCATGTCTTCGTGGAGCTTGAACAACCCTTGCGGCCGACGGGTCATGTATTCTGCGAATCCGCCGCCGGTGTCGTCAGCGAAGCCCATGCAGTGGCGGTACTGTCCGTAGTCGCAGAATCGGCAGTTTAGGCAGGCGCGTCCGGCGCATACGGTGTCGATGGCGACGCGGTCGCCGATCTGCAATTTGTGGTCGCCGGGGGGCATCTCCACGATTTCGCCGGTAACTTCGTGTCCTGAAGGGATGTCTTGCGCTTCTTCGCGGCGTGTTGTCATGTGGAGGTCAGATCCGCAGATGCCGGTTTGGCGGACGCGTATCAGGGCCGCGCCATCGAACATCTCGGGCATGGGGACATCTTGGGTTTGGTATAGGCCGGTGCCGTCGTCGAGGGCTGCGCGCATTGTGGTTGTTGGCATGTTGTTGCCTCGTTGTTTGAACTATGATTGCTGTGATTCTGGATGATTGCCATGATACTTGGGTGTTTGGCGAGGGTGTTTTCCTCTCGTCCGCTCCGGGCATCCCCCGCTCGCATCGCTTCGCTTGTGCGCGCCCCTTTCGTTTTACGAAAGGGGCTAGCCTCCTTTGCCCATCCCCTCTGGATTCCGGCTTTCGCCGGAATGACGAGAGGTGTGGCGGGAATGACGGGGTTGTGCGCGTATCCTTTGATGTCATGAAGATTACTAATGTGAAGATGTCGGTTTTGGAGATGGATGGGGAGGATCGGTATTTCGATCTGATCAAACTGGAGGGGCAACGTCGGGAGCGTTGGTTGCACCATACGGTGCCGGCGCGGGCGAAGACGCGGTATGAGTATGTGTTGCATGTGGAGACGGATGAGGGGGTAGTGGGGGTTTGCACTACTCCGGGTGATGGTCACACGGGGTTGCATCCGGGGGATGTGCCGCAGTTGCAGGCGTTGGTTGTTGGTGAGGACCCGTTGAAGCGGGAGTATCTGTATCAGAAGCTGCATCAAGGGACGCGGTGGGTGTATCGGTCACCGAGTTGGTTCGGTGGATTCGACAACTGTCTGTGGGATATCGCGGGCAAGGTCGCGGGATTGCCGGTCTATTCGCTGCTTGGGAAGGTGAGGGACGAGGTTCATGCCTACTACAACACGCGTGGAGCGACGATCGAGGAGGCGGTTGAGGACGCGCAACGGGCGTTGGATCTCGGTTTTGTGGCGGTGAAGGACCACTTCTATCATCCGGTTGAGGAGAACATCCGGTGGTTGACGGCGATACGGGAGGCGGTTGGTGATGAGATCGATTGCATGCACGATCCGGTTGCGATCTACACGTTCGAAGAGGCGCTGAAGGTCGGGCGTGCGTTGGAGGATTTGGATTACCGCTGGTTCGAGGAACCGTTGCCGGAACGGAGTCACAATCTGCTGGTGCGGTTGGCGTCCGCTCTGGATATTCCGATCATGGCGACCGAGACATTTATGTACGACACGGACTTGTGTGCGCAGTATCTGATCTCGGGCGCGACTGATCTGATACGTCAGAACGCTCGGCACGGTACGACGAACTTGATGAAGTTGGCGCATTTGGCGGAGTTGCATGGGACGAACGTGGAGTTGAACGGGCCGGGCGGGCTGTACGGGTTGGTTCATGCGCATCTGTTGTGCTGTATTCAGAACACGTCGTATTACGAGTTCTTCCCGGGCGGTCATCTCGATTTGGATGGCGAGCAGATCGGACTGCTCAATCCGGTTGTGCCGATCGAGGGCAAGTTGAGTCCGCCGGATGGGCCGGGTTGGGGTGCGGAGTGGGACTGGAAACAGTTTGACAAGCGGACGGTTGAGGTTGTTGAGTGAGTCGGAATGCGGAGATTAGGGAGTTCATCGATTCGTTAGCCAAGGTTGATCCGCCGAGTGATCAAAGCGTCAACATCTACCGAAATGCTGTTCGATGCGCCAATCTGATGCGTTGGTTCAGTGGTTTTGAGAATATGTCTCAATCGGTGATTTTTGTGGGTGAAGCGCCCGGGCGTGACGGCGGGGCGATCACTGGCATACCGTTCGTATCGCCGATGGTGCTGACGTCTGCGGACGATCCTTGGGGTGAGTTCGGGTCCGAAACGCAGTATGGGTTGCCAGTCGGGCAAGATGCGAATCATCGGGAGCGTACCGCAACTCGATTTTGGAAGCATGTTCCGCCGTGTTTTTCGGATTTGCCGCGTCCCTTGACGTGGAATATATATCCGTTTTGGCCGTTTGCGTACGGAAAGGGTGGCAAGCGAATCAATCGGGGACCAACTAGGGACGAGATTGAGTTTGGGACTTGGCGGTTGGTGCGAGTCGTCGAGATGTATCCGAACGCTCAGGTAGTGGCGGTTGGGGTCAAGGCACACGATACCCTTGAATCGATTGGTATTGATGCGCCGCTAGTGCCTCATCCCTCCCGCGGGAGCGACGAAAAGTTGGTTAACAGCCTGGAACGAGTCGCTGAGGACTTGCGGCATTTGGATCGAGAATGAGTGCCCCTTACCCAACCCCTCTGGATTCCGGCTTCCGCCGGAATGACGGACTTCGTCGCGATCCGAAGCGGTACGAGCGGACGAAGCTGTGGATCGGGTTGGTGAATTTGGCTGTCTACATTGTTGTGCCTGCGGTCATTTTGGTTTCTGGCGCGTCGGCTTCCATTCGAGATGTGATCGCAGACGAGATTACGGGCGTGGTTGTATTGGGCGCTGTGGTCTACATCGTCTTGGCTTCGATCGTGCTGGAGGTGTTGACTTTGCCGTTGGGGTACTTTTCGGGGCATGTCCTCGAAAAACGTTATGAGTTGACGCGACGGTCGGTAGGCGGTTGGGCCTTGGACTGGTTGAAGGGTTTGGGATTGCAGACTGTGTTGTTGGGAGTGTTCGTGGCGTTGCTGTATCTGCTGCTGATGGCGGACCCTGATTTTTGGTGGATCTGGGCATCGTTGGTTTTCTCGGCGATTTCGGTGTTCTTGGCAGCGATTGCGCCGACGGTGCTGATGCCGATCTTCTTCAAGTTCGAGCCGTTGCCAGATGGTGAGTTGAAGGATCGGTTGATGCGGCTCTCGGAGCAGTTGGGGACGTTTGTGCAGGGGGCGTATGTTTGGAAGTTGGGTGATAAGACGGTGAAGGCGAATGCCGCGCTGGCGGGTTGGGGGAAGACGCGGCGGATAATCATTTCGGACACGTTGATCGAGAGTCATGATCCGGATGAGATCGAGGTGATTATCGCTCACGAGCTGGGACATCATGTGAACGGGGACATCTGGCGCGGGATTGGCGTGCAGGTGGTGATCATCTTCGTGTCGATGTGGGTGATTGATCTGGCATTGGGAGCATGGTCAGGTGCGTTTGGGTTAGACGGGACGTTGCACGATTTTGCGAATCTGCCGCTGCTGGCGTTGGTGAGTACGGCTGTCGGGTTGGTTGCGCTACCGTTAGCAAACACGTACTCGCGTCGTCGAGAGACGGCAGCGGACGATTTTGCGATTGCGACTACCAACATGCGCGCCGAGTTCATCAGCGCTATGGAGAAGTTGGCGAAGCAGAACCTGTCAAACGCCGAGCCGCATCCGTTGATTGAGACGGTGTTGCATAGCCATCCGAGTGTCAATCGGCGGATTGCGCGGGCGCGGGGGTGATGCCCTTCCTCGTTCACTGAACATGCACACATACATATACCCTGCTTGCCCCGCCCCTCTGGATGGACGTTCCGTCCGCTGAAGCGCCGGCTTTCGCCGGAATGACGAGAGTTTTCAGATTGTTTCCTGCTAGCGGGGACAACCCTGCCCATCCGCCCCGGGCATACCCCGCGCACTCGCTTCGCTTGTGCGCGCCCCTTTCGTTGCACGAAAGGGGCTTGTTGTATCACCAGACGGAGTAGCCGCCGTCTACGGGGATGAAGGTGCCGGTTACAAAGTCGGAGGCTGAGGAGGCTAGGAATACGGCGGTTCCGGCGAGGTCAGCGGGGATGCCCCAGCGGTCGGCGGGGGTGCGGTCTTGGACTAGCTGGTAGCGCTCGGGGAAGAGTTCTTTGAACTGGTTGGTCATCTCAGTGACGATCCAGCCGGGGAGGATGGCGTTGGCTTGGACGTTGTGCTTGGCCCACGCGACGGCGCAGGACTTGGTGTATTGGACGACACCGCCTTTGGATGCGGCGTAGGCGGATGCGTAAGCAGTGCCGAAGATGGACATCATGGAGCCGATGTTGATGTATTTTCCGGCGCCTTTGTCTCGCATGTGGTCGAAAGTGAGCGAAGAGACGTTGTGCATCGAGGTGAGGTTGGTGTCGATGACGTATCGCCAGTCTTCGTCGGAGAGGTTCTGGGGTTCGTCGGAGCGTCGGTTGGTGCCGGCGTTGTTGACGATGATGTCCCATCCGCCGAAAGTGGACATTGTCTCATCAAGGGCGGATTGGATGGATGCGCGGTCGGTAACGTCGCAGGAGAGGGCTAGGACTTGGGAAGATTCGCCGCCAGCTGCTTGGGTCAGGGTCTCGACGGCGGCGGTGAGCTTGTCGGCGTTCCGGGCGGCGATGGCTACGGATGCTCCGTGCTCGATGAAGCCTCGGGCGATGCCGAGTCCGATACCACCGTTGCCGCCGGTTACGAAGGCGGTTTTGTTGGAGAGGTCGAAGGGGGAGTCGTGGAGGGAGTGGTGGGACATGGGGGATTGGGTGAGGATTTACGGATTTGCTACCCAATATCGTCTTCTCGTTGCGTTGCCGTTGAGAAATCGTATCAGGTGATGTTAGCCGATCAGGGTTCAGTGGCACGTTTCATGTATTGGATCACCAT
Organism: Dehalococcoidia bacterium; assembly: GCA_965243235.1. Taxonomy (GTDB): domain Bacteria; phylum Chloroflexota; class Dehalococcoidia; order Lucifugimonadales; family Lucifugimonadaceae; genus Bin127. The sequence continues at coordinate 545,094 of CBDEUI010000004.1, forward strand.
TCCATATTCATCACCTTCCAATTCATCGGTACATTCGTGCTCAATATCTTCCAGATCGCCTATTTTGCTGGTCCATTTGCCTGAACGCAATTGTCGCGCCATATGCGATACGATGCCGTGACCCCATTGATAAATCACGACTTTTTCGTATCCGTCTTCCAATTCGCCGTCTTCGCAACATTCGTATCCAAGCGTCCTGAATGCCGCAATGTAACCGGTGACTGTTGCATCAAAGGGAACTCCCGTTGGCCAGAAAAAGTCCGGATTAGGTAGCCATATGTTCCCGGAATCGCGTGCCGCCCAAGCAAAACAGTTGTAATTTGTATCCTTCGGGCTGGTGATTGTGATTGTCCGCAGGGACGGGAACAGCGCCCGAATTTTATCTGTCAAAACTTACTCGCAGGGAATTAGGGCTCGATATACCGTCTTCGTTCGCCCCAACTAATCCATGCAGCGCTCATCGCTCTAACGTTCCCTCGATCTTCCGGTTGAACGGGGGATTCGCGAGTGATCGCTCGGAGGGCCAGAAACCAATGTGTGGGTGCGTGTTCTAGATCCCTAAGGATTAAAGGGATGACAGCCTGACCCATACCAATGATCTCTTGAAACGCTCGATGTCCGGCAATCATAGCTGCAGAGGACAGATGAGCTGTTTCGCTTTTCAGTTCGTCCGCCAACCGATCAAAATCGGCTTGAATAACAATGGAATCGTCAACACCTTCACTCGGGAACGCGAAAGCATGGTTCGAGTAATTGTGATACTCGCTTTTTTCTCTGCCAATCAATTCTCCCCCAAAACCAACGGAAGGCCTCGATGATTCGTCGGTTAATTCGACCCCATGTACGAACCAAAACCGACTTATTTCGGTACCTTGGTCACGTGTCCAATCACGACGCAAAGAAGCAATGCGAAACGATGTAGCCGAGACGGGAGTGTCACCCTTAACCGCGGGATTTTCGACATCGAGTGTGCCGTCTGATTTGATCCGCGTCAATGTCGTCATGACGCCTCCACCTGGTTCACTGATGGCGAATTCGCTTCGATTGTTCTCCATTCTTCGATCCTGGACTCCAGCCATCGGTGAAGGTTCACTGCATCTTGCATGCTCATGAGCACCTCGACTTCACATTCACGCTGAACATTGTTGGTTCCGGTGCGGCGAATTTCGGATCCTAAACCATCGGAGGTGAGAGCGTGTGTGACACTGTCTGGGATTGACCCTCGTTCGGAGTAAAACGTAACTGAAAGTTCTCGACGAGGCGTGATCCCACCCCAAGCGCCGTTTGAATGCACAACTCTGAAGTGCGGGCTACGGACGAAATCGAACGTGATTTCGTCAGGGAGGTTACTGGTAGTCATCACCGCGGCCTTTTACTGCTAACAGGGGTATTAACCCTAGCATATTTGATGGACAGATACCCTACAAACTCCACGTATTGCGTCAGTGCCGATGTTAATTAGCTTCACGATGTTGCTTACGGCGCTCTCAACCGTTCACATCGCAACCTACAAAGGTGCGCCCTGCCAGTTGGCAGGCTTTTAGGACGCTGAAGGATCCGGCGGCTGGGTCTAGAACTGGGTCGTTGGGTGCGGTTGTGGCTTCTATAAGGGCTTGCTGGAGGGCTACTGGTTTGGGGTGGATGCCTTTTGATGATGGTGCTTTTTCTGACCAGACGTCGGGGATGTCATGGCGGATCCAGATGCCTTTGGCTCGTTTGGGTGCTTTTTGGAGGACGATAAGGTATTCGGCGGTGCGGCGGGTGCGATAGCCCATGCCGATACGGGATTTGTTCCAGGTGATGAGGTCGACGGTTTCGAGGGTGGTGTCTCGGATCCAATCGTCGATGCCAGAGCAGAGGTGGAATTTGTCGATCCAGAGGAAGAGGTGTCCGCTGGGTCCGAGGACGCGGTGGATGGCTCGGATGAACTCGGCGATTGTGTCAGATGACATCTGTGGGAGGGCCGAGCGTTGCTTGCCTCGGAGGACGCCTTCGTTGCCATAGCTGAGTTTGTCAAGGACGCCGCGGTACTGAGGATCGAAGAATGCAGCGGCGATGCAGTCCTCGGGGAGATTTGACGTGAAGGTCAGGCCGTCCATGGCTACTCGCTGGTTGGTGAGTAGCGAGTCCGGGAGAGGGTTTTGGGGAATGGTTCCGGTTCGCTCGTTGGAGTAGACGGTCATATTGGCAAGTCTAGATGTAAGGCTAGGGGGAGAGTGTCTGAACCGCGGATTACGCGGATTATGGTGATGGGCCACCCTTTTGTCCCATCTCACCCTCACCCTAGCCCTCTCCCATCGAGGGAGAGGGGATAGAGCCTTACTGCAACGGATACGTCGGCTCGATGCCACTGATGTCGTAGCCAGCTTCGTCTAGGAGGAGGCGGATTACCTGTTCGGTTTCGGCGTATTTTCCTTCGCCGAAGTGGCGGAAGCGGAGATTGCCGTCGAGGTCGAACATGTATTTTGCGGGCCAGTATCGGTTTGTAAAATAGCGCCAGGTGGAGTAATCGTTGTCTTGGACGACGAGCCAGCCGATGTCGTTCTCTTCGGTGGCTTTGCGCACTTTTTCGATCTTTTTTTCGTAATCGAATTCTGGAGTGTGCACTCCCAGGATGGTGAGCCCGGCGTTAGCGTAGCTCTCATGCCATGCCCTCAGGGCTGGCCACGTGTTCTTACAGTTGTATCAAGTGTAGGTCCAGAAATCGACCAGGACTATCCTTCCACTCTCTCGGAGCTCTTTAATGGTTGTGGGATCTCCGTTCAACCACTCTTGGGTGTTCTTCAGTTCGTAATCGGTTCGATCGTTGACAGGTGGGTACTGCTCCATGGCGATTCCGGGAATGATCTTCTTGGCCCAGTACGGCGTCTCGGTCGGTGTTGGCGCGATCGTTGCGGTAGGTGCTTGCGTCGCTGTAGGAGGAGGTCCCGTAGTTGCGGTTGGATCAGGGGCAGACGTCGCGGTCGCGGCGATTTGCGCGACCTCTCCGCCGTCACCTTCTTCGGCTCCGCAGCTGACCAACATGAGTCCAAGCACTACTATTGCTGCGGTCAGCAGATAAGAACGTGGGGATGTGAACAACGTTAAACTCGCATACATCTCGCAAAGCAAGCATCGAGGCGTAATTCTTAATGTCAACGATACCATCTTCCGACCAGCCGATAGTCGTGGCACCAACACCGACGCCGTTCCGGGACGACGATGAGCAGTCGGTCGATTTTGGGGCGTTGGAGCGCAATGTCGGGAGATGGCTCGAGACGCCGCTTTCGGGATTCGTAGTTGTGACGGCGAATGGCGAGGAGACGATGCTGAGCGAGTCGGAGCGGTTGGAGACCGTTCGCACGGTGGTCTCGGCGCATGGTGGTGAGAAGTTCGTGATTGCGGGTGTGGATGAGAGGTCGGCGCGGGAGACTTTGCGGCTGTCTGAGAACTACGCCGAGGCGGGTGCGGATTTCATTCGGATGCGGATACCTAGGGGCATGGCTCCTGCGGATTTGGTGCGGTATTACGGGGAGGTGACGTCGAGGTGTCCGGTTCCGGTGGTGGTTATCCACCAGACGTTTGCATGGGGAGGCTCTCCAGCTGCTCCTCCGTCGGTGATCGCCGAGCTGTGTGGGATGGACAATGTGTTTGGGTATATAACTGACCACTCGATTCTGTTTGAGCAACAGGTGTTACCGCGGATTCCGGACGGCGTGAGGAAGTGGAATTGCAGCGGGGCGTTGCTGGCGTTTGGGACGATGATCGGGTGTGATGGGGCGTGCATGTTGCTGGGGAATATCGCTCCTGCTTTATGCATGGACATCATCAGCGCCGGGTTCCATGGGGATTACGCGAAGGCTGTTGAGTTGCAACGGGTGGCTTCGAAGTTGAACCCGGTTGTTATGCAGTCGATCGGGTCACCGAAGATTGCTCTGTCGATGCTGGGATGGGAGTACGGGGATGCGCGCAGGCCGTTACCGCCAGTTTCTGAGGAGTCTAGGGCGGCGATCGAGAAGGTTTTACGCGAGACGGGTTTGTTGACGTGACGGGTGTCGGCCGAGCGATTCTGGCCGGTTAGCAATCGCGAAAAACCTATCATCTAGAATCGATGAGTCGTCGCGACCTGAAACTGCTCCGCTCCGCATGAACTTACACGAATATCAGGCCAAGCAGATTTTCAAAGATTACGGGATTCCGGTGCTGCCTTGGCGGATTGTGGAATCTGCTGATGAAACAAGGAATGCGGCCGAGGAACTGGGTTGTCCAGTGATCGTGAAGGCGCAGGTCCATGCTGGCGGGCGCGGTAAGGCTGGCGGCGTGAAGTTTGCGGCGACGGTTGATGAAGCGGTGGATGCGGCGTCGGGGATGTTGGGCACACGCATGGTTACGCATCAGACTGGGCCGAGCGGTGTGCCGGTGAACAAGGTGATGGTCACTCCGGCGGCGGATATCGCGCACGAGTATTACTTGTCGGTAGTGATGGATGGGGACGAGGGCGCGCCGGTGATTATTGCGACGCGGGAGGGTGGCGTCGAGATTGAGCAGGTGGCGGAGGAACATCCGGAGAAGATTGTCCGCATCGTCGGAGATCCGCTGATCGGGTTGCTGCCCTATCGGGCACGGGATGCGGCGCTGGCATTGGGATTTCCGTCGGCTCTCATTCGGCCTGCGACGGTGTTGATATCGAACGCTTACCGGATTTTCACCGACAACGACTGCTCGCTGGTCGAGATAAATCCGTTGATCGAGACCGAAGACGGCAACTTGATTGCTTTGGATGCCAAGGTCGGAATTGAGGATGATGCACTGTTCCGTCATCCTGATCTCCGTGGGCTACATGACCCTGATCAGATGGATCCGCTGGAACGTGAAGCTTCAGAGTTTGACCTCGCATACGTGAAGCTGGAAGGCGGGCGCGTCGGGTGCATGGTGAACGGCGCGGGTTTGGCGATGGCGACGATGGACATCACGAAGTGGGCTGGAGCAGAGCCTGCGAACTTCCTCGACATCGGCGGGTCGGCAGACCTCGACCGCATCGAGCATGCCTTCAAGATCATCGTCAGCGATTCGGATGTTGAGATCATCTTGGTCAATCTTTTTGCTGGTATCGCCCGGTCCGATGTTGTGGCGACCGGGGTGATTAATGCGGCGCGGGAGGTTGGGTCGACTAAGCCGGTAGTTGCCGCGATGCGGGGCACGAATGCTGAGGAGGGGTTGCAGCTTTTTGAGGAATCGGGGATGGATATCACGCCCGCGCCGGATATGGCGAGTGCCGCGATAGTGTTGCGTGACAAGCTCGCGAGCATGGGAGGAGGAAACTGATGGCTGTTTTGGTTGCGGATCCGTGCCGACTGCTGGTGCAAGGTCTGGGACGCGACGGTTCGTTCCAAGCGCAGCGGATCGTTGAATATGGCACCAACATGGTTGCCGCGGTGCATCCGAACCGTGCCGGAATGAAGTTCATGGATGAGGTGCCGTATTTCGAGACTGCAAGGGAAGCGGTTGCGGCGACGGGTGCCAATACAGGGCTAGTATTTGTTCCGGCACCATTTGCGATGGATGCGATCCTTGAACAGGCCGATGCTGGCATTTCGCTTATCGTCTCGATAACGGAAGGTGTGCCAGTTCAGGACATGATGAAGGCGAAGGCGTATCTGGATCGCACGAATTCGCGGTTGCTGGGCCCGAACTGTCCAGGGCTGATACACCCTGGCGAGCGGATCAAGCTGGGCATCATCCCGGGGGCTGCGGTAACGCCGGGCAATGTGGGAGTGGTTTCACGGTCTGGGACGCTGACTTATGAGGCGGTGGCGCAGCTGGGCGCAGTCGGAATGGGTCAGTCGACGTGTGTAGGCATCGGCGGCGACCCAATTCCGGGGACGAATTTCATCGACGTGCTGACCGAGTTCCAAGACGACGAAGAGACCGAGGCGATCGTTTTGATCGGTGAGATCGGCGGGACTCGTGAGCAGGCGGCGGCTCAGTTCATTAAGGAAAACGTGACGAAGCCGGTAGTCGCTTCGATTGCCGGACAGACGGCGCCGCCCGGAAAGCGGATGGGACATGCGGGGGCGATCATCACGGGTAGGGCCGGTCTGGCGTCGGAGAAGAACAAAGCGTTAGAGGCGGCAGGGGCTACGGTTGTGGAATCGCCGGCGTATATCGGCGAGGCGATGGCGGGGATTTTGGGTTAAGTCGCAGGTGAGAATCGATGGGTTGATGCCTGATTCCACCTAAGCTGCGACGGTTTCCTTGTAGAGGTGGCACGAAACGACGCGGTTCTGTGCCGTTTGGTAGAGAGGCGGTGCTTGGTTGCAGACGTCCATGGCGTGCGGACAGCGATCAGCGAATTGGCAACCCGCGTAGTCGGCGGCCATCGTGTCACTCGTAGATTCTGTAGATGGGGCTACGATCTCCAAGCCCTGTTGCCACTTCTGGTCGGGATCGGGCATCGGGATAGAGCCGATGAGTAGCTGGGTGTAAGGGTGTTCAGGTTCTTGGACGACGGGGACCACGTCTCCTTGTTCGGCGACTACGCCTCGGTACAGGACGACGATCTTTTCGCTAATCTCGTAAGCGGTTGTAAGGTCGTGGGTGATGTAGATGATGGAGATGCCGAACTCGGTGTTGAGCTGTCGGAGGTTTTCGAGGATTGTGGCACGGAGCGATGCGTCAACCATTGAGACTGGTTCATCGGCTACGATGAGTTTGGGGCTAAGCAGTAGCGCTCGTGCGACCATGACGCGTTGGCGTTGACCACCGCTTAGCTGGTGGGGATAACGGCCGAGGGTGTCGCGGGGGTTGAGGCCGACCTGTCGCAGGGTATTTTCGATTATCTCGACGGCTTCGTCGTGTGATGATGCCAGCCCCGCCTTTTTGACTGGCAAGTGCAGTGCGTGATCGACTTTGTAAAAGGGGTTGTAGACCTCGAAGGGATCTTGGAAGATGACTTGGACGTCGCGTCTGAATTGTTGCCGTTCGGCCCTCGAGAGTTCGCTGACGGGTTTGTCGCGGTATAGCACCTCGCCGGTAGTGGGTGGAATGATTCCAAGGATCAAACGTGCGATGGTGGTTTTTCCGCTGCCGCTTTCACCCACAAGGGCGGTGATGGCGGGTTTGTCTTCCTCGACCACCATCGAGAAATCGCGGAGCGCGACAGTTTTTCGGCTGAACCATCCAGTGCCGAAAGTTTTGGAGGTGTTCCTTAGTTCGACTAGGGTAGCCATTGCGAATCAGTAAAGGAGACAGGCAGCTTTTTGATCGCCTTGATCGTCGGTTTGGGCGCCGTTGACAATCTTTAGAACTGGTTCTTCAGCTGGACAGATGTCCATAGCCTGGGGGCATCGTGGATGGAACGGGCATCCGCTAGGCAGCGCGTATAGAGACGGCGCGGTGCCCGGGATTCCGCGCAGATCGCCGCGATTGCGGTCTTGGCGCTCGAGTGAGGGCAGGCTGTCGATGAGCATCTGAGTATAGGGATGTTTCGGTTGCAGAAGCAGTTGTCGAAGCGTGCCAGTTTCCACGAGCTTTCCAGCGTACATCACGCCGAGCGTATCGACGAACTGCGCCATGAGGCCGATGTCGTGTCCGATCAACAGGATTGCGGCGCCGAGTTCCTCTTGCAGTTCAGCGAGGGTCTCCATGATCTGGCGCTGTACGACTACGTCGAGGGCGGACGTGGGCTCGTCGGCGATAATCACCTTTGGTCCCATTGAAATGGCGATGGCGATGGTAACCCGTTGCTTCATTCCGCCGCTGAGTTCGTGGGGGTACATATCGCCAACTTGAGAGCTCAGACCGACTTTGTCTAATAGTTCGGCAACGAGCTCGCGATATTGTGTTGCGGAATGCTGAGCGTCATGGTCGCGCAGACCGTCGATGATTTGGTTTTTCACTTTGGCGACCGGGTTCAGCGAGTTCATTGCGCCTTGTGGCACGAGGGCGATGGTTGACAATTTGGCGTTGCGCATCTCCTCATCGTCGAGAGACAGGAGATCGGTTCCGTCGATGACCGCGGTTCCTTTGGTGATGCGGCCCGGCGGTTTGATCAGGCGCATGAGAGCAAGAGCAGTCGTGGTTTTTCCGGACCCGGATTCGCCGACCAATCCCATGCGTTTTCCCGGCATGATGGAGAAGCTAACGCCGTCCGCGGCTTTGATCTCGCCGCTGGAGGTGTAGTAGGAGACACCGAGGTCGTTGACATCTAGGGCGGGTGATACGCCGTTCGATGCACCGCGTGTGGCGACTTGGGCGCTCACACCTGCCTCCGCAGGCGCGGGTTCGCCAACGGATCTAAGCCGGCGGTGATGAGGTAAAGGCTACCGAATACGAGTGCCAGTGCGAGCACGGGTGGTGCCCACCACCACCAGATACCTCGGAACGGTGCGGAGTAGAAGAGCGCCCAGTAGATTGTGTTGCCCAGTGTGGGTTGGTTTTGAGGACCGAGACCCAGCGCATCCATGCCGATGGTAGTGAGCATCGCGGTGGCGACGGCAGTTGCGAGGCTTGCAGCTAAGAAGGGCAGCAGATTTGGAAGCATCTCGAGGAATATGACTTCCAGCGTGTTGGCACCCGATATCTGGGCAACAGACACATATGCCCTTTCACGCATAGTTAAGACTTGCGAGCGGATCGTTCTGAGCGGCCACATCCATACGAACGCGGCGATGATGAGGGCTTGTTGTGTGACATCGATCGAGGATTTCAGGGTTACGGCGACGACAACGAGGATCATTAGTACGGGGACCGTGATGAGCATGTCGGCGAAGCTTTTGAAGATGTTGTCGAGGATTCCTCCATAGAAACCACCTATGAATCCAAGAACCGTGCCTATAGTCATCCCTATCAATGCGGCCAAAAATCCGACGTAGATCGTCAGGGGCGTGCCTAGTAGCGTGACCGCCCAAACGTCGCGGCCTTGACTGTCGGTACCCAAAACCGAGAAGGCACTTCTATCCTCGCCTTTGACTCGGTACTCAACGGTTTGTCCGGGACTTAGGTCGATTTCAACAGTGCCTGCTCGGGCTAGTTCCGGGTCGACGAATTGTGATCCGACGACGCCGAAGAGGATCATGAATGCGAGAAGGAACAGCCCGGCCCAGAGAGTGGGATAGGCCCTGATCCAGCGTAACGGCGCCGTGAATGCATGCCAAAACGCGCTTCCTTGTTCCTGCTCGATCGTGGTGTCGAGTGGCATTGAACCCTGGGTATCTGGTTGCGCCGTGGTCATCTTGGGATCAGGACCCGGGCGCGTACGTGATGCGCGGATCTAAGCGCGGGTAGATGAGATCAAGGATCAAGGTGGCGAGAGCTATGGAGAGGATGACTAGGTAGACGATGCCGTAGAGCAGCGTGTAGTCGAAGTTTCGAATGGACTGCAGGAGCATGGTGCCTATTCCCGGGTATCCGAATACGACCTCTACGAGGATAACGCCGGATACGACGTGTCCGAGGGTTAGCGCGAAGGATGTGATCTGGGGCAACATGGCGTTTCGAACGCCGTACCACGCGAATAGTCGCCAACTTTTGGCGCCCTTCGCCTCAGCCAGCAACATGTAGTCTTCGCCTTGAGTGGTGACCATCATTCCGCGCATTGCGATGGCGGAAAAACCGATGCTGACGAGGATGATCGAGAACGCCGGGAGTACGGCATGTTTGGCGGCGTCGAGGTAGAAGTCGGTATCCCACCCAGGAGATGTGCCGACGGTGTAACCGCCTCCTAACGGGAACCATTCGAGTTGAAATGCGAAGAAGTGTACGAGGGCGATGCCTACGAGATAGTACGGAATGGCTGACAGGGCCATTATGGGTGGGAACATCAGCTTGAATAGCCTCGACGCTCCGGGCCAGGCGACGAGCGCACCTAAAGCCATGCCGAGAAACATGTATATGAGGGAGGACACTGTTACGAGCACGAGAGTCCACGGCAGAGCTTGAGCGATTACTGACCGTACTTGAGTCGGGAAGAAAGCGATCGAAAACCCGAAGTCGAATCTCGCGAAGTTCCAGAGGTATCGGACGTACTGTTCGTATAGCGGTCTGTCTAGTCCGAAGCGTTTCTCGAAATGTTTGATCATCGCTTCGGTATTGCCGCTCGACACCGCGCCCCGGGATGCGAGTTGGCTCATGCGCTCTTCGATGGGGTTGACATCGGCGATACGAGGGAGCACGAAGTTAAAGGTTGCGGCACCCCAGATGACGAGAAAGAAGACCCCGATGCGTCTTAGGAGGTATTCGGCGGTCATGACATTTGATACGTTGTTTCGCGCGCATGCGTACGCGCACTGTGATAGATTTCGTTAATCAACGACAGCCAAAGACCGTTGGGTTTTCGGCTGGTCGTAGCGCCGTTGAGCGATGGATTGGCAAACAGATTAGCACATCGTCATGGTGCCCGTTTCACGCAGTTGAGAAAGGAATGTAGTCATGAAGAGAAGCTTCATATCAGCCACTAGGCAAATGTGGCTGTTCCGATTGATGGCTCTCTCGATGGTTGTCGCTACAGTGATGGTCGCTGCAGTGGCATGTGCCGAAGAGGAGCCTACTGCCACCCCCGTACCCCCAACCGCGACGTCAGTACCCCCGACCGCAACTCCGGAACCCGAACAAGAGCCTGAAGAGGCGATGGTCGAGAAGGAAGACGGGATGATGATGCGGGAACCGGCACCATTGAGGGATCCGGATTCCATCTCTCGCGAGAAAACTCTGATCGTGATGAGCGGCGGGCAGGACGGACGTTATCCCGACTGGGAGAACTTCAACAACTACGTGCCCGGAGGCACGGGCGGTTGGCACACCGGTCCGTTGCAGACGATGAGCGAGCCGTTGATCATGTTCAACCTGTTGACAGGTGAGCACCAGATGTGGCTGGCGGAGACGATGGAATTAAGCGACGACTTCAGAGAGGTCACGCTGACGATTCGCGATGGTGTCTACTGGAGCGACGGCATGCCGTACACCGCGGAGGACGTTGCCTTCACATTCTCGTTGGTGCAAGAGAACCAAGACACTCTGGTGCACACGGCCGAGATCCACCTATTGGATTCGGTCGAAGTGATCGATGGGAACAAGGTGAAGTTCACACTGAAAGAGCCGTCACCCAGCTGGTGGGTCAACACGCTGACGAGCAACCACGGACTATCTGAGCACATTCTGCCGAAGCACATCTGGGAAGACAAAAACATCCAAGAATTCACGTTCTACGACCCAGATCAGGGTTGGCCGATAGCGACAGGGCCGTTCGCCTTGGCATCGGCTTCGCCTGAGCAGAAGGTGTTCGTGCGTCGCGATGATTGGTGGGCCGTTGAAGCCGGATTCATGGACTTGCCGGATGTCGAGAAGGTCGTCTACATTCCGCAACGTGAAGAGACGGCGCGGGCGCAGATGATCATCCGCAACGAGATCGACAGCATGAGCATGGTCCCCGTGGACACGTTGCTCGACGTTTTCGAGCAGAATCCAGACGTGGTCAGCTGGAGCAAGCAGGAGCCACCTTACGGATACCTCGACTGGTGTCCGATCGGTTTGTTCGTGAATAATGCCGGCGACAGTGCAGTGGCTGAGAGCAGGGACATACGCTGGGCGCTGAACTACGCGCTGAACCGCGAGACGTTGGTGAGTAACGCCGAGAGGGGCGCGGGCACGATTGCGTACCACATGGTTACGCCGTATTCGTGGTTCGATCCGTTCGAGGAGGTGCTTCAGCCGATCTACGCGAAACACTCGCTCGACGAGGTTGAGCACTACGACTTGCTCGACGAGCGGATGGCGGCAGCGGGCTACTCGAAGAACTCTGACGATATGTGGGAGAAGGACGGCGAGATCATTGAGATGAGCATCGGTTTCCCGTCATGGCTCGCACGATACGGTGTTCACATCGTTAGGCAACTGCAAGACGCGGGTTTCGCGGCGGAGATGGATCAGAGCCCGGGCACGGGCGAAGCATTCGGTCGTGGTGAGCGCGACTACCAGTTCGGTTGTAAGGGACCATCTGGTGTGCTTGGCGCAGACCCGTACTACATGCTCTCGCTCTACTCGTCAGCAACGTTCCGCGACATCGGCGAACCGCCTGTCAATCCGTGGGCGACGGCCCGTTGGCGCAACGAAGAGTTCGACGAGATCGTGACGGAGATGTCGAAGATCCCTGCTACAGATCCGCAGACGATGGAGCTGTTCGAGGATGCGATGGAGATCTGGTATGAAGAGTTGCCGGATATCTATGTATCGCAGCTGATCATCCGACACTTGGGTAACGAGAATTACTGGGAAGGTTGGCCGTCGTTCGATGACAACTACGGCGTGTTACACCCGTGGCAGCAGGAGTTCCTGAAGATCACGACAGGCTTGAAGTCGAAGTAAGAGTCGATTCGAGATTCGGCGGGGGGTGTTTATCGCCCCTCGCCGTTTTGGTTGCTTGAGGTTTCCTGCCTCAGCGGGTAGGTCACAGACCTTCTCTACCGTCCTTGGGTTTCTGCTTTCGCACGAATGACGGAGGTGGTCTGGGATGACGTATGCTTTCACAAGCCAGCAGGAGGCTCTCGATGAACGACCAAGAACGATATCTTTTCGACCTGAAGGGCTACCTTGTGGTGCCCAATGCGCTGACTCAGGAGCAAGTCGGCAGGCTCAACAGCGTGCTGGACGAGCACATCGCTAGCGAGTGTCCGCCAGATATGCGCACGCACAGGTTTGGTCCGCTGCTTGATTGGGGGCAGGAATATCGCGACTTGATCGACAACCCGGTGATTACTCCGTATCTTTCGGAATTGCTAGGGGACGATTTCCGGCTCGACCACGTCTACCTCGACGTGATCAGGTCGGGCAAGGGACCGATAGGCACTCGGCTCCATGGCGGCGCTGTGCCGTTTAATCCGACTCATTACTTCCGCTTCGAGGGCGGGGAAATGCACAACGGCCTGTCGGTAGTGGCCTACAACCTGAAGGACGTAGGTCCGTACGACGGCGGTTTTGGTTGTGTGCCGGGCTCACACAAGAGCAACTATTCGTTCCCGGATGAGTGGAAGGAGATGGAGGAGCCTGGTCCGCTGGTAGAGCGAGTCACGGGGCCTGCGGGGACGGCGATCATATTCACGGAGGCGTTGACGCACGGCACACTGCCCTGGGCGGGTTCGGATGAGCGGAGGACGGTTTTCTTCAAATACAGCCCGCATCCGGTATCGTGGTCGGCCCAGTACTTCGATTCGGACGATTACCCGGACCTCACGGACGCGCAACGTGGTGTTTTGGAGGGGCCGAACGCGCGGTATCGGGGGAGGCAACAGCCTATAAGTGGGATGCGGTGAGTCTCAATCGGCATCTTCAGGCGCAGTCACGCTGCCGACGGTTGTTTGGATTTTCATAGCCGGCAGAGTCAATGCCACGTATGAGGGCAGACCTAACTGGTGCCAAAGGGACATTGAATGGACTTTGGCGACGCTTGCGGCAAAAAGTGAGATTACCGTGCCGTGAGTTATCACGATGATGTCCTTTTGTCCCGTCTTCATTGCGTTTTCAATCGATGCCGTGAACCTTTCGCATGCTTGCTCCGCCGTTTCTGATCCGAGTACAAGTTGATTTGGATGATGGAAGAACGCTTTGACTGTGTTCTCAAACTCTCGTTTCGGCAAATACGGCACCTCGTCCCTGTGATGCTCCTCTAGGCCATCCGCCAGTCTGACCTCAACGTCAAATGTTCTAGCCACTATGCTCGCGGTTTCGACAGCCTTGGGTTCTCGACTTGACCAGATCAGCTCTGGACTGAACAATCTCAACTTGGTTGCAAGAACTCCTGCTCGGTGTCGCCCGGCGTTGCCAAGTCTCCAAGTCGACGCGGGCTTACTAGGATCGATGTCGGGCATCGAGTGTTTCACCAGCACCAGTCTACGCACGCCGCCCTCCTAATCCGGGGTTACTCGCAACCACGATCATTCGGCGGGTGTTGACACCGTATTCTTCGCCGCGGAAGCCACCGTACACCGTTTCGAGGGTCAGTCCAGCGGCGGCGAGCATTTTGGTTAGTTCGGTTAGGGTGTAGAGGCGCATGTGGAGGTCGGACATTTCGCGGCGGGTGCCGTCGGGGAGGATTTCGGTGTAGGTTAGGTGGTTGGTGGATGTGGGTAGGTCTAGTTGTCGGCGTTCTAGGACTACGCGGCCGTCTTCGTGTTGGTGCCAGTCGAACTCTTGGTTGTTGATGATGACCCACTCGCGGTTTAGGAGGTCCATGAGGAGTTTACCGCCTGGTTTGAGGGCCTTTGCGATTTGGTGCAGGACTTGCTGGTCATCTTCTTCGGATTCGAGGTATCCGAAGGATGAGAACATGTTGATCACGCCGTCGAATTGGTTTGCGAGGTCGTCGGGTAGATGGCGCATATCGGCTTGGCGGAAGGTGAGGCCCCCTTTGCCTTCGGCATTTCCCCCGTCAACGGGGGAAACCAAGGCTACATCGGCATTGGATCGGGCAATGGCCAACATCTCTTTGCTGAGGTCAATGCCAGTTACTGAGAGGCCGGTTTTGGCTAGTGCGATGCTGTGGCGGCCTTGTCCGCAGCAGAGGTCTAGGATGCGGTGGTGGGGTTGGATGTCTAGGGCGTGGATTGCGAACTGGGTTTCGAGGTCGGTTCGGTCCTGTTGGAGGGTGTGTCCATATACGCGGAGGTAGTCGCCTTTGAAGAATTGGACATACCAGGCATTTTCAGGCGGATGGTGCATTTTTCCACCCTCACCCTAGCCCTCTCCCGTCAAGGGAGAGGGGAGATTGGAAGAAACCCCTTCTCCTTCTACAGAGGGAGAGGGGATGTCATTCAAGGTTTTCGCGTAGGATGTATTGTCTGAGATTCCGGCGTCGATGTAGGCTTCGTGGCGTTCGCGGCATTTGTTGCACTGGGCGCAGTGGATGATTGCGTTGTCGGCACCGAGTTGGGGGTTGGCGCAGGTGAGGGTCAGGTGTAGAGGGAGGGTTTGGGCGTTGGCGGCTAGGATGTCTTCCTTGTGGAGGTGGCGCATGGGGGCATCGACAATGATGGGATGGTCGAGGCCCATGCTGTTGGAGTTGGCGATGGTTTCGAAAAACTCGGGTGTTGCGTCGGGGAATGGATTTCCGGCGAGCGAGCCGATGACGATGCGATGGACATCATTTAGGCTGCACCAGATCGCGGTGAGGGTGATGAGGATGATGTTGCGTCCTGGGATGTATACGGTTTCGTCGGGGGCTTCATATTCGGGGACGGTTTCGCCGGACATCGTCCAGTGGGAGGTGCCGTAAAGGGGTTGGACTGGGAGTTGGAGCGTGGTTACAGGTTTGATGTTGGGGTTGTCGAGGGCTTGAATGAAGTTTTGGAGCATCTGCTTTTCGGCCCATTCCCACGGGATGGCCGTCTCGACGTATATGGGGTGGGCGATGCCTTGTTCAGCTGTGTTGGCAAGCAGGATGCAGCTGTCCATGCCACCGCTTGCGAGGACCGCGGTGGGCTGGTTCACGACGTGCGGTGTCCGTTGGAGTCGGCGCGGTACGTGGCGTAGGAGTTGGGTGTCTCCCAGAGGCGGATCTCGGTGATGTTGAGATCGTCAGATGAGGTCATGTCGTGGATGTGCGCGGCGATGTTTTCGGCTGTGGGGTTGAGGTCGATTATGTAGTGAGCTTCGCCGAGTTCGACTAGTACATCGACTAGCGGGTCGTCGCGATGGAGGATCATGCGGTGGTCGAGGTTGTCGTCGATCCAGGTTTTGACTATCGACTTGATGTCGGAGAAATCAACGACCATTCCTCGATAGTCAGGTTCGTCTGACACGACGTCGACTTCTACACGTCCGTTATGTCCGTGGAGGTGTCGGCACTCGCCTTCGTAGTTAAGGAGTCGATGACCGTAGCAGAAGTCGATGGAGGTCGTTACTTTATAGGTCATTTTCGTACTTTTTGGGTCTAGACACCTCTAATGTGCCGGCCTGAATCGACCCTGATGATTTCGCCGGTAATGGATGAGGTGTGGATGAGGGTGGCGATAATTTCGGCGATGTCTGCGACGGAGGATTCTTGTTGCAGGGGGGCTTTAGCGGCGATGGCGCGGTTCCAATCGGTTGGAGTGATTTCGGGTGGGCGCATGGTCGGTCCGGGGGCGACGGCGTTGACGCGTACTCCGAATGATGCCACCTCGGCGGCAAGGCATCTGGTCATGAAATGGATGGCAGCTTTGGCGGTTAGATACGGAAGGTAGTCGTTGTAAGGTGTTTCTTCGGCTGCCCAATCTCCGAACATGATGATGTGTCCGCGGTTTGGGCCGGGATTTCGACGCATCTGTCGCGCGGCGTGCACACCTAGCAGATAGGAGCCTTTTGCGGTAGCCATCGCGCGATCCCACGCGGCGCCATCAAGTTCGTCGAACGGTGCGTAGGGATAGTCCGAGGCGAGGTTTACTACGTAGTCGATTCTCCCAAGTGCGCCGACGGTTTCCAAGACCGCTCCGCGAACCTGATGCTCGTCGCTGAGATCGGCTTGGATCAATGCGGTATCGACAGAGGAAATGGAGGCGGCGAGAAGTTGGGCTTCTTCGGCGCTATTACGGTATGCGATGGCTAGGTTGATGCCGTCTCTTGCTAGGCGTCGGGCGACGATCTGGCCTACGCGTTTTGCGCCTACGATGAGCGCGGCTTTGGGTCTGTCGGACTGCATTGGATCAGGTTGATGGGCGAATCTGGGGGCGAATTGGATGCGTGGTGTTGATGGCGGAGGGGACAGGATTCGAACCTGCGGTCACCGTGAGGTGACACTGGTTTTCAAAACCAGCGCATTAAACCGCTCTGCCACCCCTCCTTTGAGCTCGATGCGGTTGTGATGTCTTGATTCTAATGCTGGCAGGCTGGGCAATAGTAAGCCGTTCTTCCGGCTATTCGTCGGGATGTTACGAGTTGGTTGCAGGCGGGGCATCGCGATGTTGAGTTGCGGGTGATCCTCATGCGCTCATCGTAGGCATCAACGACGTATGGGCTGCCATCTTCGCTGGGGTGGGTAGAGATGAATTCGATGGCGTGTTCTAGGACGGCGATGATGCTGGAGTGAAGTTGTTGTAGGCGTGCAGCACTTATTCGGTTGCAGCGTCGAAGAGGAGAGATGCCTGTGCGATGGAGTGCTTCGTCAGCGTAGATATTGCCTACTCCGGCGATGAGCGACTGGTCGAGGAGGGTGGGTTTGATGCGTGATCGTTTGGCGCGGAGGCGTTCAATGAACTCTGCCTGCGATAAATCCCAAGGGTCTGGTGCTAGTCGAGGGAATGCCGTGGACGCTTCCGGAACTGCCCAAATTCTCGCCCATCTTCGAGAGTCGTTCAGTTCGATGCGTCGATTGTCGTCGAGGAAGATTACGGCTCTGCGGTACCGAACGGGGCCTTCGTTCGGGTTGCGGATGTGAAGTGAGCCGGTCATCCCCATGTGCAGGACAATATGAGATGTAGTATCGAGATCATCGGCAAGAGTGGCGATGAGGTATTTTCCTCGACGGCCTAAGGCGGTAATGCGCTTGTGTGAGACGCGGTTGGCGAAGGTCTCGATGTCTGATGCAGGAGCGGCGATGGAGTCTGGCCATCCGACCTCTACACGCTCGATACACCTTCCACTGACATCGTTTGATACCAAGTATCGTCGGATGGATTCGACTTCTGGGAGTTCGGGCATGGATATCGTTCGCCTGCGAATCTATGCAGGGGCACCCGTCATTGGCCTTAGTCGGCTTGGCGACATCCGCCTGTGTTTCGGATGCCGGGTGTGTTGTTTTACTGGAGGATGAATTCTGGACCTATGACTAGGTTGTTTGGCGGGCTTCCGCCCAAGACTATTGCGGCCATACCTTCGGTGATGTCGGCTATGGTGCCGGGGTTGGTGGAGATGATTCTAGAGTCGTCGTTGGTAGTCATGCGGAGTGTTCCTTGAGTGGTTTCTATGGAGATTTGCTGGCCGTCTATTTCGGTTATGGTTCCTTCGATGTTCGAGAGGTTTGTCGCATCGTTGTTGGTACCGAACAGACCGCGGGGAGCTAGAAAGCCCCTTCCGAGGCCTTGTGCTGTGCTTGGCTGCTCCGGGACAACGGCTAGGTTGACGATAAAGATGCGTCCACCTTCACCTCGCTGCACGGTTCCGGCTACGTTTGTGCCTTCTCTCAGATCGGCGGGAGTTAGTTGGCTGATGACGCTCATGTTGGTGTTGTCGGTGATTTCAACGTCTGTCGATAGGCCGCTGTCGTCATTGTGATCGATGGTGATAGTTGATCCCGAGATTGCGGAGATGATGCCTTGGGTCGGGGGCGTGCCGAAGCCTCTGCCCTGTCCGTCTCCGGGTGCTTCGATGCCGGCATCGGCTAGGGCTTCTTGCATGAGTTCTCGGAGGCGTGCTTGATCCTCTTGGCTCATGTTGCCGGACTGTGCTTTTTGGAGGAGTTCTTGGATCTCGGGATTGCTTTCCATTGCCTCTTGGATAGCTTGGAAATTGGGTCCTCCTGCTCCACCACCGGGGCCGCCTCCGAATCCTCTGCGGCCGCTGGCCTCGGCGGTGATTACTACTACCCCTTCTCCGCTTTCGATGCGTTCCTGGATCTCTGGGGGGAGTTCATCGGTAGAGCTTTCTTCGGTGATTACTGATGTTGAGACTATGACCACTTCGGACCGTGTCGCGTCACCGTTGGATTGCGGTTGTGCAGGAGCGTTGCGAGTGCTTGGTGTCGGGAGTTCGCTTTCTGAGGCGATAGGTATGGTTTCGTTGTCGTCTCGGTCGGTCGGTCCCAAGAAGAAGATCGCGGCGGCGGCGATAACGATGCCGATGAGCACCACGACTATTAGGAGTATTACGAACGGACTCTTCATTTCAGGTCACCATGTAGTTTCAGGTTCGTTTATTCATAGCGGAGGGCTTCGATAGGGTTTAGGCGGGCGGCTCTGACTGCGGGGTAGATGCCGAAGAATAGGCCGACTGCGATGGATACGATCAGAGCGATGATGGGAATGTTGCTGGTGACGCGTGTGGACCATTCGGTGCCGATGAGGAATCGTCCGTCGATTGCGGTGGCGAGTGCGATTCCGACGATGACGCCGATGATGCCGCCGCCGAATGTGAGGAATACTGCTTCGGTTACGAACTGTGCAACGATGTCGCGACGCTTGGCGCCCATTGCTTGTCGGATGCCGATTTCGCGGGTGCGTTCGGTTACGGAAACGAGCATGATGTTCATGATTCCGATGCCGCCTACGAGTAGAGAGATGCCGGCGACGGCACCGAGGAAGATGACGAGGGTCTGATTGGTTTCTTCGAAGGTATCGAGGATCTCTTGCTGGTTGAATACGGTGAAGTCGTCGGCATCGGTGATGCGATGGCTCAGTCGTAGGACGGTTTCGATCTCCTCGATGGCTTGATCTACGGATTCAACGTCTTTAGCTTGGATTGAGATCTGATCTACGCTGATATCGCCGCCGGGAATTCTTTGCCCTGAGAGTCGGTAGTAGGCGGTGGTTATGGGTATAAGTGTTTGGTCGTCCATGGAACCAAATCCGCTTTGGGATGCGAGTACGCCGACCACACGGAAGCGTCTGCCGTTGATTCGGACTTCTGCGCCTGTGGGGTCTTGATTTCCGAAAAGGTCATCGGAGACTTGCGCGCCGAGTACAACGACTTCTGCGAGAGATTCGACGTGCGGTATTCCGATGAAGGCACCGGTGCCCATCTCGAGATTGCGGACATGGAGGAACTCGGGGGTTACACCGGTGATAGCAGCTTGTGTTGTGTTGTTATCGATGTGGATCGTGCCGAAGGTGCCGATTTGCGGAGCTACTGCTTTGATGGAGGGTGTATAGAGCGGGTCACGGAGAGCATCAACGTCCGCTAGGGTAAGGGGTTCGCCACTTGGTATGACCGTCAAGAGGTTGCTGCCCAGGCCTTGTATGAGTTCGGTGATGCGGTCAGTTGAGCCGCGACCGATGGACATGAGCGTGATGACAGAACAGACGCCGAGGACGATTCCAAGTAGGGCGAGTGCCGCGCGAAGTCGATTCGCGGTTAGCGAGTAGATCGAGGTTCGGATTATGTCTAGGGGGGACATTTGAGGTCACGCGGCTTGGGGCTGATCTAAACCCCCTCCAACTCCCCCTTGGTCATCAAGAGGGAGGATTTGGTTTCGTCGCTGATTACTTGGCCGTCGCTTAGAGTGATGATGCGGTCGGCTCTTGCAGCTACGTCTCGTTCGTGGGTCACTACGATGACAGTGATGCCGTTTTGGTGGTTCAGTTCAGAGATGATGTTCAGGATTTCGGCGGTATTTGCAGTGTCGAGGTTGCCTGTGGGTTCGTCGGCTAGTAGGACGGAGGGTTCTTTGACGAGGGCTCGTGCGATGCCGACGCGTTGCTGCTGGCCGCCTGAGAGTTCAGTTGGTCGATGGTCCATGCGATCGCCGAGGTTGACCAAGTTGAGAGCGTGTTCGGCGCGTTTCCGGCGATTGGGCCAGTGTCCATACATCATGGGGAGTTCAACGTTGGCTAAGGCGGTGAGGCGAGGTAGGAGATTGTGAGTCTGAAATACGAACCCAACTTTTCGGCTACGGATGTCGGCTAGGCGATTGTTAGACATCGTCTCCACCGCTTGGCTATCAATGTGATAAGTGCCACTAGTCGGGACATCCAAGCATCCGATGATGTTCATAAGGGTGGATTTGCCTGAGCCAGATGCTCCCATGATGGCGACGTACTCGCCGTCGTGGATATCCAGCGTGACACCGTCCAAAGCGCGGACTTGGATGGTGCCGTCGCCCATCTCGTAGACCTTGGTGACATCACGGATGCGGATGACGGGTTGCGACGCGTATGTCGTAGTTCTCACTATCGCTCTGCTTTGGCTGTCAACTACCGTCCTGGTGGACCGCCACCGATAGAGACCGATCTAGTGATCGCGCGGAAGCCCCCAAATTGACTGGTATCGGAGCCGACGACGGTCATAAGGATGGTTTCGCCTTCTGACACGCCATCTTCAACGACGGTCCAAAAGTCGTCGGAGATGCCCAGGGTGACATTGCGGGGTTCGAGTGCGCCGTCGGATTTGGAGATGAGCAGTATGGGTTGGTTGACCGACCCGAACAAGGCTTGTATGGGGACTAGGAGTTGGTCGGTCTGCTCGCGTATGATGACTTCGGCAACGGCGCTGAGTCCTTCTGGCAGTTGCGTTTCGGCTGGTTGTTCGGTTTGAATGGTTACCGGGTATGTGACAACACCTTGGTTCGATTCGCCGAACGCGGCGATGTCGGAGATGTTGCCGATCAGGGCTTCGTCGCCTAGGGCTTCGAGTTCGATAGATGCGGGATCGCCGACTTGGAGGAAGAGAACGTCAACTTCGTCAACGGTTCCGGAGATTTCGACGATGGATGGGTCGGCGATGATGATTGCTGGGCTGTCGGGGTTTGCGTTCTGGCCCTCTTCGACGGAGATGTCGGCAATTACTCCGTCAAATGGGGCGATTATCTGGGTGCCTCCGGTTGCAGCTTGGGCGGCAGCGAGTTCTTCGAGCGCAGTGGCTACTTCTGCGCGTCGTAATGCCACGGTTGCCGAGTCGGGGTTGACTAGAGTATTCAAGTCTTCTTCGGCAGCGTTGAGGTCTGATTTAGCGACTTCGATTTCTTGACGGGCGAGTTCGATGTCGGATTGGGTGGGTGAGACTAAGTCTCGGAGGGCGGTTAGTTCATCCCTTAGGTCTAGTTGTGCGGAGGCTAGTTCGGATTGGGCGAGGGCGATTTCGACTTCGTCGCCATTGACGAGGGTGTTGAGGTCATCGATTTTGCTTAGGAGATCGGCTTCGGCAGTACTGATTTTCTGGTTTAGGACGATGAAGTCCGGTGATTCAAGGTTTCGCAGATCTTCCAACTTCCTGATGGCATCGTTCAGGTCGGCTTCGGCTTTGTCTGCTTTGGCCGCGGCGATGGCTATTTCGATGTCGTCGGGGCCGTCTTTTAAGTCGCCTAGAGTTTCGTGAGCGTCTGCGAGGTTGTTGCGCGCAACAGTGGCCTCTTCTAAAGCGACTAAAATGGCTTGGCCTGCTTCAATGCGACGTGTCTCGAGTCCGGGTTCTAGTCGGTCCAGTTCTGTGAATAGTTTTTCCAGTTTGTTTTGTGCGTCAACGTGCGCGTAGTATGCGACTTCGACCTTGGCTACGAGGTCGGCGAGAGTCTCATCGTCTGTGGGAGTTAAGGCCTCATCCAACTGCTCCTCAAAGTCTTCAAGTTTGGTTTTTGCGGAATCGAGGGTGTCTTGGGTTGTGTCGAACTGCTGAGTATTTGCGAGCATGGCGGTCTCGTATGCTTCGGTCTTGAGAAGGAGGTCGTCCCATGCGTCGTCAAATTCGACATTCACACACTCAGAATTAATGTCGGCCTCTTCTTCGGTGCAGTCGAATCTGAGTTCGGAGAAAAAGAACGTGGTCCAGGTTCCGACCACAAACTCGTTCCAGGGGGTTTGAGGATCATCAACGGTCCAGTTCGAAGATGTCGAGCTTAGTTGCTCCAACCTTTCGGTATGAGTTATGGGGACCATGATTTCTGACAGAGTTTTGCCGATGTCAACGAAGATTTCGTCCGGGGACATCTTCCATTCGTATTTGGCGATCTCCATTCCGAGCCATTTATAGAAAACGTTTTGGTATGTGTCGCGAGCTTTGTAGAGGTCTGATTTGAGCTTTCTAGTTTCCGCTTCGGTCTCAATTTCGAGTCGTTGGAGTTGATTTTCGGCGACTTCTATGTCGTTCTGGGTGTCTGCGATTTTGGCTCGCAGATCAGTCACTTCTTCCTCGTCGAATGGCAGTCTGGCGTCTGTTAGAGCGTCTTGGGCATCGGTGTATGCGATCTTGGCGGTTGCGACATCCGCTTCGGCTTGAGCGATTTCGAGCTTTTTGCTGGTGATTTCGTCGTCTGCGTCGTCCTCAGCGTCGTGGAGGGCATTTTGCGCGTCTGTAACCGCGGTATCGGCCTCTATCACTGCGAGATTAGCTTTTTCAAGGTCTAGCTCAGCTTGGTTAATCGCGGATTGGTCGATGCTGATGGTGTTCTGATATGTCTCGATTGCGTCTTTGTGCGCTTTGGCGGCTTCGGTGACGGCGAGTTCGGCATTCCGAATATCGACGCTCTTCTGGCTGGTCAGATCTTCTAGCTCGCGTACCAGCTGGTTCAGTGAATTTTGGGCCTCCGCGATGGCTAGTCTTGCGTTCTCCAAGTCGATGTCGGCGGGGCTTCTCAGATCGGCGAGTTTTGCGTCGGCGTCCTCAACGGCGGCTGTAGCTTTAGCGATTTCTAGTTCGGCTTTTGCAATGTCGGTGTCGGTGGGTTCGAGGATTCCGTCGTAGGCGTCTTCGGCGTCAGCTAGGGTTTGGTACGCCTTCAGAATCGTTAATGTTGCGTCGCTTATTGCTTTGTCATCTGGACTGACCAGCTCTTCAAGCTTGTCTTCGGCATCTTGGAGTGCGACGCTGGCAGTTTGCAGGTTCTGTTCAGCGTTGACGATGGCTTCGGCTTCGAGAGACATCAGGATGTCGCCTTCAGAGACGAAATCGCCGACTTCGACATCAATGGTGTCGATGGTTCCGGAGGTTCCGAAAGAGAGGCGTTCGCGGTTTGCGTACTCAAGGGTTCCGTTTATGGATACGGAGTTGACGAGATCGCCTCGTCGGATGGTTAGGAGTTGTGTCTCGGCGTCTTCATCAACGCCGTATTCAGCAAGGACGGTGTCGATAGGCGAATCGCCTTCGATCAGGTCTTGGATATAGGGGTAGAGATAAAAGGTGCCGAGATATGCGACGACAGGGACGGCTATGAGAACGACGGCTGCGATGACCCACTGAGCGGGGGTAATCTGTTGCAACGGATTGGTGGCGGCTTGAGCTGCGTCGTCGGTATTGGTGGACATTTGAGGAATCGAACCGCCGGGGTGGTCTTCTTCGGCGACGACAGTATGCCTTACGCCGCGTGGCGCGCCTTCGGATGCATCCATTACTGGCACCGGTTGGGTTTTCGGAGTGCCACCATCGTCGTCATCGCCAGTTTGGTCCCGGCGATTTCGACGTCCCGACACGAGGAAGAATCCGAGCATTCCTGCCAACCAACAGTTGGTCCAGTGTCTTTTCCTTCGTTCGTTCAATGATTGCACTTCGCCCTTTGGACTTTAGAGTAACCTTATTCACGCGCGCCGAATTCGGGACTGAGAGATTGCAATGACTGAAGCTAGACTTGCGCGGGATTACGACATCCGATTTGGGCATGGTCTGCTCAAATCAGACTCTGCGAACTGGGGACGATACGTCGTTATCACGACGCCATCGGCATGGGCAGCGACCAAGGATGAACTGGATCATGAACCGGCGGGAATCGGGTATAACGAGTGGCTCGACCGGACACATCTGATTGAGGTCTCCGACTCATTGCCAGACGATATTGATTTGGTCGTTGGTATGGGTGCTGGACGTGCGCTGGATCACGCCAAGTTGGTGGCGAAACGCAAGGATAAGCCTTTGGTGCAGGTTCCGACGGTGGTGTCGACAGGCGCGATCATTCACGGATTCGTCGCAGACTGGGATGGGCGCCAAATCATCGGTCAATTGGCGGTGGTGAACTGCGAGTACGTTTTGGTCGACTATGACGTGGTATTGAAGGCCCCGGAGCGGTTGAATACGGCTGGGCTGGGGGACGTGTTGTGTGGCTATGCGGGACTCTCGGAGTGGCGGCGGAACGCGGAGTTGGGCAAGACCGGACCAGTTGAGGAGGAGAAAACGGCGAGAGCTTTGGCGCTTTACGACCACATCGTGACTGAGTTTCCGAAGACCTTGGACGCGGACGGCGAACTCACACCGGCTTCGGTCAAAGAGATTATGGACGCGGTGCAGGCGCGCGACGACGCGTTGATCAAAGATGAGCGTGCACCGGGCGCGGACCATGCGTTCTGTTTCGTGGTTGAGATTGCGGCGGACAAGTACTGGATCCACGGAGAGATGTGCGCGCTAGGGTCCGTGATCATCGCGTGGCGAACGAATCAGAGTCCGGAGACTTTGACAGGGTGGTTGGACAAGTGCAAGGTCAGGTGGCGACCTTCGGATGTTGAGATAACTCGCGAGGAGTTAGGTGCGGGGATCGCGGTGTGGCCGAAGTGGATGGGCGACGGTACCGACGGCAAGCCAGCGTCACCCTCGATCGTCGTCCAAGAGCCGATGACGGAAGAGGAGATCGATGCTTGTTGGGAATGGTTGAACTCGAACTGAACGCCACGGGCGTTTTTCTTTTGAATTCTCGTCGCTTGATCGACTACAGCGGTTTTGTATTCAACGTTCGTGTTGCACCATGAAGGTGTGCGAAAGGTCATTACATGTGGGCATTGACGATTGCTGGTGGTCGCGGCGAGCGGCTTCGACCACTTACTGACGGCATATGCAAGCCGATGGTGCCTGTCAACGGCTCGCCGTTACTGCAGCATCAAGCTCATTGGTTGTGTGAGAACGGCGTCACCGATATCGTTTTTTTGACGGGATACCGAGCGGAACAGGTTGAGGAGCACTTTGGCGACGGTTCTCGGTTTGGATTTCGTGCGCATTATTCACCGGAGGATCAACCGCTAGGCAGAGGTGGCGCGGTGAAGCAAGGAATGGGTTTGGTGCCTCGCGACATTGAGGACGTGATTGTGGTGAACGGGGATGTTTTGAGCGATCAGTCATTGGCACCACTTATCCAGCAACGCCGCGAACATGGCGCGGCCGCGGCGATAACTTTGATACCGTATGTGAGCTCGTTCGGCGTAGTCCTCGTTTCAGACGATGGAGTAGTGACGAGTTTCGCTGAAAAGACCGAATTGCCGTTCTGGATAAACGGTGGTATCTACGTCTTTGAACGCGAGATCGAAAACCTGTTACCTGACGTTGGCGATCACGAAACGACGACCTTTCCCCATCTAGTAAGCGAGGAGCGGATGCGCGCGATCAAATCGAGTGCGAATTGGATCTCGGTTGACAGCCATAAAGACCTGCGAGAGGCGCAAGAGATGATGTCTCGGGGTTTGTTGCCGCAATCAGACGCTGATTGATGCTGAGGTCAAGCGAAGATCAAACAGGAACGCCGTCGCGGGCTTCTTTGACGTGGCGGGAAACTTGGATCGTGGCGATGTCGATATTGTTGTCCGAAGTGTTGATCACTAGATCGTAGAGGTCAGGGTCTTCCGGATCCGCTTTGTGCATTTTGTGGAAGTACTCTCTCTGCGCCTTTTCGCGCTCGGAAATGATGCGTTCGGCTAGCGCAACGTCGTGCAGACCCTCACGAGCCATGACGCGGTTGACACGATCGTCCCACTCGGCGAAGATGCCGACGCGGGAAACTTGCTCAACATCGGCTAGCTCCACGGCTCCGGCGCGATGCACGATCACTGCGTTGCCGTCTTTAGCTACTTGATCGAGGTCATAGGCCTTGTCAAGCGCGTTCGCAGATGAAGGTCCGTTCGAGTCCCAAGTAAGCGGCCTGTGGATGTCGGCGGCACCTTGTAGAAGCGGGTCGTCGCCCGCGGCGCCGATGGCGAAGTAAGACGCGGCACGTTCGATCCAGGCCCAGAGACGATCGGAGAACTCCCCATCGCTACCGGTTGACGCTAAAACGAGGTCTGTTTCATCGGCTTCGCCGTTCAGCGTCCGTAACCGCGCGCGGTCAAAGTACCTCAACCCGAACATTCGGGCGATCTTTTTGCCGACATCAAAGGCGCCAGAGCCGATGTGTCCGTCGATTGTGACTAGCGTCTTGCGCATGAGAACTTGGCCTCACTGCGTTATGGACGGCCCATTGGGAAAACCGTCCCCGCGTGCGCACATGATATATCTAATCCGCCATCCACGCAAAAACGGCTACGAAACGCGTGAAAAGATGTTGACTCAATCGATTGCGCTCAGCCCGCCGTCGACGCTGATCGAGGCACCGTTGATGTAGTCGTTTCCGATGACACTGATGACGGCTTGGCTGACTTCCTCCAATGTTCCCGTCCGTCGTGCCGGGCCGAGAGTTCGACTGGAATACGAAGAAACATCGCCAGTCCCGTCGTCGGAGAGCGGCATGATCACGCCCAACCGTAGCTCGTTGACTTGGATTCGGGGTGCCAGGCTTACTGCCAATGCTTTAGTCATGCCGGTAAGAGCGGTATTGGTGATGGCGTAGGTGAATCGGGATCTATAAACCTGTCGGCGGTCGTTGATGTTGAAGATTTTGCCGACGCCATCTGGAGCCAGTCCCTGGCTCATTGCTTGTGCCAGCAACATAGGGGCACGCACGTTGACGGCAATCGCATGATCGAACGCGTCGACTGAAACATCGTTGAGGCGGGCGCGGGCGAAAAACGAGGCGTTGTTCACAAGGATGTTGGGAGTGGCACCCATTGCGTCTACGGCTTCTTTCCAGAGGCGGTCACATTCGTTTGGATTGGCGAGGTCGGCTTGAACGACTTCGCCATCGACTCCGCGTTCTCGTACCTGAGCTTTAGTTTCGAGCGCTTCGGCTTGGCTGGTGTTGTAGTGGATCGCTACGCCGCATCCGTTGCTCGCCAGCGCTAGGGCCAGCGCCCTTCCGATGCGCCTCGATGCACCTGTGACCAGTGCTGTCGCGCCTTGAATTTCCATTAGGGTCCCTCCATGCTCGCCTACATGTTAGCCTTCGAGCAATCAGAATCGAGACAACTGAGGAACCAAGATGATCTATGAATTCAGGACTTATGATCTTAAGACGAGGAGTGTGCCCGAGTTTGAGGCGAGGGCGGCGGCGAAGATCAAAGAGGGTCGACAAGACTATTCGCAACTCTTCGGATTCTGGTTTACGGAGGTTGGACCGATAAACCAAGTAGTTCACGTCTGGCCATACGATGATCTGGAGCAGCGCAGAAGGGTACGAGCGGAGGTTGCGGAGAAAGCCATCTGGCCGCCGGACAACGCCGAGTTCGTAAGGAAGATGCGGTCTGAGATTTTTCTTCCGGCTCCGTTCATGAAGAATCGTGGCGAGGCGAAACTAGGTCCGGTCTACGAGATGCGCGTCTACACCTATGCGCCTCCGGACATACCGAAGGTGATCGAAATCTGGGGCGAGCATATCGAGGAGCGTGAGAAATACTCGCCGCTGGTAGGCGCGTGGTATTCCGAATTGGGCGCGCTCAACACTTGGATTCACATGTGGGCGTATGAGAGCTACGACCAGCGTGCGGCGATCCGTGAGGAAACGCGCGCCAAGGGGATTTGGCCGCCTCCCGGTGGCATCGCCCCGCTCACCCAGGCGAACAAGCTGTTGCTGCCGATGAGTTTTTCGCCGCTGCAATAGCGCTGTTGAGAGCTAATCGTCGGGTGTACAGAGACCGCGGAGACCTGTCAAGCGAAAATCACACCGCGGTGTTGCGGAGGTGCTCCATGAATTCGTCGCGGGTTGCAGGATTATTGCGGAGCGACCCCATTACGGCGCTGGTTACCATCTTGGGGTCCTGTTTACGCACGCCACGCATTACGGTGCACATGTGAGTCCCTTCGACCACCACGCCGACGCCCTTCGGTTCGATCAGGGAGTCTAGAAAGCTCGCTATCTCCTGCGTCATCCGCTCCTGCACCTGCAACCGACGGGCGAACATGTCGACGATGCGGGGGATTTTTGAGAGACCGACGACCTTTTTGTCGGGAAGGTATCCGACGTGGGCGTAACCGTAGAAGGGCAGGAGGTGATGTTCGCAGAGGCTGTAGAACTCGATCGATTTGACGACGACTAGCTGATCGTATTCGACATCGAAGAGGGCGCCGTTGAGTAGTTTTTCGGGGTCGACGGAGTAGCCACTGAGGAGTTCGTCGAACAGTTCGGCGACGCGGAGGGGGGTTCGTTCGGTGCCCTGTGGGTCGACGTTTTCGGGCCCGATTGCCTTAAGGATCTCGTTGACGCTGGCGGCGATCTGAGCCTTAGTGGCGGGGTTGAGTGTGACGCCGGCGTTGAACATGCTAGGTTCGTAGCCGTTAGATGTGACTACTGCGACATCCTTGGAGTTGTGATTTTCAGCGACCATATCGACACATTAGCCCGCAGGGGAGTCCAATACAGGCTACTCTGAAGTCCTGATACCTTCAATTATCGCCGACAGTTTGGTGGTTGTAGAAGATATGCTGAAATCACCCTCGGCGTAGTCTGTTGGCAGGCACCAGACTCGCTCACGAAGTAGGATGTTCCAGATTAAAGATTACAGAAACTGAGGCTTTCGTAGTTGATGCTGGTTGGTGATGGTGGCGGTTCTGGCTTAATTCAGGTACGGATGCCCACTTTGTCCCCCGTATCGGGGTACGGGACAGGCCCGGCCATTCCCCGCGAGCGAGGGAAGCCCTAGGGTTTTACAAAGGTCTTATATAGCATGGAAAATCGATGTCCCGGGAGTATTTACAGAGGCGGGCCGCCCAAATAGCGGGGTAAACGATATTGGATACAGTCTGCAAGAACGCTCGATCCATTGTTGCGACAGTCGTGTTGGCATCATTTGCTCTTTTCGTCGTGGCGTGTACCGGCGATCCGGACCCGACGGCAACGCCTAGTCCGCAGCCGACCGCAACGCCGCAACCGGAACCAACTGCGACTCCTATACCCGACCCTACCGCTACACCGCGTCCGGAACCGATCACGACTCCAGAGCCTGAAGTCGCGAAGGGCGAACTCACCGACGAGGAGATCACGATAGCGTACGTCGAAGCAGCAATTGCGCGCTACGAGCGCGACGGTCTCGAAGCCACAGCGGAGTACTACAACACTCTTGAGAGCATCAAGGATGAGCGCGATTTGACCATCTTGACGGAAGGGGATCAAACGCTACTAGCAACGCCCAGAGACCTGACCCTGATCGGTACAAACATCCGGACTGGGCCTGAAACGCCTATTGGCAGAATCCTCGCTGACGCGACTGCCGAAGGGCATTGGGCAGAAACGCTACGCATCGATCATGAGTCCGGTAGGGAGGTGCCGGCTCTAAACTACTTAGTTCTGCACGACGGCTTGATATTCGCCTCCTGGCACTCGGTCCTCACCGAGAACCTCGCTGGATTCACGCAGTCGTACGTGCAGTCGGCAATCGATCTGTACGAACGCGAGGGCCTCCAAGCGACCATCGACTTCTACGACAGCGCCGAGAGCGTCGACGGTCAGTTCTACCTGTTCCTCATCGACGAGAACGACCAGTACCTTGCGCATCCGATATTCCCCCACCTCAAAGGGACTGACATCAAGGATGTGGTGGGCTCGAACGGGTACGAACTCGGAAAAGAGATCGCAAAGGCCACCGAGGAGGGACACTGGGTGGAATATCCCTGGCCGCACCCGGTGAGCGGACGCGAAGAGCCCAAGACCGCTTGGGTGATACGCCACGATGGACTGATCTTCGCCTCTGGACACTATACCCCCGGGCCAAATGACACGCCACCCGAGTGGATAGATGCCGACCCGGTAGAACACACTGTTGCATACGTCGAGGAAGCTGTGGACCGCTACAAGCAGGGCGGACTCCAGGCGTTGCTCGACTACTACAACAGCGTCGCAAGCTTCCATGGTCAGTTTTACCTGTTCGCGACCGACGCGGACGACATCTATATCGTGCACCCATTGTTCCCCCACTTGAGGGGTACCGACATCAAGGATGTCGTTGATCCGACTGGATTCGCGCTCGGCGAGGAGTTCGCCAGAGTCGGCGAAGAACCGGTATGGATCGAGTATCTCTGGCCGCACCCGATCACTCTCCTCGATGAGCCGAAGGTGGCATACGCCGTGCGGCACGACGGCATCATGTTCGCATCCGGCTACTATCCCATCCCCACCGACGATCCCGTCGCATACACCCAGCAGTACGTGCAGGACGCCATCGAACGCTACGAGCGCGACGGACGGGAAGCCACGTTTGCTTACTACAGCAGCGAGGAGAGCATTGACGGGCAGTGGAATCTCACGGTCTTGGACCCGGACGGCACGATCCTGTTGGACCCCCTATTCCATCACCTAGTGGGCACGAACATCACCGCTATACCTACAACGCGGTTAAGCTTCTTTTACGCCGAAGCGATAGCCAAAGCCAAAGCCGAAGGAATATGGCTATCGGCACCATGGAACTTCATAAACACAACTGAACAAGACCAACGGAACATCTGGATAGTCAAGCACGACGGATTCATCTTCATGTCCAGCTACTACTCACCGATCTTGGTCTAGCTGGTACACCCGCCCAGCGTGTGTCGTACTCGCTGCGCGGTGCCTACAGACTTTTTGCCGAGGGAGTTATCTGAGATGGTCGTAGTCGTAGAAGATATGCTGAATTAACCTTCGACGTAGCCTATTGGCAGTTGCCAGATTTGCTCTCAGAGTCAGGAGTTGCAACGTGAAGATCACAGAGATTGAGACTTTCGTAGTTGATGCCGGTTGGCGTCCGTGGCAGTTCTGCGCGGTGCGCACGGATGAGGGCATCACAGGATATGGCGAGATGTCGGATGGACGAAACCCATACGGGGTAGTCGGCACAGTGTCCGATTACGAGCCGATTCTGTTGGGTCAGGACCCGTTGGCGGTTGAGGCACGGTACTGGGACATGTACCGCATGTCTCGGCAAGCGCCTGGCGGGATAGCGGCGCGGGCTATAGCGGGAGTGGAGTTGGCGTTGTGGGACATCAAGGGCAAGGCGATGGGCGTGCCGGTGTATAGCTTGTTTGGAGGTCCGACGCGAGAGCAGCAGCAGGTTTACTGGTCGCATTGCGGTTCCTCGCGATCGCGGAATCATGAACTCATTGGTGTGCCTCCGATGGACTCTTTTCAAGCGGTGACCGACTTGGGGCACGAGGTCAGGGAGCGGGGTTTCAAGGCGCTCAAGACGAACATCATCTTTTTCGACGACGACACGCATGGTTACGGGTACGGTTTCGGCACCGATGCTCCGGATCAGACGATCAAGCCGGGGCTGCTTCGGCACGTCGAGAAGTACATCGGTACCTTCAAGGAGGCTGTGGGGCCGGATATTGAGATTGCGCTGGATCTCAACTTCAACGTAAAGCCCCAGGCGGCGAAGCAGATCTGCGCGGTGTTGGAGCAGTTCGACATGATGTGGGTGGAGATTGACATGTACGAGGTCAATGGATTGAAGGAGGTAAAGGACAGCACGAGTTGTCCGATCACGTCGGGGGAGAATCTCTTCACGATCCGGGATTATCGACCGTACTTCGCGGCCCGGGCGATGGACATCGCGATGATCGATGTTCCTTGGCAGGGGTTCGCGCGCGGGAGGGATGTCGGGATGCTGGCGGAATCGCATGAGATAAACGTGGCTCCGCACAACTACTACTCGCACCTAGCGACGATGCAGGGGATCAATCTCTGCGCCACGTTGCCGAACGTGCGGATATGCGAAATCGACATTGATGATGTGCCTTGGAAGGACGACCTGACGGGTGGTCCGTTGACCTTCCACGATGGCGGGTTGCTGGATGTGCCGACCAAACCCGGATGGGGCGTCGAATTAGATGAGGATGTGGCCAGGACGCACGCTTGGGAGCGTGGGCGTGGCCCAGGGTATCGGTGAGATGTGGTAGCGAAGCATTAGTGATTAGTCGAAACTAGTCCAAATTCCGCTAGGCTGTGAGATTTGAACTCAACGGTTGGTTTATGCATCAGCAATCGGAGGCGATAGTTCTTCAG
This sequence comes from Dehalococcoidia bacterium, assembly GCA_965243235.1. Classification (GTDB taxonomy): domain Bacteria; phylum Chloroflexota; class Dehalococcoidia; order Lucifugimonadales; family Lucifugimonadaceae; genus Bin127. Next base: position 577,774 of record CBDEUI010000004.1, read on the forward strand.
CGTGCCCTTTAGCCATTCGGCGAACGCGATGACCACGATTTTCTCGAGTTTCAGTCCCATCGCGTATCCGAACTCGATCGCGGCGTTGGTTGAGAGGTCTGGATGTAGAACGTGTAGTTCATCGGAGTTGTCGAGCATTTGCCAACTGCGGTCTCGGATCGCGATAAGGTCGTCTTCAGTCTGAGGCGGGCCGTTCGCCCAGCGTGTGTCGTATTCGATTGCAGGGCAGAAGACATCCTTGTCAGCTAGCGCGTTTTGGATGTACCAGTGGCACCAGCGGACGATGATTTGTCGTTGGGTTTCGGGAACGCTGGTGATGGGGGTTGCTAGGTAGACGCGTTTCATTGTTGGGATGTCGCGCTCATCTACCGCAAATCACGTTCTCGTGTAAGGGTTGAACTTTGAGGCACCTTTAGAGGACAACCGAATTTGCCGGCCATGATGTTTACCGCGTCGCAATGGCAGCGATCTCTTCTTCAGTCATCCCGGCCTCGCGGAGGATTTCGTAGTTGTGTTCGCCTAGGGCTGGGGAGGCCTTCAGGTCGGGCATGCCGGCGGTGAAGTTTAGGATGGGGCCGGAGGTTCGGTAGCGGTGGCCGGTGTGGTGTTCGAGTTCAATGATGTAGTTGTTGGCGGCGGCTTGTTCGTCCCAGACGAGGTCTTCGCTGAAGCGGATGGGGCCGCATGGGATGTCTTTGGCGTTAAGCTCTTCGACCCACTCGGCGGTGGTTTTGGAGGCGAAGATCTCCTCGAAGGTGTCGATCATGTCTTGCGCTAGTTGGTCGGCGTCGGGCGCGTCGTAATCGTAGTCGGGATCCGTGACGCGCGGGTCTTCAAGGTTGAGGTGCTTGAGCAATCGTGCTCTTGCGGCCCAGTCGAGGGTGCCGAGGCACATGCCGCCGTCTTTGGTCCGGTACGCGCGATAGTAGCAGCGGTAGATCGAGGGTCTGACGACGCTTTGGTAGTCTCGCTGCAACTCTTGGTATGTCTTTCCCTCGGCGATTAGCTGCGGGTACCGCTCTTGGTACCAAGTCATTGACGGCGTGGGCGCGTCGAGCATGTGCATGATCCTCATGCACTGCATCGCCAAGGCGTTCATCATGAGGCTGGTCTCGACCTTCTGACCTTGGCCGCTGTCGCCGCGGCCGATAATGCCGGCGGCTATACCCAAGGCTGCGCAGTATGCCGAGGAAAGGTCGATGTAGGAAGACGACCATACGACCTCGGGTTGACCGTTGGGTGTGATCTTGCCCTCGGAGGTTACGGCACCGGTGAAGCCTTGCATCACGAGGTCGAAGCCGGGAGCCCCTCCTAACGGACCTTTCATACCGTATGCGGTGATGTCGACGTAGATGATGGCGGGGTTGATGGCGGATATGGAGTCGTAGTCAATGCCGAGGGTTTTGGCGGTGTCGGGTCGGTTGTTTGAGATCACGCCGTCGGACATCTTGACGATCTTCTCCAAGGCGGCTTTGCCTTTGGGGTCTTTCAAGTTGAGGGTTACGCTCTTGACTCCGCGGTTCAGCGGCAGGAAGGTGCGGCTCTCGTGTGGTGCGAACGGTTGAGAAACTCGCCAGGGGTCGCCGGTTGGAGGTTCGACTTTTATGACTTCGGCGCCCATATCGGCGAGAATCTGTCCAGCGAAGGGGCCGGCAACGAAGTTTCCGAACTCGATGATTTTGATGCCTTCGAGAGGTCCTTTTTGGTAGGTGCCGTTTTCGTCTGGTCCGTTTGGCGATGCGTTCTCAGTCATGATGATGCGAATATAACACTGAACATGACGCGTTGAGTTTCCGGTCGGGGCTGCCGGCCGGTTTTAGTGGGGTGAGGTTTTTGGATTGTTGTTATATATGTGGCATGGAAATGTGTTTTCGTTCGACGGGTTGATGGTCGAGGCGTCGCCGCGTCTTTCGGGGTCGCGTGCGATAAGTTGGTTGAAAGTCAGTCAATAGGGCGGCTCCGCCGACGTCGCCAGACCGTCGGCCCTCCGGGCGGCTGGATGATGCCGTCCGCCCGTCATCGCTCGATTCACCCCTCTCGCTGGAGCCTGGCCTCTCCCCGCCCGACGAAACGGGGAAGACGTGTGCCGGATCAAAAGACCGTTCGCCCGAACCTTGAACGGGTCCTCCCCCTGGCCCCCTCCTGAAGGAGGGGGTCTAAGGCCCCTCTGGAAGGGGGAAGGAGGATCCGTCTGGCTTGCTATTGTTGGCGGAGCCAGCATATGCTCCGCGTCCGAGCCCTACAGCTACAACGGTCTTCGTTTACCGGGTTTTGGCGTGCGTTGGACCCTGACATCAAAGGGGATTTGGCGGGCTCCGTCGGCGGGCGCCGTCAGCGCCCCGAGCGCCCCCGCCCGCAGGCCGGGTTGTTTGTAATTGTCGTCAACAGCGTAGAAAAGGTGAGGTGCACGCTCGCCGTCTCGACGCGGCGATGTCTCTGGCGCCGCTCCGGCGGTCGTCGGATCGGCGCTTAGTTGTTATATTACTACAGATGTAGTGGTTGTCAAGTGTATGAACCGGGGATTGCGGGGATTTAGGGATTGGTGGGATTTTGGTGGTGTATGAACCCCCTGCGTCTCGCTTCGCTTGCCGCGTCCCCCTTTTGCTGACGCAAAAAGGGGAGGGGCGCCTCTTCCCCTTGTCCCCGATCACCCCCACCCTAGCCCTCTCCCATCAAGGGAGAGGGGAGCGTTGTTTGCACTCTGGCCCTCTCTCATCGAGTCCGAGGGGATGTGCACACCACATCGTGCCCCTCTGGATACCCGCCTGCGCAGGTATGACAGTGGTTTGGCGTAACATCGATAAGCGGTGAGTTGGAATTGAACGAATGAATGGAGGATTGTTGTGTATACGACGGATATGTATGAGGGCATGATCGCGGAGACGGTCAATGTTCAGGCTGAAGACGGTGTTGCGATAAACGCGTATTTCGCGCGTCCGCTGGGGCCGGGTCCTCATCCGGGGATGGTGCTGGCGCACCACATGCCGGGGTGGGACGAGTGGTATCGGGAGTGTGCGCGGAAGTTTGCGCATCATGGTTATGCGACGATCTCGCCGGATCTGTATCACCGTATCGGCCATGCTTCGCCGGAGGACGTTGCGGCCCATGCTCGTTCGGTAGGTGGTATTCCTGATGATCAGGCGGTGGGGGATCTTGCAGCGTCGATGCGGTACTTGAGGTCGTTGCCGAATTCAAACGGGAAGGTGGGAGCGTTCGGGACCTGTTCGGGCGGGCGGCACGTCGTGTTGGCCGCTTCAAGAGTTGAGGGGTTTGATGCGGTCGTTGATTGTTGGGGTGGACGGGTCGTGATGGACGATTCTGAATTGACAGAAAACAATCCAGTTGCGCCGATCGATTACACTTCTGGGCTTTCGTGTCCGGTGCTGGGGTTGTTCGGCGAAGAGGATGCTAGCCCGTCGCCGGAACAGGTGGCGATCCATGAAGCGGCGTTGAAGGAGCATGGCAAGGAGTACGAGTTCCACATGTATGCGGGTGCTGGTCATGGTTTCTTCTACTACGACCGGGCGCCGTATCGGCAAGAGCAGGCGGTGGATGGTTGGCAGAAGACGTTTGCGTTCCTGGCCAAGCATCTCGGGTAGGTTTCGATCCGAAATTCCCAAGGATAAGGAGAACGCGTTATGTGCACGATGATCGCTGAGAAGACCGCGGTTACTGGTTGCGGCAAAGGGACGCCGGGTTGGATGCAGGTCAATCAAGTGACGGTTTCGTATGACCATCCGTCGGAGATGACGCTGGAGCATGCGCTGAACATCGATTTTGTGGACGCTTCGCAGAAGTTGGGTCCGCGGATCGCGGTCGAGTTGACGCCGGAGTCGGCGCAGCGGCTTGTGGAGCTGATCAATGTTGCGCTCGAGAAGGGCGCAGTGGTGGATCCGGTGGCGTTTGAGTAGAGGGTCGAGTGGGTTGATCGGCGCTGCCCCGCGTCCTCCCCGTCACACTCACCCTAACCCTCTCCCATCAAGAGACCATTGCAAAACTCCGTCATAATCGAGAGGAGCGGTGGGCGGCGCGGCCATCACGTGCCCCCTTTGTCCTTCGGACATTTCCCCCGCTCGCGGGGGAAACCCAGATCGCCCTGCCATTTGGATTCCCGCCTGCGCGGGAATGACGATCTGTGAGAGGGGATTTACTCAGCGCGCTGACTCGGCTGAAAGGGTTGAATTGGGAAAGATTCGGGTTTGGATGCAACTGGAATCGAGATTTGGTAGTGGTGGGCTGATAAGATTGTAAAGATGACAAACCGCGTTTCTTAAAGACGCGCGCACGCGCGTACGCGAGGGACGCCCAATCCATACCGAGTCCTTGGTCGTAGATTGTGTGGTGGATGAGGCATTGGCGATAAGTACCGACCGGACTCGCTGCTTGGAGGACCATGACGACCGAAACTACCATCGCAACGAATGGCAACGGACACACCGGCTCGTCCGAATACAACGCTGAAGACATCACGGTGATGGAGGGCCTGGAGGCCGTCCGCAAGCGTCCAGGGATGTACATCGGCACGACTGGTCCGGAGGGCGTGTTCCACCTTGTTCGTGAGATAGTTGACAACAGCGTTGACGAGGCGATGGCGGGGTTTGCGAGCACTGTAGATATTCATATCCACGAGGATGGGTCGGTAACGGTTATTGACGATGGTCGTGGGATTCCGGTCGACACGCATGACAAGACGGGAAAGTCGGCACTTGAGACGGTCATGACTACCCTCCACGCTGGCGGGAAGTTCGGCGGCAAGGGATACCAAGTTTCTGGCGGGTTACACGGTGTGGGAGCCTCGGTGGTGAACGCGCTGTCGGAGTGGACGGTTGTGGAGGTGCGGCGCGATGGGTATGTTTACTCGCAGCGGTTCGAGCGTGGCGTGACGATGAACGACATGACGGTGCGGAAGCAGACGTCGGCCGATCTGGCAGGGACGGGGACCAAAGTTACTTGGATGCCGGATAGCGAGGTGTTCCCGGAGATCGATTACGACTGGGACGGCGTTACCGGTCGATTGCGGGAGATGGCTTATCTGAACCAGGGACTTGCCATCCGGCTCCGAAGCGACTGGCATGAAGAGACGCACTGGCCGCACAACGATATTACGTTCCGGTTCGATGGCGGTGTTCGAAGCTTCGTTCGGACGTTCAACCGCCGGCGCGGGGGTATCCATGACAGCGTGATCTATGCCGCAGGAACCGTGGAGGATGTTGCAGTTGAGGTGGCGTTCCAGTACAACCAGTCGTTCGTGGAGAACTGCTTATCGTTCGCCAACGTGATTCGGACTGGCGACGGCGGTACGCACGTCACTGGTTTCCGTTCGGCGTTGACCCGCGTGGTGAACGACTACGCGAAGAAGAACAACCTGCTGAACATTGGCAAGGACGGTGTAGCGACGCTGTCGGGTGAGGACGTGCGAGAAGGGTTGATGTCGGTTATCAGCGTCAAGGTGAAGGATCCGCAGTTCGAGGGTCAGACGAAGGGGCGCTTAGGCAACCCGGAAGTCTCGGGAGCGGTCGCGCAGCTTGTTGGCCGGTATCTGACGGAGTTCCTTGAGGATCATCCAGACGAGGCGCGCGTCATCATCGACAAGGCGTCGACCGCGGCGCGGGCGCGCGAGGCTGCTAAGAAGGCACGTGACCTCATCATTCGCAAGAATGCGATGGATGGCGGGTCGTTGCCGGGGAAACTTGCGGACTGCTCGGAGAAAGACCCGTCGCGGTCTGAGCTGTACATAGTGGAGGGCGAGTCGGCAGGCGGATCGGCTAAGCAGGGTCGTGACCGCCAGTTCCAAGCGATTCTGCCATTGAAGGGGAAGATTCTGAACGTTGAGAAGGCTCGCCCGGAGCGGATGTTTGCGCACGACGAGATTACGGCACTCATCACGGCGATTGGTGCTGGCATGGGTGAAGAGTTCGACTCCGAGAAGCTCCGTTACCACCGGATCATCATCATGACGGATGCGGACATCGATGGTGCTCACATCAGAACTCTGTTGCTGACGTTCTTCTTCCGCAACATGCGGCAGTTGATCGACGAGGGGTACCTATACATCGCTCAACCGCCGTTGTACAAGGCTTCTAAGGGGCGGCGCAGCAACTGGCTCTATGCCGATGCCGACCTTGACAGCTGGATGGCGGAGCGGGCTTTCAACGGGCTCTCCATCGCCTCCGATGATGATGAGGTTGACATTGAGGTGAAGGGCAAGTCGCTGGGCAGCACAATCACGCAGTTGCGAGAATTCCGAGAGGCGTACGGCATCGTAGACGCCCTAGGAGTTCCTAAGGATGTGTTCTTCAACCTGTTGCGAGACCCTGAGTGGCAGAACTTGACATTCACGCGAGATCGGTCGTCCGAGATCATCGCGGAGTTGAACGACGATCTGACGGGTGAGGATGGTCCTTTCCAAGTCGACTTGTTTAACGATAGCGTGGATGAGGATCAGGCGGCCTTCACTCGTGAGGTCAATGAAGAGTCCGGCGAAGACGATGAGGAAGCTCCGGTGACCTACATGATCCAGGACTACGAACTCACGGAGGATGTGTACAACAATCCTGCGATCCGTCGAGCAAAGAGGCTCTACCCGCGTGTAGCAGACTTCGTCTCCGCTGATGCGTTCTCGATTAAGCGTCGGGAAAATGTCGTGTTGGATGAGATCAACTGGGAGGAACTTCCAGAGGCATTAGAAGAGAACTCGGACACGAGTGGCATCAATATCCAACGCTACAAGGGCCTCGGAGAGATGAATCCGGATCAGTTGTGGGAGACGACGATGAATCCGCAGAACCGGCTCATGTTGCAGGTTACCGCGGAGGACGCGATCAGTGCTGACGACATTTTCCGCACTCTGATGGGTGAGGAAGTCGGACCGCGACGGGACTTCATCCGGGCGAATGCGCTTGAGGTTAAGAACTTGGATGTTTGAGTACAACTGATTAAAGTACTCAAATCTCTAAATCCTTAGATAACAACGATAAGCCCGTCAACTTCGTCGAAAGTTGGTTTGCGAAGTCCTTGTGTGAACTGAGATCGGTGCTCTTAGTCAGCAATCATGATGTCAACACTGTGTTGGTTTGATGTCAAGAGTTGGGAGATCTGATCGAGGGTTTAATCTGTCAGCCGAGGGGATCGCGGTCTGGGCGTGAGATGTTGACAAATTTTCGCGTATAAATCGCGAGGATGTTGACAATAAGTTGATATCGTCAACGCGAAGGTGATGGACCGGTTATTCAAACCATTCTCTCAGCGCGGTGGAATCGACTTCCACCCTCCCCTCGGAGTTGCTGGTGAGGATGTTGAAGAGGGGAATATCGCGTTCTCGGAGTTTGTCGCTACCTCCTTGGTTGCGGTCCAAGATGCATAGTGCGATGTCGATCTCGGTGGGGAGCGCGGCGACGGCATCTGCGGCGTCAAGCAACGATCCGCCCGTTGAGATGGTGTCGTCCCAGATTGCGACGCGGCCGCCGGTCGTAATGTGTCCTTCGATCTGCTTGCCCATTCCGTGTTGCTTCTGCTCGGATCTGACGAAGTAGCCTTTGAGGTCGTATCCGTTGGTGTGCGCCATGAGGGCGATTCCGCCGATGATGGGGACGGCAGCTACGGCTGGTCCGCCGAACTGGTGGATGTTGCGACTTTCGAGCACCTCGAGGAAGATCGAAGCGACGATCTCGACGCTTTCGCCATCTGTCGTCAGCAACCGTCCGTCAAAGTAATAGGAAGATTTGGCACCGGATGTGAGTGTGAACTCGCCGTAGCGCAGAGCCCCGAGTTCCAGTGCACGCTCCAAAAGCCGTTCGGCGTGTGCTATGGCATCCGCATAGTTCATCGGTAGAGGCCTTTCTCGATGATAAATCTGAGTACTAAATCGGGTAAAACATCCGCCGCGTTTGCGAGATTACCTTGCTCGATCTTGGAGCGGATTTCAGAAGCGCTGATGTTGAACATGGGGCCTCGAATCACGGTTGTGTTTTTGGGTAGTGATGTCGTGTCGTCTAAAGGTGAGCCGGGGCGTTCGACGACCGCGAGGGAGCATTCTTCGATGAGTTGGTCGTATCGGTGCCACTGGTGGAGATGAGGGACCGCGTCGGCACCAATGGCAAGTACGAATTCGCAGTCGGCACCGTATTCGGGTCGGAGGTCTTGGATGGTGTCGATCGAGTAGGTCGTCTTGTCTCGCACGATGTCTACGTCTGAGACCTCGATCCGATCCTCGTTTTCGACGGCCAGTTCGACCATCCGTAGTCGATCCTCTGGTGCGGCTACCGGAGCGTCGGGACGAAGCCATGGACGTCCGGTAGGGACCATGACGACGGAATCAGGGTCTAGTTCGTCGCGCAAGCATTTGGCGATCGCGATGTGTCCGTTGTGGATGGGGTCGAAGGTCCCGCCGAATACGACGACGCGCCGCGGGCTCATTGCCACTCGAACTCCCATTCGCCGACGAGAATCACGTCGCCGTTCTTGGCGCCGGCGCGGCGGAGGGCGGTGGTGACGTTCATCCGTTCCAAGCGCTGGTGGTACTGCACCAATGCGTCCCAGTTGTCGAGGTTTGAGCCGAGCGCCAAGCGCACTGCCCTGTCGTAGACGATGCGGTAGGAGTCGGCGGCGGTACGCACCACCATCCTTGTGTCGGCCATGCGCGGTTGGAACACGGGCAGGTTGTCGTCATCGAGTGGATCACGACCGTCTTGGAGATACGGCACTTGTGTTGCTTGGTTCGGGACTGTGTCTTGTTTCCTGATGTCGGCTAGGCGATATGAGACGGCTGCGACTAGGTCGTCGATGCCGCGACGGGTGGCGGCCGAGATGAAATGTACCGGCGTGCCTCCTCCGGTCGCTTGATGCACCTCTTCATTGATCTCATCGCGGAGCAGTTCGACTTCTTCGAGGTCGAGCTTGTTGATGGCGACGATTTGCGGTGTCTGCGCGAGTCTGGGGTCGAAGGCGTCTAGCTCTTGATTGATGGCGCGGATTCGCTCTCCGGGTTCGCCTTCGCTGCCGTCGACGACGTGTACCAGCAAACGTGTGCGTTGCATGTGTTTGAGGAACTCGTGACCTAAGCCAATGCCGTCGGATGCGCCTTCGATGAGTCCGGGGATATCAACCGCTGCGAAGGCGTCGATTCCGTGTTCGACGATTCCGAGGACGGGTTCGAGTGTTGTGAAGGGGTAGTCGGCGATCTTTGGTCGTGCGGCGCTGATTGCGGTGAGGAGGCTGGACTTGCCGGCATTGGGCATACCGACCAATCCGACATCGGCGAGGATTTTGAGATTTAGTCTCAACTTGACGGTCTCGCCTGCTTCCCCGGCCTCGGCGAGTAGGGGTTCGCGGTTGACGGCTGTTACGAACGCGGCGTTGCCTAGACCGCCTCGGCCGCCTGTTGCGACTTCGAGGCGTTGGCCTGGGTGCACGAGATCGCCGAGGAAGATTTCGGGTTCGCCGGCGCGGTCGCCGATGCGCCAGACTTCGGTGCCGACTGGGACGGTGACATCGACGCTTTCACCGTTGGCCCCGTGACGCTTGTTTCTTGCGCCGTTGCCGCCGTTTTTGGCGATGAAGTGGCGTCGCCAGCGGAACTTCAGCAACGTGTTCAATGAAGCGTCAGCGACCAAGGTCACCGACCCGCCGTTGCCGCCGTTACCGCCGGCTGGTCCGCCTAGAGGGCGCAACGCTTCCCTAAGGAACGTTACTAGGCCGTTTCCGCCGCTGCCAGCTCTGGCTTCAATCGTGGCTTCATCGATCATGTGGTGATTCTAAACGGGGCCAGATTCGAGTTCGGCGTGTGATGCTGCTGCACTGCCCCTCTGGATTCTGGCTTTCGCCGGAATGACGTGTGGTGTGCGAGTTTATGAAATAAGATAGGGCAACGCGGTTCAGATCGAAATGTCGAATTGAGTCGTCGGTTAATTTCTAGACAACGGGAGTATCAGAGTTGGAGAACGTCAGCAAGGAAATCCTGGTGCAGATGCTGGAGCGGATGTGGTTGATACGTCATTTCGAGGTGCGTGTGATGGAAGTTCACTCCGCGGGCGAGTTCACTGGAGCGGCTCATCCCTATATTGGTGAGGAAGCGGTCGCAGTCGGGGCTTGCGCGGCGCTCAAGGACACCGACTATATCGCCGGGAATCACCGCTCGCACGGGCATCCACTCGCCAAGGGCGGCAGCGTGAAGCGCGCGATGGCGGAGCTCTATGGTCGAGTCGATGGCTATTGCAAGGGGAAGGGCGGATCGATGCACTTGGCGGACTTCTCGATTGGGATCTTAGGAGAGTCGGGCATCGTGGCGTCTTCAGTTCCGGTGGCGACCGGCGCGGCTTTGGCGGCCAAGATCAGGGGCGAGGACTTTGTATCAATGGTCTTTTTCGGCGATGGAGCGTCGAACCAAGGGGCCTGTCATGAGTCGATGAACCTTGCGGCGCTATGGCAGTTGCCAGTCATCTTCCTTTGCGAGAACAACCAGTTCGCGGTGACGACTTCGTATCACGACTCGGTATCGGTGGAGCACATTTCGGACCGTGCGGCAGCGTACGACATGCCGGGCGTGTTGGTGGATGGTCAGGATGCGGTTGCGATGTACGAGGCGACTCGTGAAGCGGTTGCGAGGGGAAGGGCTGGTGAAGGTCCGACGTTGATTGAGGCGCTGACTTATCGTTACGAGGAGCACTCACTCGGACTGGGTCGGGTGCGACGGGGCGAGTATCGCACGCAGGACCAGATCGATGAGTGGCGCGAGCGCGATCCGATCGACGTTTTGGAACGAACTCTCACTTCGCAGGGTATCCTTACTCAAGAGGAGTGCGACGCTATATCAAAAGCAAAAGAGGCGGAGGTCGAGGAGGCGGTGGAGTTCGCCCGGAACAGCCCGTATCCGGAACCGGAGGAACTGTTCGATGACATGTGGGCGGATCCGATTCCCGCTCCGTAACCGCCTATCAGCTTGAAACTCAACCCAACTACTACGAAAGCACCCCAACATGGCATCCAACGCGATCTACGTAGAGGCTATCAATCAGGCGATCATCGAGGAGATGGAGCGTGACCAAAGCGTCTTCATCATGGGCGAGGACATTCGCCGCTCCGTTTATGGAGCGACCGCAGGGCTGTTGGATCAATTCGGCGAGAACCGCGTACTCGACACTCCGTTGTCTGAGAACGGTTTCTTCGGGGCTGCGATCGGAGCCTCTCTGGTAGGGATGCGCCCCATCGTGGAGACGCTGACCAGCTTCATGTGGGTCGCTATGGACCAGTTGGTGAGCCAGGCGGCGAAGATGCGGTACATGTTCGGAGGGCAGGCGACGTTGCCGGTTGTGTATCGAGCCACGATGTTCTATGGCGGCGGCTCGGCGGCACACCACTCGGACCGCTCGTACCCGATGTTCATGAACATGCCCGGGTTCAAGATTCTCGTTCCGGCGACCCCACGCGATGCCAAAGGCCTGTTGAAGACGGCAATCCGCGACAATGATCCGTGCATCGTTTTCGAGGATGGAACGTTGGGTGGAGCGTCGGGCGAAGTCGAGGAGGGCGAAGCTGCATTGGTTCCCTTTGGCGTGGCGGACGTGCCACGATCCGGGAGTGATGTGACTGTCGTGGCAATCGCGGGAGCGGTGCCGATGGCATTGCGGTCGGCGGAGGAGTTGGAGGATGAGGGAGTATCAGTGGAAGTGATTGATCCGCGCACCTTGGTTCCGTTGGACAAGGATGCGATCTTGGAATCGGTTGCCAAGACCGGCCGATTGGTGGTAGCCGACCCGGCGCACAAAGTATGCAGCGCCGCATCTGAAATCGCATCAATCGTGTCGCAGGAGGGTTTCTGGGACCTTCAGGCGCCCATCATGAAAGTGGCCGCCGAGCAGGTTCACATCCCGTACACCCCGGTGCTTGAGCGCTTGGTATACCCGTCGTCGGAAAAAATCTCCGACGCGGTGCGCGCCACTTTGGAGGAGTAAACATGCCGCGCACGCCCGATTCGATAGTCACAGCATTGCTTGAGCGGAACGCACGAGTCACTGCTCCGCGACGAGAAATCATCGACTGCATCTCGCAAGTGCCTCGAACCTTCACGGCAGAGGATGTGTGTGGCGAGCTGCCTCACATTGGTCGGGCGACGGTTTACCGCACACTCAAGATCTTGCAAGATGCGGACATCATCTGCAAGGTCGTGATGCCGGGCGATGAGATGGCATACAGCGTCTCAGCAGACTTGGATCACGAACCTGGGGCTGACAATATGCCGCCTCACCACCATCACGCGGTCTGCACGGTCTGCACCGCCGTCCGGTACTTCAACGCTGAAGCAATCGAACGCGCGATCAAGGCTTTGAGTTTGTCAGTGGAAGGCGTGATGGGGGAAATCATCGACCATCGGATAGAGGTTTACGATGTTTGCCCGCGGTGTGTTGCGACCGATCCTGAGTAAGATATCACTACCGAACTCTTCCTTAATCGAGCCTTTCCTTTTCCATTGATTGGGATTGTTGGGTTCGAGAAGAAAAAACTTAATGTTGCCGCAAAAGCATTGAGATAATATATCGATGTAATGCAAGGGCATTGAGATATACTGTCGAAACTTCGCATAACCCGCGCGCTATATAGATACTGAATCTCGATAAATGGTAGTTGGGCGATGTGGTGGCATTTGCGTGTCGTGCGATGTTAAATCTTGGCTGTGTAAATTCCAGAGTCAATATACAATGCTTTTATTCATGCGGCGAGGGCGACCCAATCTCAGACGGTTCTAGGCGAAACGATCATGACTGAAAGACGAACATCCGACGCAGAGTCGGATTCTCCTCAGCATGACCATTCGGGCCACGATCATTCGGGCCATTCCCACGACGATCATGACCATGACGACCATGGTCACGGACATCATGGGCACGACCACGATCACTCCCATGACTATCGGGAAGCCGGTCGGCGAAGCCTGTGGCTCTCTTTCTTCCTGATCAGCAGTTTCATGATCGCCGAGGTCATCGGCGGCATCTTGTCGGGGTCACTGGCCCTGTTGGCCGATGCCGGGCACATGATCACTGACGCATTGGCTATAGGCCTAGCTCTATTCGCTCTATGGATCGGGGACAGAGTTGAAGATGCGGCGAGGACGTACGGTTTCCGGCGTGCTGAGGTGCTGGCAGCGTTGATCAATGCGATATCGCTTTGGATCATCGTCGCATGGATCTTATTCGAGGCTTATCACCGCGTCACACACCTCGATGAAGTCGAAATCGAAGGACCGCTGATGTTGATAGTCGGCGCGCTGGGCTTGGTGGTGAACATCGTAGCCGCTTGGATCCTGCACCGAAACTCTGAGCACAGCCTGAATGTCGAGGGCGCGTTCTGGCATGTCATGGGCGACTTGATGGGTTCAGTCGGCGTTGTCATCTCCGGCATTGTGATCATTACGACTGACTGGGTATTGATCGACCCGATACTGAGCGTCTTGATTGGCCTATTGATACTCTGGAGTTCGTGGGGCCTCGCAAAGAAGGTCTTGGTTGTGCTGTTGGAAGGAGTGCCGCAACATGTCGATGTCGAGCAGCTCTGTGGTCGAATCGAGGATCTGCCTCATGTCACGCTCGTGCACGATGTCCATGTTTGGACGATAGCCTCGGGCTACGAATCGATGACCGCGCATGTTCTCGTCGATCCTGATCTAGCCAAAGAAGATACCGAAGCACTGCTACGCCGGATTCGAGAAATCGCGCGGGATGATCACGGGATCCATCATCTCACGGTGCAAATCGAGCAAACCGTGTCAGGATGCACTGAGGACCACCTCGTGAGTTACTTGCTAGAGAGAGCACGACACGTTATCTAGACCAAGCGATCGGACAATACAAAAGACACCCTCGCGGGTGCCTGAAAAATTAAGAAACGGTAATGGCAACGAAGCCCCGCCAATCACAGGATTGGCGGGGCTTCGTCAGTTTAAAGCTAGCTTACGCGTGGTGCTCGTGGTCGTCGCACTCGTGGTCGTCGTGAATGTGCTCCCCTTCGTGGTGCTCATGGTCGTCACACTCATGCATGTCGTGAACATGACCTTCCTCGTCACCGTGGTGCTCGTGGTCATCGCACTCATGCATGTCGTGAATGTGCTCGCCGGCATGATGTTCGTGCGCATCACATTCATGCGTCTCATGGGCATGTACAGCCATTTTTCTCTCCTCTCATCTATTTCACTTGCTTCAACAATGTGAAGCGTTCGATTGCCACTGACTACACAAATCGTATAGTTTCAGCGAACTTAAGTTAATATTACATGCTTTTCTTGGAAATGCCATAATACCACCGGCAATTTCTCTGCAACAAGCCCATTCAGCGGATTTCCTGTCCGATCAGATGCCGTAATTTAGAATCATCCGAGATCGCAACGTAAATAAGATGTTGTATCAAAAGGAGCCAAGATAAAGTGGATAACGTATCGAAATCTAGTATTTCAAACGTATACAGAAACAGTAGCCTAATATCAATAACATCACTCACCAACAGATACAACGTCTACTTAGGGTTAATAACCGCATTGCTGATGATCTTTGGCTTGGGATTAAGCATCACCAGTCCTTTCGCTGAAAACGCCGTTGCCCAGACGACAGGGATATGCGATCGGACCGAAGAGGTCGCCGACGCCATAGTCGCTGAAGTCCAAAACTCCCGCGTCGAAGCGACTTGCGACGACATCACGGAAGACGAGCTGGGCGTCGTAGAAGGACTCCTCAGCATCGCACCTTCAGCGCTCCAACCCGGTGACTTCGCCGGCCTGACATCGTTAACAGAGTTGGAAATCGTGGGCCGCGATCTGGTTCTGTTGAGATCCGGCACATTCGAAGGCTTGGACAGCTTGGACACTCTCGAAGTTAAAGGTCCCTCGATTACGGCAATCCACAGTGGCGCGTTCGATGGACTCGCGAATGCCAAAACGTTGCAGTTGCAGGGCAACAACATCAAGGCGGTGCCGCGAGACATATTCAGCGGGTTTGAGAGCTTGGAGACTCTAAGGTTGTACGGGAACCGAATTTCCTCCTTGCCGATAGGCGTGTTTTCAGGCTTGGAACGGTTGAGAACCCTCGACCTGCATACTGGCGGAGTAAAAAACCTGTCGCACGGTGTCTTGGCTGGAATGCCTAACTTGCGGGCTCTGCACTTCCGCAACGAGTCAACTGGCGCGCTTGAGAGTGGCGCATTTAGCGGTCTGGACAATCTGCAGTGGCTGTATTTGGAAGGCAGTGGCATCACTAAGATGGGCTCAGACGCGTTTTTCGGACTTCACAACCTGCGTCATCTCTACTTGAACGACAACAAAATCGTTTCGTTGCCTCAAGGTGTTTTCCGGCATCTCGAAAACATCACACACTTACACCTACACGGGAACGCGCTGGAGACACTGCCTAGCGGGACATTCAGCGGGTTGGACGAGTTGCGGCAGCTCTTCCTACACGACAACAACATCAATCGCCTACCAGCCGACATCTTTGAAGGAATCGATTCGCTTGAGATTATTCATCTCGACAGGAATCAGTTGACCGAGCTGCCCGACGGCCTCGTCAAAGGCTTGACCAGCTTGAAGGACCTGACTTTCTTCCATAACCAACTTTCAGATGTCCGCGGTTTTGACCTTTCGGACCAAGTCAATCTCAGGAATATCGACTTTGAAGGCAACTTGCGACCGGGGATGCCTGAAGACCTCTTCGTCTCGCCGCCCTGTTCACTGCGGACTGTAGGCATCGCTAGAGATGAATTCGATGAGTTGCCCAGCGCAACAATCGATGGCGTCGACTACGAGATTTTAGATGTCTTGCCGCAACCCTCCACGCCGGGCTGTAAACCCGAAGACGGCATCAGGGACCTCTGGATGGACGACATACCGCTATCCTCTGAAGACCTCGCGAAGATCCGCGATGGCTTCCCTAAGCTGGAGTGGATCTCGATGCCAGACACCGAGGTGACGAGTGAAGCAGTAATCGATTTCCTCGCCAACCATGCCTCAACCACTCTAGACGGCATCGACTTGTCGTCAAACGACTTGAGCGATTGGAACGGCGTGGACCGCGACGCGATGATCGACGCGATCAAAAGGAACGAAAGCCTCGTTACGCTGCGCCTATCCGATACCGGTATCGATGGCGAAACCGCGATTGCGATACTCGAAAATGCAGAGCCTGGTTTACGGCGAATCGATTTCTCTGAGAACGATCTCAGCGGATGGAACGATTCCGATGTACAGGACCAGTTGGGGGCGGCTTTTTCTCGCTTGTCGAAATCGGACTGGTGGCGCATCGAGCTTGACCATACTTCCATCGACTCGACAGCCGCGGGGACTATCCTGACGAACGTGGCTCGAACTTTTGGTGAACGTAACTTCGTCAGCATCGAGCTATCCGACAACCAGATCACAGAGATCGATGCTTCGTGGTTTGAAGAGTGGGAAGTATTGTCGGATCTGCACTTGTCCAACAACCAGATCACCACGTTCGACCCGGCTGTTTTGACACAGTTCGCGGACACCCTCCGCTACCTGTATCTAGACGGCAATCCGCTGGAACCCGTCCCATCGACCGAGGAGTTTGAAGCGATCCTCCCGAACTTGATCGAGCTCGAACTGCCGATCCCGCGCGATCCCGCGGAAGAGCCTCAACAATTGCCGAGCACAGGCGGCTATTCGATCTCGATCAATACCGCGTTGCTCATCTTCGGGCTCGGATTGGCCGTGACAACCACCGGCACACTGCTATCGATCAAGTCGCGGAGAATGCGCAACATCCGACGATCGGTCTGAAGAGGTGTAACAATCACCGCCACCCACCCTAGACGGATCAGGAGGAAAAAGGGTGAAAGGGGCATGGCAGCTCTTTCGCCCGGCAGGGCGACAGAATCATCTACGGCGACGACGCGCAGTTCGGGAGATCGAGGCTGGGGAGGTCGTTGTCCTGGACGTCGGCGAGGGCGGGTGGGATGCAGCCGGAGAGGGTGTTGCCGCTCAGATAGAGGCGCGCCAGGCTTTCGAGATCCTCGAGCCGGGCGGGTATCTCGCCGGTGAGCTGATTGTCGTTGAGGAACAGCGCGGTCAAAGCGGCTAGGCTGCCCAGTTCCGGGGGGATGCCGCCCGTGAGTCCGTTGCGGCTCAGGTCGAGGTCGTCGAGGCTGGCGAGATCGCCGAGCCGCGCCGGGATGCCGCCCGTCAGCATGTTGCCGCTGAGGTGCAGCTGTCCCAGATTGGTCAGCCCGCCCAGCTCCGGCGGTATATCCCCCGTCAGCCGGTTGCCGTTCAGGTCGAGTATCCACAGTTCGGGCATGTCGCCGAGCTCGGACGGGATCTGGCCGGTCAGCTGGTTCTGCGCCAGGTTGAGGATCCTCAGACTCGCGAGATCGCCCAGCTCGGCCGGCACCTCGCCCTTCAGACGGCTGG
Source organism: Dehalococcoidia bacterium (assembly GCA_965243235.1). Classification (GTDB taxonomy): domain Bacteria; phylum Chloroflexota; class Dehalococcoidia; order Lucifugimonadales; family Lucifugimonadaceae; genus Bin127. The sequence continues at coordinate 595,178 of CBDEUI010000004.1, forward strand.
TGCTCAGATCGAGCGTATCGAGCCTGCTCAGGCTGCCGAGTTCCGGGGGAATGCCGCCGGTGAAGCGGTTGTAGCCGAGATTCAGCTTCTCAAGCTCGGTCAGACGCCCCAGCGCGGCCGGCACCTCGCCCGTCAGCAGCTTTTCGAACAGGGACAGCTCCGTCACCCGCGACGGCGTGCCGCCGACGGTGACGCCGTCCCAGTCGGCGATGGGGGTGTCGACGCTCCAGTTCAGCGCCGCCGTGCCTCGGAGCGCGTCCTTCAGACCCAGCAGCGTCATGCAGTCGCGCATGAGACCGGGGTTGTCGGCCGGGCCGAGCGCCGCGGTGCCGCAGTATGGCGGCGGTGGCGGCGCGGGCGTGGGAACGCCCGGTGCGTAGGCGCCGACCTCGGTGTAGTAGTCGCGCAGCTCGTTCGCGTTGTTCACGAGGTCTGGCAGATCCTCGTCTTCGCCGATCCTGCCTTCGTACTCGGTGACGCGCGCCTGGTGGGCCGACGTGACCGCCTGTATCAAGGCGGGCAGCTTCATTTCGAGCTTGGAGATATGGGTCTTGTACTCTTCGGTCTTGATGCTCAGCCAGAGGTCGCGGCGGGGGTGCACGGCGATGATGGAGCCGCTGTCCTGCCGCTGGACATCCCAATATCCCATGAGCCGCCAGACTTCGGCTGAAGTGTCGACTGGCGGCCCGAGGAACATGACATGCTCCCGGCCCGGGAAGAAATCCTCGATGACGCTTTCGAATCTGCGCCTCTGCGCGTCGATGGAGTCTTGCTCTGTCTGCCCTTCCTTCGCGCTTCGGGCGTACTGTCCGTCGAAGTACGCGTACCTGAATACCATGACTGTCAATTCAGATGGACCGGCACTTGTGATGTAGGCGTTCGCACGAACATCGACGTAGCACTTGAAAGAGAGGGAGTTGGCCGTGTACGAGAATTCGCCCTGCAGATGCAGCGGGGGGCGGAAGCGTTCGCCGGCGGTGCAGCGCGTCGTGTCGGGGATGTAGGTGCCACGCAGCACGACGTGGGTTACCCAGCCTGACAGGTCGTCGTCGAGCATCTCTCGTATAGTCACGGGTTCGGCGCCAAGCAGAGGAATCGAATTTGCAGCGCCCATCTCGAATGGCGGAGCGTCCGCTTCACACGGATCGACGGAAGAGCCGGGGATGGGAATGCAGGGAGGTATCCTTTGACTCAGTCGCTCGGGAGCGGATGCGGTTGACGTGATGTGCGTCGAGATGGAACCTGCCGTCGGCGGTTCGCTCGCGCAGGAAACCAACGCGAGCATGGCCACGGCCAGCGAGACGGCGCAAGCTGCAATACATTGTGCGGTACGCGAAAGCATATCGTTCCTCATCTTGACTGATAGAGCGCCAGCAATGCGACGATATCGTAGGCTTGCGGCTCGCAGTCTCTGTCTTTGTCTTGGTAGCTCATGACCGAGTGTTCTGTGTTGACGGGATGGCGGTTCAGATCGCCCAATCCGCTCCCGATGCCGAAGGCGTGTCCGACTTCGTGGACAATCAGCTCGTGCAGCTGTGTGCAACCTCCGCCGGGAACTTCCAAGTTCCAGGTGGCGGCACCTAGACCGGCGTTCAAGAGGACAGAGCCTTCCTCCATCAGGCCGATGCCCACATCCGTCCAGCTGGGTGACCGCCAACACCCAGGGATCAGATCCAAAAACGCGAAGATGTCGACGCACAGCGCATTGTTCATGTCAGCGTTCGATGCGAACCTTACTTCGAAAACACCCTCTCCGTAAGGGTTCTGCAGCAAAGGAAATGACGGGCCGGTGGTGCATTTCTCGCCGTCGGACAGTGAGTAAGGAGTAGCGGCGATGATGTTCGCTCCGTTCCTGTCCCAGATCACCGCGTCCTCCCATTCTTCCACGGCATCCTTCATGTCCTGGGCGGTCATGTCAAGACCTGCAGGTATTGTCTCTTCACACAACACGTAGAGAAACTCGTGACTTCCCTGCGCGTTCTTGTCGTGATAGCCGTGGAACGGGGCCGTCGCGACGACGTTCGCGCCCCGCAAAGGATCATCGGTGGGGTAGACGAATGCGGAATCAGACCACTCGGAGGCGTCCGCTATGACTGCCTGCACCTCAACGCGGTAGAGCTTGTCCTCTATCAACTCGCCGAGAGCCGCCTCTATTACGGTGCCTGTGGTCCCCGCCGTGTAGTCCTGGGACTTCCAACTTTTATCAGGATCGGGTCCGCAGTTACCATCCGAGTCGCAGACTTCCTCGATGTACTGCACTTTGTAGCCGGTCGCTCCAGAGACCGCGTTCCAGCGTAGGGTGACGTTGCCGTTGCTGTCGAGGTCTCCGTTGGCGCGCAGGCCGGTAGGGGCTGGTGGCGGAGGGTCGTCGTCCTCGATGGTCACGACCGCGACGTTGGGATTTCCGACGGTGTAGCCGTCGCCGTCTTCGACCCTCACGAGAAGACTGACATTCGTTTCGTCGACGGCATCGGCGTCAGTCTCGAGAATAAGATCCGCGGTCGTCGTTCCTTTTGCGATGGTGATCTCGTCCGGTATGTCGCCGGTGACGAAATCGGTGATGCGACCGGGGAGACGGGGATCCGTCTCGGCGACCGTGACGCTCACTGCGAGGTCGGCCGTGGGCGCGGGCCTCGCCCTGAGCGTGAACCGCACCTCCCCGCCTTCGGTGACGCTGGCAGGAGTGTTGCGGTGCCGAACGATGGTTATCGTGGGCTCTGGAGCCGCGTCTGTGGACCCGGTTCCCGAAGCCGACCATCTGCTCGGCCCCTCGGCGTTCTCCGCCCGCACCTGGACCTGGTAAGAAGTGCCCGGAGCGAGGCTGGAGATGGTCGTCTGCGTATCAGTGCCTCTGTGAGAGACGCTTGTGAACGATCCGCTGCTGCCGACGCGGTACCGGACGTCGTAGTCGTTGATCGGCGGCCCGGTGTTGGTGGGCGTCGACCATTCGACGTTCAGGCTGGTCTCGCCGTTGGCGGTGACGGTAGGAGCTGAAGGTCTGCCCGGCGGCTCGTTGACGTCGGTGACGTTGATCGTGACCTCGATGCTGTCGGAGCCGCCTCTGCCATCGCTGACGTTGACTGTGACCGAGTACCTTGTTTTGGCCTCGAAGTTCAGGGACGCGGAAGTCTTGATCTGCCCGCCTGTTTCGGTCCGACTGCTGGTTTCGACGATGGTGAAGGATCTTGCATCGGTGCCTCGGAGCTGATACGTCAAGGTATCGTTGTTGGCGTCTGTAGCTGTGACGGGGTTGCCGACGTTGGTGCCGGACGGCGTGTTCTCCGCGACCGATCGGATCGCTCTCCTGCCCTCGTCGAAAGTAGGAGCGGAGTTTGGCTCCTTGATCGTGACGGTGGCACTGGAGGGCGAGACCGTTACGATGCCGGAGGGCAGGTCGCCGAAGCGCAGATTCAACTCTTCGTCTTCTCCGTCATCGGCCTCTTCCACATACGTGTCGATCCAGAAAGTCGCATCCTCGCGCCACTCGCCGAAGGTCAATATGCCGTCGTCCAGGCCGTCCACGGTGTAGTCGCCGGATTCAGCATTGTCTGTGATTACTATCGGTATTTCCAGTTCCTGGCTTCTCCGCCCGTTCAGTTCGACCTTGATGCCGGTGTACATCCCCTCGTTCACCGTGTACGACGAGTGCTCGAAGCTCACCGTTACATCTTCGTCGTCCAAGATGGTGATGTTGGCGCTGTCGCACGTGCCGATGCCTGAAACGAATGACGGCAGATCGAAGAATTCTAGGACCACAGTCTCGTCATCTCTGTCCTCGGTCATATTGGTTTCATCTTCAGTTTCGACGACGAAGGTCTTGGACGTGATGCGATCGAAGAAGATCAGCCTTCCGGTGGACGTCAGACCGGTGACGTTGTAGTCGTTGTCCTCGGCCCTGCTCCTGTTCGACACTCTTATCGGAACGGGGATGCGGTCGGTGCTGGGATGGCTGAGCTCGACGGTGACGGTGAAATCGTCTCCTTCGTCCACCGAATACAGACAGGTTCTGGCGTCCTCGGTAGGAGGCTTGAAGCTCACTGTCGGTTTCTTTACGTTTACGGGGTTGTCGAACCGCCCGGTCGAGGCCAGCGCCGTGCCGTCCAAATCCTCCACATAGGACCAGATCCGGTTTCCGGGCGCCACGCACCCGTACACGGAGTAACTGTAGGTGTCCGAAGCAAGGCCGACGATGGAATCGCTTTCTCTGAACCTGGTGCAGCCCCGGTTGAAGGCCGCGCTGAGGCTGTTCAGCACGACGGTGTGCAGAATGTGTTCCCTGTGGGCTTCCAGCCCTGCGACGCTGACCGAGAACCGGTCTCCAGAACCGTCCGGCACGAGGTCCGTAGAATCGAGACCGTCGATCGTCACCGTGACCCTCTGCTGCTGTCCCGTCGCCCCCGGCTCGACGACGGTCACGCCGACATCTTTGATGACGTTCCCGTTCGCGGCTTCGACCAGCCGCACGTAGGCGTCGCCTTGGGTGCAGGCGTTCAACGTGATCCACACGGGCGCGGCGGCGGCTTCAGCGGACCCGGCCGTCCCGGCGGTGTCGCATGTTTCGTCCTCGGGCGTGAAATGCCCGCTGTAATGGATCTCGACCTCGAGGTCGGCGGGAACAACGTGGAAGCCCACCGCGAGGACCGTCTCATTCTGCTGCACCACGCCCGGAACCACGACCAGCTCTCCGACGGTCGAGGCAGGCGTCGTCGTCCCGCCGTCCTGCGCCGAGACGCGATCCGCCGCAGGCGCCGCGAGATCGCCGGCGAGGGCCAAGACGGCAAACGCGATCGCCGCGGCCGCGACCATGACGGATCGGAGGGCGGACGGCGAAAATCTGGGCGGCATGATCATTCCACGTGAATCCTGTGCTCGCTGCGGGAACAGGGACCTCCCGGCCGGCGGGTCGTCCTCGTTCGAGCTGGGCTTTCGCGTCCGGGCACGGCGCTGTCCTCTCTTGATGTCGATGCGTCTGCGGCAGATGTTTCGCAAACGCAAGAGATGCTATCAGATTCATATTGCAAATGCAAAACAAATGGCATCCAGCCCATCTTCACGACTCGTGAGGGAAGTCGGCGTCCCGAGAGGTCCGCCGGAGCCGCTTCGCCTACATGCGATCGGTCGGCCGTCGCTTCAGCGCGACCGTTCGCGCTGCTCCATGCCGCCGCCTGCTACGGCCCGGGCAGTTCCCAGCGGCGCGGACGCGTCTCTCGCATCCGCCCCCGGGAAAAACATTTCCCATCCGCCCGCCGCGGTGGTAAATTTGAGTCTGAACATGGACGGTGCAGATACACAGCCGCAGGAGACGTCGTCAAGAGGGACGAAAGAACGCGACGATGAGATGCTTCCCGCGTTGGGGTACCTGGTGGCCGGGACGACGGCAATGCTGGCGAGGCTGTCCCAAAAAATACTCGCTCCTGTCGACATCTCGCCCGTGCAGGTCGGCATCCTCATGTACTGCTCGAGAGACCGCGGCGCCACCACCGAGAGACTGGTGGGAGCGATACACTTGGACCCGGCCTCCGTGAGCCGCCACATAGCCGTTCTCATCGAAAAAAGCCTGATCCGCCGGACACGTCCTTACGCCGACCGGCGCGTCGTGCGCTTGGAGCTGACTGAAGAGGGATGGGCCTTCATGCCCCAGATCGTCGAGGCGCTGCAGGAGACCAACGCCTTAGTCAACGCCGGGATCGACGAGGAAGAGAAGAAAGTCTTCCTGAATGTCATGAGGAAGATATACGAGAACCTGCGGACCCGGCTGCAGGAGATCGGGAACTCCGACGCTGGGGAGGTCCGGCGCGGAGCCAGAGAGTAGCGCCTGCGTCCTGCTGGTCCTCATCGCGCGTTCCACTCTTCCGCCCGCCTTCGCGGAAATGACGATGGGTGTGTAAAAGCATAATCGCCGCCCCTTCTCGCACAATTCGACTATGGGACTTATCCCAGCGTCAAGAAATTCGCCGTCTGATCATTGCCACTACGGCGAAGATGATGCCGGACGCTAGAGCAATCGAGGCACCTGAAGGCAGGTTGCCGTAATAGGACGTGTAGAGACCGGATATCGATGCCAGCAGTGCGAAAAGGATCCCGAAGCCGATTATGTGCAAGACGCGTTGCGCGGTGAGAGAAGCCGCCGCCGCTGGCGCTATCAGCATCGCCAAGACGAGGATCACGCCCACGGCCTGGATGGTCACCACGATCACCACTGAAATCATCGCCAGAAGCAGATAGTCGATCCACGCAACGTTCACACCCGCGACCTCCGCTCCGATTGGATCGAAACTCACGAACATAAGCTCCTTGAAGTAACCGACGAACAACACCAACGTCAGAAACGCAACGCCCAAAGTCATCAAGATGTCACCGGTCGTCACCGCCAAGATCTGGCCCAACAGGATGTCTTCAAGATTCACCGAGACCCGGGAACCGGAAAGCGAAATCAAAATGATCCCGAGCGCGAAAAGGCTCGCAAACAGGATCCCGATCGCCGCATCTGCTTGAATCCCTGTCTTGCGCATCACGAACCCGATCAGAAACGCGAAGACCAGGGCGGCAGGCAACATACCGTACCAAGGGCTTAGCCCTATGACCAGTGCCAATGCCATGCCAGGAAAAATGGAGTGCGCCATCGCATCGCCCATAAACCCATAACCGCGCGTGATGACGAAAACCCCCACCAACGGACAAGTGATGCTGACGATTATCGCCACTCCAAGCGCACGCAACATGAAACCGTACTGAAACGGCTCAGTGATGTAAGAGATCAGATCCATCCAGCTCAGCACCAGACCACAAGATTAAATCGAGTAGCGGCGTTCTAGGGGCACCACATGCGATTATCACACGCAGCGCGGTCAGGGCTCCGAGCCTAACCGTCGAAGGAATTACGGGCGAGACGGTCAGCCTCCGCATCGATGTCTAGGAGTCTCGCTCCCGACACCGAAGATCAAGTTCGAGAAATGCGTCGTCTAACCAATGCCACGATGGCGAAGATCAAGCCAGACGCCATCGCGATGGACGCTCCCGACGGCAAGTTCCAGTAGTAAGAGGCGTAGATCCCCACAATCGACGCGATTAGGGCGAACAATATCCCGAAGCCGATTGTCGGCACAACCCTTTGCGCCGCTAGTGTAGCCGCTGCCGCTGGTGCTATCAGCATCGCAAGCACGAGCACCACGCCGACGGCCTGTATCGTCACGACGACCACCACTGAAATCAACGCCAACAGCAGATAGTCGACCCGCTCCACACGTATGCCCGCAACTTCCGCGCCGACCGGATCGAAACTCACGAACATGAGCCCTTTGAAATAACCGATGAATACCAGCAACGTCAGGGACGCAACGCCTAGTGTTACCAAGATGTCGCTCTGAGAAACAGCTAAGAGTTGACCCAAAAGGATGTCTTCGAGGCTCACCGTAACCCGCGCGCCCCAAAGCGACATCACCAGTATGCCGAGGGCGAACAATGTCGCAAACATGATTCCAATCGCCGCGTCTGCTTGGATACCGGTCTTGCGGACTATGAATCCGACCAGAAACGCGAACACCAGTGCCGACGGTAACATCCCGATCCACGGGCTCAGACCGGCGATCAGCGCCGCAGCCATCCCGGGAAGTATCGCGTGCGCCATCGCATCGCCCATGAAGCCGTAACCCCGCGTTACCACAAAAACTCCGACCAACGGACATGTGATGCTGGTGATCACCGCAACTGCTAGCGCCCGCAGCAAAAACCCATACTGGAACGGCTCGACGATGTAAGAAATCAAGTCCATCGACGCCTCATCCTACCGGCTTCTCAGATGGTGTAACTGCTCCCCGCCGCAACCACGTGCGGACCGTAAAGCTCTTCCAGAACCTCAGGGGTGAACACCTCATCCGGCGGACCGCAAGCGCACAAGTGGCAGTTGAGGCACAGCACGGTATCTAATTGCCTCGCCATATTCGCCAAGTCGTGCGTCGTCAATAAGACCGTCTGTCCTTCCTCGCACAGCCGCCTCAGTACCGCCATCAGCTCGTACTGCGAACCCACATCCACGCCGCTGAACGCCTCGTCTAGCAACAACACTCGCGCATCCTGCGCCAATGCCCGCGCGACGAACACGCGTTGTCGCTGGCCACCCGACAACGAGCGGATCATATCGTCCTTCCGGTGGAGCAGACCCACGCGGTGCAATGCATCATTCACTGCGTTCTTGTCCGCAGCCGATTCATAACGGAATGCACCCAGACCCGGTGTCCTACCCATCATCACTACATCCCACACCGTGACCGGAAACTGCCAGTTCACATCGTCCGACTGCGGAACGTATCCGACCATCCTCCGCGACCGAGATGGGGTGTCCCCATAGATGTTCACCGAACCGGAAGACAAATCGACAATGCCAACCAGCGTCTTGAGCAGCGTCGACTTTCCCGCACCGTTCGGACCCACGATGCCCACAAACGCTCCCGACGGCACGGAGAAGGTCACGTCCCTAAGGACCGTGTCCTGTCCGTAGGTGACGCACATGCAGTTCGCGTCAACCGCCGGGAGCGGTGCGGTTTGCTTTTCAAGCTCCGAATCGTGGATGTAGGTTGGGGTTTGGCTCATCAAGCATGGCCTATTCTGACAACGCTCCGACGATGATACCAACATTGGTCCGCATAAAGTCGAGGTAGTTCTCGGCTCCGCTGCCGTCACCACCGAGGGTGCCAGCATGCAAACCACCGACTAGCCTGATCCCGGTTTCATCCGCCAAAGTTCTCGCAAGTCGATCGCTGATTTGCACCTCCGAGAAGACGACTGTTGCACCAGACTCCTCTACCTCATGGACAAGCTCGGCCAACTCCTGAGGTGAAGGCTCTAACTCAGTGCCCCCACCGGGGATGATGACACCAGCAACTGTGAATCCGTACTTTGCGGCGAAGTACCCGAACGCGTCGTGCGACGTCACCATGATCCGGTCGTGGTCATCGACAGCTGCGACCGTGTCCTCGATCCAGTGGTCCAGCTCCTCGAGCTTGGCGATGTAGTCGTCGCGGTTCGCGTTGAAGTAGTCCTCCGATGCCGGCTCGAGTGCGCTGAGCTGCTCGGCGATCTCGGTGACAGCGATTATCACGCGATCAGGGTCGAACCAGAAATGTGGATCGAAAGCGCCGTGGGCATGGTCGTGGCCGTGGGCGTCGCCCTCTTCCATGTGTTCGTCCTCGTCCTCGTGCGCGTGTTCGTCCTCGTCTTCATGGGCATGCTCGTCCTCATCCTCGTGGGCGTGCTCGTCCTCGTCTTCATGGGCGTGTTCATCCTCGTCGCCGTGCCCAGCTTCAGGATGGTCTTCATCCGATACGATGCCTACGTACGCCAACGAAGTCGGAGCTACCTCGAGCTCCCACTCTTCCACTACCTCCATGTGTTCCAGATCGAACGCAATGACATGTCCATGTCCGTGCGCGCTCTCAGTCATGAACAGCGTCTCGCCTACGATGATGAGGCTTGGGACAGCGTCGCCGCCGCCCGCGTCGACGGGGTCCGTCAACTGCGCTTCGCCGATCACATCGCCGTCGGCGGCATCGATCGCGTTCAACATGCCATCGTAGGTGTACACGTAGACTACCGAACCGTCATGGCCAAATGCACCGGTCACGACGTTTTTGTCGTCAGAGGGTGGGAGAACCTGTACCATCTCCTGTCCTTCCGGATCGATCATCCAAACGCCTGCGTTTGCAAATCCTTGCGGACCCACGACGACTGCGTATCCGAAGAAGTGTTCCGCATCATGGTGTGCCCAGACTGCGCCTACGCGGCCCCCTTCGGGCATGCCCTCGCCGTTCTCGATCAGCCAATAGTCGAAGTGATCGCCATGTGGTTCGATGAACAGCACACCGTCGTTACAGCCGTACGCAGAACCGTGGTGGTTGTGCGCTTCTCCGTGCATCCCGGGACAGGCCTCCCGACTACCATCCCAGACAACCTCATCGTCGAGGTTTCTGACTTCTACGCCGATCGGCAAAACGTCATCAGGGTTCGGGTTCATCACCGTCACCGCGAACAAATCGTTCTCGAGCGGTACCGCCGCGCCATGCTGTGGACCGGCGTTGAGGTAAGGGATCTCGTATGCGTGTCCTTCTTCCTCGATCTCGTGTTCGTTCAAGAGCGCCACCAAGCCGGAGGCGTCGTGGAAGATCGCCGACCATTCGCCACCGTTTGTGAAGTGGATCGGCAGCTCTTCATTGACGGTTAACCCAACCTCGCTCACGGGCAACACAACCAAATCTTCGTGGTCCCCGTGCGGCACGAGGAACACTCCGCCATCGATTACATGAACCGCATGGTCACCCTCATCGCCGCGGTAAATCGCGTAACCGAATCGATGGCTCGGACTCGCGTAGATCGCCGAAACCGGGCCGGGAAGGTGAATGTCAAGCTCCGAAACCTCTTCCGTCATGAGGTCCAAAACGATGATATGTCCGGAATCTGCGTCGCCGACCAAAAGGCGTCCCGTCAGCTCGACGTGTTCACCTTCTTCATGTTCCATGTGCTCGTCTTCATCATGCTCGTGAGCGTGTTCATCCTCATCCTCGTCGTGGGCATGTTCGTCCTCGTCATGAGCGTGTTCATCCTCGTCGTGTTCATCTTCGCCGTGACCGTGCACGTCAACGAACGGGATCGGGTTTACGTGTTCCGCAATCTCGAACACAGAATCATGGTCAGCCGCAGCATTGTGGATCAGTTCCTCCAACCACAGCCCCTCGAGCTGCAATCCAACTGCAAACACGAGATCCGAATCCGCCACGCGAGCGATATCGCGAGCGCCGGGCTGATAAGCGTGCGGATCGGCTCCACGCGGTACCAGTTCTAAGACGTCGACCCGATCACCACCAACAATCGAAACCCAATCGCCAACGATGTTACTCGTAGCGACGATGCTCAATGGTTCGGCATCAATAACTTCCACTTCCGGCTCAGGCGTCGCAGTTGCTGGCTCGGGCGTTGCTGTGGGTGGAGCGGTTGTGGCCGCTGGCGGAGCGGTCGTCGCAGCAGGTTGCGGCGGCGCCGACGTTGCAGTAGGCTCAGGTACCGGAGTCGATGTCGGATCAGGGTCCTCGCTGCACGCTACCGCTGCTGTCAAGATCGCAGCGGAAACGACTGCCAAAACCCAAAACCGCATGATGAAACCGAACGGCATCACTCGACCGATGTTATTCATTGCTCAATTTCTCCCGCACACAAAGATGACCAGTGTGTGTGATAACCAGTGTCTAACCCGAAATGATACCACGTATGCATATGTCTAATGAGACTATGTATCACTTAATCGACTGAACGATAAATACAACATCCCTATGACCAAGAAGAACCAGACGAGAGAACCAGCGATTCGCTTTGATCTCGCGTCAGTCCAGCGCGAATGGGACATCGCGTCAGATGCATACGCCGATGCCCAAATCAGCGGCGTCGACTACTACCGCCTCAATTTCTTCGGACCCGCGATGGTAGAAGCATGCGGCAACGTAAGAGGCCTCGAAGTTCTCGACCTGGGATGCGGTATCGGCTACTTCTCTCGCCAAATGGCCGAAAAGGGAGCGGCGAAGGTAGTAGGTATCGATATCTCACCCAACCAACTGTCTCACGCCCGACAAATCGAAGAAAAGGAAAGACTAGGTATCGAATACATAGAAGGTGATGCAGCATCGGTCATCGAATCCCTTCCCGAAGCCTCATTCGACCTAGTGACCGCATGCGTCTCGCTAATCGACATGCCCGACCCCGGACGCGTCATACGCGGTGCCCACCGCGTCCTCCGAGACCAAGGACGCATAGTCTTCACCAACCTCCATCCGGTGACCGACACTAGGGAGCGCAGGTGGGTACGCGACGCTGACGGCAAGAAACTCGGTCTCCAAATCGTCGACTACTTTGACGAAACTCCATTAACCCTCACATGGATGAGCGAACGTTACAAATATCCCTTCCAAACCACCGGCAACAGTTACACCCTCCAAACCTGGATGCAATGGATAATCCAAGCTGGATTCATCCTCGAAGACTTCATCGAACCCTACGCCACCGACGAAGCCATAGCCCAGCACCCCGGCCTCGATGACACCCGCATCGTCCCAACATTCCTAATCATCGTCGCAAGAAAGGATGGGCGCGTAAAACCGCGAAACGATTGAACGTTTAGGGTAGCGGGTCGTTTGGTTCTCGCTGGACTATCCGGTTCACATAAACCCCCGGCGTTCCAACCCTCTCCGGATCGATCCCTCCAGGCTCCACAATTTCATCCACCTCCGCAATCGTCACATCCGCCGCTGGCGCCATCACCGGGTTAAACGCCCGGGAAGTACCTACATATTCGAGATTTCCGAAAGTATCGGCCCGCTTCGCACGGATCAACGCGAAGTCGGCCCTCAACCCATGCTCCAACAGGTGGGCACGCCCATCAAACTCCCTGACCTCCTTACCCTCTTCTACCGGGGTCCCCACTCCAGTGGGTGTGTAGAACGCCGCAATGCCAGCACCGCCCGCACGTATCCGCTCCGCCAAAGTGCCTTGCGGGATGACTATGACCTCCGCACGCCCCTCACGCCAGGCCTTCTCGATCTCGCACAACGGGCGAGTCTGCCCCGGTATCGGAAACGAGCAGATGATCCGGTTCGCAAGTCCAAGTTCGAAGAATATCCCTTGGTCGATCGGCTCCAGATGCGGCGGCCAGCCGTATCCAGTCGTCTTCGAGATGCCGGCGACGTTGCCGATGATGGTGATTTCGCGAGGCCCGTGATCGGCAAGGGCGAGCATCAGGCGAGTCGGCTGTCCGCCCGAGCCGCCGAAGCCGCCAATCATCACCGTCGCGCGGTCCGGCACATCCGAGACGGCTTCAGCGAATGTATCGACAACGGTGGGCAGCATCTCTAGACCGGCATTGTCCGTTTCGTGTGCGCCCTACCGATCGCCGCGATTTCAGGATTGCCGCCCGATACAACACGGATTCCACTGTCAAGCCGTTCGGCAATGTTTTCGGCAGTGCCTCCGCCGAGGAATGCGACGCCGTTTTCTTCGCAAGCCTTCTGGACGCGCTCGCTGGCCTCCTGCACACGTGGGTCGAAAGGCGTGTGCGGCGCGCCGCGGTCGACGCCATAGGACATGTGTAAGTCCCCAGGACCACACTCGGCGAACGTCAGCCCCGGCACGGCGAGCATAGTCTCGATATTGGTGACACCCCGCACCGATTCAACCTTGATACCGAGCATCAATTCACCGTCAGGATTCAGCGGGTACGGGTCTGCCTTGGCTATGTATTCAGGGTTGTCGAGCGCCCATATCTGTGCGGCTCCGGGTTCAGAGCCGACGCCGCGAGTTCCCCGGTTGAGACCGTAACCGACACCGTTGGCGGCGCGTGGATAGCGGCAAGACTCGACGAACGCTCGGACGGCGTCGGGTGTCTCCGCTTGGCAGAGAAGGATGCCGTGGACCCCGCGTGCGAGGATCTGTCGGAACTGCCACGCGTTGTAGCGGATTGTGTCTTCCGTCGAGCCGTCGACCGGTGCTTCGACGATGACCGTGGGAGTGCGATGGCCGCTGTTAGTGGGACCGCCGGCGACCAACCCTTCCATGTAGTTCTGCAACCCGCCGAGATCGAACGGCCCGTGCTCCATGCCGACGTTGATGTAGTCCGCCCACGTATGTGCGTCCTTCATTCCCTGCTCGTGCGTCAGAATTGCGCCAGTGTGACCACCTGTGTAATAGACTGGCTGGTCTTGAGACAGTAGCTCTATTGCCCTGTTGACCCTATTGGCAGACATTTAGATCGACTCCTTCGATTTGGAAAGAAACTATCGCGATGTGCCCCGTCAGATGGAAGCATCGGCAGCTTCAACTTTCAAACCATGAGTTTACACTTAGCTCATGACAGAACATCCCTCATTGGCCGATTTGGAATCGGTCCTCGATCACATCTTGGCTTCACCGTCCAACGCCGGAAAGCTCCAGATGATCTCCGCTCGTCCAGCTGTTGGTCAGCGTCGCCAGATGCAGGAAGCGACTCTAGATGAAGCGCAAGGCCTAATCGGCGACAACTGGAAAGACCGTAGCAGTGCCCGTACCCCCGATGGCTCGGCGAATCCGGACGCACAATTGACGATCATTAACTCTCGTCTCGTCGACGCAGTCTCCGGTTCGAAATCAAGATGGGAACTCGCAGGCGACCAGCTCGTCGTAGACATCGACCTTAGCCACGACAACCTGCCAGTAGGCTCCCGCCTCCAAATCGGATCGGCCGTGGTCGAAATCACTGCGGAGCCGCACACTGGATGCGTCAAATTCGCATCGAGGTTTGGCAATCCCGCACTGAGATTCGTCAGTGGCCCCGTAGCCATGCAACAGCGACGCCGCGGAGCAAATACCAAAATCATCAAATCCGGCACGATCCGCGTCGGCGACGTCGTTCGTAAGGCCGAAACCTAGCCATTTTTAGGGACCATCAATAGTTGACTGTTACAAAAACCGAATCACTTTCTAAAGACATCGTCATCCAAGTCCGCGATCTCCGCAAAAGCTACAACGGATTGGTCGCGGTCGACGGCATCTCATTCGAGGTCCATCACGGCGAGATCTTCGGCATGTTGGGTCCCAACGGCGCAGGCAAGACGACGACGGTCGAGATCCTTGAGGGCCTGCGCGACCTTGACAGCGGCGAGGCGTACATCAACGGCTTAGACGTTACCAAGAACTCGAAGCGCGTCAAGGGGATGATTGGCGTCCAGTTACAGCAAAACGCGTTTTTCGACAATTTGAACCTGCGGGAAACGTTGGAGCTTTTCGCCACTCTTTACAACTCCGACATGTCGCCTGAGGAGGCGTTGGAGAAGGTGGATCTCGCGGAGCGGGCTAAATCGCAGTACCGGCACCTTTCTGGTGGACAGAAACAGCGGTTGTCGATCGCGGTTGCCCTCGTAAACGATCCAGTGGCGATGTTTCTCGATGAGCCAACAACCGGACTCGATCCCCAAGCGCGCCGGAACATGTGGGACCTGATCGACGGTCTACGTTCCGAAGGCATGGCAATCACGCTTACGACGCACTACATGGAGGAGGCGGAGGTTCTGTGTGACCGGGTGGCAGTGATCGACCACGGCAATATCGTTGCCATAGACACGCCGCAGGCTCTAATCGAACAGCTTAAGTCGCGGGGTGCAGAATCGGTGCGTAAGGACGGCGTCCTAACCTTGGAAGATGTCTTCATCGATCTCACCGGCAGGAGCCTCGTCGAATAACCTTTTGTCCCCTCTCCCCGCCGTGGGAGAGGGTTAGGGTGAGGGGGCACAAACACCATGCGCATTTACCAAGCGTTCATAATTGCCGAGTTGAAGATGTTCTTACGCGACCGCGCGGCGCTATTCTGGACGCTCGCGTTCCCGACCGTGATGATGGTCGTCTTCGGTCTGTTCAACTTCGGGGGATTCGAGTCGCCCGAAATAGGCATCGTAGACAGAGCGAATAACGATGCATCCAAGGTTTTGGTCTCGGTGTTGAAGGGAGAGTTCGATGGCGAACCTCTATTCAACGTCCCCGATTCCGTGGACGAAGACACCTTGCGGTCCGACATCCTCGAAGGCGATATCACCGGAGTGATGGTGATCCCAGAAGGTTTCGGCGAGCCTGCCTCGACGTCTGTGATCGATCTGACATACGACGGCAGAAACGCGCAAGAAGCAGAGGCCGCGCGTACCATCTTGGCCCAAGTTTTGGACGGCGTCTTCAAGACCGTCGCCGATGTGCCGCCTGAATACCGAGTCGAAAACTGGGCCACTGTGTCACTCACCGAAGTTGCCGGACGCGGTCAGGGCTACAAAGGATTCGTCGTCCCCGGCATCGTCTCGCTGTCCATCATGCAAAGCGCACTCTTCGGTCTTGTCTTCACCTTAGTAAGACTCCGCAACCAAGGCGTCTTGAAAAGGCTTCATGCCACTCCAATCAACCCCAGACACTACCTCGCTGGCTTGCTCTTCACTCGGATGCTCCTGCTCATCATGCAGACCTACGTCCTTCTTCTAGTCGGCATCTTCGTATCCGGCGTCGAAGTCTCGCCCGGCTACGCCATGTTCTGGCTCGAAGTCATACCGCTGATCATCCTAGGCGGATTCGGATTCGCAGCACTCGGACTAGCAGTCTCTGGCATCGCCAAGACTGAGAACACAGCCGCGCCGCTCGCTAACATAATCACATTGCCGATGATGTTCCTCTCCGGTGTCTTCATCCCGCACTCCGTCATCCCCGACTGGGTAGTCGCCATCGCACGATGGCTTCCCCTGACCTTCCTCGCAGACGCGATGCGAGCGATGGTCAACAGCGGAGAGACACTGTTTATTCAGGGAGCGTCTCTGTTGGGCTTGTTGGTTTGGGCGGCGATCAGCTTCGTCTTAGCCGTCAAAGCCTTCAGGTGGGAGTAAACCCTGAATCGGACTACGACGCAGCAGGAACCCGCAGTTCAGGAAAGTACGTAGAAAAGAAACCACGGTCACGGGTTAGGAAAGCATCGGCAGACACCATTGCGTGAGCACCGATCAAAAAGTCGGTGATTATGTGTTCACGCGGGCCTCCCGCCGCGCGATATTGCTTCCAACGCAACCCAGCCTCGTACGCGATTGAGGAATCAATGGGTGAGAGTGCCGCACCGATCTCGCGCAGGGCATCATCCAGCAACGAGCGATCGTCGAAATGCGGGGCTAGCTCAGCATACACAACATCGCAAACCAAGATCGCTCCACGGTCATACGCCCCCATGATCCGTTCTCGTGACTGTGAATGATACGGCGGTTTGGTTTGAAAAACGTCGATCAACACATTGGTGTCAACCGCCGTTATCAACGTCCCCGGATTTCCTCAATGTATTCGTCCACGTCGAAATCAGCGCCGTCCAGGATCCCAACAACTCTGTCCACCGGATGTTGCTCGCCGACGCGCTTACGAATAAGCAATCCTCCGTCGGCAGGCGTGACTTCAACCTCAACGTTGTGATGCATCCCGAATCGCTCCCGCAAATGCTTAGGGATTGTTATTTGGCCTCGCTCAGAGATGCGCATGTTGACCTCGCACGTGATTCCGATTATTCGAATCATACCAAACAATACGTACCGAACGGTCGCCTCAACCATTCTCACCTTTAGGTTCAGGTAGTGACTCCCGGATCAATCCACGTTCGCCAAAAATTCCCCCATCGCCGCATAATAACCGTCCGGATCGTAGTAATCCGCCCCATTGTGCGGAGCTCCCTTGATCACATAGAACCGCTTCGGTTCCTGCGCAGCCTCGTAAACCATCCGCCCACACTCTATTGGGATGGTCTCATCGAACTCCGAGTGCATTACCAACACAGGGCACCGCACCTCCCGCATGTACGACTCCGTATCAAAACGGTTGTGGATGAACCTCTCAATCGGCAGGTACTTCCAAGGAACAATCGTCTTGGCGAGATACGGTATCGACAGCAATGGGCATTCCAAAATCAGCGCATCTGGGGGCTCAATCGATGCCAACCGCGTCGCGACCGAGCCTCCCATACTCCGGCCGAAGTAGACGATCGATGGTCTCCTGCCCTCGGGCAAGCGTGCTACGAAATCATCAATCCACCTTCGAGCAGCAACCGCATCTAACGCGATTCCCTCCTCGCTCGGACTACCCTCACTCAAGCCGTAACCTCGATACTCCAGCGCGAATATGTCGATGGACCGATACCGATCCACAAACTCTCGATACTGATCCAAACGAACGCTGATGTTTCCACCGTTCCCGTGCGTGATCAGCATCAAGATGCGTCGTTGTTCAGGATCGGCGCTCTCCTCGCCTTTGATGAACCACGCGTGCGTTTTGTTCCCATCGTCGGCAGTCAGCCAAACATCCTCATACCGGAGACCCACGTGAGACGGATCCCCGCGCAGTTGCGGTTGCGGGAAGAAGATGAAGGATGCTTCGATTGCGTCAGGCGTATGCACAATTACCCCTGCCTACGCTCAGGCATCATGCCCCGTGCACCCTTGGAACCTCGACCTTCAAGTGCGTTCGCGGCTTCCAACCCAGCACGCGCTCGGCCTTTGTGAGATTGTGCTCCACTTGATCTTCGTCGCCGGCGATGAAGAACGGCTCGAACGATCCGTGACCGATCTGTACGAACTCGGCCGCGGACATGTACGCGTTCGCCAAGTCCTCCTCGTCGGTGACGAGCAAAGGTCGTGCGCCACTCGGGTCGACTTCATACTGCGCGCTCCGATACTCGACCCACTGCTCCCGAGTGCGTGGCCCGGTGATGCGCAATGCGGCAAGATTCATGTCGAAATGCCGTGCGAAGTAACGGCATATCAACTCGCCGAAGCCTTTCGACAAGCCATACGCGCTCGGAGTGTCCAGCGGCACCTCCTCCTCAGACTGATACCAGTCGCGATATCGGAAGTGGACGCTCATCGTGCTCGTGTAGACGCCGTTACGCAATCCGTTGTTATAGCCAGTCCACAAAAACAGGTGCAAGCCCATGTTGTTGACGGTATAGTTCTCGCGGATCACCTTCTCGTCCTGATTCGTCACCGAACCGCCTTGGGGACTCTGCATCACCAACCAGATGAACGTGTCAACGCCGTCGACCGCCTCTTTGATGGCCCCGGTATCAGTTACGGAGCCCTTAACGAACTCGATGCCGTCATGACGCGGCGTCGCAAGATCGAGAACGCGGAGGTCGTGAACTTCACGGAGATAAGGAGTGATAAACGTCCCGACATGTCCGGAACCGCCGACTAGGAGGATTTTCATGATCTTGATGCTTTCGAATGATTGATATGTTTGGAGAGGATTATACGGACTTCAACTTCCTGCGCCTAACCTCCACCCGCGCTTCCGCCTCTCCAAACCCCGCTAAAGCCAAAGGCTTAAACACTCCGACCTTCACCTCCGCAATACACTCATTGACTCCTAAAACCGCCCGCGCGATTTGATCTGCGAGGGTTTCGACTAGGCGGTATTGTGAAGCGACCGTGACCTCAACCGCCTTCGCACAAACCTCCCGATAGTCCACCGCGTCCGCCAAATCATCCGAATCCGCAGCCGCCGAAAAATCCCCTCTCAACTCGATATCCACCACAACACGCTGCGGCATCAGGCGCTCCCAATCCTCTGCTCCAATTACGCACTGCAATTCGAGATTGCGGATGATCAGACGGTCGGCGCCGCCGGTCGGGGAAGAGTTCATTCTTCGATACTATCCGCCAGTGCCTCAATCAGCCCCAACACCGTCACGACCGTCCCGCCCAACGGCTCCGCTTCGACATGCTCAACCGTATCCGATGGATGGTTTATGTAATCCAGCTTGTCTGCATAGAACATGACGTACGGAACTCCGCGCTCATCAAACCCCGCGTAATCCGACGACGCGCCTCGGAACGGCTCAGTTGTCGTCAGACCGACACCGTACTTCTCCGCGACGTCACGTGCATACACCATCGTGAAAAAATCCCCGAAAATCTTAAGGTCACCAGTAGCCACCACATCTAGATTGATCATTACTTCTATCCGATCAACATCCGCCTGCGACAACTCACCCGCGTAGTAGTTGCTACCATGCAATCCCGTCTCCTCAGATCCGAAGAACACAAACCGTATATCAAACGGCAACTCGTCATCCGCCAACTCCTCCGCCACGATCAAAGCAGTCGCAACACCGCTTCCATTGTCATTTGCGCCCACACTCCAAGGCGTGGTGTCGTAATGCGCTCCAATCACTATCACTTGGTCGCCTGGAATATCGTTGTTCAACTCGGCAATCACATTCCGAGACGGCCCATCCCCATCTGGATAAACCAGCAACTCCACATTCAACTCCTTGCCATCGTCTAAAGCATCCCGCAATCTCTCACCGTCTCCCTGCGAAATCCCACCTATGAACACATCCGGCTCTTGCTCTAGCCTTCCTCCGAAGTAGAAACGCGGCTCATTGTTAAAGACCACAACTCCCACCGCGCCGCGCTCCGTCCCGTTCGTCTCTTTCTCCTCAAACGTAAGTGTCCCGCGACTCACCAATGCAATCTTTCCTTCAACATCTACGCCTTCGTAGCCCGCATCATCGCCGATCCCGACATAAACCAACTCCCCTGTGACTCTCCCCGTCATCACCGGCTCGAATGGCAGGTAGAAAATCCGAGCCGTCGCACCATCTGAGCGCGAAAACTTCACGCTAGGACCACCGCCATCCCCACTGTCAAGCACCTCGATCGACCCAGCTGCATTGGCTTCAGTCACTTCGAAATCTTGGATCTCCACTTCGTACCCCAACTCCTCCATCTCCGCCAATAGATACATCGCCGCTTCGAGCTCTTCCTCCGTCGCGCTCTGCCGCGGACTAAGCTCTTCCGCCAACTCGATCGTCAACTCATACACTCGATCCGTCAGCGATGACACGTACGGATCGACTTCCGCAGTAACTTCGGCCTCTGCCTCAACAGTCGCAGTGGGAGGGACTGGTGTCGCAGTAGCCGGAACCCTCGTCGCCGTCGGTTCAACAACGGCAACCGTAGGCTCGGGCTCTACAACCTCCGTAGCTGTCGGTTCGACAACCGCAGTAGGCGTGTCTGGAACTATCGTCGCCGTCGACTCAACAACCTCCTGGCCCGAATCACATCCAACAACCCCAACCAACACCAATGCCACGCCCAAAACAGGCGCAACAGCCAATCGCCAATCTCTGACAAAGTCCATCATCTAACCACTTTCAATTATCGAGTCGCTGAATGCACATACGAACGCGGTTACAGTGTTGATTGGTAATCGAAGAAGAACAGAATCGGTGAGATCAAGTTGAATCGAGTAGAAACCCCTCACATCTTCGCCGGCAACCCGATCGACAGGGCAGACGCACTTCGCCGCGACAATAACGAAATCGATCGATTGATGCGGTCGCCTGAGGCGAAGATCCTCTTGATGTCCGAGTTGAATCCGGTGATCCAGAGCCCCAGCGAGACGTCCATGGTCTTGGGTTGGATCGGTTACGAGATGGCAGTAGAGCTGCTGGGAAGCGAACCCGAACAGCGCACGTTCCTCGGGTTGAATGGCGACGGCGATCCGTTGGTCGCTTGGAACGCCAAGATAGTCTCGCCAGATTTCTCTGAAGGGAAGATTACTGATGCCGGGTTGGAGATCTGCGATGCCCGCGAGTCGGCGATGATGCTCTCCGTTGAAGAGACGGGCATACTCTCGCAGGCTAGATCGAACCTTGGTTGGCACGCTACTCATCAGTTCTGCGCCCGCTGCGGCGCGCGCACGACGTCGCGCCGAGGCGGGATCGTCCGTCAATGTGTGTCGTGCGGAGCAGAGCATTTCCCGCGTACCGATCCTGTCGTCATTACTCTGGTTGCCGACGGAGATCGATGTCTGTTAGGCCAGTCCGCAGGTCGATTGCGGGCGATGCGAATGTACTCGGCGTTGGCTGGTTTCATGGACCAGGGAGAGTCGATGGAAGAAGCCGTCCGCAGAGAGGTTATGGAAGAGGCCGGGATCAAGGTCGGGCGTGTCCAGTATCACTCGACTCAACCGTGGCCATTTCCGTCGTCGCTGATGATCGGAAGCCACTCCGAAGCGTTAACGACCGACGTCGACATGGACGACTTCGAGATGACCGACGTCCGTTGGTGGGATCGCGAAGAAGTGCTCCTAGCCCTAGCAGAAAAAAATGAAAACCTCCGCGTACCAGGACCCATAGCCATTGCCCACCACCTCATCAAAGCCTGGGCAACTGGCAAAGCGGGCAATTTCCGTACAAGTTAGACGTTTTACAAAAACCATCTCTGTCATTCCCGGGCAGGCGGGAATCCAGCTCAAAACAGAACCCTCAAACATGAAACTCAAAACTCTCCGCGCAGTCCACGTAAACATTCCGCCGCGCAAGCCCAAAACACCCGCTCGCCGCGCGCCATGGCCCACCAAATCGCCGCGCGCCATGCCCATCAACTTCTACCCCCAGTACTCCCGCTTCCCACAAGAGATGCCCGGGCACCGCGGCCTATCCGAAGTCTGGGTCCAAGCCATCGCCGAGGACGGTACCTATGGCCTCGGCCACTGCTCCTTCGGACAACCCGTAGCGTCCTACATCGACCACGTCATCGCGCCGCTCATTGAAGGCCAAAACTGCATGGCAATCGAACTCATGAACGATCTCGTGGTGCGCGCCGGACACCGCCACGGACTCGCCGGCATCGTCGCGACCGCCATGTCAGGTGTCGACATCGCACTCTGGGACCTCAAAGGCAAGCTCCTCCAAAGACCCGTCTACGAACTACTCGGCGGACCCGTCCGCGACAAGATACCGCTCTACGCAACCGGCGACGATCTCGATTGGTTCCAAGAACTCGGCTTCACACGTTTCAAGATCACCAATCCGGCTCACTACTCCCAAAGCGACGAAGGCCTTCACCTCATCGAAGAGCACGTCGCCAAATCCCGAGAGTTTGTCGGCGATCGCGCTGAGCTTATGATCAACCCCGTGATGTCCTTCAACGTCGAGTTCACACTCCGACTCGCCGAACGACTCCGCCCCTACAACCTCCGGTGGCTAGAAGAACCGCTTCCACCGCACGACATCGAGGGACACGCAGAACTCAAACGCAGCATCACGTGGATACCGCTTGCTACAGGCGAAGATCACCGCGGACGACACGCCTTCGCCCAGCTCATCGAACGCCGGGCGATTGATATCGTCCAACCCGACATCGGCTGGAGCGGCGGCGTCACCGAGACCATGAAGGTATACACGATCGCCGAGACGGCCGGAATTCAGACCATCCCCCACGGCGGCGGTGGCACCCCATGGGGACAACACGTCTCAATGGCCGCCCCCGAAATGCCCATCGCCGAATACTGGACTGGCTCACCCCCCGGCATACCCCTAGAAGAAGCCGCCCGCTTCCCCGGCCAAGCCATCGCCAAGGACGGCTACGTAACCCCTTCCGACGCCCCTGGCTTCGGCATCGACATTCCGGAGGACTGGATCCGCGGTTGGGAATATCGAGGTCGGAACTGACCCTGCATGTAGAATCAACTGACTGCCGAACACATGACTTATCTTGTCGCCTGTTCCTTCGTTCTCATCCTTAACAACCCTCCGTGGACATCCGCGACTACAAAGACTACGAGACGCCGGACTCCCGCCGAGGACAACTCACGCGCATCGGCGCTATCGACTACGGCGACTCCGATAACTGGTTGTCAAAGCTTCGACGCCAAGTCCGAAACCCGTCGCTCCTAACCTTCTTCATCATGGCCATTGTCATACTGGCCATCCCGACTGCCATCGTCGCACCCGGTTTTTACTCCGGCGCAAAAGAAGGCATCGTACGCATCCGCCAAGACCCCTTCGTCCAGTTCCTAGAAGTCGCCACCCCCAGCCACGTTTACCCGTACCTCCAGCGCAACATCCAACTCATGAAGGCCGCCGACACTCAATCCGAGTGGCGACGCATCTCCTTCAAACTCGGCCCTTGCCACGAAGCAAACCTCGCTCAATTTCCTGAAGGCAAATACACCACGGGAATCGCTCAAGCCTGCAACGACCTACATAGCATCCAACTCGAATTCGCCGCCGACTGCCTCTCCGAAACATCCTGCAACATCCCACCAGCAGCAATCGCACGCCTAGACGGTGTAAGCGCCAACCTCCAAGAAACCTTCTCCGACGCGTATTCGAGCAGGCATACGGAGTCGCTTGGGACGGGTGAGTGACTTAACCAGTCACGTCGTTGATTCGCCTTGACACCGAATCAATAGTCTCCTAACAATCGGTTGGCCCTTCCGACACGATCCGCCAATTTTCGCCGTCGCCGGGCAAAAAAGCGTCATCGCACACGCGAGAACGCCTAACCGAAACGTCTTATTTCAATCTCGCGTAAAATCCTAACTTGCCGATTTCCATAGGATCATTCGACATCGTGACAGCGATCCTAATGAACCCGGATCTGAACGCGCCAACAAGTAAGGAAACGCCCGGTTGAACATACACGAGACACTGTTCTCAATCGGCCTTCTAATCATTGGTGCTAAACTACTCGAAGGCATCTTCAAGCGCTTCGGTCTCAACTCCATCATCGCCTACGCCGTCGCAGGTGTAATCCTAGGGCCCGTCACCGGACTCATCGAGACCGGAACCGAGACCGATATCATCCTCGGAATCGGAATCTTCGTTTTCTTTTTCCTCATCGGGCTCGAAGAACTCGACATCAAAGGTTTCATATCCGCCATCCGCGGCAGACTGTTCATCGCGGCGACCCTTTCGGTCATTATCTCGATGTTGGTCTCATTGGCGGTCACTACCGACTACTTCATCGACCTTGAACTTAACCTCAACTTTACGCAGGCATTGGGCCTCGCCAGCGTTCTCTCACTCTCCAGCCTCGGACTCGTAGCCAAAGTCCTCATCGACGAGGGCAACCTCAAAGAGCCTGTTGGCGTCCAGATATTCACCGCCGTCATCATCGCCGAGCTCATCGCACTATTCGTCTTCGGATTTGCAATCAGCGAACACTTCTACGGTGAGGGGCACACCCTCGATCCGATCAACGTCCTAACCATCCTCGGATCCATCCTCGGGTTCGCCATCATCATCTGGTTTGCCTCCACCTTGATCCTCCCTAGGATCATCGTCCTGCTCCACCGCGTCCTCCAAGTGCCACAGCTTTCCTTCGGGCTCCTCCTCGGCGGACTATTTATCGTCGTCTTCGGTGCCGAAGAAGTTGGTCTTCACGGCTCCATAGGCGCTCTACTCTTCGGAGCAGCCCTCTCCGTCCTCCCCTTCCAGGTCCGACACGACATCATGCCGGGCATGAAAGGTGTCGCCGAAGGCTTCTTCATCCCACTCTTCTTTGCCTCTGCGGGTCTTCAATTCAGCCTAGCGTTTACCGAACTGCCTATCCTGACCATCATCCTACTCATCTTTGTTCCTTTTATCGGCAAGTTTGTCGCAACCTTCATCGGCGCTTACGCCGCAAGACTCGAGGCTCCCTTCGCTACCGCATCGGGCCTAATGGCAAAAGGAGTAGCCGAAATCGCCCTTTTGATACTCCTTCACCAAACCGGTGTCATCAACGAATCCATCTTCTCGCTGCTCGTCCTTGTCATGCTCGCTTACATCCTCATCACCCCTGTTGGCATCACTGCCGCCATCCAGCGCATCAAACCCGCCCAAACATCCGCAAACCCAGAAGACATCCCGCCATCTCTGTACCGCTTCGCCCTTGAAGGCATCAAAGTCAAAGATGTTCTCGACCGCTCGCGCACTCACCCCAACACGTCCCTCACGGTCAAAACTTTCACCGAACAATGGCTCTTACCCGAGCAACACGACTACGTAGTCGTCGACCAGGGCCAACTCGTCGGCATAGTATCCATCAGCATGCTTCGTTACTTACCACGTAGTGAGTGGGACACAACCACCCTAACCCAAACCCTCCGCCACAACACTCCCACCGTCACCACTGAAGACTACGTCGAGGACGCGCTACAGACAATGATCGACAATTCCATCACCGTGCTTCCAGTAACCGAAGCCGAAACAGACCAATTCATTGGCTCCATTGCCTCACATGAAGTCCTAGAAATGGTAGTAACCGAAGCCCAAGGGCATGAGATCTAAACTCGAGCGAGCCCAAGGGAGCTTACTGGCAAGAGTGGACGCGATACTCCAAATCGCCTCTTCCATATAATCGCAAGCAATACCGTTCCATTCGCTTCAAGTTCTCCCGTCATGACAACTCAAACCGAAAATCTCAACCGCGATCCTCTCATACTCGTCGTCGACGGCCACTCTATGGTCTTCCGAGCATGGTTTGCACTCTCCCGAGGCGGCGGCCTCACCAATAGCGCCGGCGAGCAGACGCATGGCGCTTATGGCTTCTTGCGAAACCTGATTGCTACCATCCGCGAATACAGCCCCACACACATCGCCGTAACCTTTGACACCCGCGCGCCTACTTTCCGCGACGCGCTCTTCGATGAGTACAAAGCTCAACGGCCGCCGATCGATCCTGAGCTTCACGCCCAGATACCGATGGTGGAGAGCGTGTTGGCGGCGATGAAAGTACCAGTATTCGCTATTGATGGTTTCGAGGCCGATGACGTGGTGGGAACCATCGTCCGAAAGGCAGAATCGGAGGGCGTTCGATCCTTAATCCTCACCGGCGATGCAGATCAGCTTCAGCTTGTGAACGACAAGACCAATCTCCTCATGTATTCAGGGTTCGGAGATACCAAGGTCTATGACATCGATGGTGTCAGGGATCGCTACGACGGTCTCGGCCCGGAGTTCGTTGCTGAGATTAAAGCCCTCGAAGGCGATCCGTCCGACAACATACCCGGCATTGCCAAGATCGGGCCCAAAGCCGCCCGTACCGTGCTCAATCGCTTCGGACACTTCGACAATCTTTACGAAAATCTGGATTCCGTTGGTGAGATCCCCTCCAAGGAACTGCGTGGCTCCAAGAGCATCATGAACCGTCTACGAGACGGAAAGAAGATAGCTTACGACGGGCTGAAACTGACCACCATCGTCACTGATGTCCCCGTCGAAATCGATTTCGACCACTGTCGCATTGGCGGCTATGACCGTAATGAAGTAGTTGCCGCCCTGACTAACCTCGGTTTCGGTGAGACCATAGTCCGCAGCATTCCGTCTGCTGAGGATGCAGAACGCGGCGTGTTTCCGCTCCCTACCACAGGACGCGCACAAGGCGATC
Organism: Dehalococcoidia bacterium; assembly: GCA_965243235.1. Lineage (GTDB taxonomy): Bacteria > Chloroflexota > Dehalococcoidia > Lucifugimonadales > Lucifugimonadaceae > Bin127. Next base: position 621,910 of record CBDEUI010000004.1, read on the forward strand.
TCTTCGCAAACGGTGCTGCCACATCCACCACCAAAGCGGCACCGAAATCTGGCAACCCGTTAGGAAAATACACCGTCGTTACGACCGACGAAGAATTCCATGACCTCGTCAACCGTCTCGGTAATGTCGACGGTTTCGCGTACGATACCGAGACCAACGGCACGCGTGCGATGCAGGACGAAATGGTCGGAATGTCGTTCTCGAACGCCGAAGGAGAGGGCTATTACATCCCATTCGGTCACCGGTCAGGCGAGCAGATTGATCGTGTCCGAGCCTTGGAGACCGTGGCGCCGCTCTTCGCCGACGCAAAAGTGCCGAAGGCCGCGCACAACGCCAACTTTGACATGATGGTCCTTAATCATGCTGGCATTGAGGTGAATAACGCAAAGTTCGACACCATGATCGCCGCATCGCTGTGCGGTCATAATCGATACGGACTGAAAGACCTCGCACTCGAACTCTATCAAGCCGAGATGACGCCGATAACCGACCTCATCGGCACCGGACGCAAGCAGATCACGATGTCAGAGGTCGATATTGAGTTGGCAGGACCGTACGCCTCCGCGGATGCCGACTTCACATACCGTTTGTGGCGACACTTCGAATCAGAACTTGACGGACACAATGCCCGTGGCGTCTTCGAGACCATCGAGATGCCACTGCTGCCGGTAATCGTCGAGATGCAGCGCACCGGCATGGTCGTCGAGACTGACGTCCTCAAGAAGTTCTCAGCAGCCCTAGGCGAAGAGATCGCCCAAATCAAGCAGGTTGCCAACAACCTCGTAGGCGGGCGCGATTTCAACATCGCATCCAATAGGCAGATTGGCAACATCCTCATTGACGAGTGGGGTGCACCCCCGACTCGCAAACTCAAGACTGGTTGGTCGATGAACGCCGACGCTCTTGACCGGATGCGCAACCGGCAAGGCCTTGACGACCGCATCTACCAGCTCATCGACGCCGTCCTTCGCTATCGAGAACTGGCGAAGCTGAAGTCGACCTACGCTGATGCGCTTCCCAAGATGGTCAACCCCGCCACCGGCCGCGTCCACTCCACGTTCAACCAAGCTGGTTCCGCTACTGGCCGCCTTGCGTCGAATGACCCAAACGTTCAAAACATACCTGTCCGCACGTCCCTAGGCCGAGAAATCCGCAACGCATTCTCTACAATGCATGACACTGGTTGGCAGCTCCTCGCCGCCGACTACTCGCAGATCGAACTCCGAATCCTAGCCCACATGTCAAGCGAACCTGGATTGTTGGAGTCCTTCCGCAACGGCGAAGACATCCACGATGCCACCGCACAAGCAATGTATGGCGTCCATGACGTCACCAGCGAACAACGCCGAATCGCCAAAATCCTAAACTTCGGTGTCATCTACGGCCTCGGACCACAAGGCGTCGCACGACAGACCGACCTATCTGTCCAACAAGGTCGGGAGTTTATCGACCTCTACTTCGGTAAATACCCCGGCATCCGCGATTTCATCGAGTACCAGAAACAGACCGCCAAGATGCGAGGGTACGCCGAAACCCTCAACGGTCGACGGCGATACCTCCCGGATCTGCGCTCATCGAACCAAGGGCATCGAGCAGCTGCCGAACGAGTCGCGGTGAACATGCCTATCCAAGGAACCGCCGCTGATGTCATCAAGATCGCAATGATCAATATCGCCGATGAGATCCACCGCCGCGGTCTCGAATCCCGTATGACGGCTCAAGTCCACGACGAACTCATCTTCGAAATCGCTCCCGGAGAACTAGAAGAGATCACCTCCCTAGCGCACGACATGATGCCTGCCGCAATGGATCTTGAAGTCCCACTTTTGGTCGAAACTAAAACCGGAGTCCGTTGGGGCGAACTCGAGTGACCACTGGCCACGTCTTCATAGCAACCAGCCTCGACGGCTACATCGCCCGAAAAGACCATACAATCGACTGGCTCGAAAACCGTGGCACCACCACCGAAGAGCACGGTTACACACAGTTCATCGACTCCGTTGACGGCATCATATTTGGTCGAAAAACCTACGAAGTCGTCCTCAATTTGACCTCCGGCGACTGGCCCTACTCAAAACCCGTAATCGTCCTTTCTCGAACCCTCAGCGCCTCCGACATCCCTCCGCACCTGACCGACAAAGTCACAATCACCGACCTAACCCCATCCAACCTCCTCGCAACCCTCGGGCAACAAGGCTGGGATCGCGCCTACATCGACGGCGGCATAACCATCCAATCCTTCCTAAACGAAGGGCTGATCGAAGACTTAATCATCACCACCCTCCCGGTCCTGATCGGCGATGGCATCCCCTTATTTGGCAAAACCTCCGAAGACATCCACCTCGAATTGATCAGCACGACCCAATATCCTTCGGGCCTAACTCAATCCCACTACCGCGTCTTATATTCCGACAACTGAAGAAACCCTCGGCAACCTCAAATCTCTTCCACAACCCCTAGCGGCAACTCTAAATCCCTTCTCACCGCCCCCGAGATCCTGTTCAACCTCTTCCCGTTTAACTCTTCCGACTGCATGGTGTCAGTGACGATCGCGACTGCGACGTTGTGGTCTGGATCCCCCCACGCGATCGATGTACCCATTCCGCCGTGGCCAAAAGTTCGAGATTCTTCCGACGCCGCCATGCGGTTTGGTTGGTCGTCGAAAAACCAAACGCCTTGGCCGATGCGCAAAGGCATCATGCTCTCGATGTCGTAGGCATGTGCGTGAACCGTGTATACATTGCCTGCCGCTTCCTCGCTCAACCACACCTCATCTTCAATGGTTCTTCCGCCCGCACAAACTGTGGAATAGAGCTTTGCCAAGTCGCGAGCAGATGTTATGCATGTTGCGCCGGGCGAGACGATTTGGTTGTCGAGTAGCCAGTCCATCTTGCGCGGCATATCTTGGTCGTGGTAGTCCGCAGGGACGTGAAGGCTTTGGATGCGTCGACGCGTCTCGCGGTCTTCTAGGTCAACCGCGAAACCAGTGTCCGATAGCCCCAAGGGAGATTTGACCTCCCGCTCGAATAACTCGACGAACGTGTCACCAGTTGCACAGCTCGCAATCTCGGCCACTAGCAACCCGAATGTGATGGCGTGGTAGTGGATGACCTTGCCCGGATCGTACTCCAGTGGCATCGAAGCGAGAATGTCGATCATGCGGCCCCAATCTCCCCAGTCCACATCCCCGCGGCCGAAGTCCCGCGGTAGGCCAGCTGTGTGCGTGAGAACATGTCGCAGCGTGACACTAGTCTTGCCGCGCTGTGCAAATTCCGGCCAATACCGAGCGACCGGAGCGTCGATTTCCAAGGTCCCCGTGTCCAACAGCCGCCAAATCGTCGCTGCCGCCATCGCTTTGCCTGACGAAAACGCTCGGAACAGAGGCGGCGGTTCGGGTGTCGCTCCAGAGGCATCTTCGGAACTTAGATAGGAAAGCAATTCTTCGCCATCGACGAAAACCGCAACCGAAGCGTTTCGATGCAATCCCATCTCTAGCTGCATCTGCAACTCTGCAAACAGTGTAGGCAGTTCGACCTTCGGCTCTGCCAAATGCTTCCGTTCTTCATCCGCCTCTTCGTCTTGCTTTGCATCCTCGATTGCCGTTGGCGCGACCTCAACCACGGCTTGTTGAGTAGCGACGATTTCGCGCTCGAAACGGGGATCATACAAGGCAGCAGCATCTGCCGCAATCTCCTCAGCGATGTTGCCGAGTTGCGCCTCGTCCACCACTTCGACAGCCGATGGTTCGGCCCTCCGTCGCGCTGTGGTTGCCTCTTCCTCGGCCAACAACTTCCGGTACTGTGCTATCTGAGCTTCGAGCTCATCCAGCGTCGTTCGGATTCTCGAGATTCCATCTAAAACCGAAGGCTTATCTTCACCCTCCGGTTGTATCGATGCTTTGTCTGTCTGCTGAGGGTGTTCTTGGGACAAGGAGTGGGCTTTACTGACGCTATGCCGCTGTTCAGCCCTTCGCGGCCGGGATGTTTCGGATGTTGAAGGTGTCTTGCAGCTTGTTCATCCCTTCCATCCAACTGGCTTGGGTCTCCTGAGACCACGTCGGATCGAAATCGGGATATTTTTCAAGCACCTTGAACGCCAATTCTCGCATTGCAAGACTGGCAGAGTCCAATTCCACATCCGTCGTTGCTTCGGCTTCTCCAGCCTCTTCCGTACTCGTCGAGCGTGCCGCGCTGCGCTGGGTTCGCGACGTAGAACGCGACCGTGCTCCTGATTTGCGGTTGGATATTAAATACGGAGAGAGCGCAACCCCAGCGTGTCTTGCGGCGTGGATGAAGAACGTTTCGCACTTGGTCAGCATCGATTCCGTACAACCGAATTCCCGCATAGCTTCTCGGAATTGCGCTTTCGTGGCATGTTCCAAATCGAGTCGGAATACGGGGGTGTAGTAGCTTTTCAGGACTTGTTCCAGAACCTTGTGATGCTGTTCGCCTTCGGTTCTGGCTAGTTGGTAAAGCGCCTCGCTCGGCCGCCCGTCCGCATCGACGAGTTTTAACGCCCGCAACGCGCTGGTTATCTGCGAAGTCGCAGTTCCGGAAAATTTGGAATCGAAAACGGAACGGTCGATTCTATCTGGCATACTGATCGCAAGTGATTCCAGAAAAGTTCGGAATGTGCGATAGGGGACGTAGGGAGGGACGATGTTGGTTTCTGAAGCCATGATTTCAAACTGAAATTCTGGTTTGAACTCTTGGTAGCAGTCAGTATACGGCAGTCGTTTTCCAAATGCAACCCGAATGTCGGAATCTTCCGTTTCCCTTACGGACACGCTTAGGACAGTTTCTTTTCAAAGGTTTTTTTGGAATGCAGAATCTCATCTATCACGACGTTGCAGGCAGCCTGGAGGCTGAAAAAGGGGCCGTTTGAGATGCGAATCGCGATAGAAAACATCCTCCCAGATCCGGAACGACCGGTGTACGACCGGACCCATCGAGCATGGGCTCGACGCCGACGTCAACGACGAATGCCGGTCGTCCTCGCCGAACAAGGTAAGTTCTACCTGCTGTGCGGACACAACACGATTGACGCGGCGCAGCGTGCTGGCGAGGACATCGTCGAGTGCATAGTTCGCCAAGGGGTTTCAGATGAAGAACGAGAAGAATTCCGCTTGGCGGACGAATACTTCTCGTCGCTTCTGCCGCCCATCAAGATGGCGGAATCGTTCATCAACTACCGGGAAAAGTACCACGTTACCCAGCAGGAGCTTGCGCGCCGAACCGGTATCACCGCCGGAACCGTTCATCATTACGAGAGTCTCCGCAAGACGCTCTCCCCCAAACTGCAGGAACACGTCGACCGCGGTGAGCTGACGTTCAAGGAGGCGCGATGCATAGCAGACATCGACGGTCATCAGCGACAGGAAGAGTTAGCGCAACCATTCATCGATTCGAGGCTCAGCAGTGTCCATGTCGAAGAGCTGATTTCCAAAGCTAAGGCCAACCCGTCGACAGAATCCGCTGATCTGATCGCCGAATACGTGGTTGACGAACCGCCAGTGGTCGAGGAGCGGGCCGTCGAAATCGTGACCAATGGAGTGATTGAGAACGGTCACAACCTGATCCACGGCGAAAGGCTGAACGGGCGTTACGAGAACGATTTGGAGGGAATGCAGGAGGACGCGTTCCTGTTGGCGGGCAGTCTGGAGAAACTGGCGAGCGCAGAGATACCAGAGTATCGACGCCTTCGTTTGGTCAGCACACTACGAATACTGTCGAGTCGACTGAACAACGCATTGGATCACCTGAACCGATACAAGGCGAACGGTTCATCGAATGGCAGCGGCAGCAATGGCAGCCGTTCACGTTTCGCCCACGCGGTAAAAGTTCGCTGAATCGTCGGCAAACATCCGACACAAGTGTCATTTTCGTAACTAGACGAGAAGGTGAAATATAATCAGTAACATCCGCGCGTAAATCTTCCAAACCCAGAGCGCGGCATCATTTTTCGACGGCTGGGCGACCATTCGGCATGGACCGCCCAACACATCGCTGTCGAGACGGCCTGAATGAGTTCCGATCCAGCGAACCCAGGCCGAACGCGAGGACGGGGTGCTTTCAAGCCTCCTTAAGCACCCCCTTCCTCGTCGCCAAATCGGCGACCCTAAACCCAACCGATTTCGGCGTTGATCTGATTCTAGCGATACAATGTCTCGCCGACATCGACGTTCGTTGCAAATCGTCTTGAACTTCCGCTGGCATGGTATAGGATTGCTTCAATCGCCAGCGATACGGGTCAGCTAACTCCGCTGGCGTGACAACCCAATATCGAGTACCTAGGTGATGCCGAATCATGCTTGAGAGATTTCACGTTCCGGAAGATGAAGCCGTCCGCGTAATGCCCGACCGGATGCGCGATGCGACCAATACCATCTTCAGCGCGATGGGATTGTCCGATTCGGACGCTGAGCTGTCGACCGACGTGTTGATGTACGCCGATTTGAACGGGGTGGATACGCATGGCGTGTCGAACATGTTGCGGATGTACGTGCAGGGCTATCAGGCCGGCAATATCAATCCGAACCCCGAGATGCGGATCATTCGGGAGTCGAACGTGACGGCATCTTTTGACGGTGATGGCGGGTTGGGTCTGCACCAAGCGCCGCGAGTGATGGATATCGTCATCGAGAAGGCCAAGGAGCACGGCATGGCCGCAGCCACGCTGATGAACTCCGGCCATCTCGGCGCGGCGGGTTATCACGCGGTGCGGGCTATCGATCACGACATGATCGGTGTCTGCATGACTGGTGGCGGCGGTTTCGCAATGTTGCCGACTTTCGGAGCTGAGCCGCGTTTCGGGACGAACCCGTTGGCATGGGCCGTTCCGGCTCGTAACCAGCCGTACTTTATCTTCGATGCCGCCACGACCCAGGTCGCGGGTAACAAGATCCGTCTTTTGCAGCGGATGAATGCGCCGATTCTGCCCGGTTGGTTGGCGAGAGACGACGGTTCTCCGATCATGGAAGAGGAGGAGGTGCCGGAGGAGGACATCCGAGGAGAGCGAAGGCATTGGTACATGTTGCCGTTCGGCGGGACACGTGAGATGGGTTCGCACAAGGGCTACGCGCTCGCCTGCATCGTCGACATTATGACGAGTACGCTTTCTGGCAATGGACCTGGATTTGTAACGGAAGGCGGCGGGCACTTCTTCTCGGCGTACCGGATCGACGCTTTCACTGATCCTGACAAGTTCAAGGACGATATGGACCTGTTCTTGGATGGTCTTGCCACGACACCGCCGGCGCCGGGTCACGATCGGGTGGTTTATCCGGGATTGATCGAGAGTGAGGAGCGGACGGATCGAACGGAGAATGGGATTCCGTATCATCCTGAGGTGATGGAGTGGTTCGATTCGATCAATGCGGAGTTGGAGTTGAACCTCCAACTGCCGTAAAGATGCCCGGATCGGAGCAAAACAAGGTTCCGTCGGCCGTTGAGCTGCTTCAGCGGCTGATTCGCTTCGATACTTCGAATCCGCCTGGGGATGAGCGCGAGTGCGCGCTTTGGTTGAAGGGGCTGTTGGATGAGCATGGTGTCGAAAATCGTCTATTGCATCCCGCAGGATTGCCGAATCGGTTGAATGTAGTAGCTCGGGTACCGGGTCGTGGCGATGCTCCACCGTTGCTGTTGCAGGGGCACACCGATGTAGTCAGTGTTCATGGCCAGCGATGGAGCATGGACCCGTTCGGCGGCGAGATTGCGGATGGTTGCGTTTGGGGGCGCGGAGCAGTCGATATGAAGGGTGGGTTGACGATGATGCTTCATACAGTTTTGCGTGCAAAATACTCGGAAAATCCGCCTCCGGGGGACATTATCCTAGCTGCAGTGGCTGATGAGGAGCTTGGTGGACGTCAGGGAGCCGCGTTTTTGGTGCATGAGCATCCGGAGTTGTTCGCTGGAGTCAGGCACGCGTTTGGGGAGTTGGGCGGGTTTACGGTGCACGTCCGGGGGCATCGCTTTTACCCGATTATGGTGGCAGAGAAGCATATATGTCGGATTCGAGTCACATTTGTGGGTCAAGGTGGTCATGGTTCGCAAATTCACAAGGATACGGCGATGAGTCGGGCGGCGCGGGCGTTGCGGCGGATGGAGCGTCGGCACCCGCCGTTCAGGTTGGTTGAAGCGACTGGGGCGATGCTGGAGGCGATGAGCGAGGTGTTGCCGAGGCGTGAGGCTTTTGCGTTGAGAATGGCGATGAATCCGAGGTCAACTGGGGTTGCGCTCGGTCTTATGGGCGAAAAGGCGAGTAAGATGTTGGAGCCGATGTTCAGAGATACGATTTCTCCGACGATCATCGAGGGGGGAGTTCAGGAGAATGCGGTGCCGTCGGAGGTGCAGATTTTGTTGGATTGTCGGTTGTTGCCGGGGTCGACGCAGTCGGATATCGTGCGGCAGGTGATGTCGTTGGTGGGGGAAAACGCCGAGATTCAGGTGGAGCGTTACGAATCGGGGCCTCCTACGGTGGATATGTCGCTGATCCCGTATCTTGGAGGTCTGCTGGAGCGCGCAGACCCGGGCTCGAAGGCGATTCCGTACATGGTGGCTGGCGGGACGGACGCGAAGTGGTTTCATGAGCTTGGGATCGACACTTATGGGTTTACGCCTATGCGTTTGCCTGCAAATATGGACTTTATGGGGCTTTTCCATGGTGAGGACGAGCGCATTCCGGTGGATGCTCTGAATTTCGGGACGGCGCTCATGCACGAGGCGGTGGCGGGTTATCGGGGGTGATTCGGCGGGTTAGAAAAGTTGCCGCTGCATTGCCGCTCTTGCCGCCAGATTGCCGCTGATTCCGGCAATTCCGGCAATTTAGCGGCAATTTAAGGGGGAAATTGCCGCTGGGAGCGGCAATATGGCGGCAATATTAGTTTTTGAACAAGTTCAAAAATTTGTGTGGAGCGGGCATTGAAGGATTGGCGAGATTTTGGTGGTGTGTGGGCAACCTTTGCCCTTCGGACATTCCCCCGCGCGGCGAGGGAAACCTCGCGCCGTTGCGCGGTTGAAGGGCGAGGCTAGTCATCTGGATAATTTGCGACTGCTTTGCAGGCCGACTGGCGCGGGAGTATGTGTGATGTTCGCCCGCGATCCGAATGTGAATGGGCGGAATGGGGGTGGGGAGATTGAGTGAACCGGGATTGAAACCTGAAATCGCGCAATTACCAATGGTTCAATATGTAGTCGGCGATTCTGACCGCGGTATCAGCGCCACGCGGGTTACTCGCCGCAAAGAATAGATCAAAGAGGTTCGAATTCATTGAATTTTTGAGCACTCGGCGCGTTGGTGCTACACGTGCGAATACTGTTTTCAATCGTTCGCGGTATGCTTCGGCGATCTGGTCGCTGCCTTGTTCGCGTTCGAGTTCATTGCCCTGCCCGAAGAATGAAGCTTGTCTTGCGGGTGCGTAAAAGTTCTCCCAGAAGTTTTGTACGCCGAAAGTACGATCGATGTTTTCCGTCCATGCGCGATCAGGTTCTCGGTTTCGCGGCATTTGACGAGTAATCGCCATCAGTGGAAACAGAATCCAACAATCTACCTTACGGGTTTGAGCGATTCCTTCAACCGTCGGCCAAGCAACTTCGGTTGCATATGGATCCAAGAAGACGACAGCACGATCATACCGACCGAGCCCATTGCAGATTTGTGGGAGTATTGAGTTGGCGTCGCGATTGAAAATTTCGATTGCGCGTCCCGGGTTTTGGATTTTGAGCGTTTCGAGTGACTCGATGTGTTCAGGGTTGGTGTCGATGAAGATGAATTCGTCGAATGGTTTGTCGACGACGTCCAGCGCGATCTGCGGTGAACCCTTCAACATGTCGTTGTATTCGCCGTAATCGACTTCATCATACGAAGAGCCGGGCCGCCAATTTCCTGGGCCGGCGAACGCATCAATGTAGATCAAGCTAAACGGCTGGTTTTTCAGGGCCGTTGTGTACGCATCGAGGTACCGACGCAGAATCTCAAGTTTTTCCTGAGTCCACGATCCGCCGAAAGAGTGAGTGATCAAGACGCTAAGCTGTCACTGGCATCTCATGCCAAGTTCGTTGGTCGATTAAGGCGTCGTCTCCGCCACGCTTTCCTCGCGAACCTCCGAGTTGCTTGAGAAAAAACGCGACTCCCGCGTTTACGGTTTGATCACGGAGTTGTCGAACCCAATCAAGATGCATGGGTCTGGCGCGATGACCGCTCTCTCCCCCGACGATGACCCAGTCAAGGGCACCCCTTTCGAGCCAAGGCGTCAGATCGACGCGTTCTAACAATGGCTCGGCAGATACGAATCGCACGGTCGCGGGGATTCGTTCCAAGACGGAGATGCGCGGTGCGTACTTTTGATTTTCTACGGATGTGCCTATCCAGATGTTGGGGGGCCAGCCGTTTGGGAATCGATCTGAGTATCTCTCCCACCATCCGACTGCGCGTCCGGGTCGTTTGGTCAGTACTTGGAACACATGGCCGTGAAGTCTTGAAGCCTCATCCATGACTTTGAATATCTCGAACGCGAATTCGTAAGGGACGCTCGGATGAAACACGTCGGACATGCTGTTTACGAAGACGTGACGAGGCTTTTTCCACTTCAAGGGGGCATTAAGGCGTTCGGGGAGCAGTTGTACGACATCTGGGGATTCTTCGTAGCCAGGGACTGACATTCCTCGGAGTCTGGGATATAGCGCAAACATGTAGCAGTTGTCGCAACCGGGCGACACGCGTGTGCAACCTGTCACGGGGTTCCAAGTCTCATCTGTCCATTCGATTGTCGAAGCCATGCTAACTCCTGCGAATATGATACATCAATACTAGTAATGCGTGCCAAGCTATATGCTAAAGAATCACGGTTGACTAAAGGCGCGATGCGCGCGCGTTCAGATGGGAATGGTTCGGGCATCTCCTGCCCCTTGGCCGCCCCGTTCACCCTCACCCTAGCCCTCTCCCATCGAGGGAGAGGGGATTTGTTGTGCTCTGCCCTTGCCTCGGGCATCGTTGGAGAGGGGAGTTGCCGGTGCCGTGCCCATCCGCCGGGCATACCCCGCTCGTTCCGCTTCGCTCGCTCGCGCCCCTTTCGTGTCACGAAAGGGGCTTTCAGGCTAGAGGCTTTTGCGGGCGGCTTGGATTGTTTTTTCGATGTCTTGGTGGGTGTGGGCTAGGGAGATGAACCAGGCTTCGAAGGGGGATGGTGGGAGGTAGATGCCTTGGGCGAGCATGTTGTGGAAGAAGCGGGTGAATTGCTGACGATCGTTGGTGGAGGCGGTGATCATGTCGTAGACACTGGTCTGGGCGGGTGTGCCCCCGCCCCTCTGGATTCCGGCTTTCGCCGGAATGACGGGGGTGGGTGGGATGCCGAAGAAGAGGGTTAGCATGCCGGTGGTGTGGTTTATGGTGGCGGGGGTTTCAGATTCGATTAGGGCTTGTTGGAGGCCTTGGGCTAGGTGTTCGGTTTTGTGTTTGAGGGTTTCGTAGGTGTTGGGTTCGGAGAGGAGTTTGATGGTGGTTGCGCCGGCGGCCATGGCTACTGGGTTGCCGGAGAGGGTACCGGCTTGGTACATGGGTCCGAGGGGTGCGACGTGGGACATGAGTTCTCGGCTGGCGCCGTATGCTCCGACGGGGAAGCCGCCGCCGATGATCTTGCCGAGGCAGGTGATGTCGGGGTCGATGCCGTAGAGGGTCTGCGCGCCGCCGTAGGCCACTCGGAATCCGGAGATGACTTCGTCGAAGATGAGGAGGCAGCCGTCGTCGCGGGTGATGCGTCGGAGTCCGCCTAGAAAGTCGGGATCGGCGGGTACGACGCCCATGTTTCCGCCGATGGGTTCGATGATGACGCAGGCGATGCGTTCGGGGTGGGTTTCGAAGATTCTCTGGACAGCGTCGAGGTCGTTGTAGGGAGCGACGAGGGTGTCGGCGGCGAGTTTGGGGTTTACGCCGGCGGAGTCGGCGATGCCGGAGGTGGCGAGTCCGGAGCCGGCTCGGACTAGGAGGGCGTCGTCGTGTCCGTGGTATCCGCCGTCGAACTTCAGGATCATGTCGCGTCCGGTGGCGGCTCTGGCGAGCCGCATTGCGGACATGGTGGCTTCGGTGCCGGAGTTGACGAAGCGGACCATCTCGATGGACGGGACGGCGTCGACGATGAGTTTGGCGGCGTTGACTTCGATCTCGGTTGGAGCGCCGAAGGATGCGCCGCGGGCGGTGGCGTCTTGCGCAGCCTTGGTGACGTCGGGGTGTGCGTGTCCGAGGATAAGCGGGCCCCAGGAGCAGACGTAGTCGATGTAGGAGTTGCCGTCGGCGTCGGTGATTTTGGAGCCGCTGCCGGAGGTGAAGAAAAGTGGGTTTCCGCCGACGGATCCCCAAGCTCTGGCGGGGCTGTTTACGCCGCCGGGTATGAGGTTGGTGGCGGATTCGTAGAGGGATTGGGAGGTGGGCGTAGTGCGGGGAGTTGTCATGGCAACCATTGATGGTAGCGCATGGGGTTGTCTGAACCGCGGATTACGCCGATTGCGCAGATGGGCTATGATGCCCCGCCGCCCTTTTGTCCTCCCTTTTCACCCTCACCCTAGCCCTCTCCCATCGAGGGAGAGGGGATATTGCTGGTGTGCCTGGCCCTTCTGGATTCCCGCCTGCGCGGGAATGACGAATGGTGGGTGGGCATCCCCTGCGAGACCCCCTCTGAATCTCCCCCTAAAAGGGGGAGGGGGAAGGAGTGCGTCCCCCTTGCGCTGCGCGAAGGGGACGGGCGGGTTTGAAACCCGCCCCTACCGTGTTCTTCTGTCGGGCATACCCCGCGAGCTCGCTTCGCTTGCTCGCGCCCCTTTCGTTTCACGAAAGGGGCAATGATGGTTCAGCGTTTGCGCTGTTTGAGGATTTGGATGGGGTCGGCTAGGATGCGTTTGACCATTGAGCGGGTCATGGCTTCGATGGCTTGGCGGGTGTTGGGGTCGATGTTTTGGAGTTTGGAGAGGGTTCGCTGGAGTTCGGCGGCTCGGATGCGTTCGGCGGATTCGCCGATGTCGCGGAGTAGCGGTTGGAGTTCGATGTCGTCGATGAATTCGGCTGCAGCGTCGGCGACGATTGTTTCGGCTTTTTCGCTGGCTTCGGCGATGGACTTCTGGTGTTCGTCCTGTAGGCGTTGGAGGTCTTCGAGTGTGAAGAGTCGGACGTTGTTTAGATTGGCGATGGTTGGTTCGACGTCTCGGGGGAGTCCGAGGTCTAGGATGTGGATGTCGGATGATCGGCTGCTGACGTGTGGTTGGATGTCGTTTTTGAGGATGATGTTTTGGTTTGCGCCGGTGCAGGTGATGACGATATCGACAGTAGCCATTTCGGTTCCGACGTTTTCGAGTGGTACGGAGACGGCGTTCATGTCTTCGGCGAGGCCTTTGGAGCGTGCGCGTGATCGGCTGGCGATGCGCATGTTGGCTACTCCAGCTCGCATGAGGGAAGAGGCGGTGATACGTCCTGTTTCACCAGCGCCAACTAGGAGCGCGGATTTGCCAGTCAGGTTGCCGATTTCGCGTTCGAGGAGTTTGACCCCGAATGATGGGATGGAGACTTGGGACCAGCCGAGTCCGGATTCCTTGCGGGCGGCACGTCCGGTTCGGAATGCGACGTGGAACATGCGGGATAGCACTGGATCGGCGGGTTTGTCGACGTTTGCGAGTGCTTGGAATGACCGGGAGACTTGTCCGGCGACTTGGTGGTCGCCTTGGACTAGAGAGTCGAGTCCGGTAACGACTCGGAAGAGATGGTGGACGGCGTCGTATCCGGTTTTGGAGTAGATGTAGGGTGCGAAGTCTGCTCTCGTGCCATTGGAGCCGGGCTGGTGGTTGCGATCGCCGAGGACGGAGAGATAGGTGATCATCTCCTCCATGGTTGCGCCGATGTTTCGTGTGACGGCGTAGAGCTCGGTGCGGTTGCAGGTGGAGAGGATGGTTGCGGAATCGTGCGGATCTAGTCGGCCGGATAGTTCGCGTATGTGCGACGGTAGGTCTTCCTCGGATATGGCGACGCGTTCGAGGATGTCTAGGGGCGCGTTTTTGTGGCTAAGGCCTGTGAGTACGAAGTTCAATGGATGGCGAGCGCGGTTGGGTTAGTGGCTAGGTATTAATTATCTATATGTGGTTGGTGGTGTCATGATCTACCCCGCCCTTTTGTTCCATTTTCACCCTCACCCTAGCCCTCTCCCATCGAGGGAGAGGGGATACCGCCCGTCCACCCCGGGCATCCCCTGCGTTGCTTTGCTCCGCGTCCCCTTACGCTGCGCGAAGGGGACGGGCATACCCCGCTCGCGTCGCGGCATCTTGGCAGGGCAGGTTTGAAACCTGCCCCTACGTTTCGCTCCTTTCGCTGGGAGAAAGGGGCGTACAATTTAGGCGAGTCATTTTAAGGGGGCGCAAAGGGACATGGTTATGGATATTCTTCCGCCGGATGAGCGTGGGTATGCTGATTCGAGCATCTTGGTTACGGCTGAGTGGTTGGCTGAGCATATTGATGATGCCCATGTGGTTGTTGTAGATACGGATGATCCGAGCGAGTATGCGGAGAGGCATATTCCGGGGGCGTCTAATCCGCCGGATAACTACTACAAGATGTCGTTGGATGATCGGACGCACATTCAGGGTCCGGAGCAGTTTGCGGCGACGATGAGCGAATTGGGTATCAGCGACGATTCGCTGGTAGTGGCGTATGACCGTACGGGCGGGCTTTACGCGTTGCGGTTGATGTGGGCACTGCACTACTACCGGCACTACAACGTGAAGATGCTGGATGGCGGGTATCAACGCTGGGTTGCGGATGGTGGCGCAGTTAGCACGGTGGCGTATGAAGCTGATGGGACGGCGTTGTTTACGCCGCGGGAGGCTGACAAGTCTATCTACGCGGGCATGGATGATGTGTTGGAGGCGATCGGCTCGGATGACGCGACGTTGTTGGATGTTAGGACTGATGGCGAGTGGGATGGGTCGAATAAGCGCGGTGGGAAGCGTGGAGGACGGATTCCGGGTGCGATTCATTTGGAGTGGGTGAATTTCCACACTGGTGGCGATGTGCCGACGTTGAAGACGGCGGACGAGATTCGTGGGTTGTTGTCGGATCAGGGTGTTTCGACGGGTGGTGAGGTGATCACGTATTGTCAAGGTGGGATCCGGGCGGCGCAGGCGTATTGGGTGTTGAAGCTGGTAGGTGCGGAGCGGGTGAGGAACTACGATGCGTCGTGGCGTGAATGGGGCAACAACGAGGAAGTGCCGGTGGAAAACGAGACATAGTTTCGTTGTGTGACAACCGCGCGGCGATACGGTTCGTATGTCAATAGCGATTGTGCGAGAAATCGAGCTCGCGCCACGCCGTGTTGGTGATGGGCGAGGAACAAAGGGTGGAAGAAACCGATGAGAGTATTGGGTAGAAGCAGACGAGGATCGGCGTTAGGCGCCGTATCGATCGGGATATTGATTTTTGCGTTGGCGACGTTGTTGACGCTTAGCGCGTGTGGGAGCGATGAACCGACCGCGACGGCTGTTCCCGAGCCGACCGCGACATCAGCTCCGGATCCGACTGCGACGTCGGCACCAGATCCGACGCCGGAACCGACTGAGGAGCCAACTCCAGAGCCTACAGAGGCACCAGCGGCGCGGACCGAGCCTGTCGAGTTATTCGACATGGATGTTCGGAACATCGATGCGTGGATCAACAGCGAGCCGACGTCGATAGCGCAGTTGACTAGCGAAGGCAAGGTCGTGCTGGTCGATTTCTGGACTTACACGTGTGTGAACTGTCTGCGGACGCTGCCGTTCCTGCGTGAGTGGCAGGACAAGTATGCGGACAACGGGTTGGTGATCCTCGGAGTGCATGCGCCGGAGTTCGAGTTCGAGAAGGAGCTTGAGAACGTTCAGATGTCGGTGGATGACGAGGGCATCGAATGGCCGGTGGCGTTGGACAACGAGATGTCGACGTGGCGGAGTTTCAACAATCGGTACTGGCCGGCGAAGTATTTGATAGATACCAATGGTGATGTGCGCTACACGCACTTCGGAGAAGGTGCATACAGAGAGACCGAACTCGAGATCCGGCATGTTCTCGAAGAATCGGGTTACGACGTGAGCGGCATCCCGATCGGCGAGGTGGAGAACACGAGTCGGGACGACACAGCGAGGTCGGTGACACGTGAACTTTACGGCGGCTACGACCGGAACTACAGCGTTTACGGGCTGTATGCGGCGCAGGACGAGTACTACGTGGGGCCTGACCGTGAGGTTGAGTATGAGGACATCTACGCGGAGCGCAACAGCTATCCGCCGCAGAAGTTCGTGTTGAGCGGTCTGTGGAGGAATGAGCAAGAGGCGATTGTGCATGCTCGCGAGACGATGGATCTGAGCGACTACATAGCGCTCCGGTTCCATGGTCGCAGTGCGAACGTGGTGATTGATCCGCCAGAGCCGGACGAGTTCAAGGTCTACGTAGAGCTTGACGGTCGTTGGCTGATGGAGAACGAGGCTGGCGACGACATTCTGTTCGATGACGAAGGTCGGTCGTACTTCAACGTTGATGAAGGTCGGATGTACAAGATCGTGGAGACGCCGGAGTATGTAGAGGACACGTTGAAGTTGAGCAGCGATTCTCCGAACTTTGCGATCTTCGCGTTCACGTTCGGGACCTATGACGGCGGGTTCTGATTGATGAAGCCGCGATCGGGTCTTTTGATTGGAGGTGGGTGATGCGTTTGGGTCATGTGACTACTTTGGCGGCGGCCATGGGGCTGCTGGCGCTGTTCGCTGTGGCGTGCTCGAGTGAAGAGCCTACGGCTACGCCGGTGCCGACGGTAGCGCCTACCCAAACGCCGGTTCCGACGAACACTCCGGTTCCTGAAGCTGCGGCGGTGTTGCCGAGTAGCGGTTTGGAGGAGCCGGACCAGGAGTGGACTACTCGAACCGAGAGCGAGGAGTTGCGGCTGATACTTGCGACCCCGGACTTGGCGCCGGGCACACGTAGGTTCGCGATGGTGTTGACGGATGGTTCGGGGATTGTGGCGTTTCCGGTGGTTCAAGTTTCGTCGTACAAGTATCCGGATGGCTCGGACGCGGTTTCTGGTCGAGACGGTCCGGTTGAGATGGCGCTTGCGCGTTATTTCGAGTTTCCGTACGGGACTCGTGGGATTCATGTTACGGAGTTGACATTCGACGAGGCAGGTATGTGGGGAGTGGAGGTGAGTGTTCCGCAGCCGGATGGGAGCGTGGCAACGATCGAGGTTTTGATGGAGGTTCACGAGGAGACGATGTCGGTCGATCTTGGCGAGGTGCCTCCGCTGGCGGATAGTAGGACATTGTCGGATGTTGAGGATGTTTCGGACCTGACGACGGGATCGCAGCGAGACGAGACTTTGTACCAGATTTCGCTTGGCGATGCGATTCAGAACGGGAAGCCGACAGTGGTGGTATTTGCGAGTCCGGCGTTCTGCACGAATGCGGTTTGCGGTCCGCAGGTTGAAGTGTTGAGCAATCTGAGCGCTACCTATGGAGATGCTGCGGACTTTGTGCATGTGGATCTGTTTACGAATCCGAAGGAGATACAGGGTGATCTGACGCGGGCGAAGAAGACGCCGCTGTTGGAAGAGTGGGGTTTGGTATCGCAGGAGTGGACGTTTGTGATGGACCGAGACGGCGTGGTGGTTGGGCGCTTCGAGAACTTCGTTCCACAGCTAGAGTTGGAGCCGTCTTTGGAGTCGGTGTTAGCGGCAGCAGAGGTCAAGGAGTCGGGCGAATCGATGATGGAGGCAGGTGAGGTTAAAGAGTTCGATGTGAGCATCTCGACGACTTGGCGCGACCTGTTCGATCAGTTCGAGGATTCTGAGCAGTCCTGCATTCGCGATGGGTTTAGCGAAGAGGAGCTGGAGACGATATTGGCCCGACAGGTTTTGTCTGAGGAGGAATCGGTCGGTTGGCAGGAGACGTTTATCGATTGTGTTGATCCGGCAACTGCGAAAGCCGTCTGGTTGGGCAACATGCTTGCGTCGATGGAGGGTTTCACTGAAGGGGGAGAGGATTGTATTCGGGATTTGGTTGCGGGAGCGGATGTGAAGGCCGTGATCGCTGGAGAACAGCCGGATGCGACCCCAGAGGAGGTTGCGGTAACGGGCGAGTTCTACGGAGGGTTATTTGTCTGCGGCTTGTTGGGCATGGTGGACCAAGTAGGTGATCTGGAAGGTGATGAGGCGTGTTTGGCGGACGTGCTGACTACAGTTGACCCGGCGGCGATCTACACCGGCAGTCGGGAAGATGCGAGTCCTAGGGATGCGGCTAAGTTTGAAACGTTCATGTTGAGTATGTTCCAGTGCGTTCCGGGATTGCTGGAGTTTGCTTTCGATGAGGCTGCGGGTGCTCCCATGCCCACTCAATGAGTCGCTAAAGCCCCGCGTTTAGGTCGGGCGTCAGGTGTGTTTTGGGACGGGTGCAAGGTATCGGCGTAACATTGAATCGTCTTGTGCAGTTCTGGCTGTGTTTCGTTAATTTATCGAAAATGCGACGTAGGCGACGGTAATGAGTACCAAATCGACATCCAACGGTTCTGTTGAGATCGGATCGTTGTTCGTGCCGCTTGATGGCACGGAGTGGCATGAGCGAGCGATTTCCTACGGGTTACTCATAAGTAAATGGTTCGGCTCGACCCTCGATCTATTCTTTTCGCTGGCAGATGTTCCGCCGTTGACGCGTCACGGCGAGTGGCGCCAACGTGCCCACCTTTCGCTGGACACGGCTGAGCAGACTCGGAATCGCGACGCTTCGATCATCAATAATGGAGCGATTCACGAATTTGGGAAGATCCTCGCCAATGATTACCTCAACGAGGTGACGCGTCGTCTCGAACATCATGGCGTGGATATCACCACTGATTTGAGTGCGGGGAGTCCAGCTCACATTCTTTCGTACAAGGCCCAGCAGGCCGTTGATTCCATGATCGTGATGTATGCGCGTCCGCAAAACCGGATCCGGCGTTACGTTCGGAAGAAGATGGCCGAAGAGCTTTTGTCAGTGGCTACGGTTCCAGTGTTGATGGTTAACGATGATCGGAATATCGATATCAGGTACATCCGGATCAATCCTGAATCGGTCATTGTTCCGTTACGTGTCGAAGGCGCTATGAAGGCTTGTCTGCCGTATGCTCTAGCGATTGCCAAGAAGAATGGTGTTCCTATCCAGATTGTCGAGAGCAACATCGAGTACCGGCGTAATCGGCGCGAATTCGACCAAGCGCGTGAGTATCTGTCGAAAGTGTTGGAAGAGAGCCCGGTCGAGCACTCGTTCCGTGCGTCAAGGTTAGGCATTACGAACTCGTTGGCGGCGGCGCACAAGTCATCGCCATATTCTTGGATCGTGATGGGGTCGCGGATGCGCTACGGCTTTTCGCGGAATTTTTGGCCTTCTGTTGCTGACAATATACGCCGCGAGGTGTCATGTCCGGTACTGGCGGTGCCACATGAGGAGGTGATACCGAAACGTGAGGAGCAGCTCAAGCGTTGGATCGACGATTGGCTTGCACATCAGGATGCTTCGTCACTTCTCGTCGCAGAAGTCGCCACTCAAGCAAACAGGCGGGGATGGGCGCAACAGATAACGTCGTTGTATGCCTCTGACGATGAGGATCGACCGGACTCAACGAGACCGCCACAGTAGCAGACATCAAAACGCTACCGATTTCTTAATTTGCGGTTGAGGATTGATCAGAGGATCGGGAACGCGTCAGGTAGGAGACCAATGCACCGATGGTGGTCCCAAACCAGGCGTATGGAGCGATCGAAAAACCGATGATCGCCCAGAAGAGGGTTGGCGCACCTAGGAATCTCTCGGCGTCGCTGATTTGCCAATAGACGATGATTGCGGCGGCGGGGATGAGCATCAGGGCGCCAACGATGAGACCGAACCACACGATTTTGATCTCGTCGGCCTTGGCGATGCCGCCACCTATGAATCCAGCTAGGAAGGGGCTGATGGGGATCGCGACGAAGTGGACGCCGGGTATGGGTATGGCGACCAACATGATGGCGAATGCGACTATTACGCCCTTTAACATCGTTCCTTCGTGCTGACTGTTGGTGACGCGGTCCGTGGTTGATCAACTGAGTATATTTCTGGTGTGGTTTTGGCGATGTGGAATGGTAGTATGATTTCCGATTACTTATGGGTCTGCAAGAGCGGATAGGCAGGCGAGATTGACGATTACACATCCATCTACGGACATCCTGATACTGGGCTCGGGCGCGTCAGGAGCGGCGGTCGCATGGCGTCTTTCACAATCGGAATTCAAGGTCGTTTGCTTGGAGCAAGGGCGATGGATAAAACCTGAGGAATACCCGAACGAGCACGCTGACTGGGAGATTCAGGCGCGCACGAACTGGGCCTATGACCCAAATGTTCGGAGCCTTGATGTCGATTATCCGATAAACGTTGACGAATCTCCGATCGATCCGCTGATGTTCAATGCGGTTGGCGGTAGCACGATTCATTGGACGGCGCACACTCCGCGTTTCCATCCTTCGGATTTCCGGGTCAAGACGCTGGATGGCGTCGCTGACGACTGGCCGATCACGTATGAGGATGTTGAGCCGTATTACGACGCTTATGACGAGTTGATGGGTTGCTCAGGAATCAATGGCGACCCAGCGAACCCTCCGCGGAAAGAGCGTCCAATGCCACCATTGCCGATCGGACCTGATGGCGAGCGGATGGCGAGGGCGTTTGACCGTCTGGGCTGGCACTGGTGGCCGTCGGACAGCTATGTGAATTCGGTTCCCTACCGTGGTCGCCAGGCGTGTAACAACTGCGGCAATACTGGGTTTGGTTGTTCGAGAGGTGCGAAGGGTCAGACAGACGTTGCGATTTGGCCTGAGACAATAGCGAACGGGGTCGAGTTGCGGACGGATTCGAGGGTATTCCGGATCGAAACGGATTCGGATGGCCGGGCGACGGGTGCGAGCTACTACGATGCGGACGGGGAGGAAAACTTCCAGCCATCGAAGGCTGTGGTTCTTGCGATGAACGGTATCGGCTCTCCACGGATCATGTTGAACTCGGCATCGGACGCTTATCCGGATGGGCTGTGCAACTCAAGTGGGTTGTTGGGCAAAAATCTGATGTTTCACCCGTACGCGATGGTTAGCGGGTTGTTCGATGATGGGTTAAAGACCTACAAGGGCGCACTGGCGAACATAATCCTTTGCCAGGAGTTTTATGAGACTGACCCTAATAAGGACTTCGTGCGTGGATACTCGTACCAGGTGGCGCGAAGTTCGGGTCCGGTATCTACTGCATGTGGTTATATGTTCGGACGGGTGCCTTGGGGAGCTGATCACCATTCGGAGTTTGGTCGACGGTTTGGTGATGTGACGGTTTTGGGCGTTATTGGCGAGGACTTGCCGGAGGAGCACAACCGCGTCGAGTTGGATCCGGATTTGACGGATTCGAATGGTATTCCAGCTCCGAAGGTTTATTACAAACTGAGTTCGAACTCTCGTAGGCAGTTGGACGACGCGATTGAGAATGCGGAAACGGCATTGCATGAGGCTGGTGCTGTCGAGATTTTGGCTACTCAATTGTTGAAGGTAGCTGGATGGCACCTGATGGGTACGGCTCGAATGGGTGACGATCCGGCATCGTCCGTGGTAGACAGATGGGGCCAGGCGCACGATGCGGACAACGTGTTCGTGGTCGACGGATCGGTGTTTGTGACTTGCGCGGCGGTGAATCCGACGCCGACGATCGGAGCGCTTGCGCTTAGAACTGCCGACTATATAGACCGCGAACGTGCAGATCTCAAGTCCTGAAACGAAGTTTGAGCGATGTCAGAACACGATAACGAAACTAAATTGACGGATGCGGACCGCCTCGTTTTATCTGCGGTGATGGACCTTATCGTGCCGGCGGTCGACGAACTGCCGGGTGCTGGCGAGATGGGCTTGGCGGCGGCCGCGGAGGAATTCGCAGGCAAAGAGGCGAAGTATGGCGTGTCATTGGGGCGTGTGATGGAAGCATTGTCACTTGAGCCGTCGGCGCGTGCGGAGGGCGGTTTCGCGGCGTTGGACGAGGAGCAGCGGATCGCCGCGCTCAAGGTGTTGGAAGCGAACATGCCGGGATACTTCGACGATTTTGTGGATCTGGTCTACATCGTCTACTACAGCGACGAACGTGTTCACAAGCGGATTGGTTGGCGTAGCGGTCCGTTGCAGCCCCTGGGTTGGGAGATGCCGGCTTGGGATCCGACGGTGCTAGATACCGTTTCTAAGCGGGAACCGTTCTGGCGTAAAGTGTGACATCGGACGTTGTCGCAGGTTCGCAGGCGCGATAACATCAAACTTCAACGAAACTGCATACACCCCTGATAGTCATCGAATGCCCAAACTTCAGCGCCTTCTATACATCAATAGCGAAAGCACGAATCCGCAGTCGCCAGCACTTTCAGCAGCGATCTATGAGCCGGTCGCAGGTTCGCTGACTGAACTGGATCCGACTAGCGAGGGTATTCCGTACGCATCGGTACAGGCCGCCCTAATCGACGGCTGGCGCGTTATCCAAGCACCGGACGTTTGGGCCGGCATCGGGAGCGATGGTGCGGGAGAGGTTATAGGTTTCCAGTTCATTCTCGAGAAGATCGAAGATTTCGACGATTAATTGTTAACGATCTGTCGATCGACGCAGAGAAAGGCCAAGAAATGACCACCACCGCAGTAGCAACCGACCACCGCTTGACCGATGACGAGATGGCATCATTCGTGATCCGCGGGTATCACATCGTCCAACCTGAACTGCGGGAAGGGTTGAACCAGGAGATCTACGACGCTCTCGATGCGCTGGATACGAATCCGGGGGACGCAGTGCTTGAAACTGTGCATCAGCTGAACGAGGTTTGGGACTCTCCAGAGGTTGTCGGTGTGCTGACCAGTTTGCTTGGTCCGGATTACGAGATGTTTTCGCATCGGCACTGTCACCGTAACGCGCCGGGAACTCCGAGCCAGCAGATCCACCAAGATAACATGAACGATCTTCGAGTATCGGGTGGCCAGGTTCGGTCGCCGGACCGCGTGGACCTAGTACTGGCGATGTACTACCCGCAAGACGTTGAGCAGAACATGGGTCCGACGTGCATTTTGCCGGGGACGCATGTGTTGAATGCTTTGCCGGAGCGAATGGCGTCGCAGGGGAATTTCCGGGATCAGTTCATAGCGACGGTTCCAGCAGGTAGCGTGGTGATCCTGCACTACGACATCTGGCACGCGGGAACTGCGAACACCAGCAAGCGGGTGCGTTACATGTTGAAGTTCCTGTTCCAACGAACGAGCGAGTGGAACGTCCCGTCTTGGAACCACGATCCGGCGAATGATGCCACAATTCGGACGCGTTTGGAGGGGGAGAATCCGATGGGTATGCAACGGGGGCTTTCGGCAAAGCAGAAGCACTTCCGGACGCGGATGTGGAACCGGTTGGCGGGGGATGAGTCTTTGGATCTCTCGTATCGCGATAAGTGGGCTGGTGGGAGTTGGAATTAGGTGGTACTCTTATATAAACGACTAACTTATTGTGATACACGTGTTATAGGAGTAGCTCTTGTTGAAACAACAGGCCAGATTGACCGCACGGGATGAATCTGGTACTGACGATACGCCGACGTTGGAGCGTTGGACGAATCGCATACATCAAGGCGATTGCCTAGAAGTCATGGCTTGCATGCCGGCGAATTCAGTCGGTGTGGTAGTGACCTCACCTCCTTACAACCTAAAGAACAGCACAGGTAACGGCCTAAAGGATGGTAGGGGCGGCAAGTGGCCAAATGCGGGGCTGATTGACGGGTACGCAGATCACAACGATTCAATGCCGTATGACGAATATGTCGCGTGGCAACGCGAGTGTCTCTCCGGGATGATGAGGCTGTTGAGAGACGATGGGGCGATCTTTTACAACCACAAATGGAGAGTGCAGAACGGACTATTGCAGGATAGGGCTGACATCGTGGATGGCTTCCCAGTGCGGCAAATCATCATATGGCAACGTCCCGGAGGTTTCAATCACAATCCCGGGTATTTTTTGCCGACGTATGAAGTGATCTACTTGATCGCAAAACCGAAATTTATGCTGGCGCCAAAAACTGGCGGCATCGGCGATGTTTGGTCAATCCGTCCAGCTCGCGACAATCCTCATCCCGCACCGTTCCCTGTCGAGTTGGCCCGTAGATGCATTGAGTCAACGACGGCTAACGTAGTTCTCGATCCGTTTATGGGTAGTGGGACCACCGCAGTTGCCGCGCAGTATTGTGGCCGCGATTGGGTTGGAATTGAATTGTCGGGAGAATACTGTCAAATAGCAGAGGCTCGAATCCAGGATGGTTGGCGTGCCGATTACGCCTAGGAACGCCGTCGAAACGAACCTTTTTGCGGAATTGCGGGAGATTTGTCGATCTGGAACTTGGGAAATGCACAATGGGGGTACAGGTCAACCGGGCGCAATTCTTGAGCACTTGTTAGGGATCGACACTAACAACATGGACCTCCCTGATCTACAGAGATGGGAAGTAAAGTTCCACGGCGGCACCGCACCGATTACGCTTTTTCACAAGGAAGGCGAACCCAAGGGGTCAGTTGGCAACCTAGTCCAGGAACACGGATGGGTAGATGCTAAGGGGAGGTTGAGTTTCAGGCACACTATTTGGGGCGAAACCAATCGTGGATTCAGCGTAGCCGACGAAGGTGACCGCATTCATGTAACGCGCAACGATGTGTCTCATGTGTCGTGGAGCAAGGATATTCTCGTTGTTACGGCGGCGTCGAAGCTGAGAAATACCGTCTTGGTTGCGGGTAAGGTTTCGAGGAGGCAGGGCAAGCGATACGTGGAGTTCAGGGATACTTATCTATTAGCCGATTTCAAACCGTCGGCTTTCATCAGTGGTTTGAGTGAAGGATGGATTGCAATTGACTTCGATGCCAGAGAGCAATCCCCGGGTAGCAAGGGATTTAGAAACCATGGCACGAAATTCCGAGTTAAGCATCAGGACATGCAACGAATGTTCGAGCGTGTAGAGCATCTAACGTGATGCCAGTTTCCCGTGATCCCTGATGCCTATGTCCGATTCACCGACTTCTTCAATCCGGGGTTCTGAGCTTGCCAGCGACTTTACGGTTTCGCTGGATATCGACAAGCGGATGTACCGGGAGGACATTGCGGGATCGATTGCGCATGCCGAGATGCTGGGGAAGCAGGGGATTGTTTCGAGTGAAGATGTTGAGGCGATAATCGGGGGGTTGCGGCGAATACGGGAAGAGATCGAGGCGAGTGAGTTTGAGTGGAAGCCAGAGCTTGAGGATATTCACATCAATGTTGAGGCTCGGCTTTATGAGTTGATTGGAGACGCGGCGGGCCGGTTGCATACGGCTCGTTCGCGGAACGATCAAGTGGCGACGGATGCTCGGTTGTACGTAAAACGGATCGCTGGTGAGTGTCGCGCGTTGTGTCGGGGGTTGCAGAGAGCGTTGCTGGATCGTGCGGAGGAGAATGTTACTACTATCGTTCCCGGTTACACGCATTTGCAACGTGCGCAACCAGTTTCGTTTGGGCATGTCTTGATGGCCTACTACGAGATGTTTGGGCGTGGTGCAGAAGCGTTTGGCTTGGCGCGAGCTACGGCGGATGTGTTGCCGTTGGGAAGCGGTGCGTTGGCGGGCGCGACGTATCCACTGGATCGAGAGTATGTGGCAGAACGGTTGGGATTCTCGGCGGTCAGTGCCAACTCGATGGACGCGGTTTCGGATCGTGATTTCATTCTCGATTTCATATTTGCCGCTGCTAAGACGATGACACACCTCTCTCGGTTGTGTGAAGACATCGTTATCTGGTCTTCGGAGGAGTTCGGGTTTGTACAGCTCAGCGACGCATATTCGTCGGGGTCGAGCATGATGCCGCAGAAGCGGAATCCGGACTATGCGGAACTGATCCGCGGGAAGTCCGGCCGCGTGTTTGGATCATTGGTGTCAGCGTTGACGACACTGAAGGGTCTGCCGCTGACGTACAACCGGGACCTTCAGGAGGACAAACCTCCGTTGATGGATGCTTACGACACGGTTATCGGTTGCCTGCCAGCTGCGAGGGGTATGATTGCCGAGATGACAGTAAGTATCGATCGCATGGATGGGGCGTCTCAAGGACGCGATATTTTGGCTACGGACTATGCCGATCATCTGGTTCGCGACCATGGTATGCCTTTCCGTGAAGCCTATGTGCGAGTTGCGGCTCACACAAGAGGCGAATCGATAGGTGATATCGAATTTCCGGATTTGTCGGCGGCGGAATCCGTTGCGGCGCGTGACGTTGCGGGTGGGACGGCACCGGGGCGGGTGCGTGAGGCGATCATGCAGGCGTATGGCGAGCTTGGGTCGGCTCGGTTGAGTGGAGAGTGGTAGATATTCGACAAAAAGCGTGTCTTCGGGCTGCGAAAGCCTTCTGGTCTATCTGAGTTCGTATAGTTAGACATCGGGTCAGGTTCGTCACAGAGCGCCAAACAACTCGGGGTATCTTCAGGTTTGTTCAATGCCATAGCCTCCAGCGTCGGATCATGGCGCGGTGTCGCAATTCTCATCGTTGCTTGGGTCGTTATCGCAGGTGTCATTCAATCCCTCTCGCCGAGTATTGAGGACGTTTCGACAAACGATCAGGCAGAGTTTTTGCCTAATGAGACTGAGGCGTTGCAGGCGATTGAGCTCGCGAGCGAAAAGTTCCCGACGTTCAGGGGGCTGCCAGCGATATTGATCTATCGCAACCCGGCGGGCATCACAGATGAGGATGTCGCCAAGGTGGCAGAGATTGACGCATTGATACGCGCCGACGAGACGCGTGGGAACATAGCGCTAGTCATCTCGGACTTCGAGGAATCTGGATTCAGTGACGGTTCGAGCCGGCCGAGGCAACCATCAGAGCCGAAAATCTCGCCTGACGGGACCGCTATGACGATCACGGTGGTGATTTCGGGATGGCCGGGTGAGGACGAGTTCGGCGAGACAGTCGAGTGGCTGCGCGAACTAGATGAGAAGGTAGCTGTCGAGTTGCCGTCTACGTTCGAAGTCACTGGTAGAGCCGGGATTCTTGCGGATGCCATTGTGGTGTTTCAGTCGTTCGACTTCCGTGTGAGCGCGATCACGATCGTGTTGGTGCTGGTGATTTTGTTGGCGATCTATCGTTCGCCGCTATTGGCGTTGCTGCCCGTGGTCACAGTCGGCATCGCTCTTACGGTGGCGCAATCAATCGCCGCCTTGCTTGCGGACAATTTTGAACTGTCTCTGAATGGGCAGGTTACGGCGATCATGGCAGTGTTGATGTTCGGAGCGGGGACTGATTTTACGCTGTTTATCGTTTCTCGGTATCGCGAGGAGCTTCCGGTGCGGAAGGACAAGTTCGAGGCGATCACCACCACGATGCGGGCGGTTGGTCCTTCGATCGCCTCTAGCGCGGGAACCACGGTGGTCGCGATGTTGGCTCTAGCATTGGCGCTGTCTGGAAGTCTGAAGACTATGGGGCCGATGCTGGCGATGGCGGTCGCGGTGATGCTGGTGTGTGCGCTGACGTTGATACCTGCGGTGCTGGTTGCGATGGGGCGAGTAGCGTTCTGGCCGATCAAGAGAATTGAGCCGAAAGACGAGGAGTCGGGTATCTGGAACCGCGTCGGGAGGCTCGTATCCAAGCGCCCCGGCGCGTTGCTGACGATTACGTTTGTAGCGTTGGTCGTGCTGTCGGCTGGATTATTTGAGTTCACGCCACGGTTCAGTTTTGTAGCTGGTTTCCCGGACAGTGCGGAGTCGAAAACGGGCTTCGAGACGCTGAAGTCGGCTTATCCGCCTGGAGAGTTGGCACCGACTACGGTTTACGTTTCGAAAGAGGACGTGTCGATTCTGGGTCACTTGCAGGCCATCGAAGATCTCTCGGCGGCACTGGTGGCTGACCCTATAGTCAACAGCGTGACGTCGATCACGCGTCCGCTTGGCGAGCCGTTACCGGTGGGCATTGAGCAAGTTCAACCGCTCGTTTCGATGATTCCTGACGATCCAAGCGAGATTGGCGCATTGATGGCGATGTTACCGCCAGAGCAGGCGCAGCTTGCGGGTTCGTTCTTGGCGGGTCAGAGGTTGGTTTCAACCGACCGGACGACGACGAAGCTTGAGGTCGTGCTCAACGAAGATCCTTACGACGCTGAGGCGATGGATGCGGTGCCGCGGTTGAGGGAGACGGTGCGTGATGTGGTGGGCGCGTCGAGTTTGAGCGGAGCGACGGCGGTAGTCGGTGGTGAATCGGCAACGAACTACGACGCACGAACCGCGACGATACGCGATTTCCAAGTTATTGCGCCGATTGTGATCGCCGCGATTTGGATCATTCTGGCAATCCTGTTGGGCAGCGTAGTTGCGCCAACATACCTTGTCATCAGCGTCGTTCTGAGCTTCGCGGCAGCGCTGGGGATATCGATCGTTATTTTCGAGAACATATTCGGACACGATGGGATGGCGTTCGATTCGATACCGTTCATCTTCGTGTTCTTGATCGCACTTGGTGCGGACTACAACATTTACATAATGTCAAGAGTGCGTGAGGAAACGCGGACGCGAGGGTTGGCTGAGGGCACGCGGTATGCGATCACGCGTACTGGGGGTGTCATCACGTCGGCGGGTATCATCCTCGCGGGCACGTTCTCAGTATTGACGACGTTCCCGCTTCTCGACTTATTCCAACTCGGTTTTACGGTGATGCTGGGGATCTTGATCGATACCTTCGTCGTGCGCGCAATCATGGTTCCGGCGATAGTGATGAAGCTGGGCGAGATCAACTGGTGGCCGTCGAAGACGCCGCGGGCTCATTCCCTGGCGATGGAGCGTTCGTCGAGCAGCGTCAAGAACTCGTCGTAATTCGATATCGTCTGCAGAGTTTTGACCAAGTGTCCTGCATCGGTGGATTGTTGCCGCAACTCCCATATCTGGCGCGCCAAGGGGCTTGTAGAGGCAGGGCCGTCGGCGTAGAGGCCGTGGAAGGCGAAGTAGGCCTGGTTGATTTTGCGGATGTTATGTCCGTTTTCCACTAGCTCTAGGCGGCGGTTTTCCATGTAGGTCTCGGCATCTTCGATCTTGCCTTGATCCAGCAACTCGTCTGTGCGATGGCGGGTTTCGTGCAGGAATTCTCGGACATCGAACCTTTCGTCTTCATCCTCGGAATCTTTGTCGTCGTGATCGGGAATGTATGGAGGTTCCAGTGTTTCGACGTTTTCGCCAGTGATTTCGTTGTAGACGGTGCGTCCGATCTCATTTCCGACGAGGTTGGCGAGGGTTTCGTTGAGGGATGTCATGTCACCGCCGGACCAGTAAGAACGTCCGAGTGGATGGAACAGCAGGTACGCGTGGAGCCACTCGTGTGCGGACACCTCGAGCAGCGCTTGCAGGCTGTAGTCGGAAGGGACTAGGTTTGGGAACGATGCTAAGCCGCCTGTTGGGAGGACGACCGCTGAGAGATCGGCGGTGTCGAAGATCTGGGTTTCCATCTGTTCTTTGTCGCTCTCGGTGAGGTGGGGTTTGAGAATCCTGACCGAGTCACGTTCGATGACATCGCGTGGCGAGGTCACGAGGACGTGGGGTGTATCGTCGATGCGGAAGTCTACTGGGGGCCAGATGAAGTCGCCGTTTCGGTTTAGCCCGAGGGAGATGAGTTCGGTTGAGATGGCGGCTTCGAGGAGTTCTTCGACGGCGTCTCGAATCCTGTTGCGCTCTTGGATGAGCGAGTCGACGCGTGATTGCGCGATCGATGCCGCGGCATTATCGCCGCGTGCTTGAGCGGATTTGAGGTCGTTTCTGGCGGAGCGGAGTTCGCGTGCGAGGTCCTGATAACGATCCAGGTGGACTCGTCGATTTTCTTCATCGATATCGGTCCACGGCAGCGCAGAGTAGATGCGGTGTGCCCATTTGGCCGGGAAGTGCCGGACTTCGAAGGATGTGAGGTTGTAGCCATAGCCGGCAGTGGCGATTTCGACTTTGGTGAGAAGCCGGCGATCTCCGCTGTGCATGATGATGACGACGATTCCTAGGGCCGCCAAGATTGCCAAGGGGATTTGGTAGGCGAGTTTTAGGCAGGTTCTCCGGACGCGTCCGCGACGTAGTTGTCTGGCGCGTCGGCGTTTGACGATGTCGTGGTAACTACGTGCTCGCTGTAGCCTGATGTTGCGTAGTCGGCGGAGGTTGTAGCCTCGGAATATGGCGCGAAAGGTGGTCATACATGTGATCAGCGATTGGGCACTGGAGAATGAGACGGCGATTTACTCATTATCCAAACGCCATCGATACGAATTGATACTTAATCGCAAATTGATGTAACTTGTTGGCATACGAGTGATTCATCCATGTGAAGTTGTAGGAGTGAACGCGTGAGCATAGCAGTTGTAACAGATAGCACGGCAGACATCCCTTCAGATCTGGTCGAAGAAGCCGGCTTGAGTATTGTGCCGGCGTTCGTGAGGTTTGGAGAGGAGGAGTTTCGGGACAAAGTTGATATCGCGACTGAGGATTTTTACTCGCGATTGGCTCGTGACAAGGATGTGTTTCCTACTACGTCTCAACCCTCGCCAGGGGATTTCAAGGCGGTGTACGACGAGTTGCTCAAGGAACACGATGAGATCGTATCGATCCACATCTCGTCAGCACTAAGCGGGACGTATGCTTCAGCGGTTGGTGGTGGGGCTCAGGCCGATCCGTCAGGCGAGCGTATAAAGCACGTCGACTCTCGAACTGCTTCGATGGCAACCGGTTTCATCGCGTTAACCGCGCAGCAAATCATCGACGATGGAGGAAGCGCGGACGATGCGATTGCGGCGGCAAATGACATGGTGCCGCGTGTGCAGTTCGCAGGCACACCGGACACGCTCGAATACCTGAAACGAGGCGGCAGACTCAAGGGAGCGCAGGCCTTGGTGGCAGGCGTTCTTAAGATACGCCCGGTATTGGCGATCGTCGATGGCGAGGTAGAAGTTATCGCCAAGCCACGGTCTCACCGTCGGGCACTGGCGACATTGATCTCCAGGGTCGTCGAAGATCACGCGCCACTTACGAACCTAGCGGTGTTGCACACCGATTCTTCGTCGCAAGACGAGGCGGAGGATGTTCTCGCCGATCTGCAAAGCTCGGTGAAACCCGGCGGTAGAAGTCTGCGGGCAACGATCGGTCCAGCGATCGGTGCCCATTTGGGGACAGGAACGATTGGGCTTGCGGTTTCTTGGTAGGTGAGGCTGCCTGCTAGAGGCCATTTCCCTTGTTACGGTCTAGGCTGGGCTCGTACACAGACTAGTTTAGGTAGTGGGGATTCGGCGTACCATTTCGGGTATGACTGATCCGATTGCTGAGCGCCAGATCACGACGCTTGTCAATGTGCTGAAATTGGAAGCCAAACGAGGCTTCAATAACAGCGCGGTTGTGGATGGTGGCCTAGATGCGATGTTGCGGAATCTGGGACGGATTTCGGATCGGGTACGTAACTTGCCGCCGATGAGCGGGCGACGGTACGCCATGCTTTCGCCGGAGGAGCGGCGGGCTTGGGCTACGGCGGCGTACCGCGGGCTGTACGGCAATCGTAGTCATAAGAGTCGATCCGCGTCAGTCGTCGCTCGTTCTGAGCCGCCCGCCAAAGACAGAAGCCATAGGACGACGAAAGATCAGCCAAATCCCGTACCCAAGCCTGCGGTTGGGTTGGATGCTCCGGTTGCTTCGTTGCGGTTTTTGCATCGATCTGCAAGACAGGCCTTTGAGACGTTGGGACTGCAAACACTACGCGATGTTTTGTGGCACTTTCCGTTGCGTATGATCGACTACACAAAGCAATCGAACATAATCGATCTGGTGGCGGGCGAGGACGCGACTGTTGCGGGGGAGGTTGTTGGCGCAGATGTTAATCGGTTTGGTGGAGGGAACGGCTACGCACGAGTTCGGATAAGGGATGGAACTGGATCCCTGTCGATTACGTTCTTCAACATGCCGTATATGGCTACGCGCTGGCAGAGCGGAGATCGGATCGTGGTGAGCGGCAAGGTTAGCGAGTATCAGGGCCGTCCAACGATGGAGAATCCGGAGTATGACGATGTGACGCGGGGTGGGCGCAATAACGAGCGGGGGTTTGTTCACGCGGGCGCGTTGGTGCCGGTTTATCCGTTGAGCGCGGGTTTGAACCAGCGAACCGTTCGCAACGGAGTGATGCAGTGCTTGGAAAAGGGATTGCGATTCGTTGAAGAGCCGTTGTCGGATGACGTTCTTGATGAGCACCAGTTGATGAAGCTGTCGGACGCGATCGAGGTGATGCATCGGCCTTTGTCTGATCGGCAGCGTTGGGGTGCGACTAGACGGTTGGCGTTCGACGAGTTTCTTTACAACCAGATCGCGGCCATTCGTAGAAGAACGCGGTGGCGGAGCTCGGTTGCGGCAGTGCAGCTTGCTCCTGACCGCGAGTTGGTAGAGGAGTTCGTGTCGTCATTGGGCTTCGAGCTGACTTCGGATCAGCGTGAAAGCGTGGAGACGATCTTGTCGGACATCGGTTCCGAGTATCCGATGGCTCGTTTGTTGCAGGGCGAGGTCGGTAGTGGGAAGACGGTGGTTGCGATTGCGGCGATGCTGTCGGCTTCGGGTACGAACGGGATGCAGGCGGCGATGATGGCACCGACTGAGGTTTTGGCGGAGCAGCATTTCATCGGGATGCTGGAGCAGTTGAGGTGTCAGCACGCTCTGAGTGTCCACGGACCGGTTTACGAATCATCGTTGCATCGAGTTGAGAGTCGCGATCGCAATCTGCGGGTCGGATTGCTGACAGGCAGTTTGACGCCGCGCGAGAAGCGGACGATGCATGAGATGTGTGCAAATGGAGAAGTGGACTTGGTTGTCGGTACTCATGCGTTGCTGTCGGAAGGGGTGGATTTCGAGAATCTAGCGCTGGTCGTAGTGGATGAGCAGCAGAGGTTCGGAACGGAGCAGAGGGCCGTTTTGACCAATCGGACGCCGCGTCCCCATATGCTGGCGATGTCGGCGACGCCGATACCGCGGACGTTACACATGACGATGTACGGGGAGATGGAGCTTTCGACGTTGCGAGTAATGCCGCACGGGCGGAAAGATATTGCAACTCGCTGGGCGCAGACGCCGTTCGAGGTTGCGGAGGCCTATGCGACGATTCGGAGGGAAGTAAGTGCGGGACGGCAGGCGTTTGTAGTTTGTCCGTTGATTGATCCGTCGGAGAATGTTGGGGGTGCGTCGGCGGTTGAGGAGTACGAGCGATTGAGGCGCGATGAGTTCCCGGATTTGAACGTGGGATTGCTGCATGGGCGGATGAGTTTGGCGGAGAAACAGACGGTGATGGAGTCGTTTAGGGAGCGTGAGATCGATGTTTTGGTTGCGACGCCGGTGATCGAGGTCGGAGTTGACATCCCGAATGCGACGGTGATGATGACCATGACGGCGGAACACTTTGGCATGTCGCAGTTGCACCAGATACGAGGGCGCGTTGGTCGAGGTGAGCACAAGAGTGTGTGTGTCCTTGTATCTGATGCGGAGACCGAAATTGCGCAGGCGCGGTTGCAGGCGGTGGTTGAGAACTCGGACGGGTTCGAGCTGGCTCAGAAGGATTTGGAGTTACGAGGGCCGGGTCGTAACTTGGCGGAGGTGCAGAGCGGTTGGAGCGGTTGGCGGTTCGCGCGGTTCGATGATTTGGAGTTGCTGGGGAAGGCGCGGAGTGTTGCCGAACAGATTTTGGAGGAGGACTTTGATTTGAGGAAGCCGAAGTATCGGGTGCTTCGGAGCGAGGCGGTGCGGATGATTGGGGGAGCGGTTTCTAGGTTTTCGTAGCTCGGCTTGCGCGGCAATGGGGACCACCAGGATCGCGATGTGAGACGGGTGGTTTATCGTATCTGAATTGGCTGACGTTTTGGAAATTTGTACATAAATATCGAATGCTGAACGGTTAGGACTTGTGCTCCTGAAGTGTGCGCTACTGCGTTGGCGAGTGTCGTGGAACGCAAGGAGGTTCTTGGAAGAATATCGGACAGAAACCCTCTGAGTATCTGGCAGGTTTTTAGAATTAATTGCGGAGGTACAACGATTGAATAGAACACCAATCAACCCATGGCCGTGGTCGCTGAATTTCGGCTACAACCAAGCTGAAATTCTCGATGGAGGTAGTAAACAACTGTTTTGTGCAGGCCAAACCTCCGTTGATGCCGAAGGCAACCCGCAGCACGCTGGGGACATGCGAGGCCAAATGACACTCGCACTCGACAACCTTGAGGCCGTCCTGAGCGCCGCTGACATGAGTCTCGCCAACATCATACGGCTCAACATCTACGCCACAGACGTGGACGAAGCATTGGAGAACTTCGATCTTCTTGGCGCCCGCTTCGGGCCGCTCAACGCTGCTCCTCCAATGACCTTGCTCGGTGTCACCCGACTCGCCATTCCCCCACTTATGTTCGAGATCGAGGCTACCGCCGTCGCTTGAGCTCAAAGCCCCCAACTGGATCGAAGCGCAGAGATCTAATCAGGCGCATCGTGGTGGCAAGACGACCGGGGTCGGTGCCATGACCTGTGGGAGCATTGGGAGTTGAGGCATGGGGTGACGCGGATTATTCCGAGAGATGTTTCGAGTTACCCCTCGGTAGCAGTGATAATGGGCAAGACGATGTGCGACATTTTGGACTTGCCAAAGTAGAGAGTGTTGTGGGCGGTTTGAGCCCGTGTGTGGCGGCCCATCGGCTCGCCAGTGTTGGGGTTGATGTCGAAGCGCGGGAAGTTGCTGCTGGAGATGTCGACTCGGATGCAGTGCCCGGCTTTGAATAGGTTGCTGGTGGGGGTTAATTCGATGGTGATCGGGTAGACCTCGCCCGGTGACATGAATTCAGGTTCGGTCCACGAGTTTCGGTAGCGGGTGCGGAGGATAGAGTCGCACAGGTTCATGTGATAACCGTCGGGGTAGTCATCGTTTGGTGGGTAGATGTCTAGAAGTTTGGCGGTGAAGTCGGTATCGGGTGCGGATGAGGATACGTAGAGGTTCACTTCGATTGGGCCCGTGATTTCTATGTCTTCAGTTAGCGGTTCGGTCTGGAAGGTGATGACGTCTGGTCGGTCGCATAGGAGTGGATAGGGTTCGGAGCAGGCCAATAGACCTGATTGTTCGCGTTGATGCATCGGGCCGGGGGTGACCAAGGAGTAGGAGTGCTGGAGAATGGTGTCGGCCTGTTGTCCGGGAGGTGGAGCCTCGTCGAAGGTTGGTCCGCCTTCTTCGGGTTTGTCGATCACGCTGAAACCGGCAACGTTGCCGCCTAGGGTTGGGACGGGGTTATCTGGGTCGAATGTGTAGGTGATTGATGCGCCGTCAGTGGCGGATGGATCGGTGGTTAGAGAGCCGTCGGAATGGAGGTAGAAGTTGGTGAATTCGGTTCTGGCTAGGGGCCACTCTCGCTCTGTTCGCCATTTGCCGCCGTGGTTGAGGCGTCCATCGGCGTTCTTTGTGCCGTCGCCGCCGCCCATTACGAAGAGGAGAATCGGGGGATCGTCTTCGACGCCGTTCTGTTCTTCTTTGAGCCAGTGGTCGAACCATCTGCGGCGTATCGGGTTGAATTTGGACATGCCCCACCGGGCGTCAACACCGAAATCGACTTCCCCCTCGTAGGTTGCGTCTGTGCGTTGGGTGCCGTGTGACCATGGGCCGAAGACCATGTGGGTGGGACTCGTGTTGCGGTTGGTCAGGTCGACGAAGAGGTCGGCGGTGCCGCCGGCGAAAGGGTCCCACCAGCCGCCGGTCAGGATGACCGGGATGTCGGCGTGGCGGTCGAGGTATGGGGTTTGGTCGAGGTTCTCGTTCGCCCACCATTCGTCGTACTCGCCTCGTGTGTAGTAGTTGAAGAGGGTTTCCTCCATGTGTGGAGCATGCGACAGGGCGATTTCGCCTCGTTTCCACGGGGTGTTGGAGAGGAACTCCCGCATATTTTGGAACGTTTTGGCGACGGCAAGAACCCCTTCAGGGTTGTCGCGTAGTTCGTGGGAATCGAGGGTATGGTTGTGGATCGCCGCGGCCATGTGGAAGCACATCGCTCCGCCTTCGCGGGCTTCGTGGGCGTAGATGTTGGTGGGTGCTTGTTCAACCCATTGGGCGACCAAGTGAGGCGGACGATGGAGAGCGGCTACGGTCTGGACAATGCCGCGGTGAGAGCTTCCGAGAGTGCCGATCTTGCCGTTGCACCAAGGTTGCTTGGCGATCCACTCGATGGTGTCGTAACCGTCCTCACCTTCCCACGGGTTGCAGGTGTGGTAGTAGCGGCCGTCACCCTCAGACCTGAAGCGTGAGCGTAGATCTTGGTTGACGAAGACGTAACCGTGGCGGGGATAGTAGTCGCGGACGGTGTCCCACTCGTCTTTGGATTTGTCGTAGGAGGTTCGGGCGAGGAGGACGGGCGCGGGTTCGGTGATTGGTTCTCCGTGTTCG
Source organism: Dehalococcoidia bacterium (assembly GCA_965243235.1). Taxonomy (GTDB): domain Bacteria; phylum Chloroflexota; class Dehalococcoidia; order Lucifugimonadales; family Lucifugimonadaceae; genus Bin127. Next base: position 658,413 of record CBDEUI010000004.1, read on the forward strand.
TCAACCGGAAAGTGAACGTCCGCGGCGAGACGAACCCCGTCGCGCATGGGAATCATAGCTTCTTCGTAGTGCGCGTAGGGGTTGAAGTCTGAAGTTGACTCAAACGTCCGTGAGGAACTTGGATGTGGGAGGATCATCCGAGGATCTCGTGTAGCCGCCTTGATATCTCTGCGATCTCTTCGTCTTCCAACAGGCGCACGTCGATGCGTACGATCTGCGGGTCTCTGGCGTGGCCGACAACCGAGATTGCAGGATCGCCGTCGCGGAGCTCGCCGATGAGCCATTCGGCATCTTTGCCTGTGGCGGGGTCGACCTTGACGTGGACGTTCGGCATCGGCCTGTTGTCTTCGTCAGGGAACTCGATGTAGGAGTCGGACATCTTGGCAAGCCCGGACAAACTGTTGTGAAGCATCCCGGTCTTCCTGTGGTGCTCTGTCATCCGCTCTTCGTCGTCTTGTTCCACCCACCAAATGAAGGAGGCTATTTGCCCTACGACTTCTTCTTTCGAAACTTTCGCTACACGACCGATGCCATGAGAAGGCGCGGACTGCATCGCTATGGAGTCGATGATGTCCTGACTCCCCGCGATAATGCCCGACCCTTGCGGGCCTTGGATGCCTTTGCCTCCGCTGAAGCAGACGACGTCGGCGCCAAGGTCGATGAAGCGGTATAGGTTCTCGCGCGGAGGCAGACAGTTCGAGGCGTCAATAATCACGCGCGCACCGTAAGCGTGGGCGATGTCTATGACGTCTTCCAAGGCGATGTCTTCTGGGGGTGCGTATCCGACCCAGTAGACCATCTTTGCATTGGGGTTGTCGATGAATGCCTGCTCGTATTCTTCGGCGGTGACTACTTTTGTGGGGCGGTCCTCGGGATCAGGCTCGCCGATTTCGACGAACTTCACGCCGGCAGTTTTGACGGCCATCGCGTAGCCGTGGTTGACGTACTCTTCGCCCTTGTAGTTCTTCGCTCGTGCAAATCGTTTGGCGATGCATGGCACTTGACCGCCTTGAACGTATGGAAGTTGCTCGATCAGTGCTTCGTCGGTACCAGTGATGATGGCGGCGGCGGAGACCATTAGACCGGCGGCACAACCGGAGACGATGTAGCCATCGTCGGCGTGGGTAACCTCGGCGATGATGCGACCGGTGGCTTTTTGAAGTTCTCTGAGGTCGACGAAATTGTCGGCAGCTGTCCGCATCGCTTTTAACGTCGTCTCAGGTATCAGCGTGCCGCCCATATTGGTGTGATGACAGGTTGCGTTGATGAATTTTCGGACGCCTAATGCGGCATAAGGATCTTGTTCGAGTTGCTCTAGGGTGGGCAGTGTCATGGCTTGTAACTCTGGGGCTGATTTCACTGCCGCTAGCATACACCGCGCGGCACGCGGGCGAGTGGTTGAGTGACTATACTTTATGAATCGATTCAGGGCGCATGATCGCCCGATTTTCCCAATCACCCGGAGGTGCAGGTAACCATTGGCTGACCAGTTTGTTCATCTGCACAACCATTCTGAGTATTCATTGCTCGACGGCTATGGTCACGTCGAGGACATGGTGAAACGAGCAGTGGAGTTGGGGCAACCTGCGATGGCATTGACGGACCATGGGAACGTCTACGCGGCGATCGATTTTTACAAGGCGGCGAAATCGGCAGGGGTCAAGCCGATCATCGGGATGGAGGGGTATGTCGCGTTCGGGTCGAGACATGAACGGACGGCGGCGGAAGGGGCTAGCGGAGGGTCGCAACCGCACATTACTCTGCTTGCTGAGGATTTGACGGGTTATCGGAATCTTCTGCAACTTGCGACCAAAGCTCACCTAGAAGGTTTTTACTATCGGCCGCGTGTCGACCGCGATCTTTTGGAGGAACATTCCGAAGGATTGATCGTTCTGTCCGGATGCCTTTCGGGAGAGTTGGCTCGGGATGTGTTGCGGATGAATGGTGATTTGACGGCGGCGCGGGGGACTGCGGGTTGGTATCGGGAGGTTTTTGGTGATCGCTACTACTTGGAGTTGATGCATCACGAGAATGTGCCGGGGCAAGATGTGGTTAACCGGGCGGTTAACGAACTGTCAGCGGAGATGGGCATAGACCTCGTAGTGACGAACGACTGTCATTATGTGTATCCGGAGGATGCGCCGCACCAGGACACGTTGACATGCATTGTTACATCGAGCAAGCTGGCAGACGCGAAGCGATTACGGATGGAGGATGACAGCTACTACGTGAAGTCGGCGGCGGAGATGGCGCAGGTGTTCCCGGAGCATCCGGAAGCTCTTAGCAACACCTTGGCGATTGCGGAGCGTTGCACGTTGGAGCTCTCGCAGCGGCGAACGAAATTGCCGCAGTATCCGACGCCTGATGGGTTGTCGTCTGCTCAATACTTGCGGAAGGCTTGCTATGAAGGTGCGATGGATCGTTTCGGAGAGATCTCGGATGAGGTGAAGGAACGGCTCGAAAAAGAGCTTCACATCATAGAGACGACGGATTTTGCGGACTATTTTTTGGTGGTCTGGGACATCTTCAGATTCGTCAAGCAGCAAGGAATACTATCGACGGTCCGTGGTTCGGCGGCTTCGAGCCTGGTGCTGTACTGCTTGCAGGTTACGGACTTCGATCCCCTGCCCTATGGGTTGTTCTTCGAGCGTTTCTTGAATGTCGAGCGTCGTGAGATGCCTGACATTGATATGGAGTTTGCGGATGACCGTCGCGGCGAGGTTATCCAGTATTGCTTGGAGCGATATGGACCGGATCGAGTTGCTCAGATCACGACGTTCGGCACGATGAAGGCTCGGGCGGCGATTCGGGATGCGGCGCGAGTGATGGAGGATGGCGCAACCGATAATTCCCAGATAAACGAGGCTTGTAACCGGCTTGTACGCGCTGTGGCAAACTACTCTCCGATGTCCAATGACGATGAGGAGGATGCTCCTCCACGTGAGTTTAATCTGCGAACTGCCAAGGAACAGAGCATCGAGCTCCAACAGCTGATTCGCCAAAACCAAGTAGCGGCCGAGGTGCTTGACAAGGCGATGGGTGTTGAAGGACGGGTGCGCAACGTGAGCACCCATGCTGCTGGAGTGGTGATTTCAGACGACCCACTCGTGAAATACACGGCTCTCCAGCGTCCGCAGAAAGGCAACGACACTGGCCTCGCTGCGACGCAGTATTCGATGTATCCGATTGAGTTTGCCGGGCTGTTGAAGTGGGACTTCCTTGGCCTCACCAACTTGGCGGTGCTGGATCGCTGTTTGAAGATCATCGCCGAACATCGTGGCGAAGTGATCGACCTTTACGACGAGAAACAGGTGTCGCTCGATGATGAGGCGACTTTCAAGTTGATGGCGGATGGCGACACGTTCGGATCGTTCCAGCTTGAGGGCGCGGGGATGACTCGCTACATCAAGGATCTGAAGCCGACTTCGATCGACGATATCGCGGCGATGATCGCGCTTTACCGTCCGGGGCCTATGCAGCACATCGATCGCCTGATCGCGTGCAAGCACGGTCGGCAGCCGATTGAGTACCCGCATCCGAGCATCGCGCATCTTCTGGATACCACTTATGGCGTGATCGTGTATCAGGACCAAGTGATGCTGACGGCGCAGGACTTCGCTGGGTACACGCTCGGAGAGGCGGACATTTTGCGCAAGGCGATGGGCAAGAAGGTGCCGGCGATCATGCGGGAAGAGGAACGTAAGTTCGTCGAGGGCGCGGTGAAGAAGGGGCACACGGAGCAGGAAGGTCGCGACCTGTTTACTTACATCTTGCCGTTCGCGGGTTACGGGTTTAACAAGGCGCACGCGGTGTCGTATGCGTACATTACTTATTGGACGACGTATTTCAAGGCGAACTATCCGTTGGAGTATTTCGTCGCGATGCTGGATTCTTTTGCCGGTGCGCCTGAGCGGGTGCAACGGTGCATCTCGGAGGCGAAGAAGCGGGGGATTGAGGTGTTGCCGCCAGATATCAATGTTTCTAAGACATCGTTCACGGTGGATGAGGGTGTTGGGGAGCGCGGTGGTATCCGGTACGGTCTCGCATCGATACGAGGCGTCGGGCCGGCGACGGTGGAAGAGATTGTTGAGATTCGTGATGGCGACGGCAAGGGTCGGTTTGCAGATATTGCTGATTTCTGCAACCGTTTGGCTGAGGCTGCCCCGCCGGAGGCGTCGCTGCGATCTCTGATCAAGGCGGGTGCGTTCGATTCGATGGCGCAGCGCGAGCAACTATTGGAGCATGCGGGCAACCTTGCGACGCACATGCGTAAAACGGGCGCGGCGCGTTCATCGGGACAGCATTCAATGTTTGGCGGCGCGGATTCCAGCGAGTCGTTTATCGGTATCGAGTTCGATCCGCCGCGGGAAAACGGTGGAGTGGATATCAAGACGCTGAGGGAGTGGGAGAAAGAACTGTTCGGGTTGGTGATCACCGAGAGTCAAGAGGAGGCGGCGAAACGGACTGCGCTGGAGCATGAAGGTAATGGCGCGATCGTTTACGCCAGCAATGAAAAATTGAACGAGGAAGGCAGGCGTGTCCGGGTAATCGGCAAGTTAGTATCCATCGATCATCGGACGACTCGCAACGGCGATCCGTTCTTGACGGCAAAGATGGCCTTGCTCGACGATGAGATCGAGTTGACGGTTTGGTCGAACGTGCTCGAGCGAACGTTGGGGATTTGGCATGAGGATGTTTACGCGGAGGTTAGAGGTTCGGTTCGAATGTTCAACAACTCGTCGGGCGTGGCGGTGAGCAACGCCTTCGCGTACATTCCTTCGCAGAACGGTGATTCTAGGCCGGAGGTCAATGGATCGGTGAACGGCAACGGTTTGCACGCTGCGACGTATCATGGAGCGATTGGACGGATGAACGGGGAGGCGCAGCAGAACGGCGAGACTATGACATCGACACGCGGCACATCATCTGATGAACCAGCGGTAACGCTGTCGTTCGAGTGCGATGGTGAAGCTACGCCATCCCGTGAGACGATTCACGAGGTTTTGTTGGCGTTGGGCGAGCATAAGGGTGACGGCAAGGTGTTAGCGAAGTTGTCGATTGACGGCAAGACGGTTTCGATGGACTTTCCGTTCTTCAGCGTGGAGCCGTCTCAGCAGCTACGTTCGGATCTGGTCTCGATTCTCGGTGAAAGCAATGTCGAGATGAGCATCGAAGCGTCGAACTGAGATGCGAGAGCGTTGGGTAGAATTCGCGACCGCTCCGGACCAATTGATCGCGGAGACGTGGGCGGGGCTAGTTCGCAACGAGGGGTGTCCGTGCGCGGTGAAATCGGACGGGATCCCGTTTCTTGGAACTTCGGTCATGCCTGTACGGTTGATGGTGCCGGAGGCGCGGGTTGCGGAGGCGCGGAGGATCTTGGGGCGGTATGTTGAAGGGGCTGTTGATGAGGAATGAGGTTGAGAATCGTGCAAATTGGAAGTCGCTCTAATAGCAAATTCCATATTTTCCGACGCTGAGGAATCAGTTCTTCCGGCGCCACTTGCGGAGGCTGGCGGGGGTGTCTACAGGTGGGTCTTGGTGGCGTCCCCACTCGACGAATGAGACTTCGGCGATGTAGACGTCGCCGCGGGAGTCGACGGCTACGGAGTGGGGCCATAGGAACTGATCGGGACCTTGACCGAAATGGGGGTTGCCGAAGCGGTCGATCATGTTGCCTTCCCAGTCGAAGATGCTGACGCGGTTGCCGATGTCGGCAACGCCGCGTTGGACGGGCGCGGGTCCTTGCTCTCCGATGTAGACGGTTGCGTCAGCGCCTTTGCCTGTGACTTCTATGCCGCAGGCTTTGTGGGCGGGCCATTGACGGACGAATTCGCCTTCGGTGGTGAAGACTTCGACGCGGTGGCTTTCGCGGTCGCAGACGATTACGAGGTCGTCGTCGAGGATGGCGATGTTGTGTGGGAGGTTGAACTTTCCGTCGTCGGTTCCGGATTCGCCCCATGACATTATGTGGTTGCCTTGGGCGTCCATGCGGTGAACGCGAGAGTTGCCGTAGCCATCGGAGATGAAGACGTCGCCGGTGGCGGAGTTGACAGCGGCGTCAGTTGGGCGGTTGAACATTTTTCCACTTTCTCGAGGGACCTCTTCGCCGGTGCCGATGGTCATCAGGTGTTCGCCGGAGGTGGTGTATTTGTGGATTTTGTTGCCGACGTCGTCGACGAGCCACAGGTTGTCTTCGTGGTCGGTGGAGATTCCGTGTGCGCGCATGAACCAGCCGTCCCAGAACTGGAGTCGGTTGCCGTAGGGGTCTTCGGTGATTCGGACGGAGCCTTGAGGATCGTCGTTGCCCCACATGTCGATGAGGTTTCCGTCGGGATCGAAGACTAGGACTGGGACGTTGCCGCGGTTGAAGACGTAGACGTTGTCTTTGGAGTCGACGGTTACCGATGTGGCTTCGCGGAGCCATATTCCGTGGGGGATTTTTGCCCATCCGGGGACGGGTTCGTAGTTGGTGACATGGTCGGGTGGGAGTGACACGGGCGGGGATTCTCCGAGGATTTGTGATCAATTTTCAGAGTTCTGCGCGGTGCTAGAATTATGCACCATCTCAAACGGAATCGACGCTTTGCGCGAGGGGAAATTGCGACATGCTAGCTGATTTGACGGGACGAACTGCTTTGGTTACTGGCGGTGGTCAGGGTTTGGGTTTGGGGATTGTGGAGCGGATGGCTGGTCAGGGCGCGAGCATCATCATCGCGGACCTGAATGACGACAACGCTGCGGCTGCGGTTGCGAGGGTGGAGGAGCTGGGTTGCAAGGGGTATGCGGTGCACATGGATGTTACGGACCAGCAGAGCATTTCGGAGGGTGTTTCGCTGGCATATGATGCGGCGGGTCGGATCGATATTCTTGCGAATAATGCTGGTGTTTCGGGTGCTCCGGGGTCGACTGGTGTGGAGTGGCGTGATGTTGACTGGGAGTTCACTTGGAGGGTGAATGTGAAGGGTTTGGCGGATGTTACGGAGGCGATTTTGCCTCAGATGCGTGAACAGAAGTATGGGAAGATCATCAATATCTCATCGGTTGCGGCGCGTGCGGCTCGGTATGTGACGGCGTATTATGCGACGACGAAGATGTCGGTTATCGCTTACACGCAGGCGTTGGCCAGAGAGTATGCGGTTGACAACATCAATGTGAATGCGATTGCGCCGGGTCGGATCTGGACGGCCTTCCACCAGGAGTGGATGGAGCGGCGGGATGAGATGGGGGACCCGGACGTGGCTGGTCGGGCGCATCTTGATGTGTTTGAAGAGGCAGCGGCGGAGGTGATTCCGCTTGGTCGTCCGCAGACGCCATCGGATATCGGTGCGTTGGCGGCGTTTCTGGCTTCCGAGGATGCGAAGAACATCACGGGACAGACGATCCAGTGCGATGGCGGTCAGGTGATGGTTTGATGGTTTTTGACTGGGATGGGTATGGTTGGAAGAGTGTTTTTATGAAGGATGTTGTTTTGGACGCGTTTAATTGGGGGGCTTCTGCCCCCTTGTCCTTCGGACATTTTTCCCGTTAAAGGGGAAAACCAGTCAGTTCGGTTTGTCGAATCATCGCCGCGCCGTTTCTTCCGGGTCGCGTGCGATTGGCAACTGCACGACTTGATCCAGCACCGCCGACGTCGCCAGACCATCGGCCCTCCGGGGAGCATTCTGAAAGAACTGCCCCCGTCATCGCTCGATTCACCCCTCTCGCTGGTGCTGTAGCCTCACCCGTCCAACGGTAGCGGGCAGACGTGTGCCGGATAGAAGACAGTTCGCTCGAACCTTGAACGGTGACCTCCCCCTAGCCCCCTCCTGAAGGAGGGGGAATCTAAGGCCCCCTCTGGAAGGGGGAAGGAGGTTCCGTCTGGCTTGCTTTCGTTGGCGGAGCCAGCATATGCTCCGCGTCCGAGCCCTACAGCTACAACCGTCTTCATAACCGGAGTTTGCGGCCGCGTTTCGCCCGTCTTCCTAGGCTGTGGCGGACACCGTCGGGGAGCCGTGTGTTGGCGGCTCCTTGCTACCCGCCCGCGACCGATGCAGTATTCAATTGTGGTTTGTCGGCGCCGACAAGGGGGGTGCACGCTCTCCGTTGCGACGCGGCGATTATTCGTTTTCAGGGCGCTTTCCCGACGGCCGTCGGATCGGCGCTTAGTTGTTATATTAATACATATGTTGCTGTTGTCAAGTATGGACCGCTGATTTCGCTGATTTTCGTGATGGGCTGTGATGGCCCCGCCCTTTGGCCCCGTCTCGCCCTCACCGTGACCCCCTCTTAATCTCCCCCTATAAGGGGGAGGGAAAAGTGGCGAGGGAGAGGGAATGCCTATTCACACCGCTTCTCCGGGCATACCCCGCTCGCTTCGTTGCACTCGCTCGCGCCCCCTTACGCTGCGCGAAGAGGGCGTGTTGCTGGGGCGGGGTGATAATGTGAGTAGCGATTTGGTAATTGGAGGTTTGAATATGTCAGAGACGATGGATCCGATTGGGTTGGCTGAGCGGGTTGATGGTGGTGTTGGTAGTGCTCGGTTGTTGGATGTGGGTGATGTTGTTGCGGGGGAGGTTGGGAGTTGGCGGTTGGTGTTTGTTGTCGGGCCGGCGGGCTTGGCTAGTGGGGGTGTAGTTAGGATCGGGACGGATTCGGACACAGATTGGGAGTTGCCACAGGTGCATGATGGGGGAGGTGCGGACTATTTGAGCGTGGTTGCGCCGGAGGGTGCGGAGGTGGCGACTCAGGTGGTGGATTTGACGACGGCGAATCTGGTGAACATGGGTCGGGCGCTGGTGGAGAGTGAGGAGGTGCTAGTTACTTGGGGGGACCGTTCTGGTGGCGGATCTGGTGCTCGGAGTCAGACGTTTATCGAGCCGCGTCGGTATTTTTGGATCGAGGTTGATGCAGATGGATCGGGAGATTTCGTGCCGATATCGGAGCGTCCGGAGTTTTCGGTGATTGGCGGCGATGCCGTGCGGCTGGTGGTTGTTGCGCCGTCTGATGCGGTTGCGGGAGAGGAGTTCCGTGTGAGTGTGAAGGCGGAGGACTGCTGGGGCAATCCGGCGAATCGGTACCGCGGAAATGTGCGACTCAGCGGTTCTGGGGTTGCGCTAGGCGCGGATGAGATCGAGTTTGATGATGCGAGCGGTGGCGTCGTTTGGATCGATGGTTGTCGGATCACGGAGACTGGTGATCATCGGGTGGTGGCGCGTGACGAGGATGCGGATTTAGAGGGTGTGAGCAATCCAATCATTGCAACTGAAACAGAGTCTCAATTCAAGTTGTACTGGGGCGATCCGCATGGTGGTCAGGTGGTTGATCCGTATAAGATCGGCGACTTTTTCGCGTATGCGCGGGATGTTGCGGGGATACATTTCGCGGGATTTCAGCGTAACGATCCGGCGATTACGACGGGGGCATACGAGGTGCAGCAGGAAGCGGAACGGGATAACTATGAGCCGGGGAGGTTCGTGCCGCTTCCGGGGTACGAGTGGTCAGCGACGACGGATCGTGGCGGGCATCACAATGTTTATTTCCGGCGGTTCGATCAAGATTTGCGTCGATCAGGGCATGGGGCTCATCTAGATCCTTGGGATCTGGATACGGATTTGCCGCATGTGCGGGAGATGCACACGGCGTTTCGGTATTCGGATGTGGTTGTGACGCCGCACGTTGGTGGAGTAGCGGCGGATTTGCAGTATCACGAGCCGCAGATCGAGCCGGCGTTGGAGATCACGTCGACGCACGGTCAGTTCGAGTGGTTTTTGCGGGAGTCGATTGAGCGGAACTACAAGATGGGCTTCATCGGCGGGAGCGATTGCTACACGGGTCGTCCGGGGGATGACCAGCCGGGTCATCAGTTGCGGCGCTATCAGAAGGGTGGATTGACGGGAGTGTATGCGACGGAGTTGACGCTGGACGGGGTTTTGGCGGGGATGAAGGCGCGGCGAGTTTATGCGACCTCAGGAGTTCGGATCGTAGCCGTCGTTTCGGCGGACGGGCACATGATGGGCTCGGAGTATTCCACGTCATCATCTCCAGAGGTCTCGGTGAAGATCGTCGGGGCCGGTCCACTGGAGAAGGTCGAGTTGTTCCGGGGCTTGGAACTGTTGCACTGCGAAGAGATGTCGCCGGGCAGGTCGGCGAATCGGGTTCGGGTCACGTGGGAAGGTGCGAGTCGGGAGACGAGTTATTCAGGCGTGGTTTGGGAAGGTTCGGTTAAGGTGTCGGATGGATCGATCAAGAATGTGGAGAAGATCCGGTTCGACAGTCCGAGGTCGGAGGTTACGGAAACGTCGGATTCGGGTGTGAGTTGGTCGTATTGGGGTTGCGGGTATACGAGCGGGTTGTTGCTGGATGTTGATGGTATGGACCATACGGGCATCGAGGTTGCGCTTACGAGTGATGTGATTGCTAGCTCTCAATACGGCGATCATGGTCGTGACGGAGCGCGGCGTATCACGTTTGCGGCGGCAGATCGGGTGCGGGTACCGACGACTCTTGGGTCGTTGGCTGATGGTCCACGGCGGGTTGACCTAGGGCAACTGGATCGGGCGGTTACGGTTGAGATGGCGCCGGAGCCGGGGCCGGATCGGGTTGAGTTTTCGGTGGTTGATGATTCTCCGAGACCTGGTATCAATCCGTATTGGATTCGGGTTACGCAGACGGATATGGAGAAAGCTTGGACGAGTCCGGTTTTCGTGGATTTCGTGGGGCAGGTTTGAACTAGGATTTGAAGGATTTTGTCAAGATGGGAAGGATGGGTTGACTGGTGCCCTGCCCCCTGGATACCCGCCTGCGCGGGTATGACGTGGGATGTGCGGGTGTGATGGTGTGGTCGCCTGAGTTTTGCTGGGCTAACCTCCTCCCTCCGCCGCCCCGGGCATACCCCGCTCTGTTGTCGGTTATTTTGGGCTTCGCTTGCTCGCGCCCCTTTCGTTCCGAAAGGGGCGTGGGCTCCTCCCCTTAACCCCTCGTGAAGGAGGAGGGACAATAGATGTGGTTTTGTAGAATTGGGCGATTGCGCATTCGCGGCTTTGCGCCACCCTATCCGCAGCAGTTTTCCGTCGATCCAAAGAGCAATCCTGAGCCGTCTCCAATTGTCAATCATCGCACTATCGCGCCTTTCGGATTCATCGCTCAAAGTTCGAAACCGTTTTCATCGTCCGTTCGGCGTATTGGCACTCTCAGTTGCTTCGATGCTGATTGTGCTCGTGTTGGCGAGTTGCTCAGGCGATGGTGAGCCGACAGTGGTGCCTACTTCTGCACTGCCGGCCGCGACGGTTGCGCCGACTCCGGAACCTGCGGAGGCGACTGCTACGCCGGATATGTCGAGTGAGGCTGCGGGGGAGAACGGCGACGAGATCACAAGGGAGGATGTTCTTGCGACGGTTTTCGAGGATTGGGGGTCAACCTGTTTGAACAATGCCTACCCGCCGAACGCGCCGCAACTCGATGATGTAGCTGCCGAGGATCTTTCGACCGATCCGAATGGGCTTGAATTTGTGACAATCCAGGAAGGCGAAGGTGCAAAGCCTAAGTTGGATTGGGAGGTTGATGTCCAGTACACCGGTTGGCTTGATGATGGTTGCATCTTCGACAGCTCGTACACGCGTTCGGAACCGACGGTGTTCCCTGTAAACGCGGTGATACCGGGCTGGCAGATGGCGATTACGCAGATGAAGGTTGGTGAACGCCGCCGCGTTGTGATCCCGCCTGATCTTGCGTACGGAGCTGATGGTTCGCCGCCTGTGATACCTGCTAACGCGACGTTGACTTTCGACATCATCCTCATCGGTGCCACCAACCCGGATGCCGCTCGGGTCGAAGCGACTCAGGTCGCGGAAGATCTGCTGACGCAGGCGACCGCGGAGGCTGCTGATTTCGATGCCGCTTCGGCGGCCTTTGAGCCGATCATGGTGGATTACGTTCAGGATGTAGCAGGATTCTTGGATGCCCTTCCCGCGGGCGAAGTTACGTGCATGACTGCGTATGCGGGCGGGATCGAGCGCGTTCAGGAGATATTCTCGAGCCGGTTCCAACCGCCTAGCGGTTTGATTTCACAGTTCGACGAGTGCATGAGCGATATTTCGACTCGCAACACCGCTGTCGGTAGGATTGCGATCATCGGCCCCGGTCTGTCGGACGACACGATCGCCTGCATTGGTGAGACGATCGAAAATCCGACATTGAAGCCGCTTTTCGGGATTTTCGACAGTGCTGAGGTCTCGGGCGAATGGATATCGGCGCATTTCTGTTTGACTCCGGATGAGCGTTTGGCATTTGAGGAAGCGTTGTTCGCCAACCAGCCTGATCGTCAGGCTTCGGGATCGGGAGGCACGTTCATTGACGTGCAAGAGTGCATGGTGGAGGAGCTAGGGGCGGCCCGGTATTTCGAGCCGGTGGTGCAGCCTGACACTGCTGATCGAGAAGCGATGGACGTGTTTTTCACTAACTTCACGGCTTTCCTGATCGCGGATATCCACTGTCGCCAAGGTGAAGAAGGGTACGCGCTTCCCGATGGTACGGTGATGTCGGAGGAAGCGGCGCAGTGTGTCGCCGATTCACTTGGTCCGATCCGGTTTGGCGAGGTGTTGCTGGATCGGGTTTGGGTGCCGACGACGGAAGATCATGCGAAGGTGGTGGAGGCGTATGCCGGGTGCGATGTGCAGACCGATTTCCTAGGGTTGCCGGGAGGCTTCGGCAATTTGGGATCGAACGAACTCTCGTGTCTGCTTTCGGAACTTTCGAATCACGAAGACCCGCGTCAGACGTCGTTGCGGGCATTCGCCGAGATGGGTGAGCGAGCGGAATTCAAGGCGGGTGATTTGGTGACGGTGCTGTTTGGGGCGGACCGGTGCGGGATTGCGATACCAGGACTACCCGACGGAGCGGATATCTCTGACACGGCGCTGATGTGCGTGACTGGCAAGATCGATACTGAGCTTTACACGCAGGGGCGTGAGGCGGTCATTGCCGCGTTCGATGCAGCGTTGCAAGATTCTGCGGACTGCTTCGACGGTCAGTAAGGTTGGGTCGACGATGGTCGATCGGCTATCAATTAGGGCATAGCAATTTCGTCAGAGCTGCCAGATCTGGAACTACGGCGTCGGGAACAGCATCGGTTGGGCGTGTGCCACCGCCGCGATTTGGGCGATTGACCCAGACGCTTGCGATACCCAAATGGTTCGCGGGTGCGATGTCGTGGTAGAGGCTCTCGGCGACATGCAGCCAGTTTTGCTTGTCTACTTTCATGCGGGTTGATGCGACGTTGAAGTTGCAGAGGTCTGGTTTGTAGCTCTGGGCTTGTTGTGCGGTTATAACGAGATCGAAATCGACGTTCAGGGCTTTGGAGGTTAGTGCGAAGAGATCGTCGTCGACATTGGAGATGACGGCGAGTTTGTAGCGTTCTTTCAGCGTCTTGAGTGCATCGACGACATCGGGGAAGATTGGCCAGTTAGGTAATGATTCGGCGAGGCTGTTCAATTCGTCGTTGGAGAATGCAAGGTTGAGTTCGGATGCTATCGACTGCATGACCTCGTGCAAGACGTCTCGATACCTCAAGTAAGCGGGTCGTGCCTGCATTTTCGGTTCGATTTCTGAGAACATAGCAAGAATCTCTCGCGTTGAACGATGAACCCCGTGGCGGGTCAAGACATTTGAAACTGAGTCGCAGATGCCTGATTCCCAGTCAACGAGGGTTCCGTAGCAGTCGAAGCTCAGCCATTTGAATTGATCGCTGTCGAGCAAATCTCATCTCCTGTAGTCAGTGCGCATGAAGACCTAGACGCGGTGCACTAGGCTCCGTGCAGTGTTCGCGTCGTTGCTACACTGTAGCAATGTCAAATGAGGTCTTGAATGTTGGTGATGTTGCCATCACGTCATTGAGTGATGGACAGTTGGTATTTGACCAGAGAATAACGTTTCCTGATACTCCGTTGGAGCATTGGGAGAAGTATTACGACATCTTCCCGGAGTACTTTGCCAAACCGTATTTTCTGTTGAATCTGGGCGTGTTTGTGATGCGGTCGGGCGGCAAGACGCTGGTGGCAGATACGGGGTTTGGGCCGCATGGTCAGATGCTGGGGGCGGACACTCCGGCGGATTTGATGAACGATTTTGCGCGCAAAGGCATCGGGACGGACGAGATTGACACCGTCTTTCTGACGCACCTGCATGGGGACCACGTTGGTTGGAACACTCGCCCCGAGGAGTTGTCAAAACCGACTTTTGAGAAGGCGCGGTACATGGTTCATCGTGCGGATTGGGAGCATTTCACTACGCCGGAGATATTGGAGGATTTCCGCGGCGATGCAGTTAAGAGAAGCGTGATTCCGTTGGAGGAGGCTGGCGTGTTGGATCTGATGGAGGGAGAGACAGAGCTAGCGCGGGGCATAACGGCAATACACACGCCAGGGCACACTCCGGGGCATATGAGTCTGTTGATTTCATCAGGGCAGGAACGGGCGTTGCTGATCGGCGATGTTTTGGGTTCGCCGATGCATGTTACGGATCCGGATTTGAGGTATTGGCCGGATACGGACAAGGAGTTAGGGAAAAAGACACGGCATCATCTTTTGGACATGGCAGAAAATGAGGGAATGACAGTGTTGGGCAGTCATCTGAGTCAGCCTGGGTGGGGTACATTAGTGCGATGGCAAGGGAGGCGCTACTGGAAGGGGCTGTAGATCATGGCTAACAGCGTGTTGGATGTTGGCGACATTCGGGTCACTTCGTTGAGTGATGGGGGCGTGGTGTTTGATCCGCGGTTGATGTTTCCAGAGACGTCTTTGGAGCATTGGTCGCATTACTACGAGATTTTCCCCGAATGTTTTTCGGGGCGGCACTTTTTGATGAATCTGGGTGTATTTGTGATGTCGTCGGGTGGTAAGAATGTGATTGCGGATACTGGGTTTGGTCCGCATGGGAAGATGCTGGGTTCGGAGACTTCAGCGGAGTTGATGAAAGATTTCGCTCGCAACGATTTGAAGACTGACGAGATCGACACTGTTTTCATGTCACATCTTCATGCGGACCATGTTGGTTGGAACATCGATCCGGCGACGACTGATGTTCCGACGTTTCCAAACGCTCGATATACCGTTCATCGTGCGGACTGGGATCATTTCACGGTTCCGGATGATGACAGCGAGTTTGGGATGGAGCCGATTGAGCGGAGCGTGATTCCGCTGGAGAAGATCGGAGTATTGGATCTGATGGACGGCGAGACCGAGCTTGCGGATGGCGTGACCGCCATTCCTACCCCAGGGCATACGCCGGGTCATATGGCGTTGTTGCTGTCATCGGGTAGGGAACGGGCGATATTCGTTGGTGACATCTTGATCAATCCGATGCATGCTACGGATACTGATTTGCCGTTTGCGTTGGACACCGATCCGGCGGAGGCGATGAAGGTGCGACATGAAGTGCTGGATCGAGCGGAGAAGGAGGGGACGATTGTTCTGGGTAGCCATTTGAGTCCGCCGGGTTGGGGGACGATGGTTCGATGGGAAGGTAGGATGTATTGGCGGGGGTTGGGGTAGGTTTTGGTGGTCTGTTAGGATAAATGACTATGGTCATGACCATAGTCATTTGAGGAGGAGCCCGATGCGAAGTCCCACAGATCAGTTGGAGTCGCAGAGTGAAGCTGGAGTGCGCACATTTACAGCTTCGGAATTTAAAGCTAAGTGCTTGAAGATCATGGACGAGGTCGCTGAGACTGGGGAGCGGGTTGTGATCACGAAACGTGGTAAACCCGTGGCTGAGCTGACGCAGGCGCGCGAACGGCGGACGTCAAAATACGGGGCGTTGCGAGGGATGATCACCTACAAAGGAGACATAATTTCCCCCGTTGATGTCGAATGGGATGCTATGAAGGATGAATAACGTTGGTAGTTCTTGATACCAACGCCCTCATTTGGTTCGTAGACGGGGACCGAAATCTAGGACCTTCAGCCCTTCGGACAATCGATCATGCCCAATGGGAAGGAGAGTT
This sequence comes from Dehalococcoidia bacterium, assembly GCA_965243235.1. Lineage (GTDB taxonomy): Bacteria > Chloroflexota > Dehalococcoidia > Lucifugimonadales > Lucifugimonadaceae > Bin127. Next base: position 674,389 of record CBDEUI010000004.1, read on the forward strand.
GTTCGTTTCAGCGTTCTCGTTTTGGGAGATCGGCGTTCTTGTAAGCAAGGCTCGTCTGGGTTTGGGCGTCCCGGTTAAGACTTGGCGCGATGCAACGCTTGATTTGGGTGTTGAAGAGATTCCCGTAAACGGATTAATCGGAGTTTTGTCAACGGAAATGGAAGACCTGCCAAACGATCCGGCTGACCGGATTATTACAGCGACCGCCATCACCGTCGGAGCCACACTCGTGACCGCGGACAGTCGATTGTTGCAGTGGGACGGCGAATTACGGCGTCAAGACGCTAGGCGATGAGTAGAGGTTTATGTGAACTTCTAATCGAAGAAGTCTTTGTCTTCGTCGGAGAGGTGTTTCTTGGCGGCTGGGATGTTGAATTGGACGCCTAGGCCGGGGGTGTCCCAGACTTTGATGTGGCTGTTTTCGACGATCGGGTCGGGCAGGCCGTCCATGATGTCGTACCACCATTCGGGTTTGCCGGCTGGGTATTCGAAGGCGATGTAGTTGCGTGGGAGAGTTGCGGCGAGGTGGACGTGGGCGGCGATGCCGATGATGCCGTCGGCGACGCCGTGGGGGGCCATCATGATGCCGTGCATGTCGGCGAACTCTGCGATCCATTTGAGTTCGGCGATGCCTCCGACGTCGAGGGGGTCGGGGCCGATTACTCGGACAGCTTTGGATTCGATTAGATCTTTGAAGTTTTGGCGGAGGTAGATCTGCTCGCCGGTGTGGATGGGAGTTGAGGTCTGCATCTGCACTTCGCGGAAGAGTTCGGGCAGGACGTAGGGTGTGTAGTCGCCGGTTATGGTGTCTTCGAGCCACATTACGTTTAGTGGTTCGAGGGCTTTTGCTAGGCGAAGGGTGTCGTGGACGGTCATTCCGGGGCCGCAGTCGAGGGCGAGTCCGACTTCGTCGCCGAGGACGTCTTTCATGGCTTCGACGCAGGCGATGGTGTGTTTGAGGCCTTGTTCGGTTAGCGGGCCGCCGACTGGTGGGCGCACTCCGCCGCGGGGTGGTCCGTCGTATTTTGGGAGTTCCCCGTAGAAGTAGTTGGGGACTTCGGCGGCCATCTGGGAGTGGAAGGATATGCCCTGCTTGATGATGGAGAAACCTTCTTTGAATTCCTTCATTTCGGCCATGTTTTCGGCGTAATGCTCGGGTTCGTTGCCTTTTAGCGGGGTTCGGATGCCGCCGTTGTAGACGCGAACCTTGTCTCGGACTTTGCCGCCGAGGAGTTTGTATACGGGGACTCCGGCGGCTTTTCCGGCGATGTCCCAGAGTGCGACTTCGATGGCGCTGACGGCGGCTCCCCAGGGTTTGAAGCTGCCTAAACGACGGATTCGGCTCATTACGCGCTCTACATCGGTGGGATCTTGTCCGAGGATGGCTTCTTTGTAGTAGAGGACGAAGGGTTTCAGGTAGGGTTTGGTCCATTCGGCTTGGCCGAGGCCTTCGATTCCTTCGTCGGTGGTGATGCGGACGATGGGGTTGTCGCCGATGATGGCGCACTTGAGATCGGTGATCTTCATGAGTGTCTCCTTGGGTTGTTGAGGGAATGATACGGGAATCTGGGGGATGTGGAGCGGGAGATTCGGGGGGTGTTTTTGAGACGTTGTATTGCCGCTCTTGCCGCGAAATTGCCGCTGATTCCGGCAATTTCGCGGCGTGGGCGGCAATTTAAGGGGGATCTTGCCGCTGGGAGCGGCAATTTCGCGGCAAGATTAGTTTTTGAACAAGTTCAAAGAGTTGTCTGAACCCGGATTTGAAGGATTTTAAGGATGGAATGATGGGGCGGGTGATGTTGCTGTACAATCTAGACAGACGGGCTAGACAGGATTATGATGTTTTGATGGCTAGTTGGCAATTGCAGGATGCGAAGAACCGATTCAGCGCGGTGGTGAACGCCGCTCTGGCCGGGGAGCCCCAGCAGGTGACTCGGCGGGGTGAGCCGGTGGTGGTCGTGGTATCCGTTGACGAATATGAGCGGCTCCGGGAGGGGAAGCCGGAGGACACTCCCACATTTGTGGAGCACCTATTGGCGATACCCAAAGGCGGCGACTTCGATTTTGAGCGTCTTCCTCTGAAGCCGCGTGATGTTGACTTTTAGTGCTGCTGCTGGACACGAATGTAGTATCCGCCGTTCGTAGGCCTGACAGGCATCCTGAAGTCGCTCGGTGGTTGGCAGCGCAGCAATCTGAAGCGCTGTTCCTGAGCGTGGTCACGATTGGCGAGATTCGACGTGGGATCACACGGCAGGAACGTCGCGACCCTCCGTTCGCACACGAACTAACAGCATGGTTGACCCAGCTTCTGACACAGTTTGGTGACCGTGTGCTTTCCTTCGATTTACCTGAGGCGCAGCGTTGGGGTCGTTTGTCGGCGGAACTTGGGCACGACACCCCAGACCTGATGATCGCGGCGACGGCGCTGGAGCGCGGCTTGACGGTCGTTACTCGCAATGTCAAGGACTTTGAGTCGACGGGAGTGGAGACGTTTGATCCGTCTGGGGGATGAGTGGGATTTTGGGTGTTGTTTGTTTGAACTGTGATTGCTGTGATTTGGGATGATGGGCTATGATTTTTGGGTGCAATGCTGGGGACCGATACGGCAAAGATAATTGACGATGCTATCGAAGAGATAGATGAGGTCAGCACGCAAGGTACGGATGGGAAGTGGCTGGAGTATCTGACGGTGCGGGTGGCGCCGCATTTGAAGGAGTGGGATTTGGATGGGGCTTGGAGTTGGGGAGATTGGTCAGAGAGGGAGGTGCGTTTTCCGGGTACGACGTCTCAGGATATTGGGATTGATGTTGTTGGTCGGCGGCGGAGTGATGGTGAGTTAGTTGCGATTCAGTGCAAGTCGCGTCAGTTGGATGCTGATGGTCGAGGTGCTGATATTACGAAGCGTGAGGCGGATAGTTTTTTGAGTTCGTCGGCGGAGTCGGGCTGGTCGGAGCGTTGGATTGTGACGAATGGGAATGTTAGGTTGAGCGGGAATGTTGAGTCGACGTTGTCGATGTCATCGAAGCCTTTGAAGTTGCTGAATGTTCGGTCGGACTTGGTTTCGGAGAAGATGGTTTGGGATGGGTATTTGGTTGAGGAATCTGAGAGTTCTGATTCGAGTGCGGATCCGAATACGGCGGTGCAGTCGAAGACTTGTATGCAGAATGAGGCGGTTTCGGAGAGTGTGCGGATTCTGCGTGAGCAGGCGGATTCGGATAGCGGAGGTTTGCCGCGGGGTCAGGCGCGGGGTAAGGTCATTTTGCCGTGTGGGACGGGTAAGACGCGCATATCGTTGCGGATCGTGGAGGAGTTGACTGGGCGTGGTGAGTTGTCGGTGGTGCTGTGTCCATCGATTGCGTTGGTTGCGCAGATTCGTCGGGAGTATCTGCAACATTCGCGGGTTCCGCTTCGTGCGTTGGCGGTGTGTTCGGACGAGACGGCGGGTCACGGTTCCAGGCGCGAAGACGGAATCGACACGCTCAAGAATCCGATGGCGGACAATGGGTTTATGGGCGAGTCGGATGTCAAGGGCAAGGTGACGACGGATTCGGCGGAGATATCGAGGTGGATTAGGGCTGGCGAGGGTGGCGATTCGTTAAGCGTGATTTTCGGCACTTATCAGAGCGGACATCGAGTAGCGACGGCGTTGCAGACATCGAAGACTGTTGCGAAGGTGTTGATAGCGGACGAAGCGCATCGTACGGCGGGGTTGCGTCGGAAGGCTTCGCGGTCAGAAAAGTCGAAGAACGAAGAGCGTGAAGTCCGCAATTTCACGCTCTGCCATGATCAAGCTGCGTTTCCGGCGACGTATCGGGTGTATCAAACTGCGACGCCGAAGGTATTTGATGTTAAGCCGCCGCGGGGTAAGACGGATTGGGTGGTGCGTACGATGGATGATGAGTCGGTATTTGGAGTGGAGCTTTATCGGAAGAGTTATCCGGAGGCGGTGCGTAATGGTTGGCTCTCGGATTATCGGATCATCGCTTTGGGGGTGAATGATGCGGATGCTTATGAGCAGGCGAACTTGTTGGCGACGGGATCTGAGTTGACGGGTAGTCGTGCGATCACGAGTTCGCAGTATCTACGTGGTTTGGCATTTGCGTTGGCGATGGGTGGTGCGACGCAGAATGGTAATGGTGGTGGTGATGACGAGGGTGTGGCGATCAACTCTTGCATTGCGTTTTTGAACAGCGTCGCCAAGTCGAAAGAGATGGCTGGTACGTTGCAATCAGATTCGGTCCGCGCTTGGGTGCAGAAATGGTTGCATGACAATGCAGGCGAGCGTGAGGTAAGTAGCTATCGTTTGGAGCACTTGGATGCGACTAGCAAAGTGACGGAGCGTGATGCTGCGAAGATGCGTTTGGCAGAAGCGACCGAGGATTTGCCGCACTCGATTATGAATGTGGGTATATTCGGTGAGGGAACGGATTCGCCGTCATTGAATGCGGTGGCGTTTTTGGAAGCTCGGAAGAGTCCGATCGATGTGATTCAGGCGGTAGGTCGTGCTATGCGGACGGCGCCGGATAAGAGCATGGGCTACATCATCTGTCCGATTCTGATTCCGCCGAATGCGGATCCGGAGAAGTGGCTGAGCAGTAGTGAGATGGCAGAGGGTTGGACGGAGCTGGGTCAGATCTTGTTGGCTTTACGGGCGCATGATCAACGTATCGAGGACAATCTTTCAGAGTTGTTGCAACTGTATCTGCCGCAAGAGCCAGAGGTGGTGGGAACGATTGTGGGGTTTGCGGATCAGGATAGTAGACGTGTTGAATATCGGTGGCACGCGGGGAGTCCGGGCGGTGCGGAAGAGGCTTTGGAGCGGGTGTTGGACGGCAAAAGCACGTTGAAGCAAGAGTTTGATCGGATAGAGGATCGTTATCCGGCGGTAGACGATGCGGATGTTGACATGGGGATGTTTAGGGATTCAGGTACGGTTTTTGAGAGCGGTATAGCCTTGGCACCGGCTACGATTCCGGTGACTAGTGCGCCGGTTGAGCCGACGCAGGTTATCGCAGGCAAGAAAAATGGTGATGGTAGCACCGAGTTGCGTTTGGATTCGGTGGCGCGTGAAAAGCCGTCTAGGGATGGAACGCGTGGGGCGGTGGATATTGATAAGAGCAAAGCCAAAGCAAAGAAGATGATCAACGAGGGATCGGGAGTGCGTTTGGAGTTGCCGTCTAAGCGGCGTGCGCGACGTCGGCAACGTGATGTCGTGGATGAGTCGGGCATGAGGATGTTGCGTTTGAGCGGTTTGGAAGAGTATGGCGATGCGATTCGGTTGAATCTGCTTGCGAAGTCTGGTTTGGCGAAGGATCGTGTGCAGCGAGATATGAATTTATTGGAGACGGGAATTGCGGAGGCGACGTTTCATTTGCGTAGCGATGATTTGGTGGATGCGCTGAATCGGCATTTTGGTCTCGACAATCTGAACGAATCGAGTTTGAAGAAGCAGGCAGATGGCTGCACGATCGCGTCGTTGTTGTTGATGAACGCGGCGATGCTGCATCAGCGGATCAGTGCTGGGCGTTGGTTGTCGGGCATCAGTCCGTTGTCGGAAGTCAAGAGCGATGTGAATGTGGTGCGTCGTCTGCAACGTGAGTGGGGGCGTATATTGACGCACGACTTCCGCCCGGTGATCGAGCCGGCGTTGGAGACGATTTACGAGATTGAGAACACGGGTAAAACGAGTGGTTTGGAGCGTGCGTTGCGGCACATCGCTGCGGAGGCTGAACGTATCGCGGAGACGTATGCGGATATGGGTGCGGATCATGCGGGGCCGCTGTTCAATCGGGTGATGGGGAACCAAGCGAGTGACGGGGCGTTTTTCACGCGTCCGGTTGCGGCTTCAATTGCGGCGCGTCTGACATTGGATGCGATAGGAGACCAGGATTGGACGGATGCGGCGGTCTGGCGTGCGAACAAGACGGTGGATTTGGCGTGTGGAAGCGGAACGTTGTTGGCGGCGATGCTTACGGAGATGAAGCGTAGGGCTAGGGAGCAGGGTGCTAGCGAAGAACGGATTGCGGAGTTGCAGCGAGTCGGCGTAGAGGAGACGATCAAGGGCTTGGACATCAACCCAGTTTCGTTGCAGTTGGCGGCATCGCAGTTGACGACGGGGAATCAGGATATTCGGTATCGTCGAATGGGTTTGCATCTGATGCCGTATGGTCCGGATCGTGATGGTCCGACACGGGTATCTGCAGGGACTTTGGAACTGCTGGGTCAGAGGGCGATAGTTTGTAGGGATGGCGAGCTGGATATTCCCGACGACAGTGTAGCTTCGTCAAGGGTCTGGGGCGAGGGCGATGATGTTGAGTTGGAAGATGCTGTTGATGCTGCGAAAGACGCGCGTATCGTAATCATGAATCCGCCGTTTACCAATCGCACCAACATGGGGCAGAAATTCCCCAAGGATGTTCAGCAGAAGTTGCGCTCACGCGTGGATTCGATGGAGCAGATTCTCGTCAACAACGACCATGAGATGAATAACTTTGTTGACAAAAACTCCATTCGACCATTGTTTGTCGCTTTGGCAGACCGAGCCTTAGAAAAATCTGGGGGAGCGGGCACAACCGTACTAATTAATCCTACGATTGCGTTGACAGCACCGTCGGGACAGAAAGAACGCGTCATTCTCGCGCAACGTTACCATATCCATACCGTCGTCACTTCTCATCAACCTGGAAACGTGAATTTAAGTCAGAACGCCGGCTTAAATGAAAGCATCATTGTGATGAAACGTCATGATGGACCGAAGCCATCTACTCGTTTTATCCAGCTAGACAAGTTGCCAATTGGCGAAAGCGATGCTGATGATCTACATAGATGCCTGCAGGATTTTTCCGATGGGAAAATTGAAAACGGCTGGGGGGAGGTATCACATTGGCCTGTAGATCGGATGGAAAACGGGGATTGGACCCCGGCAATATGGCGTTCATCCGAGCTAGCACAAGCATCATACAACTACGCAAGTCGTGCGACTATGCAAAGAATTCACCAAAATGATATCTATCAAGCGGGAAGAAGAGTAAGTGAATTTTGCGCAAAGGCTTTGAAAACAGATGAAGGTGCTTTTGCTCTACTTCACTCGAAAGGGGCAGATGGACAGGTCAAGATAGCAGCTGTGCCCGACAGTTACTACAAACCGCAAAATCCAGCGAGCGCAAAGTGCTTGAAGGGTTTCAACAACCTAATAAACAGAGCAGGTTACCTGCTCGTCACAAGTGGGCAAAGTAGTGCAACCGCGCGTCTAACCGCTGTGGCAAGCGATACCAAATACGTCGGGATGGGTTGGATGCCGGTAATTGGATATTCACCAGAAGATTCAAAGGGAATCGCAGTGTTTATCAACTCTACGCCAGGACGTTTGCAACTAATGCGTAATCAGGGTAGAACCCTCCTGTTTCCAGCGTATAGCCCTGCTGTATACGCCAACATCCGCATCCCCAACATCTACGATGATCGCATTCGCGGCATCCTAGCCGACTGTTGGGAGCGGACCAAGGATATTGTTGTGCCGCAATTCCGCGACGGCGAGTGTGAGGTGCGTCGTCTTTGGGATGAGGCGGTTGCGGAAGCTATGGGGTGGGATGCTGATGAGTTGTCGCGGTTGCGTCATCTGTTGCATCGGGAGCCGCATGTGAGTGGGCTGGGTTACAACCAGTATGCTGATGAGGTTGAGGATTGAGGTATGGGTTTCCGAGTGCTTCGCGCGTTAAAATCTCGGTACGATGCCAAGGGTGAATCCAGAAATAATCGTTTGGGCCCGTGAGACTGCCGGCCTAACGGTCGCCGATGCGGCGAGGCGGGTTGGTTTTAGCGGGTCAAAGCAGTCTTCGGCTGCTGACAAACTGACGGCGATCGAGGATGGCGAACGTGAGCCTACTCGTCCCCAGTTGTTGAGGATGGCTGACACGTATCGCCGCCCGTTGTTGACGTTCTACCTATCGCGTCCGCCGGAGAAGGGTCCGCGCGGTGCGGATTTTCGGACGGTGCGCGGAGACTATTCAAGTAGAGACGATGCTTTGCTGGATGCGTTGCTTCGAGACATACGCGCCCGCCAAAGTATGGTCCGTTCGGTGCTGGAAGACGATGATGAAGCGGAGATGGTTGAGAGTGGTCGGACTGAGGTGATAGGGAGTGAGGGTTATTTTGGTCGCCGATTGCGAGCGTCAATATTTGACAAAAGTTCGATTCTGTACAAAAATAGTAGTACTTGAGGAGAAAGCAATGCCCGAGAAAGCACACGCCGAAGAAACCCAGAAAGTTGACGAACAAAGCACGTCCAACGACGATTATTTGCTGATCTTGGAAACAGTGAAAAAACAGTACGAGGAATATGTGGAGGTTTCAGATCTCTACAACCTGCCCTACCACCAGAATGAAGCTCAAGTTTCGTACCGACCACCGGGTCGGGAACATCCATTAACCTCGAATACGATCCACCTCAAGTAAGGGAGTGTCTAATTGCCCTCGTGGAGCGAGTTGTTGGATGAATTCCAACAACAACAATCGCCTGACCCTGGATGGTTGCTTCAACAGTTGACCGCATGTCTCAATTCGATATCCAAAATGAGACGAAACACGACTGTGATATTTTACGCGTCTTCATTCCTACAAAAGCCAGAATCAAACAGAGCCGACATCTCGAGAGAAGATATCAATGGATTTATGAATGCCCTGCATGAAGCTCCGACAGACAAAGGTCTGTCGTTGATAATCCATACACCGGGAGGTGACGCGAACGCTGTCGAGAGCATTGTCGAATATCTCCATGCCAAATTCGAGTATATAGAGGTGATTGTCCCGTATTTGGCGATGTCAGGTGGATCAATGATTAGTTTAGCGAGCGACAAGTTAATAATGGGTCGTCAAAGCCAACTAGGACCAATCGATCCTCAGTTTCAAATTGGCAACACGTATTATTCGGCGAGAGCAATTGCCGAAGGATTTCTACAAGCAAAAGCTGACATCACCGAAGATACCAGGTTGGCTCATTTATGGGCACCTATCTTGCAAAATATGGGGCCGTCGTTGGTCTTAGAAGCGTCCAAATCTCTGTCGTATAGTGAACAATTGGTTCGGAATTGGCTCATTGAACGCAACCTCATAAAGGCGAAAGATGCGGATTCCAAGAAAAAAACAGCGAATGAGATAGCATCATACTTCAATGCTGCCGAAACTTCGTCAGATCATCAGATTCACGTGCACGGACAAAGGATAGGACCCGCGAGACTAGTAGAACTTGATCTGAAGGTAGAGTACATCGAATCTGATCAGGCAATACAAGACGAGATCCTCACTGCGTATCATTTAATGACGTTGATATTCGAAAACTCCGTGTCGGTCAAATTTATCGCCAGCCATCTCGAGAAACTATGGATGAAAAACCAGCAACAGGTCGTGATGCAACAGCAAGTGATCGGGCAGTGAAGCTAAATCGTTGATTGGATGGCATTTACTGGCGCAGCGCGGTAATGCGAAAATCCGCGTTGAAGAGGTTCGGATTTTGCTGGAGTGCGTCGGGGGTCGCCCCTTGGACTCGCCTTCTGTTCACCCTAGCCCTCTCTCATCGAGGGAGACGAGACACCGCCGCCCGACCGCTGTGGATACCCGCCTGCGCAGGTATGACGGGGTGCGCGATGATGCGGATTGGGGGAAGAGTGGCGACCCCGAGCAGATTCGAACTGCCGATCTCCTCCTTGACAGGGAGGCGTGTTAGGCCACTACACCACGGGGCCACTTTTCGGACGTGAGCGCTGGGCGAGATTTGCCCGGCGACCGTCTCTTAAGGTTAACTCAATGGTGGGGGTTAATCAATATGGGTGGCTGGGCGGGTCACAGACCCGCCCCTACATTGCGGGGCTTTAGTCGGAGTGACGGTGTGTATGAACCCCCTGCGTCTTGCTGCGCTTGCCGCGTCCCCCTTTTGCTGCGCAAAATGGGGAGGGAGAGTGTGTTCCCTCAGGCATCAAGGGTTCTTTGCGTAACCTCCGTCTCTTCGCTAGGAATCATATTCGTCATTCCCGCGCAGGCGGGAATCCAGTTCAGTCAGGGGTGTGCAACCACCCGCCGCCCCTCTGGATTCCGGCTTTCGCCGGAATGACGTACTTTTCAAAGGTCTCGATCCGAGATGTTCAGTACTGCTTGAAGAGTGTGCCCCAGGGGGTTTTTAGGGCGTCGGCGACGCGTTTGCGGCCTATGAAGCGGAGCCAGAATTCGTTGTGGTAGAGGTTGGAGGCTACGAAGGCCCAGGGGGTGATTGGTGAACGCAGCAACATGCCTTCTAGGGGTTTGAGTGGGCCCCAGTAGATCATTTTTTGGCCGCGGGAGGCGAAGGTGTTTTCGTTGGGGGAGAAGTCCCATCTGACGTTTGCGATGTCGTCGCCTTTGAGGTCGATTTGGGTCGGGTTGCCGATGCCTAAGCCCATTTCGTGGGCGATGCGGATTTTGGGGATGGACATGGGGTCGAAGCCCATGAGTCTGGCGGCAACGGCATCGATGGCTACTTGGTCGGCGGATGCGAGGATGATGTTTTTGGTGTGGATGCGCATGGCGCGGGGGCCGGGTCCGTCGCCGGCGAAGGTGCCGTCCATGACGGCGAAGAGTCCGCTGTGGATTTCACGCTGTATCTGGAGGAGGTCGACGAGGGTTTCGTGGATCTGGGCGTGGGTCCAGTGTCGGTAGCGGTGGAGGAGTCCGCCGAAGGCGTTCTTCATGGCGCCGGTCATCTGGGTGAAGACGTGGGTCTTGACGGTGGGGAGCTGGATGATGTTGGTGCCGAGGAGCATCTCGGGGATGTAGATGCCGTCTTTGTAGATGTCGTTGAGTACGAGCATCTCGGCTTGGGGCTTGTAGCGGACCCACTCCATTTCGGGTGTGTCAAGGATGACGTGTGGGATGTTGAGTCGGTCTTCGACTGCGGCGTGCTTGTTCTTGATGCGGCCTTCGATGGGGTCGACTACTACGGTGCCGTTGTGGGCGGCGGTTAGGTCGTCGAAGCCGTCGGCACGAAGTTTGTTGGCTACGCCTTCAATCTGCCACGGGGCTGTCGAACATGCGGGGTAGTAGTGCTGCCAGGAGATGTTGACTTTGAGGAGGGTCGGGATGTCTGGTGTCAGAGAGTCTTGGTATCCGGCCAGATCCATGAGGTCGGCGTAGTCGGCGAGGACGGTTTCGGGTTTGGTGTAGAGGACGGCGACGGTGCCGAGCTTGGGTTCGGCGTGGGGGATGTTGGGCGCGGTTACCAGACGCTCCTGGGATGTGGTGCTGATGGGGGCTCTCATGGTTGTTATTGGTGCTTGTTGTCTGAACCCGGATTTGAAGGATTGAAAGGATTTAAGGATGGGTGTTTGCGGGCATCCCCTGCGAACTTCGCTTCGCTGGTTCGCGTCCCCTTACGCTTCGCGAAGGGGACGTGCTTCCCCTCCCTTCCCCTCTGGATGGACGTTCCGTCCGCTGAAGCGCCGGCTTTCGCCGGAATGACGGGGGGTGGATGCCCCGGCTGCGTCTCGCTAGGCGGCTTCATAGTGGTGTTCGCCGGCTAGGACGTAGCCGTAGGCGGAGAGGGCGGCTATTGCGCCTTGGGATGCGGCGGTTACGGTTTGCTTGAGGGATGTGCCGTCGGTGAGGTCGCCGGCGGCGTAGATGCCGGGCATGCTGGTGCGTTGGCCGCGGTCGACGTGGACTTCGCCGGTCTCGTCGTTGAGGTCGAGTCCGAGCATGTTGGGGATTTCGAGGCGCGGGTCGGCGCCGGCTTCGATGAAGATGCCGTCGAGGTCGATGATGTCCTTGCCGTGGTCGTCTTCGCGGGACTTGTTCATCGGCTCGGACTGGTCGGGATGGATGTTGACAGTTTCGTTGTCGTCCATCGGGCGCGAGATTCGGATTCCGGTCAATCCGGCGAGGTCGGTTCCGATGAGTTCGGTGACTGTCGTGTCTAGGAGAACGCGGACGTTGGGTATCTGAGAGAGGACTTTGAGCTGTATGGGTTCGGGTCGCCAGAGTTCGTCGCCGCGATAGATGAGGTAGACGTGTTTGGCGTATCGGGCGAGCAGGATCGCGCCTTCGGTTGCGGCGTTGCCGCCTCCGACTACTGCTGCGGCCTCTTTGTTGCGGTACAGGGGTGCGTCGCATGTGGAGCAGTAGGAGACGCCTTTGCCGGTCCATTCCTCTTCGTTGGGTAGGTCAAGAGTGCGGCGTTCGCGTCCGACGCAGAGGATGACGGAGCCGGCGTCGACGATGTCGCCGCCGCCGAGGGTGCAGATGAAGCGGCCGTCGTCGCTGGGTTCGACGGCTTCGAGGTTGCGAGAGATTGTGGGGACTTCGAGCTTGTCGACCTGCTCTTTGAATTTGAGCATGAGGTCGAAGCCGTCGATGTCGGGAGTTCCGGGGTAGTTTTCGATCAAACCGCCGATAGCGGTTTCGCCACCGAAAGATTCGGAGGCGATGATGGTGTCGAGTTGGTATCTTGCGGAGTAGAGCGCGGCGGCGAAAGCGGCGGCGCCTTGTCCTGCGACTAGAACATCGGCTTTGTGAGTTTCGAGCATTTCGAACCGCCCCCGAGTGAGAGTGATGATCCAGCTCTGAGATCGGCTGGTCTTTTGTAAAGTCTATTCCATAGGACAGTGTGTCCTTAAAGGAAATACGGCGCGAGGGCCGTCCACGTATCTGTGCGATGGCCGAGATGTGAGCAATGTCTAACAAACGAGATCTGCAGATTATTGAAGGCGGCGGAGTCGCCACGGCTCAAGGGTTCCATGCCGGTGGAGTTTTTGCTGGTATCAAGACTCCGGGCGAGGACAAGTACGACCTTGGGCTCTTGGTTTCGGATCGAGATTGCGCAGTGGCTGGGACTTTCTCTCAGAACAGCGTGCTTTCTCCGTCAGTGACAGTGACAAAAGAGGTTGTTTCGCGAGGCAGAGCAAGGGCGGTGATTGCGAACAGCGGTTGCGCTAACTGTGCGGTGGGTGAACAAGGTCTGATCGACGCGCAGGACGCGGCTTCGATCGGGGCTGCTGAACTCGGTGTTGATGCGGAAGATGTGTTGGTGGCGTCTACTGGTGTGATAGGTGTTGAGCTTCCGATGAATCTGATTCGTGACCACACGCCGCGGATCGATGTGCGAGATGGGGATGACGCGGGTCTGGAGTTTGCGAAGGCGATCATGACCACTGATACGCACGCCAAACACATTGCGGTGCGGTACGACGCGAGCGATGGGTCGACGGTTACGGTTGGCGGATGTGCCAAGGGTGCGGGGATGATACATCCGAACATGGCGACGATGCTCTGCTTCATATCGACTGATGCTGATGTCGAGCAGTCGTTCCTGCAGTCGACGCTTTCTGATGCTGTGACGCTGAGTTTCAACCAGATCGACATCGATGGTGACCAGAGCACGAACGATACGGTTGCGCTTCTTGCGAATGGTGCGTCTGGAAGTCCGCGAGTCGCGGGTGGTGATGAGGATTCAGAGCGATTTGCGAATGCGGTGGAGTATGTGAATCGTTATTTGGCGATCGAGTTGGCGCGAGATGGTGAGGGTGCGAGACACTTGATCACGGCGGTGGTTGAGGGTGCCGGGTCGGATGTTGATGCTCGGAAGGCCGCGCGATCTGTGGCTGCTTCCCTACTCGTGCGAACCGCTGTTTACGGTCGAGACCCTAATTGGGGTCGAATCATGATGGCGGTCGGCAAGACCGGGATATCGCTGGTGGAGTCGAAGATCGATATCTTCGTGAACGGTATTCAGATCGTTCACGAAGGCAAGGCGATCGCGTACAACGTGCAGAGCGTGATTGCGGCGCTCGACCAACCAGAGGTTGAGTTGCGGGTCGATCTGAACTGTGGCGATGGTTTCGGTGAGGCTTGGGGATGCGATCTGACCGAGGAGTACGTAGTGTTCAACTCGGCGTATACCACGTGATGGCAGACAAAGCTTGCATCGTAGTCAAGATCGGTGGTTCGACGCTGGGAGAGGGTGACTCGACGATCGACGACGTTGTCGAGTTATGGAGTCGCGGCATGCGGCCTGTCGTTGTTCATGGCGGGGGTAAGACGATCTCGGAGTGGGTTTCTCGGCAGGGAGTGAGGTCGCAGTTCGTGCGCGGGTTGCGTGTTACGGACTCGGCGACTCTGGAGGTTGCGGTAGCGGTGTTGACCGGGCTTGTGAATTCGAATCTGGTTGCTGAAATCATGCGCGCTGGTGGACCGGCTGTCAGCGTGTCCGGCGTATCTGAGGGGATGTTTAGCGCGGTGGTCCAAGACCCTGAGTTGGGTTATGTGGGCAGGATCGAGTCGACCAATCCGAGTCCGGCGCAGGTGATAGTCGATTCTGGTCGGATTCCGGTGGTTGGACCGGCGGCGCTGAACCTTGAGGCGACATCGCTTGAGGATCAGATACTGAACATCAATGCGGACACTGCGGCTGGGCATCTTGCGCGTGCGTTAAAGGCTGAATCGATGGTTTTTCAGACGGATGTTGAGGGGGTTTTGGATATGCGCGGTCGGGTGATACCTCAGATGACGAAGCGGCAGTGTGTTGACTTGATCAACAGCGGAGTTGCGGGCGGAGGGATGATACCCAAGTTGGAGGCGTGTATCGAGTCGTTGGGAGGAACGAAGTCGGCGCACATCATTGATGGACGTGTGCGTGGGGCGCTGGTGAAATGTGCGGAGGGTGAGCCGGTAGGGACGCGGATTGTTTGAGGTTTTTGTGGCGCTGATGAGCGACGCAACCGCTTAGCTCCACTCGGCGCTGTCTTGTGGCGCGTAGCCGACAAGGTTGGTCGTGTGCTCGAGGTCGCGGAAGCGAGTTTTGTTGTCAGAGACTCCGTAGACGATGTCGTATCGGACATCGGCGGGGGCTTCTACGCAGCGCCAGACGATTTGAGCGGCGTCGCGGTGGCTCAGGTAGACGGCTGCGCTACGCGCATCGTCGGGCTTGTTTTCGACGGTGACTCGGCCGAGTTTGATGCAGATGACCGACATGCCGTGTGTTTCCGAGTAGTAGCGTCCCATGACTTCGCCGGCTACTTTGGCGACGCCGTACATCCTGTCGGGGCGTGCTGGGGAATCGACGCAGACGCGTCCTGGCGGATCCGGGATGTCATCGTAGCGGGCTTCAACCATGGACAGGACAGGCTCTTCGCGCTCGTAGCCCATCTGGGTGGCACCTGAACTGCCGAAGACGAAGCGTTTGACACCGGCATATTTTGCCGCTTCGTAGACGTTGTAGGTGCCTTCGATATTGACTGAAAGCTGCGACGCATCTGAGGGGCCAAGGTAGGCAGCCATGTGGACGACGCAATCGATGCCTTCGAACGCGGGACGTATGGCTTCGAGGTCGGTGATGTCTGCCCGTGTGGTGGAGAATCCGGGCACGTCTTGCCTGTTGAGTGCGGAGACTTCGTAGCCGCGTTGCGCCAGTTCGCGCCCGGCGAGTCCGCCGATGAGGCCGCTCATGCCTGTAACGAGGATTTTGGAGATTGGAATCGTATTTTCGTTGCTCATGTGCCCATGATAAGGTGTTGCGTCTAGATTTATCGCATCGTCGAATCGCTCAGATTTATACTTTGAACCTAAGTCAAAGACTGTTTCTCATCTCCTAGATGACATTGGACGCCAAGACGACGCAACTGGAGGTGCGTTGATGTCGGAATCTGCATCCGCATCGACGCAGGAGTTGGAGCGCGCGGCTCTCGATTCGCTGGCCGCGGCGAAGTCCGAAACCGAGCTTGAAGAGTGGCGAATCGAGTATCTCGGCCGCCGCGGTGTATTGTCTTCGCGCCTCAGATCTGTGGGCACTCTGCCGGTCGAGGAACGGCGAGAAGCGGGAGCCAGCCTAAACCGGCTGAAAAATCGGTTGAGCAACGCGTTTGACGAAGCATTGGAGCGCGCATCGGGATCTGCTGACCGGAGATCAACGGATGACGGGATCGATATCACGTTGCCGGGGCGTCGTCCTAACTTGGGTGGACTGCATCCGTCAGAGATGATGATGCGCGAGATCCTCGAGGTCTTCAACGACATGGGATTTCAGACCGTCGAAGGTCCGATCGTTGAGCTGGAAAAGTACAACTTCGATATGCTCAACGTGCCACCGGATCATCCGGCGCGCGACTTGCAAGATACCCTGTGGATCGATCGTGAATCGAAGGATCGCGTGTTGCTGCGGACGCAGACGTCGCCGATGCAGGTACGCACGATGGAGAAGCAGAGGCCGCCGGTTCGGATCGTATCGCCCGGGTTATGTTTTCGTCACGAGGCGACCGATGCCACGCATGAGTGGCAGTTCCACCAAATCGAAGGTCTTGCGGTTGACGAGGGCGTTACGATGTCCGATCTGAAAGGCACCCTCTACGAGTTTGCCCGCCGTATTTTTGGTACGCAACGGAAGATTCGTTTTCGTTGCGATTACTTCCCGTTTGTAGAACCGGGTGTCGACGTTTCCGTGGATTGGGACGGTCGATGGGTCGAGATCATGGGAGCAGGGATGGTGCATCCGAAGGTTTTGGAGGGTGTCGGGTACGACTCGTCGAAATATACGGGCTTCGCATTCGGCATGGGGCCAGAACGGATAGCGATGTTGCGGTACAACATCGAAGACATCCGTCATTTCTTTTCAAACGATCTGCGCTTCCTCAGCCAGTTCTAACGATTAACTGATCGGAACCGCGCAATGAAAGTCCCGCTCTCTTGGCTTCGCGAGTACGTCGACGTAAACATCGACGTCGATGAACTGGCACATCGTCTCACAATGGCTGGCAACGAGGTGGATTCGATCGAGCGTTTCGGTCACATCGAGAACGTTGTTGTTGGCGTGGTGTTGCACGTTTCTCCGCATCCGAATGCTGATCGGTTGCGTCTTGTCCAGATCGATGACGGTGATGGTGTGCACGAAGTGGTATGTGGTGCTCCGAACGTGGCGCAAGGGCAGAAGATTGCGTATGCGTCGATCGGCGCGGAACTTTTCGATGCGTATAGCGATGAACCCGGCAAGACGAGGAAGCTACGTCGGTCAAAGATACGTGGCGTCGAATCTTCTGGCATGGTGTGTTCTGAGAAGGAGCTGGGCATCGGTGATGACCATGACGGCATTTTGGTGCTGCCGGAGGACTCAGCTATCGGTACGCCGATAGGCGATGTCCTCGGAGACGCGGTTCTGGACATCGAGTTGACTCCCAATCGCCCGGACTGCCTGGGAGTGGTAGGAGTTGCTCGCGACGTCGCGGCGTTGACCGGTGAGAGTCTTCGGATGCCGACATTGGAATACGAAGCAAGTGGCTCTGAAGTCGAGACGCTTGCAAAAGTGACTGTGGTGGACGGCGATCTGTCACCACGTTATCTGGGCGCGGTGATATCCGGTGTCAAAATTGGCCCGTCGCCTTCATGGCTTCAGGAGCGACTGCTAGCCATCGGCGAGCGCCCGATCAACAACATCGTAGATGCTACGAACTTTGTGATGTTCGAGCTTGGCCAGCCGCTCCACGCGTTCGATTACGACAAAGTGGTCGATCATCACGTGATCGTTCGCCGTGCCATGGAGGGCGAGCATCTGACTACGCTGGATGGCGTTGAACGGAAACTCGATGGTGATTCGTTGTTCATCGCTGATCCGAGCGGAGGTATTGGCCTTGCCGGGATCATGGGCGGTGAGAACACGGAGATCTCGGACACTACGGTCAACATATTTCTAGAGTCTGCGAACTTTAATCCGCAGAACAACCGCCGAACCGCGGGCATGTTGGGGATGCGTAGCGAAGCGACCTTACGGTTCGAGAAGGGATTGCGCGCCGGGCTGGCTGAAGTCGGGATTAAGCGATGCCTGCGGATCATTCAGCTAGTTGCTGGTGGAGAGATTGCGCCTGGGTTGATCGACGAATGGCCAGGGAAGGGCGAAGAACAGACACACGTCGATTTGACGCGGCGAGATATATCTCGCGTTATGGGGGTCGATTATCCGAGTGAGTTGGTCGAAGCGACTCTTCGATCGTTGGGTTTCGAGATCGAGTCTCTGGATAGCGGTGATTCCGGCGACGACGGTTGGCGGGTGTCGATACCGTATTGGCGATCCGACATATCGATTCCGGAGGACTTGGTTGAGGAACTGGCGCGGATCATCGGATACGACGATCTGCCCGCAACGCCACTTTCCGGTAGTGTGCCGCGTTGGGAACCGGGTGCCAAACACGCGTTTCGACAAAAGGTCGTCGATGCCCTGACCGCATACGGCATGAAGCAGACGATCACCTATGTCGCCATATCGGACGAATTGGAGGAGAAAGCGCCACCTCCGGCTCCGAAGTCAAATGGGATCAGGGCGACGGACGGCATTAAGTTGGACAACCCGGTTTCGGGGCAACATGCGACGTTGCGCCGATCCTTACGCGCTCCGACGCTGGAATCGGCAGCGCGGAACACGCGGACGTGGCGTGGGCCTGTGGCTCTGTTCGAATCCGGGACTGTTTTCGGTTCGCAAGAACGCGGTGATGACGATCCGTTGCCCTCGCAGATCGAGAAGCTCACTGGAGTAATGACTGGTCCTCGAAGTACATCGCTATGGGATGGGGGCGATGGGGACTTTGATTTTTACGATGCCAAGGGGGCGGTGGAGCACGTCTTGGAGACACTCGGTATCGAAGCGAGTTTCATCCCGCTTGAAGACTCGACGTACGCGCAGGGGAGGTCCGCGGAGGTAGTAACTAACGACAGGAACGGGACGGTTCTCGGTTCGGTCGGTGTTGTTGACGACGCGGTGTGGGAGCGATTCGACGCGGAAAATAATACTGCCGTGATGTTCGAACTTGACGTGGAGGCGCTGTACTCTTTGATTGGTGAGAAGACGCGCGCCGACAACTACGCTCCGTATGCGAGGTACCCAGATTCGCAACGCGACCTGGCTCTGGTGGCCGACAGCGAGATGCGTGTCGGAGACGCATTGCGGATATGCACGCAGAACCGCTTGGTCAAGTCAGCATCCGTATTTGACGTCTACGAAGGTGGCGGCTTGGAAGAGGGCAAGAAATCGCTAGGTATCAGAGTCACATACCAATCAGACGCGCGCACGCTGACCTCTGAACAGGTAACGCGGGCCGAAGAGCAAATCGTGATGCGACTGGAGCGCGAACTAGGCGTAACTTTGCGCGGGCAATGATGACCACTCACGAACATCGTTCACATCAGCACGATCGGCCGCATCGTCACCACTACGATGAGGAGATGCTGTCGGTCGAAGACGCGCGTGATCGCATTCTCTCGTATTTCCAATCGCTGGATTCCGTGGATGTGCCATTGATCGACGCGCTCGGATTGACGCTCGCGGAGGACCTTATCGCGGAGTTCGACATACCGCCCATGGCCAACTCGGCGATGGATGGGTATGCCGTTAAGTCGGCGGATGTTGCGTCGGCTTCGAAATTCAACCCGGTGCTGTTACCGGTCGATGGTTACATAGCGGCGGGCGACGTTCCTGAAAAGCCGCTATCTGATGGTTCTGCGGTCAGAATCATGACTGGAGCACCGGTACCGGAGGGTGCCGATGCGGTTGTCCCGTTTGAAGATACAGATGAGGAAGAGCGACGCGGTGATGGTGGCCAGATAACAGAGATTGGCGTCAATCTGAATGCCGAGGATGGCGACAACATCCGGCCCGCTGGTGAAGATATCCGTGCCGGCGAGACGGTAGCCAAACGCGGAGTCGATATTACGGCGGGTGTGATTGGGGTGGCAGCGTCTTTGGGAAAGACATCGATCAAGGCGATTCGCCGTCCGGTGATAGCGATCGTCTCGACGGGCGATGAATTGTTGGAACCCGGGGATGAGCAGCAGCCGGGAAAGATCTACAACTCGAACGCCTATAGCATCGCTGCCTTGGTGGAGAAGTATGGCGGCGTCTCTCGTGTCGTGGGTATCGCCCGCGACAGCATCGAATCGTTAGAGGCGATGCTCGAAGAGGCGGTCGGTTACGACATGGTGGTGACATCTGCGGGAGTGTCGAAAGGTGACTACGACGTTGTGAAGGACGTTTTGTCGAAGAACGGAGAGATCGCACTGTGGTCCGTCCGGATGCGGCCGGCGAAACCGTTGGCATTTGGAGCGTTGAACGCTCCTGATGGTCGCAAGGTCCCTCATCTCGGTTTGCCCGGTAACCCAGTCAGTGCAATGGTGGCGTTCGAGCAGTTTGGGCGGCCGGGGATCCGCGTCATGCTCGGTAAAGCTCCGCTTCGAAAACCGACGATCAGGGCAACGCTCGACGATGCGGTTTATAACCACGACGGGCGCCGCGTCTATGCTCGCGTCGATGTTTACAAAGACGATGTCGGAAACTACCGGGCGCGTTCCACCGGGAATCAGAGCTCGGGCGCGCTGCACTCCATGGCGTTGGCTCGAGGTTTCGCGATCTGCCCGGACGATGTCCCAAGCGTTCCGGCCGGAAGTGACGTTGATGTGGAGATCTTGGAATGGCCGGACGATGATTTGCTCAGTGACAATGCCGATCATTTACAAGCAAACAATCTGACTAATCACTGATAAGAGTACTCAAATCCGATATAAATGCTTTTACGACATTGGGCAGGCAAGTGTAAATCAGGACAGGACGAATGACAACAGGCGCCGAAATTGCGCAAGAGACTTCGGTCAGTGAATCTGATGGCGACACGTTGTACGCGATCAACGAACGCACGTACGAGGACGCCGGCGAATCGTATATGTTCAAGGTGTGGCAACGCCTCTGTTGGTCAGGAGAATGCAGGCTGTGTCGAAGGCATCCGGAGGGCAAGCCGATGGTTCCTGGCAGGACGACGGAGCGGAGCATCTATAACGCAGCTAGGATCTGCCCGAACAAGATTCAGTTCATCACTCCGGGAATGTCGTTATTGGAAGCGATTTTCCGCATCTTGATAGTCAACGGCAACCAACCGATGAAATTCAGCGAAATCGTGGACAGGCTCAAGGAACACTGGGGCACGGAATTTCCGCAACGCGTCGAGTCAGTCGAATCGCTCCGTCGCATCATGGACGCGGGCAACGAGTATCACATCGGTCGCGCCGAAGCCGACTAGCCAACGTTACGTTGCTTCGATGCGGAGCCCGTACGGGCAGTTCACGTAACATACGAGGATGCTTGAGCTAGCGGGACGGACCGATTTCTGGAATATCGGCTACCCGTTGCTTGGCGCGATCGTATATCTGATTGCACCGATTTCCCTCGTGCTTATCGCCTATGCGCTCTACAGGCGTGTGCAATTTTGGAGGGTGGGATCTGAATACGATGAACTAGGCTCCCACGCGATACGTATTCGCGAATTTCTGCGATCAGGCGCGTTCGGGTTCGGTGGACATGGGAAGTTCCATCCGCGCCGAGAGCGATACGCCTCGGTGATGCATTTCGCGATCTTTTGGGGGTTCGCTGTTTTATTTGTGGCGACCGCATTTGCGGCGATCGAATTCAATTTTGAGGAATATCTCGGGGTTACATTCCCGACGGCATATTTCAGATTGCAGACCAGCTTCGTGTGGGATGTATTCGGTGGTGTTCTAGCCGCGATTGGCATCGGTATGGCGTATTGGCGTCGATATGTCGTTAAGCCGGAACGGTTGAACTCTTTCGCCGACGATTCACTGATCCTTGCCTACCTTGTTTTGCTGCTTCTCACGGGTTTTGCATTGGAAGGACTTCGCATCGGGGCGACCGAACTGAATCCGAATTCTGATCTCTACGCGCCGTCGGATGCTCTATGGTCGCCCGTAGGTTGGTTGGTCGGCAAGTTGCTCATCGTTGCAGGCATCTCGACCGATGCCATGCTCGTACTGCACAAGGCGTTATGGTGGACGCACGCGGCCATCTTTGCAATTGGGTTGGCGTATGCCGCGATCAGTTTCAGCAAGTTGTCGCACATCATCGTCTCGTCGCTCAACATTTACTTACGCCCAATGCGGCCGCGTGGTGCGCTAAAACCGATGGGCGACTTCGAAACCTTGGAGTCGTTTGGTGCGACCGACATCAAAGACCTAACATGGCAACAGCTCTTGAGCTATGACGCCTGCACGAACTGTGGCAGATGTCAAGACAACTGCCCGGCATGGGCGTCTGGAAAGCCGTTGTCGCCGCGTAAGGTGATTCAAGATATGCGCGGGTATATGGAGCAGCGCGCGCCGGAGATGATCGGCGCGGTGGCTGTGGGAGAATCGGCTCCCGCACCTTCTACGTCAATGGTCAGTGACGCAGTCGGTGAGGAAGTTTTGTGGTCATGTACAACTTGCGCGGCGTGCGTCGAGGCGTGTCCGGTCGGTATCTCGCATATCGACTCGATTGTCGATATGCGTCGTTACTTGATGCTGGAGCAAGCGTCTGCCCCTGATACGGCTTTAACAGCCTTGCAGTCTATGGAGCAACGCGGCCACCCTTGGAGCGGGACGACGCTGACGAGGGAATCGTGGCTCGAAGGGATGGAGGGTGTCCCGACGATTGACGAAAATCCGAACGCGGAGGTTCTGTTCTGGGTCGGTTGCACTGGCGCTTTAGTAGAACGAGGCGTTAGTGTGACTCAGGCCATGGCATCGGTGCTCAAGAAGGCCAAGGTCAATTTTGCAGTGTTGGGCGCACAGGAGACATGCACTGGTGACCCGGCGCGCCGGATGGGCAACGAGTATCTATTCCAGATTCTTGCCGGACAGAACATTGAGACGATCAACGGTTACGGCATCAAGACGGTCCTGACCACTTGTCCGCATTGTTTCAATACGATGCGCAACGAATACTCGCAGGTCGCCGAGGGTTTCGATGTGGATTGGAACGTTGAGGTGCTGCATTACACCGAGTATGTGGATCGGTTGATCTCCGAAGGGCGACTCTCAATGACAGAAATTGATACAGCGTCGCAAAACTTGGTTAATGAGATTGCGTATCACGACTCTTGCTACCTAGGAAGACACAACGACATTTATGACCAACCGCGGGCTATCGCAGACGCGGTGCCGGGCGTTGAAGTGCGTGAGATGTCGCAGTGTCGTTCTCGTGGTTTCTGCTGCGGTGCCGGTGGTGGAAGGATGTGGATGGAGGAATCTGGGGAGCGAGTCAATCACATCCGTACCGATCATTTCTTGGAGACCGATACCGACACTGTTGCGGTTTCTTGTCCCTTCTGCCTCCAGATGTTCGAAGAAGGCATCTCCGCAAAAGGTCAACGGGACAGCAAACGCGCCCGCGATCTGATCGAGATCGTTGACGAGGCGACGTGAGGTCGCAGATCGTCTACGAAGCACTGACCAGTTAGGATAAGGTACGAATTCGCTTACACTTGATGTAGCTGAAACGAACATCGATGGAGAGATAGTCCATGCCCTATCTGGTTAACCACATCCACCTGAAGTCATCCGACCCCGAGAAGACCGCCAACTGGTTCGTTGAGGCCTTCAACGTTCAGATCATGTCAGACACGGTGCGGGACTTCGGTGATCGATTCATCGTCACTCAGACCGAAGGTGGACTGGCGATCAACATCTCCAACGAGCGAACCGGCGAGACGCTGGGACCTGGGGATGCCAAGCCCCACTTCGGCCTAGAGCACTTCGGTTTCGACACTGATGACATGGATGCTGATCTGGCACGTCTCACGGCTCTGGGTGCGGAAGTCCAAGAAGGGCCGATCGCTCTTCCCGACGGCAGAAAGATCGGCTTCATCGCCGCACCCGGCGACATTCGAATTGAGCTGATTCAGCAGGTTAGTTGAGTCGGTAAGTGATCCTGACGCGATCGCTGAGGGTCTCGTTACACCAAATCCAACGTCGCTGACACTTCGATACTGCCCGATATGCTCCGGTAGACGGGGCATGAGTTGGGGTGGACGCGCATAACGCGGTCGATGGCGTCTCGTTTTTCTTCGAGAAGTTTGGGATCGATCTTAAGTTGGTAAGTGATGTTGATGCGCTTGATGACAAGGACGTTGCCCTCTTTCTCGATCTCGCCGATGGTGTCGGATTCGAGATAGCCTTCGCCTGCCGGTATACCGCGCGCCTCAAGGGCGCCGCCGAAGGTGCCGGTCATTCAGCCGCTGGTGGCGGCGACGATGTAATCCAAAGTCGTAGCGTGCGGTTCGGAGATGTCGGGGCTGACTCCGTAATGCTCCGCGACCTCCGAATGAACGCCGAACTTCACCTCGCCGTCGATCGGTAAGTGCGCGATCCGGAACGGACCCTTGATCCTCTTCAATCGAATATGAGAACGGTAAGCAACGGTATCTTTTGCAGGCATTTTCTGGTTCTTCCTAGAATCTCAGATAGTAGATTGGATTAGCATATCGCATCGCAAGTCAAGACGAAAAAGCATCCGAGAACCGAGGCAATGAAGAGATTCTTCCGGCTACCCCCAGCCTTCCCCATCGTATTTACAGTCGTAGCTGCGGTGATCCACGCTACGCTCTGGTCTTTCGAGCCCTTGACATCGCCTTGGAACTACATCAGCGGATCGATCATCATCGCCATCGCAGCCTTAATGGGATTTTCCTCAGCTGCAGCATTTAGGCGTCATGACGAAAGCCTTGACGTTAGCAAACCCACTCAAAAGATCGTTTCTGACGGCATCTACGCCACTTCACGCAACCCCGTATATCTCGGTTTCATACTCGCGATATTGGGGATCGGTTGCTTCGCGAACTCTCTCGCCATCATGCTCGCTTCAATTCCCGCCTTCGCAGGTCTCAACTGGTACACCATCCCAAAGGAGGAGCGCTATCTTCGCAGCAAGTTAGGCCATGAGTATGAGGAGTACACCAACCGCGTTAGACGGTGGTTGTGATGCTAAAACCTCAGAACACTTCGGTCGCAATCGGGTAAGACCCGAGGACTTTTACCAGCGGCGCCAACTCTCGCAGCCCATCCAGCGTTTCTGAGATTTCTGGATCCGTTCGATGTCCCGCAAAGTCCAAAAGGAACACGTAGTTACCGAGCTCATCACCTGTGGGGCGCGATTCAATCTTTGTGAGGTTAATGTTGCGGCGCGCGAAGGGTTCGAGGGCCATGTAGAGTTGCCCGGGAGTGTCGCGGTTCATAAAGCTGAAGGCGATGCTGGTTTTGTCGGAACCAGTCGCTTCGTGGTCTGAATTGCCGAGAATCACGAAGCGAGTAACGTTGTTCTGTCGGTCCTGGATTCCGGATCTAATCACGGGCAGTCCAGCCAAATCAGCGGCGCGTCGCGGTCCGATAGCAGAGACATCGACGGTTCCGGCCTTCACGCGATAAACAGCCTCAACTGTACTGGCGGTGCCAACGCGAGCCGCTTCGGGGAGATAGGCATCAAGAAATTCGCGGCATTGAGATAACGCCTCAGGTTTGGATCTCACGACTTTGATCTTCGACAAATCGACACCGGGATGGGCGATCAAACACTGTTCGATGCCTAGCAACATCTCGCCTTTGATCTGGATGTCGGATGTCCGGACCAAGAAATCTTCGATGTCGATTACAGCGCCGCCGACGCTGTTCTCGATCGGAACGATTGCTTCATCGACTTCGCCATCTACGAGCGCACCTACGACTTGGTGCATCTCTGGATATCCGACGCGCTCCCAGTCTGATGGAGCGTAGACATGGCACGCCTGGTCGGTGAATGTGCCCTCAGGGCCAAGATGCGAGATGCGTTTAGGCGACAAGCGAAGAGAACCTCTGATCAGTCAATACGTATGCCAGTTCGTCCAACGACTCAACTGGGCATGAAGCGATCACTTCCTCGCCGCCAAGGATCACAGTGTCCTCGCTTGGCACAAACGGCGAACCGACGCTGGACACGATTAAGGCGATAATGATTCCGTAAGGAAGAGCAAGGTCGCGGAACCGGTTTCCGACCGACCGAGCGTTGCGCGGTATCTTCATCGATACAAGCTTTTCGTTGCGGTCGTTCAGTGTCATCAACTCGACCATGGGATGGTCAAGCAATGTACCCGCTAGATTGGCCAATATGATGTCCGTGCGGCTGATGATGGAATCTACTCCGGCCGTTAAGAACAGGTTCGTGTCAGCGCTGTCGTTGACGATCGAAACCACGGTTTCTACGCCGAAGGTGAATTTCGCGAGTTGACAGGCTGCAAGATTGACGGCGTCGTCGCCAGTGGTTGCGATTAGCGCATCGCAACGATTAATGCCCGCGCTGTGAAGTGTGAACTCCTCGGTAGCATCACCGAGCATGGCGACGTTGCCAAGCGTCTTGTGAACCATGTCGACGCGGGCTTCGTCGGTGTCGAGCAACAACACCTCGTGACCTGCGTGCAATTGTGAGTATGCACTGCGCGTGCCTAGTGCTCCGCATCCGATGATGATGACATACATTTCAGACTGTCCCCAATGGACTGTTTTGGCGTGGCTACAAACCGCTTGCGTGATGGGACATGGCTTGGACGGGGGCTAGCCCTGCCGCGTTGCAGTTGCGCCGTTCTCCTCAGAACTTTCCGTACCCATGTTAAGTGTGTCGCGCAAATCCGACAGAGCCAATGTGTACGGGTTCACGATGCGAATGTCGAATCGTTCGTAGATTTTGCCCAAGGATTCATTGGTGACTACTGCGATGACATTTTCGACACCGTACGTGATCTTCGCTTTGAGGGCAGCGAGTCCGTTCTCGGCCGGTGTTCGCAAGGCCGCGATGAAAAGATCTGCGCCGCGGATGTCCATCGCGACCATAGTTTCGTCAAGAGTCGCCTTGGCTTCCAGCACCTCAACGTTTGATCGCGCGACTAGGTGGCTCGGTAAAGATCGGAGGCGCCTACCCTCGGCTTCTACGATTAAAACGTCGTGCTCCGATTCGCTGAGAATGTTGGCCATCACAATGCCCAAGCGATCATGTCCTGCAATTACGACTCTCATTTCCACTAATTTATCGAAGAATCAGTCGTCGTCATTGGCACGCAGGAGGATGTTCTGTTCAAGTTGCATTGATCCGGTTTCAAAACCTCTGGCCGATTCGCGGACCAACACTACTGCGCACGGCGCGTTAGCCATAAGATACTCCGCATCCGAATCGATCGCTCTCGCGTTCAACGTTGACAGGATCTTGACTGAAGCGACAATTACCTCGGCACCGTAATCCAATGCCTCTCTAACCAGTACTGGCCCAATAGATCGGGATTGTAGTATCGAGCCTCGGACTCCCCCGCGCAGCCCGGTTGCGAATTCGGCGTCCCGCAGGACACTTTCTCCCTTTCGATATTGTGAGGGATTGGGCGCGTCTAACGGGAACCTTCGATCGACGACGATGACGTAAACCAATTGCAGACTCCGGTTGTTGCTGGAAAGCAAGCTGACAGCCGTATCGATAGCCTCTTTGTCGCTGTCGTCGCCGCGAACCAGACACATGACGCGGGAGTACTTCATCCGGCCAACTCGTCAACAAGGTTTTTCTGTCCGGCCACTACTATCTCATCGGTTGGACGCGTGCGTTCATCAAGGTCTGGGATTAGTCGCGCGTTTTGGTCGCGGATCAGGGCCAAAACAGACAGGTGGTTCTGATCTCGGAACTCCGTGAAACCGGCATCGCGCAAGGTCATGTCTCTGAATCGCTCTGGCATCTGCATTCGACTGATGCCTTGAGCTCCGCCGAGAGGTATGTAGTCGGTGACGTTAGGGGTGAACAATGTCTGCGCCAACCGCATTCCTGCTTCTTCTTCGGCGTTGATCACCCGGTCACAACCGATCCTTTGCAAAGTCTCGGCGTGAAGGCGGTTCCTCGCCCGCGCAACCACCGTCGGTATGTTCAAAGATCGCAACAGGACCGCGGTCATGATGCTGGATTCGACGTTTCGTCCGATCGCGACGATTGCAACATCGAAGTTCTCGACCCCCAAGTCTCGCATCAGGACTTCATCGGTGACATCGCCAGCCACGGAGTATGTGACCCGCCCGATGAGTTCTTGGATTCTCGCTTGGTTCTGGTCGATCGCCAACACATCGTGGCCGAGTTGAAAGAGACCGGTTGCTACCTGTGTGCCGAAACGGCCGGCACCGGCCACGACTATGTTTTGAGTTGCCATTTTCGACTCCGTAAACTGCGCCGAGAGGGGAGCAGGGGATGACAGTTCAACCGATTCTAACTTCTTCGGTTGGCAAGGCATATAGTTCCTCTACTTGCCGACCAGCCATCAACAACGCCAAAGTCAATGGTCCGAACCTACCCAAGAACATCGCAAAGATCACTAACGCCTGGGCAGGAGGGTTAAGTTGCGAAGTTATACCGGTATCGAGTCCGACGGTTCCTACCGCTGATATCACTTGGAAAAACACGTCGCGGAATGGCAAGTCCGACTGAAGTTGGAAGGCAATATATGCCATCCCAACTACAATCGCTGCGGATACTCCGCTAAGAACTAAAGCGCGCTGGACAGTGGACGGTCGGATGCGACTTCCGAAGATGTACGTATTGTTGCGCCCCGACATAGTCACTATGGCGGCGATCAAAATCACCATGAAGGTATTTACTTTGATGCCGCCCGCAACGGTTCCTGAAACTCCACCGATAAACATCATCACTTCTGTTGCGAGGTCGGTCGCGCTCGTGGCCTGACCGTAATCGATGACTGAAAATCCGGCTGTCCGCGCTGAAACCGTATGGAATGCAGCATCCGATATTTTCCGCACGATGCTGTTTCCGCCTGATGTTGCGGGATTGTTCCACTCGCCTATGGCGTAAGTCGCGAAGCCTACCAGCAACAACCCTGCAAGACCAACCAGTATCAATTTGCTCTCTAGCCGGAGCATCCGGAAGCTTCTCTTCCGCCACACGTCGCTCCAAAGCACGTAACCAGTGCTCCCGATAAAGATCAATACCACGAAGACGAATAAGGTGAAGTAGTCGGACGCAAAACCTTGCAAACTGTCGCCGCCAACTACCTCGTTTGGTAATACCTCAATCCCGGCGTTGTTAAAACCTGAAATGCCATGGAAAAGCGCCAGCCACAGGGTGTGCCATAGATCGAATCCTTCCCAAAGGTTGCGAACGAATGTCCAATAAATCCATAACACGATGAATCCGATGAACTGAATGGCAACTGCGAAGACGACGATTTTGCGGACTAATGTAGTGATGTCGCCGAGTTGTCCCCAACCGAGCCCTTCGCGCACGATTAGGCGGTTCTGCAATCTAAGCTCTTGTCCGACGAGGATGATCAAGAAGGCAGCACCGGTCATGAATCCCAACCCGCCGATAAAGATCAGAGTCAAGATAACCGCTTGGCCGAAGAGCGTCCAGTGTTCGAGCGTGTCGACCGTCACCAAGCCGGTGACGGTCACTGATGTGGTCGCTGTGAAGAGACATGTGAGAATGTTTGCGGCTCCCGGCGCCTTACTGGAAATCGGGAGCATGAGGAGAGATGCACCGATCAAGTCGATTATTAAGAACCCGTAAATCAAAGACATCGGCGATGTGAGACCACGCACGGATATCGTGCGCGGTGCGACCGACATATCTACGGGCGCTGTCGCGGCTTGACGTGGGACGCGAACAACTTGATCCCCAATTCTTGTCCGATTGTCCTGAGGGTCCATGTCGCTATGTTCACAAAACCAGCAGAAGCAGCTTTGGGCAACATACTAGATTACGCACCTGAATCCAAGTGGTTAGTGCCCTATCCCCGCAGTCACGGAGATTACTCGAGAACGGAATCGTCCTTACAATCCTGTCCTCAACGCTTTCTCAGCGGCTCGCAGGACTTCAGTATGGTCGTATTGCTTTACATCGGCGACGAGGAGAGGATCGTTTTCCACCCCGCGCAACTCAGTAGCGCGCTTCACCATTCGGGGCACAGCGCGGACGATGTTGTCGACGATTGTTATAGACGCATCGCGCGAAGTGCGAGAAAGCGGATTCAGGTCAACCGTGATGACCGACTTGCCCGTTGCTCGCAACGCAGCGCACCTATCGCCGTCTTCCAATGGAACGAAGATCACGTCGGCGATAGCGATACCTTCAGGATTGACGTATCTACGATCGGTGCTTAACGTCGATATCACCGCGTCCTTGGAAGGTCTCAGAATGTTGGTGCCGCCGAACTTTACTAGGTGCTGCTCAATCGCCGAGACTCGTTCTTCGCTGTGGTGAAAAAGATTTATCTCCAAACGTGCGCCCGTAACTTCGGAGAGTCTCACTAGATCGCGAGGTGCCAACGCCGCGGCGTTGCCGTTTACCGAGATGATCGGTCGTTCCGCCAATAACAGCGTCCCAACTGCTGCTCGGATCGCGGTCTCGGCAAATTCGCGTGTTTGCTCGCCGATTAGATAGTCGAACGCCTCGCCCCGGCCATGTGCGACCAAACCATGCTCGGAGGTGATGCCTGACCGTACGCCCTCAACCAATCGTTCGCGTATCAGAAGGGATTCTCGGCGCGGGTGTGTATCTAACGTCGTTTCCGCGTCGGTTTGGTCGCTTTCAGGCTGCGAGGCAGGGTTGGCACCCTCGGCCATGTTCAGATATCTTTCGTGAAGACCTTGAACTGAGCGCTTGAGAAACCATTGCGCTCCAGAAAAGAGGCATCGCGTTCGTCCTCGTCTAGTAGCACTGAGAACATGCTCGTCACGCCGTCGGCCTTGGCTTTCGCAGTGAGCGCTGCCACCAGTTTCGAACCCACCCCTTGCCGACGGTAGTCGGGATGCACCGCCATCGCTACGATGCGCACTCCCGGCGGTAGCCCATATGATGAAGACTGTCGCTCGGACATTAGAAAAGCTATGATCTCGCCTCCACGCTCCTGATCGACCGCCACGAAGCATCCCCAAGGCGCGTATTCCAGTGAGTCAAGAGCCACGATTTGCAGGACGCGCCCTACATATTGGTCCCACGTCAAGGACCGATCAGGGCCACGGATTTCTTGGTCCAGTGCCAACACACTGTCAGCATCTCCCTGCTGCAATTCGCGGATCTCAATCATTGCGACTGCCTCCGACGGGTCAATTAACTACGTTCTGAGGCGTTCCGTTCAAATACGCCAGCGAGTTTTCAACGACGCCTTGGTTGAGCAAATCTAACCCTTCCGGGGTCATATCAGCGATGTGCGGCGTAAGCACGACTTGCTCGCACTGCGTAATCGGACTGCCCTCAGGCAACGGTTCGTCTTCAAAGACGTCAAGAGCTGCTCCGGACAGATGACCGGCATTGAGAGCTTTGACCAGGGCTGCTTCGTCGACAATCGGTCCGCGTGCGACGTTGACTAGGATCGCAGTGGGTTTCATGAGTGAGATTTCTCGTGCGCCGATCAGCTTTTCAGAATCAGGCGTCAGCTTCGTATGGATAGTGATCACGTCCGACAGTGCGAGCAACTCGTCGAGTTCGACGAACCGGACGCCGAGTTTTTCGGCGCGCTCATCCGATGGGTTGAAGGTGTATGCGATGACGTCCATTCCGAACGCGTTGCACAGCCGTGCCATCTCAGCGCCGATGTTGCCAGTTCCAACAATGCCAACGGTCTTGTCCCCGAGGAAAACCCCGTCTTGTTTCACCCACTCGCCTTTGCGGGTCATCTCGGTGTACCAAGCAGCTCGTTTCGCGGCTGCGAACATCAGGCCAAACGCGTGTTCGGCGACTACTGGCGCGGTCTTTCCTGGGATGTTTGAGACAGTAATCCCGTGGTCTCGCGCGGCGTCCAGATCGATCGAATCTGTACCGATGCCACAGACCGAGATAAAGCGCAGATCAGGGAGCAAATTAAACGCGTCCTCCCGCCACTCCAGGTAGCTACGAGAGTTGATGATGACAGTGGCGCCTTGGGCGCGTTCGATTTGCTCGTCGAAACTGTCGGCGCGCGTCGGAAATATCTTGAGGTCCGCCACCGCCTCCAGCTCTGCCATGCGGGGTGAACCTTGGCATTGAGCCGGATCGTCGGATGGCACGACGATGAGTGGTCGGTTTCCGTTAGACATTGAAGATACGTCCCGATTCGTTACGCATACGAACTACTGCGCTGCCGTGAAACCGCGACGACAGGAGTTCGAAATAACGATTCGAATCGATTAGACTCGCTCCTCTTCCTCGACCTGAGGTGCGGTTTCGAACTCTGCCATGACTGGCATTCCATCATCGTCGGCTGTGGAGTTTCTGTTGACACGTTGCCGTAACGTTGACGCGATCTGTGCCGCCTCAGCCCGGATCTCGTCGAGACGCTGGGTTGTCGTGTCCAGCAGATCTTCCATTTGCTCGCGTGCGGTGCCGGTTCGGTCCATGAATTGTTCGCGTGCCGAACCAGTTCGGTCCCAGATCTGCTCGCGTGCGCTGTCAGTGCGGTCAAGCAAATCGGCTCGCATCTCGGAACCAGATTTGGGTGCTAGCAGGATACCGACTGCGAACCCTGCGATACCGCCGAGTATTACTCCTGCGAGAAAGCTGTCTCCACTTCCATTAGCCATTTTTAGTCTCCGTTTCTTAGAGCTGTTGGGGTGTTGGACTGTCCTCACCCGTTTCTTGTTTCGTCCCCTTGTTGATGATTTTGTGAACGGCGTTTAAATCGTTGGCCGATCACATAACCAAGCGGTGTAAGCAACCAAGTAACGACGTTGAACCCGCCATCGGAATTGTCCCTCCCGACGCCGCTTCTGCTTCGGACCCGCTGCCTTAATTCGTTAAGTGAATCGCGGGCTGCGACAATCGTGTCCAACAGGTCGTCGACACGATCCATCGCTTCGTTCAATCGCCCCGTCGCCTTTCGCACACCGGATAGGATCAACAAGACTGCGATTGTCACTACGATGCAAACGACAACGAATGCGACATCCCGCGCGACCGCGGAGATACCTGTGATGTCGTTCAGATCCAACAATCTAGTTCCGATTCGGTGAGACAGGGCGGGTGAAAAGACGATTTACGGGCCTCCGTCACTATAGACGAGATTCTATATAACCCGTATTCCACCGAAAAAGGGCATATGCTTCATTCAAACATCGTGCCTGGCTGGCAGCTGCGGCAAAAATTTGTGTCGCGTTGTCTAGATTTCACTGAACTGATTACAGAGCCGCATTTCGGGCACTTCGATCCTGATTTGCCGTGCACACTGAGGAATTTCCGCTCTTTCCGCGGATGATCCGCACCGAATATCTCTTGCAACTTCGTCGCTGCGTCAGTCGGCACTCGGTACGTCGCGTGGTGTAACCGCATAACCTCTTCGCCACTCAGCCGTGTCACTTTTCTGAAGGGAAAGATTCCAGCTTCCCAAAGCACCTCATCAGCGTACGCGTTGCCGATCCCAGCGACCAGTTGCCCACGTGTCAGAACGCCTTTCACTTCGCCGCGGTACCGTTTCAATGCCGCTCTGAAATCTGGGAGGTTCAGGGGGGCGTCAAGCACATCTGGCCCTTGATCTGCGACGCGGGTTATTTCATCCAAACGATCCGACTCCAGATAGTAGACCTGCCCCATTCGCTTGGCGTCTGTATATCGAATCTGCATGCCATCGTCTAAGTTCATAGTCAAAATCGTCGATTTCAGAATCCGCTTACTTGGACCCACTAATGACAACTCGCCAATCAACATCGGGCTGACAACCATCGACATTCCACCAGACAAGGACATGATCAACAACTTGCCCTTGCGTCCCAAGCCTTCGATGAGGCGTCCGCTGGCATGTTCACCCATCGGCGCACCGACTAAGTTCCTGACGACCAATGGTCGCAACTCGCGTACCGAGATGATTTTCCGCTCCATCAATCTGGGCGCAAGATACTCTCGCAATACATGTAGATCTGGTGCTTCCGGCATGAAGCCATTATCCCCTATCTAGCAGGTGTGGTCGCCTCTATGGAGTATCGTTGTAACTAGATGCCGCGGATACTTCTCATACCGCTTGCGGGATGGCACATCCACTTTTTGAAGGCAAGCCCTATACGCGCCGTAATTCTCGTCGCGCTCGCCTCCTCAGCACTTTTCGCAACACAAACCGCATCGGCCCAACCTTTGACTCTGACCTCAGGGCCGTACGTGATCGTTGCCGACGAAAACGTAGGCAACTATCGAGTAGTTGTCCATCAGTCTCCAGAACGAGTCATCATCGGCACGCTGACCTACGCCGTCCAGGTTTATGACCGAGAGACCGGCGTCAACGTTCCTGACGCCATCATCAAGGTCTACGCCACACCGTCCGAACATGGTGAACGACAGGTAGCTCCCGCTCTCAACTCCCCAGCAGACCGCGAGTACTACGTCGGTCGTCTTGAGATGGAGGAGAAGGGCGTCTGGGCGATCGACGTGGTCATCGAGCATACTGAACTCGGCGAGGCCACGCTCACGCTTGCCACCGAAGTGTTCGAGCGGGCTCGTGGCGGCTCAAACCTAGTGCTGGGCACTATTCTCTGGGTATTCGTCTCAATCGCCTTCGTAGTCGTTGCTTTCTATCTAGTGAGAAAATCGAAACGAGCGAAAATCGAGCTGGAACGCCTCCGTAGTCGCGCTCAGTGATCGAATGAAGTAATCGAGGGGTTGTAATGTCCCAGATATCTAACGTAAGGATCAGGCACGTCTTCGGGTCTTTTGAGACCGAGAGTGAGTTCTGGGAAGAGCGTCTGGCGATGCCGCTCGACGTGTATGAAGAATTTCGAGGTTCTAAGCGCCGCGCAGGTGTAATGACTGATCAATCGCAACTAAACCGCATCGAGCACGATGCCTATTTCATACAGATCGAGACCGACGACGGTGCGATAGGTATCGGTGGCCCAGTGGAAGAAACGGTCGCCTACTTGGTCGACAAGCACTTAACGCCTCTATTGCTGAACCGTGACCCGATGGCGACGGAGTTCCTATGGGACATCATGCACCGCTCACAGGTCCACGGACGACACGGACAAGCGATGATGGCGATCTCCGTTGTCGATTGTGCGCTGTGGGACCTTAAGGGGCGAGTTCTTGGCGTTCCGGTCTACACGCTGCTCGGCGGCCCTACGAGACAAGCGGTACCAGCCTATGCCTCAATGCTCGGGTTCAACGTGACCGACATGGGTTTGGTGCGCGAACGCGCGTCGTGGGCTAAGTCTCTCGGATACACCGCGCAGAAGTGGTTCTTCAGATACGGCCCAATGTCTGGCCATGAGGGATTGAAGGCAAACATCGCGATGGTCGAGACGTTGCGTGACACTCTCGGCGAGGGCTACGACATCATGCTCGACTGCTGGCAGTCGATGGATGTCAACTACGTCGTCAAATTAGCCGTCGCCATTGAGGATTGCCAGCCGCGGTGGCTCGAAGAGGTCGCGATGCCCGACCGCATCGATTCCTATCGCAAGATCCGCGAGAAGACCAACATCCCCATCTCCGGTGCCGAGCATGAATACACTCGCTGGGGCTTCAAACGCTTCATCGATGCTGAGGCGCTAGACATTCTGCAACCTGACATCTATTGGGCTGGCGGCATCTCGGAGACGTTGAAAATCATGGCGCTCGCAACCGCGGCAGACTTGATCACGATCCCGCACGGGCACTCATCGCCTGCAGGAATTCACGTCTCGGTAACGCAATCGCCGATACACACCCCGTATCAGGAGTTCCTGATCAAGTGGAACCGTATCCACCAGCACTTCCTCGCTGATCCCGTAAACCCGGTCGATGGAATGATTGCAATTCCGACCACTGCTGGTGTGGGAATGGACTTGGATGAGGACAAGATCGAGCGAGAGGAAGAGCCGAGTTGGTAGGTTGGGCGATTCCGTCTCCCATTACCGGTCCGAGCTGTGTGCGTGTCCGCGACTTACTCATCCAGTGAACTTCTCGATCACCAAACAAGCGTTCTGCCCGCCAAACCCGAAGCTGTTGGATAGCGTTACGTCGACCTTCGCCTCGCGGGCCAGGTTCGGGATGTAGTCCAAATCACAGTCCGGATCCGGCGTGTCCAAATTGATCGTCGGATGCAAAACCTGATCGCGGATGCTGCCAATACAAGCCATTGCTTCCATCGATCCGGACGCACCAAGCGAGTGACCGATCATTGATTTCGTGCTGCTAACCGGCACGTTATAGGCATGGTCGCCAAACGCGCGCTTGATCGCCAAAGTTTCCGACTTGTCGTTTAGCGGTGTCGATGTGCCGTGCGCGTTGATGTAGTCGATATCGTCGATGTTGCGCTCCGCATCTTCCAATGCCAATTTGATCGCCAACGCCGCGCCTTTGCCTTCATCATGCGGCTGAACCAGGTGGAAGGCATCTGACGAAACTCCCCAACCGGTAACTTCAGCAAGGATTTCGGCTCCGCGCGCCTTGGCATGCTCAAGGCTCTCCATCACGAACATCGCAGCCCCTTCCGCGGGCACAAAGCCGTCGCGATCGGCGTCAAACGGCCTCGAAGCCTCCTCAGGAGGACAATCCCGCGTGGATAACGCGTGGATCGTGGAGAATCCGCCCATGCCTAGCTCGCAGATGCCGGCTTCTGCGCCACCTGTCAAAATCACATCCGCGGCACCTCGTCGTATCACCTCCGCCGCCTCGCCGATCGCCTGCGTACTCGCCGCGCACGCGGTCACGCACGTGTTCGTGTAACCCAACAAACCGAACACACGGCTAACGTTAGCCGAACACATATTGACGAGCATCACCGGAATGTAGAAAGGACTGATCCTCAAAGCCCCGCGCCGATTCATAACCACTGACTGCTGATCTGTCTCAGGCAACCCACCAGCACCGCAACCGATCAGAACTCCTACGCGTTCCCGGTCCTCCGCATCCAAATCCAACCCGGCGTCCTTGATCGCTTGGTCCGAAGCGTGGACGGCAAATTGCGAAAACTTACCCATACGTCGCGCTTCGCGACGATGTATCAACCCGCCCTCTGACGGATCGAAGTCCTGAACCTCCCCTGATACCTTGCAAGGAAACGGGGTCGGATCGATGACCGCCATTCTGCGCGCACCTGATACGCCATTCTTCAGGTTGCTCCAAAACTCTTCCGGCGACTTGCCCAAGCACGTCATCGCTCCCATGCCGGTGATTACTGCTCTACGTTCGTCCGGGTATGATAATCTGCTCATCGCTAAGTTAGGGTTGGGTGTTCGGCGCCTGGTCCTCTTTCAGACAATCGTCAATTAAGCGATTTTACCTTTAGCCACTTTGGCATCCTCGTACGCCATGATGTAAGCCTGCGTCAGGTCTTCATACAGTTCTGGTTCGATGTTCAAAAGCGCCTCGCGCGCTTCTGCGGCGATGAAAAGCGACCCAGCGACGATGATCATCTCAATATCGGGATTCGCGAGCGCCACCTCCAACGCAGTCTCAAGCGCCGTATCGACGCTGTAAGTCTCTCGAAACTCCAACCCGTTTTCGCGTCCGATCTGTGCGACCCTAGACGCCGGAACGGATTTCGGGTGGCGCGACTGCGTAGCAATCGTGGTGTGAGCGGACCGTGCGAGTTCAAGCATCATCGCTTCATGATCATGCCCTTCAGTCGATCCGACGATGAAGACGTACGGTATCTCAGTCGCAGCACCTCCGAAATAGGAATCGACAGTGTCTTTCAACGCTTTGAGCGATGCGTCGTTGTGTGCTCCGTCAATAATGACAGGCGGCAATCCTTCGACATTGACAATCTCGGATCGACATGGCCATACCGCATCCGAAATCCCTTCGATAGCTGCGTTCAAATCAAAGGTGTGCCCCGTCCGGTAAAGCAGGTTCAACGCGGTCGCCGCAGTCCTTGCGTTATCGATCTGGTGCACGCCGAGCAGCGACGTCCGGATTCGAATGTCCCTTTGACCGGGGTCAGGATAGGGAAGCAACGCGTCTTGGGATGAGTCACCGTTCTGAGTCTTCGGCGATCGCCATCGTTTGATCGTGAACTCTTGGCGCAGGTCATCATCGGACACCCGCGTCATCGCCGACACCGGCGAAGTCTCGCACGCGCTGAACACCTCCGATCCGACCTCGACGGCGCGCTCTCGAACCACGCGCCAAGTCACCGGATGGTTCTTGGCGACGACAGTCGGCTTCCCGGGCTTGATGATGCCCGCCTTTTCACCTGCGATCAGCGAAATCTTGTCCCCCAGTATTCGCACATGGTCTTTGCTGATCGAGGTGATTACCGCAACTTCAGGGTCGACAACATTGGTGGCGTCAAGACGACCGCCCAAACCGGTTTCGATCACCGCGATATCGGCGTTGTCGCGAAAATGAACGAACGCCATGGCCGTCAACATCTCGAACACGCTCACCACTCCAAGGTCTCCTGCTTTCTCGATCGCTTCGACGCACGGCCAAAGTTCGTCGATCAGATTCGCAAAATCACTTTGAGCAATGTTCTTGCCGTTGATCTGAATCCGCTCCGTGAAGGTATGCAGATGCGGCGACGTATACAGACCTGCCCTAAAACCAGCCGCCTTCAGGCCAGCCGCGATCATCGCGCAGGTGCTGCCCTTGCCTTTGGACCCGGCGACGTGAATCACCGGAGTCGCAAGATGCGGATCGCCGAGCATCTCCATCAATCGCTCAACCCGACGCAGGTGCCAGTCAGGCGGCTGGTTGGCACGCGACTTGCGCTCGAAATCCGCCAACGACAATAGCCGATTTACGGCTTTCATGTATCGTTCGCCCGTGTCTGACACCATGCAGTAAGGGTAACGTCTCGG
Source organism: Dehalococcoidia bacterium (assembly GCA_965243235.1). Classification (GTDB taxonomy): domain Bacteria; phylum Chloroflexota; class Dehalococcoidia; order Lucifugimonadales; family Lucifugimonadaceae; genus Bin127. Next base: position 712,957 of record CBDEUI010000004.1, read on the forward strand.
TTCTGACGGCTAAGAAATCGATCTCCGTTGATACGATGAAGTTAGATCACAAGACAACGCCCGCCCTCGCGACAACAACGTCCACCCTCGCGGAGGCGAGGGTAAATCACCTGTCGGAATCCCAAATATGAGCTATCGAGCACAAATTGAAGACGCATTGGCCGGTCATGGCGCCGACTACTGCGAGATTCGCATCGAGGAATCAGACTCTACGCGTCTGACCTACCGCGGTCGCACGCTCGACGACATCAACATGACGAGCGCCAAGGGCGGTGCAGTGCGCGTCTGCGTCAACGGGTCTTGGGGCTTTGCCAGCTTCAACGAACTTGCAGACCTGAAGAGCCGCGTGGGAGACGCCATCGACCAGGCTCGTAGCCTAGCCGCCGGTAACAAAGGCGAGATGACCATGCTCGCCGAGGTCGAACCACACGTCGATATCGTCGATCCTCACATCGTCAAAGACCCTCGCGAAATTCCACTGAAAGAGAAGATCAGGCTGGCCGACCACTACAACGACATCGTCTGGTCAGAGCCGGGCATCGTGAGTTCCGACATCATCTACGGCGACAACTCGCGGAAAGTAGCGTTCGGCAACTCCGATGGAACATACGTCGAACAAGAAGTGGTCCACGCGATTAGCCGGATATCGGCGCAAGCGCGCGCCGGTTCGGACGTTCAGCAGGCAGGCTTCAGCATCGGCGCGCTAGGCGACTACGGCGTCTTCGAAGACCTCGACGACGATGTTGCAGAGGCAGCGCAACGAGCCGTCGGTTTGCTCAAGGCAGAGCCGCTGACAGGCGGGCAACGCACGGTGATCCTAGACCCTATCCTCGCCGGAGTGTTCGTGCACGAAGCCTTCGGACACCTCTCCGAAGCCGACAACGTATACGAAAACGAAAAACTCAAAGAGCTGATGTACATGGGCCGCAACTTCGGCGGCAAGCACCTCAACTTCACCGACGGTGCCGCAACACCAGGGATGAGAGGGAGCTACAAATACGACGACGAAGGAACCGCGGCAACAGTAACACCCCTCGTGAGAGAAGGCGTTCTCGTCGGTCGTCTGCACTCACGGGAGACCGCCGCCAAGACGGACGAAGCGCCGACTGGAAACGCCCGCGCCATCAGCTATCGATTCCCCCCGATCGTGCGCATGACTAACACCTTCATCGAGAACGGCGAAGCCACATTCGATGATCTGTTAGAAGGCGTAGATGAGGGCGTTTACGTCAAGAACTGGTACGGAGGCATGACCCAGCACGAGATGTTCACCTTCTCTTCGGGAGAGGCGTACATGATCCGAAACGGCGAGGTCCAAGAAGCCGTCCGTCCCGTCATGCTCTCCGGCAATCTCTTCGAGACGCTTGAGAACGTGGACGCGATCGCCAACGACCGTGAGGTCAATCAAGGAGGCGGTTGTGGCAAAGGCGGACAGATGCCGCTCCCCGTCGCCAACGGCAGCCCTCACATCCGCATCCGAAACTGCCTCATCTCCGGAGCATGAAGATGAGACCTCTGCAAAACCAGGAGGAGAAGGCGGTCGATGCGGATGTCCGTCCCCTTTCGAAACGAAAGGGGACGCGAGCAAGCGAAGCGAGATCGCAGGGGTATGCGGGGGTGGACGCGGGGCCTCGAGGTTTGATCTTGCTGAAAAATAGGAGAAATTAGTGAACAGCTACGAACGATTACTGGACCGGGCGAAAGCGACTCACGGCTCCGCTGAAGTCTTCGGCGTCACATCAGAGCGGCGACACGTCGAGTTCGAGGCCAACCGACCCAAAAACATCGGTCAGAGCCAATCGTCCGGCATCGCGCTTCGCGTCATCAATCCAAACGGACGCATCGGCTTCTCGTCCACTAACGACGCCGACAAGATAGACGACCTCGTTGACCGCGTAGGTGCTCTTGCCGAATACGGTGCCGAAGCCGCGTTCGAGTTTCCGAAAGCCACCGACTACTCCCCAGTAGATAGCTTCGATTACAGCGTCGCCGATCTCTCAGATGACGAGATGCTCAATTTCGGACGCACAGCAGTGGACGCGATTTTGAGCGAATACCCCGAAGCACTTTGTTCGGTTGACGTCAACAAGTCCTCAGGCGAACAGCGGTTGATCAACTCCTCCGGCGTCGATGCCAGCCAGCGTCAGACCAACAGCGGCTTCTTCATGGGTGTGGAACTCATTCGTGGGACTGACATGCTGAGCATCTGGGACGGGATCGTAACCGCCAAACCGATCAACCAAAAGGACGTGAACAACATCATTGCCAAACTTCTTCGCCGCTTGAACGATTCGCAGAATATCGTTGAATCCCCAAGCGGCAAAGACCTGCCGGTTGTCTTTTCGCCAAGCGGTTTCACCGGCACGTTCCTTCCACCGTTGCTGTCAGGCTTCAACGGTAAGAACGTAGCAACCGGATCGTCCCCTCTGATCGACAAATGGGGCGAAAAAATGCTCGATGAACGCATATCCATCTGTGACGACCCGCTACACCCCATGACTCCTCAAACCCACGGCGTCGACGACGAAGGTGTGCCGTCTCGTCGCCTCGACTTCGTTCGCAACGGTAGGATCGGAGAACCATTCCACGACCTGCAGACCGCAGGTGAGACCGGAACGACATCTACTGGATGCGGTCTTCGCGGTGTAGCCACCACGCCGTCTCCTAGCACGTCATACATCATGATGTCCGGCGGTGAAACTCCCAACTCCGAGATCTTCGATGGAGTGAAACAAGGCGTCTTAGTGGAACAATTGCTTGGCGCAGGGCAAGGGAACGAACTCGGCGGCGACTTCCGAGCCAACCTGTCCCTCGGCTTCCTCATCGAAAACGGCGAGATCGTCGGGCGCGTCAAGAACACGATGATCTCCGGCAACGTCTATGAAGCACTAAACAACGTCGAGTTGATCGGCTCAGACCCGGAACCAGTCTTCGGCACCCGTGTGGTACCTTGGGTTCGTACTCGAGGCGTGGAAGTCGCAACCGCTTCGTAAACCAAAAACCTAGGGTTTCCCCCGCTAGCGAGACCATTGCAAAACTGTACAAAGCGGCAACACGTTTCCCCTCTCCCTCGATGGGAGAGGGTCAGGGTGAGGGTGATCGGGGTGGACAAAGGGGAGGGGTACGGTAAAACACCACTGACGCAATCCTCAAACACCACCTTTTTGCAAAGATATCGCTCCGAACCAGATACAACAGACCCATGATCCGCGAACCATCAAATCACTCTGAACCCGGACGCGATGCCGACTCCGGCGTGTCTGACATGCTCCGCGAACTCTCAGGTGCCGACGACGCCCGCGCACGTTCAATCGTCGCAGCTTGGAACGAGTGGAAGGTCCAAGACGTATTGGAAACCGTAACCGAGTTGCGGGAAGTGGCAGATACCGATCGATCATTGGAGTTCGACGCCCTGTTCAGAGCCGCGATAACGTTCCCAGCGGTGGAAGTGCGACTGGAGTGCGTACGTGCATTGTCCGATGGCGGCAGCGTCAACACCGCAAACGCATTGATCGGCGTCTTGGAACGAGACGAATCAGCTCAGCTACGCGCCGCTGCAGCGGAGGCGCTGAACGGATTCTCCGACCCGTCCCAGTCACGCAACGCATCGCGCTCCACCCTGACGCGAATCTCCGACGCTCTGCGCAACGCCACCGATGTCGACGAGCGATCCGTTCGCGGAAAGGCGCTCAGGTCCCTCGCCGCGATGCGGCACGAAGACGCGCCCGACATCATCGACACAATGTACGATGAGGCGCTTGACGACCCAGTTCTGATGTCCGATGTCCTCTTGGCGATGGGCGAATCTGGCGATCGGACGTGGTTGCCGACAATCGAGGACGGTTTCTACAGCAACAACCCGAATATCCGAATATCCGCCGTATTGGCGTTCGGCAACATCGCCGGCGATGACGACATACACAGCCTGTCCGAACCCTTCGACGACCACATTCTGGAAGTCCAGATGGCGACAATCCAAGCCTTGGAACAGGTCGGAACCCCACAAGCCCGCGAAATGCTTTCTCTCGCGGTTTCCAGTAGCGAACCCGAGGTGCAACAACTCGCACAAGCCGCACTAGACACTCTTAAAGCTGAAGACGACCTGATGTATGCCGTTTCACCAACCATGGTAGAACGCGGCCTATTCGGCGTGCCTGCAGCCGCGCGAAACGATTCGCGCAACGTGTCCCGCTACGACGCGCCGACAGAAGAGGGCTGGGCCAACGTCACACCGGAGGGCCAGGAGGTCGATGTCGCCGAAACCCCCGAAGACATCGGCGAAGACTACGAAGACTACCTCGAATCCGACGAATTCTTCAGAGAATCAAACGTCGATTGAGCCCACCCCTCCCCTTCGCGAAGCGCAAGGGGACGCGAACAAGCGAAGCGAAGTTCGCAGGGGATGCTCTTCGCAACGCCTCCATCACCCCAATCTCCCCATCCCCTCTATCCTGTCTATCCATGCAAATTCCTCCACGTCATTCCGGCGAAAGCCGGAATCCAGAGGGGTGGTGCAAACCAGGACCCGTCATGCATATCGAGTTCTGCGTAGAACCCTTACCAATGAAGATTAAGATGGGGTCAAAAGCCTCGGCTTCCAAACAATGGCAAAAATCTCCGCATCCCTACTCTCTGCCGACTTCGGATACCTAGCCGATTCCATAAAAGCCGCCGAGAATGCAGGCGTCGACGAGTTTCACTTCGATGTGATGGACGGACACTTTGTCCCCAACCTCACCTTCGGCCCGCCGATTTTGGAAGCAGTGAAACGTCACGCAACACTCCCCATCGACGTCCACGTCATGGAGCGTTCACCCGAAGTCATGATCCCCGTCCTAGCCTCCGCCGGCGGCGACATCATCACCGTCCACATCGAAGGCGTAGCTGACGTAGACGAGACCATCGATATCATCCTCGAAGCCGGTGCCGAACCAGCCGTCGCAATCCGTCCCCGAACACCCGTTTCCGCGCTATGGCCCGTAGCCGACCGCATTAGACGAGTCTTGGTCATGACAGTAGAACCCGGCTTCGGCGGTCAAGACTTCCTCCCCGACACCCTGCCCAAGATCAGCGAAGCACTCTCGATGATGGAGACAATCCACCCCGACCATCCATTCGAGATCGCAGTAGACGGCGGCATCAAGTCCGGAACCATCGCCCCTACCCTAAACGCCGGCGCCACCACCTTCATCTCCGGCTCAAGCATCTTCTCCCACCCCCAAGGCGTCCAAAAAGGCGTAGCCGACCTCCGCGAAAAACTAGCAACCGCCAACCCCGAATAGCCACAACACCCGCGCAGGCGGGAATCCACCGCCCCTTTCGTAACACGAAAGGGGCGCGAGTGCAACGAGCGGGGTATACCCGGGGCGGGAGAGGTGGTGCCCCCGTCCCCTTCGCGAAGCCCAAAAAGACCGACGACAGGGACGCGGAGCGCAGCGAACGCAGGGGATGCTCGTAACCCCGTCATACCCGCGCAGGCGGGTATCCAGAGGGGCAGCATCGCCTTCCCCCACGGTAGGGGCAGGTTTCAAACCTGCCCGGGACTTGATCCGGGGGTGAGGGGCCAATCCGCATGTGTTAAATTGACTATCGCCAATCAAAGACTTTCGCAGAACCCGCCACATGGTAACCACATCGAACCAAAATCCCGACGGATCCCAGGACTACGACATCGTAGAGCAGTTACCCGACCAAGAGGATTTCTGGCGACCACCAAGACGTTTCGGCGCAGTTCCGGTCGAAACCGAACCGCTCGGGTGGGATCGTCGACAGGGCTTCCAAAAGCATTACCCACGCGTCAACCTACCAACTCAGATTGTCGAAAGAGTCTCATTCGGACGCACCGATGAGCATGAACCTAACCGCTTGATATGGGGTGACAACCTCCACATCATGCGACAGATTCCATCTAACTCTGTTGATCTCGTATACATCGACCCGCCCTTCTTCTCCGGCCGCCAATACAACGTCATCTGGGGTGACAACAACGAAGTTCGTTCCTTCAACGACATCTGGGAAGATGGTATGCCCGGTTATTTGACTTGGCTCAACGCGCGACTGTATGAGATGAAGCGGCTACTTAAACCGACTGGTTCTATCTATGTCCATTGCGATTGGCACGCAAGTCACTACATCAAAGCTGAAATGGACAAAATTTTCGGATACGAGAATCTTATAAACGAGATAATTTGGTTCTATCGTACCGGAGGAATGAGCAAACGTTGGCTTGGCAGAAAACACGACACAATCTTTGCGTACGCCAAGTCGAATCAATACCTGTTTAATCCTCAAAAAGAAAAGTCATATTTGGCACACAAGTACGGTTTCTCCAACGTTGAAATCCACGAAGACGATCAAGGGTTTTACACCATGGTCGGGATGAGGGATGTATGGGACATACCGGCGTTACGCGGTAATCATCCAGAAAGCATCGGTTATCCGACCCAAAAACCCGAAGCCTTGACTGAGCGCATTATCAAATTATCTTCCAACGAAGGAGACGTGATTCTTGATGCTTTTATCGGCGGTGGCACTACATCGGTCGTTGCGCAAAGACTGAACCGCCGTTGGATCGCAATCGATCAATCTCGAGTCGCAGTAGCCGTAACAGCGGAACGACTGAAGCAAGGTAACGCGCAGCCAGAAATCACCTCGGCGGATGGCAACACTGGCGAAATCCCCGACTTCACCGTCGAACATTGGGGCGTGTACGAAGCTAACCGACTATCTGAGATGCCAGCAGACGAATTTAAGGAATTCATTCTTCACTCCTACAGTGCTACTCGTATCAGCGATGGCGATGATGGTCCACATATTCACGGCTGGCATAACAACCAGCCCGTATGGGTAGGACAACCCGGGCAGGAATCGCAAGCATCAGCAACCGATGTCGGCAACTTCGCTAACGCCATCTTGCAAACTGCACAGTACCGCGACGCATTCCTGCGCGACGGAACTATGCTCGCATGGGCGTTCCATCCCGATGCTCGCACCGCCGCCGACAACCTGAGACAGCGCGAAGGAATCCAAGTTCAATTCGTACGCCTCCAACAAATCCGAATCGGCAGCACCGAATTCCGCGAACACGTGGTCGGGAAATCCACCGAACGCGCCGACTACAGCGAATTCCTAACCTTCGTCCATCCGCCTAACATCGATGTGGGCTATCGCAACCTCGGCAACAGATCCGTAACATTCGATGCCAGCGGAACCGCAGTCATCAACTCCGGAGCCGAAATCATAAATGTCCAATGGGACTTCAACTATCGCGACCGATTCCAATCCACTCCCGGATACTCGTTCCAACGCGACCGAAACAAGAAACTGCAACTGCAAGTCACTCACAAGTTCGACCGATTAGGAACTTTTGATGTGGCATGTCGAATTCAGGACAGTAAAGGAGGAGAGGGCACACGGGTAATCAAGATCGAGGTGAATTAACCAATGTTCAACCAATTCTCACGTTACGAAGCCGAGTTTGAGCAGTGGGTCAACGATGGATACCCCGGCATCAAACACGAAACCTTCGACTACATAAAACATCTCAGCGCACCCGAGGACATCAGAAAGCCACGCACGGGGACGCTCTGGCCGCATCAGTGGGACGCCTTCCTCCGCGTCATCTACTCCTACGAGATCAAACGCGAAGAGTTGGCGCATCCGAATGGAACGCTCCTTAACGTAGTTACCGGTGGCGGCAAGACTGCTATCATCGCCGCTTTGATCGTGTGGTTGAGATTGGCACACGATGTTCGCAAATCCGTAATCATGTGCCCGAACCTCATCGTCAAAGACCGCCTTGAAGACGATTTCAGCGGGGGTAAAGTCTACCACGATCGCGGTCTCATCCCCGATGGCAAGTTCGTCACCAAAGACGATTTCGAGTTGACAACTCTAGGTGCCGATCGTGCCGGCGGGTTGTCGAGTCTGATGGGTGCGAGTGTCATACTCGGTAACATCCACCAGTTCTACACCAGCAACGCAAGTGGGCAGAGCAATCTTGCTGCTCTAATGAACGGCCCCGAATTCGCTCTATTCAACGACGAAGCCCACAACTCGCCCGCACCTGAATGGGAACGAACCCTACAAAAGATGAACCCAAAGGTGGCGCTAAGAGTAGATACCACCGCAACTCCCGATCGCGCCGACGGCAAGACACCAGACAGCGCAATGATCTACGAATACTCCATACAAGACGCTCTCGCCGATCGCCTCGTCAAAACACCCGTCGTATACCAGCCAAACATCAAAACCGTCGAACTTACCTATACCGATGCGCAAACCGGCGAGAAACGCGCCGTAGAAGAGATCGACTGGGATGAGGTAGACCGCAAAGGCATAAATGCCACGCAGTGGGTAACCGACGACCTGCCGATGCAACAGCAGATGGCGATCGCGCTGAAACGATTGAACGAGCAACGAAGCCGCGCCGTCGGTCGATACCACCCATTGCTATTCGTAGTAGCCGTGTGCAAATTGGACGCCCAAAAAGCGGCAAAGATGTTAAACGACTACTTTAAGGTCAAAACTCTTCTCGTCACCGAAGATAGTTCCGAAGATGACCGCAAAAAAGCCACCGAACTAGGTAGAGCCGCTCGTAGAGGCAATCCATATCGTGCTGTCGTCAGCGTCATGATGCTGCGCGAGGGGTGGGATGTCCCCGAAGTCGGCGTGATACTGCTGCTACGGAAATTCGGCAGCCGAGTCTATGGGCAACAAGTCATAGGACGCGGATTGCGACGCGTTCGCCATACCCAAATCAAAGATGAAGAACCGCAAATCTGCTCCGTTGTAGACCATCCCAAACTCCAACACCAGTGGCTATGGGACATCTTCAGCAGCAAAGTTCGATCCGATGTCGGTATCGACGACATGTTTGACGAAACCGAAGACCTCCCGGAACCACCGCCTCGGCAGGAACTGGAAAACCCGGAGTTGATGATCGACATTCCAGACCCCACCGAAGAGGAATTCGAGGAGTTTGTAATCGACATCCCGGAAGAGACCTACGAACCCATGAAAAATTGGCGCGAAGTCCTGGAAAGCATCGCATACCCCACTCAAACCGTCGAAATCACCAACCAAGACATCGCCGACATACAGGGCAAGGAACTCTCCGACGACGGATGGACCACTCACGAGACGATGCCATCCGTAAACGACCTCCATGATGAAGGCGTAGGTTTCGAAAACGGATTTGAACCACCGGACTTACAAGAAGCCATCAAAGACGAGTTGCTAAACATGTCCGATCGCCTATTGGATCATGCCGGTTTCGCAATGGTCTTCAAAGGCGACATCTACGGCATTCTGATGCAACATGTCAGAACCAAGTTCTTTGATGGATACTCGATAGGACTAGCCGATCCACAACAACTACGCACTGCTTGGCGACACTTGGAGCGCATAGAGCAAGAGATCATCAGCCGACCAGGACTCGTTGATGGGATGGTGATACATGGCGATAAGTAAACGCGGCAACTTCGAAAACCCCACAAAAAGCCCTTACAACTTCGAAAAGTACGACAGCGATCTCGAACGCCGAATGATGGTGCGCCTAGAGAAAGATGGCGACGTTGAACGATGGATGAAACGACACGGAATCTCGATCCCATGGATCGACAAGCAAAACCGCAAATGTAGCTACCTACCCGACTTCCTGGTCCAATACATCGACGGCACCAAAGCCATCATCGAAGTCAAGAATCCCGCACTCGTAGACTCCGACGCCGTCCAACGCAAACGCGCCGCCGCCGAACACTGGTGCAAACAACGCGGCATGCAATACCAAATCGCCACCATTTACTGACCGCCAGTCTCCAACTGCCGCTCCCTTATTTTTTGACCTTGTTCAAAAAATAATTATCCGCACCGCCCAACACCCAAAATCCCACCAATCCCTAAGCCTGCCCCGTACCCCGATACGGGATCCCCGCAACCCCCAGTTCACCCTCCCTCCCCCAAAACCTCCGCCACGCTCCGAATCCGCGCCAAACTAGCCGAAGCATACTCCGACGCATCGTAGCGCTGGATCTGCTGCTCCTTCAACCCCAACCGACTAACCAGCGACCTCGGAAGCCTACGTATACCATCAACCGCATCCTAGGACTCTGCGCGTCAGGCAACGACGATCAACCTACTGATGATCAGGCCCCTACCCGATCCTAGCCTCGCGCGATCACGCGTTGGGCTTTAGGTGATTTTTCGCCCTCCGTCGTCGTGGGACGTGCAGGTCTAGTTGATGGGGAATCGGCTAACTTAAGAGCCGGCTCGAGCACAATGACGTTGTTCGTCATCATCGCTATCAAGCTGTCGGTGGTTGCGGTCCCAGGTGAATACACCGCTGGAAGCCCTGTCGCAGGGGGTGAGTTGGAGTTTCCGCTCGTAGTGATTCCTGTCTCACGCATTGTCCAGTCTCCATCCTTCGAAGTCTGGTTGAAATTCTATCCCGTCTGAAATCTGCCCGAACTCATCCTGGATTTGCCGGCGAGCCAGCGTGCCTTTGGTGACGAATGCGTGTGACCCGCCGTCACTGCTCTCGATGAGAGCTCTCCTGAAACTACATGCCACATGGTCATTGCTTCCCAACGCGACATTGAGTGCGTTTCGATCGAACGGCTCGGTGAGTTGTAATTCCGATGAAATAATATCGTATAGCCCCTTAAGAGTCTCGTAAAACTCGGTCGATGGCGTCTCGATTGGCAAGCCGAGCTCTTGGCGAGCCTCTCTACGATTGATCGTATAGTCATGACTTCCTGATTCGCTACACAAGAAATCAAGAACCTTGTTAATCGAGGTCTGGTCACTCATATGGTTGGAAAGCAGACGTTCGCCTAACATTCTGATTTGGGCGCGCGCTCTGAATGCGTTTCCCAGCACTAGAGGATGGACACTTTCCGCGAGTGTCTCGAATACTCGGTCAACCGGTTGGTGAGCAAGATGCTCGCGCGCATGTTCGAGGAAAGAATTGACATCTTCAACATTCACAGGAACGCGAGCCGCTGGAGGCCCGCCCGGGACTAGCGGATTAAGCGGTGTATTAACACTGGGGTCGATGGGTCCTAGAGTGGCTTGTTTAGTCATCATGATGTTGTCTGCCGCCAGACACAGCAATGTGCCGGCACTATGACATCGAGAAGGTACGATCACTTCAAACTGATCGCAAAAGGTACGTAGCAGGTTGGCTATCGTCCAAGCCGAAAGCGTATCGCCTCCCCGCGTATACAGAACCAGCGAAATCTTATCGACGACCCCAATCTTGTCAAGGTGATGAACAAAGAAATCCACTACATCCGATGCCATGGCGGTCTCAAGACCAGCCCGGTCCCCAGTGACATAGGCGATGACTTTGGATTGTCTTGCTTGCTCGATCTGCCTGTAGATCGATGTCCGTTCTGAATATGCCATATACTAACCCATTTTCTTGCAACGCATGTTGTTAATTATACTCTCGATACGCTGTGTCGTCAACGCTCTAGCCACGACAGGCATCAAACTCCTGAATCCATCCCTAATCTACCGAACTCCGATTGGTCGGGACAGGTTTGAAACCTGCCCTACACCCCAAACAACAACACCCAGAATCCCACTAATCCCTAAGCTTGTCCTGTACCTCGATACGGATCCCCGCAACCCCGGCCCAGACAACTTTTTGAACTTGTTTTGAACTTCGTCAAAAACTAATCTTGCCGGAGTTTTGCCGCTACAGCGGCAAGTTTGTTCTAAATTCCCCTTCCAACCAAACCCCAAAATTCTACGAAAAGCATCATTCCAGAACCCTCACACGCCAACATCCGCCCCATCCCTCACACCGCACCCCGAATATCACCACAAAATACCCCTCTCATGATCTTGCCGCTTCAGCGGCAATTTCGCGGCATGAGCGGCAAAACTCCGGCATGATCGGCATGGAATCTCCAACCAGAATCACCCCGTCGCCGACAGGCTCTTACCTCATCCCGCGCATCATGTTCTGAAGCGCCCGCTCTCCTCCCGGGCCGCTTATCCGCTTCATCATCTTCTGCATCTGGCGATACTGCCCCAACAATTGGTTCACCTGCGAAGGCGATGTGCCCGATCCATTCGCCACTCGCCTCCTCCGCGAACCGTTCAGCAACCTCGGATTCGAGCGCTCCTGCGGCGTCATCGAGAGAATAATCGCCTCCACCTGAGACATCCGCTTTTCGTCGACATTCTGCATCGCGTTGGAGCCGCGCAACCCTCCTAGACCCGGAATCATGCCCAAAACGTCGGAAAGCGGACCCATCCTGCGTATCGAGCGAAACTGCTCCAGCATGTCGTTGAGATCGAATTCGTTGCGTCGCAACCGCTGCTCCAACCGCTTAGCCTCGTCCTCATCGATCTGCTGTTGCGCCTTCTCGATAAGCGTCGTGACATCGCCCATACCGAGAATGCGTTGCGCGATCCGTTCCGGATGAAACGCTTCAAACTGCTCCGGACGTTCCCCAACACCAACAAACTTCACCGGCAACCCAGTTACCGACTTCATCGACAGCGCAGCACCACCCCGCGCGTCACCATCCATCTTCGTCAACAACATCCCCGACAAACCAATCCGCCGATTGAATTCGGAACCAGACCTGACCGCGTCCTGTCCGGTCATCGCATCCACAACAAGGAACGTCTCAATCGGATTGACAGCGGATTTGATGTCCTCAAGCTCCGACATCAGGTCATCGTCAATCGCCAACCGGCCCGCCGTGTCGAGGATCAGCCAGTGCGCCCCATCGCGCTGAGCACGGCCCAACGCGTTCTTGGCAACCTTCAACGGCGTGGACTTGCGGGCATTCTCGCTGTACACCGGCACGCTGATCTGCTTGCCCAGCGTCACCAACTGCTCCACCGCTGCTGGACGTTGCAAGTCGCAAGCCGCCATCATCACATCCTGCTTCCACTCCCGCCTGATGTGAAGCGCCAACTTCGTCGCCGCAGTCGTCTTACCTGCACCCTGCAGTCCGACGAGCATTATGACGCTTGGAGGCGTATCGCCCCGCTGCAAATGCGCGCTGTCGCCACCGAGAACCTCTACCAAGTTGTCTTGGACGATCTTCACGACCGTCTGCCCCGGCGTCAACGACCGGATCACTTCCTCTCCCTGCGCTTCTTCCCGGATCTTGGAAACGAAACTTCGGGCGACCTTAAAGTCAACATCCGCTTCGAGCAACGCCATACGCACCTGACGCAACGCCGCTTCAATGTCTTTCTCTGACAACCTGCCCTTGCCGGTCAGCGTCCCCAGAGCGGATGTAAGTCGGTCAGATAGCGTCTCAAACATCAGGACTTCCTATCGAAACTGCGCGCGATCAGAAACGGACTAGAGATCGCGATTAATGGTTACCGAAACTGGTGTCCGGTCCCAGCCGGAGAAGATGTCGCTCGCCAACTGCTGCATCACACGGCTGATATTCGAAAACGTGGCAATCCCCACCGGCTTGCCGTCTTCATCAACCACCGGCAAGCGCGATATCCGACGTTGGGACATGACTCTGGCAGCTTCGACGACATCGGTATCCGGATGCGCGGTGTGCACCGGGCTGCTCATGTGGAGCAGGATGGGTGACATGCTCGGATCTTCACCCGCGCCGACGCAACCGACAGCGACATCCCAGCTGGTGATGATGCCCTCGACAACGCCTTTCCGGACCACCACCAGAGAGCCAACGTCATTCGCTCGCATCCGTTTGGCGGCATCCGCCACGCTCAGTTCCGACGTTATCGTCAGCACCGGCGCTGTCATTATCTCTTCAAGACGCATCTTAGCGATTCACGCATCGACTCGGAACAGTTATCATGCAAGATTGGGCATCGCGCCAGACGAAGCAGCTCTACGCGGCGCCACAGACATCAATTCTAGACTCTGGAACACAGATCGAACTCGCCACATGTACATAATCCTGATGATCGCTCTGGTGTTGCTCTCCGCGGTCGCCATCGGCGTCGCCGTGGCCAACATCGATCCCATCTGATTCGATCTCGGCAACAGTAATGCCGAAAATCAACGCCAACATTCAGTTCATGTTCAACGAATATGAGCTGCTAGACCGTTACGACGCGGCATCTCGTGCCGGTTTTCAAGGCGTCGAGATTCAAGCCCCGTATTCCGAGCCAATCGAGGCCATACAGGAACGCCTTGAACGCAATGGCCTGAAGCATGTGATCATCAACTTGCCTGTCGCCGATCCCGAAACCGGCCAAAATAATCTGCCGCTACTTCCCGACAAGGTCGGGATTTATCAAGAACGCGTCGCGTTGGGCGTAGAGTACGCCGCCGGCCTTGGTTGTATCGGCGTCAATACTGGCATTGGCCCGATATCTGAATGCGCAGACCCGGAAATCGCGTATAAAACATACGTCGACAATCTCCGCTACGCAGCCTCCGAGCTCGAAAAAGTCGGAGTGCTCGCGCTTGTGGAGCCGATCAACACAAAGGATCAGCCAGGGTTCCTCCTCCACAGTTCATCACAAGGCATGAAAGCCATTGCTGATGCTGGCCACCCGAACGCGAAACTCCAATACGACTTCTACCACATGCAGATCATGGAAGGCGACCTAGTCGACACCTTCACTGAGTTGCTGCCAAGCATCGGTCACGTTCAATTCGCCGATACGCCAGGCCGCAACGAGCCGGGAACGGGCGAGATCAACTACCCATTCATATTCCGCAAACTCGACGAACTCGGCTACAACGGTTGGGCCGGAGCGGAATACAACCCGTCGGGACGAACCGAAGACTCGCTCGACTGGTTCAAGGCGCTTTAGCGCCGAAAGATCGTCGCTGAGCTAAATCGTAAAGCTCCGTTGCGCCGATTTCACCGTTTACATGAACGGCAATGCGCACTAATTCGTCTAGCCGCAAAGTAGGATTTACATACGCGCATTAGCATGAGCCTCTATGCCCGAATCAATCATCACTTTCGACGATCAAGACCTAGTACTTGAGGCAGAAAAGACTAGCGTCTTCTACGGTTCGACCCTAGCCGTCGAAGAAGTGTCTTTGCAGATACCTCGGAACGCCATCGTCTCCTTGATCGGCCCTTCTGGATGTGGAAAAAGCACTGTTTTGCGCTGTTTCAATCGGATGAATGATCTGATACCTGGGGCTCGGGTCACCGGCAGCATCAAGTACCAGGGCGTCAATGTTTACGACGAAGATGTAGACCCAACGGACATTCGTTTCCGCATCGGCATGGTCTTCCAGCGGCCCAACCCCTTCCCGAAAAGCATCTACGACAACGTAGCCTTCGGACCTCGTGTAAACGGTCTAACCGATGACCTCGATCGCGTAGTGGAAGAATCGTTGCGCCGTGCTGCTCTTTGGGACGAAGTGAAAGATCGTTTGGACGACAGCGGACTCGGCATTTCAGGCGGTCAGCAGCAGCGCCTCTGCATCGCCCGAGCCCTTGCCGTAGACCCGGACGTCGTTCTCATGGACGAGCCGGCATCAGCACTTGACCCGATCTCCACACAAGCAATCGAAGATTTGATCCGGGACCTGTCGTCGGAAGTCACCATCATTATCGTCACCCACAACATGCAGCAAGCGACGCGTATATCAGACTATTCCGCTGTCATGATGGTCGGTGAAGATCGCGTCGGCCACCTCATCGAGTACGGCACTAACGAGCAGATTTTCGGCAATCCTCTTGACTCGCGCACTGAAGCCTACGTAACCGGCCGCATCGGCTAAGAAATAGGGGTACTTGGCATGCCCAACGAACAACTCGACTACCAACTCGCTCACCTCGAAGCCGAGATTGTCCTTCTCGGCGGCTTGGTAGAAACCGCCATCTTCAAATCTGTCCGGGCACTGAAAAACCGCGATCTGGACATGTCCAGAGAAGTCATCGCCGAGGATGATCGCATCGACGAATTGGAGACCAAAATCCAGAACGACTGCGTCGAGCAGATACGCCGGCAAGCCCCGCTCGCAGTCGATCTACGGCGTATCGTAGGCATGATGTTCATAGCCAACGAGCTTGAGCGCATGGGCGACTACGCCGAGGGCATCTCCAAAGTCTCCATAAACATGGGCCACGAAGCACCCTTGAAGGAGCTCGAAGACATCCCGAAAATGGCCGATCTTGCAGTCTCCATGATGAAACGCAGCATCGAGGCAATGACGATCGACGACCGCGCCGAATCGGGCCGAATAGCCATCGAGATCGAAAACGACGACGATGAGGTTGATCGGCTCTATGAGAAGGTGCAAAAAGACATCTTTTCGCTTGTCGAAGATGACCGGGAGCGCGCCGTGCGAGGGACCTACTTGATGTGGGCGGCACACAACATCGAACGTGTGGCTGACCGCGCAACCAATATCGCCGAACGCGCAATCTTCATGTCCACTGGCGTCATTGTCGGCGGCAACGCCGAAGCGCAAGCCGCGGTCTCTGGCGAATCATCAACTGTCAGCTAAGCCTGCGCGGCTAAAAATCGACGGCAGTCGTTGCCCAGCCAAAATCGGTGCCGCGCATTCCTCGCCCTGTCAGCGGCGAATAAAACTCGCGAAAATCGCGAGCGATCATCTCGACCGACTTCGCTTCGATCTCCGCGGCGACATCTCCGAACCCGTGACGCCTCAACCCACGAGCCAGCAGCCAATTGAGGTTCATGCACACCGGACCGCGCCAGATCGTAGACTCGCCTTCCGGGTCAAATGTCGGTTCCGACGCGGCGACGCTAGGCACCGGATAGGGCGTCCAAAACTGATCCTCGTTCGTCAGGTACCGGTCGACCACTTCGGCGACCTGACCCGCGGCCTGGCCCTTGATGATGATAGGGAAGATCGAACCCACCGCAAGAGTGTAATCAGGAATCTTCTGCGCCCCTCGCAAGTAGATCCACCGGCCGAGCGACGCATCCCAACAATGGTCGTTCAAAGCCTGAGTCGTTTTGTCCCGTACCTGCTCGCTCGACTGAGCTTCTGCTTCTTGGTCGAGCAACCGATGCATCGTCGCTATCGCATCCCAGCCATCCGCATACACCGCATTCATAAATGGCTCGATCAAAATGAATCTGTTCCTCTCCCGCAAATCCGAATAACTATGCCCTTTGCCAAATAGCGCGTTATGCCAGTCCAGCAACCAATTCTTCACGAGCAGCTGTCTGCGATTTGGCAAATGCAGCCCCAATTCGACATCATATGCCGGCGAGTTGTCCAACCCACATTCGTACGGCGAAACTACCCCGATCAATCCGTCGGAATCCGGATCCCGTTCTCTGTCCAGCCATTCGTAGTAACTTCGAACCTTCGGCAGCATTATCCGTAGATACTCCGCATCACCCGACTCCTCGGACACTCGCAACAGCGCCTGCGCCAAAACTGGCGGCTGGATCATCCCTGAGTTGCGGCGTCGCCAATCGCCGAAGCTGCTCTGACCGGCAATTGCACTGAAAACGCTTCCCCATCGCCCCCAATATGTGATGTGCCCCACGAACCCATCATCCCGCTGAGGTATCAACAGCGTCGCCAACTCCTGTTTCGCCAATTCGACATCGAGCGTCGACAAGGCAATAGCGTGAAAGCAAGAATCCCAAAACCACTGCCACTCGTAACGCCCGATCGACGGCATCACGTATGTGTATCGCTGCTGGTAGTACGGATCGAAACCCGTCCGAACATTCTCCAGCAGCTGATCAAGAGCCCGCGATCGCAGTTCTTCAATATCCATCACGATTCAGATTATCGAAATTCCCCCACCGATTCACCCCCCTCCCTCGCGCCCCCGTCATGCCCGCGCAGGCGGGTATCCAGAGAGGCGGGGTGGACGGGCGGTGCCGGTGTCCCCCTCCCCTCCGTGGGAGAGGGCTAGGGTGAGGGGAATAGGGGGCAAAAGGGAGGTACACCCAAATATGCCCTAAAATCCCCGCGATATAACATCCCTATCTATGATCAAAACTGACACCAATTCCAACCTAACCGCAGCTGCTGACATTGGCGGCACACAAATCCGTGCCGCCCTCGTGACGCGTGACGGCCAGATATTGGGCGAAGCCCGTGACACTACGATACCGGAACGGGGAATCGAAGACGCGGCTGGACGGCTTTCGAATCTGGTTCACCAAGTAGCTGACGATGCCCAAGGAGTAGTCGGTTTGGCGGTGTCAACCGCAGGCCCGATCAACCCGGCATCCGGAACTTACGACCACCCTCCCAACCTCACTGGGTGGCATGGCAAGTCGATGAAACCCGATCTCGAAAGGCTAACGTCGCTGCCCGTTGCGATCGGTCACGACGCCACGCTTGCCGCACTTGCCGAGACCAGATTCGGGCCGTTCAAGGATGCAAAAAACCTCGTTTACGTAACCATCAGCACAGGTATCGGAGGCGGAATCGTCGCCAATGGCGAGATGGTTACCGGTTCGAGCGGTCAGGCGGGGGAGCTTGGGCATATCACTGTTCGAACGGATGCTGATGCGCTGAGTTGCGGAGTTGGCTGCCACGGCTGTTTCGAAGGTAATGCCTCAGGTCCGAATATCGGCAGGATGGGAAGGGTTGCCGCACGAAACGATCCAGCTGGCGCGGCAAAGTTGATTCAACTCGCAAATGGGGATATCGAAAACGTTGATGCTCGTATAACGTTCGAGGCCGCTGAACAAGGCGATCCAGTAGCCGAAAAGGTCGTCTTGCAAGTCATCGAAAACGTCGGTCGCGGCCTAGCCAGCATCCTCGCAGTCTTGGATCCCGATGGCGTGATCGTTGGAGGAGGTGTCGTCCATAGCTTGGAAAACCGTTGGGACGAGGTGGTCGACGCCGTAAGGACCTACGGTTTGCCGCGATACGAGACTAGAGGTGTGCCTGTATCGGTGACTCAACTTGGTGACGACGTCAGCCTTATAGGAGCGTCGGTGCTGTCATTCAGCCGGTTCACTCAGGGGTGACATGGATCTATTGCACGGATCTTAGACCCGTTTCAGATCGATTGGCGGCTGGATCCATCAACGTATAATCGAGGTTAGCCCACTACTGGCCGTCGGGGAGTGGCGCAGCTTGGTAGCGCGCTTCGTTCGGGACGAAGAGGTCCCGGGTTCAAATCCCGGCTCCCCGACCATCTCCTTCGGTTATCTGGGCACTCCGGCGTCGGGGCTTCCAGTGAATCATCAGCCTCTCGGCGGGTCGTACCGCAACGCTTCGTAATCGTCAGCTGACGGTTCGTCATCATCGTCCGGGGAATCGTCATCAGGTTCGATGTCGGGCGGCGAATCTTCGCCTTCGGGCTCAGATGGTGTCATGCGTGAGCGGTAGATCATCGCACCTGCACTAATACCGGCCGCGAGTAGCGCCAAGACCACGATCGCCACGATCCAGCCGGTTGCTGAGGGCTCTTCTTCGTCAACGATCGGCGGTGTGACAGTCGGCACCGGTGTCGGAGTGTCGGTAGGCACGGTTGTTGGCGTGTTGGTGGGCACTGATGTTGCGGTGCTGGTCGGCGTTGGCGTGTGCGTGGGTTCCGGTGTCGCCGTCGGCATCCGTGTGCTGGTGGGCTCTGGAGTAGGCGTCGGCGTGTCGGTTGGCACTGGTGTGGGTGTATCGGTTGGTACCGGCGTGGGTGTATCGGTAGCCGTTGGCACTGGCGTGGGTGTATCAGTGGGCACTGGTGTATCGGTTGGCACCGGGGTATGAGTAGCTGTCGGCACTGGCGTCGGCGTATCTGTAGGGGTAGGGGTCAGGGTTGGAGGAAATACGACGGGGGTCGGTGGTTGCGGCGGTTCCGGCGTATGTGTCGGAGTTGGGGTTACGGTCGGGGAAACCGGTTCCGAGGTCGGTGTCGGCGTCGCGGTTGGCGGTTCAGTTGTTGCCGTGGGTTCGGGTGTATCGGGTTGCACCAAGAAGATGAGCCCGTTGAACGTTCCGGCTCTTGCACAAACTTGCGCGGGCAGGTTGCTGGCAGGATTTGCGCGTTGGCGTATTGGCGAGTTGAGGAGCTGCTGTACGCCGTTGTCGAGGAGCAGCATGATCTCGGTCTCGTCCAACGCCGATGCTGATGCGCTCGGAACGGGCAGACACACCTCGGCGGCGGGGGTGAACACCAATCCAGTCAATGGCAGAGCATTGGATGAGACGTACGCAGTTTCGTACCAGTTGCCGATAGTGTCGAATCTGCGGACATCTTGTTGCAGGACCGTTGCCTCGGAGCCTTCGATGAGCCGGACGCCGACCCAGTCGCGCGCGGGTATAGAGACTGCCGGCACGATGAGCGACGCTCCCGGAGAATCTGGAACATCGAACTGTCCGCCGCGATCATAGGTAGCGACTGAGTAATCTTCGCCTCGATAGGACACTTCACTCGGATATGAGGGTTGGTTGTTCGTGCCGTCGGTGGATATCTGCACATCTTGGCCTTCGCCGATGACGCGCACTGGGATGCGTAGTCGGATTTGTACCGCGCCACCTGGGATAGCCTGTGAAATCGTCGCGCGGATCGCGAAATCCCCAACACGATGAGGAGCCCTGTAGATGGTGGAGCGGGCTTGCGGGTCATCAAGATCGCCGATCGAAGCGGTCCAGCGAATGGTGACGTCGTCCCGGTCGAGTAGCGAGTTTTCGAGTCCGCCGTCGACGTTGAACAGGTTAGCGCCGACCAGCGTGTCTTGTCCTTTGCGAAGGTTGATGTATTCCTGATATGGAATCGCGTCGCCTAGCAACGCGCCTGGACGCGGCGACACGACGGGGAGCACTGTCGGGGCATCGGCGAGCGGGGTTACGACTGTTTCAGGCGACCATTCGCCGGCTTGACCGAGCAGGTTGCGGGCCCGGATTCGGAACGCGTACGGCACTTCAGGATCGTTAATCTCAACTACTCTCGGTGCTGCTGCGTTCTCGTCCTTCGGCTCCAGTTGATACCGCTCATCCATGCGCCGCCAGTCGAGATCGTATTTGAAATCAGTGAAGTTGTCCCAGTGGACGATAACTTGCTCGTGTCCGACGGCGACCGCGGGTGCTTGCGGCGTTGTTGCCGGAACATCTACCTCGATGGCGTTCATGACTGACACCTCGACGTTTGCCCGGTCTTGCAGTCCGCAGAGGTCTCTGACCGCAACAGTCAAGTTGTAGACCGCGACGGTTTCGTAGTCCAGTTGGTCGGTGGTGACGATCAGTCCGCTCGCTTGATTGATTTCAAACGGCGCGTCCGGCGGGTCGGTTTCAGCGATCGAGTAAGTCAAGTAGGAATACGCGTCTACATCGGTAGCCGAGACGGATCCGACTTGTATACCGGCTGGCTGCTCCTCACGAACGTCGAATCTGTAGTCGTCCTGACGGAACGATGGCGGGTTGTTCGCCAGGTTCTCATTCACCGAAGGCCTGACTACATATTCCGGGGACCACTTTGATTGCTCGAGAGTCGCCTTATCTACCGCTCGTATTCTGAATACCCACTCGATGGCGTTGGTGAGGTTCTCGACGATGCTCCGATCGGAGTCGATGCCTCTCAAGTTCCTAGAATCGATGGCGCTGTAGCTAGGGTTGCCATCGTCGTATGGTGTCCACTGAACGTCGTATGTGGCGGTGTTAGTTCGATCCCATACCAAGAAAGCCTGTGCATTGCCGGCGCATACCTGTGTCACGTTTGGTACTGGCGGCCCGGGGCGGTCGACGACTTCGATTGTGAGTATGTGCCGAACCGACGCACCGCCCAGGTCTGTCGCGGCGACCTCGATGGTGTACTGCTCGATCTGCTCGAAGTCCAACCGCTCGTATACATAAACGTCGCCGTTTTCGGCGTTCATCGCGAACGGGCCGCGGACCGGCTCCAATATCTCGTAGTTGACTATGTCGTTGGTGTCACCGCCAATAGCCTCGAAGGTTGTGATCGCGCCAAGGTACTCTCGGTTTTCCTCCAAGGAGATGCTGTCCACAGTAGTTTGCCACGATGGAGTATCGTTGCTGGATCCTGCCAGTGCCCGCGGCTCGGCGGACTCGATCCTGGTCCAATCGCTCCAACCGCTTTGGGACGATAAGGAGTGTCCTGCGTTTCCTCTAACTTGAACGTCGTATTCAGTACGGTTGGCGAGACCGGTGATCTCGTATCGATATGCGCCGGGGTCTGTGACCACGTTCCAGCGGGATGCGACGGTGTCCCCGACCCTCCAGCGCAGCTCGTAGGTGTGTCCCGGGTCGGGTCGCCATGATACGTGGAGCCGCGAGTTTCCCGGGACTACCTCAAAGTGATTTGGGGTCTGAGAATGGTCGGCGCGCACCTGTTCTTGGCCATCCGAAGCGAGCCAGAGCAGTCCCGCGTTGGCCGCGGCGAACAGAACAAATGCAACCGCCGATAACGCCGACAAATTCTTGATTTTCGAGCGAGCTGATGCACGCCAAGATTGGCTGGAGAGGGTGTATTTCATCGGCGCGATCAGATTATGTGTGACACGGTGCGTAACTCAATGCCGTAAACATAGCAAAGCGACAGCGCAATAATCAGCGGTTTACGGCGCGCCGAAGATAGCAATTCGGACGGCGTCTACCTGTCGTACCGCAACGCGTCGTACCGGCTCTCATCGTCCCCGTTGTCGTCTTCGTCCTCAGTGTCATCTTCGTCATCGAGCACGACTTTACTATCGCTGTCTCCAGCCGGAGTCTCATCAGGCGCTGGAGCGCTTTCCAACTGGCGTCGCACCCGATTGTTGTAGACGATGTATGAGACGATCGCTGTGCCTAGGACCAGGAACGCAATCACGGCGACGACAATCAGGTAGACCGGTACTGGGTCTTCTTCATCGTCGATGCTAGGCGGTGCTACCGCGTCATCACTCGGCGGTTCAGGTTCAGCGGTCGGCTGAGGAGTCGGTGGTGCGACGGTCGGAACTGGGGTATGCGTAGGTTCAGGAGTCGACGTTGGTGTTTCTGTGGGCATGGTTGTCGCTGTGGGCACAGGTGTCTGTGTTGCGGTGGCGGTCGCCGTCGGCTGTGCCTTTACAACCGGTGCGGGAGTGTCTTTCGGCACTGGAGTAGATGTTGGCGGTACGGCGGTAGCGGTTGGTTCCGGTGTCGGGGTGGGCGTGGACGTGGCTGTCGGTACCGGCGTGTGCGTCGCAGTGGGCTCTGGGGTTGGCGTGGACGTTGGTGTCGGTGGTATGGGAGTTGGCGTTGGTGTCGAGGTGCTGATCACAACTTCCGAGGACGTATCGGGAGTTGGCGTGGGAGTTGGCGTGTCAGTGGGAATCGCGGTTGGTTCGATAGTCGGCGTTGGCGTGGGTGTATCGGTCGGAAGGGGCGTCGGAGTCGGTGTTGGCGTCACGATATCTTCGTTGGCGATGCCTAAGAAGATCTGGCCGTCAAAGACTTCGGAATGTCCGCAAACCGATGCCGGATCGTTGAATGTGGGGTTAGGTTGGAAACGAACGGGCAGATTCGTCATTGCCAAGGTGTCGTCAGGTGTGATGCGCATCACCATCAGGGATTGCAACTGATCGGTCCACTCTTCCGGAATTGGCAGACAGATCGCGGCGCTGCTGGTGAAGGACATGTTGACAATCGGCGCGCCGTCCCTGGAGACGAAGTGCAATGTGAAGATGTCGCCGATGGCGGTGTGTTCCTCAAGTTGGTTCTGCAATGCGGACGCGGGCTCTCCGGGTGCGATGTGGATGCCGATCCATTCGAAGCTCGGTATTGATCCTTCGCGAACCTTGAACAGCGCCTTTGACGCCTCTGGTGGTCGATACTCTTTGGCTTGGAAGTACGAGATTGCGCCGTAGGTAAGACCGTTGGCCTCAAAGTTGCGCGGAACCTGGTCGCTGTGTTGGAACGGTTTCACTAAGCGGTTCGAACCGATAACGTGGGCAACCATCTCTAGATCGTGCTGGACGATGCCGCCCGGGACGGTCTGCTTTACCACTACCGACAGCTTGTACACCCCCTCACGGTCTGGAGCAGTGTAAGAGATCACTCGACCGCGATCGTCAGACAGGTCGCCATCGCTTGCACGCCACAAAGCGGTTACGTCACGGCGATTGATCAACGAGTTGTCGAGAAGGCCGTCGGTGTCGAACATGTTGAAGCCCAATCGGGCCGTCTGTCCGCGTTTGAGCGTGATGCCGGGCAGGTACATCTCCACGCCGCCCAAAACTTGACCTTGCCGCAGGACATCAACCGGGGCTATGGTCGGCGAGGGGACGTTGGTATCGACGATTGTCTCGGGCGACCACTCGCCGGGCTCGCCGAGTTGGTTCACGCGACGCAATCGGAAAGCGTAAGAACTGTCGGGATCCGGCAGATCGACGATGCGCGGCATCGTGGCGTCCGTGTCTTCTGGACGTGAGCGGTAGTCCTCGTTTACTTTGCGCCAGTCGAGGTCGTAAACGGGGTAGTGATCAGTTGGCCACAAGACGACTACTTGGTCGTGTTTGGCGATGATTGACGGTGCGCTGGGAATGAGTGGCGTGGCGTCTATATTCGGATCGTCGAGCACGGTAATCATTACGTCTACGTAATCGCTGGCGCCGCACAGATCAGTCGCGCGGACTACAAGCGAGTAAGTGTTCAGGGTCTCGAAATCTAGGCGATCAGAGGTGGTGACAATACCGGTGAATGGATTGACTGCGAACGGAGCGTCTTCAGGCGTTGACTCCACTATCTGGAAGCGCAGCGAAGAAAATCGGTCCTCGTCGTTAGCCACGGTGAAGCCGACGTGTACGCCTGCGGGTTGCTCTTCGATCACTTCGAACTCGTACGAATCGCGTCTGAACTCGGGAGCACGGTTCGCCACACCACCAACAAAAACTCCCTCTTCGGAAGACCATTTGCTCTGTTCACCGGTCAGCTTGTCGATCGCTCGAACTCTAAAGACCCAAGCCATGTTTCTATCCAGATTCAGCTCGTTGGTGTCGACTGGTGTATCGCGCCACACCGGTCGATTAGCGTCCTCTGATCCCAGTCGTCGTTGAAGCTCGTAGTCGTATTTGCTGTTATTGCGTCCCCATGTCACGGTCACACCGGTGTCACCCGAACACACTCGACTGAAGATCGGAGGTGGCGGACCCTCTGCGTCGATCACCTCGATCTGGATTTCGCGTTCAATCTCGGTGCCCGAAAGGTCAACTGCTCGCACATTGAAGCGGTAATCTTCGATCATTTCGTAGTCGAGTTTGTCGTAGAGGTATATTTCGCCGTCGCGGGCGTTCATCGCGAATGGGAAGATTTCGGGCTCCGGGAACGGCTTGACGATCTCGTAGCGGATGGTATCGAGACGATCCGGGTCGGATGCCTCGATCGTAGCTATCGGGTTGTCGTAGTTTCGGTTCTCGACGAGTGAAAGGTTGCGGGGAACGTTTTCCCAGCGGGGCGAACGGTTGTTGTCTAGTGGGCGCTGAGGCGTGGCGACGTAGCTGCCGGTCTCATTGCTGGTGTCTCCGCCGAGACTGCTGCGCATGCGCACCTCGTATCGAGTGCCGTTGGCTACATTTCGTATCCTGTGGCCGTCAATGTCCACATTGATCCATGACAAGTTAGTTGTACTGCCACGTACTCGGTAGGCCAATTGATAGATGTGGTCTGGGCAGGGCCGCCAAGTCACGTACAGTTCGGCGTTTCCGGGCACCACGACGAACTCCTTGGGCACGACAGGGTCCCCGGCCGGGCACACCGACGTGGGGGCGCTGTTGATGGGTGAACTCCAATTCGTGGCATAGGGTGCGCCGTTCGATTTATTGAATGGCCCCTCCGAGCGCGATGATGCGGAGCGCACCTGAACGTCGTATTCAGTGCCGTTCACTAGGTTGGTGATCTGATAGGTAGATTCATTGCCGACGTCAATCGGGCTTGACCAATCGTCTCCAAGCCCATCGACGACAGTCCGCCACCGGATATGAGAACTGGATCCGGCGCAACGGTTCCAGGTGACCGTCAGTATCGAATCGCCGGGGAGTATGCGTACATCGGTCGGGATTTCGGGCAGGTCGGTGCATCGCCGGGGCGTAGCGAGGTAGTCGTCGGTCCATCGTCCAGAGTCGAATCGGTTGTCCTCGAAATGAGTGGGCCGGAGTTGAACGATGTATTGCCGACCATTTGTCAATCCGGTGATGTCGAACTCACCTATGCGTCCGGCACTTGTCTCTGTGCCCCACTCGAACGGGTCATTAAGTGGTTGAGTTGCATCTCGCCATCGGATGTCATAGCGATGATCTGGGCAGACATCCCATTGCACCAAGATACCGCCGTCGTGCTTGTACAACTCGACGTTGCGCGGTTCTACCGGCGGGTTTTCGCATCCCTGAGGCGGGCTCTGCCCCAAGACTTCTTGATTGGTTTGAACTGATGTCGCGACGATGCCGAGCGTGATCAATGCGGACGCGATGACTAGCGCTGCAGTCGCACGGATGAAACGTTTGACGTTCGTGCCTGATTGACTGCCGGAATCGGGTGTATTGGAGCCGAAATGCATCAAATTTTGGTAGTCGATGAGCCGTAAATTTGCTCACGCCGCGCATCGCCCAGCCCACTGGATTGGCTAGCGTTGCAGTTAACATAACAAAGCAAAACGAGCAAAATCTTTGGGTTCATACGCGATGAAACTGCTAATTGTCCGCCATGGAAAGGCCTTCGACGCCGATCCTCAACGTTGGCCCGATGACAGCGAGCGACCATTGACCGCGAAAGGCGCTCGACGTTTCGCCAAATCCGCAGCCACCATAAAAGCTCTCGTCTCCGGCGATGTCACTGTCATCTCCAGCCCCTATGCGAGAGCTTTGAAAACCGCCGAGATTCTCTGCGAAAAAACCGGGTGGGGCGAACCACAGATCGATGATCGCCTCTCCGCACACTACGGCCCCGAAGAGGCGATGAAGCTCATCGAATCGCTAGACAGCACGGGAACCTATGCGATTGTTGGTCACGACCCTACCTTCTCGTTTCTCCCCGGCTACCTCATCGGCGTTAACCGTTTAGGCGCAACCGAACTGAAGACTGGTGCGGTCGCGTTAGTCGAAACCGGAACTGCGCCACTCGTCCAAGGATCTGCGAAGTTGACGGCACTCATCCAGCCGAAGACCCTTTCTCGCTAACTCACAAGCCTCCGCATCGGCAATATCAACGCCAACACTGCGCCAACCGCGGCTATCGCCCCGCAGTAAATCACGATCCCCTCGAAATCGTTGGTTTCGAATATCTTGCCCGCAAGAATCGGCGACAACGAACCGACTACCGACCCGCCTGTAAAGATCAACGCCGTTGCAGAACCTTCGGACCCGCGTTCGACTTGGTCCATAGTGGCCGCCGTGATTATCGGCATCACCGAGAAGAAGAACAACCCGAGCGACCCCAGCACAATCGTGAAACCGATCCCGTCGCTAATCGGGAGCAAAAGGAAAACCAACGCTGCCATCGCCGCCATCGCCACGAA
This sequence comes from Dehalococcoidia bacterium, assembly GCA_965243235.1. Classification (GTDB taxonomy): domain Bacteria; phylum Chloroflexota; class Dehalococcoidia; order Lucifugimonadales; family Lucifugimonadaceae; genus Bin127. The sequence continues at coordinate 740,313 of CBDEUI010000004.1, forward strand.
TATCACTGGCTTGCGTCCGATCCGATCCGACAACCAGCCCATGACAGGCGTCGATACGATGCCCGCGAAGGTGAGTAGCGAGACGTGCCACCCGATCGTGAACGCTGACATCTCCAGCGTCTCCTTCATGTAGACCACTATGAACGCTTGGAAAGACGTGTGAACCGCGCTTCGGAAAGCGCCCAAGCTGACTAAACCAAGCACCCTGAAATTCGTCAACAACCGCCTAGCCGAAGCCAGATACTCGGTCAGGTCGAGATTGTGCTCCGCCTCTGCTCCCGCCGTCTTGAACCGCCACAGCACCGCAATCGCGGTGAGGAACATTGGAACTGACACGCCAACCGATACCCAACGCCAATCGAAACCCGAAAACTCGAAGCTGCCGATCGCGCCGCCTAGCAAAAAGCCGATGATCGCTGGGCTCGCCGTGTTACCGATCTGCGCGCCGGTCAAGTGCGCCGACATGGCGACTCCGCGCCGTTTCGGATACCGTGCCGCTAAGGTCCCGAAAGCAGGCGCGTGCCACATGCTCGTTCCGAAGCCCACTACCGCGATCGCCAGCGCTATCAACCACACCCAAGGACTGATCCCGATCAAAAAGTAACCCGCACCTACCATCAACATGCTGACCGTCAGCAACCACGCTACACGCTTCCGATACATGTCGGCCAACATCCCAGCAGGCACATTTGCGATGCCAGATGAGATCGAGCTGATCGCAAACAACGTGCCGTACGCGACGTCACCGATGGCAAATGTCGATCGGATGAACGGCATCATCACCAGCAGCGCGCCCTGGCCGAAATGCTTGATGCCGTGACCAGCAGAGATGCCGACCATCAACCCCAGCGACTTCTCGTCGTCGAACTCTTCAGGGCCGGAATCTGCGATGCTGCGTCCGGACGATGAGGTTCCGACCGAGTCAGAGTGAGTGGTTGACAACTATGCGTTCCTAAAACCGGGCGATTAACAGTAATTCACACCCGCACGATAAAACGCAAGTTTAGCAACAACCGAGAACCGACGAACCGCCCCTTTCGTGAAACGAAAGGGGCGCGCACAAGCGAAGCGAGTGCGCGGGGTATGCTCGGCCCGGGAGGGCAGAAGGCCATCTCCTCCAAACGATACGTCATTCCGGGGGAAGCCGGCATCCAGAGGGGAAGGGCAAAGGGGCCTCCCCTCGCCCTTGATGGGAGAGGGATAGAGTGAACCCGACTACGGCCCGGTACGCGATCCTGAGGTGAAAACCTCGCGACCGCCTAGTGCCTGTAACGGTCGGTTGTTGTCGCCAGTTATCGCCTTGAGCGCGTCGACCTGAGCCTGCGAAACCGTACCGATCTCCAGCATGATGAACCAGTCGACCGGCTCCGCGCATGGCGGTGTCGTCATCGACCCCTTGTACGAGTAGTACCCGAGATCCCTCGTCATCAAACCCCGAGCGTTGAGAATTCCCGTCACTTCCGAAGTTCCAACTTCCGACGGCGCGTTGTCGATGATCTCCTGGATCACCGGATCGGCTTCACCGATGTCATACAAGCGCGACACTACCGCAACGTCACCGAAAACTTGGCTGTGCAGCAGCTGGAGCTCCAACGCATACGACTTACCGTCGATGTGATGCTCGCTAGGCGTGTGGGGAGTAATCGTTTCGAGTTGATACGTGCGCTCTCCGAAACCAAGACGGTTGCCGGTCGGATAGTTCGCACCAACCGAAGTCCCGAGGTTTGTGACGCTTTTGGCCTCTTTCCGGTAGGAGAACGAAATCGGTGGCGAAACCCCCGCTTGCTGGTATCCGGTGATGTCGATCGGAGATTGCTGTGCACCATTGCCGCAGCTCGCATTATCTTCCGATATTGACGCCCAATTCTCTGGGGCTCCCGCTCCTGAATATCCCCACTCAACCGTCTCCGCAACTTCCTCAACCACTTCTTCGCCGCCACAAGCCACCACAATCAATGGCAATGCCAGAATCGCCACTACCAGCGTACCGCCAAGATATCGTTTGACCGACCTCAATTTCATTCTCTCTCTCGGATTGATCCTGATCCATCGTCCTGCTAATTGTCGCGTCCGCGTCGACGCACTCGATTGATTCTAAGTTAGTCGTCAGGACACTGAGATTGAGATTCTTCAGAAAGCAGACGCTCAATGCCGAAAAGCGGCGTGTCGTAACCAGTTGTGCCCTTGGTCACCATATCCGCAACGATCTCGCCCATCACCGCCGAGAACTTGAAGCCATGACCTGAACAGGGACTGCAAATGATCACATTCTTATGGCCGGGGTGCCAGTCCAAAAGGAAATGATAGTCCGGCGTGTCCGTGTAAAGACAAACCGCTGACCTCAATTTCCGTCCATTCAGCTGTGGAAGGATAGGCGAAATCGCATGTCTCAACGACCTCTCATCCTCCTCACGAACCGCCCGGTCCAAATCCACCGGATCATTAAACATCTCGCCGCCATGATGGAACGCCGTCTTCACGCCACCACCAAAGTCGGGCTGCACATACAATCCGTAGCCCGACTTGTACTCCCATGAGTGATTCGGACAGTTCTCTGGACGGAAAAGCTCAGAACTGCTCGCCGGCTCAAACCAGAAAAGTACCTGCCGCTCTAACCTCAACGGCAGCTTCAGCTTCGACAAAAACCCCGGATTCCAAGCCCCGGCCGAAAACACGATCTGATCCGCCGTGTACTCCCCGTGATCGGTAAAGACCCGCACCCCTTCACCGTCCGGGTGCCAACGCCTGACCGGCTCATTGTAATGAAGGTCTGCGCCTTCATGGATTGCCGAGTCCAGATGCGCGGCAACACCCTTCTCCGGGAACAAAACCCCCGACATCGGATCGAATCCACCGATCATTTCGTCCCGAGGCTGAAACTGCGGCCACCGGCGTCGAATCTCCGCCGCATCCAGGATCTCAAGATCCATATCGTGAGCCTCTGCAGCCCGTTTCACCCCTTGGATGTTCTCAGATTCCGCACGCCCTACCGTCAGCCCACCGACGATCCGCAGCAACTCTTCAGCCTCGCCACGCTCTGCGATCGTCTCCTCCAACTCCCGCCAAACCTCATATCCGCGCAGCATGATCGGCACATAGTCGGGATGCTCCGCATAGATCTGACGGATCACCCGCGTGTCACCATGACTCGACCCCAACGTATGCGGCGGCGTAAAAGCATCGAAACCTATTACGTTAACGCCTCGCTTCGCCAGCTGCCATACCGACGCGCTGCCATGGGCACCAAGCCCGACAATGATTACATCTGCATGTTTGTTGCCCATCGGATTGCTTTCTATCCAAGCGTCAGTTGATCGACAGCGGCGCCACCGCAAATACTACTTGGAACGGTTTGCAGTATATGACCACGCTGTGCTGATCGTCCACATTCACATCACCAGGTATCAAGTAGTTCTGATTCCCGATATTACCCTTCAACTTGCCGAGTTCGACGTACGTCACATCGTCGGCATGAACATCCCCTCGACCCATCGGATCCGGATGCGTCGTCAGCAACACTCGCAGGTCCGGGCCATTGGTCACGTTGAAGTCCTCGAACCTGAGCACGAAACCATCTGTTCCGAGATCGTAGATCGTCGCGTCACCGCTCCCCTTATGAAAAGAGTCGGCATCGCGGAACTGTCCTACCTTGACCGCCTCCGGAGCCAGCATCGCGCCCATCGCCTCCATCATCTCCTCCTGGACCTCAGTAGGATTATTCATCGCCACCTCCATCGTCGCCTGCGCCTGCGCCATCTCCATACCCGCCGGCATCACCGCATTCATCAACGCCGGAAACTCCTCGTCGACCGTCTTATCGATAAACAGCGGCGAACCCAACCACCACGCCACAGCCGCACCGGGAATGACAATCACAGCAGCGATTATCACCGTCAACGGCTTATGCGAACTGATCCAATTGGTAATACTCTTCATCGCAACACTCTCTTTCTCCAGTCCGGCAAATAAAAACCCCTCACTTAACTTGATTCTAGCCTCCGCACTCACGCCCGTCCTTCACATCATTCCATATCACGTCCGTCAAGGATCATGCAATAAACAACATTTTTTTCTTCAATTACCCCTAGATTTCGTATCTAGGTTTAATTACTCGTTTAACATCCGTTACATAAATGATATTATTGAAAGTGTTAACAACAGGCATCGCCGCGTTGACCAGTACAGACACCAATCCAGCCGAAAGACCCAAAGGAACGGCGTCAGGTCGTGAAAGCGCAACGATATGTCAACGGGCACACGGGGTCCCGCAAGGGTAACCCGGTCCGGCCGCGCGCCGAAGCGACCAACAGCGACGCTCCCTCGCTCAATCCTGAGACGGGCGCAAGATCCGGAGGTTCCGTTCGAAGCGATCGAAGCAACAAGTTCTGGTCCGGGGGTAATGCACCCCCCGCATTACGAACCAGCAGGCAGCCCCCACCCTTCGCAGAGCGAAGGAGACGCGGGCAAGCGAAGCGACGCTCGCAGGGGATACCCACTGTCATGACAGCGCAGGCGGGAAGCCAGAGGGGCGAGGCTAGAGGGAGATCCGCCCCGTCCGAACGCTGCTGACCAGCAGCCAATTAAACGCGCCCGCGGTTAATCGTCACCCAAACCGCGCATCCCACCTCTAAAGTCGCGGTTAAACTTGCAACATTCACCACGACCACGCGACCGCTGGTGACCTCATCCTCATGTCAATCTCCCTTAACCCTAACCGCCTAGCCCGTCGCGCTCGGGTAGGCGTGCGCCGACGGCGAGGGTTTTACGGCTGGAACGTTGTCGGTGCCATGTTCTTCGGCATGTTGCTCGTCATGGGCACTCGCAACGGCTTCGGAGTCTTCGTCAGCAACTGGGAAGAAGAGTGGGGCGTCACTACCGGCGATATCTCCATCGCCGCCGCCATCGGCTGGATCGTCAACGGCTTCTCACAGCCCATCTTGGGCAAGATCGTCGATCGCTATGGCGGCAGAGTCGTCGTCGTGATCAGCATGATCGTGTTGGGAATCTCATACCTGCTGTTGGCATTCATCGACGGCGTCATCATGCTCGCAGTCCTATTCGGAGGCGTCATATCGTTCTTCGCCGGCGGTGTGTCGCCCGGAACTTCCGGAGCCGTAATAACCCGATGGTTCCAACGCAAACGCGGCATGGCGATGAGCGTCGTCGCCGCCGGTGGATCGCTCGGCGGACTGATCATGGTGCCGTTTTTGACCCAGTTGATGCTCGCCACCAACTGGCAGACGGCATGGGTTGTCTCCGGCATATTGGTGCTCGGGCTAGGCCTGCCCGTTTCCATCGTGATACTGCGGAACTCACCCGACGAAATGGGGCTGTTACCAGATGGGGAAGCCCGCGCCAAAGACGACGCAACCTCCGCACAGCAGCGAATCAGAGCACAGGCGATGATGCGTGGCGGCCCGCTGGGTTCTGACAGCTGGACCGAGTCGTTCAAATCCTGGCCCATGTGGCAACTCTCGATCGGCTACTTCGTATGCGGAATCACGACCGCCAGCATCTCCACTCACTTCGTCCGATGGGCGATCAGCGAAGACGTCTCGCAAGCCAGCGCCGCCTGGGCGTTCGGGATTCTGATGGGCATAAACGCCGGTGGCGTAGTGGCAATCGGACTCCTCTCAGACATCTTCCAACGCCACTACCTTCTCGCCGCCGTCTACCTCGTTCGAGGCGTCGCCTTCACCACACTAGTCATCTTGCCCGGCGAAATGGCGATGTGGGCTTTCGCACTCATCGGAGGCGCCTCATGGCTCGCAACCGTCCCCTTGACTACCGGGCTGACCGCCGACGTTTACGGCGTACGCAACGTCGGCATGTTAGGCGGTCTCATCAACTTTTCACACCAGATGGGCGGCGGCGCGGCCGTCCTCATCTTCGGTCTCACATTCGACCGATACGGCACCTACGATCCAGCCTTCATCGGCGGCGCGCTCTGCCTTCTAATCGCTGGCATCGTCATCTTGACCATCAAAGAGAAGAAGTACTCGATCAGGTACGCCCCTGCAAGAGGTATCGCGACCTAACCTAACGATGCGAACTCCCGTACTCGAGCCAGATACTTCCAGCTCAGTCCTGATGCACCATAGCGAGTCGGTCGACCCAACTCTGGCTCAATGGATAAACGATCTGCTCCACGACCTCTTGGGATGGGGACCGTGGACATTCATCGTGGTCCTCGGGCTCGCCATCGTCGCGATACCGATATGGCTCATCTACAACGCCGCGAAACACCCGGCGATCGACGACGAGACGGACATCGACGAGGCCTGACAATCGCTTAGGATCTGGTACCCCGTACGGGATTCGAACCCGTGATCTCCGGCTTGAAAGGCCGACGTGCTAGGCCGCTGCACCAACGGGGCGGGGAACGCCGCAACCCTGCCCTCGCGCAGGCGAGGGACCTCATCCCACAACCGCTTAAGAATAACATCGGGCGATTGTTGCTCGATCCCGAGCTCCCTTACTTCCAGTCCTCAGCCCGATCCTGCGGCTCGTATCCGATAGTCTCGCGCGCGTAGTCGATGTCCCAGAACCGCCAACGGTTGTTCGACACCCCGTAGAAGATCTCGTAGCTGATGTCCGCGCTGAGACATCGATCTACCAAATGTGCCAGATCGCGATGTGACAGCCACGTCGCGTAAGCGCGGACGTTCGTCGGACGGTTTTTAGGCACGACACTGCCGATCCGCAGACACGCAACCTCAAGCCCGAAATGTTCGTTGTAATACCGCCCCGTCGCTTCACCAAAAACCTTGCTCACCCCATAGTCGCTATCCGGACGAATGGGCACCGTGTGATCGACTTGCACAATATTCGCCGGGTCGTTGTCGATCAACGAATAGTCGCCTAACCCGATGCTCTTGTACGGCTCATCCAACTCGAAGTTCCCGACCGCGTGGTTGGAGCTTGCGAACACGACGCGCTTGACCCCATGCTCCCTCGCCGCCTCGTAAACGTTGTGCGTCGAGGCGATGTTGTTGCGAAGGACATCTGGCCAAGGCGTCTCCACTGGCGCGTTGGCCGCAAGGTGCACCACCGCGTCTTGCCCCTCAAAAGCCGGAGACATGGCATCGTAGTCGTAGCAATCTGCAAGCGTGAAACTGGCGAGCGAATCGTCGTCCAAATAACGCGAATCCACACCTGAAATCGTGTAGCGACCAAATTCGCCGAGATGCGTACGCAAGACCCCGCCGATCAAACCGCTAGCCCCAGTTATCAGAATCTTCATGATGAATTGATGTGCCTTCCTAGCCCGCGTTGAGTGTTAGAGCGAACCGTCGTTATCATGTTAAGTCGCATATGCAGCGCAGAAAATCCTTCTTGCATTTGCCCAGATTATCTATCGGGAACACGTATTGGAATCGTTAATTCAGGCGGCAGATGCCATCGGGGTACAGGTCGATGACGCCACAACCCAGCGCTTCCGACGTTATCGCGAGTTGCTGATTGAGTGGGGAAGTAGAACCAATCTCACCGCGATAAAAGACCCCGCGGTTATCGTTGAGCAACTCTTCATCCGTTCGTTCAGGATCGCCGTTCAGGCCGGCGGGAGCGTGACTACAGCAGGCTGGTTCGACGGACGACGGATAATCGACATCGGTTCTGGCGCAGGCATACCGGGGCTGCCATTGAAGTTGATACTGCCCGAAGCCCATGTCACCTTGCTCGAAGCCAACCGCAAAAAATGCGATTTCATGGAGCATGTTGTCGCTGACCTCGGCTTGGATGGCATCGAAATCATCAATGAACGCGCCGAAATCGCCGCCCATTTCGACGATCATCGCGAGAGCTACGATCTCGCCACCGCCCGTGTTGTAGCCAAACTCCCGGTGTTGGCTGAATACACTCTTCCGTTCCTTAAACAAGGGGGAGTAGCAGTATTGCCGAAAGGCCCGGACGTTGAAACCGTGAGGTCAGAATCAGATAAGGCTGCGTACGCCGCGGATGAGATGGGCGCGGCGCCCGCGATAATCCAAGCCGTCGCCCACCCGGGCACATCACCGACCGACCACATGGTCTACTGGCTCAAAATCCGTCCAACCTCCGACCGCTACCCTCGCCGCGTTGGTATTCCCTCCAAACGACCGTTGGCAGTCGCTTAAGATACGTTTTGGTGACTTCGTGCGCTTTTTGACCAACAACTCCAACCGCGGCACCAACGGTCAGGCTTACAGCATCGGCGCTATGGTGCGGCGGGTGTTTTCGTTGCCCACCATATTGAGTGTCACTTTCGGGTTGGCGATCATCGGATTTCTGCTGTGGCGTGTGCTCGATTTCGAATGGGATGAATTCATCGAGCACCTAACCGGAATCAACTGGTGGCTATTCATATTGGCCGGGCTGCTTTACTACGTGAGCTTCTGGTTCCGAGGCTGGCGTTGGCAACTCATATACAACTCGGTCGCCACTCGATCAGACAACGCTGATATGAGACGATCGCCCGCGCCCAACGTTCCCACCATGGCGGGATTGATCCTGTCGGGATGGTTCGTAAATTCCGTGATGTTTTTCCGCATCGGCGACGCTTATCGTGCTTGGGCTTTGGCTGACAGAACTTCCAGCGACACGCCCACGGCTCTCGGAACAGTATTCGCTGAACGGGTGCAGGACATGGCAGTAGTTCTTGTGCTCGTGGTCATATCTGCAATTTGGGCGCTGCTGGTAGATGGATTCGCCGCGTCCGGTCGGATCGTCGACGTTGCAGTGATCGTCGTAGCTGTAGCCTCAGGCCTCGTGCTGTTGCTACTGCTCGTCCTCTACATGATGGGTAAAGCAGGAGATAGATTTGCGCGCTGGTTGCCAGCGCGATTCCGTGAACACTATCTGCACTTCCAAGACGGCACTCTCGACAGCTTTAAGGGTGGCGACATGCCCCGACTGATAGTGCTTGGCGTGTTGGGATGGGTGATGGAGGTGCTGAGGTTCTATTTCGTAGCCCAGGCGATGGGACTCGAAATGGCGATGAGCATCGCGATGTTTGCAGCCCTCGCCAATGCCATCATGACAACCATCCCGGTTCCGGGGGGACTCGGATTCGTAGAGACGGCCCTGATCACCATCTTGCTTCTCGTGGGACTGAGCCACACTGACGCCTTCACCCTGACGCTGTTGGACCGTGCAATCTCCTGGCTCAGCGTCGTCGTATTGGGTGGTATAGCATTTTTGGGGATGACGCTGAGACGCACTGCCAACAATCGATTGAACGCCGTCGAAGAGGTGAGTGCGAGTGAAGGGTGAAATCGGGTTCGAAGATGGCGCCCCTGACAGGACTCGAACCTGTGGCACACGGTTTAGGAAACCGTTGCTCTATCCTCTGAGCTACAGGGGCATATGGTTTTGACCCGCCACCATCATTCTAAATCGGCGGCGATTGCAGAGGTACCCAAGGAGATCCGATAAAGGAGTATCGATGACAGTAGAGGCACGCCCAAATATCTTGCAGGTATTGCCTAGCAACGATTTTCAGCGCGCCCAACAGAACGGTGAATCCGAGTCACACTTAGTCGCCGTCATCGATGTCGGATCCAACTCCACACGCATGGAGGTCCTGCAACTGACAACCGACTACGATCTCCGCGTTGTGTCGGAAGTCAAGGCGCTGTTGCGATTGGCGAGCCGCAAGTCGAAAGACGGTCGGTTGCTTCCATCGGCGATCTCCGAGTTGTCACGCCTCATCGACGATTTCGCAACCGTCGCTAGAGCATCCGAAGTCGACGCGATCCGCGCCGTCGCCACCTCGGCCATGCGCGATGCCACGAACGGAGATGAAGTGCTTGAGCAGGTGCTTGACGAAACAGGCATCAAGCTCGAAATTATTTCCGGATCCCAAGAAGCGCAGTTCGGATTCCTTGGCGCAGTCTTCACATTACCCGCCCATGATGGCGTCCTTTTCGACATCGGAGGTGGCAGCGTTGAATTCTCCTTCTTTCAAAACAGGTCCCTCCAGAGGGCATACACCCTAGATCTTGGCGCCCTCCGTGTCAGCAACGACTTCCTGAATTCGGAAGAGCCTCAACACGAAGCAGTATTGGCCCTGAGGAGACACGTCAAGAAGATGTTGCGCACCTCCGGTATGCCCGCAATAAGTGCAAAAGCACAGCTGATCGGCGCTGGAGGAACGATCCGAAACCTGACCAAGATCGATCGCGAGACACGGGACCACTCCTTCGGACGTCTGCACGGCTCCGTCGTTCGATACGGGTCGCTGAAAAAGATCGTGAACGGGTTGCGCGGCTTGGATCGTGCGAGTTTGGAGTTCATGCCTGGCTTGAACCCGGAACGTGTCGACAGCATCCTTGGCGGTGCAATTGTCGCCTCTGAGATCGCCAAGTTCTTTGACAAGAAGCCCATCCTTGTGTCTGGTCGCGGCATACGCGAGGGCTTGGCGATGTCCGGCGTTATAGAGAAGCTGCCTTCGATCGAAGAAGTACGGCGGCGCTCGACATACGCTCTCGGTGCAAGATTCGACACTTGGGATCGACTCCGCGCTGACCGACGTGCCGCAATCGCCAGAAAGATGGCCGCGTTGCTGTTAGACCATCTGGACGACGAGATGACGCAACTGATCCCCCACGTTGCTCGCCTCATCGACACCGGTCGCAGCGTCAACTACTACGACCGCTATGTCCACGCAGCCAACATCATCGAACAAGGCGAAATCGGCGGATTCTCGCATCGCGACATCGGTTTGATGTCGGCCGCGCTACGCTTTGGTGGTAGCCATTCCACATCAATGTCGAGGTACCGTCCAGAACTGAAAAAATCTGATCGAACCATAGTCCGTAAAGCTACCAGCATCCTCCGGATATCCGATGAGATGGAGCGCCGGTTGGGCGCGGAAAGATATTCGCATATCGATATGTCCCTAGTTGATGGCCGTCTCGAAGTTAGGGCGCCAGAGTTGAATGCTTGGGAACCGAAGCGATTCGCGACACGCTTCAAACGAACCTTCAAATTGGACTTCGCGGTGGTCCGTTAGGTATCGTTGCTAGGGCTGACATCGCCTTTTGCGGACGCCTAGCCAGGCGATTCCAGCGATTAACCCCAATGGCCAAGAAACAAAATAAGCGCGTGCGGTCTCGGTGTTTGCGTTGCAACCGCTACCGAGAGTTGCAGGCTTGATGACCCTTTTTTCAACTGGTTCGGGCACATATCCTTCGCCGAGCGCATCTAGGTCCTGTCGCGCTTCAGCCTCTAGTTTGGTACCGCTGCAGGCCCGGACTTCCAGTGCCCCCTGCTCGCCGTCGGCGTAGACGACGTAATCCACGTGATTATCGAACGGGTAGCCGCACCCAGCCGATCTGGCGGTGGTCAGACGCATGGTCTGGGGAACCTTGCCTTTCCACACTGTGTGGACGCTGAACTCAACCGTTAGAGGCTCATCAGGCGGGACATCTGCCGAGTCGATGTCGAAAGGCCAATCCTCAAAGTGCATTCTAGTCACTCTGCCGAGGAATACCGCCGAAGCTTCTTTTAGACGTTCATTGGTTGAGATCGATTCACCGCATTCGCAAGTATCGATGCTTTGCGCGTTAACCCAGAGCGGGTAGGCGAAGGTGCTAATCACCAGCACCATAGCCAACACATATATGAACCTGAGACGCATATTCAGGAAACCCTGACAACACGTTACTCGGCATACAGGATCCGCGCCTCAGCCATGCCAAAAACGAGTTATGGATCTTTTTCGAAATATCGCGCCAACTCGTCACGTTCGAATGAGGTGATTGGTGTCGGCGAAGAGGCCTGATCTCTTCGAACAAGAACCGATGATCCCGCTTTGCCGTCCGCATCTGATTCGACTCGGCCAATGACGTCCGTATCGATGCCCGCGTCTCGTAGTGCAGCAACCACCGCGTCTGCATATTCGGACTGAACGGTTGCCAAGAGAGCGCCAGACGAGATCAATCCCCATGGGTCAATCCCCAACGCATCACAGATCGCTTGGCAGACTGGCAGAACATTGACAGCCACTTCGTCAATTACGATCTCGACGTTTGAAGCGAACGCCAACTCCTGCAACGCGGTCGCCAATCCGCCCTCAGTCGGGTCGTGCATCGCGGTAATCCCACCAGCCGAGGCCGCGGTTTGTGCGTCCTCGAGAACCGAAATGCCAGGGTTAGTGAGCATCTCGGCAGCGGCATCGATGTCTGATGACGGGACACCGGCTTGGACGAGAGCGTCACGACACTCGTTGGCAAGGATCGACGTGCCTTCAATGGCGATGCCTTTGGTAAGGATCACGGAGTCCCCAGGTTTTGCGCCAGATGCGGAGACAGTGCGACCTGTCGGCGCTTCGCCTAGCATGAAGCCGCAGATTACTGGTTGAGTCACCGCAGGCGTAATTTCGGTGTGCCCGCCTGCGAGCTGAACGCCAATCTCTAGCGCCGCCTCGCCGATCTGAGTGAATATGTCGCGGATTTCGTCCTCGGACGAGCCCGACGGCATCATCAGCGTCGCCAGAAACCATTTAGGCGTCCCACCCGCAACCGCGATGTCATTGGCATTGACGTTCACCGCGTACCAGCCAATGCGGTCGGTGGCGAAGGTTATCGGATCAGTCTTGGCGAGTAGCGTGCTTTCTCCGAAGAGAATATGAGCGGCGTCTTCGCCGAGGCCTGGCCCGATCAGCAGTCTTTCATCCACGAACCCTTTCGGCAATCCGTCGATCAATTCTTGCAAGAGACATCCCGGCAGCTTGCCCGTGTTCAGTTTACGGTTTCTTGTTGGCACGGCAATCCCTCAAACGTTTCGTCATCTGATGCGGTGACGTCATCGGGTGCGAACGTCGGGAGAGACGGTATGGGTTCGGCGGCGAAGAAGGGCGAAACCGAATCCAATAGAGATTGCGAGATCGCACCCTGTGTGCAGCCCCAAATCTCTTGGTCGCCACCAACTCGGTACCAATCATCTTGACAGAAAAACCTGACAGTTTCGACCCCTCGCAACACGTGAAAGTCTAACCTGAACGAAGTCTCGCAAGTCGAGGTGTTGCCGATGGGTATGGGAATGTTGAGTGCATCGAGGATTTTTTCAATCAAAGCTCCATCTTTGATGTCTGCGATCGCCGTCTCGTTGCCTCCAGCGCGACCACGATACAGGACGGCGCGTCGCGCTTCATGCAATCGCAGTTCCTGGACAACATTGATGGTTGGTTGCGCCGGGTTTTCGACCTCGGTGCAGTTCGCGATTATGTCCTCTTTGAGGTACTCTTTGGGGTCGCCTTGTTCTCTACTCGCAACGTGGAACGTGTAAACCTTCTCTTCATTCCCGAGGGTCAATATCCATCCTTCGATCGGCCGCGCAGGGTTGTCGCCTTCGATGGCCCCACATCCAAGCGTCAAATCTGGCCACGTGTGCTCCACTTGGCTGAGGATCGCTATATCGCTCTGATTAATGCCTTGGTCGATGAGGTTGCCGCGGGCTTTGATCTCGAGAATGGTTGGGACCATCGGAGCAGGTGTTGGCGTGAACGTAGGTGTCGCCGTCGGTAACGGGGTCGGTGTAATCGTCGACGTTGCAGTAGGCTCGGGAAGCGGAGTGTCGGTTGGGGCAGCGGTAGGTTCTTCGGTCGGCGTAACTTGGGTCGCCGTGGGCTCAGCAGTCGGTGTTGTGGTCGGTTCAGGAGTGGGTGCCACCTCAGCAACTGGTGTCTCAGTAACGGTCGCTGTCGGCGGAATGGCGGTCGGTGTCGACTTGTCAGTTGAAGGTTCGACTGTCGGAGTCGGAGTGTCTGTAGCAAGGGATTCTGTAGGTTCCAAGGTAGCAGTATCCGCAACCATCACCTCTGCCGCTTCAGTTGGCTCCGAAGTCGGTGTATCGGATGGCACGACGGTTGCAGTCGGTTCGGGCGCTCGAGTCGGTCTCGGCGTCGGTTGCACGCCAACTTCGGGTTCGCGGCTGTTCGACCATATGGCCGCCGCCGCGATGGCGGCGACGATTACGGCGAGGATGACGCCAACGATCAAAGTCTGCCTGATCCGCGGCCCGTAACCCGAGACGCGGAGGCCGGAATTGTTTTGATCGTCAGGTTGGTTCATTTTCTGATTTGGTCCGTTAGATTGAATGCGCGCGCCACTAACTTTCTACGCTACAAGAATGAGGCTGGATGTTGCGATGAGGCGATACGCGACCGCGCGGGTGATTTTCAGAAAATTCCTGCAATACGGTTGCAATTCCTGACTTCATTGGTAATAATTATTGATTGGTGATTTCGAGCGGGGAATCTAACCAGGCAAAAGAAGCGAAAAACCAAGAGAGGTAACAACAATGATAAGCCGTCGATCGTCCCGCTCCGTCGCCTTTTTGAGCGACGCGTCGATGACGAACAAAAGGACGCTACGCGCGTTCGTTCTTAGCTTCGCTCTATTGACATTGAGCGTCGCCATGATCGCGTGTGGGACGGAGCCCGCACCAACTCCAGTCGTGGTCGAAGTAGAGAGAGTCGTTGAGGTAGAACGACCTACTACTCCGGTTGTCGTCGAAGTTGACAAGATAGTTGAAGTGCCAGTCGAAAAGGTTGTGGAAGTTGAGAAGATCGTCGAGGTTGAGGTACAGTCCACGCCTATCGTCGTCGAGGTTGAAAAGATCGTCGAGGTCGAGAAGCCCATCATCGTCGAGAAACAAGTGGTCGTGGAGGTCGAGAAACCGCTGGCGGATCCCAAGACATTGACCGTCTACTCAGGGCGCAGCAAGTCTCTCGTCGATCCGATTTTGCAGGAGTTCTCGCTGTTGACCGGCATCCCCATCGAGATTCGCTACGCGGGCACGAGCGAAATGGCGGCAACATTGCTCGAGGAAGGCGATAGATCTCCTGCCGACGTGTTCTTTGCGCAAGACCCCGGTGGATTAGGCGCAGTGAAGTCACTCTTCCAGACTTTGCCGGACGACATCTACGGTCTCTCAGCAGCTTGGGCGAGCGACCCCGACCAAAAGTGGATCGGCGTCTCGGGCCGTGCCAGGGTGATCGTGTACAGCAAGGAGAACATCTCCGAGGAGGATCTTCCCGCATCGATCTGGGACTTCACCGACCCGCAGTGGAAGGGGCGGATCGGGTTCCCCCCGACCAACGCATCGTTTCACGTGATGGTTACAGCGATGAGATTGAACTGGGGCGAGGAAAAGACTCGTGAGTGGCTAGAGGGGATCATGGCGAACGAGCCGATCTTCTACGCCAAGAACACCCCGACCGTAGCGGCGGCAGGTGCTGGAGAGATCGACGCCGGATTCGTGAATCACTACTACCTGCACCGCCGCTTGACGGAAGACCCTAATTTCGCTGCTGGAAATTACTACACCCCAGCCGAAGACGCGGGTTCGCTTGTCATGGCGGCGGGAGCCGGCATCTTGGCCTCGACTGATGCGCAAGAAGAGGCGGAGCGTCTGCTGAGGTTCTTGCTCGGGGTGACCGCTCAGCAGTACTTCGCGACAAATACTCACGAATACCCCTTTAACTCGGCCGTGCAACCGTCGGAGTATCTGCCTGACCTTGGCGATATCAGCGAACGCTTCTATATCGACTTGGGTCTGTTGGATGACCTTCCCGGGACGGTTCAACTACTACAGGAGGTTGGTGCACTTCCGTGACCCGCTCTACAGCGGAAGTAGCAATACGACCTGCACTGAGACCCCGGCGTGTCGCTAGAAGCGGCACGCGCGGGGCTCCGGTCTGGGTGGGCATCGCGGCTGGCTCGGTAGTGGTCGCTGCGATGCTCCCCATTTTTTATTTGTTCGTACGCGGAATCGGTGGTGGTGACACAACTTGGGACTTCTTGACCCGTCCGACTTCACTCAATGTGATGTGGCGCACGATCAGCGTCATCGTGCTGGTGACACTGTTTTCGGTTATTGTAGCCGTACCCGCCGCATGGCTGACGATGAGGACCGATATGCCGTTTCGTCGCGTTATTGCCGTCGTATTGGCGCTCCCACTGGTGGTACCGAGCTTCGTGATGGCGACGACTCTTATCGAGGCGTTCGGTCCAAAAGGTATCTTGCAAGAAATCTTGGAGCCATTAGGGGTTGATCGGCTACCCTCAATCTACGGCCTGCCCGGTGCGACACTGGTTTTGGTTCTGATGACGTACCCGTATGTTTACCTAACCGTTCGAGCCGCGATCGCCGGATTGAATCCCGAATTGGTTGAAGCGGGTCGGAGCATGGGATACTCGATGTTGGGAGCGTTCCGTCGCATCACGTTGCCTCTGCTGTTACCGGCGATCGGATCGGGTGCGATACTATCCGCCCTGTACACGCTGAGCGATTACGGCGGAGTGGCACTCATGAGGCATTACACCCTCACGGTATCGATCATGGTCAACTACCAGACCTCTGTAGATCGGATTGGGGGAGCGGCGATGTCAATGTTGTTGGTGGCGTTCGCTGTAGTCTTATTGGCGATCGAAGCAACGATCAGGGGTAGACGGCGTTACGACGATGCTTCAGGAGGTGTGGGGCGGACAGTGCGCGAAGTAAAGCTGGGATGGTGGGTGATACCTGCATTGATCTTCACTCTGATGCCAATTGTGGTTGGAGTTCTAGTTCCGATGGCTGTGTTGCTGGAATGGTTCATCCGCGGGACGTTGCTGGGGCTTGAGGGGGCCCCGATTTTGCTTCCGCTGTGGAACTCGTTCCAAGCCTCTGCGTTGGCGGCGGTCGCAACTATAGTCATGGCGTTGCCGGTCGCGTTCGTCACCGTTCGATATCGAAGCTGGTTGAGCGACATCTTCGAGAAGGCGGTCTACATAGGTTTCGGTTTGCCCGGAGTAGTGATCGCCCTTTCGCTCGTATTCTTCGCTGTCAATTTCGCTCTACTCATTTATCAGACCATGCTTCTGCTCGTATTCGCGTATGCAGTGCTTTTCATTCCAGTCGCACTGGGTTCTCTCCGATCGGGGCTGTTGCAGATCAACCCCAACTTGGAGGAAGCGGCGCAATCTCTCGGGACGACACGGTTCAAAGCATTTGTGAAGGTTACATTGCCGATATTGATGCCGAGCGTCTTCGCCAGCGCCGCTCTGGTATTTCTGTTGACGATGAAAGAGTTACCCGCTACATTGATACTGGGCCCAACAGGTTTTGACACGCTCGCCACCTCGATTTGGTCGGCATATTCCGAAGCGTTCCTAACTCAAACGGCCGCCTCATCGCTGATATTGATTGCCGCCGCTGGTGTCCCTACGGCTTGGTTGGTTTTGCGCGAGCACTCTCGCTCTCGCTGATGCATCCACCTCGATCGGCGGCACCGATCTTCGCAGTAATAGCATTATCGACAGATGAAACTGTTTCGACGTGCCTCGAGAATAGAACGCGCTATGGCCCAAGCGCGCATCAACCGTTCGGGCGGGACTGGCGCCATACACCTTGAACAGGTGCAGACGCGCTACCATCCCGACGAACCGCCGGTGCTCAGCGGCTTCAACTTGCAGGTCCAAGACGGCGAGATCGTATGTCTACTTGGGCCCAGCGGTGTTGGCAAAACAACTGCCCTACGCGTTATCGCCGGTTTCGAGCGGGTGATCAACGGTTATGTGCGACTTAGTGGTCGACTGGTAGGATCACCGTTCATTCACGTACCACCGCACGAGCGCGCGCTAGGTTTGGTGTTTCAGTCATACGCCTTGTTTCCCCATCTCACGGTGACCCAGAACGTTCAGTTCGGAATCAAGGACGCCTCAGAGTCCGATAAACGTCGCCGATCGCTCGAGATATTGGAGATGTGCGGCATCTTGGAATACGCGGATCGTGACGTTCACGAACTGTCAGGTGGCGAACAGCAACGCGTAGCCCTTGCCCGTGCCATCGCACCAGATTCCGTCGCCGTGTTGCTCGATGAGCCATTCAGCAACCTCGATCCAAGCCTCGTCGTCGAGCTACGGCGACAGGTCAAAGACATCATCCATGAGGCCGGTAAAACCGCGATATTGGTGACTCATGATCGGGAGACCGCCTTCTTAACCTCGGATCGCGTGGCGGTCATGCGCGGCGGGCGGGTTGAACAGATCGGAAGGGCCGAGGAAGTGTACGCAGGACCAGTCTCTCCACACGTCGCCCGCGTTATTGGCCGGTCGTCCTTCATCGAAGGTACATACAGAGGGGGAAGGGTATTCACCGAGGCCGGCGAGTTTCCAGCTGTTGCGGCGAACGGTTACAAAATTGCGGACGGCGAAGAGGTATCAGCCTTGATGCGGGCTTCAGAACTTAGGTTGCGGAGGCACGACACCCGAGGTTCCGAGGAGGACGGTTGGACACTCGAGCCGTTCGCCCCTTGCGGTGTCGACTGTCGTTGCGTCGCTCGGATCGCATCCCGCGAATTCCATGGAGATTTCACCGACTTCAGCGTACGCTTGCCATCTGGCGGTACTTTTCGCGTCCGAAATCGGTCGTACGGTACGGCTTTGCCGGACGGTGCACCAGTAACGATCACGGTGGTGCGCGGCGCAAATGTGATTGTCTATCCCAAAGACGCGCGATAACGCCAACTCGATATGTCCGGCTATCCCGGATTTGCAACTCGGGTAATGTCCGATCAACTGCCGTAATAGCGTTCGGCAATTCAAGTGTCGGGATATTTATTACTCGCTCAACCAGGTCAGGGCAACGGCGGATTGTCACCGCTATTCATGAATTTTGGGGATATAGACCGGGTCAAACAGCAAAATCACCGCAAAACCTGCAACGTGGTATAACGAATCACAACTCGGAGTCGGCTATTTTGACAAGCAGCGGAGGTGCGCCAAAATGACTTACAAATTAAGTGTTCTGTTAGCAGTTCTGGTGGTTGTCGTTTTATCAGCCATTGGTTGCGGTATCATCGGCGATTCGGATGACGACGAACCGTATCGCATCGGCGTCATGGAATCACTAACTGGCCCCGGAGAAACCTATGGGACGGTGGCGAACCAAGCCAAGCAGCTCGCGGTTGAGGAGATCAACGCAGCCGGCGGTGTCAACGGTCGCATGATCGAACTCGTCGTTGAAGACTCTAAGTGCAGCGCCCAAGACGCCATCACCGCATACAACAAACTGACTGACGTCGACGAAGTCAAGATCATATTGGGCACTTCCTGTAGCGGCGCAATGCTGGGTGCCGCACCGTTGGCCGAAGAGGACGGAACGATACTGTTCTCCGGACTGGCGACCAACCCTGACATCGCTACGGCTGGCGACTACATCTTCCGAACGTCGATGAGCGATGCCCAGTTGGGCGTGGATACCGGAAACCTTTTGTGGGCCGACGGCATCCGGAACCTAGCGACGATTACTGAATCTACGGACTATGCCGAAGGCGTTCGCCGCACTTCAGTCGCTCAATTCGAGAAGCGAGGAGGTACCGTTGTAGCAGAAGAGCGTTACGCGTCCGACGTGACAGACTTCCGAACGCAGCTGACCAAGCTGACCAACGCCAATCCCGACGCGATCCATCTCGCCGCGCAATCGGAATTTGCCGGTGGAACGATTGTGAAGCAGGCACGTGAGCTCGGCTACGATGGCCCGATCTACTCCGAAGTTGTGCCCATCGGTGCTACAGCGCTGGAAATCGCCGGCGATGCCGCCAACGGCCTAATAGCGGTCACGGCCGACCTCGATCCCGCCAACAACAAGGCGCAAGAGGTGCTCGCAAACTTCAGGGGAAAATACGACTACGTAACCTTGGCGTGGTACCTGGGTTCTGCATACGACGATGTCTACATCACCGCCGAGTGTCTGAAGCAGACGGAAGACGATCAAGATGCAGACGGCTTCCGAGACTGTCTGTACGGCATAACTTGGAGTGGCGCGATCGGCAACAGCTACAGCTTTGATTCGAACGGGGAAGTCGTGGGCCTGTCCAACGTGGTAGTCGAGGTGTTGCCCACAGGTGAACGAAACGAAGATAACCAAGGATACAAAGTCTTGGGCCCAGCACCGCTGGAATAGACGATCAGATCACCACAGGTCGCAGCGACTCGAGATCCAGAGGCTCATACCGACCAAAAACGGGCGTTGAAATTAGCGTCTGATCATTAAACCTGCGATCAGTCCTGACATTGGTCGCAGGTTTAGCGGATACTGGAAGCGTCGCCCTAGATCGCTTTGAAATGATCCTCGGAAATCGAGCTAACGCAAGTGACTGACGTTCGTAGCTACTTCCCTAATCGCAGCAACCTTCTCGCGGTTGTGTTGACTGCACTGGTGGTTGCCTATATCGGCTGGAAAATAACCGAATCTCCTGATCAGGCGCTCCAATTCGCGTTTAATGGGATGTCAGTGGGTGCGGTCTACGCGCTCGTGGCGATGGGTTTCACGATCGTCTACAGCACGGTCTGGTTCTTCGATATGTACTACGGGGCGGCTGCTGCACTGGGTGCCTACGGGGTTTTCTACCTCAGATCTTCGGAGACTTTGGGAGGGCTATACGAAGTTAACAACCCGGTCGTCAACGGCATCTTCTCGCTGGTGGTGGTTGGAGTCGTTTTTTGGGCCTTGCACACGGCTCTGTATTACCGTCTGCGAGATCGGTACAGCGACACCGTCCTGCGTATCGGGTTCGGCGTGGCCGCGCTCATTGCAGGCGCGTACATAGACATCGTCCTGACGCGCCCGGAAAATCTTCATATCACATTGGGCCCCGCTATCGCCATCCTGACCGCACTCGGATTAGTCTGGATCGGGCGAACTGCCTATGCAAATTTCGTCTCTTCCAGTGCACCCCTAGTTGTGACGATCGCGTTGACCGCCATCGGGACCGCAGTCGGGATTTTGGTAGCCATCTGGTTCTCAGATGCCCCGGGGTCGAAGCTCTACCTCAGTTGGGCAGTCTCATGCTTCTTGGCAGGCACGGTTTCATTGGCACTTTACCGTGGCCTCTACGTCTTTATGCGAGAGAGGGCGCGGTCGCCCCTCGTAATGTTGGTCGCGACACTAGGTATCCTTCTCGCATTCAGCGCTCTCATAGTCATCGTTTTCGAGCCCACCCCGCGACCCTTGCCCGAACCATTCGGTAATGAAACGATGAACATCCTTGGAGCCACCATCAAAGGCTTCAACATCTTTACGATTGCTATCGCCGTCATCGGTTTCCTCGGGTTGACGTGGCTGCTGAAAATGACCACGTTCGGTAGGACGGTACGAGCCATCGGGGACGACGAAGAGGTAGCCAAGGTAGTCGGCATCAACACCACCGTCATCGTGGCGATAGTGTTTTTCATCGGTGCGGTATTCGCCGCGTTGGGCGGATTGCTCAGCGGTCACGACACGGCGATCCAACCACGCATGGGCTTGCTCCTGTTGTTGAAGGGATGGATAGCGTCGGTTGTCGGTGGTATCGGGAATCTGCAAGGTGCCATCGTTGGCGGCTTCATACTCGGCATGTTGGAGCAGTTCGGCATATGGGATCTTGCCGGAGAGTGGCGCGACGTGGTTTCGTTTCTCGTCTTGATACTCTTCCTCTCGTTCTGGCCGACGGGCATTCTGCCAAGGAAGTAGTCCCAATCGCATGAATAGCAGTTCTGCAGCAACAAACCCGACAATCCTCGAACGAGGATTACACGCGCTGAGGGAGAAAGGCGACCTCGAGCTTTACGCCAATGTATTCATCATCGGAATCGCCGTTATTTTCACGCTATGGCAAGGCACTGGTTTCGCCATAACGCTGGCGACCGTGTTTTGCATCTGGGCCATATTGTCCGTGAGTTTGAATCTGGTCGTCGGCTACACCGGGCTGCTGTCGGTCGGACATATAGGCTTCTTCGGAATCGGTGCCTACGGAATGGCGATTCTGACCTCTGACACCTCGTACGAACTGCTTCGAACCGAAGCGATTCCGCAGTTCGGATGGCCCTTTTTCGCGGCACTACCGGTCTGCGTGTTGGCAGCAGGCGTAGTGGCCCTTGGTGTTGGCGCGGTGTTCAACCGATTTAGGGACGACATCTACGTTCTGGTGTCGTTCGGGTTCGCGATCATCGCTTTCAACGTGTTCTTGAGTTGGCGCGCGTTGACCAGAGGCGCGTTCGGAATTCACGACGTGCAGCGACCGAGCATCGGGGGATGGCAGTTCACTGGCGACATAGAATTTCTGATCTTCTGCGTAGTCTTTCTGCTCATCGCGGTCGGCATATCGTGGTTCCTCGTCTCCTCCTCATTCGGGCGTGTGTTGAAGGCGATACGAGAGGACGAGCAGGTAGCTCAGGTGTTTGGCTACCAGACCACTTACTACAAACTGGCGATATGGGTGATCTCGGCGATGATGGCCGGTCTGGCAGGCGGGCTGTTCGGCAGCTATACCAAATTTGTCGATCCTAACTCCTTCATACTTCTCGAATCGATGCTGCTCGTATCGATAGTGATACTTGGCGGCTTGGCTTCAATCCGCGGGTCTTTGCTCGGAGCATTGGCTTTCGTGCTGCTTGAAGAAGGAATGCGGTTCTTGGATTTCGTCCCAGACGAGTTCGTCGGTCAAGCCCGACAGGTGGTTTTAGGTGTGCTCCTTGTGCTGCTGATGCTTTTCAGGCCGCAAGGATTAGCGGGGAGGTACAAGTTGTGATTTCTCAAAATGTCGATCAAAAAACCGACCTTAGCGAATACTACGGAATCGAGACCATCGGTATTACCAAGCAGTTTGGTGGCGTTAAGGCGCTGGACGATGTTTCGCTGACGATACCGTTGTTTGGGATCACTAGCATCGTCGGTCCCAACGGTTCGGGGAAATCGACCTTTGTCAACCTAGTCACGGGTGTGCTCCCGTACGACGATGGCATCGTGAAGATCGAGACCAACTCGTTCAAAGTGATTCACGCTCACGAAACGCCAGAGCATGGCATCACTCGGACGTTCCAAGAAGTTCGACTGTTCGATCAGATGACGGTCTGGGACAACATGATGGTGGTATTGACCAACCGAAGCCTATTGCCCTCGATTTTCGAACGCTCAAAGGCAGAGCATCGCAAGAAGACTGAGGAGATTCTCAAGCAGGTAGGGATGTGGGAGAAACGGGAATCGATGGCTGGCGAACTATCGTACGGTCAAAGAAAGTTGCTGGAAATCGGACGAGCGATGGCGCTCGAAGTGCAGGTCTACATCCTCGACGAGCCGTTCGCAGGCCTATTTCCGCAAATGCTTGAACGAGTGAAAGACTTGTTGCGCGACCTACGAGCCAGCGGACGAACTGTCGTCTTCATCTCGCACAACATGGACATCGTTCGGGATCTGTCCGACTACATAATCGTGCTGGAAAGTGGCAAATTCCTTTTGGCAGGTGAAGTTGAGGAGGTTCTCAACCGGCCGGAAGTGATAAGGGCGTACCTAGGGGCTTGAAGCGCGTGACTCAGTGCAAGTAAAGATGACTGAAACAGACGACACTACGACGGCGAAGGACGGAAACGGTGCGACGGATGCAGCCCATCTCTTGGAGTTGGTCGACATCTCCGTCCACTACGGTGCGGTTATTGGTCTAGACAACGTGTCGCTGGCGGTGAACGAGGGGGAATTGGTTGCCGTGATGGGTCCCAACGGTGCTGGCAAATCGACGGTGCTTAAAGCGATCATGGGGCTGGCACCAGTGGTTGGCGGCACGGTGTTCTTGCGTGGAGAACCGTTGGATGTCGCGACGCATCAGATCGTGAAACAAGGGATCGCCTTCGTGCCTCAAGGCAGGAGGGTTTTTACTCATCTCACGATCGAGGAAAACCTGCGCATGGGCTGTCTGCACGTGAGTGATCGGCATGAGCAGGAGCGGAGGCTGGACTCGGTATTAGACCTGTTCCCGATCCTGCGGACGAAAAGCCGCGACTACGCCAGCGCGATGTCCGGCGGCCAGCAGCAGATGCTCGCTATCGGACGCGGGTTGATGGCTGGGCCAGACGTGTTGTTGCTTGACGAGCCGACGTTAGGCTTGGCTCCGATTATTGTCAAAGAGGTTTTCGAGAAGGTTTCGGAGATCAGTCAGGTGTTGAATACAACGATTATGGTCGTAGAACACAACATCAAGGGCATCTTGGATATCGCCGACCGCGCATACGTCCTTAACCAAGGTCGGATCGCCCACGATGGGACGCCTGAGACGGTGCGGGAAACGGATATCTTGACGGATGTGTTCCTGGGGCGGGTTGACGAAGAGGCAGAAGAGTAACTGTCCCGTTACGGCGTAACAGCAAGCTTACGGAATTCTCGAAATGCCGCATTCATGCCGTACCATTTCGGTATGGACTTGACCAACTCCGACGCGTCGGCCCAGGCTATGGCAAACCTCGACCGCGCTGCTGAATTAATCGCCGAATCCAAGTATGTCGTTGTAATGACTGGCGCTGGAATGTCGGTGGAGAGCGGCATTCCACCGTTTCGCGGGACAAACGGCCTGTGGACGAAGTACGGCACTCCATCGATGAATGGCTATCGTCAATTCAGAGCAGATCCCGAAGCCTATTGGGATCGACAGATAAATGCTCAGATCGATGAGCATATTCTTGAGTTGAGAGAGTCGCTACGGAACGCCAAACCGCATGATGGTCATTTCGCGCTGGTGGGTCTAGTCAACTGCGGGTACGTCAAATCCGTGATCACGCAAAACATCGATGGGTTGGACTTAAAAGCCGGGATGGGTGATGCGTTGATCGAGATTCACGGCAATCGCTCACGCCTACGTTGTATCGGGTGTGCCAAGCGTACAGATCTGAACGATTTTATGCCGTTGTTTGTACCGGACCCCTGCGACGAGTGCGGGGAGCCGGTGAAGTTTGATGCGGTAATGTTTGGTGAGCCGATTGTGCCGGAGGTGATGTCAGCGGCACGGGAACAAATCGATCGCGCCGACTGCGTGGTTGCGATCGGGACGTCGGCGACTGTCAGGCCCGCGAGCGGGTTGTTGTGGGTCGCGAAGCACCGGTCAAGGGGCGATCAGTCGAATGGTCCGACGCGTCTGCCAGATGCGAAGTTGATCGAGATAAATCCGAATCCGACGAAGCTGTCGTCGATCTGCGACGTGGTAGTCCGGGTGAACGCCAAAACCGGAGTTCCAGCGTTGCTGGAAACCCTCGCGCAGACCCGGGTTGTGGTCCTAGCGGTGAGTTAGCTCAAGTGAGCGTCGCGCTTGCGGATGAGCATCATCCCATCGCGCACCGTCAGCATCACATTGACGACCCGCTCATCGGCCTGAACGATGTCGTTTAGCGTCTTAATCGTTCTGGTAGCGCCCTCTTCATCGTCTTGTTCGGGGTCGTCTGGACCCAACACGCGTCCGCCCCACAGAACGTTGTCGACAACGATCACACCACGCGGCGCCAACAGCCCTAATGCTTTCTCGTAGTAGACCGGGTAGTTCTGTTTATCGGCGTCTATGAACACCAGATCGAATGGCGGCGAGAGTGTATCCAACGTCTTGGTCGCAGGTGCCAATCGGAGGTCGATCTTCTTGCCGGCCGGGTGCCGAGCCCAATGCTTACGGGCGATGGAAGTGAACTTTTCGCTCACATCGCAGGTGATCAACTCACCGTCCTCGGGCAATGCAGATGCCATCATCAATGCGCTGTAACCGACGAAGGTTCCCACTTCCAAAACGCGCTTTGCATTGCTGATCGTTACCAACGTGTTCAGGAAGTAACCGACAGTCCGTCCTGACATCATCCCCGCGGCTCCAGTCGATTGCACATCTACTGCGATGTCGTCGAATACGCTGTCCGGCACTGTGGTGTGCGCCGTGGCGTATTCGTCAATTCCATCTGGGAAATCAAGCATTGCTTTCGAAGCCTTTCGGTCGTTGTATCGATGCAATCTCTACGTCAGCAGGCCGATCACGACACCTGAAACCGTTATCAAGACTGTCGCATGCCCGGCTTGAATCCACACCAAGCGGCTCTTGTTGGCGAACATGTAGTGTGGCGCGATCGCCATCGCAGCGATGCCTAGGCCTAGCATCAACCCGATCACCAGACCGTTGACGAAGCCTCCGCCGACGTTCGTCAACACCAACGCTATGACGATGTTGGATACAAGCGCCATCACGAAGGTGATTACGTAGATGACCAGCGTTCCCGCCCCTTGCAAGTCTTCCTGCGTCAGTCCTTCGCCCTCCATCCACATGTTGCCGAACACCCTTGGCATGTACCAGATCATCGACAGCACCATGTACAAAACCGCACCGATCGCCACTCCGATCCACTGTTGCCCTGAAATCGTGAACTCTAAATCCATCTCAACCTCCTTCTTAACTACCAGTCCATTGGCTACCCAAACGTATTTTAGCCCAGCAGAGACAATTTCACGCAGACGATTTCTGCCGCCGAATCATCTCTCATCGCAATGCGCGCAGGCGCGAGACAGTGCTATAAACTGTTTCCATCATCACGCGAGCCAAGAACTGCGAAAATCGCAATCTGGAGACGCGTGGTTTTCGCTTTAAGTGCTTGGCAATTGAGCCCATGCGTCATGAAAGGAGGCATTTGATGCGAAAGATATTTCGTCACGATCCTCGAACTCTGCTGTTGATCCTCGGAAGTACCCTGCTGATACCCCTCGCGGCGTTCGCCGCGATCGCGTGTACCGACGATTCAGGTCCCGCGGCGGAAGGCACGGTGACGATCGCGGTGGGCGAAGTCCCGCCGTTGATTCAAGAGCCGCGTCGAGACATTCGCGCGACAGGTGGCATCGGAAAAGACCTCTCAATCTACGAGACGATCGTCCGTGCGCCGCATGTCAGTCCGCCGACGCCGCCGCCACAAGACCACACCGCGTACTCGCCCTCTGACCTCGGCCTTGCCGAATCGTGGGAAGTTGCGTCTGACTTCAACAGCATCACTTTCACGATCCGTGAAGACATTGCGTGGCACAACAACGGAGGCGATTGGGGAGATCTGACCGCTGAAGACGTGGCTTTTTCCTTCAACTCAGCCTTCGCGGCCGATTCAGTCAACAACGGCGCCGAAGAGATCGGACCTGAGATGAAGGTCGGTTTCGATGTCATCGACGATCTGACAGTGCGACAGAATATCGAGCCCGGCGGTTTCGACCCCACATGGGCGTGGCTGCAAGGCAACGCCGGCTTCAACGGCATCGTGGTAGTCAGCAAGAAAGCCTTTGACGAACTAGGAGCCGAAGGCTTCGGAACAACCGCTGTAGGCACTGGAAAATACCAAGTGGCCGAATGGACTGCAGACGACCAAGTGGTGCTCCACTCGGTGCGCGACCACTGGACTGGCATCGAGCCGTCTGTGGGGACTGTCAATATCGTCCACATGCCCGAAGCGGCCTCTCGTGAAGCAGCGCTGCGCGCTGGCGAGATCGACATCGGCGAACTCAGCCCGCAAGTCATCAACCAGGTTGTTGACGACATTGGAGGACGAGTACAAGAGATCGGCATCGCCCGCCCGCAAGGCTTCCAGATGGCTGGCAACTACTGGTCCACCGACTGCTCCGACTGTGAAGGCGGTGCAATGCCGCGTCCCGGCTGGGAAGAAGGTCTAGCGGAAGGTTTCCCGTGGATCGGTGACCCCGGCGATCCGACCTCTATGGAAAATGCTCGTAAAGTCCGATGGGCTATGGCTATGGCCGTCAACCGCGAGTCGATCATCGAGAATGTCCTTGACGGACTTGGCCGTGTGATCTACGCGTGGCAGAACATTCTCCCTGACGACCCGAGCCACAAAGCCGAGTGGGTCATTCCTTACGACGTCGCAATGGCCAAACAATACATGGCAGAAGCCGGAGTAGCAGACGGCTTCGACATGGAGATATGGGTGCCCAGCACATTCTCCCCAGGCACGATAGCTGCCGCCGAAGCCACCGCTGAGATGTGGCGGAGCGACCTCGGCATCAACGTCACCATTGACCGCACTGAGTACGGCGCGCGACGCCCGCAGACCGTTGACAAGACGATCAACGTCCCATTCACTCACGGCATCAACTGGATACCGGGCGCGACATCGGCCAGATACATCTGCGCAGCAGCTGGTCACATCGTAGGCTTCACGATGGAGCAAGCAGTTTGCGACGTCGGGCTTTCGAACGCTACTGAGCGGGACCTGAACCAGCGCATAGCGAACAACATCGAGGTGCAAGACTACCTGTCGCACCAGATGCTCTTCTTGCCGATGTTCCAGCACAGCGCAAACCTCTTCGCTGTCGCGTCAAGAGTGACCGCATGGGATCCCTACAACTCGCAGGACGTGTTGCCCAACCGACCTGAGTCGCTAGCCGTCTCAGATTCCGAATAAGCATCACTAAAGGGATGTCTCTCCGCCCCGACGCCGGCCCCGTGAGAACGGGAGTGAATCCGGCGGCGGGGCGGGTTCCGCAAATCTCGACTATGTACGTAGTGGGATTGCGGATGCCCCTAATGTACGACTTGGCTCGGTTAATCTCCGCTGTGAAATAGCGGTCAATAGATATGTCTGGATTGGAAACGCTCCTTGGCTAGATTCCTCATACGCCGAGTGTTTTACATGGCCGCTGTGATGGTTGGCATCTCGATGATCGTCTTCGGACTGTCACGGCTCACCGGCGATCCACGCCTGCTCTACATGACGCAAGGCACGCGCTGGTCGCAAGAAGTGTGGGATGCCAGAGGACGCGAACTCGGGCTCGACAAGCCGATGGTTGTGCAGTACCTTGTCTGGGCTGGGAACGCCATTCAGGGGGACTTCGGAGATTCGCTTTGGCACAAGCGAAATTCTCTGCGCATCATCATCGAAAAGCTGCCCGCCACCCTCCAGCTTTCCGGTATCTCCTACTTGATGGCCGTTGCGCTTGGTGTAATTCTTGGCACCATATCCGCCGTCACACGCGGAACACTGGTCGACATTGCGGTCCGATCCTTCGCCCTAATTGGTCAGGCGGCACCTCCGTTCTGGCTCGCTCTCATCCTGATCTTCTTCTTCGCTGTCTACCTAGACATTCTGCCCACCTCCCGTCGAGGCGATTGGACGCACTTCGTCCTTCCAGCCACAACCCTGGCATGGCTGGGTTCCGCTGGCCTCGCGAGGCTGACCCGATCGTCCCTCTTAGAAGTCCTCGACAGCGAATACATCAAATTAGCTCGCGCGAAGGGCGTATCAACCAACAAGGTGATCCTGAAACACGCCCTGAAAAACGCGCTTATTGCGCCCCTCACCGTTGCCGCAATACTCCTCGCCAGCTTCCTTTCCGGCACCGTCGTAGTTGAAACTGTCTTCGCATGGCCGGGTCTCGGCAGACTCGCCGTGGACGCGACAAAAAACAACGACTTTCCATTAATCACTGGAATCACCGTCATTTTTGCAGGGTTGTTCCTTATCTCCAGCCTCTTGGCGGACCTGCTGTACGCCTATATCGATCCTAGGATCCGTATCTATGATTCGTGATACGCCACTGCCGGACACGGCGACCGGACGCTCGAATCTGCGAATACCTGTGCTAGGCACGGTATACCGATGGATACGGCGGTATCCGGTTCTACCGGTGATGATCGCTGTTGGGCTAGCGATTATGGCGATCTTCGCTCCATGGGTCGCTCCAGCGCACCCATTGGAGAGTGACCTCGATTTCATTGCTCACCCGCCGGTTTGGATGGAAGGCGGTACCTTTGACTACATTCTGGGTGCCGACAAAATCGGACGCGACCTGTTAAGTCGGATAATCCATGGGTCTCGCATCTCCCTCTCTGTAGCGTTCATCGTCATAATTTGCGGCAGTTTGATCGGCAGCGCAATTGGCATTGCTTCCGGCATGGCGGGAGGATTGTGGGACGAGATCGCGATGAGAATCGTAGACCTCGTCTACGCCACACCCTTCCTGCTCATCGCTCTCGTAGCCGCGGTGGTGTTCGGCACGAGCTTTCAGCTCGTTCTTACACTCCTGACAATCTTTTCATGGCCCATCTTCGCCCGCCAGACCCGCGGACTTACTCTCCAACTCAAGAACATGGACTACGTCGCAAGCGCTCGCGTTAACTCCGCCTCACAGTTCCGCATCGCTTTTCGGCACATCATGCCTGGTGTTTTCAACACCGTCGTCGTAATAGCAACCCTACAGATCGGATCCCTCATCCTGACCGAATCCGTCCTCTCTTATCTCGGTGTAGGTATTCCCGCACCTCAACCAGCGTGGGGCAGTATGGTCGCGGATGGAAGAGAGTTCATCACGACCGCATGGTGGGTTCCCGTGATGCCCGGCGCGGCAATCTTCCTCACCGTCTTTGCCTTCAACTTCATCGGCGACTGGCTGCGCGACTATCTGGATCCTCGTTTGAGGCAGATTCACTGACAATCCAGTCAGGACCTATCAGGTCTGACTCTTTTATGTTGCAAGTGCTAGTCCGCAACCTCGCGCGCTTGCAGCGCGTAAACTAGCCCCATCACCATCTTTGAGTGCTTTAGGCAGGCAACCATGAAAATCACCGATGTCAAAACCCACGTTGTGAAGATGCCATCCACCATGCCGTGGGTCTTCGTCAGCGTCGAGACCGACGAGGGCGTGACTGGCTGGGGCGAGTGCACCGACTACATCGCCAATCCTCAGCTGGTACGAGGTATCGAAGCCGTCAAACCCTTCGTCATAGGCATCGACGCCTCACACATCGAAGAGATCTGGCAACGCATCTTTCACATGTATTCCGATCTCAACGGGCGCGGGTTCGTCTCACACCTAATCTCGGCTATCGACATCGCGCTATGGGACATCAAAGGGAAGGTTTTAGATCGACCTATCTACGATCTCCTCGGCGGACCTGTCCGTGCATCCGTACCCCTATACACACATGTCAGCGACACCTCACAAGGCGACACCTTCGAAGACCACCTAGCCGGGATGATGGAGGATGCTCGACGAACCAAAGAGATGGGCTTCGAAGCGATTAAGACCGATCCCTTCCCTTCGCGCCGACAGTACGGCAAGTTCCGGGGCGCGTACATGGTTGAAAGGCTTGAACCGGCCGCGATCCGTGAATCAGTTCAGTGGATGGAGGGATTACGCGAAGCCGTTGGGGATGATTACGAATTGATGATCGACGCTCATGGACGTTTCGATGTCGCTTCAGCCATCGAAGCATGCCGAGCAATGGAACACATCAACCTCGTTTGGCTCGAAGAACCGATCCACGTCGAAAATCACAACGCCCTCAAACAGGTCCGCGAAAACGTCAACGTCCCGCTCTGTGTCGGAGAAAGGCACTTCACGCGTTGGGACTACTGGCAAATTCTGAACGATCGCCTGGTCGACTACATCATGCCCGACATCGCGTGGTGCGGTGGTATAAGCGAGATCCGCCGGATTGCAGCGATGGCCGAAGTCGCGCACATTCGTATCAGCCCGCACGACGCTTTAGGGCCCATAGCTATCGCCGCGAGCTTCCAAACCTGCATGACGATGCCGAATCTCTATCGAGAAGAGTGCGTCCACCACTGGTTCTCCGAGTTCGAAAAGTTGATCGAGCCGATGTTTGATGTCCGCGGAGGTCACATTCATCCCAACGGTCGACCGGGCCTTGGCATCGAACCCAACCCGGATGCGTTAGAGGAGTACAAAGTCGATGTCGATGCACCGGAAGCTCAGCGAACGGACTGGTATGGCGGCGCGAACGACGATGACGACGAGTAGAACCATCGCTAGTATCAACAATGCGCGTTGTGGAAGGATCACTCAATGAAGTTGAGTGGCGGCGAAGCACTCGTAAAATCGCTCGTTAACGAGGGTGTTGAGGTCGTCTTTGGAATCCCCGGTATCCAGATTTACGGCATCGTCGCGGCGTTAAGGGATGAACCGAGTATCCGCATGGTCACCACTCGCCATGAACAAGGCTCTACCTATATGGCCGATGGATACGCCCGAGCCTCCGGCAAGCCAGGTGTTGCACTCGTCGTCCCCGGCACCGGCGTTTACAACGCCGCTTCCGGCATCGCTAATGCCTACGCGCGCTGTTCGCCCGTGTTACTGATCGCTGGACAGATCCCCCGGGCACAAATCGACAAGGACATCGGAAGCATCCATGAAGTAGCGGACCAAATTGGCGTGTTGAAGCCGGTCACGAAGTGGCAACGGAGGGTCATGAGGCCCCGCGACGTCCCGGATGCTGTCTTTGAAGCCTTTAGGCAGATGCGTACCGGCAGACCGCGTCCGGTGGTCATCGAAATCCCTCCTGAGACGGGAGTGGAGCGCGAGGAAGTCGTACTCCGAGAGCCCGCTCGCATCTCTCGCATTGTGCCAAGTCCTGACCAACTGCGCGAAGCGGCCCAAATCATCGCCAATTCCCGACTCCCACTAATCTATGCCGGCGGCGGGGTGGCGATTTCCGATGCCGAAGAAGCCCTCGTCCGATTGGCTGAAGCTACCAACATACCGGTCGTAACTTCGAACAGCGGCAAAGGAGCCATTCCCGACAATCACCCGCTCTCATATGGCTCATGCTTCAGCCCCATGTCCGAGCAGCCATCGATGAACCAACTCTTCGAGGTCATGCAGTCCGCCGACGTGGTCATCGGTATCGGTGCGCGCTTCTCGCTGGGCAACCCTGCTGGCGAAGCTTCCACGCTCATAAACATCAACATCGATGACGGCGACCTAACCCGCATCCAGTCCAACACCATCCCGTTGCACGGCGACGCGAAAGCGACCATTGAAGCACTCATCCCTCATTTAAACGACGCTGGCGCGGGTGATCGACCATCTCCTGCCGAAGCCGTAACCGCGGCGCGAAATCTGATCGCCTACTACGACATCCGGCTCAAAGAACCGCCTTACGAAATCATCGAGACCATCAATCAAGCGATCCCGGAAGACGCATTCATCGTCTGGGACGTTACTCAATTCGGTTGGTACGCACGCACTCACTACCAAGTCAACCACCCTAAGACTTACATCGATTCCGGCTACTCCTTCAACCTCGGCTTTTCGTTCCCCACTGCTTTGGGTGCCAAGGTGGCCAGCCCCGATCGGCCCGTGTTGTGCATGGTTGGTGACGGTGGCTTCATGTTCAACGCGTCCGAACTCTCAACTGCGGTCAAGTACGGGATCAACGTGGTAACGGTGATCTTCAACAACGATGCCTACGGAAACGTGGAACGCGACTTGGACGAGGTTTTTGAAGGGACCTACGAGACCGACTTGCGCAATCCTGACTTTGTGAAATTCGCGGAGTCGTTTGGCGCGGTCGCGTTTCGGGCAAAACATCCCTCGGAGTTGGGAACGCTCATCCCGCACGCGTTGGGTTTAGATGCGCCAGTAGTGATCGACGTGCCTGTGCAGCACGTTCAGATGCCGCGCGCACCTCAGTTCGCGTTTACGACAAAATTGCCGTGGGCTACTCCTCAAGACGGTCTGTTGCCGTCGTAGCGCCGGACCTCCGATAGAAGAAATCGGCACCAGCGGTATTTTGAGTCTGAACTAGGGCTTGAACCCGATCGCCTCGCCGAATGCCAGCCCGCTGACCGCGCCTGGATGTCCGTCCCAATTGTCCATGTCGGCGCGCCACATCTCGAACTGCTCTTTGGTCGCCAAGCCAGCTTGCGTAGCCTGATTGATCACTTCGTCTGACAAGAACCACTCATTTACGAATGCGTGGAAGAATGCTATGTCTTCGGGACTCGAAAACACGTCGAACGATGCGGACCACTCAACATCGACGAAGCCTGCTTCGACAAATGCGTTCTTGAGGTCCCTGCCCATGTCGGGGTGTCCGCCGCTCGCACTGAGGAGTCTCGCGAAGGTGCTCCACGCTTCGTCGTCAACTGCTTCGTCAGGGCCCACGAAAGAGGCATAGGTGACAACCTCTCGGCTTGCCAATATGCCTCCCGGCTTCAAAACGCGCATGATCTCGCTGAGCGCTTTCTCGGTGTCGGGTACGTGCATCAGTACCGCGTGAGTGTGGGCAGCGTCGAACGAATCATCCTCAAACGGGAGGTCAGTCGCATCGCCTACGTGGAATGTAGCGTTGTCGTGCCCGCCGGCCGCCGCTGAAGCGCGGGCGATCATGATCTGCGACTCCTCCATATCGATTCCGTGCAACTCGCCGGGTTCAATAGCCTTGGCCAAACCAACTGATATCGATCCTGGTCCGCAACCGACATCTAGAACTCGTGATCCGGGCTGGAGATGCGGCAAAAGATGCGCGGCGTGGGTTTCGGCGTTGCGGCGGTGCAATATCTGAGTGAACTCGTCGCTGTAACCCATTGCGTAGGTCGAACTCTCTTCCTGCTTCTGTGACAAAGTCGCGGTCTCCTTTATGTTGTTGAGTCGATTAGTTAAGCACGCAGACGGTGATTCTATGCGAAACATGCCAATATGAGACGGTGTATCGCGCTTGTATCTTGCCTTTGGTGCCTCTGCGATCTCGCTTCGCGTACCCCCTCTGAATCTCCCCCTGAAGGGGGAGGTTCGCAGGCGCGTCTGATTCTCCCTTTCGGGGAGGTTTTCGTTCGAATGTTCGATGTTCGAAGCATCGCCGCGTCGTTGGGGATCGCGTCGATAAGTTGGTTGTGAAAGTCAGTCAATAGTCCAGCACCGCCGACGTCGCCAGACCGTCGGCCCTGCGGGGAGCATTCTGAAAGACTGCTCCTCGTCATCGCTCGATTCACCCCTCTCGCTGGTGCTGCAGCCTCTTCCGTCCAGCGAAGCGGAAAGACGTGTGCCGGGTAGAAGGCCGTTCGCTCGAACCTTGAACGGTGACCTCCCCCCAGCCCCCTCCTGAAGGAGGGGGATCCAAGCCCCCTCTGGAAGGGAGGAAGGAGGATCCGTCTGGCTTGCTATTGTTGGCGGAGCCAGCATATGCTCCGCGTCCGAGCCCTACAGCTACAACGGTCTTCGTAACCGGATTGTGGGAACGTTGCGCCCGTCTTTCTGGGCTTGTGGCGGGCACCGCCGGCGGGCGCCGTCAGCGCCCCGTGCACTCCCGCCCGTTGCCAATACTTCATTCAATTGTTCTTGCTACGTCTGAAAAGGTTTGCGCACACCCGTCTCGACGCGGCGATTCTTCGTTTTTCGTGCGCCGCTCCGATGAAAGTCGTCTCGGCGCTCAGTTGTTATATTACTACAGATGTTGTGGCTGTCAAGCGTCTGAACCGGGATGGGCGGGATTGAAGGATGGGCTGTGATTGGGTGATAGTTGTTTGAGGTGTGGGTGGTGCGGTATCTACGTGAACTCGTCACTGTGAGTCATCGCGTAGGTGGAGGTGTCTGAAGTTCCCTGTGTCAAGATTGCAAGCTCCCAGAGTGTCGTTGAGTACGCCTGCGTCTTAACGCCGCGGATTCTAAGCGAGAACCCGTTCGATTGAGGATACATATGGCACTCGCGCCGCCACAGTCGTTGCGATGCCGACTTGGTTCATGGTAGCGGTTTATACGCCTCTAATCCCCTCCAGAATTCCTGCGCTACAATTTGTCCGATTGGCATACCTAATTTGAACTGTCGCCTTACTGCGGCGGTTGAAAACAAATAACGCGAAAGGTCAACATCGTTGCTTAAGGACACCACAACTCCTTCCTATACCGCTATCGATTTGGTTGACGCCATCAGGCAAGGCACAGTAGCGATGCCAGACTTCCAAAGAGACTTCGTATGGAACCCCAAAAACGTCATCAGTCTTCTCGCATCCGTTTCTAACCGTTGGCCTATCGGGTCGATACTGATCTCTGATCGCGAAAATCACTCCGCAATTGAGTCATTGAGGTTGAAGAATTTCGAAGGAGCTCCAACGCCCGATCCTAATCAAGTAACCGTGATCGTCCTCGATGGTCAACAGAGATTGACCTCGCTCCTGCACGCGTTTGCACCTGAATCATCTAAAACGATGTATTACGTCGAAGATGTAATGGGGATTTTCGTTCGTCGCAAACGTAACCCAGACACCCGGATGTCGTTGACTGAAGCCGACTTCACTTCACTATCCCAAAGCGACTTCAACAAAAAATTCCCGACCATCCAAGACAGGGTAGAACATGGAATCGCAACCGTTGAAGACATCAGTAATTCGTCGAAATTCAGCAGGTGGTTATCCCACCTCGCCCCGAATCAGATGATAGCTGAGCAATGGGAATTACTTGACTTGCGTAGCGATATCTTCGGTGACCTCGAACTATACAACATCACGTCACTGAAACTGAGCTCAGATCTTGGATTAGAACCTCTCGCAGTCATTTTTGAAACGGTCAACAAAACAGGTGTGCGATTGGATGTCGACGACCTGATGTTGGCTAAGTTGTACCCGAGCGGTTTCCATCTGCACGATGAATGGGATGAAGCTGTCGCCAGGTTCACCTACCTAAGCGAATTCGGTGATCAGTGGTCAAAACGGTCCTCAAGAGGTTCAGGGCCGATCACTTCATTGGATGTCTTGAAACTGGTCGCTTATGTGAACAAGCAAGGCATAAAACGCGGTGACATTTTGGGTTTGGACGCAGATGTGGTAAAAACCGATTGGACCGACGCTGTTCGCGCAATCAATGATGGGATTGAGTTCTTAAAAACCGAATGTGGCGTTGTGTGTCCTTCTCTGTTGCCGGACGATACGATTGTTTTGCCTGTTGCCGCATATCTGTTGGAAGGTCTGTCAGATCTCGGCTTGTTGAAACGATGGTACTGGCGCGCCATCGTAGATGAAACCTATCTCAGAAATACCAGTACCCAACCTGTGGCTGATGCGACGACATTGATCAGGGGGGATTTACCGGAAGGATTCAGTGTCGACGAACACGGTTACGACGACGTGTTCGTTAATTTGACGAACAAATTGCTCGAACAAAGGCGTTCGCACGATGTTTTGATGAAAGGTATATGTGGGCTCTTGGTCACAGAAGGTGCTGAAGATTGGCTGACAAACGCTCAGCTTACTCATACCAACGCGGATATTGAACTTCATCACATCTTCCCGATGAGGTATTCGATAAATCGAGGGTGGCGGGAAGGGGCCCAAGACAATCCAGTAAACATCACGGCCAACCTTGCACCATTGCTTGCGAGTTCGAACAAATCGATCGGCAGCAATCCGCCCGAGGTAGTGATCGCTGAAAACCGGGATGCTCGCAGAGCGATCGCTACGCATACTATCAATGACGATGTTTACACAGTCGACTCGCTCGATGACTTTCGCGAATTCGCTAGTGGACGGGCTGGAAACCTAGCGCGGAAGTTGCTAGACCGATGCTGAGCCAGATGTTGGTCTTGGTCCGCCATTGCGCGGCGACTGGTCAACATCCCGACGCGCCGCTATCCGACGCAGGGGGTCAGCAATCGCAGACACTCGCCAGTTTTTTGTCGGACTATCCCATTGATCACATCACAACCAGCGAATACCTGCGCGCACGGCAGAGCATCGAACCGTTTGCGAGGCGATCAGATCTATTAATCCACACGGATGCCCGCCTCAACGAACGCACCCTCTCCGCAGAGCCTCTCGATAACTGACAAGATGTCGTCCGCAGTTCATTCGACGATTGTGATTTGCGCGCGCCCGGCGGTGAATCTGCTCGCGAAGTCCTAGCTCGTGCTTGGGCTGCGCTGGATGAGATATTCGATGCCGATCACGCAATGCCGTTAGTTGTCACACACGGCAACCTGTTGGCGCTAGTCCTGCACTCGCTGGATGACGCGTTCGGATTTGAGGGATGGAAGTCGCTCAGCAACCCGGATATGTTTGTGCTGGGCTATGCGGGATCGGGACAAATGACGTTTGAGAGGATGTGGAGCGGTTAGGGGTTGTTTTGGACGGCCCCCTTTGTCCTGCGGACATTTCCCCCGCGAGCGGGGGCAACCCTATAAAGTGGTGTCTGATGAAGAAGGCGGAGTTCATAGATAGCGTCAAGACGGGGCGTGGCGAGTGGGCCGAACTTTTGTCGATGGTTGATGCAGACCTTATGCTCGAGCCTGGCCAGGAGGGCGAGTGGTCGGCGAAGGATATCTTGGCGCATGTGATGTGGTACGAGCGGGAGATGTTGGGGATGCTGAAAACTCGCGCGTTGGTCGGCTCGGATCTGTGGGAGTTGCGGTTGGACGAGCGGAACGCGGCTGTCCACGACGAACTTAAGGAGATGACTCTGAACGAGGTGCGCGAGGAGGCTGATCGCGTGTTCACGGCGCTGATCGAACAGCTGGAGCTGCTGCCAGAAGAGGCCTACAGTGACTCGGGATGTTTCAAACACATGCCGTCTGAGTGGAAGCCTTGGGACGTGATGGCGGGCAATACCTTCAGGCATTACGCCGAGCATACAGAATCGATCAGGCGGCTGACAGAAATCTGACGGCTAAACGTTCAATGGTGTTTTTGGTGCGAATTGTGAACGGGCCGAGGATCGCTTCGAGCGCGTCGAGATCCAACTGCGAGTCTAGGAAGTTCCCCTTCGGCCACCAGTAGATCTCCCTACTCACCATCTCCAACATGTCGGCATCGTTTGACAGATTAAGCACTGAATCACGAGCTGATTGATCGGCCTCGGAGCCGATGATCGCTACTTGCATCTTGCCGGTCCGTTCAGTGGTGATGTCTGCGAAAGGTTGATGACTGGCAATCGAACGCACCTCGTCGGCGCTACGCAGGAATGTCGGGACTTCGTAACCTAGCGAATCTCGCAGTCCGTGTTCAATCGAAAGTGCTACCGCAGCGGGGTCGGAATCCGCTGCGTCGAAGATGACGTTGCCGCTTGCTAAGAACGCGGAGACGTTGGTGAAGCCGATGTCTTCGAACGCGGCGCACAACTCTGGATTCTTGATGCGTCGGCGGCCGAGGTTCATGCCGCGGAGGAATGCTACGTAGCGGGGCATGATTACGGGATCCCCCTCACCCCCGGATCAAGTCCGGGGCAGGCTCTAACCCTCTCCCACGGCGGGGAGAAGGGACTGTTGGTGGTTGTGCGCATATCCCATTGAGGGATGTTTGCACAACTGGATGGAGGGTACCGACAGCACAGGTTGCACGCCCCCTTGGGCCCGATTTCCCAACCCCATGGCCGCCCGATCCCCCTCACCCTAACCCTCTCCCACGGAGGGGAGAGGGGATTGTTGGTAGTTGTGCACACGACCCATTGAGGGAGAGGAGGTCATGAGCGGTATTGATCGATGCCTACGGTGGCGATGTTGTCGGTTGTGGGCATTACGGCGGTCTTGGCGCGGTCGGCGCCTACTACTACGATTTTCCAGTCTTCGGGGCTGTCCAAGACTGAAACTTCGATGTCGAGGATCTCTTGTTCAGTGAGGTTCTCGAGCCATCGCCACGCTGCGGCGATGCGGGCTTCGCCTTTGATGGGGGTGTATTGGATCATCTTGCCCAAGCTGTTCTTGGCGTGATGGTGGATGAAGGTACGGGCGTCGTCCTTCGTGAAGCCTTGGTCGCCAACCGGTCCAGCAACATCAGGCGGCATGAGAATCAATCTTTGACCGCCGCCGTGCATTCCGAGGCCGCGGGTGCCGAAGATTGAGCCATACGCGAGCGTCTTGAGCAGGTCTTCGGCGTTGGTGTTGCCTTGGTCTTGGACGTCTAGTTCACCGTTCGTGATGAAGACGCTGACCGTGCTCTCGCTCGCACGGAAGCCTTGATTCACATGGAAGGGCTCCCATGGGCTCATGTCTTCGTTCTCGGCGATGCAGTGCACGAATTTACGGGTTGTGCCGATGGTGTCCATGTCCATCTGACCCGGGTACCAGTAGCCGATGTTGCGGAGGCAGAGCGAGAAGGCTCGACCGATCGTGATGTTCACTTGGTTGTCACGACCGGGGCCGAGCGCGGAGCGCGCGTTAATCCCAAGCTCCTTCGCTATTGGACCATTGACGACAAGTAACGGGGCTTGTGGACTCGTCGACATCAGCAATGATGTGCCGCCGTGCGAACCCATCTGCGAAAGCGCCTTGACTCCGGCGATTATCACCGGCATGTG
Source organism: Dehalococcoidia bacterium (assembly GCA_965243235.1). Taxonomy (GTDB): domain Bacteria; phylum Chloroflexota; class Dehalococcoidia; order Lucifugimonadales; family Lucifugimonadaceae; genus Bin127. The sequence goes on from CBDEUI010000004.1 coordinate 780,126, forward strand.
CTCAGGTTTCGCGCCGGCCATCGCGGCGTTGATGGCGATCTTTTCGACCGTTGCAAGTCCGAAGCCGGGTGGCATGTCGCAGATCAGCTCGTCGGCATCCAAGTTGGAACCGGCGATCAACTCATCAACTGCCTGAGTTGTTGGCGGATGGAGCACGAAGGAGTCGCCCCAGTCGCGCATGAGCCACTGCTCGTTCATCTTGAGAATGGCGTCCCAACGGTCTTCACCCTCGAAGCGTTGGACTTCCGCGACCTCATCGCGTTCGCGTCGTCCGTGCTGCTGATCGACCGTTAAGACATCGATGATGTCGTCGATTGCGGCCTCGGTCTGCGAGACGCACTCGTCGATCGGAAGATTGCGGTATATGCGAGGAACGATGACGAACTGCAAGTCGGGCATGCCGAGAGCCCGGGAGCTCGCAATAGCGTCTTCTTCAAAGCGACCGGAGACTATGGGGATGGCAGGCTTCCCCATCTTCTCGATCTGGATCATGTCGTGGACCATCCACGACGCGCAGGTCCCTCAATCGGCGGTGGCGCCGATAACGACGTCACACTCCTCTCCCGCTTGTCTGACGATAGGCGGCGGCGCAGGGTAGTTGCCGCCGGTGTAGAAGTTGACCTGCACATTCTTGAAACGCTCTTGGAGCATTTCTCCGGCGCGTTTGAGGGCGACATCGCCGCCATGGGTGCCGCTCCAGATTAGTCCCACTGTAGCGTCGTCGAGCGTTTCTGGACGTTCGTTGATCTTGGCTGAGTTCATGAGTCCGCGTTGCTGCGCAACGGGGTTAAGAACTTCTAGCAAATGCATAGATTCTGTCTCCTCTCAGAGGACAACTCGTTAACTGATGCGATGATACCGCATCGTGTGATACGCGTTGCTACTCAAGCCGCGACAATACGGAAACCCAGATTGCCTGTGCTCGAATCTGGCGTGTTTGCTGTCCGAGCGCCGACGCGGTATCGATTGCAGTAGGAATCGTGACATAGGTAGGAGCCGCCCCGAATCACCTTCGCGGTTCCGTTACGGGGTCCCTTCGGATTATCTCGCGTTACTCGGCGAGCATTGCGATGAAATGTCGGCGAAAACCAGTCTGAACACCACTCCCACACGTTGCCCGCAACGTCGTACAGTCCGAAATCGTTCGATGGAAAGCTCGCAACTGGCGATGTGCCATGCCATCCATCCTGTAGCGTATTCGTGTTCGGAAATTCGCCTTGCCAGATGTTGCACATGTGCTCACCATCCGGCTCCAACTCGTCACCCCAAGCGAACCGTGCCTGATCCAACCCGCCACGCGCCGCGTATTCCCATTCTGCCTCCGTCGGCAAACGTCCACCGATCCAATCGCAATACGCGATTGCATCCGTCCAAGAGATATGAGTTACCGGATGATAGGCGCGATCATCGATATCCGATCCCGGGCCTTCGGGCATTCGCCAATACGCATCATCTACTCGCCACCACCACTCCGATCCTTGCACTACCTGAGAGACTGTTCGCTCAACTTCTGGCGTAACGAAATCCTTGAACACGAAAGACCACTCGAACCGTTCGGCATCGGTCACATGCCCAGTGGCAGACACGAAAGCGTCAAACTCCACATTCGTGACGGGCACCGCCGAAATACCGAACCCGTCGATAGTCACATCGCGTATCGGTCCCTCCCCATCAGCAAGGAATCGCCGATCATCGGTCCCCATCCGAAACTCCGCACCGTCGAGTTCAACCAACTCCTGCTTCACCGGATCAACGGGTGTAATCCCGTGCCGAAAGACTGCACTCTCCCGAACGGGTGAATCGCTGTCCGCACGAGTTGGTGAGCAACAGCCCTGATTTGCCGATCCCAAGTCCATACCAGCATTCTATTCTCGCCTGCAGTGACGCAAAGCACACCGAGGCGCTAACATTCATACGCATCGGAACATTCCAACCCAGACTGAACCATGCAAACCCAAGCCGCCGTACTCAGAGCACAAAAACAACTCGTATCCGTCGAAACCCTCGAAATCGACTCGCCGAAACGCGGCGAGGTCCTGCTCAAGATGGTTGGCGCTGGTGTTTGCCACTCCGACTACCATGCCGTTGACGGACACACCAAGACCTTCGTGGGGCCGATGATCCTCGGACACGAAGGAGCGGGTACGGTTGCGGAGGTAGGCGAGGGTGTGGATTGGTTGAAGCCCGGGGACAAGGTGATATTGTCTCTCGATTCCATGTGCGGACGATGCCGGAACTGCACCGCGGGGCATCCCTCGCTCTGCGAGACAAACTTCACCTATGGCGCTTCGATGCCCGACGGCACGACGCGGTTCCACAAGAACGGCGAGCGCATCAACCATCGAACTCCAACTTTCACTGAATATTCGATCGCACTGGAGGACAAATGCGTCCTCGTTCCTGAAGACACGAATCTCGAAGCAGCATGTTTAATCTCATGCGGCATCATCACCGGTGTCGGAGCCGTCGTCAACCGTGCCAAAGTGCCGACCGGATCGAGTATGGCGGTATTTGGCTGCGGAGGCGTAGGGCTCAGCGTCGTCCAAGGTGGTAGCCTCGCAAACGCCGCTCAAATCATTGCTGTAGACACCGTCGACTTCAAACTCGAAAAAGCCGCCGAAATGGGCGCCACCCACTTCGTCAACGCCGCCAAGGAAGACCCGGTCAACAGAATCCTCGAGATTACAGGTGGAGGCGCAGACTACGCCTTCGAAGTAGTAGGACTTCCGGCAATCGCCAAACAAGCCTTCAACTCGACGCGTCCGCTCGGCACGACGGTACTCGTAGGCGTATTCCCGACTGGCGCAGAGATGGCTGTCGACGGCTGGGAACTCCTCCGTGGCAGGACAATACTCGGGAACTGGCACGGTGACGGACGCCCCAGAGTCGATTTCCTCTGGCTGCTTGAGATGGAGAAGCAGGGCAAGCTCAAGCTCGACGAGATGATCACGCGATACCGGCCATTGGACGAGATCAATGAGGCTTTCGCAGATATGACGGCCGGAGAAGCGGCGCGTTCCGTGCTGACATTCCGATAGCGGACATTTCGACAACGCAGCCAGCATAGAATCACTGCATCCAGACGTAACCCCGATCCATCCCTGCGCCATGTCTATTTTCGACCGCATTGGCTTAGATGCCGGAGCAACCCGACTTGAAGACGCTTTAGATTTTGCCGAGGAGAACGGTTTCTACTACCTTGATTTCAATGCCGACACAGGCCCGAATCACATGGAGACGTGGTCTGCGGAGCGCATCGCCGAAGTCCGCGATCGGTGCGAGATGACAGGGATCAACATTGGTCTTCACACCTTGAGCGCGGTCAACGTCGCCGAACTTTCACCCTACGTCTCTCGCGGCGTCGAAAACTACATGCGGGCATCGATCGATCTCGCCAACCGCCTCGGATGCAAGTGGACAGTTGTCCACGCCGGCTACCACTTCACCTCCGATCCAGAATCCCGGCTCGCCGCCGCAATCGCCCGCCTAGATCGTATCTCGACATACGCCGCCGACACCGGACAGCGCGTCCTCCTTGAAAACCTCAACTACGAACCCGAACATGCCGAGGTCAAATACCTAGCCCACACCGTCGAAGAATGCTCGCAGATCTTCGATGCTATCCCTCCGAGCAAGCTGGGATGGGCGTTCACAGTCAACCACGCCAACCTAGTACCAGAAGGTGTGGACGGATTCCTCGACGCTTTCGGCATCGAGCGCATAGGCGAGGTCCGACTCGCCGACAACAATGGTGACTACGAGGTTCACATGATTCCCGGCAAGGGCAACATCGACTTCGATTCATGCATAAACCGACTCGAAGACAGCGGCTACCGCGCCCACTACTCGATGGCATACGGCTCGGCCGAAGAGAAGATCGCCTCACGTCAACATCTAGCGTCTTTAGTGAATTAAGGAGAAACCAATCATGGCATTGGCAGCACAGACCGGCAGCACACCACACGGCGATTCAACGCGCCCTCCAGCAACCGGCCGTCGAGGCATGGTCGCATCAGGGTCGCAGCACGCGACTATCGCAGGATTGCAAGCCCTACAAGCAGGCGGCAACGCGGTCGATGCCGCGGTCGCGGTCGCCGCTGGTCTGAACGTCGCTGAACCCTTCATGTCCGGCATGGGGGGCGTGGGCATCGGCCTCGTCTATATCGCATCGGAAGGCCAGACGCGAACCATCAACTTCTCGGGTCACGCCCCCAACGACATCGATCCGTCTGGGATGACCCGCGATGATATGGAGTACGGACCGCTCTCGATGCTCGTTCCCGGCAATATCGCTGGGTGGCTAACGATGCACGACAAGTACGGCACATTGCCGCGCTCCCAAGTCTTCGCGTACGCCATCGACTTGGCCGAAAACGGTGTCCCAATGACACCACTAATCGCCACCACCGTTGCAGACACTATCGACAAGATCGCTGAACTAACCGAAGACGGCGCAACTCTGGCACTTGAATACTCAGAAGTCGAAGCCGGTGCGCTTCTACGTCAGCAGCAACTCGCCGAGAGCATGAACCGGGTCGTCGAAGGTGGTATCACCGAGTTCTACGAAGGATCGCTCGGCGACGAGATTTGCGCCGGCCAAAAGGCCTTCAACGGCGTCATCAACCGCGAAGAACTCGCCGCATACCGCCCATATTGGGAAGAGCCGATCTCAACTACCTACCGCGACTACGAAGTCCGCGTTCCCAAGCCGAACTCGTCTGCATTCCAGATGCTTGAGACGCTCAACATCCTCGAAGGCTACGACCTCGAGCCGGGCACCGCGTTAACCGAGCATCTGCTGATCGAAGCCGTGCTGAAGTCAGCGGACGACCGCGTTCTCTACTCCGGAGACCCCAAACATGTAGACATACCGCTCGACCGACTGACCTCGAAAGATTACGCAGAAGAAATTAGATCAGGCATCTCGGCCGACAAGTTCAGCGGCTTTCCAGCGGAGCGCTGGAACCGGTCCGCCGTCGAAGCCTCCCTGCCCGGCGTATGGAACCCGCAATCCGCAGCGCAGTCGCCGATGACTACTCACTTCGCAACCGCCGACCAATGGGGCAACGTCGTCACGATTACCCAGACCCTGGGCGGCGGTTTCGGCTCATGCCTTGCACCAAAAGGCACCGGAGTCTTTATCAACAACATGGGCAAGTGGTTCGACCTGAACCAAGGCAGCCCCAACGACCTCAAAGGCGGCCGAGCGGTAGACTTCGTCATTGCCCCGTCGCAGATTTACGCAGCCGAGGATGCCAGTTTCATCGCCTCTATTGGCACACCCGGCAGCTACGGCATACTCCACACCACTATCCAGATGATCCATCAGTTCCTGGACTGCGGGAAGAACATTCAAGAAGCCATCGAAGCGCCCCGATTCCGCTACTACGATATCGGTGCCATCATGTTCGAATCTCGCTTCGACCCCGATATTCTGGAACAGCTTGCCGACACCGGCTACACCTACGACCTCCTACCCCCATTCACCAACGCAGTAGGCGGTGCCCACGCGATACATCGGACATCGCACGGAACGTATCTCGGTGCGGCGGACCCGCGCCGCGATGGCTTCGCGTTGGGGTATTAACGGCGAGCAGTTCGCGAGAATCTATTCCGCCAGCAACATCCGCCCACGCTTCAGCAACGTCCGAATCTCCCTAGCCGTCAACTTGATCTTCTGCTCTTGACCGTTGATCAGCACACGTCGCGTCTGAAGATTCGGCTTGAACTGACGCTTGGTGGCGTTCAGCGCGTGGCTCCGGTTGTGGCCGAACTGCGGCTTCGGACGCGGACCAAGTTTGAGGGCGGCTCGGATCTGCTGTTCGGACATGGACATGGCGCGGTGTTTCGGTTGCGTGCGGTTTTAAGGGTCGGTTTCGGTGCTTGACCGTGAGCATACGGTCAAAATTAGGTGCTTCCAACTAGAATAACATCGCGGTCAGTTCGCAAGCGCGAGACGCGGTATCAACGCTGCCTCTCTCGACCACCATCAGCAAGCAAAGGGCATCTCGATGACGACGGAGATTACGACTAGGAACGGCTACCTCCTGCGCGATCTCACGCGTGCCGCTCTAGCCGCAGTTTCCACCAACCAGAACCAGCTCAACGCCCTCAACGTCTTCCCGGTGCCCGACGGCGACACCGGCACCAACATGATGCTCACCATGCGCGGGATCGCATCTGACATGGAGACGTCCGCGACCGAAGACGTGCCGTCTACTTCAGCCGCGATGGCCCGCGCCGCGCTCCTCGGCGCACGTGGCAACAGCGGACTCATCATGGCGCAGCTTTTCCGCGGGTTACGCGACGCCATGACTGACGCCAATGAGGTCGATGCCAGCAACTTCGCTCATGGTTTGACTCTCGCTGCCGAGATGGCATACGGCGCAGTGCCAAATCCCGTGGAGGGCACAATGCTCACCGTCATCCGCGAAGCCGCAGATGCCGCCACCCGATCCGCGAACGACGGCGCACACATACACGTCGTCCTAGAGACCGCTGCCACTCAAGCCCTAGACACCACCGAGCGGACCCCCGACATGCTCGAAGTCCTCAAAGAGGCAGGAGTGGTTGACGCCGGAGGCTTTGGCCTGACCATCATGCTCATAGGCATGTCTCAGTACATCAAGGGCGAAGGCGACGGTTCAGTTCATGTCGACGCGCCGGGGATCGAAAACCTCGTGGGCGAGAGCGGCGTCATCGTCGATACATCATCCCTAGACATCGCCGAAGAAGAAGCGTGGGGCTACTGCACCAACATCGGCATCGAAGGTGCCAACATCGACATCCCACATCTCCGCGAAGAGTTCGACAAGATCGGACGCTCCACCGTCATCGCGGGCGACGAGACCATCGCCAAGATTCATGTCCACATGGAAGACCCTGGCGAAGCCGTCAGCCTAGCCGTTCGGAACGGCGCTCTCACCCTCAACGTCACCATCCAGAACATGGATGCCCAGACCACCGAATGGGCCGAGAACCGTCGCGCCGATGCCGCCACCGCGGAGCAGCCTGTTAAACCTGTAGACATCGCCATTGTCGCGGTCGTCGCCGGCGACGGCATGGCCAGCTACTTCCGGCAAGCCGGTATGGGCTCGACCTTCATCGTCGAAGGCGGCGACACACTAAATCCCAGCGTCCAAGACCTCCTCGAAGCCGTCGAAGCCGCACCATCCGACCAAGTCATATTGCTGCCTAACAACAAAAACATCATCGGCGCCGCTCAACAAGCATCCGAACTCACCGAAAAGTCGTCTACAGTCATCGAAACTCGCTCGATGCAAGAGGGCATCGCCGCAATGAGCGCCTTCGACCCAGATGCCGACCTCGACGAAAACGTCGAAGAGATGGCCGACATGCTCGAAGGACTCCACGTCGGTTCCGTCTTCCGCGCATCACGCGACGCCACCATGGGGGGAGTACATGTGAACGAAGGTCAGTTCATGGTCCTAGTCGACGGCGAAACTGTGGCCGCGGGCGACGACGAACTCGCAATGCTCATCTCAGGGGTTAACGCCGTCATGCACCACGGCGCACTCGTTGCCGTCTACGTCGGCGAAGAGATTAACCCCGACACCGCCCGCGCCGCCGAAACCCGCCTCACCCAAGAGCTAACCCACTACAACCGCGTTGACATCCAGTTCATCCGCGGCAACCAGCCCCACTACGCCTACCTCTTCGCGGTAGAGTAGGTATCCCCGTCATTCCGGCGAAAGCCGTAATCCAGAGGGCTGGGGGCAATTGGATGGCATCACATCAATCTGCCAAGTGCGCCTGCAAATACTCGCGGTCCATCTCGATGCCGATGCCTGGACGCTTCGGATCAAGATGTATCTTGTCGCCACGGATATCTAGCGGCACATCCATCAGGCAGTCGTACGCATGCAGGTCGGCGCGCATCGTCTCCACGCGGTAACAGTTCGGAACTGTGATCATCACCTGCGCGCCAGCGATCACGTTGATCGGGCCGCTCGCATCGTGCGGCGACACCGGTATGTAGTACGTCTCCGCCTGTGTGCAGATCTTCTTCAACTCCGATATACCGCCCGTCCATGTGATGTCCGGCATGATGAAGTCTGCCAAGCCCTGCTCCAAGATCGGCACGAACTCCCACCGAGTGTGAATCCGCTCGCCAACGCAGATCGGCACGTTCGTCGCGTCCCGAACCTGCTTCAATGCAGTGTTCGACTCCACACCCACCGGCTCCTCGAACCAGAAGATGTCGTACGGCTCCAACGAATTCGCCAGCCGTATCGCCGTAGGTACGTCAAACCGCGCATGGTTGTCGATCAATATCTCAATGTCGGGACCCACAGCTTCTCGCGCCGCTGCAATCCGCTCAACCCCTTGGTTTTCAGCTTCCGCCGACAACTTGCCAGACATGTATCCATCGATCTCGTCTGGATGATGCGGGTACCAAGGATCCGTCTTTAGCGACGTCTGACCTGTCGCCACAATCGCCTTGCAGTCTTGCGCCAAGCTCTCTGGAGTCGCCCCGTCCTGTGGATGACAGTAAACTTCCACCGCATCTCTCACCGGACCACCCAGTAGCTCGTACACCGGCACACCCAACACCTTCCCCCTGATGTCCCACAGCGCGATGTCGATACCAGAGATCACACTCGTCGTCGCTCCTCGCGAACCCATGTACGTGAAGTGCCGGAACACCTTGTGCCAGATCTTCTCGATGTTCTTCGGATCATCACCCTCCAGCAGATCCGACACATGCCGGATCAACGATGCAACACCGCGATTGGCCTGTTCCCGAGTACAGGTAACCTCGCCCCATCCCGTCACGCCCTCGTCAGTATTCACCTCTACAAATAGGTATTCTCGGTTGCTCGCCTTCGCGTTCGAGGTCGGCAAAAATGGCGCCGGAGCCGACACCAGATAGGGCGTTATCTTCGTTATCTTCATCTTTACTTCTCGATATCCCTCAAGATCGCATCGATTATCTGCGACATATTGTCGAAATCCCGCGCGCCGCGGAACTGCAACCGCACCTCCTCGCCATCCTTGTCTACATACGCGAGGAAGATTGTCGGGGTTGATTGTACGCCCATCGCCTCGCCACGCGCCCGATCGATCTGCCAAGTCGTGTTGTGCCTACCCGATAGCAGACACTCGTTCAACGCCACACGGTCTAGACCCATACTCTCCGCCAATCCGGCGAGTAGCGGCAGCCCTATCTCATCCTGACGCTCGTACACCCCATCTATAAACTCCCAAAAATGCTCCGCCCCTTGCTCGCCCACGCAGTCCGAATACTCCGCCGCCAACGCCGACTCCTCAGCCAAGATCGGAAAGTGGAAATATATCGACCTCACCAGCCCATCGGCGATGTACGTCTCACGCATCTGGGCGACCGTCCCGCGGTGCCAAGTCCCGCAGTGTGGTCACAAAAAGTCCGAAAAATCGAACATCGTGATCGGCGCATCCGGATCCCCGTATGAGTTGTACCCCCGATTCGGCACATTCACCCGAGCCGATTCATCCTCCTCACCCGAATCCCCCGCAACCTCCTCAACCACCTCGGTTTTAGCAGTCGGCGCGACTGTAGCCGTAGGAGGCTCAACCGTCACCTGCGAAGCTGGCGGCACTACCAACTCCGCCGTCAACACATTCTCACTAACCGCGCCACCCTCATCTCGCAGCCCGCATCCGACTACTGCAACCGCGCCGAACAAGACCAGCGCTACGAGGGCAAAAGAACGGAAAGACATCGCATGGATTCTACTTTGCGAACCCGCCAACCCATTGCCCAGCTTAGTCTGTTCGTAGTTCTTCCTCTCCCCATCAACTTCCCGCGCGTTAACATTGAACCCGTAGCGTAACAACTCCCGACTTTCAACCGATGACAGGACAGGTGGCAACCGCATCATGATGAATCGCAACATGCTCAGGCAAGCTCAGCAGATGCAGAAGAAGATCCAGGAGGTGCAGGAAGAGATCGCCAATGCGACATCCGAGGCATCGGTCGGTGGAGGCGCCGTCAAAGCCGTCGTGGTGGGTGGTTCTCGCGTCGAGAGCATCGAAATCGACCCCGAAGTCGTCGATCCCGAAGATGTCGAGATGCTGCAAGACCTCGTGATGGCCGCCATCAACGAAGCCATGGACAGTGCCCAGCAGGTGGCTGCCAAGAAGATGCAGGCGATCACCGGAGGACTGAATCTGCCGGGCCTGGGCTTCTAACCCGCTGTAATCGTCAAAAATGGCCGCGTTTCGCCCCGATCCTCCGAGATCAATCACGCCGGTAGCACCACCATCCGACGCGCCACGCGGTGTCGCAGCACCAGTATCCCGCGTCATCGAAGCCTTCCGACGCCTCCCAGGTATCGGTCCCAAATCCGCACAGCGCCTCGCGTATCACCTTGTCCGGATGTCCGAAGCCGAAGCCGCCGAACTCTCCGAAGCGATCACTGGCGTCAAGCAGCGCATCAAACTCTGCGAGACCTGCGCCGACATCACCGAGGAGCCAGTGTGCGGGATATGCTCAGACCCCAAACGCGACCGCACCGTCATCTGCGTCGTCGAAGAGCCGCTCGACGTAACCGCACTCGAACGCACCCGCGCCTACAACGGCCTCTACCACGTCCTCCACGGCGCCATCTCACCAACCTCCGGCATCGCCGCCTCCGATCTCAAAATCAAAGAACTGCTCCAACGCCTCCAAGACGACACCACCGATCAAACAGTCAACGAAGTCATCGTCGCCACCAACACAAACCTAGACGGCGAGGCCACCGCCATGTATCTCCAACGAGCCATCGCCCCCGCCGGCATCAAAGTAACCCGTCTGGCGAGAGGTCTACCCTCCGGCACCGACATCGAATACGCCGACGACGCAACGCTGGCGCATTCACTAGAATCCAGATCGGAAATAAGCGACTGAGCCTCGCCGAGGAACCCTATGAAAATCGAACAAATCGAGACCTTTTTAGTCGACCGCTTCCTTGTCGTCCGCATCACTACTGATGACGGCACACAGGGCATCGGCGAATCCTGCTACTGGGCGTACCCACGTGCGGCTGAAGAGACTGTCAAGATTCTCGGCGATGCCATCGTCAGTATGGATCCCGGTGATACTGAGCACATCTACAACTATATGCATCGGTACAACGGCAGTTTCCGTGGCAACTCCATAGCCGCCGCCATATCCGGCATTGACATGGCGCTCTGGGACATCAAGGGCAAACGTCTCGACGCCCCCGTGTGGGACCTCCTCGGCGGTCGTGCCCGGAGGAAAGTGCGAGGCATCTTCCTAGGAGTTGGCGGAGAAACCCCAGACGAAGTTGCGGAACGCGCCAAAATCGCCGTCGACCGCGGCTACTCCGCGCTCAAGTTCACGCCCATGCCCCGTGAGTTCCAACTCCTCAAGTACCCCGTCCTCGTCGACAACGCCATCGACATGCTGGCAGCCGTCCGCGAGACCGTCGGCAACGACTTCGACATCGGCATTGAGATACACCGCAACATGCGACCCTCGGAAGCCGTCGTCTTCTGCGAGAAGGCGATGCCATTCAACCCATACTTCATCGAGGACCCGATCGTCCCCGATGGCGTTCTTGCGATGTCAGAAGTAGCCACCAAGATGCGACTGCCCCTCGCCGTCGGAGAGCGCAACGCCCACATCTGGGAATTCCGCGAATACGCCCAGATGACCAACTGCTCGTTCTTCAAGCCCGACATCGCGGTCGCTGGCGGCATAACCGGGGTGAAGAAGATTTCTGCCATCGCCGAAGCGCATCACATCCTGATCGCACCGCACAACTTCCAAGGGCCTATAGCAACCGCCGCGTGTGTGCAGCTCGGGATTTCGTCACCATCTTGGGATGTCTTGGAGGCGGTTGACGAAGACAAGCCGCCGCGGGCAGACATGGTCGACGCCCCAATGGAGGTCGTAGACGGCTGGTTCACGGTACCCGAGAAGCCCGGTCTCGGAGTAACCTTCAACGAAGAAGCACCCAACCTGCACCCCTTCGAACCCGCCCGCATCCCGCCACCAATCCGCGAAGACGGCAGCGTGGGGCTGCGCTAGTCGCCAAGACATGCGAAGCTCTGGACGACGATATTTCAACGCCGAAGGCATCGTCGTCCGCGCCCGAGACCTCGGCGAGGCCGACCGCATCGTCATCCTCCTGACCCCGAACCGCGGTCTCATCTCATGCGTGGCACGCGGCGCACGACGTACGACATCTCGAACCGGCGGACACGTCGATCTGCTCCGACACATCACCGCCCACATCTCAGAAGGCCGATCCGACCTCCACGTCATCAGCCAAGTCGAAACCGTCAACGCCTACCTCCCTCTACGCAACGACCTCGACCGCCTGACCTTGGCCTCCCACTTCGCCGAAATCTCCGAACGCTTCTCACTGCAGAACGCCGCCAATCCACACCTATTCGCCCTACTGCGAGACTCCCTGACCTACGCCGAAACCACTCCCAAATCAACTCTTCCGCTACTACGCCTCTGGCACGAAACCACTCTGCTTACCACCGTCGGTCTTCAACCCCAACTCCACCGCTGTGTCCGCACCAACACCGAAATCCTACCCGGAGATCACTGGTTCTCGCCCTCAGAAGGCGGCCTCATCAAACGTCCTGACCAAGCGGATACGAACACATCTCCCGATCCCATAGCCTTCAATCACTCTGGAACCACGCCTATAATCCCTGCCCCCCTAAACACCATCAAGTTGCTACGTCACGTAACTCGCACCCCGGATTGGGGGCGATTGGAAGGTTTGCGCGTTGATGCGCGGGATGTTGAAAGTGGGTTGAGAGTGATGGGAGCAATGCTGCGCTATCAGCAAGAACGCGGCGTCGGCAGAGCGGAGCGGGTAATGGGGGAGGTCCGTCCGTAACATAGTACTTCCAAACGATGCCATAAGATCAATATGCTATGCAACTGCCGAAGGGAACATTGGGGTCGATCGAGAACGCTATCACGGAAGTCGCGAAAGACGAATTTCGTGCACTTTGCGCAAACCGCGAAACTCGAGAAACTGTGAAGTCAATTGACCGAGGTCTCCGAATTTTCGATGACTTGTCAAAAGGTCGTAAACCCGACTATGACGATCCATTCACGGTGATCAACTACGCAGCGTGGTACCAACCTATGCAGATCATGCTTGCGTACTTGGCGTTCAAGAGATTAGCGAAGCTGTCGAAGCGCGAACGCGTTATCACAAACAAACCGGTTCTTCATATTGTTGATTTCGGTTGTGGTCAGTTAGCAGCGTCAATCGGATTGGCGATGGCACTTGCCGGCAACTTGCGACACAATCGGCATATCACGTCGATCAACGTGGCACTTTGTGATGAGAGTAGAAGAATGTATGAATTCGGCAAGAAAACTTGGATAACTTGGCAGAAACACATCGACCAGAATCCGAATTTAGGTGCGTTGAGTGATGCGTGCTCGCTCTTTCAATTTAACTTTCAAAAATCGACTAAACCGCTAACAAAACCCCGATCATCGGAAACGTGGTTGATAGCCATGCACGTGGTGTACAACGACACCCATAACAATCAGTTGATACGGCGCACGTTGAACTCGATTTTCCGTGATGTGAAACCGTCGGCTGGTTTTTTGACGTTTCACGACAACTATCACGCACGAAGGTTTGCGAATCTCGTGTCCCCGTTTGTTGAATCCAAGTTTGATCGGTGCGAGGTCTCAGATCTGATGAATCCTCCTTATCCTCCATTGCGAGAGCTTGACAGATATTGGCGACACATAGAGAAATTCGCGGATCAATTGGAAAATGCAAATTCCATCCGCAACGCACCTCCGCGTTGGGGCAGGAGCCAATCCGATGCAGCGGCTCAGTTTTACACGCCACGTATAGGATAGTAGTCACCATTTCGGAGTAACGATGGGCCAAGCCAGACAAGTTGCGCAATCAAGCATGTTTGAAGTGGGGACCGATGTCGTGAACGCAACGGTTGCAGTAGATCCTGCACTCGAACGGACTCGCCCCACCTCTCTCGGCCTTACCTCTGTCTCTTACGCTCCAACCTCTTCTATCCTCACCAAGTCCACTGGCTTCATGGATGCGTACGATTACACGCTGAATCCGTATAGCGGTTGCTCGTTCGGATGCACCTACTGTTACGCTGCTTTCTTCAGTCCCGATCAAGACAAACGCGATTCGTGGGGCCAATGGGTAGTGGTGAAAGAAGATGTGGTCAAGAAACTACGAAACATGAAACGTTCGTTGGACGACAAACTCATCTACATGAGCAGTGTGACCGATCCTTATCAACCCATCGAACGCCGACTACGTGAGACAGAATTCGGCGGCATAACTCATGGAGTGCTTGAGTTCTTGGCAGAACCCCTTCACAAACCGAAACTTGTAGTCCAAACCCGCAGCCCTGACGTCACCAAAGACATCAAGCTGTTCCAGAAAATCGAGAAAAACGGTGGCCGCGTCCAAGTAAACATGACGGTTACCACCGATGACGAGGATATCCGCCGCACATTCGAGCCATCCTGCCCGAACAACACCGTGCGACTCCGCGCTATCGCCGAAGTTCAAGCCGCTGGCATCCAGTCCTGTATCACCATGACACCGCTACTCCTTGTGTCCGATCCTGAACTTTTCGCCGACGAACTTCTGGACACTGACGTACGCCGATTCATTGTCCAGCCATTTCACTTCACGCGCGGCAAATTCGTCGCTAACACTCGAGACGAAGCGACGCGTCTAATGGCAGAAAAGCTAGGCTGCGATGTGACCGACTTCGTCGATGCTTATATGGACGACTACAGGGTTACAGAATCAATCATCCGGAACCGGTTAGCCGAAGAAGGCATCATCCTCGGACAAGGCAAAGACGGCTTCAAACCACCGTTTTAAGCGGAATAAGCCAGTCCTACTAGAACTCCCGCCTACGCAGGAATGGCGGGATGTGGAGAGCAACCTTGGGACTACTCGTCTTCAAGAACGCCCGCAGATTGCAGGTACTTGAAGAGCTCAGAGTCGATCTCCAAAACGACCAGCGATTGGCCGTCGATGATCTTCTCGTAGGTCTCTAACGACCGGCGGAACTCGTAGAACTCCGGCGCCTTCTCCAACGCCTCGGCCAAGATGGTGATCGCCTCTTGCTCCGCCTCGCCGCGCAGTCTGGCCGCAGTACCGTTTGCCGTCTCCAAGATGATCTGGACTTCACGGTCTACTTCTGCGCGAATCTCTCGATCCCTCTGTGTACCTTCTGCACGCAGACCGTCCGCGATGCGGGCACGCTCGGCTCTCATGCGGGCGAACACCGACGCCTCAATCTCGGTCGGGAAGTCCGCTCGCTTGATGCGAACATCGACGATCTCGATACCCAACTCGTCCACGAGCGGACGTAGGTAGGCGACCGAGGCGTTGCCGATGATTTCTGGACGTTCCTCGCGCGAAAGCGCATCCAACTCTTCATTGGTTGCTGGACGCGCACGAGTTGCCACTCCATCAACAGCCTCGTCAGTCAGCAGGATCGTCAGTCTAGGATCGCGTAGATTGTTGTTGAACAGAACCAATGCCTGCTGACGCGATATCTCCGACCGGTTGCTAGCTTCGGCAATTCGGCGCATCACCTGCTCGCGAGTCTCCGAGATAACCTCGGACTGCGTGTCCAAAGCAACTTCGCGGCGAAGCTGCGAGTTGACGATGTCGGATACACGCGAAACCGCTTCAGTCTCGGTTCGCAGACGCTGGAAGAATTTGAGCGGGTCGATGATGCGGTATCGAGCGTAGGCGTCGATAACCAAATTCCGCTTGTCAGATGTCAGCAACGATGCCGGCTGGGCATCGACACGCAACAGTCGACTGTCCATCTTGACGACAGTTTCGACGAACGGCTGTTTGACGTACAGGCCGGGGCTGCGGTAGTCGCGCTGGAAGGCACCGAAACGGGTGACGATCGCCAGCTGCGTCTCGTCAACGGTGAACAGCGCTTGCGGGATAAGGATGAACGCCGCGACGATGACGATGATGATCGTGAGTATCAGGCGGGGCATAGTGCTACTGGCCTCCGCCTGTGGTACTAGATGGGTTTGTCAGAGAGTTGCCAGACAGCGTTCCCAAGCTGTCGAGAGGCAGCAACGGTAGCGCGTTCGAACCGGAGTTGATAACGATCTTCGATTTGCCAGCCAGAATACGCTCGATCGCTTCCAAATAGAGGCGCGTGCGAGTCACATTCGGCGAAATGTCGTAACCAATTAGGATAGCTTCGAAACCTTCGGCTTCTCCACGTGCGCGCTCGATACGCCCCTGTTTGAAACCGTCCGCCTCTTCAACGATCTGTGCCGCCGCACCAGTCGCCTGAGGTATCTGAGATGCCTCGTATGCCTCCGCCAAGTTGATGTCGCGCTCCCGATCTTCGCGGGCTCGCACGACATCTTCGAAAGCGTCCTGCACCTCAGCTGGTGGGTTGACGTTCTGCAACAGCACCTGGAGAACGTCGATGCCAGTGTTGTAGTCGCGGGCGAGTTCGCGCATCTTGTCCAAGATGCTCGCCTGTACTTGCTCCTTCTCGGTCGTCAACACGTCGTCGATGTTGCGGGCACCGACCACCTGTCTCACTGCCGTCTCCGCAATGTCGCGCAGCGTCTCACCATCGGGCATTCCGGGCGGGACATCGCGATCTGGATCGCCCGGGTCATCAACCTCGAACAAGAAGCTGCGCAAGTTAGATATGCGGTACTGCACAACCATCTGCACGTCGACGATGTTCTCGTCGCCGGTGATCATCTCGGATTCGATTTGCACCGGCGTCGTGCTTGAGCCGTTCGGCGCGCTGCGGAAACCAAGTTCCAGTCGGCGGGTGTTCGTCACAGGCACCACGTTTCGAGTGCCGACGGGGCCCGGCCAGTGCCAGTGAAGACCTTGGTCGGCGATCGCAACGAAGCGACCAAACGTCCGCAATGCCGCCTGCTCTTCAGGACCGACTGTGTATACACCGGTCGCCAGCCAAACAACGGCCGCTATCGGTATCAATAAGAGAACTACCGCACTTGCCCGGCCCGATCCACCGCCTTGTTCGGACGAATCGCGTGAAGCCCCTTCGTCGTCGCCACCGAAGCCCGGAATACCGGCAAGCGCCTCGCGAATGCGCTGCATGATGTCGCCGAAAGTGACCTCCGGCTCTTCGTCGCGCTCCGGCGGGCGATACATCAGCGAATCATCCGAACCTTTGTCGGTGGCTGATGCTTGTGGGGAGTTGGACATCTAGGAAATTATCGCGTCTTGGATCACGCCAACAGAAGCTGGATACGTCGAATGCGAGGGGAGAGTTTTCAGTCGAAGTTCAGATCCGTATGCGATGAGTCTGGAACGAGTCCTTAGACGCAATTATATGTAACGTGACCCCAACAAACGGTCGACACATCAACTGGTTGCGATCCAACAACGCTGTTGGTTAGTCCTTCCCCAGATGACCACCGATGCTCACCACACCCGCAACGCGAATCGAGTCAGGCTTAGTCGCCTACGGCTCCGCCAATGTCCCGTTGCTTGAATACCCAAGCCGTCGCCACGACCAATACGGCGCTGTAACCGAGGATCGCAACGAAGACTCCGAGGGTCTCCGAAAAATCCAGTTCCGACGGCACGGTTGTCCAAGAGAGGAATGCTTGAATGAGCAGATAATCCGCAACATCGGCAAGCGCGTCGTTGAGGCGTAGAAGCGTCGCGAGTATGGACTCCACGATGAAGTATCCAACTGAGAGTGCTATACCTACCCCGCGTGAGGTCGTTAGCACTGTAGCGAACACGCCGAGAACTATGAATGGCAGTAGTCCGTACACGGTTTTGAGGAAAATCAAGACTACTTCGGACCATTTGCCGGAGTCTGCGATGCCGCCGCTCTCGTCAGTGGAGATTAGTGCGATTGCCAAGCTGGAAACCACGGCGACGAGCGCAATGACGATGAGCGCGTCAGAACACATCCTTATGAGTAGCAGAAGCTTGGCGAATAAGAATTTCCATCGCCCGATGCCGCCCGCAAGAACGGTTCGTAGAGTGCCGTAACCATATTCGGATCCCACGATTGAAGCCGCGAGAATCATGATGAGGATGGGGCCTATCGCAATGGGTCTGAAAGAAGAGATAATGGCAATGCTTTGAGTGATGCTGTTGGGAAGCGTGAACCCTCTGCGAAGCTGTTCTCGGTCAGCGAATCCATCGCAAACTCCGTCGGCGCGCCATGCGTCCATCTCCTTTAAGAACTCTGCGCGTCGGTCTTCGGGGAGTTGATCTAAACCCGATGGCATCCGATCGTTCACAAAGTCCGAACAGGTAATCGTCAATGAGCCGGGTGTGGGTTCCTCCCACGACACGCTGTATGACACGAATCCACCACCCATCAACATGTTGACATCGTCGTTGTTAAAAGCCAGATAATTGACCCAAATGCCGAGTTGCGAGACTAGGACAGCTATTACGAGGAGTATCCACGGCATCCGGAGACGACGTACCTTGAACCATTCCCATTTGGTGAGGCGAAGTGTGTGTTGCATCACTCGTTACTCGTTTCCTTCTTCGCCGGTGACTTCGAGGAAGTATTTCTCCAAAGAACCGGGGCCGGAACTAGTCTCGATGACGTAAACCTCCGACCGTCCGAGGACCGTTGATATTTCGGCGAGTTCATCGCGAGAGGAAGACACGACAACCTCGCCATCTTCCATCCGCACCTCTGAAATCCAATCGAGCGCCGAAAGGATCGTTACTGCTTTCTCGTCGTCCGTGGTCTTGAGGCGGATATGTTCGTCGGATCGGAGAATGTCTGACACGGAACCTTGGGCGATGAGGTTCCCGTTGGACATGATCACAACGCTGTCGCACATCTGCTCGACCTCGTTCAACAGGTGGCTGGCAACGAGCACGGTTCTCCCGTCCTCGGCCAGTTGCCGGATGAGGTGACGAACTTCAGCCATGCCTGCAGGGTCCATGCCGTTAGTGGGCTCGTCTAACAATAAGAGTTCGGGATCGCCCAAAAGCACAAACGCCAGTCCAAGTCGCTGTTTCATACCGAGGGAGTAAGTGCTGAAGCGGCGGTCTCCGCTCTCTGCTAGACCGACCTTTTCGAGGAGACCGTCGATGTCTTCAGGTTCGCCCCGCTGAAAGATGCCTTGGAAGTAGCGGAGATTCTCACGACCAGTTAAGTAGGGATAGAAGGATGGATACTCAACGATCGCTCCCACACGGCGCAGAGACTCTTCAAGACCGTCGGTAGATCCAAATAGACTGAAGCTGCCAGAGGTTGGCTGAACGAGTCCGAGCAACATTCCCATCGTGGTAGTTTTGCCGGAGCCGTTGGGACCGAGCAGACCGAAGGCGTGGCCCCGAGGGACGGACATCGAAAGGTCGTCTACGGCGACGATGCTGCCGTAGATCTTCGACAGCGCGTCAGTTTCGATGACCGGTTTTCCGTTGCCCATTCCGTATCCTCCTGCGTGTTCGTTGAATGCGGAAACCGCCAGATCGGAGATCAACTGCATCCATACGATGAGTCCCCGTACACCTTTTCCGTCGCACCGCATCCGGTCCCGGAAGAATTGGACCATCAGTTCGCCGTACTCTCCCCGGAACTCCCTCGGATAAGCGACGAGGAGCGCACGGTAGACCCTCTCGGAGATCATGTCAGGCTCCCGACCTTGACATTGCATCCGTGCGTCTAGACCTCGCGGTTCGGGCCAGTTGCTCGATACGGTCTACCTCGGCGTCGAGAGTGCTAAGCCCCAGATCGGTTAGACGGTAGTAACGACGACGTTCATCGTCGAGGTCGGGGTCTGGTCGTTCGGAGCTCTCGTCAATCAATCCAGCCTTCAACATCTGCTTGACGGCTCCGTAGAGCGTCCCAGGCCCCATCATGACCGCACCCTCGGTAAATGATTCGACCTCCTTCATGATGGCGTAGCCATGTTTGTCGCCAGTTGTTAGGGCGAGCAGGATGTGCATCTGCGAGACAGGTAGGGGAAGCAGATCTGAGGGCGTTTGGTTGAGCATCGTCACGTGGCTGAATCGGAGGTCCGTGCTCCCGATCTAAACAAGCAGGGCATATAGCGTAGGTCGATATACATGAAGCCAGTATATCGCCATACGATATATATGTCAACTGCGTCTGGGGCAGCTAATCTTGCCGCGAACTTGCTTTTCTTGCCGCTGGGAGCGGCAATTTGGCGGCAAGATTATTTTTTGAACAAGTTCAAAAAGTTGCCCCGTCCCACAACCAAAAAACTCCCCCGGCCAGAAAAACCGGGGGAGTTCGCCACTCCGTAGATGGGTGCGTTCTAGGAGCCGTTTTCCGAATCGAGCGCCGCGACGATGCGTCCGGCGTTCATCGGAGTTTCCCGCAAACGGATGCCGATGGCGTCCTTGATGGCGTTGCCAACTGCCGGGACCGGAGGAACGATCGGGACTTCGCCTACGCCGCGGACACCGTACGGGTGAACCGGGTTCGGGACTTCCACGATCACTGTCTCGATGTTCGGGAGGTCGAGGGAGGTCGGCATGCGGTAGTCGAGGTATGAGGAGTTCGACATTACGCCGTCGTCGCTCATGTAGTACTCCTCGTTCAACGCCCAGCCGATGCCCTGCGCCGCTCCGCCTTGCATCTGGCCCTCGACGTACGACGGGTGAATTGCACGGCCAGCGTCTTGCACGATGGTGTAGCGGACGACATCGGTTTTGCCGGTCTCGGGGTCAACCTCGAGGTCGCAGATGTGCGTTCCGTATGCTCCACCGGCCGCTTCAAGATCGACGCTGCCGGTCGATGTCACTGGTCCGCCAGTGTCGTCGAGTTTTCCGGCGAGGTCTTTAAACCCGATGCTCAACTCGGAGTCGGACTTGGAAGAGAAAACGCCGTCTTCGAACTGCACGTCCTCTTCGTCGATGCTCCAGAGCCTCGATGCTCGGACCTTAAGCTTGTCGATCATCTCGATTGCGGCGTTGTATGCCGCGTAGCCGGTCGCGTAGGTTACTCGACTGCCGCCCGTGACTGCTGTGAAGCCGACGGTGTCGGTGTCGACGACTGTTGGGTTGACGTCTTCAGCGGAGATTCCGAGAGTCTCGGCTGCCTGCATGGCGATCGATGCGCGGGTGCCGCCGATATCGGTCGAACCCTCGACCAGCTCTACGGTTCCGTCGTTGTTCAACGAGAGGTTTACGGATGACTGCAAACCGACGTTGAACCAGTAGCCGCTGGCGAAACCGCGACCACGCACTCGACCCGGAGAAGCCTCGCCGATGTCGGAGTTCCAGTGGTCTGTCTCCTTGGCGGCGTCTAACACCTCTTCCATGCCGATGCGCGGGAAGATCGGACCGTCGCCGCGGCGGGTGCCTTCCTTAGCGGCGTTGTCACGTCGGAACTGCCACTTGTCGAAGCCAGCTTGTTCGCAGAGGTCATCGATCAATGTCTCGATCGCGAATGCGACTTGTGGGGAGCCAGGTGCGCGGTATGCCGCGACCTTGGGTTTGTTGACCAAAACGTCGTAGCCGACGATGCGCATGTTCGGGATGTTGTAGCAGGCGTAGATGCACATGCCGGAGGCGCCGACCAGCGAGCCGGGGTATCCGCCAGCTTCCATGCGAAGCACGGAGTCGGCCGCTACGAGCTTGCCGTCCTTGGTGGCGCCAAGCTTCAAAGTGATCTTGCCGCCGGCTGCGGGTCCGCTCCCCTCGAACACGGAGCGCCGCTCCATGATGATCTTGACAGGAACGTTGCCGGACTTCTTCGAAAGGGCGGCTGCTACTGGCTCCAGATAGATCGGAATCTTGCCGCCGAAACCGCCGCCGATCTCCAGCGGGGTAACGCGGATCTTCGACTCGTCCATCTGCATGACGGCGGCAACTTGCTGCCTAACAGTGAACGCGCCTTGCGTGCTGGTCCATATTTTCAGCCGACCGTCCTCGTCCCACACCGCGGTCGCGTTGTGCGGCTCGATGTAGCCTTGGTGCACCATCTCGAGGCTAAACTCACCTTCGATGACGTGGTCGGCTTCCGCGAGCCCGGCATCAGGATCGCCAAACTCGTGAATGAACTCCTTGACGTGGTTCGCGTGACCGCTCTCCTCCGCGCCCGGCGAACCTACGAACTCCTCGAGAATCGCTGGCATGTCCGGGTCGATGGTGTCGTCGACGTTAGTGGCGGAACGCAAGACTTCGTACTCGACCTTGATCGCCCTAGTGGCCTCCTCTGCGGTGTACCGGTCAACAGCCGCCACTCCGGCGACGGCATGTCCGGCATATAGGACCTTGTCGCTAGCGAGAATGTTGTCCACAGCCCATTTCAGGTTGGTCACACCTTCACCGAGGTCCACCATCTTGTCGCCGGCTTGTGGTAAATCGGCGTTGGTGACGACTGCGTGGACGCCGTCCATCGCCTCGGCGGCGGAAGTGTCTATCGACTTGATGCGAGCGTGCGCATGGGGGCTACGCAGGATAGCGCCCCAGATCATGCTCGGAAGCTTGATGTCGGCTCCGTAGATCGCTCGGCCGGTCACCTTGTCGAGACCGTCGTGGCGAATCGGGCGGGTACCGATTACCTTGTATTCGCTCTTGGGTTCAAATGTTGCAACCATGGTCGGATCCCCTTACATGTGTTGATGATCGCCTTAGTTTGTGTCGCTGCTGAGCCAGCCTTTATGACATCTCGGCGGATGCCTTCTGCACTGCGCGCACGATCTTGTCGTAGCCGGTGCAGCGGCAGAGGTTGCCAGCCAGCCAGTGGCGGATGCGGTGTTCGTCCGGGGCCGGCTCGTTGTCGAGCAAGCCCTTGGCGGCTACCAAGAAGCCCGGCGTGCAGATGCCGCACTGAAGCGCGGCTTCTTCTAGGAACGCCTGCTGCAACGGGTGCAGACCTTCGGGCGTTGCCATGCCCTCAACGGTCTCGACCGACTTGCCGTCGATCTCGGCGCCGAGAACCAAGCAGGAGTCGACGATGCGACCGTCAAGCGAGACGGTGCACGCGCCGCAGTTGCCGTCCAAGCAACCCTCTTTAGTGCCGGTGAGTCCGACGATTTCGCGGAGCGTGTCGAGGAGGCTCATGTACGGCGGCACGAGGAACTCGTGGGCGTTGCCGTTGATGGTGGTACGGACGTGTACCCGAGATGGTCCGGGAGTAATTTGAGTCGTCATCTAGTTTCAGCCTCTCGCTCGTTCTACTGATTTGTTGATCATTCGTCGGGTCAAGACCGCCGAAAGGTGCTTGCGTTGTTCTATGGTTCCGCGCATGTCGGAGATCGGTGACGCGGCATCGCCAGCCGCTTGTGCTGCGGCCTCGATAACGTCGTCGCTGACCGCGTTGCCGACTAGTGCGGCCTCGGCGGCAGGTACTACCAATGGCACCGGAGCAACCGCGGCAAGCGCCACGCGTGCTGCCTCGAATGTGCTGCCATCGCTGCTTAGCTTGACCGATACGCCAGCGCCCGCAACCGCGATGTCCATCTCGTTGCGTGGGATGAAGCGCTCGTATGCTGCTCCAAAGTTGTCGCCCGGTGCCGGGAGCACCATGCTCACTAGGATCTCGCCGCGTCCGAGGACGTTGGAGCCGGGTCCGGTGCAGAAATCTTCGACGGCAACGTCGCGATGGTTGTCGTCACCGCCGGGGCCTGCGATGTGGCAGACCGCGTTGTATGCGATCAACGGGCAGATGCCGTCTGCGCTCGGCGATGCGTTGCAGAGGTTGCCGCCCAATGCCGCTCGGGACTGGATCTGGATGCCTCCGATCATCTCGACCGCGTCGATGATGCCAGGGAAGCTGTCCCTGATCTTCTGGTCTTCGTAGATCTGGTAGCACGGGACGGCGGCGCCGATTGAGACGCTGCCATCCGGATAGTGACTGATCTGTGTCAGTTCTGGAATGTTCTTGACGTCGACGATTGCGTCGAGGTCCCATCTGTTAGCCCGCGCCTGTACCAGTACGTCCGTCCCACCAGCGATTGGGCGCGCACGGTCGCCGTGCTTGTCCAGCACTGCTACCGCGTCGCTGATCGTTGTGGGCGCCTCATATGCAAAGGGATGCAAAAGCCCGCTCCTTTTCCCTGTTTGTTTTTCAGCCCATTCCGCCGAGTCGTGAACTCCGACGGACAAATGCCGATTTTCTCGCATATGAGTTTAAGCGAGATTACACCCAACTGCAAAATGGTTTGAGAAAGTCGTGGGTGAAAGCTACAACCGCCGCAACGCCAGTTGCCAGACGGCTAGGGTTGCGGCGATGGCTGCGATGCCGGCGACGATGAAGGCGAAGGGTGCGCCCCAGAGTTGAGCTAATGTGCCCATTACGAGTGCGCCTAATGCTTGCGCGCCCCACGTGAAGTTCATGAGGCTCATCACGCGTCCTCGGAAGGTGTCGGATGTCAGGGTCTGCACGACGGTGGTGCTCATTGTGCCTTTGACTACGGATAGTCCGCCTAACAGTCCGGCAATGGCGAGGGCGAACGCCAGCATATCGACGGCCCCAAATGCGATGTAGCAGATGCCGACCGCGACTCCGCCGAGTGCGAGAAAGAGCGGGGGCTTTGATCGTGTTCCGATCAGCGTGATCCCGAACGTGCCCACCAGTCCGCCGATTCCGATGGCGAGGAGCAGACGGCCATACGTCGCGGTGTCGCCGCTGTAGACCTCTTGGGTTACGACTGGTAGCAGAGTCTCCAACGGCGTTGCGACGATGCCGATGATCACGCCGTAGCCGATGATGACGGCGATGGCGGATTCGCGCCGGACAAACTTGATGCCTTCGACCATGTCTCGTACGCGGGCGCGTGTACTTGTTAATAGGCGGTTCCCCGGGCGGGCATCCCCTGCGTTTTTGCTTTGCTGAGACCCCCTCTTAATCTCCCCCTGAGAGGGGGAGGGGGGTGGGTTCTCCCTCTGAGAGGGGGATGGAGTGCTGCGCGAAGGGGACTCCACTCCTGCGAAGTGCGGCTGGTGGTCCATGCGCAGTAGTGTGAGCACTGTAAGTACATAAGAGGCGGAGACGATGAAGAAGAGTCCTTCCATGCCGACGGCGGAGACTAGTGGATGGAAGAGGGATGGTCCCAATATGGCGGCGCCGCCGAAGACGACGGAGTAGAGGGATATGGCGCTTGGGAGTTGCTCTCTGGGTACGAGCGATGCGACCATTGCGCCGCGGGTGGGGATGTCGAACGCCAGCATTACGCCAGTGACGGCGGATATCGCCAAGAGGTGCCACGCCTCGATCGTGTCGGTGGCTATCAGCACTGCGGTGACCAATCCTGCAATCGCGAAAAGGAAGCGAGTGAAACGCAACAGCCGGAGACGGTTGACGGTGTCTGCGACGACGCCTCCCCAGACCGAGAAGATCATCACCGGTGCCATCGTAGCGGCGGTTACTGAACCAAGAAGAATCTCCGACTCGGTCAAGGAGCGCATGAGCCATAGCCGACCGTAGACGAGGGTCCACATTCCGACGTTGGAGAACGCGGCGGCGATCCAGAAGAGTCGGTACTCGCGGTAACCGAAGACGGCGAAGCCGGTGCGTCTCAGCACTCGACGATACCGGCGGCTAGGTCGATGTCGTCTTGGAACCCACTGACCGCGCCCGACAACACGTCTTCGATGCTGACCGTCTGATTGGCCTCGCCTGACTCCATCACGCCGTACGCCAGTGCCAGCGCGGCCATACCTTCTGTACTACCCACCTCCGGCGATCGACCATCTGCGACTGCTCCGGCCAGATCCATGTACTCGATGGCGAGTATCTTGGCGTCGATCTTGCGGAAGTCCATTTCGTAAGACGACATCCGGCGTTCGCCGTCCCAGAGTGTGGATGTAACGTCGTCGATCTCGAAGTCGGGAACCAGATTGAGGAGATCGTCGCCTTCGATGGCAGTCCCATCTGCTCGGACGATGCGCGGGCTAGTGCCTTGTCGGCTCGGAGGGCGATAAAGCGTGCCTTCGCTGCCGACTACTGCGGAGTCGCCGAGGCTGTAGCCGTGCGACGCATCAGTGATGATCAGCTGACCGGCGGCACTTGATGCGAAGCGTATTGTTGCGAAGGCGGTGTCGACCGCGTCCTGTTCGACGATATCGCCGACATCTTCGCCGCCAGCTTCTTTTCGATGCGTATACATCGCGGCGAGGCCTGGGGCTTGGTCGGACATCGGGCGCATGATGCGCTTGGGGTCGTTGACATCGGTTTCGGCGTAGACGCGGACGGCTGGCCCCATTAAATAAAGGAGGAGGTCGGCGTTGTGCACTCCGGCATCGAGGACGACTCCGCCCGCCTGATCCTTCTTTGCGCGCCACACGGTGCTGTGCATGACGCCGCGATGCGCGCTGCTGATCGAGAAGTCGATCGCGAAGTAGGGTTTGCCGATTGCGCCCGAATCGATCAACGATTTGGCGAGTCGGTTCATCGGATCGCGTCTGAAGTTCTCGGAGATTGAGAGCACCTTGCCGGTCTTATGCTCGACCGACTGCATCATCCGACACGCTGTGAGTGTCAGACCCATAGGCTTCTCGACCATGACGTGAAGTCCCACCCGCATCGCCTCGATAGCCAAGACGTGGTGCGCCGGGGTGCTGGTAACGATATCGACGGCGTCGAGCGCGAGCGTGTCGGCTGCCTCTGCGAGGCTCGGGAAGACTGATGGCGTCTCGGGCGTCGATTCGGCGATGACGCTGGCGACAGCCTCTGCGGAGTCGATGTGCGGATCGCAAACCGCGACCATGCGCACATCGTCGAAGTATTTTCGGAGCTCGATGTAGCCGGTAGCGTGGCGCATGCCCATGCCGCCAGCACCGACTAGGGCGATGTTGAGAGTCATGGCTACAATGCTACGGGCTGTTTTGAACTATGATTGCCATGATTTCGAATGATGGGCTGTGATGCCGAGCGCAGTCCGCAGCCATGTCATTCTGAACGGAGCGTAGCGGAGTGAAGAATCTGAGGCGGGGAGATTCCTCGCTGCGCTCGGAATGACATGGGGGACGCTCGGAATGACACGGGGAAGGAATGAACGCGGGGAGGTAAAGATAACATACGCAGGAAGTCGCGCCCCAATAACTCCCGCCTAACCACGGACAACCATCATTAACATCATTCGAAATCATGGCAATCATAGTTCAAAAACCAACCTCCACGTCGCGCGTCGTCATCGTTGGTGGCGGGATTATTGGGTGCATGACGGCTTACTATTTGACGCGGGCGGGTGTTTCGGATGTGGTGGTTGTTGAGCGCGAGGGGGTGGCTTCTGGTGCTAGTGGATATTCGGCGGGGATGCTGACGCCTTATTCGGGTTCTAACGATCCGGGGTTGCTGGCGCTTTCTAGTGCGTCGTTAAAACTTCACGCGGAACTTGCTGAGGAGTTGCCGGCGGTCACCGGGATCGATCATGGGTACGACATGGTGCCGTATCTTCGCTGCACGTTTGCCGAATCTGGTTACAACGAGGCTAGACAGTTCATGGATGATCGTGTAGCGGATGGTCTCGAAGCTGAGTGGCTGACTGGTAATGAGGCGCGGTCGGTGTGCGATTGGTTGAGCGATGAGGTTGAGGGGGCTTGTCTGACGTCGATAGAGCCTTCTGTAGATTCGCGGCTGTTGACGCAGTCGGTGTTGAGGGCGGCTGAAGTGGGTGGGGCGAGGTTGGTGGAAGGAGAGGTGGTGGGTGTTCAGCCCCAACGCTCCCCTCTGGATTCCGGCTTTCGCCGGAATGACGAAGGGATGCGCGGGAATGACGAGGAGATGAGCGGGAATGACGTGGGTGTAGTCCTCGCTGATGGCTCGACTATTGAGGCGGATGTGGTGGTGCTGGCGATGGGGCCTTGGTCGAAGAGCGCCAATAGCTGGTTGGGGTATGAGATTCCGGTGGAGCCGCAGAAGGGGGAGCTTCTTTATATGTACACCGGGGGCGATCACCCGAAACCTCCGGTGACGATGCACAACATGGATGATGGTGGAGTGATCTTCCCGCGGCGTCTCTCGCCGTCGATACTGGGTGCGACGAAAGAGGATGGCAAGGGTTACGACCGCGAGCCGTCGGAGTACGCTTGGGAGTTCATCATCCCGCGCGTCCAGCGGCTTTCTCCGCGAATAGAGAGATCAGTCGTCTCGCATCAGACGGCGTGCCTGCGTCCGATGCCTGCGGACGGCAAGCCGTACGTGGGGGCTGCGCCCGGTTGGGACAATGTCTACATCGCGTCGGGGCACTGGTCAGAGGGCGTCCATTATGGTCCGTTAACGGGCAAATCGATAGCGGAGTTGATTACGGATGGGGAGACGTCGACGGATATTTCGGCGATTGATGCGGGGCGGGTTGTGTAATGCCCCTTTCGTTGGACGAAAGGGGCGCGAGTGTAACGAGCGGGGTATGTGAGGCGGGGTGATGAGGGCCGCCGACGTGTGGGTGTATGAACCCCCTGCGTCTCGCTGCGCTTGACGCGTCCCCCTTTTGCTGACGCAAAAAGGGGAGGGGCAATCATCCTTTACGAGGTGTTTGCCTCGGCGAGGCGATTGACCAGCTCGCTCACACGGCGCGACATTGCCAATACTTCGTCGTCGCGCAGTATTCCTTCGTAGAAGTTGACGTGCAGCAGATTGGCGGCGTTGAAGAGGTCGAGTATCTCTTTATCGCCCGTCTCGTCGATGATGTTTCGCACGATCGCGAAGAAGTGGGCATGCGAATTGTGTTCCCATCCACGCTGCTGGGCAGTGGCTTTTAGCGCCTGCGCCGCGGCGCCCCAAAACTTCTCGGAAGCTTGCACGAGGTCTCCAGCTTGAAGCTCGATGTGCGCCTGATCAAAGAGAGTGGATGAGGTTGCGAGGTATTTCTCGGCGGTTGTCATAGCTTGGAAGTTTATCACTGGGGGTATGCCTCCCTTGCGTTGGACACTCCCTCTCACGCTGTGTCGCCTGCTTTGAACTATGATTTCGATGATGTTTGATGATGGTCTATGATGCTCCTCCTCCCGGCCGCCCCTCTGGATTCCGGCTTTCGCCGGAATGACGGCGGTAGTCGCGGGAATGGCGGAGGAAGGCGCGGGCGTAACGAGTGGGATATACAAGGGAGAGGACGTGAAATCCTGTAGAATCTCTGCGAAAAGAGGCACGCCCATGTATTGCGCGGTTTTGTGTACACTGGTATGATGTTTGCGTAAGTCGAAGAGGCGCGCGCTTGTTTCGATTCACGCGCGCATCAGACTGCTAACGACGGAATGGCGACAAGTCAAAGCTTGTAAAGGAAACACAACGTGATGAAATCCCCTACATCACTGATTAGGTTCAGGAACGCGGTGGGCGTGATGCTGGCTATGTCGGCAATCTTCGCCGTCGTTATAAGCACCATCTCCATGCCCGGAGACAGGGCATTCGGGCAGACGATGACGAATAGCGATAAAGTTGCTGAGGCGCGAGATGCGTTTGAAGACGCGTTGGTGGATCCTGACTTCAACGCTGCTGCTACGGGCACTCCGGGCACTGATGGCTATGACCCGGGAGGAAAGATCACTCAGTTGCAAGCTGCAGTGGCTGCGATCCCTGCCGATATTGCGCCTGACACGGACGATGACGGCACAAGAGACCAGACGACTCCCGGTACCGATGATCCGTTCTTCGCGATCGAAGTTGATAACCCGACGGCTGCCGAGGACGGTAGCGGGGAAACCGGCGCAAAGATAAGCATAAGCGCGGCCTTAACTGATGGTGGTGGCGGTTCAGAGACCAACGGACTGAATGAATATCTAACTGCCTTGTCCACCGCACGGGGACCGGCGGCTGGAACAGATCCATCCGCGGGGGATGCAACAGAGGCTGGAGCGTTGTTGGATGCGAATACCGCCTTCACCGCGTTGAGGGGAATGCTTTGGAACCACGACGTCGCCACTGACGCTGATGGCACTGGTACTCCGTCACTGGCCCTCACTGACGCCACCAAATCAACCTTGGACGGGCTGAACAACAGTTTGGTGAGCGGAACCGCTGATTTTACAGATTCAGAGGGAGCCGCTGATCCTGAAAAGATGGCGGCTTTCAGGACATCGGTGGAAGACGCGCTGAAGAATGACGAGAACTGGTACCCAGACGACCCTGCCACCGCTCTACCGACAGCAAATGTTGCGAACGCTGCTGGCACGGAGGTTGTCATTGCGACCGAGCTCGGCAATTTGTTTACAGATGCCGACCCCGACACTGGCGCAATAGTCCGTTTGACAACCGCCCGGATTGCCGAAAGCACAGCGCTAGCTGGCGCGAAGGCGATACTCGAGGCTGTAAAGACGGCCGTCGATGCCGCTACCTTGCCAGCCGTCGACATGGCGATTTATGCGACAACAGCCGACCCGGCGTCGGACACTGAGGCAGAGGTAAAAGCGACAGCCGACATGAATCTGGCCACCGCTAAGATGCTATTGGCGGAGCTGGTAGGTCGGTTGAATGCCAGCAACGCTGAAGAGTTCACCGCGCTAGACGAGGTGGTCGCTCTGAGAACAACGTTGAGGGGTGTTGGTGTCCCCTCGGGCGGCGTGACGATGAAGAGGGTGGATGCGATAGAGACTGCGTTGCTGAAGAACAACAACGACAACCTCGGGGTAACCGCCGACGATGGCGATACCACCGACACTGATGATCGGCCCGACATCGCCGCAGACAGCGAAGTCCAGAGCCTACGAAACGACTCGCTCGACCACATAATCGATGCGCTCTCGGCACCGTCAATGCACGATCTAGATGGAACTGGCGCGCAGATGAAGGCGATTGCGGATCTCGATGCGTTGCTCACCGCGGTGGACAATGCAGTCACAAAGGCCACATTCACGGCGGATACTCCGGCCGGTGATCTGAGCGCTGAGGCGATGGCCGTAAGTGACGCGCTGGCCGCGTTCGCAGCGGTCAAGACCGCTCTACTGGCTAAGCACGTCGATCCTGCAGATGTCGACGCCGCCACCACGGCTTTGAACACAATCGCCGATGGCGATGTAGGAGGCGGTCTGAACGCCATTATCGAAGCTGCGGCGACCGCCTTGAACGGCGAACTCATTCCTGATGCCGATGATGGAGGACACGTTGAGAGCACGTTGTTCACCGCGTTGCAATCCAGCATTTTGGCGGGTGCCCTCCCAGAGGAGCCAAGTGCTACGGAAGCCGAACTGACGGCCGCCGAACTGTCGATGGCGCTGGGGCTTACGCGTACAGACCCAACGGCTGCTGATGCAGATCCCAACCCGACTACCGACGATACGTTGGCGACCGATGACTTCTCTGCATTCCTAAATAATGTGGCGATGCTAGAAGATGTCATCGATATGACGGATGGTGACACTTCTACTGCCGACGTTAACGACGTTGCTTCGACAGCGCTGGATGCTCTTGTCACCGCGTTGGAAGCTACGGTTGTCGACGCCGATGCTGCCAGCGCAAACGGTAGCCTCACCGCTGCAGCTCTCGCCGCGGAAGGCTTCAGGAGCACCACACTTGCTTACTCGTCCTTCGCTGTGATAGCGGCTTTGCAGGACGCGTTGGGCGACTTGGACGGTGGTGACCTAGACGCGAAGGTCAAGACAGCGAGGGATGCGCTGATTGCGGCGTACAGCCAACGTGGATCTCTGACCGACGATGCCTCAGCTGAGATCTCAACCGCGTATCAGGAGCTCATCAGCAAGGGCAGCACACAGCACGCTTTCGCCCAGAAGGCGGCTCTGCTAGAGCTCAAGTCCGCGCTCGAGACTGACGGCGACGACTCCGAAGTTTTGGAGACGGCGATCCGGTCCGCGCTGACGACGCAGTCGCCTGAGCAACAGCAGGCGCAAGCGATGATCTCGCGCATCGAGCCCGCGATCCGTGGCGCTACGGTGTCCGGCGGCGACGAGATCACACTCGAAGTCGAGATCTACGGTCTGCAAAACGTGATGGACAACAAGCTGGCAGATGGCGTGACGTTCGATTGGGGCGACGCCTCATCCGGCACTGGACCGTCGATCAGCTACACCGCGCCGAATTCGCCCGGTACGCACAAGGTCACAGCATCGCTTGACTCCAACGAGTGCTACCACGCGGACAGCGATGAGCAGATGGAGAAGTGCTCGGCATCGTTCGAGATCCGAGTGCGCCGTCCGTTGGCTGAGCAAGAGCCCGACCCGGCTCCGGTCAACCCGCCTGGTGACATTCCTGAGCTCCTAGCGGACGACGGTGGCAACCAGTACGCGGTGTTCACGCCTGAAGAGGGCGGTTCGTTCAGTGGCGAAGGCTACTCGATCACCGCTGCTGCTGGCGCGGTCCCGAACAACGAGTTCATTGGAATTCGAATGTCGGACGGCGGAGCGGCCTCGAACGCCGGCATGACGCACCAGCGCTACACGCTCGGTGGCAACATGTACGGTGTCCACGCGGTCGACAGCTCCGCGCAGGCAGTCAGCTCGTACGTGCTCGACGACCCGGCCACGGTCTGTGTGCCGCTGCCGGCCGAGCTGAGTCAGAACATCTCTGAGTTGGCGGTAGTTGCGCTCAACAGCGATGGTTCGCTGACGATCCTGTCCGCGCAGGTGCGGATAAGCGACGCTGGCACGATGGTGTGTGGTGGCTTGAGCAACCTGCCAGCCTCAGTGGCGGTAGGTAGCGCAGGTGCACCGGCAGCCATCCCGACGCCGACACCAGAGCCCACGCCTGAGGCGCCCGACACCGGCGGCACTGCCCCGGCATCGAGCACGATGGTCCTCTGGGCCCTGCTCCTCGGCATCGCAACGCTGACACTTGGTAGCGTGCTGGTGATTGGTCGCAGGCGCGAGAGCGTGCGGAAGTAAACCTCACGTACACGTAGAGGCACTAGTAGGGGCAGGCCTTGTGCCTGCCCCTACGTTTTTGTTGCCTTTTTGAACTATGATTTCGATGATTCTTGGATGATGGGCTATGATTTTGGCTGGTGGTAGAATATGCGCATAAGCGGACGACGATGTGCCAATAGACTCTTTAGAGGACGGTAAAATGGCTACTCACGAGCAACGTTTGGTTGATGTAGAGGCGAATGTCAATCAACTCAAAGGTGCATATGAGCATCTTGCTACTAAAGCCGATCTTGCGAACTTGGAGAATCGGTTGACGCGTTGGATCGTGGGTGGTATTGCATTGGTGATCGTAGGTGTAGTAGCGAACATTTTCGTGCAGTTGTGGACGAGTTGATTACGCGCATCTCTGGAAGGTGCGTATGAGCACATGGCTACGAAGGCTGAGCTAGCGACTCTGAACGGCGATTATCGGGTTCAGTTTGAGAGGATCGAGCATCGTTTCGAGGCAATTGACCGTCGTTTCGAGGCGATCGAAGAAACGATGCGTTCGATGCAAGCTGATATACGCGGGATACAAGCGGTGCTCGTACAAATCATGGAACGTCTGGATAGGCTTGAGGCACAGATGGAACAGCTTGCGAGTTTGAATACTCGGGCTCTCGGATTTCAGACGGAGAGCAGAACTCTGCAAGATGATGGGGATGAGTTTCTAGGCAGTCCCTAGGATTTTCGCGGCGCTGCGGGTTTGGGCGAGTTTGGCTAGTTAGGTGGCGATGGGTGTTGCGCTTATACGGCTTCGCCAGCCAGCACTCCGGTCAGCCTCTCGTGATCTACGGCAACCTGACCGTTGACGACTACGAACGGTATCCCCTCTGGGTACTGCTCAGGGTCTTCGAAGGTGGCTCGGTCTGTGATACGTTCGGAGTCGAATACAACGATGTCTGCGAACTTGCCATTTGCGATCTCGCCGCGATCTTTGAGTCCGAAGCGTAGAGCGGCGTTCTGGGATAGGCGCTGGACCATGAGTTCGAGCGGGATGTTGTGACGGCGACGGAGTCGTCCGATCATGCGCGGGAAGCAGCCGTACGCACGCGGATGGATCATGCCGCCAGTCGGTATAGCATCGGAGCCCACCATGTAGTCGGGTCGTTGCATAAGCTCCATGATGTCGGCCTCGACCTGCTGCCAGACTCGGGTACTTGCAGGGGGTGCGCCGCGGAAACCGCAGTTGAGGTCTTCTTCGAGCATGACACGGCACATCATCTCTTCAACGGATACATTCCACTCCGCCGCCACGTCGTCGAAGTCCATACCTTCCAAGTGCTTGTTCGCCTCTGAGCCGATGTTCGACCAGACGTTTCCCGACACACCGCCTCGGGTCCCGCTACGGATGCCTGCTATCACGTCTTCTCGGTTTTCACCGTCAGCCAGTAGTTTCAACATCGCTTCGGGTCCGCCCTCGTGGAACCAGCTGGGGAAGAATGTCTGCGGGAAGCTGGAGCCGACCGGGTAGGGATAGGTCTCCAGTGTCACGTCTACGCCGTCTGACTTGGCGCGTTCGACCGGTTCGAGTATAGATTCGAGGTCGCCAGCGGAGTCGGGTTGCGTTCGGTAGTGCTCAAGGTGGATCTGCGCGCCGGAGCGACGCCCGATCTCCATCGCCTCTTCGACACCGCCGCCTGCGAAACCGCGGTCCGTGTTGTGGTTTCGGAGGTGGATTGAAAGTGGCCGCTCGTACTCCTTGACGATCTTCATGATGTTGACGAGTTCGTCGGTGTCGGAGAAGGAGTTGGGATAGTAGGAGAGTCCGGTGGAAAAGCCGCACGCGCCCTGCTCGAAGCTCTCGCGGATGATGCGCTCTGCCCGTTTCCAGTTGTCACCGGTCAAGGGCTCGTCGATCATGCCGCCTACAGCTTCAAGACGGATCGGGCCGTGGCCGAGAAACATGGCGACGTTGCAGGATGTCTTGTTGTGGTAGTTCGACATCGCGGTTGCGTAAGTCGACATGTCTAGATCTTCGGATGCGTAGCCCAATATGCCGCTCAGGTAGTGCATATACATCAGGTAGTTGTTGTGTGAGAGCGGAGCTAGCGTGAGGCCGTCAGGAGCGATGATCTCGGTGGTTACGCCTTGTCGGATGCCGCAGGCGTGTTGACCGTCTCTAAGCAACGCGGCATCGGCGTGGGAGTGGACATCGATGAAGCCGGGAGTTACTGCAAGACCGTTGGCGTCGATGACGCGTGTGGCGATTGCCGCGGACAGGTCGCCGATATCTGAGACGCGCTTGCCGTCGATGCCTACGTCGGCTCTGATGCCGGGAGCGCCGGTGCCGTCGTAAACAGTGCCGTTGATGATTAGCAGGTCGAATTGCATCGGATCTCCGTCCGTTCAAGGTTTAGGTGTGGATAGCAGGATATCGCGGATGATGTTAGTTGGAACTAAGATGGCTATGATTTTTGATGATGTGAATGATGGTTGGGGAGAGTACGCCCCTTTCGCTGCGTGAAAGGGGCGCGAGCGAAGCGAGCGGGGTATACTCGTCCCTTTCGCGAAGCGAAGGGGACGCGAAGCGGAGCGAACGCAGGGGATGCCTCGACCGTTGCCGACACACCACCACGCCCCGTGCATACCCCGCTCACATCGCTTCGCTCGCGCCCCTTTCACGCAGCGAAAGGGGCGGTAATCACTCTTTCGCGTAGTGATCGCGCTTTAAGAAGGTGTTTGCCCAAGAGGCGGTGCCTTTGAGTGAGGCGTCGGTGAAGGTTACGGGGTGGTTGAGCATCTCTTGCTCTTCGCCGTAGAGTTTGAGGGTGTTGTAGGCGCGGAGGTAGATGCAGTCTTTGTCGAGGATTTCGCACTTGCCGGCTCGAGTGCCGCCGCAGGGTCCGTTGCGCTGGTTCTTGACGCACTGGGACTCCGGGCAGAGTTCGGCGATTTCGGGGAGTGAGCAGTCGCCGCAGTCTCGGCAGCCGTATAGCGGCACCTTCATCATCTGCTCAGCGGCGTGGGCAACTTTGGTTGCGATTTTGCTCTTGTCGATCTGGCGGTAGACGGCTGCGCTGGCGTTGAATCCGGGCGCGTCGTGATCGAATATAGCGTGTTTTCCGAAGCGGCCGATGCGATACGCAAAGTCGGGGTGGAGCGCGCGCCTGACAAACGATGCCGGGCGACCTCGGCGGGCGTCGTATTCGCGGTTCATTTCGTCAGAGGCGGTGTTCGGTGAATCGCCGGGTTCGAAGAGATAGAACTCGTCGGGTTGAGAGTAGCCGATCTCGGCGGCGGCATCCTTCCAACCGTCGCCGGTGATGCTTTCAACGATGTCGAGTATCTGCTCGATGCGTTTGTACGTGAGCCTGCCGGAGAGGTAGACGCCGCTGTAGCCGGTCCCGCGCAAGACGGCGATCTGCTTGGCCGCGAATTCGTTGAAGAATGCGCGTCCGCGGTCTTTTGATTTGGCGGCGCGGTTCGCAACGTCGACGAGTTCGGAGTTGACGGCGACACCGGGGATGCCCCATCGACCAAAGAATCGTGCGGCAGGTGCGCTCAGGACGAAGATCGAACCGAGGATTGGCGGGGCTTGTTCGCCATGTTTGAGGTTGAGGTATCGGATTAGCTCATGGTGTTTTCGGGCGTCGTACCCGATCTGAGACACGAGCCATTCAGCGCCGGTTCGGAGCTTGAAATCCATCTTGTATAGCTGCGTCAGGTATTCGCCCTCGTAGAGCTTGAAGGGGTTGACTGCGGCTCCGGGATGGAACGCCGTGTGTCCGAGTTCAGTTTCGGCATTGCGACGTCCGGGAAGCGTGACGCGCAGACCCTCATTCATTCGGCGTATCAGTTCGAGGAGACCTACAGAGTCGGTGTCGAAAACGGGTTGAGCCTGACCTGAGAATCCGTCAACCGGGTAGTCGCCAGAGAGGCAGAGGACGTTGCGGAATCCGAGGCTGGAGAGCGACCAAAGGCGTCCTTCGAGTCCGTTGCGGTTGTAGTCCTTGCAAGAGAGGTTGATGACGACTTCGGCATCGCCATCCAGAAGTTCGCGACCTAGCGTTTCGGGAGTGATGTGTGGATTGCCGCCGGGGTTGTCGGTGAAGCAGACGGCGTCGACTCTTCCGCCCTGCGATGCTGCTTTGGCGAGGTCTACCGAGTGGCGAGCGCCTTCTTCCATGGCGAGGCCGCGGGAGGTTTCGATCTCGATCGCGACCTTGAAACCGTCGGATAGGCGAGCGGTTATGCCGGATTGGCGGACGAGAGAATCTTCATCGGGGGGCATGAAGTTCAATTATCGCGTGGATAGACGGCAACATAAGATTGAGTTGCTCAGTTCGAATTTCTGACTGTGGCGGTTCATGACTAAACGCTTCTTGGATTTCGCGTCTCTAGCCCTAGCTACGGGTTTGGGTGTCGCGTACCTGACTCCGATTGCTAAGGCGACGCTGGCGAGCGCGGTTACCGCTGTTGTCTACTACGTGTTCGCCCAAGGCGGGGGCGACATCAGTTTGAACATGATTCTTGTCGCGGTCATCTTGGTGATATTTTTCGTGGGAGTAGCGGTATCGGCGCGTGTGAAGTCTGACGAAGATCCGGATCCGAGCAAGGTTGTGATCGATGAAGTTGCTGGCCAGCTCGCGGCGTTCCTGATTCTGGCCCCGGTCGAATGGTGGTCTGTGCTCGCGGCGTTTCTGCTTTTCCGGCTGTTCGACATCGTGAAGCCGCTAGGGATCAGGCGGTTGGAAGCCATCCCGAACGGTTGGGGCATCATGCTGGACGACCTTGCGGCGGGAGTCCTAGCTGCGATAGTGATCAACGCAGCGATCCTGATCGCCAATTTCGTTATTTGAGCGTTTTATCCGGATCGACGTTCTCCGACGTTCCCCGGGCCGCGGTGCTGCGAAATGTGGTCTCGTTTCCCTTTAAACCGCTTCGCTAAAAGCCCTTCGCGAACGGGCCATAGAACGACTCCGGCGCGCTCCGCCCACGCATCGTACTCCTTGATCATTGACGCGACCCGTTCAGGTTCCGTTACGGCGTAGTCGTGCTGCTCGGTGCGGTCTTCGGGAATGTTGTACAGCTCCCACGGGCTGTCCCACTCGGCGACGAGCTTCCAATCGCCGATGCGGATGCCTCGGTTTCCCTCGTGCTCGACAGCGACGGGTTTTTCTCGTGACCATTCCTTGCCTTCCAATATCGGTACGATCGACTCGCCTTCTAGAGGTGTGATCTCGTTGCCGTCATACTCGGTCGGGTAGAGAGCACCGATGGCGTCGTATATCGTCGCCGAGATGTCGGTGATGTGCATCGGGACGTTGTCGATGATCGCGCTTTTGCTGATCGTTTCTGGCCAGTGGACGATGAACGGAGTAGATATTCCGCCCTCGTGTATCCACCGTTTGAAAAATCGGAAGGGTGTGTTAGAGACGTTTGCCCAAGGCAGTTCGACGGCTTGGAACGTGGTATCGGGACCGGGGCGCAGTTCGGGGATGTCGCCGACGCGAACTCGTTGGCCGTCCAAGGTCAGGTCGGTCTCCCATTGCGACGGGTCGGGCCAATCGTCGTCTTCTTGGAACAGTTCGGCGCAGCCGCCGTTGTCGGATAGGAACATGATGAGGGTGTTCTCGAACTGCCCATGACGTTTTAGTGTGTCGATGACGCGTCCGACACCGCGGTCGACCTGCTCGATCATGGCGCAGTAGACGGCCATGCGGATGTCTTCGTACTCTTTGTTCTGCACGTCGGCCCACGGCGGCGCGTCTTCGTCGCGCGCTGATATCGGCCATTTCTCGTCGACGATTCCGAGCGACTTCTGCTGTTCGTGACGAGAGCCGCGGATCGCGTCCCAACCGCGCATGTATTTGCCTTCGTACTTGGCGATATCGTCTTCCCACGCGTGCAGCGGCCAATGGGGGGCAGTGAAGGCGATGTACTGGAAGAATGGTTCGCCATCGGTCATGGCATCGTCGATCTGAGAGACGGCGTGGTCGGTGATGGCGTCAGTGAGGTGGAAATCGGAGGATTCGACGTTGATCAGGGTGTCTTGGAGGACTAGCGTCTTGGGATTCCAGAACGAGTCGGCGGCTTCTAGGAGCCCGAAGTATTTGTCGAATCCCCGCTGTGTTGGAAGAGGGTGTGTCTCGTCGCCGGGAACCCATTGGTCATGGCGTCGTCGATCGTATCCACCACCGACATGCCACTTCCCGGACATGAGAGTTCGGTATCCCGCGCCTTTGGCGACTTCGGCGATGGTGACGCAGTTATCGTTCAGATAGCCTTGGTAGCTTGGTACGCCTAAGTCGGCGGTCATCTGTCCTATGCCGGCTTGGTGGGGATTCAAGCCTGTCAGGAGAGCGGCACGCGACGGGCAACAACGAGCACCGTTGTACATCTGGGTGAAGCGGATGCCGTTGTTGCCGAGGGAGTCGAGGTTCGGGGTGTTGATATCGCCGCCGTAACATCCGATGTCGGAGAAGCCGAGGTCATCGACCATGATGACGATTACGTTTGGGCGGGATTGATCGGCGTTAGATGCGTCTGCCACTTGTGGTGCTCCTGACAAATTCAATGTGCAAGAACGCACTATAACAAACGCGGAATCACTCGATGGATTAAGTGACGAACGGAATCAGAACGCCGAGAGAAGAGGCGAAACCTTAGCCGTCGCGAGTGGCGAAACCGATAGCTCTTTGGTTGAGCTGCTCCAAACTGTCCAAACGCTCCAACACTGATGCCAATATCGCTTCGATGCTGTTCAGACGCTCATCGACACCATTCATTCGTGCCGACAAATCCGCTCTGATCTGCAATGCCTGAGCCTGCAACTGCGTCAAGGTAGCAAGTGTTTGCTGGTTGCCAGCGATGGTGTTTTCTCGCCTCGCTTCGAGTTCTTCAGAAGTCATGTTTAAGAGTTCCTGTCTGTAGCATTAATCGTAACAGGGCCCGAAATCTGTACTAGACTAGCCTTCTCCATACTTCGCATCCAGTTCCATCGGGTAGAGCGGGATTCTCCGGTGGTGGTAGGTAAAGGTCGACATATCGGCGGTAGTTACGCCGGGGGTGTTGACTAGGATGACTTTTCCGGCGATTGGCTGGTAGGCGGGCCGAGGTGAGACGACTCCTTTTGCGACGACGATTTTGTAGCGTTCGGGAATGATTCCGATGTGATACATCTGCGATCGGACAGTGTTGCCCGCGCGGGCTGATGTCAGGAGGAGGGTTTGCTCGCCGTCGGTGTCTAGGCGTACGCTGACGCCGGAATCGTAAAAGCGGAATCCTCCATGGGAGGCGCCTAACTCTTCGTACTGTCCATCGGTGATGGCGCGGACGGTTCCGGTCACGCGGACGGGTTTGCCGTGCATGTCGTCGGTCTTGCCGCCGACATCGAGCGTGACAGTGCCACCTACTCCTGCTTCAACGCAGGCTTCGACGGATTCTGGGTCGTAAAGGGTCTGGAGGAAGCCAGAGATGCCTCGCTCGACGACTTGTGCGAGGATGTGCGTCGAATCTGCGGACGAACCGCCGCCGATGTTGTCGCCCACGTCCATGAGTACGATCGGGCCTTCTCTCGCGGCATCGGCATCGTCGGGCATTGCGAGCGCGGTGCCGTCGGTTGCTACTACGTCAGCCTCGTTGAGGTCTCGTGGACCTACGTATTCGGCGAGGGCCATGTCTAATGCTTCAGAGATGGAAGCGACTTCGACGTTCAACTCTGCGCGACGCTCCCAAGCTTTGGCGGCCATGTCTTTGGCGACGGATTTAGCCAAGTCGAGGTCGCCGTCCGCGATAGCTACCCATGACATGCCCATCTCTTCGACGTCGGAGTATGGGTATCCTTCGGCGACGGAGGTGTCGAGGATGCCTGGGATTTCGTTTGCAGCTAAGGCATCGGCGACGAAAGACTTCATCGGGTCTTCGCCGGTGAACTGCTTGACGATGTTGACGTACATCGGCGGCATCTCGATCCACTGGACGGGATCGATCTCGCCTTTGGCTGCGCTCACGATGAGGTCGGCGGTTTTACGGCCTCGGACTTTGGGATCGAGGTGGGGGTTTGTTCTCCAAACGATGCAAACGTCGGTGTGTTCCACGACTGGTTTCGAGACGTTTCCGTGCATGTCGAGGGTGATGCCCACACGCATGTTGGGTCCTACGATCTCACGCACGGCGCGGCTGAACTCGCCGTCCATGTCTGGAAACTCTTCGCTAACTGCTGCTCCGTGATTGGAGATGAGAACGGCGTCCCAAGGTCCGCCGTCGCGTAGCATCCCGAACATCTCCTCAGTTAGCCGGTCGTAAGCGTCTTTGGTTATCGTGCCGATCGGGCCGGTTACAGCGTACATGAGGGGGACGAGTTCGAAACCGAGTTCCTCTGCAGCCTGCATGTACCCGGAGATAGTGTATTGGGCGTCGCGGAATTTGTCGGGGATCTCTTCACCTCTCAAGATGCCGGTGGCTTCGAATGCCGCGTAGTCGGCGGGGACGCTGGAGAAGGTGTTGGTTTCGTGTGAGATGCCTAGGAGTGGGATGCGCATCGAATGCTCCTCGATGTGGAAGATGTTGGCTTTGTGGCAAAGGTTAATCTATCACCGCCACGCACTTCCGGTGCTAGACTTTGAAACGCATTGACGCTATGTGAGCCGGTTAACGGCGCAAACGGAGAAACCGATGAGGATTACCGATATCAAGAACTACCCGGTATGGGTCGGGCAACGCAATCAAATGCTCGTCAAAGTGGAGACTGACGAGGGCATCTACGGATGGGGCGAGTCTGGTTTTTCCGGCCGCGAGCTCTCTGTGAGCGGCATGGTTGACCACTTCCGGGAGTGGCTCATCGGGCAGGACCCGATGCGGCGCGGCCGGATATGGCAGGAGATGTATCGCGGGCAGTATTTCGAAGGCGGCCGCAGCATTACCGGAGCGATGTCCGCTATCGACATCGCGTTGCACGACATCGCAGGGAAGAAACTCGGAGTGCCGGTCTACCAGCTTCTCGGAGGGATGCAGCGGGAATGGGTGCCGACGTTTGCGAGCGGTGGAGGAACGACTGCGGATGAAGTGGCCGAGATGGGAAAGGCTATCTGGGACCAAGGCTTCAAAGCCATGCGTCTCAACTTGCAAACCATCGGCGAGATCAATGATCCCAATCTCTTCGAGCCGCGGGAATCGATCGCGCCGACCGCTGAGGCATTGATTAAGGCTCGGGAGCTCTTGGGGTTGGAACCGGTGATCGGCATTGACTATCACCATCGATTGTCCGTGGCCGAGGCGGCATCGTTCTGCCAGATGATGCCGATGCACACGTTGGACTTCATCGAGGAGCCGATCCGCGACGAATCTCCCGAAGCGTACGAAGAGTTGCGAAAACTCACTGTCATACCATTCGCGATCGGCGAGGAGTTCGCATCGAAGTGGCAGTTCCTTCCCTATATCGAGAAAGGTCTCACCAACTACGCTAGGCTCGACATCTGCAACGTCGGCGGCTTCACCGAGGCGATGAAGGTCGCGGGATGGGCCGAGGCGCATTACATCGACCTGATGCCGCACAACCCGTTGGGGCCGATCTGCGTGGCGGCGACTTCGCACTTCGCAACTGCGATACCCAACTTCTCTTGGCTGGAGATACGCCACTCGGTTGGTGAGCCGGATAACAATTTCTACCAAGACGACATCTTCCCTGTG
This sequence comes from Dehalococcoidia bacterium, assembly GCA_965243235.1. Lineage (GTDB taxonomy): Bacteria > Chloroflexota > Dehalococcoidia > Lucifugimonadales > Lucifugimonadaceae > Bin127. The sequence goes on from CBDEUI010000004.1 coordinate 822,530, forward strand.
CAACCTACGGTTGAACCGGGGCGCGTGATTTTAAGCGATCTGCCAGGCCTAGGCATCGAAGTCGACGAGGCTAGCCTGACCGAACCGTTCCAGTTCTGGGAAGCACCTCACCTGCACCGTCGGGACGGGTCGCACACGAACTGGTAGGCCGAATGAAAACTATGCCATGCTAAACATCGGACTCATAGGCGCTGGGAAGATTGCCGACCTGCACGCCCCCGGCTACCTCGCCAACCCTGACGCCCGTATCTACGCCGTTGCCGATAACAGCCCCGGCGTCGCCGGATCACGTGCCGCAGAGTGGGGCGCGGAGAAGGCGTACACCGACTACCGGGCGATGCTAGATGATCCAGCGGTTGATGCTGTGGAGGTTCTGACGCCGCACTCGCTCCACGCGCAAATGGTCGTTGATGCTCTCGATGCGGGCAAGCACGTCAGCCTGCAGAAGCCGATGGCGATAACCCTCGAAGAATGCAATGACATCGTCAACGCCGCCAATCAGACCGACAAGTTCATGCGTGTCTTCGAGAACTTCGCGTACTACGAACCCATCGTGCGAGCAAAGCAGATACTCGAAGATGGAGTCATCGGAGAGCCAATCTCGATGCGCATGAAGACCGTCACGGGTCACCGAAAACACGGCTGGGACATTCCCGACGCATCGATTGCGTGGCGATTCGATCAATCGATAAACGGTGTCGGCAAGGCAATCCTCGACTATGGGTACCACATCTTCGCGATGGGCCGGTGGTTCCTCGGGGAACCCGAGCAGGTCTTCGCTTGGATCCGCACCTCGTACACCGTTGAGGGCTACGAAAACGACTCCCCGCTCCTCGTAGCTTGGTCCTACGAAGGCGGCAAGACCCACGGCTCATGGGAGCAGCAGGCATCCACCGAGATGGTCGTACGCTCCGACTACTACCCCGGCGATGAGTGGTTCGAACTTAGCGGCACCCGCGGCGTGATATGGGTCAACCGATGCACCGCAAAGATGCTCTACGACACTCCGCCGTTGACCTACTACGCCGATGGCGAGATGAGCCGCGTGACCGAAGACGAGATCAACGCCGACTGGGGCAACTCATTCGTCCAATGCGTCAACGAGTTTGTCTACAGCATCTTGGAAGGTCGTCAACCCGACATGACCGCTGAAGACTCTCGCGAGACGTACAAGTTCGCTCGCGCCAGCCAATTGGCCGCACGAGAGAATCGACCAGTCACGTTATCCGAAGTTAGAGATTGAGATCAGAACAAAATGTAGAAGCCGCTGGTTAGGAGGGACCCAGCGGCTTCAAGAGGTGAGGTTGGTAGTCGTTTAGTCACTTCGGCATGACAGTAAGTCTCTTTTTCATATGGTTGTTGCCTGCTTTCAATTTTTCGGTTTTATTCGCAGCCCAACTTCGGACGCCCAACGTTCACTAGTTACGCAGGTTTTGGACGTGCGGATTTAGAGATTGGAGAAGTTCGTCGACGCGTATAGTCTTAATTTGGGCAGTAAATTGCAGGCAGTCCGGCGATTGCCGGGCTTAGTATTCGTCGAGGAGACAGATGGCGGTAGCAATCGATTTATCCGGCAAGCGCGGCGTGGTTTTTGGCGTCGCGAACCAGCGCAGCATCGCGTGGGCGATATCGGAACGACTCATCGAAGCAGGTGCCGAGCTGGCATTCACGTATCTCAACGATCGACTTTTGGGTCCTATGCAGAAAACGGTCTCTAGTTTGGAAGACCCGATCTTGATCGAATGCGATGCGACGGACGACGGTGATGTACAGTCGGTCTACGACCAAGTAGGCGACAAGTGGGGCGGCATCGATTTCGTGGTTCACTCGGTGGCGTATGCAGAGCGAGACGATTTGGGTGGAGATTTCTCGACGACGGGACGTCAGGGCTTCCGCACGGCGTTGGAGACTAGCGCCTATACGCTGATGCCGGTGGTTTCGCGCGCCGTGCCTCTGATGACTGACGGTGGTGCGGCGTTGACGATGACTTTCGATGCTTCGCAGCGGGTGTATCCCGGCTACAACATCATGGGGACTGCGAAAGCGGCGTTAGAGAACGAGGTTCGGCAGCTAGCGGCGGAGTTTGGCGACCGGAATGTACGCGTGAACGCAATTTCGGCAGGACCATTGCCGACGCTAGCGGCGCGGAGCATCCCAGGTTTCCGCGACATGACGCGTGCTCACCGGGATCGGTCGCCGTTGAAACGCAACATCACGCATCGTGAGGTCGGCGATACGGCGCTGTTTTTGCTGAGCGATATGGCGAGCGGTATCACGGGCGCGGTGATACCGGTCGATGCGGGGTATGGGATTATTGCGTTATAAAGCGCTACAGCGAAAGCCCGCTAGTGCCGACTATATGGCACGCCTTCTAGCAGTCCGGCATCGTGCATCGCGTTCCATTCGTTGAGGAATGTAGTGTTCCATTCGTCGGTGAATTTGGCTTGGAGCATCTCTTCGAAGATGGGCCAGAAGACGATGATGCCGTCGGCGCCGTCGCGGAGGGCGGCTTCGGCGGTTTCTTTGGATCGCACTAGCGCGGCGGTGATGTAGGGTCGATTCGCCCAGTCGGCGAAGATGTCCCGGAGGTCGCGCACCAAAGCGGTCGGATCGCCAGAGACGTCGCGGTAGGGTTCGCAGAAGGGTAGAACGTGATCGACACCTGCTTGGGCAACTGCGACGGCTTGGTTGATGGTGAATACGGTGGTGCAGAAGGTCTCGATGCCGGCTTTTTTGAGTTCTGCGAATGCGCCGAGGGCGTTAACGGTGCACGGGATCTTGAGGATGACCTGATCGGACATCTTGGTGAAGACTTCGCCGACATCGAGGAGTTCCTGCGTCGAGTGGCCGTCGATCTCGACCGCGACCTTCTTGTCGGTGATGTCGAGATAGCGCTGGATGACTTCTGTCATCTGCCCGTATTTCTGGACCATCTCGTTCAGAACCACAGTGTTGGTGACGATGCCGGCGGCACCGCGGCTCATCCACGGTTTTAGGTCTTCCGGATCGCCAGCGAGCCACACAGCAGGGCTGGCTGCCGTTGCTCGGTTCATCTCGGCTGCACCCATCGCCATGAAAGCCGAGTCGGGTGCGCCGTTGGTGGATTGTGCTGTCTGCTGCATGTCTTTACTCTCCGCGATGATTTCGGAACTAATAGCTGGGATGCCTTGATTGCTTGATTGAAGTTTAAATCGAATTCCCGAATATAGTGCCGCGTCGTAAACTTCGAGACATTCCGAGCGCAATCCATATTGGGGGAATTCATGAGCACCGATCCTCACCACGCACGAAGGCTGTACGACGAGGCGATCGTTATCGATGCGTTGAATGTGAGCAACTGGGACAGCGATGCTGTGTTCGAAAGCCTGAACGCAGGTGGTGTGGCGGCTATTAACGCCACCCAGGCCACGTGGGAAGGCTACGAAGAAACGCTCGACATGATCGCGAAGTGGTATGTGCGGTTTAGGAAGAGGTCAGACCAGATCCTGTTGGTTGAGAGTGTGGATGATATCCATCGGGCGAATCGCGAGGGCAAGACGGGCATCATCTTCGGGTGGCAGAACACGTCGCCGATCGAGAATGATCTGGACCGCTTGGAACTGTTCCACAAACTCGGTGTCCGCATCATGCAGGTGACATACCACGAGCGGAACCTACTCGGCGATGGATGCATGGAACGCCAAGATGGCGGCCTAACGAATTTCGGCATCGACGCGGTGCAGGAGATGAATCGACTCGGTATTCTTCTAGACCTATCTCATGTCGGGATCGCGACGACGCAGGAGAGCATCGAGGTCTCGGAGAAGCCGGTCGCTATAACTCATGCCAATGCCAAGTCGTACTTCGACCACCGTCGGAACAAGACGGACAGGGCGATCAAGACGATGGCCGAAAAGGGTGGCGTTATCGGTGCTACCTGTATTCAGGGGTTCCTTCGGAACACCTACTCATCCATGATCGGGGATTATCTGGACGCTATCGACCATCTCGTCGACATGGTGGGAGTTGATCACGTTGGTATCGGTACCGACCACACGCAAGACCAACCGGAAGAGTTCTGGAGGTTTATCGGCGGTCAGCAGGGGACCAAGTACCCATCCAAATTCACTGGCCATAGCGGGATGCCCCTGCTTTGGCACGAGCAGTACCCGGAGGGTCTCAAGACGCCGGATCAGTTGCCGGTGATGTCCGAGGCTCTGTTGGATCGCGGCTACTCGGACGACGATGTAGTGAAGATACTGGGCGGCAACTGGTTGCGATTGTTTGGCGAGGTTTGGAGCTGAGGGCGTAACAAACAGAAACGCCCCGACATGATGCCGGGGCGTCTCGCGAACTCTTTAAGCTATCGACTATGCGTCGTAGCTGAGGAAGAACTCGTACGGGTGCGGGCGCAACCGGACCGCGTCGACCTCGTTCTCGCGCTTAAAGTCGATGTAGGCCTCAAGCAGATCAGGCGTGAAGACGCCACCCTTGAGCAGGAATTCGTTGTCGGCTTCCAACGCATCCAACGCTTCAGACAAGCTGCCCGGAACCTGGTTCAACGTTGATGGGTCCATCTCGTAGAGGTCCTCTTCGATCGGCTCGCCCGGGCTCGCGCCGGTGGCTATTCCGTCGAGACCAGCCATCAACATCGCCGAGAAGGCGAGGTACGGGTTGCAGGTCGGGTCCGGAGGTCGGAACTCTACACGCTTCGCGTTCGGCGACTGCGAGTACATCGGGATGCGGGCCGCCGCGGAGCGGTTTCGAGCGGACAACGCCAAGATGGTCGGAGCCTCGAAGCCCGGCACCAAACGCTTGTACGAGTTGCTAGAAGGAGCAACCAGCGCCATCAGCGCGTCGCCGTGCTTGAGCAGTCCGCCGATGTATTTGAGAGCCATCTCGCTCAAACCGGCGTAGCCATCACCCGCGAACATCGGCGAGCCGTCTTTCCAGATCGACTGGTGAGTATGCATGCCCGTTCCGTTGTCTTCGAACAAGGGCTTAGGCATGAATGTCGCCGTCTTGCCGTGCTTGGCGGCAGTGTTCTTGAGGCAGTATTTGTAGGCCATGACATGGTCGGCTGCAAGCTTCAACGGTGAGAACCGCCAGTTGATCTCACCCTGTCCAGCGGTCGCAACCTCGTGGTGGTGCTTTTCGATCTCAATGCCAAAACGGGCCATCGCTTCGCAAGCCTCGTGCCGGATCACCGTTTGAGTGTCCGAAGGTGGTGCAGGGAAGTATCCGCCCTTGTGGCGGAGCTTGTGACCCAAGTTTGGCCCTTCGCCCGAAAGGTCGGTGGCGTTGCCCGTGTTCCAGATCGCCTCTTCCGAGTCGACCTCGTAGTGCGCAGAGTTGGAGGCGCCGCCATACGAAACGCTGTCGAAGATGAAGAATTCGGCTTCGGCACCCCAGTACGAGGTGTCACCGATGCCGGTCGACTTCAAGTAAGCCTCCGCTTTCGCCGTCACATGGCGCGGGCTCCGATCGTAGTCCGCTAGCGTGATCGGGTCTTTAACGTCGGCAATGATCGAAACCGTGCCCGGAATGAATGGGTCTACCGTCGCCGTGTCAGGGTCAGGGAACAGCAGCATGTCAGATTCGTCGATCGTTTGGAAACCCCGGATACTCGAACCGTCAAAACCAGTGCCTTCGGCGAACAGGTCTTCGGTTACCTCGTGCTTGGGGAAGGACACGTGCTGCCAAGTGCCCGGAACATCGGTGAAGCGCAGATCCAACCACTGCGACCCCGATTCCTCCATCATCTTGATCACATCATCGGCAGTTGCCATGTTTTTCGTCTCTCCTGAACCTGTTTGACTCTTGAAGGCGCGGTGAAGCGCCGATTGAATTCAAGGTAATAAAGATATGTTTCATAGTTGTTTCACCGCGCATCCGAGCGGTTTCGCTCAAACGTCGGAATGCATCGGATAACATTTTGCGAGTGTGTACTCAATCCGAACCAAAACACCCGATTTTCGTCTCAAGTCCAAAGTGAACGCACAGCACCTACAAGCAATAAAGATGGGCGCAACGGCAGTCGATGACTGGCGAACCGAACACCCGGCTGACCGTCTTGATCTCGCAGGCGCCAACCTCGCTGGCATGAACTTCACCGGGTGGAACTTGTCGCGCGCAATTCTCGACAACGCAGACCTGAGCGACGCGTGCCTGCGCGGCGCGGATCTTTCTGAAGCCTGGGCGCGCAGGACAAACTTCAGCGGTGCCGACCTCAGCAATGCGTCGCTCTACCGCACCAGTCTGGCCAGCTCCGACTTGCGTGGCGCAGATCTCAGCAACACGAACATGTACCGCTGCGTCCTAAGGGACGCTGAATTGGACGACGAAACGAGCTTCGACGGAGCATGGACCGCTAAGGTCATCTGGCCCGATACTCACCGCCAGAAATAACCCCAACAAGATTAAAGGAGAAAACCCAAAATGCAAATCGTTGATTTCGGTAATACCGGCTACAGGATCTCCCGCCTCGGCGCGGGATTGGCGGAGATCGGGATGGAACTCGATTTAGGCGATATCGAACAAGCTGGAAGTGTTCTCAACAATGCGCTCGACATGGGCATCAACTTCCTAGATACCGCTGCAAGTTACGTTCACTCCGAGGAATTCATAGGTCGAACCGTCGCGAATCGACGCGACGAATATACTCTCGCGACTAAAGCCGGGCAAGCTGTAGGCGAAGGGTTAGACGGTGAAAGTTGGACCTACGACACGGTGCGCGATTCTATCGACCGTAGCCTCCGACGAATGCAGACCGACTACGTCGACCTGGTGCAGCTGCATTCCTGTGGAATCGATGTTCTAAGACGAGGCGACGTTATTCGCGCCCTTGAAGACGCTCGCGACGCCGGCAAGACCAAGATCATTGGGTATTCCGGCGATAACGAGGCGGCTCACTGGGCTGTCGACTCCGGACGTTTCGACACGCTCCAAACTAGCTTCAACCTTGTCGAACAGCGAGCTTACACCTCTGGGCTGCTAGAAAAGTGCACCAAAAGCGGTATTGGCGTCATCGTCAAACGGCCAATCGGCGGTGCCACGTGGGGCATGGCCAAACAAGGGATGTCAAGCTCCCGCCGCAGTTATGACAACACTTATTTCGACCGGAGTGTAAAGGTCCAATCCCTCGGCGATGTCCCTGGCGACCCCGACGACCCGATCGTCGCCGCCATGGGTTTCACGCTCGCGCATCCGGAGATTCACGTCGCGATCATCGGGACTAAGAACCCGCGGCACATGGCATCCAATATCGAGACGCTTGACGATGCGCTCAGCATAGATAACACGTTCGTCGACGTGATGCATGACCGTTTCGCCGAGTTGGACGACGATTGGCATCAGCTGACATGAAGATCGAGCGCATCGAAATCCATCCTCTCGTCGGCAAGCTGGACGAGCCGTTCGGCTGGTCGCAGCGGTGGACGGATGAACGCCGAACGACCGTCGTGAAGATCGTTGCGGACGACGGTTCATACGGATGGGGCGAGACTGGCACGAGCACGGAGGCTCTAGCTGGAGCTGCGTCGAGGTTGATCGGCGAAAAACCCGAGCGTATCGGCGCGATCTGGCAGTCGATTGTGAATCCCACGTATCAAGGCGGGGGCTTCACTGGATTTTCATCGAACGTCGCAAGCGCGATCGATATGGCATTGCACGACTTGGTGGGGCGTTCACGCGGGTTGCCGGTTTATGAACTGCTAGGCGGCAAGGTTCGAGATCGTATATGCGCCTACGCGACGGGGCTCTACTATGTGCCGTCGGACTTGGAAGACCCGACTTGGTCGGACTTTCTGGAAGAGGCTCAGTGCTATGTAGATCAGGGTTTCTCGGGCATGAAGATGAAGATCGGCGGGTTGAAGTTGGACGAGGATGTGGATCGGGTACATGCTCTTCGTCGGCAGGTCGGTGACAATATCCGCATCATGGTGGATGCCAACGAAGCGTATGACCCGATGACCGCTCTTCGGGTGGCTAATCGCATCGCCGACGCCGACGTTACATGGTTCGAGGAACCATGCTCATCGCGTGCAGACGATGACAACCTGCTCGTAACTTTGCACTCGCCAGTTCCGACATCAGGCGGTGAGTCGGCGAGCACGCGGCGGGAAGTGGCTCGATTGCTCAAGAAGCGCATCTTCGACATCATCCAGCCAGAGATCGTTAATGTTGGTGGTATCACGGAGTTGAAGCTATCGGCGTCGATGGCCGGGGCGTTCAACGTTCGGTTCGTGCCGCACTTCTGGAACACAGCGATCAGCTTCTCAGCGATCCTTCACACGCTCGCGACCGTTTCGCAGTCGCCGCCCGCGCATCCGAAGGAACCTTACGTGAACGAGCCGGTAACTGAGTTCGACCAGACGCCGCATCCGATCCGATACGCGTTGACGGATCCGGTTTTCACGCAGACCGACAGTTATGTGAAGGTGCCAGACAAGCCCGGTCTCGGCGTTGAAGTCGATGAGGATGCGTTGGCGCACTTCAGAGAAGGCGACGCGGTGACCGTCAGTTAGGTTCATGCACCGCGTTAGCATTGAGTGCATGTCTGTTTCGACTGCCTCTACAACAGACCCAAAACCGATCATTTTGGATTTTTCGCGCTCAGAATTGGAGCGCGAAGTGGTGGATGTGTTGGGTCAGTCGAAGTTTCGGGCTAAGCAGATTTGGCATGGGTTGCATCGGGAGTGCTCGCTGGATTTCGAGTTAGTGACGACGTTGCCGAAGGGGTTGCGGGAGGAGTTGGCGCGGCGATATACGGCAAATCCTCTTGAGAAGGTGATGCATCTGACATCGGCGGATGGTTCGACTGACAAGGCGCTGTTCAGGCTTGCTGATGGCGAGTTGGTGGAGACGGTTTTAATGCGCTACGCGGCTGACTCGCATCGCAAGGCGCGGAAGACGGTGTGCGTTTCTACACAGGCTGGTTGTGCTTTGGGTTGCACGTTCTGCGCGACGGGTCAGCAGGGATTTCGCAGGCAGCTGACGACTGGTGAAATAGTGGCTCAGATCATCTTCATGCAGCGGATCGCGCTTGCAGAGGACCGATCCGAGGTCGAAAACGGAGCTCGGGAGCTGGGCAGCGTCCAAGGGGTGACGAATGTTGTCTTCATGGGCATGGGCGAGCCGCTTGCGAACTACGCGAACACCATGTCGGCTATCCGATCGATCAACGATGCGAACGGCTTGGCGGTTGGTGCTCGGCACATCACGCTTTCGACGGTTGGCTTGGCACCGCAGATCGTGAAGTTGGCGCGCGAGAACATTCAGATCAACTTGGCAGTGTCGCTGCACGCGCCGGACGATACGACCCGTTCGCAGACGATGCCGATCAACCGCCGCTATCCGATATCAGTCTTGCTAGATGCATGTCGTCGGTACGTAGAGATGACTGATCGGCGGATCTTCTTCGAGTACGTGTTGCTGCAAGACCAGAACGACAGAGTCCGTCACGCTCGTCGCCTCGGCGAGTTGCTGTCCGGAATGTTGTGCCATGTGAACCTGATCCCGGTCAACCCGACTGCGGATGGGCCTTACCGGCGCACGAGCCGCGCAGATGCCGAGCGGTTCCAACTTGAACTGCGAAGATACGGCGTGCCGTCGACGGTTCGTATCGAGAAGGGCATCGACATCGACGCGGGATGCGGACAGTTGCGAGCGCGGGTAATTGATGCTGATGCGCTACTAAAGGATGTCATTCCAGCATCGCGATCGTGACGCCGTTGCCGCCGGCGTTTCGGGGAGCCGGTTGGAAAGTTTCGACGTGTGATTCGCGGGACAAGGTATCGCGGACGGCTTGCCGGAGCGCGCCAGTTCCTTCGCCGTGGATTATGCGGACGCTGGTGAGGCCTTGCATGAAAGCGCGGTCGATGAATTGCGGGATCATCGATTCGATCATGTGGACGCGGGAACCGCGGACATCTAAATCGCCAGCAGCGTCGGAAACACGCGTCATCTTGGTCGGTGTTGGTTGCTGCAATGAAGATTGATCTGACGTGGGCGCGCTCCTGGAAGCCTTTATGAGTGTCATCATGTGTGGGCGCGCTTGGAACCGCATCGAACCGGACAGTATGACAGCGCGCTCGTCACGGTCCAGCTCGACGATCTCACCAGTCAGTCCGAGACTCTCGACTCTGACGACGTCGCCGATAGCGAATTTTGGAGTTTCGTCATGTTGTGCAGGTTTGGGCCGATCGGTTGGTGTCGCGGGTTGGAGGTTTCCCATCCAAGCTTCGCTGCCAACCGAACGTGCGACATCGGCAGCCGACTGTCTGGCTTCTTGCCAAGTGTTGTCGCGCTCCGCTTCGCGCATGAGACGACGTAGTTGGCGGCGTACGCGTTGGGCTTCGTGTTTCAGCTGCTCGCGCGCCTCTTCGATAGCTTTGTCGCGTTCGTTTTCGGCGTGTTGGAGATGGGCTTCGGCTTCGGCGCGCATACGTTCCGCATCGGCGCGATCTTCGGCGGCTTGCTGTTGTACGTCTCCGATTTGATCGCGTTCTTGTTGCAACGATTTCAGGAGGCTTTCGGTCTGCGAACGGAGTGGATCGAGCATGGTTACGGCGTCATCGACGATCGCTTGCTCCAGTCCGAGTCGTTGGGCTACCTGCATGGCGTAGCTCTGTCCGGGCAAACCCATGATGAGTCGGTAGTTCGGAAGCATCGTCTCCGGATCGAGTTCGACGGATGCATTAGCGAGATGATCGTGTTTTGCGGCGAATTCGGAGACTGGACGATGGTGAGTGGTGATGCATGTCCAAGCGCCATCGGACACTAAGCGATCGAGGATTGCGCGGGCGAGAGCTGAGCCTTCTTCGGGATCAGTACCTGTACCGAGTTCGTCGAGTAGCACGAGTGATCTATCAGAGGCGTGAGCGAGGATTCGTATCACGCGCTCCATGTGGGATGAAAAGGTGGATACGCTGCGATCGATGCTTTGAGCATCTCCAATGTCGGCGTATACACCTTCGAAAACAGGTAACTCAGATGCTTCCCGCGCAGGGATTTGCAGCCCGAATTGATGCATCAGGGCCATCAGACCGAGCGTCTTGAGAGCGATCGTCTTGCCACCGGTGTTGGGTCCAGTGATTACCAATCCGCGTCTCGTCTTGTCGAGTCGCATGGTGATGGGGACTGCATCATCGCCGAGAAGGGGATGGCGCGCTTCGAGCAGAACAAGGTTGATCGGTTCGTCCGAATCGGAATCAAAGCCGGTTTTCGGGCGGATGCCACCTATTTTTAACGACAAACGGCCTCTGGCAACCGCTACGTCGAGATTGGCAGCGGCTTGCAAGGATGCCATCGCATCTTCGCCGTGAAGGGCGATCGAGCGCGACAGTTTTCGCAGCACGCGCTCCTCTTCCTTCTCCGCCTCGTACGCGGCTTCTCGCCACTGGTTGGCGGCATCGACCACCGCGAATGGTTCGATGAATGCGGTTTGACCACTGGACGAGACGTCGTGGATGATGCCTCGTACGAATCCGCGATGCGAGGATTTCACCTCCAGCACCAACCGATCGCCACGTGACGCGATCACGTTCGACTGCAACACCGGTTTCAAATCTTCGCGCGATGCCAAACGCTCCATTATTCGCATCGCGCGTTGGTACGCGGTACGCGATCGTTCGCGCATCTGTCCGAGGCGTGGAGTGGCGCTGTCGAGCACGTCGCCTGAATCCGAGAGGGCTTCGACGATGCTGGTTCGAACTTCGCGAAGGTCGCGGATCTGGGACGCCATATCGGAGAGCAAAGGCACTTCATCCGCGATCATCATCACGGTTGATCTGGCGACCCACATGGATTGGAAGATGCTGCACAGCACCAGCAGCTCGGAACCATTGAGCACGCCTCCGAGGATGGCGCGACGTAGCGACTCCCGTGGGTCTCGCATCCCGGCCAAGCCGATGTCGCCTTTGGTATTGAGAAGTGCTAAGGCCTCGGCGGTTTCGTCCTGCAAGCGCGTGACGTCTTCTGGGTGGCGAACGGGTCGCGCCTCGCGAATGATTTCGCGCGACATGTAAAACCGGGCTTCTTTGGCGAGCATCTCACGAACGCGGTCGAACTCCAAGAGGGTCTCCGCTTCTTGGAGCATTAAATCTGAGTCGATGCCGGAACTGGGTTGCGGTGGATCAGAGTTAGTTTTCGTATCGGATAATGTCATGCAACCCCAATTTTAGACACGACGTATTTCGTGGCACGTTGGCGGAGTTATTGATATAGATAGGCAGTGGCATCTTGGATATTGCTGTTGATAGAGCCGTTTCGGCATCAGATGAGAGCTTGGAGCACATTCGAGCCGCGGGCGATCGATTGATGTCGTTCTCGAACTTGCGGTACGAGGGGAGGTACGTGCCGGCAGGTGGGTTCCAACGGATACATGTGATGGAGTTTGGGGACGGCCCCCCGGTGCTGTTAGTGCACGGAGCCGGTAGCGGTGGGGCTATCTGGCACCGGCAGATAGCTGCATTGGCAATGAACCACAGAGTGGTCGTTCCTGATGTTCCAATGTTTGGTATGTCTGAAATCCCGAATCGCGTGCACGCGCCGAGGGCGCAAATCGGAGATGTGATTTTGGGCGTGATGGATGCTCTCAGCATCGATACTGCCGACATCGCCGGTCACTCTTTGGGAGCATTGGGTTCTATTGGCGCGATGACCCGCGAGCCGGAACGATTCAACCGCGCGGTATTGATGTCGTCGCCAGGGTTTGGGCGGGGATTGAATTTGCTTCTGCGGCTGGCATCGGTCCGAATGATGCAACGGTTCATCAGATACGACTCCAGACGAGACCGTACCTTCTTTTTTGATCGGTTCGAAGCGCAACGATCCGGCCCTTCAGACGAGCGCGAGATGTGGAAAGAGTTGCATTTCCGGGTGGGTAGTAGGAACGGAGCGGTCGACTCGTTTCATCAAGGTATGGGAAGGTTTACGGGGTTATTCGGACAATGTGATTTATTGTCTGAGGTAGACCTCGCTGGCATCAAGGCATCGACATTGTTCGTCTGGGGTGATTCGGACAAAATAATCCCGACGCGTCACAGCAAAAAAGCAGTTGAGTCGTTACCGAATGCGAGGCTTGAGATCCTCGAAGACTGCGGCCACTTAGTGCAGTTAGAAGCGCCGCACCGCGTGACCCAACTCATAGTCGATTGGTTTCGAGTCAGCTGAATCGATCACCTACCGACAAACCGCTCTCGTGAGCCGGTTTTTTCAGGCCGCGACCAACTCTCACTCTTTTCACTTTGACTGAGCCTCCATCGGTCGAAACAGTCATTCCCATACCGTCGATTTCGAGAATCGTTCCCGGATCAACGGGCGTATTGTCGCGAGAACCTTTTGTACTTCCGAACAGCGAGATTTTTTCATCGTTTAACGTGGTCCATGCGCCCGGTTGGGGGTCGCAGCCGCGGATCAAGTTATGGACACTGTCCGCGTCGTTCGACCAATCGACTTGGGACTCCTTGGAACCGCACCATCCCTCGTACGTAGCGTGGTTCTCGTCTTGGACGATGTGCGGAGCGTTTCCGGTAGCTACCAGATCCACTGATTCCACCAATGCCTCGACGCCCATCGGGAATAGATGGTTGAAGTAAAGCGAACCGACGGAGTCGTCAGGCCCGATTTCGACTCGTTTCTGCATCAGGATTTGACCGGTGTCGAGTCCCTCGTCCGGCCAGAATATCGACAAGCCGGTTTCAGTATCGCCGTGAATGATGGCCCAGTTGATGGAGCTCGGGCCGCGATGTAGCGGCAGGAGAGAGGGATGGTACTGAATGGTGCCGTTGCTGGGCGCGTCGATGATTTCATTAGGAACGATGTCGGTAACGTATGCCATGACGCATAGATCGGCGTTGAGAGATCGAAAGACGTCGATGCATTCCTGATCTCGCATACGCTTGAACTGCCATACCGGGATGTCCATTGCCTCCGCGGCAGTTGCGAGCGGTTCACGTCTGCGGCTTCCGTCGGGCGCGGCGAAAACACCGACAATGTCGTACTCTCCGCGGTCTGTCAAAGCCTCGAGAACCGCTTTTCCGAATGCGGATTGACCGATCATGGCGATTTTCATATGACGACGCTTATCCTTGAAATCGTGTCAGTAGCTAAATGTCGAGCGGTTGCGCTCAGTGTCTGAACCTACCACATCATCAGAATATTTCGCGCGGGGCTTGAAGTCGGCGCAACTCGGTCAGCCGGATGCGGCGGCGCGGGACTTTGAAGAGGCAGCTTGGTTGGATCCTGAGAACGCCACGATCCAGTTCAATCTCGGAACGGCATATCTCAGCATGGGATTCTTCGAGCAGGCGGTGATAAGTCTCGATAGGGCACTTGATTTGGAGCCCGAGAACTCGGATGCCCTCAGTGACATATTGGGCAACCGCGCGGTGGCGAGAACCGCATTGGGGCAGGATGAACTCGCGGAAGCGGATATCACGAAGGCGATAGAACTCGGCGCGCCGCCCGATGGAATACATGCAGTTGTCGAATACGTGAAGCAGCGTCGAAGGCCCCAAGATGTACGTTAGGGATAGAATCAGGTTTTAATCCATCCCAAAATCGTCCCAATGGGTTGAAGGGGACGAGAGAGGCGGAGATAAGCGATGTCTAAGACGCGTGTCGGCATCATCAACGTTACCGGATACGCCGGTTCCGAACTGGCGCGTATTCTGTACCGACATCCGGATGTGTCAGTTGAGCAGGTAACAGGTCGAAGCGCGGCCGGTAAACAGCTCAGCGAGGTCTATCCGCACCTTCTGGACGCTGACATGACGATCTCGCCTTCGCTCGATGGGTCGGTCGATTTCGTCTTCTCCGCGTTGCCTCATGCTGCCAGCGCGGAGGCATTGAGTCCGTTCATCGAAGAAGATGTTCGGTGCGTCGACATCAGCGCTGACTTCCGCCTCAAAGACGTGAATGTTTTTGAGACCTGGTACAAGACAGCGCATCCGTGTCCTCAATACATCGAGAACGCCGTGTACGGACTGCCGGAACTCCACCGTGAGGATGTCAAGCGGAGCCGGTTGATCGCCAACCCCGGTTGTTATCCGACGGGAACAATTCTGGGACTGGCGCCGGCTTTCTCCTCGGACATCATTGAAACGGATGTGATCAGCGACTCGAAGTCTGGTGTTTCCGGCGCGGGCCGTAAAGGTGACATCGCGTACAACTTCAACGAGATCAACGACAACATGTCGGCGTACGGGCTGAGCGGCCACCGGCACATGCCAGAGATGTCGCAGGAGCTCAGTGCGTTGTCCCAAAGTAACGGTCGAGGGGGCGAGGTCAAGGTGACATTCGTGCCGCACCTCGCTCCGATGACGCGCGGTATTCTTGGCACTCACTACGCCCGACTGCGTTCCACGGGGGGGAAGAGTGAAGTCTCCCAAGAAGAGGCGACCGACATCTACCGCGCCTTCTACGCTGATGAGCCGTTTGTGCGAGTGGTTTCGTCCGCGCCTTCTACTAAAGAGACTTGGGGCAGCAATCACGTCCTTATAAACGTCAATGTCGACGCTTACAGCGGTCGATTGATCGTGGTGACCGCGCTAGACAACTTAGTCAAAGGTGCTGCCGGAGCCGGTGTTCAGAACATGAACCTTATGCTCGGGTTACCCGAAACCACGGGATTGGAAACGCTGGCGGTTTATCCGTAGTTGCTGCTGAGCTCTGATTCGAAGTGCTGGCGGAGGGCAATCACGCATCTGCCTTCCGCCATCTCACCAACAGGTGGTGCCCGCCGCGGCGGCGCAAGGCGTTGTTGATCACGGTTATCAGCTGGCGGTCGGTGATGATTTTCGACTTTTGCAGGAGCCGCGCCTCTTCTTCCTTAGAGTGTAGGAAGGTTTGAGCGAGTTCGGTAACGTCGCGCCGGAGTTCGACCGTAAGGCCGTATTGGGCAGCGATCTCTTCAGGATTGGGCGCGTCTAGGCGGAACAATGCGCTCAGTAGGAAGCGCCCCCCGGGTTTCAGGACCCTCGCCACCTCGTCCATGTCGTAGATGTCAGTCGAAACTACAAGGTCAATCGATTCGGCTTCAAGCCCGGTGTTTTCCACGGGCGCCACGATGAAGTTGCAACGCCTATCGACGCCTTCGATTGCCGCTAGATCTGTCGCAGTCGCGATTGCGTTCTCGTCGATGTCGTTGCCGTAGACGGTGCAGTTGTAAAGGGATGCGAGCCAGCGTGCGTTGCCGCCGACTGCGCAGGCCATGTCAAGGATTACCGTGTCCTCGTCTGGTTCGATATCGAAGAGACCTACCTTTAGGATGGTCTGGTTGGCTCCGAGGTGCATGAACTCGCCGAACAGCAGACTGTCAGCGGTCCCGTTCTCGTCGTACCAGCGTTGAAGGCGTTGAGTTTTGTTCATCATCTCTTGCGTTTTGTCGATTGTGTTGTTCGCTCTATTTTCGAGTAAGAATGTTTTGCAGCTCGGTCAAGGAAGTAATTCGGGGATGATCGAAGAAATCGGGGTGATTGTTGTTGCGGTCCAGCAACACTGGTTGGATCCCCGCGCCGATGGCTCCGTTGACATCAGATTCGAGTTGGTCGCCGACCATTAGTGCGGCGTTCGGTGGCGTGTCGTTCGCGCGGCGCAAAGCTTCTGCAAATATGCGTGGGTCAGGCTTTTCGCATCCGACTTCACTGCTCGTGACCGCGAAGTCGATGCTATCTGATAGCCCGAGTTGGTCAGATAGTTCAAGGCCACCGCTAGGTACATTCGACACGATACCGACGATGTAACCACTCGCGCGGAGCTCATCTAGGTTGGACAGAACGTCGTCGTAAAGGACCATTTCGTATTCCTGCACGGCTACTGCCTGCCAAATCTTGTCGGCGAGTTCGAGGTCCACGTCTACGCCGCATCCTTGTAGGACCAACTGTTCGAACTTGGCGAAGAATTGATCGCGTTCGGTCGTGGTCATCTTTCGGATGGGCGTTTTGGTATTTTCATGGGTCATGTAAGCCTCGGCGACTGCGTATCCTGCATCGATTCCAGCTTTGGTTACCTCAATGCCGAACTGCGACGCGGCGCGTGAGTGGATGACGTAACGGTCGGGAGACCAAGTAGCCAACGTGCCGTAGACGTCAAAAAGTATCGTCTTTACGTTTTTCAAAACATCCGTCTTTGGTGTTCGTTGCGTTCTAACCTTCATTATCGAATTCGGGATCGAGAGTCTCCTTAGCGAATACGATCGCTGAGACGCGGCGGGCTCCGGCGATTTTCAACGCGGCTGCACAATTCATGAGGGTGTTGCCAGTGGTGCAGACATCGTCTATGAGAAGAACATGCCCATCGTCGAAGCGGTAGTTGGCTTCGAACGCGCCCCTCAGCGAGATCGCGCGTTGTTGCTTCGTAAGTTCAACTTGTGATTGTGTCGCGCGCGTCTTCGTCAACGCATCCTCGATGAACTGCAACTGTAGTTTGTCTGCGACTTCTCGCGCTAGCAACGATGCTTGGTTGTAGCCGCGCTCGCGCATACGATCTTGGTGTGCAGGTACGGGTGCGATGCAATCCAAGTGCGCTCGAGATGGAAATGAGTGCGCAGACATGGTATCCGCCATTGTCGGTGCGATTGCCGTTACATGCCGGTATTTGAGCGCGTGAACGACACTCCTTGCCGGGCCGCCATAGCGATATATCGGCACGAGGCGGTCCAGAGGTGGCGGCAAGGCGACACAATCGCCGCAGAGTTGAAGGTTCTCGGCAGTGCGTTCCCCGCATTTCAGGCATGTATTGCTAGCGAGTTTCGGAGCGTTCTCGATGCACTGGTCGCACCAAAGCGAGCCTTCCACGCCGCAATGAACACACGCTATAGGTACAAAGAAATCAACTACCGCTTTGATTGCTTTTGACGCGGTTTTGATTGAGGGTGTTGGCATCTTGTTAAATCCGGTGATTACCGTTATCTACGATACTCGTAGATGGTTACCGGGCCTTCGCTGAACACCGGATGCAGATTGAGTTCATCTGAATCGTTGAATTTTTCGATACCGCTTGACGGATAAGCACCCCGTTCCAGTTCTCCGACATAGACGTATCTGACATCGAATTCGTCCAAGAAATTACGTGCGTCGTCAATGTCTCTGGTGACATAGAAATTATTGATGGCAGCCCTGCGACGCTGCACTTCCCAGCGGTACTCATGTCGTTGCTGCGTCTGGTGCCAATCCCAGCCCAAGATGGTTGGCAACCCTGTATAGATCGAGATACGGTTGGCCCATGTGTACAGGTCCCATTGCGCTTCAACCACCACTGGCGATCCATGCACATTCTCCCGCAACCACTCGATTCCGGGTCTATCCGAGGCGATCTCGATGTCAATGCCGCGCGTATGGTAGAGCGCCTCATCCATGTAGGCTTCACCATCGATACCGGGCCCTATGATGTTGAAGCGATCGTCTAGGCGAACGTCGGTTGCCATCACCGGGTAGATGAACACACCTACGGCGAGGATCGCGAAAACCGATAACCATAGAGCCCTAACGGAACTAACGTTACGAGTGATAAACGCGCCCACATCCCAGAGTCTCCACAAGGCGTAACTCGCTGCAATCGCTAGCAACCACCACGCTTGGATGTAGAACTTGAAGATCGTGTTTTGACGTCCGATGTCGTTCTTTACGGTGATGACGTCAACCCCCGCGGCGATCAACAATGCCATCATCGTCAGGGCGATGGTGATGATTATGTAGCGTTGCCCGGGGTGCCTTCGCAGATATGCCATTAGCCCAGTCAGAGCCAATATAGCGGCACCTGTAAGAGTGGCAATCACAGTGATGAAGTGGGGGTACGAGACGATGACGGCGATCCAGACCACGCCGCAAGCTCCTAAGATTGCTGCATTCGCCCATTTCGGGTAGCCGAATTCACTTTTGAGTATTCCGACGATTGAATCGAAGCGGAACGTCCCGCGACGCCATTCGATGACCAGCCAGGAACCAAGTGCGAAGAGGAATATCGCGTGGATGACGAGATAGCGCCAGAGCGACGTCTGGAACTTGCTGAGCTCAACTCCATTGTTGAAGAGTTCAAAGTTGCTGTGGAATGGGAGATACACGACGTATCCAACGATCCCGACGATCGCAGTCTTGCCAATCGCGTGTGCAATGCCCACCAGTTTGCCTCGGTGACCGTATAGAAACTCTCCTGCGAAAATGAAACCCGCGGCGAATAGAAGCTGAGTCGGGTAGTCCCAAGAGTTGATGAGGCGCAACGAGCCGACCGCAATCCCCAGTAGAGCCAGAGAAGCGAGAGTCTCGAATCGCGACAACCTCTCCATGCCGGCTCGGAGGAAGGCGGTGATGGAAAGCCCCAACGCCAAGACGGCGAAGGGGATAGCGATCATATGGGCATGGAGGTCCGCGTATAGGAATGTGAAGAACGGGAACTCGGTAATCTCGTTACCGCCAGTACCTCGCTCGAAAAGCCGTGTGCTTCGCCAGTAGTCGAACTGAGGGAAGTCTTGCCCCTTCACGTATGCCTCGTACAACCCTCCGCCGATCTGAGCTAATCCGTCGATGTTTGCAGCCACAACGGCCAATAATGCCGCGGCGATGCCGAACATTATTGGGACTTTGCCGAGACGGATCGTGCCGCGGGCCCGCATCGCCATGGCGACCAAGTTGTAAGCGATCGTGTAGACAGAAGTCGCAGTCAGAGCGAAAATTAGCGGCACTGCCAAGTTGTACGCGACGGATGGAATGATTCCGGTCATGCGGATCAACGAAGCGACTATGAACTGGCCGTAGTAGTAGTAGTTGAGATATCCACCGGCAAACCATGGGTCATAAGGGGGCATTATGGTCGATCGGGTGATGGCGTTCAGATACGCGAAGTCCATCGGCTTTTCACCGCCCCGCCATGCGTGCCAGAGGTCCGGATTAGCGAGGCGAATGACCAAGAAGGCTAGGAACGCTATGAGGAAGATCAACTCGGCGACAGCGATGGTCTTCCAGTTCGCTTTTATGAAGACAACGATCTCGTCGCCAATCTTCCAGAAGATGGCGAAGGAAACAAATGCGAGCAGGACGATCCCAATTCCGATGGTGATGGCGTTGAAGCCGATTACGCCGAAGCTCGCGAACAGCCACGCGATGGTTGCGACGATAAGCAGGCCCAACGGTTTGCTGAAGAGGTAACCCCGGTCGGCGAACGGACGGAAGACGACATATGTCAGCGGCCAGGCCGCCAAGGCGATGATCTGGACCGCGATCAGCCACACGAGCCACGCCAGCTCATTCGGCAAGTTCTTGAGGAAATAGATGGTGTTCCAACTGTCGCCCGATCGCTGGATTCTCGCCTGGTCATCTTCGTATACCAGCCCTACTCCACCAGCTAGAACGCGGTTGAGGTCGTCAGGCGATTGACCATCGTAAATCCGGCTAAAATACTCGGTCTGCCCAAGTTTTTCAGTGTTCTGGAAAACGATGGCGTGTGGATGTTCGTAGACGGTGAAACTCTCGTCCGCCCATCCGAACCAGTCCCAGTTGTAGAGCGAGCCGCGCGGTTTGGTATAGCCCTCTGGGACTCCGAAAGTGACCCTCGCATACGGATCGTCCCAATAAACGATGCCGAAAAGTTCTGGCACTCGGACTGATGAGTAGACAGCCTTGTAGCCCAACTCTCCGCTAAACAGCTTTTCGTAGAAACTCGTCGATATCGGATACCGTTCCGGCAATCTTGGAATCGTCGCCGCGAGCCGATTGCTGTAGAGCACGAGATAGTCTGCACTCTCCAATAATCGAGCGACTGTTGAGAACTTGGCACGATTGTCGGGTTCGTACATCGGCAGTTTTTCGTGCATTCGGAAGCCGATGATGTTGGGTATACCCTCCTCCCAGTGTTCCTGAATCACGACGGTTCCCAGTCCGGCGTTTTCGCGCAACCACCTTGAAACGTCTTGTGCAGGATGCGCCCCGCTGAAAACGTTGAGGTACGCGAACGTGTAATGCGCGAGCAGTAGGAATGCCACGATACCGAGGGCATAAGAGCCAAACCGGATCGCTTTGTGGAGTCTCGGCAACAAGACTGAGTTGGCCCACCAGATCGCGGCGGTTGTGAAAACGATCAAGAATGGCGTCGCCGGGAGCATGTAGCGTAGAAACTTGACCTCGAATTGACCGTTAATCAAGAGATACGGGAGCAAGAAAGACAACACGACTATGAACGCGAGATTGCGTGTGACGAGAGTACGAGCCAAAGCCCATATGAGGCCTAGCCAGACTGCGATGCCGAGGGATATGCTCAATCCCCATGTCGAGAGTTGGCGCATCTGATAGAGGAACGCAGGTGTATCGATGTATTGACGGGTGAACGGAAAATCGACTACCCGCCTGACCATCTCAGACTGGCTGTAGATGTCCGAGAAGTATTTCTCCCAGTCGATGATCATGTAAGGTTGCGTCACCAACAAAGCGATGACTGCTGCTGAGCCGGCCAAGACGGCATATCGGAGCGCCAGCTTGACATCGTCTGGTGTTACGCTGACGGCTCCGCGTGATGTAATGGTGGGTCCGATCATCACGAGGAGGTGGGCGGCGGCCACTGCCAGGCCGACCGGAGCTGCGGTGACTTTGGTCGCGATTGCCAATCCGAGCATCACACCCGACAGCAGGGCGTCCGGCTGTTTGCGTTCTTGGGCTAACCGCGTCGAGAAGTAGACCGTTGCAACGATGAACATCGTCATCGGCGCATCGACGGCGGTGTAGTGTGCGTTCTGGATGTGTATAACAGCCAACGCGGTCAGCAATGCGGCTAACAGACCGGCTCGCCGATCGCCGGCCAGGCGTGAGGCCAACAGGAAGACGAAGAATACGGTGATTGTGTCGGCGATAGCAGCGAGGTTGCGCCCGGGAAACCGGAGGTCGAAAAGGTTCCAGTCTTTGTCAGCGAATGGCGCCGCTATGGACTTCCAAGCAGCGAGCGCATAAAGCGGCAGACTACCGTAGTTGAACCATTGCGGATTAAGTCGAGATTCGGGGGTCAACAAACCCGGTTCGGTCAGCTGTGAAAAATCGAGCCGCTCGGCGCGCCCCAAAAAGTCGCGCTCGTCGGGATGGTACAGTCCGCCCTGATCCCAATCTGTTCCGAACATGCGCAGAACAAGCGCGAGAACCAAGATGGCACCTAGGACAACATCGATCAGATCCAGTCGGCGCCGTCTGGGTGCTACGTAAACTGGCGCATCGGAACCATTTTCGGA
Source organism: Dehalococcoidia bacterium (assembly GCA_965243235.1). GTDB lineage: Bacteria > Chloroflexota > Dehalococcoidia > Lucifugimonadales > Lucifugimonadaceae > Bin127. Next base: position 844,716 of record CBDEUI010000004.1, read on the forward strand.
ATCGACCGGTTCAACTGGTGGTTTTACGCGTCCGCCCCAATGACGTCCGATGTGGATATTGATACTCGGACGCCACTCGGTCACCGATTCGATGCTTGCCCAAGATGTACGCGAAGGTGTAGGTTCGCGGTCGACAACGTCAACCGCAGATTCAGTGGTCCGGAGTCGGTTGGAGTCGGAATTAGTTGGGGTTGGTTGAAGTTCCATACGAACGTTGAGATTCTAATGAACACAACGCGCCCAGGGCGTACGAATTGGGGCGTACGAAATTTTGGCCGATCCGCCGCGCGGTCTATAACATAACTCTAGACCATCGAATCAATCGAAAGGCTCAACGACATGTCGTCTACCCGTCAAAACGAACGTGTGGCGTACTTCAACGGTGAGATCGTGCCTGAAAGCCAAGCCGTCGTGCCGTTCAGGGATCGCGGCTTCAAGTACGGCGACGCCGTGTTTGACATGACACGCACCTTCGGCCACCGGATCTTCAAACTCGACGAACACTTGGAGCGCTTCTACAACTCGCTTGATTACGTGAGAATCGATCCAGGCATCACCAAGGATGAGATGCGGGATGCCACGATCCAAGTAGTCGAACAGAACCTGAAGTTTCTCGGCGACGACGATGATTACTGGGTCGGGCAACGCGTCTCGCGCGGAGTCGACCTCGTCGGTGGCGATATGTGGTCGACAGACGGTGGACCAACGGTCATCATCGAGTGCACTCCGTTGCCGCTCGGACCGCGGGCGCGGCTTTACCGAGACGGCATTGATGTTTGGGTGCCGGCGACGCGTCGCGTAAGCCCTGAGGCATTAAGCCCGCGAGCCAAATCGCACAACTACCTTAACCTGATCATGGCGGATATGGAGGCCAAGGAGTACGATCCTGAGGCGTGGGCGATACTTCTCGACAACCGCGGATTCCTTACTGAAGGAATCGGTTCCAATGTTTTCGTCGTCAAGGACGGCGTCGCATATACGCCTAAGGCGCAATTTGTTCTCGGGGGGATATCGCGCGAGACGGCGATCGAGCTGGCTGACGTAATCGACCTTGAGATAGTGGAGACCGATCTCGATATGTTCGATGCGACGACATCGGACGAGGTGTTCCTAACTTCGACCTCACTCTGCATCTGTCCGGTGCGCAAGGTTCAAGGCTCTGCGGTGGGTGATGGCAATGTGCCTGGCCCGGTCACCAAAGCGTTGATGGATGCCTACGTAGATCTGGTTGATTTCGATTGGGTCGGTCAGTACTTGAAACGGCTTGAAGACTGACCTCGCCGGACGAATCCAAGAATCTCGATAAAGCAGGTCGAGATTCTGGTTCCATTGGGGGTTCTTCAAGCGAGGCCCCCAATCGGGCCGACCGTCGCCGACCACTGACGCTCGGCGCGGGCAGCTTTGCCTTTCTGCTTGCCTCGCTTTGGGCGGGTTTGCCTGTCGCGGTAAAAATCGGCCTAGAGGATTCACCGCCGTTGCGGCTCGGGTTCATGAGATTCGTGCTCGGAATGGTCGTCGTTCTTATTTGGGCGCTGGTCACGCGCCAAAGTCTGAAGATCACGCGCGCCGAACTGTGGCCGCTGATTTTGCTCGGGTTATTGTTTTCGGTTCAGACCGCGTTCATGAATCTCGGTCAGTACAACACCACTGCTGGACACGCTGGTGTTGTCATAACGACGTTTCCGTTGTGGGCCGGTGTGTTCGCCCACTTCCTGATACCCAGCGATAGACTATCGCCCCGTCGAGTGATTGGCGCGATCATCGCTTACTCCGGCGTAGTTGCGCTGTTCGTGAGGAGCATCGTCGGCGATGTCGATGCGCTGGGCGCACCGAACGTATGGCTCGGGGACCTCTTAATCATGTGCTCCGCGTTGCTGCTTGGATTGCGCCAGGTTTACCTTTCGATACTCGGGCAAGGCATATCGACCGTTAAGATGCTCGTTGCGCAGGGAATATTCGGTTGTGTGACCTTCCTTGTTGGATCGTTGATTTTCGAGGCCGAGCCGATTCGGATGACACTTTTGCTTGGGGTGTCGCTCTTTTATCAAGGTGTCATCATCGCTGGTTTCGCCTTCCTTGGTCAGACGTGGTTGTTGAGTAACTACCTACCAAGCAGAGTGACGTTGATTTCCTTGTCATCTCCGATCATGACGGCGGTGTTATCTTGGTTGATACTCGGCGAGAACATCGGGCCCGAACTGTGGGCAGGAGCAATTCTTGTGATGGTAGGCTCCTACATCGCCCAAAGAAATCAGTCCGACACCAAAGAAAAGCCGAACTCCAGATGATCGAGGGGGACGGTAAGCAAATGTCAAACATTCCAAGCAACTTTGTCGTAGGTTCGACCGCTTCGGTCAGCCGTCTGATCACGGACGAGATTGTTCGTGAATTTGCGGAACTAAGTGGAGATACTCAACCGCTTCACTTGGACGACGATTATGCTTCTAAAACCAGATTTGGTCAGCGGATCGCGCACGGCGCGTTGCTGGTCGGGATGATTTCGGCGGTGTTGGGCGTGAAGATGGCTGGTCAGGAGGCGACGATCATATTTCTCGGACTCAGCGTCAACTTCATCGCCCCGGTGCATATCGGTGACGAGGTTACAGCTCGTTGCGAGGTGACGAACGTTAGAGAGGACAAGCCGATCGTGAAGCTGGCAGTTACCTGCACCAACCAAACCGGCGATGAAGTCATGACCGGGGATGCGGCCATTTACATCGATCCACATCCGATCAATAGTTAAGTGAAAACTTCTGTTTTGGAGGCCTCGCCCTCTAAACCGTTCGCGCCGATTTGGAGGCATCTGAAGTAAACGAATTTTTGCAATGATTCCGTTGCTCTCGTACACTTAAAAGAAGTGTCCCGCTTCGGTTCGCGCGCATGCGAACCGCTGTCGTGTACTTTTCGCTGGTCGCCAGCATTAAGGAAAGCAACTTGGTATCACAAACCGAATACTCCGCAGCCGCTTCCACCTCCAACGGTTTGACCGTCCAAGATGCCGTCACCGAATACGTAATCACGATACCTGACAGCAAGAAGCGCTCGGTCCATCCGGAACTTACGAAGTTCGCTCGCTGGATAGGCCCCAATAACACTCTCGAGTCGTTGCGACCATCGGATATCAGTCCGTATTCCGAGACCTTCGGGGCAAGTGCGTCGGATACCAACAAACAGCGCGTGGCGGCCGTAAAAGACTTCCTTAACTACGTCAAGAAGAAGGGTTACATCGAGGTCAGCCTCGCTCCTCACATCCGTGTCCGCAAGCCAACGATGAATGCCGCGCGTGGCGGTGCTGTGCGACGACGTGACACGGAAGTCCAGATCACGCAACAGGGCTACGACGAGATGGTTAACCGCCTCGAGGAGCTTCGCGTGGAGACCGTCCGGTTAGCTGGCGAGATCGAACGCGCTGCTGCCAGCGGTGATGTCCGTGAAAACTCGCCGCTTGAAGCCGCCAGGGAAAATCAGGGCATGGTTCAAGCCCAGATCAACCGGTTGGAATCAACGCTTAAGGTAGCGACGATAATCGATGAGTCTGAACGGCGGGCTAGCGACCACGTACAGATCGGGTCTTGGGTGCGTCTCGCCAAGGACGGTACCGACATGACCGTCGATTACCAGATCGTAGCAGCAAACGAAGCGAATCCGTTGCGTAACAAGATCTCAGACATCTCCCCAGTTGGAAGCGCCATTCTCGGCGGCAAACCGGGTGACGAGGTGATTGTCAAAGCGCCGGCAGGTGAACAGAAGTTCACAATCAACTCCATCTTCTGATTTTCACCCCCCTGCGTACGAATTGGGCGTTCCTCGAACAAACGCCCTGCCCAGAAGATTGCGATCTTGAATCCGGACGATTAGAAGAATTCTGCCCCACTGTGACTGAAGAAGGCGAATGATGGAAGGGTATTTCGACAGTTTCACAATCCTCGTGGCGTTCACCGTCGGGGTCTTTGTCCTACTTCTGATCGACCTGCTCCTCCTGAGCGGCAAGGACCACCACGTGGGGATGAAGGAGGCCACACTCCTCACCATCTTGTGGACCCTCGTTGCCGCTGCTGTCGGAGTCTGGGTCTTCATAGCTGGCGGAACTGAACTCGGAATTGAGTACACAACCGCCTACGTCGCTGAACGAGCCCTCAGCATCGACAATCTCTTCGTCTTCCTCGTAATCTTCAACTACTTCGCACTACCGGACCTATTCCGCTCCCGCGCCCTCCTCTTCGGCATCGTCGGCGCACTCATCGCCAGAGCCGCCTTCATCTTCTTCGCCGTCGGCATCATCTCCATCTTCGAACCGGTCCTCTACCTCCTCGCCGCAATACTCATCTACACCGCGTACAAACTCATCACGTCCCACGGAGAGGACGTCGATCCATCCAAAAACATAGTCGCGAGAGTGTTTCGCCGGTTCTACCCCATTTCCGACGAATACGACGGCCACAACTTCTTCACCGTTAAAAACGGCATCAAGATGGCAACACCCTTCGCCCTCGTGGTCCTCGTACTCGCATCTACTGACGTGGTTTTCGCCATCGACTCCATCCCAACCGTCGTCGGCATCTCCAAGAACCAATTCATCATCTGGTCATCTAACGCCATGGCCGTCCTCGGCATGAGACCCCTCTTCTTCCTCCTTGAAGGCCTTGTAAACCTCTTCCGATACCTCTCCTACGGCCTGGCAGCAATCCTCGCATTCATCGGCGTCAAGATCATCGTTGAAACCGCCATCCACGACCAGTTCCACGATCTCATCCACAATCTCGGCGTGCCCGACGATCAAGTCTCCATCACCATCACACTTGGATCTCTGGCAATCGTGATCGCGATCTTGGTGATAAGTGTCATTGCATCGGTCGTGCTGCCACAGTCGGAGGAAGATCATCACAGACACGATGAGGCGGCGGCGTGAATGCCGTAGGCGGGTCGACGCGCTCGCAACTCGCTGAAGAGCTCAAACGAGCAGTCGCCGGCGAAGTGCGCTTCGACCGCTATGCGCGGCAGATGTACTCCACCGACGCCTCCATCTACAAGATGACGCCCATCGGCGTTGTCCTCCCAAGAGATGCAGACGATGTGAGCGCTGTTATAGAGACTTGCTCCTCCGCAGGTGTTTCCGTGCTCCCCAGAGGCGGCGGAACAGGTCTGTCAGGACAAACCGTTAATCGAGGCGTGGTGGTTGATTTCTCGAAGTACATGCACGATGTCATCGAGATCAATCGTGAAGAAGGATGGGTCCACACTCAACCGGGCATCACTATTGACGAACTGAACCGCCAGGTCGCGCACACCGGCAAGTATTTCACCCCCGATCCCAGCACATCGTCACGAGCCAACATCGGCGGCGCGATGGGCAACAACTCGTGTGGTTCTCACTCGATCATCTACGGCAAGACCGTCGACCAAGTCCAGCAAATGTCGGTTGTACTTGCTGATGGGTCCCGAGCAACGTTCGAGGCGCTTAATGCCGGGCAGTTGGAAGGCAAGATGACGCTCTCCAACCGAGAAGGTCAGATCTACCGTGGCATTCCAGATGTTGCAGAGCGTGCGGGAGGCGAAGTTGGCCGGCGCTTCCCCAAAATCCTCCGGCGCGTCGGAGGTTACAACATCGACCGGGTTTACTCTCCGGGCGACGGGCCGATCATCGATCTGACGCAGGTGATGGTTGGGTCTGAAGGCACACTTGCCGCTGTCACAGACGCGCGCCTGAAGCTCTGGGACATCCCGAAGTCGAAAGGCTTGGCGGTCCTGCACTTCCGCACGCTGCGCGACTCGATGGAGGCTACCGTCGCGACACTAGAGCACGAAGTGAGCGCGGTTGAGCACATAGGGGAGATAATCATCGCCCAAGCCCGCCAATCGCTAGGCTTTTCGCGCGGTCTCGGATTTCTGCAGGGCGAGCCTTCGGACATTCTTGTCGTTGAGATGGCCGGCGAAAACGCGTCCGAAGTGCAGTCGAAACTTGAAGCATTCAGTGCCTCCATCCAATGCAGCACCGCAACTTACGCGGTAACCCTGTTGCTTGAGCCAGCGGAACAGCGACAGGTGTGGGCAATGCGCGAGGCGGGTCTGGGTTTGATGATGAACGTCGAGGGCGATTCGAAGCCGTTGCCGTTTGTAGAAGACACCGCCGTTGCTCCCGAATTGCTGCCGGAATACGTAGAGCGTTTCGACGAGATCGTCAAACGGCACGGTACCGAAGCCGGTTATTACGGACATGCCAGCGTGGGATGTCTGCATATTCGTCCGCTTGTGAATCTCAAGAAAACCGCCGGCATCGATCTCATGTACGCCATCGCCGACGAGATATCCGATCTCGTCCTTGAATTCGGCGGCTCTCTGAGCGGCGAGCATGGTGACGGGATCGTCAGAGGAGCGTGGGCGGAGAAGATGTTCGGTAAAGAGCTTGTCAGCCATTTTCGCGAGGTCAAAGACCTATTCGACCCAGACGGGACCATGAACCCCGGCAAGGTTTTCGACACTCCGGACATGCGGGAAAATCTGCGCTACGGTGCTGATTATTCAGCGCAAACGTTGCCGACCAAACTCGACTGGAGCACAGATGGCGGGTTCGCTGGTGCGATCGAACGATGCAATGGCGTTGGAGCTTGCAGGAAGGTCAACGCCGGCGCGATGTGCCCTTCGTTTATGGCTACACGCGAAGAAGAGCACTCGACTCGAGGCCGCGCCAACGCACTGCGCGCAGCATTGTCCGGCGCACTGCCCATCGACGAAATCCGCTCCGATAGGATGTACGAGGTCCTGGACCTTTGCTTGGAATGCAAATCTTGCAAATCGGAATGTCCGTCGAATGTCGACATGGCGAAGATCAAGTACGAATTCCTCGACCTTTACTACCAGACGCACAATGTGCCTCTGCGTTCGAGGCTCGTCGCCGACATCCACCGCCTAAATGCCCTCGCACCTGGGCCGCTAGCTCCACTCGTCAACTTCATCAACAGATCAGCCCCTGCGCGATGGGCGTCCGAAAAGGTTTTGGGTATCGACCGACGCCGCAAACTCCCCAAGATTGTCGGCAAGACGTTTGAACAGTGGTTCAAAGGACGTAGCCCAAACTCGACCGGATCGCGAGGCGATATCGTGCTTTTTCACGACACCTTCATGAACTTCAATCATCCGGAATCGGGTGTCAGTGCGGTAAAACTGCTCGAGGCGCTTGGTTATCGAGTGCGTCTAGCTGATCGTGTCTGTTGTGGTCGACCGATGGTGTCAGCTGGAATGCTCGACCGCGCCATCGAGAACGCTAATAGGAACGTCGCGGCACTGAGACCATACGTTGAGGCTGGCGCAAAGATCGTGGGTTGCGAGAGCAGCTGCGTATTGACGCTAAAGGACGAATATCCCGATCTGCTCGGTTCGGATCCTGCGGCGCAGGCCATCGCAGATGCTTCAACGATGCTCGAAGAGGTTTTGGTCGATGCTTTCGATGATGGTGGTCAGCAAATCGTCTGGAGCGATGAGCCCACCGAGATCATGCTGCACGTTCACTGCCACGAACGCGCTCTCATAGGCACCACGCAAGCTGTTGCCGCGTTGAATCAACCGCCTAACTACCGAGCCGAACTCATTGACGCCGGGTGTTGCGGCATGGCTGGTTCGTTCGGATACGCCAAAGAACACTACGATGTATCGCAACAGGTCGGGGAAGACCGTCTGTTCCCAGCTTTACGCAAAGCAGGGGCCGACACCAAGTTCGCGATTACAGGTGTTTCTTGTAAGCAACAGATCGAAGATGAGCTTCAACGGCCTGCGCATTTCCTCGCTGAAGTGTTGGCTGACGCTTTAGCCGACCCTAACCCCTAACCAACGAATTACTTTCACCGTGCCCACCGTAGGCATAATCGCAAACCCTGCTGCGGGTAAAGATATCCGAAGGTTGGTAGCGCAGGGGCGCGTCGTATCCAACCAGGAGAAGTCGAACATATTGAGGCGAGTTTTTGCGGGTCTCCAATCACAAGGTGTGGACAAGGTGATCGTTATGCCTGACATGGCAGGCTTGGCGCGAAACGCGATGTCGGACACTCAGGAGACGATGCAATCGGAGTTCATCGATCAGACGCCAACCGGTAGCCAGCGCGACTCTACGGTTGCCGCGGAAATTATGCGCGACGCCGGAGCCGACTGCATATTGACGCTGGGAGGCGATGGAACCAATCGTTTGGTCGCCAAGGGATGCGGCGATGTGCCATTGGCGCCGATCTCAACCGGCACCAACAACGTCTTTCCCAAGGAGATCGAAGGCACATTGGCTGGCATCGCAGCCGGGACTGTTGCAAAGAATCCTGATATTCGGGATCTTGTGTGTCGTCGTTCCAAGAAGATCGAGATCATCGTCAACGGGGAACTTCGGGACATCGCGCTCGTAGATGCCGCAGTCTCGCGCCAGACCATGATCGGTGCTCGGGCATTATGGGACGTTGGCACTTTGGAGGCCGTGTTCCTGACCCGAGCCGAAGCATCGAGCATAGGGATCGCTTCCATCGGAGCGCGACTCGCGCTAATCGCGATCGACGAAGCACAGGGACTGTACATTAGCTTCCCGGAATCTGGCCAATCCGGCGAAGAATCGGTGGTTGCGCCGATCGCTCCCGGCATGGTTCGAGAGGTGCCGATCGCCGGATGGAAGGTTATCGAGTCGGACGAAACGGTTCCGGTTCAAGCATCGAGAGGCACAATCGCCCTTGACGGGGAACGCGAGATCGAGCTGCTAGAAGGTATGCGGACGGCGGTGCGTATCAGCACCGAAGGTCCATGGGTTGTAGATTTCGACCGTGCGCTGCAGGTTGCGTGCTCGGACGATGAAATGGCGATGTGATTCGGGCGTCGATATGTAGGATTAGCGCCCATGAATCGTACGCTTCGCAGGTCTATTCGCTGCGTATGGCTTTGATCAGTGCCACAACATCGCGGCTACGCGTTTCAAGCGTCGACCAGTCTCCGTTTGCGACCACGTCGCTGGACACTAAGCGCGAGCCCATGCCGACGGCGCATACGCCGGCTTCGAACCAAGGGCGGAGAGAATCCTCTGTGATGTCAACGCCGCCAGTTGGCATTATCGAGGACCATGGCATCGGCGCCAACACATCTTTGACGAAGCCCGGTCCTCCGACTGCTGAGCCGGGGAATATCTTGACAATATCTGCTCCCAACTCTTCGGCATTGGAAATCTCAGACGCGGTGCCGCAACCGGGTATGTATGGAACCTTGCGGCGGTTGCAGACCTTTGCAACGTCTGGATTGGTTACCGGGCCGACGATGAAGCTGGCTCCGTTGCTGATGTAGATCGACGCAGTTCCGGCATCGAGAACGGACCCGGTGCCGAGGATGGCGTCTGGTAACTCGGCGGCGCAAAAGCGATCCAAACTCGAAAACACTTCCCATGCGTGGTCCCCGCGGTTGGTGAACTCTAGGACGCGGATACCGCCTGCGACGCATGCTCGAGCGATGTTTTGAGCATTCTCGATGTCGCCGTTGTAGAAGACCGGTACAACCCCAATGCTGTGCATTGCGTTCAGAACTTCGAGCTTCGAGTGCCGTGCCATTATTTATCTCCTGAGACCGTTTAGCTCGTCGACTTTAACGAGTCTATCGCCTGCCCATACAGTCGATGCGAACCCGTTGTGTTAATCTCATTGCGCGTGGAATCGTGAGGGAATTGAGAATATGGACGTCAATCCTGTAAAGGCGAAACTCAACCAAAACTTGCCATCGTTAGGCACCTGGTCGGCGAGTGGCGACCCCACGGTCATCGAGACTTTGTTGCACACCACTGATTTTGACTGGGTGACTCTCGACTTCGAGCATAATCCAATCGATGTATCGACCGCGGTCAACTGCCTGCGCGCTGGCAACGGTTCCGGTAAACCGATGTTTGCCCGCATCCCGAGCAACGATCCGATCTGGGTCAAGCGAGTTCTCGACATCGGCTTTACTGGCATCGTAGTTCCCGACGTCAAAGATGAAGACGAGGCGGAACGTGCCGTCCAGGCCGCCAAGTATCGCCCTCGTGGCCTGCGCGGCATTGGCTCTACCCGCGGTCAACTGGTGTATGGCAGCGACTACTACGAGAAGGCTAACGACATCATCATGGTCGTCTGCATGATTGAGGACTGGCGAGCGGTAGACCGCATCGACAAGATCATGCAGGTTCCGGATCTCGATGTCTGCTTCGTCGGTCCTAATGATTTGGCCAGCTCGCTCGGTGTGCCAACTGGACTCGACAACAAACATCCGGACCATGTAAAGGCCGTCGAGACCGTTGTGGCGGCAGGTAAAAAGCACGGTGTCGCTACTGGCATCCACTGCATTGATGGCAACGAAGCCGCCCGTCGTATCGAACAGGGCATGACGTGGTTCCCAATCGCCTCCGATGTTCGGTTGCTCAAATCGGCTGTCGATGCCGAACTTGCCAACGTCGAATCTGGATCGGATGGCGAAGGCGACGATGAGAACGCCACGTTTTACTAAAAATCACAATCGCTAAACCGTAGGTAAACACAAGGAGACCCAATAGATGCCATCTGTCGTCACATTCGGCGAGATAATGTTGCGGCTCGCAACGATGCGTCGCGAACGCTTCACCCAAGCGCGCGAGTTTGAGGTCACATACGGCGGTGGCGAGTGCAACGTCGCGGTGTCGCTGGCCAACTTCGGTATCGAGTCGGTATACGTAACTGCGATTCCGGACAACGACATCGGTCAAGCCTGTATCAACTACGTGCGACAGTGGGGCGTAGACACCTCCGAAATTGTGCGCCAAGGTCAACGCCTCGGCACGTACTACCTTGAAAATGGCGCCGCGATGCGAGCATCGAAGGTGATTTACGACCGAGCGGCATCCTCGATCGCGGAGCTGAAACCCGGTGAGATCGATTGGGAACGCATCTTCGATGGCAAAGATTGGTTCCACTTCACCGGTATAACGCCGGCGATCTCGGAATCTGCTGCTCTAGCCTGTGATGAAGCGGCGGCGGTTGCTAAGTCGATGGGCTTGACGGTCTCCGCAGATATGAATTATCGCAAGAACCTATGGTCGCCCGCAGAAGCCCAGGCGGTGATGCGACCGATGATGAAGCACGTTGATGTCGCCATCGGCAATGAGGAAGATGCGGAGATGTCGCTCGGTGTAGCTCCTGAGGGTGTCGATGTAGAAAGCGGCGAAATCGATGCGACCGCCTACGAGCCAGTGGTGAATCGGTTGGTCGAAGAGTTTGACTTCCAGCAAGTCGGCATCACCTTGCGCGAATCTCAGTCCGCGGACGACAACGACTGGTCAGCGCTTTATTTCGATGGTTCAGAGATCCTTCTGGCATCGAAATACTCGGTCCGCATCGTGGACCGTGTGGGTGGAGGCGACGCATTTTCAGCTGGCCTGATCTATGGCAACCTTCAGGATAGCTGGACATCTACTCAGATTCTTGACTTCGCGGCCGCGGCTTCCGCGCTTGCGCATACATTCCACGGCGATTTCAACCTTGTGTCCGTCAGCGAAGTCATGAGCGTTGCTGGCGGAAACGTCAGCGGACGAGTCCAGCGATGAGCATAGAGATGCGGGGGCGAGTGGCGCTGGTCACTGGCGGCTCGAAGGGGATAGGACGTGCGTGCGCTTACGCGTTCGCCAAAGAAGGAGCCGATGTAGCCGTAACCGGTCGGACTCTTTCGGAGTTGGAAGAAACAGCGGAAAACGTTCGTGAATTGGGCGCGGAAGCGTTGGTGTGCCAGTCGGATTTCACGGACCGAGCACAGGTAGCAGCGATCGCTCCAGCCGTGTTGGCCGAGTTTGGACGCATTGACGTTCTTGTCAACAATGCGGCCATTATCCATCCGCGCATCGACCTGACTAACCTCGCAGCCGAGACTTGGTACGATGTGATCGAGGTGAATCTGAACGCAGCCGCGATGCTAACCAAGTCGGTCATTCCGGCGATGGTCGGTCAGAGCAGTGGCACGATCATCAACATCTCAAGCATCGGGGGGCGGTCTGGCGGCAGAGGTCGTAGCGCGTACCGGGTGACCAAGGCAGCGCTCATCAGCCTCACGCAGTCTCTGGCCGCCGAGTTGCACGATCACGGCATCAACGTCAACGCGATTTGTCCTGGCGGAACGGACACCGAGGGCTACCGTGAAGCTTTCAACAACCGCGGACGTGCGGATCATCCGAACTTGATGCTGCCGTCGGAGATCGCCAATCTCGCCGTTTTCCTCGCATCTAAGGGGTCGTCCGCGGTCACTGGGACAGCCATTGATGCGTTCGGTGGCAATAACCCGCTCTTCGGGTAACGATGCCTTCCGGCTCCTTAATCCTCACAATCGATCAGGGCACCACGTCGACGCGCGCGATCGTTTTCGACGAATCCGCGTGTCCGATCGGGTCGGCGCAACAGGAGCTTCGCCAGATATTCCCGCAGTCGGGATGGGTGGAGCATGATCCGATTGAGATCGCTGAAGCCGCTATCGGAGTCGCACGACTCGCGCTGGAGGATGCCAATGCAACAGCGTCAGATATCGTAGCGATTGGCATCACGAATCAACGGGAAACGACCGTAATTTGGGAACGCGCAACCGGCCGTCCACTTGCCAACGCCATCGTGTGGCAAGACCATCGCACCGCAGAGATATGCAACGGTCTAAGCGACGCGGGATTGGCAGACGATATCTGGTCGCGAACCGGCCTGATCGTCGATCCGTACTTTTCGGCGACGAAGATGCGCTGGATGCTGGACCACTTGCCGATACCTAATCTGCAAGCCCGTGCTGAGATCGGAGATGTGCGTCTGGGCACGGTCGACTCGTGGCTCATTGACCAACTCACACGCGGCTCTACCAATACTCCACAAGATGATGTTCCGCATCTAACCGATGTCACCAACGCTTCGCGAACGATGCTGCTGAACATCCACGACTTGACGTGGGATCCCGAGCTTCTCGAAATCTTCAACATTCCAGAGGCTGCGTTACCGACGCCGTTGCCTTCTGCTGGGACGTTTGCTGCCACGCATCCGTCGATATTTGGGCGCGCAATACCGATAACCGGAGTGGCTGGAGACCAACACGCGGCGCTTTACGGTCAGGCGTGTTTCGCTCGTGGAGATATGAAGTGCACTTACGGAACGGGCGCGTTTCTACTGGCGAATAGCGGTGCTAACCTTGATCTCTTCACTGGTGCAGCCGGTTCGGGACAGCTAACGGCTGACGATCTTGATGAGGCGAATGCCGGCTTGTTGTTCACTCTCGGCTGGCAAGCCGGAGGGTCCAAGATTTACGCGCTCGAGGCATCGATCTTCAACACCGGATCGACGATGCAGTGGTTGCGGGACGGGCTTGGCATCATCGCCAATGCCGAGGAGTCGTCTGATATCGCGGTGCTTCTCGGAGATAACGATGGTGTGTATCTTGTACCCGCGTTCTCCGGCCTCGGTTCGCCTCACTGGGATCCTCACGCACGAGCGTCCATTACTGGCATCAGCAGAGGCACGACAAAAGACCATGTCATCCGCGCGGCGCTCGAATCCACGGCCTACCAAGTGAAAGAGGTGGTGGACATCATGGATTCTCAGTTGCGTATGCCCCACAGATCGACAATAAGGGGTAATCGTCGGGAACGTGTATTGCGTGTTGACGGAGGTCAGACGCGAAATCCGTTCCTGATGCAGTTCCAAGCTGACCTGCTTGACCGTCCCATTGAAGTTTCGACGGTTGATGAGACGACGGCACTGGGAGCGACGTTTCTCGCTGGACGCGCGGCTGGAATTTGGCGTAGCGACCGTGAACTCGCGACGTTGTGGCAGTGTGATCGGCGGTACGAACCAGAGATGTCGGAATCTGAGCGAATACGCCTGATGTCGGGTTGGAACGAAGCGCTTCGTCGCACTAAGACGAGTTTCCGGGAGTAGGAGCGGCTATCGCGTGTAATTACCAGTCGGTGTGGTTTCCGGCTGGTTTCGGAGGGTGGGGGATATTGGTTTGTTGTCATGTATGTGGTATAGGCATTTTTCTTGGTCGACTGGTTGATAGTCGAAGCATCGCCACGTCTTTCGGGATCGCGTCGATAAGTTGGTTGTGAAAGTCAGTCAATAGTCCAGCACCGCCGACGTCGCCAGACCGTCGGCCCTCCGGGGAGCATCTGAAAGACTGCCCCCCGCCATCGCTCGATTCACCCCTCTCGCTAGCGCTGTAGCCTCTCCGCACCCAGCGAAACGCGGAAGACGTGTGCCGGATAAAAGACCATTCGCCCGAACCTTGAACGGGCATCCCCTGCGCCCCTCCCCTCTGGATTCCGGCTTTCGCCGGAATGACGGGATGGAGGCGGGAATGTCCGTCTGGCTTGCTTTTTTTGGCGGAGCCAGCATATGCTCCGCGTCCGAGCCCTACAGCTACAACGGTCTTCGTAACCGGATTTCTGGGAACGTTGCGCCCGTCTTTCTGGGCTTGTGGCGGGCACCGCCGGCGGGCGCCGTCAGCGCCCCGTGCACTCCCGCCCGTTGCCATACATCATTCAATTGTTCTTGCTACGTCTTAAAAGGTTTGCGCAGACCCGTCTCGACGCGGCGATTCTTCGTTTTCGTGCGCCGTTCCGATAAAAGTCGGCTCGGCGCTTGGTTGTTATATTACTACAGATGTAGTGGTTGTCAAGTGTCATTGTCTGAACCCGGATTTGAAGGATTTGAAGGATTGAAGGAATGATGGGTGTTGGTTTTTGAACTGTGATTGGGGTGATTCGGGATGATGGGCTGTGATTGTCCCGCCCTTTTGTCCCCGTTCGGCCTCACCCGGGGACCCCCTCTTAATCTCCCCCTGAAGGGGGAGGGATGAGAGTAGTTAATCTCCTCCTGTAGGGGGAGGGAAGGGTGGCGGGGGAGTGGGGATGTGCACTACCCTCTGGCCTCTGGATACCCGCCTGTGCGGGTATGACGTAGGTAGTGTGCGGGGATTAGAATTAAAGCGTACGCGGCGATGCGATGGAATCGGATCTCGTAAATCCGGTGGAACCGGCTCGAAAGGGAACTAATCGTATCGCCTTTCCCATCACGGTGGGGCTGTAGCTCAGTTGGGAGAGCGCGTCAATGGCATTGATGAGGTCAGGGGTTCGAATCCCCTCAGCTCCACCATCTCACTCTCACTTGGCGCAGGATTCCAAGAAACCACGCAAATGAGATCCCCCTTCATCGCATCGCTCCGTACGCGGAATACACGCGACCTGATAGCGCGAACCGCCGTGGCATGCGCAGCAATCGCAGCCGCCCTATCCGCATGCACCGACCAACCACAACCCTCCCCCGCGTCGCGTCCTACAACGACTCCAACCCCCGAAATTGCCCAAACACCCGCACCCGAACCCATAACCAAACACATACCCAACCCCACGCCCGTACCAACGGCCACTCATACCTCAACACCCATACCCCCAGCCACGCCTACCAACACTGAGATCGCCGAACCTACATCACAGCCGACTGACACGCCAACCGCCTCACCAACTCCCACGCCATCGTCTACCCCAACGACCATCCCTACCTCAACCAACACACCCGAATCCACTCCAACCTCAACACCAACCCATACACCAACTCTCACATCGTCGCCAACTCCAACGTCGCCGCCCACGCAACGCCCCGTCCTGATCGATCCAGAAAACATAACAGGCGGTTACGACATCGGAGACGAAACGCTCTGGCGAGAAGTCTTCCCCAAGATTCTCACGGAAGATGAGCAGTCCTGCGTCATGCGTGCCTTCGAACCCGATGTCGAGGCCTTTCTGGACCGTCGCCTGTTTCCGGACTCCCCTGACGACCGGGACGTGCAGGCCTTGGGGTGTCTGGCACCCGAGACCTTCGCCAGCATCTATCTCTCGATCTTAATGACGCTCTTTTTCCTGACCGACGATCATGTAGAGTGCCTTCGAGAACTCTTCAGCGTGACAGACTTCTCGGCCATCATCGCCTCGATTCTTCCGGACGGTTACGACGCCGATTACGTCGACGCATTCTTCGACGGCTTCCTAGACTGCGTGCCCGAAGAGATCCTCACCGAAGAACCTGTTGATCCGACGCCCACATCGACACCTACACCGACGCCAATCAGCACACCCACTGCGACACCCATTACAGAACTCACCCTGCCCGCCCCCGAATATCTGACCCAAGAGATACCCCCTTGTACCCCCATCCCAGGCTCCTCTGTTGACCCGTGCGAACCACGTGCGGAACGCGACCAAGCGAACAAATCACATGACCTGATTCTCGTCGAACCACCGCAGCACATTGACGATCTCCTCGAAGGCTCACCAACAACACCGGTTTTCACAACGCACAACGTGCTCCGTGGCACGTACATCCCCGGTACGATCCGTTGCACATCCGGACATCGCATCCGCTATCCTTCCTACGTTGGCGAAGGTATGGGCGGGTTCAGCATCTTCTGTTTCGCCGACGTGCGAGTGAACGCTTACCTCATGGGTACCGGTCCCTCCACCTTGACGGTGATCGTGGAAGAGATTTACTACGCTTGGGGTAGCGGCGACGATGATGATTATGGCTTGAGCCAACTCGAGAGTCGAAGGCTTGCTCACGAGCGCGCGCTTGCTGATGGCGGGCGTTTCAAGTACGCCCCTCCGTTGCGCACGGCGGGATTCCTGCCTGGCGAATTAGTGGCAACAGGTGCTACGGGCGGGATCGGTGGAAGGGAGTTCATTTTATTCATTGGACCGTCAGACAACATATCCATTGAGGCATGGCGAGTATTCTCGACGTGGGATGTGGAACGGCGCGAGAACGACAAAGTGGTTGCCATTCACCCATTCAATCAGTCTTCGGAGATGGAACTACCCACTCTCAAGCAAGCCATCACCACCGCCCACCAAGCCCGCGTCGCCGCCAACGCCGGCCGCATCGGCCCAGACGAAAACCTCCCCATGCTCGTCACCGATGCCAACCACCTCCGCCAATACTTCTCAGACCCCGAAGTCGGCGCATACGCCCCCGGCGTCCCCGCTCCAGCCCAACCCCCTCCACCATGCGGCCTAGCCATCCCCTACCAAGCAAACAACCCCGGCCTAATGCGAGACTGTATCACCCTCCTCACGCTCAAAGACACCCTCCAAGGCACCGCCACGCTCAACTGGAGCGTCGACACCCCCATCGCCGATTGGGAAGGCGTATGGGTCCAAGGCTCACCCCGCCGCGTCACCGGCCTCATCCTCTCATCCAAGGATCTCACCGGCACCATCCCGCCGGACCTCGCACGCCTCGGCACCCTCGAGCATCTACGCCTCGACGACAACCAGCTGACAGGCCAGTTACCAGCGGAGTTGGGCAACCTTCGCAGACTGAGAACCCTGCTTCTCAACAAAAATCTACTGGCGGGCGAGGTACCAGCCTCATGGGGCAACCTAGACTATCTCTGGCAATTGCAACTGGCCAACAACCAGTTGACTGGCTGCATCCCGTCCGTCCTCCGCAACATCTTTACCAGCGACTCTCGCGGTCTCGGGCTTCCGGCCTGCGACCCTTTCAACGACCGGCGTAACGAAGCAATGCGCGTGGACCGGTACTGGGGTCACGATTGCCTCGACAGCTACGACATCAAATTCAGAGGCGGAGCCACATGGTGGATGAGCCCGTTGCCTGAAATCGGATCCGGAGCGCTTGAACAGCGAGTGCTGGAAAACGATTTAGCCGTTCATGCACAAGTTCTGAGCGTCAACCCTCAAGTGGTCACTATCGACAGCGTGAAATCAAGACTCCTTGATCCTTCCAACTACGACGGCTTTGAACGCACACTTTTGATCGAGGTTCGCCTACGCGTCCAAAAGTACCTGAAAGGGGATGGACCAGGCGAGATAACTGTTGTGGTCGAAGGTCAAAGCGTGTTTAACACCGAGGAAGAAGGTGTCTGTGCCAAGGCGGCGTTCGCTCATGTGCACGGGCGGTTGATTGAGTCGGAAGCAGGCATTGCGCTCCTGAAGCAAACCAACGATCCGGACTTCTATCACCTCGGTTACGCGGACGGGATCATCGCTGGTACCCATGCGGACCACAGCACGTGGCTGGCCAGCGAGGAGGAGATGTTTTATGACGGGACCTTGGATCAGTGGATCGGCATTGACGAGGCGATGCTGAGAATCACCAGTGTCGTCGAAGAATACGACCGCCGCGACGACCAAAGATGGCAAAACTGCGTCCGATACAAATACTGGTCCAAAGGCAGAGACCGTTGGCGCTATCGCGGTATCCCATGGGGACACGATTGGTACCGCGACCACGACATCATCTTCAACGGCGAACGCGTGCCGGTGCGCGCCGGCGAAACGGTCTGGAGCTACAGAGACTCCAACGGTTACAGAAGCGAATTCCGATTCTGGCTCACGGGCAGGGACGCCCATCTGTTCGAGGTCGCGTATCACTCGGAATTCGAATGGATCGCCAACGAATGGCGCGCCGCCAGCACCGGATTCGGACATCGCCAGGCGGTCTGGTACATACACCCCAAGCCATTTGCAGAGCAATGGCAGACCACCATTGCCGGTTACACCATCAAGGCGGTCGAACACCTGCCAGAAGGGGAGTACCACTTCTACCTGTTCGACGAGGACCAAAGCGAAGACTTCGTCGATTGCGGCCAAGCGCACCCCGAACCAAACAGGTTCAGAATCATTGTAGACGCAGACAGATCTACTGTACCCCCCGCAGCCTCCAACGTAAAAGTCCTCGACGACCCCGAAGGTTGGACCATCGTCTGGGATCAATCAAGCGGTGTGGAATACTACGATGTCAATGTCTATCGCCTGGACGCGGATGGCAATGAGGCGTGGGCGTATCTGGGCAAAGACACGGAGGGCCCGGGATACCGCATCAGATTCGACGAATTGGACGGTTGCGACGACCTGATCTACGTCAGAATCACCCCGCGCGGAGACGGCGAAACCTATCTCAGAGACTTCGGCGTCCGCACCGAACCCATCGAGCTACGAACCGAACCGTGCGAACCGTGACGATACGCCCGATACAAATTCCCGCAAGGCGATTTAAACTGACCGATTAGGCAGAAAAGGGGTCACAGTGGCACTGCCAATTCGAACACGGTTCTGCCTAGAGTCAACTTTGGCCCACCAAGTCTGATCCCTTCCAAAATCCTCGCACTTTCCTTGTATTTGCTACCTGCGGATAGGATGACAGTTTGGGCGGTACGACATGCTATTCGCATCTGACATCAGCAAATCGTATTCAGAGCGGACGCTTTTCAGCGGCCTCACGTTGAGTGTGGCTGCTGGAGATCGGGTTGCGCTTATCGGAGCGAACGGTTCGGGTAAGACAACGCTTCTGGACATTCTGGCCGGTGAAGTCGATCCGGATTCGGGGGATGTGAATAGACAACGCAACGTAACCATCGGCTATCTGACGCAGGAGCCGGAGGCGTTTAGCGACAAGCCGCTGCTTCAGGAGGTGCTGGACGCGGGTGCGGAGGTGAACGCTCTCGTAGATGAGATCGCGGCGACGTGGGAGGCGTTGTCGCAGGAGACAGATCCTGACGAACAGAGTCGGTTGCTGGATCGTGTGACCAAGTTGGACGAGGAGTTGGAGGCGGCGGGTGGTGAGGACCGTGAGCATGAGGCGAAAGCGATCCTATCAGGCTTGGGTTTTAAACAGAGCGACTTTCTACGACCGATGAGCGAGTTCAGCGGCGGATGGGTGATGCGGGCAGGGCTCGCCAAGATTCTGTTCCGGAATCCCGACCTGTTGCTGCTCGACGAGCCGACCAACCATCTTGACCTCGACGCGAATGTGTGGTTCGAGAAGTATCTGTCTGGTTTTCAAGGTGGCGTGATCGTGACGTCGCATGACCGGGAATTTCTGAACCAGACGGCGACCAAGGTTCTTGCGATCGAGCCAGACGAGGTGGTGCTATTCCGTGGCAACTACGACCAATATCTGGTTGCGCGTGAAAGCGTTCTTGAGATCAAACGTGCGTCCGCAGCACGGCAGCAGCGTCAGATGAAGCATCAGATGCGCTTTGTCGAGCGTTTTCGTTACAAGGCATCCAAGGCGAGTCAGGTGCAGAGCCGATTGAAGCAACTCGAAAAGATCGAGATCATCGAGTTGCCGAGAGCCACCAAGAAGGTCAACTACTCGTTCCCAGAACCACCGCGGGGAGGTGCGGAACCCATATCTCTCACGAACATCAGCAAGTCTTACGGCGATAACGTGGTCTACGAAGGAGTTGACCTGTCGCTTTCGCGCGGCGATCGCGCGGCGTTGGTCGGACCGAACGGCGCAGGCAAGACGACGATGCTGAAGATACTCGCGGGCGTCCTGCCGTTTGATGGAGGTCAGCGAAAGACCGGGTACAACGTGATCACGACGTATTACGCGCAGCACGTGTTGGAACTGCTCGACCCGCGCAACACGATCATTGAGGAGTTGCAAAAGGCGGCGCCGACGGAGTCGGAGCAGAACCTGCGAAACACGCTAGGCGGGTTCCTGTTCAGCGGCGACGACATCCGCAAACCGATCTCGGTGCTGTCCGGCGGCGAAAAGGCGCGTGTCGCGCTGGCCAAGCTGCTCCTCCAACCTAGCAATCTGCTCTTCATGGATGAGCCGACGAACCATCTTGATATCGCTTCGCGGGAGATTCTTGCGGATGCTCTCGGTGATTATCGCGGCACGATCTGCTTCATCACGCACGACCGGATGCTGATACGGCAAGTTGCGAACAAGATTGTCGAGATTGACGGTGGTCAGCCGACGGTCTACCCGGGCGACTATGACGGATATCTTTATCGGAAGCAGGTTGAAGCAGATGCGAAGAGTGCGAGCGCAGCGATTAACGGCGAGGTTGCCGATGCATCGGAATACGACTGGGCCAAGAGCGGCTACAGTCCTCTGGCAAGCAACCACATCAGTGCTGATGAGCGTCGGAGGCAGTCGCTGAAGGACGAATCACGCAGGCTTGCGAAGCAGATCGAGGATCTGAGTAGAACTTTGTCAGAACGCGAGGCTCGGATATCGGAGTTGGATGAGGCGTTCAGCAATCCTGAGTTGTATGACGATCCGGATCGGATTGCCGCGTCGGGGAAGGAGTATCGGGCGCTGAAAGAAGAGGTGGAGACGCTTTGGGAGGAGTGGGAGAGGTTGTCGTCAGAGGCGGACAAAGTCGACAACCAGCTGACCGGATTGAAGTCCCGATAAAACTTGCCCTAGGCGTCGGCTCATTGGCGCTGCAAATCGGCGTATAATCCGCTCAAACGAACGCCATCCAAGGGAGTCCGGACGTGCCTGAAACATACGACACGATCATTATCGGTGCTGGCTCGGCTGGTGCCATTGTTGCGACACGGCTGACGGAGGACCCGGACCATTCGGTGCTTCTGATCGAGGCGGGTCCCGATTATCCGGAGTTCGACGACATACCCGACACAGTGAAGTACGGGTACGGACATGACATCCCGCCGTGGGAGAGGCCGCTCAACGACCATCGTTGGACTTTCGTGGCGCGCTATACCGACGAGGCACGGCCGGGGATAATACCTAGGGGAAAGGTGGTTGGCGGTTCGAGCGCGGTGAATGGGCAGATTTTCTTGCGTGGGGTGCCTGAGGACTATGACACATGGGCGTCTTGGGGGAATGACAGGTGGGGTTTTCAGGAGTTGATGCCGTATTTTCGGATGATCGAGACGGATACGGACTTCAGCGGTGATTTCCACGGATCGGACGGTCCGATCATTGTGCGTCGGTGGAAGCCTGAGGATTGGAATCCGGCCCAGCAGGCGTTTTATGAAGCGGCTCGCGCCAACGGCTTCGCAGACTGTCCAGACCACAACGCCCCGGGCTCGACTGGCGTAGGCCCGACTCCGCTCAACAACCCAGACCGTGTGCGTTGGAGCACGGCGATCGGCTACCTTTCAGGCGCTAGGGAACGTCCAAATCTCGAGATATTGCCCGATTGTCTGGTCCATTCGGTGCTATTCGACGGAAACCGCGCCGTAGGCGTGAGGGCAGGAGTTAATGGCGACGTGTCCGATTATGAGGCCGAGGACGTGATCTTGTCGGCAGGTGCCATTGGTTCACCGCACCTGCTGATGCTCTCAGGTGTGGGTCCATCAGATGCACTCGACGCGGTCGGTATTCCCATGCATCACGAGTTGCCGGGCGTAGGTCAGAACCTCCGCGACCATCCGCATGTGAGAGTGACATGGCGGACGCGAGACGATTTCGAACAACCTCTGGGCTTGCCGGGTGTGCAGTTCACGCTGCGATACACGGCGGAAGGGTCTGACTTGGTGAACGACATGCTGATTCATCCGAGTTCTCGCAGCGTGATCGGGCGTAGATGGTGGGGAGAAGGTGCGAGTGAGGAGATCGGTCTTCTCATGGTCGTCTGCCTCGACCTTGCTGTTGGGTCTGGAAATCTGCGGTTGCGCACCAAAGACCCGCGCATCCAGCCGTTCCTCAACTACAACTATTTCGAGGAGGAGTTCGACCTGAAGCGGTTGCGTGAAGGTGTGCGGATCGCCAATCGCTTTGGAGAGCACGAGGATTGGTCCAGCTTGGTAACGGAGCGTGTTGAGCCTACGGATTCAGACATGGAGTCAGATGACGCGCTGGATGCTTGGATAAAGGAGACCGCCGTTACCAGTCATCACGTTTCGGGCACATGCAAGATGGGACCGGACTCGGATCCGATGGCTGTGGTCGATCAGTTCGGCAACGTGCGAGGACTCGAGAACCTGAAGGTTGTGGACGCGTCGATCATGCCAGACTGCATCCGTGCGAACACGAACGTCACGTCGATGGTGATCGGTGAGCGCGTTGCGGCCTTCATCGGCGAAGGGCTATGACGGCCCAATTCACTCTCAGCGCATTCGGCGACGAGATCGCCGACGATGTGGACGAGAAATTGCGGGTTCTTCACGAACTCGATATCGGTTATCTGGAGTTGAGGAGTGCGTGGGGTACTAACGTTCTTGAGTTGACAGACGAGCAGGTGGCCCGCCTCATCGAACGGTGCGAGGCGCATTCGATCCGCGTGAGCTGCATCGGTAGTCCGATCGGCAAATCGCCGATCGACGGACCGATTGAAAGGGTTGTAGATGATTTTGAGCGCATCACCGACATCGCGAAGATGGTTGGCACTGACCGGGTGCGCGTCTTCTCGTTCTACCCCGAATCTGACGGTCTGCAAGCCGAGAGGGTTGACGAGTCGATATCTCGTCTCAGCGTGATGTCTGAAATCGCCGCTGAAAGCGGTACCGTCTTGCTTCTTGAGAACGAGGGCGGCCTAGTCGGCGATACGCCTGACCGGTGTCGCGCACTTGTCGAGGGAGTAGATAGCCCGCACCTCCGATATGTGTGGGATACCGGTAACTACCCGCAGA
The DNA here is from genome assembly GCA_965243235.1 of Dehalococcoidia bacterium. GTDB lineage: Bacteria > Chloroflexota > Dehalococcoidia > Lucifugimonadales > Lucifugimonadaceae > Bin127. Next base: position 868,102 of record CBDEUI010000004.1, read on the forward strand.
TGGGCTTTGCGCGTTCTGTCGACATCGGCTGGCCTCTGCTGGCCGAATACACCGAGTGCGTGCAGGTCAAGGACTGCCGGATCGCAGACGGCACTATCACCGTTGCAGGTGAGGGTGATGGTCAGGTGCGCGAACTGCTCCACAATCTGCGCGACGCCGGATATATTGGCTTCCTTGCGCTTGAACCTCACCTGTTAGTTGCTGGGCAGCGTGGCGGGTTCAGTGGTGCTGAGGGGATGGAGATGGCGGCAGATGCTTTGCGGGGATTGATGGCGGAAGTGGGATGTCTGGAGGCGCGGGGGTAGCTGTCACGCTGATCGACCACTCAGATCCCTCATCGCAGACGGTGCTCACGTGTGCTGGTTTTCCGACTTTGCAACGACTCGACGACACTCTTCACATCCTGCCATGAGCAATCCCGACCTCTTCTTACAGACTATGTTCTTGCTCGACGGTGATGGCCGCATCACCGGGACTCGTGAGACGAAACCGAGTCCGGGTCCATTGTTCTCGCTCATCCGAGGTAGGGAAATCTGTGTCTGGTCGGTCAGGGCGGACGTGTCGCGGGATATCGCCGTGGAGCTAGACGGGCTCGCGCGGCAAGAGCCGGCGGTTTCGGACTTCAGAGAATCTCCTGTTCACACCGATCAATATCTGTCGCTAGTTGAAGGCAGAATCGACTTCGGTCCTGCATTTACGTTTCCAAATAAGATAGCGCGCCCCGATAGCACGGTTTTGGTCGATGACATAGAGATGCTTGAGCATCACTTTTCAGGGTGGAAATCGAGTGAGATGCCAACGAGTTCGCCGATCGTAGCATTGGTCGAAGATGGACATGCCGTGAGCGTGTGCTTCTGCGCGCGGCGCTCTGATGTAGCAGCGGAAGCTGGAGTAGAGACAGCGGTCGAGTTTCGCGGGCGCGGACTTGCCCAGCGAGTCACCGCAGCATGGGCGTCGGCGGTCCGAGCTTCTGGCCGTGTTCCGCTTTACAGCACATCATGGACTAACCACGCCTCGCTGGCCGTCGCTCGGAAGTTGGGATTGGTGGTATATGCATCAACTTGGAGCATCTCTTAGGGATGGCAGCGAAGGGGTTCAAACTAGATTTTGACCCTAATAGAGCTTGCACAGCGAATCCAGTTACGCAGTGCTAAGGGATGAGAATGATGGCGGGTGCTCTGCGAGGCTTGATGGCTGAAACGGAATGTGTGGAGGCGCGTGCCCAGCTAGTGCTCGGACAGGTAGCAGCGAGGGCTGGCTTTCGAATCCGCCGAGTTGACGTATCTGGCGACCATGCATCTCTTAATCGGACAGACAAATCCGAATTCGGATTTAGCATAGTAATACTTTGTGTCAATTCTTCTCTGAAAAGGAGTTCAACTGTGAAAGATGGCCTCAAATCTAATGGTTCGTTAATGTCGATCGACTTGACCCGAATCGGAACGCGAGCGATCCTCGCGTTGAGTGTCGCTGTGTTGTCGATAGTCACGGTCACGTTGCTCGGATCAGGCGTTTCAACGACGGCGCAGGAGACTACAAGTTGCGAAGTCATCGATTTGGGGACGCTAGGAACGGGAGATGACAGCACTCTCGAGGCTGAAGGGCGATGGACTACCGAGGACTGCGATTCGAGTTTCCATCTGGACAGTGACGCTCACGACTATCAATTCACCGTTGAAGAAAGCGGGCGGATCCGCATCGAATTGAAGTCCGAAGAAGCCGATTCGTACTTGTATCTCTTGGATTCTGATGGCAATCGCATCACGGACAACGATGACGGCGGTGGGCGCTTGGACGCGAGGATCGAGCGCGAGCTAATTCCCGGCGTTTATTCGGTCGAAGCCACTACCGTCGGCGGACGTCGTCAAGGCGCCGCGGACTTCAGCCTGACCGTCAGCCGAGTAGTGGGTTGCGAACCGCAACACCTGGGTACTCTGGAACTCGGAACTGATCTCACTGCAACGGGAACTTGGACGCTCGACACTTGCGGCTCTCAGTTCGTTGTCGGACATCCGGCATTTGGCTATTCGTTTGAAATGGCCACTGGCGGCAGAGTCCGGATCGACCTGAGATCTGCAGAAGGCGATGCCGTCTTGTCACTGATCTCGGCAACCGCCGGATTGATCTCGGCCAACGACGATGGTGGGGAACGAAGAAATTCGCGCATCGAACGGTACCTTCAGCCCGGAACATACTTCGTCGAGGCGACGACGTATTGGGAACGTGAAGCCCAACTCGCCTCCGCCGACTTCGAACTCGTCATCCACCTAGTCGACGAAGTGGCGAGACAGGAGAGCGGCTACCAACTCAAGATCGAAACTAGCGTCGTTCCCGACCACGCAGTAGCAGGTGAGCCGTACGAAGTCCACTACCGCATAGGAAACGTCGGCAATGGCCCAATGACTGAAGACGATGGCACTGTGGATGTCTACGCGATCGGACCGAGGGATTGGGACCATACCGAGCTCACCATCGATCCAGAAACTGGTTGGTTGCCCGGTGTCTCCTACCACTCGGACGATATCGCGGCAAGCAATACCAGCGTCGAATCCGACCAAGTGGGCGCTTTCGAATTGACGATCAACCAATCCGGGCCCTCGTGGGTATGGCTGGTGGTCACCGTTAACGACGAATCTGGTGAAGAAATCGCTTTGCATAGCCAATGGCGAGAACTGCTAATTCTCAGCGGGAGAACATTCGAAGAGACCACGGTCTCGGTCGATGGTGCTGAGTACGAGGTATCGTCTGAAACCGACGAAGAAGGTGAAGTGACCGTGCTGGTGAGCGCAGACGACGATACAGAGGGTGAGATCGAACCGTCGACAAGGGCGAAGGCTATCTATACTGCTGGTGTGGAAGCCGAACTGTTGCACGGTCTATTCGATCGGCCCAAGATCGCGGCTCTGCCGGAACCGGAGGAGCGAGCCACGGTCAGCGTCTTCGATCCCTCCTCGCAGACCTTGTTGATGAAGTTCGCCGAGGGGTACTCAGAAGCGGTCGCAGCTTCTGGGTTGCTCGAAGCGGTCGAGAACGGCGAAGCGGTAAACCCGGTCACTGTCGAAGATCTGTTGATCAGCAACGCCGAGACCGCGTCTGAGCAATTCGCCACCTTGGCAGCATCTTGGAGGCACATACAAGAGGGCGTAGGCGATGGCGAGGCGTTGTGGTTCACGCAGGCACTCACCATCCACTCGCAGCTCTCGTACGCCGAACGCGTTGTGGCACCGGTGGTTAAGGCCAGCGAGATTGTTTATGCTGCGCGCGCGGCCGAGGATGGATGGGATAACGAGGAGGTGCAATCGATGGTGGGCACTATCGCCGGGGATGCATCCTGTGGCGCGGGGGCATCGGCACTGGGAGCCGCACTGCGTTCAGTTGGCCTCGACTCCGCTGATGAGTTGGTAGACCTCGATGCCGAATTACGAGTCGCTTTGCCCTTGTACGGATCTGCGATCGATGCCGTTCTGTGCTCAGCATCGGCGGCGGACAATGAAAACGCTGATTTCATCGCTACATGGTCGCCATCAGATGCCGCAGAACTCAACTCGTTGCTGGAATCGGCCACCGAGTTGCCGGCATCGCCACCGCGCCTGCGAGTCATCGTGCGTCTCTCGGACGACGGACGCATCGAACACGGTGTCGAATTCGAAGGCGGCGAGCAGGTCATGCCCGATGTACGTCACCTCAGTGCCGATGCTAGTGTCGGAATCTGGCACACGAGCAGCGTTGTCGAACTGGGTGAAGAACCGATCGGCAAAATCCGAACCCGACGACTGGAAGACGGTCGATTGGAAGTGGGGTTTGTCAATACCGGAGGTCAGGTGATACTGCCCGATATTCGTTACTTGCCAGCGGAAATGCCTCTAGGCATCTGGCTCCGCAGCGGCCAAATCGAAGTACCAGCGGAGACCACGTTAGAGTGATGGGATAGTCAACCAGAGTTCGGATCACTCGATTGCCCATTGAAATACCAACCGGCCCCGGCGGCGCGCGCCGGGGCCGTCAACCTTCGCCAGATGATCCGTGCTTCTTCTGCGAAGTCATCGCTGGTCGCGAGGAGAAGGGCATCGTTGAGGAGACTGATCAGACGCTCACCTTCGTGAACTGGCAACAGTTTGAATTGGGTCAGGTCTACGTGATTCCTCGGAGGCACGCGCCGACGCTCTTCGATTTGACCGATGAAGAGTCGACAGCGATCATGCGAGCGGTTCGGAGGGTGGGTAAAGCGCTGCTAAAGGCATACGACCCCGACGGCTTGAATCTCATCCAGAACAACGGCATCGTCGCCGGACAGTCAGCACCGCACTTCCACATGCATGTAGTGCCCCGCCGCAAGGAAGGCTCAGATTGGGGCAACGGGCCGCCGCACATTGCAGTCCTAGACGGGAAAGAGCCGATCAAACCCAGCCGGGATGTAGTTGTAAGCCTGGAGCGGGAGTACGAGATCGCCGATGAGATTAGACGACATCTTCCTCAATCGTCTGGTTAGAGAAGGCTTTGCGTAGGAAATGGGCGTATAGCACCGACAGATGATCACTAGGCAAGACCATAGAATCGTAGGTTGCTTTGCAGATCGTTGACTCCGACACGCCACCATCGCATAAGACCGCGACCGCAATGATCGCCAGTGCACCCAAAACCTCAACTGGGCCTTGAAACGACGACAAGAGACGAGATAAATGGGCGAGAAATTCAAGTTTTCCTTATCTGTAGCAGCCATCGGGCTAATGCTGACCGTGTTGTTAGCTTGCACTGCCGATCCGACACCGACGCCCGTTCCTGAACCCACCGCCACCGCCGTTCCAGTAGTTGACACTCCAACTCCGGTACCCGAGCCTACCGCCACCCCCGCGCCGGTCGTCAAAGCAGCGACAGTAACTCCCGAACCGACGGAAACCCCAACGCCGGTAGTCGACACTCCGACGGCGGTGCCCGAACCGACGGACACTCCAACGCCAGTAGTGGACACGCCGACGGTCGTTCCTGAGCCAACTGTTACCGTTGCGCCCGAAATTCAACCCGAAGAACCTTTAGAGTTCGATCCATCGGTGGTGCGGGGCACCCTTTCAAACGGCATGGCCTACTACGTCAGACGCAACGAGGAGCCGCTCGACCGCGCGCAACTATCGCTGGTGCTGAAGGCCGGTTCCGTGCTTGAAGAGGAGAATGAGCGCGGACTGGCACACTTCGTCGAGCACATGGCGTTCAACGGAACCGAGCGCTTCGAAAAACAGCAGATCGTCGACTACCTCGAATCCATCGGCAGCACATTCGGAGCCGACCTCAACGCGTACACCAGTTTCGATGAAACCGTGTACTGGCTCGAGATCCCCACCGACGATCCTGAAATCCTCGAGACGGCGTTCGAGATCCTCAGCGACTGGGCATACGCCGTTTCCTTCGATCCTGAAGAGGTGGAGTTGGAGCGCGACGTGATCTTGGAGGAGTGGCGGTTGGGACAGGGCTTTGGCTCGCGCTTTCAGGAAAACTGGTTCCCTCCAATTTTCGGCGAATCGCGCTATACCGAACGGGCCCCAATCGGACTCACCGAGATTGTCGAGACCGCTCCGCGAGAGCGTCTAGTGGAGTTTTATGAGCGCTGGTACCGCCCCGAACTGATGGCCGTAGTAGCTGTCGGAGACTTCGATGTCGAACAGATCGAGGCCAAGGTGAAACAACACTTCGCTCCGCCACCCGAGGGCGAAGCCACGCAGGAACGCGCCGCAGGATTAACTACGAACCGCCCAATCCACGATGTTCCCGAACACGACGCGCCACGCATCAACATATTCACCGATCCCGAAGCACCCGCGACCCAGCTGATCCTCGTCCGCAAACTCGCACCGGAAACCGGGCAGGACCTGTCAGCATTCCGCCGCAACGCAGTCGAAGCACTCGCCTTCATGATGATCAACGCGCGTCTCTTCGAACGCGGGCAAACTGAAGACCCGCCCTACTTATCTGCCGGTGCTCAGCGGGGCGCGTTCGTCAACCCAGTGGATATCGTGCAGTTCTACGCATGGACCGAACAGGACGGCATCGAGGACGGTTTTGCCGCATTGCTAGAAGAGATGCAACGCGCTAGTCAGCACGGCTTTACTGAAACCGAACTCGCACGTGAGAAGACAAATCTGTTGAGCTCGGCGGAAAAAGCATACAAAGAGCGCGATCAACGAAAGTCGGGAGATCTCGCGCAGGTCTACACCGACCACTTTCTGAGCGGTACCTTGACCGTCGGCCCCGAAGCGGAGTGGGAACTCTACCAAGAGTTTCTGCCGCAGATAACTCTGGCAGAAGTAGACAGGCTTGCAGATTCTTGGGCCCAGACCGACAATTCCGTGCTCTTGATTCTGCGGCCCGAAGAAGGCATCGTCAGCACCGACGAAGAACTTGCCGCGGTAGTCCAGGCACAACTGGAATCGGCTGACACGCTGCAAGTAGAGCCGTACATAGACGCCTTCGACGATGTGCCGCTGTTAGCCAACGTCCCGACCGCGGGGAGCATCGCGGAAGAAGAGGCTATCGAGTCCATCGACGCCCAAAAGTGGGTCCTCTCTAACGGCATCACCGTTATCGCCAAACAGACCGACTTCCGCAACGATGAGGTCGTTTTCACCGCCTTCAGCCCTGGCGGTCACTCCCTTGTCGAAGATGTCGATCACGTTTCCGCCATATACGCCGACAACCTGATCTCCGGCAGCGGAGTAGGACCGCACGACAACGTGGCATTGGACAAGCTTCTCGCAGGCAAACAGGTTGCTGTGACACCCCGGATATGGGAACTTTTCGAAGGGTTTACTGGCAATGCTTCGCCCGAAGACCTCGAAACCATGTTCCAACTGATCACACTCTACGCAACCGAGCCACGCCTAGATCCAAGCTTCTATTCGAGGTATGAAACCAGCCTACGTACGACGGCCGAAACGCGATCGGAGCAACCCGACGCCGCCTTCTCAGACGCGTATTACGAGGTGTTGAGCCAGAACCACTTCCGCGAACGTCCCCTGACACTCGAACTATTGGACGAACTGAGCATGGAACGCGCGCTCGCCGTCTACGCCGACCGCTTCGCCGACCTCTCCGATGCCACCTTCATATTCGTCGGAGCTTTCGATTGGGAACAGCTTAGGTCATTGGCCACCACATACCTCGCCAGCCTTCCTACTGCGGATCGCGCCGAGAAGTGGCGCGACACCGACATCGATCCACCATCAGGCTTGGTCGATCACGTCGTCCGCAGCGGCATCGAACCCCGCAGCATCTCCGCTGTCGTCTTCGCTGGCGACACCGAATGGGACCGACAAGAAGCGATTACACTCGCGGCGGCCGGCGAGATGCTCCAGATCCGACTTCGCGAAACGCTTCGTGAAGACCTTGGCGGTACGTATTTCGTAAATGTGAACGCCAATCTCCAATCTCTGCCCGATCACGAGTATCAAATCTCCATCTTCTACGGCAGCGACCCCGACCGTACAGACGAACTCTTGAACGCGGTTATCGGTGAGGTCGAATGGCTCCTCGAAGGAGGCGAGCAGGAATACCTCGACACCGTCAAGGAACTCCTGCGAACACCACGGCAGGAACAGCTCCGAGAAAACGGTTTCTGGCTGAACCAGATCCAAACCATCACACAACGCGGCGGTTCGCTCGACACCATCCTCCAATTCGAAGAAACACTAGATGCCATGACCCTAGACCAAGTCGTCGACGTTGCACAACGCTACCTGACCCCTGACCGATACATCAGAGTGGTACTGCTACCTGAAGAGGAGTAGCCATCCGCGAAATCCGCTCACGATCACCCGGTTGCGCCCCGAACTAAAGGCGAACCGAGCGCGGTGACGGCTGGTGCCCTAGTCCAACTTCAGCACCATCAGGTGTTCGTCGATGTACTCGCCTTCTACGAGCATGGCCCGCGGCGTCGTGCCGCAAATCTCAAATCCGAAGGAGGCATAGAGTGACTTTGCGCGTTCGTTTGTAGTCGTGGCGGTCAGTTGGATGGTGGAGAGTCCGGGTATACGGCGTGCGCGTTCTAGAACGGCTGCGACCATCGCGCGTCCGTATCCATGACCTTGATGCTCGGCAGCGACATGCACGGCGACGATTCTGCCGGTGTGCATTTCTTTGGGAGCCTCATATCGAAAGAAACTGATCGAGCCCACGAGGCCACCTTCGGCGAAACAGCCGAATGTGAAGGCATCTGTGGAATCTGGGGTTTCGGACAGTCGATCGGCGAACCGGGCTGGCGGCCAGTCTAGTTCCACCTCGTAAGAGGAACTGAAGATCGTCGGGTACTCCTTGAGGGCTCTGAGCCTGAGAGTGCGGTATTCTAAGGCATCGCTCTTTGTCAATTCGCGGATCTGCATAGAAGGCTTTACGAATCTTTGTGTCCGTTATTCCATTAGAAAGGACTATATATGGAGCCTCGCATCAGCATCATCACTTTAGGCGTTAACGACCTGCAACGCTCGGTCGAGTTTTATCGCAACGGATTGGGACTGCCACTTTTTGACGAAAACACCGAGTCCATCGCTTTCTTCAAGACCAGCGGGACGTGGTTGGCGCTCTACCCGCGGGAAGCCCTCGCAGACGATATCGGCATTGCCACCGAAGGTAGCGGTTTTTCCGGTCTGACATTGGCTCACAACGTGAGGACACGTGAGGAGGTCGACTCGCTCTTGGACATCGCTGTATCTGCGGGTGCCACATTGGTCAAATCAGCGCAAGATACCTTCTGGGGTGGCTACTCTGGCTACTTCTCTGACCCTGAGGGATATCTCTGGGAGATCGCTTGGAATCCCCACTTTTGGATCGAATGATCTAACCTGCCCCTTTCGTGCGACGAAAGGGGCGCGAGCTAAGCGAGCGGGGTATGCCCGGGGAAGAAGGGTGGTGTCACAACCCAAAACCCCCTTCAATTCCCCTTGGGCATCAAGAGGGAAGATCTGGCTCTAGTTGGATGTAACATAACTCCAGCCACAACAAAACGTCGGGGGAATCGTAGAGATCATGTCACATCATCAACCACTTGCAGGTCGCGCTGCCATCGTTACCGGCGGGGCACTCGGTATCGGAGGCGGCACCGCAAGGCGATTAGCGGATGACGGTGCCAGCATCCTAATCGTCGACATAGTTGAAGACGCGGCACAGCGGAATGCGCAGCGTATCAATGATGCTAGCGGGTCCGCGACATACATGGTCGGAGACGTTGCTCAGGAAGATGTCGCGAAGTCGATGATCGAGCGTTGCGTCAACGAGTACGGTCGTCTCGACATATTGATCCAGAACGCGTACGGCGGCGGTGTCGGACGAGACGGCTCTGCGGTCGATGTCGAACCTGACGCCTGGCGGTCTGGCATGGACCTGCTGGTCGGCGCACAGTTCCTAGGTGCCAAGTACGGCGTTCCTGCGATGGAGGCGTCTGGTCCACCAGATAACTTCGAAATACCTGAATGGAAAGGCGCCGGACGACGACACGGCGATCCACCCAAGATGGAAGTGGGCCGCATCGTCAACATCTCATCGGTGCACGGGCTCTTGCAGGCTCCGAGGGCTTTGATCTACGAGGCCGGAAAGGCTGCGGTTGTCGGACTGACACGGCAGATGGCGGTCGATTTCGGGCCGCTGGGCATCACCGTCAACGCCATCGCGCCAGGTCACATCGTGACCGAGCGCGGTGAAGCGATGTGGGCAGAACTCGGCAACGACGCCGGTTTCGGACTATTCGAGCGCCACTACCCCGTAAGGCGCACCGGCGTGCCTGCCGACATCGCCAACGCTATCGCCTTCCTGTGTTCACCGGATGCTTCGTTCATCACTGGCGTCGTATTGCCGGTCGACGGCGGTATGTCCATCCAACTCCAAGAAAACATCGTCATGCACACCAAGGACTACATCGTGGCGAACCCCGACCTGAGAACGCATTTCGATCATGGCCGATTAGGCTAAACCCCTCTTCCTCTCCGCTCTTCCCTCCCCCTATCAGGGGGAGATTAAGAGGGGGGCGCATCACAGCCCATCATGAAAATCAGCGCAATCAGCGATTCAAACAACATCCATTCTTTAAATCATCCCCAAACATCCCCGTCCCAGTTCAAGAAACGACTTGACAATAATTACATCTGTAGTAATATAACAACTAAGCGCCGATCCGACCACCGTCGGAGCGGCGCCAGAGACATCGCCGCGTCGAGACGGGGAGCGTGCACCTCACCTTTTCTACGCTGTTGACGACAATTACAAACAACCCGGCCTGCGGGCGGGAGACCTCGGGGCGCTGACGGCGCCCGCCGGCGGAGCCCGCCAAATCCCCTTTGATGTCGGGGTCCAACGCACGCCAAAACTCGGTAAACGAAGACCGTTGTAGCTGTAGCGCTCGGACGCGGAGCATATGCTGGCTCCGCCAACAATAGCAAGCCAGACGGACATTCCCGCCTCCTCCCGTCATTCCGGCGAAAGCCGGAATCCAGAGGGGAGGGGCGCGGGGGAGGACCCGTTCAAGGTTCGGGCGAACGGTCTTTTGATCCGGCGCACGTCTTCCCCGCTTCGTCGGGCGGGGAGAGGCCAGGCTCCAGCGAGAGGGGTGAATCGAGCGATGACGGGCGGACGGCATCATCCAGCCGCCCGGAGGGCCGACGGTCTGGCGACGTCGGCGGAGCCGCCCTATTGACTGACTTTCAACCAACTTATCGCACGCGACCCGAAAGACGCGGCGACGCCTCGAGAAACCCGACCACAGGGTTTCCCCCGCTCGCGGGGGAAATGTCCGAAGGACAAAGGGGGCACACCCCCTTCAATTAAACGCGCCCAAAACCCCAAACAATCAACACCCATCACAAAAATCATTACAAATCATACCCATCTTAGTTCGATCATCACACCTCAACCGCTACTTCGTCGCCAACCCTAATCAAGCCGGGACTCCGCGCTTTGAGTGAAACAGCGAATTGAGGCTCGTCTTGGCCGATGATGCGGGTCAACGTGCCCATTACGTCAATGTCTCGGTCACCAGATGCCGGATCTACATGCGTCGCCAAGCAACGAACGACGGTCTTCCGGACTTTGAAATCGATTTCGCCGATGCGGATTTTCCGCCCAATCCAGCCGAACTCTTGCCACGGATCGCAACCTTCGATAGCGATGTTGGAGCGAAATCGGAGTTCCGAAATCGCCGACATTCCGGCGGCTTTAGCAAGTTCGGACAGGCTCTCGCGGGAGTGGAGCGTGGTCAAACCTGCCGACGTGTCATGGAACCGCCCATCCGTGCCATTGCCTATGAGTCGCAGCGGTAGTTTCCGCCTTCCCATCGCGGATGGCGTGCCATCGAGTTCGGCGTACCAGCTATTGAGGTAATATTCGAAGCGCAGACGATCGCCCGGTTCGTCGATGGAACCCTCGACTAATTCATCGGAATCAGGGAATTTAATCCATGCCCGACGCGTCGCCGGGTCGTAACCGCATCTAAGGCGTGCTAGCGCAGGCGTGTGTTGTAGAGATGCGAACCAAGTTTTGCGTCGCCACTTGACATCGTCCGGTGGTCCTGCATCATCGAATCGGAAACCCAGCACTCGATCTCCCAGCACCCGGCCATCGGCATCGATCTCGATCGCGTCGCAGGGTTCCGCGGGGAAGGATTTGATGGGATGTCGGTAGAGAGCGGCGACTCGCATGACGGAAATCCTATCGTGCATTCGCCCCAGTTGGATGTATTGGGCTAACCCTCGCGTGGCGAACGTGACGGGATCGTGACGCGTCGGAAAGCGATCCAGATGGCGAAGTCGTAGGCGATCTTGAGCGTACCGGCTGCGATCCAAGGCGTGACGGTCAGTGCGCCTGCCCAAAGCCAGCCTGTGACTGTGGCGCTTGGAATCCGTCCCAATCCGCGACCCAGATTTGCTGTACCCGCCATAATCGAATGCTCGTCGGTTTCGGTGATGCCCATCATGTACGCCTGTCGTGTCGGCACATCCATTTCGTCGAACAGCGCCCTCAACAGCCACAGCACGACGGCGATGAGGACTGTTGGCGCAAACGCGAACAGGATGAGCGCGATGTTGCTGACGACCTGAGTGAACACCAAAGTGTTAAGCAGGCCGATTCGCCTAGCGACCCACGGTGCCAAGGCGAGTGAGGCTATATTCAGTGCATGTGCAGCGATAAGCAGACCGCCAATCGCCGCGGCAGACATACCGAACTTGGTGAAGAGCCAGAAACTGACGAACGATTCGAAAACCATGCCTCCGGCGAAGGAATCGATAGCGAAAAGGCTGGAGATCGTGAGGATTCGTCGACGCGCACGCGCCTTGAAGGGGTTCGCTAACAGGGAAGAAGTGTAGTCGTTTGCAGTCGATTGCAGATTAACCGATTTGGAAAGGACAATATAGACGAGCGCGGCGATTCCGTGCATCCCGACATAGAGCCATAGGATGGCGTGGTAGGCGCTGATCGGCTCCCACTCGAAGGTGTTGATGAGAAGAGTCGAGAGTCCGGCAAGTAATGCGCCGGTGGCACGACCAGCAGATGAGGCGATTGAGAGATTCGAGTATGCCCGCGTCCGGCGCTCCTGAGGGACGACTGCGGCGATGCCGGTCTGTTCGAGCTGCATCATTCCGCCCCAATGCGCGCCACTGGCCGCGTACGAACCGAAGAAACCACCGATGATCAGGATCCAGAAATCGTTGGAAACGATCAGCAAGACTCCAGCGCCCGCCGTGATGAGCATGTTCACTACGGCCCACGTCCGCGTCGAGACGCCTCGACTGGTGAGCATGACGACGACGGAGATTACGAATCCGCCAGCGAGGCTGAAGCCGAAGATGATACCGACTTGGCTGTTGGAGAAGCCGATTTCGGCGAGGTATATGACCGCTAGGATCGCCATCAGCGACCGAGCGCCATCCCTCACGAATCGTCCGGCAAAGAAGAGGTACGGATCAAGCGTCGGCCCGCGACGGAGGATCGGGATTGAACGCGACGCCATTAGTGGAAGGTATCACAGACTAATGCGTCCCCAACTCACGGTCAGTCGTCTTCGATCGCCACTACTCGCCCGCCGAGGCTACGCAGATTTTGGACCGCGGGATGAGCCGTGATCGCATCGTCGGCATCGAAGGGTTGAGATTGATCGGATAGCTGGTTGGGAGGTGGCGCGGTGAATTGCGTCGGCTCGGGTGCTGGTCGCGTTTCAGGAGGAGCAGTAGTGCGCGTAGTTGGAGCCGCTGGCGAGGGAGCTTGCTGAAGTTGAACGCGGATGTCGTTTCCGTAGACGGATTGGAACGCTGGTCGGAGCTTGGCGCGGATTTCTTCGTTCATCCAAGCATCGCGGAGCCGTTTAGCTCCATTGGCGTATTTGGGCTGAAGGACGAGAACGCCGTTATTGGGACCGATAAAGTTTACGGTTGCGAAGGTCCGGCGAACTTGGGTCCCAGCAACTTTCTCGATCTCCTCTAAGATGCGAGGCGATCCAGAAGTGTCTGCTGGTGCGGGTTGGGAAGGCGCCGGTTCTGCTTGTGGTGCTTGTCGCGCGGCTGGTGCGCTACGCCGAGCTGCTTGGCGAGCGGGCTGGGTTGCTGGTGCTGATGGTGCCTCGGGTTTCGGAGGCTCGGCCACGGCTTGGAGGGCAGCGATTTCGAGAGCCAGCGGGGACGATGCTTCGCCGAAGCGTTCGTTGCGACCGAAGATGGTGATGGCGTGAAGCATCTGGTCGGTTGATGCACTCATCGCTTCGGGTTCGAGATCGGGGGCGTCGCCGAGTTCGCCGTAGATGCTTGCGATGCCGTGTTTTGCGAGCAACGCGCCACGAAGCGCGGAGATGGTGCTGTCGCGCAGTCCTTTGAGTTCAGCGCCTCGTGATGCTTCTTCCTCGATGATTTCCAGTGCCCTTTTGGCATCTTTACGGAGGATGGCGCTGGCGAGGTTTCTGGCCGATGACGTATCGCCGATGCCAAGGAGTTCGCGGGCTTGGGCTTCGGTGATTTCGCCGGTGCCGTATGAGACGGCGAGTTGTTCGAGCAGGTTTTCCGCGTCGCGGAGAGAGCCCCACGCAGATCGGGCGACGAGTTCGAGGACGGCAGGTTCGCATTCGATCTCCTCTTCCTCGCATATGAGGATGAGACGACCGATGACATCGTCAGCGGTGAGCCGCCGAAAGTCGAAGCGTTGACATCTGGAGATGATGGTCGCTGGCACCCGATGGATGTCGGTCGTGGCGAGGATCATGACGACCTGAGGCGGCGGCTCCTCGAGTGTTTTCAGCAGGGCATTAAAGGCCTCCGTAGTAAGCATGTGGACTTCGTCGATGATGTAGACCTTGAACTGTCCGACGGTCGGTCGCAGCAGGACTCGCTCGCGTAGGTCTCGAATGTCACCGACGCCTCGGTTCGAAGCAGCGTCGATCTCGATGAGGTCCATGAATCGCCCCTCGTCGATGGCGGTTGCATTCTCGGTATCCGGTATCGGATCGCCATGTTCGTCGAGTTCAGCGTTTAGCGCTTTCGCGAGGATTCGGGCGGTAGAGGTTTTGCCGACGCCGCGCGGTCCGGTGAAGAGATAAGCGTGGGCGACGCGGTCTGATAGAACGGCGCGTCGGAGAGTATCGGTGATGTGCTCTTGACCGACGACATCGCTGAAGCGCGTCGGACGCCACTTTCGGTAGAAGACGGTGCTCATTGAGGGTTGACGATATACGGAATGGTTACGTGTTTATGATACGAACGCGATCGGATCTAGAAAGCCCCATCTATTGCAGTGCTTGCCGTTCAGCGTGGTATGAGGTTACGGATGCGTGATTAGTGGTTTTCGTCATCAGGAAATTCGTACGCGCACGATTACGTTGCAGTGCTAAAATACCGTGACGCATACAGACTTCAAAAGGAGGAGTCATGATGTTAAGCATCCGAAGTTTCGCATTGCTGCTGTTAGGTGTCGCCAGTTTGGCGGCCGTAGCCTGCGGCAGCGAGAGAATTGTTGAAGTGACGGTCCAAACCGAAATCATTCGCACGGTCGAGGTAGAGGTGCCGGTAGAGGTTCAGAAGGAAGTGATTCGCGAAGTCGAGGTGGAAGTTCCGATTGAGGTCGAGAAGGAAGTCGTTCGCGAAGTCGTGAAGGAAGTTCCGGTCGAGGTCGAGAAGGAAGTTGTTCGCGAGGTCATCAAGGAGGTAGCCAAAGAGGTTCAGGTCATCATAACGGCCACTCCGCAGTTGACCGTTCTTGAAGCGCCTGCCGCGAAGGTAGACATCGAGGGTGTATCTCGCGGTGCTGGCGACGATGTTGCACCTTCAGGCGTGCTTATCGCCGCCATCGGCAACTCCTACTTCATGAACTCCAGCCCGCGCTACTGTCCCGCTTGCTCAGTAACCGCACGAACCGGTGCTACAGAGACCCTGCTTGAGGCTGTACGAGCCGACGACGGAACCGTCGCTCTGGGATCGCTCCTCGCCAGCGACTGGGAGATGTCCGCAGACGGTATCTCCTACACCGACTTCACTCTCCGCGAAGGTGTCCAGTTCCACGGCGGGTATGGCGAGATGACGGCGGCAGACGTTGCGTTCTCTTGGAACGACGCCAACCCGAAGCTGCAACCCGACAGCATCCACGACACCGGTGGCGACCTCGCCAACCTAGTGTCCGAGGTCGAGGTCATTGACGACTACAAGGTCCGCTTCAACTGGATCGCTTTCGGTGGGCACACTCTCCTGCAGTACGTGACCAACTTCCATGAAGGGATCTCGATCTTCTCTAAGAGCTTCTTCGACGAAGTCGGTCCGGAAGGAATGCGCACCAGGATGATCGGCACCGGACCGTTCGAGGTTACAGAGTGGACGCAGCACAAAGGCGTCTTCCTCAACGCTCTCGACAGCCACTGGCGCAAGGTGCCTTATGTCGCTTCCGCGAACGTCTTGCAGGTAACTGAGGCAAGTGTCCGCAAGTCCATGCTCAAGACCGGCCAAGCTCAGATCGGCGAACTCGCGCTCACCGACTGGAAAGAGATGTTTGAGGAAGGATTCTCGCAAGCCCCCGAAGGCTTCTGGGGCGACTCGTCATACGTCTACTCCGGCAACTACTGGGAAGACAAACTCGCCATCGACGGTCAACCATTCACGAGCGACACACCGGGCGACTTGCTGTTCAAGCCACCGCTTGACACTTCGCTACCGTGGATCGGAGATCCCGCTGACGAAGCCTCTATGGAACGATCCAAGAAGGTCCGAACCGCAATGGCAATGGCGATCGACCGGGAGAAGCTGATGACCGCGCTCACCGACGGCTTCGGCCGCGTTTCGTACGCTCCGGGCTGGGACGTTAGCCACCCCTTCTACAAGAGCGAGTGGGACATCCCACATGATGTCGCAGGCGCGCAGGCTCTGATGTCGGAGGTCGGTTTGTCCGACGGATTCGACGTCGAATGGTGGGCAGGTCCGGCAGCCGGGTCTGGTGAAACCATCCAAGAAGCCATCGGCATCGAGTGGCTCGCCAACCTCAACATCAACAGCACGTTCGACAAGCAAAACTACTCGTCGTACAGGCCTTCGCTCGTCAACAGGACAAACAAGAAGATATTCTTCTCCGGCGGTGCAGCATCCGCTCCGCCTACCTGGCCCACCGACCTCCACGCAACTTCGCTTGGACGGCCCGGCGGATACAACCGAGCGATGGAGATACCCATCTTCGCCGAAACCTACCTCGCGATGTCCAAAGAATCAGACATCGAGGTACTCCGTGACCTAGTCACGAAGATGTTCGACTGGAACCGCGACTACATGGTGTGGGTTGGCGTCTACCAGAGTCCAGTCGCCGCCCTTTACAACCCATCGTTGATATCTGAGTGGCAGATGTTGCCGGAAGGCAAAGGTGTTCTGGGCAGGATGAACAGCCTAGAGTGGGTCAGGCTCGCTAACTGAGCCCAACACTCTGGCTGAAACGAGCCGAACCACCGCTCGGAAGGGCAGGGGCGGTCCAACGACCGCCCCTGCTTTAATGCATCTGAACGCGTGTGATCGATCCGCAATAAATGCAGCGCTTCATACTAAGAAGAATCTTCGCATCGCTAGTCGCGCTGTTTCTGGTCACCATCATCGTCTTTTCGCTGTCGCGACTCGTCGGCGACCCACTGGCTATGCTGGTTTCAGAAGGAGGATATGGAATCTCCGAAAGCGCGCTACAGATCCAGCGCGAAAAACTACATCTCGACAAACCCGTCCCGCTTCAATACTTCTTCTGGTTAACCGACGTATTGCGCGGCGATCTCGGACACGATCTGTCAGACGGCTTCCCCGTAACTCACAAAATCCGAGAAAAGATCGCTCCAACCGTCCAACTCGGAGTTTCAGCTTGGATATTGGCCACTATATTCGGCCTCTCATTCGGCATGATCTCCGCTGTCAAACGCGGCTCGCTACTCGACTATGCCGTACGTCTGATTGCCAATCTCGGTATTACTCTTCCGGCTTTTTACGTCGGGATTATGGCAATCCTCATATTCGCCGTGAATCTCGGATGGGTACCAGTGACCGTGATAGGCACGATAGGATCTGATGACCCTCTCGCGACCGTTAAAGCGATGATCCTGCCCGTTCTTACATTGGCTTGGGGCGCGGCTGCAGGTTACATGCGTTTGATGCGGTCCTCGATGCTCGAAGTCCTCGACTCCGAATACATCAAACTCGCACGAGCCAAAGGCGTCGACGGATCCAAAGTCATCTGGAAGCACGCTCTCCGAAACTCCCTCATCGTCCCCATCACAGTCTCGGCATTGCTCCTCTGGAACTTCGTCACCGGAACTGTCGTTGTCGAAGCAGTCTTCGCATGGCCAGGTCTTGGGTTGCTCGCGATCGAAGCCGTTGTTAACAACAATTTGAACCTCGTCGTAGGGACTACGCTCGTTACAGGTGTCGTATTGATCACCGCAAACCTCGTCGCCGATGTGCTATACGTCCTTGTCGACCCGCGCATCAGATTGAGCTGAATCTCATGGCCACTGACTATCAACTACCGGAATATGCTCAAACAGGCGCTTGGTTACCCGCACCGGTGCGGTCCGTATTGCGTGGGCCAATCGCCGTCTATGACTTTTTGCGTCGCTATCCGATTATTTGGACCGTGGTGTTCGCGTTCCTCCTCGTGTTGGCTGTATTCGCACCTGTAATCGCTCCGCACGACCCCATCCGAGACGCCGACTTCACACGCGTTCGTAATCCCCCAATATGGCTTGAAGGCGGCGCACCAGAGTTCTGGCTCGGAACGGACCAAGTTGGACGTGACCTCTGGAGCCGTCTGCTGTACGGCGGAAGGGCATCGCTGATGGTTGTCGCAGTCGGCATGACCAGCGGCATGATCATCGGAACTTCCCTTGGACTCGCTGCCGGATTCATCGGAGGCATCGTCGACGAAATCATCATGCGTCTCGTCGACGCTTGGATCGCATTGCCCTTCATCATGCTCGCCCTCGTGATCAAGATCGTCCTCGGCACATCTTTCACGATCATGTTCCTGATACTCGTACTCATATCTTGGGTCGGATTCGTTCGGCCTGTACGGGGGGAGGTCTTATCCCTACGCGAGCGTGACTACGTCTACGCAGCCCGCGTCGCTGGCGCTTCAGGCTTCAGAATCGCGTTGCGGCACATACTGCCCGGCGTAAGCAGCACCGTCATCGTTCTCGCAACCCTTGGTGCTGGTGGACTCGTCCTAGCCGAAGCCACGCTCTCATACCTCGGCGTCGGAATCCCCCAACCTACACCCACGTGGGGCAACATGGTCTCCGACGGACGCGACTACCTTGACACCGCATGGTGGATATCAACCATGCCCGGCATCGCGATATTCTTACTCGTCCTATCCCTAAACTTCCTCGGCGACTGGCTCCGCGACCGCTGGGACCCCAAGCTTCGCCAGCTGTGACCCAACCCCCGCCATCCCCTCTCCCTCGATGGGAGAGGGCCAGGGTGAGGGTGAGACGGGCACAAATGGGCGGCGGGGCAATCACAGCCCATCATTCAAAATCATGGCAATCACAGTTCAAAGAAACCCACCTCAACTCCTCGCGATCGGTCACGTAACCTTCGACATCTCACCTGACGACCTCGAAACTCGTCACCCAGGCGGCGCCGTCGCATTCGCTTCTGTCACCGCAGCTCGCCTCGGCATCCAGCCCGCAATCATCACCTCCTGCACCGACGACTACCCATCCCGACGCGTCATCGACTCACCCAACCGATTCATCCGCGTACCCTCGCACCAAACCTCGACCTTCGAAAACCGTTACAACCAACATGGCGACCGCGTGCAAGTGCTCCATCACCGAGCCGACGACATCACCCGCGATCACATTCCCCAAGCATGGCTGAACCCAGACATGCTCTTCGTCGGACCTCTGACGCAGGAACTGCCCCCCGACTGCTTAGACTGGTTCAACCCCCGCCTATCATGCGTGGTCCCACAAGGCTGGCTACGCTCATGGACTCAACCGCTACCCTCGATCGTAGAAGTGTCGAAATCGCCGCCAGTTGGCATGGGCGCTGGATGGGACATCTGCGTGATATCCGAATCCGAGGCCGAACCAGCCAGCCTCACTGCGTGGCGCGAAACGACGACAAACCTAGTCGTAACGAAAGGCAGCAGAGGCGCAGACCTCTACTTCGGCGACGCGTACGATCCGGTAGAAGTGCCGTCCTTCGCCCACCGAGTCAGTGGCGCAGGTGCTGACACTACGGGTGCCGGCGATGTGTTCGCCGCCGCAATGCTCATCAGATACGCCGCAACCGACGACGCCAAAGAAGCGGCAACTTACGCCTCCGCATGTGCCGCGCTATCCACACGCGCCCCGAGTTGGAGCGCGGTAGAAACACCATCCCTCCCCCTTTCCTAGAAGGGGGAACAACGTCCCGTCCCCTTCGCGAAGCGTAAGGGGACGCGGAGCGCAGCGAACGCAGGGGATGCCCCTCGCCGCTTACGGGCTAAGGCGGAATGGCGGGTAGCGATCCGTCGCGAGCAGGAACGCGTAGGCGGTTACTCGATAGGTCCAACGAGACACACCCACAACGTAGTTGAACATCCCCTCCGGGTACTTGCCCGTGATTATGATCGCGAACCACGCAATGATCGTGACTATCAGGGCGATAATTTCCAATACCAGCAACACGATATAGTGCGGGATCGCCAACAGCCACTTGATCAGCGGCATGAACCGGTTCAGATCCGCTCCAGCATCCGGATACGCAACATCCAGATGCACCGACTGTTCTTCGTCTGTTGACGGATACGTATCTGTCAACAGATACAAGTAGGCAGAGACCCGAGCGTTCAACCGAAGCGCCTCTAGCTGAAAATCGAACATCCACTTCGGATACTTTTCGCGGAACAGTATCATGAGCAACGCCGCAATCACTACCGAACTGTATGTAACAGCCATCAACACCACAAATATGGGAATGATCATTATGATCCGGAACAGCGTCGTCAACCGATTTCGCGTGCCGTCTCCATAATCGATGCTGAACTGCACCGGATAGTCATCGTTCATGCCTACCTCCTCGCCGATTATTGGCGTGTTTTGACGGATTAGCACCGTTTAAACATTCAAATCGACCATTTTCAACTTTCCACACACTTTACCACCATTTGAGTCATATCGGGATTGCATTTCGAACACAACCAGACCCGCACACCCGCCGTATCGATCTTGGCGACACGCAATAGACGCGTTTATCTTTTAACTCACGAACAAACGCAATGAATCTGACAGATGGAGTTAGTCCCATGAACGAACTGGGTAATCGAGCACAAGCCGTCGCGGCACTGTTGAAGGACGCTGGACACACCATCGGCGTCTCCGAGTCGTCAGGCGGCGGATTGATTTCGGCCTGTCTTCTCGCAGTGCCTGGAGCTTCCGCATACTTCATCGGCGGCGCAGTAACGTACACGCGCACGTCTCACAAGGCATTCCTGGGCGTTCCGGACGAAGCGCTAACCGGTGTCAGGTCCTCAACCGAGGGGTACGCCGCACTCAACGCCCGATCGGTACGAAAGGCATTGGGCACCACCTGGGGCCTCGCCGAGACAGGCGCGAGCGGCCCGACCGGCAACCGCTACGGCGACGCCGCAGGCCACACTTGCATCGCCGTTTCCGGCCCCATCGAGCGATCCATCACCCTAGAAACCGGCGAATCCGACCGCGAGTCCAACATGTGGGCATTCGTAGACGCTGCATTCCAACTGTTGGAGCAATGTTTGCGGGAGGCAGAGTGAGGTCTATAACCCACGTCATTCCTGCGAAGGCAGGAATCCAGAGGGGACGGGCATGGGAGGTGCCCATATCCCCTCTCCCTCGATGGGAGAGGGCTAGGGTGAGGGTGACCCTCCCCTTTTTGCGTCAGCAAAAGGGGACGCGGCGAGCGAAGCGAGACGCAGGGGGGGCATACCGTTAAACCCACAACCAAACACCCACGCTCCACACCAACGACGTAGGGGCGATTCTTGTGGTCGCCCTACCACCAAAACCCGTTCTGTACGGTTAAAATAACTGGTTATTAGAGGCCTAACAATGCCCCAAGTTACAGCCACCGAAGCCAAAGCACGCCTGGCCGAACTCCTTCGCACCGTCGAAGCCGGCGAAACCGTAGTCATCACCCGCCACGGCAAAAAAATCGCCCACCTAGTACCCGCCGCAGACCAAGAACGCGCCCAGCGCCGCGCCGCTGTCCAGCGCTTTCTCGAAAAACGCGCAACATGGAAGCCGACTGGGACAACTGTTGAAGAGATACTTGCTTGGCGGCATGAAGGGCACCGAGTTTGAGCTCAATCGTATTGGATGCGTCCCTTATCGTCGCATTGTTAATCGGGGATGAGGTCGAACCAGATACAACTGCTTCGCTTGCAGACATCGAGGAGTCCGATGCCATCGTTCCGCAACTCTGGCATTCGGAGATCCGGAACGCCTTGCTCATCGCAGAACGAAGAGCCCGCATAACATCCAACCAGATCTCCCAACGATTGCTCTATCTGAGCACTCTCCCGATCCACACCGATCAGGAACCCAATCTCGACGTTGCGATGACTCTCGCTAGGACCCACAACCTAACCTTCTACGACGCCCTCTACCTAGAACTCGCAATCAGACGCAACGCCCAACTAGCAACCCTAGATGTCTCGCTAGCCCGCGCCGCTACCGCAGAAGGCTTGTCAGAGCCAAGTCGTCAATGATCAACCCTCCACGCTCTCTTCGCGTAGCGAGCAGACTACATCTAACTCGGACGAAGCATCGCAAATGTAGTAACACATACGTTACCGCTGGTGATGATCGAGATCCGTGAATACAACGACGAACGCGGGAGAAGCCCTTTTCGACGTTGGTTTAGCCGTATCGACAACCGAGCCGCCGCCCGGGTCGCCGTCGCGCTAGAACGCATGTCCGAGGGAAATCTCGGAGACGTTAGATCAGTAGGCGAAGGAGTGCTGGAACGGCGCATACCCTTCGAACCCGGCTATCTAATCTACTTCGGGCGCGACGGTGAGACGCTGATCATACTGCTCTGCGACGGCGACAAGCGACGCCAACAACGCGACATTCAAATCGCACACTCAAGATGGCAACACTACAAGCGAATGAAAAGCGAGAAACTCGAATGACGACTTCAACCACCGACTTCTACGACACGATCCGAGCACGCTCCAAACCGATGCCGATTTCAGAATCAGTCTCTTGGAAGTGGCGACCGAATCCATAATCTCCGGCGATCTCGAAGAAGGCAAAGCCGCACTGAGGCTATACATCAAGACCTCCATTGGCTACAAGCAGCTCGCGGACCTGACAGGCATCCATCCGAAGAGCCTCGTTCGCATGTTAGGCCCCGACGGCAATCCCCGGGCATCAAACCTAACAACACTACTCGCCAAAGCCCTCCAACAAGAAGGTATTCGCTTCCAAGTAAAAACAACACCCCAAACCGCAACATCCGCATAACAAACCGCCCCTTTCGTGGGACGAAAGGGGCGCGACCCCAAAGGACCGACAACAGAGCGGGGTATGCGCGAGGATTGGGCGGGGCAGGCAACCACTAGGCTTGCCCCTACGCCTCACCTGCCCCTCTGGATTCCGGCTTTCGCCGGAATCCAGAGGGGCGGGGACAAAAGGGCGGGGAGTCCCCTCCCCTTTTTGCGTCAGCAAAAGGGGGACGCGGCAAGCGAAGCGAGACGCAGGGGGTTCATGCCCACACCAAACAACCAAAACACCGCCTCTTTCAGGAGGGGACAGGAGGAGGACCGACGCAAGGCGGAACAACAACTCTTTGACCTTGTTAAAAACTAAACTTGCCGTGGTCTTGCCGCTCCAGCGGCAACTTCCGGCAATTTAGCGGCGAAATCGCGGCTATACAACGTCTCAAAAAACAACACCTCGCGCTGTGGATTATTCCTGAGGTGTTCCGCCAGCCGTGAAATCGGGACTTGGTTCAACGAGTAGCACAACGCCGGCGTAGCTCTGACTAAAATTCTCTTCCCCGATTACTCGGCGTCCGTTGGCGGGTTCGTTGAGATAGTACCGGCCTCTTCTACTGCGTTCCAAAACCACGAAGTGATTGAACTCCCAAAAGAGAATCACCGGAAAATCGACGTCTTTAAGGCTGGCAAGTGTCCTACCCCATCCAGTAATTTTGAGGCCATATTCGCGACCAGCGGTCACGATATCGGCGGCGCTGCACCCATCGCGACTGACACCACAAGCCGCACGAAGTTCCTCGATCGTTACCCACCTGCCGTAGTACGCCAGGATCGCACCTAGGCACGCAACTCCGCACTCAGCGACCTCAAGTTGCAGGAATAGCGGCGTACGTGCGCCCCAATTGAAGGTTTTTCGTAGCAATCCGCGAAGCATGTAAGATCCTAGCCTCAAAACATCGCTGTGGGATGGTCGCGCTGAAAGGGCCGCGTTCGTAAATTATCCGAGAAATACACAGGGCGACACGTTACTTTTTCAGGCGTTATCGACTTCATTTCGCGCCGAATCATACGGATTTCACTGGTTAGCGCGTCGTAGACTGGTTACCGCATACCGCACCGCACATGCCATTCTGATCACAAACGTAGGTTTTCTTGACTGTGGCAAGCACAAAGATGTCCCAGCTGAGGTCTGAAAAAGAGGCCCAACCGAATCTCTTCAAACAAGTCGAAAACCATATCCAGAGTCGAGTGCTGAAAGGGCTTCTCGAGCTCGTGCCGTTGCTGGTGACGGCGATTGCTGTTTTTTGGCTGATAGGTGTCACCGAGGGGGTGAGGGATTGGCCTTTCATTGAGGGCACGATTTTGGACCGTCCCGGCATCGGTCTTGTGGTTTTGGCGATCGTTTTCTACCTTGTCGGATTGCTAGCGATTTTCGGTGTCGGGCAGTTGCTTCTCAACGGTATACACCGGCTGATGAATTTCATTCCCGTGGTCCGCACGCTTTACGGTGTGACGGAGCAGGCGATGGCTTCAGTGGGATCAAGGGCCAATTTCAGCCGCGTGGTATTCATCGAGTGGCCACGAGATGGCATGATGGCGATGGGGTTCGTCACCGGCAGAGCCAGAGCACCTGGCAGGGAAGAAGACCTAGTCTCCGTCTACGTGCCTACTGTGCCGAACCCCACATCCGGCAACATGGCATTCGTCTTGGAAGACGATGTTGTAGAAACGGACATGTCGGTGGAAGATGCGATGAAGCTCATCTTTTCTGGGGGTATCGTTCTTCCAGAGTCGGTCTCGATGGCGCGCATGCCGAGGCCGCCACGTACAGAAGACAGTTTCGTAGGTAAGTACGATCGGGAAGCGTAACGCGGCTCGGACGTGACGCCGAAATCTGATGCATGTAAACTCTAACGCGCCCGTACTTTGGTTTACAGCGCAGACTTGATGTAATCTTGACTTGAAGCGCGCTGACAAGCGTAAAGGGAACTATTGCTAATGGAAATCAGCACAGAACGAGTGGGCAATGCCTTGATAGTAATGCCCAGCGAAAACAGGGTCGATGGTACAAACGCCCGTGACTTCCAAGTCGGATTAGAAGCTGCAATCGAGGAGACCGATAGTGCAGTCATTTTCGATGCGGAGACGCTGACATATATCAGCAGCGCGGGGTTGCGAGCAATCCTTTTGGTCGTCAAGTCGATTAACCGGCGAGGCGGCAAGTTCGCGGTCTGTTCATTGTCAGACCCCATCCGAGAGATCTTCTCGATAAGCGGGTTCGACAACATCATCCCGATAGAGGCGACACGCGACGAAGCCTTGGCTGCCATAGGCTAATTGCAGCGGCGACGGCGCGCTGAAATCGCGGATTCACGGCAACATTGACGTTTGACTTCGCATACCGACCACGGAGACTCCGTTTAGTTCCTAATGGCTAAGACAACAAAGAAGATCTTGGTTGTAGACGACGAGCCGGATCTCGAACCGCTGATGTTGCAAAGGATGCGCCGCAACATCCGTCGTGGTGAGTTCGAATTCGTGTTCGCTCGCGACGGCATTGAGGCGCTGGAGATGTTGATGGAGGACAAGGAGATTGACATGGTCGTCTCCGACATCAACATGCCCCGAATGGACGGCTTGACGCTCTTGGACCAGATAAAAGATGTCAGTCCGGACATACGCGCAATAATCATCTCTGCGTATGGCGACATGGAGAACATCCGAACCGCGATGAACCGTGGAGCGTTCGACTTTGTAACCAAACCCCTAGATTTTCAGGACCTCAAGATAACGATCGACCGGACGTTGCAGCACCTCGACGAATGGCGAGAGGCACTCCAGTCGAGGGACAAATTGGTAGCGTTGCAGAACGAGCTGGATGTCGCCAACAACATCCAGCAGTCAGTTCTTCCGGCGAGCTTCCCCGAGCACGCCAGTTACCAGATATATGGTTCAATGCAGCCAGCTCGAAACGTTGGGGGAGATTTCTTCGACGTTCAGATATTGCGTAACGGCAAGATCGGCCTTGCGATAGCCGATGTGTCCGACAAGGGTATGCCGGCTGCGCTCTTTATGATGTCGAGTCGCATGTTGTTGAAGGGAGCTGGTCAACGCTTTGAGAATCCAGGGGAAGCGTTGGAAGAGGTCAACAACCTTCTCGATGCCGAAAATGAAGCCGCGATGTTCGTGACGCTCTTTTATGCGATTTACGACACGAACACGTCGGAATTTAACTACGCGAATGGTGGCCACAACGAACCCATAGTGGTGCATCCGGATGGCAGTACGACAGTGATACCTCCGACTGGCGGAACTGCCCTCGGCATCATTCCTGAAATCCCCTACAAGGAGAACTCGATAAAGCTCGAACCGGGCGACACCGTGATTCTTTATACCGACGGGATCACGGAGGCTTTCAACGCACAAGGCGAATTGTTCGGCTTGGACCAGCTTTGCGAGATTTTCCGAGATCGACAGCCCCAAAACGCTGAAAACGCAAGCGAGATCGTGTTTGACGCAGTCAACGAGTTTGCGGGCGACGAACCACAGTCCGACGATCAGGCTTGCTTAGTCTTCAGGCGCACGTAGAGCATACGATGAGCGTAAGAGCCGCAATCGAGTTCATGCCAGAGATCGGTGAGCTAGATGCGATCCAAGAAACCATCGGGTCGATCTCAGCCGAGGGGAATTGGCCCCCGGATCTGACGTATCAGATCGAATTGATTCTTGAGGAGCTGTGCATCAACGTCATTAACCACGGTGAAGTCGACGGTACTCAACCTATCAAGGTCGTTATCGTTTCTGGAAACGACGAGATCACCATCGAGATATCTGACAACGGCAAGGCATTCGATCCCACTAAAGACGCCGAGACACCGACAAAGATCACTTCTATTGAAGACAGTAGCATCGGCGGATGGGGAGTGCACTTGGCGCACACGTTTTCGGATGAAATGCACTACAAGCGGGTCAACGGAATGAACTGTTTGACCCTAGTCAAACGGAGGACGGGTTGAAGATACCGTTCCCTGGATCGGCTGCCTCAAAATCGGTCGCAATTCGGGTAGCGGTCGCGACTATCTCGCTAATTGCAGTTACTGCATGTTCTAGTAATGGCGGGAACGTTGCAACGCCGTTAGTAGGCATAGTTGAGACTGTCGGCAAATCTGATCTTCTAAACCCGACCCCACTAGTAGGTTCCAACGTTGCGAATAATCGCAACGGCATCACCGACGACAAAATCCTATTCGGCCAATCAGCGGCGTTCAGCGGTCCAGCATCCGAACTCGGATTGGGGATGCGCACCGGCATATTGGCAGCATTCAGCGAACAGAACGCGCAAGGCGGCGTTCACGGCCGCGATCTCGATCTCGCGTTTCGCGACGATGCGTATGAACCAGAAGCCGCGATCGCGAATACCGCGGCGCTGATAGATGAGGATAAAGTATTCGCACTGGTTGGCGCAGTAGGGACGCCGACCTCAAGATCCGCAGTCCCGGTTGCCGAGGCGGGGGGAGTACCGTACGTCGCACCGTTCACAGGCGCGGAGTTCCTTCGTAGCCCCGATTACCAGCACATATTGAACGTCCGTGCCTCCTATTACCAAGAGACCGCAGCTATGGTCAGGCGTCTGATGGAGGATCTGGACATAACCCGTATAGCTGTGATGTATCAAGACGATTCTTTCGGTCGAGCCGGGTATCAGGGTGTGAGGATAGCTCTGGAAGAAGAAGGAATGGAGCCGGTAGCGATCGGTATCTACCCTCGTAATACGAAAGCAATTAAAACCGCGCTTCTAGATTTGCAACAAGGCGAACCAGAAGCCGTCATCATGATCGGGGCTTACGAACCTGTAGCCCATCTAATATCTTGGGCGCGGCACACAGAGTTCAATCCTCAGTTCATGACGGTGTCGTTTGTGGGCAGCAACGCGTTAGCGCGCGAACTTGGCGAATACGGAGAGGGCGTTTATGTTACCCAAGTGGTGCCATTCCCTTGGGACGACTCCATACCGATTGTCGCCGACTACCACGCGGCGTTGGAAGCATACGCACCCGAGGAATCGCCGGGATTTGTGTCCTTGGAAGGTTACATCGCCGGGCGATTCGTTATTGAAGTCGCCGAGAGATGCGGACGCGGCATCGATCGTCAATGCTTCATGCAGAATCTGCGGAACGGCGACATCGTTGACCTTGGCGGTTTCGAGTTGCAATTCGGGGCGATGGATAGTCAAGGCTCTAACGAGGTTTTCCTCACCGTCATCGGTCCCGATGGGAACTATCATCCAATCGACGTGATGATTGCCAATTAAACGTGATCGACAAAGCAAGATCCCTGCTCGAAGGCCGTTTCCGACTGTCGGCTCAGATGTATGTCGGTGTTGGCGGCGCAGTGGTGCTGACATTAAGTGCGAGCCTCGTGGCATGGCTTTCCTTCAACGCGATCGGAGACCGCACTAACCGCGTACGGGAAGAAAGCGTACCGGAAATGGTGGCGTCTTTCGGTATCGCCCAATACACCGGTGAGCTTGCGGCAGCTGCGCCTCGGCTCACATCAGCCGTGACGACAAGCGAATTCCAGCAGGTCGTCAATCTGATCGACGCGAACCAAAGTCTTTTCGAGCAACAATTAGATTTGCTCACAGCCGCAGGCGATGGAGGCGAGCGTCTTACCACTATCCGGCAGTTGGCTGATCAGCTGATCCAGAGCATCGAAACAATCAAAGCCGATAAGCAAGAGTTGCTTGACCTGCGGAACAGGACTACTGCAATCAGCATCGAGCTATCGCTGCTTCAACAGCGCTTGGATGACATTCTTATTCCAGCGATCGATGATCAGCTTTTTTACACGATGACCGGTTACAGTGAACTTGGCGGAGGCCCAGTTTCGACTCAGGAGCATTTTTCGGAGACCGAGTTTTACCGTTACCGCAACGTAGCTGATCTCCAAGCAGCCGCCAACACCGCCACTCAGCTTTTGGCTAGTGCTTTCACGGTTTCAGATTCCGCGTTCATCGAACCACTGCGCGAAAGATCAGAGGCGGCACGAGGACGTATCGAGCGTAGCTTGGCAGTATTGCGAGGAACGGAGTACGCTCCGCCAATAGCGCTTATCTTCGATCGGCTATTTGAGATATCCCTCGGCGCAGAGGGTGGTTTTGAACTACTTGCTCGAACCCACGAACTCAATCAGAGGCAAAACGAACTTTTGGGACTCAACCGGGAAGTTGCAGTCGCTCTGGTCGACGAGGTTGATGGGTTGGTCCAAGCCGCTGAAGTCAGCGTAAGCGTTGAATCGGAAGCTACGGAACAGTCGATACTACAGGGCCGATTGTTGCTGGTCGCTATCGCTACGCTGAGTATCGTGGGTGCCTTCCTAATTGTCTGGCTGTTCGTTGGCAAGGTATTGTTGCGTCGAATCCAAACACTCTCGAACCGTATGCTCCGCATGGCAGACGGCGATCTCGAAACAGAGGTCGAGATCAGAGGACGCGATGAGGTTGCTGAGATGGCCGGGGCGTTGGAAGTCTTCAGGCAGCACGCGTACGAAGTCCAGCGCCTAAACCTTGTTGAGCAACTCGCAGGCGAACTGCAGGGCAAGAACGATGAACTCGAGCGCGTGTTGGACGACCTGCAAAACGCACAGGATCAGATCATCACACAGGGCAAGTTGGCGGCACTCGGCGAACTAACAGCCGGAGTCGCACATGAAATACGGAATCCGCTCAACTTCGTCAACAACTTTTCCGAGGCCTCAGGGGAATTGCTTGAAGAACTAAACGAGATCCTAGATGAAGTAGCCGAAGATATTGACGATGAGCAGATGGGATACATTCAAGAGGTTACCGGCGACATTGCCGGCAACATGGTCCGAATCAAGTCGCACGGCGAACGCGCCAACCGCATTGTGCACGGCATGTTGGCGATGGGGCGCGAATCCACAGAACTTCAGCAAACCGACCTCAATGCACTCATCGAAGAGTACACCCAACTCGCATACCATAGCGGACGCGCTACTGATCCGGATATGAACCTTGAAATCAAGGCGGACTTCGATCCTGAGGTTCCGCCAATACAGGCTGTTTCCCAGGATCTCGGACGAGTGTTCCTAAACTTAGTCACCAACTCATGGCACGCAACGGAAGACAAACGCGACGCGCTCAGAGAGCAAGATCCCGAAGCGGCCAAGACGTACTTTCCAGGGCTATTCACTTCTACTCGTTTGCTAGGTGAAGACATTGAGATCCGCTTCCGCGACAATGGCACGGGAATGCCTCAAGATGTTGTCGACAAGATATTCAATCCCTTCTTCACCACCAAGGCGACCAGCCGGGGGACTGGACTGGGCCTCTCACTAGTGATGGACATAATTCGCAGCCACGGCGGAACTATCGAGGTAGAAACAGAGCCCGGCGAATTCACCGAATTCATCATCCGCCTACCAAAGCACAATCCCGCATCCGGCGTCCCAGCAACAAGCACCTAATCGGCGATCATGAGTTTTCCGACGAACGCAGGAATAATGCGGGTTTTGCAAAAATCCCCGACCAGGAGAAGGATGAGTTCCCTACTTCTCCTCATAGGTTTCAGGCATTAGGACGAATTCGGGATAGGCTTCGATGCCGAGTTCGCCTGCGTCTTGGCCTAGCTCTTCAACGTCGCGAGTCACGCGTATGCCGAGTGGACTGAGCGCGAGTACTTTCCAGAGGAGCCACGAGAGGACGAAAACGAAAACGCCCACGGCTAGGGCACCTACTATCTGAGCGATGAAATCGCCACCTGCTGCTATGCAGACAGCGAGTGTGCCCCAGACACCGGCGATCAAGTGTGCGGGTATGGCTCCAACTACGTCGTCCAACTTGAGTTTTTCTAGCAATCTCATTCCTGCCGAACAGAGGATCCCGCCTATGGCGCCAATGATTATGGCCCAGTAGTGATCGGTGATGTCCGGACCGGCAGTTATCGAGACTAGTCCGGCGATCGCGCCATTCAAGCCGACGATGAGGTCCACGCGCCCGAATATGAATCTGGAGAAGGCCAATGAGACGATGACCCCTGCGGCGGCTGCTAGGTTGGTATTGACGAGGATGTTGCTCATCGCTACCGCATCACTCGCAGACCCTAACGCCAACTGAGACCCACCATTGAATCCGAACCAACCCAACCATAGGATGAAAACGCCCAAAGTGACGATCAAAACATTAGACGGCGGAGTAGGTCTGACATTGCCATTGCGCAGGAATTTGCCGAGGCGTGGACCAGCGATCATGACGCCTGCCAACGCGGCCCAACCACCCGTGCTGTGGACGATAGTTGAACCCGCGAAGTCTTGGAATCCCATCTGACTCAACCAGCCGCCGCCCCAAGTCCAAGCTCCGACTATCGGGTAGATGAACGCTGTCAACACCAACGTGAATAGGAAAAACGGCCACATTCGGACTCGCTCGGCCAACGCGCCCGAAACGATCGAGGCTGTGGTCGCCACGAACACCATCTGGAAAAACCAGTCGGACATCGTGGAGTATCCCTGATCAAGAACCGCGGGCAACGCTTCTTCATCGCCATCCAACAAGGCGATCTCGTCGGATGACGGACCGTACATCAAGTTGAACGAACCGATGAAGTTGCCTACATCCACGTACATCAGGTTGTAACCGATGAAGAAGAATGCGAGACCGGCAATCGAGTAGAGCCCTATATTTTTCAAGCAGATCATCGACGCGTTCTTAGTTCTCACAGAGCCAGATTCGAGCATGGTGAAGCCCGCGCACATCCACATCACTAGCACACCCCAAACCAAGAACGAGAACGTATTGAAGACGAAAGATATTTCGTCGGCACTCTCTGCGAAATCCACCGACGGTTGCCCCAACAAAAATGCCGGGACTACAAGTAATCCACCCACTGAGACGACTGGAATCCGTTTGATCGATCTTCCAAGACCATTGATTGATGCAACCAAAAGATCTTTGGTTTTGCTACTTAATCCGCGTACATCACCGGAATACATGCCAATCAGACCTCCAATGACAGTCGTTCGATGCGCCCCTGATCGTAGGTAGCGTGCCTTTAGAGCAAGTCTCTACAGTATTGCAGAAGCGTATCGAATTCGCTGGTGATTACACGCTAGTGACTACGCCAAATCGTCGTTATAACTGTCGCAATCTCGGGTCCCAGCGGTCTCTAAGCCAATCACCAATGAAGTTGACTGACATCACGATGAGCAGGATAGCCAATCCAGGAAATACAGCCATCCACCAAGCAGTGTTGAGGTACTGCCGAGCGTCAGAGACCATGTTTCCCCATGTGGGGATGTTGGATGGGACACCAGCACCAAGGAAGGAAAGGCCTGCTTCTGTGAGGATCAGTCCGCCAACGCGGAGAGTGATCAGTACGACGACGGTGTTGATCAATCCGGGTGTCAGATGCCGCCACATGATGCGGAAGTCAGAACCGCCGGCGACGCGTGAATAAGCGACGTAGTCGCGGGTCTTGAGGGTTAGGACCTCGGCGCGCACGTTCCTCACTACACCCGCCCATGTGGCAAGTATCAGCAGAATCAACAAAACCTGCACGCTCTGACCGAACACGATGGCGGCCAAGATGGCGATCAACAGGAACGGCAAAGCGTTCCAGACATCTACCAACCGCATCATCAATTCGTCAAACAACTTGCCGTAGAAACCTGACACCATCCCGATCGTCGCACCTACTGCGACGCCCACCACAAGTGAGATTCCCGCAACTGCGAGCGATATTCGGGCACCGTACATGATACGGGTGAGGATGTCACGGCCCAAGTGATCGGCGCCTAAGATGAATCGGTCCGTGAGACGCTTGTTTTCCTCGTAGTACTCCGTGTACCAGATCGGAGGTGCCTGACGGGCCCGCAAGTTTTGTTCGTCTTGCCCGAACGGTGCTAGCCACGGCGCAGAGAGTGCCATGAATATGAGCAAAGCCACGACGAGCATAGGGATGACAGGCCACCGGCGAAGGACATACCAGAGCTTGCTGCCAAAGCTGCGTTCGTCCGACGTTGCCGGCGATTGAGCGGCGCTGTTGAGGTTGGCGGTGTCAGTAGCCATCTTCAGTCGTATCTGATCCTAGGATCGATAACCAGATAAAGCATGTCGGCTAGGAAGCTACCGGCGACGTAGAGGATCGCGAACATGAATATGACGCCTGTCAGCAAAGGGAAGTCGTTATTGTGGATCGAGTCGACGGCCAATCTGCCGACACCGGGCCAGGCGAAGACGGACTCGACGATTACGGAACCTTCAAGGAAACCGATGAGTATCAATGCCGATACAGTGATGGGCGGGATGAGTGCGTTCCTGAAGGCGTGCTTCCAGATGACGGTATTTACCTCTACGCCCTTCGCGCGTGCCAGTTTTACAAACTCCGAGTCGAGTACTTCGAGCATCGAGGAACGGGTGAGGCGGAGGTAGCTGGCGGCTGGGAGTAGGCCGAGGGTAAGGGTAGGCAGTGCCAAAGCTTTGACTTGGTGAGGCCAAAATGTTTCGTCGACCGGCCGGCCGCCGGGTGGGAGCCAGTCAAGCGTGACGGCGAAGATAAGGATGCCCACTATACCCATGAAGAAGGCGGGGGTAGCCTGACCCAACAGTGCGAAAGTGCGACCAAAGTAGTCCCAAATCGTTCCTCGGGCAATAGCGGATAGGACGCCAAGGGGGATGCCGATCAGAGTCGCTAGCACGAAGGCAGCTACACCGAGTTGAATGGTGGCACCGAGTTTCTCGAATACGACGGTGCGGACATCGCGTTCGGCGAGGAGGGTTTGGCCAAAGTCGCCGGTAATGACGCGACCCAACCAGATAAAGTATTGAACGATTAGCGGTCTATCTAGAGCCAATTTCTCGGATAAGGCGGCAATCTGTTCCTCGCTCATGCCGTAACCACCGGGCTTGGCATAAAGGAGCAAAGGGTCGCCGGCCATTCGGGATAATACGAAAACTATGAGCGTCGCTGCTACGAGCGACATGATTGCAAAAACGAATCGCTGGGCTAGGAATTTCTTCATTTGATTACGCGTCGATCATCGAGTCTCGTCGGATCCCATTTCAGGGATCGGCACCAAGACGATAATACGGGACGCTGCGAAGATCGGCCCAACGCCGGGCGAAACTACTTCGCCCGACGTTGGAACCTGTGTTGCTTTAGCGTTGGACGAGTTTGATGTTCTCGAACTCGTTGGAGCCAGCAAATGCGGACGACGTGCCCACCCAATCTGCAATGGAGTTGGGGTTGTAGACGGTCAATACCGGGACCTGAACGGTGCCGGCGAAGATCATCTGGTCGTAGAGGTAGTCGACTAGCTCGGTGTTCAAGCGAATGCGCTCGACCGGATCGCCTTCGACCGCGACTGCCTTAAAGGTGTCAGCGATCTGGGGGATCTCGATACCGCAGCCGAAGCCGCCACGGGTGAAACTGGTCTCAGTGAGGCCGTGGGGCCAGTCGAACGGAATGGCCGTGGAACCTTCGTCACAGTCACCTGCGTACGGGATGGTGTTGGTTCGACCGACCAAGCTCGGGCGGATGATCGAGTACGCTGACTTGAAGACCTGCAGATCCATCTCGGGCCACAGCTCTTTCCACATGCCGGCGATGGCGTCGTTCAACTCGGCGTTGGTTCCGCTAGAACCGCCGAGTTCGCCACCGGTCCAGATACCGATCGGGAACTTACCGGTCGGCCAGGCAGTGCCAGCCATGTGCTCAATAGCCTCATCTGGGTTGTACGGGATCAACCACTCGTCTTTGAAGTAGCTTGCGGTGGTGTCGACGTATTCGATGGAGCCGACCGTGCCGAAGCCATCGAGGATGGTCTCGACGAGGAGTTCGCGGTCGATGGCTTTCGCCAACGCCCAGCGGACTTCTCGAGCTTCTTCCATGTCACCAGGTTGCTTTCCTTCAATGTTGCAGCCTACCCATGGAAGGTCGTGGACACAGTATCCGGAACCGGTGCGGTCCAGAGGCTCGCCGGTGCGAGCATGGTTCTCCTCCCAGTAGTTGCCGGAGAAGATGACTTGGTGCACGCGGCCGGAGCGGGTGATGCTCTCCGCCCTGAAGCCGCTCTCGACTAGAGGTCGGATGTCCTTGAGCGGTACGGCGTCTGCTATGTCGACGTCGCCAGTGCGGAGGAATGCGACACGGGTTGAGGGTTCGGGGACCTCGGTGAAGCGAAGGGTCTGGATCTCGGGGTTCGCAAACCAGTGGTCGTAGTCGACCGCCGAGAGAACCGCTCGGTCGTCCTGGACCCACTCAACGACCTCGAATGGGCCAGTGGAGACGATGTTCTCTCGGAGCCAGTCCACGCCGTTCTGGTCGTAGGCAGCCTTAGAGAAGAATGCCGTGCCTTGGGCCTGCTCATTCAGGAAGTTACCGTTCCAGCGAGGATCGAAACCACCTTCCGTAAAGTTGAATCGGACGGTAGTTTCGTCGATCTTCTCGGTTTCGTCGAAGATTGCTGCGAAGTCACCGGCCTGACCGTGGATGCTGGTTGGGTTTGTGTTGGCGTTGCCGTCGTTCATCGTGAATACGACATCGTCAGCGGTGAAAGCACCATAGCCGTCGTGGAAGACGACATCTTCGCGGAGATTGACGATGGCGTGCGAAAGATCGGCTGCGAGTTCCCAGTCGGTTGCTAGCTTGCCGACGGTTCGACCATCGTCGTCGACTGCGAACAGTCCTTCGCCGACACCCCAGTACTGCATCGCCTCAACCGGAGCCTGAGCGCTACCAAGACCAACACCGGGAGCGATGTTGAACACTGCGACACTTATCTCGCCGTACTCGTTCTTTGGTTGTGGTGCAGGCTCAAGCTGTTCGATCGGCAACGGAGTAGCCGTTGGAATCGGAGTAGCGGTAGCTATTTCGACGATGGTTCGAGTGACCTCGACTTCACGGACAACTTCCTTTTCCACCTCTACCGGAACTTCGACCTGGACTTCGCGTACGACTTCCTTCTCGACTTCTACCGGTACTTCGACCTCGACGGTCTGAATGACGGCGCGTTCAACGGTGACCTCTACGATCTTCTCCGTCGTGCACGCGAATGCGGCAAAAGCAAGCAATGCTGCTAACGCCGCTAGAGTAAATCTCTTTGAGACCATTGTCCCTCCTATGTGCGTTTACGTAATTCGCAACTTCCTATTGTATTTATGAAATGAAACCCAACATAAAATGCGAAATCACTCCATATACGACGAATTATGGCGAAAATCGACGAAGTATAACGCAATCCTAGGCGTTAAAGCATTCGGATTGGTTGAATGCGGCTGATTTGCCGCTTTAGCGTGGCTATAGTGCCTAGCGTGGTTTTACGACCACGTGGCGCTCTGGTCCCTGACCTTCGCTCTCGGTGACGACTTCCGGATTGTCCGACAAAGCGATGTGGACAATGCGTCGCTCTTCAGGGGTCATAGGGTCGAGCGAGCGAGCTCTGCCACGCGATGCGGCCCGGGCCGCGCTCTCGGCTATGGTGTGGAGTTTTTGGGTTCGTCGGAGTTGATAGCGCTCGACATCGATGATGATGTTAGCCCGTTGCTTCAGCTGGCGGTTAACCAACATCCTGACAATGAATTGCAGATCGCGTAAGGTTTCGCCGCGTCGCCCGATGAGCAGTCCGGCGTCTGCGCCTTCGATCTCGAACACGATTGAGCCGTCCCGGAGTTCGTCCAGCACGTACGCTTCTACATCGACATTCATAGCAGCGATGAGGTAGCCCAGGATCTCGCCAGTGGTAGCCTCCAATTCCTCGCGGTTTTGAATCGGCTCTGCGACAGGTTCTTGTCGCCTCCGGGCCGGTTTCTCGTCTCTAGACTCTTGGGCGGCTGGTTCCGGTTGCGTCCGCTCCTGTTGCGAACGCTGATTGTTGGATCTGCGCTGACGCCGCTGTCGGTTCTGTACGGGTTGGCGGTTGCGTCGGGGTTCCGGACGCTCGCGGCGAGTCTCCGCGTCTTCGCTATCAGCTTCCCGGTTCGAGGAATCTCGTCGACCACGGGCCGGGCGTTCGCGTCGCTGACGATTTCGGCTTTGACGAGGTTGGCGAGAAGGCGCGGATGCCTCGGCATCAGCAACGCCCGTAGCCTCGTCCATCTGCGCTTGCCGTTCCGCTGCTTCCATTGCCTCTTCGGCAATGACGTCCGAGAGTTTAGCGACCTCGATTTCGGCTAGGGCACCTCCGAGCCCGAAGATTCCAGATCTGCCTGGGTTGAGAACCCTAATGTCTACGTCTTCGAGCTCTGCGCCTAGAGTTTCGAGCGCGACGGCGGTTGCCTCTTGTACGTTCTTGCCGGTGAATATTCGTCGAATCGTCATCGATTGTCTTCTCCTCGTCCGAGTCGTCGTTATCTTGATTGCGTTCCGCGAGCTCGGTCTTTGCCGCTATCGCTTCAGCCCGCGTTTCTGCTGTGCCTAGATACAGCTTGCCAAACAGCTCGATGGGCTGTTTGCCGCCGACGAAGTATTGGATAACCACGCCGACGATGTTGGATAGCAATATGTAAATGCCGAGACCGGCTGGGAACTGATATGTAAAGACGCCGATCATCACCGGCATCATCCACTGCATGATTCGTTGTTGCGACTGCTGCCGCTCATCCATTGCGATGGTTGAAGACATCTTGGTGGTGATGAACATTGATGCCCCGACCAACACCGGAAGTACGAAGTTCAAAGGCAGGTAGACCTGCGAAACCGTGTCTGCGAGGTCGATGCCCAAGAACAGGCGGCTGAAAGGCACGTCCGCGCTCGCGGGGTTCCAGGCGTAGAAGGACGCCGACAAATTGGCCATGCCTTCCGGTGTGGTGGGCATGGTTCGGATGATGGCGCGGTAGAAGCCGATCCAGATGGGCATCTGGATGACCATCGGTCCGAGGCATCCGATCGGGTTTACGCCGGCCTCGCGATACAGCGCCATGGATTCGCTCGATTGCGCTCTACGGCTCTCAGAATCTTTCTTGTCCTTATATTTGTCCTGGATCGCCTTCATGCGAGGTTGCAAAGCCTGTAACTTCTTCATCTGACGGGTCTGGCGGACCGTGAGCGGAATCATCAATACACGCACGATGACTGTGAAGACGATGATGCTCAACCCGTAGTTGAGGAACAGATAGTGATACAACAGCGCAAGCGCGTTGATCATCGGGCGCATGATGCCCTGATCCCAGATGAGGCCGAGGAATTCCATCAGTGGATCCTCCTCGCGCTTAAATAACTGATGGCGCGCGGTCTAAACCATGTTGACGGTGTGATCATTCGCACGTTGCACCGTCCTTCAGGACGCGACATCCTTGTAGGATTTGGTCGCTCGGGGAGTACCATTTGAGTTCGCCATCCAAGGTGTGGATGTAGACGAAGTCGTTAATGAGAACCGGTGCGGATTTGACCGCGCTGTCTGTGGGGAAAGTGCCGATGATTTGGCCATCGTTGACGTTGATGACGTGGACGTCTTCGGTTCCTGACGGGACGGCAAGGACGCGTTGGGTGAACTCGTTGCGGACACGATCGAAAAGGAGGGGAGCGCCGATTACCTGTCCGTCGATTCTTGTGCTCCAGATAGGATTGCCTGTTGAGATGTCCAAGGCATAGATGTGGCCGCCGAGGGTAGATACGTAGATGGCCCCTTTTTGGTCGTCGGGTATTCCCTCTGCCCAGACCCATGCTTCGGCATCGAATTGCCAATCGAGTGATTGCGATCTTGGGTTGAGTCGGTAGAAGTTGCTTGCTAGGTCGCCGAAGTAGATGGCGTCTTGGTGGAATACGACAGGCCCGGTGATAGCGCCTACAGAGGAGTATCGCCATTTGACTCGTTCGAGAACATCGCCTTCTGAGATGTCAATAGCGTATAGAGTTCCGGCGCTGGTGCCGACATACGCAGTATTAGTTGTGTCGTCCACCGCGACTTCGCCCCAAACTTCGCCGTCTAGAGGTTCTCGCCATGCGACTCGTCGGCCAGCGTTGGGATCGGCACTAAAGGCGTAGAGGTATCCAGGTGGCTCGCGTTCGTCGTCTACCGGACCTGTGCCTATGAGCAACAGACTGTTGGCCGTGGGTTGGAGTTGCCCGACTAGTTTGGTTCGAAGAGGAAAACTACCTGAATTCCAAGCTAATCCGCCGCTGTCGATCGAGACGCTGAAGACTTCGCCGTCGCAATTGGAGCCAGCGCAGGTGTAACCAGCCGCGTAGACGGCACCGTCTTGGATAACGGGCGCGCCATAAATCGCGCCTAGGCCGTTAGGCTTTTTGCGCACTCCGTCCAGCTCATACGGATATAGCCAATTGACGTCCCACGCGTGGGTAACTGCATCAATCCTCACCAACACGCCGTCGAGGTTGCCGACGTAGATGAAGTTTCCATCGGAGACTGGAGCGGACCAGCGTCCTTGGGGGGTCAGGTCGTTCAAACATCCGGTCAATGCAATGGCGCTCAAGATCGCGAGAACCGACGCGAGTAGCACGCGCCGGAGTTGTCGTGCGCCGAGTAGTAGTCTCATCGGACCTGAGTCTTGCTGCTGCATTTGGTCGATATGGTGTCTTCGTTGCGAACCGGCACCGGGTCTAATCCGCCAGTCGTGAACGGGTTGCATCGGGCGATTCGCTTCACACCCATCCAAACCCCTCTCGACACGCCATGAACCTCGATTGCTTCAGCCGCGTACTCGGAACAAGTCGGCTGGTAGATGCAGGTGCTGGGTAGATACGGAGATACCGCAAGTTTGTAGAACTTGATGAGCGCCAACGCGGATTTCGCTATCACGCTCTCACCTCGACGTGCTCTTGGAGCGCGTTCGATTGCCAGGCTTCAGGCGCCGAACGAGCCTGTTTACCGATCCCGCGAGCTTTTCCGATGTAGCGTTTGCTGCTGCCGGGAAGGCGTATATGACGTAGTCCCATCCTTTAGGGTGGTCCGATTTTCCGACAATCGCTCTTAGACGTCGCTTGATTCGGTTTCTCACCACCGCTCCGCCGACGCGTTTTGGAATTGCGAAACCGTAACGCGAATCGGCATCGGGTAGCTCCGATCTGACCGCAGTAATCGAAAGCAGTGCGTCTCGGGCCCGTTTGCCGTCTCTTAGTGCTCTACGGAACTCTTCGCGACGGCGCAACCGTCGATGCTTCGAGAGCCCCATTGTTTACATAATTCGGGTGCCGTTAAGGCGGCGTTGGCCCAGCGAATCAATTAACCCAGAAGCAACGAACTCAGACAGTTAGGCGCTTGCGACCACGAGCACGTCGGCGCGCCAATATCGCCCGCCCGCCTCGGCTTGACATCCGTGATCGGAAGCCGTGGACGCGCGCGCGCCGGCGCTTTTTGGGTTGGTACGTTCGCTTAGGCATGGTTTTTCAGTCGCAATCGTTGATTGTAACACCGACGACTTTATTGCCCCGTCTCTCTGGTTTTCCGCCTTCACGGAAATGACATTGGTTTTGCAGAGGCCTTGCCTTCAAGAGAATTACTATCGGTCGTCTTCGAATCCTTGGCCGTCGAGAACGATGCGGAGACGATCGGAGGCGTTGTTTAGCGCTGCCAGTTCATCTGTTGGGAGATCGATTTCCAGCGCGCCAAGATTATCTTGCATCTGATCGGCGGTATCCGCGCCCGAGATCGAGACTGTTATCTCAGGATGCGAAAGTACCCATGCCTGTGCCACCTGCGCGGGTGTCGCGCCGATGCGTTTGGCGACATCAGCGTTGGCGCGGATCACGTCAGCCGCTGCTCCGCGTACGACGCGGTTGAAGGCGTGAGATCGGCGGTTGCCCCAAAGCGACATGTTGCTGGGCATTCGATCCGGATCGTAATCGCCTGAGAGTAGTCCGACCGCGAGGGGGCTGTACGCCATGATTCCTAGTCCGGTAGTGCGAACCATGGGGAACATCTCATCTTCGAGTTCCCGGTTGAGCATGCTATATGGGTTCTGAACTGTGATCAGACTGCCGGCGTTGATTCGATCCTGGACGCGCAGCGTCTGAACGACTTGCCAGGCTTGGTAGTTGCACACGCCGGTATATCGGATCTTGCCGTCGCGAACCAGATCTTCGAGTGCTCGGGTGCGTTCTTCGTAACCAACGGTCTCATCGAAGTGGTGGATGAGGTAGACGTCGATGCGGTCGGTCTGCAAGCGTTTGAGGGAGCGCTCTACTTCGCGCATGATGTGCCAACGCGATGTGTTGTGGTCGTTGACTCCTTGAGCGACTGGACTGGAGACCTTAGACGTGATGACGATGTCGTCGCGATCTCCTCGGTCTTTCATGAGTTCTCCGAAGATGATTTCGGAGGTTCCGGCGTTGCGCCGGTTGTCGCCAAGCCCGTATATGTTTGCGCAATCGATGAGATTGAGACCGCCGTCAAGTGCAGCGGCGATGGTGTTTTTAGCTTCGTCGGCGTCGTGCTGGCCGCGGAATCCGAGACCCAGAGCCATACGCGTGACCATCACGCCGCCTCTGCCGAAGTTCACATACTCACGTTGCATCTGAATGAATGTCCTTATGTTCTGTTGTTCAGAGGGTGGATGGAGATCGCGTTATGGGAGGCTGATCTCGACGTCGAGTTCTGCTCCGATGGATTCGTACCACTCGATGACTTCTCGGTGATACGGAATGCCTTCTTCAAGGCGTTGCTCGGTCTCTTCGCCTTCGATGAGGCCGGGATAGAGGACGCGGTCGTGGCCGGGTGCTGGTTTCGCGGATGCGAGGTGGGCTAAGGCGTCGTCCATGTTGTCTAGGAACTCGTCATGGTCGCAGAAGGCCTCGATTTGGAATGCGGCGAAGAAGTGGTAGCCGCCTTGGTACTGGTTACCGGATCCGGATAGGCCGACACCAGCAAGAGTTTGACACATGATGGCGCACACAGCAGCGAATCCGTAACCTTTGTGCGAGCCGTTTTCCCGCGTGCCTCCGAAGGGAAGCAGGAAGTACTCATCAGGCGGATCCACTGGTTCGTTGAACGGGTTGCCGTCAGTATCGGTGATCCACCCGGGTTCAAGGGGTACGCCGATACGTCGAGCCAGACCGACTTTGTTGTTGGCGATCTGAGTGCAAGCAACGTCGAACAGGAATGGGTGCTCGTCGCGCGCAGGAGCTGCCCACGCTATGGGGTTGGTGCCGAGTCGGGATTCGGCTGCGAAGGTAGGGAGCATCCCGCCGGAGGCGCGTGTTCCATGTCCGCCGGTCATGCAGAGTCCGATCATGCCCTGCTGTGCGGCCTGAGCGGCGTAGTAACCGCAACCCCCGAGGTGTCCTGAGTCGAAGACGGTTACCGCGCCAGTTCCGTATTGTTTCGCTTTGTCGATGGCGATCTGCATCATGTCGCCACCGATCTGGATACCGAGGGCTCCGTCACCGTCGAAGTTTGCGGTGGTGGCGGTTTCTCGGACGATCTTGAGATCGGGAGTTGGGTTCAGGGTTCCTGCCATGTATTGAGCGACGTAGTTTCGCATCATGTTTGACACGCCGTGAGTTTCGACAGCACGAAGGTCGTTGGTGAGTAGGACGTCGGTCGAGGCTTTGGCACCGTCTTCATCTACTCCGCATCGCATGAATAGGGCTTCGGTAGCAGCTCTCATGCGATCGACATCTACATAGACCCGATCTTCTACTGGGACGTGAAATTGTTCCAACACGACTTTGTCGCTCCTGTTCTTTCTCAGTCTGTGCGCAGTTTAACTTAGGAGTCCGAGCCAAGTAAAACGTTCGCCCTACCCCTCTGGATGCCCGCCTACGCGGGAATGACGTTAATTGGCATCGGGCTTGCATGGAGGGAGGACTTTATCATTGGCGATGATGACTTCTCCTGTTGATCAAACAGTGGCAAGCGGTGCCAGAGAATCGAGGTCCTTGGCCAGAGCTTTGCTGAGCGCGATGCGGCCCTTGCAGGCGCCAAAGAACGGTTTGGTGCTCGTGCCGCTGATCTTCTCCGTGAACATTTGGTTCGCGATTGATGATGTTTCGGGGATGTTCGAGATTGTGTTGCGGGCGTTGGGCGCAGCAGTGGCATTTACGTTGTTGTCGGGAGCGGTCTATCTGATCAACGACTTGGCGGATGTGGAGCGAGACCGTGCACACCCGGTGAA
Organism: Dehalococcoidia bacterium; assembly: GCA_965243235.1. GTDB lineage: Bacteria > Chloroflexota > Dehalococcoidia > Lucifugimonadales > Lucifugimonadaceae > Bin127. The sequence continues at coordinate 911,120 of CBDEUI010000004.1, forward strand.
GCGGAAGCGGGCGATAGCGTCAGGGGACCTTCCGGTTTCGGTCGCGACGGTTTCGGCGGTATTGGCGATCTTGGTTTCGACGGCGATATCGGTGTTGATCAGTGTGCCGTTGATGGTCGTGGCGGTGGTGTATCTGATATTGAATCTGGCTTACACATTCAAGCTGAAGCATGTCGCGATATTGGATGTCATGTCCGTAGCTGCGGGGTTCGTGTTGCGCGCGTACGCGGGTTACGTTGCGATCGGTGGTCCGGTGCCAGGGTTCGAGAACGGAGTTGCAGGTGTGGATATCGACGTGTCGCCGTGGTTCTACATAATGACCGCTTTGGGATCGCTGTTGATCGCGCTTGGCAAGCGGCGAGCGGAGCTGAAGACGGCGGGTGATGCGGCGGCTAATCAACGAAGCATATTGGGTCAGTACACCGCGGAGTTCATCGATGCTCTCATCATGAGCACGGCGACATTGACGATCTTCACGTACGCGCTTTACGCCATCGACTTGGGAGATACCGGTGCAAACGTGCCTGCGGACAACACGATGATGGTTACGATCCCGTTCGTCGCGTACGGGATATACCGATATCTGTATCTGCTGTATGTGAAGGGCGAGGGTGAAGCGCCGGAGATCGTCTTGCTCCGGGACCGTCCAACGCTGATCAATGGTTTCTTGTGGCTGGCGGTGGCATCGACGATACTGTTGATACACACGATTGGCACCGCGAACGGCACCGCCAATGGCGGTTTACATTAGGAGGTACTGGGATGTCGAGATTGCGCGAATCCGAAGTTGCGGAGTTATTGGGCGCTTTGACGGATTGGGAGCTAGATCCGGAGTCGGGAGCGATCGTGCGGCATTTGGAGTTTCCGACCTTTGCGGACGCGATTCAGTTCGTGAATCGAGTTGCGCAGGATGCCGATGACCACGATCATCATCCAGATATCGACATTCGGTATCGGCGATTGAAGGTGGCGCTGATTTCGCATGATGTCGGTGGGTTGACAAAACGCGATAGCAGGATGGCGCGGCTGATTGATGAGCAGGTGAGGCGGTCGGGGATGTAAGGCGCGTGTCAACCAGCAGATGATCCGAGAACTGCGGACTGCAAATCGATGCCTTCGATGACGAAAGAGCAACAGGAGCATTTTGGGCAGTACGGTATCGGCGATTAATCGCCTCAGTCGACAGGTCGTTATCCCATGTCGTTGACCACTAACGAGTTCGACCAACCACTCGGGCCTTTGGTCCATGAATGGACACCGCCCGCTTTCCCTGCTCCCATAAAGATTCAGGGATCCTAATTGCACAGTGGAGCCGTTTGACCCGGATGCACATGGATCCGCCCTATTCGACGCTTTATCGGAAATCGAATCTGACTGGACCTACCTGCCATACGGCCCCTTTGGCGACTTCGCTTCATTCCAGGACTGGATCCAAACGACGTGCCTTGGCGACGATCCGCAGTTCTATACTCTGCTCGAGAATGAAACCGGAAATCCTGGAGGTGTGGCAAGCTACCTACGGATCACTCCCAAATCCGGCACGATCGAAGTGGGACACATTCACCTTGGGCCAGCCTTGAAGCGCAGCAGGGCCGCGACGGAGGCGATGTACTTGATGATGGATTACGCGTTCTCACTGGGATACCGCCTGTATGAGTGGAAATGCAATGCGTTGAATCAATCGTCACGCAACGCAGCTCTCAGGCTAGGGTTCACATTTGAAGGCATCTGGCGACAGGCGACGGTTTCCAAAGGACGAAACCGAGATACCAGTTGGTACTCAATCGTCGATGCCGACTGGCCGCGCATTCGCAAGGGATTCAGGCGCTGGCTAGACGCAAGCAATTTCGACTCTAGAGGTCGCCAACTTCGCCGATTGCAAAACTGTATGTAGTCTCAGTTGTAGTCGCCAAACGAGGGACACAGGTTCCTATCTCAACCTGTGTCCGACGAGAGGGTTCCACAGAAATACCTATTCAGATAGAGCGCCGTCAATCATGGCGGCCAACCTTTAGATTCCGACTCTGTCCGACCGTGAAGGAAGGCGCATCACTAGTCCTCGCCCAAGTGACTTGCGTCATTAAACCTATCAATGCGCCAAAAGTTGGCGTTGGTGCGAGTCCGGCCTGCCAGATGCCAACTGTCCACGTCAACTGAAAATTCGAACATTGCGGTGTTTTGTATTTTGAGAAACCATAGTCGGTTAGTTCCAAGCAATTGAGCTAGGATGTCGATCATTATCCCCCCGTGAGTGATCACTAACACGCGATCGGCATTGTGGTGTTCGCTCACTAGGCGGTTCACCACGCGTTGCGCACGGGAGGTGCGGTCGCGGTAGGTCTCCGCACCATTCACAAGATCGAAATCGCGTGTCGAGGCGACATTGCGAGCGACTTCCGGAAATCGCTCGACCGCCTCAGCTACGCGTAATCCCGACAATATACCGACATCGATCTCGGTCAGATCGTCCCACGACTCTAGAGATCGGTCCCAGTTAGACGAAATCACCCGCGCAGTTTCTGACGCGCGGCTTAACGGGCTGGTGTATATGCGGCTAGGAACGTATTCTTCGCGCTCCAACCTCGAACGGAGCCGGTCGGCCTGCAAGCGTCCGTTCACAGACAGTGGAAAATCCACTCGCCCCTGCCAGCGGTCCTCAACGTTCGCGGTGCTCTCAGCATGACGAATGAGCCTCAAGTTCATCACGGCCTGTTCGTTTCCGTCAAGGCAATGCAAATGCAGGTTTTCCGCATGTCAGGAAAAGTGAGGGTGCGTGGTACGCCAAATACTTACTATAGCTAGGGATCATGCCACTGGCGTAATCAGTCCATTTTAGACTGGTTGGCCTCGATTAGTCCTATCGCCAATTGACGGGAGTGGTGTGCCGAAGACGCGTCATGATTCTGATCTAACCGTCGTTAACGTGCACAGAACCGTCACATCATGCCTGCGATGACGAAAGAGCAACTGGAGCATTTTGAACGCTTCGGTTTCGTCGCGGTCGAAGGTGCCCTAGATCCAGAAAACGTCATCGACCCGGTAATCGAGGAATATGCCGGAGTGCTAGATGACCTCGCCGACAAATTGCTCGAAGAGGGAAAGATCACATCGAAATACGAAGATCTGGAATTCGGCGACCGGGTGACGCAGATCTATGCCGAATCCGGCGAAGTCCACAATAAGTATTTCGATTTCACCTTGTCGGTGGCGAACGTGACGCACGACACTCCGTTTTGGGTGGGACCGGCGGTGTTCAATGCGTTGACAGCACCCGGTCTGCTTGATGCTGTGGAGTCGTTGATTGGGCCCGAAATCTACTCGAATCCTGTGCAACATGTTCGGATAAAAGTGCCGGAAAAGGATGCGCCGCGTGACGATGAGGGAAATGTGATCTATGGTGCGGCTCCTTGGCATCAGGATTGTGGCGTTGTCAATCCTGAGGCTGACGAGACGCAGATGATCACGGTTTGGTTTCCGTTGATGGATACGGACGAGGAAAACGGCTGCTTGCAGGTAGTTCCGGGATCTCACCGCGGGGAGGATATGTTGACGCATTGCCCGGGCGGGAAGGCCGTTCAAGGCAATTTAGTGATACCGGAGAGCGAGTTCGAATCCGGAAAAGGCGTTGCAGTGCCGTTGAAGAAGGGCGATGCTCTTTTCTTCACCAAATACACGGTGCACTCTTCATTTCCGAACAATAGCGATCGGATCAGGTGGAGTTTCGATCTGCGTTACCACCCGGTGGGCCAAGCTACGGGCCGATCGTTCCTGCCTGGTTTCGTAGCACGCAGTCGGAGCAATCCGGAATCCGAGTTGCACGATCCGGTGAAGTGGCGGGAGATGTGGGAAGACGCCCGCGTTGCGCTCGCCGAAAACGAGCAACCTGTCTTCAACCGCTGGGACGGTAGCGAAGCGGTCTGCGCTTAGTTCTCCACCTCCACTCACATACCCATGCGAACTCGCTTCGCTTGCTCGCGTGCCCTTTCGCCCTGAAAGGGGACAGTGATGACGCGGTATCATTCTTACCTATCAGTCGCGAACGATTCACGGAGCCGTCCCATCATGCCTGCGATGACGAAAGAGCAACTCGAACATTTTGAGCATTTCGGGTTTGTAACCGCTGAGGGGGTGCTCGATCCTGAGCAGATCATCGACCCCGTGATTGACGAGTACGCAGGAGTGCTCGACAGCCTCGCGGATGAACTCTACGAGGATGGAACGATCAGTTCCAAATACGAAGATCTGGAGTTTGGAGAACGGGTCACTCAGATATACGCCGAGTCAGACGAGATCTACAACGGGTACTTCGATTTCTCATTGCCACAAGGTGGTATCACCGAAGACACGCCGTTCTGGGCGGGTCCGGCCGTGTTCAACGCTCTGACGGCACCGGGACTCTTGGATGCTGTCGAGTCGTTCATTGGCCCCGAGATCTATTCGAACCCCGTGCAGCACGTAAGGATCAAGGTTCCGGAGAGCCGGGCGCCTCGGGACGAGAAGGGGCAAGTGAAGTTTGGAATCACGCCTTGGCACCAAGACAACGGTGTAGTGAATCCAGATGCGGATGAGACGGAGATGTTGACGGTGTGGTTCCCGTTGATGGATGCCGATGTCGAGAACGGATGCCTGTCTGTCGTGCCGGGTTCGCATCGGAACGATCTTTTGACGCACTGTCCGGGTTTCGACAATGGCTTGCAGTCCGGACTGCAAATACCGGAGACCGAATTCGAGGTAGGCAACGCGTTGCCAATACCGCTGAAGAAGGGCGACGCGCTCTTCATGACGAAGTTCACTGTGCACTCGTCGTTACCTAACAACAGCGACCGCATCCGCTGGAGCTTCGACTTGCGCTACAACCCGATCGGGCAATCTACCGGCCGCACGAGCTTCCCCGGCTTCGTAGCCCGCAGCCGCAGCAACCCTGAGAGTGAACTGCACGACGCTGCGATATGGAACGAGCTGTGGACAGACGCACGAGATTCTCTGGCCAAGGGTGAGCAACCGTCGTTCAATCGCTGGGACGGCAGCGAACCGGCCTGCGCCTGATTATGGCCGCGATAACCAACGAGCAGCTCGAACATTTCGAGCATTTCGGCTTCGTTACCGCGGAGAACTTGATCGATCCTGAGAGGGTGATCGATCCGGTTATCGACGAATACGCCGGTGTCCTCGACAATCTTGCCGACGAACTCTACGAAGACGGCATCATCATCTCGAAGTACGAGGATCTTGAGTTCGGGGACCGAGTAACCCAGATCTACGCCGAATCTGGCGAGGTCTACAACGGCTATTTCGACTTTTCGCTGCCTCAAGGAGCGATCAAAGAAGATACTCCGTTTTGGACAGGCCCGGCAGTATTCGACGCACTCACAGCACCGGACCTGCTGGATGCCGTGGAGTCGTTCATCGGCCCCGAGGTCTACTCCAATCCGGTGCAGCACGTTCGGATCAAAGTGCCGGAGAGTCGGGCGCCGCGCGATGAAAAGGGAATGGTGAAGTTCGGCGTGACGCCTTGGCATCAGGATGCCGGGGTAGTCAATCCAGACGCCGATGAATCGCTGATCCTTACAGTGTGGTTCCCATTGATGGACGCGGACGCCGAGAACGGCTGTTTGCAAGTCGTCCCGGGTTCGCATCGAGAGGACTTACTCACTCACTGTCCGGGGATGAAGGCCTCGTCGCCGTCGGGATTGCAGATACCGGAGTCAGAGTTCGAGGTCGGCAAAGCAGTGCCCATTCCATTAAAGAAGGGTGACGTGTTGTTCATGACAAAGTTCACCATCCACTCGTCGCTGCCAAACAACAGCGATCGCATCCGTTGGAGTTTTGACTTGCGATACAACCCGATCGGCCACTCGACAGGCCGGACGAGCTTTCCCGGCTTCGTGGCACGAAGTCGTAGCAACCCTGGAAGCGAGTTGCACGATCCAGCGATTTGGAACGAGATGTGGACGGAGGCACGGGATGCGCTGGCAAAGGGCGATGAGCCATCGTTCAATCGCTGGGATGGGACAGACCCGGTCTGTGCTTAGGAACGCGCTATGATTCTCAACTGTCAGCCACCAATGATCCGAGGAGCCGTTGAACTATGCCCGCAATGACGAAGGAGCAACTCGAGCATTTCGAGCACTATGGATTTGTTACGGCTGAAGGAGTGATCGATCCTGAGGGCGTGATCGACCCTGTAGTCGATGAGTATGCGCGGGTGTTGGATAGCCTGGCGGAGGAGCTCTACGAGGAAGGGAAAATTAGCTCGAAGCATGAGGACCTGGAGTTTGGTGAGAGGATGATTCAGGTCTACGAGGAGTCGGGTGAGATCCATCAGGGATATTTCGACTTTACGCTTCCACAAAGAGGGGTCACGGAGAAAACGCCGTTTTGGGCCGGGCCGGCAGTTTTTAATGCAATGACATCGCCCGACTTGCTAGATGCCGTGGAATCGTTCATCGGACCGGAGATTTACTCGAACCCGGTGCAGCATATTCGGATCAAGGTGCCGGAGAGCCGTTCGCCTCGTGATCATCTGGGTCGGGTGAAGTTCGGGGTTACGCCATGGCATCAGGACCTCGGAGTCGTTACGCCGGATGCGGACGATTCGCTAATTTTGACGGTGTGGTATCCGCTAATGGATGCGGATGAGGAGAACGGGTGCTTGCAGGTGATTCCTGGGTCGCACCGCGATGAAGAACTGTTGACGCACTGCCCGGGTGGCAAGAAAGTGCTGGGCAGTTTGCACGTACCGGAGAGCGAGTTCGAAGTTGGGAAGGCGGTGCCGGTGCCTTTGAAGAAGGGCGATGCTCTCTTCATGACGAGATATACGATCCATTCCTCGTTGCCGAACATCAGCGATCGGGTCAGGTTCAGTATGGATTTGAGGTACAACCCGATCGGACAGTCGACAGGTCGGACGAGTTTTCCGGGGTTCGTCGCCAGAAGTCGCAGCAACCCGGAGACCGAGCTACACGATCCCGTTGCTTGGAATCAGTCGTGGTTGGACGCGAGGAGTGCGCTGGCTAAGAAGGAGGAGCCTCCGTTTAACCGTTGGGATAGCGACCACCCGCTCTGTGCGTGAAGTCAACCCGCCTCGTTAAAGCTCCAATCTCATAATGTGCCTTCTAGTGCCAGCCATCGCGATTTCTTTAAAGCCCAGACGCTCGAAAGTCCCGATACGGCCCATATAGCTGTAGCTCGGAGAATCGTAATCCACAGGATAGGCTTCGATTACCTTCGCACCGTTGTCGCGCGCATACTCGATTGCAGCGTTGATCAGCCGAGTTGTCATACCTTGACGACGAAACCCGCTGCGGATGTAGAAACAGGCGATTGACCAGACGCCTTCCGTATCGGATCCGTCCGAAACGTAACTGCGCGTACGCAGATTGGTGTAGGACTCCAACGGCGCGATCGAGCACCAAGCGACTGGTTCGTCGCCGTCATAAGCCAAGATGCCAACCGGAGTGTTGGCGGCAACGGTTTGGTACAGTGCCTGCTTCTTGGCGGGAGAACCAGCGCGTCGAAAGGCGGACGACATCGGTCGAAATACCATGCACCAACAGTGCTTGGGACCGCCACGCGATTCAAAGAATCGCTCTAGGTCCGGCCAGCGGTCAGAAGTAACGGAAAGGAACTTCATCTTGGTCGCAACTCGCTCGCAGTCTTTGCTATGGCTGCTCCGTATAGGAAGATCAACGAGGCGATATAAGCCCAGATCATGAGGACCACGACGGACGTGATGGGGCCGTAGATGTTGGCTTGGTAGGTGTCCTGGTTGTTGGCCCAGAAAAAGACGTGTTTGCCGACTTCAAAGAGAATGATGGCGACAATCGCGCCGAATATCGCATCTCGCTTCAGGACTCGGGTGTTGGGTATGCGGTAGTAGATGATGGCGAAGATGGAAGCCGTGATGATGGCGGGCAGAATAGTGGCAACAATGCCAAGAATAATCGTTGCTAAAGTGGACAAACCGTGGGTTACTGGTGCAGATGCCTGGCTTAATCCGATCAAGACTTGGATAACGCCAGATAGACCGACCGTGATCATAAACAAGGCCACGACGAAGGTGGCGAGGCTGACGCTTTTGATAGTCACCTGAACGACCTTGGTGTTTCGTATGCCGAACACGCGGTTTACGGCCCTGGTGGTAGCTGCGAAGAGTCTATTGGCTCCGATCATAAGGTTTATGACGGCGAGTATTCCAATAGTCAACGAGCCGCCCAAGAGGCTATTGATGGCATCGTCGATGAGGTCGCGTGATGCCGGGAATAGGTAGTGAAGTGCTTCGGTGAGGACTTCAACCACACCGTCAGAAGGACCGATTGCGATTAGGAGCATCGCCATCAGGGCGACAAGGGGCAGTTGGGATAAGACGGTGAAAAATGCGAGTGATGCCGCGAGGTCGGTGCCATTGGCATTTAGGAGCGTTCGAACCGCGCGGATTGGAGCAATTAAGGGCCAAAGGAAGGCGTATCTGGATGTGATGTCGGCTGAATCGATCATGCCCTATGTGTAATGATGATCGTGTACTGAATAAACGTCAACGCGCCGCACCGGAGAACCGATGCGACGCGTTGACTTGGCTCTTGAGAACCGGGTTCTAGCTGAAACTAGACTAGAAGTCCATTCCGCCGCCAGGTGGCATTCCGCCGCCGGGCATGGGTGGCTCAGGTTGCTCAGAGATGAGCGCCGCGGTCGTCAGGATCATGCCTGCAACCGATACTGCGTTCTCAACGGCTGAGCGGGTGACCTTTGCCGGGTCAACGATGCCCATCTCCATCATGTCGCCGTACTCGTCGGTCATGGCGTTGAAGCCGAAGTTGACGTCATCGCTTCCGGCGACGCGGTCGAGGATGACCGCGCCTTCAAAACCGCAGTTACCAGCGATGATGCGGATCGGCTCGCGCAGGGACTTCGAAAGTATCTGCACGCCTGTCTGCTCATCTTCGTCTTCGAACTCAATGGCATCCAGTTTGTCGGCGGCGCGGATCAGGACTGAACCGCCACCGGGTACGATACCTTCTTCAACAGCCGCACGAGTCGCTTCCAAAGCGTCTTCGACACGTTGCTTTTTCTCCTTCATCTCGATCTCGGTGGCTGCGCCGACACGAAGGATGGCAACGCCCCCGGATAACTTGGCGAGCCGCTCTTGGAGCTTCTCGCGGTCGTAATCGGAGGTCGTGTCCTCGATTTGAGCTTGAATTTCGGCCATGCGACCACGGATGCCGGACTGATCACCTGCACCGTCCACGAAGGTCGTGTCGTCTTTCTTGACAACGACCTGTCGACAGCGACCGAGGTCTTCAAGGGTGGCGGAGTCGAGCTTGCGCCCGATCTCGTCCGAGATGACAGTGCCGCCGGTGAGGATGGCGATGTCTTGAAGCATCGCCTTTCGGCGGTCGCCGAAGCCGGGAGCCTTGACGGCGACGCAGTTGAGCGTGCCGCGGAGCTTGTTGACCACTAGGGTTGCGAGGGCTTCGCCTTCCACATCCTCGGCGATCACGATAACGTTCTTGCTGGTCTGCAACACCTTCTCAAGCAACGGAAGCAGGTCGGACACTGCCGAGATCTTCTGCGAAGTGATCAGGATGTACGGGTCGTCAAGAACTGCCTCTTGGCGATCCGGGTTGGTGACGAAGTAAGGGGAGAGGAAACCTCGGTCAATCTGCATGCCTTCGACGAAGTCGGTCTCGTACGAGAGTGACTTCGACTCGTCGACGGTGATGACGCCGTCCTTGCCGACCTTCTCCATGACTTCGGCGATGAGGGTGCCCATCTCGTCGTCGTGAGAAGAGAGGACTGCGACGTTTGCGATCTGCGAGGAGCTGTCAACCGGTGTGGACTGGCTCTTGATGGATTCGCGGATCGTGGCCATAGCCTTTTCCATACCGCGCTTGATGGCCATCGGGTCGGCACCGGCGGCTACGTTCTTGAAGCCTTCAGCGACGATCGCCTGCGCCAAGACGGTCGACGTAGTCGTGCCGTCACCAGCATCGTCGTTGGTCTTCTTGGACGCTTCTTTCAAAAGCTGGGCGCCCATGTTCTCGAACGGGTCTTCGAGATCAACTTCCTTGGCGATGGTCACGCCGTCGGAGTTGACCTGCGGAGGGCCGAACTTCTTGTCAACGATGACGTTCTGACCGCGCGGACCCAGGGTCTTCTTGACAGTGTTTGCGAGGACGTCGATGCCTTCCTTGAGCTTGGCTCGAGCCTCCTCTTCGAATAGCAAATCTTTTGCTGGCATTTGCTTGGTTTCTCCTTATATTGTCGTTTCGTGCGACGAAATCCGTAATCGATACGGTATCGATCAGGGTTAACTGACGATCGCCAAGATGTCGGATTCTCGCAGAATCAGATAGTCGTTGCCGTTCTGGCTGTACTCGGTACCGGCGTACTTCGAGTAGATAACGGTGTCGCCAACGCTCACACCCATCTCGATCAAAGCGCCCTCGTCGGTGGTCCGGCCTGGGCCAACAGCGACGATCGAGCCTTGCTGCGGCTTCTCTTTGGCGGTGTCCGGGATGATGATCCCGCCAGGGCTGGTCGCTGCTTCCTCTTCGGACGGCGAGACGACCACGCGGTCGCTTAGTGGTTTCAAGTTAACCGTCACTCGGTCTTTCCTCCTTGATGTTGATATTTCGTTCCGTCTTGCAGGTTGGAAACTAATGAGGCGGGAATCGCCTCAATCGAACCCGAACCGCTTGCGTCGAATTTCGTTAGCAGTCGACTATCGCGACTGCTAACACCAAATTATATTTCGACAACCTCGATTCGCAAACAAAACCCACCCACGGCCCTTTCGAGAATCGAAAGGGGCGCGAGCAAGCGTAGCGCCGCGAGCGGGGTATGCCCGTACCCTCCTCTTTTTGCGTCAGCAAAAGGGGGACGCGGAGCGAAGCGAACGCAGGGGGTTCCCGAAGCAGACAGACGACCATCCCTCTCCCTTGAAGGGAGAGGGCTAGGGTGGGGGTGAGACGGGGGGGGGGGGACAAAAGGGCGGGGCAATCATAGCCCATCATCCCAATCACAATAATCACAGTTCAAAACACACCCCGAAGGCGATAGCATCTAACACCAGACATGACGTTGGAGATGGTCATAATCGCGATTGCTCGCGTGGCGGGCTCGTTGCCCGTGCTTCGCTGGGCGTTTTTTGGCGCGATTCTTGCGATACTGGTCGACTTTTCCGACCTGTTCATGATGAACCTGATCCAGCTTGGTGGGGTCACGAACTACCAAACCTTCGACAAATGGATCGATCAGGTATACATGCTGACCTTCCTGTGGGTCGCCGTGCGGCAATGGGACGGCCCCGGACGAACGATTGCGATCTGGTTGTTCGCGTTTCGCGCCATTGGCTTCTTCGCCTTCGAATTCACCGAATCCCGATGGGTGCTCTTCCTATTCCCGAACGTCTTCGAGTTCTGGTTCGTAGCCATAGCCGCGCAACGGCACTGGTGGCCCGACTACGAGTTCACCGCGAAACGCGTATTCATATTGCTTCTCGTCTGCACCGCGCTAAAGCTGATGCAGGAATACATACTCCACATCTGGCAAGTGCTGGACAACTACACCGCGGTTGGCGTTGTAACCGCGTGGTGGGAGTTTTTGACCGGGTTGTTCTGACCTCGGGCTTTAAGCCGAAAAATCAAACTCCTGCCCAATCCCATTCGCCACCGCCTCGCGGTAAACCAACGCCGCGCACGAGATGTCCTGGATCGCCAACCCGACGCTCTTGAACAGTGTCACCTCGTCGTCTGAGGTTCGTCCGGGGGTATCCCCGTTCACAACATCCCCCAGATTACCTGCGACATCCGACCAAGCGTAGTCGCGATCTTCGACGGGTATCTGAAGATCGCCGGCTTCCGCCATGCACGCCTCCAACTGGTCGCAGATGATACGGGCGCGTTTGATCGTTGCGGTATCCAGTTCCCGCACGCCCGGCGCATGTGAACCAATCGCGTTGATGTGCGCCCCCGCCTTCCACCAGTCCGCGCTGACTATCGGATTCGCCGCGGTAGTCGCAAGAGCCACAATGTCGGACTCGCGGCATAACTCTTCGCCGCTCGATGCCAGCCGCACGTCCAGCCCGGTCTGATCTGCTACCCAACCTGCGAAGTCACGGCGTGACTCTTCATCGTCCAGTGAGAACGTCAGGATGGTTTCGACGTCGCTGGCTTCCGCGATGGCGATCGCCTGTTGTCGCGCCTGCACGCCCGCTCCAAGAACGCCACCCACCTTCGAGTCGCCACGAGCCATGTGCCGCGTCGCAACGCCCGAGACTGCACCCGTCCGCACCGCAGTGAGATATCCACCATCCATTGCCGCCACGACCTCGCCAGTCTCGTTGTTCTGAACCAGAATCGTGCCGATGGTGGTCGGCAAATCAAACTTCGATGGGTTGTCCTTGTAGACCGTGACCGCCTTTGCTCCAAGCGCGCCGCCCGACTTCAGATATGCCGGCATGTACGCGATCCATCCGCCAACCGCGGGGTCGATCATGACGGTACGCGGCGGCATCTCAGCGGTTGCGCTGGCAAGTTCGCCAAACGCGGCTTCGACGACATCGATGGCCTTTGACATGGTTAGCACTTGTTGGACATCGGATCGGTTCAAAAGGAGTGCCATGGGGTGGGTGTCTTTCGGTTGGGGTCGGCTTGGGTTTAGGTCTGGTTTTTGGGTGAACGTGAGAAATCATACAACTGGCCAGCGACTTCTAGGATCATCTTCTGCATGTAGAGGGGTAGTTCAGCGCTTCGCAGGTGGTCTAACGCTCGGCGTTGGGTCATCAGCGGGAAGTCGCTGGCGAAGAAGACGCGAGTGCTACCGACAAGGCTTTCGATTGTGTCGTAGATGTTGGTGTCGTAGAGGAAAGGTGCGGCGGCAGAGTCGTAGGCGACGTTTGACAGTGCTTTACTGACTTCGGGCATGCGCTCGTAGAAAGGCAGTCCGCCGCCGAAGTGAGAGAAGATGAAGGAGTTGTCTGGGAATCTGGTCGCGAGTTGCAGCAGGCGGTCAGGGGTCATCGCGCCTTTGCCGGGATAGGAGTGCCCAAGGGGTTCGGAACCATGCACTACTACGAAGGCGATTTTGTTGCGATTGTCGACGTATTCGCGGGCGACAGACAATACGTCGTCAAGACGGTCGTATGGAGGATCGCCCCATCCTTGAGTGTCGGCGTGAAGTTCACCGATTCCTCTGGCACCAAAATTTAGGCAGCGTTCCGCTTCTTTGGGCGCGTCGTCGCCGGGCCAGAGGGGGTTCACGCTGCAGAGCGGTATCAGGATGTCTGGGTGTCTGGTGGCGGATTCCAGAAGGTAGTCGTTGGAGCGTTTTGCGAGATCTAGATCGGTCCAACCGAATCCGGCGATCACCGAGCGTTCGACCTCCGAGCGATCCATCTCTTCAAGGAGGTGTTCGGCTTGGGCGATGCGGGCTTTAGGGTCAGCGAAGAGTTCGGCGAAGGTTCGGTCGCGGGCGAGTGCTTCGTCGCGGTGTTCGTTGAAATAAGGGGGAAGGATGTGGGTTAAAGCATCGATGATCATTCCTGATCATCTTAAATCGGGGCGCTTTGTTTTTGGATTGTTTCGGGTTTGTTGTAGCGGCAAGTGTTGCTTTTCCCTGGATTCCCGCCTTCGCGGGAATGACGAGGCATCCGCGGGAATGACGAGGTATCACACCAACGCCACATCGCGCAGCTTGATCACTTCGCCCCGCTGTATCACCGTAGAAGCCCGATCCATGTCCCGAATATTCGTTGCCGGGTCGCCGTCGAACGCGGCAAGATCGGCAACCTTGCCCGACTTGATCGAACCGACCTCATCGTCGATCCGCAGAGCTTCGGCAGTGTCAATGGTCGCCATCCGCAACGCGCTCCACGTGTCCCAGCCGAGGTTTTCGACTACTGACCATGCGTTCGCGGCGGAGCGGTCGTGGGTGCCGTGGGGCATGCCCATGTCTAGTCCGTTGGTGAAGCGTATGCCGAGGTCGTGCTTCTGGTTCAGTGTTTCATAGTGGGCTTCATTGTCGACGTCGGATGCTGCTACAGACCAGTGGATCGCGCGTGGCGGTGCCTCGCCTCTGTCGGTGGCCTCAGTACCTAACATGCCATGCCCAATCGTGGGGTCTACCCACTGCCCTTGGTCCGCCATGCGCTTCGCAGTATCCAAGTCGAACTCCAGACCTTTAGACGGGTCTTGTGAGTACCATCGGGCGTGGACCAGGTTGTGCACGTTCGCCTCGACGCAGTTCTTGACACCATCGGCAGACAGGCAGTGCGCAGCGACAGTGATGCCAGATCGGGCAGCTTCCCGCACCGCCACGGCCAGCGTTTCGGCCGAATACTGGGGTAATCGCGGATTTGCGGTAGGCGTGAACATGCCGCCGGTAGACATGATCTTGATCGCGTCTGCGCCTTGTCGGACTTGATTCCGGACCGCCTTTGCAACGTCGTCAGCGGTATCCGCTTGTGTCCCAAAGAACCAGCAGTGTCCAGCGGTGATGGTGATTGGAGTACCCGCGACCAGCAACCTCGGACCCGGTATGGCGCCATCCTTGATGGCCTGTTTAATTGCGAACGCCACCTCGTTGCGAGAACCGATATCGCGCACGGTGGTCGTGCCGGCTAACACGGCTTTACGCATCGCCGAAACCGCCCGCATCGTCAGCCGCTGGATATCGTCCTTCTCTGCCAATGCCAAAGCCTGCGCGTCTTTCGTCGCGCTGCAATGCATGTGGCAGTGAGCGTCCACCAATCCCGGCATCAACGACACATCACCAAGCCGCAACACCTCGGATGTCTCCCCAACATCGGAAGGCAAACTCGATGCAGGAAGAACATCGTGGATCTTGCCATCAACGATCTTCACCGCGCTGTCAGACAGCCAACCCGTCATGTCGGTATTCGAGACGCGGTCTGCGATTACGTATTTGACTGAGCCCGACACGGCGTTACCTATCTACGATACTGTTGGTGGCGAGATTCGCTGAAAGCAGTTTACACAGTTTGGCAAGTATTGCCAAACACCGTCATTTCCTCATTTCGATATGCGGTCATTCCCGCGCAGGCGGGAATCCAGAGGGGCGGCAGGTGGTAGTAGCCACCCGACTGGACTAGATTCCCGTCTGCGCGGGAATGACGCTCGATCGGCATTGCGCTAATTCAATGGACTAACATTCCCGCGCACAAGCC
This sequence comes from Dehalococcoidia bacterium, assembly GCA_965243235.1. Lineage (GTDB taxonomy): Bacteria > Chloroflexota > Dehalococcoidia > Lucifugimonadales > Lucifugimonadaceae > Bin127. The sequence goes on from CBDEUI010000004.1 coordinate 926,304, forward strand.
TGAAGTTCTGCGCACTAGCCAATCGCTCGCGTCCGACCAGCGCATCGTCCGTCGCGGTGAGCAACGTCTGCTCGTACTGCGATGCGCGTTCGAGGACCGTGCCTCGTCTCGTGCTGTCCATCTCGGAAAGTACATCGTCAAACGCAATGATGGGATCGCGCTTCGCGAACTCTGATACCAAAGACGCCTCGGCCAGACGGAGCGACAACGCTGCGGTGCGTGCCTGACCGCGCGAAGCGAACCGTCGAGATGGCGCACCCGCGATATCGATGCTGAAGTCGTCCAAATGCGGACCGATCACCATATGCCCAGATGACTGCTCTTTGCGCTTTGACGTCATCAATGCTTCGTAGACGTGGTTGCGTAGCTCACTGCCCTCAAGTTCCGTAGACGCCGTAGCTCGTGCCGATGATCCGAGATTCGGTAGATATCGCAGACCAAGCGACTCGCCCTCGCTCAACTCGGCATGGATCGGTGCTGACCTAGTTTGTAAAAGTTCCATGACCTCGCGTCGCGTCTGGATGATCTTCACGCTTTCCTCGCAAAATCTGCCGTCCCAGAACGCAATCTCTTCCTCAAAGTCCTGCACGTCCATCGATCCCCGAAGCAACGCGTTTCGGCTCGCCCTCACACGGTTTAGGCGAACCAGAGTCTGCACGTATTCGGTATCGAACTGTCCGATGAGAATATCCAAGTACCGCCGTCGCACCGCCGCAGCTCCGAGCGACAAGTCGAGATCACTCGCTTCGAAGATGACCACATTGGCGCGGCCCACGAACTCTACCGGCTGCACCTTCACGCCGTTGATCCGCCACTCTTTGGTCTTTGAATTCAATCGACTGAAGTTCTCGGCAGAACTTGAGGCGACCTCCAAATCAAACTGTGCGCGGACCGACTCCGGACCGTTGTTGAATACCCCTAGTGCTTGCACATGCCCACCGTCGCGGGCGATCGAATGGTTGACGATTTCGCGATCATTGCTCGCGCGCAGCGACTTGCCTACCGACAGCATGTGCACGGCTTCAAGCAGTCCGCTCTTGCCGTGACCATTCGCGCCGGTGAAGACTACCAACCCAGTCGAAAGGTTGATGTCGGTGTCGACGTGGTTTCTGAACCCACTTAATTTCAGGCGAGTGAGATGGATGACTCAAACCTCAAAAACTGTATACTTGGCGGCGTTGAAATCCTTGACGCCTCTGATATCCGTATCATAATCACAGCGCTGATCAAATCGTTACGTCCTCAGCATCGAACGACAAACGCACGCTCAGCGTCCTAGAACATTCGTCGGCCTCACACGACATGTGCAAAGTTCAGATAGTCATCAGCGCGCTCGTGCTGGCCTTGATTTTCATCGCCTGTGGATCGGAAACCGCCGAATCGCCAACCGTCACTCCCGAATCCGAGCCGCCTGTTCCTACAGCCACAAACCCGCCGCAAGTCGAGGCTACTCAGCCGAAGCCAACCCAGCCGCCGGAACCGACTCCGACGCCAGCAGCCACTGAAACCTCGACACCCACCGAAGAACCCGTGGCTACGACCGCTCCTGAACGTGATCTCGACATTGTGACGCTGCTGCCATTCGATGGAATACCAGCGATCGACAACCCGAGTTTCTTTCCCGACCTCGAAACTGCCAACATGTTCTACAACGATGGCGAGTTGGTGCTTGGCGTCGAGATCGACGGCGATGCTCGTGCATATTCTGTTCCTCTCCTGAGCAGTCACGAGATCGTCAATGATGTTGTCGGAGGCAAACCCATCGCGGTCACTTGGTGACCGCTCTGCTTCACTGGAATCGGGTATTCCAGAGAGGTAAACGGGGAGACGCTGACATTCGGCGTCTCGGGCAAACTGACCATGAACGCGCTCATCATGTACGACCGCCAGACGCGTTCGCTTTGGAGCCACTTCCTCTCTGAAGGCATAGAGGGTGAATACAAGGGTGTCAAGCTGACCAACGTACCGCTGGTGCTCACAACTTGGGAAGAGTGGCGAACATCCTTCCCGGAGACCAAAGCACTGCTCAAAGGCGAGTCCAGCTTCGACCCCTACACCAGCTACTACATACGCGACGATGCTGGAGTTATCGGCGAATCAAATCGCGACGAACGCCTATACGGCAAGGAGATCGTGCTCGGAGCTGGTTTCGATGACGGAGCAATAGCGTTTCCGCATACCGCTCTGCAAGAAGAGCAGGTAATTAACACCGAGATCAATGGCGAGCCAGTAGTCGTCTACTACGAATCGCAGACCAGCACTGCAATTGCCTACTCCAGATCGGTCGGCGAAGAGACATTGGAGTTTTCGCTTGAGGTTGAAGAAGAGGGTGAAGGAGTGTCAAGGCGATGGCTGGTCGATGCTTCAGGCTCGAGATGGTTGCCCCTAAACGGCCAAGCATGGAGCGGCGATTTCCAAGGAACTCGGCTCGATCCGGTTCATGCTGTTAACGTATTCTGGTTCGCATGGAGCGATTTCTATCCTGAAACGGAGATATACGGGCAATGAGCGTCGATCTAAGAGGCTGGATTCGCGATGTTCCAGATCACCCTAAACCGGGGATCCAATTCAAAGACCTGACCCCCATATTCGCTGAACCCGCGGCTTTTCGAGCCGCCATCAACTGGTTCGACGATCAGGTGCTAAAAATCGATCCCGATGTCATTGCGGCGATCGATGCCAGAGGTTTCGTGTTCGCATCGCCTGTAGCCGACCGGCTGGGCATTCCGCTAGCACTGGTAAGGAAGAGCGGCAAGTTGCCACCGCCAGTCATCAGAAACGAATACTCTCTGGAATACGAAGACCTTTCGGCTATCGAGATGAGGTCAGATGCCCTTACGGAAGGGCAACGCATCGTCATCGTCGACGACCTGCTCGCGACTGGTGGAACCGCGGTTGCGGCCGCCGAACTCGCCGAGGAACTTGGCGCCCATGTCGTAGCGCAGATTTTCTTGGTCGAATTAGCGTTGCTGGGTGGCCGAGAACGCATCACGTCGCGCGACCCCGAGTGCGAAGTCATCTCCGATATCGTCTACGACTGATCGCCTGACAGTCGTATCTCCATCAATCGCGCCCCTACGTAGAGTCCTGCAAACTCGATCACCGTTAACAAGGCGATGAATAACGTCGCCTCTAGGAAGAACCGTTCTGGGAAGAGCAGTAACAGGTAGTGTCGGAACGGATCTAGTTGCCAAAGATCATTGGCGAAGCTCAGCAAGTGGAACTGCGTGAATATCCACGTGAAGTCGATTATCGCAATCACCACAACCGTGGCAATGATGAGTCCCCACACCAACGCAGACCATCGTAACCACCGCGACATCGATGTGAAGAATTCGCGACGACGGATCGCCAGTCCCAACGCTGTGCAAAGCACCAAAACGACGCCGCTCCATACCGACACCGCAGCAACGTAACGCATCAAATCCTTCACATCGATCATGTGGAGGACTTCGCGCTCATCAAATAGGCTGACTATCCCTCGCGACGTGTTGACCCGAACATCTAGACGCTCGGAATCGTTCGCAAAGTAGTCCTTTATCTGATCCGCCGCAGAATCCAGTTCAGACACCGGCAAGCCTGTCCGCTCCGAAACCCCATTGCGCCACCAGTTATACGTGTAAAGCCAGTCCGAATCGGTTATGTAGACGACGTTGACAGCGATGAGGAATATCGGCAACAGCACGGCGAACACAACGCCGAGCACGAGCATACTCCATCCGGGCATGTTGAGATTTTGAAGGTCGGTCACGAGATTCAGCGTAAATCACTCGTGACCAAACACTCAGCAACTATCAGGACCGTATAGATGAGCCAGAACTCAGATTCATCGCGATTTGGTGAGCGATCTTGACGTTGTACTCGCTAGCCAACTTCTTGTGGTTCACCGCGTCGATGATCGTGCCGATGAAGCAGAGTCCAGCCGTAAGCAAATACAACACCCCCAACCCGATGTGACCGAGAACAAACCGTTGGACTCCAGCGATCAATACGAACCCGATCAACGTGAAAAGCAAGATCGTTGTCTCATCTTTCCGCTGACTGCGGTACGCCATCGCGAACATCTGCTCCGATTCTTCTGGGATGTTCTGCACAATTCCAGATATCGCCGCCTGCTCGCCCGGAGGTATCTCCGGCAGCAACTGCATCACATTCGCCATAGTCAACTACTCCTTATTGACTTAAACAGCCTCATTTCAAGCGTTATGACCCGCCACAAGATGATCGCAACAGCCGGTATACCTAGGATGTGCGTCTCGATCGCCGAGATCACGTCGCCACGGAAGAGATACGATATCGAATGGCCCAGCCCATAGCCCGGACTTTTGATCCCCCACACGTAGTAAGGCCAGAATATCGTGAAGTGGAAATCGGAGTTCGGGTTGCCAAGCGCAAGCACAACCAGCGCCACCACCCAGATCGCGGCCTCTCGATCAACATACCGAAGAAGCCCACGCATCGTCTTCATACTCGAATCCATGCATAGAGGTTACAACGCCAATACTTAACACCGACAAGGCGATTTTCAACAATGAGTCAACCGATTCCATCCGCCAAAAACGACCAAAGCGGCTTCCAATTCCTGGTCGAGACCGTTCGCACACTCCGAGATCCGGACGGCTGCCCCTGGGACGCCGAGCAGACTCATCAGTCGTTGCGCCCAAACCTGCTCGAAGAAGCGTACGAAATGCTAGAAGCGATTGAGAATAGCGATGCGAACGCCCTCGAAGAAGAACTCGGCGACGTGATGATACAGATCGTCTTTCACGCCGACATCGCACGTCGCAACGGCGATTTCGACATCGACTCCGTCTCACGCAAAGTGGCCGAAAAACTCATACGACGCCATCCCCATGTATTCGGTGACGCCGACAAACTCGAATCTGGCGAAGACGTAGTGGACAGATGGGAGCGAATCAAACGCGAAGAAGCCGGTGGTATCCGCTCCATCGTCGCATCGGTTCCCAAAGCGCTCCCCGCACTCGCGCAGTCAGCCGTGCTCCAACGGAGGACGATCCGCGCAGGATTGCCAGTCGGAAATAACGCGGACACAACCCCAATCTTTCTGGAAAGAAAACCAAACGAATCCGACGATCAACTCGAACTCCGCGCGGGCCAATTCCTCGCTGCAGCCGTCCGCGCCGTTCAGGACCAAGGCGTCGATGCCGAAACTGCGTTGCAAAAGGTCAACTCCGCACTTCGAAACCGCGTACTGCGAGCCGAGGAACTCGCCGAAGGAACCGCTTTAGCCGAACTGGACGGCCAAGATCGCCACCGTATCTGGGAACTCGCAGGCTAACCCGTAACTTCCACTGCGCTGCCACTAAATGCCGTCACTTCACCAACAACCGTGCCGACTACCTCGCGCCCACTCAGATCCGCCAGCAATCCGTCAACTGCCCCTTCTGCCACCGAGATCAGCAAACCGCCGGAAGTCTGGGGATCGCACATCAGCAATCGGTCTATTTCGCCGAGACCTTCCGACCACGTCACGCTCTCCCCGCAACTCTCCAAGTTCCGATGCGTTCCGCCCGGCGCAATCCCACCCTCCAATAGCTTCACAACGCCCGGCAAAACCGGCAACGCCGACCGACTCAACTGCCCCGTCGTACCGCTCGCCCGCATCATCGTCATCAAGTGACCAACAATCCCGAACCCGGTCACATCCGTCGCCGCATGAGCCCTGGCCGACACCATCGCCTCCGACGCGTCGCGGTTCAACCTCAGCATCGATCGGACCGCGGCATCCAAAACCTCGCCTAACGCTTCACCATTCTTGAGCGCCGTGGTAACAACGCCCGTCCCCAATGGCTTAGTCAAAACCAAAACATCGCCAGACTCAGCCGTCGAATTCTGTACCTGTCGCCCCGGCTCTACAACGCCTACTACCGACAACCCATACTTTGGCTCCACATCATCCACCGTGTGACCGCCCACGATCATCGCTCCCGCCTCTGCAACCTTCGCGGCACCACCACGCAGTATCTCGGCAGGCACTTCGAACGGCAAAGATCGCGGAAACGCCGCCACGTTCAAAGCCGTGATCGGTCGACCACCGACCGCGTATACATCCGACATCGAGTTCGCCGCCGCAATCGCACCATACGTGAAAGGGTCGTCGACGATCGGCGCGAAAAAATCGACTGTCAGCACCAAAGCGACGCGCTCGTCCAAACGGTAGACGGCAGCGTCGTCACTGTGTTCGAAGCCGACCAACAAATCAGGGTGTGGAACGGCTCCATTTATCAGCCCGCCCAAAACCTGGGCGAGTTCGCCTTGGCTAAGTTTGCCTGCTCAACCGGCGCAGCTGGCGAGCTCCGTTAGCCGCGGGACCTTTTCACTCATTACTCGATGCTCTCAAAAATCAAACGAGACGATACAAAGAACCACCGTCTCACTTCTCCCACAATGGTATCCCCGCAATACTCAGTGTCCGTCATACCCAATCGACTTAAAATTGAGACACACCGCCATCACACTCACGAAGCCTTCGGATATCTCCGTTATGACCCAACTCCCGCTCGCTGCCGTCCTGCCAATCTCAGCCTCCGTTAACGACGCGGGTCGTCTCGCAATTAACGGCCTGGACGTTCGCGACATAGTCGAAGAGTTCGGCAGCCCGCTCTACCTCTTTGACGAAAGCACTATTCGCGAAATGTGTCGAGAATTCGTCGACAATTTCAGGCGTCACTACCCAAAAACCGACATCGAGTACTCGACTAAAGCGATGTCTAACCCCGCGATCTTGAAGATCATCGAACAGGAAGGCCTTCACATCGATGTCGTGACCGGCGGCGAGTTGGCATTCGCATTGGCTGCCAACTTCCCTGCTGAAAAGATCAACTTCCACGGAAACAACAAGGTCCGAAGCGAACTACGAGAAGCGGTTGAAGCCGGTATTGGACGCATCACCATCGATTCATTCCACGAGATCGAGCTTCTAAACGAAGTCGCTGGAGAACTCGGCACCACTCAAGACGTCAACTTGCGAGTCTCTCCCAGCATCGATCCGCACACTCATCGCCTCACCAGCACGGGCGTCTTGGACTCCAAATTTGGGTTCTCTATCGAGACTGGTGACGCAGAAAAGGCCGTCGCTGCTGCGTTGGCACAACCCAACCTCGACGTTCAAGGTTTGCACTTCCACCTCGGTTCCCCACTATTCGAGTTAGAACCGTACGAAGAGGCCATAGAATATGTTTGCGCCTTTGCCGCGAGGATGAAATGGGTTCACCATCTAGAACTCAACGAGTTCAGCCCCGGTGGCGGTATGGCTATTGGTTACCTATCGTCGAAACTCCCCCCAACGATCGCCGAATACGCCCAAACAATCTCTGAATCGCTCGTTTCCGCCTGCACCAAATACGGCCTCGACCAACCGAGGATGATCATCGAACCAGGCAGATCGATCGTCGGCAGGGCAGGCGTCGCAGTCTACAGCGTCGGAGGAATCAAACGAATCCCCGGAGTCCGCACCTACGTCAGTGTCGACGGTGGAATGGGCGACAACATCCGTCCCGCCCTATACGAAGCAGAATACGAAGTCATGTCGGTCGACGATCCCCTAGGTGAACCAACGCAAAAAGTGACCATCGCCGGTAAGTTCTGCGAGTCCGGCGACCTTCTGGCGAAAGACGTGAATCTGCCCGAACTCAACACCGACGACATTCTGGCATTGCCCGCATCTGGTGCCTACTGCGTTCCGATGGCCAGCAACTACAACTTGCAGACGCGCCCGGCTATCGTACTAGTCACTGAACAGTCCGAAGCGAGACTCATCCGCAGGCGCGAGACCTACGCCGACCTCCTCGCCACCGCGATATTCGAATAATGCTCACCGCATCGACAGATGTCAGATCGAGCGGCCAGTGGCAGACGATCGGAAATCGGGCGGCGATAACGCTGCTCAACGGTGCCATAAAGCAGCAGCGAGTATCCCACGCATACCTCTTCACCGGCCCGAACCGCGTCGGCAAACGCACCCTGGCCATCGACTTCGCCAGAGCCCTCAACTGCAACGCCCAAGACATGGCTGCACCGGGTTGGAGTGATCTGCAACCCGATCCGCCATGCGGTCAATGCTCCGCCTGCGACCGCATCGTACGCTCCAACTTCGCCGACGTTCAGATCATCACATCCGCAACTCAGACGTCGAAAGACTCTAACCCGCAAGCAGCTCAACGCCGGACGATGATAGGCATCGACTTGATCAAAGACCTCCAGTCCGACGCCATACTCGAACCCTATGAAGGACGAGTCAAGGTCTTCATCATTGACGAAGCAAACCGCATGTCCCAAGACGCCGCCAACGCACTCCTCAAGACCCTAGAAGAACCGCCCAGCAGCGTCCACATCATCCTCATCGCACCTTCAGCAGATTCGGTGCCTGAGACTATCGCTTCGCGGTGCCACCTGGTCAGACTGCGATCCGTACCGCCAGAGACAATCGCCGACGCACTGATCGAACGCCACGACGTACCGCAGGCCGAGGCTCAAACCCTCGCGAAAATGTCGATGGGCGCCCCCGGATGGGCAATCGCCGCATTAAACGACCCATCGCTCATTGACGCCCGAAAGCAGTCCGCATCACGGATCATCGACATCATTAGAGCCGATCTCCCTGACCGCTTCGACTACGCCTTCGAGATGACCCGCGAATTTCGCCGCGACCGCGCGTCAGCACTCGATGAGATCGCACGCTGGCTCGAGATACTCCGCGACATCGCCATGCTCCAAAACGATCTGGATCAACACATCGTCTTCGGCGACCGCATCGAAGAGCTGACGGATCTGGCCAAAAAACTCACCACCGAAGACATCGCCCGCGCCACATCAGCCGCCCAAAACACTCGCCACGCCCTGATGTCGAACGCATACCCTCAACTCGCCTTCGACGCCATGATGTTGCAGATACCTGCAACTGCTTGATCGAGTTTTCTAGCGGACGACCCGCCCCCGAAAACTAACCCGCCGCCGTTGGCAACGGCTGCTTCGCCAGCCAAGGCATGAACGGCAACCACGCCGGGTCCACTCGGTCAGCGCTGAAACCCGCATACGGATTCGGACGCGGCTCACGCGGTTGAACCCTCAACGACATGCCCGCCTCGCGCGGGGTTGAACCCGCCTTCCGATGATTGCACCTCTGGCACGCCGTCACAACGTTCTCCCACGTATGCTGACCGCCCTTGCAACGCGGAATCACATGGTCTAGCGTCAACTGCGTGCTTCGCTTCCCGCAGTACTGACAGACATACCCGTCGCGCTGGAAAACCTCGCGGCGTGACAGCTTCCGACGATGCAGTGGTTTCCGAACCATATACACGAGGCGAATCACCTCGGGACGCTCGAACATGTGAGACACGGTGTGAATGTATTCGACACCGTGTTGAACCGTTTCGGCTTTGCCTTTGCCAAGTAGCGAAACGGCGCGGCGCACGTCGCAGATGTTAAGTGGCTGATAGTTCTGGTTCAGCACCAACACCCGAGAACGTATCAGCATTAACGCTTGATCACTCACAGTACTCATATTCTATAGCCGCAAAAGTCTACTTGAGCCAACAAACCATTGCGCTCAATGGCCTGTCCGACCATTTGATCAATTCACCCGCGAGAAAAGAACATCCACTGCCACGCCGACCTCGTTCGGCGCAAACGGAACAATGATCCCCCGCAGTCCCGAAATAATCTCAACTACCAACGATCCCGTCAACTGTTCGTCCAACCACGATCTCGGTGCATCGTAAAGATAGATCTGCGAATACGATACCGAGTATGATGCTCCGCCGTACTCCAAAGCATCTTCAGGCACCACGTAGGTGAACGCCGCCGCCGCTACGATCACAGCCGTGACCAGGACGATTCCCACAACTCCGCCTAGCAACGCACCACCGATATCGTTCACCCATCTCAACGGAGTAACGTTGATCATCGCTCGCACACTCGAAGACACCGATCGCGCCAGAATTCCGACCAACGCCGAAACGATGATATAGCCGACAGTCGTCGCGATCGATGTGTAGTTGGCTGGAAAACCAAGTAGAGGAACAACTCGCCCCGCCAGTTGAGTACCCAGAACAATCGCGCCATAAGCTGCCACTAACCAGATCGCAGTCCCCAACACCCCCACTTGAAAGCCCCAAAAAGCTAGCAGCAGGATCGTGAGGATGAATATTCCGTCAAAACCGTTCATCAGTTGGTTAGCGCGTCACGCATCGACGCAAATCCGTCCATATCTTTTCGACCTGTAACAATTCGCGCTCGAATCCGCACCCCATCGGCGCGTCGAAATCAACCGCAAAGCGAGCGTTCACAATTGCTGTCTATAATCGAATGATAAGTTTGTCGCTTGGTACGAATAACGGCGTTGTGGGGTGCTTTGGGAATAAAGCTGTAGAGCCTAGACCTTGTCCGCCATCTCATGAAATCGTCAGCAGAACACGCATTGAAGCAGATTGCAGTGGATGGTCTTCCTGCTTCAGGTAAGACGACGATCGGGAAGATGCTGGCAGAACGATTGGGGTTCAGGTTTCTTGATACTGGCTTAATGTATCGGGCCGTGACGTTGGTAGCGTTACGGAGGTCCGTTGCGTTAGATGATGTGGAAGAGTTAGGGAAGATTGCCGGTGCGGCCCAGTTTGAAGTAAAGCACCTAGGTGATAAGGATTGGCGACTGATGATTAATGGGGAGGATTTGACAGGTCGATTGCATACGGAGCAGATCAATCGGAGCGTCTCTCAGGTTTCAACGGTTCCCGAGGTTCGACGCGCGTTGGTTCGTCAGCAACGCGAAATTGCAGACCTCGGGCCGATAGTGATGGCGGGGCAGGATATAGGGACGAAGGTCTTATCAGATGCACCGTTGAAAATTTTCCTCGTTGCGTCGGCTGAGACGAGGGCTCGACGAAGGACTGAAGACAGCGATGGCAACATCGATGGTAAGGGGTACGAGGAGGTTTTAAGGTCGATCGAAAGACGGAATGAGATCGACTCTAATCGGGAAGATTCTCCATTGCGACCTGCGGATGACGCCAAGATTGTGGATAACGGATCGTCGACGCCAGAGAAAGTCATGGAGAAGATTTTATCGATGATCGGTGCGAGCGAAAAGGTGCCCCCCTCTTGAAACCCAACCGACAATGGTTCTTCCCCTTCTGTAACACCGCCTTCCGCGGCACCTTGGCCATGTTCGCCGATATCGAGGTCCAGCACCGAGAACGCTTGAAGGTCGAAGGCCCCGTCATCTACGTCAGCAATCATCTGGCAAATCTGGACCCGCCAATCGTCGCATCCTTGCTCCCACGCCGAGCACTGTTCCTGGCCAAGCGCGAACTCTTCAACAATCCGCTCTTCACATTCCTCCTCAAAGGATGGGGCGCATATCCAGTCAGCCGCTACTCCGCCGACCTTCACGCTCTACGGTGGGCAAGAGCCATGCTCGCTCATCGACGCGCCGTCGTGATGTTCCCGGAAGGTACTCGCAGCCGCAACCTCGAAGGATTGAAAAAGGCACACATCGGAACCGCACTTCTAGCCGCTCAATCCGGAGCAACGCTGGTGCCGATAGGAATGTGCGGAACCGACGATCTGCAAAATATCCTGAAAGTGTTCATGCCGATCGCCAAAATCCGAGTCTCGGTCGGAGAACCATTCAAGGTTTCCGTCGACATATCCGATCGCGCCGCGCTCGAACATGCCACCGAGGAGATCATGACAAGAGTGGCGATTAACCTGCCGCCCGAACGCCGTGGCATCTTCGCCGACAAAGTGTCCAACAGTTTCGAGTTGACAACTTCGATCGGAAACCATCAGCCGACAGCATCTGGACCACAAGCACGCACCGCCACCATCTAATCGCCAACAAGCAGAAGATCAGTCTAAAAACATGTGTGGAATCGTGGGTTACGTCGGCAACGGCGATGCAAAGACCTTCCTGCTCCGAGCGCTCAAAGACCTCGAATACCGAGGCTACGACAGCGCCGGGATCGCCGCTATAAACGGCGACGGGATAACTACGATCAAACGCGCAGGTCGAGTTTCCGCCCTCGAAGAGACGATCAATGGTCAGTTCGGGCAGGCGACGACGGGGATTGGTCATACTCGTTGGGCGACTCATGGCGCACCAACAGATGCGAACGCCCATCCACATCTCAGTTACGACGGCAAGGTATCGATCGCGCACAACGGGATCATCGAAAACCACGCTAAATTGCGCCGCAGACTTGAAGCTGATGGAATCGAATTCGCATCCGAGACCGACTCCGAGGTAGTCGCGCACCTGATCGCTCGTCACATGGAATCGGGCGATTCTTTGCTCGCCGCAACCAAGAAAACGAGCAGGCGCTTGAAGGGGCTGTCGGTGATCCTCGCTATCTCTGCAGATGAACCAGACGCGGTGGTGGGCGTCAGAATCGGATACGCCGGCAGTTTGATGATGGGCGAGTCTGGCGACGCGTGGATTCTTGCCAGCAACGCCGCAGCGATGCCTTCCGACGTAAGTGCGGTGACGCATATTGATCACTGCGAAGCGGTTCGCATCAGTCCCGATGGAGCCACGATTGTCGATGTGGTGGGCAAACTGGTCGAAAAAGAATCTGTGAAATTAGTCGCCGGAAATCGTATTTCTGAGATTAACGAACACGCTCACTTCATGCATAAGGAGATCTCTGAGCAGGCTGCTACCGTCCAAGGCGCTCTGCGAGGAAGAGTCGACTTCAGTAACAAGCGGATCGACATTCCTGAACTTGCTTTGTTGCCGCCTGAATTGAATCGAATCGTATTCGCAGGTATGGGCACTTCGCATTTCGCCGCGATGACCGGTGCCCGGCGCATCGAGCGTTTGGCTCGGATCCCCACATCGGTCGAATACGCCGGGGAGTTGGCCGATCGCGATCCAGTGATGGGTGAACGCAACCTGCTGGTGGCAGTTACTCAGTCAGGCGAAACTTACGACACGTTGACCGCCATTGAGAATGCGAGGAGTGTAGGAAGCACCGTCGCCGTCGTCACCGCCAACGTTCACAGCGAGGCGGCACGGATGGCCGATGTCGCTATCGATATCGGATCAGGTTTGGAAGTTGCCGTTCCCGCTACCAAGACGTTTATTAACACCATGCTGGTTCTATACCTGATGGGACTGCAACTAGGGCGCGATGCCGGACGATTGAGCCAGCCCGATTTTGATCGACACGTCCAATCAATAGCCTCTCTGCCAGGCGCGATAAACCGCACTCTGGGGCAGGAAAACGAAATCGAAGATCTCGCCTATGATCGGTTCATAAACGTCGAAAACATGCTCATCCTAGGACGCGGCGATTTATTCCCAATCGCGATGGAAGGCGCCCTCAAGATGAAGGAGACCGCATACGTCCACGCCGAGGGGTGCTCCGCTTCCGAAATGAAACACGGCATCAACGCACTCATCCAACCCGACACACCCGCCATCGTCCTCGTGCCCGAAAACGGCGAACTCAGGAACAAGATACTTACCAGCATCTACGAGGTCCAGAGCCGCAGTGGCGAAGTCATCGCACTCGCCCAGCATGGCGATATCGAAGTTCAAGCCCTAGCCGACGCATGGATTCCAATCCCCACTGACGATGACGAACACACGCCGTTCCTCATGACCATACCCCTCCAGCAACTCGCCTACCACACTGCCATAGCGCGCGGCTACAACCCCGACCGCCCACGCAACCTCGCAAAGACGGTGACCGTCGCATGATCGATGCATCAGTAGCTGATCACTTACAGACAAGTCACCTGCGCGTCAGGCACCGCATCGAACAACGAGAAGCCGCGCTCTCACCCTTCGCATCAAAATCCGCCGACGCTACCCGCGACCGCGAAGAAGATCCCTCCTCCGTACGCGCCGCTTTCCAACGCGACCGCGACCGAATCATCCACTCCAACTGCTTCCGACGACTCAAGCACAAGAGCCAGGTCCTCGTAAATCCGCAGGGCGACCACTACACCACGCGCCTGACGCATGTCTTGCAAGTCTCACAAGTCGGACGCACCATCGCCCGCGCGCTCAACCTCAACGAAGACCTAGTCGAAGCCGCGGCTCTGGCCCACGACGTCGGACACACCCCCTTCGGACACATCGGCGAACACGTCCTTAACGAAAGACTCCCCGATGGTTTCACCCACGCCGCACAAGGCGTCCGAACCCTAACCATTCTCGAAAAACACGGCGATGGTCTAAATCTGACACACGACGTGATCGAAGCCGTCAAACGCCACTCCAAACCCGAGGGCAAGTTCATCACCTCCGAAGCAGTCGCTGGAATGTCCTTAGAAGCACAGATCGTCCGCATCTCCGACGCCATTGCTTACCTCGCGCACGACCTCGCCGATGCTGAACGCGACGGTATCCTCCATACCACCGATGTCCCCATCCAAATCCGAGATGCACTAGGCGACGCACACTCTTCACGCCTAAACGCAATGGTCGTCGACGTTATCGACGCATCATGGGACTGCGCCGGGGAGAGCTCCGGAATCAACGCCAAGCCTTGGATCCGCATGTCAGGATCCATGCGCGACGTCACCACCCAACTCCGAAACTTCATGTTCGAACGCGTTTACCATCCCACATCTCAATCCCCCGAAGGACTCCGCGCCCGCGACGCCGTCCACCTCATGCACGAACACTACAGCAAACACCTCGACGACATACCCGAATGGATGCGAGTCATCTCCATCGAACCCGAGTACGCCGCCGCCGACTTCGTATCTGGCATGACCGACTCCTTCGCCATAATCGCCCTAGAACGAATCTCCCCCGGCAGTACCCAAGGCCTATACCAAGGCCGAGTCCACATTCCCCACACCTAGCCAGACATCCCTCTCACGTCATTCCCGCCCCTTTCGCAAAGCGAAGGGGGCGCGAACGAGCGAAGCGACGTGAACGGGGACAAAAGGGCGGGGCCATCACAGCCCATCATTCCCGATCACAGTTCAAAAACCACCACCTCATTCCTTCAAATCCGGGTTCAGACTTGACTCCCGCAACATTTGTAGTAATATAACAACTAAACGCTGATCCGACGGCCATCGGACCAGCGCTCCGGAAAAGAAGAATC
This sequence comes from Dehalococcoidia bacterium, assembly GCA_965243235.1. Classification (GTDB taxonomy): domain Bacteria; phylum Chloroflexota; class Dehalococcoidia; order Lucifugimonadales; family Lucifugimonadaceae; genus Bin127. The sequence continues at coordinate 941,387 of CBDEUI010000004.1, forward strand.
GCCGCGTCGCGAAAGGTCGGGCTCAACCTTTCAGAGACGCTGCAAAAAACAACTGAATAGAGTACGGCAGCGAGCGGGGTAGCACGGGGTCGCCACCACACGGCTCACCGGCGGTGTCCTGCCACAAGTCGGGAAAGACGTCTGAGAGGACGGACGAAACGCTGCCAAAACCCGGTTACGAAGACCGTTGTAGCTGTAGCGCTCGGACGCGGAGCATACGCTGGCTCCGCCAACAAAAGCAAGCCAGACGACGATCTGACGATCGCCGTTCAAGGTTCGGGCGAACGGTCTCTCTATCCAGCACACGCCTTTCCGCTTCGCTGGGCGGAAGAGGCTGCAGCACCAGCGAGAGGAACAATCGAGCGATGATGGGGGCGCATCTTTCACATGCTTCCCGGAGGGCCGACGGTCTGGCGACGTCGGCGGTGCTGGATCAAAAGTACTTGCCGCACGCGATCGAAACGACGCGGCGATGCTTCGACCGAAAAACCCTGAAAGGGAGGATTAAACGTGCCCAACACACCGCAAACTACCTTTTCGACCCCAAAAGACGCCCTTGCTTTCAAGCAAACCTCGTTTATACTTCCTAACCCATAAGCGTGCTAGCACGCTTCGCGAACATCAAGACACTACGTTTCGATCGTCGCAAACGGGCGATGGTCGTTGTAGACAACCAGTTCGCCAATGGCGGGGAGAGCAGATGACCTTAGTTGACGAAGTCAAGGCAAGGCTGACAATCGTTGATGTCGTCTCAGATTACGTCGCTCTCGAGAACCTGTCTTCTCGCACGCCCAAAGCACTCTGCCCGTTCCACGACGAACGAACACCTTCTTTCAGCATCTCGCTCGAACACGACTCTTGGCGTTGCTGGGGCGCATGCGGCGTTGGTGGGGGCATGTTCGACTTCGTCATGCGAGCCGACGGCATCGAGTTCAAAGAGGCACTAGAAAAACTCGCCCTCAAAGCCGGCATCGAACCAAACTTCAAAGACGAATACTCTGACAACCGCCGACGCAGCAGATCCGCCGCACTCCACGAAGTCAACCAAATCGCCGAAGACTTCTTCACCCGCCAACTCGAAGGCGCACAAGGACAGGAAGCCCTTACCTACCTCGAAGCTCGCGGCATCGACGCCCAAACCGCACGTCGCCGCGGCATCGGATACGCGCCCGGCGGCGTCAACTCTCTCATCGCCTACCTAAAATCCATCGCCGCAGACAGCCAAGCCGTTGTCCAATCCGGTCTCGTCGTCAAAGGCAACGACGATGCTTGGCGCGACATGTTCACCAACCGCATCACCATCGCCATCCGCGACCCCCGCGGCAACGTCATAGGCTTCGGCGCCCGCGCCATGGGCGACGCCCAACCCAAATACCTCAACACCCACGAAACCTCAATCTTCAATAAGTCCAAAATCCTCTACGGCATGCACTGGGCTTCCGACGCAATCCGAGCATCCGGCCGAGCAATCGTCGTCGAAGGCTACATGGACGTCATCGCCGCACAAGAACGTGGCTTCAAAAACGTCGTCGCCTGCATGGGTACCGCCGTAACTTCCCAGCAGCTGCAAACCATCTCAACCGTTCTCCCCGACGATCCCGACAACCCACCGTCCGTCGTTCTCTGCCTCGATGCCGACGAAGCCGGACAACAGGCCACGCTACGCGGTTTACAGGTGGCCCTATCCGAATTCGGACGCCGGACCACGACGCAGACGAACAACCGACACGCACCAATCGACATCCGCATCGCCAGCCCCGTTGTCTCCGAACATGGCGAACCCAAAGACCCCGACGAAGCCATACGAAACAACGGCTCCGAGTGGATCGCCTCGATCGATCAAGCCGATGAAATCATCGACTTCGCCATCCGCACCAGCCTGGGCAGCCACAACACCGCGACCGAGAACGGCCTTGACGCCGCTCTCAACGGAATCGAACCATATTTTGAAAGCATCCCCCCGCATACGATCCGCGAACAAAGAAAACTCAATGGCCTCGGTGAGCAACTCGGAATCGCTGTTGACGACATGATCCATGTGCTGACCAGGAAGCGATCAGCTCGCGAGACAGTGCAAAACGCCTCGAATCCCGACACCAACTCGCGCCGTAACCCAACTCGCAGAACTGGCACCACCCGACCTGCCATCCCGGTTGCAACTGCCGCAATCCAAGCCCGCTGGGAATCTGATCTCCTCGCTTGCATGTTGCAATACGACTACGCTATCGACCACGCCGCTAATGTGGAGCCATACCACTTCACCGATCCGGTCAGGAAGCGGGTATTCCAAGAACTTCGAATCGCCGGAAACCTAGAAGGATGCGTCGGAAGAATCGAGAGTGACATCGAAGCTCTCTCTCTCGTCAACCGTTTGAAAGAAGTTCCCCTGTCACCAACCGACGAAACAATCGAGGACCAAGCGGCGATAATACAGATCGCCGAAAGATGTGCAAAACGAACCCGCAGAGAATATCTGACACGAACAAAAAAGAGAGAGGTGCAACTGGCCAAAGAAAATGGAAACATGTTCCGTGAAGAGGACATGATCACCGCGGTTCAAACCAACCGAGAGATCAGAGAACTGGCGAATCCGCAACACGCGGCGCCAACCCATTAGGAGACGCTCAAATTGTTTAACGAGAGCGACCAGCCAGAACACGTAACAGAGACCGATACCGGCGAAACGAGTGTGGAGGATGAACTCGACGCCGATCCCAGCATTTCCGGAGCCGTGCGCACCACGCGAATCTCAACTAGCAACGGCGCATCCATCGACGATGATGACGATGACGAAGTTGATGAGGACGAAACCGTCGCATCCGTAGAGGAAGACGAGGACTTAGCAGACGATGACGAGGATGACGACGACGGCGAGACGCTGACTTTCGGGATGTTGGGCGGTGACGACGAAGTCGAAGCTGACCCCATCGAAGGCGAGAACCAGCGCGCCAACATGCTACTCTCGACGGCCGGGCCTGCTGGCACCATGTCGGATCTCGACAGCTGGGATGGGTCGGCCACCGGCGCGAAACAACGCGCCGAAGTTATAAACCTCGAAAATATCGCCGCCGACACCGATCTGACCGACGATCCCGTCCGGATGTATCTACGCGAAATCGGGCGCGTCGAACTACTCACAGCCCAAGAGGAACGTGAATTAGCACGAAACCTCGAGCTGCGTCGCATCGTGGCTGAGATCGAAACAGACTTCCACGAAAAGCACAAAACTAAACCTTCGGCCACCGAGATAACCTTCCAGGCGATGCTCCGACTTTCAAAGATGCACTCCGCCGCCAAAGCGATGGTCATATACTCCGGCTTCTGCAACGACCGGATAGGCGAAATCTTCGCAACCATCAGCAAAGCCCTCGAAAATCCATACCGCATCAGGGATGTCAAATACGTCTCCGACATCTTCAACTGCTCGCAAGAGGAAGCAATCGAGAACATCAGAGACCTGACCCGGCTCCCCGAAGAAATCTTCTCCAAGGTGGCAAAACCCGAGGCGCGACAAGCACTGGAGAACCTGCCCGAAAACGGCGTCGCCGCGGCGATCAAAGACGCGCTCACCTGCGACAACGCCACTGCCGCGATCCTTGAGCAGATACACGAGCGAAGCGATGGAGCATCGATCTCCGATGTTTTGACTCAACCGCGCCTGCTCGAAATCGTCGCCAGCCCATACCGGATAACCTCCGCAACGCCGATCCGCAGAGAGTTGGGCGGTTCGCGCAACGAGGCTCTGGAAATCGTCAAAGAACTCGCTCCGAACTTCGGTCATACTGAACTGCAACTTGACAATGACAAGATCTTCGATGTTTGGCAGGAGACGTCACACGAAGCTCGCGTCACTGCGATGCAAAACGGATTGCTGTGTTCCGAAAAACTCGCGGAGAAACTGCTCGCCATACCCGACGACGTGGCGACGACTCACCTCTCAGACATGCTGATGGATCCGCAAATCCGCGATTGTCTCGACCAACCATACTCTGAGGAGAAGATCGAGTACCTCGCGAATCACCTCGGTTGCGACTCCGAAGAGTCGAAAACAACGATCCGAAACCTCTCGTTGCTCACCCTCTTGATCGCCAATGAGACGCCCGACGCCATCGAATCCAATCCGCAATTGTTCGAGCTCGCACAGTCCCTCGACAACGAGGCAATTCAAAGGCTCTTCTACTACGGACCGCTCCTCGACGCGCATCTGACCACGATCCGCAACCGTGGCACCGCGTCAGACATCCACATCACCAAAGCGAACCTCCGGCTTGTTGTATCAGTGGCCAAGAAATACATGGGGCGCGGAATGAACCTCTTGGATCTCGTCCAAGAAGGCAACATCGGGCTGATAAGGGCGGTTGAAAAATTCGACTACCGACGCGGTTACAAATTCTCAACCTATGCAACATGGTGGATCCGTCAGGCGATTACCCGCTCCATCGCCGACCAAGCGCGCACCATCCGCATCCCGGTCCACATGGTCGAAACCATCAACAAGCTGCTCCGAATCAGCAGGCGACTAGTGCAGGAATACGGCCGAGAACCAACCCCCGAAGAGATCGCCGTCCACATGGAGACGACACCGCAAAAGGTTCGAGACACCTTGAAAATCTCTCTCCAACCAGTCTCCCTCGAAACCCCGATCGGAGACGAGGAGGACTCGACCCTCGGCGACTTCATCCCTGAAACCAGCACCGATGGCCCGATAGAAAAAGCATCAACCAACCTGATGAAAGAAAGCGTCATGGAGATTCTCGAAACTCTGGACGTACGCGAGAAGCAGGTCATTGAGCATCGCTTCGGCATGAAGGACGGTCAATCCAAGACGCTAGAGGAGGTTGGCCGCTACTTCGGCGTTACTCGTGAGCGCGTCCGCCAAATCGAAGCCAAGGCGCTAAGGAAGCTCCGCCATCCAACCCGTAGCCGCCAACTCCGCGGCTTCGTGGATTAACTAGGCCGTCGCCGAGAATCAATCGAGGTCGTCTCACCAGAGTTGAGACGACCTCGAAATTCAGGACGCTGAAAACGCCTCTATCGTTCGGTCACCGAGCCGCCATTGATGTTGATTGCCTGACCCGTTATGTACGCCGCGCGCGGGCTGCAAAGGAAGCCGATCAACTCCCCAACCTCAATGTCCTCAGCGGGTCGACCCAACGGCACCTGAGCCGCTCGCGTCCACCACTCGTCACCTCGCCCGATCGGGTCGAGACGAGCCGTCTCCGTCATGCCGGGACACACACAGTTGGCGGTAATCTCGTGCTCAGCCAACTCTTTCGCCAACGCTTGAGTGAAACCGTCAACCGCGAAGTTCGCCGCGTTGTAAGCAGCCATCCGCGCATTGCCGCGCTTGCCCGCCGTCGACGAGATGTTCACGATCCTACCGCCATCACCCTGCTTGATCATCTGGATCGCCCCGGCCTTCGAACACAGATACGTCCCCACAACCTTGACATCCAACACGGTCTTAAACACATGCTCTTCGACTTCCACCACCGGAACCCGGTCCTCTCCATAAGGCGCAGCGGCGTTGTTGATCAAAATATCCACTCGCCCCAACTCATCGACGGTTTGATCAATCAGCGCTTGCACATCATCCGCGCTCGTCACATCCATGACGACCGGCAAGGCTTTGACCGCAAACGCTCTAACCTCGTCAGCCGTTGAGTCAATATCCCGCCACCCGGCTTCTTTCTCATCGGATGGAAACGTCGCAGGATCGCGCCCAGTCCCAGTCACAACGACATCCGCACCCATCCTCGCTAAGACGTTGGCCGTGGCTCTACCGATACCGCGCAAACGCCCTGCGCCGGTAACAATAGCCACTTTGCCGCTCAATTCACGCTCTGATCCAGTCATCATCAACACTCCCGATGTTGGTTAGGGTTTACGCGCAACCGCTACGCGGCAATTGTACGGAGACTTAAGCCCCGGGTGAACCGAGCGTCACCGGAATTTCCATAATCACCGCGCTATCACCCGCACCGCGTATGGTCCTGACTATGACATCGGTGCCGTCCGGATGGGTACGAAGAAACTCAGTGAAATCCGTCTTGCCGCGAATCGGTGTGTCGTCGATTTTGACAATGATGTCGTCAATCATGAAACCCGCAGCAGCAGGAGATTCAGGATCAACGTACCTCACACCGAACCCTTCGCTCACAGGCAATGCCCGCTGAAACGCCACGTACGGTGTAACATCGACACCTCCCAAGCCCAAGTATCCGGGTTGTTCACGCTCGCCCAAAGCCACCAACCGGTTGGTCCCCTCAACGACCGTGTTTATGTCGATCGCGAAATTGGCGCCTTGTCCGACGTCGATCGTACCAATGTTGATCCCAACAACTTCACCCTTAGAGTTCACGAGCGCGCCACCGCTGCTCCCGACATTGATCGCCGCGTCGGTCTGAATCAGACCCTCAAATACCGTACCCGATCCGTCCGCGACTGTGCGATCCAACGCGCTGACGACACCGCGGCTGACACTCGGCCCGCCGCTCAATCCGAAAGCGTGGCCGATAGATACAACATCCTCGCCTACTCGCAAGGCATCTGAGTCGCCGAACTTCGCAGGCACCAAGTCTTGAGCATCAACAGCCAAAACCGCGATATCTAGGGCGCTGTCTTCCCGCATCAACACAGCAGGAAGAGGCTCGCCCGAATGGAGGATTACGCTGATCTCGTTCGCACCTGCAACGATGTGCCAATTGGTCACAATCGAACCTTCAGCGTTGAAAATGATGCCAGTGCCGCTCCCCACGCCATCGGCGCGTCGCACGGAAACTTGCACAATCGAAGGAGTGGTCGCCTCAACTACATCCGGAATCCAAGGATTGGGGCCGACAACGTCCGCGGGTTGAACATCGGTTACCGTTGAAGCGGTCTGGTCAACGATAGACGGCTCAGAGTTGCAAGCGGTGCCTAAAAGGGCGATGATAGCGAGACTGCCGATAACCAACGCTAGGCTCGACCGAATCCGATGTGAAAATCTCACTTCATTCCTCCTGATCACTAGCGCCAGCGGAAGGAAGATCCTTAACTTGGATTATATCGTGAGCAGTTCAATCGTTCGTATGAAACTAGGTGTCCGGACCAAATACCTTCAGCCGTATCGCGCCATCAACCATGACGCAGGCACCGAAATCCAACCTGCGATCGCTGGCGTATGGAATGTATCCGGTTCTAACGAATCGGGCTTGAACGTTCGCGGGTTAGAATGATGTGTTGCGTCTCGTTCCACCTCAGAGTCGAATCCGCAATAATCCCCGCAGCACGAGGACGTTGACGACCGAATTCAGCCTCTTCAAAACCTTAAAGGGTCCCAAGGACGCTCGAACTGAATTTAATCAGATTTACACTTCGCAGGGTTTCAGGTGAGGCAACTCTCCTTATCGGCGCATTTATTGGATCGCTGATTACAGCCACCGTCATCGCGGGAGCTCCCGTCTATCTGCGTACGCTCGAACGTGCTGGTGTCGAAGACACGATAGATGCAACCGTCAGCACTTATCGACATCTGCAAATATCGACCCGCTGGCTGCCGCTGGAACTCCAGAAATCGGTCGATGCCAACGAAGCTATCGACGTTGCAGTAGACGAACATCTCTCAGGCGCTGTAACTGGAGAAACCGCGCTCATCAAGACGCGACGCGCCAACTGGGGCAAAGAGGGTGAAGGGTTGCGTCGCCACCCCGAAGCTTCGCGCGCCATGTTCCTTTCGATGACTGAGGTCGACGATCACATCGTCTACATCGTGGGGCAAGCCCCTTCAAATCGCATTGTCATCTCAGACAACGTCGCGATCGTCGAAGCTGCCCTGATCTGGGATCGCGCCTCGCAGTTCGACATTCGTGTCGGCGATGTGATCGAAACCGTGCCTGAGGTGAGAGGAATTGGTCTGGTCAAGGCACGAATAACCGGCATCTTCACAATACCCGACCAATCGGACGATTTCTGGGTAGGGCTATCAGACCCGATAATGCGACCCCAAGCGATAGTTGAGGGCCGCGAGAACCCGATCGTCATGCTCGTCCATCCAAGTGTCATGTTGGAAACGATTGCCGAAGCCAACGCCGGTCTGCCAGCCAATTTCAGCTGGCATTTGTTCGTCAACAGTGACTACTTCAAGGATCTGTCCCTAAACGAATCGATCACCAAGCTGGCAGACTTTGAAGACCGCATCAGTATCGACATCACGCGCGCCGACGTTCTGACGGTTCTAGAATCCCGACTGCAATCGCTGCAACGCAGGATGCTGTTCGCTCGTATCCCGATGTTGCTGCTGGCGGCCCTTGCCATCACCGCCATCGCGTACTACCTTTTCATGGTCGCAGGCATCATCGCCCGCCGACGCGCCGGCGAGACTTCCATGCTCCGAAGCCGCGGCATCACTGTGGTCCAAGTCATACGCTCGTACGCCATCGAGAGCGTCGTCATTGCCGGAATTCCCGCTGTCATTGCACCCCTAGTCGGCATGGGACTCGTCGCCGCTTTAGGGCTTCTTCCTGCCTATCGTAGCGTTACCGCTTCTCTTTTCCTAGATGTTGAGTTCGTTTGGCAGTCTTGGATCTGGTCTGTCGCCGCCGGACTGGCGGTATTTGCAATACTGCTGTTGCCAGCTATCCTAGGAGCACGCCGCGGGGTTATCGACCAGTACCAGTCCGAAGCGCGTCCCGAGCAAGCACCGTTTTTCCAGCGCTACTACCTCGACATCATCTTCCTAGCAATCGGTTCGCTCATCTGGTGGGAACTGACAACCCGAGGCACCGTCGTGGCATCAACCCGAGAAGGTGAGAACTCCGCCGACATTACTCTGCTCTTCTCTCCTGCCATATTCCTCCTCGTCGTTGCGCTCCTTTTCATGCGTTTGTTCCCGATAATGGCGCAAATCATCGCCGCGATCGGCTCTCGCGTCACTTCCGCGGAGATAACGCTGGGACTATGGAGATTGAGGCGAAGCCCGTACTGGTACGTGTGGCCGGTGCTGCTCCTCGTGCTCGTGTCAGGATTGGGCGTCGTGTCCGGCACATTGGCATCGACGTTGGCAAGAAGCACCGAGGAACAAATCTTCTACGAATCCGGTGCCGATTTCCGATTCTCTCCTAGCACTCCGCCTTCCAACGAGAGCGTTGAAGATGCCAGGAACATCGATGGGGTCATTAACGCGACACCCGCGTTCAGGGCTTCAGGTCGGTTCGGCACCACATCTTTAGGCTTCCCCTTCAATCTCTTGGCGGTCGACTCCCATCACTTCGCGGAGACCGCATGGTTCCGCGAAGACTTCTCTGAAACCGAGTTCCAAGAACTCACGTCGAAGATCGCGGTCGAAGTGAAACCAGAGCCGATCTACCTGCCATCCGACACAGTGAAACTCGGCGCATGGGCAAGGACCGAGCCGCGGGTCGAAAACCTCTTCTTGTGGTTCGTCATCAAGGACGCCAAAGGAAGGTCCCGCACTATCACGCTCGGTCAGATCGAGAGCGAGTGGGGACACCAAACAGCCGACGTATCGAGCCCGTTCCAAGAACCTGCCCAACTGGTCTCAGTCCAAACATTCATGCAGGCAGGACCTGACGGCGCCGTGCCCACAGTAGCGTACATTGACGACGTATACGCAGAAAACAGCCGCGGCGAACGAACAATACTCGTCGATTTCGACGAGTTCAGCGAGTGGACCGGAATGCCTACCTCAAACGGGCTCGACGTCGTATTCACCATCGCCGATGAACCATCCGACCTTACGATCGGGGTGCCCGGCGACCGAGGAGCATCCGTCGCCCGCATCGAGATGGATCGCGGCAACGACCAAGGTGTTCGAGGAATCTACCGCACCGCGACTGGTGAACCGTTGCCAGTTATCGCCAGCGACGCGTTCATGTTCCAAACCAATACGACAATCGGTTCGCAATTCATCGTCCAGATCAATGGCGGCTACGTGCCCGTCGAAATTGCAGACAAAGTCACATACTTCCCGACACTGGATCCAGGCCGAGCCCCATTCCTAGTGGCAAACGTCGATTCGACAATCGATTTTCTCGAGCTCCGAGGATTGACGGCCCAGCGTCCGAACGAACTCTTCGTCGACATCGATGAAGATATGCACGCCTCGGTACTACTCGAACTGCGCAAAATCCTTGGCTTCACTACCTACACCGACCGTGCGAGCCTGCTCGAAGAATCTTCCGTTGATCCTTTGGTAGTCGCGGGGTGGCGAGGCATAAGCGTCGTCTCTATCGTGATGGCTGGCGTCGCCGCCGCGTTCGGTTACATGACATATCTCGCGGCGCACGCATTCAGAACTCGCCGGGAATCCGCTCTGTTATCAAGCATGGGAATGAAAGCATCGGCGTTCGGACGGTTGGTGCTGATCGAACACGCGATGGTAGCAGTTCTCGGCATCGGCATCGGTATCACTAGCGGAATCTACGTCAGCCGACTCGCGGTAAGCAGCCTCACCTTCACACAAACCGGCGGAGAACTCCTCCCGCCATTCGTTATGCAGACGAACTGGATACCCGTCGGAATACTGGCTGCCGTCATCTTCGGCGCCACCTTGGTCGCCGTGATCAGCATCATGCGACAGTTCCGCACTCTACCCATTCACGAACTGACCCGCGACACGAACTAGAAACCGAGATGCGAAGCACGATACAACTCATGCTCAAGCGAACTATCGCCAACTGGCGATTGTTGTCAGCCGTCATCATCGGTTCCATACTCGCCGGCACCATCATGTCCGCAACCGTCGTCTACTTCGAGTCTCTACGTGACATCGCGTTGCAGAAAGAACTGGCCGACCAAAACCCAGCGGATCTCGACATCCTTATCGAAGCCGATCAAACCCCGATCAACAACGAGACCCATGCCGAACTCACATCATCTATGGAGTCGCTCCTGCTTGCCCGCGTCGGCAAATTCACAACCGACTACGAAAGAGCTATGCGTAGCTGGACCTTCTTCGTGGACGAACCACCGGAATTGGTGCCGCTAGGGGAGTGTCCATGCCGACCGACGGTCGCCGAACCAGACTCGTTCGACCAGAACGACGAACCGCTGATCGAGTGCGATTGTCGCCGCATCCAATGCATGACAGTCCCCGACAAACCACACATCATCGATATCGTCGCTGGCCGAGAGCCAGAGGTCAATGCAGAACCCTCTGCCGGATCCGATCTGACCGTGGAAGCCCTACTCGACGAGGACACCGCCGAAGAATTCGAATTGGAAATCGGCGATGTGATTCCGGCCCGTCCGCACTGGGACGAGGAACGAATCAACGTCAACATCAGGCTCACCGGCCTCTACCAACGAGCGCACCCCGACGCTCCAGAGTGGCGAATCCTGGACCAAGCATTCGGATCTCGAAGTAGCACCTTGCAGATCGCTCAGTTCGTACTGCCCCAGCAAACCATGTTGGAAGTAATGGGCGTCTACTTCCCCAATATGGGCGCAGAGTATGCGTGGTTCCTAGACGTTGAACCGACGACTATCCACGCCACCGACACACAACTCATACGCCAGACACTCGAGATCACCGAGAACGAACTCCGATCCCAAGTCGACGGATTCGTGCTAGATACCGAACTCGACAGGACGCTCCTCCGCTACGAGATCGAACTGTTCTTCAACCGACTGCCGATGTTCATCGTACTGATCCTAATCGTGTTGGTTGTCATCTACTACACCGCCACACTCGCAGGACTGCTGATCGAAGCGCAATCCGCGGATGTCGCTCTGTTGAGAGGGCGAGGCACAACCTCTAGACAACTGCTATTGATGTTCGCCGTCGAAACCGTCATCATCGCCGCGTTCGCGATAGTCTGCGGTCCGTTCCTCGCGACATGGGGCGTTTCGTTCCTAGGCACTTTGCCGTTCTTTGGAGAATTGAACGCTGGCGAAGCTCTGCCGGTCAACCTCACCCGAAACGTCTACATCATGGCTGCCATCGGATCAGTCATGATCATGATCGCACTCATGATTCCGGCGATGCGCGTTACGCGCCAAGGCGTTATCGCCGAGCGTGCAGGCCGAGCACGACCGCAAAGACTCGCATTCATCCAGCGTTACTACTTAGACCTCGGTTTCTTGGGTGTAGTGCTGTTCCTCTTCTGGCAACTCACCCGGCAAGGCTCCTTCGTAGCCTCCGACATCTTCGGCGAAACCACTGTCAACCAAGTCATCCTCGCCGTCCCAGCATTGTTCCTCGTAGCCGCAGGCGTTGTGTTGCTACGCGTCTTCCCACTGGCGATGGACCTGCTGGGGAGATTCCTGACCACCGATATCGTGTCAAGGATCGTTTCTCCCGCCGTAGTCTTGGGAATCTGGCAGATGGCACGCAACCCCGCGCACTACTCCAGAGTTTCTTTGCTACTAATACTGACCGCCGGCCTTGGCGTATTCGCCGCCAGTTTCGCAGCCACGTTGGAACGTAGCGCTAGAGATCAAGTGCTCTACGAAACCGGTGGCGACATCCGAGTACCGGGAATATCTAATCGACCCGGCGGCCGTTCCTTCAACGTCGAAGAAGACCTGCAAGATGTGAGAGGAGTGGAAGAAGTCGCCACAATCTATCGGCTGCGCGGTTCGATAACTGCGGGCTTCAACTTCGATCAATTCTCCGTATTAGCAGTCAATCCCGACGAAATCGGCGACGTCGCATGGCACCGACGAGACTTCACCAGAGAAGGATACGAATCAGAGTTCCAAGCTATCGCGTTCGAGTCCGACGAAGGCATCCCGCTACCAAAGGACGCTCGATTCCTGACCGCACGGATAAAGCCATTGTTCCCAATGCCAAACGTAAGATTCGTCGCCCGTTTGAGTGATGCCAACAACCGCTTCTACAGCGTAGACCTAGGAGTGCTGTTCCCGGAATCTCGCTCACGACAACGCTTCCCATGTGCGCTTGAGTATGCCGATCCGGAAAATGACGAGTTTCCGTTGCCCTCGTGGTGTCGCATCGGGACATCCTTACAGCCTGCCCCGTTTGGCAGAGAACGCGTCCTTCTGCCAATCGGTCCCTTGAAGTTGCATTCGATCGGCGTCTCTACCTTCGACGGATCGCTGAACAGCGGCGCGGTCGACATCGACGACATCTCGACCGTCAGCAACGACGGTACCAAGATGTATCGTCTCGAATTCTTTGACGGCGAATCCAATTTCAACTGGAACCTGATGCGCCCCACCGCTGAAGCATACGCCGACACCTTCGATCCTTCACCGCTACCCGCCGACGAGGCCGAAAACCCCGGCATTATGAGATTGCGATGGGGTGCCGGGCAGCTCAACGAGTTCCGCGGCATTTCGTCTGGTAGCACAATCGAACACATCCCTGTACTGGCAAGCGAATCGCTCCTCGACAAGATCGGGGCAAAAGTAGGTGAGACGCTCGAAGTGGCTATCGACAACGAGCGAACATCCATCGATCTGGTCGGGACAATCGACTACTTCCCGACGCTCAATCCCGAGGAAAGCAGTTTCGTCATCATGGATATCGATGCCGCTCATAATCTGGTCAACGCCCGCCGTAACACTGGCGAACGCATCCCAAACGAGGCATGGATCAAGACCGAGGCTGGCACACCTTCCATCGAACAGTTGGAGATCATGAAAGATGAAGCTGGAGGTTCGCGATTGCGATACTCCGCCACAACATCGGTCGAGCGAAATTTGGAACTGCTTAGGCTCAGATCGGGTCCAGTCAGCGACCGATTGTCACTGCTCGCTGGGGTCAGCGTTGATCCCCTCGTCTCGGAAGGTTGGAGAGCCCTGCTAGGCGTCGCATTCGTTACCGTGCTGATCGTCAGCGCAATCGGATTCGTAGTACACACCCGAGTCGCGTTCCGCCGCCGCCTAGCCGAGTTTGCACTCTTACGGACTATCGGCCTATCGATGCGCCAACTATTGATGCTGATTCTGCTCGAACAACTCATCGTCATCGGCGTCGCCGTAGCCATCGGCATCTTCATGGGAACCCGCTTGGGCGACACCATTATTCCGTATCTCGCTCGATCCGGCCAAGACGCCAACGTAGTACCACCGATGACCCTTGAAATATACTGGACTGGGTTCGCGACAACCTTCGGACTACTCGCTGTCGTGTTTGCAGTGGTCATCGCAATCAGCCTCATTTCCGTCTACCGCATGGCCATACACCGAGTGATGCGCATAGGAGATGCGTAGTAATCATCAGCACGTCCTAACCACACATACACAGATCCCGGAGATACAGAACTTGGAAGCGAGTGTTCCTGAATACATAGTTTGCAGCGGCCTCTACAAAATCTACAAAGCCGCTGATTTGGAGGTAGTCGCCCTCCGCGGACTCGAACTCACCGTCTACGAAGGCGAAATAATCGCCATCGTCGGAGCATCCGGCTCCGGCAAATCCACGCTGCTCAACATATTGGCCGGTTACGATTCCCCATCCGCCGGCACCGCCCGCGTAGGCGATTTCGACCTATTGCACATGACCAGCAGGGAGGTAGTCGACTACCGCCGCCATGAAGTCGGCTTCATATGGCAAGAGACATCGCGCAACCTTTTCCCGTATCTCTCGTCCGCCGAAAACGTCGAACTGCCGATGGTACTGACAGGCGTTCCCCAAGCGGAGCGAACCGAAAGGGCGAAGGAACTTCTCGAAATCGTCGGGCTTGGACACCGCATCGGACACAAACCTGAGCAGCTGTCTGGCGGTGAGCAACAACGCGTCGCGATCGCCGTGAGCCTCGCGAACCAGCCTCCGCTGCTTCTAGCTGACGAACCTACTGGTGAACTCGACGACTTGACAGGTCAAGAAATCCTAGACCTCTTCAACGAAGTCAACCAGCAACTGGGCACCACCATCGTTATCGTCACGCACGATCCAGCCGTGGCTACCAGCGTCGGACGCGCCATCACCATACGCGACGGCAAAACCAGCACCGAGACCACCCGCAAAATCTCGTTCCAGCGTCGAGTTGGTGGAGCCGCATCCGACACCGAAGAGTTCTTGATCGTCGACTCGACCGGCGCAGTTCAGATACCTAGAGACATGCTCGATCAACTCGACATCAACCGCCGAGTCCGAGTCGCCGTCAACGAAGGGAGGGTGACACTTGAATCAGGAGAGTGAACGAAGCAACGGCGCACCGACCATCGAAGCCATCGACGTAACCCGAACATTCCAACTCGCCGGTGAAGACGTCACCGCCGTCAAGCAGCTCAGCTTCAACGTTCCTCGCGGACAGTTCATATCGCTCGTTGGGCGTTCCGGTTCAGGCAAAACTACCTTGCTGAACCTCTTAGCCGGACTCGATCACCCCACCACCGGAAGAGTTTTGTTCGAGGGCCGCGACATGGCCCAGTTCAGCGAAGGCGACTTCATAAATCTTCGACGAAACCGCATCGGCGTCGTATTCCAATCATTCGCACTGTTGCCGTTGCTATCGGCATACGAAAACATCGAGCTACCTATGCGCATTGCAGGTCTCTCCGCACGAGAACGATCCGAACGTACAAACGATGCTTTAGAGATGGTAGCTCTGAGTCGACGCGCCCGACATCGCCCTTACGAGTTGTCAGGAGGTGAGCAGCAGCGAGTCTCCATCGCCCGCGCCATCGCCATGCGACCCGACATCGTCCTCGCCGACGAACCCACCGGCGAACTCGACTCCAATAATGCCCAATCCATCTTCGGTCTCTTCCGAGAAATGGTCACCGACCAAGGCATGTCCGTCGTCGCAACCACCCACGACCACACCCTCCTAGACATGGCCGACCGTATCTACACCATGCAAGACGGCGAGATACAGCTCACCGAAGATCGGTTGAACTGACCCGCGGTGGCGTCTCACTCTGCCTTCGCGCCCAACAACGCCACCAGCATCTCCCTCAAAGACCTCGGCGATGCCACGGCAACCTTTGCGGCTGAATTGCCCGAGCCGATCTTCACTGTGTGCACATTGGCGCCAACATGCACGAACAGATCCTCGTCGGTCCGATCGTCTCCCGTCGCCAATTCGAAATCAAACGGCCCGAATCGGTCGATCACTAAGTCGTATGCTCGCGCCTTGGTCAGCCCTTGCTGACGTATCTCCACCACTTTCGCTCCATGTAGCACCTGTACCGGTTGGCCGCGCAACGAGTTCTCCAACACCGACACCAGCTCCAAGGCCTGCCAGTTGCCCAACGTCTCCTCCGTCTGACGGTAGTGCCACGCCAACGCCGTCTCCTTCTCCTCGATCCGCGAACCAGGCGTGCGACCCACGTAATCCTCCAACAACCCCAACACGTCAGATTTCCAACTCGTATCGAGCACTCCCAGCAACCGCCACTTCTTTTCTCCAGCACCCTTCATCCACGCACCATGCTCCGCGATAAGGTCGATCGGACAGTCGTCGAACCACTCGCCTAGCGTCTGGTGGTCACGACCACTGTTGATGAACACCTTGACATCGCTCCGTTCACCGTAATCTCGAAGAATCTCAAGAATTTCATCCGTCGGCATCGCATCCTCATACCGATCGACGAACTCACGCAACGAACCATCATAGTCCAGCATCACAAGCGACGCATCCGCTGTGCGGAAATCGTTCGCCAACGACTCTGCGAGGATGGAAGACTCCAACATCGGCGGCGAGCCAGTCTGCTCCGTTTCCGTCGCTTCCAACGACGACATGAAATCCCTCACCCAGCGATGAACATCGTTCTGGATCACCCGGCTGTGCATCGGCATCATCCGCTCGTTGCGCTCGCCCAGACTCATCTCCAAGGCGAATTCCAACTGGTCCGCCGTGCCTTCAATATCCCAAGGATTAACCCGCAGCGCCTCACCCAACTCGCTAACCGCGCCCGCAAACTCGCTGATGACCAAAGTGCCCCCACCGTCGTCGCGGCAGACTACATACTCCTTCGCCACTAGGTTCAGCCCGTCGCGCACCGGTGATACGAAGCAAACGTCGGCAACGCGGTACAAAGCGCACAGTTCCTCCTGCGTCACGGTCTGATACAGATAGTTGATCGGACTCAGCAGCGGCGAACCATAGATGCCGTTGATCTCGCTCACCCGTCGCTCAACCTCGCTCTTCAAGTCCTGGTACGTGTCGATACCTGCTCGGGTTGGAACCGCGAGCTGCATGAACAACACACGCTCTGCCCAGCGTGGCGACCGCTCCAAAAGGCGCTCAAACGCCTGCAACTTAAGCAGCAATCCTTTCGTGTAGTCGAGCCGATCGACACCCAAGATGACTTGTCGATCGCCGATAGTGCGTTTGAGCTGTGTCAGAAAGCGTTCAGCATTTTGTGAATAAGCCTTCTCTTGAAACTCAGCGGTATCGATCCCTAGCGGATGCGCCTCTACTCTCACGTTGTGGTCGCGCATCCTGACCGTGCCCGCCTGTGACTCGATACCCAAGATTCGTCGCACGCTGCGAAGGTAGTTGTACGTGTAGTCGTACGTGTGCATCCCAATGAGATCAGCGCCCAGCAGTCCGCGCAGAATCTCGACGCGTTGAGGCAAAATCCGGAACGTCTCATCCGCCGGAAAAGGTATATGCAGGAAGAATCCGATGCGGACATCCAAACCCCGGTCTCGCAACATCCTAGGCAACAGCATCAAGTGGTAGTCGTGGACCCACACCGCGTCGCCCGGTTCCGCCAAGTCGCAGATCACATCCGCGAAGCGTTGGTTCACCCGACGGTACGCCTCGAACTGCTCCGGAACGAACGACCCGAACTCCGTGAAGTAGTGGAACAGTGGCCAAATCGCATCGTTCGAGTACCCCTCGTAGTAGTCCTCGTAATCTTGCGGATCCAGCTCTACCGGCACGAGATTGTGCTCGGTCAACTGTCGCCTGACATCATCATTAGGTTCCGCACCAGGGTATCCGACCCACAATCCGCCGGAACTCTCATGTAGAGGTCGAAGTCCGGTAACCAAGCCACCGACGCTGTGAGTAAGAGTTTGTTGGCCCGTGTCAGGATCGATGCCGATGGTCACCGGCAGTCGGTTCGCCACTAGGATCGGGCGTCTCATCGTGCCCTCGTGTGCTTCAGCCATTCAATCAGCCGCCAGAAATTGCCGGAACGAAATGTACCTCAGTATCCGGTTCTAATGGCTGCAGCAACCCTTGACGGGTGGCAGCGTAGCCGACAACCGCGGCAAGGCCCGGCTTCAAGCGACCGTCTTGCAAGAGATGATCCGAAATCCCCGGATACGCCTCTTCAAGATTTTTCACCACCTCTCCCAATGTCGCGCCCGCAACATCCAACTCGCCCTTGCCGCCCGCGAACCGCCGCAATTCATACGGTAAAAACACCTTCGCCATGATTCGCGACTCCCCCAGCTATGACTGACTGCACGTTCGTAATCAGCATACCACCGGCAAGCTACAGAACTGTCGTAAACGATTCCTGACCACTACCCTTCAAAAACACGCAGGTGCAACCACGCGGTAGCGCCGCGCCTGCGCAATCGTCGCGTCGATCACTGCGCCTTCCCCTCAGCCCGGCCCTCTCCCGAGGGAAGAGGAGGTGAATTGGTGCGTGGCTTCCAAGCCTCTGTCAACCCGTCTTACGGATGTATAGCCGGTGGGGCTCCTGTTTCTTCGGCGTGGAGCGCAATTGTTCCGTCGTCACTAGGCGAATCTCTAGATTCGGCGTTGATTCGTTTAATGGCATATATACGACATGTATATCAGGGATATTGACATGCTAACGACATCAGAAATACCTGAATTAATTTTTATCATGCTAATTTGTGTGACCTTCTGAATTACCCGAGTAAGGACGAATTGGCTTGACTTCTGAGAGTAGGGAACGCAAACATTCGACACGGATCGCGTCGGTAACAAGCACCCAATCCTCTCCGTCCGACCGCAACGGCAACATCGGGACAGGCGAGGTGAATCCGCCGCGCACCCTGGCCGGCCGGCAGAATCTGGCCATCACGCTGGTCATGCTCGCCGCGCTATTGTGTGTGGTCTCGATAGGAACAACCGGCCCTATCGCCGCAGACGGCGACGAGCCCGACCCGCAGATAGTCGCCGACGTCCAGAGCTATGCCCAGGAGACGCAGCACGGGTACGACCACGTGCTGCGCTGGATGCGGGTGCTCCAGACCCTCGGTGCCCTCGAGGGCATGACCGCCGCCGAGGCCCGGGACAATGCCGAGCGGTTCCTGGCAGAGCGCTGGGATCCGGTGGTGGAGGAGCTGGAGCAGCTGGAGAGCGCCGCAGACGGCTACGAGCCCGACGAGCAACTGGTCGCCGACGTCGAGAGCTACGCGCGTCAAACGCAGCACGGGTACGACCACGTGCTGCGCTGGATGCGGGTGCTGACGGCGTTCGGGGTCATCGAGGATATGACCGCCTCCGAGGCACATGCCAACGCCGATAAGCAAATTGCGGCGCGTTGGAACCCGGTGGTGGAGGAACTGCAGAAACTGGAGTCCGCGGCTTCCGAGCCCGAATCGGATCCGAACCTTCAGGCCAACCGCGCCCCGCAGGTCAACACCGGGGCCGCCAGCCACTCTAGCTTCGTCACCTCTGGCTCTGCCCCGCGCGGCGTGCTCGTCACCAAGGGGTTCGACGGAATCTTCTCCGACCCCGACGGCGATCAGCTCACTTACCACCTCTCCGCCTTCGACGGTCCCGTCCAGCTAGTCGAGAAGGTGGGCATCTTCCCGGATGGAGTCAGCGACGCATCGGCCGCGGAGAGCGGCCGGCGGCTGCGATCCGTCATGCGCGTCTTCTTCGAGGCCGATGCCGACGACGACTGGGACTCGATGCTGCCGCCGGTGCCGGACGTTCCGGTCATCACCGTCACCCTCACCGCCACCGATCCCGACGGCCTGACCGCGTCGGTCCAGGGCCCCTTCGAGATCGGGTGGGAACGGCAGACGGTAGAAGCGGCCTGCGAGTTGACCGCGCCCTCATCGGTCTCCGGATTGGGAATTGAACGCGGCGCCGTCATCTCATGGACACTGCCCGAGGATCTCGACGACGCCTGCGAGGTGAGCGGCTTCGTCGTCGGCGCCACCGGCGCGTCGGGGGCAAGCCTGGAAAACTGGATCACCGACCCCGAGGCCCGTAGCCACGTCATGCGCAACATCGACCCCGGCGAGTACCAGTTCTACGTACGCATCAGGTACGAAGAGGGGTCCTCCGAGGAGGTCATCACCATGTCGCAGACCGTGCATGCGCTCTGCAACATCAGTCTCACGGTCGAGTCGTTTGCCAGCAGAATGATCAGCGGACGTTGGCAGAGCCTCACCGGCGCACCATCGGGCTGCGTCTGGGGACCTCACGTCGAGTTTCAGATGAGACGCACGGGCGACGACTTCTTCCATCCGTACGGCCTATTCAGCAATTGGCCTCAACCCAACCCGGACCTGCCTGCTTTCATCATCGCCGGCCTCGAGCAGAACGCCTCCTACGACTTCAAGATCGTCGCCGTTGACGCCGCCGGACAAACGAACGAGAGCAATGTGGCCAGCGCCACCCCTTCAAGCACGGGCGACCCCAACAGCCCTCGCAACCTGCGCGCCACCGCCAACAACAGCGGCGAGATCCAAGTCAACTGGGACGCGCCGGACTCCCTCGGCGCAGGCAGGAGCTTCGCCGCCTGGGTCGTGGAGTCGACAAGGCTTGACAACTTCGGAAACCCCGTCGCCGTCGACACGGCGCAGCTGGCCGACCGTGCCACGACGGATCATCTCCTTACAAGCACAAGCCTGGTCGACGGCGCGACCTACGTCGTGCGCGTCTCCGCACGCACCACCGACTCCGCCAACAACACACACGACGCCTGGTCCGGTGCCGCGCCGGCCGTCACCGCTCGGTCAGAACCACTCCAGATCTGGCTCTACGATCCCGATCCCAAAATTGGGACGTGGTCGGGTAGGTTGGGAAGGGTCTGGTTGAACGTCACTCCCAACAAGCGCCTGGAACGTTCCGATTGCCACGTCAACACGGATAACGTTGCATGCCCGCCCGGCACGCTGGTGAGTCTGGCAGCAGCTGGCCAGGTGACGGTGAGCGTGGACGTCACTCCGGCCGGCGGCACTTCAGCCACGTTCACCGGGTGGGAAGGCGAAATGGGCGGTCCGCGGGCGCCGAGGATAGCGGCGTCCGGCGGCAACGGCAGGTTCTTGGTCGAGTGGACCGAACTTGCTGCCACCGCCCTCACGCACTTTGGCACGCTTGACGCATACGTCATCCAGCACCGCCAGGGCACGTCCGGGACCTGGACCAACACTGTTATCACCGACACGACCAAGCGCAGCCACACCATCACCGGCCTGAGCAATGGCTCCAACTACCAGGTCCGCGTCCGCGGGCGCAGCGCCAACTTGGAGGACCACGACGACGACCCCAAATCGCCTGATGAGACGGTGCACCGCCTCGGCTTCACCTCGGACATCATGACCGTCCGGACGCACATCCTGCGCCACCTGCCTCCGCACCGGCCGAAGGATCTCCGGATCACGGCGGGTGACGCGTCGTTGATCGTCGAGTGGGAGCCTCCCGAGCCGGACTCGCGCCGCTCGGCCGCGCACGCCTACCAGGTCCGCCACAGGCTGCGCGGATCAGGCGCCGACTGGACCGAGAGCCCGGTGATCCTCGCCCTCCCCTCCCACCGCATCTGCGACGCAAAGGCGTGCGTGAATCCCAGGCGCTACGAGATCACCGACCTCGCCCCGGGCCAGGACTACGCGGTGGCCATCCGCGCCAGGAACGCCTACGGCTGGAGCGACTGGTTCGGTCTGCACGCAAGCAACTTCCCGAATGGTACGAAAGACGAGACTTCGCCCACCTTCCTCAGCGCAGTCAAGCCTAGCGGCGAAAACACGGTGGTCATCAGCTTCGACGAAAACCTGGACCCGAACTCCGTCCCGGCAGCGGAGCGCTTCTCGCTGACCCGCCCCTATAACACTGGGATCCTCGTCATCCGGTCCGCGACCAGCGTGTCCATCAGCGGGACCCAACTCACGCTGACCTTCGCGCAGATCGAGTCCAACGCGACCGGAGTGCAGTACACTTCGCCCAACAACAATCCTCTGCAGGACCCCTACGGCAACGAGGTGATGGACTTCAAAGAGACATTCACCAGGAACTAGGGGCCCCATCAGAACGTCTATGGGACAGGGCCACGATGATTGTGTACCGGGGAGGGGGCTAGGCGGTGTCTGGCCCCCTCTCCCTTGGGGTGAGTTGTGCGCAACTCACCCTTTAAAGAGAGATTAGACGATGCGTTTCGCTTAGGGGCGCGCAACCCCTCTCAATGAGTGTTCACAACCCGCTGACTGAATCGCTTGATTTCACAGGAGTGACGTTGGTTGCGCACAGGCCCTAAGCGGGAGAGGGTTAGGGCGAATCAACCCCCGTTCTTGGCCGCCAGCGCCTCCAAGATCCGTCCCGGCTTCATCGGCTGCTCTTGCAACCTGACGCCAATAGCGTCGTTGATAGCGTTCGGAATGGCCCCAAGCGGAGGTGCGATGGGAACCTCGCCAACTCCGCGCACACCGAACGGGTGCATCGGGTTCGCAACTTCAACGATGTGCGTCTCAAGCATTGGCAGGTCGAGAGACGTCGGCATACGATAGTCCAAGAAGCTGAAGTTGGCCATTGAGCCGTCTTCGTTCATGAAGTACTCCTCGTTCAACGCCCAGCCGATGCCCTGCGCCGCTCCGCCTTGCATCTGGTTCTCCACGTACGACGGGTGAATAGCCTTCCCAGCGTCTTGGAACACGCTGTAGCGCACAACATCTGTCTTACCAGTGTCGGGATCGATCTCGAGGTCGCAGATGTGAAGACCGAACGCGTTGCCAGCCGCCGCGAGGTTTACCGACGAAGTTGTCGAGATCGGGCCGCCAGTGTCGCCCAGCCGAGTTGCTAGGTCCTTGAAGCCTAGATTCAACTCAGGATCAGACTTGCTGCTGAACGTGCCGTCCGAGAACTGGACATCGTCCTCGTCGATGCCCCAGAGCGCCGCAGCGCGCACCTTCATCTCGTCCACCATCTTCATCGCAGCTTCCCAAGCCGCGAATCCGGTTGCGTACGTCACGCGACTGCCACCAGTTGTTCCGGTGTAGCCGATCTCATCGGTATTGGGAATGCTCGGGTGAACGTCGTGTGCGTCGAGACCCAATACTTCGGCAGCCTGCATCGCGATCGACGCCCGCGAGCCGCCGATGTCTTGGGAACCTTCGTTCATCGCAACTGTGCCATCGTCTTGCAGCATGAGGTCAACGGTCGACTTTCCGCCGCCGTTCATCCAGAAACCGACCGCGACTCCGCGCCCGCGCTTGTTGCCGGATGCCGGCTCGCCAAGCGGCGAGTTCCAGTGATCAGAATCTCGGGCCTGCTCTAGCATCTCGACAAGGCCGATGCGGTTGAACATCACGCCATTGCCGTTTCGAGAACCTTCCGTCGACGCGTTGTCGAGACGGAACTGCATCTTGTCCCAACCCATCGTCTCGCAGATTTCGTCAACGACGGTCTCAATCGCGAAGCAGACTTGTGGAGAACCGGGTGCTCGGTAAGCTGCCGACTTAGGCTTGTTGACGACTACGTCGTGTGCGTCGATCCGAGAATTCGGAACATCATACGCCGCACGGAAGCAGTTGATACCTGCCGTAAATGCCGAGCCAGGGTAGGCACCAGCTTCGTACCAAAGCTTCCCGTCGAACGCGTGGATCTTCCCATCCTTGGTCACACCCATCTTCACGCTGACTTTGCCGCCCGGAGCCGGACCGCTAGCCATGAAGACCGCCGGGCGGTCCATCACCATCTTCACCGGACGATGGTTCGATTTCTTCGACAGAATCGCAGCTACCGGCGCTAGGTAAGTCTTGGTCTTGCCACCAAAACCGCCGCCGATTTCAACGGATTCGGCGACCACATTGGAGTCAGGTAGACCAACGAGCGCAGCAGTCTGTTCCTTGACTGCAAACATCCCCTGCGTGCTTTCCCACACGCGAACGTGGTCGTTTTCGTCCCAAATGGCGGTCGCGTTATGCGGCTCAATGTAACCCTGGTGGACCATCTCAAGCGATACTTCGCGCTCAACTACCAGATCGCAGTCATCGAACGCACCATCGGGATCGCCAAACTCATGCCGGACCGCAATCGCGACGTTCGTGTTAGGAACGCTCTCGCCGAAGTGGTTGCCCACCAGATCCTCGAGCAGTATCGGCGCGCCGTCGGCCATCGCTTCGTCTACGTTTCGCACCGGCGGAAGCGCCTCATACTCAACCTTGATCCGTCGCACCGCTTCGGTTGCTGTGTTCCGGTCGACCGCCGCGACTGCCGCGACCACGTGGCCGCTGTATAGAACCTTGTCCGAAGCCATCACGTTGTCTTGCGTGCGCTTCATGTTGAGGACTTCTTCACCAGTCTCAACTTCCATGTCCGCCGCGGTCGGGAAGTCCTTATGGGTCGCTACGGCGAACACGCCGGGCAATGCCTCTGCCTCGGAAGTGTTGATACTCAGAATGCGAGCGTGGACCTGGTCCGTTCGCAATACGTCGCCCCAGATCAGACCAGGCAACTTAACGTCGCCGCCGTAAACCGCGCGTCCCGTCACCTTGTCCAGCCCATCGTGCCGGATCGGACGTGTCCCGACTACCGAATAATCCGTCTTCTCTTCGAAAGTGGCTACCATGCAGATGGTCCTCCTGCTTTCTTAATTCATGCCGATAACGCCTGAGCAGGCGCAACGACCCGATCGCTTGGTTGGTAATCACTAGAATTCGCCACACGGCTACGGGTTCCGCGAGATTTTTAACCACGCCTAACCGTTCCGTACTGGCGATGCCAGTGAACTCAATTGAATACTACTGCAAAAGCCTACGGTTTCCCCCGCTCGTGGGGGAAATGTCCGAAGGACAAAGGGGGTGCCGCGACCGCTGTTTACGTCCGAGTACGCGTCTCCGGGACGATACCCGCCGGTCTGACGAGCAACACAACCACGATGATCAACCCTATAACCGCCAACCGCAAGTTCGGATCGCCCAAGAATCCCGGCAAGAACTGCGAACTCGAAATCACCGCCCACAACACAAACGCGCCCAATATCGCCCCTCGGTGGTTGCCACTACCCCCAAGTATCAGCATCGCCCAGATGATGAACGTCGCGAAAAACGGCTCAAACGCCTGTGGAGTGATCGAGTGCTTCGCAAACGCATACAACGCACCACCGATCCCCATCAACGCCGCACCATACGCAAACGCCTGCAACTTGAACTGAAACACGTTCTTTCCCACCATCTCCGCCGTGTCTTCGTTCTCACGAATCGCCAGTATCACGCGCCCCCAAGGCGACGCCGCCAAGCGCTGCGACAAGAAATACACGATCACCAGCACTATCAGAACCAGCGGCAAGAATACGAAGTCGTACCAATGCGGATCCACCAACCCATCCAGCACTCGCGGTATTCCGTTCAAACCCCGCGTCCCGTCCGCCAACCAACCCTCATTCGTAAACACCAACCTCACAGCCTCGCCTAGCCCCAGCGTAGTTATCGCCAAATAATCGCCCCGCAACCGGATCGTGATGCTCCCCACCAGATACGCCACCGCCGCGCAAACCGCCGCCGCCGCGATCAAAACCAGCGGGAACCACAGGTCAAATCCGATCCGCTCAGATCCCAGCGTGAACGCTAAATTCCCTCCCCACTCATACTGCTGATACAGGTCCGGATTAGGTGGCGGCATCACCAATATGGATGCTGTGTACGCACCGAGGGCGAAAAACGCCGCGATGCCGATGTTGAACAACCCCGTATGCCCATAATGGACGTTCAAACCCACATTGATAATCGCGTAAATCCCCGCGATAACGAGAAAACTGCCGATGTGCAGGATGATGCCTTCTAACTCAACCACGACCCACTAACTCCTGCTCTGCCCAAACAGACCGTTAGGTCGTACCAACAGCAACACTATGATCGCCGCGAAGAACACCGCTGGCTTATAAGACGGTTCCAACCAAGCCGTCGAGACCTCTCCGACAACCCCGACGAAGATAGCTCCCGCAAACGCGCCATAAGGATTCCCGATCCCACCAGCAACGACCGCGGCAAAGAGTGGGATCAGTATTTTCCAACCGGAGATGGTCAAAAGCTGTCCTTGACCGGTCGCGAACAGAATTCCTGCTGCGGCCGCCATCCCTCCGCCTATCACCCACGTCAAGAGATTCGTCCGCTCGACATCTATGCCTGTCACGCGTGCCAAGTCCTCATTGTCCGCAGCCGCGCGCATCGCCTTGCCCCAGCGGGTCATATTGAGGAAAAGGTACGTCGCCAACGTCAACACGATCGCAGCGATCGAGACGAAGATCATGTCAGGAGGTATTCGCACCAGCACATCCTGAAGGTGGAACAGATCGACGGTGTAGATGAGGAACTTTTTCGACTCCCTCGGGAAATGCTCGACCTCGGTGCCCCATATGTATTGGATGAAACCGCGCAATGCTATTGCTACGCCGAGAGACGTCAACGCCATCACGCCGGGCAACGCGCCGCGCCGCCGCATCGTGCGATAAACAAGCTGGTCAACTACCACCGCGAAGACGGCAACAAACAGTACGCCGATAGGCAATGCGATGAACAACGTGTAGCTGAAGGTGAACGGTCCTACAGAGTTTTCGTTCCAAACTTCTGGCACCAAACTCCCAAAAACAAAAAGAGCGATGAACGCGCCGAGAGTCATGTAGTCGCCGTGGGCGATATTGGGTAGGTGCAGGTTTCCATAGACCAGCGAGAGACCCACTGCACCCAAGGCGTACACCGATCCCACCAGCAATCCATTTACGGTCAGATCCAACTGCCAAATCAAAGCCCACAGCGCTAGTCCGCCCACCGCGAAAAGCGCCGCACGCTCGATAACCATGAACCCACGTTCGCCCACAACTGAGACGATCGCGTCGCGGATCGCATTTGTATTGATAACCATCTAAAACCCAACGCCGGGACGCGCCTGCTATCCCGATCCCTCCGATTCGCTCTCAGTTGCTCCGCTCAGTCCTAAGAAAACCCTGCCGATATCAGGGTTCTTCAGGAGTCCAGCCGCCGTGTCCTCCGCGAAGTTCCGACCCCGAGCCAAGACGTACGCTCGATCGCTGTGCCGCAACGCCTTGATCGCATTCTGCTCCACTAGCAGAATCGAAACCCCGGTCTGATTTATCTCGCGGATCTGATCCAGAACTTGATCCACAATCTGGGGCGCCAATCCCGCTGTCGGTTCATCCAACAGCAGCACCGAAGGCTCGGCCACCAAAGCCCGTGCCAACGCCAGCATCTGACGCTGACCGCCAGAAAGCTGTCCCGCCTTCCCGCTCCACCTCTCTCTCAACAACGGAAACAAATCTTGGACACGCTCCATATGCTGCCTGACATCGCCACGCATCGTGAACGCACCCATCTCCACGTTCTCTCGCACCGAGAGAGTAGGGAAGACGTTCGATGCCTGCGGCACGTAACCGATACCCATCGCAATCAACCGGTCCGCACGTTCTCCAGTAATGTCCTCGCCATGCAGCTTGATACTCCCGCCAGACACATCCGCCAAGCCAAAAATCGCCTTGATCGTCGTCGATTTACCCGATCCGTTTGGCCCGATGATCGTGACCATCTCACCGCTTCCCAAAAACATCGAAATCCCACGCGTGATGAGCGTCGGGCCATATCCCGCCTCCAAATCCGAAATCTCCAGAGCAGGGGAGACCGCAACCTCTGCAACCGTATCCATCACGCCGCAACTCCCCCTAGATACGCGTCCAAGACTCGCGTATCGCTCCGCACCTCTTCCGGCGTTCCGTGCGCAATCACCTTCCCTTCAGCCATCACGATTACCCGGTCGCTCATCTCCATGATCAACGGCACATCATGCTCGACAATCACCCAAGTAATGCCTCGCTCGTCGCGCAGGTCCCGGATCGTCTGAGCGATATTCCGCATCAACGTCGGATTCACCCCCGCCGCCGGTTCGTCCAACAACACCAATTTCGGAGATGCCATCAGCGCCCGCCCAATCTCCAGCAACTTCTTCTGACCAGTAGAAAGATTCGCCGCCAACTCATCCTCTAGATGCGTCAACTGCAAAAGACCCAAAACCTCCCGCGCCTGCTCTCGTATCCGATCTTCCTGCCGCCTGACCAACCGAGGCGCGAATACCGACGTGAACATCGCCTCTCCAATCTGACCCTCAGGAACCACGGCGAGATTCTCCAACACCGTCATCCGACCCAGCTCGCCCGGTATCTGAAAGGTCCGAGCCACGCCTCGCCGTGCTACCGAGTGGGGCGGGATCCCATCTAACCGGTGCCCATCGAAAAAGATCCGACCACTCTGCAAAGGAACCATGTCCGTGATCAGATTGAACATCGTCGACTTCCCCGCACCATTCGGCCCGATCAATCCCGTAATTGTCCCCGCCTTGATTTCAAAGGAGCAGTTGTCGACCGCGCGCAAACCCCCAAACGCACAGACTGCGTCCTCAACCTTAAGAATCGGCTCTGTCAACCCAGATTCACGCCTTCACGGAAACTCCGTCATTCCGGCGAAAGCCGGAATCCAGAGGGACGGAGCAACGGAGATATACCAAAACCCTTATCCAATGCATCTTCTATACTTTCGCAATCAGATTATACAGCCGCAAACCAGAACTGATACCTCATCGCAATTACGCCGCGATATCGCCAAAACCTCCATCTGAACAACCATCGAGAGCATCACGATGACCAGCAAAAACGGAAGCAACCAAACCTCCGATCTCACCCCCGAAGACGTCCTAGGCACCGACCAGAGCGCTGAACTCCGCGAAATCCGCACTCGCGCCGACGGTCCAACCGGCGTCCTCCCATTCACCGCCGATTTCCTCACCAATAGCCCCAGCGGCGACCACTTCGGAATGACCCAGAATGCCGGTATGGGATGGAACCCCGCCGAGCTCATGCGCAAGCAGTTCATAATCCTCGCTACCGCCGGCGGACTACGAGAAGAAGACGGGACTCCAGTCGCCCTCGGACTCCACACCGGTCATTTCGAGCTCTCATCCATGGTCAAAGCCGCCGCCAACGAGTTCGACCGCCTCAACGGCCTTCCCTTTGCCACGTTCTGCTCCGACCCCTGCGATGGACGCACGCAAGGCACAACCGGCATGATGGACTCACTCCCATACCGCAACGATGCCGCCCAAGTCTTCCGTCGCCAAGCCCGATCATTACCAACCACCCGCGGAGTAATGGGCATCGCATCCTGCGACAAAGGTCTCCCAGCAATGATGATGGCCGTCGCCGGACTCCGCGATAAACCCGTCGTTATCGTTCCGGGAGGCGTCACTCTAGCCCCCAAAACCGGCGAAGACGCCGGCATGATCCAGTCCATTGGCGCCCGGTTCGCACAAGGCGAAGTAACCCTCGAATACGCCCAAGACGTCGGATGCCGAGCTTGCGCATCCCCGGGCGGAGGCTGTCAGTTCCTTGGAACTGCCGGAACATCACAAGTCGTCTCCGAAGCACTCGGACTCGCCATCACCCACGCCGCACTTTCGCCCAGCGGCACACCCGCGTGGTTCGACGTCGCCGTCCGTTCCGCTCGCGCCCTCGTCATGGCCGAAAACCGCGGCATCAACTCCAACGACATCCTCACCGACGCGGCATTTGAGAACGCAATGGTCGTACACGCCGCATGTGGCGGTTCCACCAACCTGCTCCTCCACACACCAGCCATCGCCCACGCCGCTGGACGCTATCGCATGAACGTCGACGACTGGCGACGAATCAACGACGATGTTCCCCGCATCGTAGATGTACTCCCCAACGGTCCCATCGGACACCCCACCGCCCAGCTTTATGCCGCCGGCGGTGTCCCAGAGGTCATGCTCCACCTCCGCAACCTAGGTCTCCTAGACACCTCGGTCCAAACCGCGACCGGACAGTCTCTTGACGAAAACCTCGACTGGTGGGAAGACTCCGAACGCCGACAAGACATGCGCGACTACCTCCGAAACGTCGACGGTGTCGATCCTGACAACGTCATCATGTCCGCCGACCGCGCAAAATCCAAAGGCCTCACCAGCACCGTCACCTTCCCCGGCGGAAACCTCGCGCCGCAAGGCTCCGTCATCAAATCCACCGCAATCGACCCAACCGTCGTCGATGACGACGGCGTTTACCGAAACACCGGCAAAGCCCGCGTCTTCACCTCCGAACGCGACGCCATCGCGGCCATCAAAACCCGCGACGAGGACTACAAGATCAAAGCCGGCGACATCATGATCGTCAACTGCGGCGGCCCCCTAGGCACCGGCATGGAAGAGCTCTACCAGATCACTGCCGCTCTCAAGCACCTCTCCTACGGCAAACACGTTGCACTCATCACCGACGCCCGTTTCTCTGGTGTCTCGACCGGAGCCTGCATCGGTCACGTCGGCCCCGAAGCCCTCGCAGGCGGCCCCATCGGTCGCGTACGAGAAGGCGACCTCGTAGAAATCATCATCGACCGCACAAACCTCACTGGCTCTATAAACCTAGTAGGAGAGGACGATACCTATCACGGCACCGACTGGGGCACAAAAGAACTCGAAGACCGTCCAACCCCCGACAACCTAACGCCACACCCCCAACTCCCCGACGACTCCCGACTCTGGGCCGCCCTCCAATCCGCATCCGGCGGCATCTGGGGAGGTTGCGTATTCGACACCGACTCCATCGTCAAAACCATCAACGCTGGCCGCGAAGCCCTAGAAAAACAACGCGAACCCGTGGCTTAGCGTGGTTTATCCTCCCCTTTTTGCGTAGCAAAAGGGGGACGCGAGTGCAGCGTAGCGAAACTCGCAGGGGGTTTTATCCCTGATCCCGCACCAAAACGCCAACCGCCTCTTCAACATGAGCAGGCGCACCCACCAAGATCAACGCGTCTCCGCCTCGCAGAACAACGTCGTCGGTCACGTCGATAATCCCCACTGAATCCCCGCGCCGCACCGCGACCACATCGGCCTTGCTCGCCGTCACGAATCCACATTCACCAACCGCCTTGCCGTCGTACTTACCGCCGCGCTCAACCACCACCTCTTCTGTGATCACCGCCAACCGTCCGCCTTCTATTTCGATCGCCGCGTTTCCTACCTCCATCGGAGCGTCACTATCCAAGATCTCTTCCACAATGCTCCGAGCCGCAATATGATGCATCGATACCACGTTCGACGCACCTGCTCGTAGCAGCTTCGACTCCGACTCCGGTAGCGTCGCCTTCGCCACGATCTCCAAATCTGGTGCCATCACATGCGCCGTCAAAACCGTCATCAACGCCGCCGAATCCGGCGACACCGTGCATATTAGACTCCTCGCACGCTCAATCCCAGCCTTCATCAACACCTCGTCCTGTCCACCATCCCCATGGATACCGATGTAGCCATCCTCCGATGCGTTCCGGACCGCCTCGCCGTTGTTGTCGATCACAACCACTCGCGCTCCCGACAAGCCATTCAACTCCCCCGCGACGATTGTTCCCGTATCACCATAACCCACCACGATGTGATGCCCACGCAACCGCCGCATCATCGCCTCAGTACCACGTTGCCGCAAGTTCGAAACCAACTGACCCGATATCAACTGCTCGCCCAATGTCGCAAATGTATACGCAAACGCACCGACTCCCGTGATGATTATCAATATCGAAAACACTCGCCCCAACTCGCTCAGCGGCCTCACCTCCTCGAAACCCACCGTTGACATCGTGATCACCGACATATACGCCGCATCCATCCACGTCCAATCGTCTCCCTCGATCACCTTGAAACCAACCACGCCGATCGCCATCACCGTCAACAGCGCCATTATTCCGCGCGCCAAGTTCCAACGTCGCCGACGGATCAACCGCCGCGACTCCGAAGGCGCTGAAACTACAAATGCCGGCATGATTGCTTGCCCAAACTCTCACGCACGCGACGCCGCTTCACGCGCCGCGATCGCGACTACTAACGCCTCTTCCACCGTCTCACCCGTAACCGTTATATGACCCATCTTACGTCCAATACGATACCCAGATTTCCCATAAAGATGCAGATGCGTCCGTGGCATACCCAGAACCGCGCTCCAGTCCGGTGCCCCGTCAGTCGACTCCCAAACATCGCCCAGTAGATTAACCATCACCGTCGGCGAACGCAATCCCACATCACCCATCGGCATCCCGACCATGATGCGCGCCAGCTGCTCGAACTGCGACGTCTCGCAACCCTCAATCGTCCAATGCCCCGAATTATGAGGCCGCGGTGCCAACTCATTCACCAGAATCGATCCATCCCGCGTCACAAACATCTCAACCGCAATCAAGCCCACAACATCCAAACCCTCCGCAATCCGCATTGCAATCCGCACCGCCTCATTCTTGACCGCATCCGAACACCGCGCTGGCACGATCGATGTATCCAAAATCCCGCCCACATGCACATTCTCCGAAACCGGAAACGCCCGCATTTCACCGCTCAAATTCCGCGCACACACCACCGATACCTCCATCTCAAAATCCACGAACCCCTCAACAATCACTGGCGCATTTTGTGAACCTCCCAAATCTCCAAACGCCGATCCAGCATCGCCTTCATCCCGAACCACACTCTGGCCCTTGCCGTCATATCCCCATCGCGTCGTCTTCATCACCACCGGCAACTCGATCTGCCTCACCGCCTCAACTGCCTCTTCGCAACTCCGAACAACCCGGAACTCCGGCACTTCAATTTCCAACTCCCGCATCTTTGATTTCTCGATCTCCCTGTCCTGACAAACCCGCAACACCGAAGATGACGGATACACCGGCTTCAACTCCGAAATCACCTCAATCGCTGTCGCATCCACATTCTCAAACTCATACGTAACCACATCCGACCGCTCCGCCAACTCCCGCGCCGCATCCAAATCGTCATACTGAGCTGTGATATGCAGATCCGTAACCTGCGAAGCCGGACAATCCTCCCCCGGATCTAACGAAACCGACCGATACCCTATCGTCCGAGCCGACATCGCCAACATCCGCCCCAACTGCCCACCACCAAATATCCCAATCGTCAAACTTGACACCTACTCACCCAAATCCTCATCGCCAACATACGTCCCAGCTAATACCTCCGCCTCAGCCTTGCCCCGCCTCATTACCAACCGCGCAAAAACCTCCTCATCAAACGCCCCGATAATCTGCGCCGCCAACAAACCCGCATTCACCGCCCCTGATCGCCCAATCGCAACCGTCGCCACCGGAACCCCACGCGGCATCTGCACAATCGACAGCAACGAATCCAAGCCGCTCAAAGCCGAACTCTCCACCGGCACCCCGATCACCGGCAAATTCGTATTCGCCGCTACCATCCCCGGCAGATGCGCCGCTCCACCTGCACCCGCAATGATCACCTTCACCCCACGACCCTTGGCCTCCTTCGCGAATTCCGACATCAAATCCGGAGTCCGGTGCGCCGAAACAACCCGCACCTCATGCGCAATACCCAACTCGCCCAAAACCTCCGCCGCATGACGCATCGTCGGCAAGTCCGAACGACTCCCCATAATCACCGAAACCAATGGTCCATTCGCATTCTCACTCATTCCCAAAATCCTAAACCAAACATCGACACAACACACCACGCACCCCCCGTCGCACCCGCGCAGGCGGGTATCCAGAGGGCCTATGGTGGTGTGCGTATCCCCTCTCCCTCTATGGGAGAGGGTCAGGGTGAGGGTGAACGGGGACAAAAGGGAAGGGCACATCCCAGCAATCCAACCCGCGCCTCACCAACACGCTTCTCAACATCATTATATAATTACGATACGGTATCGTTACTTAATGGAGCCAGGCCAATGCAAACTACCATCGCCGATCCCACCCAAACTAACGCATACAAGAGACGCTGGTTCACTCTGGTAGTCCTCTCCACCAGCCTGCTCATCATCGGACTCGACAACACCATCCTCAACGTCGCAATCCCTACCCTCCAACGCGAGTTCAACGCCAGCGCAACTTCGCTCCAATGGATGGTCGACTCTTACATCCTCGTATTCGCAGGTCTCCTCCTCACAATGGGCGCTATCGGAGACCGATTCGGACGCAAACGAGCCCTCCAAGTCGGACTCGTCATATTCGGCCTTTCCAGTCTCTTCGCCACTTATTCAGACTCCAGCGCCCAACTCATCGCCGCACGGGCTCTGATGGGCATCGGCGGTGCCCTCATCATGCCGTCAACCCTCTCCATAATCACCAACGTATTCCCAAGAGAGGAACGTGGCAAGGCGATTGGAATATGGGCCGCCGTCGCCGGTCTAGGCATCGGCATCGGACCCGTCACCGGTGGATTGCTCCTCGAAAACTTCTGGTGGGGCTCCGTATTCTTCATCAACATTCCGATCATCGCTGTCGCACTCATCGCAGGCTTCATCCTCGTTCCCGAAAGCCGTGACCCGAATCCCGTATCCATCGACATTCCGGGAGCTATCCTCTCCATCGCCGCCGTAACCACATTGGTCTACTTCATCATCGAAGCACCTACTCACGGCTGGACCAACCTCTCCATAATCTCCGGGCTCGCAGGAGGCGCAATCCTAGTCACCATATTCATCATCTGGGAACTCAGGACTGATCACCCCATGCTCAACCTCGCGTTCTTCAAAAACCTGAGATTCTCAGCCGGCGCGGGAGCTATCTCCATCGGCTTCTTCGCCCTCTTCGGCATGATCTTTGGAATGACCCAGTACCTTCAGTTCGTTCAAGGCTTCACACCGCTTGAAGCCGGGCTACGGATGATCCCCATCGCCTTCGGTATGGCGATCGGCGCAGGTCTGAGTCATCGATTGGTTGGAAGATTGGGCACCAACAGAGTCGTCGCCGCAGGCCTTTTGGGACTGACCGCCCTTTTCGTCTCCATCTCGTTCTGGCAAACCGACACTAGCTACTGGATCATTGGCACTACCTTCTTCCTGCTCGCGTTCAGCATGGGCAATGTTATGGCACCTTCCACTGACGCCGTCATGGGAGCAGTGCCGGAAGCCAATGCCGGTATCGCATCCGCCATGAACGATGTCACCCGCCAAGTCGCCGGCGCATTCGGAGTCGCCGTCATCGGATCGGTCATCAACACCGTATTCAACTCCCGCATGCAAGACGTCGTCGCTTCGCTCCCGCCCGAAGCCGCACACGCCGCCAGCGACTCGGTCGGGGCGGCCGCTAGAGTAGCTTCCAT
Source organism: Dehalococcoidia bacterium (assembly GCA_965243235.1). Taxonomy (GTDB): domain Bacteria; phylum Chloroflexota; class Dehalococcoidia; order Lucifugimonadales; family Lucifugimonadaceae; genus Bin127. The sequence goes on from CBDEUI010000004.1 coordinate 976,588, forward strand.
GCTTCCGGCAGAGATCGCGGGTCCATTGGCCGCATCAGCGAAGACCGGATTCACTGATGCCTTGGGTGTCGCCGTTCTTGTCTCCGCCGCAATCGCCATTATCGGATCCATTCTCGTATTGAGATTCATGCCAGCCCGCCATCTCGAACCAACCGCAGACATCGAAACCACGAACCAGACCAATCCACATCATCAATAGAACGCCATCGTCATCGTCATTCCGTCGGAGGCCAGCCCTTCAGCGGACGGAACGTTCATCCAGAGGGGCATCCCATATTCACCCTTCTGCTACTCTGACGGAAGGTTATGTTATCGATCCAAGTCCCTAGAAATTGACCCAAACAAACCCGCAGGTAACCCAACAAGACCCGAAACCCGGAAGGCCTCGCGACCCCAACCTGGACCGCGCGATACTTCGGGCAACAATCCAAGTCCTCACCGATGTCGGATACGCTGCAATGTCTGTCGAACGCGTCGCAAACATCGCAGGGGTAGGCAAAACCACCATCTACCGGCGCTACGAAAACAAAGAAGAACTCACAGCCGCCGCGATGAGATCGTTGACCGACAACTTCGGACCGCCACCAGACACCGGCAGCGCCCGCGACGACATCATCGAGATGCTCATCCAAAACCTGACCGCGTTGGAACATGGCCCCGGATTCTCGGTCATGGGAGCCCTCCTCGTCGAAGAACGACGAAACCCGGCACTACTCGAACTCTTCCGAAACCGCATCATGCAACCCCGAAGAGAAGACGCCGTAGCAGTCCTCCAAAGAGGCGTCGAACGCGGAGAAATCCGCCCGGAAACCGACCTCGAAACCGCCGTATACGCAATGGTAGGCTCCATCCTAGCCCGCCACATTCTAGGCGCACCCCAAACCCGAACCCAAATTGAAAAAACTGTCGACGCTATCTTCCAAGGAATCTCCACAACCAATCACATCCCTCCTTCTTCAGGAGGGGGCTAAGGTGAGGGTGAACGGGGACAAAGGGGCGGGGCCATCACAGCCCATCATTCCAATCACAAAAGCATGTCCCGGGCTTGAACCGGGATCATAGTTCACACTTGACACCCACAACATATGTTGTAATATAAACAACAAGCGCCAGTCTGCTGATCATCGGAACGGCGTCTGGAAAAACGAAACATCGCCGCGCCCGGGGCACGCGCAACCTGCGGACGCGAGGCAGAAAAAAGACAACTGAATAAAGGTAAACAGGCCGCGGGCGGGACGACGCGGAGCCGCCAACACACGGATCCGCCGACGGTGCCCGCCGAAAGTCTAGGAAGGCAGACGAAACGCGGCCGAAACCCGGTCACGAGGAGCGTTGTCGCTGTAGCGTCTCGGATGCGGAGGGTACTGCGGACTCCGCCAACGAAAGCGAGCCAGACGGCGGACGCCCTCCCCACGTCGTTCCCGCGCAGGCGGGAATCCACAGGGGAACGCGCGAAACCAAGGTTGTTCCGGAGAGAACCGGAATCCAGAGGGAACATCCTCCCGTCATTCCGGCGAAAGCCGGAATCCAGATGGGAGGGGCGCGGGGGAGTCCGTCCGTTCAAGATCCGAGCGAATGGTCCTCTATCCGGCAAACGTCTACCCGCATCGTCGGGCGGGGGAGGCTACAGCATCAGCGAGAGGAACAATCGAGCGATGACGGGGGCAGTTCTTTCACACCATGCTTCCCGGAGGGCCGACGGTCTGGCGACGTCGGCGATGCTGGACAAAAAACACTTGCCAGCCTAGGCAAAGCATGCGAGTTGTCGCCCGCGCGAAACCCAGACGCGGCGATGCTTCAAACATCGATCCCCTCTCCCTTGATGGGAGAGGGTTAGGGAGAGGGTGAAGAACCCCTTCAATTAAACGCGCCCACCAAACACGCTCCTTTCGCAGGGCGAAAGGGGCGTGAGCAAACGGAGTGAAGCGAGCGGGGTATCCCCCGTGATTAAACGCGCCCAAAATTAACATTGATTCTCAGTACTATTACGATCCACCCTCAACTAACTCACTTGACGATCCCATGACCACAGATTCTGAACCCGTCCCGCCCGAACAAGAACCGCACTCCAGAGCAATGGTCGTCTTCGCACACCCCGACGACGCCGATTGGGGATGCTCCGGAACCGTCGCAAAATGGACCCGACTCGGGTGGGAAGTCGTCTACGTAATGTGCACAGACGGCTCCAAAGGAACCGAAGACCGTTCACTCTCAGCCACCGAACTCAGCCGAATCCGCAAAGATGAGCAAACCCAAGCCGGACGCGTCCTCGGACTCAAATCCATCGAATTCCTCGACTTCCCAGACGGTTACCTAGAACCAACTATCGCACTCCGACGCGAAATCGTCCGCGTCATCCGTAAACACCGTCCCCACATCCTCATCACCACCAACCCCACTCGCGACCTTTCGCACAGCAACTACATCGGCCACCCAGACCACTTCGCCGCCGGCGAAGCCGCTCTCTCAGCCGTATTCCCATCCGCACGCGACCACCTCTGGGACGAGGGACTCTTGGCACAAGACCTCGACGCATGGAAAGTCCACGAAGTGTGGGTCATGATGTTCGGAGAAGGTAGCTCTCACTGGAACCCGCTAGAAGAGGCAGACGTCGAAAAAGCCATTGGTGCCATCAAATCTCACGTCAGTCAACTCGACCAACCCGAAAACGTCGACAAGTGGATGCGAAGATGGCGAGCCGAAAACGGCAAAAACATCGACGCTCCATTCGCCGAAGGCTTCAAACGCTTCCAACTCGTACCCGGATTCAATCCTGACGACGAGGAAGACCAAGACGAAGCATAGGACTCCGACTAGAGCGCCGGAACCTGCTATAACCAATTCATGCCAAGCGATCCAAAATCAGAATCTACCGCTGACAATCTCCCACCAGCATCGCAAAGCAACCGTGCCCGACAGACACGCTCGCGTAAAAACATCACTCACCCCATCACCTTCAAAGACGAAACCTTAGAAAAAACCTACAACCGCAAGCGGAGCATCTCCAAAACCGAACGCAAACCCGAACTTCGCCGCCTACACTAACCAGATCCAGTTAATCAGAACCCATAAATCCTCTTAGGATTATCCCCGAGCAACTGCCCACGCTCCTCTTCCGTCAGCCAATCAAACCCCTGGCGCACCAACCGCAACTCGTCCGCCAGCGAAATCCAACCGTTCTTCTCACGTAGGTAGCCCGGATAACCCGTGCCCCAGATGCACCGCTCAATCCCAAACGCATCAATCGCCATCATCACCACACTATGCATATCGCCAAACGGAAAACCTTCCCCTGACCGATTGTGCACATCCGAAATCATCATCACCACATTCGGATGTCGAGCCAAATCCAAAACTGGCAGATACGCCGTCCAACCATCGCCAGCCATCCAAGGCTCTGGATACATCATGTGATCGATGATCCAAGTGATCCCCGGATACCTCCCTACAATCCCTGCCATCTGACCAACATTCCTCACCCGGTTGTGAACCTTCACAATCCCCATCCGCTTCTCAATCTCATTGAACATAGGCCCATTCCGATCCACATCCAAAACCACATTATCCGGATAGTAATCGGGGTGAAACCGAAAACCCGACATCCCAAAATCATCCATCCAACCAGCAGCAACCGAAGCATTGTCAGGATCCATCGGATCCACCAAACCTATCGATCGAAACCTTCCACGATCCGCATTCGCCGACTCCGCCACGTAAGTATTGTCCCAAGTTGATCCGCTCGATTGCACCAACACCGCCGCATCAACACCGTTTTCATCCATATCCGCAACCAGCAACTCCGTCGGACCAGCCTCCTCCGTAACCGCCGTCCACGTCGGTGCCGTCGGACCGACCGGCGCTATCGGAGGCATCTCCCATACATGAACATGGCAATCGACTATCATTCCGCTCTCCATCAACTAAGCCGTTGCAAAACCGACTCTATTCTGCACCCAAAATCGAACCAATAAAGTCACGCCTGCCGTTGGCGAACTCGACAGCCGAAATCGCTCGCCTGCCCGCTGCTTGAACCGTCACCAACCTCACCCAAGACCCAAACCCCGCAGCAACACAAACGCTCCCATCATCCGCCCGGAACACACTACCCGCATCCAGCCCCGACTCTGAATCCACACCTTCACCAATTTCAACATCAACAATCTTGAATACCTCTCTGCCCCAAAACGTGCTGGTGCCCGGCCAAGGGTGATAAGCACGGTTCATCCTAACGATCCGATCCGCGGGTGCCTCCCAATCTATCTCTCCGTCAACTTTAGTTAACAATCTCGTTACCGTCGCCTCCGCCTCGATCTGCGCTCGCGGAATAACTTTCCCAGCACAATAATTCTTCAAAACGTCCGGAAGCATACCAGCACCCATCTCGAAGAGTTGGTCTGTCAACGCGTCGCATCGGACATCGCTTGAAATACTCACCAATTCGGATTGAGCCAAGATCGGACCAGTGTCCATCCCCTCGTCAAGCAGCATGATCGACACACCAGTCGACTTATCGTTTTCAAGAATGGCAGTTGCAACCGGACTCGGTCCCCGGTGCCTTGGCAGTAGCGACGGATGGATGTTCACAACACCCAATCGCGGAGCCAACAGCAGTTCCGTAGGAATGAATCTGCCATACGCGACCACAACGTAAACATCAGCTTCAACCCGCCGAATCGTCGCCACAGCCTCGGCATCCAACACCTGCGGAGTGATAACCGGGATTCCTGAATCGATTCCAAAAATCTCCACCGGGGTTGGCGATAGGGCCCGGCCACGCCCGGAGCGCCGCCCGGGGCGTGTGCAGATCATCGGGACTTCGATCCCTGCGCCGAGAAGCGCGCGCAACGACGCGATTGCGGCGTTTGGAGTTCCGAAAAATATCGCTCTCATCCCAACACCTTTTGGCGTGCTCAACCGCTGATACTCAATGTTGATGTTAAGGCAATCGACGGAAGCGGCAGTTGTTGCCACGACAGAGGGATTCACTCGATTTCTGTAGCCAAATCACCCTTCACAAAACCCCCTGATTTTTGATGTCAAACATCTGTTCAATCGCCAAAATTCAGTTCAAAAACCTCTCAAAAACGGCTTTTTTGCGTTGCACGATTTCGCCAGTGGCGATATGTTAAATCTAGTTGACGATGTTCTCGGGCATCTGAGGAGGCGGCCCGAGAATCACACAATCGATACCGCGCATGAAGTTGCTTGCCGCATCTTCGCGCGCCGTTAAATTCTATTCGCTCACGAAAGGATGATCTGTGCCTGATGACCTGTCAGACAGCCGTACTTGCGCAGTGCAAAATAAGTGGAGAGTGGTGCTCGGGATGGTCGAGGTTCAGATCGATAACCAAGCCGATTTCAACGCATACCTAGCCGATTCGAAGGCCACATCGTTTGTCGATGGCCTGTTGCGAATCACCGTGAAAAACGGTTTCGTAGCCGCTTGGATACGCCAACGCGTGATGCGGAGCATCCGTCGATTCGCATCCGAGGTTTTCGGTCAAGATGTAAAGATTGAACTCGACACCATCGCATACACGAGCAGCGATGTGTTGGTGCGCGAAGGGCTCGCTGGCGACTACACCCAGTGGGCCGATGTCCGTTTGAGTCGCCACCGCGCAACAGTAGCCCGCGAGAACGCACGATACTTTCCCGCCATCCCTAACTGCACCTTCAAACGCTTCGAGAGATCCGCGAGCAACGCCCACGCGTTGAACGCCGCACGGAGCGTTGTTGACGCACCAGGTGATGAGTTCAATCCTCTGACCATTGCTTCAGAAACCGGGCAGGGCAAAACTCACCTCATCAACGCCATCGCCAACGAGATGCGCCAGGCCAAGATGAACGTCATATGCCTCACGGGTGAAGAGTTCGTCGATAGTTTCGTCAAATCATCACAGAGCGGCAAGGTTGCCACAGTCCGCGACCGTTATCGAGACGTCGATGTACTCCTCGTTGATGGCGTCGAGAAGCTCATTGGCAAAACGAAGACCCTGTCATTTCTGCTCTCGATCCTCGAACACCTGCTGGCCAATCGAAAGCAAGTCGTTTTCACATTCAACAGCGCGTACCCGATTAGCGAACTTGGCGACGAGATCGTTTCCAGACTGTCTGGTGGACTCGAGATTTCAATTGATCGTCCTGATTTCGAGTTGAAGCGTTCGCTCCTCGGAAGATACGCATCAGAACGAAAACTACATCTCAAAAACGAAGTTTTGGACTTCCTGTCGGAACGATTCGCTAACAACGTTCGCGATGTCATCGGCGCAATCGCACGCGTTGACGCACACCACCAACTGGAAGGACGAGCACAAGCCGCGGAAGCAGGGACAATCAGCTTGGCGGTGGCAGTTGAAGCGGTGAAAGATCGAATAACTGCCCCAGCACCGACGTTGGTACCGCCAAATGATGTTGTCGACGCAGTTGCCGGCGTATTCTCCATCAACAACGATCAACTGTGCCGATCCGGGAGAGGAAACCGGTCGGTCACATCAGCGCGCGACGTGGCGATCTATATGTTGCGAGAGAAGAGCGGACTTACGAGTTCCGAGACCGGCACACTGATGGGCGGCCGACCGCACTCGACGATATTAGCCTCGCTCAGCCGTTACTCCGAACGCCGCAAGAGCGACCCCCAGCTAATCGAGGCCGAACGGCGAATCAGCAATCTTCTCAGATGACGTTCATGCGTCAGTCTTGCCGGAAACAACCTCTGGAGACTTGAAGAACTGTCGGCGATACCACCGCAACTCTTCGATGCTCTCCAGCACGTCATCCAACGCACGATGCGACTTAGATTTCTCTGGCGGCTGTACTGCCTCGGGATGCCATCGAGCAATAAGCTCTTTGATGCTGCTCACATCGACCACACGGTAGTGCAAGTACGACTCCAGAGTCGGCATCTCGCGCTTCAAAAATAGCCTATCCACCCAGATCGAATTGCCGCACAACGGCGCTTCCCATCTACCCACCCAACTCTTGACAAAATCGATCGTTTGACTTTCCGCTTCATTGATGCCGATCCGCGATGCTCTGACTTTGTCCATCAGCCCCGATTCGGTATGTTGCTTCGCCGACCACGGATCGATATTGTTGAGATCTTCGACCGAGCGATTGATGGCGATGTCGGGACCTTCGGCAAGAATTTCCAGATTCGCGTCGGTGATGACGGTTGCCACCTCGATGATGACGTGTTGCTCCTCCAGACCCGTCATCTCAAGGTCCAACCAAACCATACGTCCGTCACCTCTATTTTTCGACGCCATGAAGTTTGAGGATACCAGCATCGACTACACTCAAAGGCGCGTTCGATAGCTCCGCTGCTATGCGAGAATCGTCGTTGCACCAACCCCGTCATTACGGCGAAAGCCGGAATCCAGATGGGCCAGACAAAGGGGCGCATGATGAACCCTAAGGAGGTTGATGCCGTGACTTTTTGCGACGAGATCGAAGTCGCTTCCAAATCCCAGCGCGAAGCAATGATGCGGCACCCGTTTGTGCTCGGAATCGGAGATGGGTCGCTGTCAACGGACCGCTTCAAGCACTTCATGACGCAGGACTACGTCTACCTCATCGACTACGCCAGATGCTTGGCGATGGGAACCGTGAAAGCACCCGATCTAACCACGATGAGCTGGTTCGCTGGTGCGGTAGACCACATCCTTAACACCGAGATGGAACTCCACCGTTCATACTGCTCCCAACTCGGAATCTCTGCACAAGAGCTCGAAGCCACGAAACATGCGCCGACCACCTACTCCTACACCAGCTACCTGCTCCGCGTCGCCCAAATCGGCAGTTTCGGCGAACTGATCGCCGCACTGGTGCCATGCATCTGGGGATATTGGAAAGTAGGCGAGATGCTCGCCGCAGACGGCGAACCGCAAAACGCACCCCACTACGCCGAGTGGATACGCATGTACGCGGGCGAAGATTCGCGTACCGTTGCCCTAGAAGCCCGGGCCATCTGCGACCGCGTAGCCGCAACCGCCGGCAGCCAAGAACTATCTGCCATGCGCGAAGCCTACATCACCTGCACTCGCTACGAACGCGACTTCTGGCAGATGGCATGGGACCTCGAAGATTGGGCGGTATAAGCAGATCACTAATCGTTGTGGTGCGTCTCGATCATGTTCTACGTTGACCAACCGAGTCGCTATAATGACAACACGTCTTCCCCGAGCGGGAGTAACTCAGTGGTAGAGTATCTGCTTCCCAAGCAGAAGGTCGCGGGTTCGAATCCCGTCTCCCGCTCCACTATCTAACGTCCGCCGCTTATCCTTTAGCGGTCTTGTACCGAACCATCGAATCCGATCGGTGTGTCTAACACCTTTGGATCTTCTCCAATTCTCGCCAACGTATCCTCGTTGAGTTCGATACCTAATCCAGGCCCTTCAGGTACCGTCAGGTACCCGTCAATCAGTTCCAGCGGCTCAACCAATAGCTCCGACTTTGGTGGTTCCGATTCCCCCGTGTACTCCTGCAACGCGAAGTTGGGGATGCACGCGTCCAGCTGAACACACGCCGCAGTCGATACTGGTGACAACGGGTTGTGCGGAATGACCTTCACATGTTGCGCTTCGGCCATCGCCGCAACTTTCTTGCAACCGCTCAACCCGCCGCAAAGGCATAGGTCTGGTCGAACGTACGCGCATCCGCCGTTTTCGAGCAGTTGCTGATACTCGAAAATCGTCGTGAAACGCTCTCCAGTCGCGATTGGGATATTGCACTGTGCTTGGACTTCCGCCATCCGTGCCGGACTGTCCGGCAGCATCGGGTCTTCGTAGAAGAACGGATTGAACTGCTCCAACCGCCTGCCCAGCCAGATCGATTCCGCCGGGTTCATCTGACGGTGAATCTCAACGCAGATATCGACATCTGAACCAACAGCATCTTTTACCATCCCGACACGCTCTACGGCCTCATCAGCCCACTCCGTGTACGACTTGTGCAGATAGTAGTCATTAGGGAACGGTGTGAATCGAACCGCGGTGAAACCTTGCTGCCTGGCGCGCAAGGCGTCTTCCGCCAGTTCCTCGCCTGTATCGCCGCCAACGTGCATATAACAGCGGACGCGGTCGCGCGTCTTGCCGCCCATCAAGTCGTAAATTGGCACGCCCAACCGCTTGCCCTTCATGTCCCACAGCGCAATGTCAATCGCGCTGAGTGCGCCTTGGACGACCGAGCCCATAAAGTGTGATGAGCGATACAACCACTGGTAGTGATGCTCGATCAGGTTCGGATCCTTACCGACCAGATAATCACTCATCACCTCGATCATCGTCTTCGTGGGACGTTGCCAACCGTGGACGCCACCCTCTCCAATCCCGACAAAACCGTCCTCGGAGTGAATCTTTATCAAGAGCCATCGGCTCCAGAGGAACGTTTCGACTTTTTCGATCTTGGTCATCGGTATTTCCTAGTAGTGATCTAAATGGCGGTCAAGGCCACAAGCCGCCTCAGCGATTGCAGTTTACCCGAAACCCGTCTATTCTTTCTCCGAACACTAAACAATCTGAGGATTTCGTCAATGCGAATACTGATCACAGGCATCACCGGACGCGTAGGCGCAAACGTGGCAAAACGATTCGTCGACTTGGGACACGATGTAACAGGTTTCGTGGTGCCCGGAGATCCCCAATCCGAAAAAGTAGCGCAAATCGGCGCCCACATCGTCGAGGGAGACCTCGCTTCTCATTCCGACGTCAGAACATCCGCCGATGGTGCAGAAGCAATATTCCATTTGGGTGCAGCCTTCCAAGCCGGTGGACCGTTCACACCCGAGCAATACTTCGACATCAACGTCAAGGGCACCTTCAACATCCTTGAAGCCGCTCTCGCATCAGATCATGTCCAGCACGTCATCCACACAAGCACCGACGGCACCATGGAAAAATACCCGCCCGAAGGCATCGAAGAGCCAATACGTGAAGACTCTCTGCCACTAGCAGCCACTGGCTGGTACGGCTACACCAAAGTCCTGACCGAACACTTGGTAGACCGCTACGTCCGAGCCGAGTCCCTCCCCGCAACCGTCTTCCGTTTCGCCAACGCATGGGGAGCTGGCGAAGCATTGGACTTCGGACAGTTCCACATGCGGACATTCATGAACCAGCTACAAGGTTCAGCCGTCCCCGAATGTCGTGAAGCTTATGAACTCATGTCAAAAGCCTACGACGGCGACCCCCATCTCATCATCGCCGCCGATCGTAACGGCCGTCCATGGAAAAAACACTTCGTCGAAGTCCGAGACATCATCCACGCATACGAAAACGCTCTGGGCAACCCTGCGACATTCGGCAACACCTACCAACTCGCATCCCGCGAACCCTTCCGGTGGGAAAACATGATCCCGTATCTCGCCGAAAAACTCAACGCACCCTACACCAAGGTCAACCTCCCCATCACACCGACCTACTACGAGTACGATCTTTCGGCGTCGCAGCGGGATTTCGGCTACGATCCGCCATTGTCGCTGCGCGACATGATCGACGAAGCGATCGCACACCAGCAATCCGGCGAAGGCGCGATCATCCCAACTAAGGTTTGAAACGTTGCATCGCGTAGTAAGTCCCAAACCCGAACCCGATCAACCCTGGCAGATGCACCACAATTCCTGGCCCTATCAGCAGTTCCGTGAACATGCCAGCCATGATTTCGATCGCCATTACCTGGGTCAGATAAAACAGCAACGCCAAACCAGCAGCCAAGATCCGCAAACTCGTCGAGTATTTTACTCCTGCAACCAACTGCATCGCGTAAGTGACACCCATTACACCGAGGAACTCAGCCACTCCCACAACGATCAACCAGATGCTCGAATTCACCCCCGCCAAAATATCCAGTGACCAAAGCGCCACCAACGTGACTGCTGAAGCAATCCCGATGCCCAACGCCGCTAATCCCGCCACTATTCCGATCCGGATTAGATCATTCTGAGTCACCTTGAACATCACCGGCCCACCAATCGACGCACAATCCGGACACTTAGACCCCACAGGCGCATAGACCATGCACCGTGGGCATATCGGATCGTCGCATTGTCCGCAACGGAGATTGGTCTCAACCTCCTGATGGCGGGGGCACTGCGTCATATTTAGTTGTAAGTCCGCAGAGTTCTCGCTCATGAGATCAGTTTAGTTGCTTGGATTCGGGCGACTGTGCACCCAAGTGTCACGCGAAGTGATGTCGCGATCATAGACCATGCGGTTCCAGACGAGTTTGGCTGGAGTCAACTCCCCATAACTTAACAACGAATCTTTGAATCCGCCGGATGTAACTCGACGGACAATTGTGATAACTGCGAATCCAACCCCGTAGATAGCCACCCAAGCGTCGTATCCAGCCCAGAGCACCCAAGCAGGCAGCAAGATCGTCGCCATCAACCACGAAACCGCCGAATCTCGCCATGGAGTGAGCGAGAAGAGAACACCGGGTATCGTCGCCCACAAAACGAAAAGGGGCACCCCATACGCGACGATCGACCCAATCCCAACCGAAATCCCGCGTCCGCCGGAGAATTTCAGAAATACCGGCCAGTTGTGCCCGCACATCGCCGCTAACGCCGCGATAGCTTGCGTGGTTGGCCCAAGGTCCAACACCGCTGAACCCCCGACATAAACAGGTAGAAACCCCTTGGCAAAAACGTCGAATAGCGCGATCGGCACCACCCATTTCTTGCCTACGTGGACTGATACGTTGGAAGCCCCGACGTTTCCGCTCCCGTATTCCCGGATGTCGATACCGGCAATAAACCGTCCGATCAGATAGGCCGACGGAATCGACCCGACCAGATACGCCGCGGTGACTAGTGCGATGGATGCGAACGTGTCTGGCATCTATTAGACCGCTACAACTTCGACTCGTCGAGACGATACCCGACGCCATCGGCACCGTGCATCTCCAATGCTCGTTCGTACAGCTTCCGTACGGTGCCGGGCGGTGGCCCATTCATACCGGGAACGATCTCGTTGACGGTGTCGTTCGCATGATAGTCGGAGCCGCCGGACTTGACTAGGTCAAACCGGTCGGAGAGGACTGAGTATCGGTCAATCATATCCGTGCCGTACTTCTCGGCATAAACTTCAATACCTGCTAATCCGTGCGGTTTGAGGGTCGACAATACCTCTTCCACATTGGACACAGTGCGTGGATGTGCGACTGTCGCTACACCACCTGCATCATGCACCAGCTGCAAGGCACGTATCCCGCCAAGTTTACGCCGTGATATGTAAGCGGGCCTGCCGGGTGATAAGTAACGAGTGAACGCGTCGGATACCGAACTCACGTAACCCCGAGACAGCATCGCACGCGCGATATGTGGTCTGCCGATCGCTCCGTCAGCATTGGCGACCACGTCTTCCCAGTCCACTGGCAGACCGATCTCTCTGAGTCGTTCGACGATCTGCTCCGCTTTCGACTCGCGGTCTTGCATCAAAGCCGACAATTCAGATTGCATTTCAGAATTATGCCGATCGATGAAATGGCAAGTGAGATGGAGCTCTGTTCCATCGACTTCGGCGCTCAATTCGATCCCTGGTACAAAGGTGATCCCGGGATGTCTGCAGCTCGCGGCTTCTGCTTCATCCAAACCTGATGTCGTGTCGTGATCTGTGATCGCGAACAATCGCAACGAAGTCGCGTTGACCAGCTCGACCAACTCGGTCGGAGACAGGACACCATCAGAGGCGTTCGTATGCAGGTGCAGGTCCTCTCGGACCTGCCAAGGCGGAGCGATCGCAAGTTGCGCGCTTGGATCGTGCCTCGCACCGGAACTAGACGCCGACATTTGATCTCAAGGGTAAAAACAGACACCAAGAATCGGCTACGCCTGCGCGTCACCAACCTAGATCAGCTGGCTACCGCCTCCGCACGAGATTCGCGGATCACAATCACCTTGATCAGACCGGGGTATTGCAACCGTTGCTCGATGGCTTTGGCAATGTCGTTCGAAAGAACGCTCGCATCAGCGTCGGTGATCTTCTGCGGATCAACTAGCACACGCACCTCTCGTCCGGCCTGAATGGCGAACACTCGTCGAACACCGTCGAAACCCCGTGCCACGCTCTCGAGTTCGTTTAGGCGTTTCAAGTAGTTTTCGTTAGTATCGCTACGAGCTCCGGGACGTGCGGCGCTGATCGCGTCGGCGGCCGCGACCAAAAACGAAACTGGTGTCGTCATTTCTCGGTCATGGTGTTCTCGGATCGCGACGACGATGTTGTCGCGCACTCCGTATTGAGCCGCAAGGTCAGCGCCGATCTCGGCGTGTGGGCCTTCAACTTCGTGAGTCAGGGCTTTGCCAATGTCGTGGAGGAAACCAGCCGTCTTCGCGGTTTGGGCGTTAGCACCGATCTGAGATGCCAGCATGCCCGAGATGTGTCCGACTTCCGTGCAGTGCAGTAGGACGTTTTCACCGTAGGAGTAGCGGTATTTGAGCCGACCCATCATCTTGGTGAGTTCCGGATGGAGCCCCCTGATGCCCACGTCGAGGACGGCATCTTCCCCCGCCTTTCGCACCGCGACATCAACCTCTCGTTGTGACTTCCGGACGGCATCCTCGATGCGGGCAGGTTGGATACGGCCGTCCTTGATGAGGCGAACCAATGCCACACGGGCAACTTCTCTACGGATGGGATCGAAACAGGAAATCGCTACCGTATCAGGCGTATCGTCAACCAACAGGTCGACACCAGTGTTGGCTTCGATCGCCCGGATGTTTCGCCCCTCGCGTCCTATCAAGCGCCCTTTGACATCTTCCGACGGTATCGGAATACTGGTCACCGAAGCTTCTCCGACTACGTCGGAAGCCAGGCGTTGCAAAGACGCCGCCAAGATTTCACGGGCTCGTTCGTCGGCCTCATCTTGGTATTGAAGCTCGGCTTCCCGGAATCGACGCTTGAACTCGTAGGCGTTCTCGTCTTCCGCTCGCTTGAACAGGAGGTCCTTAGCAGAATCCTTCGACATGCCGGAGACGCGTTCGAGTTCAGTTGCGGTGCGTTCGCGCAACTCTTCGTCCTCTTTTTGCAATCGCTCTTCGAAAGCCTTTAAGTCGGTTTGTTGCGTGCGCAACTCCTCGGCGGATCTGTCTATCCGCCGTTGGATGCGTTGTAGATCGCGCCGTTCGCGTCGGGTTTGCCTTGCCGAGTTTGTCCTTTCTGTTTCGATCTCTTTTCGAAATTCTTCTGCTCTGAGTTGTGATTCTTTGAGAATCTCGTTGCTTCGAGTCCGCGCCTGTTCAATCTGTTGCGTCAGTGCGTCTTCCGTTGCCCTTATGGCCCTTGAGTTGAGGCGTGCATTGCCCCAATAGCCGAGTGCCACTCCGACAATCAGAAACACCAACGCAGACACGCTTGCGAGGCCGGCTACTAAGGCAGGATTCATAGAGTGACTCCTTGTTGTAGCCGCAGTTACCTGCGTCAGAATCGCGTCGGAACAGACTCACTCGGAACGCCTGTTTACCCATATTCCCTAGATCTGGGTGTTTTAAATGGCATCGTCATTTACTTAAATGCCCTGCCATATGGGTTCAATCGTTCGAGCGAAGAACTCTGTCGATCCAACGCGATTCACATTGTTGCTTCTCGTTAAATCTTACGCAATACGCGACGAGGTACGCAACAAGCGACCAATAGGGTGAGTCAGTTTGCATCAACTCTGACCGCGTTCCGCCAGCGACCAGAACGCGCAAACTAATCTGGCTGACGGGCGAAATGCGCCGGGTAAGACTACTCTTCGGCTTCTTCAGGTTCGCCCTCGGCTTCCCCTTCGCCTTCTTCGGCTTCTTCGCCTTCTACTTCCTCTTCGTCGATGAGGTCTTCCTCGATGACCCGAGGCGGCTGTATCCAGGCGATTCGCTCTTCCGGGTCGCTGGCTAAAGCGACACCTTCAGGCAATTCCAAATCGGACGCCAAGATTGCGTCGTCAAAGGATTCCAATACGATGCAATCGGCTTCGAGCGATTGCGGGATATTGCCCGGGCGAGCCTCCAACACGATTTCGTACACGCCTTGAGTGACAAAACCAGCGCCGCCCCGAGTGCCGGGCGCGATGTCTTGGTTGAAGAGAATCACAGGCACCGGTGCCTCCACCGTTTGATTCGGGTCAACTCGCAAAAAATCAACATGCAGGACGTCTCCCGACACTGGATGCGTAGCGATTTCCCTGACCAGAGTCACATCGGTGCTGCCATCGTCGGTTTCTACGATCACCGGGGATGTGCGTCCTGCTTCGCGCACAACGCTGATTAGTCGGCGACCTTCAGCTTGTAGCGATTGCGGAGCATCGTCGAGCCCATATACGTGGATGGGAATGATGCCACTTGCTCTCAAGGCGCGGTTTTTCTTGCCCATCGCAGTACGAGAATCGGCTTTCAGCACCAGGTCGTCCATTTCAAATTTGCTCCCGTATATAGGGTAGTGATCGGTGTTAGATGCGCTCAAGTTGCTAACGGGGCGCATCGCGATGTTCAGCAACCCTCGATTCTAATCTGCGAATGCACACATTCCAACTTGGTCGGAGAATTGAATGATTCGCTATGCCTCGTTGGTATACTTTGGGCAATCGCAACTCAACGCTCGTCAAAGCACACCGATCCGGACAAATTGGTGGCGAGCCATCTAAATGACGAAGCCTAACGCTTCGCGCGACCAATCGTCATGTTGATACCGATGAGAGTGGACTATGCGGTCCGCATACTTGTATTTCTGGCTATGCAACCGGAAGGAAGGTATACGCCTACGTCTAACATCGCCAAGCAGCAGCACATCCCAGAACCCTATCTGTTGCGCATATCCGCCGACTTGGTGAGGTCTGGGCTAGTCGAATCCCGACGCGGGCCTGGTGGCGGAATAAGATTGGCTAAATCTCCGGCGGATATCACCGTGGGCAGGGTCGTCGACTGTGTTGACCACACCTTCTCGGCGATCGACTGTCTCTCAGAACCAGATGCTTGTCTCATTTCCGGAGCGTGTTCTCAACGCGAGCTGTGGGGCGACGTTGAGCAGATGCTCCTCGACTACCTTTTCCAAATCAAAATCGATGATCTGGTGAAAAAGCAGCAGAAGCTCGAAGAAGTTCAAGATTTGGAGCTGAACATCGGGGCTCCGGTATAGCTCTCGTCAGCGACCTCGTCTCGCGTTCCGAAGCACAGAACTGAGTTATTTGTCCCGCAGTTTGATGGGATAGAATCACGCTTACTCGTCGAAAGAAATCGTAGCCGCCACTACTTGGTCTGTGGTTGAAACTTCAGTTGCAGGCAAAATGCCGATCGAAGGTCGCTCCAATGCAAAGCACAAATGGTTCCGTAAATGGTAGTTCTAACGGTAGCGTAGCAGCCGCACCAGCGCTCACTCCGGCACAAGTTCAACGCTACAGCCGACATCTGATAATGCCCAACGTGGGCAGCGCTGGTCAGCGCGCACTCGTCGGAGCCAAGGTGCTGGTCGTTGGCGCTGGTGGTCTCGGTTCTCCGGTCTCTCTCTATCTGGCACTGGCAGGCGTCGGCACGATTGGGATTGTCGATTTCGACACCGTGGACGTGAGCAACTTGCAACGGCAGATATTGCATACCGACGCCGACGTTGGTCGCCGCAAGGTCATCTCCGCCAAGGAGACGCTTGAGGCTCACAACCCCGAAGTCAACGTCATCATGCACGAAGAGCCGA
The DNA here is from genome assembly GCA_965243235.1 of Dehalococcoidia bacterium. Lineage (GTDB taxonomy): Bacteria > Chloroflexota > Dehalococcoidia > Lucifugimonadales > Lucifugimonadaceae > Bin127. The sequence continues at coordinate 993,249 of CBDEUI010000004.1, forward strand.
TCAACGCCGACAACGCGATGAACATCATTCTGAACTACGACATCGTGGTCAACGGTGCCGACAACTTCGCGACTCGCTACCTCGTCAACGATGCTGCCTACCTCGCTGGTAAGCCGCTCGTAGACGGTGCCATCCTGGTGTTCGACGGCCAAGCTGCTACGTATCTTCCCGGCAAAGGTTGCTACCGATGCCTGTTCCCGGATCCGCCGCCTCCTGGGGAGGTCCCCAACTGCGCCGAGGCAGGAGTGATCGGAGCACTGCCCGGACTCGTAGGCTCGATTCAAGCCCTTGAAACTATCAAGATAGCGATGGACATCGGCGAGACGCTTTCTGGCCGCATGTTGATCATTGACGCGCTCACGATGGAGTTCCGCGAAATCAAGGTTCGGCGCAACCCCGACTGCAAACTCTGCGGTGATGAACCAGAAGTTACCGAGTTGATCGACTACGAGATCTTCTGCGGCATCGCTCCGCCGCAAGCCGTGGCCTGAGTACATCGCCTGGACACGACGGTGGAATTAACGCCAAGTTCCACGCGGGCTATAGTGTTGCGTATTGCAGTGGGATCAATCCGAAGGTTGAGGAAGGCCCCTAATTCATGAGCATCGCGGAACTCGGTTATGTGGCCGGTGATGTATCTGACAAGATCGGCAACACGCCGATTGTCGACATATCTAGGTTCAGCCCGAGCCCGCAGGTTCGCCTCCTCGCAAAACTGGAATCTCAAAACCCGACCGGCAGCGTCAAAGACCGCGTCGCGTTGTCGCTCATTGATCAGGCAGAGCAAGATGGATTGCTGGTTCGAGGCAATGGCGGCGTCATTCTAGAGCCCACGAGCGGGAACACCGGGATCGGTCTTGCGATGATCGGTCGCCTCCGCGGCTATCAGGTCAAAGTTGTCATGCCCGAAAGCGTCAGCGCCGAACGTATCCAGCTACTTGAAGGTTTCGGTGCTGAGATCATCTTTTCCGCCGCCGAAAAAGGCACTAACGAGTCGATAAACGTCGCCAAAGAACTCGCACAAGAAAACCCGTCTTGGTTCATGCCTTATCAATACGGCAACAGTGCTAACCCGAACGCGCATTACTTGACCACAGGACCCGAAATAGCCCGAGATGTGCCTGATGTCGATATGTTCGTGGCAGGATTAGGCACCGGCGGAACCCTCATGGGCGTGGGCAGAGCGTTACGCGAACACAACCCCGATGTAAAGATCGTCGCGGCGGCGCCACACCCAGATGACAAAGTTCAAGGTTTGCGCTCAATCGAGCACGGCTTTATTCCCCCAGTTCTTGATCTTGATGCACTTGACGCCCGGATCATGGTTGAAGCTGAAGAATCGTTCTTCTGGACCAAAAAACTCCTAACCGATGCAGGTGTATTCGTAGGCGTATCCTCCGGCGCGGTACTTGCCAGCGCGATTCGGGCAGCGCAACGTTTGGAGAACGGTACGATCGTAATGCTGTTCGCTGACGGCGGTTGGAAATACCTGTCCACCGGCATCTATACCCGAGACTGGAGCGACATCCAAAACGAGGTAGAGGGACAGACTTGGTGGTAAACGACATTCCAAGTGACGCGAAAGAACTCTGTTTCTCGACGGCAACAGATATCGCCCGGTGGATCCGGACCGGAGACATCTCGGCCCGCGATGTCATGGCGGCGCACCTCGAACAAATCGAGCGCATCAACCCCACGGTAAACGCGATCGTTACGTTACTTGACGGCGAAACCTTGATGGCTTCGGCTTTGGAGGCAGATGAAACTCTTGCCAAATCGCATGCCGACGGCGTAGGTCCTCTTCATGGCCTGCCTGTAGGCATCAAAGATCTCCAACCCACCGCGGGCATCCGGACCACCTATGGGTCACCCATATTCAAAGATCTCGTCCCAACCGAAGATTCGTTAACTGTCCAGCGATATAAAGACGCTGGCGCAATCGTCATTGGCAAAACAAACACCCCAGAATTCGGTGCTGGTTCACAAACTTTCAATGAGGTGTTCGGGACGACCCTTAACCCATACGATTTGACGAAAACATGCGGTGGAAGCAGCGGTGGTGCAACAGTTGCGTTGGCCTGCGGCATGATGCCAATCGCTCAAGGCTCTGACTTCGGCGGATCATTGCGGAATCCCGCCGCATGGTCGAACGTCGTTGGTATGCGCAACAGTATCGGTACGGTTCCGGTCCACCCGGCGCCTCTTGGATACACCTCAGAATCGGTTACAGGCGGCATGGGACGAACTGTCTCGGATGTCGCGTTGCAGTTAGTCGCGTTGGCAGGTCCCGACCCTCGAGTCCCAAGTTCCTTGATGCAGCCATCGGACGTGTTCGCACAACCCCTCGAACGCGACTTCTCCGGAACTCGCATCGCTTGGAGCCGGAATGTCGGCGGGGCGCCGATCGATTCCATCATCAACGAGACGCTCGACGCTCGACGGGACATCTTGGAAGACTTGGGATGCATCGTAGAAGATGCCGAACCCCCATTGCAAGATGCTGGCGAGATATTCCACGTTCTGCGAGCCGCGATCTTCGCTCACCAGCATGAAGCGAACATTCGGGATCATCGTGACCTAGTCAAAGAGACCATCATTTGGAACGCTGAAGAGGGAATGCGACTGACTGCACTTGACGTGAAGAAGGCAGAGCAACGCAGGTCGGCGCTATACGCGCGCATGGCGGAGTTCATGTCCAGTTACGACTACGTGATGTTGCCGGTAACATCAGTCCCACCGTTCTCCGCAGATTTGGAGTACCCGACGACGGTTGCGGGACAGCCCTTGACCAACTACCTCGAATGGATGTCCCCCTGCTCGTCGATAACAGTGACTGGATTGCCGGCGATCTCGGTTCCGGCCGGGTTCGACAAAGACGGCCTACCGACCGGATTGCAAATAGTTGGGCGACAACGCGCTGATTTCTCCGTTTTGCAGATGGCGTACGCATTCGAACAGGCTACGGAGTACTGGCGGAAACGACCCGCCCTTGCAACGTGATCTCGAGCCGATGAGGGAAATGAGATGGATCTGGAACTTGAAGGAAAACTGGCAGTAGTCACTGGCGGTAGCAGAGGTATCGGCAAGGCGATAGCGTGGGAATTGGCACGCGAGGGATGCGATGTCGCGATATGCGCACGGAACGCCGATGACCTTGAACTCGCAAGTCGAGAGATCTCTGCGGACACAGGTCGAGATATTTACCCGATTGAATGCGACACTACAGATACCGATTCAGTAAACAGCATGGTGGCACGGGCGAATTTCCAACTGGGCGGCATCGACATTCTCGTCAACAACGCCGCGCGGCCACTTGGTCAAGGGTCCGTTCCGGGAATTGAAGGTGTCACTGACGAGGCCTTCAACGAGGATATCAACACCAAAGTGCTCGGATACCTCCGTTGCGCCCGCGCGGTTACGCCGATCATGAAGGATCGCGGCTGGGGACGCATCATCAACATCAGCGGGTTGGCCTCGCGATCGAGTGGCTCGGCGGTCGGATCCATACGCAACGTTGGAGTCTCTGCTCTTACTAAGAACCTCGCCGATGAACTCGGTCCGTACGGCATCAACGCCGTCGTGATACACCCCGGTGGCACCCGGACTGAAGCCACGCCTAACGTTGCTGCGGCACGAGCCGAAGAACGCGGCGTGTTAGTCGACACGATCCTTGACGAGATGGCCAGCGCAAACGCGGTCCGAAAACTCATTGACGCGCGTGAGATCGCATACATCGCAGCATTCGTTGCCTCTCCCAAAGCAGTAGCCATCAACGGCGACGGCATTGCGGCTGGCGGAGGCGTCGGCAACGCCATCTACTACTAGCCCAACATCCGCGTCCGAAGCGGTTGCAAGTTGGACGCGAACATACTCTAGAATCTAGGAGTCTGACAGGCGCTGTATTGGTGCAGTTGGCTATCAGACTGAATATCCAGATTTTGGCTACGAATCAAGCACGAAAAGATTCCCGAACACCCAACCTGTACTGATGTCAGAAAACGAAATCATCGTACGAGGCGCAAGCGAGCACAACCTCAAGAACATCGATGTCCGCATCCCGCGCGACAAACTGGTCGTCGTTACTGGCGTCTCAGGATCTGGCAAGAGCAGTCTGGCATTTGACACGATCTACGCCGAGGGGCAGCGACGTTACGTCGAAAGCCTATCCGCTTATGCGCGCCAGTTCCTCGGGCGCATGGAGAAACCAGAGGTTGACCATATCGAAGGTCTGAGCCCGTCGATCTCCATCGACCAGAAAGGCGTATCGCGCAACCCTCGATCGACCGTTGGAACTGTAACCGAAATCTACGACTATTTGCGTCTGCTGTTTGCCCGTGCCGGACGCCCGCACTGCCGAAACTGTGGCAAACCGGTCCAACGCCAGACTGTCCAACAAATCGTTGATTCAATCCTGCGTTTGGACGAAGGCTCTCGCCTGCTGGTCCTGGCCCCCGTCATCAAACACAAGAAGGGTGAGCATACGGCGATTTTCGATGATGCTCGCAGGGCAGGCTTTGTCCGTGTACGTGTAGACGGCGAAGTAGTTGAACTCAGCGAAGACATCAACCTGAACAAGAATCAATGGCACAACATCGAGATCGTGGTCGATCGCGTCATTGTCAGAAACACCACCGAGCGAGAGCGTCTCACACAATCCGTTGAGACGGCTCTGAAGGCTTCCGACGGCACTCTGACAGTCTCGGTTCTTAACCCTAGCGAACGCTTGGTCGAGGAATTGACCACTGGAGCACGCAGCACAGTTGCCGCTGGCACCATCAACAAGCAACGTCAACGTTCCAAGAGCGGACTACAGCCTCAAGACCTCTCTTATTCCGAGCAATTCTCCTGTCCGGACTGCGACATCTCGATGTCGGAACTGGAGCCGCGCAACTTCTCGTTCAACACTCCATTCGGGGCATGCACGGAATGTTCTGGCATCGGCTTCCGCTTGGAGATTGATCCAGATCTAGTCCTGCCAAACAAAAATGCATCTTTATCCGACGGGGCAGTGGCGCCCTGGAGCCGGGACGGCAAGAACTCCCAGTGGGCATGGGGGCCGTTACGTGCACTGAACGAACATTTCGAAGTGCCGCTTGACAAACCAGTATCCGAACTAGAGGCCGAGCATCTGAAGCTGGTCCTTTACGGTTCGGGGCGAAAACGGGTTCAACTCCGACATGAAACATCCGGTGGCGCAGTTTATACGTGGAAGGGAAGGATCGAAGGCGTAATCCCCAATCTGGAGCGACGCCACACAAACACCGAATCAGAAAACGTCCGTAACGATATCGAGCGCTATATGTCGCAGCGCACGTGCAACGCGTGCAATGGTGATCGCCTGAAACCGGATGCTTTGGCCGTCACATTGCTCGGGATGAACATCATGGAGGTCACGCGCCAATCTGTCGAGATCGCCCTCCAATGGGTCGAAGCATGCAGAAACGGCGCTTGGGATTCAGAGCATCGAGTGGTTGAGGAACCGCTGACGACGCGAGAGTTGTCGATTGCGGGTCAGATTTTCAAAGAGATCGAATCTCGGCTTGGCTTCCTGTCTCGTGTCGGACTAAACTACCTGACCCTCGACCGTTCAGCCGGCACATTGTCCGGCGGCGAAGGGCAACGGATCCGACTCGCCACGCAGATCGGTTCGGGGTTGATGGGCGTCTTATACGTCTGCGACGAACCTTCCGTAGGTCTGCATCCTCACGATGGCGACCGCCTGATCGCAACGCTGAAGAGCTTGCGCGACGTCGGGAACACCGTTCTAATCGTCGAGCATGACGAAGCAGTGATGCGAGCCGCAGACCACATCGTCGACCTAGGCCCCGGAGCAGGCGAACACGGCGGACACGTCGTCGCGCAGGGCGAAATAGATGCAATCATCGACGCAACCGACTCGATCACTGGCGACTACTTGAGTGGTCGAAAGGAGATCGCGTCACCCAAGGACAGACGCGAGATCGGCGAGAACTCGATTTCCGTCATCGGAGCGCGAGCCAACAATCTCAAGAATGTCGACATAGATATCCCATTGGGTGTGTTTGTATGCGTAACTGGTGTATCAGGCTCAGGCAAAAGCACGCTCGTCAACGAAATCATCCTCAAGAGTCTGTCTCAACACTTCTATAGATCCAAAGATCGTCCCGGTCCTCACGACGAGATAACCGGTCTAGACCACATCGACAAAGTAATCAACATCGACCAATCGCCGATAGGCAGAACTCCGCGCTCCAACCCTGCCACATACACGGGTGTCTTCACGCCGATCCGAGAACTTTATGCAACCGTTCCTGAAGCCCGGGCGCGCGGGTACACGCCAGGTCGCTTCTCATTCAATGTACGAGGCGGTCGATGTGAATCGTGTTCGGGCGCGGGATACACCCAGATTGAGATGCAGTTCCTACCCGATGTGACTGTACCGTGCGAGGTCTGCGACGGTGCTCGGTACAACCGTGAAGCTTTGGAAATCCTGTTCAAGGAGGCATCGATTTCCGATGTCTTGAACATGACCGTCACCGAGGCGCACGCCCTCTTCGAGAACATCCCAAAGATCGCCTCGAAACTTGTGACCTTGATGGATGTTGGTCTCGGCTACATACGTCTCGGACAACCGGCAACTACGCTGTCGGGTGGTGAAGCGCAACGCATCAAGTTGGCTTCGGAGCTATCAAAACGCAGTACAGGCCAAACCCTGTACATCCTTGACGAACCGACCACTGGCCTTTCGTTCGACGATGCGGCAAAACTGCTGACTGTGTTGCATCGCTTGGTTGACAACGGCAACACTGTTCTCTTGATCGAACATCATCTGGATTTGATTAAGAATGCAGACTGGATCATCGATCTCGGACCGTTCGCTGGTGACGATGGCGGTGAACTAGTCGCGGTCGGTACTCCTGAATTCATCGCTTCGGTTGACTATTCCTTCACGGGTAACTACCTACGAGACTTTTCTGGCATCATCCCTGACGAAGGTGCCCACGGTAGCGATGAATTCCAACAGAACGGTCGGCACGATACGGCCCTGAAAAACGGAGCGGTCGAGATTAAGATCGCGGACATTTTGAGCGATCAAGACATGGCAACGGCACGTTCGAAGGCATCTCGCAACGGAGCCTCGCGAGGTCGTCGACGCCGGCGTCGCAGAAGAGCCGTGAGCCGTAGCAGTTGATGCGGATAGAAGACCAATCGCGAAGGTTGTCTTCACCTCCGCAGTTCGTCCAAGACGGACTGTTCGGTAACTCCTGTCATGGTTGCGGAGCTTGGAACGAGCGTGGACTGAATATCAAATCCAGTTGGGAAGGCGATCTGTCGGTTTGTAGGTTCACACCTCAACCGCACCACGCCGCAATGCCGCACGACATCGTAAACGGCGGCATCATCGCATCAGTAATCGACTGTCACAGCGTTTGCACCGCAATCGCCGACGCGTATCGTCGCGCTGGTAGATATGCCGGTGATGGCGAGCGACCATTATTGTGGTACGCCACCGTATCGCTGCATGTGAACTATCTCAAGCCGACGCCGCTTTCGATGTCTTTCACCGTAACTTCACGAGTAATCGAGGTAGACCGGAGACGAACGACTTTGATGGCGGAATTGATCAGCGAAGACGGTACGCTCACATGCACTGGAGAGGTAGTCGCAGCGCAAGTCTCGGATCGATGGGCACGGGACGTTGGTTACTACGGTGTTAGGAGCTAGTGCGCATCACCAACCTCTCTTCGCAGACGGGCTTTTTCGTCGCTTGAGGATTCCAATTACCATTTTGAGCACTATGCTCACTCGAGAAGAACTCACTGCCCGCATCGACGCGTTCCCCCGCGTCGATATCGCACATACACCTACTCCGTTGGACGAGATGACCGGCTTGCGTGAACAGCTGTCCGACGAATGTGACGCCGAAATCCCTCGGATCTTCGTGAAACGCGAGGACATGACTGGGTTGGCGTTTGGCGGCAACAAGGCGCGCCACTACGAGTTCGAGATGCCGCACGTCGTAAACGAGGGTTACGACACCCTCATCAACATCATGGACTACCACTCGAACAATGCCCGTATGACGGCAGCTGCGGCGAACAAGGCTGGATTGCGCTACGTCCTGATTCTCAAGAATGCCGCCCATCGAAAGGTGCAAGGCAACCTGCTAGTCGACAAACTGCTGGGCGCAGAATTACATCTCCTCGACCAGTTTCAGTCTGAAAAGGCGGATGAATACGCCGCAGATTTGAAGGCTGAATTGGAAGCCGAGGGAGCAAACGTCTACTTATTGCAGGACCACCTGTTCCCGCGCGTGGTCGGCATGGTCGGATTCGTGCGCTGCGGGCTCGAAATGCTCGACCAGATCGATGAGCTTGGCCTCACGAATATCCATATTTACGGCGTGGCCGGCCGATCGCTATGCGGGTTGATTCTCGCCGCGAAGAATCTGGGATTGGACTGGCGATTCACCGGTGTTGGAGTGAACTATGACATGCCATTGGGTGACTACATCTTCCAACACTCGGAGGACATTCGCGATCTGTTAGATCTACCGATCACGTTTGAAGAGTCGGACATGAGGGTTTTGAACCAGTTCATCGGTGAGGGTTACGGCATCATGACGCAGGAAGTGGCAGATGCGATAAGGATTTCGGCACAGACAGATGCGATCATGCTAGACCCCAACTACACGGGCACCGTAATGGCCGCCATGTTGGACGACATCCGAGAAGGCAATACTTCAGCGGATGAAACGTTGATTTTCCTGCACACGGGCGGTCTTCCCGCGCTGTTCACATTCGCCCACGAGTTGGCGAACTAACGTCGAAAACCACCCTGAACCGCGAAGAACCGGCCAGACTAATGCGGGAATCTCTATAGCGTACGAACGAAGTTAGACGAGTATCTAACATCAGCGCCGCCAGAGTTCGATGCGCCCCATGGCTATGGGAGCCATTACCCATCAGCTCACAATGACGGCAGGAACGTCAATCGGTCAGAAGCGTCTATACGCCGCAGGTTATCTATCAGCATTCGATTCTGCCGCCGTTGGTCTCGAATGCGAAGATGATTAGACCATTTCGCAGATAGCATCGCGCCAGCTAACAGGATGATTGCTTCAACGTAAATGAAGAAGAAAAACATCATCACAGTGCTGATACTCCCGTAAATCGAGGTGATCAGACCCCCCGAATTTCTTAGAAAAAAGATAAAGACGTATTTCGCGATTTCGAAGGCGATCGTGGCTAGGAGTGCGACTCCGAGGATTTCCAACAATCGGACTCGGGTGTTAGGCAACCACCAGTAAACGACGGTGAACACGAAGTAGGTGATCACCGAAGGAATCGTGAAACCTGCCACTATAAGGAACCACTGATCGAACGGCGTCGCATCAGTTGCCAACAGTTCCGTGATCTCGCTGATGAATGAGAAGAAGGTTGACAGTAGCAATGCCAGAAACAGCAGTAACGAAGCAACGGTCATCATCACGAAGTCGATGGCTCGCTCGGTGAGAAACGGACGCGGGCGCTGGATACCCCAGATAACATTGACACTCTTGCGAATCGAACCAAACACTCCCATTCCTGCGATAAACAGTCCCAACCCGGTCAAGCTGGATGTCAACGCGGGCTGGTTTCTTACGTTATGGATGAAGCCTTCCACGAATGACGGCCCTTCGGTTTCCGCGAGCACAGGGATTTGCGCCACTATGCCAGTGATGAGCCGGTCCTCAAAGCCTTCAATCCCAACCGACAACCTCCACAAGGTGATCAACGCAATAGAAAGCGGGAATATCGACAAAAAACTGTAAAACGCGATAGCCGCCGCGAAGTAGTGACCGTTTACCGACATGAAGTCGTTGACGTTGTGGTAGACGAACCAAAATACCTGACCGACCCAGCTGAAACTGCGGCGAATCGGATTGGATCTTCGTGCGATAGTCAAAGGATGTCGCCTCCTCAAATCCTCTTCGGACTTCGAAGCGATAAAAGATCGGTCGAACCGGCTTTAGTCGAGTTCGCCGTTGCGGAAAGCGGTGATGTAGTTCATGGCGAAATCGTCTCTGCCTTCCAGGAGATCAATCGCATACTGGACGCGCGGGGTATCGATGTCAAGATTCATGGCGCGTTCTATCTTCACTTGGATAGGGTCGATGATACCCGAATCTGCGCCAGCATCGACCGCCAATCTCACAAAGGCTTCATTTACCAAGGCGCGCTTGGGTAAACCGAACGATACGTTGCTCATGCCACCAGTGATGTGTACATCGTCTCCAAAGCGCTCGCGGAGTTTCGAGATCGCGCCCAATGCATGTGGCCCGTATGCCTTGTCGACCGACACAGGGAAAAACAGAGGATCAATGAACATGCCTTCATATTCGATGCCGCGGTCGCTCGCAGCATCGACGACGCGGGTTGCGTTTTCCAACCGCTCATCCGCATCTTCTGGCATCCCGCTCTCAGACGCGGCGGAGATTATGCACGTCGCATCGTGCTCAGCGATGAGGTCTAATGTCTCCAAGCGCTCCAACGCGACCGAGTTGACCATCGGACGCCCTGATGACCGATCGTATGCCTCGAGTCCGGCTTGGATGATCTCCGAGTTCGACGAATCAATGCTCGGCGGAATGTCGGCGACGGATTGAACATATTCGACGAGCCACCTCATCGCTTCGATCTGTTCTGGCACACGGTGCGAGAGTTCGTCAACATTCAAGTCGAGGTAAGCCGCGCCGGCCTTTGTCTGCCGATCAACCTCGTATTTGATGTACGCCTCAGCTTCCGCTGCTTCATCGCCGTCACAGTTGACCCCCTTCCAAACGGCAATCATGAAGTGTTTGAGGTTCCCTTGTTGGTAGGGTTGGGTCGATTCGAAGTGTTTAGGTACTCGGACGAAATTCCACTCCCCGCCTACCCGATACTTAACAGCTTCTGAACCATCGTCGAAGATGTGACCGCGTATGCCCCCGCGTTTGACCACTCGAGTGCAGTGGATGTTTTCTCCGATGATCGTGAAGTTATTCGTGTTCATGTGGCTGATTCTGGTGTGGTTTCTGTCAGGCATCGCATGACGCCGGAACGAATCTATTCTCGTATGAGTGACCTACGTCCGCAAATGCTCGCATCGGTTAGCGGCAGTTCGGTTCAATTCCTCTTTAATCGAAGCAAAGTTAAGCGCCAAAATGCCTCTATCGCGATCTGAAGCGACATCTTGGATTTCCCGGCAGTGCGCTCCATAAACGTGTACGGATGCTCCGAGACAGTCAATCCGCACTGCTGAGCACGGTACGCAACCTCTGCTTGGAAACCGAATCCAGCGACAGTCAGACTTTCCGGATTAATCGCCTTAAGAGCATTGTTACGATACGCCTTGAAACCGCCAGTAGCGTCATGGACCCTCAATCCCAAGATCATCCGGATTCCGAAGTTGGCCCATTTGCTCAGCAAAACACGCGACATCTTCCAATTCGGATCCACGTCACCGCCGTCGCTATATCGCGTACCAACAACGACGTCGGAGTGTGCGAGAGCATCTAGCATCGCGGGAACTTCGGCTGGTGGGTGCGACAGATCGCAATCCATCTGTACCACCCATTGAACATCGTTGTCGAGCGCGATCTTGAAGCCAGCGATGTACGCGGTTCCGAGTCCCAGCTTGCCAGCCCGATGCGCGATTAGGATGCGACCTGGGTGTTGATCAGCTAACTCGTCGGCAATCTCGCCGGTCCCGTCCGGCGAAGAGTCATCAACGAACAATACGCCGAGTTTTTCAATCTTGAGAGCGAAGAGTTGTCGGACGATGTTTTCGATATTACCGGCTTCGTTGAAGGTCGGGATCACGACCGCAACCGTCACATCGCGGTCGAAACCGCCAACGATTTTGGTCGCCATGGCTTGCTCGGTTGCCATCTGATGAATTGAACGCCGCTAAACTACCTCAAGCTCGAATTCAGAGTGTATCGCCTTGGCTGCAGTGCCCACGTTTTTCTCATCGACGATGCACGTGATCCGGATCTCCGAGGTGGTTATCATCTCGATGTTCACGTTAGCGTTGGCCAAAGATCGGAACATGCGCGCTGCGTATCCGGGAGAGTTAGTCATACCCGTCCCGACGACACTGACTTTCGCGAGCCCGTCGCGTGTTGCCAGATCGGTGTATTCCACACCATCGTTAGCCGAAGTTATCTCGGTTACCCGTTGCAGATACTCTTGCCCAACCGTGAACGACAAATCAGTCAAGCCGTCTGTCGAGACGTTTTGGACTATGACATCGACGCTGATTCCCGCGTCGGCGAGAGGGGTCATGATCGCGGCTGCGACTCCTGGCCGATCGGCGACACCAATCAGGGTTACCCTCGACACCGCTCGTTCGGTCGCGATGCTGGTGATGCTTTTTCGTATCTCCATGTTGTTGCTGTCCTCGAAATTACCGATTCTGGTTCCTTTGGCGTTTGGGTTGAAAGACGAAGTGATGAGCATCGGAACTTTATGAACCGCTGCCATCTCAATCGACCGAGGATTCATCTTTGCGCCTAGAGATGCCATCTCGAGCATCTCCTCGTATCCGATGTGCGGAATTACTTGCGCGTCGGGCACAAGCCTAGGGTCAGCGGTGTAGATGCCGTCGACATCTGTGTAGATCTCGCAGATGTCAGCCTTGATCGACGCGGCGATTGCCACGGCGGTCAAATCTGATGCGCCTCGGCCGAGAGTGGTTGTGTCGTCGGTCGGTGTCAGGCCTTGGAAACCCGCCACAACTACGATTCTGCCGCGATCAAGCTCGCCCAATATCCGTTTCGGATCGATGTTCGCGATACGTGCGGAACCATATGTTTCATCGGTTCGGATGCCTGCTTGCCTTCCGCTCAAGCTGATCGCGTCGTGACCTAGACCGCGGAGCGCTATTCCCATCAGCGAAGCGCTGACCAGTTCCCCAGTCGAGATCAACGCGTCTGTCTCACGGGGGCTCGGAGATTCATCACCGGACAATCGATTCGCGAGGCTGAGAAGTTCGTCGGTAGTATCACCCATCGCAGATACGCATACAACTAGGTCCGCCCCATCTTCACGACGTTTGCATACGCGGGCGGCGACGTTGCGCAAAAGATCTTCGCTAGCGAGAGAACTGCCACCAAATTTCTGAACTACTAGTTGATTTTTTTCGGACATCTCAGGAAGTTCTACGTTGAGGCAGTTGCTTCAACTTGTACTCCGTTGTTCGACAGATCCAGAATCAACGCCTTCCCGCCAACCTGCGCTTTGCGAGCGTTTTCGGATATTTCATAGCAGATCGTCATGAATCGGTCGGTCGCCAATGCCATTATTGCGGGACCCGCGCCCGACAGGAATACCCCATGCGCGCCGGCATCGAGAGCACCGCGCGCTATCGGTCCGAATCTTGGGAATAATTTGGCGATCCGTTGCGGTTGATGCAGCCGATCGTCAGTAGCATGGCGAAGCAGATGCCATTGATGCGTCTCGATCGCATGCACCAGCATCGCGGCGCGCCCGGCATTGAACACGGCATCCGATCGAGAAACTACGTCAGGCAAGATTCCACGGGCTTCTGCAGTTTTCATCGAGAAGTCGGGGACGAAAACAACCGCTTTCAATTCCTCAGGAATATCGATCCGGCTGTTGATCCATCCGCCGGTATCTGACTGGTCGTTCGCAAATATCCCGATCTGACATCCGCCGAAGACCGCCGGAGCGGCGTTGTCGGGATGTTCCTCAATGTCGGCCGCGATGGCAAATATCTGGTTGAGCGCCTCGATATCGTTGAGGTCATAGCCTGCGAAGACAAACGCGGCAGCAATTCCAGTGACAGTTGCGGCGGAAGAAGAACCAAGACCGCGCGCCAGCGGAATGCTGTTGTGGCAATCGAATCCCAATTTGATTGCATCGACGCCGATCTCTCGAAAAGCGTGCCGGGCGCTCTGTGCAATTAAGTTCTGGTCGTCGACTGGCAGAGAATCTTCGCCTTCGCCGCGGATCGCGAATGAGTTCGTCCCTCGTGTGACGATGGTTTCATTCCACAGATCGACTGCAATGCCTAGACAGTCGAATCCTGGGCCGAGATTCGCGCTGGTGGCGGGGACCCGGATCGTGGCGCGTTCGAGTTTGGGTTCGGGCATTTGCGAGGATACGTGCGGTGATAAATCCCGTGTTGGAGAACAACCGATTTATCGTTTTGCCATTGCGCCGGGGGAATAATGAATGCCACAGATGTGCGCCTAGAAATTAGTATAATTCGCTACTTGCGGCTGCCAGCGGTGTGCCAATGAGGTGTCGAATCGCTTTGTGAGTCGGCAGAAATTGAATAACTAGAAAGTCGAGAGTTGAAACGATGCCCGTAGCGGTTCTTCTGGGTCCAATGTCTGATGCTCGAGTGTCAGTACGGAATGCAGAGCTAAGCGAAGAAGCGAAGAAGTATCCCGAGTTGGACCTCAGGTTTGTCGACTCTGAGCAACCGCTTGAAGACGTGTTGCAAGAATGCCAAGATGCCGTCGCGTTGATTCCCGCCGGTAACCGAACTTTCGACACGGAGTTCATCTCGAAACTTGACAACCTGCGCTTGATCCAGACCTTTAGCGCGGGGACTGATTGGATGGATAAAGCCGCATTGGCAGAACTCGGCGTTTCGGTCTCAAACAACGGCGGCGCGAACGCCGTAGCCGTAGCTGAACACGCCGTGATATTGATGCTTTCGGTTGAGCGTAAGATCGATCGCCAGATCGAGTCTGTTAAAAACGGCACTTGGATGGCTGGAGTGGGCGGCGACCGAACCGAGTTCCACACGCTAGTCGGGAAACGGATAGGGATTGTTGGTCTCGGCAGAATAGGTTCGCGGGTGGCGAAACGACTGCAAGGCTGGGAGTGCGAAGTGGTTTATTACGACGTGGTCGATCACGACGATGAATATGTTGAGGCGACCCACGCGAAATTCGTCGAACTCGATGAGTTGCTTGAAACCTCCGACATCGTAAGCCTTCATGTCCCACTTGAGCGAACGACACACCACATGATTTCCGATCATGAATTCGCGATGATGAAGAACACCGCAATTCTTGTCAACACATGCCGAGGTCCGGTGGTTGATGAAGCCGCGTTGAAGCGCGCGTTGAAGGATGGTCAGATTTTCGGAGCGGGTCTGGATGTCACAGAGGTCGAGCCGATCGAGCTGGACAACGATTTGCCAAATTTTCCCAATGTGGTCATAACGCCACATTTGGCTACTCGCGCGCTCGAATCTGAGCACAATGCAACTGCGAATGCAGTTGCAAACGTAGCGAGAGTGGCGCGCGGTGAATCGCCAGAGTGGGTTGTGCCGCCCGTCTAGGTTCTACGGCGGTCACCGTGCGCGAATCGTGAATCGCAATTAACATTTAGGTTGCACGTGCACGGACGATGTCGGGAAAAATGAACGTTGCGCCACGTTGCGACTGCGCCGGACTTGCGTGATCCACTGAAACCCGAGACCGAAATCGTTGCTGTCGGCAACGAAAAGCCGCGAGAAGCTTGCGGCATATTCGGTGCATACATCCCAGGACACGAAGCTGCACGCGCCGCGTTCTTCGGAATCTTCGCTCTCCAACACCGGGGGCAGGAGAGCGCCGGAATCGCCGCTTCAAATGGTCTGTCGCTGAGTCTGACCGCCGAGGTAGGGCTCGTTTCACAAGTATTCCAGGAGAACGACCTCACCGGCTTGCAAGGGCACTTGGCGATCGCACATACCCGTTATTCGACCACCGGTTCAAACCGGCGTCACAATGCTCAACCTTTGCTGGCGTATGGACCGCGGGGAGCAATCGCATTAGGCCACAACGGCAACGTCATCAACGCTTTGCCGCTACGCGAGTTTTGCCGAGAAGAATATGGCAGCGTCTTCACTGGTAGCTCCGACAGCGAAGTGATCGCTGAACTCTACGCGAAAACCCCTGGTGACGACTGGTTCGAAGTTTCGGACCATGTGATGTCGTTGCTGAGTGGTGCTTATTCGTTGATCATGATGACCAAGCACGAGTTGATAGCGGTTCGCGACCCCCTCGGCGTTCGCCCATTGTGTATCGGCCAGCTGGATGGCGGTTGGGTCTTCGCGTCTGAGACCGCAGCGCTCGACAACCTGGGAGCTGAGTTCGACCGAGAGTTGGAACCTGGAGAAGTCGTAGTAGTCGACCGTGAAGGTATCACGAGTCGCGTCTGGCCAAAGGCACCTATTGCACACAAGATGTGCATCTTTGAGCAGATCTACTTCGCCAGACCTGACAGCATCCTTGACGGGAGTTTGGCTTACGAGAACCGTATGAGGATGGGTGCGATCGCGTACCGCGAAAATCCGACTGAAGCCGACCTCGTCATCGGCATTCCTGACTCCTCAACACCACACGCCGCGGGATACGCCGCGGAGTCGAACATTCCTTACGCCGAGGGGCTCGTGAAGAATCGCTACGTTGGCCGGACGTTCATTCAGCCGGATCAGTACATGCGCGACATTGGTGTGCGGACAAAGTTCAATGCCATGCGGCAAGTCATCAACGGAAAGCGTATCGTGGTGGTTGACGACACAATCGTCCGAAGCACTACAGTCAGGCACGTGGTCAGGATGTTGCGGGAGGCTGGCGCTAAAGAAGTACACGTCCGCGTTGCAGCGCCGCCGATCAAATCCACATGTCACTTCGGCGTGGACATGGCGACGCTCGATCAGCTTATCGCTGCTAACTACTCGATTGACGAAATCTGCGAAATCATCGGCGCAGACAGCCTGAGCTACTTGAGTCTGGAAGGGTTGGAAGAGGCGGTTTCGGCTGGTCGCAACGAGTATTGTCGTGGATGCTTCACCGGCAAGTATCCGATCGACGTGCAACTAGAGATGGACAAGCTTCGCATGGATAGGCTAGTCGCCGAACCAGTTGGCGCATCTTAAGCGCAGATTGTGGATGACAGAAGTATCGGCTAAGGCGTACGCGGCTGCGGGGGTTGATCTGGACGCTGCGGCTCGCGTTAAACTCCGCATCGGCGACATTGCGCGCTCGACATATGCAGAGGGTGTAGTGTCGGCTCCAGGTGCTTTTGGTGGCGTGTTTGACGCTGATCCGAAAAGTGACTATCTCATGGTCGCAAGTACCGATTCAGTCGGTACAAAGTTGCGGATCGCACAAGCGATGCAGAAGCACGACACGATCGGCATCGACATCGTAAATCACTGCGTCAACGACATACTTCCAGCCGGAGCTGAACCGCTTTTCTTCTTGGACTACATCGGTCTTGACGGTTATGACGACGATCTGATCGCTGAGATTCTCACTGGAGTGGCGGCCGGTTGCGTGGAAAACGGATGTGCACTGATCGGTGGAGAAACAGCATCACTGTCCGGTGTTTATCACGGCGACGACTACGATTTGGTCGGTTTCATCGTCGGTCGAGTCAGACGTGATCAGCTGCTTCGACCAGACCAGACGAGCGCGGGCGATGTACTCATCGGGTTGCCATCCAGTGGGTTGCACACGAACGGTTACTCGCTTGTCCGATCGATCTTCAATTCGGACGATGAGCCGAGTGCTTTGGATGTTGAGGTACCGGAAGACGGGCGGTCTCTAGGTGAGGCCCTGCTGGCGCCGCACAAATCGTATCTTCGGAAGTTGCAACCGGTGATGAATCGCGTAAAAAGTTTGGCGCACATCACAGGCGGGAGCTTCGAGAAGAATGTTCCGCGTGCGCTCGCTCCAGGTCTCGGTGCGCAACTCGACGTCAAATCTTGGATGCCACCGCCGCTGTTTCATTACATCCAAGAACAGGGTGACATCGAGACCGAGGAGATGTACAACGTCTTCAACATGGGTGTGGGAATGATCGTGTGTGCAGATCCGAACGACGTTGACGATCTTCTCAACGAATTGGAAGACGCGTGGATCATCGGTGAAGCGAAGTTGCACGATGGTGTTGGATCGAAGGTTGAGTTGCGGAATCTTTGACTTGACAATTCTAGTACTTAAGTGACGAAAAATACAAAAAGACTGGCTTTGATGAGCGCGTATGATCGACGCGGCTTGGTCGAATTCGCGAAGCTTGTCGCTGGGTGCGGATACGACATTGTGTCAACTGGCGGCACTGCGGCGGAGTTAAAAGCTAACGGCATCGACGTGATCGAGGTTTCGGAACTCACGGGTGCTCCAGAGATACTCGACGGTCGCGTCAAGACTCTCCATCCGAACATTCACGGCGGATTGTTGGCACTCCGCGACAACGAGGATCACCAACGGCAGTTGGAGCGTCTTGGCATTCGCGAGATCGATTTAGTGGTCAACAACCTGTACCCGTTCGTTGAAACCGTTCGCAAGCCCGAAACATCGTTGCGTGATGCGCTGGAGAACATCGACATTGGTGGTCCGGCAATGACCCGTGCTGCGGCAAAAAACCATCCCTATGTGGTGATCGTAGTGGATCCTGCGGATTACGAACGAGTAGGTGCCATGATCCGTGATGGCGAGGTTACGGAGCCTGTACGTCGAAGATTGGCAGCCAAGGCATTCCAACACGTTGCCGCGTACGACACCGCTATCGCAACCTATCTGCGGGAAGATGCTGACACAGGATCGGGCGAGGATACAGAGTCAGAATTGCCGACGGAGTTGACTTTCGGTTATTCGCTTGTCGCCAGTCCTCGCTATGGCGAAAATCCCCATCAAAGTGCCGGAATTTACTCGATGCCGGGAGAAGACGGTGGAGTTGTCAATGCCGAACAGCTTCACGGCATTGACATGTCTTACCTGAACTACTTCGATGCCGATGCGGCTTGGGCCGTCGCTCGTTCGTTCTCTGGGTTTGGTCCCCATGTCGCTGTGGTTGTCAAACACGCGAATCCGTGTGGATTAGCCGTTCGGGAAAATCAGACCGATGCCTGGGAGGCCGCACGTTCCGGTGATCCTGTTTCTGCATTTGGTGGAATCGTCGCTTTCAGCGAGGAATTGTCTGCCGATACCGCGGAGAAGATGAACGGATTGTTGTTAGATGTTGTTGTCGCCCCGGATTACGACGATGAAGCGTTGGAGATACTGTGTAAACGCCGTCGAACCCGTGTCTTGAGAGTGCATAAACATCACGAAGCACGTTGGGAAGTTCGGTCGGTTTCTGGCGGTGCACTCGTACAGGAGCCCGACCATCTTGCAGATGATGCCTTCCAAACCATGCGTGTCGTTACGGAGCGCCAACCGACCGACGGCGAGCAAGTCGATCTTTGGTTCGCGTGGCGTGCGTGCAGGTTCGTCAAATCCAATGCGATTGTGTTTGCCAAGGATCGAACGCTGGTCGGTATGGGAGCTGGACAGCCGAACCGCGTGACGAGTGTGCACTTGTCGGCTCGGGTCGCGGGGGATCGATCCGAAGGCGCAGTGATGGCGTCTGACGCCTTTATCCCATTCCCAGATGCGGTCGAAGTTGCCGCGGACGCAGGCGTGAAAGTGGTCGTTCAACCAGGCGGTTCGGTGAACGATGATGCCGTCATAGCCGCGGCAAACGAATTGGGTGTCGCGATGGTATTCACTGGAAATCGGCATTTCTATCATTGATGCATCAGGTATTCACGAAACCGAAGTGTCCAGGCTTTCAGTAGACATCACCATTCCGGTGCTCAACGAAGAGCACTCGTTGCCGCACTGCATCGCAACGTTGACTAATCATTTGTCGGAAGGGATGGATGCCGATTGGGATTGGAGTGTCACCATAGCGGACAACGGTTCCGAAGATGCAACACCCGAGGTTGGGCGGCAATTATCAGGTGAGTATCCAAATGTGAGACTCACACGACTGGAGCAGCGCGGACGCGGGCGCGCGTTGAAGAAGGCGTGGTTGGAGAGCGATGCTGACGTTCGATGCTTCATGGATGTAGATCTGTCGACCCAGCTCGATGCTCTCCAGCCTTTGGTCGATGCGATTGGTCAGGAAGGGTACGGAGTAGCTATCGGTTCTAGGCTGTTACCAGATTCGTGGGTTGAGCGTCGGACATTGAAGCGCGAAGTAGTCTCAAGGTCTTACAACGCTCTGATTCGGTTGATGTTTCCGAGGAAGACCTTCCGCGACGCTCAATGCGGATTCAAAGCTGTCTCACGCGAAGTCGCAGACGAGGTGGTTCCGCATGTTGAAAACACGGGATGGTTTTTTGACACCGAGCTTTTGTTGCTAAGTCTGCGCGCTGGTTACAAGATCAAAGAGATCCCGGTTCATTGGGTCGATGATCCGGATACCCGAGTTCGGGTGGTATCAACTGCAATCGAGGACATAAAGGGGTTACTGCGAGTTCGTTTCTCACCAGCTAACGTGCGGCGGATTGAAAGCTGACGTTGGATAGATGCCTGATCGTGCAAAATCGGACTCTAGGCGTAATATAACCTGTCTCGGAGAGTTCGAATGGACAGTGGATTGAATCAATGGTCACGCCATCAGAAGAACTAGAGCTTTCTTCGCCGACTTTGCGCGGCGCGACGGTGTCGATCGACTACCACAACGCTCAGACGATCCTAAGAACCGAACAGCGCAACCCGAGCGTTGTCTTTGAGGTCTATGCCGGAGCAGATGGGCTTTTGTCTGGAGTGAACGAGGTGTTGCCTTTCCTGCGATCCCGCTTGCCGGTTTCAAACTCGCAAGTGTTTTCTCTCTCGGATGGCGACACCATCAGCGAGGGCGAGACCATTCTACGAATCATTGGACCGTACGCCGCCTTCGGCATGTACCGGGATGTCATCACTGGCATATTTGCGTCCAGCATTGGATGGGCTACTGCCGCGAACGAGTGCGTCCAAGCAGCTGGCGACACGCGCGTCATAGTGAGTGGTTCGCCTTATATCCACCCGGACGTAGTTGATTCGATGGAGTACTCTGCCTACATAGGCGGGTGTGCTGCGGTTTCCACGCAAAAAGGCGGCGATCGCACAGCGACCGTCCCGCAAGGATCCATGCCGCACGACTTCGTGTTGATCTGGGGCGCTGCCGACCGCGCCATGACGGTCTACGACAGGCATAGCCGGTTAGGCGCGCAGCGAGTGATGCCGATCCCCACGACCGGCGATGCGATCCAAGAAGCGTTGGACGCCGCATACTCGCTGAGCGGCGGCACCACCAACCCTCTTCGGGCGGTGAAAGTCAACGTCCCAGAAAATCTGGGCGGTGGAACACCCGCATTGGCGACTGAGCTAAAGGCTCGGCTGTCCGACGCTGGATTCGGTTCGGTAGATGTCTACGTTGCTGGCGAATTGACACCAGAGTTGATCGCTGAGTACGAAGCCTCAGATGCAGAAGTAGGGCTGTACATAGTCGGTCGGTACGTCGCAGCTGCGCATCCGGTTCCAGTGGTTGCGGCAATCAAAGAGATCGATGGCAAAGCCGTCGCACCGCGCGGGATGGCGCCCGGACGGGTTCACAACCACCGTATGTTGCAACGCGAACTCAACTGATGTCTCGATAGCGTTGACGCTCAGACCTTCGAGTGATCGCGTTCAATCTTTATGTGCAACGCGGTTTGGTGAGAAGGCAACAATTTTGCCCATTCGGCTGGTCTGATACCGGGCAACCAAGCGATCCGACCGTTTTCCGTCAACGTGACCAATGGGATGCGATCGCGCCAAGACGCGGCTACCTTCGATTTGATTAGAAAATCCGAAAGGTCGACATCCTGATTCATTCCCAAGGGGTTGAAGCGATCTGACGGCCTGCGATTCCTAACCTCTAATCGCTCGTTCACTACAATCTCGGGGTTCAGCCACGCTTCATCGGGTGACGCTGTCGGAATCCCATCGCTGCGTGATCTGAGCGACGCAGTGACGGTGAACCCACTTCCTAGGTCTAACGTTCCTGGTACCGTCAACTTGACAGTGTGGCCCAAGGGTTGCGGGTAGGGGACAACATCGCTCGAAACCGAGTTGGCGTTCTCCATGCGAATGTGCATGTGGTCAGATTTGAACGACACTCCTCCGGGCAAGTCGTAGTTTGATGACCTGCCGGAAGCAATCATATCGATCAACTTGGTCAGGTGTGCCTCATCAAGCTGCGAATTTGCGTTAGCTACGGCACAATGCATTTTGGCTAAGGCTGCTGCTGCGACGACAGGGTGTAGCCGGGCGAAGTGAGAGCGGAGATAAACGTTTTTAGTTTCAGTCGCGGATTCGCTCATCGCATCACGCACAAGCACGTCGACCAAATCGTTGTTCGATTTCATAATCGTGGCGAATCTGGCGATCGCGTTGATCGCGTCGGGATTCAACGCTTGAAGTTCTGGGATGACGCGGTGTCTAATTCGGTTTCGGGCGTAACGCTCCCAATCGTCATTGGATCCGTCGTGTCTCGCCGTTATCTTGAGGGCATTGAGAAAAGTTACAGCCTCTTGATGCGTGGTGCGAAGCATGGGGCGAACGATATTCACCTCTCGGTTCGCGGGTGTGCGTATTCGCCGAACGACCCGCATGCCGCCGGTGCCCCTCAAACCTGCGCCGCGCGCGATGCGTAGCAATACCGTCTCGGCTTGGTCTTCGACGGTGTGTGCCACAAGGATGGCTTCTGCGCCGACTTCGTCACTGGTGTTTGCTAGGAAAGCGTAACGTTCTTCACGCGCAGAGTTCTCGTCGAGATTTTCGACCGGACGATTCGAACGGCCAACGTGTAACGCAATGCCTGATTCGGCGCACAGATTGCGAACGAACTCTTCGTCCGCGTCAGATTCTTCGCCGCGGGTCCGGTGGTTGTAATGGGCCGCGGTCAAGTCGCGATATCGATGTTGCAACCATTTGCATCCCAGCAGCAGAGCGGTCGAATCGAATCCTCCCGAAACGGCACAGACGATGGAGTGTCCAGGCGCTATGCCCGCAGTTGAGAGTCCCTCGTCGAGTTTTAGCAGAAAGGTGCGGTCGTCTGTTTTGGATGGCATTTGAGCGTCATGAGGAGGACTATCTCTGGCCGATCGGTTCGGAAACCTCATCCGTAGCGATGTGTTTAATCTTCAGACGTTCGATGCGATTGCCGTCCATTTCGAGGACTTCCATGTAGATTGCGTCATCGTAAGTGGTCTTTTGACCGACCTCTGGCATCCGCTGGGACCGATCAATGAAGAAGCCAGCGATAGTTTCGTAGCGCTCGTTTTGAGGCACTTCAATACCCGTTTCGTCCCGTGTTCTCTCGACCGATAGTGCGCCAGGTAAGACATAGGTGTCGTCTTCGAGTTGCTGAACGGCTTTCTCTTCGATGACTAACGTGTCATCGTCGTCTCCTCGCATCATCTCCAGCAAGCCGTTCAAAGTGACTAGACCGTTAATCCGGTTTTCTTCGTTGTGCGCGACAGCCAAGTGCTGCTCAGTTCGAATCATCTCGGTAAAGAGGTCATCGAGCTTGGTAGTGTCTGCCAAAACCAAGATGTCGGTTCGCATCAGTTCGGTGACGGGAGTATCCAATTCGTCATCTCCGCCGTCGGCGATGAATTTGATGACGTCGTTGGCGTAAACTGCTCCAGCCAATTGCTCAAGCTCGTACCAATAGCCGATTCGGAGGGGTTCTCCACGTTGCACCACGAAACCCGGTTGAGAGCGGTGCGACTCTTCCGTCGTGTTTATGTCTTCCACGTGTTCGCGGTATTTTTCCAAGAAGGTGTTGAGGGTGTCGTGTTCGTTCAGCCACACGATCTGACTGGTGTGCACTCGAACCCGGTGGTCCCGGAGGTCACGGGCTCCAAAATCGATCAGGTTGTCCAACATCTCGCCGTGGGTGTCGTCAAACAGTCCTTGTTCTTGGCTCTGATCGATGATCAGGCTCAATTCGCCTTGGGTGTAGCCGGGTCGGGTGTCGATTTCCGAGATGCCAAACAATCTGAGCAACCCGCGTGGTAGGAGGGTGAACACCCAGACTATGGGCTTGGAAACAGTCATGATGGCGAGGATTATGTGAGCGACCGCCAACGACCACGTTTCCGGGGCTATAGCTCCGAGTGTCTTGGGCGTGAGTTCGCCGACGATGTAGACCATCACGGTCGCTGCTGCTGTCGAAATGATCGTAGTCATGACGGTGTTCTCGCCACCGCCGATCGAGTTGATAATCAGGCTGGTCGAAGCTGTAGCGACGAGAACGTTGAACAGATTCCCGACGAGAAGAATCGTCGCGAAAAAGTTCTCGTACCGCTCGAGCACGCGCATCACAGCGTCAGCTCGGCGATCGCCGTTCTCAGCTAGATGTTGGATGTGTGAAGGCCTGGCGCTGAGCAACGCCGATTCGGCAGCCGAAATGAAAGCGCTACCAAGAAGTGCGCCTACGATCAATAGCGCGTTGATAACCATGTGCTAATCATAAACGGGAGGAATCCTCGCACGTCGGCGTAGGGATTCATTTACATCCCGTTATGTAGAGGTTGAATAGCTGTTCTGAGACGTGGTTTGCTTGATCAACGCGTTGCTAAGCGGCGTAGCTGATCGCCAATAGCTGCGATTAGTCGGGCAGGGTAATGCTACGGACCTGCGCATCGACCTCATCTCGCATCTCGGGGTGTTCTTTGAGGAAGATTCGAGAGGCTTCGCGGCCTTGCCCAAGCCTCGTTTCGCCGTACGAATAGAATGAACCGCGTTTTTGCAGGATGCCGTGCTCGACGCCGAGTTCCAAGAGGTCGCCCTCCATACTGATGCCCTCGTTAAAGATGATGTCGACCTCTGCTTGTCGGAACGGGGGTGCCACCTTGTTCTTGACGACGCGTACCCGCACGCGATTGCCGGTGATTTCTTTTCCGTTCTTGAGCGATTCCTTTCGACGCATGTCGAGACGGACGCTTGAATAGAATTTCAGCGCTCGGCCGCCGGGCGTAACTTCTGGACTTCCGTATACAACGCCGACTTTTTCCCGGAGCTGGTTGATGAAGATGCAGACGGTGTTGGTTTTGTTGATGATGGCGGTGAGTTTTCGGAGCGCCTGAGACATGAGCCGTGCTTGCGCGCCGACTTGGAACTCTCCCATTTCGCCTCGTATCTCGGATGCTGGAACTAAAGCCGCGACGCTGTCAAGCACTACCATGTCGAGGGCGGAAGAACGAACCAAGTGTTCGACGATCTCAAGCGCCTGTTCGGCGGAGTCGGGCTGGGATATCAGCAGTGAATCGATGTCTACGCCGATAGCTTCTGCGTAAACGGGGTCCATAGCGTGTTCGACATCGACGTAGGCGCATTCTCCACCGGCCTTTTGCGCCTGTGCAACGGTGGACATGGCAAGTGTGGATTTGCCGGCTGATTCAGCACCGTAGATCTCGATGATCCTGCCTCTAGGGAGGCCACCGATACCGAGAGCGATGTCTAGGGAAAGAGATCCAGTTGATATGGCTTCGACGTTGCGAAAGCTATGGTTCTCGCTCATGCGCATAACTGCGCCACGCCCGAAGTTGCGTTCGATTTGGGCGATCGCCTCTTCAAGAGCTTTTTCTCGAACGCTTTGTCGCTTAGTTGTCGTCATTTGCTTGTCGTTCTCAGTAGATTCGGTTTCGATACTCTCGAGAATTTCTTGTTCCAGAGTTGCAGTGCTTTTGCTAGCCATGCTGATATTCCTTAATGTTATGCCTTAGGACGTTGCGGCATGCGCCACATATGTGTTAGCACAAGAGTAACACAACGAATCGCAATTGTGGAACAAATATCCGAAAAAATTCGCGGAAGTTTATGAATTCGCTTCCGGCGTTAGCTACCTGCTTCCATCTAGCCAACTACTCAACGGTTCGTGAGAGTCTCTACTTCGGCGAGGAGCTGCCGCTTGATCTCATCGGGAACGTCGTGCCAGTGAACCTCCATGAGTGCGCCTTGAAGCGCCCATAGGAGGTTTAAGGATGTCGAGTCGGGGAATCTTGACTTGACACGGTGAAACACTTCAGCTGCACCCAATTCGCGGATTTCATCTGGCCCATCAATGCCGACCGCGATGATCTGTTCAGCTGATTTCGGTCCTAAGTTATTCAACGACGCGATGCGTCTCAGTGCGTTTGACATACAGCCGTAGCGTTGTTTTCAGTGACAATGTGCGGCGTTTCAGCCGGTACCTTCGAGACTTACTGAAGGGATTTGATTTTGGGTGTAGGGTGTAGGTTATCGGGTTGCTATGGGATTGAGGGTGTCGGTTGTCTGGTGCGACTGGGTCGCAAACGGTGTAAGTTTGTAACCAAAGATGCGTCGGCATCCGTAGACTGTGTAGCTATAAACGCGACGAAGCAACGAGGTGACCATGAAAAACTTGATATTGGTTGCAATTCTGGTGTTGGCGGCTACGATGCTGGCATGTGGCGGTGGAGATGATCCGACCGCAACGCCGGAGCCGACAGTGGCTCAGAGTTCCGGTGCTTCAAGTGGGTCAACCGCGGCTGGAGATGGCGACGATCCCACGATCTTGGGAGAGTGCAGCAACGGGGTAGTGATGCAGCCGGGTGAAGGTTGTAGCTTCGAGGGCGATGAGGGTAGGCCGGCGGACGTAGATATTTGGGTGGGAGCCGACGGTTCGATATGTCGTGGAAAAGGATCAGTGATGATGTCAGGTTTCATGGTTGGGGTGAATGAGGTCTGTGCCGAAGAGTATGAAGTGATCGACGTGTTCGAGGCAGAGATCAGCTTCGAGCCAAATGGTGACGGGAGCTGGACGGTTGCGACTAATCAGTGATGGGACAGCCGTCTGGCCCGAAACGTCTTAAGACGCGTTTAATCAAGGGCGGTGTGCCCCCTTCTTCTTTCGGAGGTTTCACCCGTGGATGGGGAAACCCCTGCGGTGAGGTCTTCGAAGCATCGCCGCGTCTTTCGGATCGCGTCGATAAGTCGGTTTGAAAGTCAGTCAATAGTCCAGCACCGCCGACGTCGCCAGACCGTCGGCCCTCCGGGGAGCATCTGAAAGACTGCTCCTCGTCATCGCTCGATTCACCCCTCTTGCTGGTGCTGTAGCCTCTCCGCACCCAGCGAAACGCGGAAGACGTGTGCCGGATAGAGAGACCGTTCGCTCGAACCTTGAACGGGTCCTCCCCCTAGCCCCTCCCCTCTGGATTCCGGCTTTCGCCGGAATGACGGGATGGAGGCGGGAATGTCCGTCTGGCTTGCTTTTGTTGGCGGAGCCAGCATATGCTCCGCGTCCGAGCCCTACAGCTACAACGGTCTTCGTAACCGGATTGTGGGAACGTTGCGCCCGTCTTTCTGGGCTTGTGGCGGGCACCGCCGGCGGGCGCCGTCAGCGCCCCGTGCACTCCCGCCCGTTGCCATACTTCATTATTCAGTTGTGTTTAAGCTGCGTCTGAAAAGGTTGCGCGCACCCGTCTCGACGCGGCGATTCTTCGTTTTCGTGGGCGCCGCTCCGATAAAAGGCGGATCGACGCTTAGTTGTTATATTGCTACATGCGTAGTGTGATTGTCAAGTTGTTTCTTGAACTGGGATGGGGATGATTTTGAGGGATATGGAAAGATGTTGGGTTGTTTGTTGTCTGAATCGCTGATTGCGCTGATTCTCGTGATGGGGTGTGATGCGCCCCGCCCTTTTGTCCCGTCTCGCCCTCTCCCTGCCCCTCTCCCATCGAGGGAGAGGGGATTACGGGGGGTCTCCCTCTCTCGGGAGGGGATATCGCACCACATCCCTGCCGCCCCGGGCATCCCCCGCTCACGTCGCTCCGCTTGCTCGCGCCCCCTTACGCTTCGCGAAGGGGGCGTGGGGCCTCTCCGTCCTATTGTCCCCGTTCCGCCTCCCCCTAACCCCCTCCTGAAGGAGGGGGATGCTGTGCTGCGCGCCAGTTGCGCAAAATGGGGCGTGGATGCGGTGTTTTAGTTGAAGCGATCGCTCCAGGAGCCGAGTGTGAGGCTGATGGGGACGGTGTCGCCGTCGCGCAGTACTTCGATCACGATCTGGTCGCCTGGCGATGTGTTGAGCATGATGTAGCTTCGCAAGTCGTAAAGGTTGTCGATCTTTACGTTGTCGATTCGGACGATGATATCGCCGTCGCCATTGGGGTTGAACTGGCGCAGGCCGGTGAATCCAGAGGAGGAGACGAATGTGCCACTGTCGGGCCTAATACCAGCCTTATCGGCCGGTCCGTCAGGCGAGACAGCGGTGACGAGAAGGCCGCGTTGGCCTTCTTTGAGACCCAGTTCTTCCGCCTGTGCGCGAGTAAAGCCCCAATGCGAGATTCCAATCAAGGGGTATTCATGCTCGCCGTTTTCAATGAGGTTGTTTACGACGCGTCTGACGAGATTGATGGGTGTGGCGAAGCCTACCCCGCTGTTAGTGTTGGTCAAGCTGCGGATCTGGGTGTTGACACCGATCACTTCTCCAGCGCTATTAAGCAAAGGGCCGCCCGAGTTGCCCGGATTCATATCGGCATCGGTCTGAATGACGGCCGGGATCGGCATCGTGTTGGTACCGGCTTGGATAGATCGAGAGAGTCCGCTAATGATGCCGTGGGTCATTGAGAATGCTTGGTCGATCCCGAACGGGTGTCCTAGGGCAACGGCGGTCATCCCGGGTTTAAGGTCGGCGCTGTCGCCGATAGGAAGAGCGTCTGATACGTTTGCTCCGGCATCGATTTTGAGGACTGCGATGTCGGATACCGGGTCGCCGCCGATGATTTCGGCTTCGAATTGCTCACCGTCGAAGGTCTCTACGATGATGGTGATGGGAGTGACGAAACTGGTTGTCGGACGCACAACGTGGTAGTTGGTGACGATGTGTCCCTTGTCATCCCAGAACCAACCCGCGCCGGTGCCGTTGCCGGGCAATAGGGTGTTGCCCAGATTGATGAGAACGACGCCAGAGATGGAATCTTCCCAGATCTCCGTCAGTCGATGTTCCCAATCAGCCCGTTCCATTGAGGCGAGGGCTTCGATCGCTTCACTGTTTTCTTTGTCGCTAACCAGATCGCTGATTGGGACACCATCGATGTTGTCCTCTGCGGTATGGAGTATGGTCAGTGAATTGGAGGGGGCAATTTCTATGCCCTCAGCATCGTCGGATTGCGGGATGACGTTGTTCATACCGACGGCCTCGTTGCTGGTTGCCTCGGCGGTCTTTAAGAAAGCAGTTTCCGAGGCAGGTTCGGTCGATTCAGAAACGTTGGTAGCTTCGGAGGATGTGCAAGCGATCGCGACTACCGCGAGTGCAAAGGCAGGAATCAAAGCCAAGGTTTTGTGAGGTGTGTTTTTCATAGCGCGTGTAAATTTTCTGTCTGTTGCTGATTAAAACATCGGCAACGATTCGTCGTTTGGGAGTTGAGGGACACAGTGACGCCATTTCAGGCGTATGCTGGGTTTCCTCTTGTGAGGGATTACGCAGACACCAAACGAAACGGATTTACTTGCGGTACCGCCCGGTTACACAGAGTATCGCACGCGTTCATTGGCGGTCATCGGCCTTGCCTCCAACGGGAAGCGATTGGCATGCGGCGGTCGCGTCCGAAAGCGAGACCGGTGATCTTCACTCCGGGAGGCGCCTGCCGACGTTTGTACTCGTTGCGATCGACCATCTGGATAATGCGCGTCGCGGTTTCCGGGTTGATATCAGATTCGGCGAGAATCTCTTCGCTAGAAAGGCGATCCTCAACATAGGCATTCAGTAATGGATCCAACTCCTCGTAATCGGGGAGGGAATCGACATCGAGTTGATTGGGTCGTAGTTCGGCGCTGGGCGGTTTGTCGATGACCGATTGAGGGATGGACGGACTATCGTCGATGCTGTTGCGGTACCGAGCGAGTTCGTAGACCATCTGCTTGGGCACGTCTTTGATCACTGCGAATCCGCCAGCCATATCGCCATAGAGCGTTGCGTACCCAGTGGCCATTTCCGATTTGTTTCCGGTGGTGAGGACTATCCAGCCGAATTTGTTGGCTATAGTCATCATTACGTTGCCGCGGATGCGAGACTGGACGTTTTCCTCGGCGGTGTTGGCGGCAGTACCGTGGAATGCTTCGGCAAGCATGCCTTCGAACGCGGCGTGGGCTGGTTCAATCGGAACGCGCCAAAGCGGGATACCCAAGCGGTCGGCGAGGTCTTGGGCGTCGATGAGACTGCCTTCAGAGGAGTATCGAGAGGGCATCGCTACACCGACGATGTTTTCTGGTCCAATAGCATCGGTAGCGATGCAGGCGACGATGGAAGAATCGATCCCGCCAGACAACGCGATAGCGACCTTTTCGAAACCCGTCTTGCGGATGTAATCGCGCGTCCCAAGCGTTAAAGCAGAATACACCTCGGAAATATCGTCTTTCAACTCTGTGTTCGGTGGTGGAATATAGCTTTTGGTCTTAGGAGTAAAGGTTGGTGTGATGATTTTGGTGGGCGTTACGTTCCCCGCTGCCTCACCCCTCTGGATGGACGTTCCGTCCGCTGAAGCGCCGGCTTTCGCCGGAATGACAGGAGGGATTTCGATATCGATCGCAGTTACCGCTTCCTTGAATCTTGGTGCGATGGCCAGTGTCTCCCCATCCGGTCCAGCGAAGATGCTTGATCCATCGAAAACAAGCTCGTCTTGTCCGCCTACTTGGTTGGTGTAGACGGCGTATGCGCCATGCCTAGCGGCGAGCCCGGCAACTAGGTCGATGCGAGTTTGCAACTTCCCGACCTCGTATGGCGATGAGTTGAGCGTAAGGATCAGTTTCGCACCGGCGACACATTGCGCGTCGCCGGGTCCGGGGTTTACCCAGATGTCTTCGCATATGTTGACGCCGACTTGGACTCCGTTTACGTCGACGATTTGACATTTGGTACCTGGTGTGAAGTACCGTAGTTCGTCGAAGACACCGTAGTTAGGTAGTTCATTCTTGTGGTAGACGGCGACTAACGTGCGATCCACGATTATCGCGGCGGCGTTGTAGATGTGCTTGATGTCGCCGTTTCGGTCTTCATCGAAATCGACGATGCCGATCATGGCGGCGATGCCGGCGCACCTATCGACGAGTTCGTCCAAAGCATTGCGATTAGTTCGTACAAAGTGTTGCGATAGCAGCAGGTCTTCTGGGGGATATCCGGTGATGGCGAGTTCCGGGAAGGCGACGATATCTGCTCCGATGCTTCGGGCTTCATCGATGGCATCGGCGATCAGACCGCAGTTTCCGGAGATGTCTCCGACGGTGGTGTTGATCTGGGCAGAGGCGACTCTGATCGAGTTCATTTCCGCGTTGTCACCTCGTAATGGTGCGGATTTGGACGGACGCCGCGTCGTGGTGCGTGACCATCAGATTAGGCGTAAGTAGGGATCGCTGGACGGGCATATCCCCGCACCGTGGGAAGCGACGATTTTCCTGATAGGTAAAGGTCAACATCTCGTGCGCATTGCCTACCGTTTGCAATGGCGTGGACGACGAGGGATTGTCCGCGTTGCATGTCGCCACACGCAAAGACCTTGTCGACGCTGCTCTCCAAGTTAGCACCTGTTTTGACGTTGCCAAAGGCATCGTATTCGACCTCAAGGTCGTCAAGCAATCCTTCGTGTTGCGGATGCACGAATCCCATCGCGAGGAACACGATGTCGGCGGGTATTGTGAACTCCGAACCGGGAATCTCGGTCATACGCGGTCGCTGTCCGTCTTCAAACACCCAATCGACGCGTACGCATTCCAAGTGTGTAATGTTCCCTTCGGAACCTACGAATCGCTTGGTCATGATGTTGTAGTCGCGCTTGCCGCCTTCTTCGTGGGCCGATGAGGTGCGGAAGATCTGGGACCAATCGGGCCAAGGGTTGGTGCGCGAGCGACGTTCAGGTGGTCGAGGTAGCAGCTCGAGTTGCACGATGTTTTTCGCGAACTGTCGATGTGCGGTGCCCAAACAGTCGGCGCCAGTGTCGCCGCCGCCGATTATCACGACGTGTTTGTCTTCAGCGGTCAAGGTCTCTTCCGGCGAGAACTCCTGACCTCGCAGGCGTCGGTTCTGTTGCGTGAGGTAGTCCATTGCGAAGTGGATGCCGTCGAGGTCGCGGCCTTCAATCGGGAAGTCGCGCGGGACCGTTGACCCACCTGCTAGAACGATGGCGTCGTTAGCTTCAAGCAGATCGGACGCTGTAATGTCCACGCCGACGTCGGTGCTGGTTTGGAACGTGACGCCTTCATCGCGCATCTGCTGCAAGCGGCGTTCGACGACGGATTTTTCGAGTTTGAATTCAGGTATACCTAGTGCCAGCAGTCCGCCTAGGTATTCGTTTCGCTCGTAAACGGTAACAGTGTGTCCGGCGCGGTTCAATTGTTGCGCGGCCGCGAGACCGGCAGGTCCGGAGCCGACAACGGCAATCGTTTTGCCGGTTCGGTGGTCTGGCAGTTCGGGAACGATCCAACCCTCTTGCCAAGCTCGCTCGGAGATCTGCTTCTCAATCATCTCGATTGTCACGGGCTCCATATTTATGGAGAGCGTGCAAGCCGCTTCACAAGGCGCGGGGCAGATACGGCCGGTGAATTCTGGGAAGTTGTTGGTGGCGTGGAGGCGGGAGATCGCTTCTTGCCAATCGCCGAGATAGACGAGATCGTTCCACTCTGGAATCAGATTTCCGAGCGGACAGCCGTCATTGCAGAATGGGACGCCGCAGTCCATGCATCGAGCGGCTTGCTGACGCGATGCGGTTTCGTCCCACTTGAGGTAGATCTCTCGCCAGTCGTTTAGCCGTTCGCGTTGATCGCGACGCGGCATGGGTACGCGTTCGAACTCTTTGAAACCGCTCGTGCTGCCCATTTCCGTTTAAACCGTTCGGCCAGCCAAGACCGGTTCAGAAACCGCACCGCCGTTGCGCGAGAACTCAACCTCATCTGGGACGAGCGCGAGCTTCCCCTCTTCCCGTTCTCGCAAGATACGGGCGTAGTCGCGCGGCATGACCTTCTTGAATTGATGGACGGCCGCATCCCAGTTTGCCAGCACTCCGGCGGCGACGGAGCTGCCGGTCCATTTCAAATGCTTCTCGATCATTGCCTTCACTTCTTCGGCGTCTTCTGAATTCGGCTGAAGGGGTAACAGATCGGCCATGCCGTCGTTGAAGCGATGTTCAAAAGTGTTGTCACGGTCCCAGACGTACGCGATGCCGCCGCTCATTCCTGCACCGAAGTTCCTACCCGTTTCGCCTAGCACGACTACACGCCCGCCGGTCATGTATTCGCAGCCGTGATCGCCGATCCCTTCGACGACGGCGTGAGCCGCGCTGTTTCGAACGCAGAAGCGTTCGCCAGCTATACCTCTGATATATGCCTCTCCGCCAGTTGAGCCATAGAGCGCCACGTTTCCGATGATGATGTTCTCTTCGGGGACGAATTTGGCATCTTCGGGCGGAACTATAACGAGTCGACCGCCGGAGAGACCTTTGCCGAAATAGTCGTTGGCATCACCGAATACTTTGAATGTCACACCTTTGACGACCCAAGCGCCGAAGCTCTGACCAGTTGATCCTTTGAATGTGATATTGATCGAGCCGTCGGGCAATCCTTTGCGAC
The DNA here is from genome assembly GCA_965243235.1 of Dehalococcoidia bacterium. Taxonomy (GTDB): domain Bacteria; phylum Chloroflexota; class Dehalococcoidia; order Lucifugimonadales; family Lucifugimonadaceae; genus Bin127. Next base: position 1,026,655 of record CBDEUI010000004.1, read on the forward strand.
CGTGTTTGATGGAGATGCGGCCACTCATCATTGCGCCTACGGTTCGGTTACGGTTACGAATTTCGAGTGTCTCATCGACGGTTGTGGTCCCGCTATCTTCGATGGTTTGTTCAGTTAACTCGATCAGTTTGTGATCAAGCGCGAGTTCGAGCGCGTGGTCTTGCTCGGCGCACTGATAGGCGTGGTCGCCTTCCAACGGATGTGAGTTGACCAAGATGCGGGAGAGATCTAACGACTTAGCCTTGAAGTGGTCTACGTCGTCGCGTTGCTTGAGCATGTCGGCGCGACCAATCATCTCATTAACCGTTCGGAATCCCATCTCCGCCATGCGGTTTCGCAACTCTTCAGCAAGCATTGTGAAGTAGTTGACGACGGCCTCGGGAGTCCCGGCAAACTTGGCTCGCAATTCGGGGTCTTGTGTGGCGACGCCGACGGAGCATGTGTTCAGGTGGCACTTTCGCAACATGATGCAACCCATCGTAATCAGGGCAGCGGTTGCAACACCCCACTCGTCTGCACCCAGCAACGCAGCGATCGCGACGTCGCGGCTGGTCTTGATCTGACCATCCGTCTGCACCACGATCCGGTCTCGCAGGCCGTTTGCGACTAGCACTTGCTGAGTTTCGCTTACCCCAAGCTCCCACGGTATGCCCGCGTGTTTAATCGATGACAGCGGCGAAGCGCCGGTTCCACCGGAATCACCAGATATAAGAACCACATCGCCTTTGCCTTTGGAAATTCCGGCGGCGATGATCCCTACTCCAGATCTTGCGACGAGTTTCACATGGACGCGCGCGTCAGGATTGACGTTCTTGAGATCGTGAATCAGTTGTGCGATGTCTTCGATGGAGTAGATGTCGTGATGCGGCGGAGGTGAGATTAGTTCCACGCCAGGGGTGGTTCGCCGGATCGACGCGATGTATTCGCTGATCTTGTGACCGGGGATCTCTCCCCCTTCACCCGGCTTGGCTCCTTGCGCCATCTTGATCTGGAGGTCTTTGGCGTTCACCATGTATTCCGTGGTGACGCCAAACCTGCCTGATGCGACCTGCTTAACCGCAGAATTGCGAGAATCGGGGACGTCGAACGGCACATAGCGCGTGTCGTCTTCACCCCCCTCGCCAGTGTTGCTTCGTGCTCCGATACGATTCATCGCGACGGCAAGAGTTTCGTGTGCCTCGCGGGATATTGATCCTAACGAGATTGCGCCAGTGGCGAATCGAGGCAATATGCTTTCGACCGACTCGACTTCGTCCAACGGTATCGGATCAAATTTGCTCTCATCAAAGTCGAGCATCTGTCTGAGCGCGATGTAACCTTCAGGTTCTTCGTCAGCCGCATCTTCAAACTGCTTGTAGATTGTCTTACTGTTGAGCGTTGAGGCAGTTTGAATGAGCGATATGGTCCTAGGGTTCCACATGTGCGGCTCACCGGTAGCGCGCCACATGTAGTAGCCGCCGAGGTCTAAGCGAAGGTTGGAAGAAATCTCGTGCTGGGGATACGCCCGTGCGTGGTTGGCAATCACATCGGCAGCGATTTCGTCGAGACCGATGCCGCCGATCCGAGAGTTTGTCCAGGTGAAGTACTCGTCGATCAGGTCTTGAGATAGTCCCAAGGCCTCGAAAATCTGCGCTCCTAGATAGCCCTGCAGGGTTGAAATGCCCATCTTGGACATCGTCTTGAGCACGCCTTCTTCTGAGGCTTTCCGGTAGTTTTCCTCGGCGAGGTCCTGTTGTGGCATAGTGCCGTCGCTCGCGACCGATTCGCGGATGGATGCCAACGATTCGAGGGCGAGATACGGGTTGATACCACTCGCTCCATAGCCGTAGAGCAAAGCGAAATGGTGGACTTCACGCGGTTCGCCTGATTCGACCATGATGTCGGCTTGGGTACGCGTCTTTTCGCGAATCAGGTGATGGTGGACAGCAGCAGTTGCGAGCAACGATGGGATGAAAGAGTTTTCCGAGTCGATGCCCCGGTCAGACAAGATGAGAACGGTGTAGCCATTCTCGATTGCATCGGAGGCTTCGCGACGAATTCGGTCGAGCGCCCATTTAAGTCCTTGAGCCCCTTCACTAACCGGGAAAAGTGTCGAGATCGTGATCGCTCGGACACTAGGGTTGGTAGATTCCTTGATCCGCGCTAGATCCGCGTTGCGAAGTATCGGGTGGTCGATTCGGAGGAGGCGAGCGTGTTCCTCGGTTTCTTCGAAGAGGTTGGGACGCCTGCCGACGGGTACCGCCATCTGGGTGACGAGTTCTTCTCGGATCGCGTCGAGAGGCGGATTCGAGACTTGTGCGAAGTCTTGCTTGAAATAGGCGAAAAGGCTCTGCGGTTTATCGGACAGCGCTGCCAAAGGTGCGTCGTTGCCCATTGAACCCTGTGGTTGATGCGCAGTAACGCCCATCGGACCGATCAGCATCCGGATGTCCTCTTGGGAGTATCCGAACACCATCTGCCGGAGATTGACCGTTTCTAGGTCAACATTGGGAACGTTGGTGGCTGATTCTAGGTCGTTGAGAGTCAAGCGCTGATTGGATAGCCACTCACCGTACGGCTGACTGGACGCAAGATTGTCAGCGACTTCCTCAGGTTCGATGATGCGCTTCTGTTCGAAGTCGACAAGGAACATCCTGCCGGGGCGAAGTCGCGACCGGTAGCGGATCTGATCCGCAGGAATGTCCAGTACCCCTGTCTCAGAAGCCATTACCAGGACGTTATCCGTTGTCACCGAATAGCGGAACGGTCGCAATCCATTGCGGTCCAGAACCGCGCCGAGCATGTGGCCGTCGGTGAAGGTGATCATCGCTGGGCCGTCCCACGGCTCCATTATTCCGCCGTGATACTCGTAAAAGTCCTTGACGTTTTGCGGCATCGACTCATGTCCGTACCAAGCCGCCGGCATCATCATCGCTGCGGTATGCGACACTGAGCGACCGCCCATATACACGGCTTCGAATGCGTTATCTAGTGACGCAGTATCAGACGGTTCGTCGGTTTCGCAGATGGGTAGGATATCTCGGATGTAATCGCCGAAAAGATCGGATTCGAGTGTCAACTCTCTCGCCGACATCCAGTTTCGGTTACCGCGTACGGTGTTGATCTCGCCGTTGTGCGCCAGCATCCGGTAGGGATGTGCGAGCTTCCACGATCCCAACGTGTTGGTGCTGAAACGCGAGTGCACCATCGCAAAATGTGACTCGAAATCGGGGTCGGTCAAGTCTTTGTAGAATGCATCGGTCTGCTCAGACATAAGCATGCCCTTGTAGACGATCGTTCGGGCCGAAAGCGAAGGAACGTACCACTCGTTGAGGAGAGCGTTGACGATCTCTGATTGCTTTTCAGTTAAGGGATTGCCTCCAGCCTGCGCTTCGATCTCATCAATGCGCTCGCGGACTACCTTCTCTGTTGATTTTCGGATCACGTATAGGCGACGCTCCAGCAAAGTTTCCCCGATACCCTCGGGCGCGTTTAGGAAAAGTTGCTCGATTTTTGGCATCCGAGCGCGGGCCCAAACACCAATGGAACTCGAGTCAACTGGAACTTCGCGCCAACCAAGAGGTTCTACACCGTGTTCTCGCGCGGAACTTTCAAGAGCATCCTTGCAGAACGAGCGCAGATCCTCGTTTTGCGGTAGGAAGCACATTGCGACTGCGTAACGCGGCGCTTCAGGCAACTCGATCCCACACTCGGACGCTACCTTCACCATAAAGCGATGCGGCATCTGCACAAGTACCCCAGCACCATCTCCCGTCTCGGGATCGCAACCGCAAGCACCTCGATGGCCTAAATTGCGTAGGACTTCTAGACCTTGTTGGATGATCTGGTGTGATCGATGACCGTCGATATTCGCAACAACGCCGACACCGCAAGCATCGTGCTCATGGGATTTGGAATAGAGTCCCTCGTTCTCGAGACGACGAAATTCAGCGTCGCGCTCGGATGCGCGGCGCCGCATTTCACCAACTGTGTATTCCAACGTCATCAATCCTCGTTTCAGACAAGGTCAAACTTGAATCTTAATATCGCGACTGTTTCCGCGTAGAAGAGTGTTTCCAACCGTTAAAGGATGTCGAGGTATCGGTTGGTTTCGAAGTCGGTCACTGATCGATTGAACTCGTCCCATTCAAGGTATTTGTTTTGGCAAAAGCTATCAACCGCTCGGTCGCCTATGTGCTTCCTCAAGAGTTCGCTTTTCTCGGCGATCGCGACTGCTTCCTGCAATGATCTTGGCAACCTGGGCAATGAGTGAGCATCTCCGTTGCCTCCGTCTTCGATCGGGTTGGACAAAGGGTAGTCCTTCTCGATGCCCTCCAAACCGGCTGCCAACATCGCGGTGAAAGCGAGGTATGGGTTGCACGCCGCGTCTGGGGCACGATACTCCACTCGCATGCTTGCTTCCTGACCTGGCCGATACGCGGGTACTCGGATCAGATCGTTCATGTTTCCTGATGTCCAAGACGCGAAAATCGGGGCTTCTGAGCCGGGGACTAGGCGTTTGTAGCTGTTAACCCATTGGTTTGTGATGGCGGTTATCTCAGGCGCATGACGAACAAGCCCAGCGATGAATCGCCGACCAATGTCCGAGAGATGGAATTCGTCTTCTTCAGCCGCGTAGAAAGCGTTGTCATCGCCGCTGAACAGCGACATGTGAGTGTGCATACCGGAGCCCGGACGGTCTGAGAACGGCTGCGGCATGAAGGTCGCGTGTCCACCTTTTCGCGCCGCCAGTTCTTTGACGACCACGCGGTAGGTGACTACGGAATCTGCCATAGTCAGGGCGTTCGTATGGCGTAGGTCGATCTCATGCTGTCCTTGGCCAACTTCATGATGGCTATGCTTGACGGGTATTCCCATCTTTTCCAATGCCAACACAACCTCGCGGCGCAGTTCGGCGCCACCAATATCTGGCGAAGTTTGGTCGAAGTATCGGCTCGCAGGGTTGAAGCGGACCGTTAGATCTGAGGCGGAGGGGTTACCACTGACCGTCGCGTCGGCTCGTCCGCCGAAATTGTTGCGGTACTCGCTGATATCGTCGGCGTAGAAGAACTCGAGTTCTGGCGCGACGTAGAAGTTGTAGCCGAGTTTGCGTGCCCGTCTTATAACGGTCCTTAATATGTGCCTGCCGTCCGTTGCGAGTGGTTGACGGTCTGGTGTGCTGAGGTCGCAAAACATGCTCGCGACAGCGTCCTGGCTTGGACGCCAAGGAAGGATCTGCCACGTAGTCGGGTCAGGAACAGCCACGGTGTCGGTTTCGTCGCTGCGCGCCAGACCGTCGATCACGGCACCGTCGAAACTGGCACCAGAATTTAAAACGTGCTCCAGCTCATCAATGGTTACCGCAAACCCTTTGACTGTGCCCAGAATGTCAGTGAACCACAATCGAACGAAGCGAACATCCTGTTGATTTGCAGACCGCAGGACGAACTCTTTTGCCTCATCGTCGGCAGACGAAGTGGTTACGGCGGGGTTTGAAGTGATTTGGGCCATTTGAGGTCAGATGCCGGTCCACTATTTCCAACTGATACGCGAGGGAATGTTCCGATTCGCTTCTTGGAGGTTCTGGCCTTTCCGCTAGCGAACACTCAATGCTCAATTGCCCTAAACCACATCAATCAGAAGACACCAATTTTACCAGATTGGTCAGGCTACAGAGACCGGTTCTCGAGCACCACCGTTGTTAGCGTTCACGTGTACCTCCGGCGTGCTGAAGCGGTATCCGACGCGCCACATCGTCTCGATCACACTGTGGCTCACGTCGTCCAATTTGCTCCGCAATCTGCGAACATGCACGTCGACGGTTCGAGTGCCGCCAAAATAGTCGTCTCCCCAGATGCGGTTCAAAATATCCTCGCGCCGGAATACGCGGCCTGGATTCGATGCGAACAGCTTTAGGAGCTCGTACTCCTTGTAAGTGAGCTCTATGTTGCGACCGTTAAGAGAAACAGCGAAACTGTTCACGTCGATGGTCAGATCACCGTGCACAATCTTGGGAGCTGATTGGATCGTGGCCCGTGCTTTGACGGTTTTGATGCGCGCTCTCACCTCGTGCACAGTTGGAGGATTGAAACACAGTTCGATGTATCCCGAATTGAATTCGAACAGTTCTGCTATCGAATCGTCGGCGATAGCCACAACCGGTGTGCCTCTGGACGCGATGTCGTTCGACAGCGCTACTGGGAGCGAGATCGAGGAACCTAAACACCAGACTAGGGCTACCTCATCACGTCTAGGCGGGGTCATAGTATCGTGCAGCCCTGGTTCGGCATGGAAGAATTCCAGCGAATGATCTTGGTAACGCAATTCGTCGATCAGCGTCATTGCGTGTGGATCCGAAAACCCGTAGAGGACGAGGGCGGTCATGCCGTGTTGATGATGTTTATGTTGCGCGCGGCAAACTCATTGCGACTAATAGATGCGTTCAGGATATTACAGGCAGATTGGTACTCGAAATTCAGCGCCTAACAGGGCCCTGAGAAGGTTGACGATGACTGCCAAGATTTGTATGATTTATCGTTTAGCAGTTGTAGCGCAACGGCGGTTCGCATAGTCGCGCGGGCTAGGAAATACGTTACGTTGCAAGTCTGATAACTGGAGATCGCGTTGCCGACGCTCAATCAACTGGTAAGAAACCCGCGGAAGCGGACTCGCAAAAAGCCGAAGACACCGGCGTTGCGAGCGATCCGCAACTCGTTCACGGGACGGACTCGTGAGCTACAGAAGGGTTCGCCTCAAAAAGCTGGCGTTTGCTTGCAAGTTCGCACAGTGACCCCGAAGAAGCCGAACTCTGCGCTTCGAAAAGTGGCCCGTGTGCGCCTCTCCAACAACGTCGAAGTCACGGCCTACATCCCTGGCGAAGGGCACAACCTGCAAGAGCACTCGGTGGTTCTAATCCGAGGCGGTAGAGTGCGGGACTTGCCCGGTGTCCGATACCACGTCATTCGTGGAACAAAGGACACGGAGGGAGTAGAGGGCCGACGGCGCGGTCGCAGCAAATACGGGACTCCACGTGGAGTGTAATCGGGGTGGTGGGTATATAATTTGTTGCTGAATTCGTAGCAGTTTGGTCAGGCGGAGTATTCTCGAGTCTCCGATTCGTCGAAATCCGTAACGCCCGATCTGATGGCAAAGATCCTCGGTCGCGAAACAACGCCAAATCGTGACGATTTCGAGACCGAGACGAATTCGCATCGACGCCCGGACTAGATTAAACATCGTTTCACTTACACGTATCGCAACAACCGCGAAGCGAACTCAAGATGGCAAGAAGACGCAGAGCCGAACGGCGCCCCACGCAACCTGATCCTCGCTATGGTAGCGAGGAGCTTGCGCGGTTCATCAACCGTGTGATGATGGGCGGCAAAAAGAGCACCGCACGTCGCGCGGTGTACGACGCCCTTCACATGCTTGGCGACCGATTGAATATGAACGCTTTGGAAGCTTTCGAACAAGCGATGGCGAACGCCACGCCTTTGTTGGAAGTTCGGCCGAGGCGTGTCGGCGGTGCGACGTACCAGGTGCCGAATGAGGTCCGTCCGGAAAGACGTGAAGCATTGGCTCAGCGTTGGCTAGTGTCCGCAGCGCGTGCGCGTAAAGGCCAGCCGATAGCGCGGAAATTGTTCACGGAATTGTTGGACGCTGCTAACAACACTGGTGCGGCGGTGCGACGAAAAGACGAATTGCAAAGAATGGCTGAAGCTAATCGGGCGTACGCCCACTTCAGGTGGTAAATGGAGATTGCTGACGCCGATCGCATGGATTGGCGAGTAACAGACGGATAGGAAATCAAGACGAGTCGCTCGGATACGCGAAAATTCGTGAGTTTTGAGTTTGAACATCGGCGACTGTTGGTCCTGAAATCTGGCATCGAGAGGCAATGACCACGAAATTGAAAAATCCAGCCACTTCTGAAACCGCTGCGCACTCTGGCGGAGATGACCTCCGAAAACTGCGCAACACCGGTTTTATAGCGCACGTCGATGCCGGAAAGACGACTGTCAGCGAAAGCGTCCTCTACTTCACAGGTGAAACCTACAAGATTGGCCGCGTGGACGACGGCACCGCGCTCTTGGACTACATGCCTCAGGAACGCGAACGCGGCATCACCATCACGGCGGCAGCCCAGAACGTCTTATGGCGTGACCATCAGATAAACATCATTGACACCCCCGGTCACGTCGATTTCACGGCCGAGGTGGAGCGTAGCCTTCGGGTATTGGATGGTGTGACCGTCGTGCTCGACTCTGTTGCTGGCGTCCAAGCTCAGTCGTTGACCGTTTGGCGACAAGCTGACAAGCACCACGTCCCAAGGATCGTGTTCGTCAACAAGATGGACCGCATCGGTGCGAATTTCGAATACGCGGTGTCGACCCTGACGAACCGCCTATACGCGAACGCAGTTCCGATACAGATACCGATCGGGCAAGAAGCCGATTTCCAAGGCGTGATCGACCTGGTTGAGATGCGGGCCTACTATTACGAGTGGACCGATCCTTCTGCAGAGGTCGACAGAAGCGGACGGCTCGAACCGCGTGAGGCAGACGTCCCTGCCGACTTCCTTGAACAAGCCAACGCCGCCCGTGAAGAACTCGTGGCTAAGGTTGCCGAATTCGACGACGATCTCGCCGAGCTCTACTTGATGGGCGAGGAGGTGCCTGCGGACGTGCTCAAAGCATCGATTCGCAAGGCGACGATCGAATTGGATATTTTCCCGGTGCTAGCCGGAGCAGCGCTTCGACACCGCGGAACGCATCAACTTTTAGACGCGGTGTTGGACTACCTGCCGTCGCCGATGGATTTGCCGCCGGCAGTCGGATTCGAACCGCTGCATCCTGATAAGCAGATCGAGCGCCACCCGAACAACAACGAACCGCTCAGCGCACTAGCGTTCAAGGTCATATCTGACGAACACGCCGGACGTCTGATTTTCTTACGTGTCTACTCTGGCATCCTGAAACGTGGAATGTCTGTCTATAACCCGTCAACTCGTGGTCGCGAGCGCATCGGTCGTCTACTGCGAATGCGCGCTGATGTTCGTGAACCTGTCGACGAGGCAGGAGCCGGCGAAATCGTGGCCGCGATCGGCCTGAAATCTACCAAGACTGGTCACACGTTGTGTGCCGTCAACGCGCCCGTAGCGATGGCGCAGATCGATTTCCCCGAGCCGGTGCTTTCGATCTCGATAGAACCTGAAAGCCGCAACGACAAGGACAAGTTGACAGCAACGCTGATGAAGTTGGTTGACGAAGATCCGACGTTGATTCTCTCCACTGATGACGAGAGCGGCCAACTCCTGCTTGCAGGCATGGGTGAGTTGCATCTCGAGATAATCCTTGACCGCATGAAGCTGGAGTATGGTGTTTCCTGCAACCGGGGCCGCCCAAGAGTGGCGTATCGCGAAACGATCGGATCGATCGCCGAGGCGGAAGGCCGTTTTGTTCGCCAGACTGGAGGGCGCGGTCAATACGGTGTTTGTTCACTGCGAATCGAACCGTTGCCGCGTGGTTCTGGTCTCGAATTTGAGAGTGAGATCACCGGCGCCACGCTCAGCACCGAGTGGTACTCCGCAATCGAAAAGGGTTTCCGAGAAGCCGCTGCTTCGGGTGTAGTTGCTGGATATCCGGTAGTCGATGTCAAAGCGGTTCTCACGGACGGTGCCCAACACGATACCGACTCTTCCGAACTCGCATTCCAGATCGCCGGTTCGTTGGCATTCAAGGCCGCGATGCATAAAGCCTCGCCGCAGCTTCTTGAACCGATTATGCGGCAAGAAGTCGTAATGCCAGCCGAAATGCTAGGAACCGTCATCGGAGATTTGAACTCGCGCCGCGCCAAGATCCAATCGATGGAGACCGTGGAGCCCAAACCTGGGCAAGCGGGTATTGGAAGCGTCATGGCGTACGTTCCGCTGTCCGAGACATTCAACTACTCTACGGATCTCCGTTCGCTGACGTCGGGTTTCGGCGATTTCAACATGGAGTTGGATCATTACGGTGTAATGCCGAAGCATGTTTTGGAATCTTTGGGGAGATAGGCAAAATTACTATGGCGACAGGCAAGATGCGAATCATGCTGCGGGGCTATGATGCCCCGTTGTTGGAGCAGGCCACCGAGCAGATCCTAGACGCTGCGACCCGAACCGGGGCGCAGATTTCAGGTCCGGTGCCGATGCCTACTCGCCGCCGCCGTTTCACGGTGATCCGATCGCCGCACATCACCAAAGATTCACGAGAACATTTCGAACTCTGGCTCCACAAGCGACTAGTCGACATCGTAGAACCAAGCTCGAAGACGATGGACGTGCTCCAACGATTGAACGTGCCGAACGGCGTGGAGGTCAGCGTAAAAGTAATTCAATAGAGCCCGGCGACCCAAACGGGGCGCTCGGCTTTCTGATCTGAACGGCTAGAGATGACGACGCAACAACAAGAAATAGTTGACGGAGAGTCGGCACTCGCGGACGATACCGCCGTTCCGGAAGCGCCCCAGACCATGCCCGGATTGCTCGGTCGCAAGATCGGCATGACGACCGTCTATGACGACGAGGGTCACGCCAGCGCAGTGACGATGGTCGAGGTTGGTCCATGCATCGTTACGCAGGTTAAAACTGAGCAACGCGATGGCTATCAGGCTGTGCAGGTCGGATTCCTGCGGGCTAAAAAGGTCAACATGCCAATGCGCGGGCATTTCGAACGGGCGAATGGCAGCTACCGACACGTGCAGGAGTTTAAGGTCTCGGATCTCGGCGAATACGAAGTTGGTCAGGAAATTCGGGCCAACGTGTTCTCCGAGGGCGATGCCATTAAGGTGACGGGAACTTCGAAGGGTAAAGGTTTCCAAGGCGGGGTCAAACGTCACGGCTTCGCAGGAGGTCCAAAGACTCACGGTCAATCTGATCGGCATCGAGCCCCTGGCTCTGTAGGTGCAGGAACCTTCCCAGGACGTGTATGGCCCGGCACACGCATGGCTGGGCACATGGGCGACCGCACTGTGACCACGCGCGGATTGGAAGTGGCTGGAGTGGATGCTGGTGAGAACTACATATTGGTCAGGGGCGCAGTTCCGGGAGCTCGCAACAGTCTGGTACGCATCGAAAAGCAGGCTTGAGGCAGAACTGGCGATGGAACTATCAGTCAAGAACAGGCAAGGCGACGTTGTTGGAAGCGTCAATGTCAGCGACCGCGTTTGGTCTGCTCCGTCGAACGACGCTCTGTTGCAGCAGGTCGTGGTTGCCCAACTCGCCAATAGGCGACAAGGAACCCACGAAACGAAGACACGCGGACAAGTTTCCTATTCCACACGCAAACTGCGCGCTCAGAAGCACAGCGGTCGCGCTCGCTTGGGTAGCCGCAAATCTCCAACGTTAGTTGGTGGTGGCGTCATATTCGGGCCCCACGCGCGGAGCTACAGACAGCGGATCCCCAAAAAGATGCGTCAACAAGCGTTGAGAATTGCGCTGAGCGACAAGGTCCGTGAGGATCGGTTGACAGTGCTAGAAGAATTTGATTTGGATGCACCGAGGACGAAAGACGTTGTCAACCTGATCGATGCACTGGCACTGAGAGGCACGACGCTATTGGTTGTTGAAGACAACGATCCTGACGTGGTTCTCTCAGCCCGCGGCGCTGAGCGCGTCGATGTTATCTATGCCGATGGTCTTAACGCAACGAGTGCGGCGGTGGCGCGAAACATCGTAACCACGCGTAGTGCGGTAGAGCGCATCGATAGCCTTTGGGACGATGCCAAAGTGCCGGTGGAGGCGGTGTGATGAAGATCGCTAGGACTCTCCAACGACCGGTAATTACGGAAAAGTCGACGCTGCTCAACGAGGAGAACCGTTACGTGTTCGACGTTGACACGAAAGCGACAAAGTACGACATCGCGCGCGCAGTAGAGTGGGCGTTCGATGTGAAGGTCGTTTCAGTTAGCACCTATCGTCGACGAGGCAAGATGAAGCGACGCGGCTTCCGGGAGAAGAAACGTCCCGACGTTAAGCGCGCGATCGTCACTTTGGCTCCTGGCGACACGATCGTGCTGTTCGAAGGCGCATAGTTTACGGATCCGCAGATATGCCATTGAAAGAACATAAACCCACATCTCCGGGTCGTCGAAACAACGTTGTTGACGACTTTTCGGATATCACCAAGAAACGTCCCGAAAAATCGTTGCTCGCACCGATGGTGAAAAAGGGCGGACGCAACAACAAGGGACGTATCACGGTGCGCCGTCGCGGTGGTGGTCACAAGCGCCGATATCGCATGATCGATTTCAAGCGCAACCGATCCGGGGTAGCCGAAGTTTTGGGAATTGAGTACGATCCCAACCGTAGCGCACGAATCGCCTTGATCCAATATGAAGATGGAGAGAAATCGTACATCGTAGCGCCGCAAGGACTCACAGTCGGTCGAAAGGTCGAAGCGGGCCCCGACGCTCCAGACCTGCCTGGCAACGCCAAGCCGTTAATGAACATCCCGCAAGGAACGATGGTTCACAACATCGAGATGACTCCCGGAAGTGGTGGTCAGTTAGCCAAAGGCGCCGGAACCGGGGCGCAGGTTATGGCCCATGAGGGGGCATTCATTCTGCTGCGTCTGCCTTCGGGCGAGATGCGTCAGGTCCGGCAAGAGTGCCGAGCCACAATCGGTGTTGTATCCAACCCGGATCACAAGAACATCAAGCTCGGTAAAGCTGGACGTTCCCGACACCGTGGGAAGCGTCCGAGCGTCCGAGGAACTGCGATGGCTCCCGACGCCCATCCGCACGGTGGCGGTGAGGGGCGTTCTGGAATCGGTTTCTCGAAGCCGAAGACCCCTTGGGGCAAACCGACCCTCGGCTACCGGACGCGACGCAACAAGCGTACAGACAAGTTCATCCGTCGCCGGCGCTACGAACGCTGATCCATCGGACGTAAACGATTTTGAATCGATAGTCGAGTTAACAGAACATGAGCAGATCGGTAAAAAAGGGCCCATTCGTGGACCCCAAGCTGATGAAAAAGGTCGCCAAGGCGCGGCGTGAGCGGGCTCGAGGCGCGATCCGCACATGGGCGCGCGCGTCGACAATCATGCCGGACATGGTAGGTCTGACGTTCGCCGTACACAACGGACGGACGTTCATACCGGTTCTGGTCACGGAAAACATGGTTGGTCACCGATTGGGTGAATTCGCGGCGACCCGCGTATTCCGGTCCCACTCGGGGAACCGCTGAGGAATCGAAGCGATGGCGATCGCAAGAGCCAAAAATGTAGGAGTATCCGTCCACAAGTTGCGGCTTGTTATGGACGAACTGCGCGGCATGAAGGTCGATGATGCTTTAGCCTACCTTCGCTACATGACTACCCCGAGCGCGAGCATCATTTACAAGGTTTTGCATTCGGCTGCCGCAAACGCGGAGAACAACGATTTGCAAGATCGCGAATCTTTGGTGGTAAAGAGGATCATTGCCGACAAATCGGTAACGATTCAACGCTTTCGACCTAAAGCTCGAGGCCGCGCAGGCGCGTTCAACCGGCCGACTTCGCATATCACAATCGAGGTAGACGAAGAGTAGGCATAGTTACTAGCTCCTGACGATCGGACAATCAATGGGACAGAAGACACATCCGATAGGTTTCCGCCTCGGCGTATCCGCCGAATGGCGTTCTAACTGGTTCGCTGGCAAACCCGAGGGCTATCGCGAATTGGTGCAAGAGGACTACAGGATCCGGCAAATCGTCGCTGAAGAGTACCAAGGAGAGGGCGCGATATCACGCGTTGACATCGACCGCGGCGGTGGCGACATGAGCATCAATGTCTACACCAGCCGCCCCGGGATCGTTATCGGTAGGAATGGACAGCGGATCGACCGGCTACGGCACGTCATCGAGCGTTCCACCGGGCGCCGCGTCAGGATTTCCGCGGACGAGATCAAGGTTCCCGAACTCGATGCCAAGCTCGTTGGCCAAAGCCTAGCCGAACAGTTGGAGAGACGAATCCCCTATCGACGCGCAGTGCGCATGGCAATGCAACGAACGATGGACTCTGGTGCCGAAGGTATCAAAGTTGTGGTGTCCGGTCGCCTAGGCGGTGCAGAGATCGCACGAGTTGACAAGCAGATGGAAGGCCGAGTGCCGCTGCACACGCTCCGTGCCAAGATCGACTTCGCGATCTCGGAAGCCCACACCACGTTCGGGGTTATCGGGATCAAGGTCTGGATCTTCACCGGAGACATGCCGACAGATGGCCGAGCGCAGCGAACGACAGGCACTACCGGAGTTTCGCCGATTGGTCTGGGTCGCGCCGAAAGGCACCGAAGATAGACGAGGTTCGATCGCCCCAGAGCAATCGGTTAGTTGAGGTCCACGAGAGATGCTACAGCCAAGAAGAACAAAATACCGCAAACAGCAACGCGGCAAGATGAGCGGTGTTGCGAATCGTGGCAGCAAGTTGGCTTTCGGGGACTTCGGTCTCAAAGCAATGGAAGCAAGCTGGATCACCTCGAGGCAAATCGAGTCCGGACGACGCGCCATAACGGGTTACGTCCAGCGTGGCGGTCAAGTATGGATTCGGATATTCCCGGACAAGCCAGTGTCGTCAAGACCTGCCGAAACTCGCATGGGTGGCGGTAAAGGGGCTATCGAGCATTGGGTGGCGCCGGTTCGTCGCGGCCGAATCATGTACGAGATTGCTGACGTGTCAGAAGACGCCGCTCGAGAGGCTTTGCGTCGCGCGGGTGCCAAGCTACCCATACCGGTGAAGATAGTTTCGCGAGCTGACGAACTCTAGGTCACACGGGAATTTTCAACTCCCCAAGGTACTCATCTAATGCACATCTCAGAGGTCAGAGAGCTTAACAACAACGAGCTTTGGCGCGAGTTGCAAGAACAGGAACGTTCATTGATGAATCTGCGGTTCCAGAAAACGACGCGCCAATTGACGAATACGAACGCGCTGCGCGATACGCGTCGCAACATCGCACGTATCCACACCGTGATTAGAGAACGGCAAATTGTAGAACAGTTGGGGCTTGGCGACGAGGGCTCATCGTAATCACATCCGAATGCGAGATTTGTCGCATTTTTGAGGACATCAAATAGATGGCAGGACAACGTAAGACGCGCACCGGCACGGTGATCCGTGACAAAAACGACAAAACTATAGTCGTCGCTTACTCATGGTCGCAACGTCACCGCGTGTACAAGCGAAACCGTCGCCGTATCACCAAATTCGTGGCGCACGACGAGCACAACGATGCTTCGATTGGTGACCGGGTGATCATCGAAGAGCACCGACCGCTGTCCAAAACGAAGCGCTGGCGTCTGCGACAGGTCGTTGAGCGGGTAGAAGTCGTTGATCCAATTGATTCGCCCGAAGAGATTGATCAGCAGGACGCCGCAATTGGAGACGGGCAATGATACAGCGAGAGTCACGCCTGCGAGTCGCCGATAATTCGGGTGCCCGCGAGGTGCTTTGCATCAACATGACCGGAGCCAGCAACCGTCGCTACGCAGGTCTAGGCGACATCATAACGTGTTCTGTTAAAGATGCTCAACCCGGTGGTGCCGTGGGTATGCACGAGGTTGTCAAAGCTGTCATCGTTCGAACCACCAAGGAGTACCGCCGATTCGATGGCTCCTACATCAAGTTCGACGACAACGCTTGCGTTATCGTCGCCGAAGACGGTAACCCTCGTGGCACACGCATATTCGGCCCAGTTGCCCGCGAATTGCGAGAACGCGAATTCAACCGCATCGTTTCATTGGCACCGGAAGTTCTGTAATCGAAAGAAAATGCCTAACAAGATCAAAAGAGGGGACACCGTTCTTGTGGTGTCCGGTAAAGACAAAGGCGCTCGAGGCGAGGTGATTCACGTCAACCTCAAAAAGCAGCGCGTCTTCGTTGAAGGCGTCAACATGGTCAAGCGTCATATGGGCCGTCGTACGGGTGTCATGCAAACTGGCATCGTCGAAGGGGAGGCTTCCATTCACATCTCCAACGTTGTCTTGGTTGACGCTGACACCGGCGAGGTTGGACGTGTGCGATGGCGGGAACTCGAGGACGGTACCCGAGTCCGAACTGTAAGAGGTGGACGTAATGGCTGAATCTAACGGCAGCACAACGATGACCATGCCGCGGTTGCTTTCGCTTTACCGCTCGGACGCAGTGCCGGTCTTGACGCGCGAGTTCGGATACACGAACCCATTGCAGCTCCCCAATCTGGAAAAGATCATCGTCAATATCGGGCTCGGCGAGGCGATCGACAACTCCAACGCCATTGATGCCGCGACTGGTGATTTGGCAACCATCACAGGTCAAAAGCCGATCGTGAACCGTGCTAAAAAATCGATCGCGAACTTCAAGTTGCGCGAAGGTATGCCTGTCGGCGCGTCGGTAACGTTGCGATCTAACCGCATGTGGCAGTTCTATGACCGCTTGGTCAACGTCGTGTTGCCTCGTGTAAGAGACTTCCGTGGCACCAACCGCAATTCCTTCGATGGCAACGGCAACTACAGTATGGGACTGACCGAGCAAGTTGTGTTCCCTGAGATTGACTACAATCGAATAGACCGATTGCGCGGGCTCCAAGTGGTCATTGTCACAACCGCCCGCACCGATGAGGAAGGTCGCAGGTTGCTCGAATTGTTGGGTATGCCTTTTGCGACGAGACGCTGATCTGGCCCCGAAACGTGAAATCCGAATGCAGAATCAACGCGGATAGAAGAGACCGAAACATATGGCTCGCAAGGCGATAATCGAACGAGAAAAGAAACGTGCACTTCTTGTTGAGAAGCACGCCCAACAGCGCGCAGAACTCAAGCGTATGGCAAACGACCCTCAACGACCGTTTGAAGAACAGATGGAAGCTCGGCGCCGATTGCACTTGTTGCCGAAAAACTCCAGCCACGTCCGCCAACGAAACCGGTGTTTCGCCACTGGCCGTCCGCGAGGATACATCAGATTCTTCGGGATGTGCAGAATAGTGTTCCGCGAGCAAGCGTTGCTCGGGAATCTGCCAGGCATACGCAAAGCCAGCCTGTAGACGCCGAACTCAACTCGGAAAAGAGATCCAATAGACAGAAAAATGCCAGTTACCGACCCCATATCAGACATGCTGACGCGCATCCGCAACGCAGTGATGTCGCATCACGAGACTGTAAAGATTCCCCACTCGCAGATGAAGCGATCGTTGCTCCGTTTAATGCGTGACGAAGGTTTCATCTCCAATGTGCAAACGCACCGCGACGGCGTCAAGGCAGACTTCGAAGTTACGTTGCGGTACTACGACGACAACGACGAATCGGTGATCACCGGTTTGAAACGCGTCAGCAAGCCAGGTCGCCGCATCTACGTGGGCAAGAACGAAATCCCGCGTTATTTCGGTGGCCGTGGAGTCGCATTCATGTCCACATCGAAAGGTGTGATGACCTCGGACCAGGCACGACGTTCAGGTGTCGGCGGCGAGTTGCTGTTCTACGTCTGGTGATTTAAGCAGACCAAGTAATCCAAACGGAAAAGATCGACGTGTCCAGAGTAGGTAATAGCCCGATTACGTTACCAAGCGGCGTTGATGTCAAAGTCAACGGCGACATGGTGACGGTTAAAGGCAAGTTAGGCGAACTGAGCCGGAAACTGCACAGCGGCATCAAAGCTGAAGTGAATGGTTCTGAGGTCGTGATTACACGTTCCAACGAAACCAGCGAACAGAAGTCGTTGCACGGTTTGTCCCGCAGCCTGATTAATAATATGGTCCTCGGTGTAAATGAGGGTTTCAGCAAGCGCTTGGTCATGTACGGAACCGGCTATCGGGCATCGCAGAAAGGCAAGGGCTTGGAATTGCTCGCCGGTTACTCGCACCCCATAGAAGTCGAACCGATCGGCAAGAACGTTCTCGGCGTTGAAGGCAACAACATAATCACCGTCACGGGTCCGGATAAGCAAGAGGTGGGCCAACAAGCGGCGAACATCCGTTCTGTCCGTAAACCGAGCCGATTCCAGAGCAAAGCTGGTCGGATTCCGTTGTTTGGAATCGCTTACCAAGGCGAGCAGCTACGGTTACGCGTCGGCAAGACCGTCGCAGGCGTGGGAGCTTAATCGACAAATGGCTAACAGAAAATTTGACCAACGACCTCGTTGGATCCGGCATCGTCGAGTACGCCGTCGCGTTATCGGCGGCGGTGACAGGCCACGACTTTCGGTGTTCCGAAGCAACAAACAGATCTATGCCCAAATCATCGATGACGCCGCTGGTCACACGTTGGTTAGCGCTTCGTCTATCGAAACCCAATCCGACGGCGGAAAGACCGATGCTGCGAAGAGCGTTGGTGTCGCCGTTGCCAAACGCGCCTTGGAACAAGGTGTGCACAAAGTAGTGTTCGACCGAGGCGGGTACCAGTATCACGGACGCGTGAAGGCGTTGGCTGATGCTGCCCGCGCGGAGGGTCTTAATTTCTAACCATGGTCACGCAAAGCGAAACATCCCGCGGCGAATCACGCTCGGACGGGAACCGTCGTGGCAGACCGCGCCGACGGCCACGCCGAGAAGAAGCGTCTGACCGCCCCGAGCTTTTCGAGCGAGCGGTGAAAATCCGACGCGTATCGAAAGTCGTCAAGGGCGGTCGAAATCTATCGTTCAGCGCCATGATGGTTGTCGGCGATTTCAACGGACGCGTCGGGGCTGCCCTTGGCAAGGCCGCATCCGTCCCGGACGCAGTGCGCAAAGGCCGACAAAACGCCGAGCGCGCGATGCAACCCATCGTCACTAGAGAAGGCACGATCCCGCACGAAGTCTTTGCAAAGTATGGAAGCGCCAAAGTTCTGCTGTTGCCAGCCGCCCCCGGAACAGGTGTGATCGCCGGTGGCGGCGTGCGCGCAGTAATCGAAGCCGCAGGTATACAAGACGTGCTCTCGAAAACGTACGGTGGCAACAACCCGGTCAACTCCGTTCGAGCAACCCTCAAGGCTCTCTCGATGCTTCGAGACCCACAAACCGAGCGCGCTCGACGCCTTGGGTTGACGGGAGTTCACACACCAAGTGCTGGCCCCGCAGAGGAGGAAGCCGAAACTGAGAACTCGGAAAATGGTTTCCCGATCGAAGAGCAATCAGTAGAAGATGCCTCGAACGCAGAATCTTCATCCGATGTTTCAGCCGAAACCTCCGAATCGACCGAAACTCCCGAAACCGAAGACTCAAAAAGTGAACAAGACTGATGAGTGAGATACGCATCAAACAAGTCCGCAGCGAGATCGGATCGATCCCAAAGCACCGGGCCACTTTGAAGGCGCTCGGTCTGAAACGCATCAACCACGTCGTAACCCAACGTGACACGGTGCAAATTCGCGGAATGGTAAAGAAGGTCTCTCACCTAGTCGAGATCGTCGCCTGAGGAACTGACGAGTTAGCGAAATGCCAGGATTGCATCAACTGAAACCCGCCGCTGGTTCTCGACGCAAGCGAAAGCGCGTCGGTCGCGGCGATGGCAGCAACCGCGGTTCATACTCGGGTCGCGGCAGCAAAGGACAACTCCAAACCGGTAAGGTTCCATTCCTCTTCGAGGGCGGTCAACTGCGCTTGGTCAAACGATTGCCATTCATGCGCGGTTTCACCAACAACTTCCGCGTCGACTATACGCCAGTGAATGTGGGTAGCTTAAACGCGTTCGACGAGGGCGCACAGATCGGCCCCGTCGAACTCGTGGCTGCCCGACTGGTTCGTCACGCCGACGCTCGAGTCAAGCTCCTCGGAGATGGCGAGATCGAGAAGAGCATCAATGTTTCAGTACATGCCTGCTCAGCTAGCGCGCGTGCCAAGGTCGAGGCAGCAGGTGGTAGCGTCGCAGTCCTCGATGCAGCTGACGCGGCCGAAGAAGACGGTTCGAACGAATAGTCAGAACCGAGCGGTATCTTAACGAATGCAGACCACCGGGGCCCAAACAGGACGCCAATCCGCACTGCCAGCGCTGTTCCGCGCAGTTGTCGATTCGTGGCGCGTCCCTGATCTCCGATTCCGAATCCTATTCACGCTTGGCATCTTGGTCGCCTTCCGGTTCTTGGCGCATGTCCCGAACCCGGGTGTTGATCTGGAGCTACTCGAACGGGCTTTTGAAGCCAACCCGGTGTTCGGGGTCTTGGACCTCTTCAGCGGCGGTGCGCTGAGCCAGCTCAGCATCGCGGCTATGGGTGTCTACCCGTACATCACCGCCTCAATTATTTTGCAGGTACTCACTCCCGTCATACCCCAACTCCGCGAGCTTTCGCGTGAAGGCGGAGAAGCTGGGCGCCGAACCCTCAACCGGTATACCCACTACCTCACTGTGCCGTTGGCC
Source organism: Dehalococcoidia bacterium (assembly GCA_965243235.1). Classification (GTDB taxonomy): domain Bacteria; phylum Chloroflexota; class Dehalococcoidia; order Lucifugimonadales; family Lucifugimonadaceae; genus Bin127. Next base: position 1,046,955 of record CBDEUI010000004.1, read on the forward strand.
ATCCTTCAGGGTTGGGCGCTTCTCAACACGCTCGAGTTGCAAGGTGCAATCACCGGCATCGGTTTGGGCGGTGACGAAGCGATGAACACCGTTACCATCATCCTCTGCATGACCGCCACGACGATGCTTTTGGTGTGGATGGGTGAGATCGTCACCGAAAAAGGTATCGGCAACGGAATATCTTTGATCATCTTCGCAGGCATCGTGGCATCCCTGCCACAAACCGCAGGCCAAATGTGGGCGCTAAGAGATCAGGCATTCCAAGTCTCAATGCTTCTCGCAATGATGCTGATCATCATCTTCGTGGTAGTCATCTTCAACGAAGCCCAGCGACGAGTCCCTGTCCAGTATGGTCGAAGCGTGTTCCGCGGTGGTCAGATGTATCGCCAGACCGGCGCATCGTTCATTCCGTTGCGCGTCAACGCCGCTGGCATGATCCCGCTGATCTTCGCATTCTCAATCGTCACGCTGCCCGCAACCATCGCGACCTATCTCGCAGATCCCGGTAGCAGCAGCTTCACCGCTCAAGCCGCGGCTTGGGTGACGCGGACGCTTACATTCACCAGCGACCCATACTGGCTACTCATCTTCGTCCTCACGGTAGGCTTTACATTCTTCTATGCGTTAGTTGTGCACAACCAGCAGAACTTGGCGGAGAACCTCCAGAGAAACGGCGGGTTCGTACCCGGAATACGCCCGGGACAACCGACGCGAGACTATTTGATGCGCATAGTTTTGCGCATCACTTGGGGTGGTGCGATATTCCTCGGCGTAATCGCTATCACGCCGTGGATTGCAAATCTTGTAACTAACCTCGAAGCATCTCTTACGCTCATCCAAAGCACCAGCATGATCATCATGGTCGGCGTCGCACTTGACACGATGCGCCAACTCGAAGCCCAGTTGATGATGCGCAACTACGAGGGATTCGTCAGGTCGTGATGTTCGCTGATCGGCAAGTTGATACGGCTGAGGGGTATTGAAATGCGGATCGTATTTCTCGGACCTCCCGGTGCTGGCAAGGGCACGCAAGCTGGGATGTTGACCAGCGAACTCGGATACGTCCATCTATCCACCGGCGATATGATCCGCGATGAAATGGGCCGCGGCACGGAGCTCGGCAAGTTCGCCAAGACCTTTTACGACAAAGGTGATCTGGTGCCAGACGAGACCGTCATCGACATGATTAAAGAGCGCTTGGCAGGAACCGAGAATGTCATCCTCGACGGCTTCCCGCGCACAGTGCCTCAAGCTGCTTCGCTTGATGACCAGTTGTACAGAATCGGTGTTTCACTCGACAAGGTCATCTACTTCAGCGTCGATGTAGATGAGCTGATAGACCGACTAGAAAAGCGTCGCGATATCGAGGGACGCGTAGACGACGAACCCGAAGCGATCAGGCACCGCATGGATGTATACGATCGCGAAACCGCGCCCGTCGTTGACTACTACCGAGACGGCGACCGAGTCATCCAAATCGACGCGCTCGGAACCATTGATGAGGTCCGCGAACGGCTGATAGGCACTCTGAAGTAGGGCTTTTTGCCCGGTGGCGATCCGACGAAAAGAATCCGTTCGGTTACAATTGCGATTGAAGTTGCGTTTTGAAAGATAGTCTTACGAGCAATCAGGATACGGCGAGCCGTATCGCGCTCAAAAGCAAGCGCGAACTCGATGCAATGCGATCCGCGGGTCAAGTTGTCGCGGTGGCGTTGGATGCTGTGTTCGACGCTTTGGAGCCGGGAATAACTACCGCTGAACTTGACGATATCGCTCGTCGCACCATTCGCGCCGAAGGAGCGAAACCAGCGTTTTTGGGCCTTTACGGTTTTCCTGCGGTAGCCTGCATCTCGATCAATGCTGAGATCGTCCACGGCATCCCAGGCGAGCGAGTAGTGTCCGATGGTGATCTGGTAAGCGTCGACTGCGGTGCAATTGTCGACGGTTTCTATAGCGATCACGCGCGGACGGCCGTCGCTGGTGATAATGCCGATGACGAGCGGTTACGGCTGGTCGATGTTTGCCGAGAATCTTTGGTGCAAGGCATCGAGCAGTGCGTGCCGCACAATCGAGTTGGCGATATATCCAACGCGGTTGAGCAGTTTGTTCGTGATGCTGGTTTTGAATTGGTACGCGAATACGTCGGTCACGGCGTCGGACGTGAGTTGCACGAGGCACCGCCAGTGCCTAACGTTGGCGACGCAGGCTCCGGCCCCATGCTGATGGAAGGTATGACGATAGCTATTGAACCGATGATAATGTCGGGTTCTTGGGAGACCAAGGTTCTCGATGATGGATGGACGGTCGTTACCGCGGACGGCTCACTATCTGCGCACTTTGAACATACTGTGGCGATCACCGCCGATGGGCCAGAGATCCTTACCTCCGCCCGAAACGGTTGATCCCAACACGCTGGATTGGTGCAAACATGCCCAAAAAAGAAGCAATAGAAGTACAGGGAACCGTTACGGAAGCACACCCCAACGCGTACTTCCGGGTGCGACTCCCTAACGACCACGTGGTCCTCGCCCACGCATCTGGGAGGATCCGAAAGAACTACATCCGTATCTTGCCAGGGGACAACGTCATGGTGGAACTCTCACCATACGACTTGACGCGTGGCAGGATCACCTATCGGTTCCGCTAAAACGCGAACGAGGTAACGAAATGAAGGTCAGAGCTTCAGTAAAAGCGAAACAACCAGGCAGCCGCGTTGTGCGCCGTAAAGGGCGCGTGTACGTCATCAATAAGCAGAACCCACGCTTCAAGCAGCGTCAGGGTTAAGAACCTGAGGAGCATTGCAATGGCAATCATCGCAGGAGTAAATATCCCGGACAACCTTCGGGTGGTTATTGGCCTCACATCGATCTACGGCATCGGACGTCAACGCGCAGCCGACATAACTGCGAACCTAGGCATCGAAGCCAGCAGACGGATGCGTGACCTGAGCGACGAGGACTTGGCAAGCATCAGGACCAGCATCGACCGGGCGGGCATCGCGATCGAAGGAGATCTTCGCCGCGAAAACCAAATGAATGTCCGTCGATTGGTAGATATCCAGAGCTACCGAGGCCAACGACATCGGCGCGGACTGCCGGTGCGAGGCCAACGAACAAAGACGAACGCGCGCACCAAGCGCGGACGTCGCCAGACCGTCGCAGGCAAGCGCCGGGCACCTTCCCACTAGGCTCGCCGCCGGCTGTTTTGGTCGCCGTCACATTAACAGGAGCAACAATCTAGGCTATGCCAAGAACTCGACGAAGAAGCAGAGAGCGCAAATTCGTGCCGCAAGGTCGCGTGTACATCATCGCGACTTTCAACAACACCTTGATCACATTCACCGACCCGAACGGCGACGTGGTTTCGCAAAGCAGTTCTGGCGCAATGGGATTCCGCGGTTCTCGCAAGAAAACCGCGTTTGCCGCGCAACGAGCTGGTGAATCGGCTGCTCGAGCGGCGATCACTCACGGAATGCGCACCGTGGACGTAATGGTCAAGGGACCCGGCAATGGCCGAGAATCCGCCATCCGCGCGATCGCGGGCGCCGGCATCCGCGTGAACTCCATCAGCGATCAAACTCCGATACCGCATAACGGATGCAGGCCACCGAAGAGGCGACGCGTCTAAGGCGACTGATTATCTGAAAACACTGTTGCAGCGAACCCCGATCACAAGAATCGTCGGGGTTGCTTGCAGATTAGCGTCAAAACGGTCATCGCAGGTAAAGGCTGAATTTAGAATCAAGAGGTTAGCGTGTAACCAGACATCGCTGGTTCGCCGTTGACATCGTGCTTAAGCATCACTCGGCTCTCCACGAAAAACAGGGACGGTAATGGCAAGAAACACAAATCCGGTTTGCAAGATATGCAAATCACAGGGAGAAAAGCTCTTTTTGAAGGGCGAGCGTTGCTACACGCCGAAATGCGCTGTCGATCGTTCCCGCGACAGTTCCGGACGCCGAGCCCCTGGGGGCCCCGCTGGTGCCCAACGCCGCCGCCGCCGCCTCTCGGATCACGGCATCCAACTTCAACAGAAACAAAAAGCTCGACATATTTACGGCATCTATGAAAGACAATTCAGAGGCGTGTTCGACGAAGCCGCCCGACAAACAGGTGTCACTGGTTCCAACCTCCTTAAACTGTTGGAACGCAGGCTTGACAATGTCGTATACCGAGCCGGGTTTGCGACCTCGCGTCCGCAAGCCCGTCAGACCGTCAATCATGGTCACATCGTGGTCAACGGCAAAAAGGTCGACATCCCATCGTTCATCGTGAAACCCGGAGATGTCGTTGGATGGCGCGAAAAATCGAAAAGCTCCGGTCTTTTCAAAGTTGCTAGCGACAACGTTGGCCGACGCCGTCAAGCCACCAACTGGATCACCGTCGACTCCGACAACTTGACTGCGGCCATCGACGCGGTCCCTGCTGAGGATGACATCGACACGACCATCGACACTAGAATGATCGTTGAGTACTACTCAAGGAGATAGACGAGGAATATGATCAGCGGCATCCGCTCGCCAATCGCAACCACCGTCCAATTCGCGGACGAAGCAGAAGAGTACGTCCCTCAACTCGAGGTAGTCGAATCCACCGAAACGTACGGTAAGTTCCAGATCGCAGGTTTGGAGCGAGGCTGGGGCACCACATTAGGCAACGGCCTGAGGAGAGTTCTCCTCGGCTCAATGCCGGGCACGGCAATCACCTCCGCACGCATCGTCGGACAGCAACACGAATACGGCTCTGTGCCTCACATGCGCGAGGGCATCGGCGAGTTTCTTATCAACGCCAAGGGCATTCGCATCCGAGCTCGCGCAGAGACGACCCAGAAAGTCTTGACGCTCTACGCTTCCGGCGAAGGTGAAGTCGTCGCGGGAGACATCAAACCTCATAGCGTGTTTGAAATAGTGAATCCCGAACATCATTTGGCAACGCTAGACGCCGACGATGGTGAGCTGGTGGTGACATTTGGCGTCGAAAAGGGCGAAGGTTACCGAGCGTTCGATCACGAAGAAACCGCTGGCCATGGCATCTTGCCGGTCGACGCTATCTTCACCCCGGTCTTAAAGGCCAACTACGAAGTTGAAGGCATGTCTGGCCGACTGTCGGGCAGAGACTTGCTGACAATCGAAATCTGGACCGATCGCACGATCGAGCCGATCGATGCGCTTCGCACAGCTGCCGACATCTTCAAATCTAAGCTCGACATCATCACCGCGCAACCTGAATCCGATGACCAGCCAGATTCCGATGCCATGTCGGAACTCTTGGAGACTGAAATCAAGGACTTGGGCGACCAGCTGAGTTCTCGCATTATCAACGCGCTTTCGCGTTATCCAATCAGAACTTTGGGCGAGCTGATGCGGTTCACGCCCGAAACACTTAAGCAAGAAGTTCGCAACTTCGGTGAAGTGTCTTTCCGAGAACTGCGGGATTTCATGGTCGAAAAAGAACTGTGGTCCGCAGAGGAAGAAGAACAGCCCGAGTAGCCATTCGCGACCGCCGAACAAGCTGGGGAGTATCTGGACAAAATGCGACATCGCCGATCAGGACGTAAATTCGGCAGGGCGACTGCCCAACGAAAGGCCATGTTCCGTTTAATGGTCACCGATCTGCTTCGTCACGAGGTGATCAAGACCACTCACGCCAAATCCAAAGCAGTGGCTCCGCTGGCTGAAAAGATGCTCACACATGCCAAGCGTGGTGACCTCCACAACCGACGCCAAGCTGCCGCTTTCATCACCGACAAAGAAGTGCTGTCCAAGGCGTTTGACGAGTTGGCAGACCGCTATCGCGATCGAGATGGCGGATACACTCGCATCATCAAGCTCGGAAAGCGCCAAGGCGATTCTGCCGAAATGGCTCTCATCGAACTCGTAGATTAATTTCAATCCTGGCCCTGCGTCGTTGAGAGGCGTCACCCACAATGCGAATGGCGTTGATTGTCGAGTACGATGGCGCTGATTTCAGTGGGTCCCAGTTTCAACTTAACGCCCGAACAGTTCAGGGAGAATTGGAAACCGCGGCCGCGACGATCTTCGGAAAGAACGTCAGCCGCATCAACCTCGCAAGTCGTACTGATGCTGGAGTACATGCATTCGGGCAAGTCGCATCGTTGGATGTCGATACAGATATGCCGGATGAAGAAATGCGCAGTGCGATGAACGGCAATCTCCCGGCCGATGTCTGTGTAAATCTGGTCCGGAGTGTGCCAGACGACTTTGATCCGCGACGCGATGCCATTGCCCGCGAATACAGCTATAGGATCAACGACGGCCCGACGCATTCGCCGATCCGCAGGCGGCGTGAATATCACGTTAACCGGCGCTTGGATGTTACGGCCATGGCAGGCGCGGCACGAAACTTCATCGGCGTTCACGACTTCGCATCCTTCGCTGCGAGCACAACACACCCCGTTTCGACAGTACGCCACGTGGAATCTGCAACACTAACCCGTACTTCCACAAATCGGATCGCGTTCGATATCCGGGCAAACGCGTTCGTTCGTCAACAGATTCGGCGCATGGTCGCAGCCCTGATCGCGGTGGGTAACGGATCAAGAAACGAAGATTGGATCATGTCATTGATCAACTGTCCTAGCCGAGACTTGGCCTCGCAAAACGCTCCTCCTCACGGCTTGACATTGATGCGTGTCGTATACAGCCCCGATCTGTCGTTAGAGGTCGATGGCGATGAGGCGTGAGCAACGATCGCGAAATCTAGGATGAAACTCGGGCTCATGCAAATTAGAATCGATACGTTATGCCAACCAAATTGAAGCACTACAACCCCAGCGCGTCGGATCTGAATAACCGGTGGCGCGTGTTCGACGCCGATGGCAAGGTGCTTGGCCGACTAGCAAGCGAGATCGCCACGGTGTTGATGGGGAAGCATCGAGCCGATTACGTCCCGCACATGCCATCGGGAGACTTTGTCATCGTTGTCAACGCAGACAAAGTCGAGTTGACCGGGCGCAAGGATGAACAGAAGGTCTATCGACGTCATAGCCAGTACCCCGGCAACCTGAAAGAGATTCCATACTCCCGGATGTTAGAACGCACTCCTGAGCGGATCATCGAACTGGCTGTCAGAGGCATGTTGCCCAAGAACAAGCTTGGACGCAAGATGTTGACCCGATTGAAGGTCTACGCTGGTCCGGAGCATCCCCACTCAGCGCAAGTTATCGGCTCTGAGCGTGCCGAGATGCGAGAAGCAAGCGAGCAATAGACTCATTGTCGGACAATTTCGTGGGAAGCCCAACAGATAGTCCATTCTTCAAGTCCGCGAACGCGAGACTATCTGTGCGTTGATATGACCGCTTGAGGAGCGCAACTTGACTACCGAAACCGAGAACACCAACTACTACTACGGCACTGGCCGACGTAAGACATCCATCGCCCGGGTCCGAGTTTACAATCGTGCAGGCGGCGTGACCGTCAACGGGAAACCGTTGAACGAAGCTATCTCAGTGGATCAATGGTTGTCGGATGCCCTGAAGCCGTTGGCTGTTACTGAACTCTCAGGCAAGGTTTCGGTAGTGGCAAAGACTCAAGGCGGCGGTACCCACGGGCAAGCGGTCGCCCTATCTCACGGCTTGGCGCGAGCCTTAATTGCCTTCGACCCGCAGTTGAGGCCCGTATTGAAGAGCCACAAACTCTTGACCCGCGATCCTAGAATGCGTGAATCGAAGAAGTACGGTCTCAAACGGGCACGCAAAGCACCGCAGTACACCAAACGTTAAATTCCGCTTCTACGTATGTCGTTTTGATGCGCGACTGCTCGATGCACACGCCGCGCTGGAATTGAACAATCTTGCATCGGAAACGTAGCATTTCAGCTATGCGGAATCGCACAATCCTCAGTAGGAAGCTATGTATGCCTGTACCCGCGCGCCCAATTATGAGGCGTCTCAGTCTTTGGGGCGTCGTCTTGACGTTGTCAGCATTGATAGCCGTCGGCATTGTCGGAATGGAAAACCGCAACAGTCGATCAGTCGATGCACAAGCTATTGTCCCTCCAGTCTTTCCAGCCATAGTGTTTAACGGAAACGTGACCATTAACGGAGAACAACCGGGCTACACCGGTTTTGAGATTACGGCCAGGATAGGTGACAAATGGGAATCCCCGGCCGTCGTGGTCGGTGGATTACCCGACAGACCCTCGCAATATGCGCACCTCATCGTGGCGCCTCCCGAAACTCTGGATTTGATCGGTTCTCAGATCGAATTTTGGCTCGAAGGACAAGTGCTTTCAACCACCACAAATTGGTACGCAGTGATCAATGAATTTTCTGGTGAGGTCTGCGGCGGATGCACTTGGACATTCCCGATCCTCCGAGAAGTCGATCTAGACTTCCCGAACCTTCCTGAAGCAACACCCACGGTCACACCCACGTACACCCCTTCGCCTGAGATCCTCAGACCCGCCTTCTTCACGGGCAAGGCGAGAACGCCAAAAGGTCCATTGCCCGAGGGATCAGAAATCTACGCCGTCGTCGGCTCCGATTTCCGGACTGCAAACATCCCAGTATTCGGCGGTGAGTACTTCATCACTATCGATGTCGTAGACAAGAAGTATCGAGACGCACCAGTCGTGTTCTATCTCATCGATCGAAACGACCCAACCGGCGCACCACGCTTCCTAGAGGCACAAACGCCCCCAGGAGCGTTTGTTGGAGGGGAACAATTCGAAAACTTCCCGTTGATCTTCCCTGACCTGTTGCCTACGTTCACACCAACACCGACGCCGACGGATACGCCAACCATTACACCGACGCCGACAGATACCGCGACCCCAACCGAAACCCCTACGCCGGCTCCAACCGCAACGCATACGCCGACACCTACACCTACAGAGACGTACACGCCGACACCGACCAACACTCCGACATCCGTGCCAACCAACACTCCGACACTGACGCCAACGATTGCGCCAACCGTAGTGCCGTCCCCGACGCCAACTGCCGTCCCCACGGCAACACCAACGCCCGAGCCAACGCGTACTCCGCGCCCGACGACAGCCGCTGGAGAGCCGACTAGTGCAGTAGCGACGATTGTGAGACCGACGCAATTCGTTCCAGAAGTTAACGTAAACGCGACCGAGACATCTCCCGATGAAAACGGAGGATCCGGGTTCTGCAACGCAACTCCTAACCAAAACGGCGGTATCGAAGCCACATTGCCGTTCGGGATTGTGGCGCTTCTAAGCGTCTTCGCTTGGCGCATAGCTTTCATGCGTAGCAAAGAAGATCACGAACTTGATGCCAAAGATAAGTCTGTCCTGAATCAGACCTAGTGAGGTAAGCCGAATGTACTACTCGACCGAGCGCGACAACACCGAGAATCAGCGTCCCACTAACACTTCCACGAAGGTTGGATTCCGGAACCGATTGCGGGAGAGAAGTACCCACGCTGGGACATTCACGTTCGGTTTCCTATTGATAACAGCCATCGCGATGGCTGCCACGATGCTTGGCGCACGCGACGACGCTCAAGCACAATCGTCCCAGTTGCCTCCGCAACTTGCTGCAGTGATTTTCGACGGTCGAGTCACAGTCGCAGGTTCGCCTTTCGACTTGGAAGGCCTGACCCTCTACGCTAAGGTCGGCGATTGGATCTCGGACCCCGTAACACTCGGCGACGGCACCCCTGATCTCAATGGCTTTGAAGACCTCACCGTCAGCCCTCCCGCTGAACTCCTCGGCCAGGAGGTGAAATTCCTGCTCGGTGGCACGGTCGAATCCACGACGACCGACTACTACGCGATCATCGCTCCAGACGGAAGCATCTTGATAAACGAACCGATCGGTCTCCCGATTTTCAGGACCGTACAACTCGATTTCCCGTCCTTCCCCGAAGCGACCGCGCCGACACCTGTTCCATCGGACGGGCAACCTGGTACCGCTCAACCTAGTGGCCCGGCGGTGACGATATTCTCAGGTCAAGCATTTACTCAGGGCGTCCCCGTGCCTGATGGATATCAAGTCTTCGCAGTTATCGGCAATATGCCAACCGACAAAGTCACGGTTATTGGTGGAACCTACAACCTCGCCGTTAACACCAGTGACAACAGCTTGAACGGCTCTCTGATTAAGTTCTTCTTGGTTGATAAGGGCGACCCAACCAACCCGAACAAGACTCTCGAAGCAGAGACCCCCGGCGTATTCACTGCCGGTCAATCAGCCGAGGTCCGTCTTGTATTCCCCGCGCTCGCACCCACTCCAACGCCGGAACCAACTGCGACCTACACCCCAGAGCCGACTGCGACACCCGAACCCACCGCGACACCTGAACCGACGGCAACTCCGGTACCGCCGACTGCGACGCCTGAACCCACAGCAACTCCGGTGCCTCCAACGGCAACTCCGATCCCGCCGACTGCGACGCCTGAACCCACAGCAACTCCGGTGCCTCCGACGGCAACTCCGATCCCGCCGACCGCGACACCTGAACCCACAGCAACCCCGGTCCCGCCGACCGCTACACCGGTCCCGCCGACCGCGACGCCAGTGCCGCCAACAGCAACTCCGGTACCTCCGACGGCAACCCCGATCCCGCCGACTGCGACACCAGTACCGCCGACCGAGGTCCCCCCGACAGTGGCACCAGAACCGAGAGATACTGGTGGCGGATTCAACGCAACCCTGCCGCTAGCGATCATCCTCGTGCTCGTACTGCTCGGAGTCGCTGGATACTTCGGATGGCAATACACCCGGAAGTCCAGTGAGGACTCATAATCGGATAATCCGATAACAAACCAGTCCCTAAACAGAGCGACCGCCGAGATGACCTCCCGGCGGTCGCTTCATTTAGGAACTAACTAATCTTACGCCCGCGGACGCAGCACCACGAGCTGGCGGTCTGCCGGCAATGAGCTTCTCGTCACGCTGACTCGCAACTGCGGCTCATTGCTCATCTGATCGCTGCCGGTCTCCCCAAGCAACGACTTAAGTTTTTCACCGGGTTCGCTACTACCTGCCACGAGACCATTCACAAATACGTATGACGGATCCAAGGCCCCGATGATTGAGGACAACTCCTTGACATCCATCTGCAACCTGGCAACATCCAGCAACAAGACATCTACGCTACCGATGCGCTGCGCGGTCCGTGCATCCGGCGACGATTTCGCCAATCCCAGCATGTAAACCGCCAATCCCTCGGCGTCGATCCGGAACGAGGTAATCGTCTTCTTCGATTCCGACTCGGGGTCCGCGGGTAATGCAATGCCGCGCAATCCCAAATCGCCAATCTCGTATTCGCCCGGATGCGAAATCGTATCCTTACCGCCCACCTGATTGCGAAACGAAGATGCGCGAGGTTTGCTCTGCAAAATCGCGGTGATCACGGTGTCGTCAGCCGCAGATGAAGGTACGAATATCGCTTCCTCCTCGTCGGCAGGATCGCAGATCACTGAACCGGAGGCAGTTTTCACCAGAAACGCGTTCTGTCCGTTGAGAGATATCTCCATAAAATTGTTGGGTCTCCGTTGAAGCGTGAGAATCTTAACTACGGTATTGAGTGTACTTCGCACGTAACCGCACTGTTGCGACTTACAATCATGCGACTCCTCAACCGTACAAAAAACCGTTACTAGGGCATGAACAAAACCGTTCCCATCATCTACACAATCGGTCACAGTAATCACACTTGGGAACGATTTGCCGAGTTGCTTGCTCCGTATGAGATCGATTTGCTGGTCGATGTTAGATCGTATCCTCGATCACGCTTTGCGCCTTGGTCGAACCGCGATCGGATTGAATGCAGCCTTGCGCGGATCAGAGTGCAATATCTATGGAAAGGCAATTGCCTCGGCGGCATGCCGAGAGGTCCAAGCACGTCAAAGGACCCCGAAACTAAGTCCGTTGGCGAATGGTACGAACAGAGAGCCAGAGAGGCTGATTTCGAAGCTGGGATTGTAGAAGTTTCCCGACTGGCGAGAGGGAAACGACTAGTGGTTATGTGTTCCGAAGGGGATGCATCGCGGTGTCATCGTTCGCTACTCCTAGCACCGAAACTCATCCGTGAAGGTTGCGAACTCCTACACATCAATCCGAAAGGCTTCGGGACTTCCGCCCAATTGTTGATGGAGTTAAAACAGTAGCGAGCGAGGCGCGCTAATGGCGCATTAGGGCGTGCGGTGTTAGATTCTGTAAGTATGGAGCGTGGCTCCAATCTGGCGAACAGTTGGCACACCATCCAACGCTTTGATGGTTGAACCAGCGCTGTGGTTACCCTCACTTTCTCGATATGGCTCTGCCTGAACGAAGAAACACAATCCTAACCTTCATCGTTGACGACTACATCTCGACAGCGATACCGGTTTCTTCCAACGCGGTCGCCAATTCTGGCGGCTTCAACGTCAGCAGCGCAACTATCCGCAATGAGATGGGTGTTCTCATCGACGAAGGCTACCTGTTACGACCGCATCCGTCATCGGGCGCGGTTCCGTCTGAAAAAGGCTATCGACATTTCGTCGGAGAACTAGATAAATCATCACAACCTCCCGACAACTTAGTGACGCTGCTACAGCATCAGACAGAAGTCGAGCCAGATGACGTCGATGCATGGGTTCAGGTAACCGCATCAGTGATCGCCGATCTGATCGGCGCGCTTGCGTTCATCACTGCACCGCGCGCACAAATGCCTAATGTCAAGCAGATCGAACTCTTGAAACTGCACGACATGTTGATCATGTTGGTGCTTGTTTTGCAAGAGGCCCGGGTTTACCGACAACTCATCGAGCTCGAACAGGCTATTCCTGATCCGATGCTCGAACGAACTCGAAACAAAGTATCCGCAGAAGTTTCAGGCAAACGCGTAGAAGAACTTGTCGCAACCCGCGATCGTGAAGACATCCAGAACGATTTCGAACGGCAGGTTTGGCAAGCAACCATCGAAGCACTGGTTCACGCCGAATCTGTCCCCGGCGTGAGATACATGAGCGGCTTCCGACACTTCATGTCAGACCCTGAGTTGGCCGCACAACCTGAGAAAGGGGCATTAGCTCTCTCGGCCCTCGAAAACGACGACGCGTTTGCAGACCTGACTTCCGGAGTGACGTACGGTGCCCAGCCGGTCGTAGCGATCGGCTCTGACAATGCCCGTCCTGAGCTGTGTGACTACAGTCTAATAATGTGCGGATACGGCGGTGCTGTAAACGCCAGAGGCGTCGTCGGACTGATTTCCCCGATGCGCACCGCGTATGATCGCGCAATCCCTACAGTCAGCTTCGCCGCCGAAACATTGGACGCAATGGTCAATCGTGGCGACCCTAGACTTGACTGACGAATCGTCACATCTAGCACATCGAACCAAACAACGGCACCCAACCCATGAGCGACAAACGCGACTACTACGAAGTTCTGGAGATTCCTCGTACCGCAAACGAGGAAGAAATCAAAAAAGCATTCCGACGCAAAGCCTTGCAGTACCACCCCGACCGAAACCGCGAAGAGGGTGCCACCGAGCGTTTCAAGGAGATCAACGAGGCATACCAGATCCTCATCGATCCCGAGAGTCGTTCCCGTTACGATCGCTTCGGCCACCAAGGTGTTAACGGGCAGGCAGGTCGAGGATTCGAAGGCTTCAACGATTTCGGCGGGTTTGGCGACATCTTCGAATCGTTCTTCGGTGGCGCGGCCGGAACTCGCAACCGAAGAGGCAGAGACGTCGAGTTGGCGCTGAGCGTGTCATTCCGGGACGCCATTTTCGGCACCAGCCGCGAGACCGACGTGATGCGACGGGAAATTTGTTCCCGGTGCAGCGGCACCCGCGGCGAACCCGGCAGCGCAACCCACACGTGCCCGACTTGTAACGGCAGCGGCAACGTGCGACGCGCACAACGAACCCTGTTCGGCAACTTCGAGCAAATCGGCGAATGCTCCACATGCCGCGGTTCTGGCACCAAAGTCGAACGCGCATGTACGCAGTGCGGCGCAACTGGCGTATCCAACCACCGCCGCAAAATCTCCATCGACATCCCGCCCGGAGTTGACGATGGCACACGTATCGTTATGCGCGGACAAGGTGACGTGGGTGAATATGGTGGACACGCCGGCGATCTATACGTCCGTGTGCACGTCGAGCCCGACCGCGTTTTCACTCGTAGCGGCAACGACGTCTTGATCCGCGCAGAACTGAACGTCGTATCCGCCATGCTAGGCGGCATAATCACCGTGCCCACTTTGGAAGGTGACAAAGAAATAAGAATCCAGCCCGGGGTCCAGACTGGTCACCACGAAGTCATTCGCGGCTTAGGTGTCCCCCGTTTGCGAAACGACGGGCCACGCGGCGACCAGATCGTGCAGATCGCCGTCATCACACCGCGATCCTTGACGCAAAAGCAAAAGAAACTCGTCCGAGAACTCGGCGAAACCATGCGTGAGACCGACGAAAGCGCCTTGGATCCGATCATTGTCCAGAACGAGGTCTCATACGGCACTCAAGGTAACGATGACTCGATTTGGAGCTGGCTCAAGGGTGCCTTCACGGGTTAGATAAACATGCAGGGACGCACAGCGAGTCAACGTGCGTGATCCAGACGCCGAGAGTTGGTTTGAGATCAGCGTAAAACTACCGGCCGAATACGCTGAACCAATCACTCACCTCTTCACTACCTACGGCGATGGCCGGGTCTTCGTATCGCAATCCGGTGACTGGGACGCCGATGATGTAGGTGGCGAGGCCAATCTGAGCGACGACGTCGCCGTGTTTTGCTACCTCAAAAACGACGATACGGTAGACAACCGCAAGGAGATGATCAGGATCGGTCTACGACTGATGTCGGAGTTGACTGAAATGGAGCCGTATCGTGAGCGTATCGTCACTGCTGAGGAATGGGCTCACCAAACCTTTCCCACGATCCGCGTAGCCCATCGCATTACGATCTCGCCGTGGTCCTTAGAAGACGGCGTTCCACCAGACCCAGAAAACGACGACGTGCAAGTGTACCTGTCCCCAGGTTTAGCTTTCGGCACCGGGAATCATCCAACTACTCGGCTCTGCGTGAAGGGCATTGTCGAAGAAGCCGATGCAGACAATTTGACCGGAGCCCGAGTATTGGATGTAGGTTGCGGATCAGGAGTCCTCGCGATCGTCGCCCTGAAAATGGGCGCTACTGATGCGTGGTGCTTAGACATCGACGAAACCGCTGTGCGGGCAGTCCAAAACAATCTAGTAATGTCCGGTGTATCAGAGCGCGCTCACGTATTGAGCGGCTCGGTACCCCATGCCGGGTTGCCTGACATCAAATTTGACTACGTGTTGGCGAACATCACCTCTCGCGTCCTGATAGATCTAGCCGAAGCACTCGTCGATCAAGTCATTCCCGGTGGAACCATACTGGCGTCGGGCGTATTGGCCGAGCAATCAAAGGTAGTTCGCGAAGCATTCCTGAAAACGAGAGGCGTATCGATTTCGGAAACGCGACAAGATGGCGATTGGGTCATGCTGCGCATAGTCAAGTCGAGTGACGAGACGAAATTCTAGCCATGCACCGATTTCACATTGAGCCGTCACCAATGACTTCGTTGCACGTTGGTAGCGAAGTATCGTTACCTGAAAATACTTCGCATCAAATTCGCAACGTCTTGCGTCTACACGCGCGTGAGAAGATCGCAATCTTCACCGGTGACGGACACGAATGGACTGCCCAGTTAGAAGCCATTGAACGCGATTCACCATCAGTGACCGTGAGACTGTTGGAGGTCAGTGAACCCAATGTCGAAATGAAGACTCAGGTCGCCATGGTGATGGCGCTGACACGTCCGCAGCGCTACGAGTTGGCACTAGCGAAATGTACCGAACTTGGTGCGAGCGAATTTCTACCCATCATCACCGATCGCGTACTCAAGTCGGATTCGAAAATCGGAGAGAATCGAATGGCGAGGTGGGATCGCATCGTGAAAGAAGCCGCCGAGTTATCCGAAAGGGTGCGTGTACCGCAAATCGCCGATCCTCAACCCATGAATTCGGCGTTCGAGCGATTTCGCGATGAAGGAGCGACCCCAATATTACTGTGGGAAGACGCTCGCGAACCGATGTTGGACGATCTCCTGGCAACAATTCGCACCGGGTCGTCACCAGTGGCAAAGGTTGCACTAGTATTCGGTCCCGTTGGTGGGTTCACACCCGAGGAGGCTCAGCGCGCAATGGAAACTGGCGCGGTCATAGCGAGTTTGGGACGCCGAGTTCTCCGAACCGAGACCGCGGCGATCGCAGCGATGTCGATAACCGCACAAATGCTGCGTTGAATCGTTGACTATCGTCGGCAATGCAGGCCGACGATAGATAATCCATTGCTGCGAGTGCGCCACGCAACGAATCGTGCTATTATGCATCCGCGCTACCGTATCGGAGCCGCGCATACGCGTCAGGTAGTTAACTCAATGAACCTTCGCTCAAGTCCCGCCAAGAAAGCCATATTGATTGGCACCGACGGCGCGAGCATGGAGCTTCAGCGATGAATGACGATCCACTCTCTGCTATCTGCTCGGGTGGCCGATGCCGGAAAACGTGGAAGGGGTATTGTCTACGAAGCGCTTGAAAACCCGAACTGGTACCTCAAGCAGTAATGACGTAATGAGATAACCTGTTTGAGAACTTGCCAATTTCAATCAAATAGAACCACATCAAACGGAATCACGCAGAAACGCTCCTAGGAGGGGACATCATGCGAAGAATTTGGTTATCCACGTCAGGCGCAGCCTTGGCCCTAGCACTCGTGCTATCGGCTATTGTGTTCGCCTGCGGCACCGAAACGGTCGTCGTTCAGACGGTTGAGGTAGAAAAGGTCGTAGAACGCGACGTTGTCCAGACAGTCGTCGTTGAGAAGCAAGTCGAGGTCGCGGGTGAGACCGTCGTCCAGACGGTCGTCGTCGAAAAAGAGGTCGCTGTTGAGGTTGAGGTGGTCAAAGAGGTCGAAGTTGAGGTCATTCGCGAGGTCGAAGTCGTCGTTACCGCGACGGCCGAAGCATATGGCGCTGGTGCCGGTGCCCAAGTCCAAGCCGCTGCAACCGCTGTCGTCGAAGCACCAGCGACGCAATCAGGCAAGTTGGTATTCGTCTCGCCTGATATCGGTGCCGGCTGGTTCACCAGTTCGCCGTACGACTCTTACACGAGTGACCAGATTGGTGTAGCCGACCCCTTGATTTACGCTGACCCCGCACCGATTCCTCAACGTGGGGCTTTCAACCCGGCGATCAGTATCGCGAACGGATGGAGGGTCGCCGAAGATGCGAGGTCGATTACATTCAACATTCGCGACGGTGTCCAGTTCCATCACGGTTGGGGCGAATTATCCGCTGAAGATGTTGCTTGGTCCTTCAACGACGCACTGCGCGAAGGTAACACTAACGGTCGTTCAGGATTCGTTGGCGAATACCAAGGTTCTTGGGAAGCCGTTGATGACAACACCGTCATCATGCACGTCAAGGAAGGCGCGACCCTGAGCCCGGTTTGGCTCCTCGAGACTTCCAATGTCTGGCGAAACACGTTGACGGCAACTTCCAAACGCGCTATCGACGAACTTGGCACCGAGACCGGCGGCATCAAAATTGGCCAAGGTCCGTTCGAAATGGTCGAAGGCGAAGCCGACAACTTCATCGAATTCCGTGCAGTCCAGGATCACTACCGCCGAATCCCCAACCTCGAAGCCATGCGCATGGTCGCTATCCCTGAACCAGCCACTCGCGTTGCCGCTTTTGTCAACGACGAAGTCCACATCACCGTGCTGTCAGCACAATTCGTGGTCGAGGCCACCGCGCAGGTAGACGGTTCCCGGATTCAACCACTGGGCGAAGGTCAAACCTTGCATATCTATATGGGCGGCAACTTCTGGCAAACGTCCGATCCAGTCCAGCCGGATCTTGAGTTTCCGCGTGAAGGGTGGAAACCCGATGACGAACATCCTTGGATCAGCGATTACAACGATCCTGCTTCAATGGAACGCGGCAACAAATTCCGCCGTGCCCTCAGCATGGCTGTGGATCGCGCCGCCATTAACGAAGTGATCGGTCAGGGTCTCTACCCGCCTCATTACACATTCACGGGCTTCACCAGCGAGGACGCGGTTTGGAAGGACTCGTGGGGGGTGCCGTTCGACCCTGAAGGTGCCCGCGCTTTGATGGCTGAGGCGGGAGTGCCCGAAGGATTCCGCATACCAGTGTGGTTGACCCCCGACTCCGGTTCGTTGCCATTCGACATTGCCGAAGCAGCGGTGCTGCAATGGGCCGACAATCTCAATCTAAACGTCGAGATTGAAGCAACGGCTTACTCCGGTCGGCGACCAACGTTGATTGGCCGGACAATCGATATCCCGCTGTACCATCACATGAACCTCGGTTACGCGGATGAACCCAAGGGACGACTGATGTCTGCCGCGCAAGGAGGTGCCAACCGCGGAATCGAACTGCCCAATGACATCCTCGAGAGAACATACTGGGCGAACTTGGTCGAAACTGACGCGCAGAAACGCATAGAGAACAACATCTTCCTCACCGACTGGTTGGCGGAAACTGGTTTGACGATGTCGATGGTTCGCCAAAACCAGCTGTATGCCGTGTCACCCAAGGTCGTCGAATGGATGCCGCATACCGAGACGTTTGGCGGCATCAATGGCTTCGACACCATAGTGTTGGCGGAGTAACCGCGTTTCGAAGTGCCGGTCGGCTCATTCGACTAGCCGACCGGTAAGTCGGTGGTCATCCCTGAGTCGGGTCTCGGATTCTCGAATTTGGATGGCCACCGCCTGCCCCGACGGCAATACTCGAGCCGCTTGACGCGCGGCTGCAACTGAAAATGTGGCGCATCATCGCAAATAGGCTGGCATTCGGAGTAGCGATCGTACTGCTCATCACGATCGTCGTCTTCGGCCTATCTCGCGCCGCCGGAGACCCCAGGAACATCTATCTGGACGAATACGCGACTCCGGAAGCTTGGGACGCTTGGGGTGAGCGTATGGGGCTCAATAAGCCTCTTTATGTGCAATACGGAGTCTGGTTGTGGGACGTACTGCAGGGCGACTTCGGCGAGTCGCTGTACTACAACATCCCGAGCATTCGCCTCGTCGGTGAACGAGTCCCCAACACTGTGCAACTCGGAGGCGTCGCTTTTGGTGTCGCTATCCTCATAGGGATCCCCATGGGCGTCATCTCCGCCGTAAGGCGTGGGACCATCGTTGATTACGGCGTCAGGGGTTTCGCACTCCTCGGTCAATCCGTACCGGTGTTCTGGATCGCGCTCATGATGATACTGATCTTCTCGTTGCAACTGGGATGGTTACCTTCGAGTCGTAACGAAGGGTGGGACCACTTCATCATGCCCGCAATTGCCCTCGGGTGGCTTCCAGCCGCGGGATTGATGAGGATCACACGCGGAGCCATGCTCAACATCTTAGACAGCGAATACATCAAGCTCGCAAGGGCGAAAGGAGTCACTTCTGGAAGGATCGTGTGGATTCACGGATTCCGAAACGCCATAATTCCGCCACTAACTGTCGCCGCACTCATCTTTGCCGCGTTCCTGACCGGCACCGTGGTGATCGAAACTGTCTTCGCATGGCCCGGCGTCGGCAGGCTCGCCGTGCAATCGATCAAGAACAACGACTTCCCGGTGCTCAGTGCCATCGTGATCCTGTTCTCGTCGTTCTACATAATTCTCAATCTTGTGGTTGACCTGCTTTACGCTGCGTTCGACCCGCGCATCCGACTCGATTGAGGCGTTAATTTCACATGGCGATCGAAGCCACATACGTTCCCTCACCGCTTGACGATACGTTGCCTCGTAACCCAGTGTTGCGCGCGCTCCGTATCGGTTGGAGCTGGTTACGGAGATACCCCGTTATTCCATTTTTGGTCCTCGCATTGATGATTATCTGCGCGGTTTTTGCGGAGCAACTTTCGCCGCATGATCCGTTGAGAGGGAACTTGCGATCTGCATATAAACCACCGATATTCCAAGAAGGAGGCACGTGGGAATACCCGCTCGGCACCGACCACCAAGGACGCGACATACTCAGCCGGTTGATCCATGGCGCGAGAGTTTCGACCATAATCTCCACCGCGGTAATACTCGCTGGCGGCATCGGCGGCACCGTCATCGGTCTGATCGCCGGATATAGAGGCGGATGGGCCGATCAAATCGCGATGCGTGCCGTTGACTTCACGCTCGCAATGCCATTTCTACTCGTCGCGCTCGTCGTCGTCGTAGTTTTCGGACAAAGCCTCGAGCTAATCATCGTCCTGCTGATCCTTTTCGGATGGGACAACTTCGCCCGTGTTGTCCGAGCAGAAACCCTAACCCTGCGAGAATCCGACTACGTAAGCTACGCTCGCGTCCAAGGCGCCTCGCAGTGGCGCATCCTATTCCGACACATCCTCCCCGGCGTCGTGGGATCCGTCCTCGTCATCGGCAGCTTGCGCGTGGGCTCCCTCATTCTTACCGAATCGACGCTCAGCTTCCTCGGCGTCGGAGTGCCGCCCGACACCCCAGCATGGGGCATCATGGCCTCCGACGGCCGTCAGCACCTCTCCCGCGCCTGGTGGATAGCCACATTGCCCGGTGTCGCCATCTTCCTCGTCGTCATGGGCTTCAACTTCCTCGGCGACTGGCTCCGCGACTGGTTCGACCCAAGACTGCGGCAGCTGCGCGTGCATTAGCGCCGACCTGCCTATCCTTCGGAGCGAACCTTCGTTACTGCAGCTACTCTACTCCCGCTGCAGCTCACGGCGCATCAAATCCCCCATCGCTTCCGTCGGCGGAACACCCTCGAACATAACCTTGTGCGCCGTCTCAGTAATCGGCATCTCAACGCCCAACTGCCGCGCGATCCGCAGCGTCGCCCGAGTCGTCGGCACCCCCTCCGCGGTCTGCCCCAGATACTCCAACGCCTCCTCAACACTATCCCCTTCCGCCAGTCGTGTACCCAGCCGATAGTTCCGGCTCAAGGGGCTGTAGCAAGTCGCAAGCATGTCGCCAATTCCACTCAACCCGGCAAATGTTGACGGCTTCGCACCTAGAGCCAATCCCAACTGCGTTATCTCATGCAATCCTCGGGTGACATACGCCGCCTTTAGATTCGATCCCAGCCCCGACGCATCGATAAACCCCGCACCAATCGCAATGATGTTCTTCAGTGTCCCACCCAACTCAACGCCGATGATGTCGTCCGACGCGTAGACGCGTAGACGCTCGCCGCTAGTCATCATCTGAACCCGCTCAGCAGTCTCAATCGACACTGATCCCGCTGTTGCAAGCGCCGGTAATCCAATCGCGATCTCAACCGAAAGATTGGGTCCCGACAACGAGCAGATATTGCCCATCGCGTCATCCACCGACACTCCATGACGAACCGAGATGTTTTCGGCAATAACCTCACTCATCCGCTTTCCACTCTCGATCTCAAGCCCCTTGGTGGCACTCACTACGGTCGTGTCAGGTGCGATCTCACCAACATGAGCCTCAATGACTTCCCGCATCGCAACTGATGGAACTGCGATGATCACACAATCAACTCCCGACAACGCACGCTGAGGTTCATGATGGACCGACATCCCGTCAGGGAACACCATCCCCTCTAGGTATCGTTTGTTTTCGCGATCGTTTTCTAACTCAGCAGCACGATCCGCGTCCCGAGCCAGCAACCGCGTCTCGTTGCCCTGAATCGCCAAAAGTACGGCCAGAGCCGTGCCCCAAGAGCCAGCACCTATGACTCCGATTGCCGAAATCTGATCAGGCTCCCTGACCAGTGGATGCCGACGTTTTCTCCGCGGCGTCGATATCGAGGCGGTTCTCAGTCCCTCGCAGCAATCGGATCATGTTTTCGCGATGGCTGAACAGGATCAACACAACGGCAGGGACAGCAAAGGCTAAGTACTCGATTGTTGCGTAATCGATTGAAACGGGCAAGTTGACGAACGACAGGACAATCAACGCAAGCACGCCCAGAGACGCCCCTATCATCGACCCTAACGACACATACCGAGTGACTAAAGCAACTGCCAACCCGATCAGCGTAATCGCCGCCGCAATCGGAGACAACACCAAAATCGCACCCCAGCCCGGCGAGATCCCCTTGCCCCCCTTGAAACCCGCAAAGACCGGCCAAGTGTGCCCGACGATCACGAACGTCCCCGTCAACGCATGAAGCAGCTTTGCATCAGGAGCCAGGAGCAGAGACAATCCGATCATCACCGCACCTTTGCCGAAATCGAACACGAACACCAACACAGCGGCCTTTTTTCCGACAGTGCGTAAGACGTTGGTCGCTCCCATCGACCCGCTGCCATGCTCGCGCGGATCGACGCCACCCCATACGCGGCAAACGATGAGCCCCACCGGTATCGATCCGATGAGGTATGCTGCAGGCGCAATTAGCACCCACGCCAACAGTTCGTTCATTTCACCTCAATTGCCGCCACGGTAAAACATCCTGATGGGTGAACCCTTGAATCCAAACGATTCTCGCAACCTGTTTTCCAAGTACCGTTTATACGAGAAGTGCAACGATTCAGGGTTTTTGCAGGTTATCACGAATGTCGGGGGGCGTACCGAAACTTGCTCGATGCCCGATATCCGCGGACGCCGCCGTCCCTTAGCAGGTAATGGACGATCGCCTAGTGCCGCGTAAAGCGTACGAGAAAGTTCCGCCTCGTCGACCCGTTTGACGAATTGGGAAAAAGTCCGCCTAACCGCGTCCGGAATTGCCCTGATACCGCGTCCAGTCAATGCCGACGTGAAAAGCATCGGCGCGTCCGGAATGAACTTGAAACGGTCCCGAATCTCCACCACTGCCTCTTCGAACGTCGTGTCCAGCTCGCCTCGTAGATCCCACTTGTTCACAACAACTATCCCCGCTTTGTAAGCATCCTGAGCGAAACCACCTATATGCGTATCCTGTGCCGTAACGAACTCCGTCGCGTCAAGAACGATCACCGTCACATCAGATCGTTCAATCGCTCCGATCGTTCGGATCGCACTGAACTTTTCGATGCCCTGCTCAGTCTTCCCACGCCGACGTAGACCCGCCGTGTCCAAGAACATCATGTGGCTGTCTTTGTACTCGTAGACCGCATCCACCGTATCCCGAGTCGTCCCCGGCACCGGACTGACGATTGAGCGTTCCTCACCCGTCAACGCATTGAATATCGCCGACTTGCCCACATTCGGCCGACCAGCGATCGCAACTCGGATGACATCGTCCGGCGTCTCGTCCTCGAACCGATCGTCGACGTGCGCCAGAACCGTATCCATCAACTCGGTAATCCCGATGTCGTGGTATGCGCTTATCGGTATCGCCTCTCCCATACCTAACGCCGCGAACGTGTACAGCTCCGCCATTCGCGTCGTGTTGTCAGTCTTGTTCGCGGCAAGTGCATACGGCTTTTGCGCCCGACGGAGCATATCCGCAGCATCGAAATCCGATGCCGTAACTCCGTCCGCAGAATCCACCAGTAATATCACCGCATCCGCCGTCTCGATCGCCCGCTCGGTCTGAACCCGAACCTCGTCCCAAAGCTGAACCTCTGCCGACGGCTGATCCTCAATACCCGCCGTATCGATCAACATGAACGGACGGCCGAGCCACTCGGCATTGACAGACACCCGATCTCTAGTTGTACCCGGTGTCTCGCTGACGATCGCGATCCGGCTGCCCGCAATCCGATTGAACAACGTCGATTTCCCAACATTCGGGCGCCCAACTATGGCTATGACAGGCAGCGACATCGTTATCGTCAAAACTCTTTGGGTTCCCTCGCTCGCGGGGGAATGTCCGCAGGACAAAGGGGGCACACACGATACATCCCCTCTCCCTTGATGGGAGAGGGTTAGGGTGAATCCCCGACTATCTTTTCCATCAGAGCCATCTGCGCCCACATGCGATTCTCCGCTTGCTGGTACACGACTGACGACGGGTGCGACAGCATGTCCTCCGACACCTCTTCCCCCGGATGTGCCGGCATGTCATGCATGAATCGCGCCTGAGGCTTCGCGTACTCCATCAATTCAGGGTTGACCTGATAGCCCTGAAAGTCCCGCAACCTCTGTTGCGTCTCCGCCTCCTGCCCCATACTCGTCCACACGTCCGTGTAGACAAAATCGGCATGGCGCGTCGCCTCGACCGGGTCACGCATCTGAATGACGCTCGCCATCGTCACCGATCCGGATGTGTACTCCGCGGCATCGTATCGCGTGCCGTACGCCAACTCGTAATCCATCGGCGACGCGATCACGATCGTCCCGCCTGAGCCAGCTACTGCGTACGCCAAGCTTGTAGCTACGTTGTTGCCATCTCCAATGAACGCCACACGCACTTCGTCCAGATACCCGCGAATCTCTAGCATCGTCATCACGTCAGCCAACGCCTGACATGGATGTTCTTCATCTGTCAAAGCGTTGATCACAGGCACATCGCTGTTCTCACCGAACTCGTCCAAGGTCGACTGCGCGAAAGTACGCACTACGGCCATATCGGCCATACTCGCGAGCACCTGCGCAACATCAGAAACCGGCTCACGCTTGCCTAAACCGACCTCTTCAGGAGAGAAGTAAACCGGTTTCGCACCAAGCTTCTCCGCACCGATCCAGAACGACAACTTCGTCCTCAGCGACGGCTTCTCGAACAACAACGCCACCGACATCCCCTCCAATGCTCGACTCTCAGCACCACTCTTGAGCTCGATCGCCCTGTACAGCAACGGAGATATCTCCGCCGGTGGGAGGTCTTTGAACCTTAAGAAGTGCCTGTTCATCTCGATGTCCTCACATCACGCACAGCAAACAAAAGCCGCGCAACATACCTAAATTGTGCAATACGCGGCGTACGTCATTCCCGCGAAAGCCGGAATCCAGAGGGGGAGGGAACAGGGAGAGCCCCTTTCGCTGGGCGAAAGGGGCGCGAGTGCAACGAGCGGGGTATGCCGGGTGGTGGAGGGCGGAACCTCTACGCCGGAGTGAAGTTCGGCAGCGTGTAGTCGTCGCTGATCTTCGTGAACACGACCTTCAACGCCATTCCGATGCTCAAATTCTCCGGTTCCGGATCCACACCTACGATGTTCGCCGCCATCTTCGGACCTTCTTCCAGCTCCACAATCGCCGTGATGTACGGAATCTCCCCCATAAACGCGGGATGCGGTGGAACGTGCACGATCCCAAACGTGTGCAACGTCGCGTTGCCCGATGCCTTCACCCACTCCAACTCGCCGCCCGGCGTCGCCAAACTGAAAGCCCGCGGGTAGAACTGATACTCCCCCGTAGCCTTGTCCCGCTGCAACCAAAGCTCACCGTTGCGGACGCCTTCCCAATAGCGGTCAGATTCCGGTTGCGATACCGGCTCGGGGCGTGCTGGAGCATCGGTGGTCATCGTATATTCCCTTCGCGGAGATGGTTGATTTTACAGACTACGATTTCGTGTGTAGATTGTAATCGCCCGATGCTTTTCGTGTTGTAGGGCATCACGGCGATGGTGTCGGCGTCACGAACCCCCATACCCGCATATCGGCATCGTCAAGTAGAACCCCTCGATACTCCATCTTCGCGTTGTATCCAGTCAGACGATCAGTGCCTTCATACCGCTCCCGACATTCCTCAGAAATGTCGAAGCTAGCTTCGATTTCATCTTCTTGCTGCTCTTCAAATGCCTTGATGCAAACGTTTAACTCGGTCTGGCTGCCATACCAAATGAAATCGCTCTTGCCGTCGTTTTCCACCCCGCGCATCCATTCGCCCATGTGGTCCAGACATTCATTAGGCAATGTGTATGTCGATCGGTCAGGACAGCTCTCGGAACGTAAGTATGACTGCCCTGCTTCAATCCCAATGCCAATCGCAACATATACGTAGAACAACGCGACCGGCATAACAACGACCGCGAGCATCACCGCGACAATTCGTCCTATTGGTCTTGACCAGTCGATCATCTAATTGCTTTCAGAGGCAGCAGATGGAGCCGTGAAATACGCCGAAAACTTGATCTAGCTTTCACGGTGTCGCCGTGGGTGTCACCAACTGAATTTCGTGAGGTTTCGTATCCTCGATCAACTCTCCGTCGAATTTCAATCTCCCCGCAAAACCGTACTCGTCCAAGTTGTCGGAGTAATTGTTGAAACACTGAGGCCACTCGTCTGGATTCATGTATCTGAACGCCGTTCTAGTCTGGCCCATAGACCATAACTCGTCGTGACATATATCGGCCTCAGCCTCCGTCCCGCGCCAAATGAAATCTTTCCCGCTTTCGGTCCCGTTGTCCGTGACACGATCACCGAGATGGATCCGACACTTTTCCGGAAATCCCCACACTGTTGGATCGTCGCAAGCCTCGACGCCAACGCCGAACGTGATCATATTGAGGCCGACCAGAAAGCCTACGTACATCACGAACATCCCGACTGGCAATACGACAACCGCCAAAACCACACCCGTAAACCTGCCTATGGATTTAGACCAAAACACGAAACTGATTCTACGCTGGCAAGCCATTCGGAATCGGCAGGAAGGATCCGAGGCCAGCATCTATGAGGATGTACTGCACGATGTCAACGGTCAGTACGCCGCGAGAACGTTCTACGGCGCAGCCAGTATCACTGTCCCTGTCGAAGACAGCTGACCACCTGTTCCATGCGCAATCGCCAAGTTGCAATCATCCAACTGCCGCTCGCCCGTCTCGCCGCGCAGCTGCCGTACCGCTTCGACGACCGTGAAGATCCCGTACATCCCCGGGTGCGTGTAAGACAGACCGCCACCCGAAGTGTTCACCGGAAAATCTCCGCCCGGAGCCGTACGCTGGTTCGCCACCAAGTCCGGACCTTCGCCAGGTCCGCAGAACCCGAGGTTCTCCAACGAAACCAACACTGTGTATGTGAACGAGTCGTAGATCATCATCAGATCAAGGTCCGAGTGCGAAACACCCGCCATGGCCAATGCCTGCTGACCTGTGTTCCGACCAAACGCCCTCGTCAAATCGGGCATCTGCGAAATCATCGAGTGGTCGTGACCCTCGGCCGCGCCCAAGATACCAACGCCGCCCTTCGCACAATCCTTCGCCCGTTCAGCCGTCGTGACGACAATCGCTGCGCCCGCATCCGTCACCAAGCAGCAGTCCAACAAATGGAACGGCCACGAGATCCATCGCGACTCGTGATAGTCGTCGAACGTCGCCGGGCGGTCGTAGAAGTAAGCCTTCTCGTTCATGTTCGCCCACTTCCGGGTCGACACCGCAATGTTCGCCATCGCCTCCCGCGTTCGATCCTCACCGTACTGGTGCATGTACCGACGACACGCCATCGAATACGAGACCGGCGGGCCTATGATCCCGTACGGAGTCTCATACTGGCTCTGCGGCGTGCCCAAGTTAGCGCCCGCCCTCGCCCGATCGCTCCTCCCAGCCTGACCGTGCGTGATCAGCGCCACCTCGCAGTAACCCGCCTGAATAGCCGCAATCGCGTGCGCTATATGGATCACAAACGATGAGCCACCGACCGAAGTGCTGTCCGTAAACCGCGGATGTATCCCCAGATACTCCCCCACATCCAACGTCGACCACCCAGCCGTCATCAATCCGTCAACATCAGAAAGCGATAGCCCCGCATCGTCCAACGCATTGATCGCCGCCTCCGCATGAAGCGCCAACGGCGACTTGTCCGGCACATTCCCGATCTCATCAGATTCGGCCACCCCCACAATCGCGGATTGTCCCGAAAGCGCTTTCAGTCTATTGATGTTCGGCATGATGGATATCCAACTCCGTTCGCGGCTTTATCTAGCGGCATGTGCGCAACAAGCATTTTATGCGCGCAGACCCAAATGTAAACTTGAAACGCCTGCCAAAACCAACCCGAAAAAACTAATCAACCAGAAAGTTCTCGCATAATGCCCGATGAAAAAGGCGCGCCGCCTCAAGTACAAGTCCAATCTCTCGATGACTACCTTGAGGTAATGTCCAAAGCCGTTTTCCAGAGCGGTATGTCCTGGCAAGTCGTCAACGCCAAATGGCCCGACACCAATGAGGCATTCCACGGCTTCGAGATCGGAAGAGTCGCCGCCTTAACCCAAGAGGAGCTGGACGAACTCGCTCAAGACAAACGCGTCATCCGCAACCGACGCAAACTCGCCGCCATCACCCACAACGCTCAGCGCATCATCGAACTCGACGCCGAACACGGCTGCTTCATCGACTACCTCCGCTCCCACGGCGACTTCTACGACGTCGTCAAAGACTTGAAAAAGCAGTTCAAATTCCTCGGCGACACCGGTTCCTACTTCTTCCTCTACGTAGTCGGCGAACCAGTCCCACCCCACGACGAATGGATGTGCGCACAAGAACGCGCCAAGTCGCGCCGCTAACCGTCATTCCGGCGAAAGCCGGAATCCAAAGGGGTGGGGGAACGGGATAGCATCCAACAATACATCCCCCTCCTTCAGGAGGGGCTAGGGGGAGGCCGCCCCTTTCGCAAGGCGAAAGGGGCGCGAGCAAGCGAAGCGAGCCTCGCGGGGTATGCCCGAGTGGACGGGCACCATGGAACCCGCCCCGGACTCGGTCCCGGTCGCAATAGGTGCTAAATTACCTACCAACTCAACCAATCCTTTCAACCATAGGAACCCCGCCGTGAAAGTAGTAATGACCCCCATGCCCGGCGGCGTAGCCCCCGGCGAAGCCGATGACGCCGTACTACGCGATCTCGAAACCACATTCCCCGACGTCAATTTCGTATGGTGCGAGACCGAAGAAGATCAACTCATCGCCATCGAAGACGCCGATGCCTACTGCGGATGGCCAACCCGCAAAGTCTTCCTCGCCGCCAACAACCTCAAATGGATACACTGCGCCGGAACCGGCATCGACGGCATCATGAAGATACCCGAACTCGTCGAAACCGACATCCCCGTCACCAACTCACGCGACTCCCACGTCAGCCCCATGGCTACCCACATCTTCGCTCTCATAACATCACTCGCGCAACGACTTAACGAGATGCTGCCCCAGCAGATGGCCCGAGAATGGAGACCCGAAGACTACGCATGGCGACAGATCGAACTCGAAGGTGCAACCCTCGGCATCTACGGCTTCGGAAACATCGGACGCCGAGTCGCCAAACGCGCCTCCGGATTCGACATGAACGTCTACGCCGTCGACAAACACCCAAGACCATCCGAACACGCCGAAGAAGTCTGGGGACTAGAAAAACTCGACGATCTCATCGCAATGTCCGATTGGTTCGTCGTCGCCTGTCCCTACACCAACGAATCTATGAACTCCATCGACAAACGCCGCATCGCGCTGATGAAACCAGCCGCCCACATCATCATCATTTCCAGAGGCGGCATCGTCGACGAACAAGCCATGTGCGAAGCCATCCGTAACGGCAACCTAGCCGGCGCCGGCCTAGACGCTATGGACCCCGAACCTCCAGACCCCGACAGCCTCCTCTGGACCACCCCCAACATCATCTTCTCTCCCCACGCCTCAGCCCTAGTACCCGACATGTACCTAGGCCGCCGAGAAGTCTTCAAAGAAAACCTCCGCCGTTACCTAAACAACCAACCCTTCATCTACGAATGCGACAAAGTCGCCGGTTACTGAGCCACCCGACAGCACATGTCATCCCCGCGCTAGCTTCGCGTCATTCCTGCGAAAGCCGGAATCCAGAGGGGCGAGGGGAACGGGATAGCATCCAACAACACATTCCCCTCCTTCGGAGGGGTTAGGGGGAGGCCGCCCCTTTCGAGGCGAAGGGGGCGCGAACGTAGCGAGCGGGGTATGCCGGGGAAGGGTGGGGCAATCACAGCCCATCACAAACATCAGCGTAATCAGCGGTTCAGACAACGCCAACCTACTGCATCGGCGAGTAATCCGTCGGCATCAATATCCGGTTCTCGATGTTCTTCACCAAGATTCCATCCCGGTGCGACTCCTCGAAAACAGCCTGCCACTCCGGATCCGCACGGAAACTCGCCCAAGCCTCCGCTCTTTGGTCCGGGCCATCGAACGCCACCAAATAAACCAGCTGATTACTGTTCGGACCAACATCATGCGTCCAATACCCAACATTCCTAATCCCGTGCTTCTCGAAAAGCTCCATCGTGTGGTTCCTGAAGCGCGCGTTCAAGTCAGGCAACTTCCCCGCGAAGCACTCGTAGATTCGCAACTCATAGATCATTCCGTCTACTCCTAGAATTTCTATCTGTTCAGAGACAAGCGTTATCGTATCGCGCTTTCAGCCATCTCGACTACCCATGTCATTCCGAGCGCAGTGAGGAATCTCCCTCTCCCTCGATAGGAGAGGGTCAGAGCCTGCCCCGGACTTGGTGCTGCATATTCCCTCTCCCTTGATGGGAGAGGGTCAGGGTGAGGGTGAACGGGGACAAAAGGGCGGGGATGCCACCCCAGACACCCACAGCCCCCATTCCTTCAATCCTTGAAATCCTTCAAATCCGGGTTCAGACAACAACGCACTTGACAAACAATACATATGTAGTAATATAACAACTAAGCGCCGATCCGACGAACGTCGGATCGGCGCACGAAAACGAAGAATCGCCGCGTCGAGACGGGTGTGCGCAACCTTTTAAGACGTAGCAAGAACAATTGAATGAAGTATGGCAACGGGCGGGAGTGCACGGGGCGCTGACGGCGCCCGCCGGCGGTGCCCGCCACAAGCCCAGAAAGACGGGCGCAACGTTCCCACAATCCGGTTACGAAGACCGTTGTAGCTGTAGGGCTCGGACGCGGAGCATATGCTGGCTCCGCCAATGAAAGCAAGCCAGACGGACATTCCCGCCTCCATCCCGTCATTCCGGCGAAAGCCGGAACGCAGAGGGCATGGTCGCGGGGGTATCTGCCCGTTCAAGGTTCGGGCGAACGGTCTCTCTATCCGGCACACGTCTTCCGCGTTTCGCTGGGTGCGGAGAGGCTACAGCACCAGCAAGAGGGGTGAATCGAGCGATGACGAGGGGCGGTCTTTCAGATGCTCCCCGGAGGGCCGACGGTCTGGCGACGTCGGCGGTGCTGGACTATTGACTGACTTTCACAACCGACTTATCGACGCGATCCCGAAAAGACGCGGCGATGCTTCGAGAAACCACTCGTCGAACGAAAATCCTCCCCGAAAGGGAGAATTAAACGCGGCTGAACCAACACCCACCCTTCAAATCCTTCCAAATCCCACCCATCCTAGTTCAGATCTACCGCGAGTAGTGCGACTCTCGATCCCCCGGAAACTTACCCTCTCCCACATCCTCAACATACCTCTTCACCGCCGCCGTAATCTCGCCGGCAAAGTCCCCGTAATGCCCCGCATGACGCGGCCTGAACGTCGGATCCAAACCCAGCATGTCGTGCAAAACCTGTATCTGACCATCGCAGTGCGGACCCGCACCGATCCCAATCGTCGGAATACCCAATCGCCCCGTAATCTCTTTCGACAACTCCGACGGCATCAACTCCAGAACAATCGAATACGCTCCCGCACGCTCCACAGCCAGAGCATCCTCAATCACCCGATCCGCATTCTCCCCGCGCCCCTGCACACGATACCCCCCGAACGAATGTATCGACTGCGGAGTAAAGCCAACATGCCCCATCACCGGTATCCCAGCCTCCACCAACGCCCGAATCGTCCCTTCAACCGATACTCCACCCTCCAGCTTCACCGACTGCGCACCCCCTTCCTTCATCAGCCGCGCCGCGTTCTTGATCGCTGTCGGAACATCCGACTGATAGCTCCCAAACGGCATATCCGCAACCACAAACGCCTTCTTCGCACCCCGAGTCACCGCCGCCGTAGCCCGCACCATATCCTCAACCGTCACCGGAACCGTCGAGTCGTAACCCAGCACCACATTACCCAAACTATCCCCCACCAAAATCGCCGGAATCCCCGCACTATCAACCAACAACCCATGGTTGTAGTCGTAAGCCGTAACCATCGGAATCAACTCGCCACGAGCCTTCGCATCCCCGAAGTAACGAACCGTCAAACGCTGTGGTGCCGCACTCATACCCCAATTATCCATAATCGAACCGTTAAACTTCACCCAGATAGCAACCCCTTCCCATCAGAGACCATCACATGAAAACCGCAACCCGAAAAACCCTCTACTACGAACATTCCGCCGCCAACCCTGTTACTCTCCACGTCCAACCCGGCGAATGGTTCGAAGTTCAGACCCAGATGAACCGAGGCCCCGACGCCGAACTCGTCCCAGACGACATTCGAGACCTCTACAACACCTATCGCTCCGACTCCCAACCAACCGACCGCGGTAACGCATCCTCCGGCTGTACCTTCGTTGAAGGCGCCGAACCTGGGCATATGCTCACCGTACACATCGGCGAGATTAAAACCCATCCCGTAGGATGGACCCGATACGGAGGCTCCACCGGCGCGATGCCCGGATACCTCGGCCCCTCCAACATCGGACCCCAATTCCGCATCTGCCGCATCGACGTTGAAAACGATCAGATCATCTGGAACGACAAACTCACCTTCCCCGTAGAACCCATGCTAGGGGTAGTAGGCGTCGCACCACTCCGCGAAGCCCGGCACAACGGATGGGCAGGGCAGTGGGGCGGAAACTTCGACATCCAAGAAATCACCACTGGCGCCAAACTTCACCTACCCGTATACCACCCTGGAGCCCTCCTCCACGTCGGCGATATGCACGCCCGACAAGGCGACGGCGAAATCTGTGGCGGCGGCGGAATCGAAACCGGCGGCTCCGCCATGCTGAAGGTCGAACTCTCCCCGATGCCCGAAAACATGTGGTGGCCACGCATCGAGAACAACACCCACATAATGACGACCGGCATCGAGAAACCCGCGGAAGACGCATTCCGCATCGCACTCTCCGAGATGATCGTCTGGCTCGAATCCGACTACGGTATGACGCAAGGCGAAGCGTTTATATTCCTAGCCCAATGCCTAGAGGCTCGTGTGACCCAATTCGTAAACCCAACCTACTCCTACATCTGCAAAGTCAACCGCAAATACCTCGTATAACCCCTACCAAAGACAGACATGCCAATCGTCAACTACGCCGCCGGAGAAACAAAAACCTTCCGAGACCAGATGCTCGAAGGCATCCGACGCCGAAAATCCCGAGACCCCAACTACACCGTTGTCGACATCGGTGGACGACACAACCCGTGGGCCGACGATGTCGTTGACGTATATGTTGACGTCTTCCCCTTCGAAACAGACAAGCGCCTATACGTGGGTGACGTGAACAGCGAAGACATCTGGCGAGAACTCGGAGCCGATGGGCCATTCGATTTCGTCATAATCTCCCATGTCTTGGAAGACATCCGTGACCCGATCACCGGCCTCAATTGGCTCCCCCGAATTGCCCACGGCGGCTTTCTAGGCCTGCCCGTGAAACACCGTGAAGTGGCAAACTCCAAATCCGGATACTGGCTCGGACAATCGCATCACTACTGGATCTTCGGCGTAAAGAACGATGACAACGGCGATCCGATCCTCATGGTCGTCCCTAAGTGGCACTGCGTAAACTACTTCAATACCAATACGCCGTACTGCGAACCGATGGGCGAAGAGGACTCAAACCTGGGATCGAGAACCTTGGAATGGTTCGACCCGGACAAGGCAGGATACGATCGAGAACTCGGCGTCATCTGGCAAAACACCTTGCCTTTCTGGGTGCCCAATTACACCTTGATGGTGCCAGAGCAAATTGAACTATTAAGGACGGTTTTCAAAGATGGCGTCTAATTTCGGATTCTGGGGACTCGCCATGGACGCTAACGACGTCGAATCGTTGGCGAGATTCTGGCGCGACGCAGCGAACTACAAAATCGAAGATTCTCACTTTCCTTACTTGGCCGTTTTGACGTCAGGCGATCCAGTCCAACCTCGCATAATCATCCTCCAAGTCCCCGAAACCAAATCTGCAAAGAACCGAGTACACATCGAATTCAAAACCGACGACCTCAAATCTGAAGCTGAGCGAATCGTCGAGTTAGGCGCAACCCTCATTGAAGAACGCGAATTCGGTGATACCCAATGGATCGTGATGCAAGACCCCGAAGGCAACGAATTCTGCCTCGTCAACCCGGAACACTAGGACCAGCAGCCATGTCAGCGCAACAGCCCAAACGACAACGATCCCGCGAACTCATGGATCGCGCGCGTCGCGTAGTCGCCGGCGGCATCTCCTCGCAGATCAGACTCAACGAACCCGGCGGCGAACCCCTGTTCTTCGACCGATCCGAAGGTGCATTGATGTGGGACGCCGATGGCAACCTGTACATCGACTACATCCAAGGCATGGGCCCCAACATCTTCGGACACGCTCCCGAATTCGTCTCCCGCCAAGTCTCCGAAGACATGCGAAAAGGCTACGTATTCGCTGCCCAGTTCGAGCGCGAACTCGAGGTCGCAGAAATGGCCGCCGATGCCGTCCCTATCGAAGACTGCACCGTCCGTTTCGCCAGTTCGGGCACCGAGATCGACCAACTAGCCCTGAGGCTAGCACGGGGATACACCGGGAGAACAAAGTACATAAGATTCGAAGGCCACTACCACGGCTGGATGGACAGCGTCAATCACTCCGTCCACCCGCCTATCGACGAAGCTGGCAATGTTGAATCCCCGAACGTCGTAGGCGAATCAGCTGGTATGGACCCCGGTACGGCCAACCAAGTCATCCCGTGCCAATGGAATGACATCGACCTCCTCCAAGCCGCTTTCGATCAAAACCCTGGGCAAGTCGCCGCGGTCATCATGGAGCCCATCAACGCCAACACCAACTGCATCATGCCTGAACCCGGATATCTCGAAGCCGTCAACGAGACCGCCCATCGCCACGGCGCGCTCGTCATCTTCGACGAAGTTATAACCGGATTCCGAGTTGCCTACGGCGGTGCCCAAGAACTTCTGGGTATAACTCCCGATCTGGCAACCTACGCCAAATCCATCGCCGCAGGATTCCCCATCGCGATGCTCGCGGGTCGCCGCGACATCATGGATGTTCTCGGCAGCGGCGAGGTCTACCACGGCGGCAGTTTCAACTCCAACGTCATGTCCATATCGGCGGCATACGCAACATTGACCCACCTCAAATCCGAAGGCGACGCATTCTATGCCGACCTAAACCGCCGAGGACAAAGGCTGATCGACGGTCTCCGCCATGTCGCCATGGAGGCGGAAACCGATATCCACATACAAGGCCTCGGCAGCGTCTTTGGTATCTCGTTCAATCGTAGCGGAGACATAATCCGAAACTACCGCGATCACGCCACGAAGTGCGACGATGCGCGCTACACCCAATTTGCGTCCGAGATGATGCGCGAAGGAGTCCGCCTATCGTCCAACGGACGCGTGCATATGTCGTCCGCGCATACCGATGAGCAGGTCGACCAAACCATCCAGGCAGCGGGTCAAGCACTCTCTAGCATCTGACCGTCAATCGCTTGAGATTGAGGTCTAGTCGTATCCCGCCTTATTGTTTCGACTCGCCGTGATTTGCCACAATCACAATCACGCATCATGACGAGTACCGTGTCGGGCTCATGGGTTGAATGGTGCAAAACGAACTCAGGATTTCGGAGAAGGACGCTTCATGCAGGCAGAGTTTCAATGGGGCTCGAATTCCAATACGACTGCACCATCAAACCCTGTACGAGTGCCCCGGGACCGCGACCCGGATTCGCAACGATTCGTCGCGGCAGTCTGCGACAACTACGACGATAAAGCCGAAGTCGAGGCGATGTGCAATAAGATCAAGTCGGAGTTAGACGGTCAATCGCCTGACACAGCAATGGTGTTCGCATCGTCGCCCAAGTATGCGGATTTCGAGCACATCTTGCCCGCAATCCACAGCAATCTCGGCCCCGACGTAGTGATCGGTTGCTCTGGTTCCGGCGTGATCGGATCGGGCCGCGAGCTAGAAACAGGACCTGGCCTATCGGTCCTCGCTGCAACCTGCGACACAGACGCGATCCAACCATTCGCCTTCAGCGACAAGCAGGCATGCGGCAAAGAAGCCACGCCGGAATCACTCGCCGATGCCATCGGAGCCGATCCCGCCGATTTTGAAAATGGCCTGATGCTGATTTTTATCGATCCATTGACCGTTTCCACCGAATACTCGCTTTCGATGCTCGACTCGGTCTATCCCTCAGTAATGAAATTCGGTGCACTCGTTAGCGGTGGCCACGAGTACGGAGAAAATCGATTATTCTTCGGAGACGAACTGCGTCACCACGGTGCCGTCGGTCTTTTGATGAAACAGAACTTCGATGCCGACACCATCGTTTCCGGAAGTGAGGAGCCCGTCGGCCCGAGCATGGTCATCACCAAATCGACTCGCAACGAAATTCACCGACTGGATGACCGCAACCCGATGGCGGTATTGGAGGACATTTTCCTGAACGCCGACCCTCTGAGCCAGATCCGGATGAAAAGGACGTTGGTGGTAGGGCTGGAATCCAGCGGCGTATTGATAGATCCCGACTACGTGATGCGCAACATCATGGATATCGACCAAGAGACTGGAGCGATGATGATTGGTGATCTGGTCGAAGAGGGTCAGGCGCTCCAGTTCCACGTTCGTGACGGTGAACTTGCATCACAACGTCTTACCCAGAACCTCGACAACTACGTGTCACACATGGTCGAACGGGGCAAGAGCATCGATGCGATGCTGTGTTTCAACTCGGTCGCTCGCGGCTATCGAATGTTTGAGGAGGATGATCACGACGCAAAGGTCATCGCCGAGCGTTTTGGCGAAATCCCGATGGCCGGTTTCTTCTCGAACGGCGAGATCGCTTCGCGCCGCGGTGGTTTTTCGCTTCTTGACGACGAAGAGGAATTCTCAACGCGAGTGATGGGATACTCCGACACGCTCGTCATGCTGCGCGACTTGTCCAAGCAACGTAGCTTCGGAATGGCGAGTAGCGGAGCGTCATCTTCCGCGATTAGTTAGTTACCGTTCTCGGCGGCACAACACCCGCCGAATCGTTGTCATGTCTTCGAGGTGCCGTTGGGATTTGCGCAAAAAATTTTTGTAATCTATTCATATTGTGCTTGTAATCCATTCACATTATGAATGATTATCATAAGCAACATGAATGAAAAAACACTCGAACGTAGAGTTGCGTCAACACTAGACGAACTGCTCAGCATCATGCCTGCGGTGGTCGTAACCGGTGCCCGACAAGCCGGTAAGAGCACGCTGGCTCAGAAACTCACATCCGAACCACGCCGTTTTCTCACGCTTGACGATTTGGATGTCCGAGAGTTCGCTGAAAATGATCCTGAGGCTCTGGTAGCCGGTCCGGAGCCGATAACCATCGACGAGGTGCAGCGGGTACCCAAACTGTTAGACGCAGTCAAGCTCGACATCGACACAAACCGACGGGCAGGCAAGTTTCTGCTCACTGGTTCGGCAAACCTCCTGCTGATGAGACAAGTCTCAGAATCGCTCGCGGGTCGTGCGAGCTACTTGACGCTTTGGCCGATGACGCGACGTGAGCAACTCGGTATCGGTAGCACAGGCATCTGGGACGGTCTTATCGATGGGCGGGATGAAGATTGGCGTGAAATCGTAACGGGGCAACCGGCAAAGCCGGAAGACTGGCGAGCACTCGCCTTGCGCGGCGGATTTCCATTGCCGGCCTTGGGACTCAGAACGCCACGACAGCGATTGATCTGGTTTGAAGGGTACAT
Organism: Dehalococcoidia bacterium; assembly: GCA_965243235.1. Lineage (GTDB taxonomy): Bacteria > Chloroflexota > Dehalococcoidia > Lucifugimonadales > Lucifugimonadaceae > Bin127. Next base: position 1,084,632 of record CBDEUI010000004.1, read on the forward strand.
TCGGACTTACTTGGAGAGAGACCTGCTTGAACTGTCAGCAATCTCCGCGCTGCCAGATTTCCGAAGGTTGATGCGCGCATCGTCGCTCCGGATCGGATCAGTAGTCAACCAGACGGAAATAGGTCGAGACCTAGCGATGTCTCAGCCAACAGTAGGTCGCTACCTCAACCTGTTGGAAACGTCGTACCTCATCGTCCGAGTCAGTGCCTATGCAGTCAATCGGACGAAACGGCTGATCAAATCGCCGAAACTTTATTGGGGCGACACCGGCATAGCGTTGCATCTCGCCCAAATGTCCGAACCTGACGGCGTCCATTTGGAAAATCTGGTGTTGAGCGATCTCCTGGCGTGGCGAGACGCTCGATTAGAAACTGCCGGAATCTTCTATTGGCGGACTTCAACTGGTGAAGAGGTTGATTTCGTAATAGAAGCGGGAAATCGGTTGTTGCCAATCGAGGTCAAAGCGACGACGCGCCCAAGATTGAGGGATGCTAGGCACCTTCGCACCTTCCGCAAGGAGTACGGTGAAAAGTCAAGGTACGGGTTGTTGTTGCATAGCGGCGACATAACTGAATGGCTGACCTCAGATGTTCTCGCTGCACCGTGGTGGCGTGTCCTGTAGCGCGCGTGGCATGCTTCGACATTGTTTCACAACTCGTCGAACGGTCGCACAACATCAATCACCGACGATACTCGTCTCAATGACGAGTTCAAGAATTTCGCATCGACATCCGTTGGACAACTCGTCGTCGCGCAGATCACATAGTTGGCGAACGTCCCCAAAAGCGCGAGCATTATGTCGCGCCGAAACGGTAAGAATGGGTAGTCGGATCGGATGTCGTCTGACAATGCCGAGTAGTAATCTGCGACGAGCCTCTCGAAGTTGCCTCGGGCATTCTCAGGTGACATAGTGGTCGAAAGAAACTTCGCGACATCGCTGCTTGCACCGCTGTATACCGCGTCTTGCCAATCTATCAGCACAGGAGTGGGAGGATCTTCAGTCCTGCGCAACATCATGTTGGCAGTATGCAGATCCCCATGCGTAAGGGTTCGTGGTCGATCATCTAGTTCATTAAGAACCTCCACGATGTTGTCAGCAAGATAATCTGCGACCTCGTCCACAGTCGCAGTGTTCCACGGATGCAGGACTGTTGAGCTAGTCAGTATTTTCCAATTTGGCGCGAACAGTTCAACGTCTTCGTCGAAAATGTCCGCCCGGAACCCGTCGCGCATCCACCAATTGGTACCCAGTGACTTATCGCCCCAATAGCGTGAGTGGACCTCAGCGAGATCTGACAGCGCGCGGCTAATGGTCTCTAGGGTGAACTCTTCGCGTTTAGGCAATTCGCCTAGATCTTCCACTAACAGTGCGGTTGTCTGAGATTCCGGATCGTAGAGTGCAGCGAGAATACACGGCTGAAACCCGCCTTGCATATCCCGAAGCAGATTGTAGACCTCCAATTCACGCACGTAAACTCCGCTAGCGGCCTCCTCATAGCGGTCCGTGGGCAATTTGGATGGGATCTTAACGATCGCACGGGATAACGTATCGCCACTGCCGGCAATCTCGACCCGGAACACCTGCGACTTCTGCGGATTTCCACCGACGAGTGAGTCGTAGGACTTGACAGTTGCGCAAGCAAATCCCGCAATAGTCAACAGCTCTTCGCCGACCGACGTAGGGTCGCCCGTTTCGGCGGCATGCTGAATGAGTGTGGTGAGTTGTGTTTGTGACATGCGATATCGTCCCTCAAGGGTCCCCGCCGACGCTCAATGGTGTGGCTATATCATCACACGCAAGCAAATCACTTGGAGGTAAAAGTTCTATGGCAAGATTCGAAGGGAAAGCGGCATTGATCACCGGCGGCGCATTGGGCATCGGTGGAGCAACCGCAAGGCGGCTAGCGGCAGAAGGCGCAAGCGTGCTTATAGCCGACATCGACGATGATGCCGCTGCCGCAAACGTGGAACGCATCGCCGACGCTGGTGGTATCGCCGTCGCATCCCACATCGATGTATCTTCGTCCGACGACTGTCGACAAATGGTTGACGATACGATTGGCGCTTTCGGTCGCCTAGACATCTTGGTTCAGAACGCGTTCAGCGTCATCGCTGGCGAATCTCGCATTCACGGGGACGCGCTGAGCGTCGAAGAAGAGGACTGGGACTACGGCATCGACGTGCTCGTGAAGGCGTTGTACCTCGGCGCTAAACATGCGGTCCCGCACATGCGATCCGTAGGTGGAGGATCGATCATCAATCTTGCGTCCGTACATTCTTATCTTCAGGAGACAGGGATGCTGGTGTATGAGACGGGAAAGGCTGCTGTAGTTGGCCTAACCCGCCAGTTGGCGGTTCAGTACGGCCCGGACGGCATCCGCGCCAACGCCATCGGTCCCGGTCACATCGTTGGCGAAGGTCTTGCCGAGATGTGGGCGCAAAACCCCACAGGTCATGCGTTTTTCGCCGATCAATACCCTTTGAGACGGACTGGCAAACCCGAAGAGATCGCTGCAGGCATCGCCTTTCTATGTTCGGATGACGCTTCTTTCATCACGGGTCACACGTTGATGATCGATGGCGGGTTGACCGTGCAGCTCCAAGAGAAGTTCGGATTGCGGCAAGCCCACTATGCTCTCCAGAATCCCGATGACAACTTCACATTTGGTGCGCTGGATTAACCTAACCCCATGATGCCTTTGTGCGCGATTTCGCTGATCGGCTTCCGGTCGTTCGGGGATTCTCGTTCCTGCAAATCTTCGGGCAGTGCTTCGCGGGGTCCGATCCTGCCGGCGACGAAGCCGCACATCGAGGTGTAGTACTCGTTGGACACCCCCAGCTTTTCGTTCACGGCATCATAGTCGATTCCAGCCATGCCGTGCGTATAGATGCCCAATGTTCGAGCAGAGAGCGCTAGCGCCATCCACGCGGCACCGGTGTCGAACTGCGAAGTTCTAGGTCTCCGGCCTTCTTGCGTCTTGGTTTCGGCAAATATGAAGCCGATGAGCGGGGCTTTGCTAGCCCATAGTTGGTTGCCGGGCATCAGTATCGAGTCGAAAATCTCGCGATCTGCTCCGTCTGTCTCATAGACGAAGAGCCAGGGTTGCCGGTTGAACGATGAGGGCGACCATCGCGCGCCTTCGAACAGTGAGGCGATTTCGGCGTTGGTGAGCGGCTCGTCGGAGAAAGAACGTGGGGACCAACGGTTGATGAACAGCGGATCCACATCAGCACTAGCGATGCGCGGGTTTTCAATTTCGGTCAATTCGTGAGTCCTATCGCTTACAGGTAGGTATTTTCAGATCGAATTTCGATTGTAAGTCGGATGCTCAGTCGGAGGTTTGAGAACTCCGAAGCTGCGTCGAAGAAATCGGGTCCGAAAATTTCTCCTCTGGAATCTCGATTAGCAGTCCCTCAAATCCGGGGGGGATAAACATATCGCGTACGGTGTTGAACGTGCCGTCAGCACCATGTCGGCCGCCGACGATGAATCGCGAGCCCAAGTCGCGCAACTCGCTCATAGCATCCAAACTTGGCGTAAGCGAGTCGGTGCCAGTGTAGAAGCGATCATCGAACAGTCTGACAGCGGTGTCGTAACCGATTACGAAGGTTGTCTTCGGCATCAACCGTGCCTTTTCCAAGAACGTAGCGGCGCAAGTGATGATGACGATATCTCCCGGTTCCTGGAATTGTTGTACCCGTTCATCTAAGTCGGAAGTCGCGATCTCAGGTTTTTCAACGTTACGAACCGAGATCTCGAAACAGGGGGTCAATGCTTTTCCAGCTACAGACAAACCCGTTTCAAGCAACGCCCGATGCGCCCGATGTAGTGGGCGGAAAGATCCGGCAAGCATGATAGCGTCGTTTGGAGGCGTGTCCGACCAGCCGTGATTGACGCGATAGACAGCGAGCGACGGTTTTCCGGATATGACCGCTTCAATGTACGACGCGTTCGACATTTTCACCGGGAAGCAGTTGTAGCTCGAGTCGATCTTCGATGCCGAATGCCTCGGCCAGCGCGTTTAAGACGATGGATGAACACACAGCCTCCTCTCCGGCTCGGTCGCGTTCGCCTTTGTTCATGACTAACGAGTAAGTGGCACCTCGCTGACCGTCGTGCCAGGCAACATGGACGCGGTTTTCGCCTCTGCGATGGCGGTCGGTGGCGATTGCAGCTGTGCATGAAAGGCCAATCAGGCGAGTAGGCAGAGGTTCTGGACCCGAGAGTTGGACCGAGTGTTCATACGCCTTGATAGCCATAATTTTGGCTTCGTCTTTGGAGACATGTTGTTCCGCTTGAGCACCGACGTAGACGTCCAAAGCGGTCCGTGAATACGGTATTTGGGCATCAATCACCGTTCTTGATGCCCCTGCGACGGAGAAAAGCGCAGAGATCGCGCTTGTCCCCGCACCCGTGATGACTAAGCACGATCTGGCGTCGGCATCGTGGATTTGCTTAATCAACCTGAACTGGTCATCGCCGTTCATGACGCGAGTAATCCTCCGTCAATGCCGACCATCTGTCCAGTCACATAGGAACTTCTGTCAGATAGAAGCCACGCCACGAGTTCGCCGACTTCGTGCGGTTGTCCGTAGCGCGCAAGCGGTACAGCCGATTCGATCCTGCGCCGCATCTCGGCGTCGCCGCGATCTACCGCGAGCATCATGTCGGTGTCGATTGGACCGGGGCAAATACCATTCACGCGGATGTTCATCCTGGCATAGTCGAGCGCGGCGGCTTTAGTCATACCAGTGACGGCATGTTTGGTCGCGGTATATGCAGGCCGTTTGATGTCGGCGCGCAATCCATTGCGAGACGAGTCATTAACGATTGAACCGCCGGTTCCCTGATCCACCATGGCTGCAAGTTCCGCTTTCATGCAGAGCCAGACTCCTAGAACATTGACCTCCCACGAGCGTCGGAGCACGTCCGCATTCATTTCATGGATTCGTCCAGTGTCCAACAAAACACCGGCGTTGTTGAATGCGCAGTCGATTTTTCCGTATGTGTCCAAGGTGTGACTGAGCATGCGCTGGACGTCGGAATTTTCAGTGACATCGGTTTGGACCCAGGTCGCCTCTCCACCGTCATTCCGAATATCTTCAGCAACTTCTGCACATAAGTCAGCTCTTCGCGCCGCGATGACCACATTCGCTCCATGCTCGGAAAGGACTTTGGCGGTTGCCCTGCCGATGCCGGAACTGGCACCAGTGACAAGTGCTGTTTTACCTTTCAAAATTTGAGGCGTGGAATGGTCGATGTTTAGGGTTGGATTCGATGTCATGAGGCTCCTGCAGAGTTCGAGATTCAGTTGGATTCGGTTGACAAACTGCGATTGTGATGCTAGATTTACCCGCGTATTGTAAGTCGCGACGCGTCGTGTATGCTGTATACTCTGCGGAGTTGCAGGCATCCATGACGTGATCATGGCACTGTGAACGACTGGTGGAGCAAGACGCGGCGGATCCGTGTCTAGAACCATCTCTACCGGCACAATACAGGAGGTTCATTAATGAAACTAAGCTATCTACTCAGGCGGTGGGGATTCCTGCCCTTGACGGTTGCTGTTGCAACAGCGGCGTTCGTTCTAGCCTGTGGTAGCCCGGATGCGCCTGAGCAACCAGCTCCTGCGGCAACCGCCAGACCGGCCGCCACAGCGGCGCCTGCCGCAAAGGCAGCAGCAGCCGCGACTGCGCGACCGGCCGAAAAGGCCGCCGCCGCAGCCACTGCCGCACCTGCGATGAAGGGTGAGGCAGCTGCAGAAGCGGCACCGGCAGCCACCGCGGCACCGGCAGCTACGGCAGCCCCGGCCATGGCCCCCAAGGCTATGGAAGAGGAGGTTGAGGTCGTCTTCGCCACGCGCGGTGTTGGCGCCGTCATTGGTCTTCCAACTGTCGGTCCGTACCGTGGAACTCCGACGCATGGAGGCGGCGTGGAAGAATACTTCTTCGTATTCGAAAACGGCGACCCGATGACTCCAGAACTCGTTGATTCTTGGGACATCGACCCGGCGGGAACCCGCGTCCGCATGAGCATGAAACAAGGCCCCGACGGACAAGGCATTCCGTTTATCCCTCCAGTAGGGTTTGAAGACCAAGACTTTGGAATCGTTGACGCTGACGAAGTAGTCCGCTACTTCAACGAGTCGAACGCCACCACGAACCCAGACACCACTTACGGTAACTCTGGCGACTTGGCGGCAATCTTCTTGGAAGCCAAGAAGATCGACGACTTTACGGTCGAAATCGGTCTAGTATCTCCGGTCTACTTCTGTCTTCCGATCTCGCAGTTCGGTTGCTTGAGCGCAGCACGCGGTCTGTACTACCTCAGTCACCAAGACTCCATGGGAGTTGAGTGGGCACGTGAGCACCACGTCGGCACCGGCGCGTTCCGACAGGGCCACTGCGTACCTGGTGACCGCTGCACGACCGAGGCCGTTGCCGACCACTGGCGCGTACAGCCCGGTATCGACAAGTACACCCAGATCCAGGTTGCAGAGAACAACACTCGTATCGCTATGCTCCGCAACGGCGAAGCAGACTTGGCGCTGTTGGACTTCAAACTGGTCCCAGGTGTTGTGCAAGAGGGCTACCGCTTCCTCGAGACGATGCCCGGCGGCTTCGTTGGTCAGTCCATCATGTACCCAGGGCTTCTCTGGGAGCACTCGCATGCCCGCACTGGCGAACCGCTAGAGCCGTGGAACTGCGAAAACCGTAGCGCCGAAGCAATCGACAACGCTTGCGGTGACGGCCCGAACGAGGGTCCGTACACCGAGGACTTCCCGTGGATTGGTAACCCTTGGGGCACGATTGACAGCCCGTGCTCGGATGGTGACGGTCCTGGTCTCGAGCGATGCGGCAACGCACCGTACGAGGATGTCGACAACCCTCCGGGGATCAGCGACATGGAACAGGCTCGCCTGGTCCGTCTCGCCCAGTCGATCGCAATCGACCGCAACGAGATCAACAGCGTATTCCTGGATGACAAGGGCGCAGGCATCTACTCCGAGTACATGGGCCCGCACTTCCCAGGTTGGGACCCCGACCGAAACACCGGTTGCTGGGACTGGCTAGGGAACCGCATTGACTGCGATCCTCGTGCCGCTGGCACCATCTTTGAGAATGGTGTCCCGTGGACGTTGCCTGATGGTGACCTCGAACTTGCGGACGCGCTGCTTGCAGCAGCTGGCTACCCGCTGGTTGACGGTAAGCGTCAAGGCATCGAGAGCATGGTGCTCCAGGCCTACGTTGCTGAGATCGGTGAAGTCAGCCTCGAAATCGCTGACTACATCACTTCGCAGTGGGAACAGCTCGGTATCGAGATCGAGCAGTTGATCGAAGACTACGGCGGAGTCATCTCGCAGAGGATGCGACGCCGTGTGCAGTACTTGCCAGTCTTCAAGAACGGCGACGTTCACTCGAACGTCTACCCGCTCGACTGGCCGTTGCCGACAGTTGACACGTCATCCAGCCGACCCGGTTGGGGCGTAGGCTTCGAGTCTCAGCCAGGCGCGAAGTGGCTGTTTGAGATCCTCGGTGAGCAGGACAAGGCCGTGCGTGAGCAGAAACACCTCGAATGGGTGGACTGGTCAATGTACTGGGTACAGTACGCCGGTGTTGTCGAAGTGCCGAAGGGCCTAGTTGCCGGTCCGAGAATTGCATCTTGGAACGGTCGCCAGCAGCACTACAGCAACTGGTCTAGCAACCCTGAGTTCATCGTAATCAGGTAGGTTCCAGAAGAGAATGTGGATTGGAGCCCGGAAATCCTTGGGGTGATCGGGCCCCAACCGCAAAGGTGATGGCGGTTCGCGGGCACTAGACCCGTGTGCCGCCATCATCGCGCGAGTTGTGCCGATTGGTCATGCGGCACTCCGCGCGATCCGAATACAAACTTGACACCGGCAGGCGTCGGTGGGGGATGATTACGCCCTCGAGATGGCCTAACTTCGATGTAAGCCCACATGAGGACGCAAGGGATCGCTTGGATATAGCCCCGGGAGCCATCAATGTTTCGTTTCTTGGCAGGTCGCATATTAACTTCACTGATCTCCGTGTTCGGTGCCACTCTCGCGATATTTATCCTCGTCCACGTCAACCCGAAAGACCCGCGTGAGATCTTTGTGCCCCAAAGCGGGTATGGTCTAACGCAAGAGAGTTGGAATCGCCTCGGCGACCGTCTTGGGTTCGATAAGCCCGCCCCGGTTCAGTACGTCGAGTGGCTCGGGCGCGTATTTCGACTTGATTTTGGCGTTTCGTTGGGTTTACAGATTGACGTTTGGGACATCATCAAAGGTCGTTTAGGTGCGACTGTGCAGTTAGGTATCGGAGGTTGGTTGATTGCTGTTCTGATGGGTATACCTACAGGGGTGGTCGCAGCCGTGTGGAGGGGAGGTATTTTCGACTACCTCGCCAGGTTCGTGGCTTTGGTTGGACAGGCAGCACCAGCATTCGTTACTGGAATTGTGATGATCTGGCTTTTTTCTGTTAACTTGACGGCGATTTCTGATGACAGCCCGTTTGCCTTCTTAAGGATTTTCGCCATGCCAGCAGGAGGGCGGACTCCGGACGAATTAAGGTGGAAGGAGTACGTTTTGCCGTGCCTCGCACTGGGTTGGGGGTCGGCTGCGGGACTGATGCGTTTGACGCGATCTTCGATGTTGGAGATTCTCGATTCAGAGTTCGTGAAGATGGCAAGAGCGAAGGGTGTCGGAAACACGACGGTGATTTTCAAACACGCACTTCGCAACGCTTTGATTGCACCGATTACCTCGATGCTTTTGCTCTTCGCCGGTTTCTTGAATGGCGCACTGGTGGTCGAGATCGTGTTCTCGTGGCCAGGTATCGGTCAGGTGGCGTTGCAAGAAGCGGTGCAAAACAACGACTTCCCGTTGCTGCTTGGGACTGTGATCATCTTCCTCATGTATTTCTTGGTGTTTGCCACCCTTGCAGACATCCTCTACACCGTCATCGACCCACGCGTCCGGCTTAGGTAGAGGTTAAGCTTCAACACGCAACTTAGATTCTTGGGGTAACTGCGAATGGCAACAGAAGCTGACAGGACGGAAACCACAACGGGTTCCGCTACCGAGGAAACCACTCAGGGTGTCACTTATTCAGAGCGGGGTTCGAACCCGTTCACTTTGATTTGGTACTACCTTCGTCGGTACCCGATCATTCCGATATTTATCCTGTCGCTGTTGTTGATCGCCGCGATCATTGGGCCGTACGTAGCGCCATTTCCGCGTGACAAAGGCTTTTCTCACGATCGCAACCTTGGGTTGTGGGAACGATCGCGCGCCGCATACATTCCACTAGGCGGCACAACAATCGCCGAGTTGAGCTATCGATCGTGCGATTTCATCGACCCCAACGGCGGTACTCAGTCGGAAAACATTGCACAGTGTGGGAAACTGCACATCCTCGGTGCCGACCACACAGGTCGGGACATCTTCAGTCGATTGCTCCATGGTTCGAGAATTTCGATCGCGGTGGTCACCTTCTCTCTAACATCCGGAATGATACTCGGCACCGCGGTCGCGCTATTCAGCGGATACTACGGCGGAGTATTCGACGAACTCGTCACGCGGTTTGTAGATATCTGGAACGCGCTTCCATTTTTGATGGTTGCAATCGTGGTGACGCAACTGTTCGGGGCAAAAATCGAGGTGTTGCTCTGGAAAGTCGATATGTTGTTGTTCGTCTTGATGCTGGTCGCTTGGGTAGGATTCGTCCGAGTGATTCGCGCGCAAGTTTTCGTGTTGCGCGAATTGGATTACGTAGCAGCCGCTAGAGTCGCCGGTGCCTCAGACATCCGCATCATTTGGAAGCATCTGGTGCCCGGCATCATGAATACAGTCATCGTTGTCGCCAGCCTAAACACCAGCGGTCTGATCCTCGCCGAGTCGACGCTCAGTTTCGTAGGCGCGGGTATACAACCACCAACGCCAGCGTGGGGTGTGATGACCAACGAGGGACGCGACTATATCTTGGAAGCGCCACACCTCACCTTAGTTCCGGGAACCGCCATATTCCTTGTGGTTTTGTCAATGAACTTCTTCGGTGATTGGTTGCGAGACCGTCTCGACCCGCGGCTGCGACAGGTCGCCTAAGCCCCTAATAGGAGGTGCAGATGAAAAACTACGCGCTTGCACTCTTAATTGGCGTGTGGGGATTGTCAACGTTGACAGTCGCTGCCTTGGCGTGCGGAGAAGTAACTTCGCAGTTCGAGACAATTCAAACCTTCGAAGCAGAACAGAAAGTGATCAATGCCACCGCAACTGCTGAAGCAGTTATCGCCGAGGGCGGTGATCCAGATGCCGGCATTCAGGTTGGAGCGAATACTATTGCCGCGCAGATCCAAGCCACTGCGCAAGCCAGAGCGACAGCCGATGCAGAAACTGGTAGCGAGACTGGAGGAAAGGCAGTGGGCACCGACGCGGGTTCCGAACAGGCACAAGTGGAAGGTGCCGAAGCCGAAGAGATTGAAGTCCCCGAAGGTCCTGCGCTGGAAGGCGAAGCAACCGTCATTATGGCTGATCCTTCAAGATACGAGCCGGAGATAATAAAGGTCAAAGTCGGAACGACGGTAACTTGGGAGAACCCCCGTGGTAGTCCTACTAGTGCCACGGCATTTGATGACGCCGCCGAACAGTTCGATACCGGCGAATTGTGGAAATCTTCGTTCAACCCAGAAGTCGGCAGCGCATCCTACACTTTCCAAGTCGTGGGTTGCCACCGCTACCGGTCTGAATTTTCAGGGGACACCGCTACCGGCGCTGTCTGCGTCGTTGAATAGACACGCTGAGGAAAGCCAGATACTTGGACACCTCTCACGTGATGCGATGTTTGCGTAACCGCGCCCCTATGGATTCTTGCCTACGCGAGAATTACGGTAGTTTTGCAAAGTTCCGATGATGCGACTGTAGCTTCGGGGTTTATCCGCCACCGACGGGCCGGACGATCTCCAAGGTATCCCCATCATTAATGATGGCCTCTGCATAATTGTCGCGTGGCACGACATCGCCGTTATGTGCTACGGCCAGACGACGTCCCGCTAATTCTCGCTCCTCAATGTAGCGGGCGAGTGAAATCGGTTTGGGAAGTTCGAGGTCCCGACCGTTAATTGTTACGTGTATCGGCATCTGGATCCGGGCCGACGGAGATCGAAGTGGTGGTTAAGATACGAAAAGTGGGGTGTCAGGCGGCTTCGGAAATCGCTATGTCTTCCGGATCGATAGAGTTGCCTTGGCCATCGACGATCGTCGGATTTCCATGCTCAAAGATAGTGTCTTTGGTGACGATGCATTTTGTGGCGTCTGGACAGGACGGCAGGGCGTACATAGCGTCCATAAGCACATCTTCTACGATCGCTCGCAATCCGCGCGCTCCCATGCCACGGGCTTGCGCGTATTCAGCGATTGCTACTAAAGCATCTTCAGTGAACTCGAGATCCACGTCGTCCAAACCGAATAGCTTCTCGTACTGCGACACGATAGAGTTCTTTGGTTCTACGAGCACTTTGACCATCTGGTCTAGCGTGAGGTCTGACAATCCGACCACGACCGGAACGCGTCCGATGAATTCGGGAATGAAGCCGTAGTTTCGCAGATCCTCAGGTGTAACGTCGGTCAAATCACGACCGTCACTCTGCGGTCGCTGGGGTAGCGATGCATACGCATCTACGATGGCGTTGGTGCGGAACCCCATCCCATTGCCTTCGCGAGATCGTCGCTCGCGCTTACGGATAATCTGGTCGATCCCATCGAAAGCACCGCCTAGGATGAACAGGATGTTTTCGGTGTTGATCTGGATGAATTCTTGGTGCGGGTGCTTGCGACCACCATGGGGCGGAACATTGACCACATTGCCCTCGAGGATCTTCAACAGTGCTTGCTGAACGCCTTCCCCCGATACGTCGCGGGTTATTGATGGGTTCACATCTTTGCGCGCGATCTTGTCGATCTCGTCGATATAGATGATGCCTCGTTCGGCCCTGGCGACATCGCCACCAGCCGCTTGCAATAGTCGTAGGAGAATATTCTCTACGTCTTCGCCGACATATCCCGCTTCTGTTATCGACGTGGCATCAACGATCGCGAACGGGACTTTCAGCACCTGTGCCATGATCTGTGCAAGATAGGTCTTGCCACAACCCGGAGGCCCGACCAACATGATGTTGGTCTTCTGCAACTCGATGCCGTCGTCTGTCTCGCTCTGTTGACTAGTTAGAACCCGTTTGTAGTGGTTGTAGACGCCGACGCTGAGGACCTTCTTCGCCTGCTCCTGACCGATTACGAACTGCTGCAGCTGGTCATAGATATCGACTGGCTTGGTAGGGTAGACGTTTGTCGGTTTGGTTTCGGCTGCGTCTTTGGATTTTGGGGCTTGAGTGGCTTGGCGTATGATGCCCCGGCAACGCTCGACACATTCATCGCAGATGAAGATGCTGTTGGGCCCGGCGATCAGCATCCGAATCTCTTGCTGCTGCTTTTTGCAGAACGAGCACCTTTTTTGCACCCGCCCCCTCTGGATAGAGGTTCTATCGCCGCTGCCGTTCATTTGGTCGATCCGATTTCGATTGGCCGGTTTCCTAAGTGCGAATGCTGGTGGTGGTTAGACTATGCGGCTCCCGCTTGTAGAATTCTAGCGTCTCGCGGGTTTTCTGTGGCATCGTGCACATGGTCGACTAGCCCGTATTCGACGGCTTGTTCGGCAGTCATCCAGAAATCGCGATCGCTGTCTCGAGCCACTTGTTCGTAGGGTTGCCCGGTGTGATCGGCGATGAGCTGACGCATCTTGTCTTGAATGCGCAAAGTTTCGCGAGCATGGATCTCGATGTCGGCTGCTTGACCTTGTGTGCCGCTCCAAGGTTGATGCATCATGATCGCTGAGTTTGGCAACGCGTATCGTTTCCCTCTCGTTCCCGCGGTCAACAAGATGGTTCCCATGCTTGCGCACAGACCTACTGCGATTGTCGAAATGTCGCATGAGACGAGTTGCATCGTGTCGTATATCGCCATGCCGTCGTAAACCGAGCCCCCCGGCGAGTTGATGTACATGTTGATGTCGCGTTCCGGGTCGTCGGCCGCTAAGTAGAGGATCTGTGCCACGATAGTGTTTGCCACGGCCGAGTTTATCGGCGTCCCAAGGAAAATAATTCGCTCCTTCAACAGCAACGAGTAGATGTCGTAGGCTCGCTCGCCGCGCGTACCGGTCTCGATGACCATCGGGATCAAGCTTTGAGGGTTTTCAATCTGTGCCATGTGAATGTTTTCTCCGTGCTGAGACTGGGTTGAATTTGCGGGTATCTTCGTTTAATCCGAGTTACTCGTCGTCTTTTTCTGGATGATCTCCATCTGAAATTCCACGCGCCATCTCGATTACCTTGTCGATTGTTCGCTGGCGTTTAAGGAAACGCATGACCGACTCACGCGTCTGCTCGTTGTCTTCTAATCGCTGATCGTCCGATGCGGCGTTCTCATTGGCGGTTGCGATTTCAGCGGCAATGTCGCCATCTGGAATTTCAAGGTTTTCGGCTTCGACCAAACTCTCGATGACCAGAGCGTTTTTGATGTCACGTTCCGCCATTTCGTTGGCGCTGGTCACATCCTCTTCCGTCAGATCGTCCGCGGTGAATTGCTGACCGGCTCGAGCCGCCATCGATTGACGCTGTTGGATATAGCGTTCCAAAACGTTTCGTCCTTCGTATTCCACCACTATCGGCGAGATCGTGAAGTCACTCGCTTCAATGACATCGTCGAATAGCTTGGTGCGGATGTTGCCCAGCATGGTCTGCTCTGCACGCTGCTCAAGTTGGTCCCTGATGTGTTGCGTGAGTTGCTCAACAGTTTCAACCTCAGGGACCCCCGCCGACGTTGCCAACGCGTCGTCTAACTCTGGAAGCACCTCTTCATGTACATCTTTGAGCGCAACCGTCACGTTCGCGGTTTTGCCTGCGAATTGAGGTGAATCGGCTTCGTCGGAAACCTCGAATGAGAACTCCTTGTCGTCTCCGGCGGACATGCCGATGATTCCTTTGTGTAGGCCGACGAAGACTTCACCATAGGTCTCCAGATCCAGGTTTAGCTGGATCTGCCGATCAGTGAAATCCCAAACCACCCGGTCGTCCGCCAACATTTTCAAGTCGATGGTGACTAAATCGTTTTCTTGAGCCTCGCGTTCGGCAGGTACCGAGTACGCTTGAGACCGACGCAGTTGCATCAGCAACGCGTCAACCGCTTCGTCAGACACTTCTTCGGGTTCTTCGTCGTAACGGATCGATTTGTAGTCGCTCAAAACGACACTGGGCTGGAGCGGGATAGTCGCGACGATCATGACGGAAGGTTCGGTTTGCTCCACGTTTACGCGCGGGGGCGCAAATGGGCTGAGGTCTTCGTCTCTGACCGCGTCCCCAACCGCCTCCGGAACGAGAGATTCCATCGCCTCATCGACGAGATAATCTTTTCCGACGTAGTTCTGCAGGATCGCCCGCGGTGCTTTTCCTTTACGAAAACCCGGAATGTTGACCCGCTGGGCAACGCGCCTAGCGGCAGCGTTCATGTGCTTGCCAACGCGTTCCTGCTCGACTTCTAGCCTAAGCACAACTTCGCCGTTTTCCGAGCTTTCTCGTGATACGTTCAAACCCAACTCTTTCGTGTCGCGGTGCTCTGGACGCGAACTCGTACTGCAAGACGCGCGAATCTGGGATTTTGCGCGCGGTTGCTGCGCAGCAACTCCTACGATTCTAACTTACCGCCGATTTGCCAAGCCCGCGAGGCGTGGCTACTCTTCGAGGTCAAGCTCGATGTGAAGCTCTCCAAGCTGCTCCTCGGCGATCAACGACGGCGCGTCGAAGAGCGGATCCCAAGCGGACTGGGTTTTTGGGAACGCGATGACTTCGCGGATGTTGGACTGGCCGGCTAACATCGCCGTGATGCGATCCAATCCCAGTCCCATACCGCCATGTGGAGGGGCACCGTATCGGAAAGCTTTCAGCAGGTGGCCGAACCGCTCCTCGATCTCGTGATCCGGGTAGCCGATCACATTGAACACCTTCATCTGCACTTCCGGATCGTGGATCCTGATGCTGCCGCTACCCAACTCGACACCGTTGCATGTCAGGTCGAAGAGGTCGGCATAGACGCTTCCCGGGTCACGCTCGATCAACGGGATGTGTTCCTGTTTCGGCGAAGAGAATACGTGATGGGCTGGAGTCCAAGTTGCAGTTTCTTCATCCCAATCGAAGAGCGGAAAATCGAAGACCCATGCGAACTTGAATTCGTTGTCGTCGATCAATTCCAATCTTTCCGCCATCTCCGTACGTAGCGCGGAAAGTGCGTTGTTCGCTACCGTCTTGGTCCCTGCCACGATCAACACCAAGTCGCCAGGTGAGGCTTCCACGGCATGAGCGATCTCTTTGACGATCTCTGCCGACATGTAGTTCTTCAACGGAGATCGGATGTGGTCAGCATCGAGTTCGTCGAGAGAAGGAGCCGACTTATCGATGGCAATGTACACCAATCCCTGTGCACCGGCTGCCTTGGCGACATCGATAAGTTGATCCGTCTGACGACGCGTGTAGTCGGCGCATCCGGGTGCTGTGAATGCTCTGATGGTGCCTCCGGATGCTGCGACAGCTTGGAACACTCGCGCATCGGACTGAGCGGCGATATCGGTGATGGTCGACATTTCAAGTCCGTAACGTGTGTCCGGTTTGTCAGATCCGTATCGTTCAACTGCCTCGTCGTATGAGAGCTTGGCGAATGGAGTTTCGAGTCGTGCACTCGGACGGGACTCGCGCACGATCCTCGTGTACAAGCCTTCGACTAGTGCCATCACGTCCTCTTGATGCACGAAGCTCATCTCAAGGTCCAACTGCGTGTGTTCTGGTTGGCGGTCGGCGCGCAGATCTTCGTCGCGGAAACACCTCGCGATCTGGAAGTACCGTTCGACTCCGGAAACCATCAACATCTGCTTCATCTGTTGAGGCGATTGCGGCAAGGCGTAGAATGTGCCCGGACGCACACGAGATGGAACCACGTAGTCACGGGCGCCCTCTGGAGTCGACTTAATCAATATCGGCGTCTCAACTTGCGTGAATCCGTTCTCCGTGAGGTGGTCCCAAATCAAGTGCGTAACTCGGTGCCGCAGTTGCAATCGCCCCAGCATCTCAGGACGGCGGATGTCGATAAAACGGTTGGCCATCCGGGTAGATTCATCCGCGTCGGTGTCATCCTCGACCTCAAACGGCGGTGTCAGGGAGCGGTTCAATACCTGCGAATCGCTAACGACGAGCTCCACTTCGCCAGTAGCGAGGTTAGGGTTCGCCGCGCCGGGCAGTCTTGCCCTGATGTTTCCGCGTGCCTGTATTACCCACTCGCTTCGCATCCCTTCTGCGAGTTGATGGGCATCCGGAGCGAGTTCCGGGTTGAACACGACCTGCAACAATCCGGTCCGGTCGCGTAGGTCGACGAAGATCAGGTTGCCATGGTCGCGGCGGCGGTGCACCCAACCCGCGACTGTTATCTCGCGGCCGATGTCAGAAGATCGAGGCGCACCGCAATCTGTGTTTTTGTACATGAGAGTTCCTAAAGTGTGTTGGTGGTCATGCGCGACAGAGCCGAACTGCGTGTTGGAGAAACCCCGTTCATTGCAACTTTGACGCCGTCGCTACGGGTGCAGACTTCGTCTGAACAGAAACATCGAGATCAAACGTCTCGGGGTTCCCGCCCAGACCGTAGATTATCCGCAAACTTCCAGAGGCCGGTAACCAACACCGACGCTGCGATAACTTTCAGGAAGTCGCCGGGCAAGTAGATGTACATGCCGTCCATCAACAACTTGCCGTCAGCTGGCCATCCGAAGTCACCGACTGCCAACCAGATGATCGCTGGTATGTATACAGCGATGCCGCCTAGAGCGTTCGCCCATAGCGAGTTGGAACGGTCAAAGCCGTATTGGCTCAGTGCTCCGACGACGGCAGTCGCGAGGAGAAATCCGAGAAGGTAACCGCCGGTCACACCTGTGACGTATGCCCAACCGTCGGCTGGCGTTGTAAAGCCCCAAGGTTGATTCGCAAATGCCAAGAACCCCAACGCCCCGATGGCTAGGTATCCAAATACGGAAATCAAACCCCACCGGAAACCCATCACGCCACCAGCGGTCAATATCGCCAAGGTTTGCAGCGTTATCGGCGTCGGATTGTCCGGTAGATAAAACCGGATCTTGCTACAGACAACGATTAGTGCGATAAAGGCAATGCTTGCCGCGATGCGGTGTCGAGTACCCGCACCCGGTACCAACCAATCGAAGAGCGACGGTCCCCATGTCAGGGGAAACGACCTTTTGAGACCAGAAGGATGGGCTATGGTCGGAGTGTTCATTCCGGATCAGACAATCCAAACTGAGCTGGTCGTTGGTGTTCTGCTCAAACCTCTAGCGGCAGACTATAGGAACGTTTTCGCACACCTAAAGAAACGAACGTCTCGGTGCGTTGCACGCCGGGTGTCTTACCGACATGATCGCGGATGAATTCGCCGAGGCTCTCGGCGTTGGGCAAAGTTGCCCAAGCGAAAACGTCGTAAGTGCCCGTCGTAATGCTGACCAAAGTAGTGTACTTGAACTCCGCCATTCGAGATGCGACCTCTTCGAGCATGTCGGGTTCGACTTGCATGCCGATGAGGACCTCGGACTCGTAACCCATCTTCTGTGGGTCCTGAACAGTCACGATATTGATCGTCTTGTCGCCGGTGAGTTTTTTCAGGCGTCTACGGACTGTGCCTTCACTCACTTTGACCTTTTTGGCGATTTTTGCGTTTGCGGCACGCCCGTCTTCATTTAATGCAGCGATTATTTGACGATCGATTGAGTCCATTCAGCATGTTCTCCTGATTACGTAACTTGTCCTTCCGACACCATTGCGGGTTGCAACGTTCGCTGGCTGGGTGCCAAGCGTTAACCATATCAATGCTCTTGAATGACAGATGTCGAAATCAGAGCGGCGAATGCATACGATTACGTTGCACAAACCTTGATTGTATTGCAAGAAAGCGTAAAAATCAACACTAAAATTGATCGCCCGGAATGGGGCTTTAGATGATGCGAACCGAATAGCGTCGGGACCGTACCAACGTAGCGGTTGCATTACAATTTTAATCGCGAGGTGGGCTGGTTCACAACTTGATCGGACTGGATCACTTGACGGTACCTCGCAATAACGAATTCCAAACGGATTGACCGTAACGGAGAGTAGGAAATGTTGAACGAGCAACAAGCCGCGATTGTGTCATTTACCCCGGCGGCACTTGACAAGCTGGTGGAGGTGATGGCCGAACAAGACGCGACTGACTCGTACCTGCGGATCTCTGCGGCGGCAACTCCTCAAGGCGGCGTCGAGTATGCATTCGGGCTCGAAGACGAGCCGGCTGACGACGACACATCTTTGCAGGACGGTATGGTCAAGGCGCTCGTTGATGAACAGAGCATTCCGCTAATCAGTGGTTCAAGTATCGACTACGTGGAAGGCTTTCAGCGATCAGGCTTTGTGATCTCGAACCCCAACTTCGCTGGCGGTTGCGCGTGTGGTGGTGGCGGATGTGGCTGCGGCGGATAATATATAACGTCGGACCCAAAAACATTGTTGCGGTGACTGCAACTACGCCGCTTCAGTAACCGGAGCAAATAGACGGTGACCTACATAATCTCGAAAGCCTGTGTTGACGTAATGGACGGCTCGTGCGTCGACGTGTGCCCGGTCGATTGCATCTACTCGAAACCCGGCGACAGGATGCTGTACATCAGCCCTGACGAATGCATAGACTGTGCCGCGTGCGAACCAGTTTGCCCCGAGAATGCGATCTTCCCAGAAGATCAGGTCCCGGACGACGAACAAGAGTACATCGCCCTAAACTACGACTACGATTACGACAGTTCCGAGCCCGGTAAGAACACCTAGTCGTTCGGTTCCGAGAGGCGTACTGTCGCGCCTCTTCGTCTAGTGCCACGAGCGAGTGTTGCTAGATTCCTCGTCGCACTCGGAATGACATAGCTTGGCGCGATTCAACCGATTGCCTGCAATGCTTCGGTTAACGACATCCGGATCGTCGTGAATATCGGTGTTTCCGAATCAGTGAATTGAGCTCCCGGCACTTCTCGCAAATCCATCACTAGAGATACGAACTCTGAAGGGTCGTCGGTCTCAAATGCGACCACGAACTCTGGGTCGTCGATCCCGAACGAATAGGTCGTGTTTATCGTCACCCCCGGATAACTGTGGCCGATTCGGAAATGGTCGTTCATCATCCCTTGGCGTTCTTCCATTGACAAGCCGTACCAAGGTCGAGTCTTGGTCATGGGGTAGACGATGAAGTAGCGTTTGTCCTTGCGCTCAACCTCGGGGTTACCGCCGCCGTGCTTGTAGCGTGTCTTGCGGCGGAGAGAGAGATACGAGTGAGGTTGGTCGAAGTGCGCGGCAGCCTCCGTACGATTGATCGCCACGGCCGTCGCGTGAAAGGCCTCAACGCTTGGCGCGCTCTGAAGCAGTAGCAGGTCTACGTCCGCACGAGTACCGACCGCGCTGAAACTAGATATCGGCTCCACGTCGTCGCCGACCTCTTGGATTGTCGCAACGAGTTCTTCCCGCAACTGAGTCTTGTGGCTCGGTTCAAGTAATCTCCAAGACGGTCGCGCTTTGAAGAACGAAAACTTCACGTAGTCACCGTATTCGATGTTTGGCATAGTATTACGGAGGCTTTGGCTAGGGGTGTTCAATTGAGGTTGAACACACTAGATTCGGACGAATTCTGACCATAAAAGTATAGAAAATTAGACGATCTCCGAACGATGTCAAACGCGGGTGACCGACGCAGTACGATCGGACTCGGTTGTTTTTCGAGCAAACCCGCCAAAGAGGCAGTACCGCCAAACAGATCTCCCATGCCCGAACTAGCCGTAATGTCACTCATCCGCGACGATCAACCGCTCAACGCGATGGTCGATTTCGCCGTTGAAAACGATTTCAAAGCGATAGAACTCAACGGTAGGCGGCACTGTGCCGAAAAACTATCGCAAGAAGATCTCGACTACTTCCGCGGTGTCGCAGATGCGCACGACATCACGATTAATCTCCACTATAACCACAGCGCCTTGCCGGGCTCGCACAGCGCGAGTGTGTGGCAAAAAACGTTGGAGAGTTTGAAACGCAATCTCGAGATGACAAAGAATCTGGGCGGCAAAGTGGTCGTCTTACACCCCGGCAAAATCGATGTCCCAACCTTGGCAGCTCCCGAAGACGGTTCCGAATTAATACGTCGCGAAGCGATACGAAACCTAAAGAGGTTTGTACGCCAAGTCGCTCCAGTCGCCGAGGGATTGGGCATCAACGTCTGTATCGAAAACCTGTTTCACGATCCAGGTTACGTCCTGCAGTCATACGAGGATCTTGCGTCCGTGATCGACGATGCGGATAGTCCCAACGTCGGCGCAACTGTCGACGTTGGTCACTGCAACAGAGGCGATGGTATTCCCGACGCGATAAGAGTCCTCGGCGATCGTGTGCGTCACCTGCACCTCAACGATGTCATCGACGGCGTAGACCACCATGAGATCGGCACTGGCATCCTCGATCTAGACGAGATGGAGCCTCTGGTCGCGCACGATCTCAATGTTGAGTTTGCGACGCTGGAGGTCGGGGCTCGTTCGCCTGACGGCGAAGGAATAATCCTAAGGAGCCGCGACGTACTGAGAAAACGGTACGGCGCCGCGGTTGGCTGAATAGCTAGAATGCCAGCGGCGCTTCAGACTGCGCACTCGCCTTCGCCGCGCTCCAATTTGTAAAGCACGGTCTTTCCCCAGTCCATGTACGTGTTGATGTTCTCGCGCCCAAGCTCCATCCCTCCGACCTCTGCCTTCCACGGACCGAACATATCTTCGTAGGGCTTCGTACCAACACGATCCACGAATGCGTTGAACTCTTCGCCTTCGTTGCGGTTCGCCTTGTAGTGATCGATGATCATCTCCAACGCTTCTCCGGCTCGTTTGGCGGGAACCCTAGCTCGTACACGGTTTCCTACACGTACCGGACCGTCAGTCGATTCGCCAGCGATGAACAGCTCATACGCTGGAACTTGTCCACCTCCGCCTCTCATCACCGCACCGTGGAATCCGATATTCGCCACGTGGTGCTGGCCGCAGGAGTTAGGGCACCCGCTTGCCTTGATATGAATCTTGGAGACCAGAGGATCGGAAACGTCCAATGTGTCCAACTTCTCTCCTAGGGCTTTGTTCAAGCCCATTGACGAAGTGATTCCGAGCTTGCATGAGTCGGTGCCGGGGCAAGTCACGATGTCTCGGATTGTCTCGCGACCACTCGTCGCCATTCCGATCTCTTTGAGTGCCAGATAAACGTCGTACAACGCCTCTGTTCGCACCCATCGGAACACGATGTTCTGCTGCTGATCGATTCGAGCGCGGCCACCGCCGTATTCGCGAGCGATATCGGCTAGGGGTTGCCACTGTTCCGCGTAGATGTCACCACGTTCGACACGGACGTAGACGACGTTGAAGCCTTCTTGCCGCTGCTCTTCAACTGAAGATGCCTTCCAGAGGTTGTAGTCTGCATCGTTGGTCGGTTCTGTTGCGGGGTTCGAGGGTGGTGCAGGCGCGTCTGCTTCTTCGTCTTCGATGAAGAGGAGGGTCTCGAGATCGATATCTTTGTTCGCCCAATCTCCCTTGAGTTCTTCGGCGACCATTTCGCGGAATTTCTCGATGCCGAGGCGCTTGATGGTGTATTTGATGCGCGCGCGCATCAAGTTCTTACGCTCTTCGTCCTGGCGGTTGAAGATCCTCAACGCGGCTTCGGCGTGTCGGATGAAGTCCTCAACTGGCACGAATTCGCTCAATGTCTCCGCCATCTGCGGCATGATCGACAGACCGCCACCTACGACGATCTTGAAGCCGCGTTTGCCGTCACGCTCTCGGGCGATGAAGCCCATGTCGTGGAACGGTGTCATCGCTTCGTCTTTTTCGGAGCCAGAGAAGGCCGTCTTCGACTTACGGGGCATGTTCTGTGTCGTAGGGTGTCGCAGGAAATATCGCGCATACGCGGCGGCGTACGGGGAAACATCGAACACTTCATCTTTAGACACGCCGGCCGTCGGGTGTGCGACAACGTTGCGAACGGTGTTCCCGCACGCTTCTCGCGTCGTCAGTCCGACATCGCCGATCATGCGCATCAGATCAGGTGTTTCGTCCAATGGAACGTGGTGGAACTGGACGTTTTCGCGTGTGGTGAGGTGGCCCTTCTTCAGCGGCGCGTATTTCTCGGAAACTTCACCGAGGACCTCTAGTTGCCGCGCGGTCAAACCGCCGAAGGGGGCTTTGATGCGAACCATTTGCCGGTCGGGTTGGCGTTGTCCGTAGATGCCTTGTCGCAACCGGAATCGCATAAATGCCGTCTCTTCGAAATCGCCGGCTCTGAAACGTTCCTTCTGCGCTTCGAAATTGGCGATCTCTTCGCCGCTGATCAGCAACACCCGCTCTCCGTCGGCATCGGGTGTCCATTCTGTCTGTTTGGGGGTTACGCTCGTGGTCACGGTTTGTTCGCTCTTATAAATGCCTGCGCACCGGCGCCTCTTTACGCCGATTTAGCTTAGTGGTAATCATACACCGATGGTCGAATCCCTTTGGAATGATATTGCTTGACCAATCGTCGGGAATCGCTGCCACATTCGCTTCTGTAGACTCGTTGGCAACTGACAAGAGTTCTTAGGCACAGGATGGTTAAAAATGGATGCGATGCGGTTCGATGGGATCCACTTCATGATGCCGACACCGTTTGGACCAGACGATTCGGTCGACACGAGTTCGATCGCCCGCTTG
The DNA here is from genome assembly GCA_965243235.1 of Dehalococcoidia bacterium. Classification (GTDB taxonomy): domain Bacteria; phylum Chloroflexota; class Dehalococcoidia; order Lucifugimonadales; family Lucifugimonadaceae; genus Bin127. The sequence goes on from CBDEUI010000004.1 coordinate 1,107,507, forward strand.
GTTGAAACAGCGGCTGGTGCGGGTTGCACTGGGGTCGTCACACTTGGTGTGATGGGAGAGGCTCATCGCCTCAACGATGCCGAACGCGCTCCGATAATCGATGCGGTGGTAGCGGCGTGTGACGGTCGATTGACGGTAACGGTTGGGGTTAGTGGTCAGAGCGGGGCACAGGGAGCCGATCGCGTCCGAGAGGCACAAAGCATCGGTGCCACTGCGGCGATGGCGTCGCCGCCCAATTTGGCTAAACCGAACGATAACGCGGTGTTTGCGTACTATGAGGCGATCGACGATGCGACCGAGATCCCAATTGTGGTGCAGGATCTACCGGAGCAGACGGGTGTGCACATGTCTCCTGATTTCATCGCTAAGTTGAATTCGGAGCTTGCGAACGCCAAGTATCTCAAGCTGGAGGATCCTCCGACGCCACCGAAAATCTCGACCGTTCGAGCTGCGACGAATGACAACATTGGTATCTTCGGGGGGCTTGGCGGTGCGTTCCTTTTCGAAGAGTTGCAGCGTGGGGCGGTTGGGACGATGACCGGTTTCGCGTATCCTGAGGCGTTGGTCAAGATCCACCGGCAGTTTGCAGATGGTGATGTTGAAGGTGCGCGCCAAACCTTCTACGGCTGGCTTCCGTTGATCAGATATGAGAACACTGCCGGGCTGAGTTTGTCGATTCGCAAGCACATCATGGCGAAGCGTGGCATGCTTGACTCGCCAGCGGTCAGGCCTCCGACGCCGGCGATCGACAGTCTGAGTATCGCGGAGTTGGACGACATAATGGGCGCGATGTCTTCGTTCATCGCCCGGGAAATCGGCGGTGCTGCGGTTGCGGCGTAATTGTCTGAACCGCGGATTACGCTGATCCCGGTTCAAGCCCGGTACATGGTTCTGTGGTGGTGGGCTTTTGATAGGTGAGTGGTGTATGAACCCCCTGCGTCTCGCTTCGCTGACCCCCTCTTAATCTCCCCCTGAGAGGGGGAGGGGAAGGGATTTTGCTGACGCAAAAAAGGGAGGGAGATTCCTCGCTACGCTCGGAATGACAGGAAGGCGCGTTCAATTCTCCCTTTCGGGGGAGATTTGTTCGAATGTTCGATATTCGAAGCATCGCCGCGTCTTTCGGATCGCGTCGATAAGTCGGTTTGAAAGTCAGTCAATAGTCCAGCACCGCCGCCGTCGCCAGACCGTCGGCCCTCCGGGGAGCATCTGAAAGACTGCCCCTCGTCATCGCTCGATTCACCCCTCTTGCTGGTGCTGTAGCCTCTTCCGTCCAGCGAAGCGGAAAGACGTTTGCCGGGTAGAAGGCCGTTCGCTCGAACCTTGAACGGGCATCCCCTGCGCCCCTCCCCTCTGGATTCCGGCTTTCGCCGGAATGACGGGATGGAGGCGGGAATGTCCGTCTGGCTTGCTTTCATTGGCGGAGCCAGCATATGCTCCGCGTCCGAGCCCTACAGCTACAACGGTCTTCGTAACCGGATTTTTGGGAACGTTGCGCCCGTCTTTCTGGGCTTGTGGCGGGCACCGCCGGCGGGCGCCGTCAGCGCCCCGTGCACTCCCGCCCGTTGCCATACATCATTCAATTGTTCTTGCTACGTCTTAAAAGGTTTGCGCAGACCCGTCTCGACGCGGCGATTCTTCGTTTTCGTGGGCGCCGCTCCGATAAAAGGCGGATCGACGCTTAGTTGTTATATTACTACAGATGTTGCGAAAGTCAAGTGTGAACTGGGGATTTAGGGATTGGCGGGATGGCCCCGCCCTTTCGTCCCGTTTCACCCTCTCCCTGACCCTCTCCCATCAAGGGAGAGGGGATGCGGACCACCCTCTGCCCCTCTGGATACTCGCCTGCGCGGGTATGACGGGGGTGTGGATCGTAGGGTGGATTTTGCGATGGCTCGGGGATGAGAAGCCTCGTTGGTTGAAAAGGGGTAAGATAGGCACTAAACGCGGATCGCTTATGTGTGTTTCTAGCGATCACTCACGGCAGCGCACGGTTTCACTTCGATGTCGAATTCGACACAAGACGGCAACCCCGACAACGCCTCGAAAACGATCTATTGTATGCACTGTGGGACGGCAGCGTCTGTTGACGACTATGCATGTGACCGGTGTGGGGAACGCGTGTACGTTCCAGACCCATCTCGTGTGCCACCCTTAGGTTTCACGAGCTGTCAAGCGTGTTCGTCAGTAAACGAGGCACATGCTTCCTACTGTGCGGCGTGTGCGGTTGAGATTGACCAATCGGCTCGCATTTCCCCGGATGGTGCTGCCGGTACCCGGAGCGGAGGTGTTGAGTCATTTGGTAGCCGATCAGGTGGCGATGATGCAAGATCGGATAGCGGTCGCGGCGGTGGGTACAGAATCGGAACTGGTTCGTTTCGTCCTAGTCAATGGGGATTGCCGAGGCGCACGAGACCCTCGAGAGGAGAAGAAGACCAGACCCCTGAGGAGATCCAGCGGTGGAACTGGTCAGCGTTCATCCTTGGGCCGATTTGGGGGTTGGTACACGGTATCTGGTGGTCGGCGCTGGGTTTTCTGCCGCTTCTGCCATTCTTACCGCTGACGTTCCGTTTCATCGGCTACGTCGTTCTGGTGGGGGTGATGCTGATCCTTGGCCTGAAGGGCAACGAGATGGCATGGCGAGCGCGCCAGTGGGATTCAGCGGAAAAGTTCCTAGCGGTTCAGCAACGTTGGGCGACTTGGAGCATCGTATTTGCGATCGGTGCCTTGGTCGCTTTTATCTTGTTCCTACTCGGTCAAGGCTAGATAAGGCGTTGGATCGAACTGCAATTTGGTCTTGCCTCGAATGCTGAGGTAGCCGTTCCACCGGCGTATCAAAGATCGCTTGTACTCCAAGTTTGAGAAGGCTGGTGTGGACATGATGATCGCGTCTTCTCGATTGTCGTGGTAGTAGCGATGGCGTATGCCAACGTCGTTGAACCCGTACTTGCGATAGAGAGACCGCGCTGCGTTATTGGATTTTCGAACTTCCAAAGTTGCGTTCGCGGCACCGGTTTTCAATGCCTCAACGATGGTGGCAATCACGAGCAACTCGCCGATCCCGCGCCTACGCTCATTGGGATGAGTCGCGATCACAACGATGTGGGCTTGGTCCAAGGCGGTCCAAATGCCGACCAGTCCGACCACGTTGTTCATAGTTTTCCGTGGCCCTAAGTTCCCGGAAGAAAACAACGATTTGATCCGACTTCGCCACCCGGTGTTGTTCGTCGGTGTGTATGTGTCGTCAGCAATCGGCTTCGCAGATGGAGATCTTGTCACGACGACGTATGTTGTTTTGTTGCGCCTGATGTCTCTGGCTACCGACGATCTGGGTGCTGAGTTTCCGAATGCGGCTTGAACGATGTGGTCGATCGCATTTGCGTCGGCAAGCGTCGCATACCGTGCCATGTAGGGATTTTCACGGACCGCTGCGTCGCTGAATACAGGTGCTACTTCGGGAGCCGCAGTGCTGATGGATGGATTCGCCATGGTTTTGTTTGAGGTGGCATGAACGCGTCGGGGCTTCGAGCACTTGGGTTCGGCCTCTTTCGCCGCCGCAACTCACTCGCACATATGACTCTAGCGCATTCGAGGAGTGGTTAAGACGGCCGCGTTACCCTACCCCTGGATTCCGGCTTTCACCGGAATGACGGGTGTTTCACATGGTCTTCGGAATCGACGAAGTGACCAACAAGATGCAACGAACTGCGTTGTCTGCTTTGAGTTGAGTCGTACAATCTGGTATCTATGGTTTTCTTATTGAACCTGTTCAAGCGACTGACCATGCCGACGGCTGTGTCAGCCACGGCTCCTGCTGCTGGAACTGCGCCTAAGGAGGACGCGGATTCGACTGGCGGGAGTTTTCACGTGTTGATGCGCATAGTGCGCATGGCGTTTGACTATCCGTGGCTCTTGGCACTCGGCTTGGTATTCATCGTCGGCGCTTCTGTCTTCCAACTCTTCATACCGCTGTTGATCGGTGATGGTGTGGACACGGTGGAGGAAGTTTTCACATCGCCCGATGCAGATACCGATGCTCTCCGCCGCACACTATTGATGACCGCGGCGTTTCTGCTCGGTTCGGCGATCCTGCGTGGCCTGTTTACGTTTGGTCACATGTACATCAGCGAGAACGTTGCCCAACGGCTTGGTTATCGCTTGCGGATGCTCTACTACGAGAAGCTTCAACGTCTCAGCTTCGCGTACCACGACCGCGTCCACACTGGCGACCTCCTGACCCGGGGTCTCCTTGATATCGAAGGTATCCGCGCTTTCGCGAGTCGGGGGCTTCTGCGCGTGGTCTACCTCGCAATCTTCGTCAGTACCGGCACCTTTTTGATGATGAGAGTCGATTGGGAGCTCGCTCTGATCAGCCTGAGCTTTGTGCCCGTCGCGGCATGGCGTTCGATCGTTGCACGCCTGCAAACGTCCCGGGGATGGCGACTATACCAAGAAGAGATGGGACGCTTAACGAAGGTGATGGACGAGAACCTAAAGGGGATCCGTGTGGTCCGGTCGTTCTCTGCTGAACCGTACGAGATGGAGAAGTACGACAAGTCTTCCAACGAGGCATTCAATCGGGCCTTCCATTTGGTCGGGGTTCGTGCGAAAAACCTCTCGATCATCACCTTGGCATTCCTAGGCGTCATGTCTGTCGTCCTGCTGGTCGGCGGCCTTAAAGTCCTTGATGAAAACGATCCGTTCTCGCTTGGACAGCTCGCGCAGTTCCTCGCGTTCATGTCGATCATGCAAAATCCAGTGCGCCAACTGGGCATGGTTGTCGCCGGATGGGCACAAGGCGCAACCTCGGGGAAACGACTTTTCGAGGTTCTAGACCAGGTCCCTGAGATCGATGACAAACCGGGCGCGAAAGACCTGGTCCTAACCGATGGTGCTCTCCGTTTCGAAAGCGTCGACTTCGCGTACATGGACGAGTACGGGGATGAACAGGTCCTCACGGACGTCTCGTTTGAAGCCCGACCTGGGCACACTATCGGGATCGTCGGGCCTCCTGGATCTGGCAAGTCGACTCTGGCGCATCTCATCCCGCGCTTCTATGACCCCATCGAGGGGCGCATACTGATAGACGACCAAGACATCTCGGATGTAACGCTGTCATCTCTCCGCCGAACCGTGGGCGTTGTGGAACAAGACACGTTCCTCTTCACTACGACTGTTGACAACAACGTCGCATACGGCGACCCGTGGGCTGAACATCGCAACATCGAAAGCGCCACTTCCCACGCTCAGATGAGCGAGTACGTTGAGAGACTCCCCGGCGGCTACGGCACCCTCATCGGTGAACGTGGCGTGTCCCTCTCTGGCGGGCAAAGGCAACGGTTATCGATTGCCCGTAGCATCATGTTGCACCCGCAGATTATCGTCTTCGACGACTCCACCGCGGCGATCGATGCTGCTACGGAGCAACGAATCAGAGCCGCTCTCCAAGAAGTAACCGCTGATCGGGCCACGATAATCATTTCCCACCGTCTCAGCTCGCTGATGCACGCGAATGAGATTCTCTTCCTCGAAGGGGGCAAGATCGTTGAGCGTGGGACCCACGCGGAACTGCTCGAACTTGGTGGGAAGTACCGAGACCTTTACGAACTTCAAATCCGCCCCGAGGACGACGTTGATGTTGGAGGGGGTGTATAGCTAGCGATGGCAACATCCGACACAACACAGGATCGCCCAGGCGACCAGTCATCTCGACCTAGGTGGGTGGATCACCGAGCGGCAAATCAAGAAGATCTCGACCAGCAGATCTTCAGCGCTGGTTACAACGGCGACGTCGTCCGGCGTTTCTTCAGATTTGTCAGCCCCTACCGCAATGTCCTGATCATCGGCATCATAGCGGTCGTAATCTTCGCGCTCTCCGTCCTCGCGCTTCCGTGGATCATTCGGACCACTGTCAACGATGTCTTGGACATAACCCAGAGAGATGCGTCCAATGCCCGCAACATCCTCTTCATCATGGTTGGCCTCTTCTTCGGTGCCGTCGCCTTACACGTGATCGTCGGGTACATCCAAAACATCATCGTCGGGCGGATCGCTGAACACATCCTCATCGACCTTAGACGCGCGATGTACGAACACCTGCAACGCGTCTCGATGTCCTTTATGGACAAGACCGAGGTTGGACGAATGATGTCGCGGCTTCAGGGTGATGTCGCGGCGCTTCAGGAGTTCCTCGAAACTGCCGTCATCAGCATCGGAGATTTCTTGCTACTTTTCGGCATCATGATCGCGATGCTCATCATGGACTGGCGTCTGGCTCTGCTGACGTTTGCCGTAGTTTCCACGCTCGCTATTGCACGGGCGGTGTGGCTCCCCATAGCACGTAGAGCATTCCTGTATTCCCGGCAAACCGCGTCTATCACGAGTGGGGCGCTGGCGGAAAACATCAACGGCGTCAGAGTAGTGCAGGGGATGAGCCGAGAGCATGTGAACCTCGATCTCTTCAAGGAGAAGGCCGACGAACAGCTTTGGGCTTCGAAACGGGCTGCGCGGATCGGGCTTGTAATGATTGCCTTGGTTGACACCCTTTCCGGGTCTGCCATGGCGATCATCATCGTAGTAGGCGGGTCCTGGGTCATCGGCAACTCCCTCGAAATTGGTTCCATGATCGCCTTCATCCTCTACGTTCAACTCTTCTTCGACCCCATCCGCTCCATCACCATGCACTACGCCGTTTTCCAACGCGCCATGGCGTCCGGTGAACGCATCTTCGAAGTCCTCGATGTCCCAATCGATATCCAAGACAAAGAAGATGCCAAACCACTGGTCGATAACGACGGCTCCGTCGAATTCAAGAACGTCACCTTCGGGTATCTAGAAGATGAACCGATCCTGAAAAATATCAACTTCCGTGTGGAACCGGGTGAGACCGTTGCGCTTGTCGGTCCGACTGGCTCTGGCAAAACTAGCATCACGTCGTTGCTCCACCGCTTCTACGACATCTGGGAAGGCGAGATTCTAATCAGTGGAAAGGATGTCCGCGATGTAGAGCTCAGCACCCTCGGAAACAATATCGGCATGGTGCTCCAAGAGCCGTACCTGTTCTCCTCAACGGTCTACGAAAACATTCGCTACAACAAACTCGATGCCACGCGCGAAGAGGTCGTCGCTGCTGCCAGAGCCGTTGGCGCGCACGAGTTCATCATGCGTCTGCCCAATGGCTATGACACTGAACTCGAACAACGCGGCGGGAACCTGTCACTGGGTCAACGGCAATTAATCTCTTTTGCCAGAGCGATCGTCGCCGATACCAAGATTCTGATTCTCGACGAGGCGACGGCATCGATCGATAGTTATACTGAGCTGCTCATTCAGCAAGCGCTCGCGCGCCTGCTTGAAGACCGGACCGGTATCGTGATCGCGCACCGGCTTGCAACCATCAGAGGCGCGGATCGCATCATCGTGCTGCAGAACGGCGAGATAATCGAGACTGGCAACCACGACGAACTCATCGCCCACGGCGGACTCTATGCACGGCTCTACTCGATGAACTACGCTTCGTTTGACGACATCCCGGACGAGTTGATCGCCGAAGCGATGGAATATTCCCGAACCGCCGCCACTTAGCGTCGCCTTAGAGCAAAGAACGTTGTCCTGCGTCTGACGACTCGATTGGTGCCCCCACATGCACCATCCCTTGGGGTGTGGCTTTGCGTCCCTGCGGAGTACGCATGATGAATCCGATCTTCAACAGGAACGGTTCCACGACATCTTCTAGGGTTTGGACCTCTTCGTTCGCTGATGCGGCGAGAGCGTTGATGCCAGCAGGGCCACCGCCGTAGTTCTTCGCTAGGGTCTCGAGATATAGCCGATCCAACCGGTCCAAGCCCAACTCGTCTACCCCTTCGACGTGCAACGCCTCCGCAGCAACGCCTGAATCAATCGTTCCATCCCCTCGCACCTGCGCAAAATCTCTTACGCGTCGCAAAAGATTATTCGCTATTCGTGGGGTCCCTCGCGACCTTTTAGCGATGACCTCGGCACCAGCTTCATCAATCGGAACCGACAAAATCATCGCTGACCGCTTCACTACTTGGGTGATCTCTTCGTCCGAGTAAAAGTCAAGGTGGTACGTCAAAGCGAAGCGTTCGCGCAATGGTGGACTCAGCATGCCCGCTCGTGTCGTGGACCCAATTAGCGTGAATTTCTGCAACGGCAAGTTGATGGTTTTGGCGAACGCTCCTGTGCCAGTGATGAAATCTACGCGGAAATCTTCCATCGCGGAATACAGATACTCCTCGACTGCATGAGACAGACGGTGTATTTCGTCGATGAAAAGGACATCTCCGTGTTTCTGGTTGGAGAGTATTCCGACAACATCGGCTGGGCGTTCCAACGCAGGGCCTGACGTATGCACGAGAGTTGTGTCCATCTCGCGCGCTATGATCTGGGAGATCGTGGTCTTTCCCAGCCCTGGAGGTCCGTGAAATAGTGCGTGGTCGAGGGTGTCGCCGCGGTGTTTTGCGGCCTCGACTGCGATCTGGATGCTGTTGACGACGTCGCGTTGTCCGATGTAGTCGGCAAAACGGCGAGGGCGCAGATCGTTCATGCCCGGTGAGTTAGAGTTGCGTTGCGCTCGATCGCGCAGCAGTTCCGTTGCCCTTCGTTCGGCGCTCGAATCGGTGTCATTAGCGCCAGTAACGATACGCTCTCTCGCAGACTCTGCCATCAGATGACCATGCTTACTGGGTCACTGCTGGTGTTGCAGGATGGTTGCGGAATACATCTCGGAGCAATGCTTGAGAATCTTCGAGGAGATCTGGATCGCGCCTAATTGCTTCGTCAACCATCGTGACTGCCTCGTTGTTTCGATAGCCGAGATTCACTAGGACTGCGACTACATCTGCTCGCGTGTCGGGCATCCGAGCCCTGTGTGCAGCGGTCTCAATTGGACGGCTGGCTGCTTCGGATACCTTTCCTCGTAACGTTGCGATGATCTTCTGCGCGCCCCGCTGACCGATGCCTGGCATCAGAGTCAGGGTCACCAAATCCTCGGTTTCAATCGCGTATGCCAACGTTGGGACTGGCATGGTCAGTGCTGAAGCTGCGCGTGCCGGACCGATGCCTTCGACCTGCACGAACTGCTCGAAGAAATCTCGATCACCCGCTTCCTCAAACCCCACTAGGGTGGGCATTGGTTGACGCTCAGATACGGAATAGTAGATGTGCAATCCGAGTTCTTGCCCCTCGTACGGTTGGAGCGCTTCTTCTACAAATACTGGCAATGTAACCGTGTAGCCGACCCCGCTCGCCGTCAGAACCGCTACCCTCGGAGGATTCTGCTGCACTTGGATAACTTCGCCTTTTAGGTAGGAAATCATTGTTGGTCTGCCGATCAGTTGGTTTGGGGAGCCCCAGTTACGTGGACGTGACAGATGGCAATGCCGACCGCATCTGCGACATCGTCTTTGGTGATCTCGGTCGTCAATCCGAGGCGTATGGAGACTGCTCGCTTCATCTGTTCTTTGTCAGCGCGGCCGCTGCCGGCGACTATGCTCTTGACCCGCGCTGGTTGGTAGTGGTGCACCGGTATGTCGGCGCTTCCGGCTGCCAATATTGCCACGCCACGCGCGTGTCCCATAATGATCGCCGTTTTTAGATTCCGGTAACGCGCATGGAGATCCTCAATGGCGACTTCATCGGGTTCAAACTCTTCAATCACTTCGGACAGCGTCGAATTTATCGTCTTCAAGCGCTGTTCCAAGGAGTCGCTGGATTTTGTCCGGATGAGACCGCCTTCGAGCAACGAGACACTACCCCGAGAATCGGCGGTAACTACCGCGTATCCTGTGGTCGTCAATGCAGGGTCGATGCCCAGTATCGTGCGATTTCCTGTCATGCGTCCCGATTGCGGGAATCGAAAGATGGAGCGATAAGCAAATTTTAACGCCCAATCTGACCATGCGACCCTTACATCAACTCTGATGATCCATATTTCCGACACTTAGAATTACACCAACTCGCCCACGAACCAGTTTTCCAAAATAGACCGTCACTATGCAACCTTTCTACAACGAGCAACAGCAGATGCTTGCGGCGACTGTCCGCGAGTTCGCCGAGAATGACCTGGCGCCACTGGCCGACGATGTCGACACGAAAGAGGAGTTTCCGAAACAGCAGTTCGCGGCGCTGGCGGAGATGGGTCTGACTGGATTGCTGACTTCGCCGGAGCTTGGTGGCGCGGGTATGGGCTATCGCGATTTCATGGTGGTTCTAGAAGAGATTGGGGCCGTTTGCGGGAGTACCAGCACTGTGCTTATCACGCATACTTCGCTGGGTTCAGAGACGATTAACCGTTTCGGATCCGATGAGCAGCGCGAGCGTTGGATGCCGAGTCTGGCGGGCGGTAAGAAGATTGCTGCTTTTGCTCTGACTGAGCCGCAGACGGGCTCTGATGCTTTGGGATTGCAGACGACGATCGTTGATGAAGGCGAGTTTTACGTGCTGAACGGCAGCAAGTTGTTCATCACCAACGCCTCCGTGGCGGATGTTTTTGCGGTTTTTGTTACTGCTGACCGTTCTGCTGGTTATCGGGGTATTTCGGCGATTGTGGTTGAGCGGGGGACGCCGGGGTTCGAGATCAACGAGCAGCACGGGAAGATGGGGATGCGCGGGTCTGGAACTGCGGAGTTGGTGTTTTCGGATTGCCGAGTTCCCAAATCGCACTTGCTGAGAAACGTGGGAGATGGTTACAGCATCGCGTTGAAGATTCTCGACTCTTCGCGTATCACGGTTGCCGCGCAGTGCCTCGGGCTTGCGAAGGGTGCTCTGGACCAGTCAGTCGCGTACGCCAAGCAACGCAACGCTTTCGGGCGTCCGATAGCGACTAAACAAGCGATTCAGTTCATGCTTGCCGATATGTCTACAGAACTCGACTCCGCTCGTTTGATGGTCTATCGCGCCGCATCGCTGTATGACGAGGGTTTTCCGTACGGGATCGAGTCTGCCAAGGCGAAGCTGTATGCGTCGGAGGTTGCTGGTCGGAACGTGGATAAAGCGGTGCAGATCCATGGCGGAATCGGGTATTTCAAACCTACTCCGGTGGAGCGGATGTATCGGGACCAACGTGTGACTGAGATTTACGAGGGGACTTCTGAGATTCAACGGTTGGTTATATCTCGGGATCTTATCGGGGAGGTTTAGGGCGGTAGAAACTGCCGCGAAATTGCTGCTGATTCCGGCAGTTTCGCGGCGAGAGCGGCAATTTGGCGGCAAGATTAGTTTTTGAACAAGTTCAAAAAGTAGAGCAGGATTCAAATCTGCCCCTACCGCGTTGTCCGGATGTCGAGCCGTCGGTGGATGTGGTTGAGAGGGTGTGTAGAGGTGCCAATTGCCGGGCGTATTGACAAGATTCGTTTGGTGGATTTAACATTGACTGGGTTGCGTAATTCATCCGCGCTTCGGCGCGCGAGTTTGGATTCGGGTGTCATGCAGTTCAACGTGTCGGGTCTTTTGACCGGTTCCGTGGGCGATGAGCTTCGGTTCCATTTCGCGAACGAGACTTTGGAGAGCGACGGGCTGTTGTTCCACGAGGTTGAGGCACGAGGCAAACTGATGCGCACAGATCGGACAGTCTTTGCCGATGTAAAGATTGAAGCCCGGTTTGATGTTGAGTGCTCGAGGTGTCTAGTAGACACCGTGATGCCGCTCAGTCTTAACTTCGCTGAGGAGTTCAGACCGTTGAACGCTGATCTGATGGCAAGTCATCGGGGATGGTTTGAAGAGTACGGAACGGATGAAAACGACGAGGCGTTGATAATTGATTCAGCGAACGTGCTAGACATATCGACCGCGCTTTGGCAAGGACTGAGCGCAGCGTTGCCGATGAACCCGCTGTGCGATCCCGCATGTAAGGGGATGTGCTCCAGCTGTTCAGCCGACCTAAATGTCGGAAGTTGCAAGTGCCAGTCTGGATAGACTGCCGTAGAAGTATAAGCATCGGAATCGAACGTCGAGGCCTCAAGCATAGAGGGATGTTTGCAAAATACTAGTTTGAAGGGTTTTGGGATTGCACAAGGCGTGAAGCCCCCTTTGTCCTTCGGACATTTCCCCCGCGAGCGGGGGAAACCGTGAGGTTGCACAAACATTTCATATGAGTGGTAGGTGATATGCCCCCGCTTCCCAAGAAAAAGCACACCCGAGCCCGGAAAGGCAACCGAGCCGCGCATCATGCGATCGGCTTGCCGACTCTGGTGCGTTGCCCGTGTGGTGACACTAGAATTCCGCCGCATCGGGTATGCCCGGAATGCGGAAACTACAAAGGCCGGACCGTGAAGGGCAACTGGCCGAGATCGAACGTCTTAGACATCGAAACTACTGAACCCACTGAAAGTTGATACCATTGGCGCAACTGAAGAATGGTTGCGTCGCCAACCAACGGATTGGCTGTCTGAAAAGACCATTTTGGAGAGCGAAATGACCACAGAGCTCGCAGAATCAAGATCTACCGCATTCGTCTTCCCAGGACAGGGTTCGCAAGCGGTGGGAATGGGCAAGGATCTGTATCTGAACTCAAGCTCGGCGCGCGAAGTCTTCGACGAAGTTGACGATGTGCTAGGTCGAGAACTTAGCGAGATCATGTTCAATGGTCCCGCGGACGAGCTGACTCGTACCGAGAACGCGCAACCTGCAATCTTGACCGCGTCGATCGCGGCTTGGCAGGCGCTTGAAGAGACGACCGATTCGCTCGCGATACCGGATATGACTGCCGGTCACAGCCTCGGAGAGTATTCCGCGTTGGTCGTTGCCGGCGTGCTTTCAGTGTCGGACGCGGTGAGCTTGGTTTGCGAACGTGGACGGCTGATGCAGCTGGCATGTGATGAGCGACCGGGCGGGATGGCTGCGCTGATCGGTATTGATGAAGTGACCGTCGCCGAGATCTGCCGTGAGGCTGGTGTTGACATGTCGACCGTCAACACGCCCGAGCAGATCATCATCGCTGGCGAACACCGCGGATTAGCGGTGGCCCTTGACATGGCGTCGGCTCGTGGCGCCAAGAAGGCGATTCCGTTGAGTGTAGGTGGTGCGTTCCACTCTGGCTTGATGTCCCCGGCGCAGAGCGGGTTGAACGAAGCGATAGACGCTACAGAATTTAGCGACCCTCTGGTTCCGATCATCGGCAATGTCGACGCGAAGCCGTTGGAGACGGCGGACGAGGTGAAGAGCGAGCTACGCCGTCAGTTGACGTCGTGCGTCCAGTGGAGCAGCGGTATCCGGCACATGTTGGACAATGGTGTTAACGAGTTCGTAGAGATGGGCAATGGTAAGATACTCAGCGGGATGATCAAGCGGATCGACCGTCGAGCGAAGATCGTCAACATCAGTGAGTATGACGCGGCGTGCGACTTCGCGGCGGCGTAGTATAGTTCCTGCTCGTTCGAACTGAATCACCGTTTCGTGCCCGTGCATACCCCGCGCCCTCGCTTCGCTTGTGCGCGCCCCTTTCGTTTTACGAAAGGGCCTGTCTCCCATCATGGGATGTTTGCGTAAATGCGTTTAGGGCTGTCACAAAGCACTCGTATATACTGTTGCGCGAGAGTGTCGGATGCGCACCGACGATCTCATTGGCCGGAGGGGGATGGATGCTGAAGTGGTAGGACATCCATCACAATTATCCCTTGCTAGGGGAACCTCCGGCATCTTTACCCAAGATGCTGTGACGGCTATTAACGTCGATGGTTAATGTGCGGCGCACTCGAACCAAGTAACATCCGATGACCTCGGCTCGCGCCAATGAAACTAGCAATTGGTTGTCGGCCGTCTCTGACGAGCGCGCACGAGCGTGGCCCCGTGACATCGATTCTGATGCCCCTGATTTCGAAGCGATCCCGCGCGATAAGACTGGTGCCCGAGCAGCGGCGGTTTTATCCCTTTATGAGTCTGACCTCACCAACCGTCCAGTAATGCAGTGCGTCGAGTGGGTGGTCTCGGAGTTGGGTTTGAGCAAGAAGTCCAAACAGTTTGTTTCTTCGCTTGTGACTGAGGTTGAGGAACGGCGGACGGAGTTGGACCGTCGATTGAATCGATACTCGAAGCGTCGCACGATGCAGGAGGCGTCGCCGGTGGTTCGGAACGTTCTTCGTACGGCGTTGGTCGAGTTGGAAATGTATCCGAAGACTCGGACCGCGGTGATCATCAACGAGGCGGTCAAGCTTTCGCAGATGTTCGACGCTGAAGGTTCGGGCAGATTTGTTAACGGTGTTCTCGGCGCGATTGTGAGAGACAGTGGTAGGGAAGACGGAACTGCGTAAAGCGGGACTGTTGAGCGGATAGATGTGTTAGTGCAGGTATATAATTGCGGTTGCGTCGGCACGTAACGGCGTAAACAAGAATCAGCGGTTAATCAAGCTCGGGAGAGCAAATAACGATGTCATCAATCTTGGATCGAGTGCGGGCAATTACAGCCGAAAAATTGAGCGTGGACGAAGACGAGATCTCGCCCGAATCGTCATTCACCGAGGATCTCGATGCGGATTCGCTGGATGTCGTTGAGCTGATTATGGCTTTCGAAGAGGAGTTCAGCACCGACGATAACCCGGTAGAGATCTCGGACGACGAAGCCGAGACGATCGAGACGGTGCAGAACGCGGTTGACTACCTTGAGGGCAAGGGAGTCACGGGTTAACCGATCGGCGGGTAGGGTTTCGCATTTTGGGAAGTGGCGGGAAAGCCACTCCAAGCGAGATGAATCTGGAGCGGCACGGAAATCCGTTGCCGCTCTATGTTTTGTTGCGATCCGTCGTTACCGGCGGTGGTAGCCTTGAATTCTGAGATGGTTGAGGGAGATTCCAAGTCGCACGAATCGGCATCTGAAAAGCTTGAAGCGATCGCCGATGTAGTGTCGGAATGTCGGAAATGCCCGTTGGCAGATACACGGACGAACACCGTTCCGGGCGAAGGATCGCCGACCGCGGAGATCATGTTCGTCGGCGAGGGGCCTGGGAGAGATGAAGACCTGTCAGGACGGCCGTTCGTGGGCCGGGCGGGCAAGTTCCTAGATGAGTTGATCGAGTCGCTCCCTTTGCGACGTGAGGATGTTTACATCGCCAATGTCGTCAAGTGTCGACCACCAGGAAATCGGGATCCTGAACGGGCAGAAGTCAAGCAGTGTTCGGGCTATTTGCGACAACAAATTGCGGCTATCGACCCTCTGGTGATCGTTCCTCTCGGCAGACACGCGCTGGGTTGGTTCAATCCGAGCCTTCGCATCACGGCTAGTAATGGCAAGATATTCCGACATGAAGACAGGGTATTGATGCCTCTCTTGCATCCGTCTGCCGGTCTTCGCAACCCGTCCAACGCCGAGATGCTGCGCGAAGGCATACACAACCTTCGCGAGGCGATTTTGGAGGGTATCCGCGTCAAGCGGAAGGCGATTGAAGAGCCGGAAGTTGCAACGCGTCCAAGTGATGGTGATGCGGAAGCACCTTCGTCCGTGCTTGAAGAAGCAGAAAAAATCGCGTCGGATGAAGCTGCCGAAACGGACACCAGCGAGGCATCGGTTGGACTTTTTGAGCGTGCGCAGACGCCGGAAGAGGTTCAAGAGGAGATGCGAAAGCAGCGCGCGATAGAGGCGGCGGCGGAAGCGGCTGAGAATGAAGAGCCAGAGGTTGTTGTGGATGACCGGCAATCTTCGTTTTTCTAATCACGAGGGATTTTGGCGATCCAAATGACACTCTATTTTGAGCATGGAACCACACATGAATGACGACAGTTTGGAATACGGCGAATCAGCGGTTCGGATAATTCCCCTCGGCGGCTTGGGCGAGGTCGGGATGAACATGATGGTCGTCGAGACTGACGATGACTTGCTGGTGATCGACTGCGGCGTGCAGTTCCCGGAGTACAACACACCAGGCATCGAGCGGGTGATCCCGGACATGGAGTATGTTCGCCGAAACCGTGACCGAGTCCGCGCGGTGCTTATCACGCATGGCCATCTCGACCACATCGGCGGGTTACCCCATTTGATGCGTATTATCGACGCGCCAATTTACGCTCCTCGATTGGCCGCCGAGATGATAAGGCGAGAGTTGAAGAAATCCCGGGGGCGTCAATTTTCGGGCGTACAGGTGAACTCTGTGCGATTGGAGCGTGACTATCGTTTCGGTGACTTCGGAGTGCAGTGGATCAGCGTATGCCACAGCATCCCGGACTCGTGCAGCATCTATCTGGACACGCCGCAAGGCGGTATCTTGCACACCGGGGATTTCAAATTTGATAACGAACCGATGCTCGGTTTGCCGACCGACTACCAAGCACTGAGCGAGATCGGACAACGTGGTGTGCGGCTGCTACTGTCCGATTCGACGAATGCGGAGGACGATGGATCTGCCCGCTCAGACCGTATCGCCGCCGAAGCGATTTACAGGGTGATAGCCGAGTCGAAGGGGCGCGTGATAATCGCCAGTTTTTCGACGCAGATAGCGCGGGTACAGATGGTTGTTGACGCGGCACAGGAGATCGGGCGTCGGGTGGCGATTATTGGCAGAAGCATGATCGAAAATACCCGTCTCGCGGAAGAGGTCGGACACTTGCACATACCGCCGGGGATCCGCATCAACATCAATGAGGCGAACAGCTTGCCAGATAATGAAGTGGTGATCATGACCACTGGCAGCCAAGGTGAGTTCGAGGCGGGAATATCTCGGATGGCGCGTGGGGATCACCGCGAAGTGAAGTTGGTCGATGATGATACGTTGATACTGTCTGCTCGGACGATTCCAGGTAACGAAATCGCGGTCAACGAGGTTATGAACAACCTTGCTCGACGGAACGTGCGGGTGATCACTGCGAGTTCGCGACAAGTTCACGTTTCCGGGCACGCGAAGCGGGACGAGTTGAAGACGATGTTCAGCATCCTGCGTCCAGAGCACTTCACGCCGATTCACGGCGAGTACCGGATGCTCAAGGCGCATACCGAGATCGCGGTCGATATGGGTGTGCCGGAAGACAACGTAAAACTGATTGGTGACGGTGATGTTTTGGAGCTTGACGAGCGGGGGACTTCGGTGATCGATCGGGTTCCTGCAGGGTACGTTTTGATTCAGGGTCAAGGTGAATGGGATATCGATTCGAGTGTCATGGAGGAGCGCAAATCGTTGGCGAGCGATGGCATCGTGTTTGTGACTATGGCGCGTGACGAAGGCGTGTTGATTGGTAGTCCGCAACTGGTGACGTCGGGATTTGTGGATGCTGCGGATGAGCCTCGATTGATGAAAGATGCTTCTGAAGCGTTGAGCCAAGCTATTGAACCGGTGGTTGCCGATCTCGTAGATTGGAACGAGATGGACCGACTAGCTCGGGCTTGCTTGGGTCGATTCTTTTACCGCAGGACCAAGCGCCGACCGTTGATTGTGGTGACCGAAATTGAGTTACAACCTGGACGCGCTGAATGATGAAAACGGGCTGGCAGACGAAGAGGCTGTCAGTTCGCCGAAACATGGCAAGAGTACAGAACAATCTGAGAACGGTCTCGAAACAACCTCTGCGAACGGCGGGACATCTAATCTCACGCTGATCCGCCACATCGTCTTTTTCGTGCTGTTCGCCGCCGCTGGTGTCGCGGGGTTTCTTTTCCGTGAGGAGGTCATGGCGAACGTCGGTTACGGGGCACTCCCGATTGGCTTGTGGGGCGTGCTGTTCGTATACCTTGCACTGACTCAGACGCGATGGTTGATAAGCCGTTATCGTGAGACGATTTCCTCATTGATTATTGTCCTCGGCGGGGTTACGGTCTTAGGCATATTCGATGCGCCACTCGGTTCTGCAACTGGTGCGACGATGGGTGGGCGTTTCGGTGAGATTCTGGCCCGTGAACCCTACGATTGGCATCGTTATGATCTCGTACTGTGGCAACAGGCATTGGCTTGGGTGCGCGCTGGGGCGTTATTTGCGATCGGGGCGGCGTTTCAATTCCCGACGGCATTTGGCATGGGTCTCAAGGTGATATGGATCGGTGCGCTGATGGCAATGTCGGCATCGGTGAGTTTGTTCATGATGGCCGGAGGAGTGGCGTCCACAATCGCGAGCAAACGCCATCGAGACAAGTCTGGTGTTTGGGTCGAAGGTGCCGAAGGAGACGATGGAACTAGGAGCGCGACATCCCTGCCAGTTGGGGCACTAGATGACATCACGTATCCGAAGCCCGAAGAACCGGCACCAGAGATTAGGGGCGATGTATTCGATTCCTCTACGGAATTTGTAGTGGATGTTGGAAACACGATCTTAGTGGAGGATGAGGAGCAACTCGATGTTGATGACCAGTTGGAGTCGGATGAAGGTTGGAAGTCTGTAATCGAGAACGATGCTTCGGTCGTCTCGCACTCATCGATCGCGGCGCAGGAGGACTTACCGGAGTTCGTCGCGGTAGGGGACCACATCGGAGACGATGTGCCTGAGGTCGATGCGTATGACGGTGCCGAAGAGTTTTTCGAAGCCGAGATCGATGAGTTTGTTCCGGAAGACCAGGATGGTGTCTCGGACAATGGCATCAGCGAAGCCACTGAAGAAGCGCTGGATACGATCACGTCGGGCGCGGCGATTGAAGCGGCCATGAACGCGTTTCCGTGGAGCTTGCCATCGGTGGAGAATCTATCGAAACCGCCTAAGGGTGGTGTAGCAACGACGGAGATTAAGGCGACGAGCGACCTCATTGAGGAGACGTTGGATGACCACGGGATCGCAGTGACTGTTGATCAGGTGCGAGTGGGTCCAACAGTGACGATGTACGGCCTTAAGCCCGGGTGGAAAGGCGGAGGTACGAACTCGAAGGCTCAGCGGCAACGAGTCCGCGTCGACACGATTCTCAACCGAGAAAAAGACATTGCGCTGGCGTTGTCGTCGCCCAACATCAGGTTTGAATCGGTGGTTCCGGGATCGTCGGTAGTAGGGATTGAAGTGCCCAACGCGCGGCCAACTCCAGTCAACCTGAGGACGGTTATGGATACGTCTGAGTGGGCGGAATTTGCTGAGGATGCTGCGTTGCCGGTGTCTTTGGGCATGGGAAGTGGCGGAGACCCTGTAATGGCAGATTTTGCCAAGATGCCTCACACGCTGGTTGCTGGAGCGACGGGTTCTGGCAAGAGTGTGTGCATGAACACGATAGTGACGGGGTTGCTGATGACCCGTACGCCGCTGGATCTGCGGATGGTGATGATCGATCCGAAGCGGGTGGAGTTGACACCGTATCAGGGTATTCCACATCTTTATGCGCCCGTGATCGTTGAGCCAGAGCGAGCGGTGAAGGCGTTGAAGGCTTTGGTCAAGGAAATGATGGATCGTTTCTCGACGCTCGAGGCTTCTGGTGTCAAGAACATCACCTCGTACAACGAAAAAAGCACGTTCAAGATGCCGTATCTATTGATACTGGTCGATGAACTTGCGGACTTGATGTTGACTTCCTCCAGCGAGGTTGAGCAGTTGCTTGTGAGATTGGCGCAGCTCGGAAGGGCGACGGGAGTTCATCTCGTAGTCGCCACGCAACGTCCATCTGTAGATGTCGTGACGGGACTGATTAAGGCCAACTTCCCGTCACGTATCAGCTTCGCGGTTGGCTCGCAAGTTGATAGCCGCACGATTTTGGACGCCACTGGAGCGGATCGTCTATTGGGTAAAGGCGATATGCTTTACAAGCCGATCGATCTTAGCCAACCGGTACGGGTGCAGGGAGCGTTCCTCAGCGAGGAAGAGATTGAAACGACCGTTGAGTTTTGGAAACACGTCGGTGCGCCGCCGTTGCCGCAACTTGATGTTGACGAAGCGGCCGATGACGATGAGTTCAGCATGCCAGGGTTCTCCGAAGACAGTGGAGACGCTTTGTTTATGCAGGCTTCAACGATGGCAAAGAGCCAGAAGACGTTGTCGACCTCATTGCTGCAACGACGCTTGCGTATCGGTTATCCGCGGGCGGCTCGATTGATGGACGAGTTAGAGGACGCGGGCATTGTCGGTCCGGGTGAGCCGGGCAAGCCGCGGCAGGTTATCGGCAATTTGTCGTAGTTTCGTCGTCTGAACGGCATTTAGATAATTCCCCAAGCCGCTGTTCTGTGCTGGGTGTGTGGCATCGGTGTTGATGTCAATTGACGAGAGCGGCTTTACAATGCTGGATAGACCCCAATGGGGTTGCGCCGGTTCCGCGCATTGCATTCCATCTCGTGACGATTAAACCCCTATATCCCGAATTCGACGACGCGTTTGACGCCGGCGACGATCCAGAGGTTGTTGAGCTTGCGCCGCTTGACTTGGAGCAGGAGCTTTCGGTCTGTTTGGTGTGTGGCACCGAGTTGGGTGGTTCGGAGTTATTCCAAAGAATTCGAGTTTGCCCGCAATGCGGCTTTCACTACAACATCTCGGCGCGCTCGCGCATTGCGGCATTGGTGGACCCGGGAACGTTCGAGGAGTCACACCGTTGGATAACCTCGATCGATCCGCTAGTGTTTTCGCCTCGAGTGTCGTACCAAGTGCGCGTTTTGAACGATCAGGAGCGCACTGGGCTTTCCGAGGCGGCAGTAACAGGGATCGCTCGCATCGGCGGTGCTCGATGCGCAATCATCGCTATTGACTTTGGCTTTCTCGGTGGGAGCATGGGGCTGGTTGTTGGGGAAAAGGTTGCGCGGATGTTCGAGCTTGCAGCGCGGCACCGGTTGCCGGTGATCACGTTCGCTACAAGTGGCGGCGCGAGATTGCAAGAAGGTGTGCTGTCTCTGACGCAGATGGCCAAGACGGTAGTGGCGGCGCGAACGCTTCGAGAGCGCGGCATACCGTTGATTTCTGTGTTGGCGAATCCATCGTCGGGACAGATACTTTCCAGCTTCGCCTCAATGTCGGATATCCGTATCGGCGAACCGGGGGCGCACATAGCGTTCGCATCGTTGGGAGCGTTGCGAGAGATCGAGGAGTCGGAGGACGTTGGTGATCATGCGAACGCCGAGGCGATGCTGAATTACGGCCACCTCGACATGGTTTTGAGCAGAGACAAGCAACGCGATCAACTCTCGGTGCTTTTGGGATTGTTCGATCGTCATGTCAAGGATGACGCCAGAACCCGGCGACGCGGGTCGAGATATCGGCCTGGTCGTCAAGACGCGTGGGAGTCGGTGCGTTTGAGCCGGCGGGCCGACCGTCCAATGGCGTCGGCGTATATTCCGCGTCTATTTCGCAACTTTGTAGAGTTGCACGGCGACAGGTCTGGTGCAGACGATGAGGGGGTGAAGATAGGACTCGGGTATTTGGGTGTCTATCCCGTCATGGTGGTCGCTCAAGAGCGGATAAGAAGCGATGAAGAAGCATCGCAGGAGGATGACAGATCTATAGAGTCGTTCACCGAGAGGTTTGGTTATGCGGAGTTAGGCCGGGGCGGCATTGGAGTTACGGGTTTCCGTAAAGCACGCCGCGCTGCCGTTATGGCCAACGACTTCCGTCTGCCTTTGGTGGTTCTGGTTGATACTCCGGGTCCGAAATTAGGTATCGGCCAAGAGTTGAACGGTCTGGCAAGCGAGATAGCCGAAACGATCAACGTGATGCTTGGCATTGAGACACCGGTGGTGTCTGTAGTAATCGGCGAGGGTGGTTCAGAGGCGGCATTGGCGTTTAGTGTTGCAGACCGAATGATGATGATGGAGAACAGCATCTACACGCCGATCTCACCCGAAGCAGGTGCGGCGACGGAGTTACGGGACAGAGCCCGCGCGCCCGAAGTTGCAAGATCGTTGCGTCTTACTTCGTATGATGCGTTGGAGATGGGTATCGCGGATCTAATCATTGCGGAGCCTGACGGCGGAGCAAATGCGGACCCGGCGAGGGCGGCGATAATGTTGAAACGCGAATTGATATCCGAGGTATCACAGTTGCGCAGACGTCATAGGCGAGTCTTAGCGCGTCACCGCCGGAAACGTTTTCGCCACATCGGTGAGTACGGTCCAGAGTTCCGCGCTGCGGTCCGGTCAGAGCTGAACACTTGGGGTTCTGCTGTACGAGCGCAGATGCGCCGCGTGTTTGGGAGTGGAGACGGGATTGGCGACGAGGAACGTGATGACGGACCTTCCGACGGGGTTTGATCAGTCCCGGCAGCGGTCACTTGTTGCCGGTAACGAGGTTTGAACGCCGCGAGGTGCTTGGATAGCGGTACGAGGCGATGATAAGATAACCATCATCTTCCAAGAGCGAAGGTTGCTGTATATCGCGCCTTAAGTATCCTCTTGGTTCCGACGTTTCCAACGTTGAATGTCCAGCGATAGCGAAGAGCCTGGCGATAGTAGGAGCGACAGAACTTGTCGCTGCGGCGAGGGTCGCGCGCAAGACGCGGCGGTGATTGCCGCGCTTGATGCTGGTGTCGAATTTCAGGACCCGACCTCGGTTTATATCGACGCCCAGGCGGAAATAGAGCGCGGAGCGTGGGTAGGTGCCGGAAGCCAGATTCTCGGACGTTCTAGGATCGAGAGCGAAGCACGCATCGGTCCGAATGCAATCATTGACGATTCGAGGATCGGCAGCGGCGCTACGGTGCAGCCGTTCTCGAGCGTGACCGACGTGTCGGACGTTCATTCTGGTGCTTTAATCAAAAACCGTTCTGAGGTACGAGGAAGTGTTGTTGAGCAGGGTGCTGAGATTGGACCCAACGCATTGGTCGAAGATTCTCACGTTGCTGCAAAAGCAAAGGTAGGTCCTTTCTGCAGGGTGCGCGCTGGATCTGAGGTGGGTGTCGATGCGTATATCGGAACGCAGGCAGAGGTCAAATCCAGCCGTATAGGAGATGGCTCCAAAGTTGGACATTTCTCGTTTGTCGGTGACGCTGAACTTGGTCGGACGGTCAATATTGGTGCGGGCTCAGTGACTGCTAATTTCGATGGTTACAGCGTCCAGAAGACGGTAATAGAGGACGACGTGTCGGTTGGTGCGGGTTGCGTGCTGATCGCGCCGTTGCGATTGGGCGCTGGAGCACGGACCGGTGCGGGCGCGGTAGTGACGCGGGATGTTGCCGATGGCGAGTTGGTGCTAGGTGTGCCAGCCCGGGTTCATGGCAACGGGTTGGTGCGGAACTGACCCTTCGATTGAAACGAAATTGAGTGTCGCGGTTGCGATGACACAGAGTAGATTGGCAGGATATGAAATGAAAGATGAGGACGATCCTTTAGGTAGCAGATACCGAGGGATTTCAACAGGTTTATTCGGGGGATGCCAAGATGGCTGAAGACTGGGTCCCTTGGTTAGTTCTAGCGTTATCGGCGTTCGTCTACGGGATCATGACGCTTACGCTAAGCGTGTTGCAGCCGCAAGGTCTTGCGGCGATGCTGGGCATGGCATCGACGGAATCATCGGACCTCAATCCTGGTAGTGCGGGTGATTACCGTGCGACTCGGATCGTGGTGACTACGATGCGTAGCGCCTCTTTCATCGCAATTGTCATCTCGGCGTACCGTGCCGCCCAAACGACGTTTTCACCGGAAAACGAAATATGGCTGGTATCGGGTGTTGCGGCGGCTGTGTTGATCAGTGTCATTGCGATACGGATGGTTTTGAACCGTATGGCGAGCGGTTGTTACGAGGAGGTCAAGATTTGGTTGGCTCCTGTGATCTGGCCATCCCGCTTCATCGGACGCCGGTTGCACCTGAATCGCGTAGCGAATTACATGAACGACGTAGAGAGTCAGGGCGACGCGAATGACGAGCCAGTGGAGAACGTCTTGAATGTTCTCCAAAACCTGTCGTCCAAAGACTTGCGGGCCGATGATTTCATGGTGCCCATATCGGACACAGTGGCGGTGCACGCCGATACGGCTCTTGAAGATGTGGTTCTGATGATGGACCAACTATCGATCGACAATGTTGTGGTCTATGACAAGACGGTCGACGAGGTGTTGGGGACGATACACAAGGCTGAGGCTTTGCAGGGGTTGAGGCAGAGCGATGGCGGTTCACCAATCTGCCGAGATTGGATCAGCGCGTCAATCTTCCCGGTACCGGTCACCCAGCAGGTGGCCACGTTGTTTGACGATTTCCGAGACCGGATGCACGAAACCGCGGTGATGCTTGACGAGGAGGGCAAGGTGGCCGGGATCCTGACTTTTGGCCTCTTGATGGAGCAGCTTCTCAGGGACGCCAGCTTAGTGGCGAACGAAGCGCAAGAGGCTTAGCCTGAACCGCAGACTACGCTGATTGTGTAGACGGGCTGTGACGTCCCTTGCAGGCTCCTAACCCTCTCTGAATGAGAGCGGATTTGCACCACAGACACTTTCCTCTAGATTGAGGTTCCGTCTGCTGAACCGCTGGCATTGACCCGAATGAAGGGGTTCAAAATATCCGATTAAGAGGGTGGATTTACGCTGTGCGGTCTAGGCTCTACTTGCTGTTGCTTCGCTCGGTATTCCAAATCGCTGCGCGAAAAGGAGACTTCTTCACACGCGCAAAAGCACTTCAGAGACTTGCGCCTCTGAAGTGCTTTGACTAGATGGAAGTTTGAGCGTGAAGCCAAGCTAAAGTTGGCTTCACGCTACAAGTTCCTGAGGAAGTTAACCTCTGGGAGGGTTACTTGGTCTCGACAACCACCAAGGCGGTCGATGCCTTAGAACCTTGGTCACCGGTTGCGACTAGCGACTTGACATCGCCGATCACAAAGGAGCCGGAGTCGAGGGTTACGTCAGCAGCGAATGCGCCGCTGTCGTTTGCGGTTGCACTACCTACGGCCATGTCGGTTTCGCCGGAAACCGTAAGAGCAACTGCTTCGCCAGCCATGAAACCGGAACCGGTTATCAGGACGTTCGAACCTGCGGCATCCCAGACGATCTTCGAGATCGAGTAGACACCGTCCAAGACTTCAATGTTGGCGTAGTTGTCGGCACCATCAGCACCTGCTGGACCTGGTGCGCCAGGGGGGCCGGGGTCACCCGGTGCGCCTTGTGCACCAGAAGCGCCATCGGCTCCAGCCTTGCCTTGCGGTCCTGGAACTCCGGCAAGTCCGGGGATTCCTTGCGGACCTTGCAATCCCGGTTCGCCTGGTGCTCCCGCCTCGCCTGGTGCTCCCGGCTCACCCGGTGCTCCCGGCTTGCCCGGGTCTCCCGGCAATCCTGGCTCACCTGGCTCACCCGGTGATCCTGCTTCACCTGGCGCTCCCGGCTCGCCCGGTGCTCCCGGCTCGCCTGGTGCTCCCGGCTCGCCCGGTGATCCCGGCTCACCCGGTGCGCCTGGCAGACCTGGTTCACCTTGCGGACCAGCGCCAGCTAGGCCGATGATCGAGATGATGATTGCGATTACCGACAATATGGCGACTACCGCCATAATTGGGTTTTCTCGCAAAGAATCCATCGGGCTACGCGATTCATTCATGAGGACCCGTCCTCCAATCTGATGCTTTCAGATTACTAGCTTGTCTTAAGCAACAATTACCGTGATCGTTCGGCACGAGGTTCTCTCAATCGCCGTAGTCCACGATGTAGGCATCGAAGCACGGAGCTCAGCCATACTTCGCCAGTCTCACCGTTCGATGCACACTGAATAATCTTATGCCCGCTTTAGCGCACGTGTCAAGACGGCTCATGCAAGCAACATGCTTATTCGGACGCAACGACCAGCGATCCTTGCCACGATAGAAGAATGTTACACGATGTTGCGACAATCGCGCTTTACATTTGCGTGAAATAGCGTCTTTTGGCAGATTTTGGGAAGCCGAAAGCGCTTGGAATCGCCCCGTGACGTTGCGATGTTGCAGCGGTGGTCGAGATTTTAGATGCGGCGATGGTATCCTATTAGGTTGAGCTAAACGAATTAGCCGAAGCATCAAAAGAGATTCAAAGCGCTGGCAGGGCGGAGTAGCGGCAGATCGTCTTCAAACCCCACTTGCGAACAGCGCTTGCATGAAAGAGAAGAGATTGGAAGCCAGAGCGAAGACGCAGACGATCGAGAAGTTTCGCAAGCACGAGAAGGATAACGGTTCTACTGAGGTCCAAATCGCAATCCTTACGGACCGGATCAGGAAACTGACAGAGCATTTCAAGGTTCACAAGCACGACGCCGCGGGCAGACGCGGCCTGCAAATGATCGTCGGGAAACGCCGACGATTGCTCCGATACCTCGCGAAAGAGGATGTTCGCAGATACCGAACGCTGATTGAAGCGTTGGGACTCCGTGGTTGAACGGTTCGACGTCGCTGGCCGAGATTGCATGCGGGGCGACGATACTGCTTCATTCACAAATCCCTTAGATCTTTCAATCGACCGCGCACGACATCTACCTAGGCGCGTACCACGACAGCAACTATGAAGCTGGCAATCCCGAATGAACATTAAGGCGTATTTCACGCGTCTCTCGACTAAAGGATTACGCAATCACCACGCTCACAACCAACCCAAGAATTGCCACCCTATGAACGGGTAGACAAAACAGAAACCAAGAAAGAAAGAAAAATGATTCGAACATTCGAAATAGAAGTCGGCGGCCGAATGATGTCGTTCGAGACAGGCAGGCTAGCGAAACAGGCTGGCGGCGCAGTGACGATCCGGTACGGCGATTTGGTATTGCTGGCGACAGCGACGGCGAGCAAGGAACCGCGTCAAGGGGTCGATTTTCTGCCTCTGACAGTAGATGTTGCCGAAAAGGCGTATGCGGCTGGCAAAATGCCCGGAGGGTTCTTCAAGCGAGAAGGTAGGCCTAATTCCGAGGCGATACTGGCCGCGCGATTGTGCGACCGTCCGCTACGGCCGCTGTTTCCCAAGAACTACCACAACGAGACGCAGCTGATCATCACGATCCTAGCCGCTGACGAGGTCAACCCTCACGCGCCGTTGGGCATCGTGGGAGCTTCGGCGGCACTTGCGATCTCGGATATCCCGTTCGACGACCCCGTGGGGGCCTGCAACATCGGCTATATCGATGGCGAGCTCGTAGTCAATCCAACGTACGAAGAGCTTGAGACATCCGCATTGGAGCTGACCGTCGCAGGCACGGCCGACGCCATCATGATGGTTGAAGCCGGTGCGAACTTCGTTTCTGAGGAGGTGATCCTCGAGGCGTTGAAGTTGGCTCAGGAAGTTAACGGTGAAATCGTTTCCCACATCCGCGAGATACAGGCGGAGGTCGGGAAAACCAAGTGGGCCGCGCCAGAGGCTTCTGAATCGGAGCTTGAAGCCAAAGCGGCTACGCGAGAACACGTAGGCGACGCGATCAAGGAAGCATTGAAGCTTGGTGGCGGCAAGGAAGCGCGCGAGGATGCGATTCGAGAGATCATGTCCGAGGCGAAATCGGGGTTGACGTCTGGCGACGATGCTCACGACTCGCTGCATGTGCAGACCGAACTATATTCCTTGGAGAAGGAAGCGGTCCGAGAGAGCATCCTGGCCGAGGATCGACGCCCTGATGGTCGCGTCTTGCACGAATTACGAGACCTCGATTCGATGGTGGGATACCTTCCGCGGGTTCACGGCTCTGGGATATTCCAGCGCGGCGAGACACAAGTTCTCGGCGTGTTGACGCTGGCTTCGGCCGCGGATGCGCAGCGTCTGGACAACCTTTCGCCGATCACGACGAAGCGTTTCATGCATCACTACAACTTCCCACCGTACTCGACGGGTGAGGCCGGTAGGTTCGGATTTACCGGTCGGCGTGAAGTCGGGCACGGGATGTTGGCTGAACGCGCACTGCGGCCGGTTATTCCGTCAGAAGAAGATTTCCCATACTCGTTGCGGTTGGTTTCAGAGGTGATGGAATCTAACGGCTCTTCCTCGATGGCCAGCGTTTGCGCAGGAACTCTTGCGCTTATGGACGGTGGAGTACCGATATCTGCACCGGTAGCGGGTATCGCGATGGGTTTGATAACCGGCGAGAACGGTGCCGCGAAGGTTTTGACGGACATCCAAGGTGCCGAAGACCACGCGGGCGATATGGACTTCAAGGTCGCCGGGACGCGTGATGGCATCACTGCTTTGCAGATGGACATCAAGGTCAAAGGCATCACCTTCGAGATTATGTCAGAAGCGCTCGAGCAGGCACGGAATGCCCGCTTCGAGATCCTTGATCACATGGAGCAGACGATCTCATCGCCACGAACCGAGTTGCGCGATGGCGCGCCTCGAATGACGACGATCAAGGTTCCGACCGACAAGATCGGCATGGTGATAGGTCCAGGTGGGGCCAACGTACGGGGCATTCAAGAAGAGTTCGGCGTAAGCGTCAACATCGAGGATGATGGAAGCGTGACGATTGGCGGCACGGAGGCGGACAAGGTTCAAGGTGCCATCGACAACATTCGCACGATGACAAAAGACATTGAAGTCGGTGAGAACTACTCCGGCAAAGTCGTAAAGATCATGGACTTTGGTTGTTTCGTCAACCTGATTCCTGGCAAAGACGGCATGGTCCACATCAGCGAACTGTCCGACACTCGAGTTCCCGACGTTCAGTCGGTTGCCAACGAAGGCGACGAGTTGGACGTGATGGTTGTGAATGTCGACCAGAACGGCCGTGTAGATCTCTCGGTTCGCGCAAGAATCGAAGAGAACAGCCACGGCGATCACGACCGGGCACTAGAGGAAGCGGTTGCAAGGCGAAGGCCAGGTAATCGAGGTGGACGCGGAGGTGACCGTGGCGGACGCGGTGGCGGTCGGTTCGATCGCGATAACCGCGGAGGTGGGCGTGGTGGTTACGACCGCGGCGGCAGACGAGATGACTTTGATCGCGGTGGCCGGCGTGATCGACGCGACGACTATGACCGCGGCGACAGGCGCGATAACTACGACCGAGGTGGTCGCCGGAACAACCGACGTGACGATTTCGATGATGGAGATGGCCGTGAGCGCCGCCCCCGTCGCCGAATGATCACTCGCGATCGACGCGACCGATAGCCTAGAATCGAATGAACCGAGACGGTTAACCTCGGCGACAGGAAAGTAAACAGCATCCGAAGTAGACATGTCCGAAATAACTGTTGCAGTTAACGGAGTGTTGGGACGAATGGGTTCCACCGTGTTGAACGCGGTGGAACAAGAGCCGGGAATGGTTCCAGTTGGAGGTGCCGATCTGTTCGCTGGTGCTAATACCACGGTTGAAACCGCTAGCGGAAACGAACTCCCGCTGGCGAAGGACCTTGAGGCACTCTTCATGACCGTGAAGCCTGACGTAGTAGTCGACTTCACGAACGCGGAAGGTGGTACGACCGCGATGCGAGCGTGCATCGCAAGCGCTGTTCGATGCGTTTCAGGTTCGACTGGCATTGCGCCGGACGAGTTGGATGCTATTGGCGCGAGTGCGTCGGAGGTTGGTGTCGGTGTGATATCGGCGTCGAACTTCGCGCTCGGATGCGTGGTCTTGATCCACTTAGCGCGCATTGCGTCGAGTTATTTCGACTATGCGGACGTTATCGAAAGTCACCACGAGATGAAGATCGATGCGCCATCCGGCACTGCGCTGTCGATTGTTCAAGCGATGCTAGAAGGTAAAGGCAGCGATTTCGATCAGAACATCGTCGAGAAAGAGTTACTTGCTGGAACGCGTGGAGGCTCGATGGGCGGCATCAATGTCCATAGCGCACGAATGCCGGGTCGCGTAGCTCGTCACGAAGTCGTGTTCGGTGCGTTGGGGCAAACGCTGACTCTGCTGCACGATTCTGTTGATCGCCAGAGCTTCATGCCTGGTGTGATGCTTGCAGTTCGCCGTGTCGTAGACGAAAAGTCCATGATCGTCGGCCTCGACAAAGTCCTTGGCTTGTCAGGCTGAACGACTTCGTTCGAAAACAAAACGAACCGGGAATAGGTTCGATCCGAAGCCTCAGGAGAATTAGATGCAGCCGCCAGTTTTGGAAATCGCTATCGTAGGTGCAACGGGTGCGGTCGGTGCCGTTGCGCTTGAGTTGTTGGCCGAGCGTGGCCACCCGGCCGAAAAATTGCGTCTTCTGGCATCTAAGCGGTCTCACGGCAAGCAGATCGAATATGCCGGTCAACTGTTGACTGTGGAGGAGGCGACGCCTGAATCGTTTGACGGTGTTGACGTAGCGTTTATTTCTGCGTCATCCGAAGTAAGTTTGGCGCTGGCACCGGAAGCGGTCAAGCGCGGAGTATTGGTGATCGACGACGGGTCGGCGTATCGAATGGATCCGGCTGTTCCCCTCGTGGTTCCGGAAGTTAACGGTGCCGATGTCGAGTGGCACTCCGGCATCATTTCGATACCGAACTGCACGACGACACCCTTGGTTATGGCATTAGCCGCGCTCAGAGGCCTGACTGAGATCAGTTCCGTTACGGTTTCAACCTATCAATCGGTAACGGGTACTGGTGCGGCGGCGAGAGCAGAACTCTTGAATCAGTCGCGTGAGACGTTGGGCGGAGAAGAGATGTCGCCGCCGAGGGAATATCCTCATCCGATCGGGTTCAATCTGTTACCGCAAGTCGACGACTTCATTGATGAGGGATACACGAAGGAAGAGTGGAAGATGGTCAACGAGTCTCGAAAGATTCTCGCCGATCCGGAGTTACGCCTAGCGTCCACCTGCGTTCGTGTCCCAGTTGAGGTATCCCACTGCGAAGCGGTAACGGTCGAGTTCGATGACCCGATATCGGTCGATGAGGCGCGAGTAGCAATCGCTGAATTCCCCGGTATAACGCTCTTGGATCGACCGCATGAATCGGTCTATCCGATGCCTTCGAACTCTGCGGGCGAAGACGATGTGATGGTCGGTCGGATTAGACGAGACCTCGCGCACGAGAACGGCGTTGTGTTCTGGCTCGCGGCTGACAACCTGCGCAAAGGTGCAGCGCTCAACGCGTTGCAGATCATGGACGAGTGTGTAAAGCGAAACTGCGTCCGCCCACGTGTTGTCTCCGCAGCCTGACCCGGCACAACCCTTCCGACTCGACGGCCTATCTCGAACCGCGTCTGAACTCACGACGTGATGTAAGATTTGGGGCGTAAGGGAGTTTGAAATGGCAGAGATCGGACGAGTTCTAACAGCAATGGTCACCCCGTTTACCGAAGAGGGTGAAGTCAACTATTCCCAAGCTCGCAAACTGGCAAAGTCGTTATTGGCATCGGGTTCAGATGGGCTAGTGATCGGCGGCACGACAGGCGAAGCTCCGGCGATGTCGGATGAGGAACGATTGAAGCTGTTTGCAGAAGTTAAGGATGCGATCGGAGATTCTGGCGCAGTCGTGGCTGGCACCACAGACAACAACACGTATCGCTCCATCGAGCTCTCTAAAGAGGCCGAAGCCGCGGGTGTCGACGCGATCTTGATGACAGTGCCGGCGTATAACAAGCCAACAATGGGTGGACTGGTCAAACACTTCATCGCCATCGCTGAAGCCGTCTCGATCCCTGGGATTCTTTACAACGTCCCTAGCCGCACCGCACTCAACATGACCGCGGCAACGACGTTGAAATTGGCAGAAGTCCCAAACATCGTGGGCGTCAAAGAAGCCAGTAGCGATGCCGACCAGATCGCGTACGTCATCAAAGGCTCGCCGGAAGGTTTCAACGTCTGGTCAGGCAATGACAACGAGACGTTCTCGATAGTTTCGACTGGCGGCTACGGTGTCGTTAGCGTCGCGAGCAACATTATCGGCAACCAAGTACGAGGACTCATCGGCGCGGTTCTGGAAGGTGACATCGAACGAGCCGCAGCAGAACACCTTCGATTGCTGCCGATCTTCAACGCGCTTTTCTTCATCACGAACCCGATACCAGTCCGCTATGCGATGAACCGCTCCGGGTTCAACGTCGGTCCTGCGCGTCACCCGATGCAGGCTGACGACGACGAAATGGCAGCGTTTGCTGCGCAGTTCGATCCAATCATGGATCACTACCGGATCGATCTTCCGAACGGTTGATGCTGTCGTGACTGAAGGGTCGCCGAAACGCGTAATTGAAGACCTCGGCGACGGGTTGGTGATGCGTTCCGCGGTTCGCGAGGAAGCGGACGCGCTCGCTGAATTCTGTGCCAAGGTCTTCATCGACGAAGAATCGGGCACCGAAGCGTATTGGATCGCAGAGTGGATTCGCGATCTCGTCGGCAAGCCCCATCCGACCCTGAGTCTCGACGATGTCATCATCGTCGAAGATATTGAAAAAGGACGCTACGCGTCAACGACGACGTACCTTACGCAGACGTGGAGCTATGACGGTATCGAATTCGAGATCGGACGCCCTGAGATCGTCGGTACCCATAACGATTACAGAGATCGGGGTCTAATAAGAAAACAGTTCGACGTTATGCATCGATGGGCATCGGAACGCGGGCACCATGTTCAGATCGTACTCGGCATTCCGGGTTACTACCGTCAGTTCGGGTACGAATACGCCTTGCATGCAGAGGGTGGGCGTCAAACGTCGATACACACGTTTCCCCGTTGGGGCGATAAAGAAGAGAGGAAACTCCGTCTACGCGAACCGACCGTTGACGATGTTCCGTTCATCACCAAGCTCCTGAACGAATCAGCGAAGCGATCGCTCGTATCGCCCGTATTTCGCGAGGATGAGGTTCGTTACCTGACATTTGATCGCACCGATCGGAGCGCCGTGTGCCATCGTACCGCCATACTGTGCAAGTCGGACAAGGATGTTTTCGGCGAACCGATAGGCGTGATGATGTATGCCATGGTGACTCCGATAGACCTCGGCGGTATCTTGCGTTTGGAGATGTCGGAACCGAGGTATTGGCGTGAGGCATTACGTTCGGCATTGTGCGAATTTGTTGAGTTGGCGGATAAGGCTTCCAACCAGGACCCCGATCCTGAGCGGGCTATCAAATCAGTTCGCCAGGACATGCAACCTGATCATCCCGTTTACATCTTCGACGATGGGGCATTGGGGCAGCCGCCAGAGCGCCAGTACGGTTGGTATGTAAGGGTCCCCGATGTCGCAGCGTTCTTGCGAAAGATATCTCCAGCATTGGAGAGCAGGCTTGAGGAGTCGTTGCACGCGGGATTTACCGGCGATTTGGTGCTCCGAGTCAATCGCGACACGGTCAATATCGCCTTCAAAGAAGGCCGAATAACCGATGTGGTCACGCACTCCGTGGCACATCGTAATGCGGCATCCAGCGGCTGGCGAACGGCAACGGGAAGATTCCCAGGGACGTCATTCCTACCGGTCCTGTTCGGAATGCGTTCAGTAGGTGAAACACTCCTTGCACACACGGATGCCGATGCCGGGTCTAAGTCGGATCGCCATCTCATAGAGACGTTGTTTCCAAAGCGATCATCCGATCTAATGCTTACTCTCACCTAGATGAATGTCGATTCCTCTGATCGAGTGCGGTTGGTGACTATCGGCGGCGGCACTGGTTCGTCGGTGTTGCTGCGCGGATTGAAGTATCACGCCGATCGGATCGACATAACAGCGATTGTCACGACTTTTGACGACGGTGGGTCGTCAGGGCGATTGCGTAACGAGTTCAGAGTTCCGGCGCTGGGGGATCTCCGACGATGCATCGCTGCGTTGCTTCCGGAAGATGCGGAATATTCCGTGATTGATGGGATGCTCGAGCACCGATTCAGTTCGAGCGGATCGATGGATGGGCACTCGCTGGGGAATCTGATGTTGCTGGGCGCAATGCAACGCAGTGGGAGTTTGAGCGATGCCATCTATTCGATAGGGAGTTCGCTGCGTCTAGCGGGACGCGTTGTTCCGGTAAGTGATGAACCGTCACGTCTGTGCGCGGAGTTGGAGGACGGCACACTGATACAAGGCGAATCTGCCGTTGGTGAGCGGAATGAGGAGCTTTTCGGCGCTTCGAGAATCTATCTTGACCCTCCAGTGAGCGCGAATCCAGACGCTCTGGCGGCCATTCGTAATGCGAACGTGGTTGTTTTAGGTCCCGGCGACCTATTTGCGAGCGTAATTCCTAACCTGTTGCCTGATGGGGTGATTGAAGCGATCAGTCAGAGCTCGTGCCGGATCCTTCAGGTTTGCAACATCGCGATGAAGGCGGGCGAGGTTGGTAGATACGCGGCTTCGGATTTTGTGAAGTCGGTCAATCGACATCTGGGGAAGGCCGACAAACGGGTTGACGCGATTTTGGTGAACAAAGCCGAGTTGGGGACGACTCAAGACATACGACCTGTCGAATGCGACGACGAAATCCGTGTGTTGGTTGACAACGTTTTGGCGCGACGAGTATCTGACGAGACTAAACCGCGCCGTCACGATTCAAACAAGATTGCGGCGGAGGTGATGGAGTACGTCGACGCGGTTATTGAGGGCCGTTGACGACCAAGGTGTCGTCCCGATGCGGCCCCGTGGAAATCTCAGACGCCGGTATATCTAGCAGCTCTTCCAACTTCCGAACATACCGCTGTGCCCCATCGCAAAGATCATCCCAATCCATCACTCGCGAAGTCGACTCCGTCCACCCCGGCAGTTCCTCGTAAATTGGTTCGCAACGCGCCAACCGTCCACGTTCGATCGGAAAATCTTCGATGACCTCGCCGTCGAGCGAGTATGCGGTGCAGATTTTGATTCGTTCCCAGTTGTCGAGGGTATCGAGTCGTGTTAGCACCATTGATG
This sequence comes from Dehalococcoidia bacterium, assembly GCA_965243235.1. GTDB lineage: Bacteria > Chloroflexota > Dehalococcoidia > Lucifugimonadales > Lucifugimonadaceae > Bin127. The sequence goes on from CBDEUI010000004.1 coordinate 1,142,004, forward strand.
TGAAACCATTTACGCGGGTTGTGTACCGGGCAGCTACGGCATCGAACCATCCGACTCTGCGTGCACGCCCTGTCGTGGCTCCGAACTCGCCGGCCATCTCGCGGATACGGTCACCCTCCGCGCCGTGGATCTCGGTCGGGAACGGGCCAGCGCCGACGCGTGTTGCGTAGGCTTTGAAGACTCCGATGATGCGTTCGAAGGAGCTAGGGCCTATTCCGGTGCCGGTTAGCGCGCCGCCGATGGTTGGGCTGGACGATGTGACGAATGGGTAGGTTCCGTGGTCGATGTCGAGTAGCGCGCCTTGTGCGCCTTCCATGATGATGTTTTGGCCTGAGGCGATAGCGTTGGTGAGGATCTCGTCGGCTGATCTGATGTAGGGACCGATTTGGGCAGCCCAGTCTTTGGTTTGTTCCAGTATCTGATTGGTGTCGAGTGGTTCGCCACCGTAGATTTTGGTGATGAGTTCGTTTTTGAACTCGATGATCGGCGGGAGGGCGATGGTGAGTTCTTCGAGGTCGAGGAGTTCGCCGGCGCGGATGCCCATGCGTGCGACTTTGTCGACGTATGCGGGGCCGATGCCCCGGCCGGTTGTTCCGATGGCGGCGGCACCGCGTCGTTCCTCTTCCAATCGGTCGAGCAAGACGTGGTAGGGCATGATGAGGTGGGCGCGGTCGGAGATAGCGATTTCGCCGGGTAAGCCGTTCGATTTGACCATTTCGATCTCTTCGATGAGGGCTTCTGGCGAGATTACGACGCCGTTGCCGATGACGTTGACAGTGCCTTCGTGGCAGATGCCGCAGGGAATGAGGTGGAAAACGAGCTTTCCGTAATCGTTTACGACGGTATGGCCGGCGTTGTTGCCGCCGGAAAATCTAACGACTACTGATGCGTCGGCGGCTAGGAAGTCGATGATCTTCCCTTTGCCTTCGTCGCCCCATAACCCACCGAGGACGGCGGTCGTCGGCATTCGGATTTCCCCTTCGCGCACGTATTCAACTGAGGTTGAACACCAGCACGCGCGTTTTGTAGTGTGCTTAACAAACGAATTATATCGCGGTGCGCGGGGGATGATTTTGTCGGGGATCCGGTGATTCTGGGGTTGCCGCTGAATTGCCGCTCTTGCCGCGAAATTGCCGCTGATTCCGGCAATTTTCGGCAGTCAGCGGCAATTTAAGGGGGATCTTGCCGCTGGGAGCGGCAATTTGGCGGCAAGATTAGTTTTTGAACAAGTTCAAAAAGTTGTCTGAACCCGGATTTGAAGGATTTTAAGGATGGGCAGGATTTTTGGCCGTTGGTTGTTGAGAGGATGGTCGAGGGATTTTGCGAAGAGCGTAAATTAGTCATATAATTGACTAATCAAGTTCTTGAGGAGTCGACGATGGTTACTGTGAATGTGCATGAAGCGAAGACGCATCTGTCGCGGTTGCTGACGCGAGTCGAAAAAGGCGAAGAGGTGATTATCGCGCGGAATGGATCGCCGGTTGCCAAGCTGGTGCGAAGCAAGCCTGCGGGGAAACGTCAACCGGGAACCTTGGAGGGGAAGATCACGATACCGGACAGCTTTTTCGATCCGTTGCCTGAGGAGGAGTTGCGATTGTGGGAAGGCGGGTGATTCTTGGCTCTATTGATTGACACTCATGCGCTGATCTGGTGGTCTATCGAAGATCCGCAACTATCTCTAAGAGCCAGCGACGCAATAAGAGACGAATCTAACGAGGTTTACGTCAGTGCCGCGACGGCGTGGGAAATCGCCACCAAGCATCGTGTGGGCAGACTCCCGGATGCGAATGCACTGGTGTTTGACCTCGGGGGCTACATGGCGTCTCAGGACTTTTTGGAGTTGCCGGTGACGATTTCGGATGCCCTGCGTGCTGGTTCTCTGCCTGGTCCTCACCGCGATCCGTTCGATAGGATGCTGATAGCTCAGGCGATTTCTGAGGATCTGGTTCTGGTATCTAACGAGACGCTGTTTGATCGTTACGGTGTGCGGCGGCTTTGGTGATGTGATTATCCCCGATGCGGGGGAGCGTGGGATTGGGGATGCGCTACCGTATGGTATCGACTTTGTGCAGGCGGAGTTCAACGTGTTGTTGCGGATGGGTTGAGTTAGTCTGCCCTCTCTGGCATCTCCCGCTGGACGGCGTTGCGTGCGCCGTCTCGCGTCCTCTCACGTCTTGGATGAAGATGCGTGGCGTGGGTGTTCCGCCTTGCGGCGATCCTTCCCCTTCCCCTCCTGAATGAGTGGGTGTGATTGGAGTGGACCTGCGGCATTCCATCTGGATTCCTGCCTTCGCAGGAATGACGTAGGGTGGGCAGTGGGTGGTTGACGGTTTGTTTGGGAGGGGTTATACTTTGGGGTTACCCGCTGAGAGAATCACGTGTTTCCGCTTGGTTTGAATTGGTGGGTGCACCTTTAAAGTTGAATATCGATTCCGCATTCTCCGAGAACCGGAGCAAGCCGATTCATGAAGATGGATCAAGCTACTAAGGGCACACGGGGGATGCCTTGGCGCTAGAAGCCGAACAAGGGCGTAGTGAGACTGCGATAAGCCACGGTCAGCCGTCTGGCAGGCTAAGCCGTGGATTCCCGAGTGGGGAAACCCGGGGCCGCGCGTTCGCGCGCGGTTCCATCTCGTAAGAGAGGGTAAGCGGGGGAACTGAAACATCTAAGTACCCCGAGGAAAGGAAATCAACCGAGACTCCCTTAGTAGCGGCGAGCGAAAAGGGAAGAGCCCAAACCGGGTGTGACTAAACGGCTCAGGAGCTTACGTCACACGGGTGTTGTAGGGCTCGATCTGGGGGCTACCTGAGGCTCCCGAGGAGTTACAAAGCGCGACGATAGCTGAGCAGCACTGGAAAGTCTGGTCACAGAGGGTGATAGCCCCGTAGGCGAAATTGTCGAGCCTCCTTAATCGAGTACCTGAGTACGGCGGGACACGTGAAATCCTGTCGGAATCTGGGGAGACCACTCTCCAAGGCTAAGTACTTCTAGCGACCGATAGCGAACCAGTACCGTGAGGGAAAGGTGAAAAGCACCCCAAGCAGGGGAGTGAAAGAGAACTGAAACCGTGTGCCTACAAACCGTTGGAGTCTGCCTACGGGCGGATGACAGCGTGCCTATTGAAGAATGAGCCAGCGAGTTACTTTGCGTGGCGAGGTTAAGGCGTTCAGCGCCGTAGCCGAAGCGAAAGCGAGTCTGAACAGGGCGTTCAGTCGCGTTGAGTAGACCCGAAACCGTGTGAGCTACCCATGGCCAGGCTGAAGCGAAAGTAACATTTCGTGAAGGGCCGAACCCGTTTACGTTGCAAAGTGATGGGATGAGCTGTGGGTAGGGGTAAAATGCCAAACGAACACGGAGATAGCTGGTTCTCCCCGAAATGCATTTAGGTGCAGCGTCAGGAAAATACTTCGCGGAGGTAGGGCTCTGATTGGGCTAGGGGGTGAAGAACTTACCAAACCCTGTCAAACTTCGAATACCGCGAAGGGTACCCTGGCAGTGAGACAGTGAAGGATAAGCTCCATTGTCGAAAGGGAAACAGCCCAGATCGCAAGCTAAGGCCCCTAAGTGAGTGCTAAGTGTTAAACGAGGTGGGGGCGCCCAGACAGCCAGGAGGTTGGCTTAGAAGCAGCCATCCTTTAAAGAGTTCGTAACAGATCACTGGTCGAGGGCTCCCGCACGGAAAATAAACGGGGCTCAAGCACTTCGCCGAAGCTGCGAAAGGCGCGTTCGCGCGTCTTGGTAGGGGAGCGTTCCCAGCCGCGTCGAAGCGTGCCCGTGAGGTCACGTGGAGTGCTGGGAAGTGAGAATGCTGGCATGAGTAGCGTCAATGCCGGTGAGAATCCGGCACGCCGAAAGTCCAAGGTTTCCTACGCAACGTTGATCGACGTAGGGTAAGGCGGCCCTAAGGAGTAGCCGAACGGCGAATCCGATGGATAGCTGGTTGAAATTCCAGCCCCGCCCCAGGACCGATTGAGACGCAGGAGGGACGCGGATTGGTAAGCGATGCATACCAGTGGATATGGTGTGTCGCCACCCGTAGGCCAGGGCCGTGAGTTAAAATGCGCGGTTCGTTACGAGCAGAGGGGTGGTGGGACCTTAAGGTACGCCTCGAGGAACGTCGCTGAGCCTATGCCGCCAAGAAAATCTCCGACGTCGAGGTTCTGCGGCGACCGTACCGCAAACCGACACTGGTGGACAGGGGTAAAAGCCCCAAGGCGTTCGAGATAACCATCGTTAAGGAACTCGGCAAATTAACCCCGTAACTTCGGGATAAGGGGTGCCGATGGCGTATACGCGTTAACCGCGAAAAGCGTTGTCGGCCGCAGAGAACCGGCTCAAGCGACTGTTTACCAAAAACACAGGTCTGTGCCAAAGCGAAAGCTGATGTATACAGGCTGACGCCTGCCCAGTGCTGGTAGGTTAAGGAAGGGGGTGAGAGCCTCCGACCGAAGCCCCGGTAAACGGCGGCCGTAACTATAACGGTCCTAAGGTAGCGAAGTCCCTTGTCGGGTAAGTTCCGACCCGCACGAATGGCGTAACGACTTGAGCACTGTCTCAACGATGGACTCGGTGAAATTGCAGGACCCGTAAAGATGCGGGTTACGCGCGGCAGGACAAATAGACCCCGTGGAGCTTTACTGCAGCTTGACATTGGTTTGAGCTCAGGGATGTGTAGTAATAGGCGGGAGACAGTGAAGCGCAGGCGCCAGCCTGCGTGGAGTCACCAATGAAAGACCGCCCTTTTCTGCGTTTGAATCTAACCGTTTCTGGAACAGTGTCTGGTAGGCAGTTTGACTGGGGCGGTCGCCTCCTAAAAGGTAACGGAGGCGCACAAAGGTCACCTCAGGCTGGATGGAAATCAGCCTTAGAGTGTATTGGCATAAGGTGGCTTGACTGCGAGACCAACAAGTCGAGCAGGGACGAAAGTCGGTCAAAGTGATCCTACGGTTCCGTGTGGAAGGGCCGTAGCTTAACGGATAAAAGCTACCCCGGGGATAACAGGCTAATCTCCCCCAAGAGATCGTATCGACGGGGAGCTTTGGCACCTCGATGTCGGCTCGTCGCATCCTGGGGCTGAAGAAGGTCCCAAGGGTCGGGCTGTCCGCCCGTTAAAGCGGCACGCGAGCTGGGTTCAGAGCGTCGTGAGACAGCTCGGTCTCTATCCGCCGTGCGCGCAGGACATTTGAAGGGAGCTGACCCTAGTACGAGAGGACCGGGTTGGACGAACCTCTGGTGTGCCGGTTGTAGCGCCCGCTGCACCGCCGGGTAGCCACGTTCGGAAGGGATAAGCGCTGAAAGCATCTAAGCACGAAGCCCACCCTGAGATGAGATGTCCCATCCTTTGGAGTAAGACCACCGGGAGACTACCGGGTAGATAGGCCGTAGGTGTAAGCGTAGCAATGCGCTCAGCTGAACGGTACTAATCGGTCGAGGGCTTGACCATTAAATATCTTCACGAATCGGCTTGCACCGGTCGGGAGAGAATGCGGAATCGGTTTCAATGACATGTTCGACGGACGTGTCTTGGATCAACATATGCGTTGCATGCGTTGCGGGGTGGAGCAGTGGTAGCTCGTCGGGCTCATAACCCGAAGGTCGCAGGTTCGAATCCTGCCCCCGCTACCAGCACCAGCGCCCGAATCCAAAGCGACCCGTCGAAACACAACCAAATATCACAAAGCCCTTTGGTGATTAGAGCGCGATGGAACCACCCGTTCCCATCCCGAACACGGAAGTGAAACGTCGTAGCGCTGACGATACTGCACTGTGAGGTGTGGGAAAATAGGTCGTTGCCAAGGGGCTTTTACTTTTTTCCTAGTACTCTAACCCCCTCGACGGTAGCAAGGACTAAATCGCAAGCCTCTTCTTCGATTAGGGAAAGGCCACCGCCGATCCCCCTCCCTCGGCGGTGACCAGAAAAATCCCCTATCCCATCGAGGGAGAGGGTTACGGACCGCCTACTGGCAGTTCCCCCGTCTCCTGTAATAGCCGAGCGCGATCGAGGCTCCTGCGGCGATGATGGTTGCGCCGATAATCGTGATCAGGAACATGATCTGCGCGGAAGGCACGCGTCCTCCAGTGTCGGGCGTTTCGATCTCTTGAGAGTCTGCGCCCGGTGTAGGCAGTGGCGGGGGCGCGCCGGCGATTCCGACGGCCAATGTGGCTGGGAGGAAGCCGAGGTTGCCGCAGGCGTCTGGCGATGAGTCGGAGCCTACTCGGACTTTGGTGGAGAGTATGGTCAAGGAACCGTCCGCGTTCAGCGCCACGAGCGCGATGTCGGAGATGCTGCCTCTTATCTGGACGGGCAGGGGCAGACAGACCTCGGCTGACGTGTTCAGTATGTATTCGGATAGCGCTGATCCGGAGCTGTCGACTGCGGCTGTCCTGTACGCGTTTCCGCTGATGGTGTATCGGTGATAGGTCTTCCCGATGTTGGATGCCGCGCCAGCGTCGTAGATGCGGACGCCGACGATCTCCCCGTTCGGGACCGCCCCCGCCGGCGCGGTCAAGCTGACGTCGTCGCCTCGGAAGGCGCCGCCGTCGACCGGGGTGAAGACGGCGTACTGCTCGCCGTCGGGATCGGTGAGGATCGAGGGTATCTCTCCGGCCGGGTTGATCGGCGCGGGTGCCGGAGACGGCTGCGCGTGCGATCTTCTCACTCTTATCTCGAAGACCGCCTCGCATTCGCCTTCCACGTCCGAACATGCCGACGACGGCAGGCTGGCGGTGACGGTGTAGGCGCCGGGCGCGTCGGGCGCGGTGTAGAGCACGCTTCTCCCATCTCCGTCGAACGAGCCGTTGGCGGAACCGTCGTCCCATTCGAACCTGATCTCGTCGGCTAGGGCGTTGTCCAAGAGGTTCTGCCGCCCGTAGACGTCGACGCCGAGTCGCAGAATATCGCCGGCTGAGACCGTCGCCGCGCGGATGTCGGGCTCGATGCGGAGTATGCGCGCTCCGCCAGCAATCGTGGGGGCGCGTAAGTGGGTAGGGTCCAGTACCACGGCGGGGAGGAAGAGGGAGAAACTGCGGGTCTGGCCGCAGACGTGTGTGGCGCGCAGCCCCGCGGGAACTGTTCGAGGCGGCGGGAGCAACGTGATTTCTTCGCCATCGAAGCGCAGCAGACGCTGTTCGCCCCTGAGATTGGTTCCTCTGGGGACGCACACCACGGCCGGAACGCTTAAGTTGCCCGGAACCATCCGGCGCTCGCTGTCGCGGAACCCGAGATTGACCTCCAAGTATATTGGTGAATCGCCCAGGTCGAGGGTCCCGGGCGGCAGGGCGTTCACGGCTCTACGCGCCGCCTGGGCGTTCGGCAAACTATCCCATTCCACATAGCTCTGATTCTCGTCCGCACCCGCAGGCAATGCCGCACCCGATGGAAGGTCAACATAGATGTCCCAGAGCCTCAAAAGTCTGGTCGTGAATCCACCCGAAGATACTTGGTCAATAGACAGATCCAACGCTTCCAGAATGACCGATCTGGTGAATGCTGCGGGAAACGCGCCGGTGAATTCGTTCCCCGAAAGAGACAGTCGAGTGAGATTCACTAGGCCATTGAGAGGCGCCGGGAACGACGTGCCGGTCAGCCGATTGTCCCGCAACGACAGTATGCGCAGGTTCACCAGATCGTCAAATCCCCTTGAGAATGGGTCCGTCCGATCCCTGAGCGGTATGGGGCCGGCGAGCTCGTTTTCGTTCAAGTTCAGCCTCTGCAGCTCCGAGAGTTTGCCGAGCTCCGTCGGTATAGTGCCGCTCAGCCGGTTTTGGTGCAGCAACAGTCGTTCCAAGTTCACTAGGTTGCCCAGGGTTGACGGGATGGGACCGGTCAACCCGCTGTCGCGATCCACGCTGGGCTGGTGGTTGCCCCAGAGGTCGAGGAACCGTAGGTTGGTCAAGACGCCGAATCGGGCGGGGATCGGCCCGCTCAACAGGTTCTGTGACAAGGTCAGCTGGCGCAGAAGCGATATGTTCGCGATCTCCGGCGGTATGGCGCCGGTCAGTTGGTTGCCATGCAGCCACAGCAACTCGAGGCTCGGTAGCGAGGCGCATGTCTGATCATCGTCGTCAAAGTCCAGCCCCGGGAGTCCGAGATCCCCGCACGCACGGCTCAGACCGATTAAAGTCACCTCATTATTATTGAGATCGCTACCCGTGGTATCGGACGGGTCATAACCCAAGTCGGCCAGCGTGGTTCGAGCTATGGACGCGCCCAGACCAGGGGGTATTGGTCCGGTCAACCGGTTTCCGTTCAAGCGCAGAGTGCGCAGGTTCAGATAGGTGCCCAGCGATGCGGGAATCCCGCCGGTGAGCCGATTGCCGGACAGGTCCAGATCCAGCAATTGTCGGAGATTTCCGAGAGACGCGGGAATGGAGCCGCTGAGCTGGTTGCCGCTCAAGTCCAGCAGAATCAGACTGAGATTGCACAGCATTTTATCGTGAACGGCGAAAGCGGAACGGGTGGGGCACGGTGTAGCGGGATCGCGGTCGTTCGTCGCCGGTATGACGCCAGTCAGATCATTGTTGCTCAGGTCTAGCGCCAGCAAAGCATCCATCCTCCCGAGCTCCGCGGGTATTTCGCCGCTGAACCGGTTGCCGTTCATGAAAAGGTAAAAGAGGTTCAGGTTGCCGAGTTCCGGAGGAATGGGCCCGGTCAGCCGATTGCCCCACAGGTACAGTCCTCCCAGAAGGGTAATTGTGTCCAACCCCGTGGAGGTCGGATCGGCGGGATCCGAGATCGGTATCTCGCCAGTCAGACGATTGTTGCTCAAGCTGAGAGTCGTCATGTTTACCAGGGCTCCGAGTTCCGCGGGAATAGAGCCGGTCAGCCGGTTGCTCCCTAGACGCAAGTCTTGCAGCAAGCCCAAGTTTCGAGTTCCGCGGGAATGGGGCCGGTCAGATTGTTGCCGCTCAAGTTCAGCTCTGTCATGCTGGGTCGCAGCTCCCCTAGTTCGGGAGGTATAGCACCTGTCAGTTCGTTTCCGCCCAAGTACAGCCTCGCCAATGCCTCCAGATCGCCAAAAGACGCGGGGATAGAGCCGGTCAAGCCTGAATTATTCAGATCGATCTGTTCCACGCGCAGTGAAGCGTTCAATTCGACACCCGTCCAGGTGTTAAAATCCACTCCCGCGCTCCAGTTGAGCGGTGCAGTGGGATTGGGGCCCTCCAACGTCGTCTTGGCATTCAGCAAAACGTTGCAGTCGTCGAGAGCCTCAAATATCAAAAACGCGTTGGGGCTCGTAGGGGGCGCATCATCAGCGCAGTTCATCTCCTGGGCTTCGGCCGCGTTTTCGGCGGCTGTGCCGACCAGAGCCAGCGTCGCGAGCAGGGCGACCATAAGAGCCGTGGAGGCGCGCCGAATCACGATCGATGCCCTGGACCGACCCGAGATAGAGCCGTGCGAGGGTGCCCCCCCCCCCCCCCCATATTTGGATCAGATGTGTCATTAAATCCTTGGTGAGGCCTGGATATGCATATAGAGTCCGGGGATCTGGGTGATCCGGACAACGGAATCTTGCAATCGCGGATTATACAACTAATTTGCAATCACAGACTTTATAGATAAAAAGCGCGGCGGCGGAGATCTCTCTTGTGACGATTGTTCCTTTGACCCACTCACCGTCATCCAGGCGCTCGCTCACAGTCATTCCCGCGAAAGCGGGAACCCAAGGGCGGCCCGGGGAGGCGATGGGTTGCCGTGCAGCTGTCCGGGCATCCCCCGCTCTCGCTTCGCGCGCCCTTCGCTTCGCGAAAGGGGCGGGCCAGGTGGGGATGACCAAAAGGAGATGCGTCAATGAGACGATTGCGGACACATTCGGCTCGTGGGAGGGATGCTCCGCGACGCAAAGGCGAACAGCGTCTCGCGCCGGTCGCTGATTTATACATACCTGCGATGTGCGGCATATAGACTTGAAACGTCGGCATATTGAGGAGAGGTGGCTGAGTGGTTGAAAGCGCCGGTTTCGAAAACCGGTATCTCGGGCAACCGGGATCGCGGGTTCGAATCCCGCCCTCTCCGCCACATTTTCTTTAGAACATTCCAACGCGAAATTTGACGATTCTGGAGTTTAGATTTAGATCGCGGAGAGGTGCCGGAGCGGCTTAACGGGCACGCCTGGAAAGCGTGTGTGGGCTTACACTCACCGCAGGTTCGAATCCTGTCCTCTCCGCCAAAGCGCTCTGCACATTAGTTAGAACCGGTTTGGCAGGTGGTCGAACTTAGACCGTTGGCACTGATCGGGAACGTGTCGACGTTTGAACGCGTTTACGTTCGAGTCGGGTCGATCATGCGGTGTGTTCCTGAGTTCGATCCCTTTTGGCCGGACGTATTTTCTCCGCAGACAGAACAGTTTTCGAATTCTCGCTCGGCGGCTAGTAATCACCTAACACCGCAACCCTAAAGGAGAATTCGAGCCCTTCTTGTGGACCACGTACGACCGCCACTCTGACGATCGCCGGAATCGGCGCGCTGGCCGCGTTCGGCTACGTCGTGCTCAGACGAGGTTGATGGTCAAAAGCTCAAGAGCGGCGTCTGCCGTATCGGGCGACGACCATCAAGACCATAAACACGGCGATGCCCGGAATTATGGCAAACATGACCCACGGCTCGGGAATCGATGCGCCGCCGGTGTCGGGCAGAATCTCGACGGATTCTGGCAAAGGCGGCGGAGCACCTTTAACGCCAATCGCCACCACGGCGGGCAGTTCACCTACGGCGCCGCACGTTCGAATGCCGACTTGCGCGAATGTGGTCTTCGATCGGAGGGCGGTCAGCCTCTTGTCCCGGTTTATGACCATCATCTCAGCGTCGGAGAGTCTGCCGCGTAACTCGTCAGGCAACGGGATGCATGTTTCGATCGGGAAGTTGAACTGGTACTTGGACAGCCTGCGCCCATTAATGTCGAACGGGGTGAGACTGTAGAGGTCGCCGTGCAAGGTGTATCGCTGCCGCGTCATGCCGGCATTGCTCGCCGGGCCGGATTTGTCTACACAGATACCCACGGCGGTCTCGTCCTGGACGGCGCCGGGTTGAGCCGAGATCGAGTAGTAGACGGCGGAAACGGTGCCGCCCTCGACGGGTGTGAAGACTGGGCATGAACCGCCACGAGAGTTCATGACGCTCGCCGGGATAGCGCCGCTCGGATTAACCGGTTCATCTGCTTCTTCGGCGAAGTCGAGGGGACGCCGCACGCTGATTTCGAACTCAGCGGTGCAACGGGCGAGCGCCTCAGCTTCGGTCTCGCCGATCTCTTTGCGCGGGCCCTTGCAACGTGCCGCATGTGGCACGTTGACGCTGACGAGGTAGTTGCCCGGTTGATCGGGGGCCGTGTACAACGTCTCGCGGTCGTCGGGCACCTGATTGATACGCATCGGTCGTTTCGTCGACTCTGCGAATTCGGAGCTGAACGTCTCATCCTCCCAGTTGAACCAGACATCGTCAGGGGGTGCGGCGTCGGCGAGATCGTTGTCGAGAATTCCCTGCATGCCGTAGACCTCGGTGGAGAGGACCACTTCGTCGCCGGGCCGGATTCTGACCGCCGTGATGGCGGGTTCGATGTTCATGATGGTTGCGGGAGGCCAGTTGGGTTCGGATTCTCCTTCTAAGGCTTGCTGTTCTTGCGGCGCCACGGGCTCGGTGCAATCATCTGGTTCATCGATTGGAGTCGGTTCGATGGCTATGAACGGTTTGGGCTGTTGGCCGGGGGTGAGGCTGTAGGTCCCGCCCAGAAGCCAGAATCCGGCTTCTTCGTAGTCAGCGATCCAAGGGCCTTTGCAGGAGAAATACGAACCGTATTTCAGGCCGATCAACGTGTCTTGGATGTCGGAGAAATCAAACAGGGCCAAATCGATGTACGAGTCGCCTTCGTCGAAATCGTTTCCTTCGAGATTGAGCGTGGTGATCGGGATATTGTTGGTGTTCAAATTTGACACGATGGAGCGGAAATTGCCAACATTCAGATCGCTGTGGCGGACGAGCAATCTCTGGAGATTTGTGTAGCCGCTCAAGGAACTACCGGCGAATCCTTCCATGCTGCCGCATTCGAAGTGGACTTCTGCCGGATATGACTTGTCAATCGCGCCGAGGATGTCTTCGGCGGCAACCGCGGTGATCTTAGGATCGTAGATTCTCAATTTGGCGACTCTCAAGCCTGACAACGCCGTTTTGAACGCTTCAATCTCAGTCGGGTTGTCGCTGTACCAACCGCCGATCGAGCTGGGATCAGTGGCGGTTGCGCATTCCGACAGAGCGTCTCCAGAAGCGGTCATATGCAGCTCCGACATCGTCGCCATGGTTGTGGAGATGTCGACCAGCGCGTCCAATAATGCCGTGAATTTCGCGAAGGTCAGATCCTGGTAATCGAACGTGAATTCGGAGAGTTTGGTGAAGTTATCGGCGATGTGTTGGGCGTCGGCATCGCTCAACCTTATGTGGCCGAATTTGAGCTCGGTCAGATCGGTTGGAAGACTCTCGATCCAACCGGTTGGCAACGTCTGGAAGTGCGCGGAACTGGGCCAGTCCATACCGATCGTGAAGGTCCACAGGTTGGTGAGTTTCTCCATACTCGTCGCCGACAATCCGGGCGGCATCGTGGAGAAGAAGTTGCGTTCCAATCGAAGGGTCCTCAAACTTGTCAGCTGATCGAAGATGCCGGTGGGCAGTGTTGTGAGTTGTGCCACCGCCAAGTCCATCAAAGTGAGTTTCGTGTTGGCGTCGAAAAATCCTGCCGGTATCGTTCCGATTTTGCTATTGGCGGCAGAGAACGAAGTTATGTTGGTGAGTCCCGATAGGTCTCCGGATTTTAGGCTGGTGACCTGCGATCCCATGGTGGAACCGCTGACGTTTATCCCTTCGATGGCCTCGAGTTGCGCAGATGTGACTGCATCGCAAGCAGGTCGTGATCCGGTGTTGTCGTCGATTGCCCGGAGAATTGCCTCTTCAATCTGCTCGGTCCGGTCGCAGATGTCGACCGTCGTAGTTTGCGCAAAGACACTCTGGTCTGCGACCGGGTACACCGCCGTGAAGGCCAGCGCTGCGGCGAGTAACACAGCCGCGAAGGCGCGTGGATTCAAGCGAATTCGCTTCAATTTCATCGATGAGATTGGAACATTTGTGTTTATACGATATGTGAATTTCGTTTGATGCCGGAAATTCTAGAAAAACGCCGCGAAGGAATTCTTCACAGACTGATGCGATGTGAAGGCGAATCTGAGGTTAGTCGGGCTCGAGAATTCGGTTCCAGGCGGCGGTGGAGAGCATTGGAATCACCGTGTAGGGTGACTGTCGCGACACCAAGGGAGACGGTAACCGGGGGTAATGATGATCGTCGATCGTCGTCCGTCGCCCGCCGGGTCTTTGAGGTCATGCTTGGCGTCGATCCTAGCCGGCTCCGACGGCGCTCACGCAGAGTGGAACCAAGCTCTATTGGACTTGGGCACATTGAGATGTTCGGCGCGTTTACCCAAATGTGCCGACTGCCCTGTGTGCGCGCATTGTGCAACAGGGCGGCAATCGTGATGTTGTTCGACGCGTTCGCGTTGCCATACTAACGCTCCGGAATCGCCAGCCTTTGGAGATTGCGTTTCTTCGTTTCACGTTCGAGTTGGCAGACAGCCGGTACGCCGTTTACGGTCATGCAGTGCATACGAGAATCCGATTCGAATAGAGACCATCATGTCGAAGTCGATGTCGAGAGTACCGAGGCGAAATTCGGATGCGTGGTGGATTCATTGCCTGATGTGGCTCGCGTTTCCAGTCAGCTCATTCGCGGATTTCCGTTTGAACCGGCAGCCGCCGCGCACGTTTTATCCTCAATCTTGTTCGGGCCTCAATCGAGAACCCCGTCCGCAATTATGCTGTCATTCGGTCAAAGCCAAATCCGAGACGGGGTTTCTCCAACCATCACGCGTTTATTGTGTGATAACCATTGTGATAACCAAGCATCTCAAACCCTAAAATTAAACCGAAAAACGCCCTCTACGAGGGGACGCACCCTCCGCCAGCCAGCGATCTTCACCGCACTCTCTGGATGGACGTTCCGTCCGCTGAAGCGCCCGTCTACGCGGGAATGAGATTCTTCACTCCGCTGCGCTTCGTTCAGAATGACATATGGAGCATGGCATACCCCGCGCACTCGCTTCGCTTTTGCGCGCCCCTTTCGTGACACGAAAGGGGGCATCGAGTGGCTTCCGGCCCAGTATCGGGGTACGAGGCAGGCTGCGCGGGAATGACGGGGCAAACATTTTTGTGCCACATGGAATCGAATGACTCTCAGAGCGTGTAGTAACGTGTATCGCGGCTGGCTGATCGGTGTTGGCTGGTCGTGAAATTTGAAGACAAAGGGACGAGAGCAGTAGTCGTAGCTCGACATTTTTGCAGGCAAGACACGATATGGATGATTTGAAATACTGGGTCGCTTTCCACGGTATTGACGGAATGGGTCCCCAGCGCTTTAACCGCATTGAGACCTACTTCGGCAGTCTGGAAGACGCGTGGCAGGCTAGGCGAGGAGAACTGCGTGACGCGGGGATCGGTCCGGCACTCTTGGAAAATATCGACGCTAGACGAAACCAAATAGATCCCGATGATGAGATGGACAGGCTCATCCGACGTGGCATTCGGCCGATACATTTGCGTTCAGAAGAATACCCAGATCAACTCGCGGAATCCGACGATGCACCAGTGGTCATCTACGTCTGTGGAGACCTTATTTCGCATGACAGTAACGCAGTCGCCGTCGTAGGAACTCGAAATGCCACTTCTTATGGAATCGAGATGGCCAGCATCATTTCTGGTGAACTTGCTCGGATGGGTGTCACGATCGTCAGTGGTTTAGCCATCGGTATCGACACCGCAGCGCACCGCGCGGCGTTGAATGCCGGCGGACGAACTGTCGCGGTTCTGGCCGGTGGGCTGGATTCCATCTACCCCCAACAGAACCGCGGGCTCGCACGTCAGATCGTGGAAAGCGGATGTTTAATCTCTGAATATCAACTCGGCACAAGATCCAAACGTGACCACTTCCCACGGCGGAATCGAATAATCAGCGGGTTGAGCAGAGGTGTGGTTGTCGTAGAAGCCGCGAAAAAGAGTGGTGCGACGTGGACGGTGAAGTGGGCATTGGAGCAGAATCGAGAGGTCTTTGCGGTTCCTGGGAACGCGACATCGCCACAAAGCGAGGGAACAAACTGGTTGATTCAACAGGGTGCTAAACTCACCACTTGCGCCGACGATGTGCTCGAAGAGTTGAGCGCTTTTTTCGGTGACCTCGACCGAGACCCAGAGATCGAACGGCGACAATCTTCGGCCCATGTTTCGTCGACCGTGACTGCACGACAAGAGCCGAGGAGTTTTTCGGAAGCAAGACCGAGGAAACCGCAAGTCGAGGAGATCAAGACTTTCAACGAGCAAGAGCACTCGATCGCCATGTCACTCAGTGACGCTGAGGGTCCGATTCACGTTGACGAAGTAGCGCGTTCGATGTCGGTTTCTGTGAACGATGTCATGTCGGCGCTTACTATGATGGAGGTGAGAGGTGTGGTGCGGTGCACAGAAGGCGCGTTGTACGAGTTGACCAATAAACGCGCCGAAATCGGCGCGCCACGACTGCTCGACCAGGGACAACCTGCATAATTACAAATTCCGACAAAACGGAATCTCTCATCGGAAGTGGTGACGAATTGGCACGGAGCCGAAAGAAATCTAACGACAATCTTGTGATTGTCGAATCTGCCGCCAAGGCGCGCACAATAGAGCGCTACTTGGGCGAAGAGTTCCAAGTCAAAGCCTCGGTTGGTCACGTCCGTGATTTGCAGAAATCTAGGATGGGCGTTGACGTAGAGAACGATTTCGAGCCCAAGTACAGCATCGTCGCTGACCGCCGGAAAGTCGTCAACGAGCTCAAGGCCGCGGCCAAGAATGCCACTGGCGTTTACTTGGCGACGGACCCGGACCGTGAGGGAGAAGCGATTTCTTGGCACCTCAGCCAGATTTTGAACATTCCCGAAGACGATGCACGGCGTGTGGTATTCCACGAAATCACCAAGGGCGCGGTGATGGAAGCGTTCAAGGACCCGCGTCCCATCGACTATCAGCTAGTTGAAGCACAACAGGCACGCCGGATTCTCGATCGTCTGGTCGGATTCAAACTCAGCCCGTTCATCCGAAACAAGGTCGCAGGCGCGCAGTCAGCGGGACGGGTCCAGTCGGTTGCGTTGCGTTTGGTGGTCGATCGAGAAGCTGAGATCGAAGCCTTTGTGCCCAAAGAGTACTGGCTGGTTTCAGTTGATCTAGACAAAGAGGTTTCCGACATTCCGGTCAATGCTCGGTTGTATCGGCTACATGGCGAAAAGAAGGACCCTAACAAGCCCGAGAATGGCCTAGTTCCGAACAAAGAAACGGCGACATCGATTGTCGACGAACTCAAAGGCGCTGCTTATTCGGTGGTCAGCGTCACCAAACGGGAAGTCAAGGTTAGACCTCGCCCTCCGTTCATAACCAGTACGTTGCAACAACAGGCTGCCCGGAGTTTGCGGTTCAGCGCTCAACGAACGATGTCCGCCGCTCAGGGTCTTTACGAAGGGGTTGTGCTTGGAGACGGTGAACCCGTAGGTTTAATCACCTACATGCGAACCGACTCGACCAATTTGGCGACATCGGCGCTTGAGCAGGCGCAGGCGTTTATCTTGCGAGAATTCGGAGACAAGTACGCGGTTGGGCATCGGGTTTATCGCACAAGCTCGCGAAACGCGCAGGAAGCGCACGAGGCGATTCGCCCGACTTCGATAGCGAATACGCCAGCACGCGTGGCCCGATATCTCAACGATGATCAGCGCAGGTTGTACGACCTGATCTGGAAACGCACGGTTGCGAGCCAGATGGCTGATGGCATCGACGAGCGAACGCGCGCGGACATCGATGCCAAACTGAACGACGGGCGGACGCACCGAATGCGCGCTACAGGCTCAGTCATGGTGTTCGACGGCTTCCGTGCTCTATACATCGAGGCCAGAGACGAAGACTCCGAATCTGAAGACGCCAAGCGGTTGCCGCCGTTGGTCGAAGGCGAGTCGCTGAATCTCGTGAAGGTCAACAGCGATCAGAAGTTCACTCAACCACCGCCGCGCTACACCGAAGCTAATCTCATCCGCACATTAGAGGAACTTGGTATCGGAAGACCTAGCACTTACGCCACCATAGTTGGCAGAATTGTCGATAGGAATTACGTAACGCGTGAGCGAAACCGGTTTCACCCGACAAAGAGCGGGACAGCCGTGTGCGCCATGTTGAAGCAGTTTTTCCCTGACATCGTGGATGTCGGGTTCACCGCCGGCATGGAGACGAAGCTCGACGACATCGCGAACGGCGATATGGAGCGTGTCGAGATGCTCCGTGAGTTTTACGGTCCCTTCGACGCCGCTTTGGATCACGCTTTCCAAAACGCGCAAAGAGTGCGCCGGGCCGAGTTCGATGTTGCGAGCGGGATCAAATGCGAAGGCGGAACCGAGCTAGTCGTGCGCAACGGACGCCGAGGCGATTTCTTGGCGTGCCCGGAGTATCCGGCGTGCAAGTTTGCGATGGATCTGCGGCCCAGTGACGAGTCAGATGGCGAAAAGATCGAAGAATGGCAGGGCGAATTTACTCGCCGAATGTCACAGTGTCACGCCGCGCACCCGGACGGCGTACCGGAACTTGAGAAGCGTGTCGAAGTCGGCTCTGGCGTTGTCTGCGATGGTGGCATCGAACTCGTTGTTCGCAACGGACGCCGCGGCGAGTTCTTGGCATGCCCCGAATTTCCTAAGTGCCGTGTGGCTCTCGACCTCAAACCCTCTGACGAATCAGAGATTCCAGAATGGGACGAGAAAAAGAATCAGCGCATGCAACGTTGCTTTAAGGAGCATCCTGAAGCTGCAAAGCGACGCACTACGAGGTCATCACGCTCGCGATCCCGAACCAGTACGCGACGCGCACGCACATCGCGATAAAAGTCTGCATTCCTTTACGCGGGTTAGCGGTTTCTCAATCGGGCGGAGCGTGTGATGGCGAACACTGAGCCAAGGATTGCTGGTGTCAGCGTTCCGGGCCTATGGAACACTGTGCGCGGGACGGACTGGGTCCCGATTCTTAAGGAGTACGAGCAACACCTGCTCGCAATCCGACAACTCGCGAATCCGACAGTCCGCAACTACATGAACGATTTGGCAGCGTTCATGGAATTCTTGGCTGAGAACGAACACATCAAAAATGTCGTGTCGCCAGATCGTCGTCAACTTAGAAGCTATTTGGCTTGGTTGGCAAACCGAAAATACGCAAAGGCCTCGATCAGCCGCAAACTTACCGCACTTCGCACCTTCTTCGGTTGGATGCAAGAAACGGGACGCGTCGAATCGAACGAAACCGATATGGTCTCAGCACCCAAGCAACCTAGAACATTGCCGTACGTTGTTTCGGAATCTGAAATCGAACGACTTTTGGACGCGCCGGATATATCCACCGCGTTGGGTCTGCGCGATCGGGCGCTCCTCGAACTGATCTACGCTTCCGGCGTTCGCGTTTCTGAGGTGAATGCTATGGATATCGCCGATGTAGAGCCTGAGTCACTGGAGTGTCGAGTATTCGGGAAGGGCTCCAAGCAGCGTATCGTCTTGCTTGGTCGTTCGGCAGTGCATTGGTTGACCGACTACATCAGTCATTCACGTCCGAAACTCGTGACCCGACGATCGGGTGACGCGATGTTTCTGAACAATCTAGGAGGCCGCTTGAGCGAGCGCGGAATTCAGAGCATCGTCAAGAAACATGCGTTGGCAGCAGGATTGGATTCCGTATTCCACACCCATAACCTCCGGCACAGTTTCGCCACCCATCTCCTGAATGGTGGCGCTGATCTGCGTGTAGTTCAAGATCTGTTGGGCCACGAATCGCCGTCGACGACTCAGGTATACACACATGTTTCGGCCGAGCAGGCGCGCAAGGTATATCTGAATGCGCACCCGGGGGCTGGACGGAGGCGCGACCGCAAAAGTCGCAAATTGACCGATGCGTTATAGCCTTGAGTATTGTGCGTAAAGCGATTTTGTTCATCGCAACGCGCCAAACCTACTATTGACTGACCGCCCCAACCGCCGATGGATCGCATCCTGATAATCAACGGCCCGAATCTGAACAATTTGGGCAAACGCGACGCCGATCATTACGGTTCAATCACGCTCGCAGACATAGAGGAGCGCGTAGCGGCGCACGCTGAGAAACTTGGTGTCGAAGCTACCTTTTTCCAATCGAATCACGAAGGAGCAATAGTCGATTGGATACAAGCCGAATCAGGCAACGCAGCGGGCATCATCATTAACGCCGGAGCCCTCACTCAAGTCGGCTACTCGATACTCGACGCATTACTGGACAGCAAACTTCCTGTCGTCGAGGTTCACATATCTAACATCCACGCACGTGAAGAGTTCCGTCGCCACTCTGTAATTGCTCCCTATGTAGTGGGGCAGATAGCCGGTCTGGGATACCGCGGCTACATCTACGCTTTGGAAAGCCTAGCTGCACACGTAGAGGAAGCATCCGCATGAGCCAACATGGTTTCCGGCACCCGAATCGCGTAGCCGCTCTCCGCTCGTTGATCCAAGAACAAGAGATCGACGCCATGTTGATCTCCGATCCGCACAACCGTCGCTACCTGTCAGGTTTCATCGGGACCGCTGGATACCTATTCATAACCGAATCCGACGCGGTCCTCGCGACCGATTTCCGTTACACCGAACAAGCGGGAGTTCAGGCAGCAGGCTTCGAGATTTCGCAGATCCAAGGCCGATTGTCGGAGTGGTTCCCGAAACTACTTGGCGATCTGGGTGTAACCAATCTCGGCTTCGAGGCTGACAATCTTACTGTCTCGGCATTCAAGATGTTTGAAGACGCGGTTGCAGAGAGCGATGTCGAGGCGTCATTCGAACCTAAATCCGGCGATGCCACCAAGTTGCGCGCCATCAAAGATGCTGGTGAAATCGAGCTACTTCAAAAGGCGATCGACATCGGAGACGCAGCCTTTGAGGAAACTGCGGCCAAACTGACCGCGGGCATGACCGAGAAGGAAGCCGCGTGGGAATTCGAGAAAGCTATACGCGAACGCGGCGCTGAGTGTCTTTCGTTCGATACGATCGTCGCCAACGGCCCAAACGCGGCGCGCCCGCATCACCAAACAGGTGACTCCGAACTCCAAGAAGGCGAAACCATAGTCTTCGACTGTGGCGCCACATATCAAGGCTACTGCTCTGATCTCACTCGAACGGTCGTACTCGGCGATGCAGACGACGAAGTGGCGAAGATCTACAACATTGTGCTAGAAGCTCAAGAAGCCGCTATCGAGCAAGTCGAAGCGGGGCTAACCGGCGGTGAAGCGGACGGCATCGCTCGTAAAATCATCGCCGATGCCGGATACGGAGATATGTTCGGTCACAGCCTGGGCCATGGACTGGGTCTTGAGGTGCATGAAGAACCGAATGTCGGGCCACGCGGCACAACACCACTAGAAGACGGTATGCCGTTCACTATCGAGCCAGGTATCTACATTCCTGGATGGGGCGGTGTCAGAATCGAAGATGTAGTGGTTCTCGAAAACGGACGTGCACGCGTCTTGAGCCATGCAGAAAAGATGCGGTTTTAGATTTCCAAACAACGGACCAACAATCTGCTGAATAGCAACGAAAGCACCCTCACATGACCATCTCCTCGTCCGAAATCCGCCGCAACATGACTATCTTGCTGGATGGTGATGTCTACCAGATCATGGAGTGGCAGCACAGGCAAGCACCTAAAGCTCCGCCGACCTTAACGCTTAAGGTTAGGCAACTGAGCACCGGCAGCGTGTTCGAACGCAAATTAAACGGCAACCACAAGCTGACGGTGGCGCAGACCGAACGTCGCAACGCGCAGTACCTCTATAAGGAAGGCGAATTCTACGTCTTCATGGATATGGAGACCTACGATCAACATCTTCTCGGCGACAACCTGCTCGGCGACGCGACCTATTTCCTGCCCGAAGGTGGGGAGTTGGTTCTGCTGATGTACGAAGAGAAGCCTATCCTCGTCGATTTGCCGTCCGCCGTCAACCTCTCAATCGCCCATACCGAAGTTGGGTTAAGAGGCGACACCCAAAGCGGCGCGACCAAACCTGCCACCACCGAAACCGGATTGACGTTGCAGGTCCCGCTCTTCGTCAACGAAGGCGACATGATAAGCGTCAACACGACCACGAAAGAGTACATCGGCCGCGCTGACTAATCCGTTTAGAGAAAAACGCCGATAATGGGGGCAACACGATGTACAGCTCCGTAGAAACCCCCGCTACGTCTACCGACAAGCCTGGCCCAAGCTCGGTCTCCGAGGTTTCCCAACTGATTCAAGGATTGCTCAAAAGCGATCCTCTGCTTGCGAACGTCAGCATAATTGGCGAAGTTTCCGGACACTCGCAACCCGCGTCCGGGCACAGCTATTTCTCTCTGCGCGACCGCGAGGCATCACTCAGATGCGTTATGTTCCGCTATGGTCGCGGCCATCAGTACTTGGAAGATGGCGCATTGGTGGTCTGTGAAGGATCAGCTGGCATCTACGCGCCGCGCGGGGATCTCCAAATCATCGTCACATCCGCCGAACCCGCCGGCGTAGGCGATCAGCAGGCCCAACTCGAAGAATTAAAACGCAAGCTTCGTGCAGAAGGCTTATTCGATCCGTCCCGCAAACGCACAATTCCACGATTTCCCCAACGGATCGCCGTCATTACCTCCGAACAAGGAGCAGTCTGGCACGACATCGCCAATGTAGTGCGACGTCGGTACCCTTTGATGGAACTAACACTTGTCCCGTCAGCCGTACAAGGCGAATTGGCACCAGTGTCCATCATCGAAGCCTTTGCCGACCTTCATGCCTATGCCGAGACCGAAACGGTCGATGCCGTGATTGTGGCTAGGGGAGGCGGATCTGCCGAGGACCTAATGCCATACAACGACGAAATGGTTGCAAGAACCATCTTCGCTAGCCGTATACCCGTCATCAGCGCGGTCGGGCACGAAACCGATTTCACCATCGCGGACGACGTTGCCGATCTGCGCGCTCCAACGCCTTCAGCCGCAGCCGAGTTGGTATCTCCGGACATTGCTGGACTAACCTTAGAGACCGCCGATTTCGCCCAAAGATTGATGCGCGGATTATCGGGACGAGTGACTCTAGCGAGACAACGCTTGGAGTTGACTCACGACCGGCTAGCCGAAAACGCTCCTGACACCCAACTTTTCCGCGATCGCGTTGACGGGTTAAAGGCACGAGCCCAAGACTCGTGGGCGCGATACATCACGATTAAGCGCGAAGGCATGAAGCGCGTCGAGGCGGAACTCAGAGCTCTAGGACCACACAACATTCTGGAACGCGGCTACGCCATGGTTCGCGGCACCGACGGACGCGTTATCTCAAGCGCCACCAATATCAAACCAAAGGAAAACCTCGAACTAACCTTTGCGGATGGCACTGTCCAAGCCGAGGCTAAAGTCGTATCGACAAACAACTAACTCCCACCTAAACCATGACCGACTCAGATCAATCTCAACCTGAACCACCAGCATCTTTTGAAGATGCCTTCACAAGACTCGAATCGGTGGTACGTCGATTAGAGAGCGGGCAAATGTCTTTGGATCAATCGACCGCTCTCTTTGAAGAGGGGATGCGGCTCGCGAAAACCTGCACCGAATTGCTAAACGGTGCCGAACTCAAGATTCAGAGATTGCAGCAAGGTCTAGCCGAGCAACTCAATCTAGTTTCGGACGAGTAAACGTGGGCGGCGATTCGCGCAACCCCAAACGTCGGCCGCTCCGCATCGGTTGGTTCACGACTGCGAACGGTCCAGGTTCACGCGGAATGTTCAGCTCGGTATTGAAATCCATCCAGTCGGGTCACCTGAATGCCGAGTTCGAGTTTGTTTTCATCAATCGCGAACGCGGTCAAACCGCCCCCACCGACAGCTTCCTCGACCTTGTTGAGTCAAACCACATCGAAATGGTAACGCTGTCTTCCCAACGTTTCCGGCGCGATAACGATGGCGCACCCTGGTCAAAGCTCCGTGAAGCCTATGACAAGGCCGCCTTGTCAGCACTCGAACGATTTTCACCTGACGTTTCCGTCATGGCCGGTTACATGCTCTACGCCCCTGAGATCAGCCGACGCATGTTGATCCTTAACCAACATCCCGCCCTTCCTGGCGGAACCATCGGAAAGTGGCAAGACGCAATCTGGGACGTCATCGAAAACAACGAAGATCGACACGGCGCAATGATGCACATCGCCACCCCCGAACTCGACCGCGGTCCGGTGGCATCATTCTGCGGTTTCTCTGTGCGCGGTCCAGCGTTTGATCCGCTCTGGGAAGATGCACAGCACTGTGACATCGACGAGTTAAGAGGCAAGGGCGATGAAAACCTACCATTATTCGCCGCAATCCGCGAGGCTGGACTTAAGCGTGAGCGCCCATTAGTAGTCGAGACGTTGAAAGCGGTCGCGAATGGCGAAATCGATCTGAGCGAGATCGCTACTGGTATGCAGTCCCGTCCCGTAGATATGACCGAAGCCGTTGAAGCCGCGGTAGCGCTCAATCAACCCTGATCCGCATTCGCGACCAGCATCGCATCAAGCAAATCCCGCGTCGCGGTTGCAGGATCCGATGCCCCGAGTATCGATCTCACCACCGCTATCCCCCGTGCTCCGGCGGCCATCACGTTTCTCGCGTTCTCAACACTTATGCCACCTATGCCGATAACTGGGAGCTTGGCTTCACTCGTGACTCGCCTGACACTGTCTATACCTTGGACGTCGCCACCTGGGTGAGTCGCCGACAGAAACACTGTGCCGAAGACTGCAAAGTCCGCGCCAGCCGCACCAGCTTGACGAGCACCAGCCAAACTATGCACGGAACGTCCGACCAACGCGCTAACCCCAAGGAACCGACGTACGTCGTCGATTGATGCGCTCGCATTCTCCGGCAGTTGAACTCCACCAATATCGGGATATGACAATAAGCGACGTGACGATGGATTGACGATTGTCAGCGCACGTCCCGCGACCGTCTGAACTATCTCCTCAACCAATCGGCCGAACTCATCCTCGCCCAAATGTGGAGCACGAATTTGGACCATGTTGACGCCGTTTTCAACGGCAACGGAGACTCGCTCACTCAATCGACCCACATCACCGCCAACCACGCCAAGATCGGTTACCAGACAGAGCGTCGGATTTGGAAGACGCGGGCGCGCCGTTTCGAACATGACGTTTGCCGGACCTGCCTCAGGCGGTAACGGCCAGCGACTCCTGTGGACTGCTCGGTGAGGCTTCGGAGACAGGTATTCGCCCTGCAAGATACGCTTTGCGTCCGGCTTCTACACCGAGTTTGAACGCCTCACCCATCAGGGCAGGATTCTCAGCCTGCGCGATGGCGGTATTAACGAGAACGGCATCAGAGCCCATCTCAATGACCTTCGAGGCATCGGAAGGAACGCCCAATCCAGCGTCGACAACCACCGGAACACTTGACTGGTCAATGATGATTGCGATCTCCTCTGCAGTGTGGACGCCACGCCCCGAACCAATCGGTGATCCGAGGGGCATGACGGTAGCGCACCCCAAGTCCTCAAGTTTCTTGGCCAATACCGGGTCAGCATGGATGTAAGGGAGCACCGTGAATCCTTCAGCCAGCAACATCTTTGCCGCTTCATACGAACCCACTGGATCCGGGAGCAGATGAGCAGGCTCTGGTATTACTTCTAGCTTCACCCAGTCAGAACCGGTAACTTCACGCGCCAATCGAGCAATACCGACCGCCTGCTCGGCGGTGCGCGCTCCAGCGGTGTTCGGGAGGATCTGATACTTATCCCAGTCCAAGACATCTAATAGCGTCTCTTCATTCGGGTCGTCAAGGTTCAATCTGCCAATTGCAACAGTGATTATCTCGGTCCCGGATGCGACGACCGAATCCAGCAGCTCTTTTGCCGATCGATGCTTCCCGGTTCCAGTCATCAACCGTGAACTGAAGGATTTGCCGGCTATTACTAGGTCGTCTTTCATATCTGCGAATTCTCGGCGGGCTGTGATGCCGCTTAGAAGAGGTTGTGCGACTGCCCGCCATCTACGTTGATGCACGCGCCAGTGATCAAATCGGCATGTTTGGATGCTAGGAACGCAACGGTCGCGCCGACCGGTTCTGGCCAACCGAACTTGCCCATTGGCAGGTTGCGAGCAACGAATTCATTGACAAATTCCGGGGTATTTATCTCTTGGAACCGTTCCCAAGTTCCGCCTGGAAACAGGATCGAACCCGGAGCTACAGAGTTGACCGTCACACCGGTCGGTGCGCTTGAGAGCGCGGCATGTTTCGAAAGAGCGATCATCCCAGCCTTCGCCACCATGTACGGCGCTGTTCCACCGGCTTCGCGCCCGTAGATGCTGGAGATGTTGATGATCCGGCCCCAACCGCGCTCCTGCATTCCGGGCAGCGTCAGCTTAATCAATCTAATCGCCGAAAACAGGTTTAGGTCGGTGACCATAGCGAAATCTTCGATAGACGAATTAATCACGTCACTGGTGCCCATGCTCCCGCCCACATTGTTGACGACGATATCGGGCTCTCCCAGATCGGCTTTCATCTGCTCTAACACCTGAGCTGGTGCATCGGCATCACCCATATCGAGCGCGTATCCAACTGCCTTGACGCCGACGGCCGAAATCTCACCGACTGTCGCATCGAGAGTCTCTTTGCCACGGGCACATATCGCCACGTCGACGCCTTCATTCGCCAAAGCCAGCGCAGATTGACGTCCGAGCCCTCTGCTGCCGCCGGTAATGAGCGCTCGCTTGCCTTTGATTCCTAGATCCATCGTCCAGATTCTCCAGTATCTGCCTGACTTGCAGTGCTATGCAGAACTAGTCAAGATTCAAGTTAGTAAGTTCTGGAATCAAGAATACTGCAACCGACGAACGTAGATTCCTAGAATCAGATTCTGATACGTTATCCCAAATCGGGCAATGAGCGCGCCACATGGTTAAAATCGATTGACACAATCGTCGCTAAACAGGCATCAAATTCCCAACTACGATGCAGTTTCGGAAACAAGGCGGAAACCAAAGGTGCTTATAATTAGGGCGTACAGTCCAACGGGACTGTACGGATACACCCTCAAGGACCACTAATTGACGACCACAGAGACGGAGCAGGCGGCGACCCCGGGAAACGTCGCAGTAATTACTAACGAGCCCGACGGAGCTGATGCGCCAGATGCAGTGCAGGATGTGGTAGCTACGTCCAACGGCGAGGAAGCGAGTGACCAGCCTGAAGAGCTCGATCTGGTATTCCAGTACCTGCCGAAGGAAGGTTTGAGGCGCGGCGACATCATCGATGGCATCGTACTCGATGCCGCACGCGACGGCCTGCTAGTCGACATTCAACAGAAATCTGAAGGCTGGGTTCCTATCCGCGAGACGCGACTGTTGACAGACGAAGAGGGCGAAGACGCTCTCCCCAAGATCGGTGACGAAGTCATACTTTATGTCTCCCGCCCAGAGGGGCCGGAAGGCTACCCACTGCTCTCGATTGACCGCGCGCGTGGCGAGCACGGCTGGCGAGACCTCGAAAAAGCTCGCGAAGCCGAAGAGACGGTCAAGGGTCGAATCATCGGCTCCAACCGCGGCGGTGCCGTAATCCAGGTCAAAGGCGTGCAAGGTTTCGTCCCACTATCTCAACTCGTCGGACCAGCACGCGATCTCTATGTTGGAGATGGCGCACCTCCGAAGCCCGGATTCATCGGGATGGAGATCGACTGCAAAATCCTCGAGCTTAACCGACGGCGCAACCGAGCTATCTTCTCAGAACGCGCCGCACTAGAGGCGATCAACCACATGCAAAAGATGCGCCTCGTGCAGGAGTTGGAGGAAGGCGATATCCGACGCGGACGCGTCGCTGGGATATCCAGTTTCGGCGCTTTCATCGACCTTGGCGGTGCCGACGGCTTGGTTCACATCTCAGAAATGTCGTGGTCCTCGGTAAATCGACCTGATGATGTCGTGAAACTTGGTGAAGACCTCGATGTGTTGGTCCTGAAAGTCGATCGCGAGACTTTGAAGATTGCGTTAAGCATGAAGCGTTTGATGCCCGAACCTTGGGAAAACATCGAGAACCAGCTCAGCGTAGGTCAAGTTGTTGAAGGCAAAGTAACCAAACTGGCGCATTTCGGCGCATTTGCTAGGGTTGGAGAAGGCATCGAAGGCCTCGTACACATCTCCGAACTTACTAACCGACACATCAAGAGCCCGGCGGAAGTGGTAAAAGAGGGTGACGTGAGGAACTTCCGTGTGATACGAATCGAACCAGAACGCCGACGACTTGGTCTGAGCCTCAAACAGGTGGAAGACTCTCAAAGCGAACAAGGCGACGCGGTGGCATCTTCCGGTGAAGCCTCGACCGGCATCGCCGACGGCGGTTTCGAAGATCTTTTTGACGATTGATATTTGCGGGCGCGTAGGGCGTCCGTGACAACCTGACTGAAGGGAGCGTTGAGCAATGCCCGACAGCAGTGAACGTGGTTTCAACATGTTCTCGGCACCCGCGCGGCGGGTGTTCGAGACGGCTCAGGAGGAAGCCAAGCGATTCAATCAGCGGTACATCACCGCTGAGCACCTTTTGCTTGCTTTGCTGGGCGAGAAAGAGGGTGTAGTCGCCCAAGTCTTTACCAACCTCAAGGTCGATGTGCGTGAGATGCGCACGGCCCTTGAGTTTTCCATCAACCGTGAAGCAACCCCCGGCGACCGTCCGCCGAGCCTCGGTCCGAGAGCTAAGAAAGCAATTCGACTCGCCGTAGACGAAGCTCGCTTAACCGAA
Source organism: Dehalococcoidia bacterium (assembly GCA_965243235.1). Lineage (GTDB taxonomy): Bacteria > Chloroflexota > Dehalococcoidia > Lucifugimonadales > Lucifugimonadaceae > Bin127. Next base: position 1,169,907 of record CBDEUI010000004.1, read on the forward strand.
CTCAACCGAGTCGGTACTGAACATCTCCTGATTGGTCTACTGCGCGACGGCGAAGGAACTGCCGCAGAACTGCTCAACTCCAACCAAGTTACCCTCGACAAAGTTCGCGACGAGACACAGAAGCTCGAAACCGGTACGAAACGCTCACGTCGCAAAGGCGGTACCGACGACAAAAAGAAGCGCACGCCGATGCTAGACAGCATGGGTGTCGATCTCACCCAACTAGCCTCCGACGGAAAATTAGACCCGGTAATCGGTCGCGACACCGAACTCGAGCGAGTGATTCAGATACTGAGTCGCCGCACCAAGAACAATCCCGTACTTGTCGGTGACCCTGGAGTCGGCAAGACTGCAATCGTCGAAAAACTCGCGACGACCATCGTTGATGGCGCTGTCCCTGACATGCTCAAAGGACGCCGAGTCGTGGCGTTGGACATGGGTTCGCTAATCGCCGGAACCAAGTACCGCGGCGAGTTCGAAGAGCGGATGACCAAGATCATCGCCGAGTTGAAAGCAAACCGCGAGTGCATCCTCTTTATCGAAGAGATCCACACGTTGGTCGGCGCTGGCGCCGCAGAAGGCGCAGTCGATGCTGCCAATATCCTCAAACCCGCGCTGGTTAGAGGCGAGTTGCAAGTCGTCGGTGCAACAACACACGACGATTACCGCAAACACATCGAGCGCGACGCGGCCCTTGAGCGCCGTTTCCGCCCGGTCAAGGTGGAACCGCCCGACGTCGAAGAGACCGTAAAGATCCTGCACGGTGTCAAGAAGCAATACGAAGACCACCACCAGCTGACGATTGCCGACGAGGCCATTGAGATCGCAGCGCAACTGGCCGACCGATACATCGTCGATCGCCACCTGCCAGACAAAGCGATCGATCTGGTCGACGAGGCTGTGTCACGTGTTCGCGTTAAGAACACAATGCCCCCACCAGAAGTCCGCGACGCCATACGCGTCCTCAATGACATCTTGCGGGAGAAAAACGAGGCGGTCACGCGTCAGGACTACGATGCGGCGTCAGAGCTGTTCGAACGCGAGACGAACCAGAAGGCATTGATAGCCCGAGTCGAAAAGCGTTTCGAGCAAACGCACAAGGACAAGATCAAGACCGAAGTTTCCGCGGACGACGTCACCGAGGTCGTTTCAATGTGGACCAGCATCCCGGTGACGCGACTCGACGTCGTAGAGGTTGAACGCCTCCGCAACATGGAGATCGAGCTCCAGAAACGCGTACTCGGACAGCAGGAACCGATCGAGATCGTCTCGAAAGCGGTCCGGCGTGCCCGTGCAGGCTTCAAAGACCCGAAGAGACCGATTGGCGCTTTCCTGTTCCTCGGACCGACCGGTGTCGGCAAGACGTATTTGGTCAAGCAACTCGCAGAGTACCTTTTCGGCGACGAGCGACTGATGATCCGCCTCGACATGTCCGAGTACATGGAGAAGCACACCGTTTCACGCCTCATCGGTTCGCCACCCGGTTATGTCGGTTACGGCGACGGTGGCCAGTTGACCGAAGAGGTGCGCAAACACCCCTACAGCGTCATCCTGCTCGACGAAATCGAGAAAGCGCACCCAGACGTATTCAACGCCCTGCTTCAGGTATTTGAAGACGGCGTGTTGACAGACGGTCAGGGACGCAAAGTCGATTTCAAGAACACGATCATCGTGATGACGTCGAACTTGGGCTCCAACTTGATCGCCACCGGTAACAAGATCGGCTTCGGCACCGCCGAATCTGGTGGTGGGACATCCGAAGACGACTACCTACGCATGAAGGATCGCGTGCTTGAGGAACTCAAGAACCCGCGCAACGGATTCAAACCCGAATTCCTCAACCGCATCGATGGTGTCGTCGTGTTCCACGCGCTGACCCGCCAAGACGTCCTCAACATCGTCGACCTGATGATGAGCGAGGTGCGAGAACGCGCCATGGAACACGAGATGGAACTGCGGGTTACCAACGCCGCCAAGGAATACCTCGCCGACGTCGGTTTCGACCCCAAGATGGGTGCGAGGCCACTGCGCCGCAAGATCCAAGACGAAGTTGAGGACGTGATCTCCGAGATGTTCCTCACCAAAGAGATCTGCGAAGGCGACATCGTCCTCATCGACGCCACCCAAGGCGAAGACCGCGACGCGCAGTCGATCGTGATCAAACGCGACGACGAACGCCGAACAATACTGGAAGAGACCGCTTCCGTCGCAACAGCCGACGATGCGCCCCTCCCTGTATCGACCGGGTGAATCAAAGGCTAACCGCCGACAAAAGGGGGATTCGCGGTCCGCGAATCCCCCTTTTGCGTAGTTGCGAACCGACCGATCTATGACCGAAAAGACGCTGGCAGAAAAAACTCAGTTGCTACGCGAAACGATAGCTTCGTTCGGTTCTGCCATCGTCGCATACTCCGGCGGCGTAGACTCCGCACTCGTCAGTCACCTGACACACGACACCCTCGGCCCTGATAACGCGCTAATCGTTACCGCAGTTTCGGACAGCTTGGCGGAGTACGAACTGGAGGATGCACGCCGTCTGGCTGAGGATCGAGGTTGGAACTTCCAACCTATAGCAACCTCCGAAATGGAAGATGAACGCTACTTACGAAACGACGGAGCCCGTTGTTTTTTCTGCAAGTCTGAGTTGTACGATCGTCTCGAACAATTGGCGAAATCGGCGGGATACAACGTCATCGCCAACGGTGCAAACCGCGACGACCTCGGCGATTATCGACCCGGAATGAAAGCGGCCAAGAACTTCGCCGTACGCTCCCCACTCTTGGAGGTCGGCATGGGCAAACAGGAAGTCCGCGCCCTTGCACATCAAGTGGGATTACCGAACTGGAATAAACCTGCGCAACCATGTTTGTCTTCGCGCATCCCGTACGGAACCCATGTCACTATCGACGCTCTGAAGATGATTTCAGACGCCGAGAAACATCTCCGAAACCTTGGCTTCCCCGAGTGCAGAGTCCGTCACTACGGCGAAACCGCGCGCGTTGAGTTGCCCTTGGATATGTTGCCCACCTATAACGAATCTTCGATGCGATCTCAAGCCGATGCAGGGATCATTGCCGCCGGATACCGCCGAGTCGAGATTGACCCCAAAGGGCTGAGATCGGGCAATCTTAACGAAGCACTAAAATCCAGTAGGTAATCCCGTCACAGCCGCGAAAACCTCTCTGCCGGTCTTCGTCGGAACATCGAACCTATCATGCCCGACATCGCATATCTAGACATCATCGGCGGTGTTAGCGGCGACATGCTGATATCTGCCATGCTCGACGCCGGGCTTGACAAGGATGAACTGGAACGCGAGCTCGCCAAAATCGTCCCTAGCCAATTTCACCTCGAGACCACGAACACGAATCGCGGCTCCATCTCCGCCACGCACGTAGACGTAGTTTTCGGAGATAGTGCGGATCAGCGTATGGGCTGGCAAGAATTCGAGGATTGTATCGAAGCGAGCAGCTTACCCGATACCGATCGCGCCAAAATCCGCTCAGTGTTCGAATGTCTGCGCGCTGCCGAGGCCCAAGCTCACGGGACCCCGGAAGGAAAATCACATCTCCACGAACTCGGCACACTCGACACATTGATCGACATCTCTGGGGCAGTAATCGGCATGAGAATCCTTGGCATAGAAACGCTTCACGCATCGTCACTCCCAGCTTCCACTGGAATGTCATCCAGTAGCCACGGCAAGAACGCCTCGATAGCACCAGCGACGATGGCGATCATCCGGAACGCAAGCATTCCATTGCGCATCTCCGGACACAACCAACCCGTGGGTGAGGCGATCACGCCGACAGGCGCTGCAATCATCGCGACATTGGCAAAATTCAGTCCCTCCAACATGTCGATCGAAACAATCGGATACGGTGCCGGCACCCGAAATACCGACACTCCTCCCAACGTACTCGGTCTGTGGCTAGGTCAGTCGACTGGCGAATCCTGTCTAGAGGAAACCGCAGAACACATCGGCGTGAGAGTGCAGTCCAACGTTTTTCTGATCGAAACCAACATCGACGACATGACTGGCGAGGAAATCGGTTACGCCATCCAAGTCCTACTCGACACTGGTGCCCTAGACGTTTGGGCGACACCCGTCCAGATGAAGAAATCTCGCCCCGGTACGACTCTCTCAGTCATCGCAGCCCAAAACAATTTAGGCCCTATCGCCGCAGTATTATTCACCCACACATCCACTCTAGGCGTCCGAATCAGGCAACTCGAACGATTGGTTGCGGACAGACAAAGCGTACAAGTTGAAACCGAATATGGTCCCGTAAGAGTCAAACTACGCGAAATTGGCAACCAAGTCACACAGATCGCACCCGAGTACGACGACTGTGCCAAGATCGCAACAGAACTCGGTGTGCCGATCAGCCAAGTCATGCAATCCGCCAAATCAGCTGCATCGAAATATCTCGAATAATCGCATTTCGGCTGTGACCCCAAGCAACAAAGACGTTTCATCGAGACACCGAATTTTCGACGTGTCCCCCAATAAGCCCGACAAGCCCGAAATAGGCTCTCGCATCTGCGTATACGGCCAGGGTGGCAAGACCTCACTTAGTCGCGCCCTCGGTACCCTCACAGGACTGCCGGTGATAGAGCTCGATGCCATATTCTGGCTGCCAAACTGGATCGAACGAGACCCCGAAGAGATGTTAGAGATCGTCACTGAGCGAGTTGCACACGCCACCGACGGTTGGATTGTTGACGGAAACTACAGCAAAATTCGACCTCACGTGCTGCCTTTGGCCGACACTGTCATTTGGTTGAATCTGCCTCGAATACCAACGACCCTACGCGTTGCAAAACGGACTCTCTTGAACGCCATCAACAGAACCCGAATCTGCGGTGACAACTACGAGTCCCTCAAAACAGCGTTTTCGCCAGACTCGATCATCTGGTACAGAGCAATCCACGGACAAAAATCTCAACAAGGAATCGCTGTTGATCTGGCGGATTCCCAAAACCGCGTAACCATCTACGAAATCCGTTCCTACCGGCAGCTCAGCGCCTTTTACCGATCACTAGGCCTTGAACCGCATCACTATTTGACGTGAAAGGTCGCCCTTCCTATTGAACGCCTTGAGAGCACAGAGCGCGCAATCACCCTGATTAGAATCAAATACGTGGCCTTTCGGCTACCTTCTCTATTCAGCCCCAGTGGCGCAATGGCAGCGCAGCCGATTTGTAATTGGCAGGTTGGTGGGTTCGAATCCCCCCTGGGGCTCCAAAACATGCGGGCCGACAGACGCCATATTTTGGCATTCGTAACCGTTACGAATCTCGTAACTTGACAAGGCGGAATTCGCAACTGTGTTAATATGAAGGTTTGTGCAGGGATTGGGGAGCGGTCAAACCCAGCAGACTGTAAATCTGCCGCCTTGTGCTTCGTAGGTTCGAATCCTACTCCCTGCACCAAACAGGGAGCAAAGGAACAATTCGAACCGAGGAGTACCGAGCCCACATAGCTCAGTGGTAGAGCACATTCTTGGTAAGAATGAGGTCCCGAGTTCAAGTCTCGGTGTGGGCTCCACAAACGCTGGAACCACGGTCGAGACCTTCCTGCAGAGCCGGTAAAACGGCAAAAATTGTCATAGGTTAGGACCCTTTAAGAAAGGGCAGGCAAAGAGGAAAATGGCGAAGCAAGTCTTTGACAGGACCAAGCCGCACGTTAACGTCGGCACGATCGGGCACGTCGACCACGGGAAGACGACCCTCACAGCGGCGATCACCCAGGTTTTGGCCAACAACCCCGATTTGGACGTTACGGCCAAAAACTTCGATGACATCGACAACGCTCCCGAAGAGCGCGAGCGAGGTGTCACGATCGCTACCACCCATACCGAATACGAGACCGCCAACCGGCACTACGCTCACGTCGACTGCCCGGGGCACGCGGACTACATCAAGAACATGATCACTGGTGCCGCCCAAATGGACGGCGCTATTTTGGTCGTGTCCGCCGCCGATGGCCCCATGCCTCAGACGCGCGAGCACATCTTGCTCGCTCGCCAGGTGAACGTCCCGGCACTCGTCGTCGCGCTCAACAAATGCGACATGATGGACGACGAGGAACTGCTCGAACTCGTAGAGCTCGAAGTCCGTGAATTGCTCTCGTCTTACGACTTCCCCGGTGACGACCTCCCCGTCGTTCAAGTAAGCGCTCTTGAGGCGCTTGAGAACGCCGACGACTCCGGCAACAAATGGGTCCAGCAGATCTACGAACTCATGGAATCGGTTGACGACTACATCCCGATCCCAGACCGCCCCGTCGACCTGCCCTTCATCATGCCCATCGAAGACGTCTTTGGCATCAAGGGCCGCGGAACCGTAGTCACCGGACGAATCGAACGCGGCAAGGTAGAGACTGGCGAACAAGTAGAGATCGTCGGATTCGGAAAGACCCAATCCACCGTCGTAACCGGCGTCGAGATGTTCCAAAAGACCCTCAACGAAGGCATCACCGGCGACGCCGTTGGGTGCTTGCTCCGAGGTATCGACCGCGACGAAGTCTCACGAGGCGCCGTACTCGCCAAGCCTGGCACGATCACTCCATACACCAAGGGCAAGGCTCAGGTCTACGTCTTGACCGCCGAAGAGGGCGGGCGTCGAACCCCGTTCTTCTCCGGATACAAGCCCCAGTTCTACATCCGAACCACCGACGTTACCGGTGAGATCAAGTTGCCGGACGGCATCGAGATGGTCATGCCCGGCGACAACACCGAGATGGAGATCGAGCTGATCTACCCGGTCGCCCTCGAAGAGAACCTCCGCTTCGCCATCCGAGAGGGCGGCCGAACCGTTGGCTCCGGCGTCTTCACCGAAGTAACCTCGTAAACACGACCAATGGTGATCGCCTGCGGCGTCCGCGGCAAAATCCGCGTAGACCCCAGGCGATCTGCCCATTAAGTCGAATCGCTGATTCATCTGGATACCAACATCCGCCAAGGAGGAGTTGAAATGGCAAGGAAAAACGCAGTCAGAACGCTTGTCGAACTCACCTGCGAATGTGGATCGCACACGTATCATACAGAGAAAAACAGACGCAACACGCCTGACCGAATCACCCTCAAGAAATACTGCCCGCCGTGCCGCTCTCGAAAAGAATTTCGAGAACGCCGCCGCTAAACGCTGAGTCGAAATACGATCCAAAATGGCACAGAACCGAGTCAGACCTGATGTCCGATTAACGCCTTCACGGCGGTTTTCGGTCTTTGGCTTCTTCGGAGACGTATTCGGAGAACTGCGGAAAGTTACCTGGCCTACGCGCCAAGAAGCCACTCGATTGACGATGCTCGTCATCGCTCTCGCCGCAGTGATGGGTGTGTTCCTCGGTGCTTTCGATTGGATGTTCGCACGAATCTTCTCATTGCTGGCAGGAACTTAAACCGTGACTACCGCATCTTCTCCAACTCGTTCGATACCCAACACCGCCCGGTGGTACGTGGTTCACACCTACTCCGGACGTGAGGACCGCACCTGCGAAAACCTAAAGCAGCGCATCGTTTCGATGGATTTCGAAGACCAGATCTTCGATGCCGTCGTACCCAAGCAGACCGTCGTACAAATGACCGACGGCGAAACCAAGAACGTCGAGAAGACGATGTACCCCGGATATCTCCTCGTCCAGATGGTCATGAATGACGACAGCTGGTACGTGGTCCGAAACACCCCCGGCGTCACCAACTTCATCTCCGTCGAAGAAGGCGTAGAGGGCAGAGCGAAGCCGACTCCGTTGACAGACGAAGAAGCGCAACACATGATCCAAGGCCCTTCTGGCGACAGCCCGCAAGTCAACTTCGGATTCGAGCGCGGCGACGTCGTCGTCATCAAAGATGGACCCTTCTCAGAGTTCAGCGGAACCGTCGACGAAGTCATGGGACAGCGCGGCACTCTCCGCGTCACCGTCTCCTTCTTCGGACAAGACACCCCGGTCGAACTACCGTTCCTGTCCGTCGAGAAGGCATAATCACTCCGTTAGACAATACCGTCTGACGAATTCACCACGAAAACCCCGGAAGTAGATCGAAGTGGCAAGGAAAGTAGTCGCAAAGATAAATCTCCAACTCGCCGCTGGCGAAGCCACTCCGGCACCCCCGGTCGGCCCCGCACTCGGACAGCACGGCATCAACATCCCGCTCTTCATCAAGGAGTTCAACGAGCGATCATCGTCGCAACGGGGCATGATCGTCCGTGCCGCCATCGACGTCTACGCCGACCGTTCATTCACCTTCGTCGTCAAGTCACCTCCAGCGTCAGCGCTTTTGAAGCAAGCCGCAGCCGTCGAAGCCGGCTCCCAAACTCCCGGCACCGTCGTCGCGGGTCAGGTCTCACGTGACCAACTCAAGCAGATAGCCGAAACCAAGATCGAAGAGTTGAACGCCAACGACATCGAAGCCGCAATGAAGGTCATCGAAGGCACCGCCCGAAGCATGGGCATCATGGTCGCCGACTAACTATATCTCCGAGATTCACACGATATGCCAAAGCAGAAACACAGCAAACGATACCGACAAGCCGTTGCAAACCTACCAACGGATCTTCTCGACGCCAACGAAGCTGTAAAGCTCACCCGCGAGTCCGCAACCGCAAAGTTCGACGAGAGTATCGAGATCCACCTCGCCACTCACGCCGACCCTCGCCACGCTGACCAGCAGCTGCGCGAAGTCGTATCGTTGCCCCACTCCTTGGGCGACGTCGTCCGAATCCTCGTCTTCGCCGAAGGTGATGCTGCACGCATCGCCACCGAAGCCGGTGCCGACTACGTCGTCGACGACGAGATGCTCGACCGCATACAAGGCGGATGGACCGATTGGGAAGTCTCCCTCGCCACACCCGACCAGATGCCAAAAGTCGGACGTTTGGGACGCGTCCTGGGCCCTCGCGGTTTGATGCCCAACCCGCGTAACAACACTGTGGTACTGCCTAACAACCTCGAGTCCGCAATCAACAGCGCCCGTCAAGGCCGACTCGAGATCCGCATGGATCGACACGCAAACCTCCACGCCCGAATCGGCAAGCGATCATTCACTGAAGAGCAACTGCTCAACAACCTCGCCGCAGTCTACGAGACCATTACCCGCGCCAAACCCGAAGGCGTCAAAGGACAATTCGTCAAGACCGCATCCCTCTGCTCCGCCATGGGCCCAAGCTTCAAAGTAAACCTGCCCAGTTTGGAAAGCCTGACCGTCTCCGATTAAATTAGAATCAAACTTGGCGATAGCCGAAAATTACGCAAAAAGGACATCGACGACAGAACTACCCCTGAGACAACCAATCGCTGGCTGCAGACAGCGGGTGCTCCTCAATACCTAAACGCTCGAGGACCAATGACACTAAACGTCGCCCGCCGAGGCTGATACCAACTACAGCACAAACACCGTACCGCCGTAGTCGAAATCCCCAAACCGCCTCGTGGCGAACTGCACCCCACCGTTACCTGAGCAGTCAGCCCGAGGCTTTTATGATTCATGCCCCCTTCGCGAAGTGTAAGGGGACGCGAGCAAGCGAAGCGATGCGAGCGGGGGATGCCCCAGAAACGCAAACTTAAGAGACCACCAACATGCCATCCAAACGCAACGAAGAAATCCTCGCGAGCATCCTCGACCGGATTCAGGACAAACCCCTGATCGTCACCGCACGATACTCCAACGTCAACGCCGCTCAGATGAACGACCTCCGCCGCGACATCACCAACGGCGGCGGCAGAATCTTCATCGCCAAAAACAACCTCGTCAAGATCGCCGCCGACCAGATCGGAATCCAAGACATCGACAAAATCATCGACGGCCCCACCGCATACATCGTCGCCGATGACGACATCGCCGGCATGGTCAAAGCCCTAACCACATCCATCAAAGACCAGAGCCTCGAAGTACAGATCCTCGGCGGAATCATGGAGAGCGAGATGATCGATGCCAACCGCGTCGAGCAGATCGCCGACCTCCCGTCACGCGAACAGCTCATCGGAATGCTCGCATCCGCACTCAACGGACCGTTGAACTCCTTCGCCCGAGTCCTCAACGCTCCCGTCCAAAACCTCGCCAGCGCACTCGAACAAATCGCCGAACAACGACGCACCGCCGAAGAAGCATAGCTAATCCCAAACCCCGGCCTCCAGGTTTCCCCTGTTCACGGGGGAAATGTCCGAAGGACAAAAGGGGGCACACCAAAAAACACCAGCCAATAAAACTCCAGAGGAGGAGATAAATGACCCTGACGAAAGAACAATTCATCGACGAAATAAAGTCGATGTCCGTTCTCGACCTCGCCGACATCGTAAAGGCGATCGAGGAAGAGTTCGGCGTATCTGCCGCTCCCATGCCCGTCGCTATGGCCCCCGGCGCTGTCGCCGTTGCCGAAGCCGCCGTCGAGGAAGAGCAGACCGAATTCGACGTCAAAATCACCGACATCGGCGCCAAGAAGATCAACGTCATCAAGGCCGTTCGAGAAGTCACACCACTCGGACTCAAAGAAGCCAAAGACCTCGTCGAGTCCGCACCCGTCGTCGTCCTCGAGCAGATCGGCAAAGAAACCGCCGACGAAGCAAAAGAAAAACTCGAAGCCGCTGGCGCTTCCGTCGAACTCGCCTGATCGAAACTCACTGCCAAACATCTCCTCCATCGATGGGAGAGTGCAAGGGTAAGAGTGAACAACACGGATCCCCTCTTCCTTGGCGGGAGAGGCCAGATCCCGCCCCGGGCTTGAACTGGGGGTAAAGATGAACTGCATCGCTTGAGGTGCGATAGAATCGAATCTACCCCACCCGAGCGGTCCCGCCACAATGACCGACCCACCAAGCCCGGCTTCGGATCGCCGACAACCTACAACATCCGACTAACCACGCCTTTCACTCCGCCACAAAACTAGGCACCCACAAGATGACCACCAAGAAAGCCAGCCCTCGTAGTAAAAACGCCAACGCGAAGGTTGAAGAAGAAGAAACCGAAGAAGAGCAACTCACCCCCTGCCAGCTCGAAGGCTCCAACTGCCACTGGCGAATCGAATCCCCTAACGGACCCGAATCCACCGGCATCTGCCGTAAATGCGGGACCCAACGACAGTTTCGCAACTCCTTCGAATACTCCTCATGGTACGGCGCAAAAGCCGCCGGAGGCCGCGGTCGAGGACGCCCCCGCAAAACCTCCTGACCGTAGCTCCTTAACGCTACAGGAAACCCAGCCGTTTCCGACCACTCTCTCAGCGAGGTGATGCCGCACCCAGGTTCCCCGCCCGCTGGAGAACTGTCCGCCAGTAAAAAGGGGCAACCATGCAATCCAAAGCCAAAACCGTAGAAGATTACCTGTCCGATCTTGACGACACCAGGCGCGAGGCCATCTCCATTGTCCGAAATGTCGTCCTAGAAAACCTGCCCGAGGGCTATGAGGAGATGATGCTGTTCGGCATGATCACCTATGCCGTTCCTCTATCCATCTTTCCCGACACCTACAACAAGCAACCGCTGATGTACGCCGCTCTCGCGTCGCAGAAACGTCACATGGCACTCTACCTAACCAACGTTTACGGCGACGGTTCACTGGAAGCCTGGTTTCGCGAGCGCTACAAAGCCACAGGCAAACGCCTTGATATGGGCAAATCTTGCGTGCGCTTTCGGAAGCTGGATGATCTACCGCTCGATTTGGTCGGCGAGACTATCGCCAAAACACCGATCGACGAGTTCCTCGAGATCTACAAAGCCTCACGAACTGGAACTAAGCGCGGCTAAACCTAACCGCGTTGCCTGATGTCTCGTCGCTGGAACAACACGAACGACGAGCCAATCAAGATCACCGACAACGTCGCCAGCACCGCCGCGTCGCCCCAGTTCATCCCGTTGTTCAGCGGGTCGTTGCCCAAGTAGTAGCTGAACGGGGTAAGCCAGCCCAAATTGTCTAGCCCTTCGTTGAGCGCTCCCAGCGAGTTGAACAGGTGGAAGAACAGAGCCGCGCCGATCGATCCGTAGATTGCGATCGACGTACGGCCTGTGCCCGCGCTCAAAGCCAGCGCCACAGAGCCGAACACTAAGCCCACGAGCGTTTGCAGCGTAGCCGTTGCCGCAATATTGCTGATGGACATGCCGAGATCGGCGATTAACGAGCCGATGCTCACACCGGCAAACGTTACGAACCCGATCATAACGGCGTAGAACACCATCGGGATCAGCTTCTCGATCACTATCCGGTTCCGGCTGATCGGACATGCCAGAAGCAATGCCATGGTCCGTCGCGATTCCTCCCCCGCCAACGCTCCTGCGCCCATAACCACTGTGACGAGGATCACCGCGCCCGGAGCCATCAATCCGAACGTCTCAAGCGAATACCATCCCTCGGGCGTGCTCATGTCACCACCGCCGAACAAGGCAACCAGATTCTCGGGCAACTCATCAAACGTCTTCAGCGTCTCCTCGGGTATCGATGCGTACATCGGGCCCATCATCACTCCCATGACCAAGAACATCGCCGCGGACGCAATCAAGACTAGCGTTTGGTAGTCAGAGATCGTCTTCAACCAGATCGACGACACCCTCGCCGAACCTGCCAGGCGTCCGATCATCCTATTCAAAAGCGGATTACCCCGAATCCGGTCCAGCATCGTCGTCCCGACAGACTGTCCCTTTAGGTCGCGACGATTGAATCCAACGATTGCGGCTAACAATAAGAGAACAGAGCCGCCTCCAAGCAAGGCCAAGTGTCCCCACGCGATGCCGTTCGTCACCGGGTCGCTGCCGTCGAAGTAGTACCAAGGCAGCACCTTGGTCACGGCGTCGCCACCATCGATGAGCGGCAAGAAACCGACTCCGAAGAATGACAGCACCATTATCGCCGTCGTTATGCCCGTAGCTTTCCCCTTGTCCCCCGTCATTGCACCGATCGCCAGCGCCAGCAAACCGAAGAACACGCTGTTCGCAAACAGGTGTAGCGTCAGAGCTTCTACCTCCAACCCGGATATCTTGACACCCAACGACGCGGCTATCGGATAGATCGGGACCCAGAGCGCCACTGTAGCCAACGCGATCGACGTCACCAGTGCACCAGTTTTCGACAACAAGACGTAAGTCCGGCTCTTGGGGTTTGCGAGCAAAATGTCCATCGTCCCGTCACGCTCTTCACCCGCAATCGCAGAACTCCCCATTGCGAGTGCCAACCCCGCCATCGCGATCGCACCCCAAGTCCCGAACATCACGTTTATTGCCAGCCCGCCAACATCGATGTCATCGCCAATGCCTATCAACGATCTGAATGCTTCAGGCAGCGACGTGTAGACCGAGAGGTCGATCTCGCGATACGTCGCCATCCCCATCAGGAGAAACAACGCAACGGAAACTACCGCGATCACCCACCCCAGCCAGCGATCGCTCGCCGTCTTGACAAACACATTGGCGAGCGTCACGACCGCGCCTCCTCTCCCTCATCCTCGTGGTAGTACGTCAGGAAGATCTCCTCCAGATCCGCCTCAGTGGTCTTGATGTCCGCCACTCCGTACCGCTCCGTCACAGTCGTCAGCAACTCGCCCATGTCGCCGCCGAATGACATCTCGACGTGATTGCCCGCGACGACGACATTCCGCACGCCCTGTACATCCTCGAAGACCGACGCTTCAGCCTGCGTGTCCAACACGAACTCCACCTCGCGCATCGACTTCGACCTAAGGTCCGCAACCGACTCGACGGTGATCAGCCTTCCGTTACGGATGATGCCAACCCGGTCGGCTACGCGTTGAACCTCCGACAGCGTATGGCTCGACAAGAATACCGTCCTACCCTCAGCCGCAACTTCACTCACCATCTTCTGAAACTCGCGCTGGATCAGCGGATCGAGTCCGGATGTAGGTTCGTCCATAATCAGCAGGTCTGGACGATGCATGAACGCCTGAATCACCCCGACCTTCTGTCGGTTGCCCGTCGAAAGGTCGCCCACTTTTCTTGACAAGTCAGAATCTAGACGATCCGCAAGCTCATTCACGAATGACCAATCGACACCTCCACGCATGTTGGCGAAGTACTGCAACGTGTCCATACCAGTCAGGTTTGGATACAACGCCAAATCACCAGGGATGTAACCGATATGCCGCCGTATCTCCACCGCGTCAGCGCGCGTGTCCAAACCGAGTATGGTTGCGCTTCCCGCCGTAGGCCTGATCTCGTCCAAGATAGTCCGGATCGTCGTCGACTTCCCAGCTCCGTTCGGACCGAGAAAACCAAACACTTCGCCCTCACACACATCCAAATTCACATCCTCAATACCGAGATGCCTCCCGTAATACTTCGTCAACCCAACTGTATGAATTGCTGACCGCGCTTCACTGTCCATTGACATCGACATTGGATAACTCCTTACGCAGACTTTAGCAAATATCGAACCGATCAACACTCTCGTATCGCCATCACCACTCGACATCAAGATCCGATTTCGCCGATAATGTAGCCGGAGATAACCATGAACTTCAACCCCCAAACCCATCTCGACGCCACAACACGCACGGTTTCAGCCCATGAACGCGAAGGCAAACCCGTCGTCGCCGTCACCCTCTCACGCACCTTCGACACCTCAATCGACGACCTATGGGACGCCATAACTAACCCCGACCGCCTCCCACACTGGTTCACTAACGTCACCGGCGATCTCCAACTCAACGGCCGCTATCACGTCCAAGACAACGCAAGCGGCACCATCACCGCCTGCGAACCACAATCACACGTCGCTCTCACATGGGAATTCGCCGGAGATACCAGCTGGGTCGGACTGCGCCTTAGGGTTCCTCCGCTCGCGGGGGAAATGTCCGAAGGACAAAGGGGGTGCCAAACGCGCCTGACCGTCTCGCATACCTCCATTCTGTCGGATTTCTGGAACACCTACGGCCCCGGCGCCACCGGAGTCGGATGGGAGATGGCCTTCCTAGGACTTGCCCTGTACACATCCGATCCCAACTTCAAAAAGCCTGAACCTGAAGAATTTGCCTTCTCCCCCGAAGGCATCGCCTTCATCACCGGCAGCAGCAACGCATGGGGAAAAGCCTCCATCAACGCCGGCACCGCCCCCGAAAAAGCCCAAGCCGCCGCAGACCAAACAACCGCCTTCTACACCGGCCAAACCATCTCATAGGGGCAGGTTTCAAACCTGCTGCCCCTACCTCGGATACCGTTCCTCCAACGACGGCAACCCCGGAAACGCAGCGTGCGGTGGGGTCTGATACCAGTATGCCACCGACGCAATGTCGTCAGCAAGCGGTTGAAACCGGCTATTCGGCTCCGGCCACCATCCCAGCGCCTGTATCGTCACCCGCAGATCCTCCTCGAACCGGATCGGGTCCAAAATGTGCCATCGGTAAAGACTCCACTTCGGAGGACCATCACCCCCCGGATGCTTCAACGTATTCCCCACATAAGCCGTCGTATAGACCTCCGGAAACCCGTAGCTCCCAAGGAAATAGTCCTCCGTTCCAGTCCCACAGATCGTCGGAAACTTCTCATCGCCATCAATGAAGAACTTGATCTCACCCTCACCGAACCAACCATCCGATAGCTGTGTCCAGGCCAAGAACGTCCCCACATACTGACCCTGACCCTGTACACCGTCCAAGATCGTGTAATCCGGATTCGATCTATCAATCACCGCCCGCCGCCACTGCGCGTGAAAATACCCCGCATTCTCCGGCACCTCCGACTCGGCATACGTGATCTGGTAGAAGAGCCGTAAATCCTCCTCCCACTCGTTCGTAATCGTTACCTTTGCATGTTTCCTAAACGGCATCGGCCAGTAACAATTCAACGCCGACGTCGGATTGACCACCACTGCCAGCGAATTCACCGGAGCATAGAGATCATGCCCCACCGCGAAGAAGTCCGTCAGTGGCACCTCCACCGACGGCGTGTCTTCACCATCCCAATAGAACCGCAATACGCACCCGCGTCCACTCCCTCGCCACTCCCTTTGAGTCGTCATCCAAATATGCTGAATCACCCCCGGCCCGTCAACATCCATCAACGTTGTCGTCTCCCCTGACCTCAGCCAGACATAAGGCCGCACCTTCCACCTCTGACCCAATACCCGAGCCGGTGATGAAATCGACCACTCCTCGCTTTCCGGATCTGGCACTGCCATCCCACCCTTCCCCTTCGCACCAGTCGGATTCTCCGCCGAAATCGAACGCGTCCGAGCACGCGACATCAGAGGCAAAGCCCCCAACCCCAAATTCAAACCAGACAACGCATCCATAGCACCTGATCCTCCTCTTATCACCAATCAGAATCTCACGCTACTCTACTACCCCCTCCGTCATTCCCGCGTAGGCGGGAATCCAGTGGGGTAACGGTGTGGTGCAGATACCCTCTCCCTTGATGGGAGAGGGCTAGGGTGAAGGTGATCGGGGACGAGATGAAGGGAGGTCCCTCCCCTTTTTGCGAAGCAAAAGGGGGACGCGTCAAGCGAAGTGAGACGCAGGGGGGTCATACACCCCAAACACTCACCACGTACCATCCTTAAAATCCTTCCCTATCCTTCAAATCCTAGTTCATACTTGACAACCGCAACATTTGTAGTAATATAACAACATAGTGCTGCTCCGACGGCCATCGAAACAGCGCTCCGGAAAAGACGAACTGGCCACCGGCGAATCAATCGCTGGTGGCCTCGCAAGCATGTGAAATATGAACTATCCGGTTCTGCTCTCGATATCGGCTCTGCTGCTGATTCTCGCTTCCGCGTGTGGTTCAGACGATCCGCCAGTCAAAGTTACCGTGATGACCGCCGGGATTAGCGGCACCTTCATAGAAGAAGATGGCTGTCTTCGAGTCACAGGACAATCCGGCACCGGAGGAGATGCAATCGTCTGGCAAAAAGAGGTCTTAGAAATCGAAAGGCGGGGCGACGCGTTCGATATATTCAAACCCAGTGGGACTCGGATTGCCACTTGGCGACTGGGAGACGAGATTAGAGGTGGAGGCGGATCGATTAGGCGGCGAATCGCAGACGAACACGCTGGAGCAGGGTTCAGCGAAAGGTGCGAAGGGCCATACTTCCTACTGGGCTTGGTAGATGATCCAGTAGAGTAGCCGCGACGAACTCGCTGCGATGGGCCACTGGATTCATCTACGAGACAAGCGTAGGTGCAACGGTCTCGACACGCGGCCGGACACTGGCGTGTTAGCGTCCTCAGCCGACCCTCGCCGCGCCTGCTACTCTTTGGCCTAGTAACGGACAACCAGGCTCCATCAGCCAAGCGTGTCGTGGGCTCGAACCGGGGTCAGTGCAATCAGCGGTTCAGACACGCCACTGCAAAACTCGACCAATACGCTCATAGGTACACCATGAAAATCCTCGGCATATGCGGAAGCCTCCGAAAAGAGTCTTGGAACCTCAAACTGCTCAAGAACATGCTGGAGATAACCGCGAACAAAGGCGCGGACACCAACATCTACGACCTCAACAGCGTCCCGATGTTCCACCCAGACGTTGAAGCTGAGGGTATGCCTGACGAAGCCGAAGCCTTCAGAGACGCCGTTCGCGGTGCAGACGCCGTAGTCATCGCCTGCCCAGAATACAACGGATCCATGACCGCAACCCTCAAAAACGCCATCGAGTGGCTGTCCCGTCGCGGCAATCTCCTCACCGGCAAAATCTTCTTCATCATCGGCACCGGACCAGGCCGCTCAGGATGCCCACGAATGCACATGCACGCCTCATACAGCATCGAGTCGGAAGGCGGATACGTCCTCCACCAACCCCGAGTCCTCCTACCCCATGTCGCCAACTTCATGGATCAAGCCGGCAACATCACCGACCCAGAGGTAACCAACCTTCTAAATCAAGCCGCCGAAATCCTCATCTGGTTCACTTCTCAGGTTGGCAAACCCATCGATTCATAGACAGCCGCTAAGTCGATGTGACGACGAAGGTGCGCGGCCAGCTTATCGAACTCCGCATCTTGCGAAAACGGCTCAGATTCAGCCAGACGCTCGATCCCCTTCATCCGCGCCAGATTGTTGACTACCCGCTCAGTGAACTCTTCGTTCTTGAACAAATCATGCATGTACGTCCCGAACACACGCCCAGTGGCATCCGAATAGCCAACTACCCGATCCGCCTGCATCGAGATCATCGCCCGTGTCGCACCACCGCCGGATTCGCTAACTCCAACATGAATCTCGTAGCCCGACACTTTCACTCCACTTGCCCCCGCTAGGAGTCCGCTATCAGCAACCACCGAGGCATTAGTCCGCACAGTCACTTTTTCACCCACAAACTCCGTATCAACATCAAGGATTCCAAGTCCAGAAACCTCGGAGTGTTCAGATTCGATACCAAGCGGATCGCGGATCGAATTCCCGAGCATCTGCAAGCCAGCGCATATCCCCATCAACGCGCGACCATTCCATAAGTGACGCCTGATTTTGCTCTCGATGCCCGACATTCGAACGAACTCAAGATCCGCAACCGTAACCTTGGAACCCGGCAGTACAACCAGATCCGGATTACCAAATTCGGACATCTCGCGAACGTACCGAAGACGAACCCCGTCAATTCGCGCCAAAGAATCAAACTCATCAAAATTAGCAATCCGTGGCAATCCGATCACCGCGATCTCAACATGCTCATCCTCAACACCAGAATCAGATCTCCGCGCCTCCACAGGCGCATCCTCTTCGGGCACATAAATGTCCGTAAAGTACGGGACAACACCGATCACCGCGATGCCCGTCAATTCCTTCAACTGATCGAGACCAGAACCCAACAAACTCGGATCACCACGGAATTTGTTGATGATGAATCCCTTGACCAACGCGCGTTCCTCGTCGCTGATCAAAGCATTCGTACCGTAAAGCGAAGCGAAAACCCCACCCTTATCGATATCCCCGATGATGAACACCGGAGATTCCGCATAAAGAGCAACCGCCATGTTCACAATGTCGCCAGCCCTCAAATTGATCTCAGCCGGACTGCCGGCACCTTCGATCACCACTATGTCGAATCGAGAACGCAGCGCGTCAAGCGAATCCTTGATGTTCTTCCAAAGCATCTCCCGCCGCGTCAGGTACTCATAAGCCTGCAACTTGCCGGCCAACTTTCCCATCGACACGAGTTGCGCAGTCGCATTCCCTTCCGGTTTAACAAGCACCGGATTCATCTCCACTTCCGGTTCGATCCCTGCTGCTTGCGCCTGAGCCACCTGCGCCCGTCCGATCTCGAGCCCGTCAGGAGTAACCCCTGAATTTCGCGACATGTTCTGCGCCTTGAACGGCGCAACCCGATAACCGTCTTGAGCGAAAACCCGACAGAACCCAGTCACCAACAAGCTCTTACCCACAGAAGACCCAGTCCCCTGCAACATCACCACCTTCCCCATCGGTAGGGCATTTTCGCGGTGATTCATAGCAATTAATCCTATGACACGCGTTCCGAATTTCGCTCTATACGAGGTCAATGCAAAACCCCTCATCATTCCCGGGAAGGGACGTTTGCACAACCCTATCGTCATTCCCGCGAAGAAGGGAATCCACAGGGTGCTGGGATCAATATCGACCATTTTTCAGTTTGGATGACTGGATGGGCATTCGTTCCGCCCGCTGAAGCCCCACCTTCGCGGAAATGACGATGGGGCGTAACGGTGACTTTTTCAAAGGTCTCGCCTGCGTGGGAACGCCGAAATCTCACATGATCCAAGGTTTTGCTATGGCATCACAAACTGATACAACGTATCATTTATGCATAACTTACACGACAACAATGGTCAATTGACTAGGAGAACTTGATGCTGAAAAGAATTGTCAAACCGCAGATTTTGGTGGTTTTTGCTTTGACCGTGGTTGCCATAGCGATGATCGGGTGTCAAAGCGACGACACGACGCCGACCCCGGTTCCTGCTACGGAAATCGCCGCAATGGTGCGAGACGCCGTGCGGGAGGTATCTAGCGAGCTTGAGTCGAATCAAGCAGAAATCGACCGCGAGGAGATCGCGCTGATAGTGGACTCGGCGGTGCAGGCGGCTGCGACCCAAACAGCCGATGAGATTGCGCAGATGGTGGACTCGGCGGTGCAGGCGGCTGCGACCCAAACAGCCGATGAGATCGCGCAGATGGTGGAAGCGGCGTTGCAGGCCGCTGCCGCACAAGCGGCCCTGGCGATGCCAACTACTCCGGATACATCGGTCGCCACTGATACCCCGACGGTTCAGGCGAGCGGCTTGACGCGGGGACGTCTCGTGGTAGCGTCCGCATCGCTCCCCGAAGTCTACGTTGTGGACCTTGACACCTTTGAGGTATGGACTTTGCCCGTCAAGGCTGCGGGCGCTATCCTCCAGGGCACAGGGGGGATTAGTCCTTACAGTTGGATGGTGCACTACGTTGACAATCACGTTGAGATCGTGGACGTCGGGATCGAATTCACCCGTCATGGATCCCACTATCATCTCCACAAGACTGATCCCGAAATCCACCCGTTCGACATGACTGGCCCGAACCCCGCCCACATAGTGGAGCATGGTGGGCTGGTGGCTGTGTTTATCGACGGCACCGGTGAAGTCCGCCTGGTCAGCGAGGACCAGCTGGCCTCTGGAGGGGAAGTCGACGTTGACATCGTGATGGCGAACCTGCCACACCACGGCGTTGCATTTGAATTCCACGGCCACTTGCTCGTATCCAGGGCCGAGACCGTCGATGGGATGCCGAACATCAATGGCGTCGTCGCCTATGCCCACGACGACGCGAGCATGACGGTGCACGAGACTGAGGCGACCTGCAACAACCTGCACGGAGAGGCCACTCTGGGCGATTACGCCGGCTTCGCCTGTGACGAGGGTGTTCTCCTTTTGCACCACACGCACATTCCCACAAGCGGATTCTCGTCAACAGTGGTCCCCTACCCCGACGGTTGGAACTCTCGGGCACTCTTCCTCAAGTCTCACAAGGCTTCGCCAGTGATGGTCGGAGCCTCTGGCCTGGGGATGGTGGCCGTCGATCCGTCTGCAGCCGCATTGACCGGCCACAGTCTGCCTTCCCCGTCAATGGAGTTTGAGTTTGAGGACGGCGAGCACATCCTCGTTCTCGCAGCCGACGGCAACTTGTACCGGGTGTCCATTGAGGACTTTTCCGTGGAAGGAGACCCCCTCCAACTCGTTCCCCCATTCGGTGATACCGACACGGCAGACCTTCATGTAGCTGCGAATCGGTTGTACGCCATTGACGGCCGCGACGTATCGGTCGTGGCAGTTGACCTGGAGGCCTGGGAGATTCTCGACGCAAGCATTGTGCTTCCATCAGCCCCGTTTCCCTTCGCTTTCCGCGCAGTTTCCGCTGCTTCGCCTGACTGGTAGAGCTGAGTCCCATGCTAGAGCGCATCCTGATGCGCTCTAGCATGCCTGCCACGGGGTTCTTCCCTGGAACATTCGATGTCAGTCACATATCCGAGAAAACCTCATTGACAAAAACCTTCTACCACTGGTACTATCAACCTCACAACAACGCCAACTCAGCCCGGTGGCGCTCGTCAAGCGAGCGCAAAAAGGGAAAGCGGTGAGAATCCGCTGCGGAGGCGCCACTGTAATCGGTTAGCCCCCCGCTCGAGCCACTGTCAAATACGACGGGAAGGCGCGGGTAGGGCGATGATCCGAAAGCCAGGAGACCTGCCGGATTGAGCTGAGCAGCCGCTCTTCGCCATAGGGAGCGCCTCAGGTTAAGGCCGAGTCTCCCAAGCGAGATTAGGCCAACCAGCGGAATCCCTGCCACGCGAAAGCGGCAGGGATTTTTAGTTTGCGGACAGTAAGCTCAAGAGCGCCGCACCTGCGCTCTAGACGGGGCAAATCGCGCACCGGCAGATGGCCGGTAAGACTTCGTTTGCGTTGGCTGCGGTCGATTTCGCACCTCAGCAACTCACCGGTACTGGTGAAACTCGCCGCAGGTGCCGTACCTTTGATTGTCGTCGGCCTCGGACTGGCAATTCTCGCCGCCGCGGTCGGACCATACACAATCCCGCCTTCACACTCCGTCGGATTACTTCTCGAACAAATCGGTTTCGGAGAGTCCAACGCGCCACAGACCGAACGTGCGATTATCGAGACGATCAGGTTGCCGCGCATACTGCTCGCATTGACCGTCGGAGCAGCCCTCGGCGTATCTGGCGCCGTGATGCAAGGACTTTTCCGCAACCCGATGGCCGATCCCGGAATCATCGGTGTCTCAACTGGCGGCGCACTCGGCGCGGTGATAGCTATCGCCCTCGGATTGCAGACCGTCTTCGCACTCGCGTTACCCGGAATGGCGTTCGTCGGTGCCGCCGCGGCTCTCGCTCTGGTCTACGTTGTTGCTTCTCTCGGAGGCCGATTCTCGATGGCCGCGCTCCTTTTGGCTGGCGTGGCATTGAGCGCTTTTATGGCCGCCATCATCTCCGCCATCATCCTCTTCACTTCAGACTTGCAGGCGCAACGCGAGATGCTTTTCTGGCTCGCCGGCGGACTCGGCGCATCCACATGGACGGACATCCGCATCTCGGCGCCGCTCGTGCTTATCGGCATCGCGGTTGCAGTTCTATTCTCCCGAGATCTGAACCTGCTCATGGTCAGCGAAGACGAGGCGAAAGCACTCGGTGTCCGAGTCGTTTTGACACGCAACTTGCTGCTACTCGCAGCCTCACTCATCACTGGAACTGCGGTGGCATTCTCCGGAGCCATTGCCTTCGTCGGCTTGATCGCACCGCACACCCTGCGGCTCTTGATCGGCGCTGATCACCGCGCTTTGATTCCGTTGAGTGCAATCGGCGGTGGAATCTTCCTTTTAGCCGCCGACACGCTGGCCAGAGTTGCGATTGCCCCAGCCGAAATACCAGTCGGCGTGGTTACCGCGCTAGTCGGTGCACCTTTCTTCGTACTACTGCTGGCCCGTAACAAGGCTCGCGCCTCAATGCTGTAAAACCCGAAAGGCAAAGAATTGAAATCAACATTGAAACTAGGATTGATCGCCATCCTGACAGCGATGGTCATAAGTGCGGTGCTTGCCGCGTGCGCTTCGGATCCCGAACCCACGGCCACTCCAGTCCCTACCGCGACTCCGGAACCGACCGCGACTCCCGAACCCACAGCCACGCCAGAACCTACCCATACGCCCACACCGACGGTAGTGCCGTACCCGGCGGTTCAAGGGATCATCGATCCCTCCAACCGAGATTGGCCGCGCGAGGTCGAGTTGGCGGACGAAGTCGTAGTGATCGAAGAACGTCCCGAGCGAGTCTTGGCATATTCGCTTGGCCACGACGAGATACTCATCGCGCTGATCGACTCCGAGCGTTTCGCCGCGGTCGGACCCTTCACTGGTGACCCTGCGTACTCCAACGTCGCTGATATTGCGGCCGATTTGCCAGCCTATGAGAAAGGGGTGGAAAACGTTCTAGCCGCCAAACCTGATTTGGTTCTGGTCTCGAAGTACACCGACGCAGACATTGTCAGTTTGATTAAGGAGGCTGGCGTCCCGGTAGCCCGTACGGCGCTTGAAAGTTCGTCAGAGGGCAACATCCCCAACATCTTGCTCATCGGTTACATGCTTGGCGTCGAAGAACGAGCATTGGAACTGGTGGCAGAGATCGAAAACCGACTGAAGTTCGTCGCCAATCAGGTTCCGCCTCCAGACGATCCCGAGAGACCATCCGTAATCTCGATTTCCAGATATTCAGATTCAATATACGCCGCCGGTAGCGACACGACCGAGGGTGGCATTCTCGAAGCTGGCGGCGGCGTAAATGCCTCTGCACGAGATGGAGTCGAGGGGCATCAGGTGATAAGCATCGAGTCGATCGCGGCGATGAACCCAGACGTGATCCTGATAGCGCAACCAGTCGAGTACGGAGCGAATGAGTTCCGCGACGATTTGCTGAACCATCCGGCGCTCGCAAGTGTGACCGCGATCTCAGAATCGCAGGTCCACGTCGTTGATTCGAGGTTGTACACCACACTTTCACACTGGAATGTTCGCGGCATTGAAGAAACCGCTAGGATGCTCTACCCGGACACTTTCAGCGGAGTAACATTCGAAGATTTCGAGCCGTACACCGGAGAGTGACGTAATGGTAGCGAGCACAGACTGCGCGTCGATAATAGCTGAGAACGTTAGCGTGAAGCTGGGCGAGACTCAGGCTCTTAACGCGGTCTCGTTCGAAGCCGAACCGGGTGAGATCGTAGGCCTGATTGGTCCAAACGGTGCTGGGAAAAGCACTTTGCTGCGTGTGCTCGCCGGATTGACACGTCCCGACCAAGGATCAGTCAAATTAGGCGAAACGCATCTGCCAGGAATGAATGCCGGTGAACGTGCCCGCCGTATCGCATACATGCCACAGCATGATGCCAATCACGCGTTCACCGCACTTGAAACGGTGCTGATGGGAAGGTATCCCCATCTCGGCAGGTTCGAACTGGAGGGTAGACGTGACCGCAAGATGGCACGCGCAGCGATGGAGCGAACCGACACCGTCAGGTTCGAAAACCGTCAACTGGATCGGCTATCTGGTGGTGAAAGGCAGCGGGTAGTTATGGCTCGATCCCTTGTGCAACAAGCCAACGTGATTCTGCTCGATGAACCCTCCTCAAGCCTCGATCTGCGATACCGACTGTCGATCATGGAAACACTCAAACAAGAAATCGAGCTTCGCCAAGTCGCAGTAGTAGTCGCATTGCACGACGTGTTCCTCGCTGGCCGATATTGCGACAGACTGGCATTGATGTCGGAAGGCATCATCGATACGATCGGCGAGCCTGCCGACGTGCTGACCGCTGAAAACCTGCGGCGTGTGTTCGGCGTCGAAACCACCGTGCAACGAGACCCCAAAACTGGCAGTCCTCAGGTTTGGCTCGTCGGCCCAACCTGATGATTAGTTGCTGTCGGAGAAGATCATGACCGAAACAACGGACCCGACAAAAGAACCCCAATCGGTAAAAGGCCCGAGGATCAAGAAAGGCCTTGTCGTCATCAATACCGGCGACGGTAAGGGCAAAACGACCGCCGCTCTAGGAGTTTTGCTCCGCGCTTGGGGTCGGAACATGCGAGTAGAAATGTTCCAGTTCCTAAAACACACCGGAGGCATGTTCGGAGAAAAGAGAGCGGCGGTTAAGCTAGGCATTCCGATAAAAGCGATGGGCGACGGATTCACGTGGCGATCAAAAGATATGGATCGCACTCAGGAGTTGGCGCGAGAGCAGTGGGAGAACTGCAAAAAGGCCATCCTTTCCGACGAACACGACGTCATTATCCTCGACGAATTCACGTATCCGTTGCACTACGGATGGATCCCAGTGGAGGACGTCATCGCAACTCTGAAAAAGAAACCCCACATGCTCCACGTCATCATCACCGGAAGGTATGCGCCAGACGAACTCGTCGAGTTCGCAGACCTAGTGACCGAGATGCGCGAGATAAAGCACCCCTACCGAGAACAGGGCATAAAGGCGCAACCGGGATTGGAGTTCTGAATCCTTAGTTCGGTACCTTGGCCTAGAGTCGATCACTCCTCGATTAGAGATTCTCCTGAGCGCTCATCTTGTAGTTCATCCAGATTTTCGCGTTCTTTCGCCTTTCGGAAAGCCTTGCGATCGCGCATAGCGTCCCAATGAGCCTTGGCGAAGGCCGCCGCGGTTGCGAACACACTGCCTCCACCAGTTACAGCGAACATCTCGGCGGACAATCGACACATGTCTGATGCTCACCCGCGCAAGTCGCGGCCGTTGAAACGGTAAAGTCCGATGAGGAATGGTACGACTGCGATGCCAATCAACACCAAGGCGTGCCATGGCGTGATGCCATTGATGAATGGTTTGTCGCCGATGTAGTAGTGGAGGATGGAGATGTATTTGAGTGAGGAAAGGGAGTCGACGAGAGGCACTAGGATGTGAATAAGGTATCCGATGGCGGCGATAGCTGCAGGGATCCCAATAGCGATGGATTTACTGCCGGTTGCCGCGCCGATGCTCAGGGCTAGGAACCCAGTGGCGTATGAGATGAGCAAGAGGCTGAGCGACATCTGGAAGAGTCCAGAAAGGGATACGGAGTAGTCCATGATGAGAGCCCCGACGAGGATGCCGACGGCGAGGGCGGCAACTGGAAGGATGCAGTCGGCTACGAGGGCGAGGCTCTTCTGGAAGTAGACGTGAGTGCGTGTGATCGGGTTTCCGAGGAGCTGGTCAAGAGTGTGAGATTGTTCCTCTGCGGCAATAGCACCCATGCCTCGGTTGATGGAGAAGGCGAACATGATGACTAGGGAGATGGCGCTGTACGGGTCAGCGGTTAAAAAGCCCTCCGGCGTCGCGAACTCCGCAGCGGTACCGATAAAGGCTTGGATGAACTCAGGAAGATCTTCGATCATGCCAGCGAAACTGGCTGCCACGTCGGGGAATAGGAGTGCGAGTAAGGCGCCGATGGCGAGTTGTCCAGTGGAGAATAGAAGGGTGGAGCGTTGACCGTCGCGAATGGTTTTTAGGAAGATGTTGGAGTACACGATTTATTCTTCGGCTTCTTCGCCAGAGTAATACTTTAGGAAAGCGTCTTCTAGGGAGGCGTGTTGGCTTTCGAAGGTTTGGATAGGGTGTTTGGCTGCGGCTTTGATCAGAGAGTCCATCGAGCCTTCACCGCTTATTGAGAGGTTGTAGGTTCGGTCGTCGGTTTTGTCAGTGACGGTGATGCCGGGGAGATTGTTGAAGGTGTCGTATGGGACGGGTTGAATGAAAGTGATTTTGGCGGTCCAGAGGCTCAGTTCGGTTAGGCGGGAGACGGTGTCGATTGTGACCAGTTTGCCTTCTCGGATGATGCCTACGCGGTCGCATGTGGCTTCGACCTCGGACATGACATGAGAGGACATGAAGATGGTTTTGCCCTGAGCCTTTTCCTCGTGGATCATTTTTTGGAACTCGTATTGGAGTAGGGGATCTAGGCCTGCAGTCGGTTCATCGAGGATCAGCAGATCGGGGTCGTTCATGAACGCTTGAACCAGCCCTATTTTCTGTTTGTTGCCTTTAGAGAGTTGGCCTATTTTGCGGGAGAGATCGAGCTTGTAGCGTTCGCAAAGGGCAACGAGTTTGACAGGGTCAGCACCGCGGAGGTGCGTGAAGTATTCGGTGACAGTGGCACCAGTCATATGGTCGTAGGTGACAAAATCGCCGGGAAGATAGCCGACACGGCGACGGATGTCGGTGCCGTCGGATCGAGGAGATAGACCAAAGACGGCGGCCTTGCCCGAGGTTGGCCGGATGAAGTCGAGAATGAGGCGGATGGTAGTGGTTTTCCCCGCACCGTTAGGTCCCAAGAGTCCGAAGACCTCTCCTTCGGTCACTTCGAGGGAGAGGTCTTGGATGCCGACTATTTCGCCGTAATGCTTGGTGAGGTTTTCCAGCTTGATTACTGGATTGCCACTGGTTTGCATTACAGGAATCAGCTTTAATACGAACTCGGACTATCCTATCCGCCCACTTCGAGCATGCGCTCAAGCGCGACCAAGGCGTCGCGTTTCGTCTCGGTATCCACTTGGACGACGTTGATTCCGACTCCCGCCATAATGCCTTCCAGCACCCAAAGGACGTAGGCCGGATGGATGCGGTACATGGTGGCACAGGGACAGACGACCGGGTCGAGGCAGAATATCCGCTTGTCCGGGTTCTCGTCACGAAGACGATTGACCATGTTGATCTCGGTGCCGATCGCCCATGACGTACCAGCCGGCGCTCCCTCAACGGTTTTACGGATGAACTCAGTCGATCCATAGCAATCGGCGGCATCCACTACTTCTCGAACGCATTCTGGATGCACCACGACATTGACATCAGGATCATTTCGCCGTGCTTCTTCGATCTGCTTGACAGTAAATCGTGTGTGAACTGAGCAATGGCCTTGCCAGAGTATGATTTTCGCGTTCTGAATCTCGGATTCGGACAAACCACCCATCGGCTTGAACGGATTCCAGACCGCCATGTCTTCAGCCGGGATGCCCTTTGCCAGACCAGTGTTGCGTCCAAGATGCTGGTCAGGGAGGAAGAAGATGCGTTTCCCGCGCGCTAACGCCCAATCGTAGGCCGCGTCAGCGTTAGAAGAAGTGCAGACCAGACCGCCGTTGCGCCCACACAGCGCCTTGATAGCCGCTGTGGAGTTCATGTACGTGATCGGGATGATCTCGGCTTGGCCGTTTTCGCCTTCACCGAGCACGTCCATCAAATCGTCCCAAGCATCCTCGACATCATCAGATGCTGCCATGTCCGCCATCGAGCATCCGGCAGCCATATTCGGCAGGATGACGTGCTGATCGTCGTCCGAGAGCAGGTCCGCAGTTTCAGCCATGAAATGCACACCGCAGAAGATGATCCACTTCGCCTCTTTGGTCTCAGCGGCGTGCTTCGAAAGCAGATACGAGTCGCCACGGAAATCCGCGAATTGGATCACGTCTTCCCGCTGGTAGTGGTGTCCCAACACTACGGCTTTGGTGCCGATCTCCTTGCGCGCATATTTGATACCAGCTTCGACCTGCTCCGGGGTCAACTTGAGGTAGCGAGTCGGCACCTTCTGCCAACGAACGCCTGACTGAAACTCTTCTTCAAGCGTCTTGGTTCGTAGATTCCCTTCGACTTGGCAGAACGCCGACTGTTCAAGTTCGGTGATCGGTATGATGGTTTTGGGTGTAGAGCTGATGGAGATCATGTCGCCTCCTTGAGATTTCAACCGGATTAGTTGAGCGGTTGACCGACCAGCGAGAACGCCGTCGATTCGGTGATCTCAACCTTTATCGTCTCTCCGACTCTGGCCTTGCAGTCAGAGTGATCGTCGCCATCGATGTAGACGATTTTGTCGTTGCGGTTTCTGCCGAACATTCGTCCCCGCTTTCGACCTTCCAAAAGGATGTCGCTGAAACTACCCACCAAACCAGCGTGCTTCTCCGTTTGGATAGCACATTGTACAGCGTCGAGTCGCTGATGTCGCCGTTTCTTCTCGCTTTGGGATACGGTGTCCGGGAATTTCCGTGAAGCAACCGTGCCCGGACGTTCGCTATAAGCCGCAGAGTGCACTTTTTCGAAGCCGACCCGTTCAATAATGTCAAGTGTGTTTTCGAACTGTTCCTCGTCTTCGCCCGGGAAGCCAACTATCACGTCAGTAGTCAACGCGACATCGTCGCCCAGAATGTCTCGGATCTCGTCGATCTTTTCGAGATACTGCCCCCGCGTGTACCCGCGTCGCATGTTGGCGAGAACAACATCGTCTCCAGCTTGGAACGGAAGGTTGACCGTCTCGCAAACCTTGGGAAGGTCTGCGATCGATTGGATGATCCGCGTCGACATATCGTTAGGATGCGACGTGAGAAAGCGTATCCGCTCGATACCGTCAACCTCTTCGATCGCCTCGAGCAGGTCGGCAAGATCTTTGCGGTCGTCGAGATCGTGACCGTAAGAGTCGACGTTCTGACCAAGCAGCGTAATCTCTTTCACGCCGCGTTGAACCAACATCTTTGCCTCATCGACCAGTTCCGCCAACGCACGGCTCGTCTCGCGTCCACGGCGGTACGGGATGATGCAGAACGTGCAGAACTTATCGCAGCCGTGAGTGATCGGCACGAATGTTGCCACTTTGGGGTCGTTCGGAACAAGGTTCGCCAAACAACCATCGAGGTCGCCATTCTCGATGCCATGCTTGAACGCGACCGATTCGAGTATCGGGTTAAAGTCTTGCGGACGAGCCCAGAGATCGACTTGCGGGAACCGGCGACGCAGATCGGCATCGTTAGTCCCCACCATGCAACCCATCACCACGATCATTCGGTCGGGGTTCGCATCCTTGACCTTCTTAAGCTTGCCAAGCATCCCCGTGGCGGTATCCTCCGCCGATTGGCGAACAACGCAAGTGTTCAGCACCACTACATCCGCGTCTTCGGGAGTATCGCAAATACCCAAACCCAACCCGGTCATGCCCGCGCCTAACCGCTCCGAGTCGGACATGTTCATCTGGCAACCGACTGTCCAGACGTGATATGAGGGCATTGCGAGGTCTATCGGGAACTATGCTGACGCTTCACGATTGCTTGTAAATTCAATTTTACGTGACTGACCGGTTTAGAAATCCGCGATCCAGACATCATCCAGAGGTCGCACGCTCGAACGAATTCAGCCACACGTCGGCGATCGTTGCCAGCGTCACATTAACGACCTCCGCAACCCGAATATGATCGCCACCCACCGTTCCAACTTGGGTTGCTGGCACATTTGCCTCCGACGCGGCCCATAGTATTTCGCCAATATCATCGTTGTCGCAGGTTATGACTATGCGCGATTGGCTTTCGCCGAACAGTGCGGGAAGCCAATCGGTAAATTGGGTGTTGTGCTCTATGGTCACGCCAATGTTCCCTTGAACCGCCGATTCGACTATCGCGATCGCCAATCCACCGTGCGATATGTCGTGCGCAGATTTGAGCAAACCACGCTCGATCAGCGAACGGCACAGTTTCTGGACGTTGACTTCTAGACCGAGATCGAGTTTGGGTTGACCTGCAATTGCACCGTGAAATACAGCCAAAGCCTCACTGCCCGCCAAGCCATCGATCGTGTCCCATGGGGCGTCAGTTCCAATGACGATCACCGCGTCGCCGTCGTCTTGGAACCCAGACCGGGTATGCCTTTCAACGTTTTCCAGCACGCCCAAAGCCCCGATTATCGGCGTGGGTTGAACCGCCGAGCCGGCCGACTCGTTGTAAAGGCTTGCATTACCGCTGACTACTGGAATGTCGAAGGCCAACGCCGCTTCAGATATGCCAGCGATCGCTTCCTGAAGTTGGTACTGGATATCCGGTGTTTCAGGATTGCCGAAATTCAGTCCGTCCGTAAGAGCCACCGGTTCCGCGCCGACGCACGCTAAGTTGCGACAAGCCTCCGCCACCGCGATCGCAGCCCCGACACGCGGGTTAAGGTAAACGAGCCTGCCATTACCGTCAGTTGAAACAGCAAGTGCTCGCTGCGTTCCCTGGATGCGCAATAGAGCGGCATCGCCGCCCGGAGCGATGACTGTGTTGTTCTGCACCTGATGGTCGTATTGCCTCCAAACCGTGCGCTTTGACGCGATGTTCGGCGATGCGAGCAACTTCAGAAGTGCTTCGTTCGGAGTGGTCTCCAGATCCGGCAGAGCCGCCAGATCAAAAGATTGCAACTCAGCGAGCCAACCCGGCTTAGGCGAGTTGAACTGGTATTCCGGAGCATCAGTCAGAGTTACTACCGGCGTCGACGATGCTTCATGCGCGCCCTCAGACACCACGACTTGATTGTCCGCTTCGAATGTTCCGATGATCGCCGCGTCGAGGTCCCATTTCTCAAACAGGTCGAACAACTCGCCCTCGTGTCCCGGCTTAACCGCGAGCAGCATCCGTTCCTGCGATTCCGACAGCATCACTTCGTACGGCGACATCTCGTTTTCGCGGCGCGGCACTTTTCCTACATCGATGTTGATTCCAAGTTCGCTCCTCTCAGCCATTTCCACGGCTGCGCTAGTAATCCCCGCCGCTCCACAGTCCTGCATTCCGACAACGCCAGGTAGCTCAATGGCCTCAAGACACGCTTCGATGAGAACCTTTTCGAGGAAGGGGTTACCGACTTGGACGGTTGATCGGAGTTCAGCTTGCTCTTCGAAGGTTCGGGAGGCGAGTCCGGATGCGCCGTGGATGCCGTCGCGCCCAGTCTTGGCACCGACGAGAATGATGAGGTCCCCGGGGGCATCAGCGCGGGCGGACATTACCTTGCCGTCTTTGATGATGCCAACGCACATGGCGTTGACGAGCGGATTGCCTGCGTACGAGGCGTCGAATACGACTTCACCGCCGACGTTCGGCACACCGATGCAGTTGCCGTAACCCGAAATCCCAGAGACTACGCCGTTCAACAGATATCGCTGGCGTTCGTCCGTTGGAGGACCGAATCGCAATGAGTTCATCAGCGCCATCGGTCGCGCACCCATCGCTAGGATGTCACGCACTATGCCACCCACACCGGTAGCCGCGCCTTCGTACGGTTCGACTGCCGACGGGTGGTTATGCGATTCGATCTTGAATGCCACCGCGTAACCGTCGCCGATATCCACTACGCCCGCATTTTCGGCACCGGGCGCGACTAGAAGCCGATCAGACGTGTTGGGGAGGGTTCGGAGCAACGCCTTGGTGTGCTTGTATCCGCAGTGCTCGCTCCACAACGCTCCAAACAACCCGATCTCCAGTGGATTTGGCTCGCGATCCAGTCGGTCTATGATCGCCTCATATTCTGCGCGAGAAAGCGCAACCTCGTCCAGCAATTCTTGAGCGATCGGTGCCACGACAATTAACCGCCGCCATCGACCGTAGCGGCTATCGATTGCCACAAAGGGTTGCCGTCGGAACTTCCGAGCAAGGATTCACACGCACGCTCTGGATGCGGCATCATGCCGAGAACGTTGCCAGCTTCATTGGTGATCCCCGCGATATTGTTGCGCGAACCATTCGGGTTGGCTTCAGCGGTCGCTTCATTGTCTTCGTCCACGTATCGAAAAATCACGCGACCGTCAGATTCCAGCATCGCCAACGTCTCGTCATCCGCCTGATAGTTGCCCTCGCCGTGCGATATCGGCATTGCAACGACATCACCATCTGAATACTGAGACGTGAAAGGCGTGCGCGAAGATTCGACGCGGAGATTGCCAGGTTCGCATCGGAACTCAAGATGGTCGTTCCGTATCAGCGCTCCGGGCAATAGTCCAGTTTCGCAGAGAATTTGGAACCCGTTGCAACTGCCGAATACGAACCCGCCGTCGTTAGCAAATTCCTTGACTGCCGCCATGACAGGGGAGTGCGCGGCGATCGCGCCGCACCGGAGGTGGTCGCCGTAAGAGAATCCGCCGGGGAGCAGGATGGCGTCAAAGTCGTTGAGTGATGTTGCGCGATGCCAAACGTATTCGGCCTGATAGCCGAGGACATCTGCGACGGCGTAGTACATGTCGCGTTCGGACCACGAGCCCGGGAATACGACGATGCCAAACTTCATATCACGTATCGCCCCAGAGTTACGCGATCAAGGTTACGCGATTATGCGCGTTGGACTACCCAACTCGAGAACTATCGGTTCTTCTCGGTCGACTTCCGGCTCTTGCGAACTTTAGCCGCGATCTGCTTCTTCCGAGTCACGCTCGGTGGCTCGAATGCCTTGCGCCGACGCGCCTCGGAAATGATGCCTTCGTGCTGAACGCTGCGGGTGAATCGACGCAGCATCGCCTCGAAGCTCTCACCCTCTCGATTCTTTACCTCTACCAACTGAAATCGTTTCTCCTGTGGTCGCAACCCGTTCTGATCCGTGGAAAGCGGGTTTCCATTACCGTTTCGATGGTAACACCTGAACATTAACCGCTACAGTCTTCGGCATGCCTTTCGAACACGGCGAGTCCCTTCCGCAACCGTTCTAACGTCCGATCCTTACCCAGAACCTCGATCGATTCGAAAAGCGGCGGCGCGATACGTTTCGCAGTCATCGCAACGCGGATCGGAGTAAATAGCTGTCCCGCTTTTAAGCCAGTGGTCGCAGTCAAGCCGCGCAAAGTGTTCTCAATTTCCTCAGTAGTGAATGGCTCGACAGAAGTTAGCGCATCCATGCTGCTGTTTAACGCAATTACCACCATCTCCTCATCCATGCGTCGCCCGATCATCTCCTCCGGATTCGGGTCGACTTCATCCACGAAAAGGAAATCGATCAGGTCAACAACATCCGGCAGCACCTTTATCCGCTCCCGCAACACGGGCACCATCGCCTTGACAACCGAGCGATCTATCGGACGGTCAACCTCTTCAGGCAACCCACCTACCTCTTCCGGTCGCTCTAAATAGGGCATCATCATCTCGGCAAGCACGTCCTCATCAGCCTTCATAATGTGCTGCTGATTCATCCACTCCAGTTTCTGCGCGCTGAACTTCGCCGGATGCGACAAGATGCGTTCGATCTCGAACCTTGACGCGATCTCGCCACGCGTCATCACCTCCGTATCGTCCCCCGGCGACCATCCGAGCAGCGCGAGATAATTCAGCACCGCGTCCGGCGTGTAACCCGCATCCCGATACTCCAACGCCGACTGCGCTCCATGACGCTTACTCAGCTTCGCACCGTCCTGCGCGGTTATCAGGGGTACATGCACGTACTTCGGCGTCGGTATGCCGAGTGCCTCCTGAATCAAGACGTGGCGCGGCAGACTCGGGATCCACTCTTCACCGCGAATGACGTGCGTTATCCCCATCTCATAGTCATCGACTACATGCGCCAAGTGGTAAGTTGGGAACCCATCGGATTTCAAAATGACAAAGTCCTGCAACAGCGAAAGGTCGAACCTCAATCCGCCCCGCACCTCGTCCTCAACCGAAACATCGCCGTGGTCAGGAACCTTGAACCGCACTACCACGTCAAGTCCCTTGTCTCGCGACTCTTGAATCTGTTCCGGCGTCCGGTATCGACCTCGGTTGTCATACCCGGGAGCCTGTCCTGCCGCCTGCTGACGT
This sequence comes from Dehalococcoidia bacterium, assembly GCA_965243235.1. Classification (GTDB taxonomy): domain Bacteria; phylum Chloroflexota; class Dehalococcoidia; order Lucifugimonadales; family Lucifugimonadaceae; genus Bin127. The sequence continues at coordinate 1,204,418 of CBDEUI010000004.1, forward strand.
TGCCGCAACGCCGCCAGTTCCTCGGCCTGTGTGTCATCGTAGTAAGCAGCACCAGAATCAATCAGCTTTTCCGCCGCGTCAGCATAGAGTTCCAACCGCTCCGACTGCGTGTAAGGCGCATACGGTCCCCCGATATCCGGCCCCTCGTCCAAATCCAGACCAAGCCACTTCAGCGACTCCTTGATGTGCCATTCCGCATCAGGGTCATACCGATTACGGTCCGTATCTTCGATCCGGAGGATGAATTGTCCGCCAGTCTTGCGAGCCAAGAACCAGTCGTATAACGCGGTGCGCAAACCGCCAATATGCATCACTCCGGTAGGGCTTGGAGCGAAGCGAACGCGTGCGGGAGTTTGTGTAGTCATACTATCCAGACTATTCGATTAGCGCGGAGAATAGCCTACCGCCGAAAAAGCAACACTGGATGGCGCACCGATCACCGCCTGAGCACGGGCTAGATCACGCGGCAAGTCAGACGTAAACTCAAGACGCTCTCCCGTAATTGGGTGCTTGAAACTCAGCCGGTTAGCATGCAAGAACTGCCTATGCAGACCCAATTCCGGAATGACGACCCCATACACCGGATCACCAAGAATCGGGTATCCGATTGCCTGCATGTGCACCCGTATCTGGTGCGTACGCCCAGTCTCCAGTTTCAGATTAACTGTCGACAACGCCTTGCCAAATGCGTGGAAACCCGCCGCAAACGCGAATCGAGTCCGTGCCGGACGTCCACCTGGAACAACCGCCTGGCGAGTTCTGATTGTCGGATGTCTTCCGATCGGTCGGTCAATTACCCCTAGTCGCTCGGCAAATCTGCCGACAACCATCGCTACATATCGCCGATCAACCTCGCGCTCGCTGATCGCCGATGATAGGACAGACGCTCCTTCGGCTGTCCGTCCTACCACCATCAAACCCGAAGTATCAGCATCTAGCCGATGCACGATCCCAGGTCGTTCAGCCGGCTGCAACTCCGCAAGCTCGGGGAACATCGCCAAAAGCCCGTTCACTAGCGTTTTGTCGTGTCGACCCGCACCAGCGTGAACCGCTATGCCGGCGGGTTTATCCACGATGATCACATGCTCGTCTTCGTAGACAACACTGAAATCGAGGTCTTGCGGCAACGGTGCAGCGTCGGGCAGGGCAGGTCCAGGCGCATCGAACTCCACGCGGTCACCCGCATCCACTTTTACCGAAGGCGTGACAATCGCTTTCCCGTTAACTCTCGCAGCGCCTGATCGGATCAGCCGCTGCACCTCGGCCCGCGACAGATCGGAAACTTCGTGGCGAATAAACAGATCGAGACGGATCGGCAACCCTTCGCCATCAAGTTCGAATGTCAGTTTCGGAGACATTAGCAATGGATCGATTCAACGTTCCATATTGCATCGCATCGGCACACTTTTGGCAACCGACACCAGCATGAACGGTAGTAGCAGGAGTAGAAACCGCTGCTGATTCTTCTTCCCGATGGCTGAAGAAGTACCACACCATCAAAACCATCCCCACCGAGATAGCAGAATCTGCGACGTTAAATATCGGCCATGGCCCCACATCGAGGAAGTCGGTCACATACCCCTGTTGCAGCCGGTCCAACAAATTGCCCAGCGCACCCCCAAGTTGCAACCCCAACGCCAAACGCAACACGAAAGACCTCGCACCCGTAGTTGCATACACCCACAGCAAAACCCCCACCGCGAACAACGCGACAAAACTCAGAACATTGTTATGCCCCTGAAACAGACTGAAAGCCGTTCCAGTGTTCCGAGCGTGAGTGATCCGCCAAAACCCTTCATCCGGCCACGATTGCCCCCAGTCCAACCACGCAACAATCACTGACTTCGTAGACTGATCGAAAAGCAGAACAACAACCGCCAAAACCCAAAGCATCCAACTCCGCCGAACCCAAAAATCCCAAGCTCGATACCCAATTCCCCGCACTCTGTCATTCTCGCGTAGGCGGGAATCCACAGAGCGCACTTCTTCATGACCAGCAGACATACTCACGATTTTAAGACCACCTACCCCAATCACAGTTCATCACCCAAAATCACAGCAATCACAATTCAAAAAACAGCGATCATAGTTCAAAATAAGACTCACACAACCAACCACCAGGAGCCATCTGATCATGGAAGTTCGTGTAGACCTGCGTAGCGATACCGTCACAATGCCGTCGCCCGAAATGCGGCGCGCCATCTACGAAGCCGAGGTCGGCGATGACGTATACGGCGACGACCCGTCCGTCAACGAGCTAGAGGAAAAATCGGCGGAGATGCTCGGCAAAGAAGCCGGACTATTTGTCACCTCAGGCACGCAGGGCAATCTCGTCTCGATGCTCGCACACTGCGGCAGGGGAGACGAGGTGCTAGTCGGCGACCGTTCGCACATCTTCTCCAGCGAAGCCGGCGGTGCGAGTGTCCTTGGCGGACTCTTCCTATACCCCATAAAAACGGATCGCCATGGGTTCTTGGAACCCGACGTCATCCGCGCAGCTACCAAACCTCACGACTACCACGTACCACCGACCAGACTCCTCTGCATCGAGAACACCCACAACCAGATGAGCGGACAACCCCTCACCGCCAAGCAGACCCACGCCATGGCCGACGCCGCACGCGAAGGCGGAATGAACGTCCACATCGACGGCGCACGCATCTTCAACGCCGCCGTAAGCCTAGGTGTCGACGTCAAAGAGCTCGTAGCCCCCGCCGACTCCGCAACCTTCTGCCTCTCCAAGGGACTATCCTGCCCCGTCGGCAGCGTCGTCGTCGGCAGCGAAGACTTCATCAACCACGCCCGACGCTGGCGCAAGATGCTCGGTGCCGGAATGCGACAAGTAGGCGTCATCGCCGCCGCTGGCATCTACTCCCTTGACAACATGATCGATCGCCTAGCCGAAGACCACACAAACGCCAAGAGGCTCGCCCAAGGACTCGCCGAAATCGACGGCATCAGCGTCGACCCCGACAACATCCACTCCAACATCGTCTTCTTCCAGATCCCCCCCGGTAGCGGCTCCGCCATCTCAGCAAACCTCAAAGAGCGAGGCATCCTAGTCAACGCCGGCGACCCCATGATGCGAATGGTCACCCACTACGGCATATCCTCCGAAGACATCGACTACACCCTGGTAGCCATGCAACAACACTTCCGTCAAGCCGTCGCGGCGGCGTAGAGGTGCTTGGTTGGCTTTAATCGCCAGTGTCGTAGCGTTCCCCCCACCAATACCGCAACCGCTCCGCAATCTGCTTCTCCGCTCCTAACTCACCCGGCTCGTAAAACTGACTTCCCTGTAATTTCTCGGGCAGATTCTGCGACGGCTTGAAATGCCCCGGCGCGTCGTGCGGGTACTGGTAATCCTTGCCGTATCCCATGTTCTCCATGAGTCGCGTCGGCGCGTTGCGAAGGTGCATCGGAACGGGTTCGTCGCGACTCTGGCGCACCAATCCCAGCGCTTTGTCAATCGCTAGATACGCCGAATTCGATTTAGGGGCGGAGGCCAAGAAGATCGTCGCCTCCGCAAGCGGGATACGACCTTCCGGCATACCGATGAAACTCACCGCTTGCTGAGCCGCGACCGCCACGGCGAGTCCGTTAGGGTTGGCTAAACCGATGTCCTCAGCTGCTAAGATCACGAGCCTGCGCGCTATGAACATCGGATCCTCCCCAGCATCTATCATCCTTGCGAGGTAGTAAATCGCAGCATCTGGATCCGAAGCTCGCACACTCTTGATAAACGCCGAAATCGTGTCGTAGTGCATATCGCCGAGCCGATCGTATCGTGATCGTTTCTCGATCGCCTGCTCAACCAATCCGACAGTGACGATTCGCCTCCCGTCTTCTTCGGGAGTCGATTCGACCGCGATCTCCAGTGCATTCAACGCAGACCTCGCATCGCCGTTCGACGCACTCAGAAGAAATGAACGCGCTTCGTCGTTCAACATAGGATTAGCCGCTGCCAATCCCCGCTCCAAATCGGTGAGGGCAGAGTCGATGATGCGATTCATGCCGTCATCGTCTATCGACTCCATTGTGTAGACCCGAGTCCTGGAGAGAAGCGGCGCGATCACCTCGAAAGACGGATTTTCGGTTGTTGCGCCAATGAGAATGAACGTGCCAGCCTCCACATGAGGCAATAGCGCGTCCTGCTGAGATTTTGAGAAGCGGTGGATCTCGTCGATAAAGAGTATCGTCCGAGTACCTGTTGCACCGATCCGGTGCTGCGCGTCAGCGGCTTCTTTCCTAATGTCCCGAACACCCGAAGTAACCGCTGATAATTCCGCAAAATAACTCTTGGTAACTCCCGAAATGAGTTGCGCCAGAGTCGTCTTTCCGCTACCAGGCGGTCCCCACAGAATCATGGAATGCAAACGATCACGCTCAATCATGCGACGCACAACACGCCCCGCGCCGACGAGTTTCTCCTGACCCACGAACTCGTCGAGATTCCTCGGTCGCATGCGCGTCGCCAGAGGAGCTTGACGATTCAAGATCGCCTTTCTTCGATCATCGAAGAGAGTCATAACTTCAACCCACCGAGTTTCAGGCCGTACCTACACCCGGTTGCCGCAAGAATAGTTTGTTTTCAGCTTGCCCGCGGTTTCGCTGATTTAGCGATGGTCGCCAACGCTTCAGTGACGATACCGCGTTCCTCCGGCAACATCGTGCGCGGATCAATGTAGAAACGCTCATCCTCTATCCTGCCGATGACGGGTGGCGAGTAACCCCGTATTTGTTCGGCGATTGTTTCTGCCGGTATCTTAGTAGAAATCATCAATCGCCTAGTCGGTAATGTCTGACCCGGCGCGCTGCCACCACCGATGGCCGTTCGACCGTCAACCACTTCGGATTCGATTTCTCGCGACCACTGCTTGGCAACATCATCCAACTCGTCAAGCGTTACAGCCATCATCCGCAAGATTGGCAATTCGTCCGTCGCAACTCCGCGGACATATGAACGCAAAGTCGCATTCAGCGCGGCTAGCGTCATCTTGTCGATGCGAACCGCCCGCGCCAATGGGTGTCGTGAAACGCGGTCAACCAGTTCGGCTTCACCTACCACTATGCCCGCTTGCGGTCCGCCAAGCAATTTGTCGCCCGAAAAGAGCGTCAAATGAGCGCCGGCATTGATCGATTCTTGCACTGTCGGCTCATGTTCGACGCCATAAACCGACGTATCCACGAGGCAACCAGAACCGAGATCGTGGATCAGGGGTACATTGTGACGTTTCGCGACCGCTACGATCTCGGTCAACGGATCCTCATGGACAAACCCGGATATTGCGAAATTTGAGCGGTGAACCTTCAATATCGCCGCCGTGTTCGGACCGATCGCCGCCTCGTAATCTCGAGCGTAGGTGCGATTAGTAGTGCCTACGTCAACGAGTTTTGCGCCTGACTGCGCCATAACGTCGGGTACTCGGAATCCGCCGCCTATCTCCACTGCTTCGCTGCGAGAGACGATCACATCGCCGCCATGTCCGGCCAGCGTGCTCAGTGACAGCAACGCGGCCGCCGCATTGTTGTTCACTGCGATGCCCCCCTCGGCACCGGTGACCGTGCTGAGTAATGACGACACATGAGAGTGCCGTGAACCTCGGCCAGCAGTTTTGATGTCGTACTCGAGATCAGAGTATCCGAGCGCCGCTCGACGAGCCGCATTCGCCGCATCTTCACTGAGCGGGGCGCGCCCCAGATTCGTGTGAAGTATCACTCCGGTGGCATTAATGACGCGTGTCGGCGACAGTCCCCAACGGCTTGCAACCGAATCGACGATACTTTTGGCGATGACCCCGGACGTTATATCAACCGATGCGGCACGATCATTCCGGATCGAAGCTCGGATGGCTGTCAACGTGCGACGTGCTTCATCCACGATGAACATCCGCGGGTAAAGTCCAGAAACCTCTACTAAAGACGGATCGGACATCAATGCGTCGATGCCGGGCAACGAACGGAGCAATGAACTCGAATCGCGGTCGTTATTCGTCGGCTCGGAAGGCAATTCAGCAGATCAAAAGACTGGTTCGTGGCGCAATTTCGACGGCATTCGGCTCGAAATATGCGGTTTACGGAGTAGTAAAATATTCTACTTACGCACCTTGCGACGACGATCGATGATCACCATAGCTGTAACAGGGGGTATCGGGGCGGGAAAATCCGAGACTATCGACATCTTGCGCAAGCTTGGCGCAAAAACCATCAGCGCCGATCTTCTAGGCCACGCAGCATACGCTCAAGGCACGCCCGGTTACGCTGACATGGTCAATGCTTTTGGCAACAAGATCATTGGCGAGGATGGTGAGATCGACCGCCAATCCGTTGGTTCAATCGTTTTCAACAACGAGGCCAAGCGCAAAATCCTCGAATCGATAGTCTGGCACCGCATCCGTGAGATGCTCGAAGGGGTGATTAACCAAAACCGAGACAACCATACTGACGTTACTGCCATAGAGGCCGCCGTCTTATTTGAAGCGGGATGGGAAGACCTCGCCGACCGCGTATGGACCGTCGAATCGTCTTATCATCAAAGGTTGGCGCGCATTGTAGAAAAGACAGGCATGGACGAACGGGCGATACGCAAGCGCATTGACGCGCAACTCGCACCCGAGACCAGAATCGAACTAGCAGACGAAACCATATTTAACGACGGCGATCTGGCCGCTTTGGAACAGAACGTCACCAAATTGTGGGAAGCAACCATTAAGACTTAGCACCGATTGGATGCCAAATGGCGACTGAACAGCTATTCAACCAGACGATCATCGAAGAGTACGTGCTCGCCGAAGAGCCGTACTACCTTCCGCTCGCCGACGAAATCGAAATCTTCGAGGCCGCGTATCATCAGCGCGTGCCTGTTCTGCTCAAAGGTCCGACGGGTACCGGCAAGACCCGTTTCGTAGAGCACATGTCGTGGCGTCTGGGCGAAGAACTTACCGTTGCAAAACCCGCGACCAAGGTTGACGCCAGCACCAATGGCAATCCAGCTTCCCTCCCGCTCGTAACGGTAGCCTGCCACGAAGACCTCACCGCATCCGACCTCATCGGCCGTTACTTGCTCGACCGAGAAGGCACCCGTTGGCAGGACGGTCCCTTAACCCGAGCTGTGAAATCTGGCGGCATCTGCTACTTGGACGAAGTTGTCGAAGCACGGAAGGACACGACGGTCATCATTCACCCCTTGACCGACCACCGCCGGACTTTGACGATCGACAAACTCGGCTTGGTCATAGATGCCGCAGATGGCTTCCTACTGGTCGTCTCGTACAACCCGGGTTACCAGAACGCCGTTAAAGACCTCAAGCACAGCACCCGCCAACGCTTCGTCGCCCTCGAGTTTGACTTCCCGGATGAAGAGCACGAGGCTCAGATCATCCAACACGAATCGGGTTGTGACGATGAAAATGCGGGACTACTCGCGGCCCTCGGCGGGAAGATTCGAAACCTCCGAGAGCACGGCTTGGAAGAAGGGGCGAGTACACGTGTCCTGATCTACGCCGCCAAGTTGATCAACGAAGGCATCAATCCGCGTCGTGCGTGTCAAGTGGCGGTAACGTGGGGTATCACCGACGATGCACAAGTGCAACGCAGCATCGACGAGGTTGTTTCCTCGATCTTCCCGTGAAAACCGACACGGCATCTGAGTTCATGGCGTTTGCCAAAAGCAGACTCAGCCGTCCTGATGTGCGTGATCTGCCCGGTGAAGTCGCTCCACCCGAAGGACTAGATCCCGGATTGCCAAAACGTCGAGCCGCGGTATCGGTGTTGTTCGCCACCCGTGACGAAATGCCTGCCGTTCTTCTTATCCGTCGCGCCGCGCACCGGGGCAACCATCGTACCGAGTGGGCATTTCCGGGCGGTGTCGTTGAACCCGAAGATGCCACCCTTCTAGATACCGCTCTTAGAGAGACACACGAAGAGATCGGCGTTTCTCCGTCGCTTATCGATTCTTGGGGACCGCTGCCGAAAGTCGTCACAGGAACCGGCTACGAAGTTTGGCCGTTTGCCGGGCAGTTGTGCGACAATGCACGCTTAACGCCCGAACGAGAAGAGGTAGACGACTACGCCTATATCCCGGTACATCGACTAGCTGACGCATCTGCACGTCGTCAGATCACACTCATGCGCAACAACCTCACTCGTCAATGGGACGCCATCGAGCATGACGGCAGAATCATCTGGGGCGCAACCGCAAGAATCATCCACAACACGATGCGATTGTTGCAAACGGACGAAGTTCGCTAGCTCAAACGACCAATGTGTTCTAGTGGCTTTGACGACTATCCAAACATGACGCAAAACAATGAACAATTGATGATGAACGTGCGAACGGAGCTAGGCAGTTTCCCTTCGCCCGTCCAAGCAAACTACGACCGCGCCAGAGAGGCTTTGACTGGTAGGTTGGCAGACGACAAGCTTGACGATTGGGCGCAGATGGGGTTGACCATCTCGAAGCGAACTGTCCGCTCATGGGAGGCAGGAGCCGAACTTTTCAACGCTTCTCCCAAAGTGCAACGCCACTTACCCGCCGGTCAGTTCATCAGCTGGGTACGGATCGGCGACCAACTTTGCACCGCATCGCCAAGCCTCGCTGTAGCTTTCTTCCGCGCCAGCCCCGAAGCGATCGAACGACTGCGACCGCGCTACATCGGCGATTGGGCTCAGTCTTGCAGGTCCCTGTACCGGGGTACTTGGAAGTCGTCTGCTCTGGCGTGCAAGCTGTTCGAAGCGACTCCGCAACTACTGGAATCGCTGTCATTCGACGAGTTGCGACGTTTCGCAGAGTTCTTGGAAGAGGTCTCGCACCGCTCCTACGACATGGCCGGCGACGCGCTCGATAAAGGTTCTGGCCTATTTCCTAAACTTGGTCGGGATGCCGGGGCATTCATTGGACTGTCCAACACCGTGGCGAAAAACTCTTGGCGTCACGTCCAACCGATGTTCGACGCCGCTCAGTACTCTCTGGTCGAGATGCCGCGGGAGCAGCGATCGAGCTTCATAGCGTTGGTCAACCGCTTGTCGACAAAAGAAGGGGTAGATCCCTCGCGTGTCATCCGCGACGGCGCTCGCGCATTAAGCGGCGTGGGCCACGAGTGGCGCGACACGTTAATCGATCTCACACATCGAATCGCTTCTGAAGGCTCGCCAGAGGCTTCATCTGCTTTCCTAACTACAGGCCCGCGCGTCCTCGAACGAGTTACCTTCCCGCAACTCATCGAGTGGCACGGACGCGGGATGCAGGTCAACGCAGAGAAACCCGATGCTGCCGAAGCCTATTTCAAAAACGAATCGGCATTGTCGCATGAGGTCTTAGACGCGTTGTCTTCAAGCGTCGAACTCGATCGTGTGCGAGAGATTATCCGCATGTACTGCCGTATGTTGGCAGGGCAGGAGATCGAGGTTCAAGCCGCGCAACAACTTGTCGACAAAAACATTGGGTGGTTCCAAGGCGAGTTACCCACCACCGAAGGCACCACTATCTACCTGCCCAAGGTGATCAACCGCCATCCGAGCAAGGATCGCAACTTCGCTTTCTTTAAGGTCATCTCGACGCATCAGACTGGCCATATCGAATTCGGTTCGTTCCGCTTCAGCTTCGAACGACCTTCGACGATGTTCACTGATATCCGGCCCGAGCTTACGAGCACTAATGGCAGCGCGCTCGAATCCATTTCCAGCGAGATCGCTGAGAGAGAGCCTTCAACCGACGTAACCGATTCGAACGGCGCGGCAACCGAGCCCGAATCGGATGATCACGCCACGATTCCGATGAGCCGCTTCTTCGATCTATTCCCGGATCGCAAATTGAGCAATGATGTCTTCACGATCTTCGAAAGCACCCGTGTCGACGCGAAAGTGATGGGCGCCTACCGCGGCCTCGCGGTCAGTTTTCAAGCCGTACAAGAAGACGCCTTGGGTTCACGACCCGACATGACCGAGTTGCCGGCACGCGAGGCACTCGTTGAATTCATGATCCGCATCAGCCTCGGACAAAACGCCAATCTTATTGCTCCAAAGCGCCACATGGAAGTAGCTAGGAAACTCCGCCGACTCGTGCGCCTGATGCAGAACGAACCTGCGTTGGTAGAGGATGCCGCTGAGGCTACGATCCGTGCCTGTGCTTGGCTCACCGAAGTCAAGAACGAAGAACTCGACGAGGACGAGTTCGACAACCTCGATGACGATGAGGAGGATGACGAACAGGACGGCGACGACGAAGAGGAACAGGATCTGCAAGGAATTATTCAGGCATTCATCGAGTCGATGCAGCCGGGAGAAGGCTACGGCGAAGACGACGAGGAGAGCGGCGAAGAATCGGAAGACTTCGAAACCGGGGACGAGCAAGACTACTCTTCACCCCAAGAAGTCGACTATCGCGGTGAGTTCAAGCCGGAACTATCACAACTGCTTTCTCAGGCACAAATGATGGACGGCGCCGAGTTCGCTGACGACGAGATGGGTGAGATGAGCCCGCTCTCACAAGAGCAGCTAGAGCAGATGATGAAGAACTCCGCAGAAGTCGACATCCAAGAGGGGCAAGACGGCGAGGAGATGTCGTCTGAACTCGCTGAGATGCTTGAAAACCTCCTCAAGGAGATGCAGCGACGCGATCCGCAGGCCCAGAGCCAATCTTCAGGCCCGATGCAACACGTTGACGAGGACGGCGGCCCACTAACTGCAAACGGTTCGGACCAGTTCGTCTACGACGAATGGGATTTCCGAGCAAACGAGTACCGCCCGCGCTGGTGCATGGTGCATGAGAAGGAGATGAGCAGCGGCGACACTGGCTTCTACCGCGACACACTGGTCGAACGCGCATCTCTCTTGACGATGATCAAGAAGCAGTTCGAGCTCGTGATGCCGGAGATGTATCGCAAACAGAAGCGACTGGAAGACGGCGAAGAACTCGACTTCGACCCCATGCTCGAGGCGGTCATCGACCTGCGAGTTGGTGCAACACCCGACGAGAAGATCTACTGGCGTCGCAACAAGACAGAACGCTCAGTAGCCGTCGCGTTCTTGCTTGATATGTCCGCTTCCACCGCCGAGGCGATCGAAGAAGCTAAACGTCCTAACGACGATTGGGGAGCGCCCGACGACCCTGTCGAATACATGGTCTGGCTCCGCTCGCGCCGTACCGAAGGCTTGCGTAAGTCGTACAAGCGCATCGTGGATGTCGAAAAAGAAGGTGTTGTCCTCCTCGTAAATGCGCTCGAAACACTAGGGGACGACTACGGAATTTACGGATTTTCGGGCTACGGGCGCGAAAACGTCGAGTTCTACGTCATCAAGGACCTTGACGAGAAGTTCACCGAGGAAATTCCACGCCGCATCGACCGCATCGCGCCTCTGCACGCAACCCGCATGGGACCATCGATCCGCCATGCCACCAAGAAGCTCGCCGACCAAGATTCGCGCTCGCGTTTCCTGTTCCTAATCTCCGACGGCCGCCCCCAAGATCGCGGCTACAGCCGAGAGGGTGTTGAGAAGGAATACGCCGTGCACGACACTCGGATGGCCTTGATGGAAGCCCGGCGCGAAGGCATAGTTCCCTTCTGTTTGACCGTCGACAAACAGGGCCACGACTACTTGAAAGTCATGATGGACGACTTCAACTATGAAGTCCTGCCAGATGTCAGCATGTTGCCCCAGCGTCTATTGATGCTCTACAAGCGCTTGACAACTTGAGATAGAAGCCCACCGCAAACTCCCTTTCAGTCATTCCGGCGAAAGCCGGAATCCAGAGGGGCAGGGCAATAGGATCCGACGCAGGAATCGCTTTCCTATCAATCGACCAACTAGGGTTCCCCCGCTCGCGGGGGAAATGTCCGAAGGACAAAGGGGGCGTGTGTAGACTAGCGAATCAAACGTACGCCACGTCTAATTCGGAGCGATTACAGGGGTGTTCGGAAAAGCTATAGGAGATCGTGCGATGAAGCTGTGTTCAATGAAATCGAGATTGAAATTGGCGGTAGGCGTCGCGCTCGTCGGAGCGATTATCGTCGTTGGTACTCTAGTGCCACAGCCCAACGGGTTGTTTAGTGGCATCGCACTTGCCCAAAACCCGGATCCGCAACCTACCGGGTCGATACAGCAGATAACCGCGTCGACACCAAACCTTACGCTGACCGTTGGCGACACCGTCGTGCTTTCCATTAACGTGATCGGACGACAAGACATTGAGGACCAACGCTTGGCCGATGACGTCAAATTCGATTGGTCTGTATCAGGAGGGTGGTTGTCAGGCGGTACCGATGGAACATCAGCGTCTTATACAGCTCCATCTGATCCCGGTATCTATAGTGTGACGGTTTCGCCGAGGTCAGGATGTATCGGCACTGGCTTAGCCTGCACCGCGACATTCCGGATCACCGTTCGCCGACCAGGCGAGGCGACCGGGCCCGATGCACCTCCTCGCAATCCCGAGGGGGAAATCCCATCGATCCTAAGTGATTCTGAAGGAGAGCAATACCAAGTCTTCACCCCTGAAGAGGGCGGCACCTTTACGAGTGAAAACTTCTCAGTCTCCGCAGGAAACGGAATAGTCCCAAACGGTGAAATCGTCGGGGTGCGCATGGCGGAAGACGGTTCCGCTTCCAACGCTGGGATGTCGCATCACCGCTACACCCTCAGCGGCAAACAGTACAGCGTCTCCGTCATCGATGCAGAAGGCGCGCCAATATCGTCCTACAACTTGAACGGTACCGTGGCTGTCTGCATCCCCGTGCCCGGAGAACTGCGTACTAACATCTCAAGCCTGGAAATGATCACCAAGAACAGCAACGGCACATTGACAGTAATGTCGTCATCGCTGCGAATAAGCCCATCGCTCATCCTATGCGGAAACACAAGCACATTGCCAGCCACCATAGCCGTAGGCATACGAGGCACACCCCCACCGTTGATTGAACCCGACCCCGAACCAGTCGAAATGCTACCCGCGACTGGCGGTGCTACTCCATCGTCGGCTGGCGTGGTAGTTTGGACGTTGCTCCTTGGCATCGCACTTATCGCGGTGGGAACACTCTGCTTGCGAATCCTAGATCGCGACGAGTTTAACCGCGTCTAGGTATAGATAGATTGAACGAGATACGCGCTAAGGCAACCGTCCTGCGCTTCCTGCCCGGGTGGATAAGCGCGGCAGTGGGTTTGGCGCTGCTGATTTGGGGTGTAGGAGGAGCGGCTTCCGCACAATCGTCCGAAGACGCGGGGACGATTCAGGAGATTAAGCCTTACATAAGCGATGTGACTGTCAACACCGGCGACAAGGTGCTGTTGTCTGTAATCGTGATAGGTCCGGATGGAACTGTAGACCAAGGCTTAGCTTCTGGTGCCGACATTATCTGGGCAGCGACGGATGGCATCATCTCGCCGTCAATCGAAAGCAACACCGAAGTTATATACACATCTCCCGAGCAAGTAGGCCTGTACACGGTGACGGCCACGGCGGTCTCGAATTGTGAAGGTATATGTACCGCCACAATCTCCGTAAGAGTAAGAGTCAGTCAGAGTGATCCGTACATCGGCCCGCTTCCGCCTGTGTTGCCGCGGATTCTGAGAGATCCGCAAGGTAACACATACGAGGTTTTCACTCCCGAAGATGGTGGCAAGTTTATAGGAGATGACTTCTCGATTAGTGCTGATAGCGGTGTGGTGCAAAACGGGGAATTTATCGGTGTGAGGATGTATGAGGACAGTTCGGCATCCAACAATGGCACGTCCGGCCAGGATTTCCTACTCATCGGTAACGAGTACGCGATCGCTGTTGTTGACAGTGGTGGTTCAGTGGTGACCTCTTATGAATTGAGAAACCCAATCCGAATCTGTATTCCTTTAGCCATTCCTGTAGCAGAACGATTTAGCGTTAGCACCACAGATTTGGTACTAGTCGCGGTAAGCAACGACGGTGAACACTTATATGCAATGTCGGCCACGGTCAGGATCTCATCGCTTGGCTATTTGACCATTTGCGGTGACACAATCACGATCCCAGTCAATGTAGCAGCGGCAATACCGGGGCAACCGCCCGCGTTAACTGATGGCGCAGATGCAGATGATGAATCAGTGTTGCCAGCGACCGGTGCAGTGTCACCGTCATCACCGTTCGCAGTTGCTTGGGTGCTCTTTGCAGGTGTTGCCCTGATCGCTGCGAGTGTGGTGTTGGCTAGACATCGCCGATCCTCGCGCTAAATGTTGCGGAGTTAGTTCTTTTGGAAGCAGGAGAGGGTATGAGTGGGTTTTGGATTGACGCCTATTGCTGCTGCAACTCGAACATCGCCAGCATCTTGTCCGCCCAATCCTTGTCAACCCTGATGATGTCCTGAGTCTCATTGGCGACGGCGTAACGGTAGTTGCCGTCTGGGGTCACATCCCCGATGATCATCGAGGTCCGATACACCTCAGTCAGCAACTCGCGGACCTGGACTTCTCGTCGGATGTGGACATACGGTGCCTCTCTTCCGACACCATAAGGTTCGTAATCGGCTGGGTCGTTCAGATTCAGTACCTCGGCGCCGTCGATTACCGGATTGCCGAAGTGCGTCAAGTAGTCCATTAACACTTCAGCGTCGGCAGGTGTTGTTCCCGCGCACGGAGCAGCGCTGGCCGGAAGGTCGCAGACCACCCACTCGCCGACATCATCATCGAAGCCGTAGCCCGAAGTCACTTCATTGCCCTCGAAGAGCAGTATCTCAGTAGCCTCGTTCGGATCCATCGTGTAGAACCACTCAGGATATGGCGGTTCGTCGACTAGCCTCAACATGACATCGCCCCACGAGTAGTCCACCGTGTACAACTCTTCGTACCCGCTTTGACTCGCGTAATGAGCACCACCGTCCGGAGTCAGGTTGCCCATCTCCACCGTCAACTCGCGGTCGTCCCGTAGCCGGACCGTGATCGACAGCTTCGGGTTATCGAGCCCGTAAAGCGCCGGGTCGTCAATCGTCTTCTTCAGTTCTCGCTGAGACCTTGGGCCACCCAGTAGTTGCGTGATACCACCCCAGCGGTAGAGGTTAGTAGGCACATCTTTCTCGTCGTCGAAATACCATCTGCGCTCATCCTCGCGGAAATGCCACGAAGTCGAGTTCTCTTCGCTTGAAATCGATATGTGACGCAGATCGTCAGGCGAAAGCGTGAAGAAGAAAGGCGGTTGCTCAGCGCGCTCGGTCTGACCGAGCTGCTTGACGACAATCGATGCCCCGATCGCAATCCAGCAAGCGGCGATTACGAGAACCAGTGAGACTCTTAGGCTCATAGATCAGCGTCTTCTCCACCAGGCCCATATGCCCGCCAGAGCGATCAATATCGGCATCAACAGCCATCCGCTC
Source organism: Dehalococcoidia bacterium (assembly GCA_965243235.1). Classification (GTDB taxonomy): domain Bacteria; phylum Chloroflexota; class Dehalococcoidia; order Lucifugimonadales; family Lucifugimonadaceae; genus Bin127. The sequence goes on from CBDEUI010000004.1 coordinate 1,219,750, forward strand.
CAGCGGACGAAGTTTCGCTCCGATTCGGTCAGGACCAGCTCGCGGAAAGCAACCTGCTTCGGGCGTAGCGTGATGAGTTCATAGTCATCAGCCAAATAGTTGACCGAATTGACGAAGAGGTCCCCGTTTCGGGCAGAACCGAAATAAGCGTTGCTTGCGAAGTCGGTGTCGCCGATAAGCACCATCTGCGTCGATATCAGCTCATCGTTATCCCGCCGGGGGCTACCACCGATTTCCGCAACCGCCTCAACCGCAACCGCCACTGGATGTGGTCCACCTTGATCCTCATCGACTTGGAAACCGATGTTTTCAATATCGGTCTCAGCCCAGCTGTTCAAAGTGCTGATGGCTACCAACTCCAGCCGAACATAGGGGATGCCCTCATCCGTCAACGGAATCGTCTGCGGATCGATGTTGTACGAGTAGAACGTCGATCCCGGCATATAGAGAACATCGAAGTCTTCCGTCAACGGATGCGCCGGCAGTTGACTGTTCGTGTTCTTGATCTGCAGGAAGGTCGGGTTCGGGGCGACGTAGCTCGCGGTGTCAACAACCGTCCCATCTCCGACGCCAACCGCGTACCGAGACAAGAAACCTTTGAACGAATCCGGAGTCGTATCTGGTTCCAGCAACATCAAAATACTTCCGCCACGCCGACCGTACTCCGCGAGGATGCCCTCCTCACTTTCAGTCATCTCTTTCGTCGGCCCGGCAAAAATGATCGCAGCGGGGAGAAGCTCAGGATCGTTCGAAGACAACCGCTGACCCAACTCTTGCAGCGTCTCGTTCGCGATCGCGTAGTTCTCGCGAACCAGCGATTCAGCAGCTAGAGCGTAACCATCACCGCCTCGCGTCGCGTCAAGTAGATCCCTAACCGCGTGGCCGCTGATGAAAACGATTGTTTTCTGCTTGATTTGGTTAACCACAAGCAAGCCCGTAATAACATCTTGCTCCGAAAACACATTGGGCCCGTCGTTAGGGTTCAAACCAGGTATGACTTCCGTTCTCCGGCTTTCAGTCGCCTCTATTGCTAGAGACGGGAACTGCGTAATGCCGTACTCCGTAGCAACATTCGGCTCAAGTTCCGGGTCCACCAGCCGAAACGATAACGGCTGCTCCGTCGATCGACGTTTGAACTCGCTGAGTAGATCCTCCGTTGCCCGCCACGCCGCCTGACGCTGAGGCGTGTTACGACGGAAGAAGGCGGTAACTTGTATCGGCTCGCGCAAGTTCGAGAGCGTATTGAGCGTCGCATCTGACACGATGAACTGCTTAGTGCTCGTAGTGTCTACGCGCAGGAAACCGGGAGGATCAGGTCGTCCGACAGCCCAATAGATGACGAAATTGAGAACAATCGCAATAGCCACGAATGCGATCAAAACAATGGCCGTGTTGAGTCCGTAACGTCCGCGGCGACCAAACACCGCGTACCGTACCGCGTCGAAAGAAATACCAGCATCGATGATGAGGATCAGCAGACCGATGCCCATCACGATGTACGAGTAGGTCTCCAAGTCCCGCAAGAAGATCCAAATCAGCGCGCCTAGCACCAATATCAGCGTTCCCGCCAACGCAAGTGCTTGACGGATCGAACGCGCACTTGCCATGATCCGCTCGCGTAGCGGCGTATCGTCGGCGAGCTCCTCCATCGTCGGACGGCTCTCAGGCACCTCGGGCTGTTGACTGTCTTGAGTGGTCATAGAGTTACAGTTGTCCGGGATACGTTAACTTCTCACGTCGATACGTATCAGCGCCATCGTCGAGTTTCCAGCGCGATTACCGTCAGCATCAAAAACACGGCAGTGATCGAGAGGTAGTAGACAACATCACCTACCGACAGGATGCCGCGGGCAAAGTCGGCGAAGTGCCCAGCCTCCGCAACTCCGAAACTGTCTAGGTCGAAGACCGAGAACGATGCGCCGAGTTGCAACGCATCTAATATCTCCGCCCCGATACCCGTGACGCGTTCCGACACGAAGTCGATGATCGTCAATCCTGTCAGCAGGCCGGCTCCGACAACCAGACCCACAATCTGGTTCGGGCTCAGGGCAGAAGCGAACAGCCCAATCGCAAGTGTGGCTGCGGAGTAAAGCACTAATCCTAGATAGCCAGTAAGTATCGGCCCAATGTCCGGTATCCCATACACGAACAGCAAAATCACGAAATAGAGCGATAACACGAGCATCGCCAAAACAGTGATAAACGCGGCTAGGAACTTGCCAATCACGATCTCGACCTCGCGCACGGGAGAAGTCAACAATAGTTCCAACGTCCCGATCTTCTGCTCCTCGGCGAGAAGACGCATGGTAATCGCCGGAGACATGAAGATCATGAAGAACACCGCGCCGGCGAGGAAGCCTCGGATCGATGCTTCAGAAAACGCATCCGACACCGAAGCAACGAAGAAGAAGCCGGTAATTGCCAGGAACGCGGCCGAAACAACGTACGCCATCGGCGATGCGAAGTAAGTGCGGACCTCTTTGTTAGCGATTAACCAGATGTAACGCACGGTTCAACCCAGATCCTCTTCGGTCGTCAATTCCAAGAAGATCTCCTCTAACGTCAACGGAAGCGGGGTGAGATTTACCAACCCCCATCCTCGTTCAATCACTTTGTTCGCAATCGTCTCCGTGGCCTGAGCGTTCGGACGCGCGTCCACTATCAAAGGGATCGTTCCTTCGCGTTCGCCTTTCGCCACCGACTCCGCCCGGTTGTCGCGTCGGGCGTCGACCACCATCGGCATCTGGCGCATTTCTCCGATGATTTCCCGCGGCTCCGCACCACGTACCGTCATCTCGATTCGCTCGGAATGTTGGAGCCGTTCGGAAAGGTTGTCCGGTCGGTCGTCCGCAACGATACGACCATCGTGAATGACCAGCACGCGTCGACAGATCATGCTCACTTCAGGCAGGATATGTGAACTGAGTAGCAAAGTGTGGTCTTCCCCTAACTCGCTGATCAACTCTCGCGTCTCCACTACCTGTATCGGATCGATGCCGATCGTAGGCTCGTCCAAGATCAGCACATCAGGCTCGTGAAGAATCGCCTGTGCTATGCCCGTCCTCTGCCTGTAACCTTTCGATAGCTTGCCAACGAGCGCGTTGCGATAGTCGCCGAGGCGCACCGTGTCGATAACCTTCGGCACTCGGTCCTTGATCCATTCGCTATTCATCCCCCGCAACATGCCCATGTACGACAAGAAGTCAGTAACGGTCATGTCATAGTAGAGGGGCACGGTTTCAGGCAGATATCCAATATGCCTGCGCGCATCTAGAGAGTGGGATACGACGTTGTAACCCGCGACGACTGCATCGCCATGAGTGGGTGGAGTGAATCCCGTCAACACTCGCATCGTCGTCGTCTTGCCCGCTCCGTTCGGACCCAGGAATCCCACGATCTCGCCCTTAAGCACTTCAAACGAAACGTCGAGAACTGCCGGATAGGGCCCGTAGTACTTCGACATGTGTTCAAGCTTGATCATGGTTTCTGACGCCCCTCGCGCACGGATTGAAACTTAAGCGTAAGTTTTAATACGCACGCATCGGCGGCACAGTTTCGATGTCAATCAAGCATTACAGTTTAACAACACGCGAGCACCCTAAGTCCATACTCCCGAGCAAGTGTCAGACGACGCTTGACTAAAATCGTTGTTAACCAATCTCTTAGGATCCCGTCATGGCAACCACACTCCAAGAGATCGACGCTAATTCCCGGATCATCTACCTCGATCACGCCGCGACGACGCCAGTCCGAGAAGAGGTGCTTGACGCCATGCTTCCGTATTTCAGCGAAGCGTTCGGCAACCCTTCGAGCCTCTACGCAATCGCCGGCGAATCACGCAACGCAATCGACGAGGCGCGGGCTAGAGTCGCATCGGTATTGAACTGCCGCACCAGCGAAGTCGTATTTACCGGCGGAGGTACTGAAGCTGACAATATGGCAGTCAAGGGAGTCGCCTCAACTTTCGATGAACCCGGCGACATCGTCATCTCCGAAATCGAACACCACGCCATCATTCACGCAGCTGAGCAACTCGAAAAAGATGGTCACCACGTGATCACGGTGCCTGTCGATCGTTACGGCGTCGTCAATCCCATCGACGTAAGTTCGCGACTCAGCGATCGCGACGCTGTAGTAAGCATCATGTTCGCCAACAACGAAGTAGGTGCAGTCAACGACATTGCGGAGATTGCCCGGATAGCGAAGCAGCATGCTCGAGAAGCCGGAACCAGAGTCGTGATGCACACTGATGCTGTCCAAGCATCTGGCAAACTCTCATTAGATGTCAAAACGTTAGGCGTCGATCTGCTTTCGCTATCCGCCCACAAAATACACGGACCGAAAGGTGTCGGAGTGTTGTACGCCCGACGTGGCATCAAGTTGGAAGCGCTAATCGCCGGCGGCGGACAAGAACGGCAGCGAAGATCAGGCACCGAGAACGTACCAGGCATCGTCGGCATGGGACTCGCGCTAGCGCTCGCCGAAAACGAACGCCTGCAATTCTGCCAACGCACTCGTGAACTGCGCGACCGCTTCTTGACCGCCGCCACCGAACGCATCACCGGTATCGTCGTAAACAACCACCCCGATAACAGCCTCCCCCACATCGCTCACATCTCGATCCCCGGACTTGAAGGAGAACCAATGCTTCTAGGGCTCGATTTCAAGGGTGTTTGCGCCTCTAGCGGCAGCGCGTGCAGCTCCGCATCCGTCGAACCGTCACACGTCCTCCTAGGCATGGGTATGAGCTATGAACTCGCCGCCGGCAGTCTCAGATTCTCATTCGGGAAAGATTCCAGAGAAGAAGATGTCGAATACGCTGTCAATGCGCTGAGTGAAGTAGTAAACCAACTCCGTGGTATGCCCTCAATGACAGCCTGATCGGCACCTTTGGGTGGCTCCGCTATGTATATTTGATACCTAGAATTCCATCTGTTGGAGATCCAACCAAGCCATGGTCAGCACCGAGCGCCCACAAGACGACCCGGAACACGAAGAAGATGAAGCAATGGTCGAAGCAACGACCAGCGAAAACTTCATCGAAGGCGATGCCGCTCGCGACTCACACCCAACCGAAGTCGCGGCCGCCCTTCGTTACGCAGCCGAAAACAAATACGACTACGGTCCGAAGCTCCGCGACGCAGATCTTCAATGGGACGTCAACGGCATCGAACCGATGGGCAATGGCATCTCTCGTGTCTTCATCGACTACACCCCATCGGCATCCTTCCGCGGTTTATCAGGCTCTGAATATATCGATGTCGATTCCGGCGGAGCCGTTCTGGCAAGGCGTCAGATCAGGGTCCCGAAACAGAATCTTCCAGCAGTACTGATTGCGCTGACAATCGTCTCGCTGATCGCGTTAACCGTTGTCCAAGTACTGCTATGGGCCAACCCGTTCGAAGGTGGCCCAGAACTGTACGTCGCAGGGCGGACCCTTTGGATCCGAGCCGAACTCCCACGTCAGCAGCCATACATCGTCTACAACGCTCCATCAAGCGCCGGTCAAATCAACCAATGGGCAATCAAACCCGAGGGTCAGGGCACCGAGATTGTGATTGTAGAAACGGTGCTTACTAACCAGACCTCTGGAGCGGTTCGCATGGTCGTAGACCGCGAAGCCGCCGAACTGCGCATCAAAGGTAGCATCGCCCTCAAACCCATCAACGTCATCGATCGCTCCTACGTCGTCGAAACCGCTAATGATCGCTATCTCGATCCCGAATTCAGACTCATGTGGGGCGGCTTCACTCTGAACCAAGGTGAAGAGCTCCGCGGACACATCGTATTCGAAGCACCGCTCGGCAGCGAATTCAGCGATTTCCGTTGGCTCGCAGGCGACACCGCCGTGGTTCGATACGACTAGCCCTACCCAACCCGTCATTCCCGCGCGACCTGCCCCGTACCCCGATACGGGGGCGGGTATCCACAGGGATGCCGTAGAGGCAACTCTCGTGGTTTGCCCTCCTCATCTTCGCGAAGCCAACCTCAAGCCAAGACCAACGCGCCGAACCCGAACTATGCGAGCGGTCTCTTCCGAGCCAGTATTTCATATCTGATCAACGGAACGGCCATCCCTGCCTATCATCAACATCCATGCTAGTCCCAACAACGAAACTCCCAACATCATAAACAACAGCCAAAAAACCGATGAAGCACCTACACCGCCAGTACGCGGCAAAACTTCAACCTCAGATGTCGGCGAAACCTCACAAAAGTCCAGCCCGATCCTCGCCAAGTCATTGGACGCCACGTCTCCCAAACCCGCCGGAACGCAACCGAACAACTCGTTGCCGGCGAGATGCAGCAATGTCAGACCCGCGACATGCGCCAGCCCCGACGGGATAGGTCCCGTAAGCCAGTTGTCCGAGAGGCCCAGTTCTGTCAGATTCTTCAGATCCCCCAGCTCCGAAGGGATAGGGCCCGTAAGCCGGTTGTGCGAGAGAAACAGATGAGTCAGATTCGTCAGATCCCCCAGCTCCGACGGGATGGGGCCCATAAGCTCGTTGCCGTCGAGCCTCAGCTCTGTCAGATGCGTCAGATCACCCAGTTCAGTCGGGACCGTGCCAGACAGCTGGTTGGAACTCAGAACCAGCGATGTCAGAATCATCAGATCACCCAGCTCCGAAGGGATCGTGCCGGTAAGCCGGTTGCCGCCGAGATGCAGATGTGTCAAATTCGTCAGACTCCCCAGCCACGACGGAATTTCCCCTGTAAGCTCGTTGTCCCAGAGAACTAGATGATTCAGATTGGTCAGATCGCCTATCTCCGACGGGATCGTGCCCGTAAGCTCGTTGCCGCCGAGATACAGCTTTATCAGATGCGTCAGACCGCCTAGCTCCGACGGGATCGTGCCCGTAAGCTGGTTGTCGTCAAGCCACAGCTCTAACAGATTCGCCAGATCGCCCAGCTCCGACGGGATAGAGCCCGTAAGCTGGTTGCCGGCGAGCCACAGCTGTATCAGATTCGTTAAATCACCCAGCTCCGTCGGGATAGTGCCCGTAAGCTGGTTGCCGGCGAGCCACAGCTGTATCAGATTCGTTAAATCACCCAGCTCCGACGGGATAGTGCCCGTAAGCTGGTTGCCTTGGAGATACAGCTCCGTCAGATTCGCCAGACCGCCCAGCTCCGTCGGGATAGTGCCCGTAAGCTGGTTGCCTTCAAGCCACAGCTCCGTCAGATTCGTCAGATCGCCCAACTCCGTCGGGATAGGCCCCGTAAGCCGGTTGTACGAGAGAGACAGGTGAGTCAGATTCGTCAGATCCCCCAGCTCAGACGGAATCTCGCCCGTAAGCTCGTTGTCCCAGAGAGCTAGATGAGTCAGATTCGTCAGATCCCCCAGCTCAGACGGGATAGTGCCCATAAGCTGGTTGCCGCCGAGATGCAGATGTGTCAGATTCGTCAGCCTACTCAGTTCCGACGGGATAGTGCCCGTAAGCTGGTTGCCCCAGAGGCTCAGCAAAGTCAGATTCGTCAGATCCCCCAGCTCAGACGGGATCGTGCCCGTAAGCTCGTTGCCCAGGAGATCCAGCTGCGCGACGCGCCCGCGGTCGTCCGTCGTCACACCGTGCCACTCAACCAGAGCCGCGCTGCTATTCCAATTCGTACTCGTCATCCAATCACCGCCTCCCGTCGAATCGTACAGACACTCCAATATCTTACGATCCCGAACAACGCCATCGGACATCCCCGACGCCGCCAAACAACTATCCGCCTCTTCCTCCGACTGCGCATCCATCGCAACCCCGAAAAACCCAACAACAAACGCCACCCCTGCAATGCCAACCAACAACCAAGACATACGCGTAGAGTGAAAATCACGCCATCGACGAGAGTATCGCCGACGAGTACCCCATCTTACAGACCAATAATCCATGTCAATACCTCTTTGTCTATACCTCTCCATCTCATCATCACAACCTTAACGCGAAATCAAACCCAATCCATGCACATCCTGCACATCCATGCAAGTCGCCTCGTCATTTCCGCGCGCCGCTTAGTCATTCCGCCACATTTCGGAAACCAAACAGCCGAAATCACTGTATAATTCCGCCGCATAGTGCGGATCTGCGCACCCAATTTGGCGTGCCCAGCATGAGCGCACAGAAAAGATCAGACGGTAAGCTGTGAGCATTACCTACATAGCGGCACGCGTCGGAATGTTCGTTCTCGTGGTGTGGCTCGCCACGACCGTCATCTTCTTCCTCCCACGCATCGCGAGCGACCGTAACCCCGTCCGCGAACGGTTGGTCATGATGGCCGCCACTGGCAACCTCGCCACCGGAATGGAAAAGGTCGTTGCAGCGTACGAACAGGAGTACGGTCTCGATCAACCGCTGTACCTGCAATACATCCGCTATCTGTCAAGCCTCGTCCGCGGCGATCTTAACTACTCGCTCATCAATTATCCGACGAGGGTATGGGACATGATCGTTCAGCGGATGCCATACACGTTGGGCCTAGTTGGCGTCTCGGTCTTAACCGCGTTCGCGTTAGGCTCGCTGTCTGGCGCAACTTTGGCATGGCCGGGTGCGCCGAAATGGCTAAAGGGAGCCTTGCCGATCTTTCTGACCTTGTCACCAATTCCCTATTTCATGTTGGCGATCATGCTGATGTTTCTGTTTGCGGTGCGGCATCAGTGGCAACCGGAATGGTGGCCGTTGCTACCGCTCGCTGGCGCGACGAGCGTTACAACGGTTTACGACGGCTGGAATATAGACCGGATCCTAGACACCATCTATCACTCGATCTTGCCAGCAATGTCGATCATCCTCTCCCAGATCGGATTCTGGGCTCTGGGAATGCGGGGAATGATGGTAACCACCCAGGGCGAAGATTACGTTACGCTAGCGCAGATGCGTGGCTTGAAACCAAGTCGTGTCTTCAGCCTGTACGGAATGCGAAACGCCACTCTCCCACAACTAACCTCGCTAGCCCTTGCGATGAGTCTCATATTCTCGGGAGTGATACTCGTCGAAGTCATCTACCGGTACCCCGGAATGGGCACCCTGTTGTACAACGCAATCGCCGGTTTTGACTATTTCGTCATCTACGGCGTCGTCTTCGTGCTCATCGTGATGGTTGCGGCATCCACATTCATACTCGATATCGTCTACCCATTCATTGATCCTCGCGTGCGTCGCGCCGCATGAACCGTAGTTCCGGACGATATTTAGGTAACAACCATGCGTGATTTAGGCGCCGAACCCACTCAATCGTCCGCTGCTATCCAAGCCGAAGCCGAAACGAGTTCGGGTTCATCATATAGCGCGCTCTCGCAGATCGGATACTACCTGCTCCACGAGCGGATGCTTTCGATCGGGCTCTTCATGCTCATCGCTCTGCTAGCGCTGTGGCTCATCGGAGGACAGATCGTCGATCCCAAAAACGCTGACCCGATCTCAGGTCCACAAACGGCAGCACCTCAATCGAAATATTGGTTAGGAACCGATTTCAACGGCAGACAGGTACTGCCGCTCATGGTCCATGGCGCGCCTTTGACGCTACGTATCGGATTGTTTGCGGGAGTGTTTGGCCTAGGAATCGGAATCCTGCTTGGGTTTTTGGGCGGCTACATGCGAGGCCCGGTCGACGCATTTATCCGCATCATTTCGGACGTCTTCATCACCATCCCAAGTTTGGCGGTGCTCGTAGTCGTAGCATCGACGATCAAAGAGTCAGCAGGCTTGTCCGTCAACATGATGGGGTTGATCGTCGCGTCACTGTCTTGGATGTGGCCCACACGCGTCATACGAGCCCAAGTTTTGAGCATGAGGGAGAGCAACTACGTCGAAGTGGCGAGGCTCAACGGCATGGGCGACCTCGAGATCATCTTCCGCGAACTCATGCCCAATCTGTTCCCTTTCCTGGCTGCAAGCTTCGTCGGCGCAATGGCCAGCGGCATCCTCGCCGCCGTCGGACTGGAAGCTCTCGGGCTCGGGCCGCAGCACGAACCCACGCTCGGAATGACGATCTACTGGTCGCTCTACTACGGTGCGGTCATCAGCAACTGGTGGTGGTGGTACGGTCCGCCGATCCTCCTAGTCGCGTGGATATTCATCTCCCTCTACCTGATCGCCGCAGGTCTTGACAAGTGGGCCAACCCACGACTGAGGCAGAGCCTGTAATGTCGGACGCTGTCCTCTCAATACGCGATCTACGCGTCTATTTCAACATCCGAGCCGGAACAGTGCGTGCCGTCGATGGCGTGGATCTCGATATCGCAGAAGGCGAAAAACTCGGACTCGTCGGAGAATCAGGCTCTGGTAAAACGACGACTGCGCTCGCCATCATGCGCATGATCAAACCACCCGGAGAGATCGCCGGTGGGACAATCCAACTCGATGGGCGCGATCTGGTCGGATTGTCTGAACCCGAAATGCGAGCGGTACGCGGCAACGATGTCGCCATGGTGCCGCAAGCCGCGATGAACGCGCTAAACCCGGTGCGCAGAATCCGAAGCCAGATGATCGACGGCCTTAGAGATCACGGTGTAAACGAGTCTCGAGAACGGACCGAGGAGCGGTTGACGACCCTCGTCGCACAGGTCGGACTCAACTCAAACGTCCTCAATCTCTTTCCGCACGAACTCAGCGGCGGCATGAAACAGCGCGTAACCATCGCCATGGCCATATGCCACAAACCGCGCTTGATCCTCGCCGACGAGCCCACCAGCGCGCTCGACGTTGTGGTCCAACGCCAAGTCATGGAAACGCTCGAAGAGGTGCGGAGCGAGATTGGTGCCGCAGTGATTCTCGTCGGGCACGACATGGGACTGATGGCACAATTCGCCGACCGGATCGGCGTCATGTACGCCGGCAAACTCGTCGAACTCGCAACTGTTGAACAGATCTTTTCGAACCCGCGTCACCCTTACACGCGTCTCCTGATATCGAGCCTGCCAGACACGGCCGGAAAACGTCGACTCGAAGGCATTCCAGGACTACCACCTTCTCTCCTCGAAGTTCCGCCAGGATGTCCCTTCATGCCGCGTTGCCCGGAGGCGATGGACATCTGCGGCGTAGATGTACCGGAGCTGTCGGGCGAAATAGACATGGTTTCCTGTCACCTGCACACCGAGGCCGCAACCGTATGACCGCGACAGCAGAGACGACGACCGCGACCTCAACCACCAACGGCGCTCCTTCTTCGCTGTTGGAACTGAGAAACGTGACACAGATATTTTCATCCGGACCGTTCTGGAACCGTGAGCACAACTACGCGGTCAATGATGTTTCTTTCAACCTGTCAGACAAACCGGCACTGATTACCGCGGTTGCAGGGGAGAGCGGCAGCGGCAAAACCACGCTCGGACGCATCATGCTTGGTTTTCAAAGTCCCACATTGGGGCAAGTGCTTTTTAGGGGCGACGACGTCGCCGAGATGAACGCCGCGGGGCGAAAGCAATACCGACGCCAAGTCCAAGCCATCTTCCAAGATCCGTTCTCGGTCTACAACCCCTTCTACAAAGTCGACCACATCTTCACCGTAGCTATCGCTCGTTACAAACTCGCTTCTTCGCGTGACGAAGCCAGGCACTTGATCGAAGAGGCCATATCCGGCGTCGGACTTCGACCATCCGAAACACTCGGACGTTATCCCCATCAGTTGAGCGGAGGACAACGACAACGTGTCATGGTAGCGCGTTCGCTGCTCTTGAAACCAGAGGTGATAATCGCGGACGAACCTGTCTCCATGGTTGACGCATCGCTCCGTGCAACCATTCTCGAAACCCTTCGCACGCTGAACCACGAACTCGGCATCGCCATCCTCTACATCACCCACGACCTCACCACTGCATACCAGGTCGCCGACAACATCATGATCATGTACCGGGGCCACGTGGTCGAAGCAGGCGACGTTGAACACGTAATCAACGACCCGAAACATCCCTACACGCGCCTCCTCGTCCAGTCGATCCCGATGCCCGATCCCAACCGCCGTTGGGCCGACATGCGCAGCGTCAACGATCCGCCGTTCGCCGGTATCGATGTGACACCCACAATGTGCCCGTTCGTCAATCGGTGCCCGGACGCCATGTCAAATTGCGCAGAACAGGTACCAAGCACCTACGCTCTCGACGAGCACCGCATCTCGAAATGCTTCCTCTACGAGAATGCTGGAACCGTTTCGAATGTCGATATCGCTTCCTATTTCAACATTCGAGAATCGTCGTCAAATTCCAATGGAGCAGACGCAAAACTGTGATATTTTGTGTGAATGTTCCGAATTGAACACACCGGCAATTGAATCCGCGTAAGGAGGGAACCAAAATGCCGAAAATCAAACGCATCGTGCCGATGCTTGTGCTGGCCGCGATGCTGTCATCTCTAACCTTCGCTCTCGCGTGCGGCAGCGAGACCATCGTTGAGGTCACTCGCGAAGTCGAGGTCGTCAAAGAGGTCGAGGTCGTCAAAGAAGTCGAGGTTGAGAAGGAAGTTGAGGTCGTCAAGGAAGTTGAGGTCGTCAAAGAGGTCGAGGTCGAGAAAGAGGTCGCAGTCGAGGTCGAGGTAACCCCGACACCCGTCCCGCTCGGTTACACCGAAGTACCTCGAAACCGCACCTTGATCATGGCCGGTCTCGGGGGTGAGCACCCCGGTGCCTTCACCGACATCGAACAGTTCAACGCTCACGCCCCAGGCCTCTCACGCAGCGGCCTATATCAAGCTGCCAGCGAAGGACTCTTCTACTTCAACATGCTCACCGGCGAACTCATCCCATGGATGGCCACCGACTACGAGTATGACGACGGCTACACCGGCGTGACCGTTAACATCCGCGAAGGTGTCGAGTGGAGCGACGGTACACCGTTCACCGCCCATGACGTCGCCTTCACGCTCAACATGGCCAACACCAACCCGTTGTCTGCACGTCACGGCGCCGTCAACCAGTGGACAGATGAAGCCACCGCGATCGACGATCACACGGTCCACATCGAGTTCACCGGCCCCTCGCCTCGATACGTCTGGGACCTGCTGATCTTCCGCGCCGACATCGGCGTGCCCTGGATCCCGAAGCACATCTTCGAGAACGTACCCGAGGACGAGCTAGCAGAATTCGGGCACTACGACCCCGCAAAGGGTTGGCCCGTGGTCACCGGTCCTTACCGATTGGTCCACACCGATGTCGAGAAGAAGATCTGGGATCGCCGAGACGACTGGTGGGCCGCCAAGATCGGCTTCCAGGAACTGCCCAAGGTCGAGCGACTCATCTTCCTGCCCGGAATGAACGAGATCACGATGGCGCAGCTCTTGATCACCAACGAGATCGACATGGCTTTCTCGCTCACAGTGCCGAACTACAAGGCAGTTGTGGCGCAGAACCCGAACATGACGACTCACTACTACGGCGAGCCGCCGTTCGGATATGAGGACTGGTGGCCCGTTGGCCTCGGTCTAAACACAAAGCGACCCCCGTTCGACAACAAGAACGTCCGATGGGCGATCTCCTACTCCATCAACCGTGACGAAGTCATCGAGTTCGGTTTCGGTGGCGGACAGATCGTGCAGCAGCTGCCATGGCCGTACTACGCGCCCATGCAGAAGTACCACGACGAAGTCGCTGACCTGCTCGAGACCTACGACACCAGCGAGTACAACCCCGAGAAATCGGCCGCTCTCATGGAAGGGGAAGGCTACACCCGCGACAGCGAAGGCTTCTGGGTCAAAGACGGCGAACGTGTGGGAATCCACATCGTGACCTTCCCGCAACACCCGTCCACCACTCCGGCCGCACCGGTCGTGACGCAGAACCTGCGGCGTGGCGGATTCGACGCCAGCTTCTCCACCCCGACCGACTTCATCGACCAGATCTTCCAAGGTCACGCCGATGGATTCATTTGGGGTCACGGCTCGATGGTCGACCCTGAGCCTGTACTAAAGGGCTATCGCTGCGAACTCGTGACCGAGGGTGAGATCGGCTTCATCGCGTACCCCGGCTTCTACCGCTGGTGCAACGAAGAGTTCGACTCCTACGTCGAGCAGATGACCGCACTACCGGAAGACAGCCCCGGCGTGCTGCCGCTCTACCGTAAGGCGATGGAAATCTGGCTCCCCGAGCTGCCCGACATCCCGCTCACATCGACAATCATCACGTTGCCGATGAACACCACGTACTGGACAGAGGAATCATGGCCTCACAACGACAACCAGTACGTCCACGAGGGATTCTGGCACCGCACCGGCCTCCACATCTTCCTCAACTTGGAACCCGTGGAGTAACAGCGGTCAGCCGTTAAACCGGTAAACAAAGCGCCCCCGGATCCCCTCCGGGGGCGTTTTGGATTGTTTCTGACACCCCTACATCGATACGTGCTGGTACGCAACTAAAATCGCGTGCATAGCCCATGACAACTACCGCCAATCAACCTTCAAGCGATCCCGCGCGCACGAAATCGCGTCGCGGCACACGCCGCCGCCTATCCCCAGGCCGTCGCCAATACCTCCAATTCAAAGCAAAATACGCCGATTCTCTCCTCCTGTTCCGCATGGGCGATTTCTACGAATGCTTCGACGAAGACGCTCGTACGCTCTCCAAACTACTCGATGTAGCACTCACATCCCGCGACGTTGGCGGTGGACAAAAATCAGCCCTCGCCGGCATTCCCTACCACTCCCTAGACACCCACATCGGCCGCCTAGTCGCATCCGGACTCAAAATCGCCATCGCCGAGCAAACCACCTCCGAGCCCAACTCCGAAGGCATCGTGGATAGGGCAGTAGTCCGCATCATCACCCCCGGCACTGTCCTCGACCAATCCCTCCTCGAACAGTCCAAGCACAACTATCTCGCCGCCTGCGTCGTCGAGGGCCACCAAGCCGGCCTCGCATGGCTCGAAGCGTCAACCGGCGAATTCGCCGCAATGGAGCTGCCATCCACAAACATCATCGACCACCTGGAACGCCTTGAACCCGCCGAAATCCTAGTCGACACCGACACCCGAATCCTCCTCGAAGACATCACCAAGAACGACACCTCCCGCAAATCCGCCCTATCCAAAACCGTCATCCGATCCCTAGATGAATCCACTCTTGATCCAGAACTAGCCGCCGACAGCCTCAAATCCCACTTCAACACCGACACCCTCGAACCCTTCGAACTCGAAAACCAACCCCTAGCAACCATCGCCGCCGCATCAGCCATCGACTTCCTCGCCCAAACCCAGATCGGCCGCCTCCCATTCATCACAACACTCCGTCGCCACCGTCCCGACCGCTACATGTACATTCCCGCGGCCGCTCTTCGGGACCTTGAAGTCCTAACTCCCACAGTTGAAGGCGGTCCAACCCTCCTCAACACACTCGACACAACCCGTACACCAATGGGCGCACGCCTTCTACGCGACTGGCTATCCGCACCATTAACCGATCTAAACGAACTTAACACCCGCCAATTAGCAGTCAACACTCTCTACAACGCTTCAACCCTCCGATCATCACTGGACCAACACCTAACCGGAATTCCCGACCTAGCCAGACTCGTCAACCGCTTAACCCTCGGTCAATCCGAACCACGCGAACTCCGACAACTCTTCCGAGGTCTCGACAAAGCACCCGAACTCCGCCAACTTACCAGCAACCAAGACACCGGAACCTCTATCTCCCCCCTCTTCGACGGCGTTTCGTCACACGACGAAGTCCGAGACCTCATCAACCGCGCAATCGTCGAAGATCCCCCTTTCCGCGTCTCCGACGGCGGCATGATTAAACCCGACTTCGACCACGACCTAGACGTACTGCGATCAACCGCATCACGCGCCCGCGCCGCAATCGCATCTATCGAAGCAAAAGCACGCCAAGACTACGACATCCCAAACCTCCGCGTCAGCCACAACCGCGTCTTCGGCTATTACATCGAAGTCTCCCGCTCCCACCTCGCCAAAGTCCCGCCCGAATTCGAACGCAAACAGACTCTGGTAAACGCCGAACGCTTCATCACCCCCAAGTTGAAGGAACTCGAAAACCAAGTCCTACGTGCGTCCGATCAGATCAGCGAACTCGAGCAGTCGATCTACCGCCGCGTCTGCCAGCAAGTCGCCGAACACGCCGCCGCCATCATGCGCACCGCATCGGCCATCGCCAACATCGACGTCTGCCTCGCACTCGCCCGAATCGCCGCCGAAAACGACTGGACCCTACCGTTTCTAGACAACGGCGACCTCCTGCAAATCGAAGACGGCCGACACCCAGTAGTCGAAAACGTCCTCGGCTACGGACGCTTCGTCCCCAACGATCTCAACGCCTCCAACTCCGAGAACCAGCTCCTAATCATCACCGGACCCAACATGTCCGGCAAGTCCACCTACATCCGCCAAGCCGCCATCCTCACAATCCTCGCCCAGATCGGCAGCTTCGTACCCGCCAAATTCGCCCGCATCGGCATCGTCGATCGCATCTTCACTCGCATCGGCATCTCAGACGACATCGCCGGCGGACGCTCCACATTCATGGTCGAAATGGTCGAAACCGCCAGCATCCTCAACCAAGCCACACCCCGCTCCCTAGCAATCCTCGACGAGATCGGACGTGGCACCTCCACCTACGACGGTCTAGCCATCGCCCGATCCGTCGCCGAATTCATCCACAACAGCCCCGCGTTAGGCTGCAAAACCCTCTTCGCAACCCACTACCACGAGATGACGGAACTCGGCGACACCCTCCCCAGAGCCAACAACCTGCGAGTAGCGGTAGCCGAAGAAGGCGAATCCATCCAATTCCTCTACCGCATCGTCCAAGGTGGTGCCGACCGATCCTACGGCATCCACGTAGCCCAACTAGCCGGAATGCCCGCACCAGTAGTAGAACGCGCCCGCGAACTCCTAACCGAACTAGAAAACCACTCCAACAACACCCTCACCGCAACACCTCCAACCGACCACCTCCAACTAGACCTCTTCAACACCCCAAACAACAACACCGACTTTCTCCGCTCAATCTCCGAACTAGACACCGATAACCTTACCCCTATAGAAGCCCTAAACCGCCTCTACGAACTCAAAGAATCCGCCACAAAGGAACTCAACGACTAGGGTTTCCCCCGCTGGCGGGGGAAATGTCCGAAGGACAAAGGGGGCCGTCGCTCTTCCGCGTTCAAGTCATCTACCACATCGGAGCGAAACGATAAACAAGATATCGATTTTCCCGTTTGACGTGAATTTGCAGCCACAAGCTCAATTCGTTTCTGACCTCTAGAAATGTCGTCACCAGCTCCAAAGAAAAACTCGCTTCGTGACGCTAGCGCGGACGCAAAGAGGTCTTTCGCGTCGCGATGGCGAGGCAAGTTCAAACCCGCGGAACGGCTTGATCCGCGTTACGACGCGCTGGCCAAAAAGTATCTCGAATGATGCTATACAAACACGACATTCAGATACGGTCGTGAAATCTGTGGCATCAATACAACGAGAATCGCGAAACGAACCTCACGTTGGCTGAAAATCTACAGATTACTTTCATGTCCCACCAACCCTTGGTTCTCTGGATCACGACTCACCGTCCAAAAACATCTAACATCACTAAAGCACCAACAACACATCCCCTCTCCCTCGATGGGAGAGGGCTAGGGAGAGGGTGAAAGCACCCGCATCATCGAAAGCCAACCCACACCATGATCATCACCGACATCAAAGTCACAACCTTCACATACACCTCCAACACCGTCCAAGACACCGACGGCCACACCCACCCCGGCGATCCCCACGAAGCCACCACCGCGCTTCTCACCATCACCACCGAAGACGGCACCAGCGGCTACACCTTCGGCTCCCCCGACGCCCTCCGGCCGGTCATGATGGACAACTTCATCCGCAAAGTCCTCATGGGACAGGACGCCACCGACCGCGAGCGTCTCTGGCAAGCCATGGCCCGCTGGCAGCGCGGCTCTGGCGGAGCATTCAACGACCGCTCCCTCGGACTCGCCGAACTCGCACTCTGGGACTGGTTCGGACGCAAGATCGACATGCCCGTATGGAAAATCCTCGGCGGAATGCGCGACAAAGTCCCCGCATACGGCTCCACAATGTGCGGCGACGAGATGCCCGGCGGCTTATCAACACCCGAAGAATACGGACAATTCGCCGAATGGCTCATCCAGCGCGGCTACCCCGCCATCAAGCTCCACACCTGGATGCCACCCGTATCCTTCGCACCTTCCGTCAAGATGGACATCGCAGCCTGCGCCGCCGTCCGCGAAGCCGTCGGTCCCGACGTCCCACTCATGCTCGACGCCAACCACTGGTACTCACGCACCGAAGCCTACGAACTCGGCAGGGGCATCCAAGACCTCAACTACTACTGGTACGAGGAGATGATGGACGAGCACTCAATGTCCTCATACGTCTGGCTCGCCGACAACCTCGACATCCCCATCCTCGGACCCGAATTCGTCGAAGGCAAGTTCCACTCCCGCGCCGAGTGGGCCATCCACGGCGCCGCCGACATCCTCCGCACCGGCGTCCTCGACGTCGGTGGCATCGGCCCCTCCATGAAAATCTGCCACCTCGCCGAGTCCCTCAACATGGACTGTGAAATCCACGGCGGCGGCCCCGGCAACCTCGCAGTCCTAGGCGGATTCTTCAACGGACGCTGGTACGAACGCGGCCTTCTACACCCCTTCGTAGACTACGACCAACCACCCGAATACCTAAACACAATAATCGATCCCATGGGCAACGACGGCCAAATCCACATGCCAACCACCCCCGGCCTAGGCGAAGACATCAACTTCAACTGGATCGCAGATCACACCATCAGCGAGCACTAAAACAAAATCGCCCCTTTCGCTCCGCGAAGGGGGCGCGGGAGCGAAGCGACAGCGGGGGATGCCCATCGCTACAACCCAATGATTCCCTCTCCCCTCCGTGGGAGAGGGTTAGGGTGAAGGGGAACGGGAGGCCATGGGGAGGCGCAAGAGGGCATACTGCCTATTCGTCAATCCGGCGGAAGCCGGCGCTTCAGCGGACGGAATGTCCATCCAGAGGGGACGGGAGGCGGAACCCTCCCCTTTTTGCGTCAGCAAATCCTTATCCCTCCCCCTCTCCGAGGGGGAATTGAAGGGGGTGCCAGCGCAGCAAGACGCAGGGGGGGCATACCCGATCCATGCTTGAACGCCCCCAAACAACCACACACCACCCATCACAGCACATCATTTAACATCACAGCAACCACACCCAATCCACACTCCAACGGCCCGGACGCCCATCCTGCTTTTTGTTTCCCCTAGAGACGGGCGTCTGGGCCGTTGGACTGTCTGATTAATGGTCTGTAGCAGAGGCGGTTCGCGAACCGTCTCTACGTTCTCCTGATTTCCACATGCTCGAGCCTCGGCGGCGACTGCCAATCACCAGCACGCCGCCGAGGGCCAGCACCGCCATGCCGAGGAGCAGTGCCCAGAGGACCGCTGAACTCGAACCCGGGGCCGTGCCGCCGGTGTCGGGCACCTCGGCCGTCGGATCCGGCATCGGCGTCGGTATCGCAGCCGGAGCGCCCGCGCTGCCCACCGCAACCGAGGCCGGCAGCTTGCTCAAGCCGCCACACACCATCGTGCCGGAAGTGCTTATCCGAACCGACGCCGACAGAATCGTCAGCGAACCGTCGCCGTTGATCGCCACCACCGCCAAGTCCGAGATGTTCCGGCCCAGCTCCGCCGGGAGCGGCAGACACACCGTGGCCGGATCGTCAAGGACGTAAGAGCTGATCACAGCCTCAGCACTGTCCACCGCATGAATCCCGTACATGTTGCCGCCCAGAGTGTACCGATGGCGCGTGATACCCGCGTTCGACGCAACTCCGTCGTCAGACATGCGGATACCGATGAACTCCCCGTTCGGAACCGCGCCCGGAGCAGCGGTGATCGAGTAGCCCGCACCAGCGTCGAAGGTTCCGCCGTCGACCGGAGTGAAGACCTCGTACTGGTTGCCATCGGCGTCTGAGAGGATGCCGGGAATATCTCCGGGCGGGTTCACCAGCGGCGCTACAGTCGGTTGCGGCGCCGAGGATCGTCGGACCCTGATGGTGAACTTCGCCGTGCACCGGTCCTCAACATCATCGCCGATCAAGCACGCGCCAGCACCCGTCGGCGCGGTGACCGTGACGGTATCCGTCCCTGCATTCTCAGGAGCGGTGTAGATGACCGTGTTGGCACGGTTCGTCGCCGCGATCCTGCCTCCTGCCCCTCTGATGTCCCAGACGAAGGCGAGATTCTCCCCGAGATCGTTGTTCAGAATGCCCTGCCGGCCGTAGATGTCGAAGCTCAGACGTATCCTGTCGCCCTGAGACACCGTCACGTCCCGGATCGAAGGCTCGACGCGCGAGATGCGCGGGATCCCCACCGGAGCGCGATCGCCGGCCAGGAAAAACGTTTGAACCGCGGAATCTCCGGCTCCGGGCGGAGATGAAGTAGCTCCGATCCACATCTGCATCTCGTGCCACGCCCCCGGATCGACCTCGCTGATCTCGAACGAGACCGAGCTTTCGCCTTCCTTCAGGAGCATCGTCTGGCCTTCGCTCCAAGCTCCCGGGGCCGGGTCCACGCTTCGGTACCGCAGGTTCACCCTCTCCCCGGGCTCGGCGCCCTCGAGGTCTGCGATCACCGGCGCACCGTCCGCGAGGATCGAGCGGTAGCTGATGCCCCCGTACCTGACGCCGCTGATGCAGGACATGGACGAAGGCGTGCTTTCCACCTGCTCAGACCAAACCGGTATTGTGCTCCTGGAGATCAACCCGTTGACTCGGATGGTGTAGGTTGTGCCGTTGGTCAGACTGTCGAGCGTGTAGCTTGCTGCTTCGGGATCCGAAATAGTGGTCACTTGCTCCATATCGTCGCCCGACATCCACCGAATCTCGTATCTCGCGATATCGGATCGAGGAGAATTCCAAGTCAGAAACAGCTTGCTGTCGCATTCGGAACTCAACAGGAACGACGTGCCCGTAGGTTCTGGCGGCGGCGCATCCGCCTTTAGGTCGCCGCCGCGGATGGTGATGCGCGGTATACCAAGGACATTGTCTTCAGCAGCGTCGTAATCAGCAAAATCAGTAATGACGCAAGACACCTGATCGGGATCATCAGGATCACAGGCAACCTTCCATGGATCTGCCCGGCGCGATGCTAAATCGGTGTCCTGGAAATAGCGCTTGTCGCCGATGGACCATCCGGTCTGACCGTCCGGATCCTCATCAGTGCTTAACGTTTTCCAGAGAAACATGCCTTGAGGAGATGGAGAGACACCAACAGGTACTGGCATGCGGATCACAATTGCGTAGGTGGTGTTGGAACGCAGCCTTCTCGAATCAGACGGCACGGTAAACGTGTTGGTCCCGCTCCGATTGAGTCTGTCCGGATTTTCCAACTCGTAGAGACTGGCATCGGGAAAGCCAGAGGAGTCCGTGGTGTAGATGCTGATCCGAGGGGGGTAGTCGTATGGATCGTAGTTATCTAATGGGTATAGTGAGTCGTAAAGAACAATGTCGACCTCGGTCAGCGTGGCAAACTCGCGGCCAGTAGTGAACGGGACAGCAATAGCCCGGAACTTATTGCCGACGTTGGTGTAATGACCTGCTCGTATTGCATTTCGCCAACTCTCAAGAGTCGGGGATTCGGCGAGTCCATCCGGTTGGCCGATGTTACTCACCAGCGTCAAACTGGGGCCGCTTAACACAGGACTACCCGGTAATACGGCCTCGAGTATTGGCGTAGGGGGAATCGGTGTAGGTGTTGCCGGGTCCGTGTAGTGAAAAGGCACGGGTACTTTGAACGCGGCTACTAGGTTGGTAGATAAGTCCTGGAGAGGATCTTCGGTTGGTACAACGTACTCCACTGACGCAGAACCTTCGACATACTGGTGCCTTGTGAAGTCGTAGTTAACGTTACCGGGATAGAAACGGACGTACACGAGTCTGTTGTCGGAAGGTGTAGCCGTCCCGGTGATCGCCTCAGTGTCTCCGATAACGACGCTTGCGTCGGAGCTATGTAAATCAAACTCTTCGGTCTCACCCGTGGGCTGACCGTCTTCGCCCAACACGTTTGCGATGAAATCAATCTCAAACTGTCTACCATCCGGCCTTGAATTGGCGCTTAGTTCCTCATCGAAAGTGAGGGTCACAATAAAAGCTTCCTCATCTTGATCAATTTGGAGTGAAGTCGATTCAAGCGTCGGTGCCGTGGTGTCAGGCGGACCCAGAACCGGAGGCACGAATTGATCTTGCGGTACAAATGTATAGTTGAACGTTTGGACTTTGTTGCCTGCGGTGTCCTTGAGCACGTCGTCATCATCCGTTACTACGTAATTGACCGTCATCGAAGACGGCGCGCCGTAACGTGCCTCGAGATTGAGGATCAAAAGGCTATTGTCCGTAGTATCCGGAAAGCCGTCTGGTATGCAGTTAATGCCGCCAAGGCAAGCTCCCCCTATACTCGCCTGCTCAGCCGTTGGTGATAATTGTGACACGCCATCTGAGGCAACTCCCGTAAATGAGAAGTTGTCGGGCAGATTAGTCAGATTGATGCTATTGTCCAGATCTTTGTTGAACTTGAAAATTACCAATGATTCGCTAAGCGGAAGACCGGAGACCCAACCATTTTGCCGATGCTCGAGTTCTATAACCACCGGTGCCGCGCTCTGCGCGCCCGCAAGAAATTGGCCGGAATAAACCACCGCGAAAGCTGCCAACGCGGCGACGATCACAACCAAAAGGCCTGAACCGCCCCGCAACCACCACAGCCCTGTACGCCCGTCACCAGTGTGCCTCGCGAAGAAGCCTTTCGCTCCTGAGAAATGGGGAAAACTCATGCCTCGGTGTAGCCTTTCCGGAATTCAAAATCTTGTTTTCGAGCATTGCGACTCGCCACAAGTAATCAATGATGTTTTGAAA
The DNA here is from genome assembly GCA_965243235.1 of Dehalococcoidia bacterium. Lineage (GTDB taxonomy): Bacteria > Chloroflexota > Dehalococcoidia > Lucifugimonadales > Lucifugimonadaceae > Bin127. The sequence continues at coordinate 1,242,612 of CBDEUI010000004.1, forward strand.
ATCCATGTCATTGTTGTGTCAATAGGGGGGGGGTATATGAATTTTCTGTGCCACCAATCATGGCGTCGAATCTTGACGCGATCCGGGGCGTGAAATTGCGCCGAAATCTCCACGATCGCGGTGGTGCGCGCGGTCGCCGCGTCAGAGAGCCGGGGACGCGGAGATGGAGGAAACCATGAGGGTTGCCCCTGCTCCATACCTGTGGATACCCGGCTGCGTATCGAGGTACGGGGCGGATCGCCGGGAATGACGTGGGGTGCGGCGGGTGCCGCGTGGGGATGCTCAAGCGCGTAGAAAACCCCCGAACTGCGGGGAATATCACATCCCTAGCCCTCAGATATCAAGAGCGAACACCACCACATCCCTACCTCTTGATGTGCAGAGGGAATTGAAGGGGGCTAGGAGCGGGAGACGGGAATCAGGTGCCTGATGCTAATAGCTATGTGATCTGTCTTCGATGTCGAAGACCTCAGCTGTGCCACCTTGGCACTGGACGCGCAGAACCAGAAACGGATCACGATTATCAGGGCTGGATGGACTTATCGGTACTTCGCAATATCCTGTTTCGTCAGGCCCTAAAAACTCACTGTTGCATGTGAGGAGAATCCCAACTACCAGATGATCGGCATCCTCTTTTTCGGTGCCACCAATAAAGTCCAGACGATGAAGTTCGTCGAGAACTTTGCGACTGAAACTGACGCGCTCAACGATCATCGGGTGGGAATTCGGCGTGCCTTCAGGCCGCTCGTTCCGCGATCCATTTGCGATAGCGCGGGTCGTCCGAGCGCGCTATAAACGCTGCCCCGTATGGTATTGGCTCGTCAATTTCGACAGCCTTCCAACCGAATTCGTGGTGAGAATGATCCGACACCTCTTTTCCGGTCATAGGACGGAACTTTTCGATCATTTCATCGATCAAGGAACGCTCATGCTCATCGAAGTTGTCTCCCAACTCGATATGATCGGCGGTTGGAAGCAATCGATCTTCATACACGTTGCCCATGGCGATGGTTTTGACGGTAGCTTCACCGTCGCTTCTCAGTCGCCGACGAGTTCTGTATATGCCCCAAGGAAGCGGTCCCCGGTCCATTTTCATGTAAGTTGCCCCGGTGATCGGTTTTCGAAATCGTCTGTACGCCTCAAAGTCGCAGTAGTAGAGAATCTTGCACAGCTTCGTCGTCCCGAAATACTCGTCGTCTTTGCACTGGTCGGCGATGTATAGCATCAGGTCGGCGAATTTATCGTGGTCGAGATCAAATTGGGTTGCCATGGCGGATCGGTTCGGGTCAAGCTTCCAGATTTGGAATAATTGTAGCATAAATTAGAACACATGCGCAACCACTCTAATGACATTGGCGGCGTTGCGTGCGCCGTCTTCGCGCCTCCTACCCCATCTTCCATCTCACCCCTCTGGTTTCCCGCCTGCGCGGGAATGACGAAAGGTGCGTGGGAATGACGAGGCCTGTCAGCGGTCACTCCCCGTCGGCATCCTCCGATTTGATCATCCGGTAGCCGATTCCGGATGCGGTGAAGATGTGTTGCGGTTCGCTGGGGTCGTCATCCAGCTTCTGGCGTAGCCGCTTGACGACCGTACGTACGAGACCACGACTGCGTCCCCGTTTCCCGCTCCAGACACGTCGCAGGAGATCGTTGTACGTCAACACGCGTCCCGCGTTGGCAGCCAACTCGAACAGGAGTTTGGATTCGGTGGCGGTCAAATCGACCCGATGTCCGAAAAGGGTCACCTCGCGTGCAGCATAGTTGATCGAAAGGCCTTTCCTAAAGTATGGATCAGGCGGCTCTGGAAGCGGCCCCGATGCCTGTTTTCGCATCGCAGCACCGATTCGCGCGAGAAGTTCGGATTCTGAGAATGGCTTCACAATGTAGTCCGCTGCGCCCAGTTCGAAGGCCCTTGTGACAACCTCGTCCTGACGATACGCCGACAAGAAGATGACGGGCACATCAACAGTCTCGGAGATACGCTCCATCAAATGCATACCATCGGTTCCCGGCATCAACAGGTCGAGCAAGACCAGGCTGGGTTCGTTTTCTAGGATCAGATCCATCACTTCTTCAGGATCCCCAGTAACGACCGACGCGTATCCCGCCTTGTCGAGCGCGCTGCGGACTTGCCTTAGAACCAGAGGGTCGTCGTCCACGGCGAGAATCTGCGGGAGATCGCACTTTCGAGACTCGCTATCTGCATCCTCCGTCGATCCGTCGACATCAAGAGAATCGTTTATCATCGCCCCTTGATATATCGGCAACGTGAACGAGAATGTCGATCCCATACCCGGCCCATCGCTGTCTGCCCATATCCGGCCGCCATGCGCCTCGACTATCCCTTTGCAGATGGAGAGACCGAGACCTGAGTCCTCGACCTCTGCGCTATCCTCGCTGGCAACCTGGCGTGCGAATTTTCCGAAGAAGCTGGGCGGCGCGTCTTGAGAAAAACCCTCTCCGCGATCTGCGACCGCAATTTCGACGTAAAGTTCCTTCCTCGTCGCCGATATATGGATTGGCGACGATCGGGGAGAGAATTTCTCCGCGTTTGAGATAAGGTTGTTCAGCACCTGAACGACGCGGCGCCTGTCCGCCATGACTCTGGGCAGCTGCTCATTCAGATCGATGAGAACTTGGTCTCTTCCACCGCCACTCAAAAACCGTTGCTTCGCCTCATCGATCAAATCATCCGGCTTCAACGGCTCGGGGCGCACGGATAGGGTTCCGGTTTCGATCTGCGCTACCTGCAGAAGCTCGCCGATAAGGTCCCGCATTCGATCCGTCTGATCGTCGATGATCTTGAAGAATTGCAGCGCCTCCGCAGGTTCGAGTTCGTCGAAGTCTTGGATCAGCGTCGTTGCGGATCCCTTCACCGCGGTTAAGGGAGCGCGCAGCTCGTGACTCACGATCCCGAGGAACTCGGCGCGCAGACGTTCAAGATTTTTGATCGGCGTCAAATCCTGAACCGTCACGACACAAGACTCAGTGGTTCCGTCGGCGGCATGCGTGGAGGTGGCGTTGATAAGCGTTGAGACGCTTCGGCCGTCCGGAACCTTTAGAACGACCTCCTCGACGCGCACGGTCTCTCCTGAGCTAAGCAGCTCCATCATCGGAATCCCTCTTGGCGAAATCTCTCGACCGTCCGAGCGCACGAAGGTCATGGTCTCAAGCAAATCCTCCGGCAACTGCCCGGGGGATAACAAGATTTCGACGATTCGCTTCGCCTCCTGGTTGAACAAACCCGGCGCGCCAGTTCTCGCATCGAAAATGATCACTCCCACAGGTGACGTGTTGATGAGTGTCTCCAAATCGCTTCTCGACCGACGTTCGGCGCGGTATGCGCGTGCATTGGCGATGACCAACGTCGCCTGGGATGCGAGCATCTCGAGCGTCTCTTCGTCATCGAGAGTGAATTCGTCGGCGGATTCTTTGGCGGCGACAACGATGATTCCCACGCGCCGCCCCATGTGTAGCATGGGCACGGACAAATAGCTCAAGGATGCACCGTCCTCTACCGGGAGATCGAAATTGTCGAATCCCGCTGAGCCGACGTGGGCGCCCAGATCCTTTAGTCGGGTCGGATCCTGAAACGCGTTTAAAAGATCGAAGATTTTCTCACCTTCGGGTATCTCCCAAAGCCGGCGCGCTTCATCAGCGGTCATTCCAGATGAAAGATAGTCCCACTCCGAATCTTCATCGGTCTCAAGTGTTATCACTCCGTAGCGCGCATCCGTCAGCACTCGCGCGCTGTCCAATACGCCTTGAAGAACCCTCTCGAATTCGAGGCTCTCGTTGATACGGATTCCCGTTTCGGCGAGTTTAGACAGCCGTTCGCGCAACGCCGCGTTCTCGGCGATTAGTTGGTCAACAGTTTTCACGTCCGCTCCTTCGACGCGACGCATCCCATCGCATTGTCACACTTTTGCCACATGATTCTAACCGTTCAACATCTAGCGCACACTTCGCCGAATCGACCGAAACACCCACTCCTTCAGGACGGGGCAGGGGAGGACCGCCGCGGGCCTGCTCCGTTTGCCGATACGGGAGCAGACACCTACTTTTTGAACTTGTTCAAAAACTAATCTTGCCGGAGTTTTGCCGCTGATATGCCGATGTTGTTCTAAATTCCCCTTCTAATCAAACTCCAAAATCCCACGAAATTCACCATCCGTCAACCCGCAGACGTCGATATCCGCCCCATCCTCCGTATCACACCTCGAATAACACCACATAACACCCCTGTAGTGATCTTGCCGCTGAGCGGCAAAACTCCAGCAAAACTCCGGCATGATCGGCAAAACAGCGGCAAGATCGCGGCTATACAACATCTCAAAAACTCCCAACCCGCGCCCTAATATAATTGCAACGGGCAACCAGAAACCCCAATCTCAATTCCACAGGAGACACCGCGATGGCGCCGACAACATGGGCATTCTTCAAAGGACAACAAGTCCCCCTGGAAGATGCCAACGTGCGCGTCGACACCCACGCTCTACACTACGGAACCGCCGCCTTCGAAGGCATCCGCGGCAACTGGAATCCAGAACACGGCAAAGTCTACATCTTCCGTCTCCGCGAACACTACGAACGACTCATCCGCGGATGCAACATCCTCCGCATGGACATCCCCTACAACGTCGACGAACTCTGCCAAATAACCGTCGATCTCCTCGAACGAAACGGCTTCGCCGAAGACGTCTACATCCGCCCCCTCGCCTACAAATCCGAAGAAGCCGTCGCAAACCTAAGACTCCACACTTTGGCAAGCGACTTCACCCTCATGATCCTGCCCTTCGGCGCATATATCGAAGCAGAAGGCGCAATCAAGTGCCAAACCTCGTCGTGGCGACGCCCCGACGACTCCATGATGCCCACCGGCGTCAAGATCACCGGTCTCTACACAACATCCATCCTCGCCAAAACCGAAGCCGTAATGGCCGGCTTTGACGAAGCAATCCTCCTCAACCACGACGGCTCCGTTTCTGAAGGCAGCGGCGAAAACCTCTTCCTCGTCCGAGACGGCCAGATCCACACCCCCTTCGAGACCGCAAATGCCCTACTCGGAATCACCCGCGACTCCGTAATCACCATCGCCAAAAACGAATTCGGAATCGACGTTATCCAGCGTCGCATAAACCGCAGCGAACTCTACCTCGCCGACGAAGTATTCCTAACTGGAACCGCCGCACACCTAACCCCCGTCGGCAGAATCGACAACCGCGACATCGGCGACGGCGAAACCGGCCCCTTGACCCAGAAGTTGCAAGACATCTACTTCGACTGCGTGACCGGGAACAATCCCGACTACATGGACTGGTGCACCGGCGTAACCCCCGGCGGCGGATAAAACGCGCTCGATTCTGTCATTCCGGCGAAAGCCGGAATCCAGAGGAGCGGGTAAGGGGCCCGATGAGCGACCAGATCGAATCTGCCGCCGCACTCATGGTGCGCGACTACCTCGTCCTCGCATTCCTAGTCAGCCTCGGCGCACTCCAAATCTCCGTATCCATCAGCGGCATCCGAGGACTCTGGGTGCTTCCGCACAGCAACTTAACCCGCGCTTTCGGCATCCTACTCATCATTCTGGGTTTGGGCTATTACCTACTCTCCCCTTTATGGATAGAAGGCCCTTGGGCCGCAGGATCAGTAGTTGACGGCACCTCCGAAAACCGCATCTGGGGCACTGCTTCCATCGACGAAATCTCTGGTGCTCGCAACCTCAACGACATCCACGGCGGAATGGCCGGCACCGCCTACGCCGTCTTCTTCGTACTATCCGCCATCCTAGCAACCCTTTTCGCCGCAATTGTTGGCGCCATTAACATCCGCATAATAGATTCCCCCTCCTTTAGGAGGGGGCTAGGGGGAGGCGATGCCAAGGCTACCGATGGCCTCGGTGCTCTCAAACATTCAGACGCCTTGGCTACCCTCACTGGATCACTTAACCAGCTACGAAATACCGGCCGCGAAGATGCCCTCGGCGAGATGCGTTCGGCCCACCGCTGGAGCATCCCATCACTGATCGGAAGGATGTGGCGAAATTAACTCCTTCGACAGAGAGTTGGTGTTGTGGATCAACGGCTTCGTAGGCACCTCGCCAACGTTCGATCACTTCGCCAGAATCGTCGCATCCGACTACCTGATGCCGCTCGCTTTCTCGGCCGTCATATTCGCCATCTGGTTCGTCGGAAGAGACCTAGCCGACCGCCGACGCTACCAGCGCGGGACACTCTTATCCGCAATCGCAATCGGCATCGCCAACCTTGTCGTCGACATCATCGACTCCGCCTACGACCGCCAAAGACCGTTCGATGAGTTGGGCGATTCCCTGCAACTCATCTTCTACAGATCTACTGATCCATCATTCCCGGCCAATCCAATGGCAGTCGTATTCGCCGTCGCAATGGGCGTTTGGATTGTCGATCGGCGCATGGGATGGACACTCATGGCCGCTGCCGCAATCTACTCCATAATGCGGGTTTACGTCGGAACTTTTTACCCCACCGACGTTATCGGAGGCGCAGTCATCGGAATACTTGCTGCGATGCTCGCGTGGTTCCTCTTCGAACTCCTTAAACCTATCCCCGAAATCTTCCTCCGCATCCTTCGCGGCATCGGAGTCGCCTAGAACTATCGCCGTCGCCGTCGAGCGGAAATCCGTCTGAATGCTTCGCCATACTCAAACGGAAACTCTTCTGCCACCGACCTCGCCCGATCCCTGATCCCACGATCAGAACCCGACTGTCGCGATAAACCCGGAACCTGACTACTGTGCTTGCTCAGAGCATCGATGCGATTGTCGATCGAAGTTGTGATGTCAACCACGATGTTTGGCTCGTCCGCGTGCCAAAAAAAGACATCACTCACGATGTGCGGTTCTAGACCTTCTTCAAGTTGCTCCGGAAAGTGAAGATGGTCCCGAGCGTACGGATAGACAGCATCCTGCACCGTGATCCCGGTGTTTCGATGATCCCGATGATTGAAACCGTCGAACCGGAACGGGTCGTGAGTGAAGATCACGTCCGGTCGATACGTACGAATCGCCTTCACGATGTCGCCCAAGAACTCGCGGTTCGTCTCCAGCATCCCGTCCGGATATGGCAACATGACCAGATTGGTGACTCCGATTACATCAGCCGCTGCTTCCTGCTCTCGACGACGAATATCTACGATCCTGTCGGAAGTCATAGATTCATCGTTGCTGCCGCTGCTGCCGGTAGTGCAGACCACGTATGAAATCTCGCAACCATTCCGAGCCCACAAAGATGTCGTGCCGCCTGCTCCGATCTCCGCATCGTCAGGGTGCGCGCAAACCACCATCGCGCGCTCCGGTATCTCGTCGAACTGCTCCAATTGCGCCACAGGACCTTCCCGTTCTACTCTTCGCAATGTATATCCAGCGGACACACATCGGATTTATGATATCTGCGCGCATCCGCCTCTCGCGCCCCACGAATAGACTCGACTCAGTGAATGCGTGACACCCTGCGAGCCAATAATTGAACCTGCAATCGAAAGACCCGAGAATCGCTGAGATAATCGCCGCCGAGGAGCGTCGCCTGCGCGAGGAGATCGTGCTGATCGCATCCGAGAACTACGCCTCCCGCGCCGTCCTCGAGGCAACCGGTTCAGTATTAACTAACAAGTACGCCGAAGGCTACCCCGGACGCCGATACTACGCCGGAACCGAGAACGTCGACGCCGCCGAATCTCTCGCCATCGATCGTGCCAAGCAGCTCTTCGAAGGCGCGGAACATGCAAACGTCCAACCTCACAGCGGATCGCAAGCCAACATGGCCGCATACTTCGCGGCACTCGAACCCGGCGACCGCGTTATGGGCATGTCCCTGGACCACGGCGGACACCTGACTCACGGCTCACCCGTCAACTTCTCCGGACGCATCTACGACTTTGTCCACTACGGCCTCGACGAAGAATCAGAGATGATCGACTACGACGTTGTCGAACGCATCGCAAACGAGCTAAAACCCAAGATCATCGTCTCCGGCTATTCGGCCTACTCCCGAACCATCGACTTCGAGCGATTCGGTCAGATCGCCGATAGCATCGGCGCGCTCCACCTCGCCGACATGGCACACATCGCTGGTCTAGTCGCCACTGGAGCACATCCATCCCCGGTACCTCACGCTGACATCGTAACCAGCACCACGCACAAAACGCTTCGCGGCCCAAGAGGCGCAATGGCCCTGACCACCAAAGCGTGGGCACGCAAATACGACTCCGCAGTCTTCCCCCGAATGCAGGGCGGCCCCATGGGCCACACAATCGCCGCGAAAGCCGTCGCATACAAAGAGGCGCTATCGGACGACTTCAAAACCTATGCCGACAGCATCGTCAGTAACGCCACAGCATTAGCAAACGCGCTGTCATCATCCGGCATGAGAATCGTTTCCGGCGGCACCGATAATCACCTCATGCTCGTAGACCTCCGTGGCCTCAATGTTTCAGGAGCCGAAGCAGAAGTGAAGATGCGTAGCGTCGGAATCGTTGCTAACAAAAACATGGTCCCGTTCGACCCGAATCCACCGCGCGTCACCAGCGGCGTTCGCGTCGGCGTACCCGCAGTTACGTCTCGCGGAATGGGAACCAACGACATGGAGACAATTGCCGAGTTGATAGTCGAATCGTTGCGAGTCGAAGAGGGCTCAACCCAGCAGCGCGCATTGACTCAACGGGTCAAGGAATTCGCAGAGGGATTCGCGGTTCCCGGCATCGATTCATGACCCGTCTCAACCACCAGAGCCGTTTGAATCCGAATATCGGCGATTTCCCGAATGTATAATCGGGATTCATCGAATCCGTGCTGTTTCGTGCGGATAAAGACGTGTTCATAACAGACCGAGTGGGTTGCAATTGAGAGACTACGAAATCGTGTGGATCCTAGGCGGCGGAGCCAGCGCAAAAGAGGGCGACGAATCCGTCGAACGGGTTCGCGAACTCGTCGGATCACTGGGTGGAGAAGTGGGTGACGTCAACCCGTGGGGCAAGCGCAACTTGGCATACCCGATTGAAAAGCAAACCGAAGGCTTCTACGTCGAGGCACAATTCAAGCTCGATGCCGCACGGACTCCGGAACTGGAACAAGCCTGCAACGCCGACCGCCAGATTATTCGCCATTTGATCGTAAAGAAGTGAACACCTTGCCATAACCTCATTCCGATGTGTCGTCGCGAACTTGGCGGCATACGAGGAAAATATGGAAGGTAGATACTCCCAATGTCCCTGAATCTGATACTCCTAATCGGCAACGCCGGACGCGACGCCGAACTGCGCTACACCGCCACCGGTCGCGCGGTTGCTAGTTTCAGCATGGCCGTGAATCGCAGTTACCAAGTCAACAACGAGTGGCAAGAAGAGACCGAGTGGTTCAACGTCTCGGTCTGGGGCCAACAAGCCGAAAACGTCGCAAGTCGGGTACGGCGTGGCGCGAAGGTCTTTGTAGAAGGAAGATTGTCGACGCGCGAGTACACGAATCAGGCAGGAATCGCTCGAACCAGTTTGGATGTGAACGCATTCAGGGTCTTGAACTTGACCGGCCGTGAAGAAGGCGAAGAAGGTGGCTACGGATCGTACCCGCCTGCCGCACAAGAAACGCAACAAGCGCAAGGTGGTGGCTCCTCGCCATCGCCTCAACAAGCCGCACCCGTGGGCGGCGGTTACGATCAACCGCCCGAAGGCGACGATTTGGAAGATCTGCCTTGGTAAACGAGCAACGCTCAACACCATCGGCATTCAACGGAAACGTTAACAAACCCAACTTCGGTTTGAACAGCACGGAGAAAAGATGACAACAGGTCCGAGAACTAGACAGTCAGGTGGTAGCCGTCGCGGAGGCGGACCCGGTGGCTTCGGCCGACGCCGACGCGGAAGAAACTTCCTGAAGGCCGAGGAGATCGACTACAAAGATGTTCAACTCATGCGCCGATTCGTGAGCGAGCGCGGCAAGCTCGTCTCCGGTCAGCGTTTGGGTGTAACCGCGAAAAACCAGCGCCAATTGGCGCGCGCGATCAAGCGAGCGCAACACCTCGCTTTGGTTCCGATGGCACCTAACCACGTCTACGTAACCGGATCAGTACAACCCGAAACGCCAGCGAGCTCTGAATCCTCCGAGCCCGAAGGCGAAGTCGCAGAGCAACAATCCGAGTCCACACCGGAAGTCGTTGATCAGTCTGACGACGCCCAATCCGAAACTCCCCAAGAAACCGCCGAAGAAGCGGCTGAAGAAACTCCCGAACAGAGTTAAAGCAGCCATCCGGAACGAACCGACAAACGCCGCGTTCGTCGATTCGCTTCCGATAGCCCTGTTTGGTGAGCGCGCAGGTAAAATGGCGTTTGTCCGGCATTTTTCGCGACACCGCAAAGCTCGAACTCCGTACTAATGGCTAACGACCAGGAACGCAGCACCTTCTCCCACGCTCCGCTGGGCGGATACCGTGCGGGGCAGCGTAGTATCACCAACCGCCGCGGAATCTCTCGCTTCGAAATGATGCGCCGACGCGAGCGCGCCGCTCTCCGTAACCGACCCTTCATCATCGGTGCCCTCGTTTTCGTACTACTCGTATTGGCAATACCCGCCTACGGCTTCTACCAGCGATACGTTGTGCCCCCAACCGAGATCGCCGTACAGGTCGAAGACCGGATCTATACCCGAGGCGATATCGTCAACTACATCCGCTTTTTCCAGCGACTCAGCGAAGACCTAGGTGTCCCCTTCGAACTTGGCACATCCGCATTCGAAGCCATGCAGACGCTCCAGTCCAACGAGATCGCTTACCACCTCGCACCACGATACGGGATCACTGTCGAGCAACACGAAGTCGACGCGCAACTCGAATCTCTCCTCGGCTTCGTCGCCGAAACTACTGCCGATTCCTCGATGCGTGAATACCGGACGAATGTTGAGGAAGCCAAGAAACAATTCCTAAACCGCATCGGATTGGACGAGGGCGTCTACCGCGACTTCATCCGCAAAGGAATGTTCAAAGATCGACTCCGCGCTGAGGTTGGTAGCAACCTGCCACGCATCCAACCACACGCCGAGGTTTACCAAATTGTCTTGCAAGACGTGAGCCAAGGAACCATCAATCGCATCGAACGCGATTTGGCGTCAGGCAGAGATGTCGGTGCCATCGTGCTTGAGCTCTCTGAAGATCCCAATGTCCAAAGAACAGGTGGGTACATAGGCTGGCTTCCAGAAGGTGTGCGGACCGACCTTGACTCGGTCCTTTTCGGACATCGCGCGAACGAAGACGGCTCGAAAGGCGATCGCATATTGCCGCTCAAGCGACTCAGCGGTGGTCGTTACGATGAAACAACCCAACTCTGGACCGCGCACATCGTCTCCGATTTCACTGAGGCCCGAGAGATTTCTGACGAACATTTCGATGCCTTGGCAAACCTCGAGGTCGAGCGTTTCATCAACGAACATCGCAAGGACTTCTACACGTCGATCTCGCTCAACAGCGAGGTCTACGACTGGATCAACCGGCAAGTGCGGCTCAACGCGATCGTGCCGACCGCTACTCCTGAGTCGCCATTTACCTCCCTCGAAGACCTCGGCTCATCGTCCGGGCGATGAGTGATGGGGATTGATCTTCAGATGAATCGCCAAAACGCCGCCACCGGCATTGGTCTTCTAGGGGCCGGTGTCGTCGGTTCGCAAGTAGCACGCGTAATTCTCGATCCCGATGCTAATAATCAACTGTCACTGAACGGAATCTTAGTCCGAGATATCGAACGTCAGCGAGACGGCGTACCATCCGAACTCCTGACTACCGATCCCGAAATGGTTCTTAGTGATGACAGTAACGACATCATCATTGAGGTCATGGGCGGCGAGGAGCCGGCGCGTTCCTATATGGCGGCGGCCCTCAGCGCGGGCAAACACGTCGTAACCGCTAACAAAGAAGCACTGGCGAAACACGGCGACGAACTCACCAACTTGGCAGTTCAGAACGGCGTCAGCCTCTCTTTCGAAGCCAGCGTCGGTGGTGGTATCCCCGTCCTCGCGGTCATCCAAGACAGCCTCACCGCAAACCGCATCGAGAGCATACGCGCCATCATCAATGGCACCACTAACTACATACTCTCCTCCATGGACGAGTCTGGTATGTCTTTTGAAGACGCGCTTTCTGAAGCACAAGAACTCGGATACGCGGAAGCCGATCCGACCGCCGATGTAGACGCTCATGATGCCGTCTACAAACTGTCCATCCTCGCACGTTTAGCGTTCGGGGCTTCAGCGTCCCCGGACATGATTCATCGCGAGGGAATAAGCAATATCGGCGCAAAGGACCTTCGGTATGCCCGCGCACTTGGCTTCACGGTCAAGCTCTTGGCGATCGCACGCGCCGGGTCAGACGGAGTTAGATGCCGCGTGCATCCCGCGTTAGTTCCCGCCGATGTCCCAATGGCGAACGTCAACGGCGTGTTGAACGCCGTGGAATTGAACGGCGATCTGCTGGGACCGCTGTGGTTGCAGGGCAGGGGAGCGGGTGCTGGTCCGACGGCTAGCGCAGTAATGGGTGACGTTCTGAGAATAGCCAAAGGTATGTTGAGCAACGGTTCCAAAGCATCCGAACGGACCAACGCTCCAAACGTCGTCGACATGGACGATCTACAGGTTCGCTACTACGTTCGGCTCACATGCTTGGACCGTTTCGGCGTCCTCGCCAAAATCGCCGGTGTCTTCGGCGACGCCACGATAAGCATCGCATCCGTCCTTCAGTTCGATGCAGACGACGAACGCGGCTTGGCGGACCTCGTAATAATGACTCACCCTTCTCGCGAAGCCAGCATGCAAGAGGCGGCATCCCGTCTGCGACAATTAGATGTTGTTGCTTCGCTCGAGAACCTGATCCGCGTCGAAGACTACGATACGGTTTAAGCATCTACACCAATGCGTGAGCGACGCCGTATTGAACATCGAGAGGATCACGTTGAACGGCACGATCGGCGTCATCGAACGCTACAAAGAGTTTCTTCCGGTTAGTGCCGAAACCCCGATGATCACGATGGGCGAGGGTAGCACGCCCCTGGTCAAATCCAGCAACATCGGTCCTTCGATCGGCTGCGAGAATCTCTACTTCAAACTCGAAGGCTCTAATCCAACTGGCTCGTTCAAAGATCGCGGCATGGTTATGGCGATCGCCAAAGCCCTCGAGGCTGGTCGACGAAGAGTCATCTGCGCTTCAACCGGCAACACCAGCGCCTCCGCCGCCGCCTACAGCGCGCGTTACAACCTGCAGGCGTTTGTGGTCGTCCCGTCTGGGGAGATAGCCCTCGGAAAGCTGGCGCAGGCGATGGCGTATGGCTCGCGCATTCTAGCAGTCGATGGCAATTTCGACGACGCGTTGAAGATGGTGCGGGACTTGGCAACTGAGTTGTCGATCGAACTCGTTAACTCGTTGAACCCCTATCGTCTCGAAGGCCAAAAAACTGCAGCCTTCGAAATTTCCGATGCTTTGGGTGACGCACCGGACATGGTCTGCATCCCAGTAGGCAACGCCGGCAACATCACCGCCTACTGGAAAGGCTTCAACGAGTATCGGATCAATGAGCGCATCAGCCTTCTCCCGCGCATGATGGGATTCCAAGCCGCTGGCGCAGCACCCATCGTCAAAGGCGAACCCATCGAAGAACCGCAGACTATTGCGAGCGCCATCCGGATCGGCAATCCTGCGAGCTGGGATCGGGCGGTAAATGCCCGCGACGAATCTGGCGGCAACATCGATGCGGTCACCGATGCCGAGATCATCAATGCCTACATGAGACTGGCCCGCGACGAGGGCATATTCTGCGAACCCGCGTCGGCAGCCTCCGTGGCAGGCATTTTGAAGCTCGCAGAACAAGGTGAAGACCTCCAAGGGTTGAACATCGTATGTATATTGACGGGCATGGGATTGAAAGACCCTACAACCGTAGAGAACCACGCACTCGTCGAACTCGAATACGTGGAGCCTGACGTAGATCAAGTCGCAGCTTTGCTGGGCAAGTAAAGCCGCTGCCCCCGCATATGACCTCCACTGCGCCATCCAGAATCGCTTCGCCAACATTCGACGCTTTAGCCGACGACTGGCAACGCATTTACGATTCGATGCCCTCCAGCTCCGCATTCGACTCGTTGGAGTGGAACCGTATCTGGTGGGAACACTTCGGTGGAGACTCGAAGCTGATGCTCCGATCTGTGCTCCGGGCGAACGGCACGACCGCAATAATCGCCCCTTTGAGGCTCGACTCCAACAACGATGAGGGTGTATGTACCTTCCTCGGCGGAACCGATCTCGTAGACTATCTCGGTTTCAAACACGACGCTGAACTGCGCTCCGAAGACGTCCAAGACTTGCTCCAATCCCTTTACGACGATCCCGAAATCACCGCCCTCGTCCTCGAATCGTTACCCGAAGACTCACACACCATCCACGCCGTCAAGGAAGTCGCCGAGAGCATCGGTTGGGAGGTGCATATCTGGGACGAAGGCGTCGCACCAAGAATCGCGCTGCCGTCCAGTCAAGAGGAATACTTCTCTTCACTGACTAAGAAGCATCGGCACGAACTGCGTCGCAAACTGCGGAGGCTCTACAACGCCGGCAATGTTGAGCAGATCGAGTACAAATCTCCGAACGAGGTCGCCGACAGGATGGACGATTTTATCGACCTCCATCGTGGTAGTTCAATCGACAAACAGGAGTTCATGACAGTCGAACGGGAGCGATTCTTCCATGAGATTGCCGTTACCTTGGCCGAGAAGGACGTTACAAGGTTGTACTTTCTCACGCTCAACGGCGAAGATGTGGCGACGTCAATAGCGTTCAAGATCGGCGCAACCAAGTATCTCTACAACAGCGGCTACGTCCCAGAGCGTTCGTGGTTGGCTGTCGGTTTGTTGAACCACGCCATAAACATCCTCGCCTCGATAGATGAGGGCGTTAAGGTGTACGACTTTATGCGGGGTGACGAGCGTTACAAGTACCACCTCGGCGCAGTAGATCGCAGAATCTATACCGTACGCCTCGACAAGCGGCAATAGAGCATTCAACGACTGCTCTTTGGACAAATATTCGGGAGCATAACTGGGGAGATCGATGCGTATCGCGGTAATCAGTGTCCATGGATGCCCGTGCATCCAACCAGGCGGCACCGACGCAGGCGGTATGAATGTATACGTTGATCAAGTCGCCCGTCGCTTGGGGAGTCTCGGTGACACCGTAGTTGTCTACTCCCGCACGCACCCAGGAATAGAAAACGACATCGAAAGTCTGGGATACAAGCTGGTGCATGTGCCAGTTGGGGAAACAACGCTGCCGAAAGACCGAATCCCCGAAACCCTATCCGATTTCACCACCGCCGTAGAGAGCGATGCCGCAGTAAACAACCGAACCTTCGATTTGGTGACTTCGCACTATTGGCTTTCCGGTATCGTGGGTTGCGAATTGACGCGTGTCTGGGAAATTCCACACGTGACAAGTTTCCACACGTTGGCCAGCATCAAAACTCGAGTCCGTCCTGAGGAGGACGAACCCGAAATCCGCTTCCTCAATGAACCGCGAGTTTCCCGAGACGCGGATCTGATAGTCGCATGGACCGAGGGCGAGGCTGAGCACATCACGAGAGAGTTCGATGTGGCCATGGATAAGATAGCGACCGTACCGCCCGGTGTCGACACGGAGCGTTTCGTATCGTCGCCAACCTCTTCGGATACGCGAGCCAGAAAACGCATTTTGTACGTCGGTAGACTGGATGCGTTGAAAGGCGTCGATCTATTGATCGAGGCGTTTGCTCTTGTCGTTGATCGAGGAGTGGATGCTGAATTGCAGATCGTTGGCGGCGGATCCGCAGACGAGTTCCGCCGAGTGCTTGGCCGTATCTCCCAACTGCGCCTAACCGACCGAGTGAAGCTACTCGGGGTATTGCCTCAATCCGAGCTTCCCGAAATCTACTCCAATTCCGATTGCATCGTTGCGCCATCTTTCCACGAGACATTTGGTCTTGCCGTATTAGAAGCCGCAGCTTGCGCAACACCCGCGATCGCAGCTGATGTTGATGGCTTGCGAGCAATCGTGGTCGATGGGGAGACCGGATACTTGGTCCGCGAACGAAACGCGCAGCTTTATGCCGATAGGATCGTCGAACTGATGGGAAACGACATGCTTCGTTTAGACATGTCCAAAGCTGCGCGCAAACGCGCCGAAACTCTGTCTTGGGACGCGACGGTGAACGGTCTGGTGAATGTCTACAATCGAATCGCAAAGCCGCGCGTAGCTTCCGTTGCTCTGCGATAATTTCCGTCCAAAGTACTTATCGCCCTCCTAGGGTCGGAGAATCTAACTGTGTATCTGCGTATCGAAGATCACGGCATCATCGGAGATCTTTACACCGCCGCACTCGTCGGCGTCGATGGCACCATCGATTGGTTCTGCGCACCGCATTTCGATTCGCCATCGATATTCGCATCGATCCTCGACGAGGAGAACGGCGGACACTTCTCGCTGCGACCCGACAACCATGATGTTCGATCGACCCAGTACTACCTGCCCGAAACCAACGTCTTGGTCACGCACTTCACGTCGGACGAAGGCGTCGCCCAAGTGGTCGACTTCATGCCAGTCCGTACCCGTTTCGCTGCCGACGCCGACCATGTTCTTATCCGCCGGATTACCGGAATCCGCGGCAATCTCCATATGCAGATCGATTGCTCGCCTAAATTCAACTACGGACGAGACGAACACTACACAGTTTTCGTCGATGAAAACGTTCGTTTCATATCTCCCGACATTTCGTTGGAATACTGGAGCACAGTGAAGCCTGAGATCGTAGACGACTCGGTCAAAGTCGATTTCGAAATCCACGAAGGACACACCGAGTACATCGTTATCGATGCGGTAGAGCATGTGGAAAGAGCGGACAAATTCGATGCCAATCGCATCGAGCTCCTTTTCGACGACACGGTCAACTACTGGCGTCGGTGGATTAGCCAATGCACCTACACCGGTCGATGGCGCGAAATGGTCCATCGCTCAGCCCTCTGCTTGAAACTGTTGACCTTTGAGCCCACTGGCGCATTCGTTGCCGCACCTACCACTAGCCTTCCGGAGGATCTTGGGGGAGTGCGGAACTGGGACTACCGCTACACATGGATCCGGGATGCCGCTTTCAGCGTCTACGGCCTGCTCAGAATCGGCCTCACCGAAGAGGCTGGGCGATTTATGGACTGGTTGCAAGATCGGTGTTCTGAAAGCGAAGACGACGGCACCTTGAATATCATGTATGGCATCGACGGTAGCCACGACCTCGAAGAGCACACCCTCGAACACCTTTCCGGCTACATGGATTCCAAGCCGGTACGCATCGGCAACGGCGCCGCAGATCAGTTGCAACTCGACATCTACGGCGAGTTGATGGACGCCGTGTATCTCTCCAACAAATACCAGACGCCCATCTCTTACGACTTCTGGTCGCACCTGCGGAAGATGGTCAACTGGGTCTGCGACAACTGGCAACGCCCGGACGAAGGTATATGGGAGGTCAGAGGTGGTCGTGCCCATTTCGTCTACTCCAAACTGATGTGCTGGGTCGCCATCGACCGAGCGATCCGCCTTGCCGCCAAACGTTCCTTCCCGAGCGACACCGATAAATGGGTCAAGACGCGCGACGAGATCTACGAGGAGATCATCAAGTACGGTTGGAGCGACAACGTTGAAGCCTTCACACAGGCGTACGGCCGGGATGCTCTCGACGCATCCAACCTGATCATGCCCATGGTCTTCTTCATGTCGCCATCAGATCCCCGCATGTTGAAAACGCTCGACGCGATACAACGGTCACCATCGAATGGCGGCCTCGTCTACTCGAACCTCGTTTACCGCTACAACCTCCACGAGACACAAGATGGTTTGACGGGCGAAGAAGGTACTTTCAACATGTGCACCTTCTGGCTGGTAGAAGCTCTCACTCGCGCCGGCCGCTCCGACCCATCACGGCTGGAAGAGGCGCGCATGATGTTCGAACACATGCTAGGTTACGCCAACCACCTCGGACTGTACTCTGAGGAGATCGGGCCCAAAGGCGAGCATCTCGGCAACTTCCCCCAAGCCTTCACGCATCTCGCCCTGATATCAGCAGCCTTCAACCTCGACCGGGCATTGGGTTCAAGAGCCTAACTCTTCACGACATCCAAACCGTAGTACCGCACCTCGGAATAGGTCCGATGTCCAGCCGATTCGTAGATTCTCCGAGCCGGTGGATTTTCGGAATCAACATCCAGCACCAGCGCCGTCGCGCCGTGCGCGATCAGTCGCTCGACTCCGGCGTTGAATGTCGTCCAACCTAGCCGATTTCCGCGCATACTCGGATGAACACCGACCATCTCAACGCGTCCATCACCTTCGTTGAGCGTGATCCAGTTGTACCCGACTAGCTTGCCATCCGACGCATCCGCCAAAACGACTATCGGCGCAAAACCGTTCCGATCGGCATCAGCAGCCGTGCGATCAGCGATTTCTTCTACAGTATTGGGCGAAAACCCCCAACTTCCTGTGAAACATGCATTGTGAAGATCAGTTACTGCAGCAGCTTCAACAGTGTCTGACATATCGGCATCACGAACTATGAATCCGGAAGGCGCAGGGGAATCAGGCAGTTCGATGTCTGAAACGCCGACACACATCTTCAGAACGGTCCGAACCACACTGAATCCTGCGGCTTTAAGTGCATCAACGATCGATTTCGATTCAGTGTCCCGCACTGCGACGTGAATCTCGAACCGATCTTGATCTGAGAGTTCCGTGGCGCGTCTGACACCGTCTTGAAGCAACGAACCCAAGGCATCGTCACGCCCCTCGACAGTAGCCAATCCAACGAGAATCCTACCGATATTCAACTCCGATTCGACCAACGCATACCCAACCGGTATACTGTCTTCATACCCAATCGACCATCGCCCCAGATCCGGATCCAAGCGTGGATTGTCGATCGTCGCCACAAGCGTTGCTTCATCCGTCAGCTGCCATTCACGGTGTCCATGAGGGCCAGTCGCGCGCAGGATTCGAAACAATTCGGAGACCTCATGGCGCGTGATTGTGCGAATTTCCATTTCTAATCGGGTTGTCTACTAGGGTGTTTTGCGAAATCCGTAACGTGTGGCATAATTGGTGTGCACACTAGCAAATGCTAATGCTACGAACGGGAGCAGTACCACGGTCCCGATAGCGAAAGAGAGCATCCGGTAGCTGAAAAGGATGCGCATCGTCCGTGGGAACTCGCCCGGGAGTTCGTGACCTGAACCTCCCAACTGCCCAATCGGGCTCGCAGGATTCATAGGGTTGCGCGGATCGGCTACGTTAACAGTCGTAAATCAAGCGGGTTGATAATCGGGCAATTGGCTCGATAAGCAACCAAATAAGGTGGTACCGCGGGTTAATCCTCGTCCTTTCAAGTAATGGACGGGGATTTTTCTTATTGGCTGAAAATCAACGTTGCAACCGAATGGCGCACCGAATGATGCGTCTAAAGATACAAGAAGCGACATGGGTAAGAAACTAACAGGCGGCGACATAGTCTGCGAAGCGCTCCTCAACGAGGGTGTCGACATCGTGTTCGGCCTCCCCGGCGGCGCAATCCTGCCGCTCTACGGAGTGCTCGGCAGGTATCCGGAACTGCGTCACGTGCTTGTGCGGCACGAACAAGGCGCCGCTCACGCCGCTGACGGTTATGCACGCGCATCCGGCAAGGTCGGCGTCGCATTCGCCACTTCCGGCCCCGGCGCTACCAACCTAATAACCGGTCTAGCCACCGCGATGATGGATTCCGTGCCCATCGTCGCCATCACCGGACAGGTCGGACGCGCCGCGATCGGTACCGACGCTTTCCAAGAAACCGACATCACCGGCGCGACGCTTCCCGTCACTAAGCACAACTACCTGATAACCCGCGTCGAAGACATCGGACCAACCATCCACGAAGCCTTCCACATCGCTCGCACCGGCCGTCCCGGCCCGGTCCTGATCGACATCCCCAAAGATGTGATGCAGGAAGATGGTTCCTACGACCACGAGCGTGACCGCAAGATCAAACTTCCCGGATATCGCATTCCGACGACGGCACCGGACTACCAGATCGATGCCGCCGTCGAGCTCATCAACGAATCTGAGCGCCCGGTATTCCTCGCCGGACACGGAGTAATCATCTCGCGCGCTTTCGACGAACTGCGGGAACTCGCCGAGAAGGCGCAAATTCCAGTTGTCACCACGCTGCTGGGCATCTCCGGCTTTCCCGAGAACCACCCGCTTCACGTCGGATTCCCCGGCATGCACGGCGAAGCTTATGCCAGCCTAGCGCTTGACGACTCCGATCTGATCATCGCCGCAGGCAGCCGTTTCGATGACCGCATCGTCGGCAACGTCAACGAATTCGCCACCCGATCGAAGAAGATACACATCGACATCGACCCAGCCGAGATAGGCAAAACGGTCCAAGTCGATGCCTCTGTCGTCGGAAACCTCAAGCACGTCCTAGGACAAATCATCCCGAAAGTTGATCGAGTCTCGCGACCTGAATGGATTCGCCACGTCGAGCAGCTGAAGTCAGACCACCCTTCTCTGCATATCCCCGAAACCGGAAACCTGTCTGGTCAACACGTTGTGCGCGGATTGTCCAACGTCACGAATGGCAAGGCGATCATCTGTACCGGTGTCGGACAGCACCAGATGTGGGCCGCTCAGCACTACAAGTTCACCGAGGCGAACACATGGCTTTGCTCCGGCGGACTCGGAACTATGGGCTATGAAGTGCCCTCCGCGATTGGCGCGCAACTCGCGTTGCCCGAAGCATTGGTCTGGTCCATCTGCGGCGACGGTGGATTCCAGATGACGATGATGGAACTCGCGACCGCAGTCGAAAACCGGCTTCCGGTCAAGTACGCCATCTTGAACAACAACCACTTGGGCATGATTACTCAGTGGCAAGAGCTCTTCTACATGGGCGACACCCAAGCCGATGCCTACACCGCCAACCCCGACTTTGTGAAGCTGGCAGAAGCGTTCGGCATGAAGGGCATGCGCGTCGAAGAGATCGACGACGTCGAGGATGCCATCGAAGAGGCCAACGCCCATCCCGGCCCAGTTATCGTCGATTTTGTCATCGAAAAAGTCGAACACGTTTACCCGATGATCCCTGCCGGCGGAAGCATCAAGGATCTGATGGAGGATACGAGGGTCTGATATGACTTCTCAATCGAAATTCGAAGCTCGTACCGTTACCGCGCTAGTCGAGGACCGCCCGGGTGTCTTGGCGCGTATCGCCGGCCTATGCCGCCGACGCGGCCTCAACATCGCCAGTCTCGCAGTCGGCCATTCCGAGCAACCGGGCTTGTCGCGTCTGACGTTCGTTCTAGAAGGACCGCCAGGAGTCGTCAACCACTGCGCCGCGCAGCTGGAACGTCTAGTCAATGTCATCGAGGCGAAAGACATTACCAACAAAAACCACATCTGGCGCGAACTCGCACTTGTCAAAGTCGCGACCAGCAAGGAGACGCGCGTTGAACTGCTTGAGCTGAGCCGCGTCTTCCGCGCCAACGTCATCGACATCGGTGTTGACAGCATGACTTTCGAACTGACCGGTGGGCGCGAAAAGATCGACTCGCTGATTACACTCTTGTCTCCATTCGGCATCAAGGAGGTGATGCGGACGGGCCGCGTGGCGGTCCTCCGCAGTACCCTCTTCGAAGGCGAAGACGATGGAGAGTTCCAAGCGACCCGCAACTGGGTCAATGGACTGCAACACGAATACCACTTCGAGCCCGGAGTATCCGGCAGCGTGTAGAAGGTTCCTAGAGCGAGAACTTCTGCTTAACACCCAAAAACCTAGGAAGGTCAATCAACCAAATGCCAAAGCTTTACTACGATGCGGACATCGACGACTCGCCGCTGCGTGACAAAACCGTCGCCGTCATAGGTTACGGTTCGCAAGGTCATGCGCACGCGCTGAACCTCAAGGACAGTGGTTTCAACGTCGTCGTTGGGCTATACGAAGGTAGCAAGAGCCGCGAGAAAGCCGAAGCGGACGGTTTGGAAGTCTTGAGCAATGCCGAGGCGGCTAAACGCGCCGACCTCATCTCGTTCTGCTTGCCAGACACCATCCAAGGCGGGGTGTTCCGCGACGACGTCGAGCCGAATCTCGAGGCTGGCAAGACCCTCTTGTTTGCTCACGGCTTCACGATCTTCTACGAGCAGATCAAGCCTGCGGAAGATATCGATGTCGTGATGATCGCACCGAAAGCCCCGGGTCACCGTGTCCGCGCAGTCTACGAGCGCGGTTTGGGTGTCCCGTGTCTGGTTGCAATCCACCAAGATGCATCTGGCAATGCGATGAACAACGCGCTCGCGTACGGAAAAGGCGTCGGAGGTGGACGCGCCGGCATACTAACCACTACCTTCAAAGAAGAGACCGAAACCGACCTCTTCGGCGAGCAGGCGGTTCTTTGCGGTGGCGTCACCCAGCTCATCAAGATGGGTTACGAGGTGCTGACCGAGGCGGGCTACCAGCCCGAATCGGCCTACTTCGAGGTGTTGCACGAACTCAAACTCATCGTTGACCTCATTTACCAAGGCGGCCTCGAGTATATGCGCTACTCGGTCAGCGAAACAGCCGAGTACGGCGACTACAGCCGAGGACCGGAAATCATCGACGAGGACGTGAAGGAGAACATGCGTCGCGTCCTCGAAGACATCCAGTCCGGACGCTTCGCTCGAGAATGGATCGCCGAGAACGACGAAGGTCTCTACCGCTTCAACCAGATGCGTAAAGAGAACCTTGAGCACCCGGTCGAAAAGGTCGGCAAGGAACTACGCGCCATGATGCCATGGCTCGAGTCCACGACCTAGCCGGGTGGATCTAAGACACATTCAGCCGTTTCAGGTGCTCAGCTACTAGCCGGAGCATAGGAGCGACAACATGACCACACAAACAGTAAACAAAGCAGACCAAGTAATCATCTTCGATACGACGCTACGCGACGGGGAGCAATCGGCAGGAGCCGGATTGACCGTCGGCGAAAAAATCAGGATTGCCCATCAGCTCGCAAGGCTCAATGTCGATGTGATCGAAGCTGGTTTCGCTGGTAGTTCGCCCGGAGACTTCGAAGCGGTTCGACGAATCGCTCACGAGGTCGAAGGTCCCGTGATCTGCTCATTGGCTCGAGCCGTAGATTCAGATATCGAAGCCGCAGCGCGCGCCATCGAAGGCGCAGCCAAGCCACGCATTCACACCTTCATATCCTCGTCCGACGTGCATCTGATGCATCAGATGCGACGGGACCGCGAGACGATCATGAACATGGCCGTCGAAGCAGTCGAAAAGGCCAAACAATACACCGACGATGTCGAGTTCTCTCCCATGGATGCCACGCGCACCGCGCCGGAGTATCTCTACGCCATCTTGGAAGCCGCGATCAACGCCGGCGCGACAACCGTCAACGTGCCGGATACCGTCGGATACTCCAACCCGGTAGAGTTTGGAGCCCTGATAAAAGGCGTCTTCGAAAACGTCTCTAACATCGACAGCGCGGTCGTAAGTGTTCACTGCCACAACGACCTTGGCATGTCGGTTGCTAACTCTCTGGCTGCAATCGAAAACGGCGCACGTCAGATAGAAGGTTGCGTCAACGGCCTGGGCGAACGGGCCGGTAATGCCGCGCTGGAAGAAGTGATGATGGCGATTGAAACCCGGCCAGACCACTATCGCGTTTGGACCGGCGTCAACATCCGCGAGATCAACCCGACGAGTCGCATGATCAGTAGCATCTTCGGCTTCCCAGTGCAGTACAACAAGGCAATCGTCGGGCAAAACGCATTCCGACACTCATCCGGAATCCATCAGGATGGCTACCTGAAAGAGCGTACGACCTTCGAGATCATGCGCCCCGAAGATGTCGGTTGGCGCGGCGAGGCCCTAGTCTTGGGCAAACTGTCCGGACGCGCGGGTCTGCGATCTCGATTAAGCGATCTCGGTTACCAACTCTCCGACGACGAATTGAGCGATGTGTTCATCGCGTTCAAAGACTTGGCTGACAATAAGCGCGAGGTCACCGACGCCGATCTGGAAGCGTTGATGCGTGAGCAGCATCGCTACGCCGACACCAATCGCCGATACAAACTCGGCAAAGTCCGAGTGGTCTGCGGCAACGATGATATGCCGACAGCCGACGTGTCGATGACGACGCCTGACGACCACGCTCGAAACGCGTCCGCCGAAGGCACCGGTCCCGTTGACGCCGTATGCAAAGCCATCGATTCAATCATCGACATCGACGTCGACTTGACCGAATTTTCGGTAAGCTCAGTAACCGAAGGTATCGACGCTTTAGGCGAAGTCACCATTCGCATCGACCACGAAGGTTCTACCTACTCTGGCCGCGGCTCCGACACCGACATCGTGGTTGCATCCGCTAAAGCCTACGTGAACGCGATTAACCGCGCCTTGATGATCAACGAACTGGACAGCCACCCGGTCACCGGAACGGTTTGAGCGCCAGTAACACGATCCACTTCGAGCGCCCTGAGGACACAAGCCCGGATGATTCTCCTGGGACGAAGAACCGCAACTACCGAAAGGGAGAAACGATATAGGCGAACCAACCGAAAGACCTATGTCGTTGAAATCCTGCTGGTATTTGCGGTTTCGCTCTTGGCCGAATTCGTTTTTGACCGACTCGGATTGACCGGGCCTTGGGTCGATCTTGGCCTCACCGCATTATTGTTATTCTTAGTCGGTCGGGCGTTCGCGGGTCGTTCGCACGATATTGGCAGAACCGATAACTGGACACTGATACCAATCGTCCTTTTCTCAGCCGGTTGGCTAGTGCCAGTATTCTGGGACGGAGCACCAACTTGGGTCGAGATCTCTGGGCGATTGATTTGGGTGTTGGCGTTGATCTCGCCAGTCCTGTTCAAAGGCGATGAAGGCGAAAATCAATTCGGTTCGCCGCCAGAAAACGCGATCGAGTGGAAAGTCATAGCAAACGTTGGTTGACACGCCGCACTGCCGGGCCGTGCGCCCAGCGAAACCAAATAACGCAAAGGTTTGAATATGCCGAAGACGATGTTCGAAAAGATCTGGGACACACATCTCGTCGCCGAACCCGAAGGCGAGCCTGCAATCCTTTACATCGACCTGCACTTGGTCCACGAGGTCACTTCGCCGCAGGCGTTTGAGGGACTGCGGTTGACTGGCCGCAATGTGCGACGCCCCGATCTGACGATATCCACGGTAGATCACAACGTCCCGACCGATGAAACGCGCACCGAGGTCATCAAAGACCCTATTGCACGGCAACAGGTCGAAGCCCTTCGCCAGAACTGCGCCGACTTCGGCGTAACCCTCTATGACGTCGATTCGAGCGCGCAAGGCATCGTCCACGTTATCGGCCCAGAGCAGGGCTACACTCAGCCCGGAATGACCATTGTTTGCGGTGACTCGCACACTTCGACGCACGGCGCATTCGGTTCACTCGCGTTCGGCATCGGCACCTCAGAAGTCGAACACGTACTCGCCACACAGACTCTCCGCCAGCGCCGACCGAAAACCATGGAGGTGCGCTTCAACGGCGAGCTGCCAGTCGGCGTCTCCGCCAAGGACATGATCCTAGCCACGATCGGGCAGATGGGCACCGCGGGAGGCACCGGACACGTCATCGAGTACACCGGAGAGGCAATTCGCGACCTCAACATGGAAGGTCGCATGACCATCTGCAACATGACCATAGAAGGTGGAGCCCGCGCCGGCATGATCGCTCCCGACGACACGACATTCGATTGGATGCGCGGCCGCAAATTCGTACCCCAAGGTAATGACTTCGATGCCGCCGCAGACGAGTGGAGCCAAATCGTCACCGACGACGGAGCCGAGTACGACACCTTGGTCGAGATCGATTGCGAAAGCCTAGAACCTTACATCAGTTGGGGCACCAATCCCGGTCAAGTCGCTCGGGTGTCAGAATCGGTTCCCGGCCCTGACGATTTCGACGACCCTGCCGAACAGGAGTCAGCCGAACGCGCACTTGAGTACATGGCGCTCGATGCCGGTACTGCCATGCAAGACATCCGGCTAGACAGAGTCTTCATCGGCTCTTGCACCAACGCACGACTCGAAGACCTCCGCGCGGCAGCATCCATCATCGAAGGAAAACGTGTCGCCGAAGGTGTCCGAGCTCAAGTGATGCCAGGTTCAACACTGACCAAGTGGGCCGCCGAAAAGGAAGGCCTCTCCGAAATCTTCAAAGACGCCGGATTCGAGTGGCGAGAATCTGGTTGCTCGATGTGCTTAGGCATGAACCCCGACATCCTGGTACCCGGCGAACGATGCGCCTCGACCTCGAACCGCAACTTCGAAGGTCGCCAAGGCAAAGGCGGACGCACCCACCTGGTAAGCCCCGAGATGGCCGCCGCCGCCGCGATCGCCGGTCACTTCGTCGATGTACGCGACTGGGATTGATGCGCATTTCGCTCCTCGCTAAGCCGTGACCAGACCACCAGAAGATTCGGACTCACGCGGCTCAGATTCTGGTACCGATTCGCCCGGAGGCGAAACAAACCCGTTAAGCAGCATCTACCGTCGTCCGCGACGGAGAGGCGGCGGCGAATCTGACCTCCGCTCCGAGATGCGTGATTCGGACTCGACACTAACTTCGAACCAAGAATCAGATTCTGAACGAGCCGGAGGCATCTACGCGCCACCGCGTCGCCGAAGCGTCCGCCGAGATTCCGACGATTCGAAGCCTGGGATTTTCTCGCGTCTCACCGGCCGCCACCGCCTAGACGAAATCCGCGAAGCCCGTTACGAACCATACACCTACGAGAGCAATGAACAGAACCTTAAGTGGACCGCCATCGCCATGGGCGTATGGTGCCTCGCCATCATTTGGCTCGCACTCACCGACTTCAGTAACTCCAACCGATATCAAGATTGGGTAGACGATGGCATAACGGACATTCCTCCAACTGCCGATATCGGTCAACAAATCGAATCCGCCCGCGCCTACGCCCAACGCGTCGGTGGTGAAGAATTCAGATGCGCGTTTTTGGGACTGTCAGATTCGTCCGACGAATGTCCGAACGGCGAGATGGACGCGATCCTAGTCTCTGACTTCGTCGAGGATTCCGGCGCGATATGTGCAAACACCGAAGAGTACACACGCGAAATAGTTGAAGAAGTCCCCGACGACGAAGCTGTAACAACAGGCCTGCAAACCTCAGAACCGGTAACAATCTGCACCGCGGTTTGGAGCTCTTATGCGCTGTTGACGTTCGCCGAACAGGCTGGATTGGATTGCCCAAGCGTCGACGCAATCGTCAGCTCGATCTCTTCTACAGTCTCCGAGTATCCGGATTGCGATGCGGCGTTCACCTACGCAGAAGACTTCCAAGCGAGCCAAGACCGATCAAGGTTGATATGGCTACTCTCGATCTTCCTGATTGTGGTAGTCGCCTTCCCGTACCTCTCGTTGGTTCATCGCGCCAGCCGAAATCTTTTGCCCCTCAAATCAGAAGGCCAGAAACACTTACCTGAATGGTCCGTGCTACATCACTTCATCCCGATATGCAACTTCTTCAGACCAGGCCAAGTTCTATCCGAACTTTATAAAGGGAGCGATCCCGACGTAACGACCGACGAACCGACTGCTTGGAAAAGCGCAGGTAAAGTAAGGGTGATCGTCTACCTCTGGTGGATCCTCTGGGTCGCCGGGTGGATTTTCAACCCCATCACCGTCCCTCGTTTCGTAAATGCTCAGACCTTACCCGAGTTGATAGATGCTAATGACCTGCTAATATTGTCTGATGTTTTGCTGATTTTTCTAGGCATCGTGGCCTTGCTCATGTTGCGGCAATTGCACGTATGGCAGGAGATGCGATTTTCAAGAATCGGTCTGATTACGGTTACTCCACCTCTACCAGAGGACCCTTTGGCAGTCGCTTTGAGGCAGCAAGAAGAAAAACAACGGGAAAAAGACGAAAAAGACAAACGGCGTGGTCGATAGGAGCGGTATCGCGCGCGAGGGAATGTTAGATGGAAAAATTCACTAGATTGACTGGGCGTGTGGCACCGTTGAACCGGGCCAACGTCGATACGGACCAGATAATTCCGAAACAGTTTCTCAAACGAATTGAACGAACCGGATTCGGTGAGTTCGCATTCTTCGACTGGCGCTATCTCGAAGACGGCGTCCCGAATCCCGACTTCATCTTGAACGAGGCGCGTTACCAAGGTGCCTCAATACTCGTCGCCGGACGAAATTTCGGTTCCGGTTCGTCGCGCGAACACGCGCCCTGGGCTTTGAATGAGATGGGATTCAGGGCGATAATAGCTCCGAGTTTCGCAGACATCTTCCGAAACAACTGCATGCAGAACGGCATGGTGCCAATCGTGCTGTCGCAAAATCAGGTCGACCACATCATGGGCAACGCCCTCAAAGGCATAGGCTACGAAGTCACCGTCGACCTTGAAGCTCAAACCGTGTCTGATGCTGAAGGCTTCTCAGCATCATTTGAGTTCGATTCGTTTCGTCGCAATTCCTTAATGAAGGGATTGGACGACATCGGAATCACGTTGCAAAACAGCGACGCGATCGACGAATTCGAATCTGCAAGAGCTGCTCGCTGGTAGCAGTTCAGGAAACATATCGCGCTTCAAATCGAGTCGACGCGTCTGATCGCGATTAGTTACCAAACCGAAAACATACATCAACTGCAAAAGAAAGACGCACGCAATGGATATTCGTATCGCGGTACTAGGCGGAGACGGGATCGGGCCGGAAGTCACCGCGGAATCGGTCAAGGTGCTCGACGCCATTGAGCGACGTTTTGGTCACTCGTTCTCATTCGTCATGGGCGCTTGCGGCGGACGTGCCATCGATGAGTTCGGCACCCCATTACCGGAGGAAACCCTCGACATCGTGAAGGGCAGCGACGCGGTGCTTTTTGGCGCCGTCGGAGGCCCGAAATGGGATGACCCGCAAGCCGAAACACGGCCCGAAGACGGAATCCTCGCGCTACGTAAGGGCCTCGACCTGTTTGCAAATCTGCGACCCGTAAAGGTCTATCCGCAACTCATCGACGCCAGCCCTCTCCGCCCGGAGAGGTTAGATGGGGTCGACATGGTCATTGTTCGTGAACTTACCAGCGGGCTCTATTTCGGCAAACCCAAGAAACGTTGGACAAACTCTCGCGGTCGCACCGCAGTCGACACATTGACTTACCGCGAGCGCGAGATCGACCGCGTCGCGCGTGTAGGTTTCGAAATCGCCCGGCTTCGACGCAAGCGATTGCACTCACTCGACAAGATGAACGTCCTCGAAACCGGAAGGCTCTGGCGCGAAGTCGTCACCGAGATCGGCGTCGAGTACCCTGACGTCGAACTCATCCACATGCTTGCCGACAACGCCGCGATGCAGATGGTGACGAACCCTGCGGAATTCGACGTCGTCGTAACCGAGAACACCTTCGGCGACATCCTCTCCGACGAAGCCGCAGTCATCGGTGGTTCGATGGGCATGTTGCCGTCGGCATCGCTTTCCGCGATCCCTAAACCTGCAAATAGCCGTCGCCCGCGCCGCGCCGGAAAACGCGCCCTCTATGAGCCGATACACGGCTCTGCACCAGACATCGCAGGGCAGGGCGTCGCCAACCCGATCGCTTCCATACTCTCAACCGCGATGATGTTGCGTTATTCCTTCGCGCTTGAAGACGAGGCGAACTCGATCGAGAACGCCGTAGCCGCAGTTCTAGCCGACGGATTGAGAACCCCTGATCTGGCAACTACCCTCGGCGGAGCGATCGGCACATCTGACATGGGTGACGCCATCGCCGGACGTGTTCGGGGATAACCCCACACCGCCCCTTTCGTCCAGCGAAAGGGGCGCGAGCGAGCGGAGCGATGCTCGCGGGGTATGCTTGGGCCGAAGGCGGACGGAACATGCATCAGCCGCAACTACCCCGTCCATGATCGGCAGGAATCTGAAGCACCAAGTGGAGAATAGAAACACTATCGCGGATACTGAATCCTAAGCATCCAAAGCATGCTCATCTGAACCGATCCCGATTCAACACAACTCGTAGCCCATGCTCCAAGACCACTTGCCAAATCTAACCGTTGATGTTGCGTCGGCCCAAATAGTCTCTGGCGCGACCATCTACCGAGACCGCTGGAGCATCCCTCACATCTACGCCGAAAATGCCCACGACGCATTTTTCGCACAAGGCTACGCCACTGCCCAAGACCGCCTGTGGCAGATGGACTTCGACCGCCTGCGATGCCTCGGCCGCGCCGCCGAATACCTCGGTCCCTCAGCAATCACCGAAGACACCCTCATGCGCCGCCGAGACTTCGAAACTGTTTCGCGCGCTGACTACGACCTCTGCAGCACCGACGCCAAAGTCGCACTAGACGCGTACGCGGAAGGTGTCAACGCATTCATCAACTCCAATGACGCGCTGCCATACGAGTACGAGCTGCTTCGTACCGAGCCCGAACCATGGGAGCCGTGGCACTGCATCGTCGTATACAAGGTCCGCAACAGCGCCGAAGGTGGATTCCAATCCAAGCTCTGGCGCGCCGAACTAGCCGCGAAGATCGGTCCCGAAAAGGCGGCGAAGCTCTCACCCGGTTATCAGCAAGGCATGTACCTCACCGTCCCACCCGGCGTCGTCTACGATGGCCCTGCCGAGAACGCGGTCGACGAGCTACGAGCGACCGTAAACGCAACCGCCCCGCTTAGAGAGATCGATGGCGGCTCCAACGGCTGGGCAGTCTCCGGCGACCTCACCGCTTCCGGAATCCCGATGGTCGGCGGTGACTCGCACCGCGGCTTGGAAGTGCCCAACGTCTACTACCAAGTTCACATGCGGACCGACGAATTCGACGTCTTAGGGCACTCCGTACCCGGAATGCCGATGGTAATGCACTTCGCACACAACCGCTACGTCGCGTGGGGTATGACCCACGGCGGAGTAGACACGCAAGACCTCTTCGTCGAGCAGCTACGACGTACCAACGACGGTGTCGAATACCTGTTCAAAGGAGAGTGGTTAGTCGCCGAGACATCGCGACGGCAACTTAGAGTGCGGGGCGACGCGACCCAGACCGTCGAAGCCATCAAGACTCATCACGGACCGATCATCTCCGGCAGCGCGGATGACGGTTGGGGCATCGCACTGGCCGATCCCGGTTCCAACGAGGCGACTCCATGGGTTGACGCCACCCTCGACGCGATGAAGTGCAAGAACGCCGATGAGTTCGAGCAAGCCCTCAGCAGATGGACTGACCGCGTCAACAACTACCCCTACGCCGACATCCACGGCGATTTCGGCTACGCGCTGAAAGGCCGTATCCCGATACGCAGCGCCATCAACGGATGGGGGCCCGTCGAGGGCTGGACCGGCGAGAACGAATGGCAGGGCTACATCCCGGACGACGAACTGCCCAGGTCTCGAAACCCCGAGACCGGTTGGGCCGTCACATGCAACCAACGCGTGGTCGGAGAAGAATATCCATACTTCCTCAGCGGATCGTTCGGATCCGACTACCGCGCGCGCCGAATCATCTCTCACATCGAAGAGGCCAAGACGAACGGACATCTCCTACGAGTAGAGGACATGGCAGCATTCCACGGCGACGTCGGAACAGTCCCAGGGATGAAGCTGATGAAGCGCCTGCGGACATTGGACGCCGACGAATTGCCCAATGATACGTCGAAGGCAGCCTTAGACATCCTCCTCGAATGGGATGGAAAGCTCAATGCCGATTCCGTCGCCGCCGTCGTCTACAGCGCTTTGAACGACGAGATCTCGCTCGGACTGATGGAGCGAAACTACGGCATCGATCCAGACGAGTTTGCAGCCAATCCTGATCTCAACGCCGTCGACCACCTTCGCCGCCAGCTCAAACCCGCATTTATCAACGCCATCGAACACGGAGAAGACTTCGTCATTCCGGCGAAAGCCGGAATCCAGACAGAAAACGAATCAGTCGACACATTCCTTGCAACCTGCTTGACCAATGCCGCTAACCACCTCCAAAGCACATACGGCGAACTGAGCGCCGTAACTTGGTGCGACGTGCACATCACCAAGCAAACCCACCCGCTATCCGCACTCTTCCCAGAGGCCGCCGATGAGTTGAATGCTCCCGCCATCGGAACCGCCGGTGACGGCGATGTCCCGTTCGCCACCGGCTCGCGTCCTGCATGGAACTTCAGAACCGGCTCCGGCCCCGTCAACCGCTACCTCCACGACCCGGCCACATGGTCCGCCGGCAGATGGATCGTGCCGCTAGGGGTTTCGGGAAACGTGGCAAGTCCCCATCGACACGACCAACAGCATTCGTGGGCAACTGTAGCCGGCATCCCTCAACTCTTCGAATGGGATGAAATCGCCAAAACCGCGACGACCATCCAAAACCTACAGCCTGCGCAGTGATGCGTAAATCGTCATGGATTGGTGTAATTACAGGGACAGCATCGAAGCCAGCACCAATGATTACGAAATTCGTAAATTACGAATACAGTTGGATTCAGCAATGATTACAGCGTAATCAGTGTATTTTACTGATGAAATCACGCTGTAAACTTCGAAATATGCCTATTATCTGAAAATTTCAGGTTAGAAAAGATTAACAAAATATCGTCGAAATTCGTCACATCCTGCTCCACAGAGTAGTTAAATAGAGTCATGGGCGATCGAGTGATCGTCCGCAACTTGACTTTCTGCGAAAGGAGCAGACGAATTGAGACAGGCGTTAAACCAAGCTTTGCAGAGGCTCTCCCATGGCTTCGACACGAAGCTGGTGGGCGAGCGTGAAATGCAACACGCGACGCTCTTGGGAGACTCGGTAGCGCGCATGCCGCACTACCCGAACCCACGAAAACAGCGCAAGTCGGACGCACCCTCGGTAACTGGTTTGTACTTCTAAGCACGAGCCAGTAGAAGGGATGAAACCGACCGTTTCACCCTCTGAAAACCAGACGCCCCGTCAACTAGACGGGGCGTCTTTGATTCAACAGTCGTTGCGGTTTTGCAGATGCCGTGTCAGTTAAGCAACTCTTGAACCGCCAAGCCCACAAGTATCAAAAACACGCCTCCCGCAATCCAGCGTGTCAACCGATTTTCGAGCTGGGCCAGGTCCGCTTTGGTTGCCAAATGTTCGTAGGCACCTCTAAGTTGATTCACATCGGCCTCAAGTTGCATGATGCGATTCTGATACCTCAATGCCACCGCCTCTCGTCTTCAACAGTTCTGATACTTCCGCGCGTCCTAGTTACCGCCGGCCTAGCCTTCAAAGCCTCTTCATCGACATCTATACCTAATCCCGGTTCCGTCGGAATCTCGATGTAGCCATCCTCGGGCTCCAGATACCCGATCGTCACCTCCCGCGAAGCCGCCTCGACACCCACCATGTATTCGTAGATCAAGAAGTTCGGCATTCCCGCCGACGCCTGTATCGCCGCCGCACATCCCACCGAGGTCGAATTCCAACCGTGCGGCGAAACCCCGATGTAAAACGGTGCAGCCATCGCCGCGATCTGCGTCATCTCCCAGATGCCACCGGTGTTGCAGATGTCTGGATTGATGATGTCCGCCGCACGAGTCTCGCAGACCTCGCGGAACGCATTGCGAGTGTAAAGCGCCTCGCCAGTCACCACCGGGATCGTCGTCGCCTCTTTGACCTCCTTGATCGCCGGAATGTTGTCTGGAGGGCAGGGCTCCTCAAACCAATACGGCTTCAACGGCTCCAACTCGCGGGCTACCCGAATCGCATTCATCGGCGCTAGTCGACGATGAACCTCGATCAGCAACTCCACTTCCGGCCCGACCGCCTCACGAACCGCCGTCACCACCTCCACCGCTTCCTCTAGCGCCCCACGCGGCGGATACTCGGTCCACGGACCAGGAAAAGGATCGAACTTCAAAGCCTTGAAACCGCGTTCCGCAACCAGAGTCGCCGCACGTTCGCCATACTCTTGCGGGCTATCACCCCCCGACCAGCCGTTGGCGTAAAGCTTCAAACGCGGCCTAACCGGACCTCCCAGCAAATCGTACACCGGCCTTCCCATGGCCTTCCCGACAATATCCCACAGCGCGATCTCGATGCCGCTCATCGCGCAGTGCAAGTCCATCCCACCTCGCTTAGTCGCAAAGTCTTCATGGACAACATGCATGAAGTGCCGGATATGGAACGGGTCCCGCCCCTCGAGATACCGCGCGATCTGCTTCACATGCTCCTCAACCTGCGTATCCCGATCCGCCTGCGTGTAGGCCTCGCCCCAGCCAACAATCCCGTCATCCGTCTCAATCTTCACAAAGAGAAAATTCTTCCCTTGACCCGGATCCCAAAGATGCGTCTCGACATTAGTTACCTTCATCACAAATTACCCTTCGGCTGGTTCGCAATCACCATCGACTACCTGCAAGGTTACCCAACAACGCGGGTTTCCCCCGCTTGCGGGGGAAATGTCCGAAGGACAAAAGGGGCACATCGCAATCCCCAAATC
Organism: Dehalococcoidia bacterium; assembly: GCA_965243235.1. Lineage (GTDB taxonomy): Bacteria > Chloroflexota > Dehalococcoidia > Lucifugimonadales > Lucifugimonadaceae > Bin127. The sequence continues at coordinate 1,277,170 of CBDEUI010000004.1, forward strand.
CCCTCTCCCTTGATGGGAGAGGGTTAGGGGGAGGGTGAGACGGGGGACAAAAGGGTGGGGAGCCCAGTCCCGACGTTTAGAATCCCCAACATGCCCTTCTTAATACCAAAACGCGTCCTAGCAAACATCATCTCGCACGCCCTCGAAACCGACCCCGAAGAGTGCTGCGGCGTGCTCATCGGTGTCGAAAATTCCGCCGAAGAAGCCAGACGCATCCAAAACAACCACTCCGAACCCATCCGACGCTACGAGATGGATCCCATAGCTCTAGCTCGCGCCGAATCCGAAGCTGATGCCAAGGGCCGCAGAATCGTCGCAATATACCACTCTCACACCCACTCCCAAGCCTACCCATCACAAACCGACGTCAACAACGCCGTCCAATCGTGGTGGATAGAACCCTACTACGTCCTAATCTCCCTAGTCGAAAAAACCCGACCCATAGTCCGCGCATACCGCATCTCCGAAGACGCCACAGTAACCGAAATCCCCATCACCACCGACGGCAAACCCTACATCGAAACCACCCGCTAACCCTCCCCCCCTTTGGTTGCACGAAAGGGGCGCGAGCAAGCGAAGCCCAAAGGACCGACACCAGAGCGGGGTGTGCCCGGAGCAGCACAGCGAGGAATCTCTCCCCTCGGACTCGATGGGAGAGGGCCAGGCGGCCGCAAAATCCCCTCTCCCTTGATGGGAGAGGGTCGAGGTGAGGGTGATCGGGGACAAAAGGGCGGGGCAATCCCACCAATCCCTAAATCCCCGCAATCCCCGGTTCAGACAACAACCATTTGACATAACCGCAACATATGTTGTATAACAGCAACTAAGCGCTCATCCGGCCACTGTCGGATCGGCGCACTGAAAACGAAGAATCGCCGCGTCGCAACGGAGAGCGTGCACCCCCCTTGTCGGCGCCGACAAACACAATTGAATACTGCATCGGTCGCGGGCGGGTAGCACGGAGCCGCCGACACACGGCTCCACGACGGTGTCCGCCAAAAGTCATGGAAGACGTCTGAGAGGACGGGCGAAACGCGGCCGCAAAATCCGGTCACGGGGGTCGTTGTAGCTTTAGGGCTCGAATGCGGAGTGTTACGCTGGCTCCGACTAGCAAGCCAGACGGGAAACCCTTCCTCCCCTTCGCGAAGCGCAAGGGGACGCGGCGGGCGAAGCCACGCCGCAGGGGATGCCCGTTCAAGGTTCGGGCGAACGCATCCCCTATCCGGCAGACGTCTGCCCGGCTCGTCGGCCGGGTGAGGCTACGGCATCAGCGAGGGGCATGAACCGAGCGATGACAGGGGCCGATCTTCTAGACGTCCCCGGAGGGCCGACGGTCTGGCGACGTCGGCGATGCCGGATCAAGTCGTGCAGTCACCTATCGCACGCGACCCGAAAGAAACGGCGCGGCGATGATTCGAATATCGAACAGCCGAACAAAATCCCCCCCCCCCCCGAAAGGGAGAATTGAACGCGCCCAACACATGATCTCCTCACACCCCATCACAAAAACATGTCCCGGGCTTGAACCGGGATCAGCCCAATCCGCGGTTCGAAACCAACCGCTACTACTGCTGTTGCTGCTGCTGAGCCTGAATCCCAGCCGCGTCGAGTTCGGCGGCGAAATGCGATGTCTCAAGCTGCTCTTGCAGTTCGAAGATCGAACCAGCAGGTTCGGGGTGCGCCGGCAACGGCATCGCAACAGGTACCGGTTCGAGCCGAGGACGGTTCGTCGCCTCGCCGCGAAGAATATCGCCGGTCCAAGCATCCCAGTCCGGTACGCCCCTCAAAGGCCAAGCATCCGCAGCCTGGTACCCCATCAACAACAAACGCCGAGGCCGGTCCGAAATGTTCGGAGCCGAACCGTGCAAAGTCCTCACATGGTGGATCGAAACCCCGCCGGCCTTGATCCGAATCGGAACCGCCTCTTCCATGTTGAAATCGTCTTCCGACACCGCACCGATGAAATAACCGTCCTGATGATGGCTCAACGCCGGCCACTTGTGCGAGCCCGGAATACCCATCAGACAACCGTTCTCGATCTCCATGTCGTCAAACGTCAGACCAATCTCCAAGATGTCATCATTCGTCGCCGGATAGAAACCCCAGTCCGTATGCCACTCAACCTGCGCGCCACCTCCAGGAGCCTTCATGTTCAACTTCGTGTGATGCAGCTTGATGTTCGGCCCCACCAACTGCTCGATGATGTCCAGAAGACCCTCTTTCCGCATCGCCGCCTCGTAAACCGGATGTCGCATGTGTGGCGATGTGATCCGTCGCAACTTGGGCGTCTCCGGACTGTGCCCCGCCGCGAAGTCGAGGTCGAAAACGTCGGTATGCTCGGTCAGTTCGGCAGACTGTTGAACAAACTCGTCAGTGACCCGCCGCAACTCTTCGACCTCCTCCATCGAAAAGACGTTATTCACACCGATGAACCCGTTCTCTCGGTACTCCGCTATCTGTTCGTCAGTGAGTTGATTGGTTGTCGTGCTCATCTTTGCTTGATCCCGATCGATCGTGGGCTTTGTTACGGCGAATTGTACGTTCGATTATGCTCAGAGCGCTTTAACCGCTGCTCGAAGCGCGCTAGTGAATTTGCCCCGCCGACCGATCACGATTCGATCCAAACCCAACCAATCCGCCATCAACCGCAACTCCGATGCCAGCCTACAGGCGACCTCCTCTTCCTCACATCCATCTTCCAGAAACGCCCCAGGCACCCTCAGCACCCTCTTCTGCCGATCCGCCTTCAAATCCACCCGCGCCACGAAGCGATTTCCAAGAATGAACGGCAAGACGTAATATCCGTATTTCCGCTTCTTTACGGGCGTATAGATCTCGATCCGATACTCGAAATTGAACAACCATTCGAGCCGATCCCTGAACCACGCTACAGGATCGAACGGTGAAACAATTGCACAGACATCAGAAGACACGCTCGGAACCTTGATACCCGGCACCGCGAACATTTCTCGCCGAACCCCGTCAACCTTCACTTCCTCGATTTCGCCAATCTCGACGAGATGCGTTACAGCTTTAGCGGCATCGTTTCGATTTATCCGGTAGTAGTCCGCACAATCCGCTACCGTCCCAATGCCCAGCGAATCAATCGCATGTTTCATCATCTGATGGTGCGCTTCAGCCTTCGAGAACGGCGATTTCGACGCGGTTTCTGCGGGAACTGCACGATCAAATAGGTCGTACCGGCGGGCGGTATTGACTCGGTCCGATACAGCCAACTCGCCTTGGAATGTCAACGTCTCCAACACAAGCTTCGCCGTTGAACTGCCCCAATAACCGTAACGCTCGCCCTTGTTTTGAATGTCTGCAACCGCTGTCGGCCCACGAGACGTGACTTCGTCGACGATGGTTTCCAGGAGGCCGGGATGTTCATCCATCAATTCGGACCATCGACGCCAAGGTCGCCACTCCGTCATGCGATGCCGAATCATCGGCAAATGATCCATCGGTATCAACGATGCTTCGTGCACCGAATACTCGAAAAGATTCCGTTCTTCATACGCGTATCGGTGCAGCATCTCCAACGGGTAACTGCCGAGACGGGAGAAGAACGGCATGTATTGGGCACGAACAAGAACGTTTACGGAGTCGACTTGGACGATGCTCAGACGACGCGCTACGCGTTCGAAATCCTTCAGGCCGACCCCGCCGGATTTCGGCCGCGGTTCCGCCAGTCCCGCCGCGATGATCGCGATGCTGCGCGCCTCGTCGATGCTGAGGGTCCTCAAATCATTGGCCATGGCACATTCCAATCCGGATCTAAGTGCGGAAAATTCCGGCTCTCGAGCATCTCTCTGCCACGTCTGATTAAAGAATCGATCTCCGATTCATCAAGCGCCCCAGCAAGTTTATCGCGCAGATCCGAGGCCGAATCGTCGAGAGTAGGTACCAAGTTTTCGATCGATTTCAGCAGCTCGTCAGGGTAGGGCGTTCCATTGAATTCGAACATCACTGTCCGCCGTCGCGCCAGGGGATTGAAGGTCAGTCCATGGTCAACCGCCCAGATGCAGTCGTCAGCGTCCAACAGGCAAGCACCACCTTTTCGGTCCGCGTTATTTACCAGCACATCGAACATCGCGACAGGCATGTAGTCGTCGAGACGTTCATCACGCAGGTTGAAATAGTGCTTCGTGAAATCCGCATCGATGAAGAGTTGCACGCTGCCGATACCGTGAGGACCATCCCGGACTACCGTAGGAGGAACTGCCGGCCAACCCAAAGCATCGGCGATGATGTACGCGGACCACTCGCGGTTATGAAGGGTTCCGTATGGGAAGTCGCGGAGCGGTCGTTCGCCGGCCGCGGGTTTGTAGATCGCAAAAATCTCTTCGTCATCTTCAGCCAGACGTACCACGAAAACGTAGTTGGAACCGCCGGGGTGAAGTCCAATGCCGTTAATTGGCCACTTGGCGAGTCGTTCCTCGATCTCATTGCGGCTCAACCCGGCAACCGAGTCGGGTTGAATCATCGGGAGGGTACGACATCAATCATCGTCGTCTTGCAACTGTTCGAGAATCGCCACGCTCAGATCGATGTTGTGACCGTTGCGTCGTTCACAGACATGGTCTTCGCCTTGGTTGATAGCGACGTGGCAGTATGGGCAAATCGGTCGACCAGCGGCCACGATCTCCATGCCTCGACTGGCCACGAACACGGCCTGCTGGTGAGAGAACCCGAACTGGAGAATGATGGGATCCGGATCCTCTTCGCCAGACTCGATCTGTTCCAGACTGACACCGGCCGCTGCGAAGAGAAACACCTTCCGGCCCGCATCGTACTGCATAGCGATCCGCGCAGCTTTGAAATCTACATCACCTTCAGAATCAGGTGGGATGTCCGGCAACGTTCTGCTCGTGATCTCATCGTCGGGATCCATCTGCTCGAGAGCATTGCCAAGAGAGAAAGCGATGTTGTAAAGCTGTTCCTTCTCCAACCAAACGATCGCACTGCCGCGTTCGCTGTTGGCGGTGAGGTTGAAGGTTCGCTGACCCGGCTCCCCATAGGTGAGAACCTGCAAATCATCAACAATTCCGAGATGCGTTGATTGCTCCAAACTGGATGTCTCCTTGACGACGGAACGGACGTAATCAGGGCGCACCGCCTCCATTGTCGCAATAGATTCTAGCAACCCGTCTACTAATGGCAGCCCGTGTACCGTAAATTCTTGCGCGGCAATCGGCGTTAATGTACGATCTTTGAGTAGAACAAGTATCCAAGCGCGGCGGCCAAGCGCGTCGCCAATCGGAGACGGGAAACACCGAATCGATGCTATTCAATCGAGTTTTCCCGACATCGCTCCGTAGCATCTGGAAGAAAGCGCTCATCTCCAAACTCGTTGGGCGCAATTAGAACCAGACGGTCGCGAACCGTTATCACGCAATCAACTGAGAGGCGTAGATCCCAACCGGGGCTGTGCAAAGTGGGTGGTACCGCGAGCCGTTAGGCGGATCAACAACGATCCGTCGGCCCGTCCCATTGAAGATGGACGCGCGTGACGTAGGGATCGATACTCTCAGGAATGCCCGTCCGAAAACAGGACGGGCTTTATTTTTGCCCGAAACAACCTCAAAGATGACTACGACCGAGAACGTAAGAAACGAAACCAACGGCCAACCCGCACAAACGGTGAAATCCGTAGAAATCTACGACACCACCCTCCGCGACGGTGCGCAGCAGGAAGGCATTTCGCTTTCCGTCGAGGACAAGTTGGCGATTACGCGTCTACTCGACGACTTCGGCGTGGACATCATCGAGGGCGGTTACGCGGGCGCGACACCAAAGGACGACGAGTTTTTCGAGCGCGTAGGAACGTTAGATCTGAAACACGCGGAAATCTCCGCTTTCGGCAACACGCGGCGAGCCGATGCGGATTGCAACGACGATATCTCGATGAAGGCCCTCATCGATTCTGGAGCGCCCATCACCACCATCGTCGGCAAGGCGTCCGAGTATCAAGTGCGCGTGATTCTAGAGACCAGTGTCGAAGAGAATCTGGCGATGATCGCCGATTCGGTCTCATACCTCAAGTCCCGAGATCGACGCGTGTTCTATGACGCCGAACATTTCTTCGACGGTTTCAAAGAGAACCCCGACTACGCTGTTCGTTGCTTGCGCTCGGCGTACGACGCTGGTGCTGAGAGAGTGGTGTTGTGCGATACAAACGGCGGTACCCTGCCACACGAAATCGCAGATATCGTGAGTGAAGTCAAAGAATCTCTCCCCGATGACGCGGTAATAGGCATCCACACACACAACGACACAGATACCGCAGTCGCATCTGCGATGGAGGCGTACCGCGCGGGTGCACACCAGATTCAAGGCTGTATCAACGGCTACGGCGAACGGACCGGCAACGCCAACTTGATAAGTATCATTGGCAACCTGAATTTGAAGCTGGGTGTTGAAGCGATCCATCCGGAGAAACTACCCGAACTCACAAGCCTTTCGAAACTCGTGTCTGAGATCGTCAACCGACGCCCGTTCCCGTTCCAGCCCTACGTCGGCATCAGCGCCTTCACGCACAAAGGTGGACTGCACGCGGCGGCAACGGAAAAATCAGCAGCAGCCTACCAGCATATCGACCCCAGCATGGTCGGCAACGACACTCGAGTTACTATCTCCGAGTTGTCAGGCCGCGGGAACGTCATGCGCCTCATCCGCGAGCTCGGGCTGGAAGAGGACTTGACCCGTGACGACGCCCGACGCATCGTGGAGCACATCAAGCATCAAGAATCCCTCGGCTTCGCGTACGAGAACGCAACTGCATCTTTAGAGCTTCTTATCCTGCGGAATCTTCCGAACTACGAGTCGCCGTTCGAACTTGTCGACTTCATGGTGATCGTCGAGAACCGGCGTCGCGCTTCGTTCGGCACCGGTTGGCGTAACGACGGTGTAGAGCACCCGGTTTTATCCGAAGCAACGGTAAAGATACGAGTTGGCGAGGACGTGTTTCTGGAGGCCGCCGAGGGTAACGGGCCGGTTGATGCGCTCTATCGTGGATTGAGCAAGGCAATCTCGGACAAGTTCCCCGAAGTTGACAGCGTCAACTTGACCGACTACAAAGTTCGCGTCGTCAACGAGACGATGGGAACTGGAGCATCGGTACGAGTTTCGATCGAGTCCGCGGCAGAAGGCCAGGTTTGGACTACCGTCGGCGCTTCGACCAACATCATCAACGCGAGTTGGATGGCGCTCGCGGATTCAGCCGAATGGTGGTTGAACCGAAAGTTGCAGGAACGCTCCTCCAACGATTAGGCGGGGTGGCGGCGGTGACGTCGCCGATGCGGATGCCAAGGCCCGCGCCGCCACAATTTACCGATCTGGCTCGGACGTCGGAACCGTACATTCTCGGCAATGAATGTCAGTGTCTTAGGATGCGATGCGAGCATGATGCCACGCCAATCGCGCAGATGCTTGAAGGTTTCCGCTGTGTTGGTGTACGGCTGCGACCACCCGCGGAAATCGCGCCATGAACCATCGGGCGCGAGTATCATCACTTCACCACCAGCTTCTTGAACGATGACAACGGCAGCCGCAAAGTCCCATACCGCCGCCACACCACCGATGGCGAATTGATAGAGACCAGTACCGACGCTCGACATCTCGTGCGCTGCGCTGCCGGTAACACGAACATCACCAGCGTGACCGCGCATCTTGTTGTCGAATTTGAAGACGCTTCGGGCATTGCCAGGCAGAGCAGACAACCTGCCCGAAACCGGCCGATTGAATTCATCGCTGGGTTCAAGTACTTGCATCGTCTCACCGTCGCGCTTCGTGCCGCCGTTCAATCTGGCGTGAACTACGATGCCTCCGTCAGAGGAAGTTGGCCAAGGGCTCCATATAGCTCCGACGATCGGCGAACCACGATGCATCAACGCCACCGAGACTGCATGCGTCATCGAGCCGTTGACGTAGTTCGCAGTGCCGTCGATCGGGTCTACCGCCCACACAAAGTCGGCCGCCGGATCCACCTCTTCAGTCTGATCTTCCTCGCCAAGAAACTGGTGATCTGGAAATCGATTGGTGATGATATCGGAGATGATGATTTGAGAATCGCGGTCCACGTCGGTGACCAAGTCGCGTCCGGGTCGGTCGGTCTTCGACTTGATCTCCATGATCGACGTGATGCGCTCCAGCACGAAAGAACCGGCCTTAGATGCCGCCTTGACCGCGACATCCTCGAACTCCTTAAGCTGTACGTCGTCAATTCCGAGAGACATGGTTTTCAGGGGCATAGGGTTAGGGTTTCTTGCTACGTGCGAGATGCATCTAGACAAATCAGATGCGTCGTATGTAGATGTTGCAATAGACTGAATCTTAACGACAGGCTTCAAACCGAGTTGATAGTTGACGAAACTGCGGTGGGATACGACGGATGAAGTCGGCAGATATGAAATGAGAAACCCACAGTCGGTTAGAAAACTCAAACGCGATCCCGGCATCGTGTCTCGGATGTATTTCACGATGCTCTTGATCGGCATCGTCTACGGCGTCTTCGCCTATATTTTGATGCGGTTGGGGATACCGTTGGCCTTCATCGGCGTCATCGTGCTCGGATTGGCGATATTTCAGTACTACATGTCCGACCGTTTGGTGATGATGTCCACAGGCGCTAAGGAGCTGTCGGAAGAAGACGCGCCGGAACTTTTCGCTATGATCCGAGAGCTTGCAGATCGTTACGGAATGCCGATGCCCAAGGTGGCGATTATTCAATCCGCGATGCCCAACGCGTTCGCCACAGGCCGAAATCCGAACAATGCTCTGGTCGCGGTGACTACCGGCATTTTGCAGCGATTGACACGCCGAGAGCTGCGCGCGGTGCTGGGTCACGAGCTTGCACACGTCGCGAACCGAGATATGAAAGTGCTGGCGATATCCAACTTCTTCGTGACACTTACAAGCTTCTTGATGACTATGTTCTTCTTCAACATGCTCTTCGGCAGACGCGACGCCGGTGGCGGATCGGCCCCGTTCATGATCGCTTATCTCGTGACGATACTCGTCTATTTCGTAGGAAAGTTGCTTGTACTGGCGTTGACGCGTTATCGTGAATACGGGGCGGATCACACGGGCGCCGAGATTTCTGGCGACCCGGGTGGTTTGGCCGACGCGCTGCAGAAGATTTCGATGGGCATGGACTACATACCGGACGATGATTTGCGCAGGTTGCAGACCGCGCAAGCGTTCTTGATCGCCCCAGCCATCAGAGGTTTTGCTGCAAACATGTTTTCGACGCATCCTCCCATGGAGGAGAGGATCGCTCGACTGCGTGAATTGGAAGCTGAGATGCGTTACGGATACCGCAACTGATGGGCTGGTTCTTCGGGCGGAAGAAAAGCGCTGACACGATGTGGGACTCGATGTCGTCGGTCTCGCGGATGGTGGCGGGTTTCAAGCGGGAAGGTGAGGCAGTATCCCCTCGACGCAATGCGGGGATCGTATACCGCCACGACGATGATGTTCCGTTTCTGGAATCGCTCGCAGAGCATTTAGACGGGATCTTGTACGAAGGCCCGGGCGCGACCAAAACAGCATACGAGATTACCGACGACGATCACGGGATGCGCTGGGCGATCCTGAACGATGGCAACTTCGAAGACCTGCTGAGCTCGATATTCACTGTCTCGAACGCCATCAAGATGAACGGCGGCGGTCCGAACCTCTTGGCAGCAGTATTTCAACTCGATTTCGCGAACCATGCCGTTAATCCTCAAGTTCAGATGGGCACTGGTTTCGTCAACGCCTATCTGATCTACCGTTTCGATCGCGACAGCTACTATCCATTCGTTCCGACAGGTGACAATCCCGGCGAACGTGACCGGGAAACCGAACGGATGCTCGGATCGTCGATCCGATCCGCCGGACTGAAGACAGAAAACGCGATGACAGAGTGGTTAGGACTGTGGGGCATTCCGTTTTAGGTTTTTATCGGCAACGGATTTTCGGACATTGAAATCGGTCATCGCAGTCGCCGCACCTGATACATTCGCGGCTGACCGATTGGTCGATGACTACGATGTTGACCGAGAAAATATCGTTGAACTCGACGCAGATCAAGCAGAACTTCCCAACCTTACTTCCGGTTTGCTGATCTATGCCCCTAACGATCATCTGAGCGCGATAGATGCTTCGAGATTCGTCAGAGTTGCGTCAGAAGCCGAGATACCGATACTCGGGTCTGCGGCTGGAATGCATCGTCTCAATGTTGCCTTAGGTGGGGATGTTGCTCGAAAAACACCTGATCACGTCGCTGACGAGACGAAGCGAAGGAACCGGAGTTCTATCTTCCTAGCGCCTGGAGCGAAGGTGTCTTCGACCATTGGCGGTTCGGGATGGTTGTCGTTAGAGTGTGACCATCAGGAAGGAATTCGGCAGTCAGATTTGGCGCCGGATATGATGCCTGCGGCGATGAGCGACGACCGAGTCGTTGAAGCGTTCGAGATGCCCGGATTTCATTGGGTTTTCGGTGTTCAATGGGACGTATTCGGCGCAACTCGATTGCCTCGCGGGTTCGACAACGTTTTGATAGCGTTTATCGAGCGAGCGATGCGCATTTAGTGCCAAATATCGCCGCGAAACGTTTCCCGTTTCGGTTTGAACGCGTCGTTTTTAGTGGTTGGCGAATAGCGTTCGCTTTAGAATCGAATTAAGTTCAAAAACCGCTTTGGCGCGTGCAAAATTCCTTGACTCTCGGACGCGCAAAAAGCATCGAATCCGCCAAGCTCTATAAGGTGAAAACGGCATGGTAATCGGCACCGACGCAGGTGACATTCGGACCATTGGGATAGAAGAGGAGATGCGCTCTTCATATCTCGATTACGCAATGAGCGTAATCGTTTCTAGGGCGCTTCCAGACGTGCGCGACGGACTGAAGCCGGTACAGCGTCGCATACTCTACGCGATGCACGATCAGGGCATGAGGCCAGGATCCTCGTACAAGAAGTGCGCCCGACTCGTTGGCGACGTGCTGGGCAAGTACCACCCGCACGGCGATTCACCGGTCTACGAAGCACTGGTACGAATGGCACAGCCATTCTCGATGCGGGAGCCGTTGGTCGATGGGCAGGGCAACTTCGGTAGTGTCGATGGCGATCCACCTGCCGCGATGCGTTACACCGAGTGCAAGCTAGCGGCTATCACCGAGTACATGCTCGGCGATATTGAGCGCGAGACGGTCGATTGGCAGGAAAACTTCGATCAGTCCCTAAAAGAGCCTACGGTCCTCCCAGCCCGCCTTCCAAATCTGCTGGTTAACGGAGCATCAGGCATCGCGGTTGGAATGGCCACGAACATTCCACCGCACAACGTCGCCGAAGTTTGCGACGCAGTGGTGCATCTGGTGCGAAACCCAAACGCTGGCGTCGAAGAGTTGATGCAGCACGTCAAGGGCCCTGACTTCCCAACAGGAGCACACATCTGGGGCTCTGAAGGAATCCGCAACGCATACGCCACCGGCCGCGGGCGAATCGTCGTTCAAGCGACTGGCGAGATCGAAGATGTCGCAAGGCAAGACCGCAAGCGCATCGTCTTTACCGAGATTCCCTTCCAAGTTAATAAGTCGACGCTGATTCAGCGGATTGCTGAGTTGATCAAAACGCGTCGTGTAGAAGGCGTATCCGAAGTCCGTGACGAATCAGACCGACGCGGAATGCGTATCGTGCTGGAGCTTCGCCGTTCGGCATCCCCGGCCATCGTTATGAACAACCTCTACAAGCACACGTCGTTGCGCTCGTCGTTTTCGGTCAACATGATCGGGCTGGTGCGAGGCGCCCCGCGCGTACTCAACCTGCGACAAGTACTCCAGTACTACATCGAGTTCCGCGAAGAAGTTGTGCGCAGACGCGCCGAGTTCGACCTTAAGAAAGCACGTGCGCGGTTAGAGGTTCTCGAGGGTCTCAGGATCGCGATCGACAACCTCGACCGGGTCATTCAGATCATCCGAGGTTCAGCCGATGTCGAAGAGGCACGCGCGGGCCTGATAGCCGAATTCGCATTCTCGCTGGTTCAAGCTCAAGCCATCCTAGATATGCAGTTGCGCCGATTGGCGGCTCTCGAAAGAGAGAAACTCGAGAATGAGTACAAGGAACTCCTCGAACTCGTCCAACGACTAGAAGCGCTTCTAGAAGACCCCGCGAAGGTTCGCGCGGAAGTCATCAAAGAGACGCACCAACTTAAGCGTAAGTACGGCGGTGAGCGTCGCACGGTAATACACGCGGAAGAACTCGGCGAGTTCCGACGTGAGGACATCGAGCCGCACGAAGATGTCGTTATCACCCTTACTCAAGGCGGATACATCAAGCGCGTCAAGCTCGATACTTATCGCAAGCAGCACCGAGGCGGCAAAGGCGTTAGCAGCCAAAAACTAACCCGGGCAGATGACATCACGGGATTCCTGCAAGTCGCAGATACGCACGACACACTGCTGTTCTTCACCGATCATGGCCGCGTCTACTCCTCCCGCGTGTTCGAGTTGCCGCCGGACCAATCGCGTCAATCGCGCGGCACATTGGTGCACAACCTGGGTTTCAACATTGGTCCAGGCGAGACTGTGCGGCAGATGATGGTCGTCACCGACATGCATGCGCCAGACACCTATCTCGCGTTGGCGACGAGGCATGGCGATGTCAAACGAATGCCGCTCGAAGCCTTCGCAAATATCAACCGCGCTGGACTGAACTGCTACAAGCTCAAGCCAAAAGAAGAGTTGATCTCCGTTGCCATGGCGCAGAACGATGATCATCTGATCTTGGTAACCAAAAAAGGTCAATCAATTCGCTTTAAGAGCAACGAATTGGCATCACGATCCCGTCAAGCCGGTGGAGTGCGGGGTATCAGATTGGACAAAGGCGATCAAGTGGTAAGCATGGATCTAGTAGACCAGGCAGGATATCTGCTGATCATAGGTACTAAGGGGCGCGGCAAGCTTACAGCGCTCCGACATTACGGACCGCAAGGTCGCGGAGGCAAGGGCCTAAAAACACTAAATATCACCCGCAACACTGGCGATGTCGCGGCTGCAACGGTCATCAACGAAGATCTGAAGCAAGACGACACCGGCAAGCTGATGATCCTGACATCGCGCGGTCAAATTGTAAGAACAACGTTGGCAGAGATCCGGGAAACCGGCCGTTCAGCTCAGGGCGTGAAGATTGTAGCTCTAGATGGCGGCGATACAGCGGCTGCGATAGCCGTTGCTGAGAAAACCTAGCATTTCAGGAGTCGGCGATCTGAGCGCCCCCCATGCTCGCCAAAATTGGTCGCTGGATATACCGATACCGCTACGTCGTAGTGGTGGCATGGGCTGTGGCTTTGGCGGCGATGCTGCCGGTCGCGTCGCAAGCTCAATCCAAACTGCTCCCGGGCGGATTCACCAGCGAAAACTTCCCGTCACAGAAAGCGCGCGACCTGCTCCAAGAGCGCTTCGGAGTCAGCCCAACAGGGATACTCTTCATCGTTAGCCATGAGGAGTGGAATCCTTATTCGCCCGAATTCGTGGAAGCCACGAATTGTTTTGTCGCGCAACTGGAAGCGAATGCCAACGTTGAAAAGGTTCGATCGCATCTAACCGAGCCCGGTCTGATTTCAGAAGACGGGCAGATGGCCATAATCAGCGCGGATCTTGGCCTCGACATTGAGGACTCTCTGACCGCGCTCGACAGTATCACCGAAGATTTGGACTCTGGTGGACTGGATGTAGTGATGACTGGCGCACCACCGTTGTATCGCGACATCGTCGTAGCCAGTGGTGATGACCTGAGACGAGGTGAAATCGTCGCGTTCCCGCTAGCCGTAATTGCTTTGCTGCTGGTATTCGGCACCATCGTCGCGGCGGTGATGCCCGCGGCCGTGGGAGGAGTCGCCGTCGCCGTGGGACTTGGCGTGGTCTACTACGTCGCCGACTGGCGCGACATGTCGGTGTTGGCGTTCAACATCATCACATTGCTCGGCATCGGCATGGGCATCGACTACTCGCTGTTCTACGTCAACCGGTTCAAAGAGGAGTTATCCAGGGGGATGAGCGTCCCCGACGCGATTGCTGAAACACATTCGCATGCAGGAATTGCCATTCTCTTTTCAGGAGTGACCAGCATCATTGGGGTAGCATCCTTGCTCTTATTCGACCTGACCGTGCTCGATTCGATAGGGATCGGCGCAGTTATCGTTCTGTCGATCGCCTTACTTTCCGCACAGACACTCATGCCCGCGGTTCTCAGCATCGTCGGACATCGCATCAATTGGCTACCAGTACTGCCGCGCTGGCGCGGAGGCTCGGGCATCTGGTCGCGGATGGCCGAGAGCGTGATGGAGCGACCGTTTCTTTTCCTGATCCCCACCGTCGTATTACTGATCGCGTTGGCAGTTCCATTCAGGGACATCCGGCCGGGCACCGCGGATGCCACGATTTTGCCCGATCGGTATGAATCACGACAAGGCTACGATTTGTTGCAGGACGAGTTCGGCTGGGACATATCCACTGAGCTCACAGTTGCATACACCTTTGACGGCGACCCTTTCGAAGCGCGAAACTTGGCCACGCTCTACGCGTTCGGCCAAGCGTTGGAGGGACTGCCATCGGTTGACAGAGTCTCCAGTATCGTCAATGTGCGCCCAACCCTCGGGTTCGACGATTACCGCGATCTCTATCGGCACCCAGAGTCGATCTACGACGCCACGACTTTGCGTTTGTTGAACGACAGCGTTCGCGACGGTGTCGCATTGTTCTACGTGAGCGGCGATCTGCATCCCTTTTCTCCTGAAGCACGCAGGCTGGTGGACGAGATCCACTCGTTCAGGTTGCCTGAGTCCGAGCAGAGCTACGTAGACGGAGGAGCAGCCCATACCAACGACTTAGTTGGTTCGCTTTACAGCCGTTTCCCAATCGTCGCCGCCATTGTGATCCTGCTCACCTTCGTTTCGTTGATGATCCTCTTCCGATCAATCGTGATTCCGCTGAAGGCGGTTGTGCTGAACGTGTTGAGCATCTTGGCGAGTTTCGGCGCGCTGGTTTGGGTTTTCCAACAAGGACATCTCAGCAGTCTGCTTGATTTCGAGCCGCAGGGAGTAATCGATGCAACCACACCGATTGTGCTTTTCGCGGTGCTCTTCGGCCTGAGTATGGACTACGAGATATTTCTGCTTTCCCGGATCAAGGAGGCCTACCGTGATACGCAGAGCAATCGCGAAAGTGTCAAGTTAGGTTTGCAGCGAAGCGGAACGATAATAACGGGCGCAGGATTGATCCTGATCGTTGTGGGTGGGAGTTTCGTGCTTGCCGAGGTCGTGACGGTTAAGTCCGTCGGTTTCGGTTTAGCACTCGCTGTCTTCATAGACGTGACCATCGTGCGGGTATTGATCGCACCCGCGCTGATGAGACTATTCGGTAAATGGAACTGGTGGTTGCCAGAGTGGATCGACCGTCGATTGCCGGAGTTCAATGCGGAATGAGGGGGCCAACCAAACATGCCATCGTGACGACGGCGTTATTGATCGGGACGCTGCACGCTGCGTGTTCCAGCGGTGTCGTGCCTCGGGACGTCCCAACACCCGCGCCGCCAGAACCGACTCCAACTCCGAGAGAACTGGTGTTGCCGCCAGATGATCGTTCGCATTCCGCCCCCATCGAATGGTGGTACTACAACGGGCACCTTAAATCGGAAGCAGGGGAGGAGTATTCATTTCACTACGTGATATTTCAGACTGAGGACAGCGACGCCGAGTCCCGGACCGAGTTCGGTCAAGCGGGAGTTACAGATATCCAAAAGGGTAAACACACGTACATCAGCTCGGAACGTCTAGGCTCCTCACGCAGCTTGACCGAAAACGATGACAATAGCCTGCTGAATCTGCAACTCGGCAATTTCGATCTCGAGATCGCGGCAGACGGGTCGCACACCTTCTCAGCGCATGATCCAGACGGGACCTCAGCTTTGGAACTAGCAACCGAAATCCCTACAGAAGTGATGCTGCATGATCGCATCGGCTGGATGGACTGGCCGTTCGGTTGGACTTACTACTACTCGTATCCGCGAATGCAGGCGAACGGCGCACTGACGATTGACGATCAGAGCGTCGATGTGAAAGGCGAAGTTTGGTTCGATCACCAGTGGGGCGACTTCTTCGTGGTTGGGAAACCAGCCGGTTGGCAATGGTTCGCGATACACCTCAATGATCACCGTTCCCTGATGATTGCTGAAGTGCGCGGTGCAGAAGGGGAGGTCTTGGCAATCGATGGCACTCTGATCCAATCAGGATCCGACCAACGCGTTCTAGATGTTGAACAGGACGGTATCGAGTTGGAAGTCCAAGAGTATTGGACTAGCCCGCGAACTGCTGGCGAATACCCCGCGAAATGGAGATTGCGGATTGACAGCATCGATCTTGACATTGTGATGACGCCAGCGATCGCAGACCAAGAGATACCCGCGCTGCCGTATGGGAATCAAGCGGCTGCTTATTGGGAAGGTCGAGTTGACGTGACCGATTCCTCGTCAGGCGAATCCCTCGGACGAGGGTTTGCGGAGTTGTCTGGTTACGTTGAACCCGAACCGTTGAGTTGGCGCGGAGAGAAACGTTAGAGGGTTTCATTCTTGCAGTCCAGTGAACACCGTATCGCTATAATCTCACGTGAGGGACAATTTGGACATGCCCAATACTGAAGTAACCTCTGAACTTTTCCGCACTGCGTGGTCGAACTTTGCGACCGGGGTGACCGTCATCACCACCTTAGAGGCTGAGGGAACGGACGTGCACGGAATGACTGCGAACGGTGTTGCGAGCGTCTCATTGGAACCTCCACTCGCAATGGTTACCATCGGCCACGATCGCAACACTTTTCCGTTGATGATGAAGAACCAGCGTTTCGGTATCAGTGTATTGACGCGGGAACAGCGAGGCGTTGCAAGGCACTTCTCGGTCCCCGAAGAGATCCGCAAAACCCTACCGACACCTCCTTATGAAAAACTTGGTGAGTCGATGGTCATCGGAGGTTCTTTGGCGACCATGGACTGCCGTGTCGTCCGCACCGTGAAAGCGGGCGACCATACAATCTTTTTGGCCGAAGTGGAGCACATAAAGATCGGCTATGGTCATCCACTGATCTTCTATCAGAGTCATTTCGCCGAGTTGGCGTAGTTGGTCGTTGTCGGCGCGCCGACATTCAGAGTGTCCGCGGCTGTAATGTAGAATCGGAGAGTTGATCTATCGTGGAGTTCTACCGCGCCGATCCCGATTAAGATGTCTGAGAACTACGCAATCGTCGCTACCGGTGGCAAGCAGTACCGTGTGCGCCCCGGTGACCATTTGGATGTTGAGAAATTGCCGTACCCCGAGGGTTACACGATCACTCTCGACGAGGTTTTGCTGGCATGTGTGGATGGCGAGGTTGAAGTTGGCACCCCCACGGTTGATGGCGCACAGGTAGTTGCTACCGTTCTTTCACATGGGCGAGACCGCAAGAAAACGGTCTTCAAGTACAAAAACAAGACCCGGTACCGCATCAAACGCGGACATCGACAAGCCATCACCTCGCTCGAGATAACCGACATCGAGGTTTAATTCATCGATCCAACGCTACGGAGTTCTCATCATGGCACACAAGAAGGGTTCAGGAACATCTAGAAACGGTCGAGACAGCGCAGGGCGTCGCTTGGGTGTCAAGGCGTTCGGCGGTGAGATAGTTTCCGCGGGCTCGATACTGGTTCGCCAGCGAGGAACGCGTTTCCATCCCGGTACCAACGTTGGAATGGGCCGTGACCACACACTGTTCGCCACTGTTGACGGAACTGTGCGATTCGACTACGCCAAGCAAGACAAGCGTCGCATCAACGTCGACGAATTCGTCGCTTGATCAGCAGTAGCTATTCGACCGGATTTTCGATATGAAGACTGACATCCACCCGACTTACTACCCAGAAGCCAGAGTGATCTGTGCTTGCGGTGTGGAAGGCATGATTACCGGCTCGACGAAGGAAGAGATCCGTGTCGAGGTTTGCAGCACCTGCCACCCCTTCTGGACCGGCGAGCAACGCATCGTCGACACCGAAGGCCGTGTCGAACGGTTGATGCGTCGATACGGCATGTCCTTGGAGGAGTAACCCCTCCTCTCCTGTCGTATATGTTTTCTGAGCTGACAGCGGAGGTGCTGGATAGCTCGTCCATTGGCGACATCTCGTTCGCTTCAACCCTCAACCCGAACGTCCCGATTTCGGATCGCTTTGGTTCCCGCTGAATGGCTGATCTGCAGAGAAGCGATAGTCAACGAGCCGCACAACCCGCGATGTACGGCGGTCAGGCGATCATCGAAGGCGTGATGATCCGTGGTTCGCGCGGATGTTCAGTTGCGGTTCGAAGAGCCGACGGTTCGATCCATCTCGAAACGATTCCGTTGCTTGACTGGGCCAACGGGAATCTCCGGCGCGTGCCATTTATTCGTGGGATATTGGTCCTGATCGAAACACTTGTCATCGGGATGCGGGCGTACACAATCGGTGCCAACGCGCAGATCAAAGATGCTGGAGAAGATGACGACGCAGAGATCGGCGCGTTCGGTATGGGCTTGATGACCGCGATCGCCTTCGTATTCGGCATTGCCCTGTTCTTCCTATTGCCGCTGTTCCTGTCTCGTCCAGTCGAAGCTCAGTCGGATTTTCTGGCTAATGTGGTTGAAGGCTTGGCCAGGTTGGTCATCTTCCTCGTCTACATCTGGGCAATCGGCTTGATGAAAGACATCAAGCGGATGTACGGCTATCACGGTGCCGAACACATGACCATACACGCCCACGAAAACGGTTTGCCGTTGATTCCGAGCGAGATCAGAAAGTTTTCTCCTGCCCACCCTAGATGCGGAACCTCTTTCCTACTGACAGTCGTCGTCGTATCGATCATCATCTTCATGTTCGTGCCGCGAGAACCCTTGTGGTTGCTAGTCGGTTCACGGATCGTTCTAATACCGCTGATCGCCGCGTTGAGTTACGAGTTCATACGATTCACCGGCGTTCACAGTGGGCATGTTCTCGCCGATCTGGTAGGCAAGCCAAATCTCTGGCTACAGAAACTCACAACCGCTCAACCAGACGACGAAATGATCGAAGTGGCGGTTTCAGCCATGCAGACCGCAATCGAAATCGATCAGCGGGAAACCGCTTAAAACAACGAACGCGAACACGCGTCACGCCTCAGCGTCGTCGTCGCGCCAATTCTTCCCAGACATCCTCGATCGGCACACCGATCGACTCCAACAACGTGACACAGTTGTAAATGAGGTCCGCCATCTCCGATGCCACTTCATCGGTAGCACCGGTCGCCGCTGCTAATCCCGTCTCGCCAGCTTCTTCGATGACCTTTTGAGCGATGCGCGACGGGCCTGCGGCGAGTTGCTTGGCGGTGTAAGACCCTTCCGGCATCTCCACCGCTCTTTGGTGGATGATGTCGACCAATTCGAAAAGGATGCCCGGGCCGATCCGGTTTGAAGTTTCGTCGTTCGCTTTGACTGCCTTATGGAAGCACGAGATTCTGCCGGTGTGGCACGCGGCGCCGGCCGGTTCAGCCATCACCAAAAGCGCGTCACCATCGCAATCCAACTTGAGGTCCACGACATTGAGGTAATCACCGGATGTGGAGCCCTTCTCCCACAGCGATTTTCGGCTTCGGCTGTAGAACCAGACGTGCGGCCCCGCAATCGTGCGTTTGAGCGCCTCACGATTCATATGGGCGACCATCAGCACTTCTTTGGTGTGGACGTCCTGAACGACGGCAGTTAGAAGACCGCGGTCATCAAAGGTAATCATTGCGATTGTTCCCTAGTCGGCTCACTTACACTCAATGGATCATCCGCATGGGCAGACCAGATTCGGCCATGTGAGACTTGACTTCGGATATTCGTAGATCACCGTAGTGAAACAGCGAGGCAGCTAAGACCGCGTCCGCGCCACCGTCCGTCACCGCTTTGACGAAGTGATCTGGAGTGCCAGCACCACCACTTGCAATCAATGGAATAGACACCTGCGCCGAGATAGTCCTAAGCAGATCACAATCGTACCCCGTCTGTTGCCCATCCGCATCCATGCTGGTGACTAGCAATTCTCCTGCGCCGAGTTCCGCACCGATGCGAGCCCACTTTATGGCGTCGAGTGGGGTCGCTCTCCTGCCGCCGTGAGTGTAGACCTGCCACAACGCTTCGGCATAGTCGTAACTCCCATCAGAACGTTGCATCAGGGCTGGTTCTTCAACCCGCTTGGCATCGATTGCGAGAACAACGCATTGCGATCCGAACTCTCGGGCGCATTCCTCGATCAGAGTAGGGTTGGCTACCGCCGCCGAGTTCACGCTGACCTTTTCAGCACCGGCTTCGAGCATTCGACGCATATCGTCTCGCGAACGTATCCCTCCCCCGACTGTCAAAGGGATAAAAACCTCCGCGGAAACTCGCTCGACGACATCGACCATCGTGTCACGAGCATCGGAAGAAGCAGTGATGTCCAGAAATACGAGCTCATCCGCACCTTCGGCATCGTAGAAACTCGCTAATTCAGCGGGATCGCCCGCGTCCTTAATGTCAACGAAGCTGACACCTTTAACGACGCGGCCTTGGTCAACGTCTAGGCACGGTATAACGCGGTTGGTAAGCATCGGCAGCCAATCGGGTTGATCAATTGGACGACGTACGCCGCTTCCGATAAACGTGCACATACCGTTGCACGCCGAGGGTGCGCCGAGTAATCGGAGTCATGTCGTGTTCGGTTGCCCATCTTTCGACACGCGAAGGATCTACCCGTTTCGACTTCGCAGGACCAGTGTCCCCCCTTGCGTCAGTTGAGAACCAGTCAGCTATAAGCAACCAACCACCGCCCGGGAGCAGCTTAGCCACCGATGAGAACAACCGCGCCGGGCTTGTGGTGTTGTGCAGAGCGTCGATCACCACAATGCCATCCGTGTCCAACTCAGTGCCCTCGATGTCATCGTTCTCAATTAGCTGAGGCACGACGTTGGTCAGATGGAGGTGATTGACTTCAGTCGCCAGCTCATCAAGTGTCGATTGGTCGCTATCGAGAGCGATCACGTTGCCGTCATAGACATACTTCGCAATCGGGATCGTCAGCCCATCAACGCTCCCACCTAAGACAGCGACATGCTGCGACCTATGGATCGGAAGCAGCGAAATGATCGCATGAGGATCGATCTGATCATTGAAAGTGTGCCAGCTCGCGGTCGGTCTCGTCGTCAATTTGGTTGTCTCGCGTCTCAGTCGGAATTGCGGTTGTTTAATTGTCATTAACGGCTCGGATCGCAGCGGCGAGATCGAGAGAGCCAGTGTAAATAGCCATTCCAGTGATGGCACCGCCGGCGCCGATGTCGCGAAGCTGCACCACGTCTTCGATCGTTGCGATTCCACCCGCCACCATTACTGGATATTCTATTTCCCGCACGACTTCGTCGACCGTTTCGAAATTGGGGTGCAACAGCGTCCCATCGCGCGTCGTGTCGGTATATATGAAATGTCGTACATGGCATTCAGCCGCCATCTCCTTGAGCAGATCTATCGCGCGCATCCCCGTTTCCGAGAGCCATCCCCTCGTACGGACCATACCGTTTTTGGCGTCTACTGATACGCAAACGCTGTCGGTGCCAAATCTTCCTACGGCGATCTCGACGGCTTCGGGGTTTTCTACCGCCGCGGTCCCGAAGATCGCGAGCTGTACACCCATCTGGAACACCGCATCAGCGTCTTCAACAGAGCGAATACCACCCCCCATCTGGATCGGCACATCGACTGAATTCACCACGCGCTCCACAGTCGCAGCATTGGTGCGCACACCGTCTTTGGCGCCATCCAGGTCGATGACGTGGAGCCGTTGAGCACCCATGTCAACCCACCGCAATGCGGCATCAACCGGATCATTGTCGAAAACAGTCTCTTGGGAGTAATCGCCCTTGAAAAGGCGCGCGCAACGACCACCGCGGATATCGATTGCTGGTATGACTTCCATTCGTGTCTATGCGTTCAAAGGTTCAGGTCAAACTTTGGGAGTATTCCAAAAATTTGTCGTAGATGCCTAATCCTGATCTCCCGCTCTTCTCCGGGTGAAACTGAGTTCCAACAATGTTTCCGCGAACGACTGCGGCACAAACATCGATGCCATGAGGCGAAGTAGCCGCTACATCTTGTGCATTTTCAACTTCGCAATGGTACGAGTGGACGAAGTAGAAATAGGTGTCCTGTGGGATGTCAGCGAATATGGGATGGCGCTGTACTGATTGGTCTTGGAAATGAACGGTGTTCCATCCCATGTGCGGGATTTTCAGAGGTAGTCCGTTCGAGCCGGATATGCCGTTCGGCAACCGAATAACCTCCCCTCCTAAAACGCCAAGCCCTGGCAATTCGCCCTCTTCCGATCGTTCGAACAGTATCTGCATGCCGAGGCAGACGCACAACAACGGTCTTCCAGAGGCGGCGAACTCTCGGATCGTGTCGGGTAATTCCCGATCATTAAGTTGCTTCATCACGGCATCGTTAGCACCGACACCGGGGAGAATCGCCGCATGAGCATCGGCGATCACATCTGCTGAGGTCGTAACTACGGGGTCTCCACCCACGATACGGACCGCCTTTTCGACGCTGTGGATGTTCGCAGCACCGGTGTTGATTATTGCGAGACGAAAATCCTTCAACTCGTGCGCCTCGTTCCAGTGACCATTTCTGGCGGCAATTCACGATCGACATACCTAGCCATCATGAATAAGCAGTCCGACAATCGATTGAGCCAAACGAGCAGGCTATCGTTCTCCAACATGTCGTCTTCGTAAAGTGTCACAGCCGCACGTTCAAGCTCGCGGACTTTGCAGCGGGCTACATCAAGCGTTGCGGACGCGACTGACGCGCCAGGAATGATGAAAGAAGGTGGGAGTTCGATTTCTTCCTCTAGCTTTTTGAGCAACCCGTCTAACTGGTCGATCTGTTCGTCGCCGATAGTTAGGAAGTGTTGTCGGAGACGATCAAGATGCGAAATCTCGGTCGTCAGTTCAGCATTGGCGATGAACATCAGGCGCTGAATCTCTAGCAGCTCGTCGTGCAGGAAACCCGAATCGCAATGCGCTCTCGCCAGTCCGAGAAGACTAACCGCCTCATCACCGATGCCGTTTGCTTCCACACGCCGATTCGATTTCGACACGCGGCCGCCGTAAAGCAACGACGTCTCGCCGCTGTCTCCTGCCTTCGTGCTGATTGAATTCCTGACCAATGGGGTGTAATATCATGGGTATCGAGAGATATTTCCGATTCTACGTTGCGGACGGCAACCTCCCGGAACGCGACTGCAGAATATCCGCAACGGTCGGAGCACTCATAGAACTATGACCATCGCCGAACAGCAACATGCGGTCCCGATAAACACCGTTCACGTCACGCAAAAAGCGGCGTCAAAAGCAATGGAGTTCGCTCAGAAGGCGGGGCGTGATAATTGCGGACTGAAGATAGCGGTGCAGGGTGGAGGTTGCTCAGGCCTACAATACGTGCTTGAACTCGTTGACGGCCCTGAAGATTCTGACAAAATCATCAGCGAGCACGGCATCGAGGTGTACATCCCGAAACGGGCATTTGTGTTCCTAGCCGGAACCGTGCTCGACTTCTCAGACGGCCTTAACGGTCGGGGCTTCGAGTTCCACAACCCGAACGCTAAGCGCACGTGCGGATGCGGCGATTCCTTCGCCGTTTGAGCCCGTAAAGTGGCTCGTACCTCACAGAACGTCGCCACCGATTTGGCGCAAGCCTTCGCAACGTACGAAAAACGCGGCGTAGCCGTCTTCTCACCTCGTTTCGGGTCTACTTACAGGCACGTCGGTCCCGATGCTTTGGACTTGCTCCACCGGTTGACCACGAATTCGATCATCGATATCCCCGACGGATCAGCGCGTCGAACAATTCTGACGAATGAGAAAGGCAGAATTGTCGATGTATTTTGGGTGATGAAGCGGTCTGACGAAGAGCTGCTATTGGTAACCGACTCCACGGATCCATCTTCGATGCGAGATTGGATCGATCGCTTCACAATCATCGAGGATGCAGAACTCATCGACGCGTCGGATTTCTTGACTCGTTGGTACGTGGTAGGCCCAAACGCGTCGGACGCATTGAGCGAGTCATTTCCAGAGTTGGACTTTACGGATTGCGATGTCCGTACGATACGTGGAATGGATGTGGTTGATGGCGGCATTGCGCTGTTTGTGAGGACAGACGCAGCAGGACAAGAGACCTGGCTAGTCATTGGGGGCTCGCCTGCGGTCACAAAAATAAACTTTCGATTCGAAAATGCCGAGATTGAACCTGCGCCTAACAAGCTGTTCGACCACATCCGCATATCCAACAAGGTCCCGATTGCCGGTTTTGATTTGACCGAAGACGTCAACCCTCTCGAAGCCGGGTTGCTGGATCTGATCGATTTCGAAAAAGGCTGCTACATCGGTCAAGAGGTGATTGCCCGTCTCGACACGTATGACAAGGTTCAGCGCTCACTCGTAGGATTTTCTCAAACGGATCTGACTAACGACGTGCAAAGGATCGAGATAGGCGACGACATCTTGTCGGACGACGGCGGCAGACGTGTTGGGTGGGTAACGTCAGTCGCACAAAGACCACGAACGAACGAATTGATCGGATTAGCATACCTGCGTAAAACCCACACACAACCCGGATCTGTCATGACCACTTCCGAAGGATCGAGCCTGCAAATCTTGAAGTAGCAGACGCGACCCGACGCCGGTTTCGGAATGCGAGGCAATGGAGCGGGAGACGGGATTCGAACCCGCGACACCCTGCTTGGAAGGCAGGCACTCTACCACTGAGTTACTCCCGCGTTCGTGAATTTCATTGTAACCCCCGCAGGTCGTGGAATTGACTTCGGGCCCTCTCCCTCGATTTGTAGAATCGATTGAGTCTGCTAATCGCGAACTGACTGGTCAAACATGAAGACAACTGGCTTCCGCACGATCGTACTCGGCACGCCGTGGCGAAATCTAACCTACTGCATCATCGAGACCGACGAAGGCATCACCGGCGTCGGCGAAGCCCGAGTCCTCGGTAAGACCCACACGGTTTGCGAGTACTTGAAAGATGTCGAACGTCATTTCATCGGACACGACCCCTTTGACATTGAGGCGCTCTACCGACGAATGACGCTTCTCGACTTCGGTAAAGCTGGCGAGGTAGTGCACACGGGCCTAGCGTTGGTCGAGCTCGCGTTCTGGGACATAATCGGCAAAGCTTGCAACCAGCCTGTCTACAAGCTGATGGGGGGACAGGTCACCGACCGAGTTCAAGCCTATGCGAACGGTTGGTACACAGTCGAACGCGCACCTGAACAGTTTGCCGCAGCTGCTCAGCGAGTAATCGATCGCGGGTATCGAGCGATGAAGTTCGACCCCTTCGGCAACGGCGACTTGGAACTGGAACGCGACGAATTTTTCAAATCCTTAGACCTGATCGAAGCAGTTGCATCTGTGACCGGCACATATGCCCAGATCATGATCGAGATGCATGGCCGATTCGCACCGCATCAAGCCCGGGAAATTGCCAGACACATCGAACGCTTCAACATCGGGTGGATCGAAGAACCGGTTCGACCGGGAGATGTTCCGGCGCTCGAATCAGTCAGAAACCACACGAGTCTGCCAATCGCAACTGGCGAACGCCTCTATGGTGCCCCTGAATTCAGGGAGATCTGGGGAGGTCAGACCGTTGACATTATCCAACCAGACATTACGCAATGCGGCGGCATTCTTGAAGTCAAGAAGATCGCATCGACCGCAGAGACCTACTCGATTATGGTCGCACCTCATAACGTTGGTGGAATAATCTCGACCATGGCCGCGTTGCAACTCTGTTTGACATTAAGAAATGTGAAAATCCTTGAGCACTTCAACGATTTCGCTGATCCGCACGTGAAAAACGCTGGGTCCAATTATCCAGAGGTCGTTGATGGCTACTTCCCGTTGCCTGACAAGCCAGGATGGGGAGTCGAACTGAACGAGGAATTCATCAATTCACAACTGCCAAACTACACTGATGCGGGCGTCATCGCCGACCCCGGACTCAACATGTTCGAGAACGCAGATTGGGCGAAACGCGGCCAAAATGATTAACTGATTGCCAGAAAAGCACACCGCTATTACATCCGACACACAAACAACCGGTAGAGGTAAATGACAACAACAGCTGTATCTGAAGCAAACCGCTTAGTCGATCCGCATGGAGGAGAATTGGTGAACCTCCTTGTGGAGCCTAGGCGCAGCGCGGAACTTGAAATCGAAGCATCTGCTTTGCCGAAATGGGAGTTGACGCCGCGTCAGCTATGCGACATTGAGCAGTTGATAACCGGTGCGTTCTCACCGCTCAGAGGATTCATGAATCGCGGCGATTACGAAGGTGTGCGCGACGAGATGCGACTCACTGACGGCACGCTTTGGCCGATGCCCATAGTTCTAGACGTGCCAGCCGAGTTTGCAACTTCGTTATCCGAAGGCGATAGATTGGCCCTGATGCACCCTGAGGGTGTCCTGACCGCCGTGTTGACCGTCGGTGATGTCTGGCGACCAGATCGGACCGAAGAAGCCGAAAAAGTGTTCGGAACCGCCGACGAGTACCATCCCGGCGTTAACACACTGCTCAACGACACTGGTGAGTACTACGTTGGAGGATCTTTGGAAGGTGTGCGGGCTTCACAGCACCACACTTATGCCGGATTGCGACACACGCCGGCTGGGCTTCGACAGGAGTTCGAATCGCGCGGATGGTCAAGGGTCGTTGCATTCCAAACTCGCAATCCGATGCACCGGGCACACGTCGAGTTGACTCGTCGGGCGGCCGAGCAAGTTTCCGCAAATCTGTTGATCCACCCTGTCGTCGGTCTCACGAAACCGGGAGATGTCGAGTACCACACCCGGGTGCGCTGCTACCGGGCGATCTTGGACGGTTACGCAGAAAACTCGGCAGCGTTGAGCTTGTTGCAACTCGCGATGCGCATGGGTGGTCCTCGCGAAGCTGTCTGGCATGCCATTGTCCGTAAGAACTACGGCTGCACTCATTTCATAGTCGGAAGGGACCATGCAGGCCCCGGCAATGATGCGGATGGAAATCCGTTCTACGGTCCGTACGATGCTCAATATCTGGTTGAAGAGCACCGCGATGAACTCGGCATTGACGTGGTGACTTTTCAAGAAGTCGTCTACGACGGAACCAGTGACCGCTACATGACGCGCGACGAGTTGACGGATACATCCGAAGTAATGAATCTTTCGGGCACCGAACTTCGAGATCGGCTACAGACCGGAGCGGATATACCTGAATGGTTCTCATTCCCGAGCGTCATTGAAGAGTTGCGCAAATCTTACCCGGCAATGAACGAACGCGGATTTAACGTGTTTATCGCGGGCGATGGAGCATCGTCGAAGTCTTCCCTCGGCAATGCGATCGCCGAGATGCTTCTCGAAGAGGGTTCAAGACCAGTAACTGTCTTGGGCGACTCTGATCTAACAACTGACACCATCAACTTAGTTGCCCGTGAAG
Source organism: Dehalococcoidia bacterium (assembly GCA_965243235.1). Taxonomy (GTDB): domain Bacteria; phylum Chloroflexota; class Dehalococcoidia; order Lucifugimonadales; family Lucifugimonadaceae; genus Bin127. The sequence continues at coordinate 1,304,741 of CBDEUI010000004.1, forward strand.
CGTCCCGAAACGGTGGCGCGGTGATTTCCATACCAAACAGTGGCCAAGGTGCAGAGGCAGCCCAACAGTTTGGGTTCGGTGAAGGGGTGTTCGTATGGGTCCAGCAAGGCGTAGGGGTTGATGGTGCTGATGTTTCAATCGGCCCTGATATGACACCCGGCGAGGGTGCAAGTGCCGTTATGGAGCACTTAAGTTCGTTGGGATTGATATCTTGAATAAAATCAATCTTGATTGCTACGATCCGTATGCGATAAACGAAGGCTACGAATAAACCGGAACAGAGCGCAATCAGAAATCACCAAACTCGCACCATCATATAGTTTGGAACGTCACACGGCGTGGTAATTTATCCAACTGAGAACGACGGGTGTATGGTTTGATTAGTGTTTAACGACAGCGAGGAATGCGGTAAACATGAGAATCGAAGAAATATCACTCCGCGAAGTGCAAGAGGTGTGGGAAACTAACCGCAGATACTCCGCTGCTTCGCGATCGCCGGAGATGATCGCCCTTGTCGACGCACTGTCCAAAATGGATGTTGGAGATGCGAGGGCCATCGGGTATGCCGAAGATCGCACTCCAAACAATGTCAAGCTACAAGTGCAAAAAGCTGCGAAACTCGTCGGCAAAAATGTAAACGTAGTAATTGACGAAAGCCAACTCCGGGTCATGTTTTCTGTCATGGACCGTCCGGCACGTAGACTACGGGCCCGGACATAGCAAGGATGATGTCAGCTTTATCCCAATTGCTGACCGACTAACGATCCCAATCCGAACGTAATCGCGCCGGCAGCCACGCCAACTAAGAGCATCCTCAAAGCTCCGTAAATCTTCCCGCTACCAGACATCCAACCTAATCCGCCGCCTACGATTGCGAGGGCAGCGCCCGAAGCGAGCGCACTGACGGTGATAGAGGTGGGGCCACTCAAACCCACCGCGTACGGTATAAGAGGTACGGCGGCCCCTCCAGCGAAGGCAACTAGAGAGCTAAAGGCGGCAGTCAACGGGGAGCCACCCAATTCATCTGGGTCGATGCCCAATTCTTCGCGTACATGCATCTCGAGGGCGGCTTCGTGGTCGCTCATGATGCGTGCGGCTGCCGATTTCGCCTCACTTGGCGAGAGACCTTTCGATTGGAGTAACTCGGCAAATTCCGCTTCCTCCTCCTCGCGCCAAAAATATAGTTCAGCGTTTTCCCAACGAACCAAGTTTTCATTGAATTCACGTTGAGAAACGACTGAAATATATTCGCCGGCTGCCATTGACAGGGCGCCACCTACTAGACCTGCGGTGCCCGCCAGCACGACGATGGCGGGGTCTGACGCTCCAGCCGCGACACCCAAGGTGAGCGTAGTATTCGAGACCAATCCATCGTTCATGCCCAACACCGCCGCTCGCAAGGCTCCCGATTTGGTAACCAATGAACCGTACTCGTGATGTTTCCCGTCGTCGGTCGTATCCTCAGCCAACTGATCCAGCAGATCCATACCCTCGGCCGCTTCGTCATTCAGGCCGGTATTCAGATACTCTTCGGTGTTGTTGCTCAGCGATTGGCGAAAACGGCTGCGAAGAAATCCTGCGATACGTGCGGAATTTAGGAATTTCGAGGCCAATCTGAACAAGACCAACGAAATCGAGAATCTACCGACGCTCTGAGACGCTACATTAGTCGCTGCGGATTGTGACCAACGGCGGGCAATGGTGGTTTGAATCTCTTGCAGACGCTTGAAGCGCCGAACGCGTTCGGGGTCATCAACGACATCCGCCATCAATCCGTAGATGGCGGCGTCCTTCCAAGAATTTCGAATGAGATTTCGAGTCTTGGACGCATTAACCATCGATTTTGTAGCTTTCTGAGTTAATCATTAGACCGAACCGTCCAAGATTACATCCACACATGCAGGTTTTCCAGAGGCAACCGCCGCCTCGATTGCCGGCTTGATGTCATCGGCCTGGGTAACACGTATCCCGACACCCCCGTACGCCTCTGCCTGCGCCTTGAAGTCGAACGGCGTCGGGAAGTCCATCGCGTTGTAAACATCGGGCGGCGGCAGATCGTTCAGCTCATGGTAGACGTTCATATTGACCTTCAGCACGCGGTAAGCGGCATTGTTGCAGATGACGTACGTGACGGGGATGTCGTAGTTGACGGCTGTCCATAGTCCTTGAACCGTCATCATTGCGCTTCCATCACCGACAATGCCAATCGTCGGGGATTCTGGATTCGCGAGCTTCATACCCATCGTCGCGCCGATACCCCAACCGATCGCGCCGCCTCGAGCGGCAATCACGTTCAAATCGTCTCGATGCGCAATGCCAGCGTATACCATCCCCTGCGAAGAAATCGAGTCGTTAAAAACGTTGGCATTTTGGGGAATGGCGTCGCCGAGTGCCCTGCCTAACGAAGCGGGAGGGATCGGAGAACGGCTCCAACCCGATGCCGCGAGCTCCTCAAACGCGGCAGCTTTGGCACGATTATCGTGCGCGATCTTTTGTCGCCTCTCATCGGCTGCAACCTGCGCTTCGCGCCCCAACCGCGCCTTCACCGCCTCATCCAGCTGAAGCAACGCGTGTTTAGGGGATGCCCAAATGCCGATGTCCGTGGGCTCTTTCTTCCCGATCTCGCCGCTGTTTATGTCAATGTGAATCAGCTTTGTGTCGTCGGGGACGAAATTGCCACTCTGATAGAAGAAATCCTCAAACACTGCGCACCCGACGGCCAGCACCACATCAGCATTTTGGATGGCGTCTCTGCCTTCTTTGGTCCTGAAGGACAAGGGGCCACACCAAAGCTGATGATCGCTAGGGAAATTCGTATGTCCTCCAGCTGCTCCGAATGCCCTGGCCGCCAAGGTATCTGCCAACTTGGCCGCCGCATCTGCGCCACCTGAGGCGTGAACGCGATCACCCACAACCAGCAATGGATTCTTAGCATTCACCAAGAGGTCTGCGGCATCTTCAACGGCCCCGGGTTCAGGAAGAGGATCGGCGTAAATGGGTACCGAAGGTGAGATGTCGATGTCGGCGAAGTCGTCGAACGCGTTGGTGGATACTGCCACAAACACAGGTCCGGTAGGTGGAGTTCTTGCTTCTTGGAACGCCCGGCGCATCACGGACGGAACCTGTTCAGGATGCGAGATCTCCGCGCTCCACTTTGCAAACGGCGCGGCCATATCCGCGAGATCGCTCCTGCCTGCCGCCATGTGTCGGATGTCCTTGTTGCCCGCGGTGATGACGACGGGCGATCCGGTGCGGTTTTGGTCGACCATCAGGCTGAATCCGTTGGCCAGCCCATTGTCGATGTGCAAACTCACGAACCCGACCTCGCCGCTGGCTCTGGCATACCCTTCGGCCATTCCGACCGCCACACCTTCCTGCACCACCATCAGATATTCGAGATCGGGATACTCATGGATGACGCTCATCATCGGCGCCTCGCTTGTCCCCGGATTGCCGAAGATGTAGCGCACTCCTTCGGATCGTAGAGTCTGCAAGAATGCATGTCTGCCTTGGAGTTTGGTAGTCATCGTTGTATCTCCTGATGTCGCCGTTGGTATGATTCAGTTTCGAATTTCGACGGCTAGGTAGCGGAAGCGGGAGTATTCGCAACGGCCGAGATTTGAGTAATCATGCCATTGCATGTCGTACGAGCTTTGTAAAACGATTGGTCGTGTTTGACCTCGCGTAGTTCCTTCGCTTGCTTCCGGATGCCAACGCAAAGATCCAGACAAAGTGTTTCTGTCGTGGATTCGGAAGTCGGCATCATAAGTTTCTGTCCAACCATCCCTGGGTTCTACCCAATATTCGGGGTCATTAGTCAACATCACCGCGTACCCGCGCTTGACAGTTCCTGAACGCGATGTGGCTCGTTCGATCGCTTGCACACTCTTGACTAAGTCGTATCTACCTTGGTCTGCCGCTCCATGGCGCTTCAAGTTATATCCAACACCTTCGAACGAAACGTCCATCCTCTGGTGGCGTTGCACTAATTCGATGACCAATTCCTTCGATGGAAACCAAATGTCCGAGGTTCCACCGTCACTTGAGGGGAACCTGTGCCATTCCCGTACGACACTGCCGCCGTATACCGTGCAGATATGAGATGCGAGTGCAAGTCGAAAATCGGCCTCCGAATGAAATACCGGTCGCTTTCTTGCGAGACCTCTGATGATTTCGTGAATGTCTAGCACTGATCAGGACCTTCGACTAGCCTCCTTCAGGCCTCGTTTGAAGCGTCCAATAACACTCGCCTCAATTTGTCGGTGACTTGTTGGACTTCCTCGTCGGAGAGGTTCAGCGGGTCGACCCAAAAGTCTGGAACCTCTTCAAGGAACGTCAAAATCACGACGCGGTCTGGGCCTTCCAACATTCGCTCGCCGATGACGCTCTTGGGCGGACCGCGCCAAGAGTCGTTAAGCCTCAACACTGCGTGAGGGATGTAATGGTTGTAGTCGTGGACGACCTCCGCATCGACGCCCGGGATCTCGATTACCTGATCGACGACCGACTGCATCAGCCTCGTGTACCGCCGGTTTTCCTCGTCCTCGTCTTCGTTGACGAACATTTCGACCGCCGCCAAGATACCAGCAATCGATTCTTTGGAGACTTTTTGCGCTCGTGCCACGGTCGCATTCGGGGCATTATTCAACTTGGCGTATTCGATCCACTCCTCGCTGCCCAGCAATAGTCCGGTAGCCTGCGGCCCCCGAATACCTTTGCCGCCGGAGAAAGAGACCAGGTCGGAACCGGCCTCGACGAATTTGGTCAGATTCCTACGCGGTGGAAGGCGAGAAGCGGCATCGCACATCAAGGGGACACCATTTCGGTGCGCTATCTCGACCAGCGTTTCGATTGGGAGGACGTTGTCGCCGCTGTACGGAGATTCAAGATGAATGATGGCTGCGGTCTTGTCAGTGATCGCATCTTCAACTTCCTCGGGGGAGCATCCGTCTGCAGTTCCGACCTCAACGAAGCGAGCGCCCGGTGTCAGGTACAGATGGTCGTAACCGAATCGGTGGTTGCGTTGGATGATCAGTTCGTTCGGTACATCATCCGAGATTGGTAGCTGGAAGATCTTTTCGGGGTCATCCTTCGCCATTGCTGCAGCCGTCTGAACCGTGAGGCCTCCAGATGCGCCGCTGGTAATGGTCGCGGCTGGGACGCCGATGATCTCGGCGATCCGTTTTCCTGCGGCGTCGATGAGTTCGGGAAGCTCAACGAACGGATCAACCATCGCCATCATCGCCTGCATGGCTTCAGGACGTGGTCGCGTGCCCGAAAATCGTGTGACGGGTCCGGCGGCGTTGATTATGGGTGTTACGCCTAGGCTTTCGAGAATCTGCTCGCCACTGCTGTAATCCATCATCAATATCTGACCTTGTTATTTGCCTTCGTCCATCGCGTTTCATGGCGGGGACGAGGATTGGTGTAAGGATGTTTGGTGCAATTATCGTTCAAAACGGTTCAGATGGACGCTCAGAGATCGATTGTTGAAATACGGTGATGCATGACGAAGTCCCCGTCGATCTCAAAACCAAGACCAGGCGCAGTCGGCGCGGTCAAGACACCATCCGAGTTGACCAAGATCTCCTGCTCTAACCCGAACTGTTGCGCTTCCAATGGACTCCAATACTCATAGAAATCACAGTTCAGTACCGACATGATGACGTTGAGATTCGCCGCGTTCATCAATGAATTGCCGGCGGTACCCACTTCGCAATTGACGTTAAAACCTTCGGCCATTCCACACTGTTTTTTCAGTCCAGTGATTCCGATTTTGCGGGTCGTGCCTCGGATGGTTGGAGGCCAACCTTGCTCGAGGGCGCGGGCGGCTTCGTGGAAAAGGAATTCCCCTGCGTCGCTCATGTTGAGCGGAGTATCGAGTTCCTCGGAAAGTGTGCGGATGGCGCGCCAGTCTCCCCATGGGACGGGGTCTTCGAACCAGTGGAAGTTGGTTTCGTCTAACGCTCGTCCGATTTTCAAAGCGTCGCGAAGGTTGTACCCGTTGTTGGGATCGAGCATTAAACGCATCTCGTCACCGACCTCTTGACGGACTGCGCGGACCATCTGGATGACTCGGTCTGCAGGCATTGCACCGGGGTGGATTTTGTATGCGGTGAAGCCTTGTTCGACGAGTTCGGCTGCTTCGGCGACGTAGCCTTCGACGGTGGAGTTTCGCGGTGGGTACGTGGCATAGACCTCTGTGGTTCGACGTGCGGTTCCGAGCATTTCGTGGACGGGCATGTCGGCGGCTTTACCAGCGGCGTCCCACATTGCTACGTCGATGTGTGACCAGAGGGCGTGCAAGGATGTGGTTGCGCCGTGCCCGGACATGGGGTTGAGTTGATGCCAGAGCGCTTCGCGGTCTGCGATTTTCGTGCCGATTAGGCGACCTTCGAACGCTGATTGGAACGCGCGGATCGTCGTTGCGCCTCCACCACCCCGGTCGCCGATGTGTGCGTTGCCTTCAACACCCGACTCGGTGATGAGCCTCAGAACACCGGCTGTCAACTTGCCACCCATGCCGCCGCGAGCATCGTTGACGCTTATGCGTGGGACATCGAACTCGATGACATCGATCATGGCTTCTGCTATCTTCATCGTGCCGGATACCCGTGCTAGGCGATTTAGTATTCAGTGTTGGTGATGTTAAATCGTTGAACGTCGATAGTCCTACCAGCCTAGAACAACGCAACATGTCTTCTTCTGATCCCAACGACAAGATCCAGATGTGGGAAGACTACGTCGAAGAAGTGCGGCTCGCGCATCGAATTCCCGGGATCGCGGTTGGAATGGTCTGCGGATCGGAACTAGCTTGGTTCAAGGGGTTCGGAGAGACGCAGCTTGGGAACGGGCAAGCACCCGATGAACACAGCATTTTCCGGGTCGCGTCCAACACCAAAACGGCAACCGCGACGGCGTTGATGATGCTGCAAGAATCGTCGATGCTGTCATTGGATGATCCGCTCTTGCTCTACATCCCGGAGTTCACGTCAGCCGCCGGAATCGCAGGTGACCTCGAAGACGTGACGCTACGACGGATGACGGCTCACTATTCGGGACTTACTACTGAGCATCCTGCGACTGATTGGGATGCGCCAGCGTTTGCCACGATGCAGACGATGCTAGATCGCATCGACGAAGTGCAAATGGTCATCCCGCCCGACAGCGCTTGGAAATACTCGAATATGGCTTATGGCTTCCTGGGCGAAGTGATAAGTCGATTGTCAGGTCAACCGTACGAGCAATTCGTCGAGAAGGAGATTTTGGATCCACTCGGTATGATGCAGACGGTTTTCGACATGGCCTCGGTTGTGGGTCTGCATCAAGTAATCGGATATAGCCAACCAGCACCGGGTTCGGAAACGTTGCGGGTTGCTCCGTACTCTGAACTCGAAGGCATGAACGCTGCCGGCCAGATGATGACCAACGTCGCTGATTTAACAAAGTGGCTGGCACATATTATGCGACGAGGTGAAGATCACGGACATAGGTTGTTCGGTGACCGCAGCCGTCGAGAGATGTTGCATCCTGCGTACCTCGACGGAGATTGGACGTTTGGAAATTGCGTCGGTTGGCGCGCTACCAGGTCGGGTGAGCGGGTATATCACGGACACGGCGGTGGTATTCATGGTTTCGGTACGCAGACGATGTTCCACGCTCCGTTTCAGACTGGGGTGATTGTTCTAACGAACCTTTGGCCGAACGCGATTTCCGCATCCTTGGCTCAGACATTGCTAGATGCAGTGATTGAGGATTGGGATGAGATGCCCATCGCTCCTACGAATGTCATGCATGAGATTCCGATATCGGATGAGAGTTCGAAGCTGCGGGAGTTCGAGGGAGTGTATTTCACCGAACCCGGATTCTGGATGCGGATCACCGCAGTTTCGGATGATGGGTTGCAGTTCAGCGGACATGAGGCTTCGGCGTACCTTCTGCATGCTCCGGCTACTGCTCGATTGATCTCCGACACCACTTTCAAAGTGTCCGGCAATAGGGGAGCAGGGGAGACGTTCTCCATTCAAGACGGCGAGTTCCGATTGGGCGGTTTCAAATACACGTTAGTCGGCGACAACTGAGGAGAAAGATAGATGTCGAAAATCTTTGAGATCGCGGACGGTTTCGTTGAGACGCTGGCGGCGATCAATCCCATCGTGGCGACCTATCTCGGAGTTCCGGGTTACGACCATCTGATGCCGGACTATTCACCCGACGGGTCGCAACGGTCGTATGATGCTGAGCGGGATGTGTTGAAGCGGATTCAAGCAGAAAGAGCAGAGACGTTGCGGGAGAGGAGGTGCAGCGAGACGGTGCAAGAGGAGATGTCGTGGTCAATCGACCAGCACGAAGCCGGGTTGCACTACTCCGGAATGAACATCCTACATTCGCCGGTGCAGTCTCTCCGTCAGATCTTCGATCTAATGCCTAGATCTTCAACGGAAGACTGGGAAAACATCGCGTCTCGGATGGAAGGGATCGGAGATTCTCTGGCGTCTTACCAAGCGACTTTGGACGAGGGTATCGACAGGAAGATAACTGCTTCGAAACGACAGACGGCTGGTTGCATCGAGCAGATCGAGACTTGGATTGGCAAAGGCGATGCGACGCCATTCTTCGGCGGGATCGCCGATTCCGGTGCCGGGTCAGATGAGGTCGACCATGCCTTGGCATCAAGATTGTCGGACGCCGCGACTTCAGCGAACGTTGCGTATTCCAAGTTCGCTGAGTATCTGCGGAGCGACTATTTGCCAAAAGCTCGCGAGCGGGACGCAGTGGGAAAAGAGCACTACGCGCTTACCTCGCGTTCTTACAACGGCATAGACCTGAATCTGAACGAGACGTACGAATGGGGCTGGGAACAACTCCGGTGGGTACAGTCAGAGATGCAGAAAGCAGCAGACCAGATCAAACCAGGATCCACAATCGACGAAGCGGTAGAGGTGTTGGAGAGCGATCCGAACCGGGCGATCGATGGCGTGGACGAGTTTCGGGAATGGATGCAAAACCTCCAGGATTCGACGATCACCGACATGGACGGCACGCATTTCGACATCGCGGACGACGTTAGGAAAATCGAGGCGATGATCGCTCCACCAGGCGGCGCGCTTGCTATGTACTACACCGGCCCCTCGGAGGATTTCTCCAGACCCGGGCGGACTTGGTATCCCACCGGAGGCAAAACATCGTTCCCTCTGTGGCGCGAGGTCTCAATCGCATATCACGAGGGGGTACCCGGACACCATTTCCAGATCGCGACAACGATGACATTGTCGGACCAACTGTCTCGATACCAACGCCTCCTCGCCGGCACATCCGGCTATGTCGAAGGATGGGCGCTGTACGCCGAGAGATTGATGCACGAGCTCGGATATCTCGAAAACCCCGACTACTACATGGGAATGCTCGATGCCCAAGCCCTACGATCCGTACGTGTCATCATCGACATCGGAATGCACCTCGAAAAGCGCATACCAGACGATTCCGAGTTCCATCCCGGCAAAGTTTGGACACCCGATCTCGCACTGGAGTTCATGCGCGATCGCGTACATTTCCCGCCTGACTTCGTCGCCAGCGAGATAGACCGTTATCTCGGCATTCCGGGGCAGGCGATTTCTTACAAAGTCGGTGAACGAGTCTGGTTGGAGGCCCGCCAACGAGCGCGAAAAGCGCAAGGCTCTTCCTTCGATTTGAAGGATTGGCATAATCGCGCGCTGGAGCTCGGACCGATGGGCTTGGCTCAGATGCAGCGCGAAATGGTTTAATCCCCTATCCCTCTGTGGGATAGGGATAGGGATAGGGTTAGGGTGTTGGACACCCTGAAAACGCCTAAGCAGTGGCTTCGGCTCGACGGTCGAGAATGCTTCGTGCGATCTCTCTAGCTTCGTCTAAGTTGTCGGCGAAGTGATCCTCAGGAACGTTCTGCAGGATGTTGAGGGCTCGCAGCGTTGTGGCGGGAAGCCCGTCTAGCCCCATGACGATGCATTCAGTATCTTCGTTGTCCGCAGTGTCGATCATCTGCTCGACGACGAGTGCTGCGCTGTCATCCATGTATACGGTGTCGGAGAAGTCGAGGATTACGACCTCGTGGTCGCGGATGTCGATACTGATGGCGTTGATCAATTTGGAGGCGGAAGCGACGGAGAATGTGCCTTTGAGGGCTACCAAACCGACTTGTGCGGAGAACACATCGATATCATCGAGATTCTCATAGTCTTTGAAGAAGACTTGGTCGAGCAGGGGAACGGAAATGACGCTGTCCAACTCGAGTCGTTCGAATTGTTTAGCGCTGGTGACGCCGGCAGCGATCATACCGACAGCGACGGCGGTGACCAGGTCGAGAAACACGGTGAGTCCCAGAGTGAGGAGCATCACTAGGAGGTGATCTTTTTGGACGTAGAAGATTCTTGTGATGAATCGCCAATCGATGGTGTCCCATCCGACCTTTATGAGGATTCCGGCAAGGACAGCGATGGGGATGGATGCGACATATTGCCCAAGTTCTATCACGATCGCCAACAGTATTGCTACACACAAGACGCCTGAAAGGGGTGTCCAACCGCCAGCCCTGATGTTGGCGACGGTTCCGGGGGTCGCGCCGGATCCAGGGAGTCCGCCGATGAATCCGGTAACGACATTTCCGATTCCCTGTCCTAGGAGTTCGCGGTCGGGGTTGTGTCGAGTGTGGGTCATCGAGTCGGCTACTAACGATGTGAGCAAAGTGTCAACTGATCCAACGAGTGCAATGACGAGTGCGGGTTGTATGGCTCTGAGCAAGGTGCCAGTCGAAAGGTCTGGAGTTACGAGTTCAGGCAATCCGGTGGGGACTTCGCCAATGACTGGAGCGTCGGTGAACCAGAGTACTCCGAGGAATGTGCCGATGACCAGAGCGGCCATTGTGGCGGGGAAGAACTTGCTGAATCGTTCGGGCCAAAGTGCTGCGACAGCAAGAGTCACAGCCCCGAGGATGAGCGCGCTGGGATTGAAGTGGTTGATCAAGTCGGGCCAAGCACGGATGGCCCCTACGGGTCCGCCAGTGGCGATCTCAGCACCTAGGAATGGCAGTGTCTGGGTCAGGAATATGATGATTCCGACTCCGGACATGAAGCCGGAGATGACGGAGTAGGGTGTGTATTCGACAAAGCGTCCGATCCGGAGCACCCCTAGCAAGAGCTGTATCAGTCCGGCCATGATGACGATGGTGAACGCGGCGGCTAAGTTGTCGGCGTTCGCGGTGACGATGACGCCCATGGCCACGGTCATCGATCCTGTGGGCCCGGAGATCTGGGATCGTGTTCCGCCGAACACTGCCGCGAAGAAACCGACTGCGATCGCACCATAGATGCCGGCGACGGGATCCAGCCCTGCTGCGATGGCAAAAGCGAGAGCTACCGGCAACGCGATCACTGCGGACGTGATGCCGCCGAACACATCTCCTCGCAAGGTCTGGAAGTCGTAATTTATTTTCGGCATACTAGACGACTCGAACCGGCTTAATTAGAAGCAGTAAGGGAATGTGCAGGGCCGTTTCGGGTTCGAGCGCATGTGATTGGGAAACGCTGTCCTCGTCAATCCAGCCGTCGCGCACACAGAACGCGTCATTCAAGCTCAGGTTTCTCACGACTTCAACATCTTGAACTAGGGTGTGCGTCTATCTTCGTGCTGACGCGACCAGTTCACTTTATCAGTAAGACATCGGAATGAAAGATCGGCGGAAGTTTGGCGCGATTCGGAGGGTGTCTTACGTTAGATTTCGAGTTTCATGAGTTCTTCCGCGAAGATGATTTTTCCACTGTAGTGTTCGCGGGTGTCACCGATGGCTCGTTCCATGGGGCCATGTATGGCTAAGTCGGGCGACGTGTGGGTGAGGACGAGGGTTTTAGCTTCCGCGGTTGCGGCCATTTGGGCGGCGGTTACCGTTCCGAGTTGTCCGTGGTTGAGACCTCGGGCTTCGAGAGTGGCTTGATCGTTGGCGCAGTTAGCGACTAGAACGTCAGCGTTTTGAGCGAGGTCGGTTAGGGAGTCGCAGGGTTCGGTGTCGCCGGTGAAGACGATGGACTTGCCGGACGCGGTGTCGACGCGGTAGGCGAGAGATTCAAGGTAGGGCTGGACGTGGACTGTGGAAACGGCGGTGATTTTCCAACCTTCATTGGTCAAAAAAGTGCCAGGTCCTATGTCTCGCGAGTAGACGACCGGCGGGTCCCGCGGAAGCGTACCGCCCCGATTGACGTAAACGTTTTGACTGATTGGGAAGTGGACGCGAGCATACCAGTCGTGAGAAAAAACGCCAATTTCTTCGTCCATGATGCCGTGAACCAGGCGTTCGGTCGGTGGCGGGCCGTAGATGTTCAGGGTGTTTTCTTTGCCAATGGACTGATCCCAACGGCAGAGTAGGAAACACGGCAAGTCTACGTCGTGGTCGAAGTGGTGGTGAGTGAAAAAGAGGTGGTCGATCTTTGTGGGCCAGAGTCCAGCTTTTACCAGCTTGTGCGTCGTTGCCGGACCGCAATCAAACATCAGGAATTCACCGTCGATTTCCAGAACGGAGGACGATCCGAAGCGGAACGGCGTTGGATGTGGTGTGCCAGCACCTAGGATGTGGAGGGTTGTGGGCATAATCGGTCGCCCAGCTGAAAATTAGACGTCGAGTTTCATCAGCTCCTCGGCGTAGACTACTTGGCCGTTGTAGACCTCGCGGATGTCGCCGATGCCCTTTTCTAACGGGCCGTGCTGTGAGATGTGTGGCCCCATATGAACGAGCACGAGCTTTTTGACACCCGCGGCTTCGGCCATTCGACCGGCGCCAGTAGTGCCGCACTGTCCAAACGACTCTCCATCCTCGTCCATCAGCTCTTGATCGTCCCAACACATGCACAACATAACGTCGGCATCACGCGCCAGTTCCGTAACCGAGTCGCAAGGCTGAGTGTCACCAGTGAAAACTATGGATTTGCCACCTTTGGTGTCGAGACGATAAGCCAGGGAGTCGAGATATGGCTGCACGTGCTCGGCAGGCGCAGCCGTAACCTCCCACTTGTCAGCGATTTTGACGGTGCCGGGCCCTATGTCTCGCGAGTAGACGACCGGAGGTTTGCGCGGCAGAGTTCCTCCTCGATTGACGTGGATTTTCTGACTGAGCGGATGACTCACCCGCGCGATCCAATCATGAGCAAAAATCCCCTCCTCTTTGTCCAGCACCCCATGCGTGATCCGCTCAGTCAGCGTCGGACCATACACGCTCAACGTGTTCTCCTTCCCAATCGACTGATCCCAGCGGCATAGCAGGAAGCAGGGATAGTCAATGTCGTGATCGAAGTGGTGGTGAGTGAAAAACAGATTGTCAATCTCAGTCGGCCAAAGTCCAGACTGCACCAACTTATGAGTAGCCGCAGGCCCGCAATCGAACATGATCTTCTCCCCATCAACATCTGCAACGTAAGCGGAGCCGAAGCGGGTAGGAGTTGGCGTCGGAGTGCCAGCGCCTAGGATGTGGAGGGACGTGGGGAGTTTGGAGTTGGGCATGGGGGGTAGTTTAGTGGGTTTCAAAGGTGTTTACTTGTGCCTCCGATAAACTTGAAATCGTGACCACCCAACACCTAATACGCAATTTCTGCATCATCGCACACGTCGATCATGGGAAGTCGACGTTGGCTGATCGGATGATCGAGTTGACGGGCGCAGTTTCGGAGCGGGAACTAGTGGAGCAGCATCTGGATACGATGGATCTGGAGCGCGAGCGGGGGATCACAATCAAGGCGCAAGCGGTGCGGTTGGGATTTGAGTCGCGGGATGGTGAGGTGTATCAGCTGAATCTGATCGATACGCCCGGGCATGTCGACTTCTCGTACGAGGTGTCTCGGAGTCTGGCGGCTTGCGAGGCGGCGGTGTTGTTGATAGACGCGTCGCAGGGAATTCAGGCGCAGACGATGGCGAATGTCTATCTGGCGCTGGAGAACGATCTGGTGATTATTCCGGCGATCAACAAGATCGATATGCCGAACGCGGAGCCGGAACGTGTGGCATCAGAGATGGTGGACACGTTCGGGTTCAGCGAAGACGAGATGCTATGGGTCTCGGGCAAGACGGGCGAGGGCGTGGAAGAACTGCTGGAGCGGATTGTTGAGTTGACGCCTCCACCTGTGGGTGAGTTGGATCAACCATTGCAGGCGTTGGTATTCGACAGCAAGTACGACTCGTTCAAAGGCGTGGTTGCGTACGTTCGCGTTCTCGACGGGCAGATCAAGGCGCGTGACCGGGCGAAGTTCATGGATTCTGGAGCGAACGGCGAGGTTTTGGAGGTGGGATACTTTTCGCCGACGGTAATGCGTGCGCCAGAGGGCTTGAGAGTCGGAGAGGTCGGATACGTAGCAACGGGCATCAAGGAGGTTGGCGATGTGATGGTTGGCGACACGATGACGCTGGTCAAGGAAGCCGCTGTCGAACCTCGTGTGCAGTACCAAGAGCAGAAACCGATGGTGTTCACGGGGCTATATCCGTCCGACGCAAACGACTACGGCGAGCTGCGGGAAGCACTTGGGAAGTTGAGGTTGAATGATGCCGCGCTGGTATTCGAGCCGGAGTCGTCATCGGCATTGGGCTTCGGATTCAGATGCGGTTTCCTCGGACTCCTACACATGGAGGTGGTGCAGGAGCGATTGGAGCGCGAGTACGAGTTGGAATTGATCACGACGGCTCCGAGTGTGGAGTTTCAGGTCATGCTGAACGACGGCGAGATCATCTACGTCGAGAACCCGTCAAAGTTGCCTGAGAAGAAGGACTACGCCGAGATTTTGGAGCCTTGGGTTGACTTGTCCATTATCGTCCCAGCGGCCTACTACGGGAATGTGATGGAACTGGTGACGCAGAAACGCGGCGTGTTCAAACGGATGGAGTATTTGCAGACGCAGGCAGCGGGGTCGGCCAACGGTACGACGTCAGGCTCGATTAACGGTGCAGGTCGCAACGCGCGAGTGATGCTGGAATACGAGGCCCCGCTATCCGCGATATTAGTAGATTTCCACGACATGCTGAAATCGGCTACGCAAGGATACGCGTCGATGGACTACCAGACGTCTGGCTATCGTGAGGCGAACATGGTCAAACTCGACATTCTCGTCAACCACGAGGAGGTCGATGCTCTGAGCAGCATCGTCCACTCGTCGGAGGCGGCTGATACTGGTCGAAAGCTGGCGTCGAAATTGAAGGATCTGATTCCGCGGCAGATGTTTGCGGTGCCGATACAAGCCGCGATTGGTGGCAAGATCGTGGCGCGGACTAACGTAAAGGCGTTGCGGAAGAATGTGCTAGCAAAATGCTATGGCGGCGACGTGACGCGTAAACGGAAGCTTCTGGAACGTCAGAAGGAAGGGAAGAGACGGCGCGCCAAAATGGTTGGTTCGGTCGAAGTGCCCCAAGAGGCATTCATGGCCGTCTTGCAGTTGCGGAACTGATCGCTCGATTTCCCTCTAGTTACCGATCAACGTTTGGATCAGCGTGGCAATTGCCGATGCGGCGACGGTTGAGGCGACAAAGAGCCCGAACATTCGCCGCGTCAGCCGAGTTTCAAACTCTGCGATCTCCGCCCGCAGATCGGCTTTGGTGGGAAGTGCACCAAGACGTGGCCTAGTTCTTCGCGGAATTCTGATCTGGTTATGGGTTGTTCGGTCATTGCCGTTAGGCGCTTCTAAAGTTCCGCTGCGAAGTCGACGATCATTTGGCGCATAGTCGGGTCTTTAGCCGCTTGGTGCAGAGTCGCACCGAACATGCCTTCAGGGACGCCCGCGTCATAGCGTGTGGCCTCTACGGTGACGGCGTGAGTGGGGTAATCGTCCATACATGCGATGATGGCGTCGGTGAGCCATATCTCCCCGCCTGCTCCTCGCTCCATTCGTTCAAGGTGCTCGAAGACCGCAGGATCCAAGGCGTAGCGCCCAATGATTGCGAGGTTGCTTGGAGCCTCATCGCGTGGCGGTTTTTCGACCATCTGCTCGATTGCGATGACGTTCGGCTCGACGGAGGGTCCAGCAACGATTCCTTTAGTGTGGACATCGTCCCACGAGGTTTCGGTGACGGCGATGACGTTTCCACCGTATCGGTCTCGGACATCGAGGATCTGAGCGGTAGACGAGTACTCGCCCCATAGGATTTCGTCGGGAAAGATGACGACGAAGGGTTCATCGTCTACGAAGTTCTTTGCGAGAAGAATGGCGTGTCCATTGCCGAGGGGTTCGAGTTGTTTGATGGATGTGATCCGTGCTTGGCTAGATATCTCGACCATTTGATCGGCGAGTTCGTCGCGTCCGGTCTGCCTGAGTCTCCCTTCGAGGTCAGGCATGGAGTGGAAGTATGAACCGACGCTTCTTGCGTCTTCGACTATTGCGATGTCGGTGATGCCGGCTTCAACGGCATCGTTGACAGCGTGTTGGACGAGGGGGATTCCAAGTACCGGAAGCAGGGCCTTGGGAACACTGCGGGTCACTGGCAGAAATCGAGTGCCTAGTCCGGCGACAGGGATTATTGCTTTTGTAGTCGCGGAATTTGCGCTGTTTAAGGTCATTTGTCTTGAGTCTAACCGAGTAGATTGCCCCTTCTTTGGTTTGATACGACGAAGATAGTCCGATGGTTTACGATTCAAGGATGCGGTCGTGCCAAGCGGGGAGCTAGCGGTGCCCTGAACCTGCAATCCGCTCAGCAGGGCCGGAATCCTCGTGGAGGTTTCGCAGTTCGAACCGCTGGCATTCGATGCTCGGTGTTGAGAGTCGGGTTCTTGCGCGGCAGAGTCCCGTGAACCCCGTCAGGTCCGGAAGGAAGCAGCGGTAAGCGGATAGCTCTGGGCGACGCAGGGTGATCTGATTCGAGCCGAGGCGGGTGCCAAGTACGGGCTACATTCCGAATTCGAGGTGCACGGCCGCATTGACCTGTTCAGATATCGAAATCGCCATATGCCGCGCCGACGACTAGGTCAGCACTTTCTACGCGACAGCTCAGTCGCCCGACGTATCGTCAACGCGGCCGATATATCGGTCGGCGACACTGTCGTTGAGATCGGTCCCGGTAATGGCGCGTTAACGCATCACATCGTTGATGCCGCGAGCTTCGCCGGCAGTTCTGTTGTACTAGTCGAAATCGACCCGAAATACGCGGTCCTGATGGAAGACAAATTCGCATCCAATCCTGATGTGCGAGTTGTATGCGCTGACGCCCGGGACGTCGATTTCGAAGATTTGCCGGAGTTGTCTAAGGGAAATCCATACAAGATAGTTGCCAATCTTCCGTACTATGCTGGAACGCCGATCGTCAGATCGTTTCTGGAACGCGAACACAAACCGAAAAGTATGATCGTGATGCTGCAACGCGAGGTCGCGCGGGATATGTGCGCAACACCCGGCAAAATGAGTCTGTTGTCGCTGGCGGTCCAGATATACGCAGAACCCAAGAAACTCTTTGATGTCCCGCCCGCAGCGTTTCGCCCGCCGCCAAAGGTACATTCGACGGTGATCAAGTTAGTGCCACGGTCGGAGCCATTAACAGCTTTGGACGAGATTGATGACCTCTTCAAAGTTGCGCGTTCCGCTTTCGTGGGTCGTCGCAAGCAGCTTCACAACTCGTTGGCGAACGGATTGGGCATGACGACAGATGAAGTGAAAGAGATGACGGCCGCGGTCGGGATCGACAGCGAGCGACGTCCCGCGACATTGGGTATCGATGAGTGGATCGTGTTGACGCATCATTGGCGAAACGCATATCGGAGTGATAAGACCGAAGTCGTCGCAGGCTAAACGATCGTGATCGTTGAACACGCATACGCGAAGCTGAATCTGACGCTTGAGGTGATCAGAAAGCGCACCGATGGGTATCACGATTTGGCGACGATATTGC
Source organism: Dehalococcoidia bacterium (assembly GCA_965243235.1). GTDB lineage: Bacteria > Chloroflexota > Dehalococcoidia > Lucifugimonadales > Lucifugimonadaceae > Bin127. Next base: position 1,322,618 of record CBDEUI010000004.1, read on the forward strand.
AGACAGTCGACCTTCACGACACGCTGGAATTTCGCGACAACGAAGGGATCGAATTCGAGTGTTCTGACGCGTCGTTAGCCGATAACGACAATCTCGTGGTTCGTTCAGCCGAAGCGCTCCTCAAAACTGCTGGTACTGACCGGGGAGCACATATCAACCTACGCAAACGAATTCCGGTTTCTGCCGGGTTAGGTGGCGGTTCTGCCGATGCGGCAGCCACGTTGCGAGGATTGAATCGGCTGTGGGAATTGGGATTATCTGAAAACGAGTTAGTCGAGATTGCAGCTGAAGTAGGTTCGGACGTGCCGTTTCTGATTAGCGGCGGTACAGCCTTGGCAAGCGGACGAGGAGAGAGATTGGAGCGTTTGCCGGCTCCCGAGCACGGGTGGTTCGTGATCGTTACGCCGCGCAATGTTGGTGATGATGGTTCGGGATTGAACAAGACGGCGCGGATGTTCGGCATGTTGACTTCAACCGCGCATACGACCGGGAGCCTGACGCGGAAGTTGGCAGCTCGGATGATCGAGAAAGGCGATTGCCATACGGCATTCATGTTCAACGTCTTTCAGCAGCTTGCACCGCACACGTTTCCGGGTTGGCAGAAGATTCACGACGGATTCGCAGGCCTGGGTGCCTCCGACATCGTTCTGACTGGCGCGGGCCCCTCGATGTTCGCGGTCGCACCAAGCAAGGAAGTGGCGACGGCTTGGGCTTTGTTGACGAAAGCGCGTATGGGATGTGAAGCGTTTGCGGTGGGATTGGCGTCCCGCATCGAGATCGATCCGGAGCAATGACACCCGCATTGGACATATTGGCGGGAATGCTGTGTGGCACGTTGATGGGATTGATAGCCTCCGCACACGCGGCAGTCATGTTGACGGCCCGCCCACCGCGGATGATTCAACAGCGTATCGAGGAAGGCGGATCGTCAAATCTGGTGACTGTGATCGTGTTCGGATTGGTAGTGGTGTGGACGATATTAGGTGTGTTTGCCGCACTCGCCGCGGATGCGGTGTTGCCTGATGTAGTAGCAATGACACTGGTGCCAAATTCGGCGTATCTGGTAGCTGTGGTTTTGGTTTTGGTGATGATGGGCGCGCCCGTAATGCTGTTTCTACGAGACAGATGGATGCACGGAATGTTCAGTTTGCTGATCGCACTCTGTATCTACGGATTCTTGATTCCCAACGCAGTGATCGCGTTGCAGAATCGAGCGTGACGAACATAAGCAGTCCAAAAGGCGGTTTTCGGATATGACGAGCAGAAATAGATTTGAGGGCAAGGTTGCTTTGCTGACTGGTTCGGCGTCTGCGTTGAAGGATGCGCGGATGGGGTTTGGTGGGTGTGCGGCTTGGAAGATGTTGGAAGAGGGTGGGAAGGTTGTGATTTCGGATATTCAGGATGAGAAGGGCGAGGCTTCAGCGGAGCAGATGCGTTCGGAGGGGCATGATGCGATTTACATGCGGTTGGACGTTTTAGATGAGGGGAACTGGTCTGAAATCGTTGCGAAAACGGTGGAGGCGTTCGGGCGTTTGGACATCTTGGTGAACTTGGCAGGTGCTCAGGATCGAGGTACGCTCTACGAGGTAGATGTCGATGAGTGGCGAAGAGTGATGGAGATCAGCACGACGGGAATTCTCCTCGGTACGCGCGCCGTGATACCGCCGATGACGGAAACCGGGGGCGGCTCGATAGTCAACATGTCCTCGATGGCCGGTAAGTTTGCGGGCGAATACGGTTCCGCTTATGCGATGTCCCGCGCCGGAATGTTGCACTTCACCCGCGCCTCAGCGATTCAGCTCGCGAAGTTCGGTATACGTTGCAACTCAGTCCTGCCAGGATGGGTTCACACACCCTTCACCGAGCACATCTACGCGGTCGATTCAGAACGTGATTGGCGATCTGAACGAGTACCCCTAGGCAGATGGGGCGAGCCGGAAGAGATCGCCGACGCAGTCTGTTTCCTCGCCTCAGACGAGGCTTCATACATCACGGGCTCGGAGTTGTTGGTGGATGGTGGCGTTACGGCAGGATTCAAGGGCAATACGATGCCGGATGGGGATTGAAGACGGATACTCTGCGCGTTAAGATTACTTCCTCGGAATCCGAAAAGTTGGTACACGCTTGAATGCCATCAAACCCACAAAGAGAATTTGATCGATGATTGATCAGGTGAGAAGCCGGATTTTGGAGTGGGATTGGCGACTCTTCTCGTTCATCATCTTGTTCTTGGGATTGCCGAACGTATATCAGCTGTATCGCGTGCGATTGATCGGCAACGAGATCCCTGATCCTGGCAGTCTGGCGATAGTTTCACAGTGGCAGTTTGTGGGGTTAGTGGTGGAAGTGTTCCAAGAGGCTTCCGTGTTGGCGATTTTCTTTTTCTTGGGTTCACAACTGGGACGTGGCCGTATCGTTCAACTAGATCGAGCGAAAAGTGTGATGTCAATCATCTTCGTCGCTTCGTTGATCTTTTCAATCGGTATTTTTCTGTTCAGAGACCAGTTCATCACGCTTATCGGCACGTCTGACGAAATCCAAGCTCAAACGCGTAGCTTTCTAGGGATCAACATATTCAGCGTTCCGTTCAGTCTGTTGGCTGCTGCGATAGTTGTCCTGTTCCAATCACTGCGAATGCGTCGATACGTGTTTCTGATGGCGATCGTCAACGTTGCCCTACAGTTCGCACTGGATAGTCTTTTGTTCGGAGGGTATGCCTTTTCGCTTGACGCAGGCGTGATTGGAGTAGGGTGGTCAACTTTGCTTTCCAGTGCGGGATTGTTCGCAGTTGGGCTAATTCTGTTGATTTTGGACCGCGGTGTGTCAACAGAAATGTTAGCTACGCTTCCGACTTTCGCCGATGTGAAGGATTATCTGCGCGTCGGATTGGGAAGCGGCACCGACAGCTTAGTTCGCAACGTGGCTTACTTCGTGATGATCGTACGGATCGTCAACACGATCGGTTCTGAGGAAATCGGAGGTTACTACCTCGCCATCCAAGTCCTGTGGAGTTTCATGTTGGTACCGGTGCTGGCTTTGGCGGACACTACAAAGGCATTGGTTGCCAACTCAGCTCACGATATTCCACGGGTGCGGATTCTTTGGTACACATCTATGGGCATTACGGCTTGCATGATCTTGATTTGGCTGGCCTTGGTTCCGCTTTTCTCGAGTTTCGCGAATTTCTTGTCCGATGATGAGACAACGGTAAGGTGGGCGATCACGGCATTCAGCCTACTTTTCGTGCCATATGTGTTGTTCTGCTTCAATACGGTTTCAGATGGTGTGTTTTACGGGGTCGGACAGACCAAATTCATGGCTTACCAATCGCTGTTAACCAACGGTACGGTCTATCTTGTCGGTTTCGTGCTCTACGCGTTGGGCATCTGGGAACCAACATTCCAGAGTGTCATGTTGCTGTTCTCGCTAGGTATTCTCGTGGATTCGATTCTCACGATACTTTTCCTGCTTAAGGTCCTCTACTTAGATACGACCGATCGCTTATAGGTTCCAGTCAGACAACCGGCACTTGATAATCACTACAATTGTAGTAATATAGCAACTAGGCGCCGATCCGACCACCGTTGGAGCGGCGCCCCGAAAAACGAAGAATCGCCGCGTCGCAACGGAGAGCGTGCACCCTCCTTGTCGGCGCCGACAAACAAACACAATTGAATACTGCATCGGTCGCGGGCGGGTAGCACGGAGCCGCCAACACACGGCTCCGCGACGGTGTCCGCCAAAAGTCATGGAAGACGTCTGAGAGGATGGGCGAAACGCGACCGCAAAATCCGGTTACGGGGGTCGTTGTAGCTCCAGGGTCCGAATGCGGAGTGTTACGCTGGCTCCGACTAGCAAGCCAGACGTGCCTCTCCCTCCCCCTCCAGAGGGGGCCTCAGATCCCCCTCCTTCAGGAGGGGGCTGGGGGGAGGTCACGTTCAAGGTTCGGGCGAACGCATCCCCTATCCGGCAGACGTCTGCCCGATTCGTCGGTCGGGTGAGGCTACGGCATCAGCGAGGGGAGGAACCGAGCGATGACAGGGGTCGATCTTCAAGACGCCCCCGGAGAGCCGACGGTCTGGCGACGTCGGCGATGCCGGATCAAGTCGTGCAGCTACCTATCGCACGCGACCCGAAAGAAACGGCGCGGCGATGATTCGAACATCGAACAGCCGAACAAAATCCCCCCAAAGGGAGAATTGAACGCGTCCAGACAGCGCCCACCCTAGTTCAAAAACGCCAAACGCGCTTTCCAACCGCCTCTGAGAGAAGAGGAACGATGAGGATTTGGAATGACGTACTAAATCGCCGCGACCGCTGCCTTCACATCATCGTACGAAGGCTCGTTCAGCGGAGAATCAGAAACCCATGCCCAGCGGACGTGCCCATCGCCGTCGATGACGAATACCGAGCGTTGGGCGACGTTGTAGCCTTCGATGCCGGCAAGGTTCGGGAGGCTTACTCCATACGCGTCGACAGTGGCACCGCCGAGGTCGCTCAGGAGAGGGAAGGTGAGGTCGTTCTGGGAGTGGAATTCGGCTTGCGAGAACGGAGGATCAACAGAGATGCCGAAGACTTTGGCGTTCATGCCGTTGAATTCAGCGAGAGAGTCGCGGAATGTGCACATCTCGGTCTGGCAAACGCCGGTGAAGGCAGCCGGGAAGAAGGCGAGGACGACGTTTGAGCCGCTCTGGTCGCTGAGAGAGACCATCTCTCCGTCTGTGGATCTGAGATTGAAATCTGGGGCGTGATCGCCCACCTTAACTGCGGCCATGTTTAACTCCGTTGGATGTCGTGCAAATCAGTTGCTGGTTTAGATTGACGATAGCGATTCTACTAAGATTCGGGCTATCGTTAATGGATGCGGTTCGATTGGACAAGGCAAAGGAAACGAATTTGAACGACGGGAAACTCAAGAAACGAGTGTTGGTAGTTGGCGCTGGCGCAGTTGGCAGCTATATCGGCGGATGGCTGGCACACACAGGTCACGACGTGGTTTTCGCCGATTCCTGGGCGGAGCAGGTAGACATTATCAACTCCGAGGGCTTGCGCGTCGAAGGCCCTCACGAGCCTTTCGTGTCCCATCCACGGGCCTTCCACCTCCATCAGTCGCAGGCGTTAGCCTTGGAGCCCAAGTTCGATATCGCGTTCATCGCAGTCAAGGCCTATGACACCTCTTGGGCAGCGCGCTTCGCATTGCGCTTCGTCAAGGATGATGGCTACTTTGTGTCGTCACAGAACTGCATGCCGGACAGCGACATGGCAGACGCGATTGGCGCAGACCGATGCATCGGATTGATCATGTCGTCAATCGCGGTTCGGGTCGGCGGACCTGGATTATCGCAACGCGCGGGGACAAAGAGACGTCGAGATTTGGGACACATCGTATTCCGGGCAGGCGAACATGACGGTGCTGAATCGGAGCGAATCGCAGAGTTGATTTCGATACTCGAACCGATAGACGGTGGCAAGACGACGACCAATCTGCAAGGGGAGCGTTGGGCCAAGCTCTGTCAGAACAGCATGGGCAACCCGGTCGTCGGTGCTACGATGTGCGGATCAGCGACAGTCGCGTCGTCGCCGCGCGGGCGCGAGTTACAGATACGGTTGGCATCAGAGTCAGCGCAGGTCGGATTGGCGTTGGGGCTGGATGTCGTTAGTTTTGGCAGCTCGACGCCGCAGAAATGGTCGGCAGCATCGACCGATGGCGAGATGTACGAGGAACTCGACAACATGTTGGCGGCCAACGCGGGTGCCGGGACTGGAGATTGGCATCCGTCGATGGGTCAGGACGTTCAGAACGGTAGACCGTCAGAGATCGATTTCATGAACGGGCATGTGCTGAAGATGGGTCGAGAAGTAGGTGTCGCTACGCCGGTCACGGCGTCGATAGTCGATGCGATGCGCCAGGTTGATCGCGGAGAGTTGGTGCCTGACGAATCGAACATCGAATTGGTACTTTCGAACGCTGGTTTCTGAGCGATTCGCGAACCTTGATTTCAGACGACATCTCAAAACCCCCTTCAATTCCCCCTTTCCCAAAGGGGGAGGGAGAGAAGGTCTCGCCACGCGCCGAGACTTTGGTGGCGTTGGACCTTGAGACGACTGGACTGAACTCTGCAAGCGATCGTATTATCGATGTCGGAGCGGTCAAATTCCGAGGCGATGAACAGATCGGCGAGTTCCATTCGCTGGTGAATCCGCGCTCCCGGCTATCGGATTTCATCGTTTCTCTCACAGGCATATCCCAAGCAGACGTCGACGATGCGCCGGATTGGAACGCGATCCGGGACGATCTCCAAGAGTTCATCGGCGATGCGAGGCTAGTAGGACACAACGTCGAGTTCGATGTCGGATTCCTACGCTCGCATCGGATCCACGTCGAGAAGCTCAGTTATGACACCGAGCAGATGGCGAGAGTCGCTTTGCCGGGAGGTCCGGAGTTCGGACTGGTTCGGCTGGCGCAACGGTTCGGAGTCCTGCATGACGATCCGCATCGGGCATTGTCGGATGCGTTAGCGTCGAGGGATCTCTTCCTGATATTGTTGGCGAGATTCGAGGCGATGCCGACAGCGGCTTTGACACGGATCGCCGCGTTAGGCTCGCGATCGAACTGGAGTGTCAGCGAGTTGGCATCCAATATGGTGGCCGCTGGCGATGGGACCGACGAAATAGTAGGTCGACTTGGGATTGACGAAGATCTGTTGAGCGATCGCATTAGGCTGCCGGGCAGACCAGCAACTTGGGGCGAAGGAGCCAGCGAGGATGAGGGTGGTTTTTCGGACGAACATGTAGTCCAAACGGAGATGGCGTTCTTGCCCGGAGGCTTGGTGGAGGAGACGATGCCAGCGTTCGAGGCTCGGGACGGACAGCGCGAAATGGCGGTAGCGGTCGCCCGCGCGATTGCCGGTCAGCAAAAGCTGATGGTTGAAGCAGGAACCGGGATCGGCAAATCATTGGCCTATCTTCTGCCAGCCGCGTTGATGGTTGCAGGACAGGGCGGCAGGGCTGTGATCTCAACCAACACGCTGAACCTGCAAGAGCAGCTTTTGAACAAAGATTTCGGAACGGTTCGAGAAATCGTGAAGCGGGAAACAGGCGTCGAGTTGGACGCGGTGCAGCTGAAGGGGCGGTCAAACTACCTGTGTGTCCAGAGATGGCGGGATGCGGTTTCGCAACCTAATCATGACCAGTCGGAAGCGCGGGTGTTATCGCAATGCATGAATTGGCTTGGCAAGACCGAGACGGGAGACCGGTCTGAGTTGTCTTTGGGGTGGGATACCGGGATTTTCAGTCGTCTTTCAGCGGAAGGTTGTCCTCCGACCACAGTTGGCGGTGGTTACCCCTGTCAGGGTCCTCCATGTTTCATGCTCAAGGCACGTTCGGACGCGCACCAAGCCGATGTCCTGATAGTCAATCACGCGCTACTGATTAGCGATATGGCAGCAGAGAACAATATCCTGCCGCCTCATCAAGTCTTGGTAATTGACGAGGCTCACCACCTGCGCGACGTTGCTACTCGCCATCTCGGATTCGAAATCAGGGAAACGCAGTTCATGGACGATCTTGGCGCTTTGACGCGGGCCGATGGGATGTTCCCCCGTCTGGTTCGCCTCGCCACATCGCGCGGCGGAGGGGAAGAGGCGCTATCGTCTGTGCCCGACCTGCAACGCCGAGTCGTTGAAGCGGCAGACAAGGCGACGCTCGAGTCGAGCCGGATGTTTGAGGCACTTCGCGACCTGACGGGTTACGTGACGCGGCAGGAACGGACACGCGAGATGCGGATTTTGGGAATGACACGCATCACGAGCGAATGGCGGCGGGGCGTTGACGAGCCATGGGTCGTGCTGCACCCGGCGTTGAGCACGGTCGTCACAGGACTGCGCTCGTTGTTGGATCTAGCGGGTAACGATAGTCAACCAGACGCCGCGGTCATAAACGTCAACGCTCTCTACGAGCGTCTTAGAGACATCAATAGTTGGTTGATGGCCCTGATCGAGCAGCCCGACGAGAACTTCGTCTATTGGAGTTCAGTGAATCAGCGCCGAAACATGGAACTCCATCTCAGCGGTGCACCTCTGGATGTGGCCTCGGAATTGCGATCGGGACTGTTTAGTCAAGACCGTGCCCACATCTTGACTGGTGCCACGATTAGTGAATCTGGCAGTTTCGAACGCGTTCAGACCACGTTAGGTTTCGATGCGGACGAGACTCTGAGCATCGGTTCTCCGTTCGATTTCAAGAACGCAGCACTGATCTTGGTGCCTGAAGATATCCCGCAGCCCAACACGCCCGGTTACAACGAAGCGGTCACAAGCGCGGTTCACGACATTGCGTCGGCGACGCAGGGTCGGACTCTCGCATTGTTCACTGCGAACTCGGCGCTGAACAACACTCGTGACGTGCTGTTCAACCAATTCAAGAACACGGAGACTCAGGTGTTTGGTCAAGGCCGGGACGGCCCAGCGGCGCGGGTGATGCAGCTTTTGAACGATACCGAGAACGCCGTCGCGTTGGGAGCGATGAGCCTGTGGGAAGGCATCGATCTGCAGGACGCGTCGATCGATTCGCTGGTGATGACAAGACTCCCATTTCCGGTGCCGCGAGATCCGATTCACGAGGCTCGGTCAGAGAATCTTGAGAACCCGTTCAATGGGTATTTCGTCCCAGAGGCAGTCACGAAGTTCCGCCAAGGTTTCGGCAGATTAATACGTTCTCGAACTGACCGGGGCGTTTTTGTCGTTTTAGATAGGCGCATCATCTCGAAGAGATACGGACGATTGTTCCAGAAATCTATCCCGCAGGGCACGGTTCGACGTGTCACGTTAGGCACGATTTCAGAGTACGTGGAGAAATGGTTGGCGGGAGTGCCGGTTTGAAATCTGCTACCGAATTGTCGGACACCGAACAAAGTGAAATCGTCTCATTGAAGCTCGATGTCGAGCCTTTCGATTTGCAGCAGACTTTAGACGGTGGTCAGGCATTCAGATGGTACGGCGCTGGCCATGGGATGTTCCGCGGAGTTTTGGGTTCTTGCGTTGTAACCATAGAACGCGACGGAACAATCGTTTCGGTAGACAGGACGAACGGAATTGATTGCAAAGCTCTAAGGCGTGACATCGAAGACTACCTAGTCGCGACCGCTGATGTAGCGAGGTTGCGTGCGTTGCTCTCGGGTGAGCCGGGGTTCGGACATGATGTCGCCGAGTCACCGCTAATCCGTGTAATGCGGCAAGAGCCTTGGGAATGCTTGGTTGGATTCATCTGCTCGCAGAACTCGAACATTCCTCGCATCAAGCAGATGGTGGCCGCCGTTGCACGGATGGGGCGGCGCATCGGATCCCAAGATTGGGCTTTCGAGTTGCCGGATCCAAATGTGGTCGCCGACGCTGGCGAAACGTACCTGCGTGAGGTCGGATTGGGTTATCGTGCCAAACATCTCGCGTCAACTGCCGAGATGTTGGTGAATTCATCGGATATCGGCGAACTGCGCGACGCATCATACTACGACGCGAAAGAAGCATTGATGGAGTTTCCGGGAGTGGGACCGAAGGTGGCAGACTGCGTGCTGGCTTACTCGTTGGACAAGGGCGAGGCGTTCCCCGTGGATGTGCACGTTCGGCGTGCTGCAATCCGACTCTACGGTCTCGACGAGGACATCAAGAACGACGCCGTAGGGGAATGGGCCCGCGATCGTTTCGGCGAATACGCAGCGTGGGCGCAACTCTACATGTTCCGCGACGAGATCAACCGCCGGCTAAACGGCGCATGACGTAGGCGCGTTCCTCGCCGGCGTTCGAGATCGAGCCTTCAATGCGGGCTACCAGCAACTCGTCCAAAATTTGGCCGATCATCGGACCGCGCTCAACTCCGAGCGAGATCAAGTCGTCGCCATTGATAGCGGTTCGCATAGGTCGCAACCGATCTCTAAAATCGACCAAACGTCGCGAAACCTCAGAGTCGGTTTCGACGCAGATCGCAGCGCGGACGACTTCGTCGCGGACATCAATGAGCGATCGCCACAGTTCGACATCATTAAGATGTTCGCTTCGGAATCTCTTTGCAACGTTACCTACGATGTCGGTTTCACTGACGATTGCGCACCAATCCGACGGTATCCTCAACCTCTCTGCGAGATTGGTCATCACACCCATTGGCGCAAGATAAGCGAAAGCAGCGAATCGTTCGGACTCAGTAGCGTCCTGAGAAATTTGTCGGAATGCCCCATCCCGAAAATCGGCGGTGGGAACGAATACGTTCAATATCCCATGTTTGGCTGCCATCGTCGTCAAGGCGCCTAGATCTTCGTGAGGTTGGAACCATAGACGAAACTCGTTGAAAACCCTTTGTGGCGACGCGTCACACATTTTTTCTAGGTGACGTAATGACGGCTGTGCCTCTTTCGCGGTTTCAGCGTCAAATGTGTAGCCGTACCGCGCAGCAAGTCGGACGCCACGCAACATGCGCAATGGGTCTTCGGCGAACGAATCATTGCGGATCACGCGCAGGATTTTTCTTGCCACGTCTCGCCGCCCCTTGAACGGATCGATTACTACTCCGAGGCCGTCGCAGGAAAGTTGGATTGCCATTGCGTTCACACTGAAGTCTCGCCTCTCCAGATCGGCATGTATGTTGTCAACCAGTGTTATCTGGGGCAATGAGCCCCAAGGTTCGTATAGGTCGGTACGCGCCGAAGCGATATCGATAGTCAGGCATCCGATATTGACTTTGACGGTGTGGAGCTGCGATGCGGATAGCAACGAACAATTGGCGTTTTCTTCGGTTAATGCCTCGGCGAACTTTACGGCATCACCGATGATGGTTATGTCAGGCGAGGTGGCGATTTTCGGGAGCCGTGCAACGATGTCACGAACCATGCCGCCCACCAAATAGGCTTTGGTGTCATGGTTTGACGCGGCGCGCGCGATCGTTCCGATAGCGTGGATCGACGCGTCTGGTAATCGGACATCGTCGAGCGACAAATATCCGCCGTCGCTATTCGGGTTTTCGTGCGTTTGATTGATCACTGGGCCGATATTTGGATCGATGGTCGCGAAATTGTTGATCAATGCGATGTTGGGTTCGCTGGTAGAATCTCTACGAGTTCGTGAATTCCGAAATCTACGTGGACGCGTGTCGTTAGGATATCTGTAACACCTGAGCGTCCAATTGAAGAAAGGTCGGCCGACCATGATTAACGACCTACCTATGAAAATCGATGTGTTCATCGACTACACCTGACCCTGGGTCCGCCAAGCTGGGATCTGGTTATCCCGGGTGAAGAATGAATTAGGCGACGACTTGCAGTTGAATTACCGCAGTTTCGCGTTGGAGCAGGTGAATTCCAAAGAAGGACCAGATTGGAAGGCTTGGGAGCAGGGGCCGGATTACGAAAGCCGTGGTCTGTGGTCGTTGAGAGGTGGTATCGCGGCGCGGATGCAAGGCTACGACGCACACGACAAGTTCATGCTGGAGTTGCAGCATTTCAAGTTCGTTGAACGCGGCGACATCCGGGATCGGGAGCCGATAGTGGAGGCAGCACAGCGGGCCGGGCTTGACATCGACAAATTCGTCGCCGACCTCGATTCGCCAGAGCGACTTGCAGAAATCGGACGAGACCATGAGGAGGCAGTGTCAAAGGGAATCTTCGGAACCCCCACGTTCATTTTCGAAGATGGCTCCGCGGCCTTCCTCAAGACGTTTACTCCTCCCGAGGAAGATTCCTTGGCTGCGTTCGAAAACATGGTGCTGATGGCGCGCAACCGTCCGTACTTTGGCGAGTTGAAGCGACCACAGCCGCCTTGGCCTCAGGGTGTAGAGGTCTGAGTCCTTGGCTCCTGAAATCATTCCAGAATCGGAAATAGACGAGCTTGAAACCAAGCTCGGAGTCAACTTCTCAAATCGAAGCTTGTTGCGTCAAGCATTGACGCACGAGTCGTTCGTCAACGAATGGGGCGCTGATGACGTTGAGAGAGGTATGCAATCGTACGAGCGCTTGGAGTACCTCGGCGACGCAGTGTTGAACTACACAGTTGCCAACGCTCTGTTCGAGCGATCGTTGACCGCTACAGAAGGTGAAATGTCGATCGGGAGAGCGCACATCGTTTGCAGGGATTCCCTAGCGCAAGCCGCACAGCGCTTGAACCTAGGCGACCACGTTTTGCGCGGCAAAGGCGAAGCAGCGTACAGCCCAAACGTCAGAGAATCCGTCCTAGAGGATTCTTTTGAGGCGATTATCGGAGCTATTCACGAGGATCAGGGCTACGAAGCGGCGAGCGGATTCGTTTTTCGGCACCTAGGAAAGCAGATTGAGCGAGTCGCCGCGCATGGCGTGGACAAAGACCCCAAATCGGCGTTTCAGGAGTTGGTGCAAGGCATCGGACTCCGGACGCCACGTTACTGGACGGGTAATGCCGGCACTGGTGCCGACGGTCAGCAACAATACGTCGCCAGGGTATCCATTGACGGAGAGATCGTCGCGTCAGGTTTCGGGAATAGCAAGTCGAAGGCGCAGAAGAGCGCCGCGGCGAATGCCCAATCGATCTTTGCCGACGGCGTACCGGAAAAATTCGTCAAGACTGCAATGAAATCCCAAAAAGCTGCTGCTACAAGCGGACAGACTTCGATCTCGTCTTCGGGTGTCAGAGCGTCTGGATCGACGTTCGATGGCTTCAGGCGCATTGGAAACTGGTTGGGCAATGTTGTGCTCCGCAGGAACAACTCATCACCCCGCCGACAGTTAATCTACAAGCGCTCCGATTAGCGCAGCAATCGTTCTTTGGATGCTCCGACTACTTGGCAGACGTGACAAGACGTCCGAATCGTCCGCGGAAACTCGCCGATCATGGACAAATCTTGTCGGTGGAGTATTTCGTCGCACCAAGGTTGACGACGAGTTTTGGGAGGCCCTAGAAGAAGCGCTGATCGTGGCTGACGTCGGTGTCGAGACGGCGATGCAACTCGTCGAGAAGATCCAAGAAGAGGCTAGATGGAGAGGGGCCCGAACTCCCGACGCGGTCTACGAATTGTTACGAACCGAAATATCCGAGATGCTCACTGACGGTGAGGCTGCCGCAGCTTTCGCTGAAGATGGTCCCGTTGCGGTGATGGTTGTTGGGGTAAACGGTTCCGGTAAGACCACCAGCATCGGAAAACTTGCGCAAGCCGCCAAATCAGACGGGCGTGTTCCACTGATCGCGGCCGCCGACACCTTCAGAGCTGGTGCCATATCCCAACTGGAGACATGGGCGCGGAGAACCGACACGATGTTTGTTTCTTCGGCCGCCGGAGCAGATCCGGGTTCCGTCGTCTACGACGCGTTGAATGCGGCTAAATCCCGCGGGGCCGATTTCGTCGTAATCGATACCGCGGGCAGGTTGCACACCGCGCACAACTTGATGGAAGAACTCAAGAAAATGCGACGGATTCTCGATCGGCATTCAAGCGATTTCAAACCGCGAGTGTTGCTGGTCATTGATGGCAATACTGGTCAGAATGGTGTCACGCAGGCCAAAGTGTTCACAGAAGCGGTCGGTTGCGACGGAGTGATTCTGACGAAACTGGACAGCACGGCGAAGGGCGGCGTGATATTGGCGATCCGCGGCGAAATGGGACTGCCGGTCAGGTACATCGGCACGGGCGAGGGCATTGACGACATCGCACCGTTCGATCCTCGAGGCTTTGCAGAGACGATACTTCCCGCCGCGTAATCGATTGATAGATGTCTGATCTGATTTTTTGGCTACTGACCACTTACGCGGTCGGTTTAGCTGCGATACCTGTGGTGTATATCGCACTTCCCAATCTGACAGATCGCGGGTTCGGGCTAGTGCGTCCGATTGGGATGTTAGCGTTCGGTTCGGTGGTTTGGGTGTTGAGTCTGTTGAAAATTCTTCCGAATGTACCGTGGTCTTGGTGGTTGATAGCGTTTCTCGCTGCCGTAGCAGGTTGGGCGTGGATCGCACTGAGGAAACGAACCGACTTCGTTGGATTCCTTCGCCGTCGGTGGCTGCAGCTGATTTTGACCGAAGCCGTGTTCTTGGTATTTTTTGTCGTTTTCGCGTTTGTGAAGGCGTTGGATCCCGACATTTCGCATACCGAAAAGCCGATGGATCTGACGATGTTGAACGCGGTAATTAGCGCGCAACACGCGCCACCGACGGATCTCTGGCTAAGCGGCTTTCCGATCGCGTACTACTACTTCGGGTACTGGATGCTCGGCGGCATCGCACAGATGTCAGGCGTGCAAGCGAGCATCGCTTACAACTTGGCTTTGGCTACCGTTGCCGCGATGTCGGCGGCGGCGATTTTCTCGCTGGTTTCGAACCTGGTTCGCCGCGATGGTGCGACAACTATGCAGATGCTTGCCGGTGGATTGATCGCCGCAGTGCTGCTGCTCTTCATCTCGAACCTCAACGGATTATGGGAGCTACTGTCGCTGGCCGGTATCGGGTCGGATGGGTTCTACGACTGGCTCGGCATAAAAGGCGTTGACCTGACCGACACCAGCACGGGTTGGCGGCCCGAAGGCTGGTGGTGGTGGTGGGCATCGTCGAGAGTGATCAACCGCTTCCTACCTGATGGCACTGAACTCGATTTCACTATCCAAGAGTTCCCGTTCTTCAGCTTCATGCTGGGTGATCTGCATCCGCATGTAATGTCGATACCGTTCGTGCTGACTGCTATCTCGGTGATCGCAAACCTGCTGTTCTCGCGTGTCAAGTGGGGTCTCGGTTGGTTGCGCAGTAATCCGATCTCCGCCGTCGTGCTGATGCTGGTCGTAGGGTCGGCTGGATTCATCAACACTTGGGACATGTTGTGGATGCTGCTTGCGTTGGGAGGAGCAATTTACTTCAAGTCGTACCGAGAGAACGGACGGATGCACCTGCAGGCGATCCGTACCGCGGCACCAGGGTTTGTGGTCGTTGCTTTAGTCGGTGCCGCGTTTTTCTCGAACTACTACTTCGTAACCATGCAGAGCCAGATACAGTTTCCACCGGCGATACCCACGAAATACGCGACACGCCCCATCCATTTCTTCACAGTGTGGGGCGGGTTGATCGCAGTACTGCTAGTGTTCGCAAGTGCAGTCGTAGTACCGGCGGTGTCGCGTGAGTTTGCGATATTGAGGCGGAACGTCACCACGCTCGGGCTCAACTCTAGTACGTATGCGAAGTTTCCATGGATCGTCTCTGTCGGATTCGTGGCTTTCACTTACTTCGCTTGGGTTATTGCCCACTACAGCTTCAACGACAATGCGGATGGTGCCGATCTAATTACCCGATTGCCGTTGACGGCGTTACTCGGAGCCGCGTTCGTCGGTCTGTTCGTGACAACCTATCGTCGCGGAATGCGCGGGGCCGATGACGGAGCGCAGATAGCGGTTATTTTGCTCACGATCTCGGCACTGCTTCTGTTTTGGGCCGAGCTGTTTCGGCTGCACGACATGTTCGGCGGTCGACACAACACCGTGTTCAAGTTCTACTACCAAGTATGGATCTTCTTTGCGGTAGTCGGCGGTTACAGCGTCTATTTTTGGATGCGTCGACATCCTTCGTTCATAGGCCGAGTCAGATACCTGAGTGTCGCAGCGGTTGTAATCGCAACGTTATTGATCGCGGTTTCTCTCTACTACCCCTTTGCAGCCACAGCAGGCAAGTCATCGGAGTCGGGAACCGAGTTCACCCTTGACGGGCTCAGGTTCTTGGAAAATAGCGGATCAGCAGTCCCCGAAGCGATGGACTGGATTCGCGAGAACGTCAGCAATGACGATGTCCTGATCGAAGCACCGGGAAACAGCTATACGCAGCATGGTCGATTCTCAGGATGGACCGGCAGGCCGGCAATCTTAGGCTGGACCGGGCACCAGAGCCAATGGCGCGGCGGTGATGAATGGTGGATAGATCGGAATAGCGATGTTGAGCGTATCTACAGCAGTGCCGATGATGCGGAGACATTCGCATTGATTGAGCGTTACAGCGCCGACTATTTGGTCGTCAGCCCAAACGAACGTCAAAAATATACTGAATTAGATGTCTCGAAATTCGACCGTATCGGGCGCCGTGTGTTTGAGAACGAACAAGTGATCATTTTCGCCTTGGGAGAGTAGGCTTGGACACGGCACATACTCGACCGGAAGATGGTGCGTCCGAATCGTCTGTCCGATCAACTGGAATGCGCGCGGGATGGGTCGACGGAGCGTGGACTACAGTCACTCGCACGAGCGCGACAGTAGTCGATACGGCCACTGAACTCTCGATATCACCTCGTGTTCAGTACGGCATTTACGCCGCTCTTTTCCTCATCGGTTTAGGGATGCGGTTGGTGCGCTTGGGCGACCAAGCGGTGCATCACGACGAGAGCCTGCATGGCTACTTCGGTTACCAAATCGCAATCGGCAACGAGTACGAACACTCGCCGCTGACCCACGGAATGTTCCTCTTCGAGCTGATCGCGGCGATGTTTTTCCTGTTCGGCGATTCGGAGTTCACGCTCCGCCTTGGGATGGTGCTATTTGGTGCCGCCTTGATTCCCATGCCCTTGCTGTTGCGCAAGCAGCTGGGCGATGTCGGAGCGATTCTCACCTCGGTAATGCTCACTTTCTCGCCGGCGCTCTTCTACTTTTCGAGGTTTGCCCGCAACGACATTCTCATGGCTCTCTTCATCGCGTTGCTCGTGGTCGCGATGTGGAGGTACATCGAAGAGCAGCGTCATCGATGGCTCTACATAGTGGCCGCGGTGCTCGGGTTTTCGATGGCCACCAAAGAGACGGCATATATCTTCGTCGTCATCTTCGCCGCCTACTTCGCATGGGCGACGCGCTACGAACTTCGTGACATTCTGCTAGGGCACATGAAGCTGAATGAGATCAGTCCACAGGGTCACATCTTGGTGTTGCTCGTCGGGCTGACCGCGCCGTTCTATGTCGCGGGGATCGCGTTATTCCAAGAGCTGTTTGGGCTGACTCTGGCGGCTGTTGAGGGCACCCCTAACGTAGCCACTGGCGCGCCTGACGGTTCAACGGCGACCGCAGTCGCGGCTGTATTGACCTTGTTGGTGTTCGGTGTCGGCGTCGCGATCGGGGCATGGTGGAATTGGCGCCGATTCTGGGTCGCATTGGCGATTTTCTGGGCGATCTACGCCGTCATCATGACGAACTTCGGAAGCCACTACCCGGGCGTCATCACTGGGGTATGGCAGTCTCTCGGGTACTGGCTCGCTCAACAAGATGTTCGTCGCGGCGACCAGCCTTGGTACTACTACTTCATCATGGGCTCGGTTTATGAGTTTCTTCCGATGTTGTCGGCCATGGGAATCGCGCTCTACTACGCTATTCGCACGGGATGGCGATCCATAGGTTTGATCGCGATTAGCGTGATCAGCTTCGCGATATCGACGACTCTGCTCTACACGCAGTACTACAAAAAGCCCGATCCTCCGTCGGAACTGCTTATTCTGCCTTTCTTGGCGTTGGCATTCGTCACGTTGATATTCATACCGCTGACGCTGAATACGTCGAGGTTCATGCGCTTCCTGTTGTTCTGGGCGTTCGCGACCTTTTTGGCATTGTCGGTAGCGGGGGAGAAGATGCCATGGCTACTTGCCCAGTTGACGCTCCCCTTCATTTTCGTAGCAGGTCACGGATTGGGCATACTCTCCAACCATGTCGATTGGCACTACGTGTGGCAGCGTAAGGGTTGGGTCGTGTTTGCATTGGTGCCTCTCGCTCTGGTCGCGATATATCGGTTGATCTTTTTCGAGTTCTACGACAATTTCGACATCAGCAACTCGCGTGACTTGAGCCAATTCTTCGAGTTATGGGCCTTGATAGCGTTCTGCGGTGTCGGATTATTGCTGTTGATCCAGAGCGGATTGTCGCAAGGTTTCCGGATGGTTCTCAGTGTGATTGCGGTCGCACTCGTTGTAGTTATGTTCGCGTTCACATTACGCGCCTCGTTCAACGCCGTGTACAAGCACGGGGACGTGCCTAGGGAGATGCTCGTATACACGCAGACGACACCAGACCTGCACCAAACTGCCAAGGAGTTCGATTTGGCGCGCGACTTGGCATGGAACAAGAGTGAGTTCAGCGTTGCGATAGATAATCGAGACGGTTTTGCTTGGCCATGGAGCTGGTACCTGCGTGACTATGAGGGTGTCGGTTACATCGACCTCGAAGGGGAAGGCGCGACAGTAGGGGATGACCGCACAATCGCGGTGATCAACGCCCGCAACCACGACAAGGTCAAAGAATCTTTGCCAGAGCGTTTCGACGAAGGCAGACACATGATCCACCGCTGGTGGTTCCCAGAGGTCTACAAAGAGAAGACCCCGGGCGATGTGTGGAATGGTTTGACCAACCGAGAGTTGTTGCGACCGATTGCGGACTTCTGGTTCCATCGCAAACTGTCAACAGATATCGGGTACATCGATTCGTACGTCTACTACAGAGACGATACGCCATCCGCGCCTCTACGATGACGGCCGCATAGCGATGCGGCTCACCCACTAGTCATGGCTAACCCACAGTGATTAAGAGCCGCGCATTCTGGATAGGCTTGCTCGGAAGCGCCGCATTTCTAGGCATCTTCTTCTTCGCGATCATCGATGATTTCGATCAAGTCGTAGACGTGTTCGCTTCAGCAAACTACATCTACGCTATTCCGTCTCTGGCCTTCTATACGCTGGCTCTGTGGTTCCGAACCGTTCGATGGCGGTACCTGCTCAAGCCGTTCACTGGCGAATCTACCCGCCGCGCGCTGTTTCCAGTAGTGGTCGTCGGTTACATGGCGAACAACCTGATACCCCTCAGGATCGGAGAGTTGATGCGCGCGTACTACCTCTCTCTGCGTGAAGGCATCAGCACAATGGCCGGATTCGGAACCGTCGCCTTGGAGCGCGCATCCGACGTGATCGCGTTGCTGCTGCTCATAGCAATTGCCGCGGTAGTCGGAGCGATCGGATTCCAGACGACTGTGAGCGGTGTGGCCGACCAAGTGCCGGGCGGTGTTGCCGTCCTCACGATAGGCGCTTTGTTGCCATTTGTGGCAGTTTTCGCCGTCGTCGCGTATGTAGTCGTCATGTCGCCAGAGAGCATACGTCGACTGATGGGCGGGATGCTATTCATGATTCCGCCAAGGATCCGAGTCAAGATCATCAATCTCGCGATGAATCTGATCGAGGGATTGACAGTGATCCGGACATGGCAAGGTTTGCTGAAAGTGATTGCACTTTCGATCCCCGTCTGGATCGCCGAGATCACAATGTATTACGTGATCGCTCTAGGTTTCGACATCCGACCGGAGTTCGGGAGTCAAATCGAATTCATCGCCGCGATCGTAGCTTTCGGAGCGGCCGCTAACCTTGCAGGCATATTGCCGTCGAGTGCCGGAAGTCTAGGACCGTTTGAACTGCTTGGAGCCGCGGCGTTGACCACACTTGGCATCGATGGCGACATTGCCGCCGCATACGCGTTGACGGTTCACATGGTTTTGTGGGCCCCAGTCACGATCGCGGGCGCCATCATACTGTTCTTTGATCGAACATCGTTTGTCAACCTTGCGCGGGGCGCGAGGTCCGTGAGAGGTAGAAGGCACAACTCCGCGTCAAACGTCTCCCACGTTTCGGAAAATTCTGCGGAGTTGAAGCCATGAAGGTTGGGATAGTTGGAGCCGGCGCGGCGGGGCTGGCAGCCGCTTATGATCTCGCTCGTGCAGGTCACGATGTCGTCGTATACGAATCGGCGCCATTCATTGGCGGTCAAGCGTCCACCATCCCCGTGGGCGGATATCCGCTCGAACGCGGCTATCACCACCTGTTCACCAACGACCGCGCGATCTTGGATCTGATGGACGAAGTGGGCATCAGCAACGCGATGGAGTGGTATCCGTCAAACGTCGGTACTTACGTCGACGGAGGTTTGCATCGCACGACTACGGCGTTCGATCTCTTGCGCTTCAGCGCCATCCCGATGTTCGAACGTATCCGAATGGGATTGTTCACGCTTCGCGTCCAACGCATCAAAGACTGGCAAAGCCTTGAGCCTTACACCGCAGACCAATGGCTGAGCGAGAAACTCGGCGGCAAAGCCTACGACGTGCTTTGGAACCCTTTGCTGCGCGGAAAGTTCGGCCGATTTTATGGCGAAGTCGGAATGCCTTGGTTCTGGTCGAAGATTCAAACTAGATTCGCTTCGCGCGAAGGGATGTTGGCGAAAGAAGTCCTCGGATATCCAACCGGCAGCTTTGACGTAGTCTTCGATACGTTGGCAGATAAGATACGTGGTCTCGGGGGCCGGATTCGAATCGAGAATCCCGTCACAAAGATCGTCCCGCGAAACGAATCTGGCAAGGTAGGGATTGAATCCATCTCTGAAGGACGAGAGCAAACAGATCTCTTCGACTGCATACTTTCTACGGTTCCATCATTCTCGATGCCGAGCCTTATGGACTCGATTCCGTCCGAATATCTCTCGCGCTTGGATGATGTTCAATATCTGGCTGCGGTCGTCGTGATACTTGAGATGGATCGGAGACTCACCGACTATTACTGGATGAACATCGCCTCGGATGATGTGCCGTTCCTTGGCATCATCGAGCACACCAACATGTTGCCCAAGGAGTGGTACAACGATCGCCATGTCGTATACCTCACCAACTATCTGCACCGGCGGGATGAACTGTTCAGCTTGTCGCCAGAGGAGTTGACAGACCTCTATTTCAATCACCTTCATAAGTTCAATCCCGACTTCAACCGCTCTTGGGTAAAGGATGTCCACTACAACGCGGTTAGCGCGGCGCAACCGATAATCGGCACTGAGTACGGTGCGAAGAAGCCATCACATCGAACGCCGTTTGAACGCATATATTTGGCGAACACGACACAAATCTACCCGGAAGATCGCGGCACTAACTACTCGATTCGGATGGGTCGGGAGATGGCGACTATGATGTTGTCCGATGCCGCCAAAGGATGGTCGGATTGGCGATCTAACTGATATTCGTCTATGGGACTTGGCAGCGGACGCTCTGAGTTAACCTATATGCGTGTTTGAACTTGAACCAAAGTTGTGAGCCAATCAGGAGACTAAACGCATGGGCGTCATGGACGGCAAGGTATCTATCATCACTGGCGCAGGCACTGGCATCGGCAAGGTCGCCGCAGTCATGTTCGCCGAAGCTGGCTCGGATCTGGTTCTTGCCGGGAGACGCCAAGCGCCGCTCGATGAGGTCGCAGAACTAGCGCGGGAACACGGGGTGGAAGTCAAGGTCAAACCGACAGACCTCGAAAACGGTGATGCCGCGGCGGATTTGGGAAGGTGGAGTTTGGAACGCTTCGGAAAAGTCGACATCTTGGTCAACAACGCCGGGCATAGCAGCCGTGTGCGATCGTTGCGATACGTAGGCCCTGAGGAGTGGGATTCGGTGTTCAAGGTGAATGTCGAAGGCGTTTACCGGCTGACGCAATCGGTATTGGCAAACATGATCGACCGAGGCACCGGCACCGTGATCACAGTGTCGTCGATGGCGGCGTTGAATCCGGGTCTTCTCGGTGGAGCACCATATAGTGCGGCGAAAGCGGCGTCCCTGAATATGATCCGCGGCATGAATACCGAACTCGCGAAGTTCGGAGTCCGCGCTTGTGCCATCATGCCCGGTGAAGTTGACACCCCGATTTTGGAAAATCGTCCGCGCCCACCGGATGCAGATGATCGTTCGACGATGATGCAGGCCGAGGACATCGCGCAGGCGATATTCCTCTGCGCGGCGATGCCGCAACGAACAATCGTCGAACAGGTCGTGATGATGCCTACCCTGCGTCGCGACACGTCGCGCGACATGGTCGCGGCAGAAAACGAAGGTTCCGGCCGATGAAGCCACACTGGGTAATTCTGCGCGCCGAATAATGATGCTCTGTTACGATTCCATCTAGGCGGATATGTGAGCAGAGCAACGCGCCGCATACCCGAACTGAGTCTCTCGACTACGCTGGAGATAGATTGACGACAAGTCAGCAACAGAGCCGACCGGAGTTGCGCGAGCGAATCCGTGGAGCACTCGAATCCCAGCGCACCGACAAGGAGAGGGTACCGAGCATCACCGTACTTTCTTCGCTTCTCGCGGTCCAAGACGATCTGCACTATATCCCCGATGAAGCGATCGAAGAGACCGCGATCTTCTGCAACGCCACCATAAACGACGTTTGGAGCGTCGCATCTTTCTATACCAACTTCCGGTTTACCCCGCCGGGTATGACTACGGTCGATGTTTGCTGGGGACCGACCTGCCACCTCATGGGAGCGCAGAAAGTGTTGGATGCCGTGCAGGATGAGTTGGGTGTGGACTCCGAAGAAACCAGCGCCGATGGCAAAATCACGTTGCGTTACAGCACTTGTCTCGGGGCGTGCGCCCAAGCCCCGGTCATCGCACGCGACCACATCCTGAAAGGGCGCGCTAACCCAGATTCAGCCCGCCAATACATAGTTGACCTTCAACAGGAACTCGAGAATGGTATCGCGCACTGAAGCACCTGTGGACACCTACGCAGAGGCGATGAGTCAGCAGACGCAGTACGCATTGCTGCGCGCTCGTGCAC
The DNA here is from genome assembly GCA_965243235.1 of Dehalococcoidia bacterium. Lineage (GTDB taxonomy): Bacteria > Chloroflexota > Dehalococcoidia > Lucifugimonadales > Lucifugimonadaceae > Bin127. The sequence goes on from CBDEUI010000004.1 coordinate 1,345,211, forward strand.
GTCAACGATGGGATGATCTGACAGAGGGTGACAAACCCTGGGTGCGGGTCGGATTTGGAGCATCAGGTCAAGCCGCTGGAGCACAAGCCGTTTTCAATGCCCTAAAACCTTATGGACCAGAGGGCACCGACCAGATCAATCTGTCTATGGTCGGAGCACACGGGTTGATGTACCTTGAACCGCTCGTCGACATCATCGTTCCCCGCGCAAATCGCGTGTTCCACGCAAATGTGACACCCGAAATAGTGCCGGACATAATGTCCCACTACATCGATGGGCGCGATCAGCATCCCATGCACGCTTCCGCGTACGCATATTCTGGACACGTAGACGATTACACATCGCATTTGTCCGACTGGGATCAGTTGCCACCTAATCAGCTCCAGAAAAAGATACTCACCGAAAATTTCGGGAACATCGATCCGCACGATATCTTCCAGTACATCGCCCAAGACGGATACTCAGCCCTGAACAAAGCGGTGCTGTCAATGACCCCGGACGAAGTTTTGGAAGAGGTCAAGACATCTGGCCTGCGAGGGCGCGGGGGAGCAGCATTCCCGACCGGCCTGAAGTGGTCTTTTCTCGCCCCTAGCAATGCACCTGTGAAGTATGTGCTCTGCAACTGCGAAGAGGGGGACCCGGGCGCGTTTAACGACAAGGGCATTCTTGAGAGCGATCCGCACCGATTGATTGAGGGATTGATACTCAACGGCTACGCGACCAACTCTACTCACGGCGTCGTGTTTATCCGACAGGGACACGACATCCCCATCGAGGCAACCCGTCGCGCGATCGGTGAGGCATACGAAAACGGCGTCCTTGGCGAGAACATCCTCGGATCCGACTTCTCGTTCGAAATGGAAGTTTCGTTGACCGGTGACTCATATGTCGCTGGTGAAGAGACTGCGATGATGGAGGCGATTGAAGGAAAACGCTCGACGCCAAGATACAAGCCACCATTCCCCGCACAGGCTGGACTTTTCCAGAAACCGACCAACATCAACAACGTCAAGACAATCGCCTATGTGCCAAGCATCGTGGCGACCAGTGGTGATGAATTCAAAAAGGTAGGCACCGAATCGTCATCTGGAACCGCGTTGGTGTGCCTTACCGGCCACATCAAGCGTCCGGGGATGTATGAAGTCGAGATGGGAGTAACCATTCGTCAGGTCTTGGACGACATCGGCGGCGGTGTTGCTGATGGTTCCGAGCGCATCAAGGTTCTACAGACCGGTGGCCCACTCGGCGGCGTGATGGGCGAAGAAGCGTTTGACACCGAGATCGATTTCGACGCTATGGCCCAATCAGGCGCGATCCTCGGTTCAGGCGGCATCATCGTCGGCGACGAAACAACCGATGTCGTTGACCTGATACGTAACCTCGTGGCTTTCAACCAGTTCGAGTCATGCGGCAAGTGCTTCCCGTGCAGATTGGGCAACACTCACATGCTGGACGTGCTTGACAGAATGTGCAAGAACGAAGCCAAACCTGGTGACATGCAGTTGCTGGAGACGGTTGGAAATAATATGAAGATCGGTTCGCTCTGCGGACACGGCCAACTCGGCTACAACCCGATATCTTCGGCGATAACCTACTTCGGCGAGGAGTTCGAGAAACGGTTCAACGGTGAGTTGGAGAAGTCCGGACCATTTGGCGATGGTTCGATGATCCTCCCGAGCCGCACGCGCCCATGAGATCGATTTACACGACTGGTGGCGAGAGACAACATGCCTGAACCTATCAAGTTCACAATCGACGGTCAGCAAGTCGAGGCTGCTCCTGGTCAAACGATCCTTCAAGCAGCGCTGGAAGCCGGGATCTACATCCCCTATCTCTGTTATTTCCCGAACATGAAGCCATACGGCGCTTGTCGCACCTGCGTCGTCGACACCGAGGCAGGCGGCCGCAAGATGACGTTGGCGTCATGCACTGCTACACCGATGCCGGACATGGTGGTAGAGACGAAAAACGAGTCGGTAAGCGAACTGCGACGTGGAATCATTGAACTATTAATGTCGGAACATCCTCATGGATGTCTGACGTGTCACCGGATCGAGTTGTGTGGACCGCAAGACGTCTGTCAGAGGCACGTAGATGTCACCGATCGATGCACGATCTGCCCGAAGAACGAGCGATGCGAGCTTAAGGACACCGTAAGATCAGTCGAACTCGACCTGCGTACGCCCCTCAACTACAACCGTCGCGACCTTCCGATTCACGCCGACGATCCGCTCTACGACCGCGACTACAACCTCTGCATCGTATGCGCTCGTTGTGTGCGCGTGTGCGACGAAGTGCGAGGGGATACCGCATTGACGCTAACATCTCGATCCGGTGTCTCACTCGTCGGCACATCGCACGGCACTTCTTTAATGGAGTCGGGTTGCGAGTTCTGTGGCGCATGTATCGACGTCTGCCCCACTGGGGCGTTGGTGGAGCGGGAATACAAGTGGGAAAAGGCGAGCCGACAAGTCACGACGACCTGTACCAACTGTGCCGTCGGTTGTCAGATGATTGCTGAGGTCAACCGCTTCGACAAGGTGATACGGTTCCGCGGCGATGTCAACGGTGCTCCAAATCTCGGCCAGGCCTGCTTCAAAGGCAAATTTGGTTACGACTACCCCAACCATCGGTCTAGGCTAAAGCGCCCATACTTCAGAAAAGGCGGCATTCTCACCAACGCGACGACAGAAGACGCATTTACTGCCGCGGCTAGTGCGCTGTCGAAGTATTCCCCCGATGAAATCGCGGTCATTGCTTCTCCGCGCGGAAGCAACGAAGATAACTTCATAGCCCAGAAATTCGCACGAACCGCGTTGAAGACCAACAACGTGGACAGCGCACATAACTTCATCGACGATATGACGAAGCACATCGCAGAGCGTTGGGACATCGAACACACCAAGCGGTCGATATGGGACATCGAAGATTCCAAGTCCGTCATGGTCGTGTCAGGAAATCCAACTGAAGACCAGAACGTGCTAGCGGTGCCGGTGAAACGAGCCGCCAAGCGTGGCGCCAAGATCGTCGTCATCGATCAGCGAGAGACCGAGTTGACGCGTTACGCCGATGTCTGGCTCAGACCGAGAATCGGCACGGCACACATGGCTGTCATGGGTATCATTCGATCAGTATTCGACGCAACTTTGGAGCAGGTCGACTTCATTCGTGAAAACGTCAAGAACAGCGAGGATTTCAAAGCCTCGCTATGGGATTACGATCTGGGTCGAATTGCCCGTTACTGCGACATCCCCATCGAAGACTTTTCGGAGGCTGCTTCCGCACTCGCGAGCCACCGCGAAATGGCCGTATTGCTTGGAGAAGATACCGTTCCGCAGATCAGGCATGACGCATTGGTAGACGCGGTTATGAATCTGCGTCTGCTCAACGGCACGACGGATGGCCCTGGCCAAGGCGTCTATCCACTCTATTTCGGCGCGAACACCCGCGGCTCGGAGCAAGTTGGATGTCGCCCATTGTCCGCAAAATCTGAACTCGCACAAACCTTGAGTCAGGCGTGGGGCATGGATTTCCCCAGCGAGGAACCCAAGGGAGTTACTGAGATTTTTGATGCAATGCGAGACGGGAAGATCAAGGCGGCAATCGTTATGGCCGATGGCGTGAATCACACGGCGAGGCAGTTTGGCGACATCGACTCCGCTTTGGGATCGCTAGAGACTCTCATCGTCTCATCCGTGTTCGACAACGAGATAACCGCGAAAGCCAGTATCGTATTCCCTGCCGCGCCATTCTCTGAGCAGACTTCCACTGCGACCAATCTTGAGTCCCGAGTGCAACTCATCCGCCAAGCAAGCGAACCTCGATTCGATGAGATTGCAGGTTGGGAATTATTCGTTGGACTGGCGAATGCGATGGGAGCATCAGGGTTTGACTACAGTTCGTCGAGCGAGATATTCGACTTGATCTGCGCGACGATACCCGAGTACTCGGGCTTGAGTTACGATGCCTTGGCAAGCAGCGGCAAGATTACCAAAGCACCTGACGCCGGTTCGGTTGAGCCAACGTTCGAGATCAATAAACCTGATTTCACCGCTTATGCATCGAACGGAATGTATTACGCGCCGGGACGGGTGTTGCATCAACCCGACCGCGAAACCACGCTTTCAGAACGTAACTACTTGAACGTGATCGATCGCGTTGAGGTGATCGAAATACATGAAGAGGATGCCGCGTCCCTTGGTGTTTCGGACGGTGATTCCGTGCTGATTAAGGACTACAGCGGCACGACTGTTGCTGAGGGCGTTGCAAACATCACCGATACGATGCGCGGCATGGTATGCAGCACGACTCTGTTTGCAGAATTGGCAACATACATCGAAGATTGCGAATACCCGGACCCTTCACCGACAGTGCCCGCACTCGACGTTCGATCGGTTACAGTTGAAGTCGTCGCTAAGGCACCAATACGAGAATTGGCGCAGGTTTGACGTTACCGCTTGTAATCGCTGCACGAGGTTTGTACTGCATACAGAGGTTGTAGAATCTCATGTATGCGACCGTTCGTTTATAGAGGTTGCGCGGAGTTGCGGCAGGCAACAAATTAACGGAGAAACGGAGTTTAAGTAATGGCACATCCCATTGATGTTAACGATGCCGATTTCCAATCTGAAGTTCTCTCTTCTGACATCCCGGTACTTGTAGATTTTTGGGCCGAATGGTGCGGGCCGTGCAAGATGGTCGCACCTGTCGTCGAGAAACTGGCAAACGATTATGAAGGTGTGGTCAAATTCGCGAAGGTCGACGTAGACCAGAACCCTGGATTGTCAGGCACGTACGGAGTACGAAGCATCCCGACATTGTTGATCTTCAGAGACGGTAGCCCTGTGGAGCAGGTTGTCGGCGCCGTGCCGGAGAGCGTCTTGAAAGATAAGCTTCAAGGCGTCCTTCAGATGGCTGCTTGATCTACTGCATCCCAAAGCGCTTGCATTGTGAAAGGACGGTTCATTGAACCGTCCTTTTCGTTTGTTGAGCTTTGCCAATACACGAATTTGAAACTTTCGCGCTTTAGTATCGTGATAAGACAAACGCGTGGGAGTGGATGGGTCCCGGTGGGCTTCACGGACTTCAAATCCGCTGGCGTGCATCCTTCGATGTGCGCGGAGGGTTCGACTCCCTTGCACTCCCGCCACGCCATGTTCGGCGTTGGATCGACGAATAGGAACCAATGTCCGTAGCACTAATCTTCGATGAAGTGAGGAGCGAAAGATGCGATACGCAACGCTAGGGGATACCGGAATCGAAGTATCCCGAATGGCACTCGGATGCTGGCCGTTTGCCGGTGGAAGAGTGTGGGGGCCGCAAGACGACAACGACTCGATCGCCGCGGTGCACGCGTCGCTTGATGCTGGCGTCACCTTCTTCGACACGGCTGAGGGATATTCCGACGATTCCAACTCCGAAGAGGTACTCGGACGGGCATTGATAGGGCGACGCGCCGATGCGGTCATTGCCACGAAGATCGGCAACACGAATCTCCATCCGTCGGTTGTCGCCGAACATTGCGATGCAAGCCTCGATCGTCTACAAACTGACTACATCGATCTCTACCAGATCCACTGGCCGAACCACGACATTCCGATCGAGGACACGATGGCTGAGCTGCTCAAGCTTCAAGACAGTGGCAAAGTCCGGGCCCTCGGCGTTTGCAACTTCGCAGTCCGCGACCTCACAGACATTCTCGAATGCGGCGACATCGTCACCAACCAACTCCCATACAATCTGCTCTGGCGAGCATTAGAGTTTGCGATCAAACCGACATGTGTCGCCAGCGATGTAGGCGTAATTTGCTATAGCCCATTGCAGCAGGGGATGTTGACTGGTCACTACGCTACTGCAGACGATGTGCCCCCAGGCTTGTCACGGTCCCGCCATTTCAACAAGAACCGGGAGCAGGCGATTCACGGGGAAGAGGGTTGCGAAGAAGAGACTTTCGCAACGATAGCGTCGGTGTTGAGCATCGCCGAGGAGATCGGAGAGCACCCGGCAAAGATTTCTTTGGCTTGGCTCTTGGCACAAGAGGGTGTTACGAGCCTACTGGTCGGGGCGCGCAATCCCGCCGAAGTGGCACTCAATACACCGACGTTCGATTACGACTTACCTTCCGATGTAGTCGCCGCGCTGTCCGACGCAACGGACGGACTCAAGCAGACCCTAGGCGAAAACGCCGACTTCTGGCAGTCACCAGGGCGCATGCGCTGATGACGCGTTCGGGTTCAGGAATTTGCGCGCTAATATGCGCCAATCTTCATAGTTTGGAGATTGTGGATATTTACATGCGTAAACTGCCACAATGTATTAGTAGGGGTTGATGCAGTCGTAACTCGGACGATTCTCACTTTTTCTGCGCGACCTCGCAATATCGGATGATCGACAAGACGCGAACCACACCCGACAACGGCAAGCCCGATTCCCTGTTCGACGCGTTTGGCGGTATCAACGAAGGTTACGTCGCCAGCATGCTGGAAGGCGATTCCGTGGTCGACGCGTCAAACGGTCCAGATGGGTTTGGGACGGACTTCGAATACGACGGTCTTTTAATGGATCCCGATTTCTTGGATCGAGAGATCGTTATTGTCGACGGCGAAACCGGAGCGCGAAACGATACGGAGGAAGGCTCAAAATCAACGACTGACTCTCCAGTTTCGACCGAAGAGGTAACAGTCGCCGACCCGGCACCAGAGGTGTCAGTTGACCAGATCGTTCGCGTCGAGCGCTTGATCAACGCGATCCGAGAAGACGGTCATCAAGCCGCGGACATCGATCCCCTCAAGATGCTTCAGAGAACTGACGAGCATCTGAATCCTGAACGCTTTGGAGTCCTTCCTGAGACCCTCGCAGCATCGACGTACCTCTTAGCCGAAGCCAACGACGAGATGCGACCTTGGCTGGCCAAATCGACGATTGGCGAAGCCATTGCAGAGTTGAAGTCATACTACTGCGACACCATCGGGTACGAGTTCGGTCACATCCACAGCGTCGAAGAGCGGAACTGGTTGCAGGATCAAGTCGAAAACCAATCGGCGATGCAGTTCATGACCGATGCTCAAAAGCGGTATCAACTCGAACTCCTGACAAAGGTCGAGGGTTTTGAGAAATACCTTCACGCAACCTTCCCTGGAAAACGATGGTACGGACTTGAGGGGTTAGATGCTCTGATACCGCTGATCGACCAGATAATCCTCCAGTCAGCGTTTAACGTCAAGCAGATCGTCATGGGCATGCCGCATCGCGGGCGGTTGAATACCTTGGCTCACCTGCTCGAACAGCCTTACGAATCGTTGCTAACCGGGTTTTTAGAAGGCAGGTTCGCTCACCTAGCCGCGATGGAAGCAGCTGGTTGGATGACCGATGTCAAGTACCACCTCGGGTCTCGAGCTGATGTCGATGTGAATCAAGACGGCTCCACAGACATCATGTTGCGCCTGCTTCCGAACCCCAGCCATCTAGAGATGGTAGACCCGGTTGTCTTGGGCGCGGTCAGAGCCACCCAGGACGAAGCCACGGATGAAAACGACCCTCATTTAGAAGCAATGGCTTTGCTGATACACGGCGATGCCGCGTTTGCAGGTCAGGGCGTTGTTGCAGAATCCCTCAACTTGGTAAACCTTGACGGCTATTCGGTTGGAGGCGCTATCCATGTGATCGCCAACAACCAGTTGGGATTCACAACACAGCCGAATGAAGGCTATTCAGGACAATACTGCTCTGATATTGCACGCGGATACGAGATCCCTGTCGTTCATGTCAATGCGGATGACCTTGAAGCGTGTTCCCTCGTCGCCAAGATGGCGGTTTCGTATCGATTGAAATTCCGCAAAGAGTTCGTCATCGATCTGGTCGGATATCGCCGTCACGGTCACAACGAGAACGACGAACCGCGATTCACCCAACCGATCACCTACAGTAAGCTCGAACAGCATCCTACATTGCGTGAGCAGTGGGCGAGTCGATTGGTCGCAGAGGAAGTCGTCTCTGAGCAAGAAGCCGACGAATTGGTTGCGGAAACATTCGAGGCATTGACCACCGCCATGCAGGCCGTCGATGGATCCGGTCGAGGAACGAATCGCCAAGCACCCACAGACTTGGGTTTGAGCCCGGAACCGATGCAGGGGATGGAATATCCCGAGACCTCGATAGATGAGCAACGTCTCATCAGACTCAATGCCCAGATCACCTCGCTGCCAGTCGATTTCAAGGCGCATCCCACCGTTGCCCGAGCTTTTGGCCGACGCGTCCAAGCGATCGAAGACGAGGAGCCAAATATCGATTGGGCCCACGCCGAGGCATTGGCTCTCGGATCGGTGCTCCAAGACGGCATCGCGGTGCGACTCACCGGGCAGGACTGCGCTCGTGGCACCTTCAGTCAGCGACACGCCGTCATTTGGGAGCAAAACACCGGTCGTCAATATTCCCCACTGAATCAAGTCGAAGGTGCCAATTTCTCGATCTTCAATAGCCCATTATCGGAAGCCGGACCTGTCGGTTTCGAGCATGGATACAGCGTGTTTTCCGAGGCGAGCCTCGTGCTATGGGAAGCTCAGTTCGGCGACTTCGTAAACAACGCACAAGCCGTGATCGATGAGATGATCGTCTCAGCGAAAGAGAAGTGGGGGCAAGACTCCAATCTAGTCTTGCTATTGCCTCACGGCTACGAAGGCCAAGGCCCGAACCACTCCCATGCACACCTTGAACGCTTCTTGGACCTCGCGTCCAGCGGCAACATGCGAATCGCGAATCCAACCACCGCCGCGCAGTACTTCCACCTTCTGCGGACACAAGCAGCATCGCTGAGCGAACCGGAAAGGTCGAGACCCTTGGTGGTCATGACGCCCAAGAGCCTTCTGAGACATCCACTGGCGGCAAGTTCGATAAGCGAACTGAGCTCAGGCAAGTTCCGACCGATCCGCAAGTTCGCACTCTCCAAGTCCGGGCCAGACAGGGTCAAAAGGATCGTCCTGTGCAGCGGCAAGGTCTTCGTTGATTTGGCAACCCACCCGAAGATAAACACCGTCGACGACATCGGACTGATCGTTATAGAAGAGCTGTACCCGTTCCCTGAGGAACTAATCTCTGAAGCCTTTGAATCGTTTTCCAACTACGAAGATGTTGTCTGGCTGCAAGAAGAGCCTCGAAACCGCGGAGCCTGGGACTTCGTCAGAACACCGATCGCCTCGATAGTGAAGTCGGGCATCAGGTACATCGGGCGACCTCGCAGCCCGAGCCCGGCATCAGGGTCGAACTGGCTCCACCGTCGGCAACAAGACCGATTGATCCGCATCGCGCTCAAGCTTGACCACGAGGATTGAAGTGGTACGTCTTCATCGTTAAAGACGGGAATTCGACACGGCAAGTCAAATAGGACGAAGAATTAGATGGAAGAAATAGTCGCACCTGATTTCGGAGAATCGGTCTTCGAAGCCTCTGTCGGCCAGTGGTTCAAATCCACTGGCGACGCTGTTGAGGTCGGAGAGCCGATAGTAGAGTTGCACACCGACAAAGCTGTTCAGGAAATAAACGCGGTGCAGAGCGGCACTATTGGAACGCTGCTCAAGCAGGTCGATGACGTAGTGCGACCAGGAGACGCCCTTTGCGAATTCCAATCGGCTGGTTCACAACCGCCGTCAGCACGGGAAGAAGAACCAGTCGATGTAGTTGCAACTGAAGAGGTTGCGATAATCGAGATGGCCGTGGAGGACGAACCGGAAATAGATGAGGCTCCAGACATCGAAGCCGCTTCGGATGACGCCGACCAGGAAGACGACGGATATGTAGAGATCCAGTTCGGCCCCTTTGTCGAAATGCCCTCCATCCCAGAAGCAGTCGAAGAGGAAGGCGTAGAGGAATCTCTAGACACAGGTGCCACTGAAGGTGACGCATCGGCAACCGAGACGGCTGCACCAGCGGTGGTAGAACCTGAGGCAGACCCCCAAATCTCCGAGTTGCATCAGATCGTTGAGGACAAACCGGTACGTCGCGAACGGCTGTCTCGCCGTCGATTAACGACCGCTCGGCGCATGTCACAAGTACAAGCTGAAGCGGTGATGACGACCACCTACAACGAGGTCGACATGTACGAGGTTATCCGCATTCGCCGCGACTTCGGCCCACAGTTTTTGGAGTCCAATGGTGTGAGACTCGGCTTCATGTCGTTCTTCGTCAAAGCCGTCCTCAACGGCCTGAAGGCGTTCCCGATACTCAACTCCGAGCTAGATGAGAACGAACTCGTCTACAAGGAGTACTACGACATCGGCGTCGCCGTTGCCAGCGACCACGGCTTGGTCGTGCCTGTGGTACGTGACGCGGACGATAAGTCATTCGCAGAGATAGAAACCGAAATCCGCGGCTTCGCCGACAAAGCCCGTACAGGATCATTTGCGCTGGAAGACCTAGTCGGAGGCACGTTCACCATCACCAACGGCGGAGTGTTCGGATCGATGATGTCAACCCCGATACTGAACCCGCCCCAAGTCGGCATCTTGGGTATGCACAACATCGTTGATAGGGCAGTGGTCGTTGACGGGCAGATTACGATCCGCCCAATGATGTACCTCGCGGTCACCTACGACCACCGCGTCGTCGAAGGCGCTCAAGCCGTTCAGTTCCTCATGCGGATAAAGGAATCTCTCGAATCGGCAGAGCTTCTGATGCTCGCCAACTGACCAGCCCTTTAGAAGCTGAAGTTGGCCTCCGCCTTGTCGGCGATGTAGTTGCCGATAACCAGCGAAGATGTTGCGCCGGGAGACGGAGCGTTTAGGACGTGCACCGCGGTCGAACTCTCGTCGATGCGGAAGTCGTCCAACAGCGTGCCGTCGCTGTGGACCGCCTGCGCTCTCACACCCGAACCTCCAGGCGCTAGATCTGACTTCTTCAACGAAGGCATCAGCTTCTGCAGGCTCTTCAGAAACACCCCTTTGCGCAGAGAACGGTTCATCTCCCAAAGGCCGACCTTCCAGCTCTGCATCGACATCTTCCAGAAACCCGGGAAGGCGACGGTTCGTCCGAAATCCGTAAACGAGAAGTCGCGTTTGCGATAACCCTCTCGTTTGAGTGCCAACACCGCGTTGGGGCCCGCCTCGACCCAACCTTTCATAGTCTGTGTGAGGTGCACGCCGAGGAACGGAAATGCCGGATCTGGCACCGGGTAAATCAACCCTTTGACCATGTGCTCGCTCGATTTGGCTAGTGTGTAGTACTCGCCTCGGAAGGGAATGATGCGGAGCCCTGGGTTCACACCACTCATCGCTGCCACGAGATCGGAGTGCAGACCGGCGCAGTTCACTAGGAACTTTGTTTCTATCTCTCCAGATGTCGTCTCCAAGGTGTAGTTGGTGCCATCAGACCTGCGAATGCCGTTGCTGATGTTTTTGACTTCCGAATTGAACCGGATATCGCCGCCTAGTGACTGAACCTTTTCGCGATAGACATCCGCGACCTTGCGGTAGTCGACGATACCCGTTTTCGGCGCGTAAAGTGCCTTTGTGCCCTCAACGAACGGCTCAATCTCGCCCATCTCCTCACGGTTGACGAGCCGGAGTCCTTCGACCGCGTTATTGGTGCCGCGCTCGAACAGATCATCGAGCCGCGCTTCCTCAGCGGGATTAGTCGCCACGATCAACTTGCCGCAGGTCCAGACGGGTATTTCATTGTCGAGACAGAACTGCGTCATTGACGCGCGACCTTCGACGCAGAATTGGGCTTTGAACGATCCGGGTTTGTAGTAGATGCCAGAATGGATGACGCCGCTGTTGTGTCCGGACTGCTGAGAAGCCGGCGCGTCAGCCTTTTCCACAACCGTCAGCTTCAATCCCGGTCGGCGTTGCAAAAGTTGCATAGCCGTTGATAGCCCGATTAGTCCCGCCCCGACCACAGTTACATCTTGCCGACCGTTACTCAATTGTCACGCCTCGCTGTATGACACTGACGGCGCAGTCCGGGACATGCCAACTCGAATGTCAACGCGCCGTAGCATGTTCCCGATTTTAGCAGTGGGCTAAGTGCCGAATCTTCGCCCACGCGTTTTATGCTGAATAGGTCATGGACAACGGAAACGCCAGCGAATTGCCGACAAGGGTAAACCTGTTCGTCACCTGTCTCGTCGATCAATTCGCGCCGAATGTCGGCATGAGTGTCGTCAACATCTTGGAAGCGCAGGGCATAGAGGTCCATTTCCCTCCCGACCAGACTTGCTGCGGTCAACCGGCCTTTAACAGCGGGTTTCGAAACGACGCTCGCCCCGTGGCATCGAGGTTCTTGGATGTCTTCGAAGCGACCGAGGGACCTATCGTTTGCCCATCTGGCTCGTGCGTGGCGATGGTTAGGAACTTCTACGAAGATCTCTTCCGCGGACAGCCTAATGAGTTGGCTAGAGCTCAACGACTGTCCGAACGCATTTACGAATTCACCGAGTTCATCGTCGACGTACTCGGCATCGAAGATTTGAACGTCGAAACCAACATCGATGCCACCTATCATCGCTGTTGCCACCTTCTAAGAGAGCTCCACATCGACGAGCAACCGACTTCGCTTTTGGAGAACGTCGATGGATTGACAGTGAAACCGATGGAGCGCAACGAGGTGTGCTGCGGCTTTGGCGGCGCGTTCTCGGTAAAGATGTCAGATGTCTCCACCGCGATGCTGAATGAGAAGTTGGACAACGTTGTAGCTACAGGTGCATCGACTCTCATAGCAGGCGACACTGGCTGCATCATGCACATGCAGGGTGGACTGCGAAGACGCGGCGAGGATGTTCAAGTCGTCCACATAGCAGAACTGCTGGACGCCGAATCAGACTTGAATCGAGCCTCGAAGTCGTGAAATCGACGACAAAAGAGTTTCGCAACGCGGCTTCGCGAGCGTTGGCCGATGTCCGTCTCCAACAGGCCCACGAGGTTGTTTACAACGGATTCCACAAGGCCCGACTCTCAGCCGCGGGTGATACTGACGACTGGGAAGCCCAACGGACTCTCGGCAAGGCGATCAAAGACCACACCATCGCCAATCTCGACTACTACCTCGACATGCTCGCCACCAATGTCGAGAAAAACGGAGGGAACGTCTACTTCGCGCGCGACGGCGAAGACGCCAATGCATACATCCGCGGAATAGCAGCTAAAAACGATGTCTCAACGGTTATTAAGAGCAAGTCGATGGTTTCCGAGGAGATGGGTCTCAATCATGTCCTCGAAGCCGATGGCATCGAAGTCGTTGAGACCGACTTGGGCGAATACATCGTTCAACTGGCAGGCGAGGCACCGTACCACATCATCGCGCCCGCCATCCACAAGACAAAGGCGCAGGTCGCCGATTTGTTGGCTGAGGAGTCGAGATCGGAACGTCGTGAAACCGCCGAGGAACTGACGCGTCAAGCGCGCGAAATGCTTCGCGAGGTATTCCAACGCGCTGATCTTTCAGTAACCGGGGCCAACTTTGCCGTCGCAGAAACCGGTTCCATCGTCCTCGTTACAAACGAGGGCAATGGCCGTATGGCTACATCGATGCCACGCATCCACGTCGCTGCAATGGGTATGGAAAAGCTGGTACCGTCCGCCGCCGATCTCAGCGCGATGTTGCGGATACTCATCCGATCCGCCACAGGCCAACGTATCTCCGCCTACGTAACGATGGTCAACGGCCCTCGCGCGCAGGACGAGGAGGATGGCCCTGAAGAGTTCCACCTCGTAATCATGAACAATGGTCGCGACAGACTGTTGCGAGACGAGTCTTTGCGCGAAGCCTTGAACTGCATCCGTTGCGGCGCCTGCATGAACTCGTGCCCCGTGTACCGCAAAGTGGGCGGGCACTCTTATGGATGGGTATACCCGGGTCCGATTGGATCGATAGTATCGCCGGTACTAACCGGACTAAAAGACGGTGCCAAATTACCAGCGGCTTCGTCGCTGTGTGGCGCGTGTCACGAGGCCTGCCCAGTGAAAATCAACATCCCCCGGATGTTGCTCGAACTGCGGTCGCAGACCGCGCAGGGCGATCCTGACCCGCAGCAACGAGCGTCGGGATTTGTTGAGCGTATGACATGGAAGGCTTGGCGACAAGGTATGATGAGCCGGTCACGATTCGAGGCCGGATCAAGCGTCGGCAAAATCGCCACCGCGCCGTTAAAGCGGGACGGTTGGCTTAGGAAGGTCCCACCGCCGATTTCAGGTTGGACTGAGAGCAGGGATTTTCCTGCTCCTGCCGCCAAGACGTTCGGCAAGATGTTTGCGGAACGCAACAAAGCCAAAAACGGACGATGATCTAGCTACATACGCGACGACGAGGAACACCATGAAAGACGAGAGTTCGACAGATAGTACGCAGCATGTCCCCAGCATCCCGAGATACGTCATCGGCATAATCGTCGGCGTTGTCTCTGTGCTACTCGGCGCGTTCTTCCTGACAGAGCCGACTTGGTTGCGAATCTTGATCCTAGTGCTCGGCGTGCTCCAATTGATCGTCACAGGTTTCCATACACGTCAGGTAATTCAATACTTTTCATCGAAGTAAAGCCTGAGTAGCAATTCCACCATGGACCGTCAGGAATTCTTATCAAACATCAGCTCCGCTTTGGGCCGTGCTGCGCCGCCGACAGATGTTGCCCCAACACCTGTGCGCTACCCCGATCTGTCAGAGGCCCAAATTGTTGCCGAAGAGACACGCTCTGAAGTAGCCGCACGATCGGCAGAACTGCTTGACGACGCTGCTGAAGCGATGGCGACCGCGGGATGGAACGTGCACCGAGCAGAGACCATGGAAGACGTTGGCGACATGATAGCCGGGATCTGCCGGGATATTGGCGCTGAAAAGGCACTGCGTTCCGGTCACGAGGTTCTGGACGAAGCCCTTATCGACGCGGCGTTAGAACGTGCAGATATCGAACTCCGCGACATGACGCTAAACGTCGGGATGTCCGAAGAAGAACGCAATGCAATGCGATCGGAGCATAGAGAGGAAGTGTTCCAAACCAACGTGGGCATCACGGGAGGGGACTATGTCGTAGCTGAAACCGGCACCCTCGTCATCCATCCGAAAAAGGGCGTGTCCAGACTCACCTCACTCGCACCTCCGGTCCACATCGCGGTCATCAAACGCGGTCAAGTCCTGCCGTCGTTGGATGAATTGTTCTTGCTCGAACACGTTGACCTGAACAGCGGCGAACGGCACGCGGCGATGAACCTCATTTCAGGTCCGTCTCGCACTGGTGACATCGAAGCCACAATTGTGCATGGGATCCACGGCCCCGTGGAGACGCACGTGGTTCTGGTGGGCTGATTCACCGCCATTCCCGCGCAGGCGGGAATCCAGAGGGGTGGTGCGAACGGACTACAGACCCTTCGCAATGCTTAGAGATCCGCAAGGGACATACACACAAACACGCGTCTAAACTCAGTCATTCAAAGTGAAACTACCATCGTCCCTATCACAACTACCATCACACCCGCGTAGGCAGGTATCCAAGTGGACCACGCACCGACTGGTTTATTCCGGTTGCGACACTTTTGCAATCGTCTCCGATTCAGAAGAGGGTCAGGGATCGGGGACGAGCAAATAAAGCACATATATCGCATGCTCATCTCAATTTGTGCCACATTGAAATCGTGTCAATAATGCGATCCGCGTAAGATTTGGGCTTGGATCAGCAGGAGCACTCGCGAGTAGTACCGGCGAGAGCGGCTCAGGCAATGCATACACCAGAAAACACGCCACAACCCGTAATCTACACTCCCGGAGACATCCCTGAACTTGGCGAAGGTCCCGAACTAGCAACGATTGAGCAGAGGCTGGGCGCGTTTCTGATTGACGCAATCCTTGGCGGTGGGGTAGTACTCGCCGCATTCGTATTCTCGGCATGGTGTTCGAATGGCGAATTGTGGTTTAACGATTCTGGCGCCTTGCTTGGATTCATCCCCACTCTAGCGGTCCTGCTTCTAGGATGGTCCATCTTTGTGATCGACAAGGTTGGAACTACTGGTCAGACAATCGGCAAAAGCATCGTTGGCATAAAAGTCATCCCAGTTGAACCGATCATCGATGGCGAAGAAATCCGGCTGGGGTTTGGTAGGGCATTCGCAAGGGAGATCGTAGGTAAAAACATCCTCGGTTCACTGACCTTAGGAATAGGGTTGCTAGCTGCCCTTTTCAGCGAGCGCCGGCAGGGTTTGCAAGACCAATTGGCAGCAACGATTGTAGTTAAGTCGGAAGAGTACGAAGAATGGATTTATTGGGCGAGTGAAGCAACGTGGCAATTGGAACAGGAACAACGAAGCCAGGAAGAGCGGTGGGAACTCGAGCTTAATCGGATCGAACGCGATAAAAGACTGCGCGCCACGCAAGAACGAGAGCGCCAGCGGTTGATAGAGGAAAGCCGTGCCAGGCGCGAAGAGACCAACAGGATGTTTGGTAAATGGGAAACCGAGGATCAAAGAAATGAAAGGATACAGCGGCAGGAACGTGCGGATCGTGAAGAGAGGCGAAGACGCGATAGAGAACGGATTGAATACGAGAGAAATCAGCGCGCCTATCAGCAAAGCGAAGTAGGGCGGATCATCCAAGAAAACCGAGCTAGTCGGCAAACAATCAATTCGCTGAAACGTAAACTCGGGCGAAGGGAAACCGATGTCGAAAGACGCGAACGTATGAAGGCGGAAGAACGCGCCGAACGTGAACTGAGAAAACGGCTTGAACAGGAGATGGGATTGATTAAAACCGATGACGAAGAACGAGAGACGAGAGAACGACGAGTGCGGGAACAGCATGAACAGCGCGAGCGAGAACGTCTGAAACGTGAAGGACTGGAACGCGCAGACGCGGAGCGTGGAGCACGAGAACGTCGAGTCAGAGAACTCCATGAACGGCGCGAGCGTGAAAAGGCTGGGAGAGAGCGGGCTTGAAGCGCAGTACTTAAGTGAGAGACTATAAGGCGTCTGACATCATGGACAAAGACGAACCTGAAAACCCGCAATGCGACGATGGCGAGTTGAAGGAAGTAGACCCGCGTTGCATCTGGCCGAACGAGGCCCGAGATTTCACGCCGTGGCTTGCTGCGAACATTAAGCATCTCACTAAACACTTACCTTTCGACTTGGAATCAATCGAGATCGAGACGGATATCGGTGGTCAATATGCGGACATCACGGCTAGAGTCGCAGGTAGCGATGTCAGTGTCATCATTGAGAATCAACTTGAGGAATCCGACGACGATCACCTTGTGCGCATACAAAGCTACGCGGCGAAACACGATGCGCGAATCATCATTTGGGTGGCAAAGGATTTCAGCGATTCGCATCGCGAGATCATCAACTGGATGAACAGCAACACCCGTGCTGGTATTGCGTTTTACGGCTTCCGGGTCAGGGCCTTCAAAAAAGGCAAATCGAAACCCAACCCCTTCTTCGACTTAGTCATCCAACCGGGAAAACCGGTTCGCACGCGCAATCCAAATATCGCGCCTGAAGACGAACGTTACAGGAGTTTCTTTCAGACCATCGTTGGTGAACTCAGCAGGCGAGGCATATTCAAGTACGAAACTGTGAGGAGGAAGCGAAGCTGGTTTGAATTCAACACTGACCTCCAAGGCATAACCTATGTCGCTGCGTTCACAACCAGATATACGGCCCGAGTGGAAGTGCATGTACGGAGCTGGATTGGATCAAACGACCAAATCTATGAATTTCTGGTGGACCGCAAACAAGAAATCGAGGACAAGCTAGGTGAGCCGCTTAAATGGGAACGAAGGGATCGACATTACGGACATTGGCACTTGATCGCACTCTACAAACCCGGATCGATAGACAGGCCTGATGAAGAGTTGACCGAGTTGAATGCTTGGATGATCGAGAAACTCGTCAAACTCAAACAGGTGTTTGATCCGTATCTCGATGACCTCGGACGCTGAACAGGCGGTTAGATACTAGTTCTCAACTCTTGGCGCTCTCATACCGTCGAAGGCAGTAGTCCAAATCTGATCTGCGTTGAGTTACAACAATGTCGCTAGTTTCAAACGCAGTCCAGTTGATGCGATTGACATCTTGGCGATAAAGATTCATGAAGTTGACGTTCTCAGGATCTGGAGTCGGACCAATCACGACTTCACGACTGATGGGCAACCAAGAGTGGAATCCATCTGATCGATCGCGGACTGGGACGCTTACCCCACCGCAATCACCGAGAATAAAGCCGCTAGCCCGTTTGCCGGGCATCGCTATAAGTAATCCTGCGTCTTCCATGAATTCTTCAACTTGCGCAGCGATTCCAGGTGTCAACCCAGCGGCAACGCGTGCTCTCAGGTCATGGATCAACTCTTCGCGAATGAATTCGGTAAACCTCGGTTCTCGTTGAAAACCTTCCCATTCTTCGCGTTGCTGCTCATCTTTGATATGAATTCCAGCTTGCTTAGAAAACTCCTGCCGGAAAAGGTTCTCATAATGATCAAACGGAGCGATTTCGTTGGCATGATAGTCGGTTCGTAGAAAGAATGTCATCCAAAACAGTTTCACAGCGTCGCCTTCCTCCTCAGCTAAAGGCGGGTAAAGCTTGACCTTTCTACACTTAACAATCCTTTGGATGATTGGAGCTGCTACCGATTCGATTTCGCTAAGGCGATTTTCCACTTCGAATTTCTGATCATCCTCTTCAGGTCGGTACTGTGTATACCGATGCTTTTGAACGAATAGATTGTCTGGTACCGCCTTGAAGTAACGGCGTTCAGCCTTGTTATATGCGAGCAGTTTGCCGTCGGAATCCTGAAAGTTCTTCAGGAGCATCTTTGGGATGACGTGTTGCCGCTTCGGTTCCTGATCGGTTGGATTGGCGATGGCGGTAGTCATGGATACTTGGCTCCTTGGACATGGTGCACAAGGTAACTCGATGCAGTTGATCTCGCCTCTATATTACAACATATTTACCATGACAAGACAAATGAGTAATCCGCCGACTTGACTCCACCCTCGCAAAATGGGACTGTAGCGACCAAATCCCCGATCTGGATCTTTGCGTAGCCCGTAATCGATGCTACGAGTAGGCGTTTTAAGTGACGGTAGCCGCGCTTGCCCGCTCCTCTGGATTCCGGCTTTCGCCGGAATGACGTAGGGGTGTGGGTATGACGGTGGCGGGGCGTTCTAGCTCAACGCCAACACGCGGTTCACAAAATCATGCACTAGTGGACGATCGGACTCGCGTTCCCAGTCTTCCATGGAGTCGTGGTAGAAGTGTCGGTGGAACTTTTCGGCGGCGAGAAAATGCGCCTGAATCAACGGATCATCGTATTCGTCTGACAACCGAATCGCGGCGTTTTTCAGGGAACGATGGCTCTCGTGGGGCCATTCTCGCTCCTGCGCGATTGACATGATGGAGTGTGCGGCTGCGCCCCACAGCTTTTCTGCGCCTTGCAGCACGTCGCCGCGTTCGAACTCGTCGTCGGATGCGGAGAGGAAGTCGAGAGCGGTCTGGCGGTGCTCTCTTGGGGACATTGTTGTGGTTGCCATGGGTTGATTCTACTGGTTGTTTGGCGCGGTTCTGGATTCCGGCTTTCGCCGGAATGACGGGTGTAGGCGGGAATGAAGGATGTAGACGGGAATGACGTTCATGCCCCTTTGTCCTGGCGGACATTTCCCCCGCGAGCGAGGGAAACCCTGCCGCCCAGCGCCTCTGGATTCCCGCCTTCGCGGGAATGACGGAGCACCCGCTACGGTGACGGCCCCCCCTTTAGTTCCCCTCGGAGAGGGGGAGGGTAATGGCTCCTATTTTGCAAGATCGACCCTCAACGCCCGGCAAGCTTGCTCCGTAGCCTTCGTCACCAACTCCGCCGTATCCGACATCGCGTCTTCCAATGTCATGCAGCAGTCCAAGATGCTGAATGCAGCATCGATCCCGTGCTCATGTACCAACTCATATCCATCTCCCAGGCTGCCTGATATCGCAATCACTGGTATTCCAACGGTTTTAGCCTTCTGAGCCACCGCCACAGGGGCTTTGTGAAATATCGTCGAGCGATCTGTCTGACCCTCACCGACAATCACCAGCGAAGCGCCTTCGAGTCTGGTGTCGAGATCCAAAGCATCGATTACGATATCCGCGCCCGGGCGCAGTTGAGCATCGGTGAACGCCATCAATCCTGCCCCGAGTCCGCCAGCCGCGCCCGCTCCCGGCACCTCCATCACGTCGCGACCAAGGTCGCGTTGCAGAAGGTTGCCGTAGCGATGCAACGCGTTGTCTAGGTAGGCTACGGTTTCAGCATCTGCGCCCTTCTGGGGGCCGAATATCGCGGACGCGCCAGTTTCACCACAGAGTGGGTTATTAACGTCGCAAGCCACATCTATCTTCGTTTCCGAAAGGCGGACGTCCAATCCCGAAACGTCGATCCGGCTCAAATTCGCGAGCGCTTCGCCGCCTTTCGCAAGTTCCTTGCCGTCGGAGTCCAACAGACTGGCTCCTAGCGCTTGCGCCATGCCCGCGCCGCCATCATTCGTAGCACTTCCGCCGATGCCGATTATCAGGTGCCGGTAACCAGCGTCCAGAGCGAGCGACATCAGCTGTCCAACGCCGTACGTCGTAGTTACTAGGGGATCGCGTTCCTCAGGCTTCAAAAGCGCAAGCCCAGACGATCGTGCCATTTCGATTACCGCTGTACGACCGTCACCCAATGCTCCCCAAACGGCCTCTATCGGTCGTCCCAATGGATCGTCAACTGTAGCCGTCATCAACTCGCCATCGGACGCGTCGACCAGGGATTGCAATGTGCCGTCTCCGCCATCAGCGACGGGCACGAGCAACGTCTGCGCGTCTGGCCAAACGCGCGTCACGCCTTCTCGCATTGCTTGGGCGATCTCAATGCCTCGCAGGCTTTCCTTGAACTCTTGAGGGGCGATTACGATCTTCATGCGTGATTCGGCTCCTTGATTCGTCAGATCTTGACCATCCGCGGTGGCACACGATGAGCCTCTTTGTAAACGATTTCGATCACTTCTTCGACAGCGGATTCCAATTTTCCTTCGCGGTTGATGACTTGACGATCGAACGCTACCGACTGCTCAATCTCGGCGGCTGCGGAATCGAGCCGAGTGGCAATGTCCGCTTCGCTGTTGACGCCGCGCCGTTCAAGCCTCTCCCGAAGCACCTCCATATTCGGGGGATGTATGAAGATCATCAGCGCTTCTGGTGCGAGTTCTTTGATTCGCAGCGCGCCTTGAAGATCGACCCTAATGATTACGTGCTTACCCTGCGACAAAGCATTCCGAACTTGCTGCTTAGGAACACCGTAGTAGTTTCCGTAAACTCGCGCCCATTCCAACAACTCGTCATCCCTGATCGCTCGCTCGAATTCGTCGACATTTAAGAAGTGGTGGTTAATACCTTCTTCTTCCCCGGGACGGGGCGCGCGCGTGGTAGCAGTGACGGTGAAGTGGTAGTCGAGCCCGCGTCCGGCCATGCCCTCGATCAACACGTCCTTCCCAACGCCTGAAGGTCCGGATATGACGACGACGAGCGGGGTGAAATCGTCAGACTTCGCCGAGTCGTCCCTGTCAGTCAACGATTCCGCCCAAGGATTCGAGTTCGTCCCAGAATTCGGGATAGGAGATGCTCGTACAGCCAGCGTCCACGACTGTTATCGGATCGTCTGAAACCATCGCGGCGATACCCAATGCCATCGCAATGCGGTGGTCATCCTGACTCTGGAACGTGCCACCGGCGATCCGACCTGAACCGACAATCGCCATGCCATCGTCGCGCGCTTCTGCTTCTACTCCTGCGGCAACCAGCCAATCCACTGTCGCACTGATTCGGTCCGTCTCCTTGACGCGCAACTCGGTTGCATCTCGGATTACGGTCTCTTCCTCCGCCATCGCGGCGGCAACTGCAATGACCGGAACCTCGTCCATCAACAGTGGCATGATGCTTCCAGCGAGCTCTGTGCCGCGCAGGTTGCTTGAAGTCGCTACGATGTCCGCGACCGGCTCGCCTGCGACGTCGCGTTCGTTGACTAGTTCGATGTTGCCGGCCATGTCTTGCAATGCCGTGATTACGCCCGCACGAGTTGGGTTGATGCCAACGTTCTTGATCACGACTTCCGAATTCGGATGGATCAATCCGGCGACGATCCAGAAGGCGGCGCTGGAAATATCACCGGGCACATCAACGTCGACACAATTGATTTCTGATTGACCAACCGTGACATCCAGGCCTTCGACGCTAATGTCAGCACCCATCGCTGACAACATGCGCTCCGTGTGATCACGAGACGCGGCGGGCTGAGAGATACTCGTCCTTCCTTCGGCGCGTAGTCCTGCTAGCAAGATCGCAGACTTTAGCTGGGCGCTCGCGACGGGTAGATCGTATTCGATTCCGCTCAGGTCTCCGCCGTCGAACTCCAATGGTGCGAGGGTGTTGTTTTCTCGCCCACGGATTACCGCACCCATCATCGAGAGCGGCTTGATGATCCTACCCATCGGTCTCGATTGCAGGGAGCTGTCGCCGGTCATGGTTGCCTTGAAATCGCGACCCGCTAGGATGCCTGACATCAAACGCATCGTCGTGCCGCTGTTCCCAGCATCTAACACGTCTTCGGCTTCACGCAGCCCGTTGGCGCCAGCGCCTTCTACGACCAACGTGTCGCCTGAATCGTCAGCGGCGGAGGCGCGCTCAATGTTCACACCCAAGGCCCGCATGATGACCATAGTGGAGGTGCAATCGTCACCGGGCGAGAAGTTCGTGATTGTCGCTTGGCCTTCGGCGATCGAGTTCAGCATCACCGCTCGATGAGACACTGATTTGTCGCCGGGAGCAACGATTTCCCCGGCCAATCTACGGGGACCACTAACCGTTAAATCCATGTTCCATCAACCTTCTGCCCGGTCGAATGCGGTCAATCGTCACAGCTTGCGACGGTCGTACTTGGTCGGGTCATCTTTATCCTTAGACCCGCGGAACGCCTTCATTATGAAACCGCCCATCAGCATCGAAGCCGTCGCTTCACCGCTACTTGGCATTCGTTCAGGTTCTTGCTGACTCGTTGGTGGTGGCGGTTGGATACCAAGGTCTAGTCGCAGTCGGTTCTCCCAAGCGTTTACCAGCATGTCCGCCAATGGACCGTCCGGGTCTTCGACCTCTTCATCGTTTTCCAGCACGCGTTTGATGCCGGCGATCTTCAGGTTGATCTGATCGAGCCAGTAGATCAGCATGTCGCGGTTGGTGGATGCCATGCCGTTGACCCAAGCCGGATCGTTTGCCATTGGTTGGCTCATCGAAACGAAATCTTTGCCGACGAACTTGCTGATCTCGTGCCAAGAGGGAGAATCTGCGGCGGCGTTGAGGGCGGCAGCGGCGACGAACGCGGGCACACCCTCGACCGCGGCCGAAAAGCTGTCGTGCTCGTCGGGATCCATGAACAGTGGTCGCGCGCCGAGGTCGGTGCAGATCTCTTGGACATCACGAATCGCCGATGGTCGGCTCCTTGGATGCGGGATGATCGCATACGGGGCCTGAGTAAAGAGATATGGAGAGGGTTCGTCACGTCCGGTGGCGTCTGCTTTCACAAGCGGATGCCCGCCGACGAACGAGGCGTGCTGGGGCAGGATGTCCTCAGCCCAGCGGAGTATCGAACGTTTGGTGCTGCACGTGTCGGTGATAGTCACGTTGTCGGAGACGTATGGTGCGATGTTTTCCAAAATCTCATACGCTCGTGTTACGGGCAGCGAGATGATCACTACATCGGCGTCTCGAACGGCAGTGTCGAGGTTCCATTCCGCGCTGTCGACTGCTCCGATCTTCTCCGCCTGCGCGTGGATGTCCTGATCCGGGTCGTACCCAACGACACGATATTTCCTGGCGTGCTCAGCGCGCAGTCCGAGGCCGATTGAAGCGCCGATCTGGCTGACTCCGAGTAAAGTTACCTGTTTCATGATGGTCTCTTAGCCTATTGCATTGCTGCCTTTGTGTGAACGCGTTGCCCAGCTCGTGGATTCAACCTTAATTCCGAGACTCCTCACCTTCGTCGGGATTGCGGGTTCGCAGAAATTCGTCGAGTTCGTCGATAAGTGCAGCCGGCTCCGGATCATCAGCAACCTCTAGCTCAGAGTCGTATCGTTCCTCGAGCGTCTCGACATATTCGACGGCCTTTGGGGTGTTTTGCAAGGCGTAATCGACTCGCGTCCTGAAATCCTCGGCTTCCTCCTGGAGAGCGTCTGTTCCGACGGTCAAGTTGGCGAACCGTTGGATCTCTTCCACGATGGCAAGGGTAATCGCCGGGTTTTGTGCACCTTGCAGGTAGCGCGGTGCATGACCCCAGATGGAGGCCGACATTATGCCGCGCCGGGCGAAGGTGTCCATCGTGGCGGATGTCATGCCCGAAGGCCCTTCGTAGTTCGGTCGTGCGTAGTTGACGTGCTGGTAGCGAGGTCCTAGATTGTCGTGAATCGTGGTGCTCATCACGACCGCTGAGCGAGTGTGGGGCACTTCGTCGAGCAGCGCGCCTACGGTGACCAGCATTTCCACGTTCATGGCATTGGCGACATCTGCTACGAGCGATGTGTAAGTTCGCCACTTGAGGTGAGGTTCGGTTCCGATGAAGAAAACTACATCTGGCAGATCGTCACTGTCAGTTTTCAGATAGAAGAACTCATTCTTGGGCCAGATCAAGCGGCGTCCGCCGTCTGGCGCGTTCTCCACGAACGGTCGCTCTTCAGTGAAGATGTAGAACTCTTCGGCGTCGATTTCAGCGAACTTTTTGGTGTCAAGCTCCTGGGTCAGATGATGGAGGGCACGAGTAGCCGATTCACCAGCGTCGGACCAGCCGGACCACGCCGCAATCATGAGCGCGTTGTTAAGGTCGGGCTGCTCAGCGATCAGCAACTGCTCGCTCAAAGTGTTTGCTCCATCGATTCGAGTGAGATTTCGGGCTTCAAAGTTGGTGCAAGTCTAGCATTCGCCGGTTTTGAATTACCGATTGACGTCCGGCGAGCCAAATTGTGCATGTTTGTTTAGGAAACAGTGGAGCCAACGGTGGGGATCGAACCCACGACCTGCAGTTTACGAAACTGCTGCTCTACCACTGAGCTACGTTGGCAACAATAGAGGCGCGGAACGGCGGCGCTTCGCAGATTCAATGTTAATTCAGGCGCTTCGTTAAACTCCGATCCGTTCGTCGTTGGGGATCGTCCTTCGCTCCCTCTCAACCTCGTCGAACCAGTTTTCTAAATCGTTCAGCAGCTTGGCTGCGCGTTGGGGGTGTTCATGCCATAGATCGTGCTTTTCCAGCGGATCATCCGCGATGTTGTAAAGCTCCGGGCTAGGCGGATCGTCGATGACGCGGTCGGGTTCCGGCCAGTCAAATATGCGCGGCACTTTTTCCGGCTCGTACTTGTAAAGAATGTCCATCAACACGTACTCATCAGCCAATCTTTGATCTTCGGGTGTAGCGGGTTGTAGCGGTAGAGCAGGGCGTACGAGTTTCCAGTCGCCATCTCGGACAGCGGCATTGCTGATTCCGATTGGCGAGTATCCACTGAATTGCCAGAAGCGCTTCGGGGCTGTCGTAGGAACTTCGCCTCTTAATTGTGGGAGCACCGAATCACCATCTAGCGGTCGCATCCCATCTACAGGATGCGCACCTGCCATGTCCATGAACGTTGGTAGCCAATCGATGAACTGCACAAGTTGGTGATTTTCGGTTCCGCCATTGAGACCAGCAGGCCACCGGAGTATCATCGGCACCCGAACGCCGCCTTCGAGCACTGAGCCTTTGGCGCCGTTGAGTCCGCAGTTGAAGCGTGTCGTGTCGCCAGTTCCGCCGGGCGGTACGTGATCCCACCGGACACCGAACGCCGGGCCGTTATCGCAGGTGAACATGAAGACCGTGTCCTCGTACAGACCATTACGGCGAAGTGCTTCGGAGATCTGTTCGACGCCACGGTCCATGACCTCGATCATGGCGTAGACGATGGCGACATCGACGTTGAAGCCGGCTTCGATGTACGGCGTCACGAAGTCTTGAGGCGCGTGGAGCGGCGTGTGCGGCGCGTTGTACATCACGCTCAGGAAGAACGGTTCGGAGGCGTGTCGATCGATGAAATGAACGGCTTCGTCGGTGAGCAGGTCCGTCATGTAAGTCCCGTCTGATGGCACTATGGTTCCGTTTCGGTCAAGGTTGTAGTACCAGTAGTCTGCCCAGCCGCCGCGAAAGCCGGCGAACTCATCGAAACCCCGGGCATTCGGGTGGTAACGCGGATCGAGCGCGCCGTTGTGCCACTTGCCGATTAGACCAGTGGCGTAGCCGTTGGCTTTGAAGATATCGCCGAGGGTCGTCTCTCGGAGAGCGATGCGGTCGTAGCCCAAAGTCTCTTGCGGAGTGACTGCGCCGGTTCTGATCGGATACCTGCCAGTCAGCATCGCGGCACGGGATGGCGAGCATACGGGACTGCCGGTGTAGTTCTGGGATAGACACACGCTCTCGCCGATCAACGAGTCGAGGAACGGCGTTCGCACTCGCCCTTCGCTGAAGATCCCGAAATCGCCGTACCCCATGTCGTCGGCCATTATTAGGACGAAGTTCGGTTTCCCCATGTATGTCTCCAGATGTTTAGGTGCCAGTAGGCCCGAAGCGTTCCGTTCGGATGTTTTCGGGTGTGATGCCGAGTTCTACGGCGTAGTTGGCGACGTTCTCCACGAAATCGCTCGGCCCGCAGATGTAGCAGGCGATGTCACCATGCACCTCGGGATTCAGATTGTTGAGCGTATCCATAGCGTCGCGCATCAACTCGACATCGACGCGTCGCCGCCTTCCGGTCCATCCGGGCGGTTGGTGTCGCGTCAATGTATGTAGAACCGACAGATTATCGTCGGCCGCATCCATGTCGTCCAACTGGTCGCGATAGATGATGTGATGCTCGGTTCGAGACGAGTAGAGCAGGACTGCCGGTATTTTCTCCGCCATGCCAGACGCGGCACGGTGGCGAAGCATCGACATCAGAGGCACTACGCCGGAACCTCCGCCGACCAGCAACAGTTTCACGTTAGGTTTCGCGCGCCATGTGAATGGTCCGCCGATGGGTCCTCGGACCTCGATCTGATCGTCGGGCTCCACGACATAGTGGAAATAGGGGGAAACTTCGCCGTCCTCGAGCAGTTCGATGGTGATGTCTACGCGGGATGCGTGTTCAGGCGCGGAGGCGATGGAGTAGGAGCGTTGGGCTTGGTATCCGTCGGGAGCGGTTAAGCGGACGTCGATGTGCTGGCCAGCGACGAAGCGAAAGCCATTTACAGGTTCGAGTGCGAAGGTTTTGACATCGCCGGTCTCGCGCTTGACCGCCTTGACAGTCGCTAAATGCCAGCCTTTGTTCATCGAAGATTCTGCTCCGCTCATGTGCGTATTTTCGCGCTTGGTGAGTATTTTTAGCTTGTGGCGGTTGGATCGGGGTTTGAAAAAGTTGCCGCTGAATTGCCGCTCTTGCCGCTAAATTGCCGATGACTGCCGCTGGAGCGGCAAGTTCGCGGGGGAGGTGTTTTGTGGTGTTATTCGTGGTGTGGTGCAGGGATGTATCGAGCGTCGGCTTGTGTGGCTTGTGGGATGGTGGTTTTCGTAGGATATTGAGGTTTTGATGGAAGTGGTTTTTAGAACAAACCTGCTGCTGGAGCGGCAATTTGGCGGCAAGATTGTTTTTTGAACAAGTTCAAAAGTTGGTTGAACCCGGATTTGAAGGATTTTAGGAATGAAAGGATTTTGGGTGTTGGGCGAAAGGGACGTGGCCTCTCCCTAGTCCCTCCTGAGGGAAGGGGAATCGATGGTGCTGAAGGATCAACCGCCGCGATTGCGAATATCAGATGCGCGGTAATCGGGCACCGGCAATTCCACTACAGTAACGGTTTGAAAATCATGCAGTCTGGATACGATCGATTTCCACTGGTGACTTGACATTATTCTCGTTATTTCATTCGCGTCACTGTTGTAAGTATTCGATGACAGCATCTGATCTTGGACTCGTTCACCCTCCATGCGACCATGATTGCTGATTTCGTCGTGACCAGCCACCATTGTTCTCATGTGGCGCTCGTGGCGGTACGAGATAAGTTGATATAACTTTTCGACTGACCAATTCGTTAGCTGCTGTAAACCGAAGTCGTCCAAAATAAGTAACTCGGCATTTCGCGCGGTATCGAACAACGCAGAAAACGCAGTCTGATCCCGGGTTGAATACGTCTCTCTAAGGCGATCCAAGAGATCCGGCAATGACCAATATGCGACTGTTATACCTTCACTCATTGACGCCTTGGCGATCGCGACGGCGATGTGAGTCTTGCCGACCCCAGTCTCGCCTCGAATGTAAAGCCACGGCAACGACTGGGCATCAGCATTAGCAAAGTCCTTGGCGGTTTCTAACGCCAAATGCAAAAATTTTCGGTGGTTTTCGTTGGCTCCAGCTAATTCGATTTTGAATGTCTCAAAGGACATTTTTTCGAGCATAGCCTCCGTCAATCCAGCACGATCACCCTTGACCCGCGTCAATTTGATAACACGCGTCAGACTTGGGTCGCTCAGTTTGGTTGCATGGCGTTCGGGCAGATCAACGAGTGGTTTTGCCAGCGCAACAACCGTCGGAGCGCGACCGTTGTAACGAAGTGTCAAAAGCTGATCGATTTTCGCGTCGATCCATTCTGCGGAGGGTTGTACTCCGAAATCGTCGATAACCAGCACTGGCGCATCCAGTAGCGGTGTATACCCGTCGGATTCGAAATCCTCGCCTCCCTGTGACCAACCACTCCGTATCAAATCAGGAATGTCGAGCGCAGATACGTATTTGGCAGGCGCACCTCGTCGTATCAAAGCGTTGACGATAGCTACGGCGAAATGCGTTTTTCCCGATCCAGATGCGCCTTCAAAAACTAACCACCCTTTCGGATCATCGGCGAAGTCTCTAGCCACATCTTTTGCTTTAAGGAATGTAGGTACGTCGTTCACACCTCGGAAGTTCCTACGTAATGTTCCGAAATTCATCCTTTCTAGGAATCCCAATTGTGCGTATGTATGCAAGCGGTCTCGCTGATTGACGACATCGATTTGACAGTCGCAAGGAACCACCGTGCTTGATTCATCTCCATCCTCTGACATCGCCAGAACCCAAAGCGAGTCACCACACTTCCTACAATCAGGTTCGACCTCAGTTTGAACTCGGGTCGATTTTTCAGGATTGATCGTCGATCCGTTTTTGTTGCCTTCGGAGGTATTCGATGTACCGGTTGAGTTCAACCTCTGAAACGTCCCGTTCGTCTGATCGTCCTTCGAGTTGTTCTGATCGCTGTTCACTGGGTATGCCCTCGTTTGTCCATCTTCTCAAAATCCCCGAAACATAAGACCAACTTCGGCTCTCGTTCTCAACGGCGATTCTAACGGCGTGGGTTATGTCTTCATCGGTGAAATCTTCCAATGCGGCCAAGATGCTCTGGCGAATCATCGGCGATAGGATGCCTATGTTTTCTTCATACGCCCGAAACGCATCAGCAAGGGCAGTGCTGACGGCCGCGGTTTCCCAACCATTGTCGTCTTCGTTCAAATTGTCGGTCGTTGTGGAAACCTCGATTGAGGCGCGGCGCGCGGACTCGGTGTTGAACATTAAGCAAGAGTTGTCATTTATTGAAACTTCGACAAAAACGCCGCGCTCTATCGCGGACTGCAAGATTCGGTCAAAATCGGATTGATCTGGAATGGTGACGGAAAGAATGCGGTCGCGGCGCAAGTCATTGCGAGTGATGTAGCGCGGATATCCGCGCTGGTGTTCGAGAAGCCAGATGGCTCGGAGTATCAACTTGATTTCGTCGGCATCTTCGATTGTGGACAAGACGCGACCGAGAACCGCGTTTGGGACGCGCGTGGTGGCGAAGTCGTCCGGCAGGGGGAAGCCTTTGATGGGTTGAGGCGGCATGTTGCGCCTCTCAATCCACGCCCGGTTCGCTGACCGATGAGAAGAGGCCCCATTCGTCGCGCACCGACATCTCGATGTTGGCTGTAGGTCCGTGGCGATGTTTGGCGATCATTATCTCGGTGAGGCCGCGCGGATAGACCTGCGTCGGGTTGCGCCGGTTCCACTCTTCTTCCGACATGTTCTTGTCGTCACGATGGATGAACATGACGACGTCGGCATCCTGCTCGATGGAGCCTGACTCTCGCAGGTCGGCAAGGCGAGGCTCGTGGGATTTGCGTTGCTCGACGGCTCGGTTCAGTTGCGAACAAGCGAGGACGGGAATGTTGAGATCGCGGGCTATCGCTTTCAGGTAGCGGGATATCTCGCTCACCTCTTGCACACGGTTGGCTTCGCGCCCGCCAGATGACGAGCCGCTGATCAGCTGCATGTAGTCGACGATGAGGAAGTCGAGACCAGCTTGGAGTTTTAGACGCCGAGCTTTGGCGCTGAGGGCACTTGCGGTCTGGAGAGCGGCGTCATCTACATAGATGCGCATGTCGCTGAGATAACCGTATGCGTCGCTCAAGCGATCGCGTTCGGCGGGAGTCAGATGGTCGTTGCGGACGTTTTGGATGTTGATGCGGGCATGAGCAGCGGCCATACGGTGGGCGACTTGGTCGATACCCATCTCCAAGCTGAAGATGCCCACGGTCTTACCGTTTTTTGCGGCGTTGAGTCCGACGTTGAGTGCGAGTGTGGATTTTCCGAAACCGGGTCGGGCAGCAAGCACGATCATGTCGGAGCGATGAAAGCCCCCGAGCACACGGTCTAAAGATTCGAAGCCAGTGGCGATTGGCTGGTTGGATTCGTCAGTGTCATCGACCGTCGGCGGGTCGAAGAATTCGGTGATTGACCTCGCGTCTCTGATCGGCAGAAAATCGGCCGATTCGTAGGTCTGACCTATCCTGAAGATGATCTCTTCGGCGGCCTTGACGGCGCGGTCAACGTCGCGGGTGTTCGAGTAGTTGGAGCCGATCTCGTTTATCTGGATGCCGGCCTGACCCAGTTGCCGGATGACGTAGGCGTTGTGGACAAGGTGAGCGTAATCGACGATGTGTACGGAGTGCGGGGTCGCAGCGACTGCGGCGCTGAGGTACGCGTCTCCCCCGACATCCTCAAGGATGTCTTTGGCGATTAGCCGGTCGCGAACGGTCTCTTGGTCGATGCCGACCGACTCCATGAAGAGTTCGCGGCACGCAGTGTATATCTCGGCGTTCTGCTCGCCGTAGAAGTGTTCGGGTCTTAGGAATGGTTCGATCCGTAGAATCGCGTCGCCGTCGATCAAAAGCGATCCGATGATCGAGACTTCGGCGTCGAGATTTGACGGGGGACTACCGTCTGATGGAAGGGTGGTCGGTTCTTGCATTCGGGTCGATTGGGAGAAGAATCTAACTAACGGCGTATATCGAATCCTAAACCGAATGGGGATTGTTTGAACTAGGACGGGAAGGATTTTTTAAGGATTTGAAGGATGGGTGTTTGTTTCGGGGTTGCGGGTATGAACCCCCTGCGTCTCGCTTCGTGCCCCCTCTGAATCTCTCCCTGAGAGGGGGATGGTAACGGGTTGCTACGCAAAAAGGGGAGGGCGGCGAGCCCCCTTTGTCCTTCGGACATTTCCCCCATTAATGGGGGAAACCCGAGTGGTATCGCTGCGCTCGTTCGCGCTCTTTCCGCCAGCGAAGGGGGCTGGTGTGTTTAGCTGACGGTGAACCAGGAGACGGCTTCTAGGCTGTCGGCGTCGGTGTCGCCGTCGGTTCTGCCGGGGCCCCATAGGATAACGGTGCCTTCGGTCTTCATTTCGTTGAGGCGGTCGCGTACTGCTTGGCGGAGTTTGCCTTCGCCTTTGCCGTGGATGACCCTGAATTGCGGAATATTGCGGGCCAAAATGCGCCCGGCTATCAGCGCCAATGCATCGACGGCTTGCGGCTCTTCCCAAGCATGCATGTCGATCTCGCCAGCGGCCAAGATCTCATCGGTGATGGCGTACTGGTCGGTGGTTGATTCTTCGTCTTCTGCCTCGACAACATCTTCGGATACGACGTTCAATGTGATGGTGGCGTCGATCTCTTCCATGAAGCGGACGGGGAGGCGGTAAGTTCCGACGATCCGGATCTGCTCCTGCATACGTACGCGCTTGCGTTCGATCGTGCGCCCGGTGAGTTCGGAGAGACGGGCGGCGATCATGGTGTTGGTGACGGAGCCGTAGAGTCGCCCTGTGGGACCGGTTCTGACGGTTAGCTCGACCGGGTTTTCGGCGAGTTCGGCTGCGATGTCGCGCCACTCGTTGAGTTCGCGCAGGCGTCGTTCCTCGGCTTCGGCCCGGAGTTTTTCCGCACGTCGCAGCTGGTGTTCCGTAGCCAGTACGGCGATGCCACGGGGGATGAGATAGTTGCGGGCGAATCCATTCTTGACATCGCGGATGTCGCCGGCTCGCGCGGTCGGGAGCTCGTCTTCGAGGAACAGGACTTTCATGGTTGATTTTTCTCGGTTAAGTGTTGTGCGACCGCAGTTTGTGGGTTTACGCACTTGCGTTGCTTGCTTCCCTGCGATTCTACAACCCGCGTGTGATAGGGCTTTGTAATGGTCTCGCGTGGGTGGTGTCCCGGACGCGCCCCCTTTGTCCCCCTGATAGGAGCTACAGGGCCTGCTCCTCTGGATTCCGGCTTCCGCCGGAATGACGGGAGTGTCAGGAATCATGCGAAGTTGAAGTGCACGCGGTAATATACCCGCATAGCCTATTTACCCTCAATAACCGAGACACGTCCGAAGATAGAGACAGGGAGCAAGCGAGTTGGATTTCGAACAGATCGATAAAACGGTGGTCACTGATCCCGCGCAGCAACCGAACCTCGAAGATTATGCTGCGACACGGGCCGACTTCGATTGGTGGAGCGACGCGTTCGAGAGGATGGACTGGTTGCCGGGCGGCGGTCTGAATAACGCGTACGAAGCCGTCGACCGGCACGTAGCGCATGGTCACGGTGACAAGCTCGCCATGATCTGGATTGGGAAGAACGGCGAGGAGGAGCGTTACACGTACGCGGAGTTCAAACGCGAATCGGATCGTTTCGGTGCGGTCATGAACGATTTGGGTATTGAGTTGGGCGACCGCGTGTTCATCTTCATGGATCGATTGCCGGAGTTGTATATCGCGGCGATGGGCATTCTGAAGGCGGGTGGTGTAATCGCTCCGCTGTTCTCAGCTTTCGGACCAGACCCCGTACGTGATCGGATGCTCGACGCTGGCGCGAAGTATCTAGTTACCAGCCCCGATTTGAGGGGCAAGATTTCGGTGATTCTGCCGGACATTGAGACGCTGAAAAGCGTTATCAGCGTCGACAAGGACGGTCGATCCGGAGAGCCTCTCGCCGACGGAGACCTCGACTACTACGAGCTGATGGCGGCGGCTGACCCTGATGATTTCACGATGGCGGATACGACGCAGTACGACTTCGCGATCATGCACTATACGTCGGGTTCGACAGGCAAACCCAAGGGTGTGCTGCATCGCCATCAAGCGGTGATTCAGCAGTGGATCACTGGGCATTGGGCACTTGATCTCAAGCACGACGATGTCTATTTCTGCACCGCAGACCCGGGATGGGTCACTGGCACATCGTACGGGATGATGGCTCCGTGGACGAACGGCGTTACGCAGATCATCTACGAGGGCGGTTTCAGCGCGTCTGGTTGGTACAAGGTGATACAGGACTACGATGTCACCGTTTGGTACACCGCTCCGACGGCGGTTCGTCTGCTGATGCGCGCTGGCGGCGACGTGGTGAATCAGTACGACATGTCGTCTCTGAGATTCATCGGGTCGGTGGGCGAGCCTCTCAACCCTGAAGCGGTGGTCTGGGGCAATCGATACTTCGATATGCCGATCCACGACAACTGGTGGCAGACGGAGACGGGTGCGATCATGTGCGCGAATTTTGCTTCGATGGCGGTGCGCCCCGGCTCGATGGGGAGGCCGTTCCCTGGTGTCACGATGGGGGTGTTGGACGACCAGTTCAACGAGATGGGTCCCGGAGAAGCTGGGAGCCTCGCGGTTCGCCCTGGCTGGCCTTCAATGATGTACACGTACTGGCAGCAGGACGAGATGTACAACTCCCGCTTCAAGAAAGGTTGGTACATCACGGGAGACCAGGCGAGCATCGACGAGGACGGGTATTTCTGGTTCCAAGGCAGGGCAGACGATGTGATCAACACCGCGGGGCACCTTGTCGGCCCGTTCGAGGTCGAATCGGCGTTGATCGAGCACGAGGCGGTAGCGGAAGCTGGTGTTATCGGCAAACCCGATCCGATCGCGATGGAGATCGTCAAAGCGTTCGTGACGTTGAATCCGGGTTACGAAGCTGGAACTCAGCTCCGCCGCGAGTTGATGCGGTTCGCGCGCGATCGGCTTTCTGCCGGAGTAGCTCCGCGCGAGATCGACTTCATCGACATCATGCCGAAGACACGTTCCGGCAAGATCATGCGCCGATTGCTCAAGGCACGTGAGCTAGGGTTGCCGGAAGGTGACACTTCGACACTGGAAGACGACTAGGGACTATCTGGATCCCCGCCTGCGCGGGAATGACGAAAAGTCGCGGGAAAACGAAAAAGTCTCACGAAAGGCCAGCGAAAATGCCTGATGCAGCAGTATTCAGCACAGTTAATGAACCGTTGACGATCGAGGACATCTACGTAGACGATCCCGGTCCGTACGAGGTTCTAGTCAAAACCATGGCGACGGGAGTCTGCCACTCCGATCTCCATTTCGTCGAAGGTCTCTACTCGATGGAGACGCCGGCAGTGATGGGACATGAGGGAGCGGGGATCGTCGAGAAAGTCGGCGAGCTTGTCCAAGATGTCGCTGCAGGTGACCATGTGATCCTCTGCCTTTCGGTCTACTGCGGAAGATGTCGGCACTGCATCACTGGTCACCCGGCGCGCTGCCAGACGAAGCCGATGCGCGGTGAAAACGAAGCGCCGCGGATATCGTGGGATGGTCAACCACTGGTGCAAATGGCGAATCTTGCGACTTACGCCGAGAAGATGCTGGTGCATGAGAACAGCGTGGTCAAGATTCGCGAGGACATGCCGTTCGAGGGAGCCGCGTTGATCGGATGTGGGGTGACGACGGGGGTCGGTGCGGCTCTGAACACTGCGCAGGTGGAGCCGGGTTCGACGGTTGCGGTATTCGGAGCGGGCGGTGTCGGTCTTGGAGTGATTCAAGGAGCGCGTATAGCCGGAGCGTTGCGAATCATCGCGGTCGACATTTCGGAGAATAAGCTAAAGACCGCCATGGATCTAGGCGCGACGGACATCGTCGATGCCTCAGACAGAGATCCTGTCGAAGCGATCATCAACCTCACCGACGATGGTGCTGACTACACTTTCGAGGCGATCGGGTTAAAAGATGCCGCGGAGGCTTGTTGGGACGCTTTGGGTACGGGAGGAACGGCTACGTTGATCGGGATGATTCCTGAAGGCACCAAGATCGAGATCCCGACGACCGGGATGCGTGAGCGCAAGATCCAGGGTTGCAGCATGGGCTCCAACCGGTTCAAAGTTGACATGCCCAGATACGTCGAGTTCTATCGGCAGGGCAGGTTGCTATTGGACGAGATGGTGACACGCCGCCTTAAACTTTCAGACATCAACGAAGCGTTTCGCGCGATGAAGGCAGGTGAAGTCGCCCGCTCGGTGATCATGTTCTAGGGTTTGCGCCCGATGTCGAGATTGAAGACGATATAGCTCGCACGAGCCTGCGGATTGGGTCTTCAAGAAGTCCCTCGATCGGAGTCGGCTTTGCAACGCGGTCAATCAATGATTTGAATCGGCGTTGATGTACCCTAGTTTGTTGTCTGATCGCAAACCTTAGTTTGCGATCACTTCGTATTTGAAAGGTAAAGGGACCACTCCGGGATTTTGCCGGGTCGCCAAAAAGAGGTGCATGCTTGAAACGCGTCATATTGAGCGCTACGCTTGTTGCGTTTTTGACTTTAGCGGTCTTTTCCTCGCAGTCGCAGTCAACTGAAGCTCAACAGACCAAAGACTTCCAACTGACGGTTCGGAATATCACTGCGCGGCAGCCGATTTCTCCGCCCATCGTGGTAGTTCACGATAGCAGCGCGGTTTTGCTGCCGTCATCTGCTGGACGGTTGGAAGGATTAGAGGCGTTCGCGGAATCCGGGGCCCAACCCGAATTGATGGAATCGCTAAGGGGACGGTCTGGAGTGAAGGATGTGTTGAGGTTTGGCGGTGTGCTCAATCCCAACAGTCAGCAAACGCTGCTTCGCGTCCCTGCTGATCCAGGGGACCGCATCAGTGTCTTAGGTTCGCTTCAATGTACGAATGATGGAATAACCTTGGGCACCATCATGGTGTCGGATGATGGTTCGCCGAGCTTCGGATCGGGAACGGTGTGGGACGCGGGTACCGAGAATAATGATGAGTCGCGCGCCACGGTGCCGTGTTTGGAGGGAGAAGGAGTTTCCAATCTTGATACAGCGGATGGCGAAGGAAGCATCAGTCGTCATCCGGGTATATCCGGCAGTGTTGACCTCGGCGCAGTATTCGGTTGGGACCACACTGTCATCGAGATCGCTCTGGATGAGCGCGGTGCCCGCCCTGCGCGTGCGTTTGAAGTCGGCGCAACTTTGGAAAATCGAACAACCGGTCAACCGATCACGCCGCCCGTGGTGGTTGTTCACGACAAAAACGTTGACGTGATCGAGTACACGCGACCCAGGGAGTTGCCAGGTATCGACGCGCTGTCGGAAAGCGGCGATGGTTCAGTTCTCATTGCAACACTCGCTGAGAGACCCGGAGTCGTGTCTGTCCGGCAGTGGTGGACTGATGGGCCGATCGTGCCAGATAGCTCATTCAGTGGTAACGCACGCGCTTTTGTTGGAAACAGTGTGACGGTGTTGGGCATGTTTGCGTGCACAAACGATGGCTACATCGTGGCTTCAGCGGAGGTCAAAGGATCGTCGCTAAGCGTCCAGAGCACATCAGCAACTGCCAAAGTTTTCGACTCAGGGTCTGAAGACAACTTGGAAACTTCGGCTACGGTACCTTGTCTGGGCGGGGAGTCAGCCGGCCTCTCGGAGGGGACGGGCGAAAATGGTCGACAAGAGCATCCGGGCATCGCCGGTGTAGGGGATTTGACCATCGATTTGCATGGTTGGACGGCTGACACGACGGCGGTTTTGACGCTGCATGGCGCGGTGGCGGAGACACCAAGGCCTGAACCTGTCGAAACTCCCGAACCGGAACCGATCGAGACTCCAGAACCTGACCCAACGGAAACGCCGATAGAAGAGCCTGACACTGGAGGGTTCGCATTCGCGTCGAACTGGGTTTACGCGGCGATGTTCGGTGGAGTAGTGATGGTGGTTGCAGGTAGTTGGATCGCGCGGAGCGCGAACCGTCGAAGACGATACGTCCGGAGTAAATCCGGGCGCGATTGAGCTACTCTAATCTGACTCGGCGCGCAAGAACCATTCAACAGTTGCGCCGAAATCTTGTGGGCAAGACTCCGCGGCGCGGCTGCCGCAGTTCTCGAGTTCGACCAGTTTGCATTTGGACCCTAGGGCAGATCTAGCTGATACGACCTGCTGATGGTCGGCGATTTCGCTTTGGCGACCGCGGATCAACACCAAAGGGCAAGTGGTATTGTCGAACGGCGGAGTATCGCCGTCCTCTAGTCCGTAATCAACGAGGGCGAGGGCTCGGACAGCGCCTTTGCCCATCTTCGCCGCGTGTAGTGCGATATCTCCGGCGTTTTTCCCATGTGCGATTACCGAGGATGGTTCTCCGATTGCCCAAATCGTCTGCACCAGGGTGTATGGCGACACGTCCCAGATGGCGTAGACGTCACCGGAGCTAGATGAGGATTCGGCAAACTGTGACCACTGAGAGTTATCAGATTCGTCGGAAACCAAGAGGAGGGGGGCGTTGCGCGGAGATCCGTTTTCAGATCCGGGAGCCCAGTGTTTGGCAGCGACCTTCGCCTCGGTTACTAGAGTGATCTCAGATGTGTCGGTCAGCATTTGTTTGCGTGCCTCGTTTGTCTCGAATCTTCACTGCTTCGGGTTCGATCGCGCATTTGCGGCGTGCAATCGATGAATCAACGTTAGAATACAAAACCGACAAGCCACTTGAGAATGACGCACTTCGTGGTTTGCGATTATGACCCGACCTGGAGGTTGAAAATGGTTACATCGGAGTGGGGAGCGATCTACAAGGAGCTAGGAGCTCAGCCCGTGATCAACGCGACTGGCAGCGTGACTTTGCTGGGAGGATCAACGCCAGTACCGGAGGTGAAAGAGGCGATGGATCGCGCTGATAGCGCATTCATACCGCTCATCGAGCTGGAAAAGGCCGCGGGCGACGAAATTGCGAGATTGGCTGGAGTTCCGGCAGCATACATCACGTCGGGTGCCGGATCGGCACTGACCCTTGCTACCGCAGCATTCATGGCTGGTGGTGACGATGGTCTGATCCAACAGTTGCCAGATACATCGGGTTTGAAAGACGAGATCGTGCTTCAGTATCGCGAGCAATACTGGTACGACCGGTGCTTGCAACTCGCTGGGGCGAAGCTGGTTTTCGCTGGCGACGAGAACGGCACCAACGAGGACGACATTCGCGCGGCGATCACTGACAAGACCTGCGCAATTCACGTCCCAGTTGTGGAGCAGGCGCCGAAAGACCCGAATGTCGTTACTCTCGACAAAGTCATCGAGATCGCCAAAGATGCCGGTGTTTACGCATCCGTCGATGCAGCGGGACAGATCTTCCCGCTCGAGAACTTCGGCAAGTATGTGCGCATGGGAGCCGACTTCCAGTGCATCGCGGCCAAGTACATGGGCGCGCCGCACTCTACCGGCCTCGCGATGGGCACCGAAGAGATAATCGATGCCATCAGCCGCCACTCGTTTGTTGGCTACGAGTCCCGACGCATCCGAGGCGTTGGTCGCCCACACAAAGTCGATCGTCAAGAGATCATGGGTTGCGTAGCTGCGGTTCAGCGCTGGTTCAAGTTGGACCACGAGAGTCGGCTAGCCGCTGCGGAGCAGGAGAGCTTGGAGATCATCAAGCCGCTACGCGGAATCCCTGGCGTAACTGCTGAGTTGATCGACAACATCATCGCCCACCAGCCTTTTGGAGTGACCATCAGCGTAGATGAAGATGTCGTCGGTTTTAACAACGACGACTTGGTGGTCAAGTTGAAGGATATGGATCCGCCGGTATGGACTCGCACCACTGATAACGCGCCGTTGATGATTCACGTCTTCGGTCTGAACCCGGGTGAGGCGAGTGTCGTCGGAGAATCGATCGCCGCCGCCGTCCGGAGTTAACTCACCGCCTCGTCATTCCGACCTTGGTCGGAATCCAAAAGGAAAAGCGCGTTCCCCTAAGGCAACGAGGGGGAACGCGCTTATTAGCAAATTCAACCAAACGCGCCCACGAACTTAACACCCAAGGAGCGAACCACCCATGGAAACCGTGAAAACTGTTGCGATACTGAGCCCGGGCGATATGGGTTCCAACGTCGGACGCGCTCTCCGAGAAAACGGCCTAGATGTCATCACCTGTCTGACAGAGCGTAGCGCCCGAACCCGCGAACTATCCGATATCGCTGGTATTGTAGACGTTCCCGACTTTGCAGAGATGATCGACCGCGCCGACATCGTATTGTCGGTTCTCGTACCGGAGCGCGCGGTCGATGTCGCCCGGCAAGTTGCGGCGGTCATTTCTGAGACTGGCAAATCGTTGCCGTTTGCCGACTGCAACCCCGTCGCACCGGCCGTTGCCTTACAGATGGCAGCAATCATCCAGAATGCTGGCGGTAGGTATATCGACGGTGGGATCATCGGGAGTCCGCCGGGCAGGGGCGAACCTCCACGCTTCTACGCCTCCGGGCCACATGAAGCGATCATGGGACAACTTGACGGTCGAGGCATATCGGTGCCATTGATGGGCGGTGAAGTCGGACGCGCGTCCGCGATCAAGATGTGCTATGCCTCTCTGAGCAAGGGAGCGGCAGCTT
The DNA here is from genome assembly GCA_965243235.1 of Dehalococcoidia bacterium. Lineage (GTDB taxonomy): Bacteria > Chloroflexota > Dehalococcoidia > Lucifugimonadales > Lucifugimonadaceae > Bin127. The sequence continues at coordinate 1,385,216 of CBDEUI010000004.1, forward strand.
TGAATGCTTCGGCCCTCATCTCCGCCATGAACCTCGGTATCTATGACGAATTCATCGCCGAGATGGAGTCGAGCCAGCAGGGCGTGCTCAGGAATATGCAGGGTGTCAATAGTCTGGGCGCGAAGGCGTTTCGCTGGATCGACGAGATGGAGCAAATATCGGCGACTTTTGGTTCAGCAGGCGCGACGCCGTACTTGCACAAGGGCGCGGCTGACGTGTTCAGGCATGTGACCGCATCGCCAATTGGCCACGAGAGACCAGAGACGGTGGACACGTCAAGGACGTTGCGAGAGACTGTGGAGTTGTTGGTGGAGAAGAGTGATTAGACGCGGTTACCGACTAACTGCCGAGTAACACCGAGGGCGATGTAGTCGAACTCCGCCGCGACATCTTCATTGGTCAACACTGGAGGCTCGAGGGCGTCCAGATAGTCGGGTCGCAGGTTCACGGCACCAAGGAAGGGTATTCCCATTTCGTAGGCGAGCTCTTCCGCGGCACCTTGCCCGAACAAGCCACCGGTCATGTTCTCTACGACGCCGAGGACGTCGAGGTTCATCTTCCGGATCATGTTGATTGACCGCTTGGCATCTAGTGCTGCCAACTCTTGCGGAGTGCTCACGATCACGAAACCGTCGAGGTTCAGCGTCTGCATCACCGTCAATGGCGCGTCGGATGTGCCGGGCGGCAGGTCTACAACCATGTAGTCAGGCTCACCCCAATCCGTCATCTGCAGGAACTGGTTGATGGCGTTGTGGATCATCGGTCCGCGCCAGATGATCGCCTCTTCTTCGTTCTGTTGGAAGAATGCCATCGACATCACCTTGACGCCGAAGCGCTGGGACGGAACCATTCGCCCGTCTCGTTCGACTGGGCCTTCGGAGATGCGGAGGACACGGGTGACGTTGGGACAGTCGATGTCGCAGTCGAATAGTGCAACGTCGCGGTCTTGTTTGGCTAGAGTTGCGGCGAGATTGACCGCTACGGTCGTCTTGCCGACGCCGCCTTTTCCGCTATAGACGCCGATGCGTTTTCCGATAGATTTGAGCGAATCGGCAATGCGCTTACGTTCTTGGAACTGCCGCCGGGCTTGCGCTAAGCGCGCTTCTTCGGCAGGAGTAGTTTTACGAGGAGAGGTCAACGGATGGTCCGCGCCATCGCGGATTTCGGTTAGTCGATACCGAGGAGGCGTTTGCCATCTTCGGTGATCATGTCGGGGTTCCAAGGCGGGTCGAACACAAGATCGACTTCGACATCCTCGACGTACTCGATCTCGGCGATGCGCCATTCGGCCTGTTGCGCGATGTATGGTCCCATGCCGCAGCCTTGTGCTGTGAGGGTCATCTCCACAAACACTTCGTTATCTTCGACATCGACATCGTAGATGAGCCCGAGGTCAACCACGTTGACCGGGATTTCAGGGTCGTAGACATCTTTCAGGGCTTCGTATACCTGATCTTTGGTTACTACGTTGGCTGTTTGTGCCATGGTGCGAACCTCCGCGTTGATGAGCGGGCTGGACGGAATAGGATCTCTTGTGGTCAGTTTATCAAACGTGGTTCATCCACCTCTGGGCGCAGTCTCGTCGCCGTGTAGAGCCCGGCGCTCCGCGATTACTTCATTAAGCGCTTCCCTCGCCACGTCCAATACGTCATCATCAGGTGCGTCGTCGTATGAAGCCGACTCTGCCGCTGAGATCCACTCCCAGATCTCTTCTTGCGCCAAACGAAGCTGCTTGGCGTTCATCGCGGAGAAGTCGGCATGGATTGAAGCGGGTGGTGATGATAGCTGCATTGGGGCCTCTGCGTCCGGATTTTTAGTCGGTAACGAACGCCCAAGCACAAGGCTAAGAATCCTTGATGTGCGTTCTTCGCGGGCTTCTCTTATTCCTCGTACGATGTCATACGAACCGATTCGCGTTTTGGTACGCTTTACTCGTTCGCGTGCGCGTCTGATGATCTCCTGATTGTGTCATGCCCGTCGATCTCGTTGCGACTTATCCATAACATGCTCCTAGATTGATGATAAGCGCAGGTGGGGCATTACTCAGACGAGGTTATGGCGATCGATCTTGGAGCCATCCAGGAATACGTCGCGCACTTTGCGGAGATCGGCTATATCGTGGGTAGGATCACCATCGACAACCAAAACATCGGCTTGTTTTCCAACTTCGAGAGTGCCTACGATGTCGTCGACACGACATGACATTGCGGAGTCGCGGGTGGCTGAGACGATGGCTTCCATGTTGGACATACCGGCCATGACGTGCGCTTCGATCTCGGTCTGGAAATCTCCCATTGGATAGTTCGCCCAAGCGGAGTCCGAGCCTGCGACCATTACAACACCGGCATCTCGCATACGTACGACGTGATCCATCCGAACTTCTGAACCCCGACGCATTACGTCGATGTCTTCGGTTTCCAGAGCCATGTCTGGGTTGTCTTCGAGTTGGCGAATCCGAGCCAAACCCTGTCCGAGCGTCGGGTTTACGAATACGCCTTGCTCAGCGATCCGATCCGATATGTCGGGACGATAGTCGTCGTTGCCGCTGGAGCCACGGTGTACACCGTGGATCATGGTGTCGATGCCAGCTTCGAGTGCGTTCTCCATGCCCCCGGAGGATGTGCAGTGGGCGCAGACGTGTTTACCGAATTTATGGGCTTCGTCAGTGATCGCCGAGAACTCGTCGATGTTGAATGACGGTCTGGATGGGTGACTGGTGCGTGTGCTGCCGCCAGTGGCGGTTACCTTGATGAAGTCAGCGCCTTCTTTGATTAGTTGTCGGACGGCGGCTCGACATTCGGTTGGCCCGGTGGCAGTAGTTCCGAAGTAGGAGAGATGTCCGCCGATGATCGCAATGGGTCTACCCGCTAGGATCAGGCGCGGGGACGGGACGATGTCCATCTCGACGGCTTCGCGGAGCAGGAAAGTCGTGCGGTTCTTGGCGCCGCAATCTCTGACGGTTGTTACGCCGGAGTAGAGATGCTTTCGGACATTCTGAGCGGCTTGAACTGTGAGGACTTCGTCTGGCAGAGTAACGAGATCATCGCCGGCTCGGCCGTCACCGATGCCGATGAGGTGGACGTGACAATCGACCAAACCGGGGAGGATGGTCGCATCGCCGTAGTCGATTTCGGTTGCTGAGGCGCCTTCTGGTGCTTGCACGGTTTCTTTGGTGCCGATCTGCCTGATTGTGTCGCCTTCGAGCAGGATCGCGGCTTGCTCAGCGACCGGACCACCGTTGCCGTCTAGTAGTCTGGCTGCTTTGAGAAGAGTGAACTGCGGGTTGCCATCGCTCATTTGTGACCTCCGTGCGAATGATGACTACCCAGATTAATTTCTTCGGGTGTTTGACGCACGGCAGCTAGCGCTTCTTCGGAACCGCGGTCGAGCTTTCCCCCTTTGAAGAAGACGTCAACGACGTTCCAGAGATCGTTGACGTTTTTCGATGGGTCGCCATCTACGACTAAGATGTCGGCTTGCTTGCCGGGTTCGAGGGTGCCGACGATGTCATCGACTCCTAGGGCTTCGGATGCCCATTTGGTGACGGAGAGGACGCCTTGCATGTGTGAGTAGCCGGCGTGGACTAGGAGTTCGGTTTCGTAGACGGTGTTGCCGAGTTGGTAGTCGCCCCAGGATGAGTCGGAGCCGGTGATGACTTTTACGCCCATTTCGATCATGCGGCGGTTCTGGTCGAGCCGAGTTTCGAGTTCTCGTTTTGCGGTGTCGAGTTCGATGGATTCGTGTTCGGTTATGCCAAATGCTCGTTCTTTTTGCGTTAATGACCAGATCTTGGAGCGGCCGACGTGGAGAGTTGGGTTGACGTATGCGCCTTGTTCGCCGATGCGTTCGGCGACGTCTACACGGAAGTTGTCGGTGTCATCGGGCTCTTTGTAGACGCAGTGGATGATCATGTCGACGTTGGCGTCGAGGGAGTTTATGACGCCTTTCGTCGATGTGCTGTGGGTGGCTGTCAACTTTCCGAATTTGTGGGCTTCGTCGGTGACGGATTTCAGCTCGTCGAGGTTGAAGGCGGGGCGGAGGGGAAAGGATGATGGGGTGCTTCCGCCGGTTGCGGTGATTTTTATGTAGTCTGCGCCTTCTTTTATCAACTGACGGGTAAATGCACGACATTCGTCTATTCCGGTGACTTCTCCGCCGAAATAGCCCATGTGTCCGCCGATTATTGACACAGGTCGTCCGCAGAGGATCATGCGTGGACCGATTGTGAGACCTTCATTTATGGCGTCGCGGAGGCGGAACATGGTCATGTTCTTGGGACCGTTTTCGCGGATTGTGGTTACGCCGGAGAAGAGGGAGCGACGGGCGTTTGAAGCGGACTGGAGAGTGAGGATTTCGTCGGGGAGGGCGGCTAGGTCTTGGCCGTTACGGCCGTCGCCGAAGCCGTTGTTGTGGGTGTGGCAATCGACCATTCCAGGCAGGATCGTGGCGTTTAAGTAGTGGTGATTCGTAACTGGTGCGCCTTCTGGTGCGCGGATTTCGTAGGCGGATCCGATGGCTAAAATCTCGGAATAGCGGGTTAGGACGGCGCCGTTTTGGATTGGCGGGCCACCTTTGGCGTCGATTACGCGGTCGGCGGTTAGGAGGGTGTAAGTGGGGGGCATGGGGTGAATTTTAATAGTGGATTTTTGGGTGTGTTGAATTGCCGCGGTCATGCCGCTCATGCCGGAGTTTTGCCGCTGTGGCGGCATATTTCGGTGTTCAGCGGCATGTTGAAGGGGAATCATGCCGCTGTCAGCGGCAAAACTCCGGCATGATTAGTTTTTGAACAAGTTCAAAGAGTATGGGCCCCCATTTGTCCTCCGGATATTCCCCGCGCAGCGAGGGAAAGCCTGCGGTTGCCGCGGTCCGATCACCCTCACCCTAGCCCTCTCCCATTGAGGGAGAGGGGATTCCGGGCTGTGGATTCCCGCCTGCACGGGAATGACGGGCTGCGCTCGCTCGTGCCCTTTCGTGTCACGAAAGGGGCGTGGGGTTGATCACACGGGGTTTGACCAGTAGCGGTCTGGTGCTATGAATTGGTCGGCGGCGTTTGGGCCCCAGGTGCCGGGTTGGTAGGGGTAGAGCTGGGCGGCTAGTTCGGTTTCCCAGGCTTGGATGTAAGGGTCTACGACGGCCCATGAGAGTTCGATTTCGTCGGAGCGGGTGAATAGGGATGCGTCGCCGGCGACGGCGTCTAGGAGTAGGCGTTCGTAGGCGTCTCTCATGCCCATGGGGAATTTGTATTCGAGTTCTTGGGCCTCGGCTTGGAGTCGGGGGCCGGGCTTTTTGTTGTCGATGGTGAGTCGGATGGCTTCATTGGGTTGGATGACGATGCGGAGCATGTTGGGGACTAGGCCGGAGGTGTCTTCGTCGCCGAAGATGCGGTGCGGTGGTTCGCGGAACTGGATGGCGACTTCGGTGTATTTCTGTCGGAGTGCTTTGCCGGAGCGGAGGTAGAAGGGTACGCCTTGCCAGCGCCAGTTGTCGATGAAGAGTCGGAGCGCGGCGTAGGTGGCGGTGGATGATGCTTGGGAGACGCCGTCTAGCTGTCGGTAGCCGCGGTACTGTCCTCGGACGGAGTTTTCGGCGGCTTGTTGGGGTGTAGGTCTGCGGATGGCGCTGAGGACTTTGGCTTTTTCGTCGCGTAGAGAGTCGGCGTGGTTGGTGGCTGGTGGTTCCATCGCCGCGAGTGCGAGCAGCTGGAGCAGGTGGCTTTGGAACATATCGCGAAGGACGCCGGAGTGTTCGTAGTAGGCCGCGCGGTCGCCGACGTCGAGGTCTTCGAGAACGGATATCTGGACGTGGTCGATGTAGTTGCGATTCCACAGCGGCTCGAAGATAGTGTTGCCGAAGCGGAAGACGATGAGATTCTGGACTGTGTCTTTGCCGAGGTAGTGGTCGATGCGGAAGAGCTGGTGCTCGTTTGCACGGGTGTGTATCGCCTCGTTGAGAAGGCGCGCGGACTCGAGGTCGGTGCCGAATGGTTTTTCAACCACTAATCGTCGGACGCCGTTGGTCTCGTCCAACATGCCGGCATCGCCCAAGGCGTTGACTGTGCCTTCGTAGAGAGTGGGGGAGAGCGCCAAGTAGTAGAGACGGTCCTCCTTGGCGTCGCCGTGAGTGTCGGCGCGGATGAAATCATCGAGGCGTTTCAGGGAGGCGACATCGTTGGAGGAGCCTTGGAAGTATCTGACTTGGTTGGCGAAGTCCAACCAGCTTTGCATGTCTGATGCGAAGTCGTCGGTTGAGACTTCGAAGAGGAGTCGGCGATAGGATTCGTCGTTGAGTTCGGAGCGGGCAAAGGCGACGAAACGGCAGCGTTCGGGTAGTGCTCCCATGGCGTGGAGGTGGAAGAGCGCGGGCGCGAGTTTGCGTTGCGTCAGGTCTCCGGATGCGCCGAAGATGACGATGGTGAAGTGTGGGGTTTGGTTAGGTGACATTTGGGTGTTTGGTTGTTGTTGGTAGGGGCGTTTCGCGAAACGCCCCTACCACTTCCCGCCCGGCCCCGGGCATACCCCGCTCGCGTCGCGTCGCTTGCTCCCGCCCCTTTCGCGGAGCGAAAGGGGCTAGGTGCGTCTGACACTGTGGCCGCCGAAGGCGTTGCGCATGGCGGCTAGGGCGCGTCCTCCGATTGGGTTTTGTTGTCGGGAGCGGAAGCGCATCTGGAGGGCGGCGGTGATTACGGGGGCGGGAACTGCTAGCTCGACGGAGGCGTCGACGGTCCAGCGTCCTTCGCCGGAGTCTTCTACGTAGGAGGACAGTCGGTCCAATCCCGGATCTTCTTTTAGTTCGTCGGCGGTGAGGTCTAGGAGCCAAGATCGGATGACGCTGCCGTAGCGCCAGTTTTCGCAGATCGCGGCGAGGTCTAGGTTGAAGTCGGATTTTGCTTCGAGGAGTTCGAGGCCTTCGGCGAATGCCTGCATCATGCCGTACTCGATGCCGTTGTGGATCATCTTGACGTAGTGGCCAGAGCCGCTGGGTCCGACGTAGAGATTGCCGTCGGATTCTGGCGGCGCGAGGGTTTTGAAGATGGGCAGGTTGCGATCGTAGGCATCTCGGTTGCCGCCGATGGTGAGGCAGTATCCGTTTTCGAGTCCCCAGATTCCGCCGCTGGTGCCGGAGTCGAGCATGTCGATGCCCTTTTCGGCTAACTCATTAGCGCGACGGATCGACTCTTTGTAGTTGGAGTTGCCGCCGTCGATAAGCGTGTCGCCAGAGGACATGTGATTGGACAGTTCGTCGACGGTGGATTGCGTGATGTCGCCAGCTGGAACCATGACCCAGACGGTGCGCGGTGCGTCAAGGGCACTGACGAGATCGGCGAGTGAGGTTTTGCCCGTTCCGCCGTGGGTTTCCAACTCGGCGAGCGCGTCTGCGCTTGGATCGAAGCCGAAGACTTCGTGGCCGTCGCGCAGGAGTCGAGTCGCCATGTTGCCGCCCATGCGGCCTAGCCCGACTATGCCGATTTGCATTTTGTTACTCCTTAAACCGAGACTTTTTCTACATTTAGAGCTTCGGAAATAGCGATGAGACGAGCCGCCAAATACTCCGCCACTTCGTGGGCGGTCCTAGTGGTTTGGGCAAACTCGTTAAGACATGCCGCATACGTTTCGGCGCCGACGATTACACGTGCGTTGCCGGGCATTTTGTCGATCGCATCGATCGCGGCTGACACCGCACTTGGGAGTGTATCCAGATCGTCGTTTTGGGTCCGATACGCGGTCCAAAAGATGGTGTCTAGGGCGAAACATGCCACGACATCGTTGCGGTCGTCGATGTGCGTTCGCGCACTCAAGGTCTCGGCGACGATTCTGACGGCAGGCAGATTCATGATCCACATTGCGGGATCGAGTCCGGCGTCTTGGAATTTTGAGATCGTGCGAAGGGCGTTTTCCGACTGCAGCATGGGGTCGGGCCATTCACCGCGAGGTTTGCGTATGTCCCACGCTATATTCACGCCGAATGTTGAGGCGAAGTCGAAGATGGAGATGTGCTTGTCGATCGGCGACATCGAATTTGGTAGCTGCAAAGCGTTTGACGGTGCGCTGATCTGCCCCATATCTGCGGCCGCGTTCCTGACCGGCAATACCAGAACGTCGGGTTTGAACTTGGTGGTGACCTCGTTCATCTCGTCGAAGGCTTCTTCGAGATAGTCGCGAACGTCGAAGTCGTAGGTCAGCATTGTGGGGATTTTCGACGAGAGGGCGCGGAAGAGAGAGCCTTCGCCGATGTCGGAATCGAGCCACAGGAGCAAATCGTTACGCTCAATGCCGTTTTCGAAGGCGATATCGAGTGCGCCGATCAAGATGTCGATAGCGCCGACGATACGGGCGCGGTCTTCGGGATCGGAGCGATCAAGGCGCAGTCCGCGCTCTGCCTCGGTTGCGTTGAGTATGAATTTGGGGTTCAAGATTAAGATTGCACCTTCAACGCTTTCATGCTTCATGTGGGGCTTTATGTCGGATGATCGCAGTTACGGCTTCGATCTCTTCAATGGCGTCGCTCTCGATCTTGATCAACTCGGCGCGCCGGGCTTTGTCGCGGCAGGCCTGAACGTCACCTGCGGCTTGGGCGGCTAGGAGGTCTCCTAGGGAGTAGCTCTGACCCGGGACATCGATGTCGATGCTCGGGTCTTGGGTCAAGGCGAGCAAGATCACGGAGTTTGGGCCGCCTTTGTGCAGCTGTCCGGTGGAGTGGAGGTAGCGTGGACCGTAGCCGAAGGTGGTGGCCATTCCCGTGGTTTCGCTGATGGCGGAACGCAGGCCTGATGCGGCGTTGGTCAAGGCGTCTGATTCTGGCAGGAACGCGGCGATGGCGACATAGTCCCCGGCATTGCCATTGGCGATCGTGGATTGCATGGCATCGTTCAGAGTTTGCGCGTGGTCGGCTTGACCAGCGCCGGATTCAAGTGCGGCGCGGGCGAACTGCTTTGCTGACTCCACGTCTGGTTGGTCGAAGGGGTAGACGCCGATGCCGCTGGCGGCGACCGACGTTGCGAACTCCCAACGGAAGAACTCGCCAGCGATAGCCGCGCGGTCGGGGAGTTCGATGGTGTAGGTAGGATGGCTGTCGAATGCGTCTGAATGAGCGATCTCTTCGCCGGCGAGTCCGATGCGGATGAACTGACGGTCATCACCGTACGATTCCGCAGGCAGTAACGGTTCTCCGGCTATGGGTATCAAGCCGCGCCCGTTCTTGCCTGTCGATTCCGCTAATAGTTGCTCAAGCCAGAGTCCGAATCGCTCGAGGCTCGGCGACATCACGAATGTGACCTTGTCGCGTCTTCTCAGCGCGTTACGAGCCATGAAGAGTCCGAGTTCGACGCCGGGATTGGTTTCGTCCTCTGCGCGGCACTGGTCCGCCATCGTCATCGCGCTAGCTGTCATTTCGTCCGTTGGCATGTTGCAAATCGATGCTGGGAACATGCCGAACGCTGAGAGCGCCGAGAATCTGCCGCCTACGTTCGCGGGAGTTTCGACATGGGTCCCGAATTCGCGGTTTTTGGCGCGGTCAGCGAGTGGGGTGCCCGGATCGGAGATTGCGATGAAGTGGTTGGAGGTGTCTTTGACACCCGCACTGCTCAAGGCTTGTCGGAAAACGCTTTCGAGGGATAGTGGTTCGAGGGTTGTTCCTGATTTGCTTGCTACCGCGAAAGCGGCGGTGGATAGTTCCATCGAATCCAAGGTTTCGACGATGGTTGCGGGATTTACGGTGTCGAATACGTTGAGGGCGGGTGTGGTGTCCGGGAACAAAGTGCTGAGGACTTCCGGCGTGAGGCTGCTTCCGCCCATGCCGAGGATGTTGAGGGACGTGATGTTGGAGAGGGTGTTGGGGTGGGCTTGATCAAGTTGTTCGGGCCCCCTTTGTCCTTCGGACATTTCCCCCGCGAGCGGGGGAAACCGGAAGTTGGAGCCGGGTAGATCGAGCCAGCCCATCCAGTCGCCACCGCCGCCGGGGGATGGGTCAGTCCATAGCGAATAGTCGCGTGCCCATATTCGGCGCACGATGTCCGCGATGCCGGATCGGGATTTGCTCCGTATGCTGCTCGCGGTGCCCAAACAACGCTCCGTGCTGGGTGTCTATCAGACGCTCGCCAGCGCCGATATCTTCGCGTCGATGCGGGCCATGAGGCTGTCCCATGAATCGGCGAATTTCTCCACGCCTTCGACTAGGAGTTGGGCTGTGACTTCGTCGTAAGAGACGCCTTCGTCGGCAAGTTGAGCGAGTTGCGCTTCTGCTTCATCTACGTCTGCGGTGAGAGTCTCTGCGATGGTGCCGGTGGCGAGAACATCGTCGACGGTTGGCAGAGGGAGAGTGTTTACGGTGTCCGCGCCAAGCAAGCTGTCGAAGTAGAGGGTCGGCGGGTATTCGGGATTCTTGACACTGGTGGATGCCCAGAGCGGACGCTGGGGTTGTGCACCAATGGTGTTCAGCGAGAAGAAGCGGGTGTTGTCGTTCAGGTCGCTGGCGAAGATCTTCTGGTATTCGCGGTATGCCAGTTTGGCGTTGGCGATACCTATCTTGCCCACCAAATCGCTGTCGTTTGGCAACAACTCATCGGCCAAAGTGTCGACCCGGCTCACGAAGAACGACGCGACCGAGGCGATGCGCGCAGGTGAGCCGTTGCCGGAACCTGCGAACTTGGTCACGCCGTCGAGATAGGCGTTTGCAGCGGTGATGTAGGCGTCGAGTGAGAAGAGCAGCGTCACATTGACGTTGATGCCCTCGGAGATCAGGGTCGTGATTGCGGGTGCGCCCTCAGGTGTTCCCGGTACTTTAATCATCACGTTGGGACGATCGACCGCGGACCATAGTCTTCGCGCCTCGGCGATGGTGCGGTCAGTGTCGTGAGCCAAGTGCGGGTTGACCTCGATAGATACAAAGCCGTCGCGGTAGTTCAGTGCTTCGTAGGTCGGCAGGAGGATATCGGCGGCGTCGCGGACGTCTTCGACTGCGATGCGTTCGAACACAACTTCCGCAGAACTCCCGTCTTTTGCGTATTCGGCGAGTCGGTCGTCGTAGACATCGCTGCCGGCGATTGCGCCGTCGAAGATTGTCGGGTTGGTCGTGATGCCTCGCAGTCCATGATCGACGAGATCTTGGATCTCGCCACCATCGATCATGTCGCGGCTGATCTGGTCTAGCCAGATAGCCTGTCCAAGTTCAACGGCTTTCGTGATGTTGTTATGTTCGTGATGACACATGGTTTGCCTCGCTGCGAATCTGTTATTTGGAGTTGAAGTTTGCCGCTTCGATGGCGATGAGCTTGTCAAGGCGACGCTGAAAGCGGATCTCATCGCCCATCTTTGCAGACAGGAATGCCTTGACCAACTCGGTGGCGATTGCCTCGCCGACCACTCGTCCACCGATGCACAACACGTTCATGTCATCATGTTCTACGCCCTGTGCGGCTGAATAGGTGTCGTGACAGATCGAAGCCCGGATGCCTCGGAATTTGTTAGCTGTAACCGCGGCACCAATGCCGCTTCCACACACGATGATGCCGCGATCGGCGTCGCCAGACATCACCGCTTGGGCTACTGGCGCGGCGCGATCGGGGTAGTCGTCTTCCGCGTCGTAAGAATGAGCACCGAGATCGATGACCTGATGTCCAGCAGCCTCGATGGTGGAAATTACGGTTTCGCGCAGGTTGAATCCAGCGTGATCAGCGCCAACTGCTACTCGCATGGGTGGATGATTCCCCGGGTTGCGTTTGGGCACGAGATTAGGGCGTGCCTGTTACGCGGTAATGATACTACTGGGGGTTTTAATGGCATTTTTCGGTTTGGTTGAGTTTCGAAGTGCGAAAACTTGATATTCCGGATCTTGATTCAACGAACGTTTAGTGCCGATGCCGAAGATTAAAAGAAAATGCTGTAACTTTTAATCGTGGAGGAAAAGATTCAACGAACGTTTGATGCCGACGCTTGAAATTAAAGAATAGTGTTGTAACTTTTAATGGCGAAGGATAAGTTTCAACTTTCTTGAATCTCGGCAAGTGCGGCTAGGTGATGGCTTCCGCGCCTTCTTCCAGTATGTCCAAGTACTGTGCGTAGCGGAACACGCGCCCCGCGGATCTTCCAGTGATTTCGCGGACGATACCGAGTTCGCCGAGCAACTCAAGTGCTGAAGAAGCGGCAGGAAATGAAAGTTCGGTCGCTGTTGCGGCTTGCGATATCGACAACTCTGGACGTTTCGTCAGTTCGCTGAAAACTCTCAACCCCGAACTGGAACGACGCCCTACACCCTCGATCTTGGTCCGGTCTTTGTCCAGCAACTGGCCCAACCGATCGGTTGTGCGATAGGCATTATCAGCAGTCTCAATCACACCTTCCAAGAAAAACGTCAGCCAAGCTTCCCAATCGCCGGTTCGACGACCGGACTCATCAAGCAACTCGTAGTAACGATGGCGATGTGTTTTTAGGTACAGGCTCAGGTAGAGGACCGGTTCGGTCAACACCCCGGCGTTAATCAGAAGAAAAGTGATCAACAAACGTCCTACGCGGCCGTTGCCGTCAAGGAATGGGTGGATCGTCTCGAACTGCACGTGTGCCAAGGCAGCGCGTACTAACGGCGGGATACCATCATCAGTTGCATGTAAGAACAGTTCAAGACGACCCATGCAATCCGCAAGGTGAGTATGGGGCGGAGGCACGAAATCGGCGTTGCCGGGGCGCGTACCGCCTAGCCAGACCTGAGATCGCCGGAACTCGCCGGGCTTCTTGTTCTCGCCGACGCCTTGCGACAAAAGGATCTCATGGATTTCACGGATCAGACGATTACTCAGAGGGAAATCTCCTCTTAAACGAGCGATGCCATGCTCCATCGCTTTCACGTAGTTCGAAACCTCTATCACGTCAGAACCCATCGCCACCATCTCGTCATGTTCGTAGCGGTATAAATCCGACAAAGAAGACTTGGTTCCTTCGATCTGGGATGAGAGGACCGCCTCTTTCTTCATGTAAGCATCGATGAAGAGTTCTTTGTTCGGCAGGATTCGTGCGCTCCCGTCAAGTCGGCCGAGAGTAGTCGATGCTTCTGATAACAAGATTGCCAAGTTGCCATCCCACTCCACAGGAGGTTCGGGAGGCAAGGAATTTGGTACGAACGCTTCGGCGCGTTCGCCATCTACGATGGTCTCAACATAGAAACCAGTGTTGTCGCGTTGCATGATGTACAGGAATGGTCGGGAGGCATACGAATTAAAATTTCAATAAACAAATCTTAATTGATCGCGCAAGGTCGCTATGTGGTCGAATCGATCCGCTTCAACCGATTCTTCTCTTGCGTGTAAAAAGTAATGTTTGCCCGACGAGGCAAACGTTTACAGCAAGGCGCGCGCGGCGTCGGTTACGTTTTCGACCGTGAACCCTAGGTTGGCCATGACGATGTCGCCCGGGGCAGAGGCGCCATAGCGGTCGATGCCGATGGTTGCACCGTCGAAGCCGGTGTAACGTTCCCAACCGATCGTCGTTCCTGCCTCCACCGATACGCGCGCTCGAACCGACCACGGCAAAACCGATTGCTTGTAGTCGTCGGGCTGTGATTGGAAGAGTTCCCAGGAGGGCATGGAGACCGCGCGGGCGGCAATGCCTTCTTCTTGCAACTTCAAAGCGGCGCCGAGTGCCAGTTGGGTCTCTGAGCCGGTACCGATGATGATCACTTCGGGTTCGGCATCGGTGTCGGAGATGACATATGCTCCGCGCTGGACGTAGCCGCGAGCGAAGCTCTGGGCACCTATTTCGGAGAGTTGAGGCAGGTTCTGACGGGTGAGGATCAGAGCGGTAGGGCCTTGTCGGTTTTCGATGGCAATGCGCCACGCCTCAAATGTCTCGTCAGCATCCGCTGGCCTGATGACGGTCAGGTTCGGTATCATCCGCAGCCCCATCAGCTGTGATATTGGCTGGTGCGTGGGTCCGTCTTCGCCGAGACCGATGGAGTCGTGGGTGAATATCCAGACGCAAGGCGCGTGTGAGAGCGCTCCGACGCGTATCGCAGGGCGCAGATAGTCGGAGAAGATGAGGAAGGTTGCGGCGTAGGGGATGACACCTCCGTGCAGCGCCATGCCGTTGGAGATAGCGCCCATGCCGTGCTCCCGGACGCCGAAGTGGAGGTTTCGTCCGTCCAGCATTTCTGGCGAGAAGGAGCTGCGACCATCAACCTCGGTGTTGTTCGATTCGGCTAGATCGGCGGAGCCGCCGATCAGGCGCGGCAACGCAGGTGTGATGGAGTGGAGTGCTTCGCCGGATATGGCGCGAGTCGCGATTGGTGAATCATGTGAGCCGACTAGTCGGTTCAACCCGTCGTCCCAATTCTCAGGGAGCATTCCCAGCAGGTCTACGAGGAAGCGTTCGGCGAGATCAGGGTACTCGGACTTATAGTCCTCGAACTTTGCGTGCCATTCGTCAGATAGCGCTTGACCGCTTTCGACTCCGGACCGCATGTGATCGTAAACGTCGTCTGGAATTTCGAACGGTTCGTAATCCCAACCGAGTTGAGTTCGAGTCAGAGCTACCTCGTCGCCACCCATAGCCTTGCCATGCACCGCGCCAGTGCCAGCAAGGTTGGGGCTGCCGTAACCGATTACGGAGCGGACGGTTACGAGTTTGGGCTTGTCAGGTTCGGCTTCAGCGGCTTTGAGCGCGTTGACAATGCCTGCCAAATCATTGCCGTCTACTGGATCGATGATGTGGAAACCGTATGCTTCGTAGCGTTTCGAGACGTCTTCTCGGAAGGCTTTGTCGGTGTCACCTTCGATGGATATCTGGTTGTCGTCATAGATGACGATGAGTTTTCCGAGTTGGAGAGTACCGGCAAGCGATGCCGCTTCAGAGGCAACGCCCTCCATCATGTCGCCATCAGAGCAGATGGCGTATGTGCGGTGGTTGACGATCTGGTGACCTGGCCGGTTGAAGGTGCTCGCCAAAATCTTCTCAGTGAGGGCGAATCCGACGGCGTTGCCCAGACCTTGCCCTAGGGGACCGGTCGTGGCTTCGACGCCGGCGGTCAGTCCGTATTCAGGGTGTCCCGGAGTTTTGCTCTCCCACTGTCGGAAGTCCTGGATCTCGTCAAGGGGTAGGTCGTATCCGGTGAGATGGAGCATCGAGTAAAGCAGCATCGACGCGTGCCCCGCGGAGAGAACGACGCGGTCGCGGTCTGCCCAGTCTGGTGTTCCCGGTGCGTGCTTTAGCGCATGTTGCCAAAGGGCGTAGGCGGTTGGCGCGAGTCCCATGGGTGCGCCGGGATGTCCGCTGTTCGCCTTCTCGACTGCATCGATAGAGAGGAAGCGGATGGCATTTATCGACCGCCACGCGACATCGCTGTCGATGGTGGCTTCGGAGATAGTTTGGACGTTTGACAAGGCGGGACGGTGGGGTTTTATTCGCGATCTGGACGCGCCGAAGTACGAAATCGGCAACCTAAACGATTGTATTAGGGAGTGAGGAGTTCAGTCATTGCCTTCGGCAGTTCCTTTAGAAATGCGGATGAACCAAAAGCGAATGTCCCAGAGTGGCGCGTGGTATCATTTTTCACGGACTTGCACCTATTCAATCCCGAAGCAACTATTTAAGCATCGAGGCAGCAATGATCAAACTGGTGAGTTGGAACATCGCCAAGCGTAAGAAGCCTTGGTACGAATTGTTGGAGATGGACGTAGATGTTGCCTTGTTGCAAGAAGCCGGCGATCCCCCGCCCGATATCGCCGACAAGTTCGAGATGGGCGATCTGGAGGTATACGACTCCCATGTCATATATTCAGATGATTATCGGCAATATTGGCCGTCCCTTACCGATCGATGGTGCCGTGTAGTGAAGCTGTCTAATCGAGTCGAAGTCGATTGGTTCAAACAGATTCCGCCTGTTGCTGAACCTCCTACCGGAACTATCCCCACAAGCGGCTTAGGCACCATCTCCGTCGCCAAAGTTACTCCTGCTGCATATGAGACCGAACCATTCATCGCTGTCTCGGTGTACGGACGCTGGATGGGTTCTCATCCGCCGGAAGGTAGGAAAACGGGGGCGATAATGCCGGATACGTCGATCCACCGGATCATCTCCGACATTTCATGGTTCGTCGGACACGAAGACCCGTCGACGCATCGGGTGTTAGCCGCGGGAGATATCAACCTCGACTACGGAGCGAAGGACGATGGGATCAGTTGGTATGGCCGCCGCGCTCGCGTCGTTTGGGACCGCTTCGCCGTGCTGGGTTTCGAGTACCTAGGACCCCAATACCCAAACGGGCGCAAGGCCGATCCGACTCCGAATCACCTTCCAGAAGACACCAGAAACGTGCCGACCTACAAAAGTACTCAGATGACACCTTTAACGGCGCAATTGCAGTTGGACCACGTGTTCGCATCGCGCGGTTTTCACGAGACGATACAGACTCGCGCGTTGAACTCGCCTGAACAATGGGGTTCGTCCGATCATTGCCGATTGATGATCGACATCGACGGGTAACCGTGCGCGACGAACGAATCGTTGAGAACCTGTGGCAATCACGCCCCAGCGATGTTTAGCTGCACTGAGTACAGCGAAACGTCGCCGCAGATGTAGAGGGTCTTGCGGTCTTCGTCGCCGAAGGTGCAGTTGGCGGTGCGTTGCTCAGGCACAAGTATCTTGCCGATCAGTTCGCCTTCCGGGGTAAGGCAGTGGATGCCGTCGTGAGCGCTTGTCCATATGTTTCCTTGAACGTCGCATCGGAAACCGTCGGCGATGCCGGGTCTGACGACGGCGAAGATGCGGAAGTTGCAGAGCGATTTGCCGTCGGAGTTGACATCGAAGGCGGCTACATTGCGCGGTTCGCCGCTGTCGGCGATGTAGAGGATCGATTCGTCGGGCGAGAAGGCGAGGCCGTTCGGACGATCGAGTTCGGTTACGACGATTCGGATGTTGCCGGTGTCAGGTTCTAGGCAGTAGACGTAGTTGCCGTTGAGTTCCGACTCGCGAGCGTTGCCTTCGCGACCGCTCAAGATGCCGTAGGGCGGATCAGTGAACCAAATACTTCCATCTGATTTCACTACGAGGTCGTTAGGAGAATTCAGCTTCTTGCCCTCGAAACTGTCGACCAATATGTGGTGTGTGCCATCGTGCTCCAATCTGCTGATGGCGTAACGAAGGTGTTCGCAGGTTACTAGTCGGCCTTCGTTATCTACGGTATTGCCGTTGCTGAAGTGGCTGGGTTCACGGAAGGTCGTGGTTTCTTGGCTGACGGGATCGTACTTCAGCATCCGGTTGTTTGGGACATCGGAGAAGACTACGAAGCCATCATTGCCGTCGCGGGCAGGGACGTATGCCGGACCTTCCGCCCATTCTGTGCCGGTGTAGTGTTTTTGCACCTCCACGTCGTCGCCGCCGATCAGGTCGCGGAATATGGGATTGACGGCGACAGCGCCGGATCGCAGATCATCGTCGGCTCGGAAACGGTTACGGTTTTGCCAGGTTTTGTTAGGGGCTTGAGACATGTGGTTTCTTGTGTTGCTGTTTGTTGTGATGTCGGCCACCATTACCTTAATCCACCGCTATCAGACTTTTGACACGGTTGCCAGAAGTTCCTCCAGAGGCACGTCAGCAAGGGACTCCAATCGCATATCGGCGTGATCGAAGTTGTGGGTTTTGGTCATTGGGCTGGGGATGGCGATGCAGTATATGCCAGCGTTTTTGGCAGCTTGGACTCCGGTGGGAGAGTCTTCGAGGGCGATGGCTTGGTCGGCGGAGACCTCGAGGTTTGAGATCGCGGCTAAGTATGGTGCGGGATCGGGTTTGGCGGCTCCGACGTCCTCTCTGCAGACGATGGTTTCGAAGCGGTCGGTGAGGCCGATGTGATCGAGTTTGGGTAGGATCCAATCTCGATTAGAGTTTGAAGCGAGGCCGATACGCATGTCTAGCTGTTTTGCAGTGGCGAGGTAATCCTCGACACCGGGCAGGGGAGGCACGCCTTTAAGCATCTCTTGCATCATTGCTATGAGGCGCGGTCGCATCTCTGCACGTTCGACTGGTATGCCGGATAGTTCCGAGAGATGAGCGTAGATGTTGAAATGCTCGTTTGCGGCGCCGACGTGGGGGAGCCAGTCGGATAGAGGCAGGTCGACGCCGTGGGCTTGGTAGATTGAGCGCCACGCCTCGTATTCGTAGGATTCGGTGTCTAGGATCAGCCCGTCGAAGTCGAAGATGATGGCTTTGATGTGAGTCAAGGTTGCGGTAAATTCCGATCGCACCCCGCTACCCATCCCCTCTGGATTCCGGCCTTCGCCGGAATGACGGTCGGTGGGTATGTGCGCCGTAAACGAGAGGGACTACGTTTACGCCCCTTGCGCGTTGAGGTCGATTGACCACAGCGAGGATGTGGCGCCGATGAATAGGCGTTGCCGGTCGGACATGCCGAAGGAACAGTTCGCGGCGACTTCTGGGGTGAGGATCTTGCCGATCATGTTGCCGTCGGGGTTGAAGACTTGGATGCCATCGCCAGCGGAGACGTAGAGGTTGCCGTGGGTGTCGCATCGGAAGCCGTCGGGTACGCCGGGTTCGATATCGGCGAACACTGTCGGGTTGACAATAGACGCGCCGCCGGGTGTGACGTCGAAGCGCATGACACGGTGGTTGCGGAACTCGCCGTGGGTCCGGCCAGTGTCTCCAATGTATAGGACGGTTTCGTCTGGGGAGAACGCGATGCCGTTCGGCTTGTCGAAGTCTTCGGACACAACGGTGATCGCCAATGTGTCGCCATCGACGCGAAACACGCGGTTGCGATCCTGCTCCGGTTTGTCGCCGTGCCCGAATTCTGGGTGCAGGAAGCCGTAGTCTGGGTCTGTGAACCAGATCGAACCGTCGGATTTGACCACAACGTCATTCGGAGATGTCAGTTTTCCGCCCATGTAGCTATCTGCAACCGGTGCCAAGGTGCCGTCGTGCTCAAGTCGGACGACAGTTCTGCCACGGGTCAAACACGAGAGCACGCGCCCTTCCGCGTCGACCGTGTTGCCGTTGGCACAGTCGGAAGGTTGGCGGAAGATGTCCATTCCGGATGTCTCGTCCCACTTCATGATCCGGTTGTTCGGAAAGTCGCTGACGATGACGTAGTTTCGAGACGGCAGCCAACATACGCCTTCGGCGAACACGAGGTCGCTCGAAAGCAACGTTAGTTCTGGAGAACTGCCGAGAATCTGACTGAACTCGTCTGCGTAGATTTCAAAGGGGCCTGACATTCGAACCAACTCCCTTGTGTGCGTGTCCTAATCGTTCGCGAGAAGATTTGGAGCCACCTGATTGAGCGCTGTGCGAAGTTTATCGTATCGCTTGAACTGCTGAACCGCATTTCTGCTTTCTGTCCGCGAGTGTTAACCTACGCGCAATAGCAACACTAACGTCGCGCAGGGCATGGCCAACGTTGTTTCCGCACAACACACCGTCATTCCCGCGCAGGCGGGAATCCAATCACATAGGAGTCCCAAAATGAAGATGTATCTAGCTGGAGAATGGGTGGATCGAGACCACCGCATGGATGTCATCGATCCTTTCGTAGGCGAAGCGTTCAACACCGTACCCGCGGCATCGGTCGAGGATGTCGTGCTCTCCGCACGCGCCGCAGAAGAGGGCAGAGAACAGATGGCCGCGCTGACGGGGATGGACCGTTACGAGATTCTCACTCGCGCGGTCGAGATCATGATTGATCGTAAAGAAGACCTCGGTCAGACCATCACCCGCGAAGAGGGCAAGGTCATATCCGAGGGTAGGCTGGAAGTCGATCGCGCGGTGCAAACGATGACGTGGTCGGCGGAAGAGGCTAAGCGGTTGCGCGGGGAGACGATCCCGCTGGACGCATCTCCGGGCAATGCCGGCAAATTCGGCTTCACGGTGCGGGTGCCAGTAGGCATCGTCGCTGCCATCGCACCGTTCAACTTCCCGCTCAACCTTGTAGCCCACAAGGTCGGCCCTGCGATAGCGGCGGGTAACTCAGTGATCATCAAGCCCGCGTCGGATACGCCTTTGTCGGCGTTGAAGCTGACCGAGATTCTGCTTGAGGCCGGAGTCCCTGACATGGCCATTCAATGCATCACTGGTTCGGGTCGAACAATCGGCGATGCATTGGTGTCGCAACCGAATGTACGCAAGGTTACGTTCACTGGCTCGCGCGAAATCGGCGAGCGGATCACTAAGATGGCAGGGTTGAAGAAGGTGACGATGGAGCTAGGCTCGAACTCGCCCTTGATCGTGATGCCAGACGCGGACATGGATAAGGTCGCGGCGGCAACCGCGCAGAGCGGGTACGCAAACGCCGGGCAGGTCTGCATCTCGACGCAGCGCGTGATCGTTCAAGAATCGGCTTACGGCGACTACATTGACGCGTTGAAGCCGCAAGTGGAGGCGCTGGCGGTAGGTGATCCCAAGCAAGACGCTATGAACATGGGCCCGCTAGTGCGTGAAACCGACGCGGCGAGAGTCGAGAGTTGGGTCAATGAAGCGGTTGAAGGCGGTGCAAACCTGGTTTCAGGCGGTACCCGCAATGGGGCGATCATGGCACCGACCATCCTCGCTGACGTAGACCCTGACATGCGTATTTCGCGCGAAGAGGTTTTCGGTCCGGCGGTGGCGATAACTCCGGCGGAGGACATCGATCAGGCGATCGAATTGGCGAACGACAGCAACTTCGGTCTCGCCGCGGCGATCTTCACGCAGAACGTCGATCACGCGATGCGGTTCGCGCTTGAGGCCGAGGCCGGCAACTTGAACATCAACTCCGGCACCCAGTTCCGCGCCGACATGATGCCGTACGGTGGATTGAAGGATAGCGGCTTCGGCAAAGAAGGTCCGCCATACGCCATCGACGAGATGACTGAGTTGAAGATGGTGGTTTTCCACTGAGATAAATGAAGTTGGGCGGTATTTCCCGCGCCTGTAGGTTCCTCCGTCAAGCGCGTTGAATCTGATTGATACGGCTTCGCGTCGGAACGTACACTAGCGCGAAAAGGCGCGGCGGTGTGTTGATCCGCCAGATGCCATCGCTTCAATGCGAAAGAACTTGATTAGATTCGGAGTTCGAGGCTGTGTCCATTCGGAAATCGTTGATGTTTGTGTGGTTGATAGTAGCCGTTTCGGCACTCATGGCGGTGTACGCGTGCCAAGGTGGCGACGAACCGACGGCGACCTCTATTCCAACGCAGGCGCCGACATCAACCAATACAGCGCTCCCCGAACCTACGGACACACCAGCACCAGTGCCTACGGCCACCGATACGCCAGTCCCGATACCAACGAACACACCTAAACCCGTACCGACGGATACTCCTGAGCCAGAGCCTACTGACACTCCCGCTCCTGAACCCACCGACACTCCAGTACCCGAACCGACGAACACTCCGGTACCTCCACCCACACCAACGCCTGAACCATCCACTCCTACACCAGTTGTCGATCCTACGGCTACTGCGACTCCGGTGCCGCCACCTGCTGAAACAGGTATGACGGTTGACGAATACATTGAGACCTGCGCGTCAACTATAGGCCCGTTCGCCTCCACTGGGGTGCCACCCGGTATAACCAATGGTCAACTCTCCGAGATAATTGGCAACTTCCATATGCTCTTCAGCGAGTTGAACCCACCGCCAGAAATCGCTGACTGGCACAACGTCCAGCTTGACGTATGGACGTCGATGCGGGATGCGCTGGACCAGCAGCCGGCAGACCAGCCGTTTAATCCCGAGATCCTGATCGAAGTCATGTTCGCAAACTTTGAGGCGTTGATGAGCATTCAGATCTCCCAAGAGTTGATGGACAGAATCGTCGCCGCGGGATGCACCGGTAACCTCGTCGATGTTGAGCAACCGACTGAGGAGGACACGCTTCCTGTAGAAGAGCCCGAACCTATCGCAAAGACTCCGGCCGACGTGCTGGCCGAAGTTGAGGTGTACGCGACTGGATGCGCGGGTTTTGGACAGCAAGCGGCGGCACCGCCCGAAGGAGTTACCTATGGCGAGACAGCAGAAGGCGTCAATCTCATCATCGACCTGTTCATCGCCTTGATGCCGCCCGACATCCTTGTCGATTGGCACAATGCACAACTCGGCTTTTTTGAAGGCGTGAAAGAGATCGCGGAGTCTGAACCTGCTAACCAACCACTCGACCAGACAAAGATGTTCGCGCTCATCCCGGCCTTCCAAGCACTAGAAGCCGCTCGTATCGAATTGCCTGAAGACGTCCATGCGATTCTTGTCGAAGCCGTCTGCATAGCGCAATAACAGCGGCGCCCCGTACGCCTCCCCGAGTAGTAGGGATTGAGGGTATCCACTGATGGCGCTTCGGCGTCTCCTTCGCTTTGCGAAAGAGGTGTACGCGCAGCTCTTGTGGTTGTGCACGCGAGGAGAAGGTGACCATTCTTTCAGCATCCGCCTTGCGTTAACATTGCGTCGAAACTTTGTACGCGGTTGCCTCTGGGAGGAAAATTCACGCCGTATGCCGCCCAAAATATCGCTGATCGGAGCTGGGAGCGTCGTCTTTGCACGTCGTCTCCTGCAGGATGTCGCTTGCACGCCGTCGATGAAAGATTCGCACATCTCGTTGATGGATATCGATGAGGAGCGGTTGCAAGTTATCGGTGACTTCGCCAAGAAACTGTTCGCCGAAGTTGGTTCTGAGGCTCGCATCGATACTACGACAGATCGTAGGGAGTCACTCGCTGATGCCGACTATGTGTTGACGACGATCCGGGTTGGTGACACTATCGAGCGGGACATCGATATTCCGCGCAAGTATGGGATCGATCAGGCGGTCGGCGATACAGTAGGTCCGGGCGGCGTGTTCAAGGCTTTGCGGACGGTGCCAGTGTTGATAGATATGGCGCAGGATATTGACGATGTGGCTCCGAATGCGACGCTGTTGAACTACACGAATCCTATGGCGATGGCGTGTTGGGGCATCACGTCGGAGGCGGATGTGCCGACGATCGGTCTGTGCCACAGTGTCCAACGTACGACGCAAGATTTGGCGGACTACATCGGTGCGCCGCGGAATGAGGTGTCGGCATGGGTCGCAGGCATCAACCACCTCGCGTGGTTCATGCGCTTTGAGCGGCAGGGTGAGGATGCTTACCCGGCGTTACGGGATGCGATGAACAATCCGGAGATTTTCGCGCTCGACACGGTGCGTTTCGAGGTGATGAAGCATTTCGGATATTTCGTGACCGAGTCAACAAGGCACATGTCGGAATATGTGCCATATTTCCGGACCGATGATGCGGTAATGGATGAGTTTCGACTGAACGAGATACGACAGGATCTTCAGCGGCGTGTCAAACGGGTCGACGATCACATGACGCAGCTTGAGCATGACGCGTATTCAGACGACCCGATCGGACCGAGCCGCTCGGATGAATATGCTTGCCGCATCATGGAGGCGATGGAGACGGGCGACAAGATAGTGATTAACGGCAATGTGCCGAACGATGGTCTGATCGACAACCTGCCTTATGGCTCGTGCGTCGAGGTGCCGATTCTGATTGACGAACTGGGGTTCCATCCTATGCCGGTTGGAGAGCTTCCGCCGCAATGCGCCTCGCTGTCACGAGCTAATGTCGCAGTACAGGAGATGGGCGTCATCGCGGTGCTGGAGAGGTCGAGAGAAGCCGCGTTTCATGCCGTCGCGCTCGATCCTTTGACTGGTGCGATCCTTTCGCTCGAACAGATCCGCTCAATGTTCGACGAGATGTGGAAAGCTCACGGCGACGAGTTGGCGGAATACAACTAGATAGTGTGGTCACGCGTTCACTCATTAATCACACAAGGAAGCGTTGATGAGAGCAGCCCAGTCGTTTGGTGTTGACGACATTCGATTTGTCGCCGATGCTCCTGATCCAGAACCATTGGATACGGACGCCATCGTCAAGACAGAGATGGCGTCGCTGTGCGGATCCGACCTGCACATGGTCGGCAAAGGCTGGCAGATGCCAGAGTACCCGGCACCGCCGGGTCATCCGGGACACGAAGGAGTCGGCATTGTCGAGGAACCGCCTAAGCGATATCCCGACGGTGAGGGCATCGACATCCTCGAAGCGGGCGATTTGGTCCTGACGGTTCCGCACATCTGGTACGCAAAGTGCTTTGCTGAGTATCAGGCGGTCGATGCCGCGCATATGCTGAAGATGCCGGCTGGCGCGCCGATTGAGCACGTGTTGATGACGCAGCAGTTGGGGACGGTGATCTTTGCCACTCAGCGGTTGCCTGAGTCGTTGGAGGGCAAGACGTGCGCGGTGTTGGGGCAGGGAAGCGCGGGGTTGTTTTGGGATACGGTTCTGAAGCGGCGCGGGGCATCGCGGATTATCGCTATTGAGCCAGTTGATAGCAGGCGCAACCTATCAACCAGATATGGTGCTGATGAGACGGTTAATGTGACTGGCGACGCGGCGAAGGACGCAGTTTACGATCTGACCGATGGCAAAGGCGCAGACATCGTGATCGAAGCAGTCGGGTCAACTCCTACGTTGAGCAACGCCTTCCATTTAGTCGCCGACGAGGGTTTGTGCGTCCTTTTCGGTTTACCTGACAGCAACGATCCGCAACCGTTCGATTACACCGAGATGTTCAAGAAGCGCGCCAACGCCTACTCGATATTAGGTGCTCAGGAAGAGCCGGGTCTCAAGACGTTCCGGCGAGCGTTGTCGTGGATCGTTGAGGGTGAGATCGATATGGGGCCGATTGTTACGCACCTCATGCCGATCGAACAAGTCGAAGATGCGTTCGAACTATCGGAATCGCGCCGCGATGGGGTTGTGAAGGTGGCGTTGACGTTTTAAGGAGCTCTGGGGCATCAAACGCGATATCACGGGTGTTATATTCACAAATGAGGCCAGTTATGCAGACGATTACTGAAATACAGGTAGCAATCTCAGCTCTGCGCAGGGGTGAATTTGCCGAACTAAAGAAATGGTTTGACGATTTCGAAGCTGAACGTCACTGGGAGGAATGGGACGAGCAGATCGAAGCCGACTCGGAAACGGGCAAGTTGGATTTCCTGATGGCCGAAGCAATGGAATCAAAGGCGAACGGCACGCTCGAAGAACTGTAGATGCACCGTACGACGCCGCAGTTCAGGCGGCATCTCGAGCGGCTGTCTGTGCCAGTGCAACGGATTGCCAGGCGAAACTTTGATCTGCTCAAGGAAAACCCTAGGCATCCGTCGTTGCGTTTTGGCAAGGTCGGCAGGCATTGGTCAGCACGTGTAGGGATAGCGTATCGTGCGCTCGCTATCGAAGATGGCGAGGATTTCATCTGGGTCTGGATCGGCCACCACTCCGAGTATGACCGGATAATTGGTTCATAGTTAACCCAACGTGGAATTAGCTTCCATCGGGTAACAGTAAGTTGCTCGTGCCACTCTCGCTTTAGTCGTAGTGGTAGCGCTGCTCACGCCAGGGGTCGCCGTACATGTGGTAGCCGTAGGCTTCCCAGAAGCCGGGGGCGTCGGAATCCATGAAGCGGATGCCGCGAACCCATTTGGCGGACTTCCAGAAGTAGAGATGAGGGACGACCATGCGGATCGGGCCGCCGTGGGCGGGTTCGAGCGGGGCGTCGTCGAAGGTGTGGGCGAGGAAGCCTTTGCCGTCGATGACGTCGGCGGTCGGCAGGTTGGTGGTGTAGCCACCGTCGGAGTAGGCCATCAGGAAGTCGGCAGGTGGCTCATCCAATCCAGCATCGGCGAGGAAGTCGTCGATGAGGACGCCGCGCCAGTCGGTGTCGAGCTTGCTCCATTTGGTGACGCAGTGGATGTCGGTGTGGATATCGGTCTGGGGGAGTGCCATCATCTGATCCCAGTCCCAGACGCCGATGTCTTCGCCGTTGTAGTCGATGCGGAAGGTCCAAGTGGCGGTGTCTACCCGCGGTGTCGGGCCGGCTGAGAGGACTGGAAATCCTCGATCGACATACTGCCCCGGCGGGACGCGTCCCGCATTCTCATCTTCCTCTTCTTGCCGTCGTCGACCGAAGAAGCCTCTGGTGATAATTCCCATCGATGCACTCCCATGCTCTGAACTGTTCCCATGCCGCGCAGACTGCGCATAATGTTAATACGCAACAAGCGACCCCAAAGTTTCGCCGTCGCCAGGCATGGCGGCGGCCAAACTAGCTCAGAAAGGCTAACTACGATGAGACGATTCGAAGGCAAGACAGTGATCGTAACAGGCGGCGGCACAGGAATCGGTGAGGCGATATGTCATCGGTTCGCTGATGAGGGCGCGAACGTGGTGATCGCGGAGCTGGAGTCGGACAATGGCGAGGGCACGGCTGCCGACATCAATGGGAACGGCGGCACTGCGATGTTTTGCCAGACGGACACATCGGACTCGGATTCCGTTCGTTCGATGATCGCGTGCGCGGTGGATGAATACGGCACGATCGATATCCTCGTCAACAACGCCGCCGCGTTCGTGTTCGGCAGGGTCGAGGATCTTACCGATGCTGACTGGGCCCGAGTGTTCGGGGTAAATGTCATCGGGTATGCGAACTGTGTGCGTGAGGTCTTGCCGACGTTCCGTGGTGCCGGAGGAGGCGCGGTGGTGAATATCGCATCTGTCAGCTCATTCATCGCTCAGCCAGAGTTCGTCCCCTACAACTCGTCGAAGGGCGCGGTTGCGCAGTTGACGCGATGTTTGGCGATGGACCTGGCCCCCGACAACATCCGCGTCAACGCCGTCTGCCCCGGTTCGATCAAGACGCGGGCTACGGATATGCACATCGACTCACTAGGGTTGGACAGGGAGCAGTCTTATATCGATTTCGGACAGGACGCGCTGATGAAGCGGATGGGCGAGCCGAAAGAGATTGCCGCGGTAGTGGCGTTTCTAGCTTCAGATGATGCGTCGTACATGACCGGAGCGCACGTGATTGTGGATGGGGGGATGAGTATTGGGTAGGAAGGTTCCTAGTTATTCGTAAACGCTCCATCTGGGCGTCGCAGATGCGGTGACCAGCCGCGGGGATCCGAGAGGCGTTGTTCGGCGACTTCGATGTCGAAGTCGACGCCCATGCCGGGGACGTCGGGGCACCAGGCGTAGCCGTCTTCCCACTCGATTTGCTGGGGGAAGAGGTCGGTGGCGAAGGTGCCCGGTTGGCGTGGCATCTCTTGGACGCCGACGTTGGTTACGGCCATGCAAACCGATACGCATGCGGCTGCGGAGACGGGTCCGAGTGGGTTGTGCGGGACAATATCGATATAGTGGGTTTCTGCCCAGTGGGTGATCTTGAGGGTTTCTGTGACGCCGCCTACGATGCAGAGGTCGATACGTAGGTAATCGACACTTTCGTCTTCGATGACTTCTCGGAATGGCCACTTTGACCACCAGTGTTCGCCAGCTGCGAGGGGGACGCTCGTCTGGCGTCGGATGTTGCGGTAGGAGGCCGGATTCTCGGATCGCACCGCGTCTTCGACGAAGAAGGGCTTGAACTCTTCGAGTTGGCGGCAGAGCATGATCGAGTACGTCGGATCGAGACGGGTGTGAACGTCCGTGCTGATCTGGATGTCGGGTCCGACGGCTTCGCGGATCGCTCCGAACTGCTCGACAGCCATGCTTATGGACTTGATCGGGTCTAATTCGGCTGTTGCGGGTTTAGGGCCGCCGTACATGCCGACCAGTGGAGTTGTGGTGGGTTGTCCGGTGCGGACGAATTTCCATCCTTCGTCGACGTGCTTCAGGCAGTCGTCGACGATCTCTTGGGTAGTCTCGCCACCGCAGTGAGGGTAGCAGATGACCTTGTCGCGAGTCGGGCCGCCCAGCAGTTTGTAGAGGGGCAAGCCGACGGATTTGGCTTTGATGTCCCATAATGCAATGTCGATGCCGCTGATGGCGCAGGCGTAGACGCGTTCGGCGGGGAAGAAGAGGCCGCGGAACATTTGCTGCCAGAGGCGTTCGGTTTCCCACGGGTCGGAGCCGATGACGATTTCGGAGAGGTGGTCGATGGCTAAAGCGATGGAGCGGCCGAGCCGAGCTACGCCGACTTCGCCGAGTCCGTAGATGCCGGCGTCGGTGTCGACGCGGACGATGAAGTAGAGGCGACCGTCAACGTCTCGGACGGGGAATGATCGGATTTGTGTGACTTTCATGTGGGAGTGCCCCCTTTGTCCTTCGGACATTTCCCCCGCTCGCAGGGGAAACCTAGTTGCTTTGTCTCGCTGGGTTCCGACCTTTGCCAGAATGACGTGGGGTGTTTACCAGTTTGTGAATGCGCCGTCGTTGCGGCGGAGTTGAGGTGTCCAGCCGTGGGGGTCGCCGGCTCGGGCTTCGGCGACGTCCATGTCCATCTCGATGCCGAGGCCTGGTGCGTCGTTGCAGAATGAGTAGCCGTCTTCCCAGCCGATTTGGACGGGGAAGAGGTCGGTTAATTCTGTGCCGGGTTGGCGTGGCATCTCTTGGACGCCGACGTTGGTGGATGCCATGCAGAGGGAGACGCAGGCGGCGGCGGAGACGGGGCCGAGCGGGTTATGCGGAACGATGTCGATGTAGTGAGTTTCGGCCCAGTGAGTTATTTTTGCGGCTTCGGTGATGCCTCCGACGATGCAGAGGTCGATGCGGGCGTAGTCGATGAGTTCTTCTTCGATGACTTGTCGGAAGGACCATTTTGAGACCCACTGCTCGCCAGCGGCGATTGGAAGGTTCACCTGGTTGCGGAGGTTGCGATATGAGGCAGGGTTTTCGGAGCGGATCAGGTCTTCGATGAAGTAGGGTTTGAACTCTTCGAGGTCTTTGCACATCTGGACGGTGTGCGCGGTGTCGAGCCGGGTGTGGGCGTCGAGGAGGATCTGGATGTCGGGTCCGACGGCTTCGCGGACTCTGGACATCTGATCGACGGCGAGGCGCATCGATTCGACGGGTTCTAGGCGCGAGGTGCCGGATTGTTCAAATGCACCGGATGTTTCGGGCTGTCCCCATCGAACGAATTTCCAGCCTTCTTCCACTCGGTCGAGGCAGTTCTGGACGAGGGCTTCGGTTGTTGTGCCTTGGGTGTGTGGGTAGGAGACGACTTTGTCTCGGACAGGGCCGCCGAGCAGTTTGTAGACGGGCATGTCAACGGATTTTCCCTTGATATCCCAAAGCGCGATGTCAATGGCGCTGATGGCGCACCCGTAGACGCGGTCGGCGGGGAAGAAGTTACCGCGGAACATGAGTTGCCAGAGTCGTTCCGTTTCCCAAGGATCGGATCCGACGACGACTTCTGCTAAGTGGTCGACGGCTTCCATGATGGCGCGTCCCATGCTGGCTGTTCCGACCTCGCCGAGGCCGTGAATGCCAGCATCGGTTTCGATGCGGACGAACAGGGATACCCCTCCGTTGTCGGTTCGGACGGGGACGTTCTTTACTTCGGTAACCTTCATTTGGTGGTCCTGTATCTGCTACGTAGGCGATGATCGTGTCGCCGACTGTGATGCTCAAGATGGTTTTAACACGTTAGGACGCTAATGGGGTTGGTGTTTGGGAGATTCGGCGGTTGATTGGGGTATCGGTTCTGATGTCTTACGCAAGCGCGTTTTGATAATCGCGCGTATAACTTAGACACGAAGGGAATGGTTAGTTGAGACGATGTATATGCGTTGAGAGAGACGCGCAGGCCAGCACAAGGAGGCCCCGATGGATCGGATAAAAATGCTGTTCGGCTCTATCCACATTATTTTGGGTTTAGCGGTCGCGGTGCAATTTTTGGCGAGTGAGATCTACGACGGCGATGCGGTTGCTCAGGTCTGGGATATCTTGAACTACTTCATGGCGATCGGTGTGATTGCGGCGTTGGTGTTCAGCTACTTGAGGTCACGGGAGGCAGATAGGTCCGATATGTCGGAGTGGATCGCGTCGACTGTGATGCTGATCGCGTCGGCTGCGCTGTTTCTTCTCTTCATCGAACAGTGGTTCGCTTGGACGGTGTTCAAAGATGCTGGTGATGAATTGGGGGATTCCCGTTCGTTGGTCTGGATCATGATCGATGTGATGTTCCCGATAGTGAACATCATCGTTGGTAGCTACCTCTTGAGGAGTGTCGGGCCTACGTCGGACTGATTGCGGATATGGATCAGCAAGGATGATTTCGATGAAGAGAGGATTCGGTTACGCCCACATCGGCTTGGCGTTGGTTGTGGCTTGCCAGTTCATCGCGTCTCCGATGTACGGAGGCGACCTGAACGGGCAGATTTGGGATATCGTCAGCATAGCGATGGCAATCGGGGCAGTGTCTGCGCTGGTTTTCGCGACGCTTCGAATACGTGAGACTGAAGGGTCGCATGATTGGGGTGCGAACGTTATGCTGATAGCGTCGTTGGCATCGGCACTGCTTGTATGGCGGTTATTCCTCAGTTCTCAGGTTTTTGACTCGGCAGAGAAGCCGCCGTTCGAGTTTCGATTGTTGATGTGGTACGGGATCGATGTTTTGTCCGTTTTGGTCAACCTCTATGTTGGTCGTTATTTGCTGCGCACAGTGTCGAGGTCATAGGTGCGGCAGACGTTGAGATCAAACTGAAGAGTCCAATGGAGGGCTAAACATGGACGGAATCAGACGGATAATCGGTGCGTTGCTGATCTTGTTTTCGATTGTGATCGCCGTACAATTCATCGCTTGGCGGCTGTACGATTCGGGCGATGTCTGGACCGTGGTCAACTACATATCACTGGTGGCGATAGCGTTGGCGTTCTACTTCAACCTGGAGCGCAAACGCAAAAACGAAACGAGCGACGACGGCAGCGTGAATCGGGAGTACATAGAGTCAAATGTGCTGTACTTCGGGACGATGGTGTTGGCCGCTCTGTTCTTATTCAACTGGTTGAATCTGCTGGTCAACGGTGCGAAAGATGTCGGTGAAGAGGTGATGCACGATGTGGTTTGGGTGGTCGTGGACGTCATGCTCATCGTATTGATGGGGGCTACAGGAGGGCATCTGTTGAAGGGCGCGCGTTCAGACTAGGTGAACGTGCCACAAGGGAGTGGGAGGACATTCGTCGCGCCCCCTTTGTCCTTCGGACATTTCCCCCGCGAGCGGGAGAACCCTATTGGCTAACCAACCAAGGCGCTTCTTCCTTCGTGGGGGGCACGATGAAGCGACCGGCTCCTTCGCGGCGGGGGAAGGGGTTGCGGCGTCGGCGGTCTGGTTCGGGCGGGTTGGCTTGGAGGTTGGCTAGTGCCTCTTCGTCGATGGTGATGCCTAAGCCGGGATCGTCTGAGAGGTGGATGAAGCCGTCTTCGATGGTGTGGTTGAAGTTGATGCACTGTTCGCGGCCGGGGTCTACGACTTCCATCATCATGTGGTTGGGCAGTGCAGCGGCGAGGTGTGCGGCGAAGTTGGCTTGGCAGTTCATCATGGTTACGGGTAGTTCGTATGCGTAGCAGAGGTTTGCGACTTGCTTGCAGCCGGTGAATCCGCTGTGACCTCCAGCGATGTTTACTACGTCGGCGGCTTGCTGGGAGACGAGTGGGTAGAAATCTCCGATGTGGTTGAGGTTTTCACCGGTGGCAACTGCGGCTTTGATTTTTTGGGAAACTTGTCGGAGGCCGTCGAAGTCCCAGCGTCGTGCAGGTTCTTCGGCCCAAGTGATGTCGAAGTCTTGCTCGATGCGCTGGATGCGGATGATGGCTTCTTTTGCGGACCAGTATTCGTTGCTGTCGATGAGGAGCCGGGGGCGATCATTGGCGATGCTTAGAGCTTCCTGCATGATGCCGATGCGCCGGAGGTCGGCTTTCATGTCGAGTCCGACTTTGAGCTTGCCGGAGTCGACGCCCCTTTCAGCCATTCGACGATAGAAGGCGAAGATGGCATCATCGTCGAGGCAGAGATCGATGCCAGATGCGTAGGCTTTGGTGCGTCCTTCGCGCGCGCCAAAGGTCTGCCAGAGCGGTTCGTCTGCGATCTTCGCTTTTAGGTCCCAAAGAGCGATGTCGATGGCGTTGATGGCGGCGTTCATTTCGCCTTCGTTACCGCCTTTGAAAACGAAGTCGACCATCCGTTGCCAGAGTCCGATGACTGATCGAGGGTCTTCGCCTTCGATGAGGTGGAAGAGTCGGCCAACGGCTTGGTTTCCGCCGGGAGCGATGCCGGTCATGCCTTCGTCGGTCTCGATCCATAAGACGGAGCCACCCGCAATATCTTCGCCGACTACGCCGTTGGCGTCGCCGATGGGACGATCCATCTTCATTTCATATTGTTCTACGCGGTATCCGGTGATTTTCATGGTTGTTTTTGGCTCTGGGATTGGTTGGTTTCGGATGGGTTTCGGACATCCCCGCGAGCGCCGCTTCGCTTGCTCGCGTCCCCTTCGCTTCGCGAAAGGGACTGAGAGATCAATACGCGTGGCGGCCTTCGGATTGGCCGGTGATGCCACGTGCGGATTCGGCGATCTCTTCTGGGGTTGGTGGGACTTCGTAAAGTCCGGCGCCGGGGCGACGACCGAATGGACTGGGGCCGCTACCTGGCGGGATTTTCGCTACTTTGGCTTCTTCGAGCGCTTCACGGTTGATTTCGATTCCGAGACCGGGCTTGTCGCCGAGGATGGCTTTTCCATTTTCGAAGGTGACGTCATGAGTCGTGACCCCGTCGTCGGATTCAGGATTGCCGACCTCGATGGTGATGTAGTTGGGGATGACGGTTGCGAGGTGTGCGTGATGGTGTCCTGCGGAGCCGCCAAGAGTCACGGGGAGGTTGAAGCCGTATGCGGCGTCGGCGAGCTGTAGAGCGCAGGTGATGCCGGTCATGCCAGAGCCGACTTGGATGATGTCGGCGGAACGGTTGTGAAAGTAGGGTAGGAAGTCGCCGAGGGTGTCGAGGTTTTCGCCGGCGCAGACAGGGGTTCGGACGGCGTCGCAGATGCGGCGGAGTCCGAGGAAGTCCCAGCGCCGCGCGGGTTCTTCGATCCACATCAGGTCGAACTGCTCTTCCATCTCGCGGACTTTGCGGATGGCTTGTTTGGGGGACCAGTATTCGTTGGCGTCGACCATCAGTCCGGGTTCGTCGGTATTGATGCTGAGGGCTTCGTTCATCAATCCGATGCGGCGGAGATCGCGGTCTTGATCGAGCCCGACCTTGAGCTTGCCATCGGCGAAGCCGTATTTCTCAGCCATCGAGCGGTAGAAGTCGAAGATCTCTTGGTCGGAGAGCGGCATGTCTAGACCACTGGCGTAGGCGTTGATGGGTTGCCGGACGCCGCCAAGAGTTTTCCAAAGGGGTTCGTCGTTGGCTTTGGCTTTGAGGTCCCAGAGCGCGATGTCGAGTGCAGAGATGGCGTCGTTTGCGATGCCGTCGTGGCCGCCTTTGAAGTGCTTGTTGACCATGCGCTGCCATAGCCCGGTGACGTGTTTTGGGTCTTGTCCGATTAGGACGCCTTCCACGAGGGATTCGATGATTGGGAGCGCAGCGCCACCGCCGGTCGTGATGCCGGTGAGTTCGGTGTCGGTGTGGAGTTCAACGACGCAGCCACTGCCGCGTGCGCGGCCCATTGGCGAGTTGGCGTCGCCCATGCGTCGGGACATGGTGAATTGGTAGAGCGTAGAGGATACGCCGGTAATCTTCATCTCGACCTTTCAGGTTTGGATATCGATGCGTAGGTAATCGACCGCGTATGGCGGTCGGCTAGTGCCAGTTTGTCAGCGTTCATTCTTGCACAAGATTTGGGAAAAGGTGTCAACCGAAAGGATTGTGCAATCGTATGTGGTATCGGAAGTGCCGTGAAACGGGTGAGAAACGTACATCCGTATAGAATCGATACCACTCCAGAAACTGAGCTGTCGGGTTGCTTTAGCGACACCGATTGGCACTATGTATCCCCTGTTGCACAGACTGAGTTTCGCCTTGCCATTGCTGGTGGCATTGGTTCTGGTTGGTGTGGTGTCGATCCCGTTTGGGAACGGGGAAGGTGTCGAGGCGCAGGATGGTGGATCGACTGATGACGGGTTCACTTTGGTGGCGTTTGATGCGACGCTGACGCAGCTCGAGGATATCGAGGCTGCTCAGTTGGCGGCGAACATTGTGCTGTCGGACGCCGGCGAGGGTTTGATCATTGTTGGGAAATACTTCGATCACGCGGAAGAGCCTCAGATCTTTGATACCCCGGATCAGGCAAAGGCAACGGTAAATGAGGTCACGGAAGAGCTAAAGTCGAATGCGGGCGGAGAGCCGTTGCCGACGGATCTTTCCGAAATGTTTGAGACGTACGCGCTATTCGTAGAAAGTCTTGGCGATCAGATGAAGGGACGGCTGGTGATCCTTTCTGCGGGTGGATTCACATATCACGAATCGGTTGGAGTTGACGGTCTGTCAAATGTTGCGGCGGATCTGGCGGCACGGGGTGTCGAGGTCAGCACGGTCTCATTGGCGACGACGCCGGCGGTTGATCGTGATGTTCTCGGAGCTATTAGCTCTGCGGGTGGTGGCATCCCGTACGACCTTGGCTTTTCAGACGGGGTCTTGGAGTTTGTAAACAACGAATTAAACGTGCAATTAACGGCATCGGTGCAGATCGAGGATCTGGCATCTGGAGTGGACACTATCGATGTACCAGTACCGCCTCACTCGTCGTACCTGGTTGCCGGTTTCTTATATGAAGACCCGGAGAGCAATCACATAATCGTTGAGCCGAACGGACAGGAGATAACTGGCTCAGTCGGGTCTGTGAGCGCTCTGTCGATTTCAGGCATCAAGTTTTTCACGGTTCGGAATCCGCAGCCGGGCACGTGGTCTCTGCGGAGTTCCGGGAGTTCGGGTTCGTTGACGATATTGAGTGACGTGGTGAACGATCTGAGCGTGACGATGCCGTCTCAGGCACCATTTCCCACTGGCGAGCCATTCGTGATCGTCGCTGAAGCGCGGATCGGCGAGTTGCCGCTTATCGACACTTCCGCAATTGTTGAAGCGAATCTCATCGTGCCTGATGGAACCGAACTGACGTTTGGTTTGAACGACATCGGCGAGGATGGTGATATGTTTGCTGAGGACGGGGTGTTTTCTGCGACTGTTCCCGCGCAAGAAGAAGGCTGGATTGGCGAAGTTCGATTGAGTATGCACTGGTTCGATATCGATGCAATGATTGATGGGACGGGGGTAATCGTGATCGAGCCGTTCCCGACGATCGAGATCACTTTGGCCGTGACGGACGAACCAGTAGCTGAGGCGACGCGTACGCGGTTGGCGACAGTTGACCTGAAGTTGGGCGAGTTCCCATTCTTGGCTGAGCAGGATGGCATAACGGTGTCGATGGTGAATATCGAGGATGGGTCTTCTGTCGATTTGGAGTTCGAGCCGACGGAGGTTGTGGATGAGAAGGTCTACCAGTTGTTGGTCTTCGGTTCGTTGACGTTCCCCGCTGAGTATGAATTCAGCGCCTCATTGAGCAGCACGCACTTGGGTCGTGAGTTCGAGGCGGTGGCTGCGAAGAAATCGGCGAGCATCGAGATATCGACTCCGACGCCGATATTGACTTACTCTCTCATGGGTGTTGGTGGTTTCTTCGGATTGATTCTGTTGTTGCTTGTGCTGCGATGGTTGATGCAGGTGAGGCCATACGGCTATCTGTATCGCTTGGATGGTCAGGGGCAACGCGAGTTGGCGGTCGACTTCAGGGCGTACCGACGCTCGGCGTGGGACGCGTTTATGAACAAGCCGATGGTGCCTGCCGCGGCGCTGCCGGGGATACCGTTGCTGGGAGGAAGGTTTGTGTTCTCGCCCCGAGGTTTGACGTTCCGATATCGTCCGGACACTGACGGGATATTAAGGATGACGGTGCGCGGTGAGGCGTTGCAAGCGGGGAGAAACCCAATACCGGATGGCGATGAGATTCATATCGGCTCAGAGACGTTTGTGTTTGACCGGTCGGCGATCGATGATGAAGTGGTCGTGTCGGAACGGCTTCAATCAACCGCGCGGATGCGGAACGCGGAGTTGGACACGTTCGCGTTAGACCCGATGACTTGGGACGCGCCGTCGAGCGCGCGTCCGACGCGGCGGCATTATTGAGGCTGCCTCAGCCGTTGCATGTGAGGCCTACTTTTTGTGGATCTCTACGGATTCCATGACGTCGCCTTGCTCGATGGCTAGGGCTACGTCCATGCCACTGGTTACTTTTCCGAAGACGGCGTGGCAGGATGTTCCGCGGACTTCGCAGGGCTTCAGTTGGCCGTCGACGTAGGGGTCGAGGTGGGGTGTTGCGTCATGTGTTATGAAGAATTGGGATGTGTTGGTGTTGAATCCGGCGTTTGCCATTGAGAGGATGCCGGCGGAGTCGTGGATCATGTCGGGGTGGAAGACGTCGTCGAACTGATCGGCCTGCTTCCCGTCGGCGTTGGTGCCGCCCTGGATGACGAAGCCAGGGATGACGCGGTGCCACGGGGAGTTGGTGTAGAAGCCGTCGTTTGCGAGGTTGACGAAGTTTTCGACGTACACGCTGGCGATGTCGTTGTAGAGATCGGCTTCGATGTCGCCTTTGTTGGTCTTTATGGTGACGGAGTACGTGGCGTTAGGGTCGTATGATCCCCCGCCTCCGCCGTCGCTGCTGCAGGCGGCGAAAAGTGCGACCGAGGTGGCGCTTGCGATCAATGCAGTGGCCTTCAATAGGTTCGTCATGTGTAACGTGTCCTCCGTCAACTAAGGCTGCGGTTTGGGAAAGTCGGTTACCCACCGCAGGGCTTTGTTCTGTTTCTCGGTAAACGAGTATATCCGCGAGATTGTTGGGTATGAACTCCTGCATCTCGCCGGGCTCGCCGCGTCCCCCTTTTGCTGACGCAAAAAGGGGAAGAGTCGGCGTAGACAGACTATAATCCGCGATATGAGCCAATCGCCTATTGGAACAGCTGCCGAAACTGGTCTACGCTTGCCGCCCGGGTTGTCGCAGGAGCGCTTGCTCGACGCCTACAGGACGATGTGCTTGAGTCGAGCGTTGGATATCCGGATCTGGACTCTCAACCGACAAGGCAAGGCGGCGATTGCGGCGTCGGCGCAGGGGCATGAGGCGGCGCAGATTGCGACGGTGATGGCGACCGATCCGACGCGCGACCGGTATCTGATTTATTACCGGCAGCTGACGGCGATGCTGATGCTGGGAACGACACCTACGGAGATGTTGATTCAGTTCCTAGCGCGGGATGGGGAAATATTGAGTGGTGCGCGGCAGTTTCCGCTGCACGGCGCCCATCCGCGGGTTGATCTCTTCTCGTTTTCCAATGTGGTTGGCACGCAGTTGCCACAGGCAGTGGGCGTAGCACTGGCGGACAAAATGAAGGGGCGGGACGCGGTAACGATATCGTTCTTCGGCGATGGAGCGGCGAGCCAGGGCGATTGTCACGAGGCAATGAATTTTGCCGGGATTCACAAAGTGCCTGTGGTGTTTCTGTGCGAGAACAATCGCTACGCGATCTCGGTACCGTTGGAGCAGCAGATGCCTGTGGAGTCGATAGCGTCGCGGGCATTCGCGTATGGGATACCTGGTGTGGAGGTTGATGGTACGGACATCGTTGCGTCTTACGAAGCGGTGAAGGAGGCTGTGGACCGCGCTCGATCAGGTGGCGGTGCGAGCTTGGTGGAGCTTAGGGTCGAGCGGTTGTTGCCTCACACTACGGACGATGACCACACTCGTTATCGCTCGGAAGAGGATATCGAGCGAATGCGGGATATGGACCCGCTGCCGATTATGGAGCAGATGTTGAGGCGGCATGGGATATTGGACGATGCTACCGATGCAGAGTTTAAGGAGTCGGCTCGGCGCGCGGTGGATGACGCGACGGATGAAGCTGAGGCTCTGCCGTTTCCGCCGGTAGGAGATATGTATTCAGGGGTATTGGAATCGGGAATGGGAGGCAACTCTCATGCCTGAGATGACGCTGATAGAGGCTGTACGAGAAACATTGCGAGCAGAGATGCGTCGCGATCCGGACATCTTCATGATGGGTGAGGATATTGGGCCTCGTGGCGGAGTGTTTCTAGCCTCGGAGGGATTCGTCGAAGAGTTCGGTGAGGACCGGGTGATGAACACGCCGCTGGCAGAGTCCTCAATCATCGGGATCGCGCTCGGTGCGGCGGTGAATGGAATGCGCCCGGTGCCGGAGATACAGTTTGCTGATTTTGTGTGGCCGGCGATCAATCAACTCGTCGGTGAGGCAGCGCGGGTCAGGTACGGGACTAATGGCGGGAAAACCGCGCCGATGACGGTGCGGGTGCCGTATGGCGGGGGAGTGCGTGGTGGTCTGTATCACTCGCAGAGTATCGAGGTTTTGTTTGCTCACACGCCAGGATTGCAGGTGGTCGCTCCAGCGACTCCGTATGATGCGCGCGGGTTGTTGAGGTCGGCGATCCGATCGAATGATCCCACTGTGTTCTTGGAGCACAAACGGACTTACCGATTGGTCCGAGGAGAAGCGCCTGACGAGGATTATTTGGAGCCTATAGGCAAGGCAGATATCAAGCGGGCTGGGAGCGATGTCACGCTCATCACGTATGGTCTGATGCTGCACCACTCGTTGCAGGCGGCGGAGATGGTGTCGCAATCGGATGGCATCGAAGCTGAGGTTGTTGACCTGCGGACGCTGCGTCCCATAGATGGTGAGACGATACTGGATTCGGTGTCGCGAACGGGACGGGCGATGATCGTGCAGGAGGATACAGGTGCGGTCAGTGTGTCGTCGGAGGTGTCGGCGATCATTGCGGCGGAAGGATTCTTTGATCTTGATGCGCCGGTGATGCGCGTAACACCGCCGGAGATTCCTCCGATGCCGTTCAGTCCGTTACAGGAGGCTGAGTTCATGCCTTCGCCGGAGAAGATCGCGGCGGGAATTCGGCAGTTGGCGGAAATCTAGTCTAGTAAATGGCGAAGTTGACGATAGATATGCCGCACGTCGGCGAGTCGGTTACAGAGGCGGTAATCGGTAAGTGGTTAGTGTCGCCGGGGGATACGATCCGCCGTTACGATCCGCTTGTCGAGGTTGTGACCGACAAGGTGAACATGGAGGTTCCGGCACCGTGTGACGGGACGATAGTGGGGTTGCTCGTGAGCGAGGGTGACACGGTGGAGATGGGAGCCGCGATTGCAGAGATGGAGGTCGAGGGCGCGGCTGCTGAGCATAAACCGGTTGCTGAGCCTTCGACTGACGGGCCTTCGGTGCAGGCGGCGAGTCGCGTGGGTTCGATGATTGTGGGAGCGAATGTGGGGCCGACTGGCGGCGAGTTTACGGACACGAGCTTGCAGACAGAGCGGTCGGCGACTGAGGCGACGGGAACGACTGGGTCTTCATCTTCGCGTCGTCGGGGTAGACAAGACAGAACGGATACTGGTGCGCGGATATCGCCGGTGGTGCGGCGTCTTGCTGATCGGCATGGAATCGATGTTAGTCAGTTGACGGGTAGCGGGACTGGTGGTCGGGTTACGAAGCGCGATGTCGAGGCGTATTTGGAAGCTATGGAGGCTGGGGCTGAATTGACAGCAGAGCGAGCGGACGAGGTTGTTGAGCCTTCGCCGATTCGCCGGATGATCGCCGAGAACATGTCGCGCAGCTTCCGTGAGATACCGCACGCGTGGGGAGCGATTGAGGTGGATGTTTCGGAGATGGTGGCGTATCGGAATGCAAACTTGGAGCGCGTACAGCGGAGCACGGGTCAGCGGCTTACGTATCTGCCGATCGTGCTGCATCATGTCGCGCGAGCGCTGAGCATACATCGATTGTTGAATTCGAGTTGGGACAATGGAAAGGTTGTGTTGAAAGGTGCAGTGAATGTCGGAGTCGCGGTTGCATCGGAGCAGGGGCTTGTGGTTCCAGTGGTGCGTGGAGCGGATGGGTTGTCGCTAGAGGAGACGGTGTCTGAGATGGCACGGATCGTGGATGGTGCGCGGGCTGGGAAGTTGCGGTTGGAGGATGTTCAGGGTGGAACGTTTACGTTGAACAATACGGGTGCACTGGGTTCGGTTCTAGGTGGTGCGATCATCAACTACCCGCAGGCGGCGATATTGACCACGGAGTCGATTGTGAAGCGTCCAGTCGTGGTTACGACCCCGGAGGGCGGAGAAGCGATTGCCATTCGTTCGATGATGAATATGTGCTTGTCGTTCGATCACCGGATCATCGACGGTGCGGAGGGGTTGGCGTTCATGAACGATGTCAAGGTTCGTTTGGAATCGATGTCGCAGGGCGATCAGTCTCAATGAGTTCGGGACGTTCTCCCATGCGCGCGTCGTGGTTGGGGCGAGTTCCGTATCGTCCGACGCATGATTTGCAGTGGTCGTTGATTGAGCGGCGTAAGTCGGATGAGATTCCGAATACGTTGTTGCTGCTGGAACACGACCACGTCTTTACGCTGGGACGTCGTGCGGATGATACCCATCTTGTCGCGAGTGAGGATGTGATTGAGGAATATAGTGCCGAGATCGTTGAGACGGACCGGGGTGGCGAAGCGACGTATCACGGACCGGGGCAGTTAGTGGCGTATCCGATCATCAGCGTACGCGAGTTGAAGCTGGGACCGGTGGCGTACGTGCGGTTGTTGGAGGAGACGACTATTCAGATGCTTGCAGAGTATGGGATTCGCGGTCATCGAGTAGTCGGTAAGTCGGGAGTTTGGATCGGTGGTGAGCCTGGGGGCAGGCCAAAGGAAGGGGCGAATCCGACGGGGCGCAAAATCGCAGCGATTGGTGTGCGGATCAGCGGCGGGGTCACGATGCACGGCATAGCGTTGAATGTGAGCACCGATCTTAGCTACTACTCGCACATTGTTCCGTGTGGGATGCCGGGTTTAGATATGACATCGATTTCTCGGGAAGTCAGACAACCGGTCGACACGGAAGCGGTTGCGCGGGCATGGGCGGAATTGTTCGCGGATATTCTGTTCTTCGACATCGACTGGGTTTCGGCATCATCTTTGATGGATATTCAATCCATGCAGGTGTCAGTTTCCGTATAGCAAACTATGAAAATCTCATCCCTGAAATCTCGTGGATTAGTGGCTGTCGGTTTGATGCTGACGGTCGCATTGGCATCTTTGGCATGTTCGGAGGAAGAAATACCGACGGCGACATCGGTGCCGTTGCCGCCGATCGTAGTGGAAATCGGAATGACGGCAAGTACCGTGATGGCTCCGGTGAACATCGATTTCGAGGCTGAAAACTTCACGGATGGGGCTTCGTATTTCTGGGATTTCGGTGATGGCAACACGTCGGCGGGAACGATTGCTCGCCACACGTATCTGGATGCTGGGACGTTCACCGTGAAGTTGACGGCGTCGCGGGGCGATGAGGCAGAGATATCGGAGTCGACGATCACGGTGCAGCCGGGGGATGCAGGCTGGTTGGTTTTGAACACCGAAGAGCTGACGCTTGCTGGTGCTGAGACCTTCCAGTTCGAGGTTGAGGCATTTGATCATCTTGGGAACCGGGTTGGGGATCCGGATCTGGTTTGGTACGCGGAACCGGCGACCGGGAGCATTGAACAAGACGGACTGTACACAGCGGGGACGGATATCGGATCGGCGTCAGAAGGCGTGAGGGTGGATTTCACGCGTGGTAATTTCACAGCTAACTATGTGGTCCCGGTGTCGGTGGTGCATGGTCCGGCGACGACGTTGGCGGTCACGCCTGAGGTTGTGGAGAC
Organism: Dehalococcoidia bacterium; assembly: GCA_965243235.1. Classification (GTDB taxonomy): domain Bacteria; phylum Chloroflexota; class Dehalococcoidia; order Lucifugimonadales; family Lucifugimonadaceae; genus Bin127. Next base: position 1,426,795 of record CBDEUI010000004.1, read on the forward strand.
TCGAGTTACATGGGAAGTAGATATGCATGCCGAGGTGCTGGATCATGTCGGACACGTTCTCGAGGATGCTGAGATCACGTGGGAGGTTTTGCGACCCGGAGATGAAATCGACCAGACGGGGCACTACACACCGAATGAAACGATCTCGGCGGAGAATGCTTCACTGGTTCTGGTGACGGCTACGGCTGGGGACGTTACGTTGGAGCGGATAATCAAGGGTACCGTTGGGCCAGGCATTTTGGATCGTGTTGAAGCGGATGGATCGTTGCTGGAATTGAAGTCGGGCGATGAGGTTCAGTTGACGGCGACCGGCTTCGACCGTTTCGGTCACGAGTTGGAGTTGGACGACGTCATGTGGGAGGTCGATGATCCGGAGATCGGTAGTTTCAGCGAAGATGGTGTGTTCACGGCTGGCGTGAAGTCAGGGACGTTCCCGGAAAACACGGTACGGGTGCGAGGGATCAAGGACGGAGTGCAGATATTTTCGGATGTACCGGTGTCGATACTTCCATCGAAAGCGGTGGCGATCGAGTTCGAGAACGAATTTGATTCGGTTCCAGCCGGATCGAGTTCGCCAGTTCCACTGATTGTTTTGGATGAGAACGGCAATGCTATCAACGACGTGGATGTGTATCTGGAGGTAACATCTGGCGGTGCATTGAATCAGAATTTGGCGTTTAAGGCTGGGTTTGAACCGGGACGGTACGATAATGCAGTAATTGCCAAGGTTCTTCCCGAAGGATCTGGGAACGCAGAGCAGATTGAGGCGGCGATGGACATCGAGGTCCGGCAGCGCAGTTCGGATTTCCTTGCAATCGATATAGTCGGGCCGCGCGGCGGAGTAGTGTATTTGATCAATCTGGTGACGGGTGATTTGGTGCCGTTATCCGCGGATATCGAATCGAATGCATTCGAAGAGCAGACGCCGACATGGTGGCCTGATGGATCGCGAGTTGCGTATTCAAGCGACGTTGACGGGAACGCGGACATTTTCGACACCGACCCATTCACTGGCGATGTCCGACTGCTGGTGACGAGCGAGACCGATTTGGTGATGCCGGCGATTTCACCTGACGGGGCTCAAATAGCGTTCGTCGAGCTTCTGGAAGAGGAAGCGCATATCTACGTCGGCGATTTGCAGCTAGACGAAAATGGCGATGTTGTTGGCACTATCACGCTGGAGGATGCAGAAAAGCTCACAACTGAGGAGGGGCTAAAGCACCTCTTCCCTTACTGGTCACCGGACGGGACGATGATCATGTACACCTCGACACCGGGTGACGGTCGTTTTCGAGTGACGATCAGCGGCGTGGGTGACGTTGAAGGCACGACTTGGGGCGAGACGCTGACGCAGGCCCATGATGTGAGCGGCTTGGCGTGGCACCCGGATGGTGAGCGGATCTTGGTTGCGACGCGGGAGTATGTGGACGACGAACGTCGAGACGGTTTGGTGCTCGGGAACCTCTTTACTGGCGAGATCGAGGAGATTGACGTCGGGGGTTTACAGATCGGGATCGCGGCGATATCGCCGGATGGATCGGAGATATCTTTCGTGGAAGAAGATGAGGGGGCGCTGTGGCTGATGGATATCGATGGCACGGGCAGGCGTCAGGCGCTTGGCGGGCAGTTCCAAACGACAGTGACGGCTTGGCGTCCGCAGCCTTTAGAGTTGCCGACTCCGGTTGATCGTGTGCTGGGCACACCGGGCATGGTTGTTCCTGATGGCGAGATCGTCCTGGAGCGACTTGAAGGATCGAGTGATGGAAGCACGGGGCCGTACCAAGTCTTAATCGAGACGGACCGGGGTGATGTGACGATCGACCTTTACAACCATCTGACTCCAGTAACGGTTGATAATTTCTTGAATCTGGCGAAAGCCGGGTACTATGACGGATTGGCGTTTCACACGGTTGAGCCGGGTTCGGCGGTGTTCAGCGGATCGAAAATCGATGCGTTCGGAGGTACGGCTGGTTACTACATTCCGTCGGAGTATCATCCGGATGCCAGTCATGACGTGGCGGGAACTATTTCGATGGTCTCGAAAGTTTTGAACGGCGGTTCTAGCGAGTTCGTGATCACGCTTGAGCCGAAGACGGAGTGGGATGCCTACAGTGACGGTGAGCAGAAGGACTGTGCGGATCCGGTCGAGGTGTGCTACGCAGTTTTCGGGCGAGTGATTGAGGGCTTAGATGTGCTGATGGGTTTCGAGGAGGTCAATCGGTTGGCGCAGTCGGCAGAGCCACATCGGATATTGAAGGTGACAGTTCTGGACGGGACTAAGGGATGAAGTATCAATCGGCTATCACGCATCTCGAGTGCACGCTGACGGGTGAGCGTTTCGATGCCTCGCATCCGCATCGTACCAACCCGGCTAATGGCAAGCCTCTATTCGCTCGCTACGACTTGGATAAGGCGAAGGCAACGCTGACCAAAGATTCGCTTGCGGATCGGCCAAGGAACATATGGCGATATCGGGAGGTTATGCCGGTTATTGACGATGACAACATCATCACGCTGGGCGAGGGTGGCACGCCGTTGCTCAGGGCAGAACGGTTAGCCGAAGCGGTCGGCATGGATACTATCTACATCAAGGATGAAGGTGTGAATCCGACCGGTTCGTTCAAGGCACGGGGTCTCGGTGCGGCGGTGTCGAAGGCTAAAGAGTTGGGGCAGAGGAGATTGACGATGCCGTCGGCTGGTAATGCTGCTGGTGCGATGTCGGCGTATGCGGCCGCGGGTGGAATGGAGGCGCATGTGTTTATGCCGAAGGATGCGCCGATAGCGAACAAGGTCGAGTGTGAGGCGTACGGAGCGAAGTTGACGTTGGTGGATGGTTTCATTACCGATGCTGGGCAGATGTCGCAACGTGCCGCTGAAGAGTTGGGGCTGTTCGATGTTTCGACGTTGCGAGAGCCGTATCGCGCGGAGGGGAAGAAGACGATGGGGTATGAGATCGTCGAGCAGATGGGTTTTCAGGTTCCGGATGTGATCGTTTATCCGACTGGTGGCGGGACGGGGATCGTGGGCATATGGAAGGCGATGGACGAGATGGAGCAGCTTGGATGGATCGGATCGGAACGTCCGCGGATGGTCTGTGTTCAGGCGGAGGGATGTGCTCCATTAGTGGCCGCTTTTGAGAAGGGTGAGGAGTTCGCGGAGCCGTTTCCTGATCCCCACACGCTGGCCGCAGGGATGCGGGTTCCGGCGGCGATTGGTGATTTTCTGGTGATCCGCTCGGTGCGAGAGAGCGGTGGCACGGCGGTTACAGTGTCGGACGAAGAGATGGTTGATGGGCTGGTTAAGATGGCTAGGATGGAGGGAGTGTTCGCGGCTCCTGAGGGTGGAGCGACGCTAGCGGCGATGCGGAAGTTGGTTGAGCGGGGGTTGATTGAGCGCGATGATCGGGTGGTGTTGCTGGTTACTGGGAACGCACACAAGTATTTGGATATGTTGCCGGCGGGGATGGGCGCGGCGTAGGCGTCCGAGGGATCTCCGACGTTAAACGTTTCCTTCCCAGCCGATGACGTGGCTGCTGACGCCGTCGGGGAAGCGCTGGTGATATTCGTCTACTAGCATGCCGAGGACTGCGGAGTCGTGGCGGGCGCCGTGATGGGGGCGGCTGCTTCGTAGAGTGCCTTCGTGGACGAAGCCGATGTTTTCGAACATCGTGCGCGCACTTTCGTTGTAGGTAGGCACGTCGACCCATCCGCGGTAGAGGCCGAGATGGTCGAATATGTGTTCGAGCATGGCGAGAGTTGCGGCGGTTCCGTAGCCCATGTGCCACTTTGTTTTGTCGCCGATGAGTACGGAGATCTGTGCGTCGCCGAGTGGTTCGTCGATGGAGAGTTGTCCTTCGCCGATGTGCTCACCTTCTTCGGAGTAGATGGAGAAGATGTCGCGGTGGGGTTCGTGGTGCGGGTCGTGGAATACCTCGTCCCACTGCTCTTGAGTGGCATCGAGCATCTCCTCGGGTTCGTATCCGAGGTGTGCGGCGTCGCCGTAGGTGTAGCGTCCGAACCAGCTGTCAGAGACTTCATCATCTTTGAGCCAGTCGGCGATTCGTTGGACGTCATCTCTGACGACTGGTCGCAGTTCACATCTTGATGGCATATTGAGTGTCCTCCTTGGCTGAAGATCAGCGTTTGAAGATCAATAGTTAGGTGATGACGGAAGCGATATTCCGTCGCGAGTGCTTGAATTCATTATCGCATGGCGGCTATTTTGCGGAATTTACTTGCCGTTGATAGAGTTTGAGATTGCGACCTACGAAGCGTAGGCACGAAAGCTATCAAAGGAGACATTGAATATGTCCGACCACTGGAAGATGGAAGCCGACATCGAGTACTGCGTGCCTTGCGGGTACGCCAACTTGGCTGCCTACATGGCCGCCGAGCTTTTCCAGGCCGCTGGCCCGTCGCTGGCGATCAGCTTGACTCCGGGCCACTCCGGTGCCTTCAAGGTGACCGTCGACGGTGAGGTTCTCTGGGACAAACAGGTGCAGGGCAAGTCGCCTCACATCATGGAAGTCAAGGAACTCAAGGCCAAAGTCGCCAACATGATTGAGTCTGGCGCGATGATCCAGATGAACTGAGGTGTTTCGGGTGGACCGGCCCCGTTTGCCCAACCCCTCTGGATTCCGGCCCTGTATTAGGAGTATGGGGCGGGCTCTTGCGGGAGTAGCGGGGGTGTTTTGGGTCCGCCTCTCCCAGCCGGGGCATACCCCGCGAAAATCGCTTCGCTCTTTCGCGCCCCTTTCGTTCCGAAAGGGGCTAGTGGTTATCACGTCCTCGTCGCGGTATCGGATGGGCTACGGGGCGGGGGATACGTAGTGAGGCGTTTGTATTTTAGGGGAAGCGGGATATAAGCGGGCTGTCGCGTGTGACAAACAAAGCAAAGGCAAGAGATGGTTAGAGCAGCGGTTTTGTATGCGGCGAATGAGCGGATGCCGATCAAGGATTTGGAGCAGTTGCCGCCTCGCAACGGTGAGGTGCGGGTGAATATCGGTGCGGCGGGTATCTGCGCGTCGGACCATCACGTGATGAAGGGTGAGACGAGCTTCCCGATGCCGATCGTGTTGGGGCACGAGGGTGCGGGTGTTGTCGACGAGGTCGGAGAGGGTGTGTCTGGGATCAAAGCTGGCGACCGTTGCATTCTGTCTTTCGTTCCCAGTTGTGGTCACTGCCGGTCATGCCGAACCGGGTTGCAGAATGTCTGCGATACGAACCGGTTGACGGGGACGAAGCAGTACGACAACACGTTTCGTTTATTTGACGAGGATGGAGTAGAGGTTCACCAGTTCGCGAAGGTGGGTGTGTTTGCGGAGAGCATCATCTGTCCGCAGCAAGCGATTTACCCGATTCCTGATGACGTGCCGATGGATGTAGCGGCGCTGATCGGGTGCTCGGTTACGACTGGGGTTGGGGGTGTCATCAACCAGCCGAACGCGAAGGCTGGGATGACGGTCGCCGTCTTTGGTGTCGGGGGTGTGGGGTTGAACGTGCTGCAAGGAGCGCGTCTTCTGAACGCCTCGAAGGTCATTGCGGTAGATATTTTGGACAACAAGCTGGAGTTTGCGTATCGGTTCGGGGCGACGGATGTGATCAATTCGCGTGCGGAGGACGCGGTGGCAAAGATTATGGAGTTGACCGACGGCGGCGTGGACATGGCGTTCGACGCGTTCGGACACGCGACTACGACGCGCTCAGCGTTCGATGCGACGCGGAAGGGCGGTACGTGTGTAGTTATCGGTATTGCGCCGGAAGGTTCAGAAGCTGAGATACCAATGGTTGAGATTGTCCGCAATCAGAAAACGATGGTAGGAAGTTACTATGGATCAGCTTCTCCGCATGAGACGTTCCGGACTCTGATCGATTTCTATCAATCTGGGAAACTCGAAATCGGCGGATTGGCGTTGCGTAGGTATTCGCTCGACGAGATCAACGAGGCTTACGATGATCTGGAACGCGGGGCAGATGGGCGTGGCGTGATCGTTTTTGAGGGAGTGAACTGAGAAAGCGGAATTGGGCGTGCTGTTGCTAGCTGTGGGCATCCCCCGCGAAATTCGCTTCGCTCTTTCGCGCCCCCTTCGATTCTCGAAAGGGACGAATCCTCATCGCGGAGTGGGGTGGACAGGGTAAAATCAACTAACGAAACTAGGACGTGCCATGATCGCGCGCGTCCGCGAGCAACTCAACCGAGTTAACGACTTCTCAGATGCTAGAAGACTACTTTCGCCAGTACGGGATACTCGTGATTTTCCTGATGGTTGCGGTTGGTGTCCCGATCGGTATGTTGTTGATGTCTTATGCGGCACAGTTCATCCGCGTACGCCCCAGCCAAACTTCGGTAGTCAAACGAACCTCGTACGAGAGCGGTTTGCGGCCTTTTAGTCGAAAGCCTCGCCTCTTCAACATCCGCTACTACTACTACGCGATTCTGTTCGTGGTGTTCGACGTTGAGACGGTTCTGCTGTTTCCGTGGGCGATCAAGTACGGGGTTCTTTCGAAGCAGTTTGGGCTGATCGCGTTTTTCGCGGTGCTGGTATTCTTGGTTGTGGTCACTTTGGGTTATCTATACGCATGGCGAAAGGGCGCGCTCGAATGGACTCGGAGCACGAACAATTGACCTCCGACATCGAAACCGCCTACGGCGTCCCGATGGGACATGATCCGCGTAATCCTTTGTTCAACGTGACTTGGGATATGGACCGGGACGAGGGCGATGAAGTCAACCTCATGAAGGCGACTCGCCTTTCGCCGTTGCCCGAGCCGATCATCCACATGGATGATGATCACTCCCGGAACGTCATCGTTACATCGGTCGATTATCTGTTGAACTGGGCTCGTAAATCGTCACTGTTCCCGTTGCAGTTCGGCTTGGCGTGTTGCGCGTTTGAGATGATCGCGTCGGCGATGGGACGCTTCGATATTTCGCGATTTGGAATGGAAGCGTTCCGTGCTACACCGCGTCAGGCGGATTTGATGATCGTCGCTGGGACAGTTACGTGGAAGATGGCGGTTCCGTTGCGGCGGCTGTATGAGCAGATGGCAGAGCCGAAGTGGGTGATTTCGATGGGAGTGTGTGCCACGAGCGGAGGTCCGTATTACCAGTCATATTCGGTTGTCCCGGGCGTGAACCACATCGTTCCTGTGGATGTGTATGTGCCGGGTTGTCCTCCGAGGCCGGATGCGTTGCTCTACGGGATCATGCAGCTGCACGACAAGATTCGACGCTACTCTCTGATTGACAATCCGGCTGGTGGCATGATCGACTCCGCAGGTGGCTCATGAGCAGAGCTTGGGACGGCGGCAAGCTGGCGGACTCGATCCGCGAATCGTTGCCTGACGCGGTAGTCGATGCGGGCGGAACCGATGTCTGGATCAAACCGGATTCCGTCCCAGAAGTGATGCGATTGTTGCGAGACGATGCGGAGTTCCGGTTCGAGTTGCTGAGCAGCGTAACCGCGGTGGACTATATTTCTTACTTTGAGGTGGTGTACCACCTGAAATCGTTGACCCGAAACGCGACGGCAGTGGTGAAGTCGAAAGTGGGGTTCGGGCGCGAAGAGGCTCGGATACCGAGCGTGGTCGATATCTGGCGTGGAGCCGATTTACAGGAGCGGGAAGTTTGGGACTTGATGGGCATCATCTTCGATGGTCATCCAAACCATAAGCGCATAATGCTTTGGGAAGGATTCCCAGGTCATCCATTAAGGAAGGATTTCGCGACTTACGAGCAATCGATAGTTCCCGAGGATGAGCGGCGCGTTCCGTCGGCGTTGGCTGGTGAGATCGGGGATGGTCAAGGGTAGTGACGACGCAGGTCCGCACAGAGCCGATTACGGTCAACCTTGGCCCGCAACACCCGTCTACTCACGGCGTGTTCAGGATGCGGGTCACGTTCGATGGCGAAGAGATCATCGACGTTGAGCCGATCTTCGGGTATCTCCATCGCGGATCTGAGAAATTGGCTGAGGAGCGCACGTATGTGCAGGTGGTGACGCTGACTGACCGCATGGACTATGTCGGGTCGATGTTGAACAACCAGGCGTACATATTGGCGGTCGAGAAGCTGGCAGGTGTGGAACCTGCGCCACGAGGTGTTTGGTTGCGGATGATAGCGTCTGAGTTGCAGCGTATCGCGAGCCACTTGGTTGCGGTTGGATTTCTGATACAAGACCTCGGCGCTTGGGGCACTCCGCTGATCTACACGATGCGGGAAAGGGAGAAGATTCTCGATCTGTTTGAGATGTTGTGTGGTGCGCGAATCACGAACTCGTATCTGCGCCCTGGTGGTGTTTTCATGGATGCGCCGGAGGAGTTTTGGCCGGCAATGAACGAGGTGCTGGACGAGTTGCCTCCGCGGATCGATGATCTGGATGATCTGCTGACCGATAACGACATCATTTTTTCGCGCACTAAGGGCGTGTCGGTGCTGACACCGGAGCAGATGCTTGATGCGTCGATAACGGGTCCGATGCTGCGCGCTGCTGGTGTCGACTGGGATCTGCGGCATCGGGATCCTTATGACTACTACGATCAGGTGACGTTCGAGCGTCCGTTGCACACTGCTGGCGATAACTTCGCGCGTTACTGGGTGCGGGTGCAGGAGATGCGCGAGAGCATCAAGATCATCAGGCAGTGCGAGAAGCTGATTGAGCCGGGACCGGTTAGGCCGGAACACGACGATGTGCCGTGGCTGTTGCGACCTCCGATTGGGGATGCCTACGCAGCGATTGAGCACTCGAAGGGCGAGCTCGGGTTCTATCTGGTGAGCGACGGGTCCATTTCGCCGTATCGATGTCACGTCCGAGCGCCGTCGCTGATCAACTTGACTTTGCTGCGCGAGATGCTTGTCGGCGAACTACTGGCAGACATGTTCGTGAGCTTCGGCAGTGTGGACATCAATATGGGCGAGGTGGACCGTTGAACTCACCGTTCTTGGACAACTCCCTTTTCCGCAACATCTACTGCTACTTGGCGAGCGACAGCGATGACTGCGCTGCCCGCGGCTACGACATGGCGATTCTGCCGTCCGGTTTGGAGTGGTTCGCGTTCGCGCTGACGGCGTTCATCATCATCAATATCGTCATTAACGCGGGGCTGGGGGCGGTGATCGTTTACATCTGGGGCGAACGGCGCATACTTGGTCGCATTCAGAACCGCACCGGGCCGAACCGGTGGGGACCGTTCGGCACGCTGACATCGGTTGCCGACGCGATCAAGACTCTTTTCAAAGAGGACATCGTGCCGGATGAGGCGGATCGTTGGCTTTTCAATTTGGCGCCGATACTGATGGTGTTCCCGGTATTGATGGTGTTGTCGGTGATTCCGTTCGGGGTCGGGACGTTCGTAGTGGATTTGAATGTCGGGATATTGTTCGTGATCGCGATCACGTCGATGTCCGGGATTTCGGTAGTTTTGGCTTCGTGGGCTTCAGGGAACAGGATTGCTATATTCGCCGGGATGCGTTCGGTCGCGATGCTGATCAGCTACGAGATACCGATGGCACTGTCGCTGATCGGAGTTTTGATGCTTGCTGGTTCGATGTCGTTGGGCGCGATCGTGGATGCTCAGGACATCCCATTCGTATTGGTTCAGCCGCTCGGACTGTTCGTGTTCTTGTTGGCGGCGCAGGCTGAGACGAGTCGGACGCCATTTGACTTGATCGAGGCTGAATCGGAGCTTGCGGCTGGATATCTCAACGACTACAGCAGCATGAAGTTCGGTATCTTCTTCTTGGCGGAGTTCTTGGCGACTATCGTGGCGTCGATGCTCATCGTGACGTTGTTCCTTGGGGGATGGCGCGGATGGGAGCCAATACCGTCGCAGATCTGGTTCGCGGGTAAGACCGTGCTCGTGTTGCTGTTCATCATGTGGATGCGATTCTCGTGGCCGCGGCTGAGGGTTGACCAGATACTCGCTCTGGCATGGAAGGGATTGTTCGAGCTCACGTTAATCAACATCTTCGTGACCGCGATCTTGATCGCCATCTGGCCAGACCCGAGCATCACGGAGTTGTTGATAATGTCGGCAATTAACTGGGTCGTGTTCTTCATCTCGATATGGGCGGTCAGCAAGCTTTTGCGACCTGGCGACTACACGGCGCCCGCGCCTCGTGAAGACCGACCCTCGTATCCGGTGGCCACGGACGAGTTGCCGGATGAAGTTGCTTATACAGGAGGTGTGACGCGATGATCGGCCTCGGTTTATTGAAGGCGATGCGCGTGACGCTGAGGAACGCGCTCAAGGCACCATTCACGATCCAATATCCGGACCGGAAGGTTGGCATCGTGGGGGCTGCGAAGGAAGAGGGCAAATCACCCATCGGTTTGGTGGCGACCCAACCCGTGACCGCGGCCAAGGCGGCGATGAGTCTGTACTCGGTGCCAGTCAACATCCCGCAGAATCGGCGTTTCCGCGGTAACGAGTTCACCTGGTATGAGGATCGTTGCACCGGTTGCGCTTCGTGTGCGAAGTATTGCCCCTTGGGCATCATTGAGATTGTTACAAGTCCTGGTGGTTTCGATGTGCAGGAGGGCGAGAGCTACGCAATCGATGTGTTCGACATCGATATCGGGCGATGCATGTTCTGCGGTTTGTGTGTCGAGGCATGTCCATACGATGCGCTGCATATGGGTAGCAACTTCGAGCGGAGCAAGTACGAACGCGACGCGCTGGTTATACCGGTTGATGAGTTGCGTCAGGCGTTGAAGCAGCCGAGTTCTTGGTTCAGGCCTCAGTTTGAGGAGCGTGACTACGATCCGTTCCGCGATGGTGCCGAAGACGATCATTACCAAGTTGGTCGTCACGAGAAACCGAGTGATGAGACGATAGACCAGCGTTGGGTCGAGGAGCGATGAGCGGGGCTTTTGATTCGGGCATCTTTGCGACGATCGCGTTTTACGTCGCATCGGCTTTGACAATCGCGTCGGCGATTATCGTTGTGACGCAGCGCGACCTCGTGCGCGCGGTGGTGGCGTTGGCGATGTCATTTGTCGGCGTGGCGGCGATCTACTTCATCTTGAACGCCGAATTCATAGGGGTTGTGCAGGTTCTCGTTTATGTTGGTGCGATCTCGATCCTGATCGCGTTTGCGGTGATGTTCATCGGTGATCTTGCGAATGCGGGGACACTATCGCAGAACCGATTGGTGTCGGCGATTGCGGCGTTGCTGTTGCTCGCATCGGTAATCTTTGTGACTTACAACACCGATTGGACGGCGATTGACGATATCACTGATCCGGATGCCGTCGCTGGTCTAGCTGGTCAGTATGAGGTAATGTCATCTGACTCTGACGATGCGGTGATTCGCGCGGTTGATGCGGGTGCCGAGGAGGCGCGTGGCGGTGCACTGGTAGACGGGTCGTCGCACATTGGGCCGTTTCTGATACGTGAGTTGATCCTGCCTTTTGAAACACTCGGATTGTTGTTGATTGCGGCTCTGATCGGTGCACTGATCGTCATTCGCGGTAGACGGGAGGACGACGCGGCATGACGCTTGAGATCGTCTTAGTCGTCGCTGGCGCGCTATTTTCCATTGGGCTCTTCGGAGTATTGGCGCGTAGAAACATCATCGCCGTCATCATGTCGCTGGAGTTGATGTTCAACGGTGTGTTGGTTGCTGCGATTGGCTTTTCGAGGTTCACCGTTCCTGCGGCACTCGTCGGGGCTAGCGGCGACATCACGGAGAGCGCAGTCAGAGCGTCTCTAACGGGTCATGCGTTTGCCGTGTTCGTGATTTCTATCGCTGCGGCGGAGACTGCCTTGGCGTTGGCGCTGGTGTTCGCGTTCTACCGGGCGAAGCAGTCGGTAGAGATAACTGATGCGTCGGAGATGAAGAACTGAAGATGTGGGTCGAATACAAGAGGACTCAAACTTTGAAGGTAGCCGAGAGCTGGAAGAATTTGCTCGACGGCGAGGGATTGCCAGCCAAGATACTGCCAGTCGGTGACATTTTGGATTGGGCTGAAGACGTGCCGTTCATGGTCATGGTTCCTAAGGGTCGGGAACACGTGGCAGATGAGATCATTAGGAAGCTCTAGGCTGATTTCGCTTTGGCATCAGAACTGACAATCTGGCTGATTATCCTGCTGCCTGCTGCCGCGTTCGTCTTTAATGGCATCGTGTTGCGATGGATTCCGGAGATGGTAGTAGGTCCTTATCGTTTGACCGGCAAGAAGTCGGATTTGGCGGGTTGGTTGACGGTGTTGGCGGTTGGCGCATCTTTCGTCTTGTCCTTACTGGCGCTGATAAAGGTAGTTTCGGACGGCGCGCAGCAGTTCGAGATGCACAGTTGGATCGCGGTCGCCGGCGTAGACATCACGTTCGGAATCATGCTCGACCAGTTGACGGCGATCATGTTGGTAGTTGTCAGTGGTGTCAGCTTCCTCGTGCAGCTCTATGGCGTGGGATATATGCATGGCGATGACGGGTATACGCGGTACTTCTCGTACATGGCGTTATTTACGGCATCGATGCTCGGACTGGTGACGGCGCGGAACGTCATCCAACTGTTCGTTTTCTGGGAGCTGGTCGGTATCTCGTCGTATCTACTCATCGGCTTTTGGCTGAATCGGCCATCCGCTGCTGCTGCCGCCAAGAAGGCGTTCCTGATGACGCGCTTCGGCGACTTCGGGTTCCTGTTGGCGATTTTGTATCTCTACTCCAATGACCCGTCGTGGTTGGACATCCAAGAGATGTACCACGCTTTAGCAGGTGGGATGATGGCGGTGTCGGTCGCATCTTGGATCGCTCTCGGGTTCCTGCTGGGAGCCATCGGCAAATCGGCGCAGTTCCCGTTCCATTCGTGGTTGCCGGACGCGATGGAGGGTCCGACCTCGGTATCGGCGTTGATCCATTCTGCGACGATGGTTACTGCGGGCGTGTTCCTAGTGGCAAGATTCTTCCCGCTGTTCGAGCACAGCGACATCATGTTCTTAGTGACGCTTATCGGAGCGATCACGGCGGTGTTTGCAGCGACGATGGCTCTGGTGGCGGATGACATCAAGCGGGTTTTGGCGTACTCGACGGTGAGCCAACTCGGATACATGATGTTCGCGCTCGGTATTGGCGCGTATGGGGCTGCGGTGTTCCATCTGTTCACTCACGCCTTCTTTAAGGCTTGCTTGTTCCTTGCCGCGGGTTCAGTGCACCATGCCGGTGGGACGTTCAATATGAACTACCTCGGCGGCCTCAAGAACCACATGAAGGTTACATACTGGGCGATGGTGGTTGCGAGTCTGTCGTTGGCTGGGATCATTCCGTTGTCTGGGTTCTGGTCGAAGGATGAGATCCTCGCTCACGCATTCCATGCTGAGACATCAATCGGCACTTTCGCATTGGCGATGGGTTTGATTGCAGCGTTTATGACGGCGTTCTATACGTTCCGCGCGGTGCTTAAAACGTTCCACGGAGAGTTCCGTGGAGGCGGCGACAAGGAACGAGAGGACATCGAAGCTGCGGGCGAAGAAGCTCCTGAGGGATTAGAACACGTCCATCTTGGGGAATCTCCTAAGACGATGATTGTGCCGATTGGCATTCTTGCCTTTCTCGCGATCGTTATTGGTTTCTTCGCGAATCCGGTTATCGATTTGGGTGTTGTTCACAAACATGCGTTTTCGACCTTTGTTGTCGAACGGAACACAGGTGTCTTCCAGGATCACGACGCGCAGGTAAAGGCTGGGTCAGAACCTGAATTCGATGTCATTATCGCTACCGTGTCGACGATCTTGGCGGTGCTTGGGATCTACCTTGCTTGGATTAAACGCGTCGCGGTTCTTGAAGGCTTCATTCGGATAACTCAGCCGATTCGCACTTTACTCACGCGAAAGTATTACTTCGACGAGTTGTACGAGGATTTGATCGTATCCAAGTTGTTCTACAGCTACTTCGCGAAACTCGTCGACAGAGTGGATATATCTGGTCTCGACAATGTGAACGTGCAGTTGTATCGCTGGACGGATCGTGCTGGTCGGGCGTTGGCGAAGGTGCAGGACGGGCAGGTCCAGACCTACGGCATCGTTTCTCTGGTCGGATTGATCTTGGCAATAGCGATCTTCGTGGTGGTGGCGCAGTAGTCGACGTATGACGAGTAGACGATGAGCGAATTCAACGGCATATTAACCCTGACGGTGTTCCTGCCTGCGCTTGCGGGTCTGGTCATCCTGCTCGTCAGGCCGTTACAGCTTGAGGATCGGATCATTCGTTGGTTCGCCATTCTCAGCACGGTCGTTACTTTCGTTTTGACGCTGGTCGTGTTCTTGGCGTACGACCGCGACGCTGGCGGCGTGCAGTTCATAGATCATCTCAGTTGGCTATCTGCAGAGACGATAAAGTCGTCGTACCTGCTGGGCGTAGATGGACTGAGTGCGCCGTTGGTATTACTGACTGGTCTACTGGGCATGGCGGCGGCGTTTGCGTCTCGCAACATCGAACTGCGAGTTCCCGAATACTTCATCTGGTTGCTGCTGTTGGAAACGGCGGTTATGGGAGTGTTCGTAAGTCTCGATCTGCTGCTGTTCTTCGTTTTCTTCGAGTTCGAAGTGATCCCGATGTTCATGCTGATATCGCTTTGGGGTTCGGGACGGCCGCGCTACTCGGCGATGAAGTTCGTGCTCTACACCCTCGCAGGTGGGGCGTTCATGTTCGTAGGGATCTTTGCCGTCTATCTGACTGGCGCGGTGGACACACTGACGATGGTGCCGGTGCCGGAACTCGGGATCGTGGGCATCGCGGACCAGATCGCCGGCGTTAATCTGATAGCTCCTGCATCTCTGGTATTCGCGTTCTTCCTCGTTGCGTTCGCGGTTAAGCTCCCGGTCTGGCCGTTGCACAACTGGTTGCCCGATGCCCATACCGATGCGCCGACTGCGGTCAGCGTAATGCTTGCAGGTGTGTTGCTGAAGATGGCCGGTTACGGCATGATCCGGATAAACATCGGATTCTTCCAAGAGACGAATGGTTTCACGGTGCACGATGCGGCGGGGATTTTATCGGTTATCGCTGCTGTCAGCGTCGTCTACGGTGCGATCGTGACGATTCGTCAGACTGATATGAAGCGGTTGATCGCTTACTCGTCGGTGAGTCATATGGGATTTGTGCTGTTAGGTTTGACTGCGATTGGCGGGAGCAACCTCGCGGTCCAGGCGGGCGGAGTCAATGGAGCTGCGTTGCAGATGTTCACGCACGGTACTATCACGGGATTAGCGTTCCTGATGGTCGGGCTCGCTTATGACCGAACGCACACTCGGCACATCCCGCATCTTGGCGGGTTGTGGCGACGAATGCCAGTTATCGGGATCTTCTTCTTCATCGCTGGATTTGCTTCGCTCGGACTCCCCGCGCTGTCGGGGTTCGTTTCCGAGATCATGGTTTTCCTCAACTCATTCCCGGTGTGGCCATGGGCTGCGAGCATATCTGCCTTTGGAGTCGTTCTTGCGGCGGGTTATGTCTTGTGGATGATCCAGCGCACCTTCTTCGGTTCGAAACCACCGGAGGGCGGGATACCGGATGACAAATATGAAGAGTTGACCGACGCCGAGCCACTGGACTTGATACCGATATTGGTTTTGACGATCCCGATATTCGTGATTGGTATCTGGCCGAAGGTGGTTGTCGATGTGTTCAAGATCGGTATTGAGGGGATATTGCGCTAGTGACTGCTCAGGACTACTGGGCGTTATCGCCCGTCATCGCGATGGCAGCACTTGCGCTGGTGCTGCTGTCCGCGGACGCGTTGTTGGCGGAGCGGATGTTCGGTGGGAGGCGTTACGGTAGCAAACGCGCACTGTCTTGGATCGCCGTCATAGGCTTGGCTGTTCCCGCGTTTCTAGCGTTGAACCTGTGGTTCGAGTGGTTTGGAGAGTCGACCTCGGAAGCTGTCGTTTATGGGACGTTCACGGCCGACCGATTTGCGCTGTTCTTCCATTTCCTGATCATCGGGGCGACAGGCGCAGTGATATTGGCGTCGGTGCCGTATCTGCAACAGTTCAGGGATTCCCTAGGCGAGTTCTTCACGTTATTGCTGACGGCGGCCGCCGGGATGATGCTGCTAGTCGGCGCGAGCGAGTTGATAACGATCTATGTGGCGCTCGAGACGACCGCGTTGCCGGCGGTTGCGTTGGCGGCGTTGCGACGCGACGGATTCTCGATCGAGGCTGGCGCGAAGTTCTTGATATTGTCCGCGTTGTCTACTGCGTTGCTGCTGTTTGGACTCGTTTTCCTTTACGGCTACACGGGGGCTACCCGGATCGATGAGATTGTCGCGCGCATGGCTGTGTTGCCTTTTGAATCGGGAGTGCCGTTCGGATCGCTCGCGGTGATGCTGTCGGTTTTGCTGATCGTCACTGGATTCGGATTCAAGATGGCGATTGCTCCGTGGCACATGTGGGTGCCGGATGTCTACCAAGGTTCTCCTACGCCAGTAGCGGCGTTTCTATCGGTGGCATCGAAGGCATCCGCGTTCGCGGTATTGATGCGGCTTCTCTACTCGTTCGCCGGGTTCGATCCGGTAGCGCAGGACTGGCAGATATTGTTCGCTCTGATCGCGACCGCAAGTATGACGGTGGGCAATTTGATGGCACTGTCGCAGACTAATGTCAAACGATTATTGGCGTATTCGACGATAGCCCAGGCCGGCTACATCATGGTTGGCTTTGCTGCGGTATCGATTGCATCATCCAGTGGTAGCACCTCAGCGGGTCCGCAGAGCATCATGTACTACCTGGCCGGATATGCATTTACAAACCTTGCGGTGTTCCTCGCATTCGCGGCGATTGTTCACCGCACGGGCAACGACACTATCGCCGGTTTGAGCGGACTGTTTAAGAGATCGCCGGTTCTCGCCATACTGATGGTCATCGGTCTGCTGTCGCTGTTGGGAATGCCGCCTACGGTTGGGTTTATGGCTAAGGCAGTGATATTCAGCACTGCGGTTGACCAAGGATTGATCTGGCTGGCTGTAGTAGCGGTTGTTAACACGGTTGTGGCGGCGTACTATTACTTGCGAGTTGTGGGAGTGATTATGTTCGGTGAGTCGGACGATGCCGATCCGATCAAACCGGGAACCGGAGAACTAGCTGCGGTAAGCATTGGAGTTGCCGGAGCTTTGGTATTCGGCATCGTGCCATGGTTCATACTGGAACTCGTGGACAAATCTCTCACGATCGTTTGATCGGCGGATCCGTGATACGGCGTCGAAATCACGCCCTTATACCAAACGTCAGACGGATGGCGTAACGTGAGCCAGAAAAGCTTCGAAGCAGTCTGCATAGCCCATCACAGCCTGTTGCCTGAGGCTGCCGAGTTGGCTGAGCGCATCATTGCGCGTTACCAAGACCGTTGTCGGTGGTGGAGCGCGAACGAGGGCACATTGGCCCACGAAGAGGCTGATGATCGACTTAGAGATACCGATTTGATCATCACTGTCGGCGGCGACGGAACGATCCTGCGTGGCATGCACGCCGCTTCGCTTTACGGGATCCCCGTCCTCGGAGTGAATATGGGTCGCGTCGGATTTATGAGTGAGATAGATTCGCGCGATGCTCTGGAGGGGATCGAGTGGTATCTCGAAGGGAAGGGCAGGATCGACGAACGCGCGATGCTCAAAGCGATACTTTGCGGTGATAATGGGAATCCGTTGCACGCGTTAAACGACGTTACCGTGCACCGTGGCGCGGAGCTGCGGATGATCGAGGTGAGGGCGGTAGTCGACGATGTCGAGCTATCTACATACCGCGGCGATGGATTGATCGTGGCGACGTCAACAGGATCGACCGGCTACTCGTTGCAACTCGGCGGTCCGGTAATCGACCCCAACGCACCGGTTTTCCTGCTCAAGGCGATTGCCGCGCACATGAGTCAATTTGGGGGAGTGGTACTAGACGCTGATAGCGTTCTGGAGTTGACGTTGGACTCGACGGCTAACGCCACATTGACCGTTGACGGGTATATAAGCAGGAACATACACGAGGGCGATGCGGTGACGATATCGCGCAGCGAGCGTTGCGCCAGGTTTTTACGAGGTGGACCGAAGAGCGGATTCTGGGAAGGACTTTCGCAGCGGTTGGGGATGCGAATCGGCGCGGTTCGCCGCGGCGAGGAGACGAGCAATTGACCGCCTCGGGCGAAGAGAAACTGCCGCTCAAAACGGAGCGGCTCGACTCCAAAACCGTCTTTCGCGGCGAAAAGCTGACGTTAAGGGTTGATACGCTCAAGATGGGTGATCGACCTCCTGCGACCAAAGAAATAATCCAGCATCCCGGTTCGTCCGTGATGTTGCCGATCACAGATCGCGGGACAGTATTGCTTGTCAAGCAGTGGCGCGCGGCGCAGGATTGCTACACCTTGGAGTTGCCCTCTGGCACACGCGACGGCGATGAGCCTCCAGAAGTCACCGCGGACCGCGAGTTGCGGGAAGAGACGGGATACCGCGCATCGGAATTTACACACATCGGAGGCTTCGTCCCGGTGTCCGGCTACAGCGAGGAGTATTCGCACGGCTACGTAGCTACGGGGTTGGAATTGGACCCTTTGCCGCAGGATAAACTTGAAGACATCATGGTTGTCGAAACGACCGTCGACGATTTGCGGCGAATGTGCATGAATGGCGAAATCGATGATGCGCTGACAATAGCGGCGGTCACCCGTGCCTCCGCGTTCCTCGACGAAGCTAGGAGAGCGGATGTATAAGCACGATGTCCTGATTATCGGAGCGGGTCTAGCAGGACTGCGAGCGGCAGTAGAAGCCACTCGTCTCGGTTTGGATGTTGCCGTCATCAGCAAGGTCCATCCCGTCCGGAGCCACTCCAACGCTGCACAAGGTGGCATCAACGCACCCCTGACTGACCGCGGAGATGATTGGGAGGGCCATGCCCTTGACACCATAAAGGGTAGCGACTATCTCGCCGATCAAGACGCCGTGGAGATTATGTCTACCGAGGCAGGCGACGCGGTCATCGAACTTGAGCGTATGGGTGTCATCTTTAGCCGAGGTGACGACGGTAGGCTAGGCACCCGAAGGTTTGGCGGACAATTGGTAGCTCGTACGTTCTTTGTCGGTGCGATCACTGGATCGGCCATCTTACATGTCCTCTACGAACAGGCGCTGAAGTACGGACTTAATACGTATGAAGAGTGGTTCGTGACCGATCTGATCATTGAAGACGGTCGATGTGTCGGGGTCGTTGCGCTGGATATCAAAACCGGTGAGTTGCACTCGATCTGGGCTAAGTCGGTAATCATGGCTGCCGGTGGGGCAGGGCGTGTGTTTGAACCCTCCACCAACGCCATCATATGTACCGGTGACGGACTCGCGTTGGCATGGCGCGCGGGCGTTCCGATGATGGATATGGAGATGGTGCAGTACCATCCGACCACGTTGGCTCGAACGGGAATCCTATTGTCCGAGGCGGCTAGAGGCGAAGGTGCACACCTTCTGAACTCCGAAGGCGAACGCTTCATGTTGAAGTATGCTCCGCAGTACGAGGAGCTGGCATCGCGAGACGTAGTTTCGCGTTCCGAGCAGACCGAGATCAATGAAGGACGCGGAATCGATGGCAACGTTTTGCTCGATCTCCGACACCTCGGACGCGAGTTCATCGAAGACCGTCTCGGATATTTGCAAGAAGTGGCGGTTGAGTTCGTAGGTATCGACCTCGCCGAACAACCAATACCCGTTCGGCCGGGCGTCCACTACATCATGGGTGGCATTAAGACCGACGTTGATGGAGCGACCATCGTGCCCGGGCTTTACGCCGCAGGAGAGTGCGCTAACGTTAGCGTTCACGGCGCCAATCGTCTCGGTGCGAACTCGTTGCTAGACACGGTTGTGTTTGGTCGGCGCTCAGCGGTTCACGCAGCCGAATACGTGAAGTCCGTGGATGCAGGATCTGGATCAGACGAACATCTAAAGACGACCAAGACGCGCTTCCAGTCGATATTCGACCGCGAGCCGAACGAAAACTGGGCTGCAATCCGCAATTACATGGCGAACGAGATGACGAAGGGCATCGGCGTATTCCGCGATCAATCGTCGATGGAAGGTGCGAAAGCAGCTATCGACGATGTGAGCGCTAGAGTGCCGAAGATGTCGGTCCAGAACAAGGGCAAGATCTTCAACACCGACCTTATCTTCACATTAGAGATGGAGTTCATGGCCGATGTCGCAAAGGCGATTGTCCATTCCGCACTGACTCGCAAAGAGAGCAGGGGGGCGCACTTCCGCACCGACATCACCGAGCGCGACGACGAGAACTGGCTGAAGCACACGCTCGCCTATCAAGATACGGACAGCGAGTACGGCGTGCGCGTCGAGACTTCACCAGTGACGATTACCAAGTGGGAACCGGTCAAGAGGGTCTACTAATGCAGGCAAAACTGAAAGTTAGCAGGTACGACCCTGAGACCATGGGCCGGGGTCAGCAGCGATGGGACGAGTTCGAACTCGATGTCCATCCGAACGCGACAGTGCTCGATGCGCTGATCCAGATCCGCGAAGAGGTCGACGGGACCTTGGCATTGCGCTGCGCCTGTCGCGCCTCGATCTGCGGCTCCTGCGGTATGCGCGTCAACGGCGATGCCAAGCTCGTATGCAAGACGCGCATCGCAGACATCGGAGATGAGGGTGCGACGATAGTTGTCGAGCCGATGGGCAACCAAGCAGTGATTAAAGACTTGGTGGTGACCCTTGATACATTCTTTGACAAAGTGAGGCAGGTTGATCCGTATCTTCAACCAGATACGGTGCCGGAGCAGGGCGAGTACGTGGCAAGCGACGAATCGATGGTGAATCTATTGACGGCGATGAACTGCATCATGTGCGGTGCATGTGTATCGGACTGCACGGTTTTGGAGGTTGACGAAGCCTTTATCGGTCCTGCCGCATTGGCCAAGGCGTGGAGGTTCGTGGAAGACCCGCGCGATGACCAGCGAGACGCGCGATTGGAAGAGCTCAACGACGTTGAGGGCGGCATCTGGGACTGCACACGCTGCTTCAAGTGCGTCGAGGTATGCCCGAAAGACGTTGCGCCGATGGATCGCATCATGGAGATGCGCGACATGGCGATCGAGGCTGGCAACACCAACACATCCGGCTACCGACATACCGAATCGTTCAACAAGTCGGTGAAGAAGCACGGTCGACTCGACGAAGCTCGATTGGCGGTTGAATCGGCTGGATACACGAATGTTCCGCGACTGATCGACCTCGCCGAGATCGGCGTCAAATCAGTGCTGAAAGGTAAGATGCCACCGATAGTGCCGCATAAAGCTGATGAGAAAGAGAAGATAACGCGTATCTTCGAAAAAGTAGAAAGCGAGCGTGGCTCGTGAAATTCGCCTTCTATCCAGGTTGTGTGGCGCGTGGTGCCGGACCCGAACTTTTCGATTCCGCGGTCGCGGTTATGGAAAGACTCGGTATCGAGTGGGTCGAGTTAACAGGCGCGTCTTGCACTGGCGCGGGCGTGCTGCAAGAAAAAGACCAGAAACTCGGTGACATCCTAAATATCCGCACGTTGGCAATGGCTGAGCAACTTGGGTTACCAGTTATGACCATATGCTCGACATGCCAAGGCGTGATGGCACAGGCGGACCGCAGAGTTCGTCGCGATGCCGGCTATCTGGAAGAGATCAACGGCTACCTCGCCGAAGAGGGTTTGTCGTACAGCGGCAACACCACCGTGAAGCACCTGCTGTGGATCCTCGTTGAGGACATCGGAGTCGAGACGCTGAAGAAAACGTTCGTAAAGGAACTGTCGGGCGTGAACCTCGCGCCGTTCTACGGCTGCTACATCGTCCGTCCGTCCGACGCGCTCGGTTTCGATGAGAACCCGGAACGCCAGACATCGCTAGAGACCGTTATCGAAGCGGTTGGCGGCAACGTCATCGACTTCCCCGGCAAGACCGCCTGCTGCGGTTTCCCCATCCTGCTCATCAACCAGCGCAACTCTCTCCGCATGGTCGCCAACCACACCGGCACCGCGAGCGAACTTGGCGCGGACGCGATGGTTACACCTTGCCCCCTCTGCCATCTGAATCTTGACGGCTACCAACCGAAAGCCCGGCGTCAGAACAAACGCGGCAAGGCAGATTTGCCGATCATTCACCTCCCGCAGCTACTCGGACTGGCGATGGGCATCGATTCCAAGACACTCGGTCTCGGCAAGCATCTCGTGAATACCCGAGACATCGTCCGCAAAGTCGCTTCGATCTCGGTAGCCAGCTGATGAAAGCTGCAAAGTCGGCTTTGGTGTTTTTGCAAGTCGACAATCGCGCCTTAATCCAGCGCTGGGCAATTCTGGTGGTTGCGGTCGTGTTCGTCATCGCGTGTGGCGAACCAGAAGAACCGGTACCGACGATCGATCCCGACCCGCCCATCACAGAGGCGCAAGCGATCGAGATCGCTAAGGGCTCACTGGCCGAAGTCATCGAAGACATCGAGTTTGCGGGATACGACCAGATCCGCATCCGTGTCGGTTCGATGAGGTTGAGGAAGCTCCAAGAGTTGACTAAGTCAGACCTATACACACCCGATTCGCCTCGAATGCAGAGACAAATCTGGGCGGTTCAGGTCGGCGGAACCTTCCCCAACGACCTCAATCCATACCGCGTCGAATTCGGCTATGGCATAGTCGGCATCGACGCTATTAACGGGGACATACATTTGAGGGCGCGTTACGATGCGGAGGTGTTGGTAGAACCGTAACACAATGCCCCTTTCGTGGCACGAAAGGGGCGCGTGAGCGAAGCGAGAGCGGGGTATGCCCGCCCACTATTCTCATCCCCGCGCCACCCCCGTCATTCCGGCGAAAGCCGGAATCCAGAGGAGCGGGGGAGGCGGGCCTGCCCCGTACCCCGATACGTGGCACAAAGGAGGCTACGCCGCCTCGCGATCCTCATACGTCGCGCCGAAATTCCACTCCTGCACCCACCGTCGGAACGACTCATTATCTACAAACTGCTTGAACAATTCGGTATCGTCTTGAATGAACTCCGTCACCGCAGCCAACAAGGCCTTGTCGTGCTCGATACGAGCATTCTGACGGTCCGAATTCTTCATCGCATTCTGATACGCGGCATTCTCGCTGACCTTCTTCGGCAAATCTACCGTGATCAGCTTTGTGACCCGATCCGCATCTCCCCAAGCGATATTCCCGAACATGTCGTTGAACTGCTGAACGATGTTCGACAGCCGATCAAACTCAGGTTCAGGTTTACGAGCACCACCAGATGACGGCGGTGGATCCAACTTGCCATCCGTATCGCCCAAAATGATCTCCTCAACCGCCTGCTTCTCAACTCGATAGCTATCCATGTCGATAGTCTCGAGAATCCCCTTCGACAAATCCTCCTCTTCGGGCGCAGGCAACTTTGGAACTAGGAAATTCAGGAATATCGACAGCTTCTCCCAATCCGCATACGCATATGGCAATATTGCAACCAAGAAGCCGTAGGTTCGCAAGAATCCCTTGGCCTTCCCCTTGAAATCGACCTGCGCATCCTCATCCAACTCTTTCCGGTACCTCTCAACGCACACATCCAATATCGGATCCAGCATCTGACGTTCCGCTTCATCCAAATAGAGCTTCACCAGCGTGTCGATCTGTTTCCAACTATAGACCTGATGATTGTCAAGATCCGTTCTAAGGTCGTGCAGCCGGTTCGGGTCTGTCTCCTCAGACAGAATCGTTGTCCGGTAATAATCCGAGAAAGCCTCTTGGATCGTGTCCGTGTCGTTCGCGAAGTCCAAGACAAACGCGTCATACTTCCCTTGACGCGCCCGGTTCAACCTCGAGAGCGTCTGAACCGCCTTGATGCCCGACAACGGCTTATCCACATACATCGTGTGGAGCAAAGGTTCGTCGTAACCCGTCTGGAACTTCTCAGCGCACACCAATATCCGATATGGATCGTTCTGTATCTGCGTAGCGATCTGGTTTGACGGAAAACCGTTCAACGACGCCTCTGTTACATTCCGACCGCCGTATTCATGCTCCCCTGAGAACGCCACAATTGCCTTGTACGCGCTTTTACGCTCCCCAAGATAGTCCCGGATCGCGTGGTAGTAGTTCACCGCCCGGGCGATGCTCGAAGTCACCACCATCGCCCGGGCCTGGCCGCCGATCTTTCCCTTCTGAATAACCTGTTCATGGAAGTGGTCAACCATGATCTCAGCCTTCTGGCGGATCGCGTGTTCATGGTTCTCAACATACCGACGCAGCTTCGTAGATGCCCGTCTAGCATCAAACTCCGGATCATCTTCAACCGTCTTCACCAGCTTGTAATAACTGTCTACCGGTGTGTAATGCTGCAAAACATCGACGATGAAACCCTCCTGTATCGCCTGCTTCATCGTGTACGAATGAAACGGCACATGACTCACTACTCCGCCAGGCTGATCCACCGGTGACCCGAAGATCTCCAAAGTCCGATTCTTCGGCGTCGCAGTGAACGCGAAGTAACTCGCATTCGGCAGCATCCGCTTGCTCACCATGATTCGGTTGATCTCATCCTCAAGCGTGTCGTCTTCCTCATCATCACCTGCTTCACCTAACACCACCGACATCGAAGCCGCCGTCCTGCCTCCCTGACTCGAATGCGCTTCGTCAATGATGATCCCGAACTTGCGACCGCGATGCTCATCGCCGATTACATCTAGCACAAACGGGAACTTCTGCACCGTGGTGATAACGATCTTCTTGCCTTCACGCAAAAATCCGCGCAAATCCGACGACCTATCCGCATGACCAACCGTGGCCCCCACATCCGTAAACTGCCGGATCGTGTCGTTTATCTGCCTATCCAACACCCGACGATCGGTTACCACAATCACCGTATCCAACACCGGCTCGCCTTGTTTCTCGATCCCTATCAACTGATGCGCTAACCAAGCGATCGAGTTCGACTTCCCGCTTCCCGCCGAATGCTGAATCAAGTACCGACTCCCAACTCCGTTCGACTCAACATCCGCCAGCAATTTTCTCACCACATCCAACTGGTGATACCGAGGCCAAATCTGTGAGCGAGTCTTCCTTCGCGTCTTCTCATCCCTACTCTCAACAACCTGCGCGTAGTTCTCGATGATCTCAACCAACCCATCCGTCGTTAGCACCTCGCGCCACAGATAGTCCGTCTTCAACCCGTTCGGGTTCGGCGGATTTCCCGCACCATCGTCCCATCCCTTGTTGAACGGCAAAAACCACGATCCTTTACCCTTCAACTCGGTGCAAAACTGAATCTCGTTCTCATCTAGAGCAAAATGCACCAAACATCGACCTAAGACGAACAGCGGTTCTCTCGGATCGCGATCCCTCTTGTACTGCTCAACTGCATCCCCTACTGTCTGCTTAGTCAGACTATTCTTCAACTCAAACGTCGCTACTGGCAACCCGTTGATAAGCAGGCACAAGTCCAACGCAAGTTGCGTATTATCTCTGCTGTAAAGAAGTTGGCGCGTCACGCTGAAGCGGTTCTGCGCATACTGCTCGCGAGCCGTCGGATTCTGATCCGATGGCCTCCCATACATCACCACGATGCTATTCGGACCATGCCGAATCCCATTCCGCAACACATCGATCGTCCCCCGCTTGTTCACCTCCCCTTGCAACCGCGCCAAAAACTGCCGGCGCGTGTTGCTGTCATTGCCCAAATCCAGCGTGGCCGCAACCTCCGGCTGCGTATCCTCCAAAAACGCCTTCAATTGGACGAGATCGACGCAATACTCCGCATCATAGTCACTGGCATCACCCATGATCCACCCTGCACCGAACGCGGCGGCTCGGTCGCCGAGCGAATGACCGTCCGACTCACCTTCGTCAAACGATTGAGCCGTTAATCCCTCACAGATTAGAGTCTCAAGCCCTTTTTCGGTTGTATCCGTTACCACGGCAAGTTCGCGCGTCACTTTTCCGGGATTTACACGTCAATCCCGGCAATAACGCTACTCCGTAGAAATAAGAGTGCTATTACGGATGATGTCAATTCGTGTCATCCTGTGCGCCAATTTCCAACAAAAAAGCGATGTCAGAAATGTCTCCTATTTCTAAGGTTAAGGCGTCAAGTCCGTTGTTTCGAGTATCGATAGCAATGCGGTATTCGCTTTGATTTTCGAATTCTTTTCGTTTTGTAAAGATCGTTTGAATTTCCGTGTCAACAGACGGTGAACCGATTTCTGGGTCATAATACTTAACTCGAGCATAGGCTAAACCATAGCCTTTGTTTACGGCAGCCGTCCTCACCCTGTTTATAAATTCGTCGACATTCATGATCACAACAGAATATCCACCCAACTTTCGACACTCCTCGGTGATCTCAATTTGAATGTGTTGGGGGCTTTCGGATTCTTCCTTAGGTTTTTGCGTTATCAAACCTCGAGTGGCATACATACAGTAAACGTTTATGTGATTGAACCAATTTGGTTGAACGACGGGGGGAGACGCGAAATCCTCCTCTGGTACATTCCAAGTGGTCGTCTCACCAGTCACCGGGTTTGTAGCTGAGATGTGAAATTGTAAACCGTCGAGCTCAAGCATCATCGCACCTTCTAATTCATCCCGTCTACCATCTTGATCTTCGATGCACTTGAAAAACGCGACGGTGTTGGCATACAGTTTGCCGGCTATCAAATCGCGAGCCCATTCCTCTTTTCTTACGATTTTCACAAGCAACGGAATCAATTTTGGCTCCTTTTACTAAGTCACTTTATGGCGGTGTTTTCAAGTTACGAAACACACGTTCAATTCCCAATTCTACTTTCACTCATCGATTCCCACGACACTACTCATAATTTTGCTGTCCCAACCATTCTCCTGGCAGGTCTCGAAATTATGACCGAATGTTTGATGCCGCAACGGTCTGTGAGTACCGCGGTCGAACAAGATCCTCATCTGGGCGCCCGAACTTGCAACGATGCGACTTCGTACTCGAGGACTTCGACTACCTGTTCTTTTGTCACGCCCGGGAACCAATCGATGAAATCATCAATCGTTGCACCTGCCGCCAAGTTGTCGAATAGCGTAGAGATCGGCAATCGAGTGTCTTTGAAAACCCAGGCCCCGCTCATTCGCCCCGGAACGCTTTCAACCGCAGAGCATTTTAACCAATCAGTCACCATTGCGACCTCCTGTCATCGGTACACCGGCGGGTATTCGCACCCGCTATATCCCTAACTTTAACCAACCTCTGCAAGTTCGAAATCATGCTGGTCCCCGCTTCGAACCATCTCCTCCTCATCCGGCAGTTCAGCCACCGCCTCTCGAACATCCAACTTGCCCGTGACAACATCGGCGACAAGTCGAGTTCGATACTCCTTGATCAACTCGATCTGCCGAATGGCGTTTGCCGTTGAGGATTCGACACCCTTCGCAAAGGACTTCACGTAGTCGAAAATACGACGTTGCTCTTCAATCGGCGGAATTGGGACCCGAATCGATTGCAGACCTGCCCGCGAGATGCCGTACCTCGTAACTCCTTTGGCAACCACGTGAAATTGATACGCTACCGGATCACTGCGAATGCTCCACGCCATAAATCCACCTAACATCATCGGTTTCGGCCTCAGCACCGCCAAGTGATAGCCGCACAGCACGTTGGGTAACGATTCCGCAACCAATGCTGGGACACCGATATCGTCCCAAGTTTCCGAATCCTTTGTAACGAGCACATCATCACATTTGAGTTGGAACTTCTCGATCTCGACCGTCTTGGCGGTAGCAGTCATGAATGGGAGGGCACCGTCAATTTCATCGTTTTTGTATACATCCACGTAATTGCACAGTTGGACAACCGTTTCGTCCTCGTTAACGTGCTTGTCAACATTGCTTGGTGTGACATTGGCAATCGTGTGCAACCTCCTAACCTCCCAATGCGCCGGAACATCCCCCAACCACTCAACCCCCGAAGCCTTCAACGGCACATCCGGGTCCAAACCCCGCGTCACCGCCTGATTGATCACCGCCCGCTTCTGCTCCTCCAGCAACCCGATCAACCGTTCCTTCGCCTCGATGTATCGCTGGATGCGGCGATCGATGTAGTCGAGGTATTTGGCGATGGCGCGTTGTTCGGCGAGGGGCGGAAGGGGGAGGTGCTGCTGTGCGAATTCGCTGTAGCGAAAGTCCGTTGATCTTTCCCGTATCCCCTTCGCAAGTGCCTGAATCCAACCTCTGCGCGCCATTTCACGCAAAAGGTACGCGAAATAGTAAGGATCGGAGTGAGGTTTAGGGGTGCACACAGAGTAAACTGGCGAACCCTTGCCATCGGAATCAGAAACTCCAATGGCACCTGCTGAACCGTCCATTGCATGGATCACCAAGTCACCTTTGCGGATTCCTTGGTATCCAATCTCTTTCAATGATTCAGTGAAACCAGAGGTTCGGCGATTCCTGCGTAATGTGACCGTCCCGTCGCGAAAACACGTGACAACCTCATCCTCTGCTCGAACCGGCCGATCCATTTTGATGAACAACCACTTGCCTTTCTCGATTGTCCATCGATCCGGCATATCTCCGAGCCATTCGATGCTGGAGGATTTGTAGGTGGGGTAGGGTTTGGTTGCTTTATGCTGGTTCACTGCGGAGGATCAGCTAGTCGGACCGTATTGCCAACCGCGTGTCCGAGCTTTATTCGTCAGATGTTTAGCCGCGTTTTTGATCATGGAGTTGCTGGGTAGACCAGTGAAATCGATGACGGCATGCTCGGGGAAACCTACTCCATCAACGTATGCTTGAGTGCCTGCTTGCGAGCACTCCAGTACCGTGACGGCGACTACTCCGGCAGATTTTCTGCCCAATACTTGCGTGTAATGGATCCACGACGGCTCAGGATCTATCTGATCTCCGTCGTAAACCGATGGTTTGCCTTGATCTTTTGGGGTGGGCTTAAACGCCTGCGACGTGATCTCCCCTTGCCGGATGAATTTCGGATGGACTTGCCGGAACAAGAACGTATGGTCGTTCACGTCGCACGCGACTCCAGTTTGTTGGTTTCATTGGCAAGCCATGCCCAATCGAGCTGATCGTTGAGGTCGAGTTCCCTTTCTTGAGAAATGTCAGTATCGAAATAGAGGATGTGCCACTCGGCCTGATGTGTTGCCAAATCGATCTCCAAGCTTGCGTCGTACGATCCGGTAACCCATTCGGCTTGGATTCCGCCTTCTGGCATCGGGTAGAGGCGCGGCAAAGGCGCGTCGCTGGAGTACAACTTCGAAAAACTGTCGGCAAGCCAATCCAAACCACCGCCATCTGGCGCTAGGCCATCCCCGTCTAACCAACCATCCTTGAGTTCGCGCAACTCGTCCAAACGCGCCGCCACGTCCAATGGATGTAGTGGGGTTACTTCATCGATCAGCTCGAAACGAGTCGGAAGTTCATAACGGTCGTATCTTACAGTTCCCCGTATCAGCACCTTGCTATTAGCTAAGAATCCATTGAACACTCCAAGAATCGTGTCCATATAGCCTTCTCTAATTCTGCCTTTCACCTTGCGACCATTGGGCAAGAGAATCTCAAAGCTGTTTCGGTCCTGGTCTGCCTCTGGTATCGTCCCCCGAAAAGTTACTTCCTGCTCCGAATTGATCACACGGGAAGCATCGAGTAGACGCTGCCTTGAATGACGGTTTAACAGGCCTTTGTGACCGCCACCAGGGCGACCAAACAGGATCGACTCATCCGCACTCAAATGACGCCCGATTCGGTTGAAATGTCGCAGGGGCCATTGGGAGATGTGTTCAAGTACGTCACCGTCCGATCCCGCCGTGGCGATGGCGCGGATGATCGCGTCACGCGCCTCTTCGAAATAACCGGGGACACCCGGTAGCATCCCGGCCAACCCGGTAACATCATTGGAACCGCTATTTTTTGCCGAAAGATCGATCAACGGGATCGCGCTTCCGCTATCGATCCCTACAAGGTCGAGGCTCACATCTTCAGCGAATTTCGCCGGCAACCGCTGACGTTGCGGATGATCCTGCATGTAGCGCCACTTCGCGGTCTCAACGATCATTTCCCTCATCGCCGCCAAGTCGCCCAAAATCTCAAGCGGTATCACACCACCCTCAAAGCGGGTGCCATGGAACTCAGGTTTCAGGAATACAGCCATGTGGAGTACTACGAAATCTTACACACGTAAGATCACCGACATCAACCCTTCCGTCTCCCTCTCAAGCGCCAAGATATCTCCCCGAATCTCGTCCAACGTCCGCATCACCGCCGGCCTGTAGAAATACCGGTTGAAGCTGATCTCATACCCGACCTTCACGCTCCCGCCGACGTACCAAGCATCCTCAGCGTACGGCAAAACCTCCCGACGCAAGAACCCCTCAACCCCGCCATCCTCCATCAACGGAATCTGCTCCGTATCCCGCAACTCATTATCCGGCTCGTACTCCACCACCGCATCCTTGCCGCCAATCGTCGTCGGATACAACCCGCGCAACGGATCCGCCCCGGTCACTCGCCGGTGTATCCGCTTGATCACCGGCGGCGCATCTTCCGATCGAGTACCGTTAGCCTTCATCTCACGAATCTCGGCAGCCTTGTACACCTGACTAGGATCGATACCCTCAATCCTCAACGGCCTATCAACCGTCACCTTCCAATATCCGAATGCCTGATTCGGGAATATCTTCGAGTTCTCGCTATCCTCAAACTTCGTAAACGTGTCGACGATCTTCTCGACGTCAATAGGCGCAAGTTCACTGTTCTTGTTCCCAAGATTTCTACGCAACGGCGCGAACCATTCCGTTGCATCGATCAACTGCACTGAACCTCGCCGATGCTCTGGCTTTCGGTTGCTGATCACCCATATATACGTCGCTATGCCGGTGTTGTAGAACATGTTTAGCGGCAACGCCACGATCGCTTCCAGCCAGTCGTTCTCGATGATCCAACGCCGCACATTGCTCTCCCCCTGACCTGCATCGCCCGTAAACAACGAACTCCCGTTGTGCACCTCGGCAATCCGACTACCCAGTTCAGTATTGTGCTTCATCTTGCTCAGCATGTTCGCCAAGAACATCATCTGACCATCGCTCGACCGAGTCAGCAAGCCGTACTCGGGGTCATCGCCATGGCTGATCACAAAACGAGGGTCACGCATCCCGCTCTTGCCACCCATCCGCGCCAAGTCCGTCTTCCAAGACTTGCCGTACGGAGGATTTGACAGCATGAAGTCGAACTCTCGGGTAGGGAAGGCATCCCCTGACAGCGTCGACCCAAACGCGATGTTGTCCACTTCGGTCCCTTCGCCCTTCAATATCAAATCCGCGGCACTGATCGCGTAAGTCTCCGGGTTCACTTCCTGCCCGAACAAGTGAACCGACACATCCTTGTTTTTAGTCGAGGCAATCTCGTTGATGGTCTCTTCCGCAACCGTCAGCATCCCACCCGTGCCGCAAGCACCGTCGTACACGAGGTAAGTCCCCGACTCGATCTGGTCCGCCACTGGTTCGAACACCAACCGCGCCATCAGCTGCACCACATCACGCGGCGTGAAGTGCTCACCCGCCTCCTCGTTATTCTCCTCATTGAAGCGTCGTATCAACTCCTCGAAAATCGTCCCCATCGAGTGGTTGTCCAACCCCGCCATCCCGTTGACCGGATACGGGCTCAAGTTCACTGATCGTTCCAAGAACTTTTCGATCAAGAAACCTAGAGCGTCCGCCTCGACAAGCGTCGGAATCTGGTTCCGAAACTTGAACTTCTCCAACACCTCCTGCACGTTGTCCGAGAATCCGTTCAAATACTCCTCAAAGTCTGCCCGCAACCGCTGTTGCGTCGCCCTCGATGTCAAATCACGCAACCGAAACGGTGAGGTGTTGTAAAACGACTCCCTCGAAGCCTGGCAAAGCGCCGCATCTTGATTCGTTATTCCAGCCGCATCCAACCTCTCCTTCATCGCCAACACATCCCGTTTGGTCGGTTCCAAAACCGCATCCAATCGACGGATAACCGTCATCGGCAATATCACATCCCGATACTTCCCGCGCACAAACACATCCCGCAACACATCATCCGCTATCCCCCAAATGAAATTACTGATGTTCAAGCTGCTCAACCGGCAGTCCCCTTTGACCACATGAATCCGTCAACTTGAATATCGTACAACCCCCAACCAACCGTCGCTGAATCCCACTCATCCCCCAGACGGATCAAACGTCTCCACTCCCGTCGGCTCAAAGTCCTTGACCTTGCGGGTAACCACCGTCAAGCCGCGCTCCAGCGCCGTCGCCGCGATCATCAGATCCACAGCACGGTGACCAAGCTCGGCAGTTAACCGTCCCCATCGGCGAGCTATTGGCAAGTCGACATCGAGAATCCTGTCACCGTACCATGCGAGCACCGTGTCACGCCAGAGTGATAGATCATTGGCGAACGGTGGATTGCGACGCTGCTGCTGAATGATGCCGCGTTCCACTTCGCCAATCGTCACCACGCTCAGGTAAAGGTCCGTAGTCGGTTGTCGGCCAAGCCAATCGACTATTCGAGGCTGACGTTCCCGCTTTCGTAGCGCAGACAACACATCCGTGTCGAGCAAAAACATCAAAAGTCAACTGGGCGGGGTTAAATAGGTATACGTTCGAATTCCCCGTCATCTTGCGGTATCGCCAACAGGTGCTCCACGAATGTGGGAGCGTCGTCGGGCTCCCCCTTCCGGAGCCGCTCATACTCTTCAACCGATACCACCATCACCACCGGCTCACCCCGCCGAGTCACCTGCTGAGGCTCCCCGGCCAGAGCCGCATTCACCACCGCGCTGAATCGGTTCTTCGCATCCTGCAATTGCCAGCTAGTCATCAAAACATCCTGTCTAGCCTATCTGTCTAGATAGATTGTACAGCAACATCACCTGCCCCTTTCGTAAAACGAAAGGGGCGCCCAAAGCGTCCGACCGCGCACGCAACGCCGTCGAGCGGGGTATGCCCGGGGGAGTGCGGGGGAGTGCGGGGGACAAAGGTGATCCCAACTTTTTGAACTTGTTCAAAAACTAATCTTGCCGGAGTTTTGCCGCTCCAGCGGCAAGTTTGTTCTAAATTCCCCTTCCAATCAAACCCCCAAATCCTGCGAAAACCACCATCCCATACCCCCACACGCCGATACCCGCCCTATCCCCCGTACCACAACTCGAATACCACCACAAAACACCCCTGCCATGATCTTGCCGCTCCAGCGGCAATTTCGCGGCATGAGCGGCAACTTCAAACCCCGAAAAATCACCCCACCAGCAACATCCCATCCCCACTCAACCGCTCCAACTCGATCGCCACCCCTTCGCTGTCCGGCCCGGGAATGTGCTCGTACGCAGCAGCCATCACCTCTGGATGAGCGTCGCCTACGGCGTATCCGCGTCCAGCCCATCGGACCATTTCGAGATCGCCAAGGCCGTCTCCGAAGGTGATGTAGTCGGACGGTTCGAGACCGTGACGTTCGGCAAGCCATTGCAGAGCGCGTACTTTTCCGGCGCGGGGCGACCCGACCTCGCAGAAGTGCGGTAGCGAGTGGGTGACTTCAGCTGATGATCCGAGCAGCCCAGTGATATCGTCGACATGCTCGCCCATTTCTGTTGGATCGCAAATGCCGAGAACTACCGTTGGTTTCTCGGCGGCCAGCGGTAAAAGTTCCTTCACTTCTACCAAAGTGGCGTGGTTGCGCTGAGCGTAGTCGAAATCTACTTCGTTCAGGTGAGATACGAATACTTCGTCGTTTACGTAGACCCTGATATCCAGTTCACGCTCGGTGAAAAACTCGATTGCAGCGGCAGCAGTCGGCTTGTCTAGACGTTCGTGCCTGAGCAACGTGTTCGTCTCCGCATCGACCGCCATTGCACCCTGGTAGCAGATCATCGTTGCGTTGGCACCGATCTCCTGATGCACGATCCAAGCCGAACGTCGCATCCTGCCCGTAGATATCGAAAACGGGATACCTCGGTTCGTCACCTCGGCGACCGCGGCCTTAAGTCGGGGTGAAATGTTGCCATTTACCCGCGTCAACAGCGTCCCGTCGATGTCGGATACGATTGCTGAAAAAGGCCCGTTGCTCATCGATGACACCATCCCGTTCGGTCCAGATTCTCAATGTTCAAAAAGATCAGTCCACGCATCTTTATCTGGGCGATTTTCCTCGCGGTCGCGGCGTACATCTTCATTCAGGCACTCAGACAGGATTCGTAGAAGTCGCTTGCGACAACGCGGCATCTAGATTGCCGATGCACCGGACACCTTGGCAGGATAGACCCGCGGCAATCCCCGATATTGTGCGCTGCAACACAGGATGAACCGAATGCGGAGCGATCTCGGCGAGTGGAAGCATTACGAACCCCCGCTCATGCATGCGCGGATGGGGCACGGTTAAGTCTGGAGTGTCAAGGATCTCCTCACCGAACATCAAAACGTCGAGATCCAAAGTTCGAGACTCGTTTCTTCGCACTCGTACCCGTCCGTTGGCTCGTTCAATCTCCATGAGTTCCGACATCAGTTGTTCAGGGTCCAGCTTTGTCTCTACTGACACCGCCATGTTCAAATACATAGGTTGCTGTTCATCACCGACGCCGAACGGCTCGGATTCGTAGATCGACGATATGGACATTGAATCACCGAGATGTTGAATCGCGTTGACGGCGGATCGCAGATACGCGACGCGGTCGCCGAGATTGCTGCCGAGACCGATATAGGCGATGTTCGGTTTGAGGTTCGAGACCAATCAGGTTTGCCTTTCAACCGCTCGACGCACACGCTCGCTTTGCGATCCTTGATATCCGGGTTCCCAACCTCGAACTATAGCGTCAGCCACCTTTGCAACGCGCGCCATCTCGCGAACTTCATGAACCCTTACGACATCGGCGCCCGAAGCGACGGCGAGAGCGGTGGAGGCGGCATTGCCCTCGACCCGATCGTCTGGTGCCGCGTCAAGGATCGCACCGATGAATGATTTGCGTGATGCGCCTATCAATATGGGAAGACCACCGAGATTGGTCTTGATCGAATCGATATGTCGCAACGCTTCCAAGCTATGAGACGCGTTCTTGGCAAACCCGATGCCCGGATCGATGATGATGCGATTTTCGCTGACTCCGTCGGACAATGCGATTGAAACCGCGTCGCTAAGCTCCGCGCTGATGTCGGCGACCACGTCGTCGTACTGTGCCTTGGCTCGGATGTGACTTATGACGATAGGCGCGTTGTGTTTGGCGATGCACATCGCCATGTTAGGGTCTGACAACATCGACACGTCGTTCGCCATGCTGGCACCCTCGGAGAGCGCAACATCCGCGACATCAGATTTGCGTGTATCGATGCTGATCGGGATATCGCTGCGCTTTCTCAAAGCTGAAATGACGGGCAGTACACGCTCGAGCTCCTCGTCTGCGGGAACAGGGCGGGCATCGGGATAGACCGATGCCGGTCGCGTTGACTCTCCGCCGATGTCGATGATGTCCGCGCCGTCGTCCTCCATACGGAGAGCGGCGTCTACAGATGCCGCTACCCAATCCATTCCGTTCCGCATCGTGCCGTCGCCCGAAAAGGAATCGGGGGTGACGTTCAGGATTCCCATGATGTATGTGCGGGAACCCCAATCGAAGATGCCACCGCCGATTTTCAGCGGTGGTCGGTGTTTGGCTTCGTCAATGTTGAACGTCAATTGAGGTTGCGTCGGAGGGGAGTGAGTATTGAATCGCGCGGTTGCGTCGTAAGTTAGGATTCTAAGTTGGCGACTGCGATAAATCGAAGATTCGAAGCGCGCTCGATTTCCGGCTCGACAGGGGCGAAGAGAGATCACTCAGCAACAAGAAACTACGTCATCAACCAACGGTTTCGAGAACCGTCTCACGGCATTGGAATCACGTCGCTCGACGGCTAAACTTGGCGGCGGCGAACGACGCATCGAATCGCAGCAGAAGCGTGGCAAACTCACCGCCCGTGAACGGTTGTCAAAGCTCTTCGACAACGGTTGCTTTACTGAGATCGACACCTTTAACACCCACCGTTCTACCGACCTCGGACTCGACAAGCAACGCTTCGAAGGCGACTCAGTAGTAACCGGATGGGGAAAGGTCGAAGGTCGCACCGTCTTCGCCTACGCCCAAGACTTCACGGTTCTCGGCGGATCGCTCTCCCAAATCGCGGCGCAGAAGATATCCAAGGTGATGGATCACGCCATCAAAGTTGGAGCCCCAGTAGTGGGCATCAACGACTCCGGCGGCGCGCGTATCCAAGAGGGCATCGACTCGTTAGCAGGCTATGGCGAGATATTCCGACGAAACACGTTGGCTTCTGGCGTCATCCCCCAGATCACCGTCATCGCCGGTCCTTCGGCGGGTGGCGCGGTCTACTCGCCCGCAATGACCGACTTCATATTCATGGTCGAGTCGATAGGGCAGATGTACATTACGGGCCCGGATGTTGTCCGATCCGTAACTGGCGAAGATGTTACCCACGAAGACCTCGGCGGCGCGGGAATGCATGCGACGACTTCCGGCGTCGCGCACTATGCTGCGCCTGACGAAGATTCCTGCTATGCGGAAGTTCGACGACTGCTCAGTTTCCTGCCGTCCAACAACGCCTCATCGCCACCTGCGTCTCCTTCCGAAGACCCGACGAACCGCCGTCCAGAAAAACTAGCCTCGGTAATCCCTGACGACCCGAACATGCCGTACGAGGTCTTGGATGTTGTCGAGGAGATCGTCGATGACGGCGACTTCATGCAAGTCCACGCCGAGTATGCCCGCAATATCGTCGTCGGCTTTGGCCGCATGGGCGGTTCAACGGTGGGCATTGTTGCGAATCAGCCGAACGAAGTGGCGGGAGTATTGGACATCGATGCCTCTGATAAGGGCGCGCGCTTCGTCCGCTTCTGCGACGCATTCAACATCCCCATCCTGACCCTTGTTGACGTCCCAGGCTTCATGCCAGGCACTGCGCAAGAGCAGGGTGGCATCATTCGCCACGGCGCAAAGATGCTCTATGCATATTCCGAAGCCACTGTTCCCAAAATCACCGTCATCCTACGCAAAGCCTACGGCGGCGCGTACATCGTCATGGGTAGCAAAGAGCTTCGATGCGATGTGAACCTAGCGTGGCCAACTGCCGAGATAGCGGTTATGGGGCCTGACGGCGCAGTGAACGTCATCGCGCGCCGCGACATCGCCGCCGCCGATGACCCTGACATGAAGCGTCAAGAACTTGTCGCCGACTACCGCGAACGCTTCGCCAATCCATACATCGCCGCGAACCGCGGGTACATCGACGATGTGATCGACCCGCGTGACACGCGCGCACGCGTCATAGACGCGCTCGAGATGCTCGCCAACAAAGTCGACGACATGCCGTCGAAGAAGCACGGGAACATTCCTCTGTGAGCCTCGCCGATCAGCCCCGCTATGCGCCGAACACCGTTGGAGAAGAGGAGTTCGTGCAGGCGGTTTCAGACATGGCACGAGAGGTCTGGGATTTTCACAACCGCTGGGGCTTCGGCTCCGGACATTTCGAAGATGTGAATCCCGCGAGCATCATCAACCGCCGCAAGGCAATACTCGCCGAAGAGGTGCGAGAGCTAGCCGAAGCAGTCGACGATGACGACACCACCGGAGTCCTCAACGAAGCCGCCGATGTCCTATTCGTAGCCATCGGACATGTCGAAGCTCTTGGTGCGGACGGACTCGATGGTGTCAGATATGTCACCGCCAAAAACGCACGCAAGACCGAAGAAACTCACGCGATACGGCAGGACACCGGCAAACTCCTGCCCAAAGAAGGCAAACCACACAAGTGGAAATGAATCCCCACTAGAGGAACACCAGCAGAGGAACACTGAATGCAAAACGCAGCAATCGAGCGTGCCAAGGAGCATTTTGGCACGCTGCTAGAGAAACAGATTTCACGCGTCGAAGCGATGAAGGAATCGTCCGGTTTCGTCGACTACAACGCACTCGACACCATCAAAATCGGCCTTATCGGCGGCGATGGCATCGGTCCGGCAATCACCGACACGGCGCGAGGCGTTCTCGAGCGCCTTCTATCTGATGCAGTGGCAAGCGGAAAGATCGAGTTCCGCGACATCGAGGGTCTCACCATCGAGAACCGCGCAGCACACCTACAGTCGATACCGGACGACGTCCTCGCCGAGATCAAAGAGTGCGACGTAACCCTCAAGGGCCCGACCACAACTCCTGAAAAAGGTGATGGCTGGCCAAACCTCGAATCCGCCAACGTCGGCATGAGAAAAGAGCTAGACCTCTTCGCAAACGTCAGGCCCGTTCGAGTCCCGTCCGAGGGTATCGACTGGGTATTCTTCCGCGAGAATACCGAAGACCTCTACGCTCTCGGCTCCGACGGCATCGACGTCACTGAAGACTTCACCATCGACTTCCGTCTCATCTCCGAGCCCGGCTCCGAGCGCATCATCCGCGCCGCCTTCGAGCACGCTAAACAGAACGGCCGTGACCGCGTAACCGTCGTCACCAAAGCCAACATCGTCAAACTCAGCGATGGACGTTTTCTCCAAGTCGCCGAACGCGTCTCTCAGGACTACCCCGGCATCGAGTGGGACGGCTGGTACATCGACATCATGACCGCCAAGCTGCTGGACACGGCGCGACGCTCCGACTTCCAAGTCTTCGTCATGCCCAACCTCTACGGCGACATCCTTACCGACGAAGCCGCCGAGATCCAAGGAGGTGTCGGAACCGCGGGCGCCGCCAACATCGGTACACGTTATGCAATGTTCGAAGCCATCCACGGCTCTGCACCCCGCATGGTCACCGAAGGACGAGCCCAGTACGCCGATCCCTCGTCGATGCTCAAAGCATCCGCAATGCTGCTCCAACACATCGGCTACGCCGACCTCGGACGACGTCTCGACATGGCCCTAGAAGTCTGTGGACAGTATGAGCGAAAGATTGTCACTACCGGCCGAGACACCGGCGCAACGGGCGACGAATACGGAGCCTACGTAGCCGACACCGTCAACGATCCCAACCTAGAAACCAAATGGCAGTCCTACGTTGACGCTTCTTGACCAAGCCCCGTCATTCCGGCGAAAGCCGGAATCCAGAGGGGTAGGGCAGAGGGCTAAGGCGAGGATCCCACAAAACTAAATCAATAGAAAGAACCGAAGAGATATGCGATCCAAGGTAACCGTCGTAGGCGCCGGAAACGTCGGCGCAACAACCGCACAACGCATCTACGAACGCGGCTACGCCGATGTAGTTCTAGTCGACGTAGTCGAAGACATGCCCCAAGGCAAAGCGCTGGACCTATTGGAGTCCGGCCCCGTCCTAGGTACCGACGCCCAGATCACTGGCGCGAACGACTATGAACCGACTGCAGACTCTGACGTCGTAGTCATCACCGCCGGCATAGCCCGACGCCCAGGCATGTCCCGCGACGACCTCCTGCTCACCAACATGCGCATCATGCAGTCCGTCACCGAGCAGGTCGTCAAATACTCGCCCGACTGCATCATCGTAGTTGTCTCCAACCCGCTCGACGCCATGGTCCAACTCGCCCAGCAAGTCAGCGGCTTCCCCAAAGAGCGCGTAGTGGGAATGGCCGGCATCCTAGATACCGCACGCTTCCGAACCTTCCTCGCTCAAGAACTCAACGTCTCCGTTACCAATGTCTCCGCATACGTCCTCGGCGGACACGGCGACACCATGGTGCCCCTCATCAAAGCCACAACCGTCGGCGGCGTCCCCGTATCCGAACTGATCGAAGCCGATCGTCTCGAAGAGATCGTCCAACGCACCCGCGATGGAGGTGCCGAGATCGTAGCCCTCCTCAAAACCGGCTCCGCCTACTACGCACCATCAGCCGCCAGCGCGCAGATGGTTGATGCGATCCTCCTCGACCGCAAAGAGATACTGCCCTGCGCCGCTATGCTGGATGGGGAGTATGGAATTTCGGGGCTTTACGTAGGAGTGCCAGTGAAACTCGGCGCGAGCGGCGTAGAGGAGATCATAGAGGTCGAGCTGACGGAAACTGAGAGTACGGCATTGCGAGCATCTGCGGATGCAGTGCAGGAGTTGGTGGATGTGATGGCTGAGAGTGGGAAATAAGACGCATTGCAAAACTCGCCTTATGCTAAGGGTTTCTAATCTCGCCCAGCGGCATTGAGCAGTTATCGAACCGTTTGAATGCGCTTTGCCATTCGGTTAGGACGAACTTGGGCAGTGACGCTAACATCATCTTAGGGTCAAATTGTCGGGGAACAGGGTTGATTTTGTTGTCCCGAACGATCATGAAATTCAACGACACAAGAGATAGCCGATGCTGAAAGTCCAAACTCGGTTCGGCGGGGATTGGGAATACAGGACCGCCAACACGAAGGAATATACGCACGGAATTCATCCCTATCCCGCGATGATGATCCCGCAGGTGGCACGGCGATTGATCGGCGAGTACGGCCCAGAGGGGGTATTCTTCTCGATCCTTATTGCGGGACTGGGACGACGTTGCTTGAAGGGATGTTGGCGAACCTCGATGCGACCGGTACTGACCTCAACCCTCTGGCGCGTCTCATCGCAAGTACCAAGACCGCGCCGATTGATCTCGACCTCCTTGACCGTGAGATAAAGGACTTCAGCGAATTCGGACTCGTTACCGCAGGTTCGCGTGACGGTCAAACTGTCCGGCCCGACATCCCGAATATCGACTATTGGTTCAGCGAGAACGTGCAACGTGAATTGGGCTTGATCCGCGGTCACATCGACTGGATCGAATCAGCGCGAATTGCCGATTTCTTCAGGGTCGCGTTCAGTTTGACAGTGCGGAAGGTGTCGTGGACGAAAAACTCCGAATTCAAACTCGTGAGAATGACGCCCGAGCGTATCGAGCATCACGATCCAGATGTCTTTTCGACGATGATCGATGTGCTGAACGACAACAGGCGGGCCTTCGCATCGCTCGATCATGCTCTTGGCGATGAATCCACAATTCCTTCGGTATACGGATTCAATACCGTAGTTGGAATACCGCAAGAGATCATTGCCCCTGAGTCGGTCGATATCGTTGTGACATCGCCCCCGTACGGAGATTCGAAGACGACAGTGGCGTATGGGCAATTTTCGCGACTTTCGTCCCAATGGTTGGGTTACGACAACGCCAACCGGGTGGACAACTCGCTTATGGGTGGCGCAAAACTCGCGGGTGACGTCAGGTTCGGATTCGAGGAACTGGACGATGTAATCGATGAAATAGCCGATGCGGACCCTCGGCGAGCGGGCGAGGTTGCATCGTTTTTCGTAGATTATCGAAAGTCCATCTGTAACGTCGCTGATGTGGTACGTCCCGGTGGTTTCGCTTGCTACGTCGTTGGGAACCGAACAGTGAAGGGTTATCAAATACCGACATCTGAATCGACGGCGGCATTTTTCGAAATGAACGGCTTTGAGCATGTTGATACTTTCCACCGGAATATCCCGAACAAACGGATGCCGTCGATGAACTCTCCGACGAATGTTCCAGGTAAATTGGGCAAAACGATGAAATCGGAATTTATTGTGATCAGTCGAAAGATGGGTTGATGATGCGATTGTCGGAACTGCGCGAACGCTTACAGCGACTCAACGCCGAAGGGTTTGTTCCGACGGAGAGATCGGGGCCAACGGGCATCGGGCATACACTTGAAACTCGGTTGGGATTGTCCGAGAACAACCTGCCGATTCCGGATATCGGCGGACGGGTTGAGGTTAAGGCGACAAGGTCAAACACCAACAATCTGATCACGCTGTTCACGTTCAACCGGGCAGTTTGGAAATTCAAGAACAAGGATCTTGTCGAGACGTGGGGTTACTTCGACGAAGCTAGAGATCGCCCGGCGCTTTACACGACGGTTTCGGCTACAGATACAAACGCTTTGGGGTTCCAACTCTCGGTATCCGAGGACGGAACGAATTGTTTATGACGCATGTGCCTAGTGAAACGTTGCTGGCATCTTGGGACATGTACTACATCGTTGGAAAATTCGTTACGAAGTTCGAAAGAATGTTGTTTGTCCATGCCGATTCAAAGATCGTTGACGGTAAAGAGTGTTTTCACTACAACGAGGCGGAGATTCTGTCGGAACCTAGTTCGCTGACCTTCAAGGACGGATTCGCCAATGGCATCGTGACGATCGATATCCGAATGTATTTGAGGCCCAGTGGAGCCGCGAGGAACCACGGGACGGGTTTCCGCATTCTTGAGCAGAATCTGCCGAGGTTGTTTGGCAGGGCGGAACGTTTGGTTTAATCGGGTTGGTTTCGTAGGACGAAGCGCAGATGTCGTTTTCGGGGTCGCCGTCGTTGAGGCGACGAAGTCCACGCCCCTTGTCCGCCGATTCTGGATTCTGGCTTTCGCGGGAATGACGTGAGGATATGCGGAGATGAACGTGGTGTCAGCGGATACCAATCCCCCGCCTCCGCTCCCTAACACCCCTCAACCGATTTACCATCTCCACCGCCGACTCCGCATACCCCGCCGTCTGCCCAATCCGCTCCACAGCCTGCTCCACAGTATCGGTAGTCAAAACCCCGAAAATCACCGGCTTCAGCGCATCCTCCGAAACCCTTAACAACCCCTGCGAAGCCGCGTTCGCAATGTGCTCATAGTGGTCCGTCTCACCCCGGATCACCGCTCCGATCGCTATTACCGCGTCAGATTCGATCGGCGGATCCAACAGAACCCGCGCCGCCAACGGCAACTCAAACGACCCTGGCACCTCGAAAACCTGCGAATCCTCAACCGTCGCCCCCAACTCCCCCAACCGTGCCAAACATAGATCACGCATCTTGAACGTGATGTCCGAATTGAACCGCGCCACCGCAATCCCGATCTTCAAACCCGATCCATTCAAAAACTCCGACGGTGCCTCACCAGCACCCTTCTCGATCTCAGCCATCAACCTCTCCTAGCGTCTATCCGCCCAACCGAGTCCGACGCCGACTTGCAACCGGTCCCGACGGCTCCGTGTCCCCATCTTCCACCTTGATCTGATGCATCATCCGATCGCGCTTGGTCTCCAGATACTTGCGATTGTGGTCATTAGCGGCTAGGGAAAGAGGTACCTGCTCCACCATCTCTAGTCCAAACCCTTCCAAACCCGCAACCTTCTTCGGATTATTGGTCAAAAACTTGAACTTGCGGATGCCAAGATCGAGCAGGATCTGCGCGCCGACCCCGTAGTGTCGGAGGTCAGTCTGGAGGCCGAGCTGATTGTTGGCTTCTACTGTGTCCAGCCCATTGTCCTGCAATCGATACGCCTTCAGCTTGTTGATCAACCCAATCCCGCGACCCTCCTGACGCATATACACCAGCGCGCCAACTCCCGCGTCCGCGATCTGCGACATCGCAGCGTCCAACTGCTCTCCGCAATCGCAACGCTGGCTACCGAAAATGTCACCCGTCAAACACTCCGAGTGAACCCGAACAACCGCCGGTTCGTCAGGATCGATCTTCCCCATTACTAACGCGATGTGCTCCGCCGGATCCACATTGCTACGATACGCAACGCACCTGAACTCGCCCCATTTCGTAGGCAAACGCGTCTCAGTCACGCGCTGCACAAACGACTCCCGACTCAAACGATAGGCGATGATATCGGCGATGGACACAATGGGAATGTCGTGCTTATTGGCGATCTTTTCGAGTTGTGGCCGCCGCGCCATCGTCCCATCATCATTCATGATCTCGCATACGACCGCAGCAGACCGTTTGCCCGCCGCGCGAACCAGATCGATAGAGCCCTCAGTGTGACCCGCACGCACTAGAACCCCGCCTTCTTGGTATCGAAGCGGGAAGACATGCCCGGGCTGAACAAAATTCTCGGACGACGCCTCGGGTTCTGACAGCAACCGGATCGTGTGCGCTCGATCCGCCGACGATATCCCAGTCGTAATCCCGTAAGCCGCATCAACCGCCACCGTCATCGCCGTCGAGTGCGGCGACGTGTTGTGGCGCACCATCATCGGCATCTCGAGGCGGTCTAAATCATGCCCTTCCATCGGAACGCAGATCAAGCCGCGTCCATGGACAGCCATGAAGTTGATCTGTTTCGCAGTCGCATCCTCCGCCGCCATCACGAAGTCGCCCTCGTTCTCACGGTCCTCATCGTCGACCATGATCACCATGCCGCCGGAACGGACGCGCTCGATTGCGAGCTCAACCGACTCCG
Source organism: Dehalococcoidia bacterium (assembly GCA_965243235.1). Taxonomy (GTDB): domain Bacteria; phylum Chloroflexota; class Dehalococcoidia; order Lucifugimonadales; family Lucifugimonadaceae; genus Bin127. Next base: position 1,470,929 of record CBDEUI010000004.1, read on the forward strand.
CTGCTTCGGGTCCCATCTCCCGCGCTTCAGTTGTCATCGGATTTAACGTTCCTGGCTCATTACGAACCGTTCGATATATTTGCCAGTCTGATCAGTTTCGATATTAACTGTATCCCCGACCTTCAATACGCCCAATGTGGTGTGGATCGCGGTGTATGGGATCAATGTGAAGGTGAAGCTGTCGGGGTTCCAATCGAAAGCTGTGAGACTGACACCCTCGACTGCGACGAACCCTTTTTCGACGATGTAGCGCGAAATGGTTCCCGCACATCGGACGGTTACCAGTTTGGCATCGCCATCGTAGCGGATGTCCGTGACGTTGCCGAGACCTTCTATGTGCCCCTGCACGAGGTGCCCGCCCACGACCGATCCGAAACGCAACGCGCGTTCCAAGTTGACGTGCGCACCAGGATGAAGTTCCGAAAACCAAGTCGCGCGTTGCGTTTCCGGGGTCACATCTACGTGGAATCTGGTCGCTTCGAGGCTGGTGACCGTAAGACAAGCGCCACTCACCGACACACTGTCGGAAATTCGCAAACCATCGTCGCCCGATAGCACACGCTGCGCGCTGATAGCGAGCCGACCGCTAGACGGCGAGAAAGAGTGGATTCTGGCCACCTCTTCGACTATTCCGCTGAACATTCCATCATCTCCGCTTTTCAACCAACGTAGCCAATGATCGCTATATCCTCGCCGAACTGTTCCATTCGAACGTTGGGCAGTCTTGCAACATCACGCATCACCGACGGCCCGCAACCTCCCACTGGAGAGAGCGCGTCGGAACCTCCGATAATCTTATCCGTCGATATATAGACCACCACCTTGTCGACCAAACCGCAGTCGAAAAGCGACCCCGTTAATCGCTCTCCAGCCTCAACCAAAACGTTCATACAGCCCCGCTCGCCCAGATGTCGCATGACAGCCGCCAGGTCGACCGAATCTTCGGTTTGACTGGGCGCCTTTATGACTTTACAGCGCCGGTTCGCCGCTTCTCCGTTGCTGACCGCTTGGATGACTTCCCCATCTTCTTCCAACAGTGCGGCATCCGCAGGCATCTTGGCGTCGCTGTCGATCACCACGCGGATGTACGGGCGTCCGCACATGCGTCTGCCTGATTGGGGATCTCGCGCAGTCAGCCTTGGATTGTCTGCAAGGACGGTGCCAATGCCCGTCAACACCGCGTCTGATCGGTAGCGGAGAGAGTGTGCGTGAGCACGCGCGGCCGGGCCCGTGATCCACTTCGAGTCACCGTCACGGGTAGCGATCTTGCCATCGAGCGACATCGCCCACTTCACAGTCACGAACGGCATACCGGTCTTAACGTGCTTGGCAAAACCCTCGATCAGTTCATCCGCACGTTGCCGCGAAGCATCGTGCACCTCATTGATGACCTCAATGCCCGCGGATCTCAAATGCTCGAAACCATGTCCCGTAACTTGTGGATTGGGATCAACAGTAGGGCAGACCACCCTCCCGATACCGGCATCGATAATCGCCTGCGAACAAGGTGGAGTCGTCGAACGAAATTGATGCGGCTCAAGAGTGCAGTAAATCGTCCCACCATTGGCAGCATCATGCGCCATATCTAGGGCGACCGCTTCCGCATGAGCCCCCGGATTCGGCTGAGTGGCCCCTTCCCCAACGATCGTCTCACCATCTCGAGCAACGACCACCGCACCCACCGCCGGCCTAGGTGCCACCCCACCCGCCGCACGCTCCGCCAAATCCAGCGCTCGTTCCATGAAATCCATGCATCAAGTATGCAACATTGGGCGTACGTCGAACTCAAAAAGAGTTCATCAAAGAACGGCGATTGGGACTTTCGTCTACCATGCAATGAGGCTGTAGATTTCAGTAATCGCGGAGTAAAGCAATAATGAAGATCGTGGATGTCAGAGCGTTCCCCCTACGCATCAGCGAGCGGGGCGACGAGAAGTCTGAAGGCTCGTCCAGGCCGCCAACGATTGAGTTCGGCGACTACTACGTTGACCGATCAGCCTTCACCTCAATCTACTCCCATCATCACGAAACCACTGTGATTCGGGTCGAGACAGATACCGGAATCGTCGGTTGGGGCGAGGCACAATCACCGATTTCGCCGAACACCACAGCCACCATTGTTCACGAAATCGTCCGACCACTAATCATGGGCCGCGACCCATTCGACATTGAGGCGATCTGGACGCGCAACTACGGCGCAATGCGCGAGCGTGGACACCCGACTGGCTTCTACATCGACGCCATCGGCGGAACCGACATCGCACTCCACGACATCGTCGGCAAAGCCATCGGCAAACCAGTGCATAAGATCGCAGGCGGCAGATACCGCGACGAAATCCTGCTCTACAACGGCCTAGGAGGCACCGATCCCGTAAAAGTCGCTGACGCCGCCGAAGAGCATCTCGACTACGGATACAAAGCGTTCAAGCTGCACTTACTACTTGATGTCGAGGGCGTAACAGAGATCTGCCGTGAAGTCCGAAAACGCGTCGGCCCAGACATCATGCTCATGGTCGATACGCACATGCGCCAGACGGTTTCGAACTCGATTCTCCTCGGCCGTGAGCTTGAAAAACTGGGTTTCACATGGCTGGAGTCGCCCACGGTGCCAGACGACATCCCCGGACAGGCGGAGATTGCGCGCGCATTAGACATGGCAGTGGCGATAGGAGAATGGACCCGCACCCGCTACGAGATGCGAGAGCAGATGGAGCGCCGCGCCTACGACATCTTGATGCACGACATCGGTCGCACCGGCATCACCGAAGGGCACCGAATCGCAACCCTGGCCGATACCTACAACATCCCGGTCGCTCCCCACGTCGGGGGTGGAGGGATCCTTGCGGTCGCCGCGACCGTCGAGTGGTCGGCGTCGTGCCCGAACTTCATGATCATGGAGCACGGACACCACGCGAACGCGGTCAAGAGCAAAATACTCAAGGAGCCGTTCGAGCCGGAGAACGGATACTACAAAGTGACAGATCGTCCGGGTTTGGGTGTCGAGGTCGATGAGGCGGCATTGGAGCATTACGCGTTCCCGGGGAGTTGAGATTGCACCCCAAGCCATACATTCTGGCTGTAGACATCGGCAGTTCGGCAGTCAAGGCCGGGCTATATGACGCCGAGGCGAACGCGTTGCCGCACACGCTGGTTGCAATATCGCACCAACAGCGAACCGCGGCAGATGGGACTCACGAGGAGGATGGGGAGTTGATCCAACGCGTCACAGAATTGGCGATCGATCGCGTTTTGGATCTTGCAGAAGAAGAGGCAGAACACGTTGCGGCGGTTGGCTTCGACGCAATGGCGAGCACGATACTCGGTGTCGATTCTCGGTACGAGCCAGTCACGCCGGTATACACATACGCGGATACGCGTACAGCCGCAGATGTCGACGCGTTGCAGGACAGCATTGATGTCGACGCGGCGTATCAGCGCACGGGAGTGATGCAGCACACATCTTACGTGCCAGGTCGCGTTAATTGGATGCGACGCACCAGTCCTGAAACCTTCGAGCGGATCACCAAGTGGACGGACATCTCGACTTTCATATTCACTCGCTGGTTCGGTTCTACAAATGTGCCTGCAAGCTACAGCATCTCGGCGTGGAGCGGACTGCTGAACCGCCACGAATTGGATTGGGACGCTGGGTTGTTAGACGCCATCGGGCTGGAGCGGTCGAATCTGCCGAGATTGGCACCATATTCGGAAGGGCAGATTGGTCTGTGTCCAATCTACTCGATGCGATGGCCGCAACTTTCAGATGTGCCGTTCTACTTGTCAGTCGGCGATGGAGCGGCGGTAAACATCGGTTCAGGATGTACCGACCGACGGAACATCGCTCTCACGGTGGGGACAACAGCAGCAATGCGTTTAGTCGTCGATCATCCGGACAATGAACCACCCCCAGTTGTGCCAAAGGGATTGTGGGGCTACATCCTGCGCGGAGATCGGACGCTGCTAGGCGGAGCTTTCAGCGAGGGCGGAAATGTCGTGGAATGGGCGTTGAACAGCCTAAAACTTCCGCCTCTGGAGCAACTCAATGATGCGTTGGCCGACACAGTTCCAGATGCCCACGGGTTGACAGTCCTGCCATTTATAGCCGGTGAGCGCGCGGTCGGTTGGTCTACGAATGCCAGCGGAGTCATAAACGGAGTCCGCGTCTCCACGTCCGGATTGGATATCTTGCAGGCATTGATGGAGTCGGTAGCGTATCGATTTTCTCTAGTCGCCGACCTGCTACGCAACGAGATGACCGATGACCGAGTCTTCATCGCGGGTGGTGGCGCCATGACGAACTCGCCATGGTGGCTACAAACGATGGCCGATGTGTTGCAGGGCGAAGTCCACGTGCCATCCGAAGAGCAGGCGACCAGTCGGGGAGCGGCGATATTAGCTCTGAACGCTCTCGGCGTGTGGCGCGGTTTAGACGATGTAATGCCGGAGATCGCGGCGGTATATCGGTCTAGGGATGAGTATCGTGAGACTTATCGTGAGGCTGTGGAACGCCAAGCGGAGTTGTACAAGCGGGTTGTTTAGCAGGGAACACCGCATCCCTCCCCCTTGATTCTCAAGGGGGGAATTGAAGGGGGTTTAGATCAGCTTCCCACCGGTAACATCACAGTTCATCACAGAAAAATCACAGCAATCATAGTTCAAAAAGGGAAGGGATGTTGGTGTTCAATCGCGCGGTAGAGCGTGGATTCGGTCGAGAGTGGTTGTCTAGACTCGTCATATCGACTGACCGCGCGCGCCAATCGCTGACTCTTGATAACGGCATTGAAATCGTTGGGTACTCTTCCTTCTCGGCTATCCCGAGCGGGCATTTTCTTCATCGCCGTCGCCGCATTCACCGCCGTGGTGGTAGTCGCGGCGATCGGATTCAGTGCCTGTTCTTCCGAAGAACCAGAGCCTACAGCCGAGCCGTTTGAGACGCGCACCCCTACGCCGGTGCCTCCAACGCCAGTCCCGACGGATACTCCCGTACCCCCGACCAGCACATCAACGTCGACACCGGTCCCTCCGATGCCGACTCCCAAGCCGGAGCCAACCGCAACCGACACTCCAGTTCCGCCGACGGCCACCCCCGTCCCGCCGACTCCGACGCCCGAACCTCCAACTCCGACGCCCGTCCCGCCGACCGCTACACCCACACCTACTCCGGTACCACCAACACCCACTCCTGTACCGCCTGCTCCGACAGCTACACCGATACCGGCCGCCTACCGCGTCGATTCTCTGGACTGGGACGTTCAAGGTCCTGAAGGAGACAAAATAGTCGTCCGATTCACACTGGACGTCGTCAACGACGGCGAAGCGAGGCGTGACAGTGATACGCCCGTGCTTGGCATCGTGAACGAGGGAGATCAAACAGAGGTCGCCACAATACCTCCGCTGAGTGGTGGCGAAAGCACAACACTGCTGTTCGATATCAGATTCGATACCGGGCCTCAGCAGTTGAAGTTGCAGGTCGAGGACGCTGTATCTTTGGTCGCCTTGGACCTGCTCGCATCTGACGTGTCGATCGCCCCGATATCGTATCAACTGATCTCCGACGGTCTAGTCTTGATAACTGTTGAGTTGGCGAACAACGGCACGTTGGTCACACGCCCGGTACAGTTGATCACCTACAACAACGTCGTGGCAACGGTTCAACCGATCGAACCGGGCGAATCAGAGATGGTCGGTTTCTACCTGCCATTGCTGACCGGATCGCACCAGGTCGAGGTGACAGCATCGTCCGATGAACGCGAAGCCAAGCTGTCCAACAATGTGGCAACGTTCGATATCGATGTCGACTACGTGTCACTGTCACTGCGCGCCGGGTCCGCTCAAGCGCAGGGATTCATTCGTGGCGGAACCGCGAACATATTGATAGATTTCAGCGTCTCGAACCTTGGCGTTGCGCCAAGCGGCGACTTCCTAGTCGCGGTCGCATGCCCTGAGATTCCGGACGCGACATGCGTTGGTGAGACGCGCGTTGAATCGCTCGCTCCGGGCGGAACTTTTTCCGGTGTGATCGATGCCGTGGTCCCGCAAGGAGTTACCGGTATCGTGCTCTTTGCTGGCGACCTCGAATACGGTTATCGCTGGGGCGACGCCAACACGATACCGATCACTGTGGACGTGCCGTTGCAGCCGGATATCGACCCGGTTTTCGCATCTGAGGCTGAGCTGATCGGCTACTACTCCAACGGCGATGCCGCGATCAATGTGACAGCCTCGTTGCGAAACGACGGCGCAGAGCCGATCCCAGGCGACTACCTGATCGCGATCACTTGTTTCAAAGACGAGGAAGTTGCGTCCACCTGTGGGGATGTCCTGACCCTCGAACTGACCGACGGATACGGGCCCGTAAGTGGGTCGGTCATGCTGCGCTCGCCGTCTGGCGAGATTAACTTGGATCTCGACGGTGGGGAGATCGTCGATATCAATAAAACAATCGCGGATGAAATAGAGGTCTCGATCCCGGAGCGGATCGTGGGCATCGACCGAGATCTGTGGCGTTGCTTCTCGGATACAACCACGAGCGACGAATTCCCGCGCGGCAGTTGTAGCGGCCGCGACGGCGATGTGGTCAGCAAATGGTCGCAGGATGAACCCGTCACGATCTGGATCAACGGACTGTCAGCGTACTCGGAGCAGTTCCAAGACACGTTGCAGGAACTGGCCCCGCAGTTGAACTTCACCTATCAGCTGGTGCCGGATGCGCGTCGGGCAGATATCGAAGTATATGTGGGGATAACTGAGGAAGACGCGCGAGTGCTCGGATTTGGGAGATGCGACGGTTTCTGGGGTTGCACAGACTACGAGACCAACGAGAATGGCGAGGTTGTCGCCGGCGAGATCGTGATCTTCGAGATCAACGACGCCGGTCTCCGGAAACTCGGACTGATAAATGAATCGATCCGATACGCGATGTTGCACAGCATGATGCAGGTCATGGTGCCTTTGGGCTATCGAGACGTCCCAGACAGCGCGATGAGCATAGACACTGGGTTGCGCTTCCCGACGATGAGCGCGTCCGACCGCGAAATCGTGAGGATATTGACAAGTCCGCTAGTCGAGACGGGCGACACCACCGCGGACATCGAGAGCTTGATCGTCTTCTCCGACGAAGTGTTGGATGTTCAAGATCCGGCACCCTTGACCAATATCGACATAATCGAGAACGCGCGCTTGAAATTGCATGATGAAAGATCGGTGCTGTACAACATGCGCGGCGAGTGGTCAGGTGGCACATGCATCGACCGCTTCGGGCCGTCACAAGTAACCGTTTCCGAGTTCAGCTCCCATCGCGGTCTCAGGTACCGACTCACAGATGCATCTGAGCGTTTCTACGCGTTCTGGCGTTCAGAGGACGGCCGAGCAGAATACTGGGATGGCGGCACCCGGTCATGGCGACGCTTCTCCGTTTCGGATGAGCAGGAACTGATCAGCGAAACGGCGTGGAGCCCGCAATTCTCGGATCCAATGGCTTTGATGGTTTCGGTCCTCTGGTTCGGAGAAGAGTCTTTGACCGAGGCTGCTCGTGACGAAGATGGAATCGAATTCCGCATTGACCGCCTCCGAGGCCACGTGGCACCCGAATGGACCGACGAAGCGATAGTCTCAGCGACATTCAAGATCGACCCCACTAACTACGAAATCATCAACTTCAATATGACCTGGCAGTTCGACGTACGCGGACTCACCTGCGACCAATACGACGTCGAAGCCAACCTCATCGAATACGGCGCAAGCCTAGTCATACCCTCAGAAGTCCGCAACCGCTCCCGCGTCGTCGAATAACATCGACCGATAGCTGGCCTGATGCTCCAAGCAGCTGCCATCCGATCCTTTCGTAAGTCTCCGAATTAGCATGAACCGTATGCGAATACGGATCATCGCACCAGCTATCGTCGCGCTCCTCGTTTCATTTGGCATTGTCGCCACGGCATCCGCTCAGCAGCCCCAAGCGTCGCTCCGCGTTGCAAGCGTCGAAGTGAGTGAAGTAGGGCAGACGCAATCGACAGTGAAGTTCGAGGCGCTGGTTGAGATCGAAAACGCTGGTGAAACCGATTTTGACGGGATCGTAAGAGTCGATTACCAAATCGATGGCGGAGAACCGAGTCTCGTCTATATCGTGAACGAACTTGCCGTTGAGGAGATCGTTCGGTTCCAGTTCAAATTCGAGTTGGCACCAGGTCAAAGGCGCCTCGACATTTTGATCGGCGACACCGTGTACACGACCGATATCCGCGTCACCGGATCGGATCTGGATTTGGCAATTACCGAACAGAGAGTGAAGCGCGGCGGAATAGTTGAACTCGATTACAAGATCGAAAACATCGGCGATCGAGACGCCGATACGGTCAATTTGCACGGACGATGGGAGAATCTCGACGACGGCAGTGCTGGAGATGTCGATTTTGGCTTGCTGTCCGACGCGCTCCCAGGTGGTGGTGACAGCGATTTCGGCTCCGTCCAATTCAACGTCGTTCCAGGATCGTACCGGTTCCATCTCACCGCCTCCACTCCAACAGTGGAATACGACTTCGATAACAACACCAAAACGACCGACTATGATGTTGAGTTCGTCGATCTGAAGTTGGAACTGGCATCAACAGAGGTGATCCGGTGGCACACAGAAGGCCGAGGACTGATGAAGATCTCGGTTGCTGCAACCAATCTAGGCGTGGACGATAGCGGTGTGGTAACCATCGGCATCGAGTGTCCAGACGAATCCTGTTCAGAGAACAAGCTGACGGAGTCGATAGCTGCCGGCGGAGTTGGCACCAATGAGATTGAGGTATGGTTGCCGGTTGGCGGAAACATGGTCACGCTCTACATCGGCGCAAACGAAGATGGCTTCCGCTGGGGCGCAGAGAACGTGATCCAGGCCACGATCCAAGTACCCGATCCACCACCGCTGGCATGGTCGCTCTCAGCGGTTTCCGACGCTCAGGAGATCCGTTACTGGAGCGATGGATCGGCTAACGTCGTCTTTGAAACGACCATGCTGAACACCGGAAGTGAGCTCGTTGCCGGCGACGGGACAATATTGATTGAGTGCACCAAATCAAACGAAGTTGTGGAGGGTTGCGGCGGTGAATACAAAATCGATCTGGATCCTTCGGAGCATCCGAACGCAACGCGTCACACGATCAAGGTGCCGGCAGGCACCACTACACTGACCTTCTCGCACCGCGATGAACCTCCCTTGACGACATCGGCGAAAGTGCCGGAACGCATACTGGGTGTTGAACGCGAAATCTGGGAATGTTTCTCGGATACCTCGAATCTCGGAAGAGAAACTCCAGACGATACGGGAATCGGTTGCGCTGCTTGGCGCAACGACTACATCGCAAAGTGGCCCGTCGGCGAACCCATCAGCGTGTGGACTTCAGGCGACGAAGATTACAAGGAAATCTTCAACCAAGTCCTCGAAGCTATCGGCCCCGTCTTGAACTTGGAGTTTGAGAGTGCTGCCACAAAGTCGGGCTCTGACCTGATCGCCTACCTCGGACTGCCGCGTGATGAGACGAGACTTGACAGGTTGAGATGCAACCATGCCGCGGGCTGTGCACAGTTCAACATCGCGTCAGACGGTTCGATAACTGATGCGCGGCTGGTGGTATGGCCACCGACAGTTACCAGCGACAAAGTCACACTTGAACATCAGATATACAGCATCGCGCTCCACGAATTGATACACGTGCTTACAGGTATGTTGCACCGTCATGACGACCGGACCAGCGTTATGAGCTACGACTCCCTCGACTACTTGACACTGGGCGAACAGGACAAAGCCCTGCTACGCATCTCGGCACATCCCCTTGTCGAACCAGGCATGAGGTTCGGCGAGATACGAGAACTAGTGGTTTTCGCCGACGAATTGGTCGATCCGCCGATGGAGAGCGAGTTGTCAATCGAGGAGATATTGCGACGGACGCACGCACGACTGATGGACGACGGTTCCGCAGTTTTCGAGATCAGAGGTGGATGGCCGAGTTGCCGTCGCAACTTCGATTGGTCGGAGTATGAGATCGGCGGGATTCGTCCACGGGCGCCGAGATGGGTGCATTTCAAGAATGATCGGAACCACTACTACATGATCAGGACGCCAGCGCCTCGCAGTTCGTTGCGCTACTGGTTCGAGGTTGCAGATGAATGGCGTGAAGTGTCGACCGTGACATTGCCGAGACTGACGAGTTTCAGAGATTCCTTCAGCAATCCGTTGGCGCTACTGTCGAGCATCAACATCTACGGTGAAGATCTGGAGATGAAGGTTGTATCGCGAGAGGGCGACGTGCTGAAGTTTGAAGCGTTGCTGGATGGCGGAGACGTGCGTACCAGTTGGAGCAAGAAAACGACGGTGAACGTCGAGTTGGAAGTGGACACGTCCGATTTCAAGATCCTGAACTACGAGATGTACTGGTCGTTCGATCCTCATGATGTAGGAGTGTGTGAGGACTACCAAGTAGAAGCTAAGAACATCGACTACGGCTCGGAATTCGTTTTCCCGCCGACGATTCGTAGGGAGGCGCGTCAGCAGATCGACTGACGCAAATACCGTACTCCTCCCCCCTTTTGTGCAACAAAAGGGGGAATGAAAGGGGGGGGGCACAACGCTTGGAATGGCGTGGCTTTAACACCGCCTCTACTCGGACATTCCCGCGCTGCGCAAAAAGGGCGGTTTCAGCCTATGAAATCAGCGCAGTCCACTGAGTGTCGAGATGCGCTTCGATGAAGTCGCGGTCGAGTTCGTAGCCCATCCCGGGTTTGTCTGACAGGTGGAGGTGACCGTCTCTTATGTCCAACGGCTCGGTCAGGCAGGCATTGTAAGCGGGAACCGAGTGGTGGCTCATTTCTAGGCGGTAGATGTTTGCCACGTTCATCAAGACGTGGGCGCCCGATATGACGTTGAACGAGCCTGACGCGTCATGCGGCGAGATTGGGATGTAGAAAGTCTCTGCGAGATGCGCGATCTTCTTCATCTCAGAAATACCACCGGTCCAGCAGATGTCCGGCATGATGTAATTGACCAAACCCTCGGTCAGGTACGGCAGGAAGTCCCAACGGGTGTACTTGCGCTCCCCGATGCAAAGGTTGATGTCGGTGTTGCGCCGTAGCTGACGGTGCGCCTCCAAGCTCTCTGGCTGCAGCGGCTCCTCAAACCACGTGAGGTTGTACGGCATCATACGGTTGCATAGATCGGTAGCTGTCGAGACATCGAAGTTTCCGTGCGCGTCAATCATCAGTTCAACGTCGGGACCGAGACTTTCGCGTAATGCGGCCATCAAGTCTTCCGCGTGAGCGGCCGCCGCGGCCGAAATCTTGCCATCGATATAGCGGCGATGCTTGGCTCCCATCTCGGGCGAGAAGGGATCGAGTTTCAGCGCTTGGTACCCGAGCGCCACCTGCGCTTTGGCATCAGCTACGCAGGCGTCAATGTCATCGGCCGGTCCGCAATGGCTGTATAGCGGAACCGAGTCGCGCATCGGACCGCCGAGAAGGTCATAAACCGTTCTACCCAACGCCTTGCCCTTGATGTCCCACAGCGCCATGTCAACGCCGCTAGCAAGCGTCGTCGCAAACCCACGAGAACCGAGAGTACCGAAGCGCCGATAGATCTGGTGCCAGATGCGGTCGATATGGTTCGGGTCTTGACCGATCAGACCGTCGGAGAAGTCTTGTCCGACCAGATCGTGCTTGAGGAGGGCGTAGGTCTGCGCGATGACGATGGCACCGCCGCCACCCACGTTAGTCGATTCGCCGTAGCCGGTGATCCCCTCGTCGGTGTCGATCTCGACAAACATCCAAGGGCGCGATTCTTGGGCTCTGACGACGTAAGCGCGGAGATCGGTGATTTTCATGTTTTTGTTTCCTGGGCAGTTGGCAGGAGATTGCCAAATTGTCTGGAGGTAGTGACGGGTTCATATTACATATAGATCGGTTTGATTGTCGGTTGCGACGACGCGGTGTTAAACTGCGAACGCATGGATTGAAATGGCCGCCTTTGGTGGCGCGACTACTAACAAGAAAAGGGACAAACGCACGTCATGCGCTTCTGCTACGCCCATCGGCGATTCACTCTATATCCGCAGTCTGTCAACACGTGGGATCTGCATCCGGATAACTACACCCCAGAATTTCTGGACCGCGCACGCGACACCGGATTCGACGCTATCGAGTGTGGCTTCGAAGTGCTAGACAGGTTAGGCGATGCCAAGGCCATATCGGAATTTGGCGAACGGGTTCGCTCGCATGGGCTCAAAGTCGGTGCGATCCGCTCTGGCGGGACACTGACCGAAGCGAGGCACGGTCCGCAGAATCGCGAGAAGCTGATGCGCGCTGTAGAGTACGCCGAGCATGTAGGTGCGGAAGTGGTGAACGGTGCGTTGAGTGCGCCAGCGCGGTACCCGGGACATCCACCCGGGTCGATTCCCGGCAGCGTTAGCGGTTGGCCCAAATCGCAAGATGCCAGTAAAGACGCAGAGATGTGGGTCTACGACTCTCTGGCTTCAGCATTCCAAGAGGCGTGCGACGCGACTGACAACGTCGATATCACCATCGAGGTTCATCAGAACTCACCTGTCGACAACTCTTGGTCGGCGGTGATGATCAACGACATGATTGACCGCGATAACTTCGGCATCAACCCAGACATCGGCAACATCGTTTGGACCTACGACGTGCCCGAAGAAGACTACGACGACGCGATTGACGCGATGGCACCGATCTCGAAGTATTGGCACTGCAAAAACTTGCACCGCGTCTACCACCCTGAGAATCAGCGAACCGTCTTCATTCGTGTTCCGTTGTATGATGGCGAGGTCGACTATCGGTACGCGATATCGGCTATGGCGAACGCGGGTTACAGCGGCTACATGGCCATCGAAGGCACACAGAACGGTGACCAGTGGCACAAAGACGGCACATCGCTCGACTACGCTAAATCGATCTGGGCTGAATTCGAGGACTGATCCGCAGAGCTGGTCGAGAGAATATGCGAGAAACTGACAGCCAAGACATCGAATCAGTTGCGATTGATGACGACTTAGACGATGAAGAGGAGGACGTCTTTTTCAGAGACGTCTCAGAGGATCTGGACGACGAGGAGCGGACGTCGTACTCGATCCTTCTGATCTTGGCTGTCGGTGGGTTTGCCGTTGGCGCACTACTGCTGCAGATAACGTTGACGGCGGCGGTTGTGCTGAAGGAGTACTCGGGTGATTGGGCGTGGGTTCTCGCTCCGGCACCGATGCTGCTGTTCGGTCTGGCATCGCTTTGGCAATACGATTCCAACTGGTTGCAGCGATTGGGCGCCGCTGCACTGGGATTCGCACTGGCGCAGTACATCATGATGGCGATAGGCTTCGCCACATTGGAGATCTGAGAACCTGATTCGCGGCGGCGATGTTTACGCTCTCGGATGAGCCGCGTCATACTCTCGCCTGACGTGTTCCGAGGTCAGGTGCGTGTAGATCTGGGTTGTGGCGATGTTTTCGTGTCCGAGCAGTTCTTGAACATGCCGCAATGACGCACCCCCGTTGAGCAGATGCGAGGCGAAACTGTGCCGAAGCATGTGCGGAGTGATCTTGCGTGTTATACCGGCATCGAACGCGATCTGCTTGAGTCGCAACCACAGACCTTGACGAGTGATGCGCGTCCCTCGAGCGTTCAGAAACATCGCATCTTGATCTTGGAATTTGCCCAACTTCGGGCGACCCAACGCGTAGTAATCGGCAAGAGCGTCCATTGCGGCGTCGTATATGGGAACGATCCGCTCCTTTGAACCCTTTCCCAAAACGCGGATCGTGAAGTTGTCAAAGTTCACATGGTCAACATCTAGGTCGGTTGCCTCTGACACACGCAGGCCGCCCGCGTAGAGTAGCTCCACGATGGCGCGATCTCGCAGCTCTGCGGGAGTCGATCCCTGCGTCACTTGGTCGAGAAGACTATCAACCTCGTCGATGCTCAGCGCTTTGGGTAGCGGTTTCCCGCCTCTAGGTGCCTTCAACCGCCGAGTAGCGAGATCACTGGTGATACCTTCTTCGCGCAGGAAGCGCATGAACGATCGCAACGAGGCAATCTTACGTGACCTAGTGGCACTGGCGTAACCCCGTTCATCGAGATGCTGCACGAAATCAGCTACTCTTGCCTCGTCAAAGCCTTCCCAATCGATCTCTTTCGAGTCTGATACGGACGCTTCATCGATGAACGCAGTCAATCCCGCGAGGTCGTTGCGGTATGCGCCGATGGTGTTTTCCGAAAGTCCACGCTCACCCGCGAGATGCTCCAAAAACGCTATGATGTTGCGGTCCATACGTCGAATCGTAGAAAAATCGGGATGCGCCAACCGACGTTTACCGTGCATCTCGTGAATACATTGAGCACCTACATCATCGACGGCAACCGATTCGCGGCTTCGAGTATCGACCTCGGCGCGATAGAATCGACTTCATCTCGCCAACTGTTACAACGGAGATTTCACGCTAAGTGATCAATATACCGTTCGACCCGTACATATTCGGGGGTACGACCACAGCGTTTTCGTGGCACGGGTTCCTCACATTCATCGCTGTCGGTACTGCGATCTGGATGTCGGGAAGGGCCGCGATAAGAGAGAAGCTCGATCAAGAACAGGTCTACAACACCGCGCTATGGGGAGTGCTAGGGGGAATCGTGGGAGCGCGTATTGTTCACGTTCTCGACAACTGGCAAATCTACGGTGATGATCCCCTGTCGATTTTCGCGGTCTGGAACGGTGGCATAGGGCTCTGGGGCGGCATCTTGGGCGGTTGGATCGCAGGCATGATCTACGCCTACTTCGCGAAAGCACCGATCGGCAGATTCATGGACATCGCGGCTGCCCCATTGCTCGTGGCGCAGACTATCGGGCGAATCGGCGACATCATTAACGGCGAGCACTGGTCTCGTCCACTTGACCTCTTCTGGGGCTGGTACTTCACCGACATTGACAGCCCTGCTCGGTCTGTAATCGACCAATATCCCGAAATCTTCGGCACCGATGTCGACAAGCCGGTTCACCCCGCGGTCGTTTACGAGATGATCACTAACATCATCATTTTGGGCGCCATCTTCCTCCTGCGCGGACGCGTCAGGCCGGCCGGCAGCATCTTCATGATCTACCTAGCCCTGTACGCCACTGCCCGTTTCGGCATCCAGTTCATCAGGCTTGACGACGTCAAGTTCTGGGGCCTTCAAGAAGCGCATCTAATCGCGATTATCGTGTGGCTCGTGACGATCCCGTGGATCATCTGGAAAGTCCGCCTCATCGACCGTATCCGGCGGCCGCGCGGCGGCAGCCCTGCTGCCACGAAAGTAGACCGTCCCAGCGTCGGGCGTTCACGCCGCGAACGGCAGCGAGAACTGGCGCGGTAGTGCGAGATCATGATCTGACGTTCGCTCGCTAGTGGGCGAAGTCGTTAACAGCCGGCAATTGCTTGGCCGCGCTGCTCACTGACTAGCCGCAATATCGTGTAGCCTAAGCTCTCTCCGCCGATTGCCCCGGTAGTAATCCGTTTTTAGGCTCACCACGGCATCGACCGAGCGAGTCGGTGGCAAGCTGTCCGCCATGCCAAAGCCGACGGCGCGGAAGGATCGGCCAGTGTCGTCCCTCAGCACCAGCCGGACATGGTCTTGGTTGCGCCCCATGTAGTTGATGTCTGCGCTGACAGCATTCCTGATCAGGAACAACGGCTCCGAGTTTCCGGTGCCGAAAGGAGCCATCATGTCGACGAAGTCCCAGAGCGAGTGTCCGAGTTGATGCAGCTCGAGTTCGACATCGACGGTTCTAATCACCCGCTCGTCAACCTCGGCGCTTAGCTCTGACCACGACATCTGTGTTTCGAGGTGCGCCGTTATCTCCGGAATGAGCTCGGAATCCGCTGCGAACCCGGCCGCCGCGGCGTGCCCACCGAAGCGTTCAAGCTTGTTGGAGATAGCCTCTAATGCACGATGGATATCGAAACCCGGAACGCTTCGAGCACTCGCCCGCGCTACACCGTCGATCACTTGATACGCAAATGCCGGAGACGCCGAGTATTCCGACGCGTGACCCGCAAGCGGGCCCAGAACCCCCATCGGCAACGTCGGGTCTACTTCTAGTGCCATCACGTTCCGACCGTCGCTCACCATCGCATCGATCTGCGGTTGCGCCGTCCGCCACGCCTTGTCGGCGATGCTGCGACGTTTCCGATTCGCATCGTCGAGGTGATTGGCTAACTGCATCGCTTGATAGATGTCTGTGGAGATAAGAAGCCGTAGACTCGGATCGGCAGAATCGATACGACCGGGTGCATTTAACCGCGGGGCCAACTGGAAAGTCACGAACTCCGCGTCGTACGGCCCGTTGTGCCGGATCTTGCCGTTGATCAAACGTGTGAGTTCAATAAGTCCAGGTGGCGCCGCGTTGTCGAGTTGCCTGAGACCTTGCCGGACTATGATGCGGTTGTCGCCGTGCAACTCGGTCTGGTCCGCTAAAGTGCCAACCGCCGCAAGAGGCAGCAGCTCCGACGCAGGATCAAGGCCCGATTCTGCTAGCAGAGCCATCGCCAACTTGAATGCCGTTGCCGCTCCGCAGTAGTCGGTCAATTCAACATCTTTAGAGAGATGTCGGTTGACAATCGCGGCCGCATCAGGCAACTCATCGTCTAGCGGGATGTGGTGGTCAGTAATGACTACGCGGATGCCGAGAACGTTGGCGTATTCGACCTCCTTGAAAGACGTGATGCCGGTGTCGACGGTGATGATGACGCTGACACCTTGCTCCTTGAATGTTTCCAATGCCTCCATCGAGATGCCATGACCCTCGATTTCACGGTGAGGCAGATGATACCTCGGCTCCACGCCGAGTTTGCGGAGCGTCAACACGATGATCGCGGTCGCAGTGATTCCATCGGCGTCAAAATCACCGAGGATACCGATACCTTCGCCATCACGCACCGCACCGAGAATTACATCTACCGCCTGCGAAATACCCGGGATAATGCTCGGCGGATCCATCGCATCGAGACCGTCGTTCAGGAACGACTGCGCGTCAGCATCGGTCCGAATGCCGCGGTTGTAAAGCAGCGAGGATGCGGTCGCGAGTGATCCGGCAGGTGCCTGATTGCTCAGTGAGAGATGGAATCCGTCAGGTGGCGGTTCAGCGACGCGCCAGCGAGATGTTATTGGTTGAAGTGGTGCCGGAGTTTCGACGACGCGTTGCGAATTGATTGACGCGGCTCGTTGCCGCGAAATCAATTCTCGAATTCCTTGAACAACACTGAAGCGTTGTGACCGCCGAAACCGAGCGAGTTCGACATCGCAACCGGCACGCGACCGCGCTTCGCCAAGTTCGGAACGTAGTCAAGGTCGCAGTCGGGATCGGGGTTCTCAAGATTTATGGTTGGCGGAACAACGGATTCGGAGATGGCGAGCACTGCGAACGCGGCTTCGATACCACCGGCCGCGCCCAAAAGGTGACCTGTCATCGATTTGGTGCTGCTCATGCAGACATCGTACGCGTGATCGCCGAAAGCCTTCTTCATCGCGATCGTCTCGAATTTGTCGTTCAGCGGTGTCGATGTTCCGTGAGCGTTGACATATGCAACCTCTTCCGGCTCGATAGCGGCCTGCTCGATTGCGATCCTCATCGCTTCGGCGGCGCCTTCACCTTCGGGATGTGGCTGAGTTACATGGTGTGCGTCGCTCGTGGCTCCGTATCCAACTAGTTCGCAAAGGACATCAGCGCCGCGTTTCTCGGCATGTTCCAACGATTCGATCACGATGACTCCCGCGCCTTCGCCGAGGACGAATCCGTCGCGTCCGGCATCGAAGGGACGTGATGCGCCTTGGGGATCATCGTTGCGCGTCGAAAGAGCTTTGCAAGCGTTGAATCCCGAGACTCCGATCGGGCAGATGGCAGCTTCCGAGCCGCCGGCGATAGCAACATCCGCGATGCCGCGCCGGATCATCTCCGCTGCCTCGCCGATTGAGTCGGTGCCTGTGGCGCAGGCAGAGACTACGGAGAAATTCGGTCCTTTGGCACCGATCGTCATCGATACCTGACCGCTCCCCATATCACCCAGCATCATCGGCACAAGAAACGGATTGACGCGGCGAGGACCGCGAGTGTTGAGAACATCCATCTGTTCTGAAATCGTGATGATTCCCCCGACGCCGCTGCCGATTAGAACGGCTACGCGATCCGCATCTTCGTCTTCCATCTCGATGCCCGCGTGGTCGAGCGCTTCCAAACTGGCGACGCACGCGAACTGAGCGAAACGGTCCATGCGCTTGGCCTGGCGTCTTCCGAGTGCTCCCGCCGCATCGAAGTCTCTGACCTCGCCAGCGATCCGTGACTCGAAGCCTTCAGGATCGAAAGCGCCGATGTAGTCGATACCCGATTCCCCATTAACGAGGTTTTTCCAAGTCGTTTCGCGGTCGGTTCCCAAAGGAGTAACCAACCCAATGCCAGTGACGACTACCCGGTCGCTCATGTTTTTGCGTCTTCCCGTCGATTAATGAACGTTGCAGATATGCTGAATGAAGTATATATCCGCGCCGTCTTCACACCTGTTGATGTGGTGCGTCAAGAGGACGCAGTAACTTTGTGATTAAGTGCCAGCCACCCTCGTAGAATCGTACGGTATATGGCGACGGTTGAAATCGAGACGCATGGCTGCAAGCTGAATACCGCTGATTCCCAGCAGATGGCAGCGGAGTTTCTGCGCGCTGGTTTCGAGGTGCGAAGCCGAGCGAATTCGAACCCACCCGACGTGTTCATACTCAATTCGTGCACCGTCACACACGTCGCCGACAAGAAGGCTCGACAAGCGATCTCCGCCGCGAAGCGCAGATATCCCAACGCGTTGACGGTGATGACCGGTTGCTATCCAGAACGGGCCGCTGACGAGACGGCGAGTCTTCACAGCGTGGATATGGTTCTTGGAAACCGGGGAAAGCCGCAGCTCGTCGAGACGATCGCTGATCGGTTGAAGATCGACCTCACGCCATGCGCCGATGGACGGGACGTCATTCCCAATGCGGCATTATTGGGACGAACGCGGGCGTCGGTGAAGATCCAAGAAGGTTGCGATCAAGTCTGCGCTTACTGCATCGTGCCCAAGGTAAGAGGGCGCGAGAGAAGCGTTCCTGTTGACGAGATAGTCAGTCGCGTCCTACAACTTGAGCGCGCTGGTTGCCGTGAAGTCGTCTTCACTGGCACCCAGTTGGGACACTACGGGTTCGATCTCGACTCCGGCGTCGATCTTCCGTTCATGCTGGGCGAGGTTCTGAAGCGGACTGATATCCCGCGCATCAGAGTCTCGTCGCTGCAACCGCCAGAGATTGACGACCGCCTATTGGACGTGTGGTCCAACGAAGGCGAAGGCCGCCTCTGCCCGCACTTCCACATGCCGTTACAGAGTGGCAGCGACGCGATCTTGCATAATATGCGACGAACCTACACCTCCGAAGAGTTCCTGCGCAAAGTCGACCTAGTTCGAACCCGAATCCCAGGATGCGGCGTAACTACCGACGTAATCGCCGGTTTCCCTGGCGAGACCGATGAAGACCATGAAGCATCGGCATCAGTGATACGGGCCGCCAATTTCTCAGATGCCCACATATTCCCATACTCCGCGCGACCCGGAACGAGCGCGCACTACTTTGATGATCAGCTAGCCCCAGCTACTAAGTCGGAGCGAGCCAGAGAACTACGCGCGATTGGAAGTGCGAGTTCGGAGAGATTCAAAGCGTCGATGCTAGGACAAATCCGAGCTGTCCTTTGGGAAGGGCAGCGAGGCAAGTCGGGCTTGACCGACAACTACATCAAAGTCCGGATGGATGACGGAAATATCAATAGGGAGGGCGACGGGTTGATCGAAGATGTCGTACTACGGAGTGTTCAGAAGGATGGGGTTGTGACGGTAGAGGTGGATTGAAAGTCGGAGTGACTAGCAAATCCCGCCACAGAAAAATAGGCCCCGAACAAAGTCCGGGGCCTAGCGTTTTCGGAGTGATCTCCAGCGACTACTGAAGCAGGGGGTCCAACTGCGACAGGATATCGCACTCGATGCCTATGAAGTTGCCGGTGTTGTCGCGATCGATGTAGACGGCTCGGCGGAGCGGGTCCATCGGGAAGAAGATGCACTGGCGCTCTTGCTCGGCCTTCTCTAGGAGACGAGTCTTCTCGTCATAGGCTTCGCGTTGCGCGGCGCTGAAGCCGAACTGAATGCCCGGGTCGATGTGGAAGGGGGTGGGGAATAGAAGCGGTGAGACCATCAGTTTCTCAGATCCGCACGAAATGATGACCGTTGAGTTCGCGGGCGTTACGCCTCCAGAACGCTCCATCTTGATCCCGGGCCCGACATCCGCTTCGTCATCGTCGACGAGCGTAACGTCCGCTCCGAGTTTTTCGAGCATCTTTAAATCCGCTCGCACATCGCGATACGCAGCAGCATCGAAGGGGTGATTGTCCATTGCGGTGTCCCACTCTACGCGAGGGATTATGAACTCGGCGTTTGGACATATCGGTTCGGCATCGCCACGGTTGTTGTATGTGATCAAGTTGCCAGCGTGGAGGAAGTGCAGACTGGGGAGGATCACACGGGTGACAAGTTTCGGTTGAAGGGTCCGCATCAGCTGGTTGGACTTCGCGCCGAGAACCTCTCGGGTGAAGATGGGGTCGCGCATACCGACTCCGGTGCCGATCAGACTGATGTCGTATTCACCGTCTTCCATGCCAGGGACGTTGACTTGGACGGCATAGTTGGCCATAGTGACGCGGTTCTGACGGTCGGTAGGACTCTTACCGTCGTTCAAATTGAAGTTGCGCCAAATCGCTTTTTCAACGTTGTAAGCGTAGGTTACGTCGAGTTTGATGCTGCTGGTGTCAATGGGCTTAATCTGTACGCGGGGCATTGGGTTCTCCAATTATTGATTGAAGGGCCTGTATCGAGATATGCGATACCGATCGGTGTTTAGGAGATGGACGCGGATTCCAATAGGGCGAGTAATGTGCGCCTTAGGTCGGAATTCCAAGGGCTGGACTGATTCGAGGCGAGATACTGCTCTCGGCCTAGTCGTCAGCCCTCATGCGACTTCGCGGGTGAAGACAGGCTCCATGGGATGAGCCCCCGTGTTGATGACCGTCATCGTGTTTCGTCCCCCGGCGATCTCGGGAAGAGTAATGAGAAGGACGGATTTAGCGAGTTGGATACGATGCTGCGTGGCAGCGTTTTCGCTGTTCACGTATTCACTCGCCTGCCGGAATGTGTCACCATGCCTGAGCATTGGATGCCTCCTTTTGGACTAGCGGAGAGGAGCAGTCTCAAGCTGTTCGGCCTTCTCGAGACTGACATTCTCTACCGCACCGCTGGTAATTCTAGACTCATACGGATACAAGATCAATAGAAATACAAAATTAATTTTGAACTAATTAGAAAATTGCCAACACTCTACAAATAGATTTCAAATAAGTGCAAAACTAGTGCTTAAGACGCACAGAAGCGAGCATTACAGGGATTCGGCGTGTAAATTCATGTGGGAAACGGGCTTAAGCGGCTATGCAGACGATTCGCTACAATCAGAGAACAGCCCCGATTTTTGGGATTTCAGAGGAGATTCGGTAAAAATGGCACTGCGATTGCAAGCGATGCGAGGCGATATTGCGCAAATCGCGTCCGACACTGCCATAATCAACCTTTTCCAAGGCGTGACCAAGCCCGGAGGTGCAACTGGAGCAGTGGATCGGGCCCTCGGCGGTCTCATCAGCGAACTGATCGCGGACGGTGAGATCACCGGTAAGCGTGGCAACAACGTCTTAATACATACACCGACGGACCGCTACGACGGATTCAACCCAAAACGAGTGTTGGTGATGGGTTTGGGCAAGAGCCAAGGGTTTGGCACCGACGATGTGCGTGAAATCTCAGCCGTCGCGGTCCGGCGTCTGAGCGATATCGCGGAGACCGCGACGACGATCATTCAT
This sequence comes from Dehalococcoidia bacterium, assembly GCA_965243235.1. Classification (GTDB taxonomy): domain Bacteria; phylum Chloroflexota; class Dehalococcoidia; order Lucifugimonadales; family Lucifugimonadaceae; genus Bin127. The sequence continues at coordinate 1,492,914 of CBDEUI010000004.1, forward strand.
GGCGCCGGAATTGGAGGGTTAGGTACGGAAGATGCCGCGCGGGCGATTGCCGAGGGTGCTGTGATCGGATCCTATTCCTTCAATAAATACAAAACAAGTTCAAAAACTTCCGATCAAAAACTCGAGACACTTAATGTCGTTGAATTCGACGACGCGAAGATTCCGCAGGTGAGGTCTGGCGTTGCTTTGGGAGTGAGTGCAGGCGAGGCGCAGAATTTTGCTCGTGACTTGGTGAATGAGCCGGCGAACGTATTGTCGCCAGAGGCAATGCGGGACGCTGCGCGGGAAATTGGGGAGGAGAATGGTTTTGGGGTGCGGGTGTTGAGCATGGACGAGTGTTTGGCGATGGGAATGAACGCGTTCTGCGGTGTGGCTCAAGGTTCGCAGCGCCCGCCGCAGTTCGTGCATCTGAGTTACGAGGGCGATCCGGCGAATGACAGCAACAACGTTTGGCTGGTCGGCAAGAGCATCACGTTCGATTCGGGCGGCTTGTCGCTGAAGCCGCCGCGCGGCATGGTTACGATGAAGGGTGACATGGGAGGCGGCGCTACGGTTCTGGGCGCGATGAAAATCGTCGGGGTATTGAAGCCACGCATCAATGTTCATGCGGTGCTGCCGATGACGGAGAACATGCCGGGTGGTGGAGCCCAAAGACCAGGCGATGTGGTTGAGGCAATGAACGGCAAGTACATAGAGATAGACAATACCGATGCCGAAGGGCGGTTAACGCTTGCAGACGCGTTGGGTTACGCGCGAGAGAATGGAGCGGCGCGGATCGTGGATGTCGCGACGTTGACTGGCGCGGCGCGAGTGGCGTTGGGGACGGGCAATGCGGCGGTGTTCGGCAACGACGACGGATTGATGAAGTCGGTGATGGATGCGGCGGAGGCATCGGGCGACGGGATGTGGCGATTGCCGCTGGATGCGACCTCGAAGAGACTGAACCGTTCGAGCATCGCGGACGTAAAGAACAGTGGAGGTGCGCCCGCGGGGTCGATAACGGCGGCGCACTTCATATCGGAGTTCGCGGAGGACACGCCCTGGGTTCACATCGACATCGCGGCTGTTTCGATGGTTACCGGTAGCAGGGGGATGTTCAGGACAGCTGGAGCGACTGGTGCGCCGACGCGTACGTTGGCGAATCTGGTCGTTTCACTAGCTGGATGAGTTGACAAAGATCAGTTTGAGTTTGATTCTGTTAACGGCGCTCGCGGCGTTGTTGTCATTTGGCGCGCTTGCGTGCGGGAATGTTGACGATCTTCAAAGCACGCCGGAGGTTCGGGAAAAGAAGGTTGCTTCGACTGAATTCGCGGTTGTGACGCCGACAACGGTTGATCTGCCGCAGGGATGGTGGAACCCGATTGATGAAAAAGCGCTTGAGGCGATCGAGTATTCGTTGATCGGTATCAAAATGTGGGGCAACTGCGCTTGGTACGCGGATGATCCGTCACCGAGCACAGAGGCGGCGGTGAGGTCTTCGCTCGCGGAGGTGATCAATTCGCCGAACGCCGCAGCGATCGGAGTGATTGAGGGAGCTGATCTGAGGGCGGTGTGCGAGGGTTCGGCCGCGGTATCGGAGTTTCCTGTCAAGGTCGATGATGGTCGGCGAGCCGCGATGGCATCTGAGATGATGATCGACCTGTTAGATTCGTGCGTTGCGTTTTACGCTGCTCCAGAAGCACCGCTGGCGTATCGGATCGCGACCACGTTCCTGGACATGCTGTGGATGTTGGAGCAGGATGGGCCGAGGTGGCCGCGTCGTGACTTCTGGGGAGTCCGGGAGTGGTGCGACAACATCGTCGAGGGTGCAGTTGCGAGTTAGGGGCGGAGCGCTTTGAACTAGGGTTCGAAGGATTTGGAATGATGGTTAGGATGTTGGGAGATCATTCTCATATTTTTTCGTCATGGCGATAACAGTTCAGAACGGCATGATGGTGGTTTCGAGGAGGATTTCGGTGATTAGGGTGGCTCCGACGGCTATGCTGAGGGTGCCGGCGGTTAGGGTGATGGCTCGGTTGAGGGTTTGGCGTGCGGCGGAGATTTTGAAGGGGAGGGCTAGAAGGATGGTGAGCGCGGACATGGAGAGCATGGTGCCGATGCTGAAGAGGGCGATGTAGCCGATGCCGGTCAGTGTGGAGTCGATGGTGGGCAGGAGGGCGACCATGACGGCGGCGCTTCCGGCGAGTCCGTGGACGATGCCGATGGCGAAGGATCTAACGCGGAATACAGGTCTGCCGAGGATGAAGAAGCTGTTGTGGAGCGGTTTAGCACGTTGATGTGATTCTTGGGGTGAATGTGAGGTGTGGACGTGGATGTGGGGTCCGGCGCCATGGTCGTGTTTGTGGATATGGAGGTTGCCGCGCAGGACGTTCCATGCGGCACTGATGCCGAGGTATATGAGCATGATGCCGACACCGATTTCGAAGTAGGGTGCGACGGCTTCGTAGTAGTGAAGGGTGACGTCTTTGGTGATCAGGATGATGACGCCAAGGATGAGCAGGGGAGCGGAGTGTCCGGCACCCCAAGATGCTCCGATCCAGATTGATTGCCAGATGTTGCGCTCTTTTCCGACGATGTTGGCGACTGCGACGACATGGTCAGCGTCGGTGGCGTGTTTGAGTCCCAGCAGGAAGCCGAAAGCGAGGACGGCTATCAGACCTGATTGAGCGTCCATAGTTATTGTTGTTCAGTCGCGCGGGGTTGGCGGTTGGATGTGTGGAGGTGGCACGCCCGGAGGGATTCGAACCCCCGACCCTCTGGTTCGAAGCCAGATGCTCTGTCCCCTGAGCTACGGGCGCATTGATGCGGATGCTCGCGAATCTGCAATTTGGAGTGGGGTGGACGGAGGGAGTCGAACCCTCGATCTTCAGGGCCACAACCTGACGTGTTAACCGCTACACTACGCCCACCACGAGATTGCGCGAGGTTTGCGTGTTGTTGATTCTAAAACAGGCGGTGGTGTTTGAACTAGGATGCGAAGGATGGGGAAGGAATTGGAGGATGGGTGCGGTTTCACCGCCGGGTGCATACCCCTGCGACCTCGCTTCGCTCGTTCGCGTCCCCTTTCGTCCCGAAAGTGGACGTTCGTAGGCGCGTTTAATTGAACGGGCATACGCCGCTCGCGGCGCTACGCTTAATCGCGCCTCTTTTGTTTCGAAAGTGGGTATGAGGAGAGTTTTGCGGTGGTCTCAGAGAGTGAGAGGGGATGGCGGTGGTGCCGAGGGGCGGACTCGAACCGCCGACACATGGATTTTCAGTCCATTGCTCTACCAGCTGAGCTACCTCGGCAAGGGGTGTAAGACCTTATTTTATCTTCGACGCCGCTGGTATAATCCATATCGCAGACGAGCCGCACGATCCGTGGCTCATACAACCTCGCCTGAGTGCCATACATGCCGTCGATCATCATCTCGTCAATCAGTGCGTCCAAAGGCAAATCTGCACTCGCCGCCGCCATCATTTCTCGATTGAGGCACGATGATGTTTCCGTCATTTCCGCGGCGGACACGGGCGATATTTTCGATAGCGACGATGGGGTCACGACGGTAGCAGCGGAAGCCATCGATCCTTCAGCCTCATCCGTTTCTGTCATCGAAGGATCCTCTGGCGATCCGTCGTCTGACATCAATCTCGCGGAGAAGCTGGACGCGAATGTGATCCTCTTGGCTGGTCTCGATGAGGATGTGAAATCAGCCGCGGCCGATTACGGGCAGCGACTTTCAGCTGTGGTTCTCAACAAGGTGCCACGCTACCGAGATGTTTACGCCGACAGAGCGGTAGCAGCATTGAATGATGACGGAGTGCCTTGTTTGGGATGGTTGCCTGAGGATCGGCGTTTGGCGGCGAATACTGTCGACTCCCTTATGGACCATCTCGAAGGTCAATTGGCTTTCGATGTGAACACGACCTCGGAATTGGTCGACAACGTGTTGATCGGTGGTCTGGTGCTGGATTGGGGGCCGTTCTACTTCCGGTCACAGGACAACACCTGTGTGGTGGTTCGGGCTGGACGTCCAGATGTGCAGATTTCCGCACTTCAAAGCGAAACCACCCGCGCAATGGTGCTTACAGGTGGTGAAAAACCGATTGATTACGTGTTCTATGAAGCTCGTACTAAGCGAATCCCGTTGATCGTGGTAGATGGCGACACGAACGCGACAATGGATGCTCTTGATGGGTTGGCTCCGGAGGGCTTTTCGCACCCTGAAAAGCTGTTGCGAGTGAGCCAGTTGCTGTCCGAACGATCGATGATCGATCCGATCTTGGATCTCGTCGCTTTACCAGCGACTCGCTGAAACGCGCGCGACCAGAGGTTCAGCATGTCCTCGCCGCGCGAAACGTATCTGCATGGGCATCACCGCTCCGTTTTGTCGGCGCATTCTGCTAGGACAGCGGAAGACGCGGCTGCGTTTTTGTTGCCATATATCGAGTCGGGGATGAGGTTGCTCGATTTCGGTTGCGGACCTGGGACGATAACCGTTGGGTTGGCCGATGCTGTGGGTAGTAGCGGTTCTGTTCTCGGTATCGACATTTCTGACGGGTTGCAGACCGAATGGGATCTTCGATTGGAAGAGACTGGTGCAAAGAATGTGGAGTTTCGCGTTGACGACATATACGAGAGTGGACTTGAGCAGGATCAGTTCGATGTGGTCTACGCGCACCAGATATTGCAGCATCTCGCGGATCCGGTCGGTGCGCTGAAAGCGGCGACGCGGCTCGCTAAACGTGGTGGGCTAGTCGGTATCAGAGAAGTCGATTGGGGAACGTTCGCCGCGTTTCCGGATTCGAAGGCGCTTGACGACTTCATGCGCGTTTACGACGCGGTAGCGATTCGCAATGGCGGAAATCCGCACGCGGGTCGTCACATGCTCGAATGGATGGAAGCGACTGACGAACTGACGGACATCCAGATCACCACGAGCACTTGGACGTTCTACGAGGAGAGCGGAAAGACATGGTGGGGTGATCAGTGGTCGCAACGAATTTTGGAATCGGATATCGCGGTCAAGGCGATCGAGTATGGCATTGCGACACGATCCGAGTTGGAGGGGATATCCCGAGGGTGGCAAGAATGGAAGAACGCGCCGGGATCGGTATCGTGTTTCACTCACTTTGAGGGTTTGGCTCGTCGGGCATGATAGCGCTTGTGGATTCTCGCCTGCGCGAGAATGATGGATGGGTGTGCGGGAATGTGCGAAACTAGTTATGACACACGCGTTAAAATCTGAACTTGTGTGATCGTCGAATGACTACGTTACTTACAAGCCCTGATGCCGTACTGGAAGGCCTGTCAGATGCTCAACGGGCCGCGGCTTCCTATATCGACGGGCCTTTAATCATCGTCGCCGGGCCAGGTAGCGGGAAGACGCGTGTCATGGCACATCGGATGGCGTACATCTTGGCGACTGGTGTTCGTCCATGGCGGGCTCTGGGGGTGACGTTCACGAACAAGGCGGCTGCGGAACTGCGTCAACGGTGCGACGCGTTGGCGAATCGCTTCGTGCCGGACGCGTCTGAGACGAACGTGAGCACGTTTCACTCATTCGGCGCGCGGTTTTTGCGCATCCATCACGATGCCGCGGGTTTAGATCGCGACTTCACGATTTACGACAGGGATGATCAAGAGCGGTTGATGAAGTTGATTGTGGAAGACATGGATGTGGAAGCCAAGGTCGGCGAGGTGCTTGCAGACATAGGCAAAGCGAAGAACAACAATCAGCTGCCGGAGGAATTTGCAGGCATCGGCACAGGTTACCGGCACGAGTTGCATGCAGAGATATATGAGCAGTACGAAGCGGCGTTGCGGAGATCGAACGGCGTCGATTTTGATGACCTTCTGTTGAAGCCGTATCGGATTTTGGTCACGGATGACCACATCCGGACCGCGATGCAGAGCCGGTACGAACACATCATGGTCGACGAGTTCCAAGACACGAACGCGTTGCAGTTCGAATTGGTTCGGGTGCTGGGTGATGCCTATCGCAATATATGTGTGGTGGGCGATCCGGATCAATCGATCTATTCATGGCGAAACGCTCGGCCCGAGAACATGGAGCGTTTGGCCGAGGTCTTGGACGGGTGCAAGCTGTTCGAACTGAGCGAATCTTACCGCTCAACGAAGACGATCATCGCTGCCGCATCGGGTTTGATCGCGCACAACAACAGGATGGTCGACCGGGTGCTTTTCACGAATAACGAGGAAGGCGAACCAGTAGAGATTGGGGTCACTGAACACCCGGATCATGAGGCGTCCGTAATCCTCGATCTGGTTGAACGGCGCGTTAGGCCGAAATCCGATGAAAAAAACAATGGCGAAAACGTTCGCATTTCCGGCAACCTCGACGACATCGCCGTACTGTATCGCACAAACGCGCAATCTCGGGCAATCGAGACCGAGTGCAGCCGACGCGGTGTCCAGTATCGTTTGATCGGCGGCGTCAGGTTCTACGAACGCCGCGAGATCAAGGACGCTTTGGCGCTCCTGCGTATTGTTGTGAACCCGTCTGACGAAACATCGCTTCGGCGCGTCATTAATGTTCCGCCGCGTGGCATAGGCCCGGCGACACTGCGCAAGATTGAGGAGTACAGCCTTTACAACAATGTTTCGCTGCTTGACGCGGTGTTGATGTCGTCGGATCCGACGACATCGCATGAACTTGGTTTGGGCCGGGCGGCACTCAACAAAGTACGATCATTTGCGGATTTCGTGAACACTTTAGTTGCCAACTCGGAAAAGCATTATCCACATGATCTGCTGGACTACGCGTTGAAGGGCAGCGGATACATTGATTGGGTCAAGAAGGATGCCGAGACGAGGGGCGAGCGACTCGAAAACATCGAGGAATTGAGGTCGTTAGCTGAAAAGTATTCGAGTGCCGAGGAGGGTAACGATCCGAGGCAGGCGTTGTCGGATCTTTTGGAGCACACGTCGCTGTTTGCGAACGTGGATTCGATGGACGAGGGATTGGGTGCAGACGAGTCAAACATCATGAGACCAAGTGAAGCTGCCGGTGCCATCACACTGATCACTCTTCACCAAGCCAAGGGTCTGGAGTTTGACACCGTATTCATCGCGGGGGTCAACGAAGGAGTCTTGCCGCACGCCATGGCTCTAAACGTGCAGACGCAGGACGACTACGAAGCTGCGTGTGGCGAAGAGCGTCGATTGATGTACGTGGGCATGACACGTGCGAAACGGAAGTTGTACGTCACGTGGTCGCTGTATACGTCAGCATCGTTGTACCGGCGGCAGAACACGCCCTCGCAGTTCTTGAAAGAGATACCGGAAGAGCATGTCAAAGAAGTCGAATACGCCCGTGTGCCAGGACGTGCTGCGCCGCCACCGGTTGCGTTCTCATCGAGCTTCGGGATCGCGGTTGATCGCGATCGATTCGCGCCGCCTCGACGACGGGAGGAACGCGAGAAGTTCACCGAGCGGGGATTGGATGAGATGCCGGTCGAGTTGCAGTTGAGGGCAGGGCAGCGCGTTAAGCACAGCATGTTTGGGACGGGTGTTGTCGTCAATTCGCGGCCGATTAAGGATGACGTCAGGGTGACTGTCGCGTTTTCCAAGGAAGGCGTGAAGATGCTGATGGCGAGTATGGCCGGGCTCGAAAAGATATAGGCTCCATTCCGTGTTTTCCAAAATGCCGGACCGTACATTCGTGTTCGCGGTCTTCGCGCTGCTGTTGGGCATCGCTGCATTTGCATACCTGACACTGTGGCCTTCGTTTGAGATCGTCGAAACGAACGCCGACGGCATTCGGACCGTTCGACGCGGAGGCATCGCAGATTCGAACGGGATCCTCGGTGTCGTGTTTGCGGTCATTCCGGTATTGATTACGCTTGGGGCGATATTGTCTGTTCCTCCGAATGGTCAATCGGAACGGCGTCACAAGCTCAACTTGATCGTTGGAACAGTCTTGTTGTGGGGCTTCATATTGCTGTTCGCGCAGAGGATCGGCATCTTGTACGTTCCTGCTGCGACAATGCTGACATCCGTCATCGTGTTGATGCTGGTGCGCGATCGGGCTTGGGGGAAACCCGGTGCACAGGAGCGCACCAAGAGCGCCCGCGAGTTGCGGGAAGAAGCGGTGAACCGTGCCGCGCGGTCCGGCAACCGCGTTGGACGTAGACGGTCTACGCGACGCCGCTCCCGTTAGTTACACTTTGGCAGAGCCAATGATGGCAAATTGGAGCAAACGGGTAATTTCAGGTAGAGAGCACGCGAGGAAAATTGGGTTCGGTAATCACAGACGTGATGCAATCTTTCATCGGCGCGAAATCTCCGCCAATCACTTACCGCGTGTCACATCGCGATGTCGCTAGGTTCAATGCTGCTATCCGTGGTGTATTGCCACCCGTCGAGAACGATCCCGTCAAGGATAGCGAGCATCAGATCGAGGCGAATCCGCTTATCTTGCGGTCGTTCATCACAGCACCGTTTGATCCACCGTTTCCTGAACCGTTCCACGATGTTTTGGACGGTGGCAGTCGCTTCAGATTCATCAGACCAGTCGTCGCTGGAGACGAAATTACGGCAGTGCGTAAGATGCAGGAAATCTTCGAGAAAAGCGGTCGATTCGGTCCTATGCTTTTCAAGATTACGGAAGTGAGCTATTCGGACGCGTCTGGTGAGCTCGTAGCTACCCAAGAGTCGACCAGTATCTCGTATGGCCGACCGGCTGGGTCTGTGTAGTCGAATTTGTGAAGACGCGATTAGCGCGATGAGGGAACCCGCATGACGAAGGTAATGTTCGAAGATGTTGAGATCGGCGGTGGGCCAGAGGCCGTTACACAAGTCGTGACGCCAAGACAGCTAGTCCAGTACGCTGCGGTGTCGCAGGATTTCACGCCGATCCACTACAACACTGAATATGCTCGCAGCGCGGGCCACGATGACATCATCATCCACGGTGCGCTCAAAACCGCTTTGCTATCGCAGATGCTTGCCGATTGGACCGGAGATATCAGTGCTGTCAAGAAACTGGAAACGTCGTATCGAGGTATCGACTACGCCGGCGCAGTCACCTGCTCGGGTACTGTCACGGGAAAATGGGTTGAGGATGGCATCGGGCTCGTTGATCTGGACATTGAATTTCGGAATGCAGATGGTGTGGTCACCACGCCAGGAAAAGCAACGGTCGCGTTGACAATACGCGGCGATTGAAACACGAAAAATAGGAGTACTGAGTTGCAACTCGAGGGGAAAGTCGCAGTAGTCACTGGTGCCGGACGCGGCATCGGCAGAGGAGTGGCTGAAGAGCTCGCCGCCAACGGAGCCAGCGTCGTTGTCAATGACATCGGGGCCGAGTTGGACGGTACAGGCGGTTCGACATCGATTGCTCAGGAGGTTGTAGATGGTATCGTAGCGGCCGGTGGAACCGCGGTCGCATCGACGAATTCTGTGACGACTTGGGATGGCGGACAACGCATCATCGAAACGGCTCAAGATGAGTTCGGCGGTATCGATATCGTAGTGACCGTCGCTGGGATTTTGCGCGACCGGATGCTCTACAACATGACCGAGGAGGAATGGGATGATGTTATCTCGGTCCACCTTAAGGGCACCTTCACCGTAGTGCGACATGCGGCGCCGATTTTCAGACAGCAGCGCGGTGGGCGAATCATCACATTTTCGTCTGGTTCAGGACTTGTAGGGTCCATTGGCCAATCAAACTACGGTGCTGCGAAGAGCGGCATCGCCGGTTTCACTAAAGTACTGGCAAAAGACTTGGGCAAGTACGGAGTCACGGCCAACAGCATCGCTCCGAGAGCCGAGACGCGGATGATAGCGTCGATTCCAGGCAATATTCAAGAGATGATGGTTGCGCGCGGAGCATTGCCTCAGCCTGATGAAGCTCCTTGGGAGCCGCGCGATGTGGCACCGTTTGTGGCGTATCTTGCGACCGATGGAGCAGCTCAGATCAATGGGCAGGTTTTCCTGGTGTATGGCGGCAATGTAACGCATCTGTCGCTGCCGAGACGCGTTAACACTATCTATACATCGGAACCATCCGGTAACTGGGATTTGGACGAACTCGATCGGTTGGCTCCCAAAGTTTTGCTTCAAGGCTCACAGAGCATCACAGGCGGTAGCGAGTTTGCACAGATAAATCCCGGTTCGGGTGCGGCAGCGCCCACGGTTATCAAGTCGAGGAACGGCAAGCGACTTGACGGCAAGGTCGCAGTCGTGACGGGCTCGGGTCGTGGTATCGGGCGTGGGGTTGCAAAATTGTTGGCGCGCGAAGGCGCGTCCGTAGTTGTGAATGACGTTGGAGCCGCTTTGGACGGTCAAGGCGAAGACTCGACACCAGCGGCACAGGTGGTTGAGGAGATCAGCGAACTGGGCGGCCGCGCTGCCGCTTCGTACCACTCTGTTGCGACGGCAGAAGGCGGAGCAAATATCGTTCAGCAGGCACTTGATGAGTTCGGACGTCTCGACATTGTCATTACTCCTGCGGGGATCCTGCGCGATCGGATGATCTTCAACATGACGGAAGTCGAGTGGGACGATGTGATCGCCGTGCATCTCAAGGGGACGTACTCGGTGGTGAGACCAGCTTCCGAGATATTCAGGGAGCAGAAGAGCGGGAGAATCGTGACGTTCTCATCGGTGTCAGGCTTGTACGGGCAAGGCGGACAGTCGAACTACGGAGCAGCGAAGGATGCCATCGCTGGTTTCACGCGTGTGGTCGCGAAAGAGCTTGCGCGATACAACGTGACCGCGAATATCATCTCGCCGGGTGCCAGCACGCGTATGACCGATAGCGTTCCTGAATCGACCCGCGCGATGCGCGCTGGACAGTTCCCGCCGCCTGAGGAAGGCATTCTCACCTCTGAGCCGGATCAAGTCGCTCCCATGGTGGTTTGGCTTTGCACTGAAGCCGCAGACGGCGTGTCGGGCAACATCTTCCACTGCACGGGCAATCGGGTCAGCTTGATGAATCACCCGGTGTCGCACCGGTCGATCTACAAGGAAGGTCGGTGGACGGTCGAAGAGCTGGCCGGTGTTGTGCCTGAAACGATCGGTATGGATCTAATCAATCCTGCACCGAAGCAGGATTGATCGAGTTAACGGGGTTCAGACGACGTAGTCGACGCTGTTTAAGATCAACTGCTGGAACTCTGGGTGCTGTTGGCTGGATCCAGCATGTCCAAGGGCTATATTTGCAACATCGCCTTCGCCGTATTTGCACGACCATCCGAGCGGCTTCAACTCTTCCTCGACGACACCGTACATGAACACATCAATGTCGGGTTGTATGTCAAGACCGCAGTAGCACTCGTCGTATGTCCAGAACGGTGAGATGTCTTTAGCGAGCGGGTGGGCGTTATTGCTCAGATGGACTTGGAACCATCCGAATGGTGGGTGCCAGCTTTCGCCGAGGACCCAGCCTCCGCCAGTCATCTTCTTCATCTCGGACCAATCCGGGCACGAGGCAGCCGAGATGTGAACGGAAACCAATCCGCCGCCAGTCCACACGTAACCCATCAAACCATCGCGTTGAGCTTCGGAAAGATCGTTGTCGGTCGCAGGTTGGCGCAGGGTATTTAGGACGATGGCATCGTAGCCCGACAGGTCACCTTCGAGTTCCTCTGCCGATTCGGAAACATGGACGTCGTGGCCAGCTTCGGCGAGGAACTCGTTCATCACCGGTGTCGTCTCATCGTAGGGGTGGCTTCCCCCAGTGATCAGTAGAAGTTTCGGCATCTTGTGTTTACTCCTTGGCGCTGCGGTATTCCGAATTGTTGACTGAATGATACCCGCGAGATCGTTTCACGCGTTGTCGTGTGCCCAATCGTGCGCCAGTATCTCCATCTGAACAAAGCTCTTACCTTCGCGCCAGATGTGATCGTATTTGCGGAAGCCCGCGTTTTCAAATGAACGCTGGGCGCGACGGTTCGTCGACAAGGTGTGGAGATACAGCCGACGAATGTCGGTGTTGGTGAAGATGTGCGACAGAAGAGTCTTCGTGGCGTCCGAGCCGTAGCCCTTGCCCCAATACTCAGGATCACCGATCATGATGCCGAATTCTGCCTGTGTCCTACGTCGGTTGTAGTCGTAGCACATGCAGTTTCCGATGTGTACGCCATTTTGATCTTCGATGGCAAATTTGAACGATTTTCGGTTGGATTTCTTCAGATCTTCCCGGTAGAACCGTTCGAAGTCGACATAGGCAAGACCCAGCGGTTCGGCGGCATCGAGTTCCGATAATTCCGGGTCCGTTCGCCATACGTAGTCGTTCCAAGCATCTGACATCCGTTTCGAACGCAGGGTGGTCAATCGACCTTTCAGACGGACCGCGTCCTGAAAGGTGTTCAATTTGCGAAAGATGCGCGCTGCAGATCTGGCTACTTTGGCTTCGCTATAGTGTGTGAGCTGTTTAAGGGCCTTGTCGAGTTCAACCCAGCAGACGACGTCGTACTCATGGTCGTGATGCTCGAAACCACCTCCACATGCTTCCATGAGGTACCAATAGACGGTCTTGTTGACCTTGACGTTTGCGCGTGGGTTATCGCGTTCACTCATTAACCGGCTGTGCTTAGACCGCACGAATGAGTATCGGGTTTCGTCCACGGAGGAGAGCAATTTGACATCTAAGCCAGTCTCTTCCTGCACCTCACGGATCGCGGTTTCCTCTATCGTCTCATCGTAGTCCGGCGTTCCTTTTGGGAGGGCCCAAAGGTTGTCGCCCAAACGGCCTACCAGAGCGATCTCGATACGATTTTCGTCATTCGCACGCGCCACGACTCCGCCAGCGGACCAACGCGTGACCGTTTTCATCGCTCGTGGTTTAAGAATGTTCATTTCTAGTCTTGGATACTCTGGCAGGCGATTGTAAACGACGGGTGATTATTGAGTGAAAACGCAAACCGTTTGTGAGATGGGTAAGGGGTATCATTACGATAAAGGAGCCCGAATAGCCGCGCTTTGAATCTGGTGCGAAACTCATGACGTACGATGCATCGATTTGGCGCACATGGGGAGTGAGTTTTCACGAAATATGTCGGACAATCATAGCCAGGACTTCGTAATTCGGTTCGCCGGTGAAGGCGGACAGGGACTAGTTACCTCAGCCGACGCAATGGCTAGGGCGGCGGCAAACGCTGGGTATTACGTCTCGACATTCTCGACATTCCCGTCGCAAATCATGGGAGGCCCCGCCTCATCGCAAGTTCGTATTTCTACCTCTCCAGTGTTGAGTTCAGGCGACTCGGTCGACGTGCTAGTTTCGTTAGACGAGTACGCGTACAACAACCACCGAGAAGACCTCTCCGATAACGGTGTAGCAATCTATAACTCCGGCGAATTTCAGCTACCCGGAGGTGGTCAGTATTTCGGGATCGACGCCGACGAACTCGCCAAGTCAACCGGCAACACGCGTGCCGCCAACATGGTCACTATCGGCGCGGTCGCACATCTCATCGGTTTTTCACTCGAAGAGATCGACGCATTCATAACCGCTCGATTCACTCGCGGACGACCTGGCGATGAAGAGATCATCGAATCCAACAAGAAGGCAATTCGATTGGGAGCGGATGTTGCAGCGAACAGCGGGTTCACGGTCGGCACGTTGGCTCCTCCGAACCCACCGGATTACGAACAGATAATGATCACGGGCAACGCCGCGCTGGCTCTCGGCGCAGTGACGGCCGGGGTAGACTTCTACGTCGGTTACCCGATATCTCCAGCGACGACGATACTGGTATGGATGGAACAAAACCTGGTCGGGTCAGGTAGATTTGCGCACCAAGTTTCCTCCGAGATTGAGGCGATCAGCGCCATAGTGGGCGCTGGCTATGCCGGCAAGAAGTCGATGACCGCGACCGCAGGTCCCGGATTGTCGTTGATGGGCGAGGGACTAGGATTAGCCTGGATGGCGGAGATTCCTTGCGTGGTGGTGGATGTCCAGCGTGGCGGACCTTCGACGGGTTTGCCGACAAAATCAGAGCAAAGCGATCTGATGACGTGTCTCCATCCCGGGCATGGCGACATGACAGTTCCAATCTTGGCTCCGGGATCTGTTGAAGAGTGTTTCGAGGCAGGAGCGCTAGCGGTCAATTGGGCGGAACGCTATCAAGGCCCGGTTATCGTGATGAGCGAGTTCGGACAAGCCGAGAAGGGCGAAAACATCCGAAAACCAGATCTCGATGCTGTAAATGTCGAAACCCGCTCTGTCTACAACGGTAGCAACGGATACGCTCGCTATGAGTCGTGGGGCGAAAACGGTTTGTCACCAATGCCCATCCCCGGAGGTCCGGGTGCCTATGTGGCGAACGGTTCGGAACACGATGAAATCGGCGACACCACGCATCTTCCGCGTCATCACATCCGATTGACAGAGCGACGCTTCAAGAAGATGGGTCTTCTCAACGATGCTCACATCGAGATCGAGGATGAAGGCGCAACTGCGATGATCATGTCGTGGGGCTCCTCCAAAGGGCCGGCGCGCGAGGCGTACGAGCGACTAAAGGCTGACGGCGTTGATGTCGGTTGGTTGTACTCGATGGCGCTTAACCCGTTGCCTGACGAAATGAAGGCAGCCTTGGAACGTGCGAATATAGTTATCGTGCCCGAACTCAACTACATGGGACAATGGTCGGCGGTGCTTCGCCAACACGGTTATCGAGCAGAATCAGTTACGCAGTACACTGGACTGCCATTCAAACCGGCGACTCTGGTTGACCGCATCGCGGCTCGAGTCGCCGAGTTGAGAACCGAGAAAGGAACAGTTTTAGTTTGAGCAATCGCAACCCAGAATACGACTTCGTTTGGTGCCCGGGCTGCGGCGACTTCGGCGTACGTCGGGCTCTGGAATGGGCACTCGAGAGGCATGTGGCAGAACACGAAATCCCACAATCGAACTACGTAATCGTCGCGGGTATCGGGTGTTCGGGCAACATGGTGCACTTGATGGAGGGCGATCAACCCTTCGGGCTCCACGGCATCCACGGTCGAACCCTTCCATTGTCATTCGGTGTCAAGATGGGGCGTCCCGATTTGCAGGCAGTCGTCGTTGCAGGCGATGGCGATTTTCTGGCCATCGGAGGCGAGCACATCGGCCCGGCCGCGGCCCGGAACGTAGACGTAACCTGTGTCGTCATGGACAACGGTGTATATGGTCTCACCAAAGGTCAGTCGTCACCGACGACCGAGATGGGCGTAACTACAAGCTCAACCCCATACGGCAAGATCGAATCTCAGATGATGCCGCTCAAGTACTATCTGACGATTGGCGTCTCATACATCGCGTCTCACTACTCGAGTAAGCCGCGCGATCTCGCAAACGTTATTCAGGACGCGATGAACCATAAGGGTTTCTCAATCGTCCACGTGCAATCACCTTGCACGACCTACAACGATACGTACGACATCCTGAAAGGCAATCGCCGCAAAGGAATACCCGGAATTGCTTGGGAGGTTCCGGAAGATCACGATCCGTTGAGCCGACAGTCGGCCGAGGATCTGCTTGATCGACCCGGCATTCCCCTCGGCTTGATCTACAAAGAGGAGCGTCCAACACTCCAGGATCGGGTCGACGAAATCGCTGAAGCAAATCCGCGTCTCACACCTACCGATCTTTTGGCGTCTTACGCGCTTTAGAAATCGCGCGTTTGCCCGACCAGTCGAATCGGTGCTCTATAAGAGCCGAATGGACCGCGTTTGGCGCATAATCAAACGCAATGTCTGACCGCCCCAATATTCTGCTGATCTGCACTGACCAGCAACGTCGCGACACGATGGCGTGTTACGGCAACGATTGGGTCGAGTCGCCAAACGTAAACGCGCTGGCTGACGAGAGTTTCGTCTTCGAAAACTGCTACGTTACGGTCGCGGTTTGTTCGCCGGCAAGAGCATCGTTGCTGACCGGCTTGTATCCTCACACTGCCGGCGTGATCAAAAACAGCGTGCCGTTGCCTGATTCATCCCAGTCAATCGGCATACTATCGCCAGACGAATATCGAACAGCGAAGTTCGGAAAATGGCATCTTGGCAATGACTTGGTGAGACAACACGGTTTCGACGATTGGGTCGCGACTGAAGACGAACACGAATCGAACCGGACGCACACTCGCCGCGAGGATCGCTTCCGACATTCCGAGTACTTCGATTTTTTGAGATCGCATGGCTACCAGCCGCACCTGAGGACCGATGGCGGATACGCGTTTTCACAGCAGCAACGAAGCATGCTGCCGGAAGCGCACACGATGTCGACGTTCCTCGGCGATAACGTGGCGGACTTCATTCGAAGCAACACCGACGATCCGTGGCTCATGTGCGCCATGTTTTTCGAGCCACATCCGCCGTACAACGGTCCATTGAACGACACGTACGCCCCGGAGGACATCCCCGTCGGCCCGATGTTCCTGCGGATGCCTGAAGAAAACACCCCGTTGTGGCACCGCCGTCGCGCCGCACATCACTTGGAAGGAGAGCCTACGGATTATTTCCGAGTCAACAGTGACGATTCGCCTTCACTCGATGCTGGTGGAGCGGACATGCCGTTGCGCACACTGGAAGATTGGAAAGCACTTAGGGCAAGGTATTTTGGTCTCGTGACGCTGATGGATCGCGGGGTAGGCAAGATACTCGACGCGCTTGAGGAGACGGGACAATCTGACCGAACTGTTGTGGTCTTTACATCGGACCACGGCGATGGTCTCGGAGACCGCGGAATGTTGGGCACGAAACGAGCGTTTTACGAGGAGATCGCGGGTGTGCCACTGCTGATGCGCGTGCCGTGGATGAGTCGTTCACAGAAGAAGATCGGCGGCAGCATCAGCCACGTCGACATCGTGCCAACGCTACTCGAACTCATGGGTGTTGCACCGTCTGAAATGCCTACGCATCTGCAAGGCGCGAGCAGGCTTGATGTTCTTGAAGGAAGCGCGGATCTATGCGATGACGTTTTTATGCAGTGGTACGAGCATTCGCCGACGGTCCCGCTTGGCAACCCTGATATCGAGCGCATGTCGCGGGTGTCTTGGCGATCAGTCGTGACGGCGGATCGTTGGAAGCTGAATCTCAGCCCCGGCGATCAATGCGAGTTGTATGACCTCAACCAAGACCCGTTTGAGATGAACAACAGGTTTGACGATCCTGAGTGTCGAGACCGAGTTCGAGACATGACTGCGCGGATCAGGATCTGGCAAGAGGCGGTCGACGACCGATTGGTACTGCCAGCGGTCTAGCGCTCGGATTCGGCCGTTCGGCGTTCTTCTATCTCGCTGGATTCCAAATCATCTTCGTCTTCGTTGAAGAAATGTGCGTTGCGTCGATGAAACCTTACGCTTTTTAAAAGGACTGCGAGAGCTAAGCAGGAGATTCCAACGTACAGTGCCAAGTATTCGACGCGTTTATCGCTTGGTCCGGCAACTGCAATCGTCAGGAGAAGGACGCCCCAACCAGTTACACCTGCCTGCAATGAAGGGTGGGCGAACTTGTAACGTAGAGGCGGCAATCCGAACGCAATTGCAACCAAACTGGCGGGTAGCGCAATCCATTGGAAAAGCCCGACGATCAATCCTCCGAGGCTAGCTACGCCGTCGCCTCCCTTGAACTTGGTCATTGGCGAAAACCAGTGGCCTAGGATCACAGCAACCGATGGTACGAGGCACCAAAGCAGGGAAACTTCAAAGATGTACCTTGATAGCAGTGCTGTAATGACACCTTTAAGAACATCAATTAGGAATACGATGAAACCAGTCTTGCGGCTGACGTTTTTCCAGACGTTCGTTGCGCCGGCTTGCCGCGAGCCTACGTCGAAAATATTGACGCCGTGGAGCCGAGAAGCGAGATACGCGGCGGGTATTGCACCAAGGAAGAACGCAACGAGCGACGCATAGGCGATATTCGTAATTTCGGGATTAGCGCTCATCGGAATTCACAATGAATTTTAGCACCACAATATTGACAAAGCATGGCGCGCGATAGCACAGCAGTTTCTCGTCGAAGGCCCGGAAGAACGAGGCTAGGAGTCGCACGGCTAGGACGAACCATGGCCTCCGTCGAGTTGAGGAAATTCCTCGTCGGTACTGTCGTTTGGGGCATCGGCAATCAGATGGTGACTGTGACCCAGACGTACGTCATCTTCGATATCACGCAATCGGCGTTACAGCTCGCTATCCTTGGAGCGGCCGTTGTTATCGCATCGGTATCGATGTCGCTCGCGAGCGGCATATTGGCTGATCGATTCAGCAGGAAAACCTTGCTGATGTGCGGCTCGGTGATGACCGCGGCTTCGATGTTGGCGATCGGGCTTCTTCTGCTGATGGGTCGCGTTGAACCTTGGCATATTCAGGTAGCGGGCGCCATTCACGGCGCCGCGCTTGCGCTTGATTGGACGGCCAGATTCTCGCTACTGCCAATCATGGTGCCGCGAAACATTTTGGCGCGTTCGGTATTCTTCGACAACTCGTTCTTCAATCTGGGCCGCGTGCTCGCGCCATTGCTTTGGGGTGCCATTGTTCACTGGTGGGGCTACGATTGGTCCTACGTTGTCATAGCTGGGATGATGGCGCTCAATTTCGTTATTGTTGCGACATATCGACCTTTGTCGTCATCGGTACCGACCACACATCAAGCGATTTGGCACGATGTTGTCGAAATCGCGACCGTGGTTCGAACCAATTCGATTCTCACCGGCAACCTGACATTCACATTTGTAAACGCTTTGTTGATGGGTGGTTTTATCTACTTGCTGACACCCATCGCAAGGGAGGTTTACAACGTCGGACCTGGTGGATACAGCCAACTGTTTGCCGCAGTAGGTCTAGGCGCGTTCGTCGGAGGTTTGCTTCTTGGATTTACCGGTGGTTTCAAGCGTACCGGCTACGCGTTGCTCGTGACAAACATATTCACCGCCGCTTCCGCGGTCGTGTTCGCACTAGTTGCCAGTCTCTACTTCGGTTACGCGTTTGCTCTGCTGTTCGGATTGATAAACGCGATACACATTGGCTTGGGTACCATTTCGTTGCAGATGGCGATAACGGACAACGTGCGCGGCAGATTGGCGGGGGTCTATGAGCTCGCGTGGGCCGGATTTCCGGCGGGCGGTTTCGTTTTCGGCGCAATGGCCGATTCGTTAGGCTCGTCGGCCTCGCTCATCATCGGTTGTGGATTCGTTATTCTCGTGACGATCTCGATAGGGATCTTCAACCCGAATTTGCGACGGCTTCGGATGCGGGTGTAATGCCGCCGCCAGTCAGTTAAGCGTCAGGTTGGTTGTCGAAATAGTCGGGTTGATAAGGCGGAGGTTCCATCTGCCCGTCGAGTTCCATCTGCTCTTGTTCGGTCAGGTATTTGGAAGGGCAGCGCACGGTTAGCATCTCCGCTTCGAGGACGCCATCGGATCCTAGTCTGCCGTTGAGAATGATTTCCGAATGGTCGTTGAAGAAGACCTGACCAACCTCGCCTGCGTACACGACGGGAAGCTCCAACGAACCTCCTTCGTCGCGCAGCCGGAAGTTCGCCGTAACTCCGTCTGCCGATTTGATGTACGAATTGGGGACGAGCTTGCCCAGTACGCCGATAGATTGTGTGCCACCCGGGGTTTGATGCAGTACCACGTCGTCAACGCTCGAAAATTCGACGGTTGCTTCGTTGAATGCGATTACGGCTAGATAGACAACTCCCACGAGGAACAGAAACGCGACGATGGCGATACGAGCCTTGCCGCTCATCAACACTGTCGACTTGGCGGTGTTTACAGTTCCGGGAGATGCGGACGGTAAGCCTTGTGATTCGCTGCTTTCCATCAGGATTCGTTATCGTCGGTCTGGTTCTGCAGGCTTGCGATACCGGTTGCGATAGTGCGTTGCCGGACACCTAGATAAAGAACGTAGGCCATTATTGCTATCCATGCTATCGCCACAACTGCGAGCAGGTACCCCAAGTTGGTGTCAATGTCCGTCGATTCTGATTGCACGACGGATATCGCAACCCCACCATCGTCGGACTGGACGGAAATTTGGGCCAATCGACGTTGCTGATCTCGCATGCGATCGGCAGCTTCCTGAGGATTTGAATCCTGATCCGACACCCATCTGTCGCCAACGCGGTTTTCTAATCCGTATTCCGTGTTTGGGTTCGCAGATGAAACGGTGAATCGTTGCACCTTGCCGTCACCCCTGACGATGGAAAACGCCGTCAAACCACCGTCATCGCCAGTCTCGACTAAGGTGACCACGCCAGTGGCAATTGAAGATGATTGCGCCAAGATAGACACGGAGAAAATTAGGGTCAACGCCACGGCAATCGCGATCGCGGAAGTTGATGCGGTGAAACGCTTCATTGTCCACTGCCTACGGTAGAAGCGGAGACGCGGAATTTCAACACTTCGTACTCGCTTTCCATTCTCGCCAGTCCTAGCCGGGCGGATAGCAGGGAGAAGAAGAGGAACGTGAAGGCAATGACGCTTACCAATAGCGTCAGTCCGATCTGCGCCGCTACTAGGTTCTCTTCCTCTGCGATTGGCCCGACCACCAGGGGCGGATGCGCTTCTTGCCACAATACTGAAGCGTAGTAGATGATGGGCGTGTCGATGGCGCCAATGATGGCGATGATGGCCGATAGGCGCATCCGCTGGTCGCCCGCCGGGAAGTATGCTCGGAACATCAGATAGGCGATGTAGATGAAGAATAGGATGAGTGCTGTGGTTAGCTTGGCCTCGCCGGTCCACCAGACTTCCCATACCGGTTTGGCCCAGATCATTCCCGAAATCAACATCACGGCGCCAAACATCACGCCAACTTCGGCCATCGAGACGGCGAGACGATCCCATCTCTCGTTTTTGGTTTTCAGATAGAGAACACTCGCCGCTGCTACGCCGATGATGGCGACCATGCTGACCCATGCCACGGGTACGTGGATGTATAGGATGCGCTGGACGACTCCTTGATTGAAGTCTGTCGGCACCCAGACGAACATCATCCAGAGTGCGAATGCCATAGCGATTAATGTCGCAATATGGAGCACTGTCTGGGGGCGGATTTGCGAAAATGCCATTCGGATCGGGCTGTTGGAAACAGCGACGGTTGCTGCTTATTGGCACCTGTCAATTGTAAATCGGTTCGGTAAGGAACCTTTGTTCTGGCAGACCTACGGGCGGTTTCAATCATCAAGGACGTAACCGAAAAGCAGGGCGGAAGCGGTGACAAATACGACATCGTAAGCCACTGCAAGCTGTAACCAAGGGATCGAAGCGGACCAGCTCTCACCGCTCGCTGCAGCCGCAGTTACTCGGATCGCAGCGAAAAGGAGTGGCGATACCGATGGCAAGAACAGCATCGGCAATAACACTTCGCGTGCGCGGACTCTGAATGTGAGACTCGAGAACAGAGTTCCGACGGATGAAAAGCCAATCGCAGACAACAGTGCGACGAGGAGGATTTCTGCTTGGAATACCGGTAAATTGAACATGAAGGTGAAAACGACGAACACAATCACCGTAGCTACGGATAGGAACAGGAAGTTGCCTAGCGACTTGCCGATGAAGAGCAGATCTCGCGAGACAGGCGCCATCATCAACGCGCCAACCGCGTCGTTCTCCAACTCGTGAGATGTTGCCCGAGTTAGTCCTACAACGCCGGCGAATGTAATTGCCGCCCACAAGACGCCAGGTCCAGTCTCGATAGCGTTTCTGCTCGTCGGTTCGATCGCAATCGCGAATATCGCGATCACCAGTGATGCGAACATAACGATCGCAATCGCGACATCTCGGTTACGCGATTCGATCCGCAACTCTTTGAGCGTGAGCGCCCAGATTATCGACAGCGTAGCGGTCAATCGAACATCAATCGATTTCGGCAGCGCGCAACCGACCGCCACTCATTCTGTAAGCCGTATCCGCCGCATCGGATACAAACTCGGAACTGTGTGTCGCGATAAGTACGGATAGATCGTTGGATTTCCATTCCATCACGATATCCATCAGCGCATCGAGCGATGCATCGTCGAGTCCGGTCTCGGGTTCGTCCAATAGCAACAATGAAGGGCGATGGATGATGGCACGCGCTATCGCAACACGCTTCCGATAGCCGTGCGACAATCGCCGGACGCGTTCATCCAACCGTTCACGCAGTGCCAAGCGCGACGCAACCTGTTCGACTCGTTTCGCAGGGTCATCGAGCTGGCATAAAGTTGCGAACAGCGATAAATTTTCGCGCACCGTCAGATCAGAGTAGAGCATAGGCGAGTGCATCACTGCGCCGATGTGTCGGCGGGCATCGGCGGCATTTTTCACAGCGTCGGCGCCTTTAATGGTCAATTCACCTGAGGTCGGCGTAGACAACGTTGCCGCGATGCGCAATAGCGTCGATTTACCGGATCCGTTGACACCCATGATCGACACTACCTGTCCGACACTCACCGACAGATCGAGATCGTCAAGTATGGTCGCCGCTCCGTACCGCTTACAAACCGATTCCATCCGCAACAGCGGGGAATGGTCAGATGCTTTTGTGAGCGTTTCAGTGGCCGTGATGATGACCTACCAAATGGGGATGCGCGGAGTGGTGCGGCGGGTAGCGGCGTCCGTTGCGGACAGTCTCTACCGGTACGAGTAGTTGTTTACCGTTCCGTGTAGCGCCACGAGCATCTGTCAGTTCGAAATTGCCTTCTAGCAATCTGATTATCGAAACATCGGCATCGGCTCCGACGCGCAGCGAACCGATTGTATCCGACATACCGATCGCGGAAGCGGGGCGCTTAGTGGCAAACGCGATGACGTCCTCGAGCGAGAAGCCTAAATAAAGGTACTTCGACAAGGTTGTCAGCAAGTCGAACACTGGTCCGCGGATGTTGTAGCGATGAACATCAGAGCTAACGGTTCCGGGTCCGAAACCATCGGCGGCACACTTCTCGGCAACATCGAACGAGAAGGAACCCGCGCCGTGTCCGACGTCGAAGTTGACTCCGCGATTCATAGCGTCACGAGCGGCGTCGATGACTTTTCCAGTGTTATCGACGATCCCCGGAGGATTGCCGGTGAAGCTGTGTGTGACGACGTCACCCGGACGCAGCTGTTCCAGATATCTTTCCACTGGGTTGACTGTTCCGCCGATGTGGATCATCAGCGGTTTGCCGAGTTGACTCGATGCTTCGAGTGCGCGATCCATGGCGACAAGATCGTTGTTGCCGAGTATCGCTTCAGACAGCCGGACTTTAATGCCGACGATGACCTCTGGGAACATCCTTGCGGCTTCGACGGCTTTTTCGACGCGCGCCCATCGCACGTCTTCAAGCTCGCCGATCTCGCTGTCGAGTTGACCCATCCCGGAGATGTGCAGAAAGGCGAGAACCCGCGTGTCTACTTTCTGCATGACGTAGCGATGGAATCCTGCGATGGTGTTCGATCCGGCCGATCCGGCATCGATGGCGGTCGTTACGCCGCGGTAAAGGCTAGATGGGTCTGCTTCGACAGCCAAGTGTGCCACGCCCCACCAGACATGAACATGAAGATCTACCAGACCAGGCGTGACGATGAGGCCGTCGGCTTCGAGGACGTCGTGAGCGTCGCCATCGCTGACGTACTCTTCGACGGCGCGTATCTTGCCGCCTGCAATCGCGATGTCACGTTTGGCGTGTAGGTTTTGGACCGGATCGATAACCGTCCCGTTCTTTATTACTAGGTCCCAAGTCATTGTTCGCCTCGCGATTCTCGGTAGAGCAGTAGATACCTCGTCTATGCGTCGAAATCGCGTAAAACCTTGCCTGAGGTGGCACCGGTCAATTCACCGTCGGCAATCGACTGAACGCCGTTTACGATGACGTGGTCCATGCCTGTTGAGTATTGATGCGGGTCGGTGAAGGAGTTGTGCTGCTCAATGTTGTCGAGATCGAATACCAGTACGTCGGCATACATCCCTCGTGCGATTCGACCTCGGCGCGTGAGATTGAGTCTTTGTGCGCCGAGAGCAGTCATCTTGTAGATCGTCTCATCGAAAGATACGAGCCCACGCTCTTTCACGAATGTTTCCAAGTAGCGTGAGTTTGTGGCATAGCTGCGCGGGTGCGGTTTGCCCGATGAGAGTGGTCCTGTGGTTCGTAGCGAACTTCCGTCGGAGCAAACTGCCATCAATCGCCATTGAGCGATCGCCTCGACATCTGAATCTTCCATCGAATGCAAGACATACGAGCCGTCGGACTGCTCGTAAAGACGGAGAGCGGCTTCGGCAGGTTCACATCCCATCTCCAATCCAATCTCGTCAAGACCCATGCCTTCGTAGTCAGAGTTCGGCGGGAAGTGGGCGACTACTGAGCCTGCGGCGCCGTGATTGCGACTGATGTAGTACTCGGTATCGACGCGCATCTTGGCGCGCAAGTCGTCGTCTTGCAGTCGTTCGAGCGTCTCTTGCCTGCCGCCGGTCAGCGACCATCGAGCGAACATCGCGCCGCTGAAGCCGGTACTCGACCAGGAATACGGATACTGGTCGCCGGCAACGTCGATACCTTCGTCGCGGGCGCGTTCGAAACCTTCGAGTATCTCGGGTCCGCGTCCCCAGAATTTGGGACCAACAGCTTTGACGTGTGATACCTGAATGCGGCCGCCGGTGCGGCGTCCGATTTCGATTGCTTCGGCGTGCGCCGGGAACAATCCGCAAAGGTCGTCTGCTTCCGAGCGGATGTGTGATGAGTAGAGCTTGTGTCGATCGGCCACTGGTTGGTTAAGCGCAATTACCTCGTCGGTCAAGGAATAGGCCCCAGGGGCGTACCACAGTCCCGTCGACATTCCCAAGGCTCCCGCGTCGAGGCTCTCCTCGACGAGGCGGGTCATGTGAGCGAGTTCATCGATTGTAGGTCCGCGGTTATCCATTCCCATAACGGCAGAGCGGACGGTGCCGTGTCCAACCTGTGTTGCGATGTTGATCGTGGAACCGCGCTGCTCCATGGCGTTCAGATAGCCGTCGAAATCCTCCCAATCGACCTCGAATGTGCCTTCGCCACCACGAGTCAAGCGCTCTCGAAGCTGGTCTCTCGCCGCGCCGTACAGCGGTGCGCAGAAACTCATCCCGCAGTTTCCGAAGTATTCGAGGGTAACGCCTTGGGTGAGTTTTGAATCGGCGTGCGGGTCGACGAGGAATGAGGCGTCGGAGTGTGTGTGCAGGTCGATGAAGCCCGGCGTCACAGATTTTCCGGTCGCGTCAATTGTTGCCGCGGCTTCCGCGTCCGTCAGATCTCCGACCGTTTCGATGGAATCGCCCTTGATCCCAACGTCGGCGAGGATGCCGGGGAGACCGCTTCCGTCATGCACCACGCCTCCCACAATCTTGATGTCTAGCATTAGTCCCGCCTGTGTTTTGTCTACCCGCTGACGTGGATTTTAACGTTTATCCTCATTCGACACTGGAATGTGGCGTTGCTAGTCGATTGACTTACACTTGCGTTGAGAATCCACGCAACTAATCCAGAGGGAGCCGAAGATTGAAGTTCGTCAGATTTGACAGCGGCAACGGGGCCGCATACGGCATCGTAGAAGACGATGGCACGATAACCGAGATTTCGAACTCGCCGATAGGACAGTCCTATGAAGCGACCGGCGCATCTCACAGCTTGTCCGATGTGAAGATACTCGCGCCGAATCCGAATCCGACCAAGATGCTGTGCTTGGCACGCAACTATCGCTCGCACCTTCTAGGGGCACAAGAGCCGTCACGCCCCGAACCGTTCTACAAGACACCGACGGCGATAATCGGACCTGGCGACCCGATCAAGTTGACTGCTGACTCCGGATTGGTGGTTTGTGAATCCGAACTCATAGTCATCATGGGCAAGCGGGCCAAAAACGTGAGCGAAGAGGAAGCGCTTGACTACGTGTTCGGGTACACCGCCGGAAACGATGTGAGCGCTCGTGATTGGCAGGGCGGACCCGATGCCGACACGCAATGGTGGCGCGCCAAGTCTGCGGACACCTTCGGCCCCACTGGTCCCTTCATGGTTACCGACATCGATCCACAAGACGTGAACATTCGCGGTTTGGTTAACGGCGTTGAAGGGCAGAAGTGCCACTCGTCGGAGATGATCTTCGACGTTAAACAGTCGATCAGCTTTATTAGCCGCTACGTCACCCTAGAGTGCGGTGACATGCTTTGGACGGGGACTTCAGGCACTACACCACCGATCAATATAGGTGGCGACGTAACCGTTGAGATTGACAAGATCGGCGTCCTGCACAACCCGGTAGAGGCCGCGTAGTTTCGCGTCAGGACTTGAAAGTGATCTTCTAACTGGCGCCGAAGTAGGTCGATAGATCGCCTTCGGTGAGCCAGTAGAAGACTAGGTAGGCGCCGACCACCGCCAATATGACGGCGGAGACGCGTTCTACGTACTGCATCGATCTTCGCAGGGGTCCCAAGATCGCGCTCTTGAACAGGGCAATCCCGATCGTCACGATCATGATCAGGAATGCCATTCCGCCAGCGTATGCAACGAATTGGATAAGCCCCGATAGGATCCCTTCGCGGCCAAAAGAACTGGTCACCACGCTCAAGAAGATCGGCAAGGTGCAGCTCAATGAGGCGAGGGCGTAGCTGACGCCGAAGAGGAAGTAGCCACCGAGCGAAGAGACGCGCGGATCTCCGACTCGATCCGCCATCTGTTGGGCGATGCCGGTGTATATTTTGCCGCCAATGAGAATGTATGCCCCGAGCAAGGCCATCAGGATTCCGAGAGTGAACCCGATCCAAGGCAACGCTTCCTTGACCAGTTCTTGACTCGCAGAGACGAGCAATCCGGCTGATCCGAACAGCGCCACGAACCCGAGACCCATCGCCAAACTAACGTAGATGGCTTTAGTGCCTCTTTTGGCAACACCAGCGAGACTCGCATCTTCGTCGACGTCAGATTCGTCCCGTAGGTAGATGGTTAGATAGGCTGGCAACATTACGAAACCGCAAGGGTTTACGGCGGCGACCATTCCGGCTACGAACGCGAAACCGAATGGTAGGAGGTCGCCGAGGTTAGATACCCAAGTTGTAGAAGTACCTTGGACTCCCAGAACGCCGCCTACGGCATCGTTCGCGCCGGGGCCTTGCAGTATGCCCGTTACGAAGGCGATCACGACGAGCAGGACCGCGCCAATTGCCGCGAGCAACTGGATTGAGCTAACGGGTTGGGCGTTCGATCCCAGCAACTTCATGAGTTTCACCCTCCTAATGACGACACGAATCAATGAGCCCGAGTGACCAACTGCGTGGTTTCACTTTGATGCTGTTAAGAATAACGACTCAAATGGGCATTTTGGACGTATTTGGTGGGTGTGAATCCAACTCATTGGCACCGAACACATTGAACTTGGGTCAATCCTAGTGTGATACCATCGAACATTGGTTCCAAAGGTCAATCTGTCTCTTTGGAAGCGCTTCGCGCGTAAAGAATACGAGTGACGATCAGGAGATCATTCAAAAGCCTTGACGACTGAAACTGCGGCTGTGGAGACGCAATCCACGGACGAAAAAGAAGAACTCGAACCCTTGACAGTTGAAGGGTTGTATCGAGCTGGCGTGCATCTAGGGCACCTCTCGAAGCGTTGGCACCCGCGCATGCGTGAGTACATTCGGCTCAAGCATCAGAAACGCCATGTGCTGGATATGGACAAGACTCTCGAAGCAATCGAGAACGCAAAATCTGCGATCAGAGAAATCGTTGCGGGCGGTGGAAAGTGCTTGATGGTTGGTACTAAGCCACAAGCTAGGAACGAAATCGAACGGTTGGCTACATCGGTAGGCGCGCACTACATCACATCTCGATGGCTCGGAGGAACTCTGACTAACTTCGCGACGATTTCTCGACGCATTGAGGCATTGATTCAACTCGAAGAAGATTTCGCCAAAGGTGAGGTTCAAGCACACACGAAGCGCGAATTGCTGATGAAGCAGACCGAAGTTCGGCGGCTCAACAAGTTCTTCGGAGGGATCAAAGAGATTACGAAATTGCCAGACGTGATGTACGTCGTGGGGATCGACCGTGAGAAACACGCGGTCAAAGAGGCCAACGATCTGAGCATTCCGGTGGTCGCGATCGTTGATACGAATTGCGACCCGGACGATATCACTTATCCGATTCCCGGTAATGACGATTCACACGCGTCGATCAAGTTACTTTCGAGCCATATCGCTACTGCGATCTCAGAGGGTATCGAATTGGCAGAGGAACGTCGACGTGAGCGCGAGGCCATGCAGGCGGAACGCGACGCGCAAGAAGCGGCGATGGCGGCAGCTCGAGCCGCTGCGGAGGAACGGGCCCAACAAAACAGTTAGGACAGGACAGTTAGAACGGGATTTACCCGGTTCTCAGGATCAATCAATAGAAAACGGAGTTGTCACGAAATGGCTAATATCAGCACCGCGCAAATCAAGGAATTGCGCGACCTGACAGGTGCTGGAATCATGGACTCGAAGCGAGCGCTCGAAGATGCCGACGGCGATATCAAGCAGGCAACCGCGGCGCTTATGGAGAAGGGATTGGCCTCGGCCGCTAAGCGCGCTGGTCGCGAAGCTAGTGAGGGCGTGATTGAGGCTTACATCCACACCGGGTCGAGGGTCGGTTCGCTCGTCGAACTCAACTGTGAGACCGACTTTGTCGCTCGTACCCCTAAATTCAAGGAGTTGGCTCGTGAGTTGGCAATGCAGGTTGCCTCTATGAACCCGAAATACATCGATCGCGATACTATTCCCGAAGATGTCGGCGAAGTGTCGGATGACGACATCTTGCTTGACCAGATGTACATCCGCGATACCAGCGTCAAGGTTTCGGATCTGTTGAGTAAGTTGACAGCCGAAGTCCGCGAAAACGTCAAGGTGGGACGTATCGAACGTTTCGCTCTTGGCGAATAAGCAAAGGAGACCATCGGCATGCGGTTGACGCCACGCTACAGCCGCATCTTGCTTAAACTCAGCGGGGAATCGTTCAAGGGCGGAAAGAGCTTCGGTATCGAAAACGAAACCGTACGCTACATCGCTAACGAGATTAAGCAGGTTTACGAAGTCGGTGTGGGTATCGGCGTAGTTGTGGGTGGCGGAAACATGTGGCGAGGCGCAGATTACGAGGCGCAAGGCATGGATCGGTCGAGTGCTGATCATGCGGGTATGCTTGCGACGGTTATGAACGCGCTGGTATTGCAGGACCAGTTGCAACGAGACGGTGTTCCAGTCAGGACTATGACGGCGATCCCGATGCCGACCGTCGCGGAACCGTACATCAGATCCCGAGCGCTCCACCATCTTGAACGATCGCGTGTGGTCATCTTCGCCGCCGGGACGGGTAACCCCTTCATGTCGACTGACACCGCGGCCAGCTTGCGTGCCCTCGAAACCAACGCAGGTGTATTGGTAATGGCCAAGAACGGTGTGGACGGTGTCTACGATGCCGATCCGGCGGTCCATCCGATGGCGAAAAAGTTTGACCACATTACGCATCACAAAGCGTTGGAACTCGGATTGCGAGCACTGGACTCAACCGCCTTGTCGCTGGCGATGGACAACAAATTGCCGATATTGGTTTTCGATATGTTCAAGCCAGGCAATTTGCAGGGCATCGTAAGTGGTGGCCATGTGGGAACTCGCATCACGATAGATGATGCCGGAGAACAGTTGCACATGCCGCAGCAGATGTCGCAGGTTTACGTACGAACCAATTGACGTTCGGTGACCTTTTGAGCCGTGAATACGGTTCAATATATGGTTGGCGAAGTGAAACGTCGTAGCGGCGACAACCAAAAAGAGGTGTTCAGATGTTGGAAGAAACCTTGGAAGATGCGCAGAGCCGCATGAACTCCTCAGTTAGCGTCTTCGAAGACGATTTGGACGGATTCCGAACGAACCAAGCGTCGACCTCACTCGTTTCAAAGATGCAGGTGACAGTTGACATGGGGGGCGCTAGCGACACGCTTCTCATGAACCAGCTTGCATTAATCGCAGTGGAGAGTGCGCGAACGATCAAAATCGAGGCGTTCTACCCGGACGCTGCGACGGCGATAGTACGTGCGATTCAACAATCTGATCTGGGTCTGAATCCGCGTGTCGAAGGTCAGACGATTCGATTGATGCTGCCTGAATTGACGCAGGAGCGACGGCAAGAGCTAGTTCGGATGGCTCGCCGCAGGGCTGAAGATGCACGCGTGGCAATTCGCAATGTTCGACGCGACGCTCAAAGCATGATCCGCGAGATTCAAACGGAAGGTGAAGCCCCTGAAGACGACTGTAAGAGAGCGTCGAAGTCCCTTCAAGACTTAACGGACGACGCGGTTGGCAAGATAGGCGAATTACTCACAGACAAAGAGATGCAGATTCTCAACTGATCGATTGATCAGATGGGAGTGTCGGGCGCGAACTGTGCGCGAACACGTGAGTTTTAAGAGGTTTGAATTTGGGTTCCACTGAAGGAATTATTGCGACCGGATCGAACACTTCGGACAACGGTCTTAACCCAGAACTTAGAGTTCCACATCACGTCGCAATCATCATGGATGGCAACGCACGTTGGGCGCGGAAAAACGGAGTCGGTGTATCGCAAGGCCACCGAGCAGGTTACGAAAATATCGCCCGCGTGACGCGATTTCTGGCCGAGAGGGGAGTACGTGAAGTAACCCTATTCGCGTTTTCCACTGAGAATTGGCGTCGGCCGGAAGATGAAGTGAACGATTTGATGGAACTGGCATTTGAGGCGATAGAACGCGGAGTGGATAAATTTCATGCGAACGGCGTCCGCCTGCGCCACCTCGGATATGAACGGCGGTTGCCGAACGAGATGTTGCGCAATATCAAAGCGGCAGAACGACTCACCAAGGACAATTCGACGATCGCGCTCAACTTGGCATTCGACTACGGTGGCCGCCATGAGATCGTGAACGCGGTGAAAACAATCGTCGAGAAAGGCTTGCGTCCTGAAGATATCGACGAAGCCCTTATCGAACGTCATCTGTTCACGCGTGGGATTCCAGATCCGGACATCATAATCCGCACCGGCGGGGAGTTTAGGATCAGCAATTTCATGATTTGGCAGTCGGCGTACGCGGAGTTTTATTCGTCCCCGGCGTTGTGGCCCGAATTCGGCGAAACAGAGATCGACGAAGCGATCAAAGTGTACTCCCAAAGACAGCGCCGATTCGGACTGCGGCCAGAGCAAAAGCGATAGTTCTGCGACACTATACGCGTGTCTCAGGAGAACAATTCGTTAATTTCAGGGCCTCGATCCAAATCGCCCGAACTCAAGCTCCGCCTGATCTCAGCCGCCGTTGGTCTGCCACTGTTGGGATTGACGCTGTACTTTGGATTTTGGCCCGTGTCTGTAGTGTCAATTGCCGTCGCTGCGGTTATCGGGCTGGAAACCCAGCAAATGGCGTTCGGCAAATCCAAGTCTGTAGCGCCGAAAGGGGGCGCGGCTTTGATCGGTGCAGTCATCGCCGGGTTAGGAGTGTTTGGCGCAGTACTAGGCGAGCTCAAAATCGACTACTCAAGCGCCGACATGGCAGAACGTATAGTGGTTGTAATCCTCGTGGTTCTGGTGGCCGAATTCCTCATTACTTCCCGTTTCGCTCGATACCAAGCCCTCTCAAGGAGAAAACTGATCATTTCGTACGGGCTTATCGTCGTTTTGGCGGTCACTCTGTTGCCATTCATCGTCTCCTCGGACAACGGCCGTGAGCTACTCGCTTACGGGATACTCGTCGTGTTCGCAGCAGACTCTGGCGCGTACTTCGTTGGCAGATCGATAGGCAAACGCAGAATGGCCCCGAACGTGAGCCCGGGCAAGACATGGGAAGGGTTCTCTGGTGGACTGGCAGCTGCTGTGATTGCATCGCTGCTGCTGTCCAATTTGCTGTCGCTAGATTTTTCGATCGTCAAAATCGTTGTCATTGGTTTAGTAATCGCCGCGTTGGGCGTCGTCGGTGATCTCACGGAGTCTTGGATCAAGCGGTTAGCGGATGTAAAGGATTCAGGTGGCATTATCCCCGGCCACGGAGGGATTCTGGACCGCCTTGATGCTTTGGCTCCAATCTTCGTGTTCATATACTTCATCGTGTGATGGCTCGGACTAAAAAGCGCATCGCAGTTCTAGGGTCGACGGGATCGGTGGGCTCTCAAACGCTTGATGTTGTTCGGCAATTCCCGGACGAATTCGAAGTAGTTGGGCTTTCCGCGGGACAAAACGTCGAGAAGCTGGCGCATCAAATCGATGAGTTTGACGTCGATTACTTCAGTTGCGTCGAGGATTCGGCTAATGCCATCGGCAACGCTGCTCGCATCTCAATGATCGAACTAGCCACGCATCCGGATGTCGATTTCGTGATGCACGCCACGGCTGGTATCGATGGATTGCCATGTGCGGTTGCCAGTTTGAGCGCGGGGAAAAATGTCGGGTTGTCGAACAAAGAATCGATTGTGATGGCGGGAGCTCAGTTGAAACGCATCGCAGACGAAAACGGGGGAACCATTCTTCCGATCGACTCTGAACCCAGTGCACTCTGGCAATGCGTCATTGGTGAGACCACAAAGCCCAAACGCTACATCGTCACTGCATCCGGCGGTGCTTTCCGCGACAAAACGCCTGAAGAGTTGGCAAACGTAACTCCAGAAGAGGCACTGAACCATCCCACATGGTCGATGGGAAACAAGATAACCGTAGATTCGGCAACCTTGATGAATAAAGCGTTCGAGGTGATTGAGACGTCTTTCCTGTTCGATGCCAGACTCGACGATATTGATGTCGTGATCCACCGGCAAAGCATTGTGCATTCGTTGGTTGAGATGGCGGACGGTTCTGTCATCGCTCAACTCAGTTTGCCCGACATGCGCCACCCGATACAGTTTGCGCTGTTTTATCCAGAGCGCAGATTCAACGACACACTACCTGAATTTAGTCTGATCGATGCTGGCGAGCTGACTTTTGAGCCGATGGATCCCTCGAAGTATCCGTGCTTCAACATGGCGATGAAGTACGCTCGAATAGGTGGGACATACAACGCTGTGTTAGCTGGTGCCGATGAAGCGGCGGTTGACCTTTTTATGGATGGGAAGCTCCGATTCGACGAGATTGCCGGTGAGATTGAGAAGACGTTGCTCGCGCATGATGTCAAGTCAGAATTCACTGTCGAAGATGCGATCATCGCCGCCAGTTGGGCATATGAAACTACTTTGGCGCGTCACGTAACGGATTAGTCCCATAATTCGCAATTGAGACATCTGTCGATATGAGCACAACTCTCATATATGGGTTGCTGCTAGCGGTTCTGATTCTGGGGCCGCTCATCATCCTGCACGAATTTGGACACTTCTTCTTGGCGAAATTTCACAAGGTCAAAGTGCTCGAATTCGGATTTGGGTTCCCTCCAAGAGCATTCGGGATTTGGTCCGGAGCGACCAAGATTTCGACATCATCTGATACCCGATTTGAGTTCGATGACGAACGGGATGGCTTGCGTGTTGGCCAAATGGTTACGGTTATGGGGCGCGAGTGGGAAGATGGGGCGAAAGAGGCCGCGATCGTGCGTCCGTTCGACCGTAAGGATGCGGCTGTAGCTCAGACTTCGGCATCGCTGTTCATTGGGAAACTCAGACGCATCGATGCGAACAGCATCGACATCGCCGACATGGTTTGGTCGATCAATTGGTTGCCAGTAGGAGGTTTCGTCAAGCTGCGTGGCGAGGAGAACCCGGAAGCGAGAGATAGTCTGGCGGGAAAATCCGCGTTGGCCCGCATCTCAGTAATCGTTGCTGGGGTTGCAGTAAACGCCATCCTTCCGTTCATTATTTTCACGATCGTGGTGATGATCCCCGTGCAATACATCGCTGGGGATGTCGTTGTGGCGAATGTTTTGCCCGGTTCGCCGGCGTACGAGGCAGGAGTTAGACCGTTGCAGAAGATCGTGGCTGTTGATGGGCAGCGCATAACTAACTTCAATGATTTGCAAACCGCTGTGGTGCGAAAACTGGGCAAAGAATCCAGATGGGAAGTGCAGCGCGGGATTCCCGATCCGTTCGCACGTCCCACCGAACCGACGGTTCACTACATTGAAGGCGACACTCAGATCGTTACGGTAGTTGCACGTTGGGACCCGCCGAGGCATGATGTGGTTCTCGATGTCGATGACTCGACGACACAGGTGCGCTTGGGCGTGGCACGGGTATATAACCCGAGGGTTGGCATCAACAATGAACTCGTCGTGGTTGCCGATGGCGCGGTACGTGACGATCTGTACGAGATTGGCGTGTTTGACGCACGGGAATTCGTTCCTAGCGCAGAGCTTGGTGACACGATCGCCGTTATAGACCGTCCCAACGGGACTGGAATCCACTACCTAGACGCGCGCAAATTCAATCTGGACCTTGGCTCGGTCACCTACCTGCAAGAAGGCGCAGCTGGTGTGCAACTTCAACTTTTAAATCCACACGTAGCTGCGCGGGGCGTACCGATAACGAGGGCGATACCAGAGGGCATCAAAGAGACTTTTGAGATCATCACGTTGGCAAGGAATTCGATTTTCGGTGCCTTGTCAGGATCTAAGAACCCGCAATTTGAAGGCCCGGTTGCGGTCGGTCCGGTCGGATTGAGCCAGCTGTCCGGCGAAGTTGCGACTGCCGATATCGCGGTGAGTGCGCGGTTGACGATAATCCTCACTCTTGCCGCGACACTTAGCATTTCGCTTGCTGTCATCAACTTGTTGCCGATTCCCGGCTTAGACGGCGGTCGTTTGGCGTTCGTTCTGATCGAAGTCGTGCGAGGCGGCAAGCGAGTTTCACCTGAAAAAGAAAATCTAGTTCACTTGGCGGGGTTTGTTCTACTGCTCGCACTGATCGCGGTCATTTCGTTCTCAGACATTGCGCGACTAATAGGCGGGGAACGCTTCCTTTAGTCGATAATTGATAGAAGCATGGCTAGAGCAATAGAATTCCCCACGACGCCGCGTTCAAAAACGCATCGCGTCAAGGTCGGCAATGTACCGATTGGCGGCGGAAGCCCCGTTGTAGTTCAATCGATGACCGATACTGACACGGCTGACATTCAGGCAACAGTCACCCAGGTAAAGCTCCTAGCGGACGCGGGCAGCGAAATCGTCCGTATCACTGTAAACAATGACGATGCGGCCAGAGCCGTCCCGGAAATTGCAGCTCGCCTCGCCGACCAAGACTGTAACGTCCCGTTGGTTGGTGATTTCCACTTTATCGGTCACCGTTTGCTACGTGACCACCCCGAGTGCACTAGGACGCTAGCGAAGTTCCGCATCAATCCGGGCAATGTCGGGCGCGGTAGACGCCATGACGAGAACTTCAACCAATTCATCGAAATCGCTCGTGACCTTGGAAAACCGGTGCGTATCGGCGTGAATGCCGGCAGCCTTGACCAAGAATTACTAGTCCAGAAAATGGACGAAAATGCACGTCGTGCGAACCCGTTGGATGGCGACGAGGTGGAACGCGAGGCACTTGTAGAAAGCGCGATTGCGAGCGCGTCGGCGGCGGTAGATCTTGGGTTGCCGGAAGACTCGATGGTCATTTCGTGTAAGGTGTCGCGGCTCGGACAGATGGTGTCAGCGTACCAGCAACTCGCTAAGCTGACTGATATTCCACTCCATCTCGGATTGACCGAAGCTGGAATGGGACAGAAAGGCGTTGTAGCCACCACCGCTGCGTTGTCGGTGTTGCTGCATAACGGTATTGGCGACACAATTCGCGCGAGTTTGACGCCGGAAGTTGGCGGTGACCGTGCTAACGAAGTTAAGCTCTGCCAAGATATTTTGCAGGCACTTGGCATTCGAACGTTCCGCCCATCCGTTACCGCGTGTCCGGGGTGTGGTAGGACGACATCGACGCTCTTCCGCGAATTAGCAAGCGATATCCAGAAGCAGATTGATGTTAACTTGCCGTCATGGAAGACACAGTATCCCGGGTCAGAAACGTTGAAAGTCGCAGTGATGGGATGTGTCGTCAACGGCCCCGGTGAATCACGCGCCGCCGACATTGGTATCTCTCTTCCGGGTAGCGGAGAAAGCCCACGAGCGCCCGTCTTCATCGATGGACAAAGAGATCGTTTGCTGTCCGGCCCGACCATTGCCGAGGATTTCATCGGTATGGTCGATGAATATGTCGAAAACCGATGGGGCGGTCAAGCCGCAAATTGACCATTCCATCTTCGTTAGACAAAGCCAGATGCACAAAACATGCGAGCATCACAGTTTTACATCAAGACGACGCGCGAAGCGCCTCTCGAGGCTGAAACGATCAGCCACAAATATCTGACGCGCGCGAGCTTCATTCAGCAAATCGCAGCCGGCATCTTCAGCATCATGCCGTTGGGGTGGCGGAGTCTTGAAAAAATCCGCCACATCATCCGCGAGGAGATGAATAACGCCGGGGCCCTTGAAGTTACGATGCCGGTGGTTCAGCCGCGCTCGATCTGGGAGGAAAGTGGCAGGGCCGAGACTTATGTACCGCCGCTCGCGCGGTTCTCGGACCGTCGTGATCGAGATATGGTTCTAGCGCCTACGCACGAAGAAACCGTTTCGATTATGGGGCGTTACGGAATAACAAGCTATCGCGACATGCCCCTGAGGCTGTACCAGATCCAGACGAAGTTCAGGGACGAGACACGGTCCCGTGGCGGATTGTTGCGAGTCCGCGAATTTGAGATGAAAGACGCTTACTCGTTCGATGCCGACGACGCGGGATTGGACGCAAGTTATGACGCCATGGCTGAGGCGTATCACAACATCTTCTCGCGTTGCGGTTTAGATGCCGTAATGGTGGAAGCCGACTCTGGCTCTATAGGCGGCAAAGACTCCGCAGAGTTTGCTTTATTGGCCGCAAGCGGCGAAGACTCGGTGCTGATTTGCGATTCCGATTGTTGCGGATACGGCGCCAACTTGGAAAAGGCCGAGTTCGCGAAGTCATCCAACCCAGCTGAGGCCCCGGATCAACTCGAAAAGTTCGCTACTCCAGGGGTTAAAACAATCGCGGCTTTAGCCGAACTTGAGGGAGTTTCCAGCACCAAAACTGCCAAAGCCGTGTTTTACGCAATCGACGACAAAGTATACGTAGTCGTAATCCGCGGCGATTACGAGGTCAACGAGACCAAATTGCGAAACATGATGGGTGGTTCCGAACCTCGATTTGCCACGCCTGAAGAGGTCGAATCGGCGGGCTTTGTGCCAGGATCTGCTTCGGCGATCGGGGCTGACAGCGCATACGTTATCGCAGACGCTTCAGCGGTAGAGAACGCCAATCTGCTAGCGGGCGCGAACGAAGACGGCTATCACTACCGAAACTCCAACTACGGGCGGGATTGGTCCGCGGACAATGTCGGAGACATAGCCGCGGCTGCCGAAGGATATAAGTGTGTTCGGTGTCCTGATGGTCACCTTGAGGTGCACCGCGGCATCGAAGTTGGTCACATCTTCAAACTTCGCACGATCTATAGCGA
Organism: Dehalococcoidia bacterium; assembly: GCA_965243235.1. Lineage (GTDB taxonomy): Bacteria > Chloroflexota > Dehalococcoidia > Lucifugimonadales > Lucifugimonadaceae > Bin127. The sequence continues at coordinate 1,530,331 of CBDEUI010000004.1, forward strand.
AGCAATGAACGTCAAATTCAACGATGTAAACGGCAAATTGCAGCCCTCGTATATGGGGTGTTACGGGATCGGTACCGGTAGGCTGCTTGCGGCTGCGGTCGAAGCCAACCACGACGACCGCGGAATGATGTTGCCGAAATCAATTGCGCCGTTCGAGGTTGTATTAGTTGGCGTCAACTTGCACAACAATGAAGAGGTGCGCGAGACAGCCGAATTTTTGTATACGCAACTTACTGAAGCCGGAATCGACACGCTGTTTGATGACCGAGAAGAGGCTCCGGGCGTGAAATTCGCCGATGCGGACCTGATCGGTATGCCCGTTCGTGCGGTTGTTAGCCCGCGTAGCATCCAAAATGGTGGGATCGAGGTCAAACACCGGAAGCAAGCACCCTCAGACTCGAGGGTTTGCGCGGTGGGTGAAGCGGTTGGCGCGATTACCGAGTTACTTAGTAATTGAATTGAAAATCGCCGCGGTAAATGTCACGAGATCTCGATTGAGCGTTACTTTAATGTGCGCATCTCGCGCTCCGACGTGTTAAAGTTGATTCATTAAGAACGCGCGTTGCGACAGCGATGTGTTGAGGAAGTGGGCGCACGCCCACTTTTTCTTTTTGAGGCGAAAGAGTTCTCGATACATCGTGTCGCAATTCGATGGAGGTCTGACAAGATGAAGAGCGACATGCTGCTTGCAGTGATGCAGCTTTCCGCGGAACGTAATCTTCCGCAGGAATCGGTCGTCTCTGCTTTTGAAGATGCCATTGCTGCTGCCTATCGCCGAGACCCGGCCGTCGAGGACCAGGATGTGACGGTCAAACTCGACCCTGAAAGCGGCGATGTGGTTATCAACACCGTCGTTCATGTCGTTGATGAGGTTGACGAGATCGATCCTCGCGGTCAGATTAATGTTGCTCAGGCCCGTTCTCTCAACGCCGAAGCGCAGTCTGGCGACGACATCATAACTGGTGTTTTGGATTTTACTCCCCAGAGAATCGCGGCCCGAACCGTCACTCAAGTGTTGATGCAGAGGTTGCGCAGCGCGGAACGACGACTAGTTTACGAACAGTACGCTGACAAAGAAGGTGAAATCATCTCCGCACCGGTTCGACGAGTCGCTTCACCGAGGATGGACGACCCGACCGGAACCCGCCCCACGGTGTTCGTTGACTTGGGGAAAGCCGACGCGACGATGCCCGGAGACGAGCAAAGTGCGAACGAACGATACCGTACTGGCATGGAGTTGAAGTTCTATGTTGTGCGGGTCAACGACAGCACTGCTGACGGCGAAGGTGCACCTGAAATCGTGGTCTCCCGTCGGCATCCAATGCTGCTCCGGCGTCTCATGGAGCTTGAAGTCCCGGAGGTGAAGTCCGGGCTTGTCGAGATCAAGTCCATCGCGCGTCAAGCAGGGGCTAGAAGCAAGGTCGCCGTCTATTCCAACAAGCACGATATCGACCCAATCGGTGCATGCGTTGGTTTGCGGGGAATTCGCATCCAAAACATCGTCACAGAGTTGATGGGTGAAAAGATCGACATCCTCGAATGGAGCGACAACCCAGCGGTGTTCATCGCGAATTCACTGGGGCCGGCACAAGTCGAAGACGTGATAATCGTTGACGAACAGACAGCGGAAGTTATCGTACCCGAGAATCAACTTTCGCTTGCTATCGGCAAAGAAGGCCAAAACGTTTCTTTGGCGACACGTCTCACGAATTTCCGTATAGATATCAAAGGCTCTGCTGCTTACGCTGAAGAGCTCATCGAACGACAGCGCCTGCGCGAAGCAGAAGCCGCCCAACAAGCGGCTGACGAAGAAGAGGCAGCGAGAGTCGCTGCTGAGGCGGCTTTGCAAGCCGTTGCCGAAGAAGCTGAGCTTGAAGGACCTATCGAAGTCGAAGAGGCCGCGGTGGACATCGAACCCGAACCAGTCGCGCCTGTCTTGAACGTCCCAGAATCGGACGATTCACAAGAGATCGCGGCGATCGAACCCGAGATTGCTGTTACACCAGAAGATGTTGAGGCCGACGTCCAGGTCGCAGCGCAACACTTAGACGAAGCAGTTGAGGAAGAAGCCGTAGAAGAATCTGAACCGCTTATGGAGGTTCCTGAAGAGGAGCCGTTCGCGTCGCCAGTCCCTTCACTGTTCGTTCCCGAAGTCCAAAGGCCAGAACCGCTGCCAGCGGCGGAAATCGAGGACGAAGAAGAGGATTTGGACCTCGAATTGCTCGAGTTAGAAGAGAAGCTCAAAGAACTGGAGCTGGAAGAACAGGAGCGCCTCGAGGCAGAGCGCGAAGCGGCAGAGTTGGAATCGCTGGACCAGGACATCGACTCAGATGATCTTTGGGCATTGCCTGACGACTTCCAAGTTGCGACAGATACTGGCGAATCGGGGCTCCGATTCGCAGAGGACATATCGGGTTACCGCGACGAGGAAGGTAGACGCGGTTCAGGCAGGGGCCGCCGCGGTGGTGGTGCGCGCCGCACCAGACGCTAAACGCGTCTCGGTCGTATGGGCGTCGAGACGATGAGGTTTCGACGAATGATCGTGATTCGTTGGTTGCGTGTGCGAAGTGTGCCGCGAAAAGCGCACTAAAGGCAAGAGGTTCGACATAGTTCGCGCCTTTGGTGCTCCTGAACGATATTTGAGACAGGACGGATGGGCGGAGAACGCGGTTTGTCTACTCTTGGGATCGGATGTATTCGACGCGATAGGAATTAGCGATAAGATAAAAGAAGCCCTAACGCTCGAAAAAGTTGTCCCAGCGGATTTCGTCGAGTATCTGGAGACTCGGGCTAAATCACATTAACGCGACGCTGGGCAAACGCTTCGGAATTCGTCAATGGCAAGATCACAAAGAACAAGACAACGCCGCGGCGGTCGTGGCCGCCACAGGAACGGTGGCTCAGAGCGACCGTCGCCTCGTCGCGAGCCAGTGAAGTTCGCTGGCCCTGTTGATCTGCCAGCCGAGATTAGCGTTGCCGAGCTGTCCGAGGTTATACGTCGGTCTCCAATCGAAATCATCAAGGAGTTGATGCGACTCAACATGATGGTCGCGATGAACGACTCAATCGACTTCGAGGTTGCCGCGACGATATCGGTTCGATTGGGTGTGCGTGTCCGAAAACCTGTCGACATGGAAGAATCAGAGGCATCCGACAGAGTTGGCGTTGATGAGGAAGAAGGCGAAAGGCAACCAAGACCTGCCGTCGTGGCAGTTATGGGCCACGTTGACCACGGAAAAACGACGTTGCTGGACGCCATTCGGGGCACTAACGTAGTAGACGGCGAAGCAGGCGGAATCACTCAAAGCATCGGTGCCTACCAGATCGACCATGAAGGGCAACTGATCACTTTCATCGACACTCCCGGGCACGAGGCGTTTACCGCAATGCGCGCCCGTGGTGCGCAGGCGACGGACATCGCCGTTATAGTAGTGGCGGCTGACGACGGCGTGATGCCTCAAACCGTTGAAGCCATCAGCCACGCCAAAGCAGCTCAGGTTCCGATGGTCATTGCCGTCAACAAAATCGATGTCACTGGTGCCGATCCTGTGCGCGTGACGACCGAACTATTAGAACACGATGTCATCGTAGAAGATTTGGGCGGTGACGTTTTGTCGGTGCCGGTATCCGCGCTCAACGGTGATGGTGTTTCTGATCTCATCGATTCATTGTTGCTGCTTTCAGAAGTATCCGAATTCTCTGCAGATTCCAAACGCGAAGCAATCGGTGTAGTCGTCGAGGCCACACTCGATAAGCAACGCGGTCCTGTTGCGACGGTCATTGTGCGCTCTGGCACGGTTAACGTAGGGGACACCATCGTCGCGGGCGACAAGTACGGCCACGTAAGAAGAATGGTTGACGGCTTCGGGAAAGAGGTCGCGAGCGCTGGACCATCTGTCCCAGTCGAGATACTTGGGTTGAACGGCGTTCCAGAGTCTGGCCAGCAGTTTGAAGTGGTTGAAGACGAGAAGCTTGCGCGGCAACGAATCGATACTCGAACGCGGCAGGAGCAGCGACGGCATGATACTACCAGGCCATCGACGCTCGCAGAAGTTTTGCGGCACCGTCAGAGCTACGAAGCGGCCGAATTGAACCTCGTTGCCAAAACTGGAGCGCAAGGCACGATCGACGCGATCCGGCGTGCGGTTGACGGGCTTTCGTCGCCAGATGTTCAAGTAAAGCTCTTGCACGCTGCCACGGGGCCGGTTTCAGAATCCGACGTAATGCTCGCTTCCGCCTCAGATGCGATGATCGTCGGCTTTGAAACTTCGGTCGAACCCGCAGCATCGCGTTTGGCAAACCAAGAAGGGGTCCCGATTAAGACCTACGACATCATCTACACGATGATCGATGATGTCAAACAAGCTGCCAGGCAACTGACCGAACCGGAACAGGAGGAAGTCACTCTCGGTCGAGCCACCGTGTTGCAGATCTTCCCGCATGGCAGACGGGAACGTATCGCTGGTGTTCGCGTTACGTCGGGTCTCATGCGTCGTAACGCCCGGATGATCGTATCGAGACGCGGTGAGGAACTGTTTGAAGGTGCTGTGTCCTCGATGCGACATTTCGACGATAACGTCAGAGAAATTGCCACCAACTACGAGGGTGGTATCGTGCTAGACGGTTTTCACGACTACGAAGAAGGTGACATCATAACCTGCTACGAGTTGCGAGCCGTCGTAGCTCATTAATCTGGCGAAACCTAATCGCGGATTCCATGATGGCTAGGAGAATTCAGCGCGTCGAGAAGAATTTGCAACGGATCATCGGTCAGATTATCGACGAAGAGTTGAACCCTCCCGGGTTAATCTCAGTGATGGATGTAACGTGCGATTCTGGATTGACTCAAGCCTGCGTCGCGGTAAGCGTCTACACAAAAACTGGTAAGGTCGAGCCAGCCGTTGATTACTTGAGAGAGCGTGTCGGTTTCATCCGCCACGAGTTGAGTCTTCGCGCCAAGATGCGGCGCACGCCGAAGATCGCGTTCATTCTCGATTCTTCTCTTGAGGACGGTCAGAACATGATCGACTACATCGCCAACCTTACCGATAGTCGTTAGCAAACCGCGTCGTACCCTGAAACTGATGAAGCAGGGGACTACACACTCGATTTCTGGGTTTCTCAACGTTGACAAGCCGTCCGGATGGACATCTTCCGACATTGTTGCCAAGCTCCGTTCAGCGTTCCGGCTACGGCAACGCGGACTAAAGATTGGGCACGGTGGCACGTTAGATCCGATGGCTACCGGTGTGCTTCCGATCTGCATCGGCGGGGCCACGCGACTTTCCGAATTCGTCTTGACCGGCAGCAAGTCATATCTGATGTCTGCGATGCTCGGAGTATCAACGGATACTTACGACTCCGAAGGGGCTGAGACTCACAGGCAAGATTATTCAACGGTGAAATCGACAGATCTGGTATCGGTAATGCTGGAATTTCGAGGTGAAATCGACCAAGTCCCCCCGATATATAGCGCCATCAAAAAGGACGGGCAACCCTTATACAAGTTAGCCAGAAAAGGGAAAACTGTTGCACTGGAGCCAAGGAAAGTGGAAGTCCACAAACTGGAGTTAACGGCATGGGATCCGCCGCATTTCAGCTTGAAGATCGACTGCGGTAGCGGATTCTATGCTCGCAGCCTTGCCAACGATGTCGGGCAACGGGTTGGTTGTGGTGCTCACATGACATCGCTCCGGCGCACAAGGGCTGGTGATTTTGACATCGCTGAATCTCTATCTCTCGACACACTGATCGCTTGCGCGGCCGATGATTCGTGGACGCGTCATCTGCTGAAGCCAGATCATGTGCTCAGGCGATTGCCCGAGGTCACACTTGATGAAGCGGAAACCGTGGCTTTTTCGCATGGGCGAGTCATTGAGAGAATTCTTGCAAATTGGGAAAGTAATCAAGTCCGGATTCGCGTATACGGGAACAACGGCACTTTCATTGGTTTGGGACGAGTCGACGAGGAAGCAAATTTCATCCAGCCTGCGACCGTGTTGAAAGATTCAATCGAAAATTAAACGCGGCGCGATTGTAGAATCTTTGCTGGCAAGAACCAACCGGTCTCACTCTGTTTTGAGCAGCCCTGAGCCAGCTCTATTCCCCAGCTAAGCCCTAACTTACCTCCCTAAAATTGCACGGAGAATCGTTACTCTACCTGTCCGCTGAGCTGATCATCATGCTCTCGGTGATCCTCGTCGCCGCCAAAATTGGAGGTGAGATTGCGGAACGCTATCTGAAGATACCCGCCCTCATTGGCGAGTTATGTGCAGGCATCCTCATCGGTCCTCACGCGCTCGGAGGTATCCGCTTCTTCGATCTCGTCGGACCAATGTTCCACGAAGTGGGTAAATTGGCGACAGACGCCTCCGGGCATCTACCTGAAGTCCCTGAACCCGCAATCCCATTCGCTCTCTACTTCGTCGGCCAACTTGGCGCCGTTCTCCTACTTTTCGAAGCTGGGCTTGAAACTGACCGTAAGCGCTTTTTGAGATTCATCCGCCCCGCAACCGCAGTCGCTCTTGGGGGAATCATATTTCCCTTCGGCCTCGGCGCGCTAGTCACCTGGTGGTTCGGCTACGCCAACTTCAACTCGATTGAGGAGGCCATACCGGCGCTATTTGTCGGAGCCATCCTTACCGCCACTTCGGTTGGCATCACAGCCCGCGTACTCACCGACATTAGCCGCCTCGATTCCATAGAAGGCGTCATCATCTTAGCAGCTGCAGTTGTTGACGACGTATTGGGTATCGTGCTTGTCGCCATAGTCGTTGGAATCGATGCCGAAGGCTCCGTTTCTGGCGGTTCTGTAGCACTGCTGATCGTGAAAGCGATCGGATTCTGGCTGGGATTAACGCTCATCGGTAGCATATTGGCCAATCGCATCTCAAGGATGACGATGTGGTTCAAGTCCGACGGCTCAACACTGGTTCTAGCCATCACTTTGGGCTTCATCGCTGCCAGCGTCGCTGAGATCTACTTCGGACTCGCCATGATCATTGGAGCGTTCTCGATGGGTCTAGCGCTGTCGGCGACGCTTTTGAAGGAGTACACCATATTCGCCATACGCAACGGCGGAAGCATATTGGTCCCGGTCTTTTTCTGCATCATAGGCATGCAAGTCGATTTGACCGCCATCTGGGAATCCGACAATCTGGCCCAACTCGCGTTGTTCGCGTTCGCAGTCACCGTGATAGCCATAGTTACAAAGGTCGCAGGTGCAGGACTCCCCGTTATGGCGGTTGGGTACGGTAAACAACGCTCTTGGCGAATCGGACTGGGCATGTTGCCGCGCGGCGAAGTAGCCCTCATCGTGGCCGAAATCGGTAGAGCGAGCGGAATTATCGGTCGTGATATTTTCACCGTCGCAATCGTAATGACGGTTGTCACCACTATCATCGCCCCGATCTTCCTCGTCAAAGCATTCGGGCCGAGGCGACCGCGTCGTCAAGGACGTGCCCCGGCAAGCGCGCACTAAACACGTCAATCGATAATTGGTGGTGCGCCGTTTATCATTTACCCGCACAACCGCGCCCCCGTAGCTCAGTGGATAGAGCACTGGTCTCCGAAGCCAGGTGCGTGAGTTCGATTCTCACCGGGGGCGCCATTCAATTTCTATGCCCGAAAAGACTTTAAACCACGCGCGAATCTACGAGGTCCAGAACGGTGCGCCCTTGGTAAAGCGGATCGCCGATCAGATTTTGGGAATACGTCGAGACCATCCGCTCTCGCGCATAGTCGTGTTGGTTCCTTCCTACTTCTCGGCTTTCTTTTTGAGACGGGCTGTGACCGACGAAATATGCAAGGTCAGATGTAGCGGATTCTTCAACGTCGAATTCATGCGGATCGAAGAACTCGCAGACCGCCTTTTTGAAGCAACTCCGAACAAGCCTGACAAACCATCTATGACGCGGCTCGTCGCGTCCGAAATGGTCTACAACGCCACGTCGGCGCTTGAAACGCCGGGGCCACTTACCGAACATGCCAACAACGAATCGACGTTGAGCGCAATTCAACGGACGCTTCAAGCGCTCGAGCGATTGGACATCGGGGTTGATCGCGCCCTGTTGCGGCTGGCGAACGGCGCTTCCGACGGGTTGTACGCCCAATTGATCGAGATTCAGGCAAGTTACGCCGCTTCCGCGACGGGATTCCTCACACGCGAAAACAAGGCCACCATCGCAGCCGAAACCGCATCCAACAATCCAGAAATCGTCGCTTCAGCTTTAGCACCGAACATCATCATGTTGCAGGCACCGATACCGCCCGACGCGTATTCGCGCCTCAGGGACTGTGTACAAGAGCTATCGTCGACAATCACTTTCCGGACCACGCCTGACGCGGACTCCGAGGAACGGTTGGTGGAGCACACGCCTTGTACCCGGTTTTACTCCACGATGGGACCGGCCGACGAACCGCGTGGGTTGATTCGAAACATCATCGCCGACGCGCGTTCCGGGGTCAGGTTTGGCGAGATGGTTGTGCTTTATACGTCGTCTGACTACGCTGCTCGCGTTAAGGACGCATTGGAAGCCGCCGAGATCGAAAGCTGCGGCCCATCATCTAGCACGTTGGCAGACACTCCAACGGGCAGATTCGTTCACTTATTCCTCAATATGATCGCGAACGACATGCGTCGGGACACATTCACGTCTTGGACGTCCTCATCACCAGTCGTAAATCCCGCAAATGGCGACAGAGTGCCGTCGGTCCCGTGGGAAGTCGCGTCGCGAAACGCGAAGGTGTCAAGATTCAGTGGGGACGATCGCTGGAAACGTTCGCTAGACCGATATGCGAAGTCATTGCGCAGACGTGCGAAGCGCGCAGAAGAGGCATCCGATGAAGACAACGCGATCGATCCAGATTCGATGCGCGCCTTGGCCGATGCTACATCGCAACTCGAAGGTTTCGTCGAGCGGCTAAACCGGATAGTCCAACCGACAGACCCGCGTTCTTGGTCAGATTGGATCGACTGGCTCGCAGACGTACTCGAAAACTACAGCGCATCTCCCGGCAACGATGAAGGTACAGCAGAAAGCGGCATCCATCGGATCAGCGACGTTTTGTCGGAAATTCGCGGCTTGGGTGAAATCGGTAAGTCGGATGTGGAATTTCCGCGATTCTCTCGAACAGTTCAACGGGCGTTACTAACTTCCTTAGGCGGGGACCCAGGATGGGGTACCGCCGTTCTCGTCGCACGGTTAGATGCAAGTGTTGGAAATTCGTTCCGATCAGTCCACATTCTTGGGATGGCAGAAGGGGGAATCCCGACACCAGCCAGATCTGACCCGCTACTTTCTGACGAATTGAGGCGAACCCTCGATCCTGATGGCAAGAGACTTCATACCAGAAAAGAACAGCTCGAATTGGAGCGTCAAACCTTCCAACTCGCCTTGCAATCGGCTGAAAAAAGAAACCTCTACTGGAATAAGGCACTGTTGGGTGCCACCAACGAGTCTTACCCATCGCCTTGGTTCGTAGACGAAGTCATCAAGTCTCGTAACCTCAACGCCGTTGCGGTTAAATCGCTGATGGCCCCCCAGAGCGAGTACGTTGACTCCGTTGAGAGTCTGACAGATCTCCACGAATCCGACCTCGACCCATCTACTGGTTACGAGTTCCGGGTGCAATCCGTGTCTCGGCGTTCGCTAGAAAACCTAAGCTTGAGCAACTTTCTTGCTGATCCAAGCAACCGCGCTCTGGCAAGAGGCAAGGACGTGTCGGAGGCGCGAAAATCTGCGCAATTCAGTGCCCACGACGGCAATCTGACAACGGTTCAAAATGCGTCACAACTCGAACGACGCATGTCGGCTAGTTCACTGCAACATTACGCCGAATGTCCGTACCGATATTTCTTGGCTACGGAACTCAACGTAGACGAACGCATAGATCCTGAAGATTTATTGGTTCTGTCACCACTCGACAAAGGGCTGCTCGTACACGCAATATTAGAGCGCTTCTTGCGTGATATTGGCCCGGATGGAACCGACTTCGGTCTTGAAAGTCTGCGCAAGATAGCGCGACAAGAGTTTGACCGATTTCAAACTGAGGATTTCGTTGGATACCAGGCAATCTTCGAGCTTGAAAAGGTCCAACTGCTGAGGCAACTTGAGCAGTGGCATCAAGCCAATCTCGACCTCTTAACCGAATACGACGGCGAGATGATGACCGAGGTCCCGTTTGGTTTTCGTGATTCCATCGGGTTAACGAACGTTGATGAACATACGTCGTTCCAATTCCGTGGGATGATCGACCTGATCGCTCTGTCACGCGACGGACGACGCGCCCTTGTGGCCGACTTCAAAACCGGACGGTCTGATTACTATTCCGACATTGACAAGGACATCACCGCAGCGGGAACCAAGTTGCAATTGCCTATCTATGCTCGGGTGGCCGACGAGATTCTGGACAACCGTGCCGAAATATCCGCGGCATATTGGTTCGTCTTCCAAAACGGGAGTACGCGCCTGCGCCCCAAAATTCCGGTGACATTGGAAGAAACCGAACTGCGTTTCGGAGATGTATTGTCTACCATCGTCGGTGGAATAAGTAATGGGGCATTTCCCGCGAGGCCCGGTAATCGGAGCACGTATGGCGACGTAGCGTCTTGGGAAAACTGCAGATATTGTGCCTACTCCAACGTCTGCGCTTCTGATCGGATGGTCGCATGGGATCGAAAGAAATCATCAGCTGAGTTGGCCGACTACGTGGCTTTGGCGGAAGGGGAATCGTCGTGAACGCTGCCCAACCGCCGACCCTAACCGACTCCGAAACGCTTTCAGCGATCCAAAATGACTTAACTTCCAACATCTACGTTGAAGCCGGTGCGGGTACGGGAAAAACTCATTCGCTCGTCCAGCGGATAGTCGCCTTATTGAAAGGCGGAGTCAGGATCGATGAGATCATCGCGATCACTTTTACACGTGCCGCTGCGTCGGAACTAAGGTCCAGAATTCGCGCAGAGTTAGAAACTCTGCGTAGCGAAGGCCCTGACGCGGACTGGATTAAAACGGCTTTGGAAGGGATCGATACCGCGGCATTCCAAACCATCGATTCGCTCGTCTACTCACTGTTGAGAGAAAATCCGTTGGAATGCCGGTTGCCGCCTTCGGTTGAGGTGCAAGACGGTTTTGCGGAGATGCAGATGTTCCGCGAACGGTGGCGCCAATGGTCGCTGGATCAATTGGAAGACGGCGAGGGGTTCTCAAAAGCTTTGGCCGCGGCTTTGCGCCTAAACATGTCGGGACCGTTTGGAGCGATCAGCCGACTGGCTGAATCGATTAACCAAGCACACGACGAACTCCGCGTTCCCGATTTCGCACCTCCGACCAGGCTCGGAATTGAAACGATCACTCACCTCGATGAACTGATCGAAGATGTGATCGACCAGATGCGATTGTGTGGCGACCCCAGCGATAGTCTCTACTCCAAATTCGAAGAGGTTTTGGAGTGGTACGAGAAGTTCATTAAGGGCTGTGATGCAGAAACCGAAGACGAGGCGGACGATCTGTTGATGACGTGGCCTGGAACCACGACTAGCGGAGGACGGATCGCGAGTTGGGGAGGCCGCGAAGGCAAGGCTCAAGCCGTTCAATCTTTGCAGGCAGTCATCGACGCAGTCAAATCGGCGCGGGATACAACGCGCCAAGCAGCAACGAACCAGCTCATCGGATACGCCTCGGATTTCGTTGGCACGATAGTCGAAGAACGAAGGCGCGCCGGAACTGTCACGTACTACGACGGTATGACTTGGCTCATCGAGATGCTTGAGCGAAACGAGAACATCCGCAGAAGGATACAAAGCGTCTATCGGCGCGTACTGGTGGACGAATTCCAAGATACGAATCCCGACCAAGTACGATTGGTGCAGATGCTAACGATTCCGCCTGGAGGGCAGTTGATCGCGCCCGGTTCCCTCTTCGTGGTCGGAGATCCTAAGCAGTCGATTTACAGATTCAGGGGCGCTCAGGTCAACGTCAGCCAATCCGTCAGAGACCAGGTTCTCAATGACAGCGCTGGCGGAAAATACCTGACGTTAAAGGAAAACCGGCGTTCCACGAAAGCCATCATCAATTGGGTTAACCGTGTCTTTGAGGCTTGGATGCCATCCGAGGACGACCAAGCCGATTGGATACCTTTGGATATGGCAGCTGAGACTGAGCAGCCCGATTCGTTCGGCAGAGTCTTTCATTTCGGCGATCCTCTAGAGGAACGATCTCTGCCAAAGGTACGAACGACCGACGCCAAGCATGTAGCGTCGATCGCAAGAGCCATATGTGATGGCGCGCTCAAGGTTCGAGACCGTCACGACGGATCGATAAGGAATTCACGTCCCGGTGATATTGCAGTTTTAACCAGCACCCGGACGAACTGGGAGACATACACTCGGGAATTCGATCAACTCAATCTGCCCTATACCGCAGAAATCGGTGGAGCCGAAGTGTTGTCGACGCAGGAGTTCCGTGACCTTCTCAACTGTCTTACCGCCATCGATGATCCTTCTGATCAACCTGCAACGGTCGGCGCCTTGAAGTCGGTTTATTTCGGTTGTTCCGACGTAGACCTTTTTCACTGGGCCAAAGTGGGAGGCAAGTTTTCATGCACAGCCGAATTTCCTAGCGACTCGCAGGGAGAAGCCGTCCGCTCCGCAATGGAAGTCTTGAATCGCTACAACACTCTCCGAGACAGTCTTCAACCACCCGCACTAATTGAACGATTCATCCGGGAACGTCAAGGCCGTGAGTTGATGTTTTTGGAAGATGATCCCATGCCCGGATTGCGTCGTTTGGATCTGGCAGTTGAACTCTCCCGCCGGTTCACTGAAGAAGGAGCGACTTCCCTTCGGGAATGTCTCACAAGGTTCGCGCAATTTAAGGAATCGAATGATTCGATCCGCGAGCAACCTTCTATCGAATTCGACGAGGGGAAGATCAGATTCATGACGATGCATGCCTCCAAAGGTCTCGAATTCCCTGTCGTGATCCTCGCCGACCTTTGCGGTTCGAGCAGGCATAGCAACCCTCCATTATTGATCGATTGGGAAAAAGAAGCGCAAGACGGAGATCGGATCGCGATTCGTCTTGGCGGAAACCAATCGGACGGGTATTTCCAAACCGAAAATTACCCGGATCTCGCCAAACATAACGCTGCTGCCGATGAGTTGGAGAAAACGCGACTGCACTACGTAGCGTGCACTCGCGCTCGGGACTACTTATTTGTAAGCAGGTCCCGAAAGGAAAACGACACCGGATCAATCGCCGCCAAGATCGATGGGTTCCTAGGTACCGGCCAAACGCTGTGGTCGGCAGTACCAGAGGAATGGGAAACTCGCAACTTCAAACCTGATTCGACCCGAAAACCACCAGAGGTTGATGGGCCGATCGTCGATGAAAACGCTTGGACCAAAGAACATCGACGGTTATTGAATCACGCGGTGGCTCGTTCGTGGTTGACTCCATCCAATCTGAAGAAGAACGATCCCAAGGTACTTTTGCCGGAGTTTGATGACAAATCTGATGAAATCCCGGTCTGGGATTCTGAAAACTTGACAGGCCGAGGTCGCGCCGCAACCAAAATCGGCAGCGCAGTCCACGCCGCGATCCAGAGGATGATCGAAACACCAAATCTCGATATCGATTCAATCGCCCGTGACGAAGCCGAAAAACACAGGGTAGCCGACAACGTCGACGAGATCGCCCGTCTTACGTCAGCGTCGCTGCGTTCTCGTTTGCTTCAGGACGCCTTGTCTCTCAATCCCGCAGACATTTGGGTTGAGACGCCCGTTGCCGTTCCAATCGGCACGACAGACGGTTCAACGAAAACGATTGAAGGTCGCGTCGATCTCATATACCGCAAATCCCATGAGACGTTGGGCATCGCCGATTTTAAGACCGACCGCTCCTTCAACCGCCCGATCAACGAAATGGTCGAGCCATACATCGCTCAGATGGGTGCCTATGCTTATGCCGTCCAAATGGCGACTGGTTTAGCAGTCACCGAAGCGAGCATACTATTCTCCCGATTGGCGGCTGACGAGCCCGGTAACGGCGAATATCAGTTGCCCGATGTGCAAGCAGCTATCGAATTGGCGTTAAAGTTGGCATCAAACCAATAATCGAAAACGTTGACCCGTCTGAATAAGGACAACTCGAAATGGACCTGCTCAAAGGCAAAAAGGCACTGATAACCGGATCGCGACGTGGCATCGGCGCGGGAATCGCTCGCGTCTTTGCAGAAAACGGCGCCGATGTGGGGATCAACGATGTCGAGCGCGACGAGAACGCTGATGGCATCATCGCGGAAGTTGAGGCGATGGGGAGGAAAGCGAGCTGGCACCAAGCCGATATCGGAAGCACCGACGACCGCAACCGTATGTTCGACGAGTTCCTAGATGCTCACGGGCAGATCGATGTGTTGGTGAACAACGCTGTCGCTTCAGCCGACCCGCATTTTGTCAACATCACCGAAGAATTCTGGGACTTCCTAGTAGGCCATGCGCTTAAGGGGTACTTGTTTTGCTCTCAACGCGCGGTCAAAGAGATGATCAAGCAGGGCAGCGGCGGACGCGTCATCTCGATTTCGAGTGTCCATAGCTACCGTGCCTGGCCGCAAGATACTGTCTACGGCATCGTCAAGGTCGGGCTCAATCGTATGGCGATGAGCATGGCCCTGGATCTAGCGGGTACCGGCATCACGTCGAACTGCGTCGCGCCCGGTTACATCGACAGTCGAGTATTGCCACCCGAAGAGGAACACCTCCGAGGGAAGCTCGAAGGTTACGTTGACTACGCCCGCGACTACATCCCCAATCAGCGTGGAGGCGTCCCGCGCGACATCGCCAACGCGTGCCTGTTCTTAGCATCTGACCTCGGCGATTACGTCAACGGTCAGACCGTCACCGTGGACGGGGGATTCCTCGCTGGCGGTGTCCCACCCGAATCTGTCCCGTTGGAGCCAGGAATGCCCGGCGCTATCGAATAAAGGTAAAACCAACGTCCGAGGCTTAGTGTGGATACAGTACTTCAACATATCGAGGACAACGTCGACCAATCGCTAGATACGCTCTTTACGCTAGTTCGACAACCTAGCGTCTCCGCGCAGCGCATTGGTTTTGACAAGGCCCCACAGTTGGTAGCCGAAATTTTCACCGAACACGGATTTGAAACTGAGATCATTCCCACTCCGAACAACGGCCTCCCATCCGTATACGGACATGCTCCGGCCTCAGTTGATGCTTTTCGCCGCGCACAATCCGTAGCAGGGGTTGATGCGCCACCCGCAGATCCGCCGACGTTGATGCTCTATGTCCACTACGATGTCCAACCGACCGATCCGATCGAGCTTTGGGAGAGCGATCCATTTGAACCGACTCGTAAGGACGACCGGCTTTATGGCCGCGGAATGTCAGACGACAAAGGCAATATCGCTGCACGTCTGGCCGTCATCAACGCATTTCGAGATGAATGGGGCGGCTTGCCATGTAACGTGAAGATCTTCGCGGAAGGTGAGGAAGAATCGGGTTCACCAAACCTTCCCGGCTTGATTGCCGAGAACGCAGACAAACTCGTTGCCGACGCATGCATCTGGGAGGGCGGAGGTCGCAACGCTCAAAACCGCCCCGTGATCTATCTGGGCCTCAAAGGTGTTCTGGCGGTCGAGATGTCAGTCTCGTTGCTTAAAGGCGATGCCCATTCCTCGTATGCTACCGTGTTACCGTCGGCGGTTTGGACGTTGATCAATGCTTTGAACTCGATCAAGGATACGTCGGATGACCGGATCCTGATCGAAGGTTTCTATGATGATGTTCGCGAGCCCACGACTGAGGAAGATCGTGCGCTGGCGGAACTACCGGACGACTCCGACGAGTGGCGCGAAACCTTCGGCAACGAATCGTTCGTCGCGGGCCTCGGATCTGAAGACCTGCCGCGCAAACACCTGTTCATGCCGACGGCAAATGTCGCGGGTCTCAGCGCAGGTTACCAAGGCGAAGGGATGAAAACTGTTCTACCGGCCAAAGCCAGCGCCAAGATGGACTTTCGGCTTGTCCCGGACATGCGACCAGATGATATCTTCGACAAGATCCGTCGTCACTTGGACTGCCACGGCTTCGGAAACGTCGATCTAGATCTGATAAGCGGCGTCCATCCATTCCGTACCGACATGTCGTCGAAATGGGCACGCATGGCGATCGAAACCTCCGAAGCGACCTACGGAAAACGAGCTGTCATCTACCCCAACATCGCTGGCTCAGGTCCGATGTACGACTTCGGAGGCGTTCTTGGTATCCCGATAACCTCCGCTGGCATCGATCACCCGGCACATAAAATCCACGCACCTAACGAGAACATAACCGTCGAAGATTTCATACTCGGCGCCCAGAACATCGCACGTCTGATGCAGCGGTTTGCGGGGGAGTGGGATCACGTTCAGAGCGGATGAACATCTCTAGTTGACTAGAATCTGTAAATGCCGAGTAGTTAACAATCCATCGGAGCTCAACGAAAATTGGCGATTATTGAACCCACTCCTGATCACGTCCTCGACAGTGAGACCATAGAAAAGCTCAAGACGGTCAACTCGACTGCGGTCATCGACATCCTCGCCCGCAATGGTCATGACCCGCGCTACATCTACATGCCCAACATCAGGACGATGAATCCTGGTGTGCGTCTCGTTGCGCGTGCCATCACTGTCCGGTTTCTGCCAGCTCGCGCTGACCTCATGGCCGAGAAACCTGGCGGAGAAGAATCACCTGAATACGCAGCGTTTGAACTCGCCGGCCCGGGCGACGTAATCGTCATGGAATCGATGCGAACCAAACTGATGTCCATTGGAGGCGACATTAAATTTCTTCGCCTAAAACAGCGTGGCGTCGACGGCCTGGTGTGCGATGGAGGCATCCGCGATATGCACACAGTTAAAGACTATGGCATTGCGCTATACGGATACGACAAGACTTCAAACCTCGGCACCCGCGTCGGGACGCCGTTTTCGACGAACGACGCCATTAATTGCGATGGTGTTCTCGTCAAACCCGGAGATTACATCGTTGCGGACGACGATGGAGTGGTTTGCATTCCGCGATATGTCGCACCCGATATCGCCCAAAAAGCGATCGAATACGACGACCTCGAAGAGTGGATACGAGCGCGACTGGACCGCGAAAATCTGACCCCTGGAAAATACTATCCGCCCGATGACGCCGTCATCGCCCAATATCGGGCGGAACGCGACGCACGTTAGAGACGGATTACAGACGAGTCGCGGTCAATCAACACCGATTTCGATACTCATCCCGTCGTACGCGTACTGGATATCCAATCCACCGTTGACTCTCGGGTCGCGTAGCTGCGCGTTCATCGCGTAGTGATCGATGCCATGGGCGGCATCAGTCAAGAATGTTCGGCGAGGACGGATAATCTGGGCGTACTCTACCGCCTGTTCCATCGTCAGATGGGAGCCGTGGGTGCGTTGTGTTCTCAAAGCGTCGATGACAAGCGTATCGACGTCGGCGATCTTTTCCAAGATTTCATCGGGCACTTGAGAAGCATCAGAAATGTATGCCATATCCCCGATACGGTAGCCGTTGCATGAATAGTCGGGACCGTGCGGCACCTCAAGCGGAACCACATTCGTGCCGACAACATCAAACGGCTCAGCGTCTATCATCTGAAAATCCAGAATCGCCACCGTCCCGCCACTAGTCATCTGCGTCCTATCGACGAGGTAGTACGCCGTTTTGGATACGATCTCCAGATCCTCGCGGCGCAGATAGATTGGGATTCGAGCATCTCGCCCTCTCGCCAGAAGAGCAGCATGTTCATCACCCCGCGCGAACCGCATCATGTTCGTCCAGTCCCGCAAATCGTCTAAACCACCTGCAGAGTCCGCGTGAGCATGCGTCAAAATCACCGCATTTAGTGATCGGATCGCATGTTTAGGAAACCATTCAATCGCCGCCTGATAAAAGAATTTCCCCGCGTCAATCAATATGTTTACTGGTGGCCCGTCGTCCTGCTCACGCTGGATGACGATGCCAGTGTTACGCCGACGGTTCTTTGAACCGGGACGCATGGCGTCAGTGCAGACGGGGCATGTCGGTGGATCGGCGGTAAGACAGGTCACGCGTGGGATGCCTTCTGACGTTCCAGTTCCGAGAAACATCACTGTCGCTTTGGAGTTCAAATTTGGCATTATTTCAGGGTACGACTCGAAGTGTCATTGATGACTATTCCACGGATTATTCTTGATGAATGTGGCGTAGCCATCGGCTTCCCCACTTTTGAGGGAAATATCGCGGCTAAAGTGGGCATCGAGGAGAAACCTATTGATCAACAGCAAATCCGAACTCATCGCCGCCATCGACGACGATTTCGAAGCCATCATCCCTGAACACTCCAAACCCAATCACGCCGCAATGGGATACGCCCTCGGTGCTGCGGCAGGAGTGATTGAACCCGATACCTTCGACGACGCGACTAGACAGGCAGCACAAAACCTGATCGAGCTCATCGGGGAGCCAGAACATGTGGTGCTGTTACTCCTTGACGGATTCGGGATGAACTACGTTGACACTTTGCCGAGTGACTCGTTGCTGCATCAACACGTTGCGACGACGATGTGCTCCACATTGCCGACTTCAACCGGACCGAACCTGATGGCTCTCGCCACTGGAAGATGGCCGGGCTCTCACGGCAACCTCGGATGGGACGTCCACATACCGCGTCTGGGTGAGCGCATCCAACCCTTGCCTTGGCGACTCACGCGTACCGGGCAACCGTTGCAGGAAGTCGGATTCAGTCCCATGGAGATGTTGTTGGCGCCGCCGATACCATTTCGGAACTTAGGTTCATTCAACTTCGTGGTTAAGGACGACCTCGCAAATTCGACGACTACCCAGATGTACGGCCAGACAACCACGCTGGGCTTCTCGGTTGCGGACGATCCGGTTTCGGAAATCGTGGATCTGGTGACAAACGCTCTCGATAGCGCTGTCGGGCGGTCATTCACTTACATCTACTGGAACGAAGTCGACTCCGCGGCGCATAAATACGGCGAACTGCACCCGGTGACCCGGGTAGCGATAAGACGCGCGACGGCGTTGGCAGAGGCGCTCATCGACGCGCTTGCTGGCAAGTGTCGATTCTTGGCTACCGCTGATCATGGGCACTTGGACAGCCCGGAAGATGTGTGGACGCCGTTGACCCCGAGTTCGTCTTTGAGCCGATACCTAAGTTGTGTCCCGGCCGGTGAACCTCGAGCGCTCTACTTTAACACTCGTCCCGGGGCAGACGATGCGTTCACCGACGCCTTCGTGAACCAACTTGGGGATCAGTTCGCATTGATGAGGTCTAACGATGCTGCGGATATGGGGCTATTTGGACCGCCAGAGTGGATTTCTGATGTCGGACGGGCACGACTCGGCGACTTCTTCGCTCTATCGAGAGGACGTTGGTCAATCTATGCGTCGGATACCGAGGAGGTTGAATCGATACAATCGATGCACGGCGGCATCACGACCGCCGAGAGCATCGTGCCATTGATCGTGGTTTAAACCCAGAAGAGTAGGTGAACAATGCCCATTCGCGGAAATCTGAAGAAGCGACTTCAAGCTGGTGAAACAGTCATCGGACCGTTCGTCATCGTCCCGTCGGTGACGATGATTGACACATTGGGCTACTCAGGCATGGACTTCTGCATCATCGACACCGAACACGGACCAATCTCCCAAGAGTCTGCGACTGATCTGGTCATTGCCGCACAGGGTGTTGGTGTCGCTCCCATTATCCGCGTTGGCGATAACGACGAGCGGTTGATCCTGCGGGCATTGGACATCGGCTCCGAAGGTGTCCAAGTTCCACAGATCAACTCGATCCCTGACGCGGAATCGGTTGTCTACGCCGCCAAATACGCGCCGCTTGGCGAAAGGGGACTGTCGATCTTCACACGTGCTGGTAACTACTTCGAGAATGACGGCGAAGGGCATACCGACCGCCAAAACGACGAAACAATGACGGTCGTACACATCGAGGGCAAGAAAGGCCTCGACAACCTCGAAGCGATCATGACCGTCGACGGCATCGATGTCCTATTCCTTGGCCCCTACGACATTTCTCAATCGCTTGGATATCCCGGGGATGTCCGCAATCCAATTGTCGAGTCCGCACTACGCGAAGCAACCGCCAAAGCTCGTGCACAGGGCAGGGCGGTAGGCTCCTACGCGAAAGACGTGGAAATGGGCAAATGGCTCATTGACCTAGGCATCCAATACATCTCGATCAATGTTGATGCGATTATCTACAGGCAGGCTTGTGAGGGGATTGTCACCTCACTCAAGGATTGACACACCACCTCTAGAGCATCGCTTCATTCAGTTGAACTCCAAAACCAGGCTGATCGCTAATCGAAAGCTTGCCGTCTGCAATCGCCGGATTTCCGGTCCATAAATCGTCGGTTGCGGCATCCTGTCTACCTAACACCAACTCAGCCAAGTTGTCGCAATCGTCGGACGCTGCGATGAGATGTAGACCCCACACCTCACCGCCGCGGTGTGGGACAACAGGAATGCCGTACTTAGAAGCTAATTCGCAGATTCTTAATCCAGCCGTTATTCCGCCGCACCAAGTGATGTCCGGTTGCCAGATGTCGTAGGAGCCATGCTCTGCGATATCTCTGAAGCCCGTAATGCCGAACTCGTGCTCACCGCCGGCTAGGTTGATAGGAGAGACCTTGACGCGCAATTCTCCCAATGCCCGAGTATCGTCAGGCGTCAAAACATCCTCGAACCAGTAAACATCGAAATCTGCGAGCGCATCAGCCATTCTCGTGGCTACGTCGGCATCCCAAGACATGTAGACATCGAACATGATCTTTGCGTCTGCGCCCATCACATGTCTGGCTTTCGTGGCAGTTTCGACGGCATCGTCGGTCGTTCCAGCCCAACGATGGGTCAGTTTCTGTCCGGCAACTCCGAGTTCCGCGTACCATTCCGAATCTGGACCTGTCGCGTAGACGTCAATTTGCTCTTTCTTAACGCCCCCGATGAGGTCAGCGACTGGTCGTCCTTCCGCTTTGCCCAGCGCGTCCCATAGCGCCAAGTCCACACCGCTGAGTGCCATCATCGCGATTCCCTTGCGCCCGTAAGGTATCGACTCGTAGTAGAGGCTGTCCCATATCCACATCACGTCTTCGGGAGAATTCAACGATTTGCCGACCAAAAGTTCGTTGAAGTGTCCGTTGACGATTGGCAGGGATGCAAGCCCTCCTCCACCGTATCCGTAACCGACAATTCCGGTGTCGGTTCGCGCTTCAACTACGATCTGCCACAGATGCGTCCGCCAAGAGGAAGCAACGTTCTCGTAGCTCGGATATACCGCTTTCAACGATTCGATTCGCATAACTGATCTCCTAAATGCTCAGAATTCCCTGTTCTGGTGATGGTGTCGAATCATCCAACCTAGGTACCGCAGATCCGTATACACCGTCGTAACCCGGATCTACATCAACATCGTCGCGTCTCGCGTTGACAATTGCGTTAGCCACATCTGATCGATGAAGGATGGATACGATGTCGGCTACGTCTGCATGTAGTAGCACATCGAACTCACTGCCGATAGCGTCGGTGAGAGCGGTGTACGCTTGGGCGACGCGTTTCGATGTTTTTCCTACCTCTAATGCATACGACAAAATCTCGGCCAGTGGTATCAAATGACGATACGCCGCGTATTCGCCATCAGGATCATGCCACAAACCATCATCATTCTTGGCCGGTTGAACGAAGCTTCCATCTGACAGCGAACGAGCGCGATGAAGTACTCCGAGCGTCATCGCGCTCCCGCACTCTGGACACACTCCGTTAAGCTCCATAGAGACTTCCGGGTCTAATCGGACGTTGCAGCTGCGATGCCCGTCGAGATGATACTTCCCGTGTTCGGGATGAAATTCGTATGTCTCAATGACACTGCATTCTCGGAGAGCGCGGACAATGCCGTCGTAGCTCATCTCGTCTACTTCCAGCACTGTAGCTTCTCTACCCAACGACGCTATCGAGTGAGCATCCGAGAAGGACACTATCGAGCGAATCCTTGAATCCGGCACCGACCAATGCATCGACGGATCGCTTGAAAGCCCAGTTTCCACCGCCAGTATCTCGTCAGTTGCATCGCTAAAGCACTCGTAAAGCGAGTCAAATCCTGACTTGGAACCGAAAACTCCGTACCAAGGTGTGAAAACATGAGCCGGGATAACTTCGGATCTGGGATCCGCGTCGCGGATGATTTGGAATAGTTCACGTGCCGATATCTTGAATACTGGTCGACCATCCGCCTCCAGATTTTGCAACTTGGCGAACGTCTCACACATGCTGTCTACAGCGTCGAAACTTGGCGCAGCAACCAGCAGATGGACACGCCGCGAGCGTCTGTTCTGTCTCCAGATACACGAAACCTCGCTGACCAGCATGAACTCTTTGCCATACGCGGAAAAGATGCCGGATCCTGGGTTAGTCTCGACCAGTTCATGTCTCATTTCATCTCGCCACGCTGGATGCGTGAAGTCTGGCGCCGCCAGCAAATCGATGCCGACGCGAGTGCCGGCACTCGCAAGGCTGAGGATATCCAGCTTCGGACTGGTCGCCAAGGAGTAACGCGAATGGAGGTGAAGATCGCAGATGATGCGCATTAACGTTGCCTATAGCCAGAATTCGAGACGAGTAAGCATAGAATCATAGTATTGGACTTACGGGGAGTGGCGCAGTGGAAGCGCGCCTGCTTTGGGAGCAGGAGGTCGCGGGTTCGACCCCCGCCTCCCCGACCAACGACGGTAACAGCACCAAATCTAGCGGTGCAGAAGCATTTCGCCGCCATCCACCACGATCACCTGTCCCCGTATCATCTCGGCATCAGGCGAACACAACATTGCCACTACTTTGGCAACTTCTTCAGGCGTTACTGCGCGACCAGCTGGAGTGTCCCGTGATGCAACGTCCCGAATGCCTAGTTCATCAGGGAACGCATCCAGAGCGTCAGTCTGCACGAAGCCAGCGGATACGGCATTTACTGAGATGCCTTTGGGGGCGAGATCAATTGCCATGTAACGCGTTACCGCTTCCAGCGCTGCTTTGGAAACTCCAACCGCAAAGTAGCTAGGCAGAACGCGTCCGGAGCCCGGCGACGACAAGTTAATGACACGGGCGTCGCTATCCATCAACTTAGCGGCTTTGGAAGTGAGTAGCCATGGTCCTTTGACATTGATGTCTTGCGTCCAGTCCCAATGTTTTTCTTCCAGTTCGAGCGAACTTCGCATCACTCCCGAGGCGGCGTTATTGACCAGTATGTCGATCCTCCCGAACTTTTCGCTGATTGCCGTTACCAGCTCTTGTATCGCTTCGGGATTCGCGACATTTGCCCGATGCCGTAGCGTCTGCACACCTAAGGACTGAAGTTCCTGCTCGGTTGCTCTAGCCGATGTATGGCTTCGCAAATAGTTGAAGCAGATGTTCGCACCGCGTCTAGCAAGCTCCAAACAGATAGCCCGTCCGATACCGCGCGAACCGCCGGTAATCAAGGCGGTCTTGCCAGACAGTGGTTTGTCTAGAGAGTTCATTGACTTGCAGTTGCCTTCAAGACGATCAAATAGAGTGGGAATTTTCCCTTCGCCGCGTCCATATCAGCACAGCGGGCACGCTCTTAGATGGCGAGACCACCGTCTACTCGGATCACCTCACCAGTGACGTAGCGAGCCTCTTCTTTGGTCAGGAATGCCACCATCGGTACGATCTCTTCTACGTAACCGAACCTGCCCATCGGGATCAAATCCAACAGAAATTTCCGTGCCCTGTCTGAAATCACCTCGCTAGTGGCGGTCGCTACATACCCTGGCGCTACCACATTGACCGTGATGTTGCGTTTGGCCAGTTCCTTCGCCACCGAGTATGTGAACCCATGTATGGCCGCCTTTGATGCCGAATAGTTCGATTGCCCCAGGTTGCCACGCAATCCGACGATCGAGGAGATGTTGATGATACGGCCCCAACGACCCTTGACCATGTCCGGTACCACCAACCTAGTGCAATGAATCGTGCCCCAGAGGTTCGTGTTTATCGTGTGCTCAAGCTGCTCGTCCTTCATTCGCAGAAGCAGACTGTCCGATATTACGCCAGCATTGTTGATCAAGATCTCAACTGGTCCGAGCGTCTCGACCGCGCCAGCCACAATCTGCTCACAGCCTTCTTTGCTTGCGACACTCCCGCCTACCGCAGTTGCCGTACCGCCTGCTCTGCGTATTTCCTCAACCACTTCCAATGCTTCATCCTCGTGTGAGTTGTAATTCACCGCCACAGAATGGCCCATCGCTGCTAAACGTACGGCGATCCCCCGACCGATGCCTCGCGAAGCACCAGTCACAAGTGCGGTTCGTGGTTGGTCTGTAAGGTCCAACATGAAATCTGGCAAGAACTTCGCTGATTTACGTCAAGAAACTTGAGCGTGGAACTCGGCCAGCTCCTTTTGCTGTGCCGCCACGAAATCGTTGTCGAACACGTGCTTGGCGGTTTTAATTGCAGTCGCGATGCCTTTCGAACCCGCGGCACCATGTCCGACGATCGCTATTCCATTGACTCCCAACAACGGACCGCCACCATACGTGGCGAGCTGATTTGTCATTGAGTAAATCTCGTCAGCTAGCGCGCCGTCTCCTTTGTCCTTAACTAAATCGGCGATTGCTTTCCCCAACCCCTCCGTCAGCTTCAAAACCACGTTGCCTACGAACCCATCGCATATCACCACATCGGCTTTGTCGTAAGGCAGATCGTACGGCTCGATCATGCCGACATAGTTAAGGTTCGAACGCGTCAACAACTCGGCAGTTTCTTTCACCAAAGTGTTGCCTTTGGTCTCCTCCGAACCGACGTTCAATAGTGCGATCCGAGGATTTTCCTGACTGTAGATGATTCGCGACATCACACTTCCGAGCGTGCCGAAATCGGCCAGCTGTTGGGGTCGGACATCAATATTTGCGCCGAGGTCGATGATCGCCGTATTGGGCGAAAATCCGATTATCGCGCCACCGAGGCATCCTCGCGTAATGCCTTCCATCGTGCCGTACGTCACGGTTGCTGCCGCTATCGACGCACCTGTAGAACCCATACTCACAAACGCGTGCGCTTTCCCCATCTTCACCAAACCAGAGCACACGAAGATCGACGCTCGTGGCTTAGATCGGAAGACCATCGCCGGATTGTCAGTCTCTTCGACGACGCCATCGGAAGGAATTACTTGGAGCAACGGATGGTTCGTAGCGCTGTGCTCCGCCAAAACATCAGAGATGGCTTCGGGGTCGCCCACCAAGGCGATCGCGAGGTCCCCGTTGGACACTACGTCGAGAGCGGCTGGGATCGTCGCTGCCGGCCCGTGGTCACCGCCCATGGCGTCAAGGGCCACAACCATGCTGGGTCTTCCGCTGATGGACATGTTTTGCTTCAAAATTCGCCGCGCGAAACCACGTCGAGACGCTCACATTAGTATACCCGCGCGGTTTGAATTATCGACTGACCAACGCCTAGCCCAGCGGAACGGCAGCAGTTCCTGTCAGTGCTTTTTCGCCAGTAGGACGGGTTACGGCGACATCACATTCGATGAGTTGCCGACCGCCTACTTCTCGTACGCGTTTAACTGATCCGTGAACTGTCACTTCTTCCCCGGGCACGACGGGTGATGTGAAACGCGTCTTGACAGTGCCGCCGTCATGCCACTTGGCGGGGTAGTTGATCGACATCATCTCCCACACAAAAGCGAGGCTCAGCATACCGTGAGCAATCCGTTGGCCGAAGCGGGTGGTGCTCGCAAATTCCTCGTCAAGATGTATCGGGTTGTGATCACCCGAGGCACGGGCGTAAGCGTTTACCCGATCTTGGGTCACCGTGCGTCGGAATCCCTTTAGTTCTTCGCCTATCACTTGAGGTGGGCTCATGGCATCATGATGATCGTCGAACTCGATTCCGCAACTCTGCGACCTGCTTCATCGACAAACGTAGTTTCAAAAATCGCCCAGATGCTTCCCCGACGGTTCGAGCAACTCTTGAGCGTGGAATTCGCGATGACCATTTCGCCGGGAGTAGCTTGCCGGTGCACAGTCATCTGCTGACCGGCATGAACCGTCTCGATGCGATTCTCGACGATACCGATTTCGGCAATTAGCCTGCTTAACACGTATGCGTCGAGTTGGAGGGGATGAGTATTCCCTGAAAAGTCATGCAGTTCCTCGCTGTCGCCGGTTGCAACGATATAGGCGTCAGCATCAGGTTGCGAGATTTCGATCACATAGGGGCCGAACGCTTGCCCTGACTCTAGTTCGTCAATATCCACCGGTGTTGCGTCATTTCTCCCGCGGGTACTGCGCTGCATGTCGATGGCTTCGTTGACCAAGACATTAGCAAGCTCGAACGAGGCTGGGTTCCCAAAATCGAGGTCGGAAATCGCCAGCACACGATGCAGTAATCCGGTAGAGGCTAACACTTCCGATGTTTCGCCGGCTGCGGGGACATTGACGCCGAGTGCTACCGCCATTGCCGAGGCTGCATTGATGCCGGACTCGTCCAGCTGTACCCCCGTAAGCGTTTGTTCGCGGTAGTGCAGCAGCACTGCGTCTTCGGTTTGTTCGAGCTTTACCCGAAGATGTGAACGGGGCGTGCCAAGTAACTCGTATGCTGCCTCTATCGCTGACGCTCTTTGTGCCTTGTCCATGACTGGGTCACTGCTCGATTCCCGGCGGCGACGAGTCTACGATTCACTCGATTATGGCGAGATCAGTTCCAATTCCACCAACCGATTCCAGACCATTTCTGCACTGACTTCAGGCGTTTCCTTGTCGGATCTGAACATGATCTCCGGGTCTGTGGGCGGTTCGTAAGGGTCAGAAACGCCAGTGAAGTTCTCGATGCGACCCTCGAGCGCCATTTTGTATAGACCCTTAACGTCACGTTCTATGAGGGCATCCAACTCGCAAGATGCGAAGACCTCGACGAAGTTCTCGTGCTTTTCGCGAATCTCGTCGCGGATCGCTTTGTATGGCGAGATCGCGGCAACGATGCAAATCACGCCGTTGCGCGCTAATAGCTCACTAACGAAACCGATGCGGCGGACATTCGTGTCGCGGTCTTCCTTTGAGAATCCCAAACCAACGCTGAGGTTGGTTCGAACAACGTCGCCATCCAAGATTTCGACCTTCGCGCCTGCGTTCTGCAACCGCTCCATGATCATATTGCCGATTGTGGTTTTTCCAGCCCCTGAAAGGCCAGTGAACCACAGCGTAAAACCCTTATGTTGCATGTATCACCCGTGCGAATTTTGCGAAGTCAACTTTACGATTCTAATTTCCGCCGATGCCGATGGCTTCATCGCTCATCTGAGTGAGCACCGCGTCCAGAGATTGCGACGTGTTGGGTCCATTGACTTTCCGAACAATTTCACCCTTAGGATTGACAAAGAATTTCTCGGGTATCCCTTTGACGCCGAATTCGACGGCGATGCTGCCGTCGTTGTCGATCCCATTTGGATACGTAATGTTGTGGCGTTTTATGAAATCAATGACATCCTCTTCGTTGTCCCAAATCGATATACCTACGAATTCGACTCCTATCTCTGACCAGCGCTCGTATGCTTCGGCAAGCACCAATGCTTCGGCTCGACACGGAGGGCACCACGATGACCAGAAATCGACCATCACGATCGAACCTCGTAGATCGCTGAGGCGCAATTCTCGACCGTCGAGAGTTGTGATCTGAAAATCACTCTGGACATCGGTAGTTACATCGACCTCGCCGAGCGTGTCGTTCACACCCGGACGTCCGCTGTCGCGTCCAGATTGGAGCATGCCAATGATCAAAACGATGACGAAGATCAGCAACGGCACACCGACTGCCAAAATCGGAATTTTGCGGCTAGACATCAATGACTGAGTTGATCGACTTCCGAGTTGATGATTTCTCTCATCAATCGACTGCGGCGGGTCGAGTATTCGTGATCACCGATCTTGCCCAATTCATGCATTTCATCCAACTCGGCAATCGCGGCGACCGTCGCAGATCGGGTACCGGATTCTCCACTCGGTTGCATCGCGTTAGCCGCCGAGGCGACTTGGTGCCGACGGGATGCGAACACGACGTACGCAATGATCGCGATCATAGCCAATGCGACACTCACTATGATTGCGATTCGGAACTGAACGCTTTCGAGGAAATCCAAGACTTGGCTTTGCAGATCTGGTTTTGGTAGACCAGTGATCACTAAGCCGAGTTCAGAGCTCCGTTCGTAGTTTGCCCCCTCGTACTTGACGTAGCGTTCATCTCCGATTGTGACAATCTCGGTCTGTTGCAAACCTAGGCCGGAAACCGTCCCGTTATCTTCGGGCATCAAGATCGAGACGCTTCCAGCACCAAACGGCAGTCTAAATGGATACCTAAACTCCCCCTCATCGAACGACGCGGTGTAACTGATCACCATGTTGTACTCGCCGGGCGGCACTGGGTTTGAGATGGCGAACCCGGTGCTGATTTCCATCACATTTCCGCTTGGGAGGTCGGACTCAACGGTCAACTCTTGATAACCCTCGGGAAGGTTGAAACGGAGCAGTTTGAAACCGGTGAGGGCGGGATCGGTTAGATCTGCAAGATACACTGTGTCTCCGGAATTGACCAAGTTGACAGCTGCGAGAACGCCGAGAATACCGGCGGAGCTATCGATCACGGGTATCACAATCGAGTAGGTGATTACAGAAATCTCGTCAAGAGATGTGGTGCTGTCATATACCGTCAGAGTGATCTCTTCTTCCGCGTTATCTGGGAGTACATCCACGTAGGGGGTATAAATGCCGTCGTCGACCACTACGCGGTAAAACCGAGGTTCAGAGACTTCAACGACTTCGAGGGCGAACGCCCCGTCGCCCCTTGTAACTGTTTCCACACGTTCGACGATCGCTTCTTCTGATTCGTCGATCACTAGAACGAACACGGTCACCTCGGCGGGAGTTTCCCCGCCTTCGGTGCCATTGACGACTTGACCTGAGATAGTGACAGTGTCTTCCGAAGACTGTGCCACAGCAGAATGGGCCAGTTGAGTTAGAACGAGCACAGTTCCGATCACTACTAACACGAACAGCAACGAAGGTCTTGGGAATAACGCGCGAACGATGTTACTCATTGGTGTCGCCACTTTCCGCCTCGTCTGCACCTCGGCGTCGTCGAATGCGTTGTACCTCAAGCTCAATCGCCAGTTCGGCTTCGATCATTCGGGACCGATGCTCCGCTCTCTGGCGCATCAACCTAGCTGCGTGCAACTTTAGTTCTTCCAACTGCTCCTCATACTCGTTGGATGTTATGTTCCCCGATTCGTATTCGTTGCGCAGAGTCACAGGCTCGCGGTGGAGAAGATGTCGCAGTGTATCGGATGATGCAACACGATCGACGGTATCAGTATTACCGGATGCGTCGCTTCTCCGCTTCACGAACGGGTAGAGAAGCACGGCTAATATGACCGTTGCCAATAGAATCCCTATGATCGCTGCCACTGTTGCACGCCCTTAAGCTTCCATCGTGGCCGATACGGTGTCAACGACTTGTGAATCGATTGAGCGCCGCCGCCTCGCAGATCGTTCGAGCGCCGGATGGGGCCACAAAGCTATAACGGTACCCAGCAAGAAGATAGGTCCTGCGATCCACAACCACATAGCTAACGGGTTGATGCTCACTGCCAAAGAAACGCGTTCGCCTTTTTCGTCCTGTAAAAAGTCTCGAGGGATAACGTACAAATCTTCTACCGGGTTCGTTTTTATGCCCGAGCGCACCGAGACTTGGTTGAAGTTGCGGAAGAATTCGTGGCTAGGTTCTAATTGCCCCACGAGCTTGTCGCCTGGTCTTGGCTGAGTTGTTAGCGTGAATCCAGCTTTGCCATTCGCTTCTGCAATGTTGAATTCCTTGCTGTATTGTGATTGATCGATTTCATATACGTCGATCCGCGCCCACTGCGCGAATCGATCGGGTCGATCATGTGATCTTCGATCGACGTATTCGATGCGGTAGTCTTCCAACACGAGACTCTCACCCTCCGCGATCGCGGCATCAAAACGTTGGTCGAAGAATTGTGTGCCGATTACGCCAACAGCTACCGACAAAACCGCGATATGCACGATGTAACCGCCGTGGCGCGGGCGATTACCGCTGATAAGTCGCCAGAACGCGACAACGTGTGGTTCGCGCAGATTGCGGACTCTAGCCCGAACGCCCATCCACCACTCTTCGAACACCGCGAACGCTGCGAACGTGACGGCGGCGAAAGCAACAACCGCCCAAACCTCCGTAATCCTAAAAGCAACGAGTCCAATCACGGTCAAAGACGAAGCCGCAGCAGGTACTAGCAACCAACGTTGGAGGGAACGTGTCGTCGTTCGTCGCCATGGTAGCAGTGGTCCGATTCCCATCACGATTACCAGTAACAGCAGGACCGGTCCGTTCACGCGGTTGAAATAGGGCGCTGCGACGCTAACATCAATGTCTCGGGCCAAGTTGGAAAACACCGGGTATACGACGCCCCACAGTGTTATCGATGTCACGACGAGCAAAAGGAAGTTGTTTACGAGGAACGATGCTTCACGGGACATGAACGATTCGATGGCGCGTTCACTCCTGAGGCGAGGATATCGCCAGATGAAAATGACAAACGCAAATGCAAGGCTTAATGCCATGAACGACAAGAAGAGAACACCGAGCGATGATTCGGCGAAAGAGTGAACCGAGACGACGCTACCGCCGCGATTTATGGACATTCCGAGTTGCGCGAGAACGAACGCGATGTTGATGAGAACAATGTTCCACATTCGGAACATCCCACGTCGTCTCTGAACCATGATTGAGTGGATGAACGCAGTGAGTACCAACCAAGGCATTAGAGCCACGTTTTCGATCGGATCCCAGCTCCAGTACCCGCCCCAACCTAGGATCGTGTAAGCCCACCAAGCACCTAGCAGCATGCCGATACCCAATATTCCCCACATAACGATCGCAAACACGCGGGCGATGTCCACCCAATCATCGCCATACACCCCAGAGATGAGCGCGCCGGACGCGAATGCGAAGGGTATGGTGATGCCGACCAAACCGGCCATTATCAACGGAGGATGACTATACATCCCGGGATGCAACAATAACGGGTTGATACCGCGTCCATCGGCCGGCACGATAGGCTGCGTTTCGAACGGATTGGCGAGCGTCGCCAAGGTCGCGAAGAAAAAGGCGAGCACAACCGCAAGAATGGCGACAGTGTAGGGCATCGCGGCGGAGAAACGCGGAGGTGAAAGCAGGATGCTAATCGATGACATTAGCGCTAAAGCGAGCGTGATGTAAAGCAGTGATCCTTCGTTAGCAGCGTAGAAAGCGACTAGTGTGTAGCCGCGTCCCATCACGATATTGGAGTTGTTCGCGACGTACTTGATACTGAAATCGTTGGTGATGAATGCCACGATCAGTGCCACAGACGCGACTAGTGCGGCTAGTAAAGCCATGTAGACTGCGCGTCGTCCGCTGACAATCATCTCGGGTATCCCAGCGCGCGCCCCTAAGATACACGTCACTGCGGCGTACGCAGAAACTGCAACACCGAGCCAGATTGCAATTGTGCCGATCTGATCCACTACTGGTTTTCTTGAGTCTCTTGTTGCACTGGTGGCACCCTGTCTGCCTCACCGATCGCAGATGCGATTTCACGTTTTGCGCGTTCTAGATACTCGTCCATTTCGTCATCCGATGGGGGTTGCGGCCCGACCGACTCGACATCTTGAGATTTCGAGTTGTGAGTTTCTTCACCGTTGAAACGATGTCTGCGTCGCATGTTTAGAAACGCGTTTCCGACCAACAGTGCACCACCAAGAAAAATTACAACCGGCATCAGCCAAGCGATCAAGTTGAAGCCACCTGCATCGGGTGACGCGAGCACGATCTCACCGTAACGCTCAACGAAGTACTCGCGGATCTGCTGGTTGCTGTCTCCGTCTTCAATCTTCTGATGTATCACTGCCTTCATGTCTTCCGACAGTTGAGCTTGAGATTGGTCAAGAGTTTGTCCGTCGCAGACGGGACACATCAACTGTTGCGACAGTTGGTAAGCGCGTTGATCCGCTGTCAGATCATCCTCGCGGACACAACCAGATGCGAGGACTATTGCAATCAGTGAGATCAAGATCACAGACATCGTGACGATGCTTCCGACACGCCCTGAATCGCGATAATCCGACGTGAACTCACTGCGCGCGAAACAGAAGTGGATTGTCCTAACGCGTAGCGTCCGAGACGTTTGAAATCTACGCCACAGGATTAGAGGCAACGGTTCGCGGTTATTTGCCGATGCCGGTGTTTTGATCGTAGACGTAAGCCACGATCTCCCGAATATCTTCCTCTGGGAGGAGGTTTCTAAATCGCGGCATCACAACGATGCCGTTCGAGACCAAGTTGAACATCGCTTCTTGGTCATACGTCGCGCGTTTTTCGATCAGATCTGCGGGGCCAACATATGGCGAATCGTTGGTCTGAGCCCAGAAGCTGTTCGTAGACGTGATGTGCTGAGCTGCCGGCCCGTCGCCATTGCCGGATGTGCCGTGACAAGTCGCGCAGTTGATGCGGTAAAGTTCGCGTGCACGGGCGGCATCGTATGGGCGTTCCGCGCGCGCTGGAACCGTTAGGACCTGTTCAGTACCGATCTCTTGGAAGGGCACCGCGTCAGCTGCTGGAGCCAATCGCGGAGGTTCTTGCATCCGTGTCGATTGAGAGTAGTGCATCTCTGAGAAGATCTCGATCGGATACGTGTTCGATTCCTGAACCGCGCAGCCGACCGCGCTGATTGCAGCCACGACAACTGCCACCAACGGCAGCAGGGCGCGCGAAACAACTCTCGAAGAGTTTTGAGCGATCAAGGGTTTCACGCCTGTTTGATCTCCATTGCACCTGCGCTGTTCAACGCGTCGATTGCAGTATCGGCTTTGTCGTCATCAGTTGTGATGACCACGCCGATGAGTCCTTCGGTGATTCGATTGTCGTAGACGCCCGGATTGACATTCGGCAAGCGCGATTCAATAACGATGCCAACCACAGTCGAGATGACCGCCGAGAGCATCGACATCTCGTAGAGGATGACAAGCATGGCGAACAACGACAAGATCGGCTTTCCGCCGGTAACCAACGGATAGGCGATCTGCGTCGCTGCGGTTAGGAACAGCGCCAGAGTGAACCCGATGATCGCTCCGAATGCGGGAAACCGGAACAGTCGGTGTTGGGGGACGTGCTCGCCGAAGGCACCTTCGGGATACGGCGTCCCAGTTAGCACGTCGAATGTTCCTTGTGCGAAGCCTGCGTTTTTCAGCGCATCCATGGCATCCGCAGCTTGGTTGGGATCGTTGTATAGACCAAGTACGCTCTTGCTCATTTCGGTAGCTTCCTGAATCCTCTCGTTTAATCAGCCTCGCGGACAATCGCCGGCACCCTGACGCGGCCGATCTTGATCGAGTCTCCAAATGTCTGGCTCTCTTTTTGTTCGAACAATGGCACCAATGGGAAGAAGCGCGAGAACAGCAACATCAGGAACGTCACCCACGCCAACGACCAGAATAGGATGAACCACTCCAATCCACTTGGCCGGTAAGCCTCCCAGGTGTAGACGAACGGGGTTTTACGCGCCAATCCCGGCACGATGATCATGAACCTCTCCAACCACATCCCGATGTTCACAAACAGAGACGACCAGAACATCAACGCGATATTGTTCCTGACGCTCTTTTGTAACCACATCCCAACGGGGATGATGTAGCCCGTGAACAAGAACGTAACGAATAGCAAATTCCATGGCCATTGGAAGATCTGCATATCACGCAACTCCAGCTCCGGAGCGTCCAACCCGTACACCGCGAACAGTAGCTCTAGGAATGTGAACGCGAGCCAACCGGTCGCCACAACGATCAACAGTCGTGCCAAAGCATCGAAGTGCTCGGGGCGAATGAAGTCTTCCCACTTCCACAACCACCTCATCAACGCCATCATAGTCACCACGGCTGAAACGCCGGAGTGGACTGCACCAATAACGAAGTATGGAGCGAAGATAGTCGAGTGCCAGCCTTCGACTGCTGGTGTGACAGCAAAGTCCCACGACACTATCGAGTGCACCGAAACGAAGATGGGAAGCATCAACGCGGAAAGCAATATGCCGCCTACAGTCTGCAACTTCCACTGCCTCGGATTACCGCGCCATCCCAAAGCAAGGATTGTATAGAGCGCATTTTGCCATCCGGTGGTGCGGTCTCTAAGGTTGCCCAAGTCGGGTAGGAGGGCGATGTAGAGGAACAGTGTTGAACCAGTCAGATAGGTGCTGATCGCCACTGGATCCCAGATGAGTGGCGAGCGAACGTTAGGCATGATGCCGCGCGCAAAGTCATACGG
Source organism: Dehalococcoidia bacterium (assembly GCA_965243235.1). Classification (GTDB taxonomy): domain Bacteria; phylum Chloroflexota; class Dehalococcoidia; order Lucifugimonadales; family Lucifugimonadaceae; genus Bin127. The sequence continues at coordinate 1,564,802 of CBDEUI010000004.1, forward strand.
CAGGATGAAGTAGATGATGCGCCAAGGTCGTCCCGCGTGCATCAGCGGGAACAGTAGCGCGGTTAACAGCGAGAATACGGTGAGAAGTTCAGCTGCCCGTGTGACAGGACGCCTCCACTCTGCTTGCGACAGTCGCAGAATTGCGGAGATCATGATACCGGCGTGGCTGATACCGACCCAGAACACGAAGGTCGTGATAAACAGTCCCCAGTAGACAGGTCTTGAGAGGCCAGTTACACCAAGTCCCTTGTTGACCATGATGCCGATGAGGAAGAACCCTATGGCGACGATGATGCCAAGGACTATCACGGTTGGTGCCCACCACTTAGGCGTGTCCAGCTGGCCGTTCAGCAAAACACGGTTAGTGTGGATCTGGTCGATTGTTCTGCGTTGTTGCATAGTGGCTAAGAGCGCTTGCAGCCTGCCAGCTTTAGTCGGGTTTGCCGATCAACGAAACCTTTGTCTTCATGTATTCCACTGGGCGGTAGAGAAGGTTGAATTGCTGCACGTCCCAGATACTCAGGATTGGCAACACTCGTGTGGCGGCGAGGATCAATAGGATGCTTCCTGCCAACGCGCCGACCATGATGAAAATGTCCATGACGTCGGGATATACGGTCGATGGGTACTCAGTGAGGAACCGCTCGTGGATGCGATTCTCGGGCACCGTCCAAGCCGCGACGTAGAGCCGCACACGGTCCAAGAACACGCCTAGCAATATCAATCCGGCACCGATGGCAGTTCCGTTGTAGCTCCGGCGGACCCGGTTCCAGATCAACCACCACCAAGGGGTGAACCAGATGAATAACACGGCCAAGATGAAAACCCAGAAGTAAGGGCCCAGAATCAGATAGTCGATCCACATCTGGTCAGAGCCGCTTCGGCCATACCAGAAGACGATGAACGCCGAGATGAAGAAGTAGCCCCACAGCAGCGTGAATGCAAACATCAAGCGACCTATAGACCAGAACTGGTCTAGGTGGAGGTACTTATCGAGGCCGAGATACTTCCTAGCTGCCCACAGTCCGATTACCGTAACTGCCAATCCTGCTTGGATCGAGGAGATCGCGTGGTACATCGGGAATATGGCGTCTCGCCAACCCGGCACTAAGCTCATGGCGAAATCGGTGCTGATGATGAAGTGGACGAACACGAATGTGAAGAAGTAGAGCGTGCCCATCATACCAATGCGCATCCGCATCGTTCTCCATTGAACCGTAGTTCCGATCCAACCACGCGCCAACCACGCGCCAAATCGTTGCTTCCAACCAGTTGAGTGGTCGCGCATTGCTGCGAAATCTGGTATCGCATAGGCATAGATCAAGCCGAGGGCTGAGATGATCAGCGTGATCATCGCAACCAACGCCCAGATATGGGGAGAGACATCCGGTCCTTCGAACCAGATCGAGCGCCGACGTGCACCATCCACCACGAGCATCGGGAGGTTCAGGATCAGTGGAATCATCCAGATTGTGCAGATGATTGACACGAGCGAACATAGGGCGGCGAATCGAGCGATAGGACGCACCCAATTCCCCTTAGCTAATGTCCCTGCGATCGCCACCAAGGGGGCTCCACCAAACGCGCTGAATAGGAAAGCCACCATTGCCGCGGTGTAACCCCATTCATCTTGGTCGCTCCACTCGATCAAGACCTTCACAAACGCGACAACAATCCCTACGAGTGTCAACGCGCCGAGAATCCACATCCAATTTCGAACACCGGTCGCGTTGGCTTCGGTCGTGGCGATCAGTTCAGATGTTGTGACATCAGGCTCAACGCGCGCGGGCAGCTCGTGATGTGCTTCCTCGTGCGCCTCGGCATGTACGCCAGAATGCGCTCCTGAATGTACTGCTTCGCTAGCCATGTGATGCGCCTGCTGATCTGTCAGGATCGATCTTCGCCAGATATACGACGTTGGGGTCCGTCGCCAAATGCGGAAGGAGGGTGTAGTGGCGATCGTCCTTCTTCATTTTGGAGACTTTGCTGTCTTCGTCGTTGAAGTTGCCAAATACAAGAGCGTCGGTCGGACAAGCCTGTGTGCATGCGGTCTGTATCTCGCCATCAATCACGTCACGGTTCTCGCGTTCGGCGTTTCTGACGCCTCGTCGGATGCGCTGGATGCAGAATGAGCACTTCTCCATGATTCCCCGACTGCGAACCGTAACGTCAGGGTTGAGGTGGTTGCGGAAGGCCTCGGGCCACACCGGTTCCCAGTAGTTGAAGAAACGAACGATGTAGGGACAACCGTTCGCGCAGTACCTAGTACCGACGCATCGGTTGTAGACCTGAACATTCAAGCCTTCATTGTTGTGGTAGGTCGCAAATACCGGGCACACTGGTTCACATGGCGCGTTTTCGCAGTGCTGGCACATGATCGGAATGAACCGCGCCTTGATGTCCGGGAACTCGCCTTCCCAGTAACGCTCCACCCGGATCCACGACATGGCTCTGGCTCGCTCAAACCGGTCTTGGAGGTTCAAGGGAACGTTGTTCTCGGCCTGACAGGCCAATACACATGCCTGACACCCGGTGCACTTGTCGACATCGACAACCATGCCCCAGCTGTACTGTCTCTTTTCCCGTTGCAATGTCATGTGGTCAATCCACGTTCATGGTATGCGCGTAAGCGACAACCACTAATCAGTGGCCTCCTCCTGACTCTTCTTCGCTCTCTCCACCTTTGTCGGGTAGTAGGAATTCTTGCTGATAAGCGTGATGGTTGGCGATCTCAGCATCGTGTGCGCTTTCGCCCGGAGCGACCACAAGGACTGGCACACCAGGTTCAACCGGGAACGCTGTTACTTCACCCTCAAACTTAGCTAACTCGCGTTTACGACCAGATCGGGCCACCCGGACGCGAGTCGCTGCCCAAGCCAGTGAGCCGCTAGCAGGCTCAACTTGGGGAGCGAGAATCTTCAAGACGTTCGCACCAAGTCCTTCGTCATATCGGCCACCGTTTTCGTGGCCAAGGCCGATCGGGACGGCAATAACTCCGGGGCGGCCGCCGGGAGTCGGGTAGGCGAGTGCTTCGATCTCGCCGTATTCAGATTTGATGAAGAGCACATCGCCTTCGCGAATACCGAGGTGCTCAGCCTCTTGGGCGTTCATTTCAGCCCAAGTCGTCCAAGCTGCACTGCTCATCGGGTCCGGGTTCTGCATCGCAAACGGGGTCGCAGAAAGTCTTCCCTCGTAGAGGCTGTTCGAAAGGAACGGCACCAAGTGGAAATCGTCTCCGTCGCCCAAACCGCTTGTGTCTGAGTAGTGGACTGCGCTTTCGAGGTCGAACACGTTCGGCGGCGCGTGGTCCGACGGGGTATCGGCTGTTGATTCGGTGTCCCACCAACCACCACGTTGAAGGACGCCTTGCTTGAAAAGTCGCTTGTCAGGCGCAGACACAGAACCACGATCCAGTTCGTAAAGCTGATCGATCGAGATGTTGACTAACTCTTCCATGTCGTCAGCGCCGAGATCGCCGCTGGCGATTCGCAAAAGTTCGTCACCGAAACCGCGGGCGTCAGAGATCAATCCGCCGCCACTGAAAAGTTCTGTCTGTCCGATGACGGGCTGCTGAATCGTTACGACTTCGTATCCGGGTGCCGGGTCGGGAATAGTGGTTCCCCATGTTTCGAGGAACGTCTTCTCAGGAAGGATCAGGTCACAGTTGGCAAGCGTATCGTTCATAACACTGCCGAATCCGATTACCGTCGGCACGCCGTCCATAGCTCCGATCACGTCGACCGAGTTAGGCATCCCGTGGACGATGTCGGCGCCACGGATGATGACGGTTTGAACGTCGCCACTACGCCACTGAGCAAGCTCAACCTCCCAATCGCTGAATGAATCGCCACTACACCTTCCGGTGACGCCTTCCAAAACTGGCAACGGGTTGTATTTCACTCCGCCATCGGATCCGACCGCTCCAACGAGAGTGTTGAGCGCGTGTGTCGCAGCGATGTTGAATTGCCCGTTAGTATGTGCTCCCGCGCTACCGCCCGCGAAAGCGAGGCTGGGGCGATGCTCCGCGAAATGCCGTGCCGCCTTCCGAATCTTGTAGGCGGACACGCCAACGCGTTCCTCAACGTCCTCGGGTCGGAATCCAACCAACGAAGATGTCGGGATCTGATTGAAGAATCGAGCGATTTCGCCGGATCCAGCAAGACGTTCATCGACGATGACCTGCGCCATGCTCATGGCCAAATGGCCTTCATATCCGGGGATTACCGGAAGCCAGAGGTCGGCATTCGCCGCAGTCATCGACATTCGAGGTTCGGCGTGGATTAGGTAACCGCGATCGTGCTTGGAACGGAACTCGCCGTATCTGACCGAGTATCCGACTGACGACTGCCAAGTGCTGAGCCAATCGGCCCCGATTGAAAGGATCGTGTTTGCGTTGGCGATGTCGTAGTGCGGTGGATCCTCTTGTTCGTATACGAACCTGATCGCGTCCTGCATCACGCCCTGTTCGGTCGGATCGAACTTGATGTGACGGCCACCGTTCAAAGCCGCGAAGTTAATGGCCACCCATTCCAAATGCCCGCCAAGCGGATTGGTGACAACCGACATATTCTCCTTGCCCGCCTCAACAGCGCGTTGCATCAGCTGCTCAGCGCGTTGCCACGATATTGGGTCATACAACCCTCCCTTGCTCTGTCGGAACATGGGTTCACTGATCCGGTCAGGGTGGTAGGTCAGCTGAATCGCTGCGTCGTGTCGAGCACTCTGCTTGCCCAGGTTGACAGGATGGTCGGGATTGCCGGCGATCTTCTTCGCCCGACCCTGCATGACACGAACGATTAGACCGTCGCCGCCGGGCATATCTGGCCAAGTCGTCGCGTACCAAGCGTCTTCGCCACGCACGAGATCCTCGGGCATGTCGACGGGACTCTGCACAATGAGTTCACGTTCCGGCAGGCCGCAGGCGGCGAAAATCATCGTGCCTGCAGTCGCCTTTGCGCCTAGCGCTAGGAACTCTCTTCGACTTAGTTTCATATAGTGGTTTGGCTCGTGTTCGTCTCTAAATTATGAGTTGCCCCGATCAGTGATGACATGAGGCGCAATCGGTCGGCGCATTGTTGTCGCGGTGGCAATTCACACATTGTCCCATCTTCAAAGGCTCGACCTGCGTCACGGTTTTTGTCATAGATGCGACATCGCCATGGCAAGTCGAGCAAACCCCTGCCGCCCCAGTTTTCACTCCGCTCGTGCTGTTCGTAATTGCTTCCGGGTTTGCAGTCAAATAACGAATATGGGGTTCGTGGACGAATCTCACGTGATCCGGCATCCGGTGAACCCGCTTCCAGTTGATCGGGTGCGGATCGTCACCTATGACCCCAGCCGCCATTCGAATCTGTGTCAGCGGTTCACTCTCGTCTTTCCCGATCACTTGGTGACAATACGCGCAGAACTGCACTGGTGGAATACCAGCGTTAGCCTGAGTCGTCACCGTCCGATGACAGAACGTGCAATCCATTCCCAGTCCTTGTACCTGATCCCCTAAGGAGTTCTCATAAACACCTGTTCCCGCATGAATCGTGTGCGAAAAAGGAATCGGTTGCTCGATGGACTGATCAAATCCCAGCACCGGTATCGGTTGACCTAGCCAAGCGGTTATGACAAAAGCTAATACCGCGCCCGTTACGGCTACTACGCCGAGAGTTCCGAGTCCGAGGATCGGGATCAACACCTTTAGCCACAGAGGCGTGGTTCGGTGTTTCTCGCGCAGAAACTCAAGCAACGCTGCCAAGATTTATCAACTCCTGGGTTGCTGAGTAAGCCGATTTAAGCAAGGTTTCCGGCCGAATATCCGCTGTAATGGTAGTCGGTTTCACTGCCAATACCTGGGATATCTGACTTCAAGCCAGTCCATGTTGAGCGCCGCAAGTACGAAGCAAGTGATGACACCGACAACTGCGACAAGGCCGATAGCATAGAAGACGGGGCGGAGGCTGGACCATCGAGATGAGATCGTATTCGTGTCGACCAGTGTGACGATGATGGCGTGGGCGGTGAGGAGGCTGAAACCTGCAACTATTGCGCAACCCAACGCAGCCCAGAGAAATTTGAGCGCGGTGCCTATCTGCGCCCATTCGGACGATGAAAGCGGTTGTGGGTCCATTCGCCGTTCTCTTGGTCAAATAATGGGCAGACGGTCTCGAACTGCCGGAATCATCTTTCAGTTGTGCCTAAAGGATCTTTCCAGTGGCGCAAGTTCTCGCTGCGCGCAATCATCTATCTTATTTGCCACTACGCTTCAGTGTCAACGCGCGCAACACACGCCAAATAAGGCATTTTAGCAAGTCTACGCCGACTCGATGAACTCGATCGAGGTCCCCGTCGGTAGCAGCATGTACGGTTCGCCGAATTCGTCTTCAGATTCGAGCGACCAATCGGTTAACGCACCATAGGAACGTAGCCTGATTCCATGATTGCCACCGTGAACCAATATCGACTCGCCTGCACCTGAGTCGCCAACAGGAACGACACGGACCTCGCAACGCCCTTCTTCAGACCATCCAACAGCCTCACACTGACCTTCCACGTACGTCACATCGTCTAGCAGGATGCTAGAAGCTACTCGCTCTTGCCCGCGGACTTCGAAGGTCTGCATTGGGAAATACCCGCAGTTGTCGTTGTCCTCTATGTCAATCCAAACCTGAGCCATCGGAAATACTTTGGCGGCTGCCGAACATCGATTGTAGTCGCACCTACCAAGGCGATTTTTAGCGTCGCGATCGATGCCGATGTTCGAAACTTCATTCAAAGGCGTTTCGGCTTGTAATATCAATCTCAACGAACCCTAACAAGTGGGAAACTGTTGGCTGTTGTCTCGATGCTTCGCCAACGGCAGGGAAACTGCGTGATGCGAATAACCAAAGAAAAACTGCACTGGCTCTACGAAACGATGTATCGGATTCGACGATTCGAAGAGACGATGCTCGAGCAGACGTTCCGCGGAAACGCGATGGGCGTAACGCACCCTTCCGATGGTCAAGAAGCGGTGCCTACAGGCATCTGCGCCCATTTGACCGAGAAAGACTGGATCGGATCAACGCACCGAGGTCACGGCCACTGCATCGCCAAAGGCCTTGACACGAAGGCGATGATGGCGGAGATCATGGGGCGATACACCGGTCAATGCAAAGGTAAAGGCGGCAGCATGCACATCGCCGACTTTTCCAAAGGCATGCTCGGTGCGAACGCGATTGTTGGTGCTTCGGTGCCCCTAGCTGTCGGTGCAGCATTGACTTCCAAATATCGCGGCATGGAAGACGAGTCCGTGGGGGTTGCATTCTTCGGAGACGGTGCCACGAGCCAAGGAGTCGTCCACGAATCGATGAACTTGGCCGCGATCTGGGACCTCCCAGTGATATTCGCTTGCGAGAACAACCAATACGCCGAAGCCACACCGGCATGGTACGCGGTTTCAACCGAAGACATCGCCGCCAGAGCCGATTCTTACGGCATTCCGGGCGTCCAGGTTGACGGCATGAACGTCTTCGCCGTTTACGAAGCTGCCGGAGAAGCGGTCGCCCGAGCGCGCGCTGGCGAAGGCCCGACATTGCTCGAACTCAAAACCTATCGATACCACGGACACTTCCACGCGGATGATCCCAAGAAATACCGCAAGCCCGACGAGGAGGAAGAGTACCTGGAACGCGACTGCCTCAAACACTACGAGGGATTGGTGACGCAACAAGGCGCGATGACGGAGGAGGAACTGCAAGGGATCCGAGATGAGATCGAGCAGGAGATGCAAGATGCGGTCGATTTCGCATTAAACAGCCCTATGCCTCCAATTGACGAGCTTTACTCTGACGTCTACGTCGACTACTCCAACCCACTGGCCGGGTTGCGCTGAGCGTCAACATCCAGAACGAATTCTGTAATCAGAAAGGCAACCACAAAGCTATGACGACAGCCGATGCAACACAGACAAGGTCTGTGCTGAGCGATCCTGGAGTTCTCGTGCCCGGCCCCGGCTACGATGTCTCCGGAACCGTTGAGCGTTACCGCGACACATTTAACCGGACGCTAAGAGACGAATTGGACCGCGATGCCGACGTGTTCATCATGGGAGAGGACATATCTGGCGGCTTTGATCGAGACACCAATGAGCCTCTCGATGCTTGGGGCGGCCCGTTCGCAGCCACCAAAGGGTTAGTCCAAGATTTCGGTCCTGACCGCATCAGAGACGCTCCAATCTCCGAAGCCGGGTTTGTCGGCGCTGCTGTCGGGGCGGCACTTACCGGATTGCGGCCCGTGGTCGATCTGATGTACTTCGACTTTGTGACCGTGGCTTACGATCAACTACTCTCCAACGCCGCCAAATCTCGTTATATGTTCGGGGGGCAGACCAAAGTTCCGTTGACGCTTTTCGCCCGTTCCGGCGGAGGAACCGGTCACGCGGCTCAGCACTCCGAGAGTTTTTACTCCATGCTGGCACACATCCCGGGGTTAAAGGTAGTGGTACCTTCAGATCCGTACACGGTGCGCGGTCTGCTCGCTTCGGCGATTCGCGACGATGATCCTGTTTTCCTTGTCAACGACAAGAAACTCATCAACATGGAGGGTTTCGCTCCTGATGAGTCGTTCGCATTCCCTCTAGGCAAGGGACGTTACCTTAAGCATGGCGACGATGTCACGTTGATCGGCATGTCATACACCTCAGTAGTCTGTAAACAAGCAGCCGATATGTTGGCCGAAGAGGGCATCGAGGCGGAGGTTGTCGACATGCTGAGCTTGTCGCCATTCGACGAGGAGATCATCGTCGAATCGGTAATGAAAACCAATCGCGTCGTGATTGTTGACGAAGACACCCCGCGCGCCAGCATGGCGTCGGAGTTTGCTGCGATCATCGCCGACAAGGCGTTCGATTACCTTGATGCACCTGTCAAACGCGTTACCGGGCCTCACACGCCAGTGCCTTACAACAAGGGATTGGAAACCGCTTTCATGCCCCAACCAGATGATGTGGTGAGCACCGTTCGAGCGATGTTGGACGGAGAGTAACCCGCTGATTAGACGGGTTCAGTCACACTTCACGGCGTCGTCTTCGTTCGCCAATCGTTGCAACATTCGAAACGGGTAGATGCCCGTCGAATGGCCATCGGTCCATAAGAACTGCAGGGCGTACCTGCCGACTTCCAAGTAGTCGACCGCGATGATGTCTTCCGGTACCATCGCGACGTTTAACAGTTGGCGACCGCTCATCTCTTCGACGCAACCCGCGCACGCACATTGCAAACGGAGATAGCGGTACGGGAAAACACAAGTTGAACCGTCTGACCAAGTGATGGCGACCCCGTCGCCGACTAGATCGACATTCGTTGCCGTAATGTTCGTATTTTCCATGACGCTTAGCTCATGCATACACACCGAGTGATGGTTTCGGTATCGCAATTTGCATTGCTGGGCTAACCTTGTTTAAGCGTATCCGACAATTCACACGACTACTCGACACTTCAGGAGCGAAACCGTGACGACAGACAGTGACAACATCGTAATGGGCCTCATCGGTGCTGGCGGCAACACCCAACTCAGACATATTCCAGGGCTCCGAGCTCAACCGGGTGTCGAGATAAAAGGTCTGGTTAACCGATCAAGAGAATCTTCTGAGCGAGTCGCCGGCGAGTTTGAAATCCCAGAGGTCTACGAAGATTGGGACGAACTGCTCGAAGACGATGAAATCGACGCTGTATGTATCGGTACTTGGCCGTATATGCACTCACCTTTAGTCATCGAAACGCTCGAAGCTGATAAGCACGTCCTTTGCGAAGCCCGTATGGCTATGAATTCTGACGAGGCTCTACAGATGTTGGACGCGTCAAAACGCGCTCCTCATCTGGTGGCCCAGATAGTTCCAGCGCCTCACACACTCGAAATCGATCAGACGGTGATCAGGTTGATCTCTGAGGGCTATATCGGCGATCTGGTCAATGTAAAGCTCCATGTGGGAACTGGTAGCGATTTCCCAAACCCTGATCTGCCTTTGCATTGGCGGCACAACCGCGATCTATCAGGGAACAACATCATGACAATGGGTATCTGGTATGAGGCTATGATGCGTTGGTTCGGCCCTGCCAAAACGGTGCAGGCCTTGGGGCAGAGCGTTGTGAGTCACCGCTTGGATGAAGACGGTCGCCGTCGTTCAACAACCATTCCCGACCACATCGACATTCTGATGTCTATGGAGTGTGGCGGAACAATGAACTACACCACCACGGCAGTGTCCGCTTTCTCTCGTGAACTCGATCTGTGGGTACATGGCACCGATGGAGTTCTACGCGTTGAGAACGCGGATCCTGACGAGCCGACAGGCGCGGTCTTCAAATTGAGCGGGGCACGCCGCGGCGATGGCGGATTGAGCCAGATCGAGATACCGCCGGAAAATCGCGGAGCATGGCGCGTCGAAGAGGAGTTCATCAACGCGATCAGAGGAATCGAGCCGGTTACTCACACGAATTTCACCGACGGGCTGAAGTACATGCAGTTCACCGACGCTGTGACGGAATCAGTCAAGACGGGCAACTTAGTAAGACTGCCGTTCTGAAAAACTCGAGAACTGTGACATACCGACTCGAATGAGTCGAATTGAGTCCCCGAAAATCTCTGCATCATGAATGCAGAGATCTCGAACTTCCATCAACAGATAGCAAAATCCAGCCAGCGTTCGACTTTCGTCGACCCAGAGAAACTGGTGTCCTTCATCGAGACTCCGTCGACTGCGCCAGATTGCAGCGCGTTGACGCTTGATCCGATGTTTGCGCCTGATATCAATGCCGAAGTCTCGAACGCAACATCGCGAAGCGCTTCAACTGGAATTGTCGACGAACTCAGTCCTGTATCGGCCTCTGTCTCCAAGGACGATAAGGCCTCTCAATTCAACAAATTCCGATTGAAGGACGTTCCTGAACGTGAGCGACCGCGGGAACGGATGCATGAACTCGGTCCGGCCGGAATCACGAACACCGAGCTATTGGCGATCATCCTCGGGTCCGGGATCAAAGGCATCAACGTGAAAAACGTCGCGGACAATCTGCTGACTGAGTTTGATGGATTGCGCGGTCTAAGCCGTGTGAGTTCATTCAATATGCAGAACGTTGGAGGTATTGGCGATGTAAAAGCTGACGTGCTGACCGCGGCGTTCGAATTAGGCAGAAGAGCAGCCCAAGAAGAGATCGAAGCGCCGGGGAACGCTTATGGGGGCCACTTGCCGAACGGCGAGGCGATCGCGTGGGCCGTCGCCAGACAGTTCACTACACGGCTGCGCGACAACGCTCAAGAGGAGATGTGGGTCGTGCTGCTAGACGTTCGGAATCGTTATCGTGGCAAGGCTCGCGTCTACATCGGTTGCTGCGACCAGCTGGTGGCCAAGACGGGCGAGATTCTGAGCCGTGTGGTCGAACGAAACCTTCCCCGTTATGCGCTAGTTCACAACCACCCATCAGGAAAAGGCGACCCAAGCGGAGCCGACATTTCATTTACTGAGCGATTGGTCAGGGCTGGGCAATTTCTAGACGTCGAACTAGTAGACCACGTCGTTCTCGGTGAAGACCTGCGAAGTTTCGTCAGCATGAGGCAGAGAAAGCTAGTCGATTTCAGTTGTTCGCCCATTTCGGGGCGACGGATCATGGACGATGACGATCTTTCTGCGATGGACCACTAAATTCGGGAACCAACATCGGTTGTAGGGCGAAGAAAACCGCTAACTGCTGTCGCCTCCAATTGCATCACCTATCTTGGACACCAGCATGTAGACGCCAATCGAGACCACGAGTGTGCCAATCGCGACGAGTAGGCCGGAGAAAGCTGTGATTAGCATTACGACATCCGACATCTGATACCTCCTTATAGTATCGATTCAGGAAAATTACATACCGTTCATATCAGATTATGCCATGATTCGCAATAAATGTGCGTTGTGAATCGAAAAACAGCCATCAAATCGAGACGGCTGGAGTGGTGCGAGGTGTAGCGAGCGACTCTGGTTTGGAATTGAACCGAGGAACGGCAATTCAAGGTCGAATCGACTATGCCGCCAGCCAATGGGATCTATTGATCCAAGCGAAGCGTGTGACTGGCCCACCGCTCGGTAATTTTCCGCCTTGAGATATGCCTGAAACTGGCAGACTGCCCTCTCGCAGGACATCCGCAATGGCGACGCTCGGACGATCTTCCGATTTGCTACCGTATGCGCCGAAAATCAGTGCTCCGTTGTCTGCAACAGCATGTTCGAGCAGATGAAGAGCCAGCTGCGGCAAGTATTCGATCGGCGCGAGATCCCAAATGGCGTAAACCCACCGGAATCTTCGTGGCGGCAACCATCCCCACGCATTAGCTACCCAAAAGTGATCCGCTTGGTCGCGAAATCGCCTCATCGCCTCATGTATCAGGCGCGGATTTAGATCCACGCCGTACGGCGTCAATTCGGTTCCGCTCTCGTAGGCCCAATCGACAACTGATTTAAGCAAGTGTCCATTTGCGCAACCGAGATCCAAAAACTCCCCGTCTCCATTTATTGCATCAAGTAATGGGGATCGCTCGATGCGCCATCGATCAGGCCCTCCGCTGAATCCAGACTGCTTGATCGGGTCGCGGTGGTGAAGGTAAGCCGATTCCAAAATACGGATCGACTCCATGTGGGATTCTGGGAGCCGCGAGAGCGATGCGGTGCCATCGGAAAGCTGAGTGTCCATCGGTGTTACGATACTAATCGCGATTGAATCGCTGAAAATCGTCGTTTGAAATCTGTCGTCTGAAATCTCTGGGCGATTCGAAATGAAACGCAACATGCATCGGGAGCACATGCCATGAGCGCAACGGTGGCGATTGATCTAAACGCCGACATCGGAGAGTCTTACGCCTCCTACAAGATGGGTATGGACGAAGAAATCGTCAAACATATCACCTCTGCAAACATTGCTTGCGGATTCCACGCCGGAGATCCCGATTGGATGGCACAAACGGTCGCCCTAGCTGAGGAACACGGCGTTAGCATCGGCGCACACCCGGCATACCCTGACCTTGCAGGTTTCGGACGACGCGATATGGCATTGACCCCCGACGAGGTCGCTCACGCCATCACCTATCAAGTTGGTGCCCTCACCGCCTTCACCAAAGGCAAGAAACTCGCACACGTCAAACCGCACGGTGCACTCTACAACCGCGCGGTGGGTGACAAGGACATCGCCGCAGCGATTGTAAAAGCGATCCGCAAGATTGACGACGAGTTGATACACGTGGTTCTTGCAAACTCCGCATGGGAAGACGTGGCGCGCAACGAAAATGTGCTTGTAGCACGCGAGTGTTACGCCGACCGAGCGGTTACGCCTGAAGGCACGCTTGTGCCTCGTTCTCAACCCGGGTCCGTCATACACGATGTCAATGAGGTTACATCTCGTTCGCTTCGCCTTGCATCCGAAGGCAAAGTGACAGCGTCGGATGGCAGCGACATCGACTTTGCGGCAGATACTATCTGCCTGCATGGAGATACCCCGGGTGCTGTTGAGATGGCGGCATCGGTCAAGTCAACGTTCGAATCAAGCGGTATCCAAGTCAAACCGCTGTCATCAATCCTCGGATAACGACGAGTCGCAGATTAGATTTCGACAGAATTGACTTTGTCTGAATACCCTCGCATCCTTCCGGCCAACGATTCGTCAATACTGATCGAGTTCGGCGACTCGATCGATTACTCGATCAACGCGCAGGTGTACGCTCTGCAAACCGAAATCGAGAACTCTAACTTCGTCGATGCGGTCATAGAGACCATTCCCTCGTACAGATCCTTACTGGTTGAGTATGACGCCAGAACACTGAATTACACAGATGTCCGAGACCAAGTGTCTCTCTTGGTTGAAAGAACGACTGTGATGGAAGCAACGATCTCCCACCAAGCGTCGGAACTGCATCAGATTCCCGTAGCTTACGGCGGTGAGTTGGGGCCCGACTTAGAGACAGTCGCTGAACATGCCGGTCTAGACGTCGAAGAGGTGATCGCGATCCACTCGGGAACCGACTATCACGTTTTCATGCTGGGTTTCGCTCCTGGATTTCCGTATTTAGGCGGCATGGACGAGCGAATTGCTTGCCCGCGCCTCTCGACGCCGCGTACGCGCGTACCGGCCGGCTCCGTGGGCATCGCAGAATCGCAAACCGGGGTTTATCCGAACGAGAGCCCCGGGGGATGGCAATTAATCGGGCGCACACCGATCGCGCTTTTCGACGTGGATGCCGATCCGCCAGCTGCGATGTTGCCGGGTACTCAAGTCAACTTCGTGCCGATATCGCACCAAGATTACGAAGATAGGGCCCGGTCCGAGTAAGCGACATGCTGAACTCGAAATCAAACGTAGAGGTTCTAACGGCGGGTAGTCGTTTGACTATTCAGGATCTGGGCCGTCGCGGCAGTCAACGGTTCGGTGTCTCCGTCAGTGGGGGCCTCGATCTACAGGCTGCGGTTTTGGCAAATCGGCTCGTAGGCAATCCAGCATCATCGGCTGTGCTCGAGTCGCTTTTTGGAAATATGTCACTTGTCTTTGACGCAGATACCAAGATAGCTATCACTGGAGCTGAGGTCGCTGTCGACATTGAGGGACATCCCCTACCTATTTGGGAAACGCTGATTGCGCCTGCAAACTCGGTATTGAATATCTCGGTGCCGAGTGCAGGGTTGTACGCCTACGTGGCCGTTGCCGGCGGGTTAGATATTCCCTCAGTCTTGGGATCGCGTTCGACTCATGTCGCGTCAGGGATAGGCGGTCTGGATGGGCGTGCATTGTCCTCCGGCGACATTCTGCCTATTGGTGATGAAACGGACGGGGATGCGAGACCCTCTGCGGGCACGACCTGTCCAGACGTGATGGTGCCAGCGTGTCGAGAAACCGGCCAACGAATTCGTGTTACTGCCGGACCTCAATTCGATGCGTTCGATGATGATGCGAAATCGAGTTTCTTGGCATCTAACTTCACGATTAGCAATTTGACTGACCGTCAGGGTGCAAGGCTGGATGGTGCCGAAATCCCGGCTATTGGCGGTAAACACGACATCGTTTCGGATCCGGCGTATATGGGTGCTGTGCAAGTACCCGCCGATGGCAAGCCAATCATCCTCCTAGCCGATAGACAACCGACCGGTGGATACGCCAAGATCGCTTCGGTAATTTCCGCGGACCTTCCCAGCGTCGTACAAAAGGCTCCGGGATCGGACATTGCATTTGAGCTGATCGAAGTCGAACAGGCGCAGGAATTGGCGCGTGAATTTAACAACATCATCCTTGACGCTCCACTCCAACAGCCTTCAAACACGTACTCAACGCGCTTCGAGATAGCCGGTGAAACCTACAATGTTCATTTAGCACGTCCCACGAATGTGAGCAACGGCGACGAGATCGTCTACGTAGATTTCGGCGACAAAACTGAGATCGTAGCCACCGTCGAGATGCTAGAGGAATCAAACCACTAAACGTCTACTCGAGAACGAAGTTGGATTTTGGACCGATATACGACGGCCTGCAGGTCAGTGGCATTGGCATGGGCATGACCTCGGTCGTGCTCATCATTTTGGCGGTCTCAGTCCGCTTGATGGCGTTTACAGACGCGTATCTGCGAAAGAGAGAAGCAACCGCCAAAGAAGCATCAGAGAACGAAACTTCAGATCAACCCGCTTCCGAGCAAATTGTGGTCGACGAGTCTTCAAGCGGACCTGCTCGGGCCGCAGCAATTGCTGTCGCGATCGCGTTGTCGAGGGGGGCTCAAGAGACCGATGTCAGCGGCCAAACGCGAATTGAGGGTAACGCGACGAACTCAACGTACGATGCGTGGCTGACCGAAGGTCGTGCCAGACAGCGCGCTAAACAGGGTAGTAGAGGATGGCGATGACCGGTAGGTATCGAATCACCGTTGATGGCGTCACATACGAAGTCGAAGTTGGCGATGTCTCCGCGTCACCTGTGACAGTAGTCGTCGATGGCGTCGAATTTGAGGTTGAACTACCCGACGCTCCTCAATCACAACCGACCGTTCAACGACCGCAGCGCTCGGTAACGCGTCCAACACCAAGACGACCCGCAGAGCGGGCTCGACCTTCTGCGGTAGCGGCTGCCGACAGCCAAGACGTAGTTCGCGCACCGATGCCCGGACGAATCATCAGGGTCAATGTATCGGTCGGTGACAGCGTCCAACGAGGTCAATCGATAGTCGTGCTCGAGTCGATGAAGATGGAAAATACGATTGCAGCACCGCGAGATGGGGTTGTATCGCAGGTCCATATCGCGGCCGACGAGTCGGTGCAGCACGGCCAATCGTTGGTGGAGCTCGAATAAACGATGTCCGGCGAAGGAGTGCTTGATCAGATATTCGCCGGCTTTGAGGCCATCGGCGACGATCCGCGCATCGTAGCGATGTGGGTGATTGCCGCTGCTTTGCTCTACGTCGGTATCGCGAAACGCAAAGAACCGCTGCTTCTCGTTCCCATTTCGATGGGGATACTATTCGCCAATCTTCCGCTTGGAGAATTCATCCGCGAGGGCGGTGGGGGAGAGCCTACAGGTATTCTCCGAACATTTCAGACAGTGGGATTGGAATCGGACATCTTCCCGTTGCTGATCTTCTTGGGAGTAGGTACTGCGACCGATTTTTCGCCGATGCTTTCCAATCCCAAGACTTTATTGCTGGGTGCTGGAGCACAGGCGGGAGTGTTTTTCGCTCTGGTTGGCGCGCTAATCCTAGGCGCACTTGGTTGGTTCGATTTCGGACTACTCGAAGCTGCTTCGATCGGGATCATCGGAGGTGCGGACGGCCCGACGACAATATTCATCGCAACGCGGATGCGGGAGTTAGGAGAGTCGCTGCCGCATGTCGAAGTGCGCGACATTGTCGGCGCAACCGCGGTAGCGGCATACTCCTACATGGCATTAGTGCCAATAATTCAACCGCCGTTGATAAAGCTGCTGACGACCAAGAGCGAACGCCAAATCCGCATGGAATATTCAAGCGAACCGGTTTCGCGAAGATCGCTCATTCTGTTTCCCATCATCACGACTATCGTGGTGAGCGTATTAGTGCCGTCGGCGTCTCCGCTCATCGGGATGCTCATGCTGGGCAACCTGATCAAAGTTTCTGGCGTGGTTCCACGACTCGCTGACGTGTCCGAGAATGCATTGATGAACGCCACGATCGTGATTTTAGGTTTGTCGGTCGGTGCCACAATGCCCGGATCGATCTTCCTGCAACCCGAAACGTTGGGCATCTTCGTGCTTGGTTTATTCGCATTCGCAACTGCCACAATCACGGGCATTCTGTTGGCGAAACTGATGAATTTGGTTTCTAAGAGCAAAGTAAATCCGATGATCGGCGCCGCGGGTGTCTCCGCAGTGCCAATGGCGGCGCGGGTCGTCCAAGACATGGGTCAAGAGGAGAATCCTGAGAACTTCCTTCTTATGCACGCCATGGGGCCGAACGTTGCTGGTGTGATCGGAACTGCGACTGTCGCGGGCGTCCTGATTGCGGTTGTGCCATCCTTGATCGGTTGATCCTAGGATGCTTCACATTGCCGTTGTGTGTAACATCAATCTCTGTAATCCCATGTGCGGATAATCCCATGTGCGGATAGTTCCGCCGATTCCTGGAGTATCTCCAATGCCTGACCTCACTATGCGGGGCGTATACCCGATACTGTCTACGCCGTTCGATAAACGTGGCAACATCGTGTTCGACGACCTAGAAAATCAAGTCGAATGGATCATTAACCAAGGCGTCCACGGCGTCGGAATAGCTATGGCGAGCGAGGTTTTCAAACTCACCGAGAGCGAACGCGACGCAGTCTTGAGATCCGTCGTTGACACGGCTAGGGGCCGTGTAAAGGTCGTGATGAACACTGGTATGGAAGGCACGGACGCGACAATCGCGTATTCCCAACGAGCAGAAGAATTGGGCGCTGATGCGTTGATGATCAGGCCGACTACTTATATTCCCACAGTTGCATCGGAACACATCGAATACTTTGTTCGGATTGCCGAATCTGTCGGCATACCGATCTTCTTGCAAGACCAAAGCACCGCACCAGTCCCGCCAGGAATGGCGGTAGCATGTGCAAAGCGCCACGAAAACCTTTGCTACATCAAGGTCGAGACACCGCCGACGATCCCTAGGATGTCAGAGGCGCAAAGTCTGGTCGGCGATGATGCTGATCTGATTCTGTTTGGCGGCATGGGTGGAGCATTCCTGCTCGAAGAACTGCGACGAGGTTCCGTCGGCACGATGCCGGGATCAACCTTGCCTGACAAGTTCGTGGAGGTCTGGGATTTGTGGGAAGCTGGAGACGAGGCAGGAGCCCTTGACGCTTTCGATCAATACGCGTCGATTATCCGCTCGTTGGCGCAGGGACAAGGCCTAGCCAACTGGATCTACAAGCACATCATGTGGCGTCGAGGCATCTTTAGCAAAGAAGGCATCTATGCACGTGGCCCGTCGCTCAGGCCTGACGATGAGCACCTGAAGGAAATCGACGCTCTGTTGGATCGGGTTGGCTTGCTCGAGGTATCTGGTTAGTCACTCAGGGTTGTTTTTTGGAACATGACGGTCACTCCAAAAAGCCGCTCGACGACGAATTCGGTTCTCGAAATCGCCTCAGGATACTCTGGCGAAGTCGCAGACTGCAATTGTCGGCGCGCCAGTGCATCGAATTTAACCAAAACTAAAACTTCCTATCTCCGGGAACCATGATGGATTTAATTCTCGGAACCAACACAGACCTCGCGGTCTGGCAGCTTGTCCTGATGAGTGCGATCTCGCTCGCTGTAGGGCTGTCCGGTGGTGTCGTCGGGATCGCGTTGGGTGTCATAAGACTGCCGATGCTGACCCTTTTCGGGGTAGACCCCTTAATCGCCGCTGGCACCAATCTCATGATCAGCGTGATGGGTTCAACAATTGGCACGCTGGAAGCGTTTTTCGAAAAGCGCGTGGTACCAACTGTCGTGTTCGCCATGGGCGGTCCGGCAATCATCGGCGCATTCGTTGGTGGCTACTTCGCCGACGTAGTACCGATCTGGATACTTCTCGCAGTCGTGGCCCTGCTGATGGGTTGGTCGGCTCTTTTCCTGATCTTCTGGTCGCTCAGGATCATGCGTATACGCCGCCGCTACCCCAGCGCGCGCACTCGCCGCGCGATGACAGGCGGTGGTAACGGACAGCTTGAACTCGACATGAAACAAGCTAGCAGGGAAGGTGTCGCCGGGTTTGTGATCGGACTAATCGGAGGCGCTGTGGGATTGGTTTTGGGAGTGTTGCGGATGCCCGCGTTACTTGCTATGAAGATGGACCCGCACAAAGCTGCCGGAACGAATTTGGCTATCACGGTGCTAGTCGGAATCTCGGGATTCGTTGGACATCTTTTGAAAGGAGGCGTTGACTGGCACTTGATCGCCATCGTCGGCGTTCCCGGAGTTTTGGGTATGTATGCTGGCACAAGATTGGCGAACCGATTTGACGCCGCCGGCCTCCGGCTAGTCGTGGGCATCGTAGTGTTGATCGTCGCACCCGCGGTTCTTTTGAGCGCGTTCCGAAACTAAACTAACGGCAAGCACACCAACCGAATTCACGCATCAATGCCCACAAACATGTACGACGCGATTGCGACTGAGCGACCGTTACAGGTCGCAGGCGTGATCAACGCATACGCCGCAATCCAAGCCGAAAAAGCAGGATTCAACGCCATCTATCTGTCAGGTAGCGGCGTTGCGACCGCCTCCTATGGACTGCCGGATCTGGGCATGACTGGTATGACCGACGTTCTCGCCGATGTTGAGCGCATCAAGTCCGTAAGCGAATTGCCATTGTTGGTGGATTGTGACACGGGATGGGGTGCGGCGCTTTCGATTGCCCGAACTGTTCGAGAGATGGAACGCGCTGGAGTTGCGGCGATCCACATTGAGGATCAGGTTCAAGAGAAGCGATGCGGGCACCTGCCTGGCAAAACGGTCGTCGAGATTGAAGAGATGTGCGACCGGATCAAGGCCGCGGTTGATGCGCGGATCGACAATCAATTCATGATCATGGCCCGCACTGATGCGCTCGCCACGGATGGGTTGATGGGAACTTTGGACCGTTGTGCTGCCTACGTCGAAGTTGGCGCTGACGCGATTTTCGCTGAGGCGGTCACTGAATTGGGGCAGTATCAAGAATTCGCTACTCGGATAGGTGTGCCGATTCTTGCAAATCTAACGGAATTCGGCAGAACTCCGCAGTTCACTGTCGACGAGTTGCGATCGGCCGATGTAGCCATGGCGCTGTACCCTCTGTCTGCCTTCCGTGCAATGAACCGAGTGGCAGAAGCGGTGTACTCTGAAATCAAGAATGCAGGGACACAGCGCGATGTTGTGCATTTGATGCAGACTCGTGAAGAACTTTACGAGAACATCGGTTACCACGAATACGAGCAGAAGATAAACGACCTGTTCTCCGAACGCAGGCGATCGGAACATACGAAATGACCATCACCGCCAAAGGTTTGGCTGGCGTAATCGTCGGAGAAACCGGAATCTCAACCGTCGGCAAAGCTGGCGCTGGATTGACATATCGCGGCTACAGCATCGAGGACCTAGCAAGGAATGCCACCTTCGAGGAGGTGGCATATCTGCTAATCTACGGCAAACTCCCAAACCGCACCGAATTGTGCGCCTACAACGACCGTCTCGCCAAACTTCGCGAACTGCCTTCCGATGTCTGCGCAATGCTCGAAGCATTGCCGATGTCGACTCACCCGATGGATGTGCTTCGAACTGGTGCGTCCATGATAGGTTCGCTCGAACCCGAAGGTGAGGACGGCAGAAGCGCTCCGTACGTGGCGGACCGTTTGATGGCTACCATGACGTCAATGCTGGGCTACTGGCATCGATACGCGCATCGAAAGCAACGGATCGATACTCAGTCGGATGAGATTGGTCTAGCAGCGCATTTCCTACGATTGTTGACCGATCAGAAGCCGAACGACTCCGCTAGCCGTACGCTCGACACCATACTCGTCCTCTACGCTGAACACGAGTTCAATGCTTCAACGTTCACCGGGCGTGTAGTGACCAGCACACTCGCGGATACTTACTCAGCGGTCGTCGCAGCCATAGGCGCTCTACGAGGACCCTTACACGGCGGTGCTAACGAGGCGGCGATGGAGCTGGTAGCGTCATTCGACAACCCGCAACAAGCGGAGAAATCAATCCAGCACATGCTTGAAGCGCGGCGGTTGATCATGGGCTTTGGGCATCGGGTCTACAAATTCGGAGATCCTAGATCCGACATCGTTAAGGAACTTGCGCGGACGCTTGCCATCGAGAACGAAGATACGACGTACTTCGACATCTCCGAACGAATCGAGGAAGTGATGATGCGTGAGAAAGGGTTGCACCCTAACCTCGATTTCTATTCAGCGACCGCGTATCACCTGTGTGGCATACCAACTGTAATGTTTACTCCGTTGTTCGCTGTCAGCCGCACTTCGGGTTGGGTTGCGCACGTGATCGAACAACGAGACGACAATCGGCTGATCCGTCCAAACGCCGACTACACGGGCCCGCCAGCACGAAAATACGTCGAGTTGCAAGACAGACAATGACGAACCGCTACGACGACGTCATTGCCGAGATTGCTGAATACGCCTGCCGTCAGGGCGAGGTCGGCACCGAAGAGGCTTTTAGCACCGCGCGAATAGCGCTCATGGATTCCATCGGTTGTGCCTTCTTAGCGCTTGGTTTTCCGGCATGCCGCGATTTCATCACCACCGAAGATTCGGTGGGCAACTACAGCGGTGGCACACCGATACCCGGGACCTGCCACGTCAAATCTGCGCCCCAAGCCGCGTTCGACATCACGACGGCAATTCGATGGCTTGACTTCAACGACACATGGCTTGCCAAGGAATGGGGTCATCCCTCCGACAATTTCGGAGGGATTCTCGCGTCGACAGACTGCATCTCCAGATCTCGTAGAAAAGCCGACGGCCATACGTTTCTTGTGCGTGACGTTCTTGAGATGGCGATACGAGCCTACGAAATCCAAGGCGTTTTGGCCCTTGACAACGCATTCAACCGGGTCGGGATAGATCACGTGTTGCTCGTCAAGGTAGCTTCGGCTGCGGTTGCGGCAGCGGTCATGTCGGACAGCAATGAAGAAATCGTGGCATCCGCAGTTTCGCACGCGTGGCTCGATGCAACTTTGCGAACCTACCGACATGCCCCCAATACCAACGCCCGTAAATCTTGGGCTGCTGGAGATGCGACATCTCGCGGCGTTTCAATGGCCACGTTCGCATTGCGGGGTATGGACGGCTGCTACTCAGCTCTAACTGCACCAAACTACGGTTTTCAAGATGTGTGGTTCGAAGGGCAGGATGTCACGCTGGGAAGGCCCCTTGAGTCGTACGTGATGGAAAATGTGCTGTTCAAAGTCAAGTACCCGGCGGAATTCCATGGGCAGACTGCTGTTGAGGCCGGTATCGCGCTGCACCCGTTGGTAGCACATCGATTAGATGAGATTCGATCTATCGAGATCAAAACCCAAGAGCCTGCGATACGCATCATCGACAAGAAAGGCGAACTGAACAATCCAGCAGATCGCGACCACTGCATCCAATACATGACAGCAGTGGCGCTATTAAAGGGCGATGTCACGTCGGACGACTACGAGGACGATGCGTCGAATGACTCTCGCATTGATGCCTTGCGCGAAAATATGGTTATCTCCGAACGCCCCGAGTACACAACCGAGTATCTCGATCCGGAAAAGCGTTCAATCGCGAATGCTGTGAAGGTGAATTTCCATGACGGAAGTAGCACTGACGAAGTGGAGGTCCGTTTTCCGATCGGGCACCGAATCCGACGATCTGAAGCAATTCCGCTACTATTCGACAAGTTCAACGCGAATCTTGAAGCCACATTCGGCGATTCCGAATTCGCTCGTGGAGTCGGAGCCAAGTTCCGAAATTTGGAAGATTTAGACGAGATGCCCGTTACCGATTTCATGGAGGCGTTGAGGCTGGACGCTCGCGCGGAAAGGACAGCTAAGAATTGACCAAAAAGTTGACCGGCAGCGATTTGTTGAATATGTCGCTCAAGGCCGAGGGTGTCGACACGCTTTTCGGTATCGCGGGCGACCACATTCTCGACATGTTGGATCGCATGGTCGATGAACCGTTCCGCATGATCGACACGCGTCACGAATCGGGCGCGGTTCATGCCGCCGATTCGTATGCGCGCACACTCCGTCGCGCTTCGGTCGCATTATCGACGACGCCAGGACATGCCAACGCTGTGCCAGCTTTGGCGAACGCGTTGCATTCGGAGGCGCCTGTGGTCAACATCGCGGGTAGCGCCGATTCACCAAATTTGGGACGTGGGGCGATGCAAGAAATCGATCAAGTCGGCATCGCAAAACCAGTCACGAAAGGCGCTTGGGAAGTCCCGTCTCCGGAACGCATCCCAGAATACGTGGCATTGGCTTTCCGAACGGCACTGAGTGGCCGACAAGGCCCGGTTCATCTGACTATTCCTCACGACTACCAGTCGGCGACCGTGAACGTTTCCGATTTCGAGCGATACGCGCCGGGTGAGTACAGCACACCTGCGAGAGTAATGGCGGAGCCGGACCGGGTCCGACGAGCCGTTCGGCTGCTCAATTCTGCAAATCGACCATTGATAATGGCCGGTTCCTCAGCTGGGGCGACTGCGGATCCTGACGAAGTTCTGCGATTAGTCGAAACTACCCGAATCCCGTTCGTGTCGGAAGACTCCGGGCGGGCACTCATCCCCGACTCTCATCATTACAGCATCGGTTTGGGATACCTCCCTTTGAACCGTGCAGCTCAGATGGTACGTGATGCCGATGTGGTTCTTATGTTGGGTAAACGTTTGGACTACACGCTTGGTTTCGGCGGCAACCCACCGTTCAACAAGAATGTTAAGTTCATAATCGTCGATCCTGCACCTGCCGAAATCGGGAGAGCACGCATAGCCGAGGTGGGGGTTCTAAGCGATGTCGGTCCTGCGCTTTCTCAACTTGCCGACGAAGCATCAGCATTGACTTGGGAAGAACCTGTCGAGTGGCTTTCAGTGCTACGAAACGAACGGGAAGCATGGATGGAAGAGCTTTATGAACATGCTAGTCCATCTACGCCGATGCACCCGATGTATGTAAGTGAGACGCTCCAAAAGCATCTGGACGAAGATGCGCACATCACTTTCGACGGCGGTGATTACTGCCATTTCCTACGGGCCACAGTGCCCCGAGAAAGGCCATTCAGATTCCATAATGTTTCGAGCTTTGGCATGATCGGAGTCGGCATCGCTTATGGGATGGGAGCGCAGGCGGCATTGCCGGATACACAGTGCGTCGTTTGCGTTGGGGACGGTTCGTTCGGCTTCAACGGCATGGAACTCGATACGATGGTGCGCCATGATCTGCCAGTGAAGATATTGCTGGGCAACAACTCGATCTGGGGTATCGATTGGCAGATACAGAAGGGAATCTACGGGCGCCCTGTGTGGACCGATCTAGCTCAGGGAACACGTTACGACCTAGTGGCGAAGGGTCTAGGTGCATACGGCGAAAACGTCCAAACCGCGGAGGAGCTAGAGCCAGCCATGAAACGCGCGTTCGCGCACAACGGGCCGGCGTTGCTGAACATAGAAGTCGATCAAATCATCAGCCCAGTAGCCGAAGCGGCGATCGACCGCAAGGTCGGGTCGCACGGTTAGTTCCCGAGGCGCGTCGAAGGAGAAGAGAGCATGACGATCAAAGTTGACAAGACGCGGGTGCCCGACGGTAATGCCGGCTATTTTGATCCCGCTTTCGTCGAGCGACGAGAGCTGCTGCCCGGCGTTCAGGCCCAATTGATTTGGGGCGAGCGAATAATGATGGGCATTATCGATATCGAGCCGAATGCTGTAGTCCCGTGGCATTCTCACATGCACGAACAGTGCGGACGTGTCTTGGAAGGGTCAGCCTGGTTCGAGCTAGAAGGTCACGAAAAGACCAAATTGGTTGCGGGAGAACACTACGTCATCCCCGGCCACGTCCCGCATCAGGTGACCGCGACTAACGAGGGTTGCGTAGCACTCGACATTTGGTCGCCGATTCGAGAAGAGTACATTTCCGACGACATCGGATTCTTCAGCGATTCAGATTAGTCGCCGATAACTCAATAGAACCGACGCTAACCCGAGGATCCCGTCCGCTTAACCTGACGGACGGGATAGTTTTCGATCCGAATTGGAATGGGTTACTGCTTGGTTTCCCAGAAGATTTTGCCGATCTCTTCTAGGGCGGCTTTGAAGCTCTGCGCCGCTTCCATGTCGACGTTTTGCTTCGCTTGGCTACCTAGTTTGCAAGCGTTCCAGACCAGTTCGTGAAGGTTCGGGTACTGCTCGAGATGCTCGGGCTTGAAGTAGTCTGTCCAGATGACGAGGATGTCGTCCTTGGCCTTTTTGGCGTGTTCTTCCTTAGCGACGACGTATCGGATGAGATTATTCCGCGTCGAAACGTCCGACACGTCACCCGCTTCTTCGATCAGCTCAGTCATCCGGATGACGGTCTGGGCTGCCTGAATTGCGTCGTGAGGGTCATAAATCCCGCATGGTATGTCGCAGTGCGCATGGGCAACGCCGATTGGGGACAAACGGTCAGCTATTCTTCTGACACTTCGTAGCATCGTCATGGTTCCTTTCATGTTTCCGCGAGACCACCTCGCGGACCAGTAGGGCGATAGTCGATAACATGTCGATTACCGGTATCAAGAATAGACTAATCCGATGTTCGCTAGCGTCAAAACGAAATTACAGGCGATCGTCGAAGCTCCGGGCAGATTTCTCGATCGTCTGACTAGCAAATGGGTGCTGATTGTAGGTCACTCGATGCACCCGGTATTGCGAGACCGGCAAAAAGTGCGCGTTAGCCGCCGTGCCTTCAAGCATTCCGAACCTGCACGCTGGGATATCGTCCTATTCGAACACCCTGAACGGGAACGTTTCTGGGAGACGAAGCGAATCGTCGGTTTACCAGGTGAGGACGTGCAGCTAATTGACGGACGACTTCAAATCGATGGTGTCGAAACCGAGGACCCGTTCATCTACGGCGGTCAACCTCGGATGGATCGAACTTGGGCATTACGAGAGGACGAATACGTCGTGATGGGCGACAATCGAAAACGTTCAACTGACAGCAGGACGTTCGGCCCCGTCCCACGCGGCAACATCTTGGGCAAGGTAATCGTCGATCCTCAACAGCCACCGAGTTAACGGCCGCTGGTCATCTCGTGAATCAACGTGTTCACTCTACGAGCAATGTCGTGTATAAGCGGCACGATCTCATCGTCAGACGACATCTTGGATGGGTCGGGCAATCCCCAATCATCTACATCCGCTAAGTTGATGGCGGGGCAAGTCTCAGCGTCCACTTCGCAGCCCATGGTGACGATCCTTGGTCCGCGTTGCAACATTTTGTCTGTCATCAACTTCGGAACTTCTCGCGACGCGTCGAGATTGAACGACTCCAATACACGTTGAACTGCTGGATTGATTCGTGCTACCGGTGTGGTTCCTGCGGATTGAGCGCGTATTTCCAAACCTAGCTTGGAGGCGCGGTCGTTGAATATGGTTTTTGCGGCGACGCTTCGTCCCGCATTGTGAGTGCAAACGAATAGCACGTCTATCTGGTCTTTACTCATATTTGCTCCTCACGATTTGGACGGGCTCCGGTTTACCGCCCGGCAAACCCGGTTCGATGACCAGTTTGAACAGCAATGCACCTAACGGCGCGCCGACGAGTGGACCAAGAATATAGACCCAGAATCCGCCTTCTGGTCCCGGGATAGCGATATCTCCCCAGCCCGCGAGCCACGAAACGATGCGCGGTCCGAAATCCCGCGCTGGGTTCCATCCCGCCTGCGTTATCGGCGCGAACAAACTGATCAGCGCTGCGACGGTGAATCCGATGAAGAACGGTACCATTCCGTTCGTCGGAATACCAGCGTTGCGTCGTTCAGTCAGCGCAAATATGACGAAAGCGAGGATTGCAGTCCCGAACGCCTCAACGGCGAACGCGTGCAACGGAGATACGGAGAATATAGCCGAATCAAACATGCCAGGGTTAGGAAAATACTCGCCGAACGCCATCGCAGACCTTTGGCTGCCCAATTCGCCACGAACGATGCCGTTTTCCATTTCAAATCGGTCGATGAACGGGTTGAACAGGATCAAGACCACCACGCCCGCAATGACGGCCCCGATCAACTGTGCACCCCAATATGCGAACAGGCGGTTCACCGGGAATTGATCGCGTCTGAAGATTGCGAATGCCAGACTCACCGCTGGGTTGAGATGGGCACCGGATACCGCGCCGCTGACGTAAATCGCCAGCGTAACTCCGAATCCCCACACCACAGCCACTTGCCACAACCCGACTTGCGCTCCAGTGAAAACCGCGGTAGCCACAGAACCGATCCCGAACATGACCAATATGAAGGTCCCCACCGATTCCGCCAGACAGGCGCTCAAAAGCGGTGCCATAGCCGAATCAGGAGTGGGATGTCGCAACAAACTCATCAGCTGCTGTTCTTAATCCATTCGGCAGCATTGATAGAGAAGTAACTGATGATGTTGTATGCGCCTGCTCGTTTGATGCTGAGGAGCACCTCTAGAACCGTGTTTTGTAGATCGATCCAACCATTCGCTGCCGCAGCGTGGATCATAGAAAATTCGCCGCTCACGTTGTAGGCGTACAGCGGGCGTTCAGGAAATTGTGCTTTTGCGCGGGTAATGACGTCGAGATATGCGAGTGCGGGTTTGACCATGATGTAGTCGGCACCCTCTGCGATGTCGGCTTCGATCTCATTCATGGCTTCAACCCGCTGGCTCGTTGCCATCTGGTAGCTTCGCCGATCCCCGAAGCTCGGTGTTGAATCCGCTGCATCCCTAAACGGCCCGTAAAAGGCAGACGCGTACTTTGCTGAGTAGCCAAGTATCTTGACGTCTTCATGTCCCGCATCATCGAGTGCAGCCCTGATTGCTGCAACCTGCCCGTCCATCATCGCCGACGGAGCGACTACTTGGGCCCCTGCATCGGCATGTGAAATCGCGGCAGACGCTAGCAAAGGTAGAGTGGCGTCGTTATCAACTTCACCGTTTTCGGTCAATTTGCCGCAATGCCCATGATCGGTGTATTCACACATGCAGACATCGGTGATCGCTAAAGCCTCGGGAAATCGCTTTCGAAGTTCTGAGACAGTACGTTGAACCGCTTCCTCAGGCGACCATGCCTTTGATCCCGTCGCATCTTTTTCATCTGGTATCCCGAAAAATAGGAAGCGATTGATCCCAACTGTCAGCGCGGTTTCCGCCTCCGCCATGGCTTCGTCGACCGACAGTCTCGCGATGCCGGGCATGGACGGCACTGGTTCTCGACGGTTTTCGCCGTTAATCACGAACATGGGGTAAACGAACTCAGAACCGTCCAACCGCGTCTCGGCATTATGCGAGCGCACTTCGGCATTCGAACGCAAAGGACGAAATCTTTGGAAATCGGGTAGGGCAGAGGACGACATTGCGTTCAACTATCGCAGAAGTGGTTTTCGATCGCTGAGACTAGCCCAGAAATTGATTGCTCTTCGGGAATTATGTCGACTCGTAATCCGAACGATTGCGCTGCAGACGCGGTTACCGGTCCCATACAGGCTACGACGCAGTTGTTAATTGGCGTTACATTCCCGCCGAGCAATTGCCGGAGGTTCTTTACCGTTGACGAGCTGGTGAAGGTGACAATATCGATTCCATCTTCGAATGCTCGAACAGCCACATCGGCAGAATCTTCCGCCAAAACAGTCCGGTATGCGGCAACTTCAGTTACTTCAGCACCGAGTCGCCGCAATCCCTCTGGCAATGTCTCCCGCCCGATATCTGATTTGAAGACTAAAGCCGACTTTGGCGCTAAACCCGTCGATCGAAACTTGTCAACAAGACCTTCGGCAGTGTAGGTGTCAGGGGTCAGATCGGCGACGACACCGTGCTGTTTCAACGCATCGACTGTTGCAGGACCAACAGCGGCAACGTTGCGACCATGGAACGACCGTGCGTCCATTCTGAGTGCATTCAAACGTTCGAACACCTGATTGACCCCGTTCGGGCTTGCGAAAGCGACCCATTCGTACTCGCTTAACCCACACAGAGAAGCATCGAGGACGTCCGTATTTTCAACTGCAACGGATTTGATCGTGGGACACTCCACGACGATCGCACCGAGGGTCGTCAGACCAGAAGCAAGCCTACTGGCTTGGCTCCTTGCACGCGTCACCAAAACGCGTTTGCCAAACAATGGACGATTGTCGAACCACCTGACGGTATCGCGCAGGTTTACGACATCGCCAACGATCATCGCGATTGGCGCGCCGAGGCCAGCGAGATTGACTTTCGAATCAATGTCGGCAAGAGTCCCCACAACCGTCTGCTGAGTTGTGGATGTTCCGCGGTGAATGGCAGCGGTCGGCTCGTCCGGCGATCGTCCGCACATAATCAACTCCGACGCAATTTCGCTCATCCGGGAAGCGCCCATTAGGACTACGATAGTCCCATTCGTATTCGCAATCCCTTGCCAGTTGGCGCTCGCTTGAGCTTGAGATGGTTTCTCGAACTCGCTTCCGGTTACGACGGTCACTGAAGACGCGATTCCGCGATGGGTCACGGGTATCCCAGCGTACGAAGCGGCTCCAATCGCCGAGGTGATGCCTGGGATCACGACGAACGGCACTCCCGCATCGGCGAGTGCGATAGCTTCTTCGCCTCCGCGCCCAAACACGAAAGGATCTCCACCTTTCAATCGGCAAACATCTTGCCCGAGCAGGGCACGCGTTACCAACAAATCGTTAATTTCACTCTGCGAGAGTGCGACCGACCCTGGAGCCTTGGCAGCGGAAAGTAACTCTGCGTCATCGCGGGTGTTTTCCAGCAACTCCGCGGGAGCAAGTCGGTCATATACCACCACATCAGCGCTATGCAGCGCATTGAGACCCCTGACAGTGATAAGTCCGGGATCGCCAGGTCCCGCCCCAACCAAATAGACGGTTCCGATTTTAGTCATCACGCTGTTGAAGCGACCGCCGCTTGAGGCAACAGGTCGCGGGCACCATCTGCGACTATCCGTTTGGCAACTCGCTGACCAAGTGCAACTGCTTCAGGTGCCGGTGCGGATTCTCGGTGGCGTATCAAATTTACACCGGAAGGATCAGAAACGACTACGGCGAGGGTGATTATGTTGTCATCGATTCGGGCATGTGCGCCGATTGGGGCACTACAACCGCCGCCGATGTCAGCCATGAATGCGCGTTCGGCATCAACGCACAAACGTGTGCCGACATGCTCAATGGCTGAGCAGATCGCAATCGAACGCAAATCATCGCTGCGAGTTTGAAGGGCGAGTGCCCCTTGACCCGGTGCCGCGACGAACCACATGCAACTGAGGTACTCAGACACGCGCTCGGCCATTTTGATGCGTCTCAATCCTGCGGCGGCCAGCACTAATGCATCGATAACGGAATCCTCGTCGTCAAGCATCGCCAGTCTGGTAGTGACATTGCCTCGGATCGGCTTCAGAATGAGGTCGCCACGCTCTGCGTTGATCAACGCTCTCCGACGCGCACTGCCGGTTGCGATAATGGCACCAGGCGGAAGATCATGCAACCCACTGCCGTTCCTGCTGACGACGACGTCGCGCGGGTCCTCGCGGTAGGGAACACCCGCGATCGTCAAGCCTTCAGGCATCGCTGATGGAAGATCCTTGAGGCTGTGCACAGCAACATCGATTTCGCCGCGGAGCAGCGCGGTTTCTATCTCTTTGACGAAGATGCCTATGCCGATCTCAGAGACCGGTGCATTTTGCTTGATATCCCCGCTGGTCTTGATCGAGACTCGTTCGATTTCGATGTTCTCGAACTGGCTTTGCAACGCGCCCGAAACTTCGTCGGCCTGAGCAATCGCTAGTTTGCTATCGCGGCAACCAAGGACTAACTTTCCACCCAAATCCGTCATGTCTAGGCATTCTATGCCCGATTGTTTGCTTCGGCGCGATGTTCCAAAGCTTCGACCAACATATCCCTCGCGGCATCCGGTTCTCCGTTTTGGAAAGCACGAAGCATGTCATCAGTTATCGATTGCGCCCAATCTTCTGGGGTGACCTGCAACTCACGCGAACGAACATCTTTTCTGACATCTGCCAACATGGGTCCCATGTCCGCCCACTGCAGGCAACGGCAGTAGTCATGATCAGAAATTCGCTCCCGGAGACGGCGCGCTAAAGCCGGGCTGGTACCCGCGGTCGAAACCGCGACAGTGACATCTTGCCGCTGGATCAACGCCGGTGCGATGAAGGTGCACAGTGGTGTCACATCCATCACGTTGAGCAAGATGTTTCGTTCAGCGGCTTCAACTGAGATAGCGTGGTTAACGTCCGCATCGGATGTATCGGCGACGATGACAATCCAAGCACTGGCCAAATCGCCGCTTTTGTATCCCCGTTTGACCCAATTGATCTCACCAGCATGAGCCAAGGCTTTTAAGTTGCCGGAGGTATCGTCTTCCGGACTGAACAAAGTGACTTGACCGCCACATTCCAAGAGGTACTTGACTTTGCGTTCGCCTTCGTGTGCGTCTCCGCCGAAGACAATGCAATGACGATCTTGGATGTCGACGAAAACTCCGTAGTAACGAGGCATTCTAAGTTCCTGTCAAAGCCGCTGCGCGTTCCACATCTACGTTGTCGTCGACGAAGTACCGCACACGCGTCTTCTTGTATTCCCGATGGCTGTATAAAAGTTGATAGTCGTCCAGCTCAGTTTCGGCCGCAATGTCTCTTGCGATCTCCTCACATTCGTCGCGAGTGACTGCGTGAATCATCGTGAAATGCGAGAATCGCCAGTCTTCGTATCGCGGTCGTTCGTAACAATGGGTAACCGCGGGGTGTTCGGCCATTTGTCGACCAACGGCCACCGAACGTTCCTCAGGCACGTTCCAGACCGCCATAGCGTTAGCTGAGAAACCTGCACGACGGTGGTGCAACACGGCAGCATACCGGCGCATCAGTTTCCGATTCATCATTTCATCGGCCTTCGCGAAAAGTTCGGTTACGGTCAGATCCAACTGGTCAGCCATCTCGTCGAATGGCCTTGATTCGAGCGGCAAGTCTTCTTGTAGTTCACGCACGAATTCGATGTCGAACTCCGAAAGATCCGTTGTGGCCTTTGGTACGCTGACAGACGCAGTACCGTTTTTAGTGTCGTTGCCGTACTGAGCATCGGGAACAAAGTAGTCCGTTGCGTTCGAAACGCGATTGACCATGTCGAAATTGACGCCGATCTTGAAGAAACGGATTGTCGGCAGAAGACGGGACGTTTCCGCGCCTGACAATCGCGTCAGTTTGCGCACTTCACTCGCGATATCTTTGCCCGGCGGTAACGCCAGTGTGAACCAGAGATTGAATTCACCGTTTCGCGCGTAGTTGTGACTGATGCCGGGATGGGCATTGAGAATCTGCGCGCCGCGATCGAGTGCATCTTCGGGGAATCGCATCGCGACGAGGGTCGATGTGTACCCGAGGCGACGGGTGTCAAAAATCGCGCCGATTTGCCGGACAACGTTCTTTCGTTTCAGTTCCTGAACGCGGTCAATCACCTCCGACTCATCAATCCCGCAACGTTCGCCGATTACGCGGAAAGGCTTCCGAACCAATGGAAAATCGGACTGCAAGATGTTCATTATCTCGCGGTCGATGGGTTCGAATTCGTCTTGGTACAACGTTGGCGGTTAGTGAGTGATATGAGATGCACGCCCGAATCAGCGTTAGTTTCCGATTATAAACCTGCGACTCTATAGTCTCATTCGTTCGAATACACTTGGCGCGCACCGCGATCCCTCAACCAATCGATCACCTGCATCGCAGCGTCGTTTCCGCTCTGTACAGCACCTTCCATTGTCGCTGGCAGTTTGGTGTCCGTCCAATCTCCGGCAACGAACAAGCCTGGAATTTTCGTATCGGAACCACTTCGCGATTCTTGCGAGCCAGGTTCGACTTTGATTGTTGCCTCCAGCGTCTTGACGACCGATGAATTGGACAATCGCGTTGTTTGTACTTTCGGAAAAGCAGCATTCATCGCTGATTCAACCCGTTCCAGCACCTGTTGTTTGCTCAATGAGGCCCACTCGTCCGCGGCGCTCAACGAAACCACGATGTGTTGCCGTCCCGTTGACGAAGTGTTACGCAGTACCGAATCGTTGAAGACCCACTGCAAACCAAGATCCAAGAAAGCCGTTACTCGCTCATCCATCACTGGTCGCTCGTACCAAAGATGAACCGCCACGATCGGCGAATACCGGAACTTTGTCAGTTGCGATGCCAGTTTGGCGCATCTTGTATCGGATTGCGGATGGATGCTGTTCAGCACGTTGGGTGCCAACGCGGATATGACGGCATGGGTTCTCAATTGCTGACCATTTGAGAGTTGAACCTCAAAACCGCCTCCTTCCAATGATGTGAAAGCTTCAACGCTGGTGCGATTGATCACTTCAGCACCGTTTGCACGCAGATACTCGAGCGCGGGATGCCCAATCAGATACGAAAGACCCTTTTTCGGGTAGCCTATAGCGGCATTGCTGGTGCTGCCCAGCAGCGTGGCTCTGGTGAATTCGATCGCGTCGTATGCCGCAACTTCGTCAATTCGGCAATTAAACACCGGCAGAATAAACATTGACCAGAAACGTTCGATGGCTTCGTCAGACTGCCCGCGGGCGGATAACCACTTCGCGAACGTGAGGGATTTTTGAGCTTCTTCCTCTTGGCTTCTGCGTCGAGGGAACTTCATACGCACTAAAACGCACGTGACAGCTAAACGATCTTTAACGCTCAGGTGACCGTACCGCAGTAATGCAGCCGCGTTGCCAAATATCCGGCTGGCCCGCAGCGTGCATATTCGACCACCAAGTGATACGGGAACTTCAAGAACCGAACCCAGCTCAATGTCATTTCTAGTTCCAAGTTGCTCAAGCAGCTTCAAAAATTGGTCGCATACGCCGAGGATCACATGTTGGCCATTGTCGATCTCTTCGCCGCTGCTTCGATCAGCAAACGAGAATGCGCGACCGCCTAGGAATGGTCGACGTTCGACTAAGGTTGGATTTATTCCGTGATCGAGCAGTTGGACCGCCGCCGCGATACCTGCAAGTCCGCCGCCGAATATGACCACATCCCGATGTTCCAAATCAGCACCTGCAAACATCAACTGCTCACGGAGCGCAATACCCATCTCCATCCTACTCCAGCGATGATGGTCAATTTCTCCGACGCAGACAGGCTTACTCGTTGCGAGAGCACATCAGCATCGCACGCTTCGATCTTTGCCAAGATTCGTGAATAGAACCCGTTCATCAGTTCCAAGCACTGCTGACCTCTGGTGACCATCGGGATCACACGTTCGCCACTCTCGTAGTACCCGCGAGCCCTCTCGAGTTGAAACCTCATCATCTCACGGAAGTTATCACTCAAAGTCTCTCTCGCGAACTCAGCCTCCGCAACTCCGAAGCGTGTCAAATCCTCTTGCGGTAGATAGACCCGTCCGTTGTTGTAGTCCTCCTGAATGTCGCGAAGGATATTCGTCAACTGGAATGCGATGCCGAGATCATTGGCATATCGTATCGCCTCTGGTGATTGGTTACCGAATATGCTGACGCAGATTATCCCGACGGCACTCGCCACGCGGCGGCAGTAAACCTGCAGATCCTCGAAGGTGTTATAACGATTTGTATTGATATCCATCCGGCAACCGTCGATGACGTCGACGAAGTACTGGGTGCCCAGATCGAATTTATCTATAGCGTGAGGAAGGGCAGTGAATATCGGATTTCTGGCATATTCACCTTCATGAGGTTCGGATAGCGCGAGTTCCACCTTGTCCAGTTCAATGGACGGGTTTGTTCCGACCTCGGGTTCATCGACGATGTCATCGCAAAGTCGGCAAAAGGCGTAAGTCGCGTATATGGCTCGCCGCAACTCTTTAGGCAGCGACAAGAAGGCTACGTAGAAATTTGAACTCGCAGCCCTAGTCAACGACGCACACTCTCGGTACGCGGATTCAATCTGATTGTCGGTTGGTTGCGACATTTGATATTGCGGAGACCGCATCTGCTCATCGAACCGAACGACTGATAAACGCACTCGCTGGAACCGGTGTCATGCCGATTAGGTTGCGTGCGATGATCTTCAGCATGATCCGAACCTTCGTAGATCTTGAAACCGTTGGTCGAACTGTCAACGTGTCGTAGTCCAACGCCTCGATCGCGTCGAGGATTGACAAACCACCCGCAGTGATCGCCGAAAATTCGAGACGGAAATCGCGCTGCAAATGATCGTGGAGTTGGTAACCAGTGCGGAATAATTCCCTGGTCCGATCAACTTGGAATTTCATCAACCGCCGAAATTCGGATGTAGGTTCGCGTTTTCTGATGGTTGATAGCTCAACGCCGAATTCATCCATGTCGGACATGGGAATGTAGATCCGCCCCTTCCCATGATCACGAGCGACATCTTGCCAGAAGTTAGCCAATTGCAGAGCGATGCACGTGTCGTCCGAGTAGCTTGACATTTCATCCGAAAAGTACCCGTAAAGATAAAGAACCAAGTGACCGACCGGAGTTGCCGAGTATGTGCAGTATTCGACCAACGCGTCGAAATCGGTATATTCCTTATCGCGTTGGTCTCGACGGTTTGCTTCGATCAGGCGCAGAAAAGGTTCAGGCGGTATATCGAACTCGTCAATCGTGCGCTGCAACGCTTGGAACCAGATGAGTTTCGGCGAACCGGAGTAGCAGAGATGCAACTCGTCTTCCCATCTATCGAGCAAATCCAGGCGATCGCCTTCTACCTCGTCCCCTAGATCGTCAACTAGCCTGCAAAACGCGTACACGGAATAGAAGTGGGGGCGCAAACGTCGTTTGATAAATCGACTGCCAACATTGAAGTTCTCGTAGCTGCCCGCTGCCAAGTGCCGACACGCCTCATACGCTGATCCGACATCCGGAGCGGCTACTGTGAGGTGTTTCGTCGCGTTCATTCCAATTTCAGGTCGGCAATCAATTGCGGATGTCGTCAAGAACTCCGCTCAACCAAGAATTCGCCCAAATCGAAAAAGTCTTTTCGGATCCGTTCGTCAATATCTAGACCATCGATAATTTCCGATGCCGCGGCCCAGTGTTTTGCTGACATAGATTCACAGAATTCGTAGGTGCCGGCTTCATCCATGATCTTGAGAACCGATTGAACGTCGCGTTCGTCAAGTTCCTCTCTGTCGTAAATCTCTCGCATCTGCGCGGCAGTCTTGCCCGTAGAGCTGTTCAAGGCGTGTATCGCCGGTAGCGACTTCTTCTTATTCAGGATGTCTCCGCAAACAGGTTTGCCAGTTTCGTCGCTACCCCACACGCCTAGAATGTCGTCCCGGATCTGGAAAAGTCGCCCAAATTCGTACCCGGCGCGCCTCAAACCGTCTGGAACCCTACCATTCGAGCTTCCGTTTGACGCGACCAAAGCTCCTAGATACAAACTCGTTTCAATCAGTGCACCAGTCTTGCGTTCAATCATCGATAGATACTCATCGACGGACACAGTGTTGCGATCCTCGAAAGCGATATCCATGTACTGTCCTTCGATCATCCGCATATAAGCTTGCGCGATCTGCTGTTGGGCCACCAATGAAACGCCTAGGCTTACGCCGATCTCACACAATGCTCGTGTCGACCGATCCGCCAGTTTCAACATCGAATTGCCGGAGACTATCGCAGTCTCTTCACCCCATACCACCCAAAGAGTCGGTCGATGGTGACGAAATCGATCGCGATCTTCTATGTCGTCGTGAATCAGCGAAAAGTTATGGACGTATTCAAGTGCAGTTGCAACCGGCAGTACGGAACGCGTTTCACCGCCTACAGCATCCGCTCCCAGGAGCACCATGGCCGGTCTCAGGCGTTTCCCTTGTGTGGCGTCTATGTCGGCTCCGTTCTTGTCCGCCCAACCCATATGGTACCGGTGAGTCGTTCGAATATCCGACGCGTATCGCGCAAGCTCTGAGCGCAGCGCGGTATCGATCATCGGTTGATACCGGGCGAAGAACTCAGGCACGTTCGCACGGTCTGTAACTACAGGCATAGGGTGAATATATTGATACGCGATATCAATGTTACGCAATTGCTCATTTGTTACGCCGCACTCAACAAACAACTACGCCCCGCATTCGAACGGGGCGCAGTGCTAGCTCTAGGCTTGGATCGATGTTAAGCCGCGATGGGCAATCGCTTGGGTTGCGTGCCGTCGTTCTTCGGCAACTCTATCTTCAAAACGCCGTCCTTGTAGCCGGTCGTCGCGGAATCGACGTCCACGCCGTCAGGAACCCGGAGCGCCCTGAAGTACTTGCCGTACCTCCGCTCTCGAACGAGATAACGACTGTTCTCCGAGGTCTCATCGCTGGAGTTGGTTGCGACGATGCGCAACACACCGTCGTCAACCGTAACATCGATGTCCTCAGCGTTGAAACCCGGCAGAGACGCCTCGATGGTGTAGTTGTCCGGATTTTGGATCACGTCCACGCCTAGCTT
Organism: Dehalococcoidia bacterium; assembly: GCA_965243235.1. GTDB lineage: Bacteria > Chloroflexota > Dehalococcoidia > Lucifugimonadales > Lucifugimonadaceae > Bin127. The sequence goes on from CBDEUI010000004.1 coordinate 1,602,469, forward strand.
AAACGGCGCATTCGATGCGCGCCTGACAGGTGCGTAGTCGCTCCAGAGATCGAACGGCAAACCAGCGGTGCGAGGGAAGGGGTTCCAACGGGTCAATGATGTCATGTGTTTTCTCCTTGTAACTTGCTGAGAGCATCATCGCTCACATACACAAATAATAAAACTTGATACGAATAATATCAAGTAACATGGTGATGGTGTTACAATAATCAACACTTGGCACATCAAACGCGCCTCCAGATTTAGTCAAATCTCGAGAGGCATAAAGAGTCCGAAAGCACCCAAGGAGACAGATGGCAATCTCACCAGAAAACTTCACGCATCAAACCCGCGCAGTCATCGACGCGGCGGTGCAACTCATGATGCAGCGAAAAAACGTGCAACTCGATGTTGAACACATCCTCTTCGCCATGACTGACGGCAATGAAAGCCCAGTCCGAAAAATCCTTGACGTTCTGGAAGTCGACATCGAGGCTTTCCGGACTGATCTGATGGCATTGATTGACGCGAGACCCAAGGGTATTGGTCAGCCGACAGGACGGCAGCGGCAGATTTTTATCACTCCACGCGCGCAAAACGCGATGAGCAAAGCGCAGTCCATTCAGCGCAAGACATTCCGTGACGACTTGATGAGCATGGACCATCTGTTGATTGCCATCGTTGAGGAAGCGGATGGCGACCTTGCGCGAGTCCTCGCGAAGCATCGAGTTACAGCCGAGCGCGTCTATCAAGCGGACCACCAAGTGCGCGGGTCAGCTCGTGTAACTTCACCTGACGCTGAGGAAGCGTACGGGACGCTCAGCAAGTACACGACGGATTTGACGCGATTGGCTCGCAACGGAAAACTCGATCCGATTGTTGGTCGAGATTATGAGATTCGGCGCGTGATGCAGACGTTGACGCGGCGAAGCAAGAACAATCCAGTACTGATCGGCGATGCTGGTGTAGGCAAGACTGCGATCGTCGAGGGCTTGGCGCAGATGCTCGTGAGTGAGGGTGTCCCAGAGATGCTTGCCAACAAGCGTGTACTGGCGCTGAGCATCGGGGTGCTTCTCGCCGGTGCGAAGTTCCGAGGCGAATTCGAGGAGCGACTTAAGGCAGTGATCGACGAAGCGCAAGCTTCGGCCGGCGAGATCATTCTGTTCATCGACGAGTTGCACTCAGTAGTAGGCGCAGGTACTGGTAGTGAAGGGTCACTCGATGCAGCCAACATGATGAAACCGGCGCTCGCTCGCGGCGAGCTTCAAGTCGTTGGTGCGACAACGCCCGAAGAGTACCGGAGGTTCATCGAAAAAGATTCAGCCTTGGAACGCAGGTTCACGCCGATCTGGGTCGAGGAACCAGAGGAAGAATCGGCCGTTGAAATGCTGAAGGCGCTGCGGAAGAACTATGAGACTCATCACGGCGTACAACTTACCGACGCGGCATTGAACGCGGCTGTCAGGTTGAGCGATCGTTACATTACCGATCGACAACTGCCCGATAAAGCGGTCGACTTGATTGACGAGGCTGCTGCCAAAGCGAGAATCGAACGCGCTCCCGTCGTCGTCGTTGACCAATCAGACGAAGCAACTGAACCAGAGCGCTTGGTCATCAGCGAAAAAGACATCGCAGCGTTGATATCGGAGCGCATTGGCGTCCCTCTCGACCAACTCGTCGAAGAAGAGGTCGAAAAACTCCTGAAGCTCGAAGATCGTCTGCATGAGCGCGTAATCGGGCAAGATCGCGCGGTCAGTACTTTGGCAGACGCAGTTCGTCGCGGGCGCATGGGGCTGAAGGACGCAAGTCGTCCGACAGGCGTATTTCTGTTCATGGGACCGACCGGTGTCGGAAAAACCGAACTCGCAAAGGCTCTGGCCGAATTCATGTTCGACGATCCGAACCACATGATCAGGCTTGATATGTCCGAATACGAAGAACGGCACTCGATCTCTCGCATGATCGGGGCACCGCCAGGATATGTCGGCTACGAAGACGCCGGTCAGTTGACAGAGGCGGTGCGGCGACGTCCGTACTCGGTGATACTGCTTGACGAGATTGAGAAAGCGCATCCGAACATCTACGACAGCATGTTGCAGATCTTCGACGACGGCCGGTTGACCGATGGTCATGGCCGAACTGTGGACTTCAGCAACACGATCATCATTATGACCAGTAACCTGGGAACCGCTGACCAGAATAAAGGCGGTTTGGGATTTGCGATTGGGGATAGCGAAGCAGCTTCGAACGGGTTCGACTCGCCTGGCCTAACCAACCGACATGAATCAGCTTTGAAGTCGAGATTCTCACCCGAATTCTTGAACCGGATCGATGACGTTATCGTGTTCGATCCGCTCGGTCGCGATGAAATCGACCAGATCGTGGATAAATTCGTTCGCCAAGTCGAACAACGGTTGGCAGATCGATCGATCGGTATCGAGTTGACGCCGGATGCGAAGAGTTGGATTGCCGAGCGAGGTTACGACACTTGGATGGGGGCACGACCGATGGCCCGAGCCATGCAGCGCTACATCGAGTCGCCACTCGCGCTTGCGCTTATCAAGGGCGAGGTCAATGATGGTGCGCATATCGTGGTTGACATCGTCGAGGATGCGATCGTGTTCGATTCAGGCGTCGTCGATGAGGAGTTTGCGAAGCCAGAATCGACTTTGGCATCGGCACACTGAGCACTTCCTACGCATTAGAATCGGTGCGATGTCTGAACCGAACTACACTCTACGACCATCGGTTCAGACTGTCTTGGTGCGTTATTGACAGTCGATGAAGGTAGCTGCGACGATCAAGTCGTCAGTAGCGGCAGAAGTGGCAGCTATTCATTCCGCAGGCTGCGTTATTCGGCGTTAAGGTGTCTTGCTGGCCATCCCAAGTGGGTTCAGGCCGCGCTTTGGAGCGTCGTACTCGGCTCCACTGTGATTGGCATCGCGTTGTGGTCGGGCGGTTTCCTTGACATCACCGATGTCGGTTACCTAGCGACGTTCTACTTGAACCTCGTCGGCGCTGCCACGATAATCTTCCCGGTTCCAGGGGTTTTGGCGGCATGTGTCGCAGCAGAACCCTTGCTTGGACTTAACCCGATCCTAATCGGCGTCATCGGTGCGGCTGGCGCGACTCTAGGTGAGACAACCGCGTACCTTGTCGGACTTGCCGGTCACGACGCGGCGATGAAACTGCGATGGTATCCGCGCATCCACGATCTGATGGAGCGGCACGGATCCGTAACCCTGTTCTTGGTGTCGGTGATCCCGACTCCGTTCTTCGATCTCGCAGGAATTGCGGCGGGAGCATTAAACTATCCGTTCCGTAAATTCCTGATTTATGTCTTCGCAGGCAAAACGATCCGTCTCATAATCATGGCGTACGCTTGTCGACAGGGGATTGAGTGGCTCAGAAACATCTACGAATTCAATCTGCCCTTTGGATGATCGGATCCTGAGTTGAATCCCGGCCACTGACTGCAATCAGTTAAGCCTTGCCGAATGACCTAATGACGGACGCCCCAGCGCAACGCTCGAACACTCAAAACGCCGAACTATCGGTAATCATCGTTGCGGCTGGACAATCAACGCGCATGGAAGGTGTCGACAAGCTTGCGTTGGATATAAGCGGTCGATCAGTCTTGTGGCATTCGCTGGAAGTCGTTGACAGAAGTCCATTAGTTAGTGGAGCGGTTGTGGTGACGCATGAAACCAAAGTAGCTGACATCAGCGAGAGCATCGCTGACGGCGATTTCTCTATCCCCCTCCGAGTCGTTTCCGGCGGTGCTCGACGACAAGATTCGGTGCGAAATGGGATTGAGGAGTTGGACCGGGCACAGATCGCTTCCGAATTCATCGCGGTTCACGACGCTGCACGTCCCTTCGTAAATGAAGACATGCTCGAGCGAGGTCTTGCTGCAGCCCGTCACGTCGGCGCGGCGATACCTGTTGTTGCACTTAAGGACACGATCAAGCGCGTTGAGCACGGAATCGTTGTTGACACCCCTGACCGAGAAGCGATGTTCTCGGTGCAAACACCTCAGGTTTTCCGGGCTGAGATCCTGCGCGCGGCGCATCAAACCGTCGAGGCAGATGTAACTGATGATGCATCGATGGTGGAAGTAGCGGGCGGATTGGTCGCTACGTTCGAAGGGGTTTACGAAAACATCAAAATAACGACTCCGTCGGACGTCGCCATCGCACGAGCGATAGCCGCCGGAAATGGCGGCGAATGGACATATCGATCGGGAATCGGATTCGACGGACACAAACTGGTGGCAGGTGGACCCCTCAAATTAGGCGGATGCGAGATCGAGGTTGATATGCGATTGCAGGGTCACTCTGACGGCGATGTTTTGTTGCATGCAGTCGCAAGCGCCATCCTCGGTGCCGCAGGTCTCGGCGACCTCGGTGGGAGATTCCCATCTACTGATCCCAAATACGCCGGCGCAGACAGTTCGACATTTATCCGAGATGCAACGCTAGAGGCTAGAGCGTTGGGATGGTGCATTGACCATCTCGATGCGACGGTCATCGCTCAGCGCCCAAGGCTGGCGGCATATGTCCCTGATTTCGAGGCGAATATCGCTGTTGGGATGAGTACCGAAGTCGATCGAGTAAACGTCAAAGTGACATCGACTGACGAAGTCGGCGCCATCGGGCAAGGCGAGGGCATCGCGGCTCAAGCGATCGTGACTGTGAGGCGTTGTAACGTGTCGGATTAGAATCTCGTTATCCCACAAACTGAGAAATCCGCCAGCCATGCAGCTTTACAACACCCTCACGCGCCAAAAAGAAGAGTTTAAGCAGATATCCGATCCAGTTCGGATGTATGTGTGCGGCGTGACAACGTATGACGAACCGCACCTTGGTCACGCGTTGGCAACGGTGATCTTCGAAGTGTTGCAGTCGTACATGCAGTACCGAGGGATCAATGTCAAACGGGTACAGAACTTCACTGATGTGGACGACAAAATCATTGATCGGGCTGCCGAAAACGGTGTTGATTGGTTCGATCTGACGCAAGAACACGTCGATTCGTTCTTTGAGGCCATGGACGGTCTCAACGTCAAAAGGGCAGATGTGCATCCTCGAGTTACCGAGGAGATCGACCATATCGTTGCTCTGATCGGCGAACTCGTGAACTCAGGAGCGGCGTATGAAGCAGGAGGCTCTGTCTACTATCGTGTGCGGCGCAATGAGCAATACGGCAAATTGAGCGGCCGCACGGTTGATGGCGTAGCGGAGTTGGCGCGACTTGAACCTGATCTGCTCAAAGAAAACCCTGAAGACTTCGCATTGTGGAAAGCTTGGAAACCCGGCGAACCGTCGTGGGAAAGCCCTTGGGGGCCTGGTCGCCCCGGTTGGCATATCGAGTGTAGCGCGATGGCTCGACGCTATCTCGGCGACCAAGTAGACATCCATGGTGGGGGTTTAGACCTCGTATTTCCGCATCACGAGAATGAAGTGGCGCAGTCAGAGTCGGCGACGGGCGTAGTTCCGTTTGCACGTTTCTGGGTTCACAACGGGCTGTTACGGATGGGTGGGGATCAGAAGATGTCAAAGTCGCTCGGGAATTTCGTGACCGTCAGGGATGCGCTGAAAACCTACTCAACGGACGCGATCAGGATGTGGGTCTTCCAAAGCCACTACCGGAGCCCCGCCACTTACGATATCGAGAATCTGGTTGCCGCGGAGAGGGCAGTCCGCAGATTGCGACAGGCGGTAGAGGCAGTTAACGCGGGTGTCGGGACGGGCGAAGCTTACGATGCTGACCACATCCGACAACGCTTCGTCGAGGCGATGGACGATGATCTGAACACACCTAGGGCATTGGCGGCGATTTTCGATCTGGCTAGGGAGATTTTCACGGAGCAAGCGAAAGGATCGGATATCTCGGATGCGCAGGCAACCTTGCGTGAGTTGGTCGGCGTGTTGGGACTGACGCTCGAAGAGCCTGAAAGCAACGACACGACAGACGACGTGAGGATCGAAGACCTGATCGAAAAGCGGCAGTCAGCGCGGCAGGGCAGAGATTACGCGACGGCCGACGAGATTCGCGACCAGTTGGCGGAGATGGGCGTTGAGATTATGGACACGCCACAGGGAACTATCTGGCGGCGGGCATAACTTGGCTTATTGTTAGTGTCAGCTGAACCGGACGTTCGCTATCGCAACCGCTACGAATACGATCGTCAACACGATCGTCGCTCTGAACAGTAGCTTCTCTACGCCGCGACGAACGCGGAACGTGCTCTCCGACTGTCCGAAAACAGACGGGTTGTTGCCGCGGGCTTGCAATAGCAAGATCACTATGAGCACCACGGCGAGGATTAGGAGCGATATCTGAAACCACATAACAACAAGGTTAATTCAGCAAAACGTTCCGACGACGCTTCATAGAACGCCTTTAATCACTCATCGCCTCGCCCAACAGTTGCATCACAGATTGGGCGTCGGCACGGCCGCGGGTCGCCTTCATCACCTGTCCCATCAAGAACCGGATTGCGTTGGTTTTGCCTGAGCGATAATCTTCGACCGCCGACGGGTTGTTCGCCAAGACCTCGTCGATTATCGGTGCCAATTCGTTAGCATCACCTACCGATGCCAGACCAAGACGCTCGATCAATTCTTCGGGATCGGCGCCATTGTCGAACATCTCACCGAACACTCGTTTAGCCGAGTTATTGTTAATCTCCCGTTTCTGGAACTTGCGAACCAACACCGCTAACGCAGTCGGCTCAACTCGGGTTTCTTGGATGCTGGGAACGTCGTTCTCGTGCATTAACCGAGCCATTTCGCCGTTGAGCCAGTTAGCGGTCTCTTTGGCGAAACTGGCTTGGTCGCTCTCCGATTCACTACTCACAGTTTTCATCACGGCTTCAAAATATTCGGCCGAAGAACGTGAATCGACCAACAACGATGCATCGTAGTCTGAGAGGCCCCAAGAGCCGATGAAACGCCGCTTCTTCGCCAACGGCAGTTCCGGAATCTGCGACTGAATGTCGGCGACCCAATCGCGTCCGATGTGCAACGGTGGGATGTCTGGTTCGGGGAAGTAGCGGTAGTCGTGCGCGTCCTCTTTCGACCGTTGAGTAACGGTGTATTTCTCGCCATCCATCCAACCGCGCGTCTCCTGCACGACCCGTTCTCCTCGTTTGATCGCGGCAATCTGCCGCTCGATCTCATGCTCGACGGCTTCGCGTACCGCTCGGACTCGGTTCATGTTCTTGACTTCGACTTTCTCGCCGAGCATAGTCGAACCAACGGGTCTGACGCTGATGTTGGCATCGCAGCGGAAAGAGCCCTCTTCCATGTTGGCGGTGCCGACGCCGAGGTAGCGAATGATCGATTGCAACGTGTTGATGTAGGCCTCGACTTGATCAGGCGTGCGCATGTCCGGTTCGGTGACGATCTCCATCAAGGGTACGCCGGAGCGGTTGATGTCCAGCAGAGAGTGCATCACTCCACCTGTCGGAGAATCAATGTGGATCAGACGCGCAACGTCCTCCTCCATGTGGACACGGTTGATGCCGACGCGGTGTGGCGCTTCTGTTGGTAAGTCAAGCCAACCATCGACACATATCGGCTCGTCGTATTGGGATATCTGGTAGCCCTTCATGAGATCGGGGTAGGTGTACTGCTTGCGGTCGAACTTAGTTACTTCGGCGATTTCGCAATTCAAAGCGAGGCCGATAGCGATCGCGGATTCGACAGCACGTTTGTTGACAACCGGCAAAGTCCCCGGCAGTGCCATCGACACTGGGTCGACCAATGTGTTGGGCGATGCTTTTTGGTACCCGGCACCTGACCAAGAGAACATCTTGCTCTTGGTGTTCAACTGGACGTGCGTTTCGAGTCCGATTACTGCTTCGAATTCGGTTTCTGACATTTAGTGTTCCCAGTACTGGGCGTGATTGCGTCTGACCACTTCTATTTTCTAATACGACTAGAAGCGTTTTTGCTTCACCAAGCCTCGGGCCCGATCAGCGGCACGAAGACGCATTCGAGGCCGTATTTGACTTTGAACCCTTTGTCAGTCCGAACCACGGTAGCAACGCGTTGCCTTCTGCGAGTGCCGACTGGTATCACCATACGTCCGTGAGGTTTCAGTTGATCTACTAAAGACTGCGGGACCTCTGGAACTGATGCCCCCACAATAATGGCGTTGTAAGGCGCGCGTTCCGGACAACCCAAGACTTCATCGGAAGCCTCTAGCACTTCGACGTTTTCGTAGCCCAATCGCTTTAGACGATAGCGTGCGGCATCTGCGAGTTCGCCGATTCTTTCTACCGTGACTACTTGGTTTGCCAGCAATGACAATATCGCCGCTTGATAACCCGAACCACATCCGACATCGAGAACACGGTCCGCTCCCGGTCCTAGAGCAAGTTCGGAGATCATATGTGCGACGAGACTCGGTTGCGAGATTGTCTGGCCTTTACCTATCGAAAGTGCGCGGTCGCATGTGGCTTGACCGCGATCGTTTTCCTGCACGAAATCTTCGCGTTTAACACTCAACGTCGCTTCTACAACGCGGCGATGAATTTCACGCCTCGACTGCAATGCGTGAGCAATCTCCGAGAGTCCGGAAGCAGCTTCATTTGTGGAGCGGCCGATCAGAATGTCGGACAATCTTCTCTTGATCTGTTGGAGCGGCAAGTTCGTTTTCGTAGATGACCAGCAACGGCAGTCTTCGAGTGGTAAGGCTTAGGATACGGGTTGATCTGATGCCGCTTCGGATTGTTTAGTCGATGTCATAATCGTCCGATAAGGTTGTGATTTCGATGGTTTCGTTTGACTGGTAAAATTAATGACAGAAGCAATCAGGAGTTCAATCGGATACATCAAACGGGCGAAGGTAGCCTGAATTGTAAGGCCGTTGATAGCGCGGCTAAGCGTGTAGCCAAAACCCCATCCAACGGTTGCAGAAACTGGGAAGTTAGTTGACAACGCAAGACAGACTCACCATCTCACGGGAATCCAAGCTCGATGACGCGGGCTACAAGTGGGGATTCTCTACCGATGTCGAGATGGAATTGGCTCCCAAAGGCCTGAATGCTGACATCGTTCGGCTGATCTCGGAGAAAAAGGATGAGCCTGATTGGATGCTCGAGTGGCGGTTGAAGGCGTTCGAGTACTGGAGCAAGTTGCAGCGTGAAGATGCTGAGCCTCGCTGGGCCAAGCTGCGATATCCGGATATCGACTACCAAGACATCTACTATTACGCAGCGCCTAAATCCTTCGACGACGCTCCGAAGAGTTTGGACGAAGTTGATCCTGAGATGCTGGAGACGTTCGACAAGCTCGGTATTCCGCTTCACGAGCGAGAGCGTCTTGCCGGCGTCGCCGTGGATGCTGTGTTCGACTCGGTATCGGTCGCGACGACTTACGCGGATCAGCTTGAAGAGCGGGGCATCATATTCTGCTCGTTCACCGAAGCGGTCCAAAACCATCCAGAGCTTGTCCAGAAGTATCTTGGATCTGTAGTTCCATACACGGACAACTTCTTCGCGGCGTTGAACTCCGCAGTCTTCTCGGACGGTTCGTTTGCGTACGTGCCCCCGGGCGTGCGGTGTCCGATCGAGTTGATGACCTATTTCCGGATCAACACCGAAGGGTCAGGTCAGTTTGAACGCACGCTTATCGTCGCCGATGAAGGCGCATACGTGAGCTACCTCGAAGGTTGCACGGCTCCGATTCGCCGCACGAGTCAGCTACACGCAGCAGTCGTGGAACTCGTTGCCCTCGACCGCGGCGAGATCAAGTACTCGACGATCCAGAACTGGTATCCCGGTACCAAGGATGGGCAGGGCGGTGTCTACAACTTCGTGACGAAGCGGGGGATGACAGAACGCGATGCCAAAATCTCCTGGACGCAGGTCGAAACTGGTTCGGCGATCACTTGGAAATACCCGTCGGTCATCTTGCGAGGAGACAACTCGGTGGGCGAATTCTACTCCGTTGCTCTTGCCAACAACTACCAACAGGCCGACACCGGTACCAAGATGATCCACATCGGAAAAAATACCAAGTCGACTATCGTATCGAAGGGTATCTCTGCAGGTCATGGTGAAAACACCTATCGAGGCGGCGTGAAGATTCTGCCGGGCGCAGAGAACGCTACCAATCACACGCAGTGCGACTCGTTGCTGGTTGGCGATCAATGCGGTGCTCATACCGTCCCATACATCGAGGTGCGCAACCCGACCGCCCGGTTGGAACACGAGGCCAGCACGTCTAAGGTCAGCGACGAGCAGCTTTTCTACTTGATGTCGCGCGGAATTTCCGAAGAGGATGCCCACCACATGATCATCACTGGTTGGAGCCGGGACGTGATCAAAGAGCTGCCGTTCGAGTTCGCACTCGAAGCCGGACAGTTGCTGAAAGTCAGTTTGGAAGGCGCAGTCGGGTAGTGAAGCCGCGAAGCATCACTAGACCAATCGGCTTTGTTCGGAACTTGAACATAGCCGAAATTAGCGAACTGATACCTGAATCGATCATCCGACATCTGGGCGCGTCTAATAGTGCAACGACAGTCGGAAAACAACTTGGACAATCTACACGAGAGACCGAATGCTGAAGATTGAGAATCTGCACGCTGCTGTCACAGACAGCGACGAAGTCATACTGAAGGGCATCGATCTGGAGGTGAATCCGGGCGAAGTGCACGCGATCATGGGGCCCAACGGTAGCGGCAAGAGCACACTTGCCAATGTGCTTATGGGTAAACCGTCGTACACCATCACTGGGGGCGATATCACTGTCGATGACGAGAGCATCGTTGACATGATGCCGGACGAACGCGCCCATCTGGGATTGTTTTTGGCGATGCAGTACCCGTCAGAAGTTCCGGGTGTCCGACCTTGGCAGTTCCTCAAGGCGGCGAAAGACGCGATAGACGACGCTAATGGTCAGAAAAAGACATCGGTTCGCCAGTTCTCCAAGTTGTTCGACGAAAAGGTCGAAGAGATTGGGATCAACCCTGACTTGATCAAGAGGTCTCTGAACGAGGGCTTCTCAGGCGGTGAGAAGAAGCGCAACGAGATGCTTCAGATGCAGGTTCTGGACCCACGGATCGCGATCATGGATGAAACCGATTCGGGACTCGACATCGATGCGTTGCAGGCGGTTGCCGATGGCGTCAACAAGATGCGCTCTCCAGAACGTAGCTTTGTCATCGTCACGCACTACCAGCGATTGCTCCACTTCGTGCATCCGGACATAGTGCACGTCCTCGTGGACGGCAAGATTGTCGAGACGGGTGATGCATCGTTGGCAGAGAAGGTCGAGCAAAACGGTTATCGAGACTACCTCGCCGCTCAGCGAAACGGGAAGTAGCAAAAATCCTATGACCCTAAACGCAGCCGTGATGCCGAAGAACACGGCTCGACATTTAGCGCAGTACCGTGACGACTGGCACCACTTGGCTGAGCATCAAGAGGGCTACATGAGCGGTGACGATGCGCACCACGAATTACGACGTGCTGCTTGGGAAGAGTTCGAGCGCATCGGTTTCCCGGTCCATCGCCGAGGCAACGAACTATGGAAGTACACCGATCTGAGGCAGATTGACCGGATTGATTTTCGATTCGGGGATTGGGATAGGCAGGTGGATCTTGCGCGGATCGCCGAACTCGTTCCCATGCCGGAAGAGTGGTCCAACCTCGTGTTCATAAATGGAAGCCTCGAACACAATTCAGGTGATGCGCCTTTGACTCGGATTCAAGCGTGCGATTGGGTGGGTGAGTTGGCAGATTACCGATCCAACGGGTTCGTTGCGTTAGCCACGGCTTTCTTACGGATCCGCGGCGGTTCTTATCTACAATTCGATCGTCCTCGCGAGTATGTTCGCCCAGTTCATATCATCCATGTGATAGACGGTTCCGTGGGCGGGCCAATCGTTGACAATCCGCGCGTAGCTGTTGAAATGGGCGACGGCTGCCGTGCGACATTGATCGAATCTCACGTCTCGCTATCGGATGATGTTCATATGACGTTGCCTGTCGTCGAGATCAAAATGGGCGAAGGTGCGGAGCTGTCTCACTATCGTTATCAGAACAACAGCGAGAAGTCGTTCCATTTCGCCACAACTCGCGTGTTGCAGGAAGCGAACTCCAACTACCGCTCGACCTCGTTCAGCGTTGGTTCGGACATTGGTCGAAATGATGTTTTTACGCACTTGGTGGGCGAATATGCTGAATCTACGCTACATGGTGTCTACCTGACTACCAATCGGCAACACCAAGACAACGAGATCAGCACCACCCATGCCGCTCCGCATTGCACGAGCGACCAGTATTACAAGGGAATTCTTTCCGGACGGTCTCGCGCAGTGTTCAGCGGAAAGATCACGGTCGAGCGCGGCGCTCAGAAGACGGATGCGAACCAGAAGGACTTGAACCTGTTGCTCTCGCACGGCGCGGAAGTCGACACCAAACCGTCGCTAGAAATCTACGCCGATGACGTGAAATGCGCTCACGGCGCGACCGCAGGTCACGTCGATGAGGACACGTTGTTCTATCTCCAATCGCGTGGTGTGGACTATGACACGGCACAGGCGATGCTGATACGGGGATTTGCGGCTGAGATACTCTCGGAATTCGAAGATGACGAATTGCACGCGTTCTTGGAGAACCAGTTGGACGAGTTGATGCCTGCGTTGCAGGCGGCATCGGACACCATCGGGACCGCGTAGCGTTTCAGAACTCACGCTAGAATAATCGCACCGTGCTGGCGCCCAATACGCAACGCGCTACACGTTAATCACTCTGATGCGTAGCGGAATTGGACATCTAGACGAGGTCAATCGATACATCGTCGAGGATCATTGCCGCAATCCGCGCAACATCGATCCGATCTCGGACTACAACGCTGAGGCGAACATCGACAACCCGTTTTGCGGAGATGAGGTTACGGTTCAGCTTCGCATGGAGGATGATCGAGTTTCGGCGATCTGGGTTCACGGCTCCGGTTGCGCGATTACTCAAGCATCAGCGTCGATGATGGGTGAATTGGTCGAGGGAAAACGTCGTTCGGAGGTCGCAAATTCAGCGACGATCATGCGACGGATGCTTACGGAAGGTCAGGAACCTGACGCCGATGACGCTGACGCGATTGGCGATGCGATTTCGCTACGAGATGTGTCACGATTCCCGATTCGCATCAAATGCGCGTTACTCGCATGGGCGACGCTCGAAGACGCGATTGAAAGCCTTGACGGTTAGCTCAACCGCCTCGAACACGGTCTGCGAGCCACAAACGGCTCAGCCAAGTCGAATCGGATCGATAGGTAGTTGGCGCGACGTTTCGCAGATGCGACCACCACAGCCAGTGGGATACCGAGGCGGCTGGACGGAAAATGTGTGCGCCTCGGAATATCTCGCGTTGGATTTCGAGCATTAGCTCGCCTCTGGCTATCGGATCGATTTCGACAGCTTGTAGCTCGATCAGGCTGTCAAGCTCAGCGGTGGAGTAACCGGTAGTGTTCCACGGTCCGCCGGAATGGTGGATGGCGAACAACGCTGAGGTCGCACTGGTGAGTGGTGGAGGGGCTCCTACGTAGATGTCGTAATCGCCTTCGTTCCAAATCTCTTCGCCGAAGGTGCGGGTGGAAACGGCTTCAGTAGATGCGGTGGCACCCAACTGATTTATCGCGTCTGCAAGCGACAACGCGGTGGCGATGTAATCATCGCCGAACTGGCCCACTCGGATGTTCATCATGATGCCTGTGGGAAGGTTGACGCCCTCTAATAGTGACAAGACCTTGGTCCGGTCATTGAAGAAGGAATCGATCTCGGTTGTGGGCAATAACCATTCTGGGTTGTAAAGGGGCAGTCCTGCGCTGATGAACGACTGCCCGTTGTGCAGATCGTTGATCAAGGCGTTGGGGTCCCAGGTGTATAGGACTGCCTCACGGAAGAATTGGTTGGTCAGGTAGTTGCGGGTTGTGTTGAATGCGACTTCGATGCCGGCTGCCGGGTCGTGGCTTCGAGTCCAACGCAACTCATCGAATCGCTCCGTCGCGGCTATGAGATCGGATAGGTCGGGTTGGATGAGATCGAGTTGGCCGGTTCGCAGCGCCGTGGTGCGGGTCTGTTCGTCTTCGATGATTGAGACGTTTATGCCGTTTAGCAGAGGCAATTCGGGGATGTAGTATCGCTCGTTGGCTCGGAAGCTCATTCCGTTGCGTTCGAAGGATTCCAAGACCCAGGGGCCAGTACCTATGGTTGGGCCTTGCGTCAGATCGCCGTTGAGATTGACGGTTTCGGGTGCGACGATGGCGGCACGAGCATCGGCGAGTTTGTCGAATATCTCTGCGTCGGGCAAGGTGAGAACGATTTCCACCGTGTCATCGCCGAGGGCTCGGGCTTGGGCAACGGTGTTGACGAGATGCGAATTCGCCATTTGCGGGTCGGTCAGGCGATTAATGCTGAAGGCGACATCTGCGGCGGCTAGGTCTCTGCCGAGTCCCGGGTTGGTTTCCTGCCAATGAATGGTAGGGCGGAGCTCGATGCTGAGTGTGGTATCGGCGTCGAACTCCCAGCTCTCGCATAGGTCGCAGATGATTTCGTGTGCCGACGTTGAAGTGGTGGGATCATAGAGCGAAGAAAGTTGATCGGTTCCGCTATTGGGTTCGTTGGGTTTCAGCCATCGATATTGGAAAAGGCGTGAATATGCAATACCGGGGCCCCAGCCGGCGAGTATCGGTGAGACGGATTTGTGGATGTCTTGATGGGGTGGAGCGCCCGGAACTGCGATTTTGATAGTGCCGCCGCGTAGTCCCTCGATTGGCAGAGGTTTAACGGCTTCATCAGGTACAGTGGTCAGAGATGCTGTGATGGTTGGTTCCGGTTTAGGAGTAGAAGTTGGCGTCGGCAACATGGATGTCGCGGTTGCCGTAGGAGTAGTTGGAATCGGGGTCGGTTCTGGTGCCGGAGTAGCGACTTCGGGAGTTCCAGTTGGTGGTACTGATGTGGGCGTTTCGGTCGGTAGCGCAACAGTAGGTACGGTCGGTTTGACCACGGTCTCGGGCTGTGGCGTTGCGGTTGGGGGAGCACTTGTGGGAGGGATTGGAGTGTTAGTCGGCGATGCGGTTGGTTCGGGAGGTGCTTCTGTGGGAACTGGAGTGTCGGTTGGCGCGATAGTGGGTACGGGAGTTAGCGTGGGAGTTGGTTCATCGGCCTGACATGCGAGCGCGGTAAAAGCCAAGGCGGTAAGGGCAAGGAAGATGCCGATTGGGGCGGCTTGTTTGGGGTTCAAGATGTTTTCTGCCTGAACCATTCGACGGTTTTGCTGATGCCGTCTTGGAATGAAGTGTTGGCTTGCCATCCGAGGTCGTTTTCTGCGGAGGTGACATCGAGCCAGATTTTTGGGATGTCGCCAGGTCTTGGTGGTCCGTGTTGCGGGGGTTTGGCGTCAACTAAGAATTCGGAGAGGATGTTGTGTATCTCGTTTACGGAGATGCCGTATCCGGTGCCGATGTTGTAGGGGCCTGGGAGGTTGGAGTCGGCTAGTGTTAGGACTCCGTCGATGAAGTCTGCTATGTAGATGTAGTCGCGCTGGTCGTTGCCATCGCCGAAGATAGTTATTTGTCGGCTTTCGAGCATTGCTTGGGTGAAGATTGCGATCACGCCGGCCTCGCCGTGAGGGTTTTGGCGGGGACCATAGACGTTGGCGGGCCGGACGATGGTGTAGTTGAGGTCGTAGAGGTGGCCGTAGACGCGGAGGTAGTGTTCGATGGCGAGTTTGGAGACGGCGTACGGCGAGAGGGGTTGAGCGTCGATAGTTTCGCTGGCGGGTAGGTCGGATGGGTCAAGGTCGCCGTATACGGCTCCGCCGGTGGAGAAGAAGATGAAGCGAGGTCGATGCGGTAGTTCTCGGATGCCTTCTAGGAGGTTGAGGGTGCCGTTGACGTTGATGTTAACGTCGGTCAAGGGTTCGCGGGCTGAGATTGCGACGGAGGCTTGGGCCGCTAGGTGGTAGATGGCTTTGGGGTTGAGGTCTGCGATGAGATCGGGGATGCTGGGATCGCAGATGTCTAGGTCGATAAGTGTGGCGTCGGGATGGAGGTACTGGGTGTTTGAGGTGGATAGGTTGTCGATGACGGTGACTTCTTCGCCACGGTCGATGAGGGCATCGATCAGGTGGGTGCCGATGAAGCCAGAGCCGCCGGTCACTAGGGTAGTGCTAGGCGTGATTTGGGAATTTTGGTCAGGCTCGTTCAATTTTCGGTTGAGGGTTATGGCGAACGTTGCTGAATAGTAGTACGGAAGGGTTTGGTTGATGGTTTCAAACGCGTCAAACTTCAATTATGCGACAGTGGTACGTTGCAACTCTCGGTATGTGTATGCGGTTTCGAGGCGACGGGATAGAATTGGCAGGCGTTGACTGTAACGAACAGATGGAGTTCAGATAGATGCCCGACATCAGATTGATAGCTTCTCGGCACTCAGCGTTTTACAGCCCGATGATTTCGATGATTGCGGGCGGTTTTTTGGAGAAAGAGGGGTTATCGGCCTCTTATACGCCGGCGGCGGCCGGGCAGAACTCGGCGATCGAGGTTGCCGAGGGTCGGGCGGATATTGGTCAGTCGGCGGTATCGGGCAGTTGGGGTGCGTTGGATGCGGGTGAGAAGCCGCCAGTGGCTCATTTTGCTCAGATCAATGCGTTTGACGGTTTTATCGTTGCGGCGCGTGAGCCGGATGCGGATTTCAGTTGGGAGAAGCTGCTGGATGCGAAATTTCTGTATGTGCATGGTGGGCAGCCGGAGGCGATGCTGAGGTATGGGTTGCATCGGGTGGGGATCGATCTATCGGATATCGAGGGTATCGAGTCGCCGGGTGGTGATGAGATGATGGAGCAGTGGCGGAATGGCGAGGGCGACTATTTCCACGAGCAGGGTGCGTTTCCGCAGCAGCTGGAACACGAGGGTATCGGTCATATCGTGGGTTCGATAGGTGAGATTGTGGGTCCGACGGCGTTCAGCAGTCTGGTTGCGAGGTGGGACTATCTCGATAGTGACGAGGCGAGGGCGGTTGCGAGGGCGTATCGGGCATCACGCCAATGGGTGAATACAGGGGATCCGATGGAGGTTGCCGAGGCTGAGGAGCCGTTTTTCCCGGGGATGGCAGTTAAGGCGACGGCTGCTGCGGTTGCTTACTACCAGAAGTTAGGGAATTGGGATGGGGATATCGCGATACCTCGTGATCTTTACGAGTCTGCGCTGGATGTGTTTGAGCACTCGGGTATGGTTGGTTCGCGATATGCGTATGAGGATGTAGTTGTGGCGCCTCCGGGGGTGTAGTTGTCTGAACCGAGGATTTGAAGGCGAGCACCCCCTGCGTTTTTGTGTCGGTCTCTTGGGCTCCGCGTCTCCCTTTTGCTGACGCAAAAAGGGGAGGTCGTCTTCACCCTCACCGGGCCCCTCTTAGTCTCCCCCTTTAAGGCGGATAGTGTGTGGATTATTGGGGAGATATTTGATTAGAACGCGTTTCAAGTGATTGAAACGTGTTGGTTTGATTCCTTAAGATACGCGCATCGTCTATACCAGCGTATGTATTTGGTTAAGGAGCGGGTTGGATGTTGTTGTCAAAGAATGAGTGCATGAAGTGCAATCGGGGAATGATGCGGCTTCAGCAGGACGCGTACAGCACTTACTTCGCCTGTATGACTTGCGGGGCGACAATGGTGACGCGCTGCCCGCATTGCGAGACCCCGAGCATTGCAATCGACATGAGTCCCCCTTCTCCGACGGTGTATTGCCGGGCCTGCGAATGTGCAAACGCTGAGTTGGCGGCGGAAGAGTGCTCGCAAGAACGAGTCAGAGTTGCGATTTGAGGGATTCGGTCTGGGATCTTACCTCTGGGTCAAATAGCCTGTAATTTCCGACAGGTTGCTGCCAGATACGTTAAGCGGGGCGGATTATCCCACAGGCGACGCGGTTGCCGGTGTCGGACTCCTCTTCGCCGTAGGCATCGGGCTTTTCGTGCACTATGATCGCCGATCCGTCAGCATCGAATATGGAATGGCGTGGACCGCTGTCCAAGGTGAAGCCAACCGTAAAGAAATCGGCGCGCGCGGAGCCGTCGGATGCGGCATAGATGTTGGGCAGGTCTCCGCCATGACCTCGGGTTCCTTCACCGCGCTTCCAAGACGGATGGATAAATCCGTGTTCCGCATCTTCAGGGTTGAAGTGATCACCAGCGTCGCTGAAGTCGGGTGCACATGTACCGACCTCGTGGACGATAAGGGCGTGGCCACCTGGAGCAAGGCCGTTCACTTCGGCCATGATCAATACTCCAGTGTTAGTTTGCCGGAAAGTAACGGTTCCAACAGGATCGCCATCTGGCGATTCCAGTGCGGCCTCGGCCATTAGGTCAGGGGTAGGCTGATGCGTTCCGCCGGACCGAGCGGCAATGAAAAACAGCCCGGCGGCCAGTAAGATCACGACCGGTATCAAGGGCATGGCTATGAGAATAGCCCGATCAAATCTTGGAGGCATTTGGGTCATCTTATGAGCCAAGCGCAGCTACTGCAACGGTGCAATCTTTTGGTTCTCTTCGGAGTGTGACAGTTGCGTATGTCATTGGTGTTGCACGTGGCGCGGAGCACAGAAGCGCTTTTTGATACTTGATATCACAAAAATGGATTATTCGGACACGCCCTACGTTAACGTCGTCAAGTGGTCCGAGTGCCAACGTTCCCACTCGGTCCACCCGCCATTGGAAGTCTCGCTGACGATGGTGTAGGCGCAGTTGGGCATTCTGGGGCGGCTACGGTAGTCGAACTCGCGGCCAGCCACGTGGTCGAGGATGACGCCGATCGTTCCGGCGTGTAGGAAGCCGACGACGCGATCGCAGTTCTTCGATTTAGCGTCTTTCAAGAGTTGACGAAAGCCTTGTTGGACGCGGTTTGAGAATTGATTGGGGTCTTCCCCACCGAATTGGGAAAAATCCAGTTCGACCCGGTGGTTGACAACGTCGTTCTTAAACGCTACGGATGCGTCTTCGATGCGTCCGACGTCGATTTCGTTGAGGTCTGGGATGCGAGTGAAGTGGCGAGAGGTGAGATCTGCGTAGGTTTGAGCGGTTTGGATGGCGCGGGGCAGGTCGCTGGAGTAGCACTCGTCGAACTCCACGTCCTTTAGTGCGTGGGCGACGGAACGTGCCTGCTCAAAGCCGAGTTCGGTTAGACCGTGGTGCGGTTTGTATAGACCGTCCTCGCCGACGATTGTTTCTCCGTGTCTTACTAGCCAGAGTTCCATGTTGAAGTGCGGTGAGTGAGTTTATGAAGGGGTAGTTGGGGGAAATTGGCTTACAATTACGCGCGCCAAAGGTCTATTTTGCAACAATCGATTGTTGACGTGAATTAACTCGCGATCGATATCGTCGAAAGGGTCAATGTGATGAAACCTGACGGAACGGTACAGATCGGATTCATCGGTGCCGGATGGTGGGCGACCGCCAACCACATGCCTGTTTTCGCGGGACGGGACGACGTGGAGATGACGGCGGTGTGCCGTTTGGGAGCCGACGAACTCCAGCTCGTGAAGGAAGCGTTCGGTTTCGTCCATGCCACCGAGAGCTACGAGGAGTTGTTGGAGATCGAAGGGTTGGACGGTGTGGTGGTTGCAACTCCTCACTCGCTGCATTACGAACACACGATGGCGGCATTGAAACGCGGGTTGCACGTGATGTGCGAGAAGCCGCTGGCGACGACTGCGGAGCACGCGCGAGCGATGGTTGAGGAGGCGGATAGGCAGGGGGTGCAACTGTTGATCCCGCACGGCTGGCACTACGCGCCGTACATCCAAAAAGCCAAAGAGATCATGGAACAGAATCCAGTGGGAAACATTGAATTCGTAATGTGCCACATGGCGTCTCCGGTTCGGAGCTTGTTGGAGGGCAAACAATTCTTGGCGACTGGCGGAGGTGCCGGCGACAACATGTTCGAACCCGGTGCCGAGACGTGGGCCGACCCGGTCATTGCCGGTGGTGGCTACGCGCTGGCGCAGATGACGCACTCCGCGGGTATGGCGTACTGGCTGACCGGATTGAAAGCGGACACAGTGTTTGCGTACAACACTGCTCCGACAGCGCAGGTTGAGCTTTACAACGCCTTCTCGGTCGGTTTCGAGGGCGGTGCGATTGGTACGTTCTCGGGTGCGGGCGCGTTGCCACAGGATCAGACTTTCCAACTCGACATTCGCGTCTTCGGAGATGAGGGCGCGTTTGTGCTCGACATTGATCGGGCGCGGCTGGAGGTGCAACGGCACGACGGAGAGCATATCAAGGTTGATGTCGGAGAGGATGCTGGTGAGTACTACGGCGGAGGGCCGCCGGACAACTTCACGGACATCCTTCTCGGCAAAGATGTTCCCAACTGGGCACCTGGATGGGCAGGGATGCGAGCGATTGAGATGATTGATGCCGCGTATCGATCGGCGAAATCGGGCGTAGCTGAAAAGGTATAGAGACTAGGACAGGAAGCGACTTGACGACGAAGCGCCAGGGCCAACAATCGGTACTAGTGGTCGAGGACGACCCTGGTCTTCTCGCCACTTTGGAGTTCAATCTTCAGACCACTGGCTATCACGTCTTGACCGCTTCGGATGGTGCGACGGCTCTCGACATTCGGAGATCGAACAGCGTCGAGTTGATCATCTTGGATCTCTCGTTGCCGGTAATGGGCGGAATGCAGGTGTGCAAGGCGTTGAGAGACGCTGGCGATAGGGTGCCAATCATCATGTTGACCGCTTGGCATCAGGAGAATCAGCGAGTCGACGGTCTTCGCAGCGGTGCTGACGACTACGTTGTCAAACCGTTCAGTTTGAGCGAACTTATGGCACGCGTCGAGGCTCAACTGCGTCGTGCGACATTGTTCAACAATCTACCCGTCGATGGCGCAGGTGGTGGGCGCACTATCGAAGTTGGCGATCTGGAGATCGATCTAGTCCGCCGAAGTGCAGTGCTGGACGGCTACGATCTCGATCTGAGAACTAAAGAGTTCGACTTGTTGGTCCATCTCGCTTCGCAACCGGGGCGAGTTTTTTCACGTTCTCAGCTGTTGGAAGGTGTCTGGGGGGAAGATAATCCAGGCGGGTCACGGACCATCGATGTTCACGTGTCTTTGCTGCGACGCAAGCTGGAGGAAGACCCGTCCAATCCGGCCCATCTTTTGACTGTGAGGGGCGTCGGGTATCGTTTCGTGCCCTGAGCGAAATCCCATCGGCGATGCCCGATCTATGCAGAATATTGGACTTCATACCGCTTAGATGGCGTTACGCGACCGCGGCGGCGTTGCCGCTGGTGATCGGATGGTCGCTGTACGGAGTAGCGGGCTGGTGGTCGGTAGCGGCGGGTTCGGTCGTCGCGGTGGTGACCATATTGATACTTGGGCATCGGCAGATGCTCTTCTTCATTCGTACTGCGACGGGGATCATTCGGACAAGGTCGATAGACCGCGGAAACCGGTTGGAGATCGAAGGTCCACCTGAGCAGCAACGAATCCTCAACGCCGTCAACCGCCTCGCAGAAAGCGTCGAAATTACGCTATCGGAGTCTGATCGGAACCGACGGTATCAGGAGACGATTCTGAACGAGATTACGGTCGGGATTCTCGTCGTGGATGAGAACGGGATGTTGCAGTACGCCAATCCTGCGGTTTGCAGGATGCTGGGGTTCGAATTCTCAGTTCCTGGCTCTGGCCCAACCCCATTGGCGACGAATGTCAATATTTACGAGATTAACGAGGCGGTGACTACAAGCGCGACAGCAGGGGAGACGGTGCGTCGGAGCGTGGAGCTGTACGACACTCGTCGGCATCTCGAACTGTTTTCGCGGCCTCTGCCGCCGGACGAGAGCGGTGTTCGGCGAGCTATCGTCATCATCAACGATCGCACCGACGAGTATCGGCTTGGTGTCGCGATGCAGGAGTTTGTGGCGAACGCATCCCACGAGCTTCGCACACCTATCGCGTCGATTCAGGCATCGATCGACACGCTGAAGCTGGATACGGAGTTGCCGCCAGAAGTCATCGAGCAGTTTCTTGACCGGATTGATGACGGAGCGCAACGTATGACAGCGCTGGTTAATGAGCTGATGGATCTGACGTTGCTCGAGTCGGGGCGCTCACCAGTCAACCTCCAAATGACGAATGCCGCGGAGTTGATTGGTTCAGTTATGAAGAGTCATGGTCCGGTTGGGATACATTCGGACCACGAGATCTCGACCGTTATCGCCGATGACTTGCCAGATGTGTTGATCGACCGTCCGAAGATGGAACGGGCAGTTGGGAATCTTTTGGTAAATGCGATGAAGTTCACGCCACCGGGCGGAAAGATCAAGTTTGAATGTAAGAGGGATGGGGAGTTCGTCGCGTATTCGGTTAAAGATTCGGGTGAGGGAATCGATCCGGAAGAGTTACCGCACATCTTCGAACGTTTCTACAAGTCGCCCCGATCATCGGGTGACAGGTCCGGGTTTGGATTGGGTCTTTCGATAACGAAAAACATCGTTGAGATACACAACGGCACCGTGGAAGTGAAGAGCGTAGTAGGCGAGGGATCGACGTTCACGATACGGTTGCCGATTACTTAATTTCGGCTTGTATCTCCTTGGAGATGTAAATCGGAATTAAACATCGTAGTGCATCTTGATTCTTTGGGGTACGCAGTTTCGTGCTCCTGAAGGTTGAAAGACGGATTGGTATCAGGAGACCCGAAACCCGATGCAATATCAATTTGACTTTATTAGGCACTTGGCGAGCGTTAAGGGCCTGCTTATCATCGGCATGTTGGTAGCGGTCGTGATGGTCGCTTGTAGCAGCGATGAAGAACCGCAACAGCCTGCAGCGCAAGCCGGCCTGCTCTCAGGCGAGATCGTCATCGATGGTTCGTCTACGGTCTACCCGCTAACGGTCGCCGCTGCTGAGGATTTCCGTAAAGAGAACCCTCGAGTCCAAATTCCGGTTGGTGTTTCCGGCACTGGCGGCGGCTTCAAGAAGTTCACTGCTGGGGAGACGGTGATCTCTGACGCTTCGCGGCCGATTAAAGATTCCGAGCGCGAACTCGCGGATCGGAACGGTGTCGATTTCATCGAGTTGACGGTTGCGTACGATGGATTGTCCGTCTTGATAAACCCTGACAACGACTGGGCGAGTTGTCTAACGACGGATCAGTTGAACGAAGTCTGGAAACCGGACAGCGAAGTCAGCAACTGGAACCAGATTGCCCCGAGTTTCCCGGATCGAGAGATCGTTCTCTACGGTCCTGATGCTGACTCCGGCACGTTCGACTACTTCACGGAAGAGATCAACGGGGATACTGGCGTGATCCGCCACGACTTTTTCCCGGCGGTGGACGACAACGTTCTGGTGCAGGGCATTGCCGGCGACCGCGGTGCGTTGGGGTACTTCGGTTACGCGTACTACGTCGCCAATGCCGATAAGTTGAAACTAGTGGCTGTTGATGGCGGTGACGGATGTGTTGAACCGAACGAAGAGACGATCAACAATGGCTCGTACTCGCCGCTTGGCCGACCGCTTTACGTCTACGTGAACACTGCTTCGCTCCAACGTGATGAGGTCAGAGCGTTTATCGACTTCTTCCTTGAGAACGCTGCAGATCTCGCCGCAAGCGTTGGATACGTCGGATTGCCGCAGCAGATGTACGACGAGGCGTTGGCCCTCGTGGCGAAATCAGCGATCAATGGAAGTGAAGTTCAACGCTGATGCGATTCGGACCGCCCAACGCGCTCTTGATCTAGAGCGTCCATCTACTATGTCATTGAGGAACGAGGAAGCGTATCTGGCGCGGCATCGGGCGCGTAGGCATATCGAAGAGTCGGCGGTGCTGTGGGTGTTGCGAGCGGCGGCGCTAATTTCAATTCTGACGACTATCGGCATCGTAGCAGTGCTCGTTTCGCAGAGCATCGGCTTTTTCCAAGAAGAGATCTGCGTCCTCAACGAAGGCGAGCCGATCAAGCCATGCGAACCCGGCGTCAATGGCACGCTGACGCATGTTGGCATATTCGATTTTCTGACCGGCACTAACTGGTCGCCACTTTTCAAGCCTTATCGCGAAGTCGGCCTCTCATTCGGTGTCTTGCCGCTGGTCGCCGGCACTTTCTTAGTCGCTACGGTCGCCGGGATCGTATCGCTGGGATTGGGGATCGGCGCGGCGGTTTTCCTGTCTGAATATGCTCCAGATCGTGTTCGGACGATTATCAAGCCCATACTGGAGGTTTTAGCTGGAATACCAACCGTCGTTTACGGCTACTTCGCGCTCTTGACGATCGGTCCGGCTTTGCGCTTCGTGATCGGCGACGACAACTTGGGGACATTCAGCGCGTTGAGCGCAGGACTCGTGATGGGAATCATGATCATGCCGATGGTGACGACACTCAGTGAGGATGCCATGATATCGGTGCCTCGTTCGCTCCGAGATGCCGCGTACGCGCTGGGTGCCACACGTTTCGAAGTTGCTACGAAGGTTGTCGTTCCGGCGGCGCTGTCGGGGATCGTGTCTTCTTTCATCCTCGCGGTGTCGCGAGCGGTTGGCGAGACGATGATCGTATACCTGGCCGCCGGCGGACGTCCGAACTTGACCTTTAACCCGCTCGAAGCCGTCCAAGCGATGACCGCATTTATCGTCAACGTTGCACTAGGGGACACACCGCACGGCGAGATTGAGTACTACACGATCTTCGTGGTGGGGCTCTTGCTGTTCCTGATCACACTGGTGATGAACATCTTGGGACGCTGGGTGGTGCAGCGCTTCCGCCAGCAGTACGAGTAAACAACCCGAAGCGACTACTTCTCACTTCAACCGACAGCAGGTAAGACGAATGGCTTTTCAATCTCAAAGCAGCACTCGCAAGACCTACCGACTGGCGCGAGACAATGTATTCGCTGCACTTTTCGCGGGCTCGGTGGTTATCGGTGTGCTAGTGCTCGCCTGGCTACTGATCGAGGTGTTCATCGACAGCGTCGGCTGGCTCGACTGGCAGTTTTTGAGCAGCTACTCGTCGCGACATCCAGTAGAGGCAGGTGTTCTAGCGCCGATCGCTGGTACATTCTGGGTGATCATTCTCACCGCGGTCATGACAGTGCCAGTTGGGATTGCGACTGCGGTTTACCTTGAAGAGTTTGCGCCAGCGAACCGGGTTACACGTTTAATCCAGTTGAACATCTCGAACTTAGCGGGGGTGCCTTCAGTAGTTTACGGACTGTTAGGTCTAGCCATCTTTGTCCAGTACCTCTTCGACGGTCAAAGGAGCCTCTTGGCAGGCGCATTGACGCTCTCGTTGCTGGTCATGCCGATCGTGATCATCGCTTCGCAGGAGGCGATCCGGGCGGTGCCGCCAAGTTACCGCGACGCGGCTTACGCTATGGGAGCAACCCGATGGCAGGTGGTGAAGATGGTGGTTTTACCACAGGCCATACCGAGCATTATGTCGGGCATCATCTTGGCGATGTCGCGCGCCATAGGCGAGACCGCGCCGATCTTGGTAGTGAGTTCGCTAGTGTTCATCACTTACGTGCCGACCTCGCCGTTCGACCGCTTCACGGTGCTGCCGCTCCAAATCGTGACATGGGTATCGCAGCCGCAAAACGATTTCCGACACATCGCGGCTGCGGCAATCGTCATTCTGTTGGTGATGCTGTTGACGATGAACGCTGCGGCGATCTACATCCGGGCGAAGTTCCAGCGGCGGGCTGAGTACTAGGTCTACAACGTCAGATCATCGATGATCTCCGCGTTCGGGATCATCTCGAGAACTTTGGGATCCGCCTTTATCTTTGTGGAGCGGCTGCCACCTCCGAGGATGACGTAGGGCTGTTCGAGGAGAGAGGAGTCGATGTAGATAGGGATGTCCGGTGGAAGGGCGAGGCAGGTAACGCCGCCGATCATCATGCCGGTAAGTTCGGATGTCTCTTCGGCTTTTGCGAATGAGGCGCGCTTGATGCTCATGAGTTCGCAGACCTTGTGGTTTACGTCGAGACGTTTGTCGGCGCGCACGACCGAAGCCGAGTGCTTCTTGGCGCCGCGTTTGCTTGCGACGATGATGGTGTTGCCGGACGTCTCGATTGGGAAGCCGTATTTTTCACAGAAGTTGATGGTATCGGCGAAGTCAGGATCAATCTCGACGACTTCATAAGACGCTCCGATATCGTCCAAGAAGGATGTCACGCGGCCTTCGATTTCTCGACTCTGGTCGGTCAATTTTCACCTCGTCTGGTGTCGGATGTTTTGGGTGCTACAGGTATCTAGCGTATTATCTTGAATTGGCGATGACTTGTTGGCTGATCAATACGACCCGCGAGAACTACGACATCACGCGAGAGCGTGGCTTCGACCTGATGGGCATTGATGCGCCCAACTCACGCAAGGCTTCGCAGATGGTTTCGGGTGATCGCATCGTCTTCTATATTCGGGACGATCGCAGCTTTGCTGCCGCTGCAACGGTGACGGCGAAGGTGCTTCACGATAGTTCGCCGATCTGGAAACATCACACTAAGAAGGAGAAATTCCGTAACCGAGTCCCGATCGAGCCTGACGTGATAGTGGACGATGGGGATTGGGTAGACGCATTGCAGGTTGGACCGACGATGGAGTATGTGAAGCGTTGGCCGCCCGAGATGTGGGAACTCGCGCTCTTCGGCATGGTGCATATCATCTCCAAGCGCGACTTCGAACTTTTGGAGAACGAGCTAAATCGCTACGCCGATGATGCCGGCTACGAGGACGAACTTGAGTACGAGACTGACCGCGGTGATGAGCAAGAAGACGAAGAAGCGGTCGAAGTCGGCGTGACCGACTAGGTTAATCAATTCTACGCCGCGGCTGGCTCGATCTCGGTAACACCGTCCATCAACACGAAGCCAGTCGGCGACACGCTCGACTTCATGCGCGCTGGCTCCTCGTCCACATCGAAGTTGGCGGCATAGAGGTGATCCAACGTCCTCATATCCGTAGGCTCGAAACCGCCAAGATCACTGGCTGCAACGTATTCGTCTAGCATCTCCTCGGTGGTGATGGTGGGAGTGCAAGACGCTACCACGTTTGGCATCAGGCAGAATCTAATCGCCAGCTGACCTATCGTGGCATCATAGTTTTCCAAGAGGAAGTCTATAGCGGCGAGTTTTCGGATCGCTGACTTCATCCACATCAGCCGTCGGTATGAACGATGGTCAGATTCCCCGAACGGCATCTCATCTAAGACAGTGTCCTTGGTGTGTGTACCATCGAGCATGCCTGAAGCGTGCGGAACTCGTGTGAAGACTCCGACATCGTTTGCGGTTGCAGCATCGATGATCACCCGCGCTGGGTCCTGCTCGAGTATCGAGTAGATGATCTGTGCTGGCACACGGCGTTCGGAAACCGACGCGACACCTTCGTCCTGCCATCCAAGGTCGGGACCAACCGCGACGGCGTAGTGGCGAATCTTGCCGGCATCCTTGAGCCGTTCCAAAGCGTCGAAAGTGTCGTCGCGTCGGATCGCGTCTAAGCGTGCGTTGTGCATCTGGAATAGGTCGATGCGGTCAGTGTTGAGACGTGTCAGAGATTGCTCGCAGTGCTTGGCTACAGCTTCAGGTGACCAGTCGTGGGGCCGTTCGCGGTGCCCAGTTCGCGGGGCATCGAGGTCGTACCCGAATTTCGTCCCGATGACGAGATCGTTGAGCTCTCCGGGCGTGAATGCCTCGGCAAGAATCGTTTCGCCATAACCGTCGCCGTAAGCCGGTGCGGTGTCGAAGAAAGTGATGCCGCGATCGCGCGCCTTACGGAGTAGTTGAACACCGAAATCTTGGTCTGTTACCCCCCACCATGTCGTAGCAACGCTCCAAACGCCGAAACCGACCTCTGAAAGTATCAGATCGGTCGATTTAAGTTGTCGATGCTTCATGCTGCCGGTACGGGTTTTACGGACGCTTCCGAAAGCAAGAGTCTAATTTCTCGTAACCGATCTTCCCATTCCTCATCCGGAATGGCTGGAAAAGACCGTGTCACGTCTATCGGAGGGTCGATGTCGACCCACGACTTGCAGCCCTTGTGATGCAGTGCGACGGGGATCTGGACCGGCTCAATCAACCTGTATGTTCGTAGCACGATAAGGTCGGCGGCATGACGAGGTTTCCAAGCGATGCGCTTGTTCACGAACTCATATGTCCAGACATGGAAGTCGGACAACGCTTCCAACTGTTCAGCATCGTTGACGCTCAACACGTCCGCAACCTCTGCCCAAGCAGTGAAGATTACTGCTTCGCTGTCGACTGGAGTGTCGTAATTGATTAAGTACTGAAATTCTGGTTTTAGTAATCGATCAGCTTCGTGGAAGTGGGTAGGGTAGAGCAGGAAACGTCGATGCGCCATCTCGAAATGGCGGTTGGATTCTCTGATGCCGCCTTTCCGCAGCAGGAACAACTGATCGCCCGATGCGAGCGCGTCGATGGTGGCGGACCACTCTTTCAGAGCGATGTTGAGCATGTTTTCGATTTTAGTCGAGTTATCAGAGTGGTCCTAGGGAGTTCGTTCGGATGACTCACACAGATCGATTGTGAAATGTCTTCAACGTTACTCCTCGTATCTGTGCCAAACACTCAGCAACTAGGCGTACATCCTTCGGTTCCGTCCACCTCGCGCGATTCTTTTTGAAAGGTTGAGGATAGGCGTCGGTTTCTAGGACGATGGAGTCTAGGGGGACGCGACGCGCGACGTCTTGGAGTTCCTTCGAGCGGAGCAACGGTTTGGCGAACGAGATCTTGAGCCCCAGATCTAGGACCTTACAAGCGTAGTCGTAATCACCTTGGAAGTAGTGTGCGGCACCTCCGAGTTGTCCGGCGTCTTGGTCAGCGAGGATGTCTAGGGCGGATGCGCGCGCTTCGAATCGCGAGAGGTCATCGAGGTGCTCGCGCACGTGGAAGACTACCGGCAGGTCGTGTCGTTTGGCGATCTCGATCTGCGCGGCGAAGGCTTCATCCTGCCAGTTGTGGTCTGGGCTGTTGGGCATATGGTCTATACCGATTTCGCTCATGACGGTGACGCGTCCGTGCGATGCCATTGAGTCAAGCATGGCGATGTCTTCGGATGAGATCGGTGCTTCGAGGTCTGAGGGGTGAATGCCTACACCTGCGTATATGTTCGCGTAGGTCTCGGCGAGACGGATCGCCTTGCGAGAATCCTCGATCGTCGTTCCCGCGGCAATGATGGTTGAAACGCCAGCGTCCTCGGCGCGCTGGAGCATTCCCGGCACTTCCGACAAGTCATGCTGCTGGATATGAGTGTGGATGTCAATCAGCATGAGGTTTGATCAAGTTCGTCGGAAGCGGGTGCTTCAAGCTCGGATCTTAATGTCGAAGCGACTTCGTCGCCCCAGCTTTCAACTTCGTCCCACTCTCGGTAGTCGCCGTTGGGAGTGACTTGCAGAATTGCGTCGATGATGCGGAGGTAGAAGGGTAGATTTCTTCGCGAGTATGCACCTTTGAACGTGGCTGTCGAGACGACGTTGAGTTGCACGTTTTCTTGATTGAACGCTTTCTCTACCCACGCGTTGTGCTCTTCTCGAAGCTTGCCAGGGTGTTTGACGTCGATTATGCCAATGCTGAATAATGCGGTTGGGATGTTGGTGATGCGTTCTCTGTTGGTGATCAGTAGCAGGGCAGGTTCGGGTAGCCAACGCGCGGCGTACATCGGTGAGCCGATGACTAACGCGTCATATTTTGTCACTTCGATGCCGAGGTTGGCGTGGAGAACATCGGTATCGAAGCCAGCTGCACTGAGGCGTTCGCCGATGCATGTCGCGATCTCGGCGGTGGAGCCGTGCTTCGTTCCGTACGCCACTAGAATTCGTGCCATGAACCAAAAGGGTACAGCGATAAGATGATGTCGCAAATCGGGATATGCTTTACGGACGCATCGAATATGCGTTCGCGGCGCTATGAGGTCGCGTTAGGATTTTTCGGCGTCGGCTTGGAGATGACCAATGTTTGAAACAGCTTTACTCTACATTCATATCCTCGCCGGCTCGATCGCGTTGCTCGCGGCTGTAATCCCGGTCGTAACTAAGAAAGGCGGCGCGCACCATGTGAGGGCAGGACGTGTGTACGCGCTGGCGATGACTATCGTTTTCGTTACGGCGTTGCCACTCGCCATTCTTGGCGACGACATTTTCTTGCTGATTATCGCCTTCTTCAGTTTCTACTTGGTGTTTGCGGGTTGGCGCTTCGCCCGCAACCGAGGCCGAAAACCACAGTTGGTTGACTGGGTAGCGGTCGGCATCATAGCGGTCACGGGGTTGTCGATGTGGATCTATAGCGCTGTCATCGGACTATCAGGCGATTCGATGTGGGTTCCACTCGCCGTGTTTGGAACCATCGCGGTCGCTCTTAGCGTGGTGGATGCGCAATACCACCGCAATTGGTCCGAATCGGCTGCCCAACGAATACAACGTCACTTAACCAACATGCTTGCCGGCACAATCGCCACGATAACAGCCGTAGCTGTGGTCAACTTAGATTTCGAACCCGCGTGGATAACTTGGATCGCACCAACGGTGTTCATTACTCCCCTCATTGTGTGGTGGAACGTAAGGTTGACTCGACTACGGATGCAGCGAACGTGACGAGCGGCGACTAGGTAGGTCTCGTAACTCAGAGATAACCTTTACTGCACAGGAATCGGGATAGATACGAAAGGCACCATAAGATGCGACCAGGATTTGGACAGTTCAATACGCCTACCCCCGAGTTCCTGAGGTTTGCCGCGCAATACGGAGTAAAGGACGTGTTGCTCGCCCAACCGCAAATCCCGGATGCCGGCGGCAAGTGGGCGGTGAGCGATCTTGTGAAGATGCGGATTCAGGTCGAGAACGAGGGTTTGCGTTTGATGGCGATCGAGAACGTGCCGCTCACCTTTTACCAAGAGATCATTGTGGGCGGCCCGAACCGAGAACGACAGATCGAAAACATGGTCGAGACGATCCGCAATATTGGGGCCGCTGGTATACCGATATTCGGGTATCACTGGATGCCTTCGCATGTGTGGAGATCACAACCCGCGATAATCCGCGGCGGCGCATTAGCGACGGCCTTTGACAACGATGAAGCGCAGAAGATGCCGAATACACACGGTCGAGAGCACACCGAGGAGGAGATGTGGGAACGGTTGGAGGAGTGGATACGGATCATTACCCCAGTAGCCGAGGAGGCGGGCGTTCGTTGCGGCATCCATCCCTGCGATCCACCGGTCGAAAAACTTGGCGGTATACCAATGCTGTTCCGGTCTTTCGATGCATACAAGCGATTGATCGAGATCGTCGACTCGCCCAGCAACGGGATCGAATTCTGTCAAGGCACATTCTCGGAGATGGAGGACGCGGCCGACGGCGGAATCTACGACATGATCCGCTACTTCGGCGAGCGCAAAAAGATCCTTTACGTCCACTTCCGCAACGTCTCAGGGACCGTGCCCAAATTCCGCGAGGAGTTCATCAACACGGGGCACGTCGACATGTACAAGGCGATGCAAATCTACCACGAGGTCGGTTTCGACTCGTTCTTCATCGACGACCACGTTCCGCAGACGTTCGAGGACACGCCGTGGGGTCACCGCGGCAGAGCATTCGCCAACGGCTACATCCAAGCCATGATCGAAGCGGTTACGAAACAGTCTGCCGATTGAGGCCAAGACCACCACAATCCCGTCATTCCAGCGAAAGCCGGCGCTTCAGCGGACGGGACGTCCATCCAGACGAGTTGGGTGGATAGGAGATAAACCATGCCAGATTTCAAGGACGCAGTCCGCAGCGGATTGATCGAATACATGGAAGGCCTTGAGAAAGCGCTTGACGGATTAACCGAGGACGAGTTGCGATACCAACCCGCTCTCCACGCCAACTTCATCGAGTGGATCGTCTGGCACATGGCGCGGGTGGAAGACAGGTGGGTAAATCTCGTCCTCCGCCAAGATGACGACATCTGGGTCAAGGACGGCTGGTACAAGCGCTTCGGAATGGATCCTGACGACTACGGACGGGAAGATACCGCAGAAAAAATGCGGGCGATGCCCAAGACGGATATCAACGAGATGATGGACTACTACCGCCAAGCGCGCGCGGTCACACTCGCACATCTCGACGAAATGCCCGTCGAAGACCTCGACAAAGAGTTCTATCACCCGCGCAGGAAGATCGCGGTAAGCGGCGCGTGGGTATTAGGGCACATCCTCGTCGAAGAGGCTCAGCACCTGGGACAGATCGCGTACCTGCGCGGAATGATGCGCGGGTTGGATGGGTAGTGGGGACTAGCCATGCGACCTTTTCTGCAGGCCATTGACAGCGGCATCAACGAGTACTTTGACAAGCTGAATCGGGCTTTGGACGGACTAACCGAGGATGAGCTTCGTTGGCAACCGACGCTGGAGTCGAACCCCATCGATTGGATGGTCTGGCACATGGCGCGGGTCGAAGACAACTTGGTCAATGTTGTACTTCAAAATCACGATCCAATCTGGGAACGCGACGGATGGGGAGAACGTCTAGCCATCCCGTACACCGGTGCTGGCGCCGGGATGACGATGGATGAGATCCGTGCGATGGGTCGGATCGATGTGCCAACCGTGATGGACTACTATCGATCCATCCGCAACGAGACGTCGGATTACTTCGCGAACACCATGCGCGAAGATGACCTGTCGAGAGTCATCGAACATACGAACTTTCGGGGTTGGACGGGTGCTCAAATCTTGGGTCGCCTGTTATGCGAGGAAGCTGAACACCTCGGACAGATCGAATACCTCCGAGGCATGATGAGAGGACTGAACAAATGATGAAACCGTTCTTGGTAGCCATAGATTCTGGTCTTAACGAGGCTTTCGATAAGTTGAAGAGAGCTCTCGACGGCCTATCCGAAGACGAACTCCACTGGAGGCCGGCAATGGAGTCGAACACCATTGACTGGATGGTCTGGCACATGGCGCGAGTGGAGGACAACTGGATCAACGTTCGGCTTCGCAATTCCGAGTCGATCTGGGAAAGCGACGGATGGGCTGAGCGTTGCGGCGTCGAGGAACCGACCAACGGATTCGGTCAGACCGCAGAGGACATTCGAGCGATGCCGGCGTTTGATGTCCCGAAGATCATGGACTACTACCAAGCCGTCCGCGAAGGCACAACCGAATACTTCGAAAACGAGATGCAGGAATCCGATCTGACGATAGAGCTTACCCATCCTCGCTACGATCCGGTCAACTACGCGTGGGTGCTAGGGCACCTGCTCTGCGAAGAGGCAGAACATCTCGGTCAGATCGAGTACCTGCGCGGAATGATGAGGGGTTTGGACAGATAGGTTTGACGTTGTGAAACCGTTTCTGCAAATAGTCGATGCGGGCCTCGACGAAGTCTTTGGAGATCTGAAGCATACCCTAGACGGTCTCGGCGAGTATGAGCTTCATTGGCGGCCGACGCTGGAGTCGAATTCGATCGATTGGATCGTTTGGCATATGGCTCGGACGGAGGATTTCTGGATCAACACCCGACTCTCCCAGACAGAGGACGTCTGGGTTAGTCAGGGATGGCGGGAACGGATCGGCGTATACGTAGAGGGCACCGGGTACGCGCAAACGCTCGATCAGATACGTGCGATGCCGATACTGGATGTAGCACTAGTGGTGAGGTACTACGAGGCGGTTCGAGAGCGGACAAAGCAGTATTTCGCGGATGGCATCGAAGAAGAGGATCTGGACAAGGTAGTGGGAGAGATGGATGGCGAACCCATAACGGTTGGTCCCGTGTTGGGCCACCTATTGGCAGAAGTAGCAGAGCACCTAGGGCAGATCGACTATATTCGAGGGATGATGCGGGGGATTAACAAGTGAGATTTCTTCGTAAGGAGGATCATTGAGATGACTCAACCAAGAATGCCCCAACTACAAGGCAACCCGATCTGGTTCAATCTGTCCACTCCTGATCCAGCTGGCGCTAAAGATTTCTACACCGGCCTCTTCGGCTGGGAGTGGGCCGACGTTCCGATGTCGGGCGGCAACACCTACCACATGGCGATCAGAAACGATGCCAACATCGCCGGAATGTCTACCGACGACGACGTTCACGGAGTTGTTGGGGTTTGGGTCAACAGCGTTTATGTCGAGGATGCCGAAGCAACCGCGAGACGTATCGAGGCAAACGGCGGCAGCGTGCTTACCGAGCCTCACAATGCCGACGGTTGGGGTGTAACTGCAGCCGTTGCGACTCCGGAAGGTGCGGTGTTTGGTATATGGCAAAGCGTGAAAGGCTACGGTGCCGACATATTCGGAGAGCCGGGTTCGGTGTGTTGGATCGAGTATCACACGCATGACATGAAAGCCGCAAAAGAGTTTTACTCGGAAGTTTTTGGCGCTGGTTTCGAAGAGTTCAAGATGCCGATGGAGGATGGATCTAGCGAGGAGTTCAGTTTGACCATGCTCGATTTGGGCGCAGACCAGGAGCATTGCGCGTTCGTTCAGCTACCGGATGATTCGTCGCCCGCGAGTTGGGCGACTTATTTTATGACTGCTGACATTCACGAATCTGTGTCAAAGGCGAAAACCTTGGGTGCCGAATTGGTTTTCGGAGTGATGGACGTGCCTCCTGGGGCGTTCGCGGTAATGGACGATCCGCAAGGAGTTCGGTTCAGTTTGTGGCAGGTAGCAAAGTAACTGGTTTGACGGACCTGACTTGCTAATTGATTTGGTGTATCGCAGGTCAACGTTAGATAATCTTCGCTGTTACTATCTCTAATCGGTTGAGAAAGATTCTCGTCTCGATTACAAGCAAGTAGGAGAAGCAGTTGAGTAACTCGTCTGGACATCTGCAGGGCACGCCAGTTTGGTGGGATTTGGCGTCAAGGGATGTGGACGCGACCAAGAAGTTCTATTCCGAGTTGCTGGGATGGGAGTGGCACGATCTGATGTCCAGCCCGCAAGGCGTGTTCTCGCAAGCACAGTTGGGCGATAAGGTTGTTGCCGGTGTCTATACCTACAGCGAAGGGATGCCTCTGCCAGATGGTCCGCTGAACTGGGTAAATGCATTCTGGGTCGACGATGCGGATGCGGCGATGCAACGAGCCATCGAAAAGGGCGGAAGTGTGTTAATGCCTGCTTGTGACGATCCAGCAGGAGGCGGAAGGAAGTCGTTGTTATTGACGCCCGAGGGAGCTCCGTTCGTGGTCTGGAGCGGGGAGAAGGGAATCGAGAACGAGGCGTACTGGGAAACTGGTGGGGTGTGTTGGGTCGAGTACTACACGCGCGACGTTGCGGAACTCAACGATTTCGTCGGGCATGTGTTCGGCAGTCGGTATCAACGCGTCGATTTGATGCGTCCACCTACTGACTATGAGGATGCTGAAGGCGACATCGAATACGAGTATCACTGGCTAAAAGTGCCCGGTCTGGAGCCGGACCGTGGCGGGATGATGGAGATGGATGCGAGTTGGGGAGACATGCCGTCGCACTTCATGACATATTTCCGCGTCGAAGATTGCGACGCGTCGGCAGCGAAGGCAGCGGAACTTGGCGGAGCCGTATGTGTACCGCCGACTGAGATACCACCCGGCAAGTTCTCGGTCATCAACGATCCTCAAGGCGCAACATTCAGCATCATGTCGTTGCGATCCATGGAATAACCAAAATCTGGCAATGCGACGCGTCGAAGGTTGTTCCGACGCTTCCGAAGCGAAAACATAACAAGGCGAGAAAGGCCGACAACACATGCCGAAAGTTGAAAAATACGCTCAGGGAACCCCGTCATGGGTCGATCTGTCAACCTCCGACCAATCAGCGGCAAAGGATTTTTACGCCACGCTGTTCGGATGGAACTACGAAGACAACGATGCGGGTAATGGAATGATCTACTCCATGGCCCAAATCGACGGGTCTCCCGCAGGCGCCATCGCTCCTCAGCAGCCAGAAGAAGCTAAACAAGGCATCCCGCCGCATTGGAACGTGTACATCACTGTAGATGACGTGGACGCAGTCGCCGAGAGAGTGCCTGAGTTGGGCGGCAACGTGCTCATGGCTCCGATGGACGTGTTCGATGCCGGGCGTATGATCGTCGCGCAAGACTCGGTCGGCGCAGTAGTCATGTTCTGGCAACCGAACCAACACATCGGCGCCGAAGTCCGCGACGAGCACGGCGCTTTGACGTGGACGCTGGTGATGACTACCGACAAGAATGCGACTGCTGATTTCTACTCCCGATTGCTTGACATCGAAGTCGCTAGAGATTCCATGCCGTCTCCCGACGGCAGTACCGTGCACCAATTGATTGTCGACGGCACGCCTGTTGCGAGCATCATGGACATGCCGCAGAATTTGACCGACATGGGAGTTCCACCTCACTGGGAGGTCTACTTCAGAGTTGATGACGCGCAGGCAGTCTGCGACGCGGCCACTGCGAATGGCGGAATGGTTTACATGGGACCAGCAGACTTGGGTCCCATGGGAACAATCGGCTACATGCAAGACCCGCAAGGCGCACAGTTCGGCGTCCAGTCGCCACCGGCAGGATAGCCGAACAGCGAAAGGAAACTTGACTTGAAAATTGAAAGCTACAAACAGGGAACACCCTGTTGGACTGATCTATCGACGACGGATCAGGACGGGGCCAAGACGTTCTACTCGAAGCTCTTCGGCTGGGATTACCAAGATATTCCGATGGGCGAAGGTCAGGTCTACTCAATAGCCAAGCTCAACGGATCAGACGCCGGAGCGATATTCACGCAGGTGCCTCAGGAGGCTGAGGCCGGAGTACCGCCGCACTGGAAGGTTTACATCGCGGTCGATGACATCGATGCGATCGCTTCGAAAGTCTCTGATCTTGGTGGAACTGTGATCGTTGATGAGTTCGATGAGGACGAGTCCGGACAGATGATGATGGCGCAAGACCCGACCGGCGCGATGATTCAGTTCTGGCAGGCCAAGGAAAATATCGGTTGCGAAGTCCGAGATGAGCACGGCGCGTTGACATGGGTTGAGTTGCTGACTTCTGATCAAGAAGGCGCAGGCAAGTTTTACACCGAACTACTCGGAATCGATCTCGACAAAGAAACGATGCCCACACCAGAGGGCGAGCCGTACCACATGCTCATGGTCGACGGCGTCCCTGTCGCAGGTGTGATGCCATCGCCAGAGCATCTCGTCGAGATGGGCGTCCCGCCGCACTGGGAGGTCTACTTCCGAGTCGACGATGCGAATGCCACCGTCGAGACCGCAACCTCGTTAGGTGCGACCGTAAATTTCGGACCGGAAGTACTGCCAATGGTAGGCACATTCGCGGTCATCCAAGACCCGCAAGGAGCGGTTTTCGGCATTCAGCAGTTGCCAACGGTTTGATACAAACAGACCCGACCGATGCCGCTACTCGACCGATATTCACACGGAACGCCGTGTTGGGTAGACCTCGCCACGACCGATCTTGTCGCAGCCAGAGACTTCTACTCGGGACTCTTCGGATGGAGTTACATCGACGAGCAGATGGGCGAGATGAACATCGGCACGTATTCGATGGCGATGGTGAACGATGTAGCGACTGCGGCGATCTACGAACTTGGACCAGACCAGATACGCGCTCCCGCGAAACCAAACTGGAACGTCTATATCTCGGTCGATGACATCGAAAAGGTTCTTGACCGCACCCAGAGGAGTGGTTACACCGTCCTTTCTGAAACTACCGAGGTCGATCGAGCAGGGCGCGTCGCCGTAATCGAAGACCCCACAGGTTGCCAAACCACCCTCTGGCAACCCGGAGAATTCCAAGGCAGTCTCATCCGTGCAGAACCGGGAGCGTTGACCTGGCCCGAACACGTGACCACTGACCTCGAGCAATCTGTGCGCTTCTATGAAGACATATTCGGAGTTGAGACTGTAACCGCTCCGCAAGGCAGTCTGAACGAATACACCATGTGGATCGTGGACGACATCCCCGTCGCCGGCATGTTTCAGTGGCCGGACGAGATGGTCGCGGATGGTGTGCCGTCCATGTGGTTCGTCTACTTTCAGGTCACTGATCTAGACGCGGTATTGGAATACGTGGAATCCAACGGCGGCAAGGCGATGGCCGACGAACCCGCGATTAACGATGTCGGACGATTCATCGTGCTGCGCGATCCGCAAGGTGCCGATTTCTGCGTAATCGAACCGCACCAACGATAAGAGCGTTCGATAAAGATCGAACGCACGGACACACTCCCCATGCCCCAATACACCAATCTAAGCCAGGGAACACCATTTTGGGTCGACTTGGAATCGTCTGATATCGCAGCTTCGATGTCGTTCTACGCGAACCTGTTCGGTTGGAGCTACGAAGAGGCACCATCTGAGGACGTCGGCGGAAGACGTTACGCATGGGCGAAGATATCACCCGGATATCCCGCCGGAATTGCTTCAGTGGACAACGAAGCGATCGCGTCTGGCACGGAACCTCAGTGGAGCGTCCAACTGCTGGTCGACGACATGGACGAGATCGTGAGTCGAATCGCTGATTTCGGCGGTTCTATAGTCCAAGCCCCAGCGAAGGTAGGGGAGTACGGGCTTAGCGCGGCGATCGCGGATCCAACCGGCGGAAGAGTGAACATCTGGCAAGCGTTTCAGTCAGGCCCCACCATCAAGCATGAGCGCGGTTCCATGCAGTGGTGCGAGTTGATGACACCCGATCCTGAAACCGCCGCCGCGTTTTACCGTAAGTTGCTAAGAGTCAAGACCGATCCGATGGAGATGCCGGACGGATCGATCAACTCGATAGTCAGCACCAAGGATGGACCTGTAATGGGCATCAGCGCTCTCAGCGGACTTTCGGATGATTTAATCGAAAAACTCGGCGGTCCGACATGGATCGTCTATTTCAACGTTGATGATGTTGATGCGGCAGTCGAACGAGCAGTGCAGAACGGCGCCGAGTTACCGGACCCGCCATGGGATGTGCCAGGAGTAGGGCGCATCGCTTGGATTTTCGATCCGCTAGGTGCACTGTTAGGACTGATTACTCCCCCGAGTTCGTAACCATTTGCCGCGTCGGATTGCATGTAACATTTCAGGCGTTGCAAACAATCTGCGGGGACACGGTAAATGTCAACGGCGAACTTCGGGAAAAGACTTGAGGGCAAAGTAGCCATCGTGACGGGCGGCGGTGGCGCGATGGGCGGCGCACAGTGTCGGCTATTCGCAGAACACGGCGCAGCCGTGTGTGTCGCAGACTTCCGAATGGATGCCGCCGAAGCGGTCCGCTCTGACATTGCCGAGAACGGGGGGAAAGCCATCGCCTATGAGTTGGATGTCCGTGATGAAGCGGGATGGGCCGATTGCGTTAGTGAGACCGAAGATGCATTTGGACCGGTGAGCATTTTGTGCAACAATGCTGGCGCGAACTTTAGGGTCAGTTTTGACGATCAATCCCTAGATATGTGGAACATCATCATGGAGACCGGATTGACTGGCGCATTTCTGGGCATAAAAGCCGTCGTGCCATCCATGCGGCGAGCTGGCAGCGGAGCAATCCTGAACATCGGATCCCTCGCATCGATCCGTCCCGGTGGCGGATCGCCGGGGTACGCCGCGCAGAAGATGGGCATGGTTGGACTGAACCGAGCCGCAGCCGCAAGCTACGCGAAAGAGAACATCCGCTCCGTAATCATCTCCCCCGGACATGTAGATACTCCATTCATCAGAGGCAACAACGCTTACAGTCCAAACGACGCATCGACGAGCATCGACAACCCTGATAACTACGAAGGCAGGCGTTCTAACACCCCGATGGGACGATTGATGATGCCCGAAGACTTGGCCAACGCCTTCCTCTTCGCAGCCTCCGACGAAGCGAGCGGCGTAACCGGTTCAATGATCACAGTCGATGGCGGCGCCGCTTTATGAGTCCATCGCGCAGCAACCGTCATTCCGGCGAAAGCCGGAATCCAGAGGGGTAGGGTAGCGGAGAGCGCTACCAGAATCCACTAACCGACTAACCGGGTTTCCAGCGGTCTCAATATGATTGAAGTATGAGAGTCCTTATATCCGGAGCAAGCGGTTTTATCGGTAAATCATTAACCGCACGCTTGCTCGAACGAGGCGACGAGGTCATCCATCTCGTGCGCCGAGAACCCGAATCCGACTCTGAAGTCACCCAGATCCGCTGGGCCACCACTGATCCCGATTCAGTCAACGTTGACGATCTGGGTACCATCGACGCCGTATTCAACCTCTCTGGCGCGTCCGTTGCAAAGCGCTGGACACGCGACTACCTCGACATTATCTCCAGCAGCCGAATCATCACGACCAATACGCTTGTCGAAATTCTGAGACGCTTGGACTCGCTCCCAAACGCGTTGATTACCGCTTCCGGCGTTGCCTTCTATGGCGATCGCGGCGACGAACAACTGACCGAACAGAGCGAACGTGGAGAGGGTATCCTCGCCGACATCGCAGTTCCGTGGGAAGCTGCCACCGCCAGTGCCGAGGAGTTCGGCGTCCGCACAGCCACCGCGCGTTTCGGCATGGTCTTCAAAGCCGAAGATGGGCCTTTGCCGGTTCTTGCCCGTCCTTTCAGATCAGGACTAGGCGGACATTTGGGTAACGGAAGACAGTGGACACCTTGGATTCACCTCGACGACGCGGTCTCGGCGCTGATCTTCATAGCCGAAAACGAGTCGTTAAACGGGCCGATCAACGTAGTTTCGCCCGGTGTCGTCAGAAACTCTGAACTATCTCACGCCATCGCCGACACTCTGAACAAGCCCTGCTTCGGATGGATGCCCGC
The DNA here is from genome assembly GCA_965243235.1 of Dehalococcoidia bacterium. Classification (GTDB taxonomy): domain Bacteria; phylum Chloroflexota; class Dehalococcoidia; order Lucifugimonadales; family Lucifugimonadaceae; genus Bin127. Next base: position 1,643,222 of record CBDEUI010000004.1, read on the forward strand.
AATCATCGCTAAATTTGTGATCGGCAACTACATCCAAGAACTCGCCATCGACAGCAAATTCGTCATACCCGAAAAACTCCTGCAAGCCAGCTTCGAGTTCAAACATCGCGACCTCCGAACCTGTCTAAACCACGAATTGAACACAAGTTAGAAGAACCCACGCCCCTTTCGCAAAGCGAAAGGGGCGCGAGCAAGCGCAGCAAAGCGAGCGGGGTATGCCCGGGGAGGTGATGTGAACCGGCATCCCCTCGGACTCGAAGGGAGAGGGTCAGCCCGCCGCAAAGTCCCCTCTCCCTCGATGGGAGAGGGCTAGGGTGAGACGGGACAAACGGGTGGGGCACATCCCACCCCATCCTTGAAATCCTTTCCAATCCTTCAAATCCTAGTTCACACTTGACAACCACTACATCTGTAGTAATATAACATACAAGCGCCGATCCGACGTTCGTCGGAACGGCGCACGAAAACGAAGAATCGCCGCGTCGAGACGGGTGTGCGCAACCTTTTAAGACGTAGCAAGAACAATTGAATGAAGTATGGCAACGGGCGGGAGTGCACGGGGCGCTGACGGCGCCCGCCGGCGGTGCCCGCCACAAGCCCAGAAAGACGGGCGCAACGTTCCCACAATCCGGTTACGAAGACCGTTGTAGCTGTAGGGCTCGGACGCGGAGCATATGCTGGCTCCGCCAATGAAAGCAAGCCAGACGGACATTCCCGCCTCCATCCCGTCATTCCGGCGAGAGCCGGAACGCAGAGGGCATGGTCGCGGGGGTATCTGCCCGTTCAAGGTTCGAGCGAACGGCCTTCTACCCGGCACACGTCTTCCGCGTTTCGCTGGGTGCGGAGAGGCTACAGCACCAGCGAGAGGGGTGAATCGAGCGATGACGAGGAGCGGTCTTTCAGATGCTCCCCGGAGGGCCGACGGTCTGGCGACGTCGGCGGTGCTGGACTATTGACTGACTTTCACAACCAACTTATCGACGCGATCCGAAAGACGCGGCGATGCTTCGACAAACAACACGTCGACAAACAACAACTGAACTATTAACTGGACCAAAAACAACCAACCACCCCAAACGACCAGCCGGAACCCCACCGACTGGCAACTTCACGCGCCAAAACCAGCAAGCGAGATGTGTCAGCGAGACGCGAGCCTCAACTCTGCGCAATCATCTGCCGCAACACGTAGGGTAGAAGTCCCCCATGCTCGTAATACTCAGCCTCGACGGCAGTATCCACTCGGCACAGCACATCGAACGTCTGCGAAGATCCATCGTCCCTCGTCGCAGTAACGCTGAGCATCGAGCCAGGCTCTACGCTCGCCCCAACACCATTGATGGTGAACCGCTCTTTGCCAGTCAAACCCAACGACTGCGCCGACTGCCCGTCAACGAACTGCAGCGGAACCACACCCATGCCGATCAGATTGGCACGGTGGATACGCTCGAAGCTCTCTGCAATCACAGCCCGCACACCAAGCAGCATCGGCCCCTTAGCCGCCCAATCGCGCGAACTTCCCGTTCCGTACTCCTTGCCCGCGATCACGATGAGAGGCACACCCTCAGATCGGTAACGCTCCGCGGCGTTGAAAATCCGCATCGACTCGCCAGTCGGATAGTGAACTGTCCAGTCGCCCTCGTAATCCGGTGTGAGTTTATTCCGGAGCCGAATGTTGCCGAACGTCCCACGCATCATCACGTTATGGTTGCCACGCCGCGATCCATAGGAGTTGAACGCTCGCCGTGGAACATCGTTGGCTATCAAATGCTGACCAGACGGCGCGCTCGGAGGGATGCTTCCAGCAGGGGAGATGTGATCAGTCGTAACCGTGTCCCCAACGCTCACCAGTACACGAGCATTCTCAATCTCGTTCCTAGGCTGTGGTTCGAGATCAAAACCGTCGAAGTACGGAGGCGGCTGAATATAGGTGCTCCCCGGATCCCACTGGAACTGCTCGCCGGTGGCGGCTTCCAACTCCTGCCATTGCTCAGGGCCGTCGTACACGGCACCATAACGGTCATTGAACTGGTCTACACCCACCGCGCTAGCGACCGTCTGCGCGATCTCGTTCTGGCTCGGCCAGATGTCAGAAAGGAAGACGGCATTGCCGTCCTCATCAGTGCCCAGAGCATCACGCGTCAAATCAACATCGATGCGACCAGCGAGCGCGTATGCGACGACCAACATCGGCGACGCGAGGTAGTTCGCCTTGACCTGAGGATGCACTCGACCCTCGAAGTTTCGGTTGCCACTGAGTACCGCCGCTGCTACGAGATCGTGATCTGTAACCGTATCCGCCACCTCTTGAGGCAATGGACCCGAGTTTCCGATGCACGTAGTGCATCCGTATCCAACCGTTTGAAATCCAAGCGATTCAAGCGAATCAGTGAGCCCCGCACGATCCAAATAGTCCGAAACGACCTTCGATCCGGGTGCCAAACTGCTCTTTACCCACCACTTGCGCTCAAGTCCGCGTTCAACCGCGTTACGCGCCAGCAGACCTGCGCCTAGCATCACGGACGGGTTGGATGTGTTGGTGCAACTCGTGATCGCCGCGATTACAACCGATCCATCTGTAACCTCTGATCCGTTAGATGAAGCATCCGGAAACGCGTCACGGAAGTTCTCTGAGACATCGCTCAGCAACACGCGATCTTGCGGACGCTTCGGTCCCGCCATGCTCGGTTCAACATCACTGAGATCGAACTCAAGGGCAACCGTGTACTGCGGGTCGTCGTTGTCGGTAGGAGTGAGATAGTTGGCAGCCGAATACGCCTCGACGAGCGCCACCGTCTCCTCGGAGCGTCCAGTCCGTCGCAAGTAGTCGAACGTCTGCTCGTCGATAGGGAAGAACCCGCACGTCGCACCGTACTCCGGTGCCATATTGCCGATCGTCGCACGGTCCGCGACGGGCAGCGAAGCGAGACCCGGCCCGTAAAACTCTACGAAACGTTCCACCACGCCAACACCGCGAAGCATCTCCGTGATCGCAAGTACCAGATCGGTAGCCGTAGCACCTTCCGCCAAACTGCCAGTGAGTTTCACGCCCACCACTTCCGGTACGAGCATGTAATAAGGCTGCCCCAGCATCACCGCCTCGGCTTCGATGCCACCGACGCCCCAACCGAGGACTCCGAGACCGTTGATCATCGTTGTGTGCGAATCGGTGCCAACGCAAGTGTCGGGATAGGCGAAGGTCGCACCATCTACCTCATTGGTAAGGACGGCAGAAGCCAAGAATTCGAGGTTTACTTGGTGGACGATGCCCGTTCCCGGTGGGATGACCAGCATATTGTTGAACGCCGTCTGCGACCACTTCAGCAGCTTGTATCGCTCCACATTGCGTTCAAACTCGAGGTCAATGTTCCGTGCCAACGCGCCTTCGGATGCGAAATAATCGACTTGGACTGAATGGTCGATGACGAGGTCGGAGTGAACGACCGGATTGATGATACTTGGATCGCCGCCTTTGTCGGCTACAGCATCTCGCATGGCGGCCAGATCGACCACGACGGGTACACCGGTAAAGTCCTGCAAGGCCACACGCCCCGGCATGTATGGGAACTCTTTCGGCGGAGTCTGTGATGGCGACCAAGACGCCACGAGTCGCACATCGTCTTCGGTCGCGGGACCGACATGAGCGTTACGAAGCGAATTTTCCAGCAGAACCCGTATCGAGAACGGCAACGTCGACACGTCGCACAGTCCAGCACGTTCAAGAGCCCCTAGATCGTAGTAGGAATACTCTCGCCCTTGGACATTGATTCGATTGACGGAGTTGAATGGTGCTGGGTTCATACGCTAAACGCTTGGCTGGGTTGCAATTGCTGGTGCTTGAATCACCTGAATCCTAATGTATCAGTGGAATGATTCTGCGATTTGTCGCTTATCATTTCAGCGCAGACCAAATCGCATCTATCAAAGTCAAATCGAAAGGCAGATCGTAAGCATGGGATACCCCAAAGACCAGCTGATATTCGTCGGTACCTACACCAATCTCGGCGCAAAAGGCATCTACACGTGCCACATGGATGGGGCAACCGGGCGATTGACCGAGCTATCAGTCGCCACCGATAGCGGACCCAACCCATCATTCGTCACCCTTCACCCGAACGGCAAATTCCTCTACTCCGTTGCCGAAGTCAACGATTTCGAGGGCGATGATGCTGGCGGTGTCCACGCATATGCCATCGGAGAAAACGGCAAGCTCTCGCTCATAAACAAAGAGTCGACCAAAGGCACTGGCCCCTGCCATCTCGCCGTCGAAGCGAACGGAAAGTACCTCTTCGTCGCCAACTACGCCGGCGGCAGCGTCGCAATGTTCGAGATCAACGGCGACGGCAGCCTGAACGAAGCCTGCGATTTCCACCAGCACGTCGGCGGAAGCATGGTTCAGGCAGATCGCCAAAACGAACCACACGCCCACTCCGTAACCATGGCTCCGAGCAACAACCAGTTGATCGTTTGTGACTTAGGTCTGGACAAGGTGCTGGTCTACGACATCGATCACGAAGCCGGCAAGATTGTTCTAAACGAAGATGCTTCAGCAGATTCGCGACCCGGCGAAGGGCCGCGCCACTTCGCGTTCCATCCCGACGGCACCGCCGCGTTCGCTATCAACGAGATCGGGCTGACCATCAGCGCATACGATGTCGATGCCGACAGCGGCAAGCTGACTGAAACTCACTGGGTCGCCACCGTCCGGCCCGATGTCGTCTACGCAGACGGCAACAGCACCGCCGATATCCATGTGTCGCCCGACGGCAGGCATGTCTATGGCTCCAACCGCGGCCACGACACTCTGGTCATCTACGGCTGGGACCCCTACGCCCGGATGCTCTACTACATCGCCAACGAGTCGACTCGCGGCAACACCCCTCGCAACTTCGCCATCGATCCCACCGGAACTTGGGTGCTCGCCGAGAACCAAGATTCGGGCACCATTCACACCTTCAAGCGAGACACCGATTCTGGTGAGTTAACCCACACCGGACACATGATCTCGATACCGGGACCAGTCTGTATTCAGATGATGGATGCATAATTAGCGTTCGATCATCTACGAAAACGTCTAGCCAAAAGAGAGGCAATTATCTTGGCATCAAACGATTACCGGCATCGGCCGGAGGTTCAGGCGCGATCCGTTGAACTCCTCTACGACGACGGGCTTCCGTTCCGAGACCTCAACAAGAACGGTGAGATAGACACATACGAAGACTGGCGCAAACCAGTCGAAGCTCGTGTCGCCGATCTGCTTTCTCAGATGACGTTGGACGAGAAGGCCGGGATGTTGATGATCGATCAATTGAACGCCGACGCTGGTGGACAAGTCCCTTTACTGGCAGGTAAATTGCTGTTCGAGGAGAAGATGACGCGGTTCATCCTCCGAAACACCGTCACGAATTCGCCTCAAGAAACTGGTCACCCATTCTTCGGCGCGCAGGTTACTCCGTACGAGATGGCGCAGTTCACCAACGCGGTGCAGGAGATGTGCGAAACCACGCGCCTTGGCATTCCCGCAATCTTCAAGTCGAACCCACGCAACCACTTCGAAGAAGGATTCATGGGCGGACTCGATGCATCTGTAGGAGCATTCTCTGCGTGGCCCAAAGAGGCTGGTCTAGCAGCGACTCGTGACATGGAACTCATCGCCGACTTTGCCCGTACGGTCGCGAGAGAATGGGTCGCCCTCGGCATCAGAGGGATGTACGGCTACTGTCTCGACCTCTCGACCGAACCTCGATGGTTCCGCATCACCGAGACCTTCGCGCAAGACGCCGATCTGGTAAGCGAGATCGCCACGGCCCTAGTCAAGGGCATACAAGGCGAATCGCTGAACCATCAGAGTGTTCAAGTCACCATGAAGCACTTCCCAGGCGGCGGACCCCAAGAGGGCGGTGCCGACCCGCACTTCGAGTTCGGAAAGTACCAAGCGTATCCGGGCGACAACTTCGACTATCACTACAAGCCGTTCATCGCCGCGATCAAGGCCGGCGTCTCGTCGATCATGCCGTACTACGGCGTGCCGGTAGGGCAGAGGTACCAACCCAACGACGTCGGTATGTCGTTCTCCAAAGGCATCACCACCGAGTTGTTGCGTGAGAAGCTGGGATTCGAGGGGAACGTCAACTCGGATACTGCAATTGCCACGACGATGCCGTGGGGCGTTGAAGACAAACCCGTCTCTGAACGCGTCGCTATGGCGATCAACGCCGGTGTCGATGTCCTGTCCGGGTTCAGCGACAACACGCAGATGAGTGCGCTTATCGACTCCGGCACGATCTCCGAGGAACGGCTCGATCAAGCCGTCAGTCGGTTACTTACCGAACAGTTCAAACTCGGGCTGTTCGAGAACCCTTTCGTAGAGCCGAATCGAGCCGGATACATCCTCAACAACCGCATCACGCAAGCCAAGGCCGACGCTGCCCAACGCAAGGCGATAGTGCTTCTACAGAACCGCAACAACGTGCTGCCGATGGAGATGCCGACGCCTAAACCGCAACCAAATCCGTTCGCAATGCTCGGTTTCCATCAGGATCCGACGGATGAGCCAGAGATCGAACCGGTCAGCAAAAAGCTCTACGTCATGGGAATGGACCCCGAAGTGATTAGCGGTCTCGAATGGAATGAATACGAGATTGTGTCTGGCGACTACGCCGCCACCAACGGGGAATCCAGACATGAGGTCCCCGATGACACAGACTACGCAATAATCCGCGTCATCATCGGCAACAACAGCAAGATCGGCGGAGGTTTCCTTCCGGTTCCCGATCCGGAAGAGCTCGATATGATCGCCTTCTCCGACATGGAAAAGTCGAATTCTTGGACTGTCACGCCAAGTTTGGCCGACATCAACGGTGTCATGTCCGAAATCGGTGCCAACCGCACTATCGTATCGATCCGCTTCCGCCAGCCGTTCGTACTCGACGAAGCGAGCGGGCTGCTGAATGCAGGTGCCATAATCGCCACATTCGGCTCAAGCGATGCCGCATTGATGGATGTACTAACCGGCAAATACCCGGCACAAGGCAAACTACCCTTCGCCCTCGCCAACAGCGCTGAAGCGATCCTCCGTCAACATTCAGACGTTCCGGGCTACTCCGAAGAGGACAGCCTCTTCCCATTCGGACACGGGTTGGAGTACTGAGAGTTTGGAGTTGGCTGACCTGGTTCTGGGGCAGCGGGCGGTAGAATCGAATGATTATGGTCGATTTGCAGATAAAGGACGTTCCAGCCGAGTTGTATCAACATATCCAGTGGTTAGCCGCTAAACGGGACTCGTCGATCGGTTCGTTGATTCTTGAAGTAATTGAACGGGAGATTCAGCAGGAAGAGTGGTGGGAGCTTTGGGACTCATTCCCGAAGTTTGACGGCGAAATTGATTCAGTCCGTTGGATCAGGGAAGCGCGCGAAGAAAACGATCGGAAGTTGACCGAACATTTGGATCGACGCGAACGCGAAAACTGGGCATGATACGTAACGGTTTTCGCGCGTGTTCATTGCAACGGCAACCACGGCTGTAACCAGTGCGGTGAGTTCACGAGTCGGACCTCGTCCACCCACTTTACCCAGTCGTAGCCGCGTCTGCCAGGTACTACCAATCGCAACGGCGCGCCGTGGCCGTGCCACAGCAACTCGCCACCAACTCGTGTCGCGAGCATGATTTCGCCGAACTCCGATGACGCGTATCGTCGGGTATAACCGGTAACCGAGTGCACAATGCAACTGCGTGCTTCTGCGTTCAAGCGTGCGGCTTCCAAAACGTCACGCAGGTAAATGCCGCTCCAGATCTGGTGGGAATACCAGCCGCCCGTACAGTCGAGCGTCGCTTCGAGTTCGGTGAGGTTGATCCCGAGACTACCGTTCTCAAGGTCTAGAAGGGTCAACGATGTGGAATTGCCGTCAACATCCACGAGGTTCAAACGCCATTGAGCAATATCTATCTGCGCCGGTTTGTCGTTGATCCAAGACGTGGTAGGGAAGACGTTGCCTTCGTATGATCTGCGTTCGTGGGAGCCCGTGAATCGTCGATCTGCGCCCGGAGTGGGTATCGTCCGGATGATGTTCTCACTAACTACCCACGCTGCCGTACCCACTGCAAGTACAGAACCGAACCGCAAAACTTCGCGTCTCTCAGCGCTGTATCCGACGCGGAATCGGGCGGTGTAAGCCCACGCGTGCCAAGCAATGAATGGCAGGATCGCGGCACCTGCATAGATATGCAGACTCATCCCCGTGATTCCTTCGACGGTCCAGAAGCCACCGATGCTCCAAACAACGCCGATGCTCAGCGTCGTCAGAAGGAGCACCGAAACGAGAACCGCAACATTGCGTGGCCTTCCTCGCGATGGTCGTTTGAGCGAATGCAAGGCAAGTGCCGTTTTCCAAGCGAGGACGGCGATGATGCTGTATCCGAGGATGCTGTGGATTTGCAGCACGATCTCATGCTGCGAGTTCCCGCTCATCAATCCGATCGCGCCCGTCACCAACTCGCCTGCAACGAGCGTGAGGAGGATGAGATTTACCCACTTATGACGCATCAAAGCCCTCTAAGTGGGATGGTATGTGAAAAATCGAGGAGCTTAAACGTCGTCCATCTTTTCGGGTGTCATGAGTTCCCAGAACTCGATCTCTTGACTCTCGATGTGCTCGCGCACCTGTCCGCCGACTTGCAACGCTTCCCGCGGGATACTTCCTCCCGACATGTACGGAGAGCCAAGATTGTCCTGCGTCCACTCAAGCACTACGGTGTCGGGTTCGCCCGGCACCGTCCCAGCGTTGAAGTAGACCGTGCCCTTTGAACGCCCTGCAGATTCGTAGATTTTCTGTTGTTTCTGAACTAGAGAAGCCACGAGCTTGCCTTGGCGGTACTTGGCCTTGTAGACCCGTCGGAGCATGTACATCGAGTTACCTCACACTTTGGTTGTGTTCTGCGTTAGAAACGGTCGTTAGTTCAGTAAAACGCTTTTCAAGCGTAGCGGTTACCATAATATTCTGAATTCCTCGCCCCATTCCCTCCAGTCCACAAACACCTTGAAAATAGGCATCAATCGAGAGTACACGCCCGACGAAAATCGTGTCGCGGCATCCCCAGATCTGGTGTCCAAGTTGTCGTCTGCCGGGCATGACGTGATCGTGCAGATGGGTGCAGGAGTTAGCGCAGGGTTCGCAGACGCGACCTACGATGAAGCGGGTGCCACACTCGAAGATTCGGCGTCCAAAGTCGCCCAATCCGCCGATCTGCTGCTTCACGTCGGCAAACCGTCAACCGATGAGATCGGCTCGATGCAAAGCGGGGCAGCACTCGCTGCGACGCTTGACGCTAGACGTGACACAGCCACAATCGATTCGCTCGCTAAAGCTGGCGTGACAGCGTTTGCGATGGACTTAGTCCCGCGCATCGCCCGTGCTCAGAGTATGGACGTGCTGTCCTCACAAGCATCAATCGCGGGCTACAAATCGGTGTTGATGGCCGCGAATGCATTGAGCCGTTTCTTCCCGATGATGATGACTGCTGCCGGAACGATTCCCCCAGCGCGCGTCTTGATCCTAGGTGCTGGCGTAGCCGGATTACAGGCGATCGCCACCGCGAAACGCCTCGGCGCAGATGTCTACGCATTCGATGTCAGAGCGGCGGCAGGAGAGCAAGTCGAGAGCCTCGGTGCCAAATTCATCGCACCTCCGGACTCAGGCGATGCCGAAGCGGCAGGTGGCTACGCGCGTGCACAGACCGAAGACGAGAACGCTCGTCAACGACAATTCCTATCCGAGCAGATCCTTCGAGCTGATGCGGTAATCACCACGGCTGCGATCCCGGGACGCCAAGCTCCGTTGCTTATCGAGACCGAGACAGTAGAAGCGATGAGACCCGGTAGCATCATCATCGATCTCGCCGCTGAGACTGGGGGAAACGTAGAGGCGACAGTTGCCGGAGAAGATGTCGAAGTAAACGGGGTGACCGTTAAAGGGCCCGTGAACGTTCCATCATCAATGCCGTACCACGCCTCGGTAACCTACGCCCGCAATTTGGAGTCCTTGCTGAATTTAATCATCGGCGAAGACCTCTCACTAACGCTCGATTTCGTAGATGAAGTGGTCGATGCGATGTGCGTAACCCATGCTGGTGAGATACGCGGACACACGATTGGACGATGAGCACAGGAGACCGATATGTCGATTGAAGAACTCCTAATCTCGCTGGCTGTATTCGTTTTGGCCATCTTCGTCGGATACCTCACGATCACCCGCGTCCCTCCGACGTTGCACACGCCGCTGATGTCCGGTTCCAACGCCATCTCAGGAATAGTCATCGTCGGCGCAATCATCGTCGCAGGAACCGTCGGCGGTCTTCTCGGCGCGATATTGGGAGTGGTAGCCGTCACGCTGGCAACCATCAACGTGGTCGGCGGCTATCTCGTAACCGACCGCATGCTGCGCATGTTCCACCGCAGCGATGACGAACGACGCTAGACGCGGACCATGGACGACTCCACACAGATTCTCGACAACGTAACGCTCGCCGCGTACATCGTCGCTTCCGTCCTCTTCATCATCGGACTTCTCTGGCTACGTTCGCCCGAAACTGCGCGAGCGGGAAATCGGCTCTCCGCGTTGGGAATGCTGATCGCAGTCGTATTCACCGTCGTCGATCGAGACATCGTCAGTTACGAGTGGATAATCGTCGGCTTCATCGTCGGCGCGTTGATCGGTGCAATCGCCGCACGGCAGGTCCAATTGACCGCCATGCCACAGATGGTTGCCATCTTCAATGGCTTCGGCGGCGCAGCATCAGCTGTCGTCGCCGCCGCTCAGATACTTAGCCAGAACGACACTGGTGATGTTGGTCCCGTCGTCAGTGTCACGGTTGCACTGTCGGTACTAATCGGCTCGCTGACTCTCACTGGCAGCCTCATCGCCTTCGGCAAATTACAGGGCATCGTTGCCACTCAACCAGTGCTGATACCTCTGCGTCACGTAGTCAACGTCGTGCTGGCGATCGCTGGAATCGCCATGGCGGCATTGCTGATATTTGATCCAAACCTCGAATGGGCGCTGGTTGCGATGGCTGTTATCGCACTAGTCATCGGAGTGCTGATCGTCATTCCCATCGGCGGCGCAGACATGCCCGTCGTCATCGCGCTGTTGAACTCTTATTCCGGCTTAGCCGCCGCCGCAACTGGCTTCGTCATCGACAACCCGATGCTCATCATCGCCGGATCACTCGTCGGCGCTTCTGGACTGATACTCACTCGCATCATGACGCGCGCGATGAACCGGTCGTTGGGTAACGTCATGTTCGGCGGGTTCGGTGTCGCCGACTCGACTGGCGGCACTGCACCCGGAGTAACGGCTGCCGATCGACCCGTACGGTCTGTCAATGCCGCCGAGGCTGCAATACTCCTCGGATACGCCGATTCGGTCATCTTCGTGCCCGGATACGGTCTTGCCGTCGCACAAGCGCAGCATCAGGTTCGAGACTTGGCCGACATGCTCAAAGAGCGCGGGGCGCAGGTCCGATACGCCATTCACCCTGTAGCAGGTAGGATGCCCGGCCACATGAACGTGTTGCTCGCGGAAGCAGATGTCCCATACGATGAGTTGAAGGACTTGGACGAGATCAACGACGACTTCAGGCGGGCCGATGTTGCCGTCGTAGTTGGCGCCAACGATGTCACGAATCCGGCTGCACGAACCGACCAAAGTAGCCCGATCTATGGGATGCCGATACTGAACGTCGACCAAGCCCGTTCGGCTATCGTGCTGAAACGTTCCATGGCATCCGGGTTCGCCGGAGTGGAGAACGAACTATTCCACATGGAGAACACGATGATGCTCTTCGGGGACGCGAGGGCATCCGTCGAAGACCTCTTGACTGAGATGAAAGAACTGTAACCTTGGGGCGCAAAGGACAACGATAGACATGAAGATTCACGGTGTTGGTCAAATCTCGATTTCAGTAACTGATGTTGACAGGGCAGTAGAGTTCTACCGCGACACGCTCGGGATAGATTTCCTTTTCCAAGTTCCGGGCACTAACCCGATGGCGTTCTTCAATTGCGCCGGAACCCGCCTCTACATCAACCAACCAGAGAATCCCGAGGAAGCTGGCACCTCTGTCATCTACTTCCAAGTCGATTCCGCCCAAGAATCCGCCAAGGATCTGACGGCGCGCGGCGTCACCATCGAATCTGAGCCGCACATCATCCACCAGACCGAGAACTACACACTCTGGATGGCCTTCTTCCGCGACCCGGACGACAATCTCATGGCCGTGATGAGCGAAGAGGGCGATTTGATGGGCTGAACTCATCACCCATCGAGTTTTATTCGCCAGATGCTACCTGCGGTTGCTAAGCAACAGCCGCAGACCCAGAGCTACTAGAACTACCCCGAAAGGTATCCAGACGTACTTCGGATCAAGTTGGACTATGCCGAAGATCCACAGCAGCAACCAGACACCGATGACGAGGAACAGAACTCCACAACCGATTCTGGGCCATTGATTGTCTTTCTTCACGCCAAATCCAAATTCTGAATAGTAGAAGCGTAGAGGGGGCCTGCGATGGTCGGGTAGGTCCGGATCATCATCGTCAGTATCGCGTCTACGCGGGTTGATGTTCATTCTGCCTGCCCCGAATTGTGTTATTTTGCCGCTCGGTTAGAAGGGGGCAGTTGACTTTCGCGTCAAAATGAATCAGCGTATCATCACCACGCACCCTGCAGATGATCCGGCGGCGTCATCGGCTCCTTGTTCCACAGCGTCTCCAGTGTGTAGCGCGGCTCCCAGCCCAAGATGCGGCGCGTCTTTTCGCTGTTGAACTTGTGGTGTGGTGTCTCCGGGAAGGTGAAGAACGTTTCGCAGCGGGAGGGCAGACGTTCCAACGGGACTTCCAAGGCGGCTTGGATCGCTGTCCCGCAATCAGTCCACGCGGTCGTGAATGGTGTCATGTCCTCGTGATAGGTCGCTTCAGGCAGTCCTCGGCCCAGACCCCAGTTCCAAGTGTGGCGCATGTTGTAGTAGAGCATCGTGATGACGTAGATGCCGTACTGCTCGCTGAAGACGCGGCAAATCTCTTGGCCTAGACCCTTCGAGTGGGCGTATAGACGCGTGCCGAACTGCGGCGGCATGTCGGGATTGAGATCGAAATCCCAGTTCTCGTACGTCTCGCCGACAAGTTGGAAGTGGGGTCCAGTGTTGATGACGCGTTGGATGCCATGCACTCGTGCGGCCTCCATCATGTTGTAGTTGCCACGTGTGCTGACATCGAATGCCAGCTTGCGGTCTTCACGCAGAACCGACAGGTTAATGATTGCGTCGCACCCTTCTGCCGTCGCCACCACGCCGTCAAGATCGTCTGAACTGACCTGCCGGAAATCGCCGTCGAACTCGTCTGCCGGCGGATTGATGTCGGTGAGGACGATTTCGTGGCGGTGCTTTAACGCCTTGACGACCCAAGGTCCGAGCATCCCGCATCCACCGAGTATGAGAACTTTCATCTTTAATGATCCTCCGAGTGGGGCGTTAGAGCTAGAAGCCCAGCGTTGCTGCTGCTTTTGCCGTTGTATAGCGCTGGTTCGGGACTGTTGATTGAATGTGGATGTCCTGCCAAGGCTCGACCTCGGATTCTAATGCCGCTAGCACCGCGCGACCGAGGTCTTCGGAGCACAGAGCCGAGGTTCCCGTGTCGCCACCAATGCCATCTCTGCCACCAGCGACCAATGGCCAACCGAGCCGAAGATTGACGACCTCGAACTTTTGGTCTCGCGCATACTCCTTGCAGATGATCTCCACGAGGTGGGCACAGAGCAGATTGATGTCACTCGCCAACGGTTTGCTTCGCCATTGCTCCGTGACGACCAAGTTCTCCTCGTACTCCTCCATCAAGCGCAGCGTGCTCAGATTGACGACTCGATTGACGCCCGCGTTTGATGCTGCCCAGAGGAGATTGTAGGTGCGGCGCGTGTAGTAGTCGAGATGAAAGGTTGCGCCCATATCCACCTCGTCTTGGTAACCCACGTTGATGATGGCGTCGATTCCTTCGACCAACTTGTCAGTCGCTTCGTCGTGCTCCAACGCGCAGACCACTACATCTTGAGGTTCATATGGCGCCATCGACGTTAGGCGCAGGTCATGGCCCGAGTCGGCGAGTTCGACAACTACGGCGCGGCCGATGGCTGTAGGCGATCCATTGATTAGTACATTCATGGGCGATCGATAGGGTGGTGGACGTGACGTTCTCGGATGATGATATCGCGTGCCCTTGACGGATGCTACGCTGATATCACATGATCCGAATCGTTGAAATCAGAGCCGTTTAAAGATGTGTGGACGTTTCGGCCTGTTCACCGACCTCGTCGAGTTGATCGAGTTACTCGGCTTCGAATTGAGGATGCCGACTGACGCATACACACCGCGTTGGAACATCCCTCCGACGATGCCAGTGTTGACGATCACAGAGACGGATGGCCGACGCGTAGGCTCGATGATGCGTTGGGGATTGATCCCCCATTGGGCCAAACTGGACAGCGCCTTCAAACGTCCTATGTTCAACGCGAGGTCCGAAACCGTAGCCGAACGCCCGACGTTCCGTGAATCGTTCAAAGCGAGACGCTGCCTAGTACCAGCAAACGGTTTCTTCGAATGGCGTGGAAAAGGCGCGCGGGACAAGACTCCAATGTGGATACACAGTACGAACGCGCCAGTGATTACGTTCGCTGGTATCTGGAGCGTTTGGCATGGTCCTGACGGGATCGTGGAATCGTGCGCCATATTGACTACTTCTCCAAACGCCCTGATGGAGCCGATTTACGACCGTATGCCCGTGATATTGGACGACGATTGGGCGGCGATTTGGCTCGACGATGCCGCAGATCAAACCGTCCTTCTGGAAGCGCTTAAACCCCGTGAATGGGAGACGATGCAGGCCCAAGAAGCCAATCCCGCCGTTGGTTCTACTAAGAACGATGGACCTTATCTGCTAGGTTCTCAACCCGCACTTTTCGAGTAGAGCTGTTCTTAGATCGCCGCGAACAACGCCCCAGATTAACCGATGACGGCATCTATTAACCGATGACGGCATTCTGATACTGCCAGCCGAACGTTTCGTCGAGCGGTTATAGAACGGCGAATGAACGCGCCTATACCAAATCGCGGCACTCGTACGCAGATGCGACAACGGTCGTGAGCAACATGGTAAAGTCCCAAACCAGGGCATAATCGCATCGGCAATAATCGACCGGAGGAAGTGCAATGTCAATGATCACCGTCTCTAGAGTTGGTGGACTGGCTCTGATCATCGGTGCGGTTTCGTACATCGTTTCGACGTTATTGATGCCCGGATTTGTGATCGGAGCGGCGGATCCGAATGATCTACAAGCAACGGTTGACGCGTTAGCCTCCCGCCCGCTGTTGACATACTTTGCCGCGGCGATAGGCGCTGTGGGTGTGATGTTTCTGTTGTGGGGTTATCTCGTGGTGTGGCAGACGGCGCAAACCCCCTGCGCTTTAGACATATTCATAAAGTATGGGCTGGTCGGTGTGATGATCGCCGTTGTTTTATTGTTGTTGGGACACGCGTTCAACTACATGGCTTCGCACGTGGTTGAGCACGGTATCGGTGCCGGAACAGGCCCAGATCAAACCGAGGCGTTGACCGCCACTGCGTGGCAAATGCTGTCGGCTGGGGGAGTTGCCCGGTTGGTAGGCGCCGTTACGGGCCTAACTGGATACATAGCGTTGGGCTTCGCATTCGCTAGGAAATTCAAACCTGGGGGATACCGGGAACTCGCTCGCGTTATCGGCATCGTCGCCGTAGTCTCAATGATCGGAATGATATTGACGGTACCGTTCGTAGATTTCATGAACCCTTCGGGACCAGTTTTCACTGCGCTGTCGATAATCTATTACTTGTGGTGGATCGTGATCGGCGTAGGCGTCCATCAGGAACGATTCGGCCTACAAGTAGGTGTCGTCACGCCTGAGCACTGATCAAACGGCTCGCTGATCGGCAAGGTGGCAAAAAGCGTTCGCGGTGAAATCGGGTCTGTTCGCCTAAGTTAACCTGTGTGCAGACCGAGAAAGACCGTTCACAGACATTGGAGATGAGATATGGGCACCGCGCCGATAATCACGCGCGTTGAACTTTCGAGGTACCGAATCCCAACCTACGATCTGGCGACAGACGTCGGATTCGCAATGGGACAGTTCTATCAACCCGGCGCGCACGGCTCGCGAACCAGAGTCGGCATCAAAATCCACACCGATCAAGGCGTGACCGGTGAGTACATGAGCGGGGCACCGGCCGCGTACGAACAGATGCTCATGTGGGTCAACTTCGTTATCGGCAAGAGCGCGCTGGAACGCGAACGGTTCTACAACCAGGCCAAGTCGATACTCAGAAAGAACGACAGGATGGGTGTCGGACCAATCGACATCACACTCTGGGATCTAGCCGGAAAGTACCACAACGCTCCGATCTACCAGCTGTTGGGTGGGCACCGAAAGAAGCTGCCGTGCTACGCCAGCACCTACCACGCCGATCGTGAACCAGATGGTCTCAGCAGCCCAGAAGCATACGCCGATTTCGCCGAAATGTGCTTGGAGATGGGATATCCCGGCTTCAAGATCCATTCATGGGGTGAAGTCGACATCGAGCGCGAGATCGCGACGGTTCGAGCTGTAGGGGAGCGCGTAGACGGAAAGATGGCGCTGATGACCGATCCGTGTTGCGTCTACGACACCTTCGCCGACACTCTGGCGGTCGGACGAGCTTGTGACGAATACAACTACTTCTGGTACGAGGACCCGATGCGCGATGGCGGCGTATCGCTCTGGGCCCATAAGCAGTTGAAGAAGATGATCAAGACGCCGCTTCTGCAAGGCGAACACTTGCATATGGTAGAGGCGCACACCGACATGGCAATAGCGGAGGCCACAGACTTCTGGCGCGCCGACGTCGAATACGACGGTGGGATAACCGGCGTGATGAAGATCGCCCATGCCGCCGAGGGATTCGGCCAAGACCTCGAACTGCACATCTCCAACCCTCCGCATCGACACTGCATGGCCGCCATCCGCAACTCCAACTTCAACGAGATGGGTTTGGTGCATCCCAAGATTGTGGAACCTGGCCCACGCCTCTACAAATGCGACTACGCAGACCAGATCGATTCCATCGATAAGGACGGTAACGTCTCCGTTCCCGAAGGCCCAGGACTAGGCGTGGAATACGACTGGAAGGGGCTGGAACAGTACCGCTTGGATACGGTAATCATCGAATAGCTCATCACCGATACGTGCTACATCGGCTCCGCATCATCGGCTACATCTATTCCGTCTTCCGGAGTACAGTTCGCCTCGTTGGGCAACCGATCCCACTCGTCGGCCACGTATCGAACAACGTCCCTGCCCATAGAAACCAACGGCGGCCCGAATATTATCCCCCAGACGCCAAAGAAATGCCCGCCGACAATAATGACGAATATCACGGCAATCGGGTGAAGGTTCAAAGCGTCCGCTTGGATGCGAGGCGCTAGCAGGGTGTTTTCAGCTAACTGCACGCCCAAGTAGAGGGCTACTACCCAAACCAACTTCTCAGGAGCGGTCGCTAAAGTTACCAATATCGCCACCACAGCACCGATAAACGCACCTACGATCGGGATCAACGCAGTTGTTCCAGCCACCACGCCAAGCAAGAACGCGAATGGGACGTCCAAAGCAATCAATCCAATGGTTACAGCTATACCGATCACAAGCGCCAAAATGAGTTGCCCGCGCAGGTAACCGCCCAATGTCTTCTCAGCGATCTTCGCAATGTCCAACAGGTACGGCCGCAGAGCCTTCGGGAACGGTGTCAGCAAGCTGAATCCAACCTCGCGCGAATCTTTTACCAAGTAGAAAATCAGCATCGGCATCGTCGCTAGCCCAATGATCAAGGAGAAGGTCCCGGACACGAGGCCGAAAGTCCTTGGTAAGACTTGCCAGGCAGCGTTGACGACTACACTACCCATATCGGCTAGGTTCTGCTCGATCTGCGCCCGAACTTCGTCTGGAACCAGTTCTGTGTAGTCGCCCATCCATCCTTCGATAGTGGTGCGGGCAGAGTTGAAGAACGCCGGAAACTCATCGATGAACTCTCTACTCTGCTCGATCGTCGGCGGTATCACCAATGCCATGGAACCAGCGAAGATACCGACAGCGACAACGAAAATCACCCCGATCGCGATCCCCCGACTGAGTTCTGGACGGCTCTCGCGCCACGGCATCACTCGGACAATCACATTCGTCATCGGAAGCAAAACATATGCGATCAACGCGCTGAACAGCACCGTGATCAACACTGAACCCAACATGTAGATCAGCAAGAGCAACACCGCGAAAACGGCAGCCGCGCTCAGCATGAGAAAACGCTTGCGCTTTATCTCTTGGTTCAACGGCAGGACTCGTACCAGAGTTGATTACCCGACTTGAGATACAAACGTCGCCTCAAGCCGCAGCCGGAATAGCCAGATCAGGCAAGGGCAGAGGCGGGCGTTGCGACTCTTCGATGGCTCGCATCTGATCTTCAGACAGCGGTTTGAAACGCTCCGCCGCATCCAACACCTTGGGCAACAGGCTTATCTCGCCGCAACTTGGCGCGGTGTGCACGCCATGCGAGAGCACCCACCACAGCGAAGCGTCGATGTCGGATTGCTCACGATGCGGGTCGTACCAGGTGTTTGCCCGTTTCTCGCCGTCGCCCCAACCGCCACGAGCGATCATCTTTATTGTCTGTACGCCGATATCGCGTTCTTCACATTTTGCGAGAAGTGTTTCGGATACCCTTCGGTATTCCGGATCGCGAGCCGCAGCAGGATTGAGCGGAAACATCACCGTATCGAAGTCGAATCGCTTCAACGCCTCTAGAATCGTCGCCGGAACCTCGGGACCGTGTCCAGTGATTCCTACCCACTTCGTCAGCCCTTGCTCGCGCATCTCCACAAGCGTTTCAAGTGAGCCGCCCGAGGCGGTCGCAAGCTCCAACTGGTCCATGTTGCCCACCGAATGAAGTTGGAAAAGATCGAATTCCTCGATATTCATCCGCCGCATGATGCTTTCAACATCCCGCCACGCGCCGTCCCGATCGCGAACCGCCGTCTTCGCTCCGACAAATATCCCCTGCTTACGGATTTCAGGCATCCACGGGGCCACTCGCTCCATCGCGTGACCGTACGTCGGAGCGATGTCGAAGTGGTTTACACCAGCGTCGAGAACGAGTTGGATCGCCCGATCCGCCGCATCTTGATCCACATACCCGACCGCATAGGTCCCGAATGAAACCACCGTGCTCTCGTGTCCGGTCCGTCCCAGAGTTCGTTTCAGCATTCGAATCCTCGTTGTCGATTCATTGGATGTCGGTTAAATGAACGACTATCAGAGTAGCACCTTCAACATCAACGGGTTGGAGATTCGACGTTTGGACATTAAGCAGTAGTCGGTGTCGCAAACACGATGTCGTTGCAGGGCAGTCACGGCGAAAGATCTCTAGCCACAACCTGGTTCATCGTCACCAGGAATAACGACGCGTGCAACACGACGCCGAGAAGCATCGCAAAGGCGCGCAATGCGTCTAGTTCGTGAAATCTGGCATCTCGAATCAATCCCCAATCGTCGAATCCGATTGTCGAGCAAGCCCAACGAAAACCCAAATGAAGCTCGACATGGCTGACATAATTCTGCGACATTTCATCTCTACCTTTAGAAACATCAACGACGTGACAAGCGTCAAAACTACCTCACGAAAGGGGAGAAGAAATGATTTACAAGAAGCTACTCAAGAAGACAAAGACTCTCTGGATCGGGGCAGGCGTGGGAGCCGCAGCGATAGCGGTCATGCTCGCGGGTTGCACCAGCGACACCAACGTCCTCCACGGTCGGGATGCAGACAATAGCGTAACTGCCGTAAGTCAGGAAACCTCTGAGCGAGGCGGCGAGGGGACTGAGTCCGGCAGCGAAGGTTCTGGCGACGAGCACGCCGGTGGCAGTGAGGGCAGCGGCTCCGAAGGCACCGAAGAAGTCACAGCCAACCAATTGGCTCTGGACGAGACGTTCGATGCCATACGCAGCGGCGCAAGGCTCATGCTCAACTACGACGCTGCAAGCAACGCCTTCACAGGCACCGTCGAGAACACGACGAACAACACCCTGACACGGGTCAGGGTCGAGATCCACCTCTCAAACGGTACCGAGCTAGGTCCTACGACTCCGATCGACTTGGCACCTGGTCAAACCGCACCGATCGAACTTGCCTCGACGCAGGCATCCTTCACGGGTTGGATCGCACACGCCGAGGTCGGCAACGCTGAAGGCGGCGGCGCTGAAGGTGCCGAGACCGGCGGTGAATCAGGCGGCGAAGGTGGTAGCGGTCAGGAACTGAACGAGGCGGCGATGTCGAGCCCGATCATCCCCCTCGATCAGACTTGGCAGGGCACCCTCGGTCCGCTGGCGATCGACGCTCGCTACGATGCGGCGACCCAGTCGGTCATCTCGACGGTGCAGAACACCACCTCGCAGAAGGTCTGCTACGTCCAAGCCGAACCTCACCTGAAATCTGGCACCACTACCGTGGGCGAGCTCGGGCCGGACAAGCTAGGCGATCTCAACCCAGGTCAGACGGCAACTACCAACGTGAGCGTCACCAGCGAACCCGCACTGGCAGGTGTTGCGTTCGACGGCTACGTCGTTCACATGGAAGTGTTCGACTGCGCTGGCCCCGGTCCTCAGCCTCACCCGCAAGGTCAAGGCGGTGAAGACGGCAATGAAGGCTCCGGCGGCGAAGAAGGCAGTGGGACCAACCAGTTAGCTCCGGACGAGACATTCGACATGGTCCAGAGGGGCGCACGGTTGATCATGAGCTACGATGCCAGCACCAACTCGTTCAAGGGCACCGTCGAGAACACCACCAACGGTATTCTTACCCAAGTCAGGATCGAGATCCACCTGTCGAACGGAACCGAGCTAGGGCCGACGATGCCGATCGACATGGCGCCAGGCCAGAAGATGGCGATCGAGCTGCCATCGACTGCGGCTCCGTTCACCGGATGGATCCCGCACGCCGAGGTCGGCGCTGGTGACGGCGGCGGTGAGCATGGCGGTCGTGGTGAAGGGAGAGGGGGTGGATAGACCTGATCGGAAGTTGCTGTTGATAGATGTCGATACTTCGACCTCCGGTGCGACAATCTAATCGAGAGCACATCCGACCAAGCCACGCGGCGCCCAATTCCCATTAAGGGCGCCGCGTCTTGAACCATGTCTAGAGGGCAGTCGATGAGCGGCACGATATTAATAATCGAAGACGATAAGAGAATAGCGAACTGGGTCAAGGTCTATTTCGAGCGCGCCGGATTCTCCGCTGAGGTTGCTCATGACGGCGAAGCCGGCCTGGACCTTGCCCGTTTTTTGAATCCGGATCTGATAATCCTCGACCTCATGCTTCCCCGTCTCGACGGTGTCGACCTCTGTAGAATCCTACGTCGAGATTCTGATGTCCCGATAATCATGCTGACGGCCAGAGAAGCGCATGTCGAGCGGGTCATTGGACTGAACAGCGGAGCCGACGATTACATCGTTAAACCTTTCGACCCTGAGGAAGTCATCGCTCGCGCTGAAGCCGTGCTCCGCCGCGTCCGAGGCAAGACTCAGCAGATACTGTCACGCAATAACATCACCTTGAACGAGACCACCAAGAGCGTGACTGTCAATGAAGAATCCGTAGATTTGAGCCAAGCGCAAATCGCGCTCCTATCAACCTTCATGCGTCATCCCAACCAGGTGTTGACTCGTGACCAGCTAATCTCGTTGACCTTCAACCACGGATTCCAAGGATTTGACCGCGCCATCGACAGCCAAGTCGCGCGCCTGCGCAAGCAGATCAACCGAGATGGCAGACAGCCGATCCAGACTGTGTATGGCGCTGGTTACAAGTTTGTGGTGGGGGACGAATGATGTCGCTGCGTTGGCAAATCATGGGTTCAATGGTTCTTGTAATCATCCTTACCGTTTTGATCAACATCGGTGTGGGCTACTACAGTTCACAATCCCGTCTCGATGTGCTAGTGGACCAGATAGGGGATGACGAGGCGATACAGCTGGCACGGAATCTAAGCCGGGAGTACACCGCTACCGGTGGCTGGGCAACGGTGGACAGCGCGTTGTCTGAGGCCGGATACATCTACGACGGCGCCCGAGAGGGCGAGGGAGAGGGCCATGGAGAAGGTGAAAGGGAGGGCTCAGAGTCATTCCATAGAGATCAGATAAGAGTGGTCATCGCAGGCATTGATGGGCGCGTAGTGAGGGATAATTTGTCTGATGTGCCGCCCGGAACTACAGCATCCAATCTCGAGGGACGCCGCGAGATGGTGTTCGATCTATCTACGAACCGGCCTGTGGGCCATGTATATGTGGATGTGAACCGGGAGTTCCTGTCGACCGAGTCGCGTGGTTTTCTCAACACGCTCCTATTGATCACTCTGATCAGTGGAATCCTGACCGCTGGTGTAGCCATACTCCTCGCCGCTCGACTTTCCAAACGCATCACGACACCAGTGACGGCGCTGACTGAGGCGACGCAAGCGATCGCGCAAGGGGATACGACCCGGCTGCCAGTGACATCCTTGGACGAAGTAGGCCGTATGAGTGCCGCTTTCAACCAGATGACTTCAACTCTGGAATCCCAGCGCGAGCTTCGCAGACGGTTGATAAACGACGTCTCCCACGAGTTGAATACTCCCCTGAGCGTCATTCAGCTGGAGGCGACCGGGCTGCGCGACGGTCTCCAGACGCCAGACCAAGCGTCTGATCAGATAATCCACGAAGTGGGCAGGCTGCGCGGCCTGGTAACCGACTTGGACTGGCTCGCGGAGACAGACAGTGGCGAGTTGAGACTCTCAATCGAAGTTTGTTCGGTTGACGAGTTGCTCGCTTCAGAGGTACACCGCTGGGTACCGCAATCCTTGGCGAAGCAGGTCGAACTGTCTTTGCAAGTGCCAGATGACCTACCTGAACTGAACCTCGATCGGGCACGAATGAGTCAAGCGTTGGGAAACTTGTTGAGCAACGCCCTCCATGCCACTGAAGTGGGAGGACATATCGTGCTTAGGGCAGAGTTGGAAGGCGACGAGGCGTTGGTTTTATCGATCATCGATGACGGCATCGGTATCGACGCTGCAGACCTGCCGCATGTATTCGACCGCTTCTACCGCACCGACCAAGCGCGCGATCGAAGAATAGGTGGATCCGGGTTGGGTCTACCCATCGCCCGAGCGATAGTCGAAGCGCATGGAGGCACCATCGCCGTGACTAGCGACGGGCAAGGACAGGGCGCAACCGTCATAATTCGCCTTCCCCTGAATGAGTGACAATCGTCCACAACCGCCTAGCGTGAAGTCATTGGGGGCATAGCAATCGCGTCGGCAATAGGCTGCAAATTGACCAGAAATTGGTGGGCCCGGTGGGATTCGAACCCACGACCTTCGGATTAAAAGTCCGCTGCTCTGCCGAACTGAGCTACAGGCCCGCGCATGTAAACGATTCTAATCCTGCGCGTCGCCATCACTCGCCGAACCTCTCACCATCGCCAGTCAAAACCGACGCGTTGATTGCCATCTTCAAGTGCCCCATCGACGTAAGCCGCGACAATCCCGATTGGGCACGATGGGGCAACGCTTAAAATTGATATGTCAATACCCCCGATTCTGCCTACAAGATGCTTGACCGAACATTCACCGCCGACGAAATCCGCGAACATTTCCTCAAATTCTTCGAGGAACGCGAACACTTGCGTCTGCCATCCGCATCGCTGATACCTGCGGGCGACCCGACTCTGCTCCTTACAACCGCCGGCATGGTGCCATTCAAACCATACTTCTCGGGCGAGTTGACACCACCATCCCCTCGCATAACCACCGCCCAAAAGAGTTTCCGCACGACTGACATCGAAGAAGTCGGCGACGTCTCCCACCTCACGCTCTTCGAGATGCTGGGAAACTTTTCATTTGGCGACTACTTCAAAGCCGAATCGTGCAAATGGGCGCTCGAACTTTGCCTTGGCGTCTACGGCATGGATTTTGAACGCATATACGCCACCATCTACACCAACGACGACGAAGCAAACCAGATCTGGCTCGATCTAGGCGTGTCTCCAGACCGCATCTCGCGCCTTGGCGACGAAGATAACTGGTGGGGGCCTGCCGGAGATGAGGGCGCATGTGGCCCCTGTAGCGAACTGAACTACTATCTTGGCGACCTCGACGACATCCCGCCCATCGACTCTCCCGCCCGCGGAACAACCTGGGGTCCGGGCATCTCCGACGATTTCCTAGAGTTCTACAATCTCGTCTTCACTCAGTATTACCGTGACCGCCAAGGCAACGACGAACTGCTGCCGAAGAAGAACATCGACACCGGAATGGGTTTGGAGCGGACGGTACAGATCCTACAGGGGAAAAACAACGTTTACGAAACCGACATCTTCGGTCCCCTGATCGACCTCGTTGCCAACCGCGCGGGCCTGACTTACGGCGGTGATGAGCAGACCGACCGCGCCATCCGCGTCGTCGCTGAGCATGGACGTTCGGCGTCGTTCCTCATCTCCGACGGTGTCGTTCCCGGAAACACGGGCAGGGGATACGTCCTCCGACGCGTCATTCGTCGCGGCATGCTCTTCGGACGAGAACTCGGCCTCTCTGGCCCCATACTGCCACAGATCGCTGAAGCTACCTCCTCACAGATGTCGCACGTCTACCCCGAGCTGTACAGCAACCTGTCGTTCGTGCAACACGTCCTGCAGCGCGAGGAGGAATCGTTCGAGTCGACCCTCGACCAAGGTTCCCGAATGCTTGATGAGGTTATCGCCGCATCCAAATCCTCTGGCGATTCCAACGTCTCCAGTGAATCCGTCGTGCGCCTATATGACACATACGGCTTCCCCATCGAGATGACCGCCGAAATCTCGTCAGAGCAGGGCATCCAAGTGGACATCGAAGCCGTCGATGCTGAGATGGATGCGCTCCGCGCACGTTCCCGCGCATCGGCCAGCATGTTCGCTTCTGACACCGATGCCGAGGATCTCTACCGTTCCTTCGGAATCGAAGAGGTTCCGTTCCTCGGACACCGGACATTGACCGCCGACTCAGAGGTCATCGGTATCGTGAAAGATGGGCAGCTTTTGAACGAAGCCTCAACGGGCGACAAAGTCGAGATTGTGCTTGCCGAAACCCCGTTCTACGCCGCGCGCGGCGGTCAGATCGGCGATACCGGTCACATGCGCAGCAGCCAAACTTCCATTCGCGTAAACGACTGCCAAGCCCCATACGGACACCTTAACGTCCACTCATGTGAGATCGAGAGTGGTGAAGTCTCCATCGGCGACATCCTCACTGTTGAGGTCGATGGTGAACGTCGCGAGAAAATTCGCCGCAATCATACCGCGACCCACCTCGTTCACGCCGCGTTGCGCGAGGTCCTCGGGACGCACGTCCGCCAATCCGGATCGCTCGTCGCACCCGACTATCTACGCTTCGACTTCACCCACATGGACGCACTGACGCCCGACGAGATCATCAAACTCCAAGACCGCGTAAACCTCGCGATCCGTGAAAACATCCCCGTCGATGTCCGCTGGACCACCTATGGCAAAGCGGTAGATGAGGGTGCACTGGCATTCTTCGGCGATACCTACGAACACGATGTCCGCACCATCAAGATTGACGCTCCTTGGAGCTACGAACTATGCGGTGGCACTCACATGGACACCACCGGCGGCATCGGTATCTTCGTCATCGTCGGACAGTCTGGAATCGGCTCTGGCATCCGACGCATCGAAGCGCTGACAGGCATCGGTGCCGAGGAAGAAATCCAGCGCCGCTTCGGTATCGTCGACCGCGTAGCCTCGACCCTCCGCGTTGATGACGACCATGTTATCGACCGCACCGAAGCGTTGCTGGCAGAGTTGGAATCCGCACGACGCCGAGCGACACAACTGGAAGAACAGCTTCTCAGACAGTCCGTCGACGGGCAAGCGTCGTCCGCCGAGGCCCTCGACTTCGAACTCAGCTTCAACGGCAGTGACATCCCTGTACAAGTGCGAAACATCCCCGCTTCGAGCGTTGACGCGATGCGCCGAACCGGCGATCACATGCGCGACCGTCTTGGTAGCGGAGTCGTCATCCTCGGGAGCGTTGTCGGTGAACGCCCAGTCATCATCGTCATGGCAACATCCGACATCGCTGGCAAGGTTGTCCACGCCGGCAACATCGCCAAAGGCATCAGTGCCACTATCGGTGGGGGCGGCGGTGGTCGTCCCGACGCGGCGCAAGCCGGCGCCCGCGACCCGTCTCGCATCGACGAAGCGTTGAGGAACGCACGATCAGTCGTCGAATCACTTACGAATTAAGTTGCTGAAATGAAGGGATAGGCATGGTAGGACAACGAGTGAAAGATCGCCGCAAACGTCCGGGCAGATGCCTCGGCGTAGATTTCGGACTCGCAAGAGTCGGCCTCGCTGTTTCGGATCCTGAACGGGTAATCGCATCTCCCGTCAAAGCCGCTGCGACCGACGACGCACTTATACACATCAAATCGTTAGTAGCCGAACGCGGCGTGACTGAGATCGTAGTCGGTGTGCCGCTCCACATGGACGGTAGCATGTCGCCGATGGGAGAAGATGCTTTGGCGTTCGTCGGGCAGTTGCGAGCAGTCGTCGACATTCCAGTCTTCACCACTGACGAGCGTCTAAGCACTGTCGAAGCCGAAAGGGCACTAAACGAAGTAGATTCACCCTCCCAACGCCGTCACCGAGTCAAAGGCCGAGTCGATTCTGCCGCCGCCGCAATCATCCTACAGACCTACCTTGACGGCGGATAGCAGGCAGTCCAATCCGAAATTAGGCGTCGTCCTCGGTATAGGATTTATCTAAACGCGAACCCCCAAACACTTCCAAACCGACCCATGACCACTAGCAATTTCGGCATCATCGGATACCCGTTAGGGCACACCCTGTCGCCCGTTTTCCAGAACGCCGCACTTAAACACCACGGCATCGATGAGTTGTTCGAAGCTTGGCCGACACATCCCGATGACCTCACCGGAAAAGTCGAATCGTTCCGGGCAGACGGTTTCATAGCCAGTTGCGTCACACTGCCGCACAAACAGGCGGTGATACCGATGATCGATGAACTCGCCGACACCGCAGTTGCCGTCGGCGCCGTCAACTGGATCATCAACAACAACGGACATCTGACTGGCCACAACACCGACTCGCCAGGATTTCTGCGGGCCCTGACCGAACTCGGTGAGTTCGATCCCGCCGGAAAAACTGCGCTCGTATTCGGCGCAGGCGGCGCCGCACGAGCAATCGTCCACGCGCTCAAAACCGCAGGTGTCGCGTCAATGACCATCGCCAACCGCACTGTCGAGCGAGCCGAAGAACTCGCAGCCGACTTCTCCGACGATTCCTTGAACATCAACTCATGCGGCCTCGATGCCGACGACCTGAACTACATCTCACTGGCGTCCGATCTCTTGGTAAATACCTCATCGATGGGAATGGACGGTGGACCCGCGCCCGACGCTACTCCAGTAACCGCTGAGGCCATATCCCCTGATGCAGTGGCCTACGACGCCGTCTATGCTCCCGCAATGACTCCGTTCCTCAATGAGGTCGAGAAAGCCGGAGCCAAATCGCTCCGTGGCTTCACCATGCTCCTGCTTCAAGGCGCGGTCGGCTTCGAGTTGGCTACAGGCAAACCGGCTCCAGTCGACGAAATGTTCGAAGCAGTGAGACGAGCTACTTCCTGATGACCCGCTTTAGATACCTCACCGCAGGCGAATCCCACGGCCCAGGGTTGACTGTGATAGTGGAGGGCGTACCCTCCGGACTCCCCATCGACGAGGACTACGTCGAGGAGCAGATGGCACGCCGCCAAAAAGGCTACGGCTCCGGCGGGCGCATGAAGATCGAGAAGGACCGCGCCGTGATTCGCGGTGGTGTCCGCCACGGCAAGGCGCTGGGCTCACCCATCGCAATGTGGATAGAAAACAAAGACTTCGCTAACTGGACGGACGCGATGTCCGTCGCCGACGTCGGCGACGATGTAGACAAAAAGACGCATACCCGCATCGTTCCCGGTCACGCCGACTTCCCCGGCGCGCTCAAATACTTGCATCACGACGTCCGAAACGTGCTCGAACGCGCCTCCGCACGTGAAACCGCCGCCCGCGTAGCGGCATCGACCGTCGCTCGCCGAATCCTTGAACAGTTCGACATCGACATCCGTTCCCATGTCATCAGCTGCGGACCCGAAAAATCGCCAATCATCGACCCGTCTGAAATCGACTGGGATACCGTCGAAGCCTCCGAAGTCCGGGCTTGGAATGCCGACGCTGACGAACGATACCGCGCTGCGATCGACACCGCCAAGAAGGAACGCACCACCATCGGTGGCGTGATGGAGATCGTCGCCTTTGGTGTACCGGTCGGGCTAGGCAGCCACGTCATGTGGGACCGCAAACTCGACGGTAGACTCGCCCAAGCCATGACCAGCATCAACGCCGTGAAGGGTGTAGAGATCGGATACGGCTTTGACAACACCGCTAAATGGGGTAGGGATGTGCACGACGTTATCGTGCCAGATCCCTCCGATCCTCGGCGTTTCCGCCAGCTGACTAACCACGCCGGTGGAATCGAAGGTGGCATGTCTAACGGCAATCCTGTTGTTGTCCACGTCGCCGTCAAGCCCATCGCCACCATGACCCGACCGCTGCCCAGCATCGACATCAATACTGGCGAGGTAATCGAAGCCGCGTACAACCGCTCCGACATCTGCCAGATCGCCCGCGCGTGCCCGATCGGAGAAGCGATGATGGCGCTGGTCCTTGCCGACGCGTTTCTGGAGAAGTTCGGCGGCGACTCCATAGCCGAGACCCGTCGAAACTACGACTCTTACATCGCCTCCCACCAAGAGTTCGGCGTCGGTGTCGTTGCTTAGGGTGAACCCGAACGGCAACATCTACCTCATCGGCTTCTCCGGAACCGGAAAGTCCCTCAGCGGTATCAGAGCTGCCGAACTGCTCAAACTCCCATTCGTCGACATGGACGACCTCATCGAGTACCGCACAAAAAAGTCGATACCCGAGATCTTCGAGGACGACGGCGAGGATGCATTCCGCAAGATCGAAACGGACATCCTCCGTGAGCTGTCTGAGAAGTCCAGCCGCGTCGTCTCCACTGGCGGCGGCGTTCCCGTTCGTGAACTCAACCGTCAAATTATGCGAAACAGCGGGGTCATCATACATTTGACGGCAACCCCGGAAACGATTCATAAAAGACTTACGACAAGACAAAGTAGAAACCGGACATTGCGTCCGCTTCTGGGCGACGACGCCCCAGAGCAACGGATCGCCAATCTGCTAGCTGAGCGAATCGAGGCATATTCCTGCGCCGATCGATCCATCGATACCGAAGGGCTGTCCCATCGCCAAGTCGCCGCCGCTATTGAAAACGTCTGGGAAGAGTTGTCTTCTCGGTCGGAATCCAGTCAGGTCAACTCCGATGTTTAACTACAATCCGGGTGTTGAAGAACCTGCCGCAACCGTCAAAACCTCTCAGGGCGACTACCGCGTCATGGTCTCGCGCGGTGCCATCGAAGCCATCGGGCCAGAGATGCGCCAAGCTGGTGTCAACGGCAGGGCGTTCCTCATCGCCGACTATGCGATGTTCCCGTTGCTCGTCCGGCGCACACACGAAGCCCTCGAACGTGGTGGATACGAAACTCACGCGCTTATCCTCGAACTAGGTGAAGAAGCCAAGACCATCGCGACCGCGACCAAGGTCTACGAGTGGCTCGCCGAGCAGCGCGCCGAACGCACCGACTGCGTCGTTTCTATGGGCGGCGGAGTAACCTCCGACCTCGTCGGTTTTGTGGCCGCGACTTGGCTCCGTGGTGTCCCAGTCGTACACGTTCCGACGTCCCTAGCGGCCATGGTCGATGCCTCTATCGGAGGCAAGGCCGCCGTCAACCTACCTATTGGCAAAAACCTCGTCGGTGCTTTCAAACAACCGCGCCTAGTCATTCACGACATCGACTTCCTCGACACTCTCCCACGCCGCGAACTAGTTGCCGGCTGGGCCGAAGCAGTAAAACACGCCCTGATACTCGACGACGACCTGCTGAACACCTTCGAAACTCATGCTGAAGATCTCGCAGCACTCTCAGGCGATCTGGTCGAACCAGTCATCCGGCGCTCAGTCGAGATCAAAGCCGAGATCGTGTCAGCCGATGAGTTCGAAATCGGCAACGACCGCGTCTTGCTCAACTACGGTCACACAATAGGCCACGCCATCGAAGCCGTAACCGAATACGGAACATACCTCCACGGTGAAGCCGTAAGCATCGGCATGATGGTCGCTGCCGGCATCTCACAACGCCAAGGCCTGATATCCGGAGAGTTGGTAGACCGCCAGAGGACCCTCCTCAAACGCTTCGAACTCCCAGTCACATTAAGCGACGTCGATCCTGACACATTGCTCGAGGCGACAACCTCCGATAAAAAATCACGCGGCGGCAAAATCCGCTGGGTCCTTTTGCGAGGTCCCGGCCGCGCGACCACAAGCCGCGATGTCTCCACCAGGGTCGTTAGAGCCGCCCTAAACGACGTGCTAGTTAGCTGACTGACCGCCTGCTACCGCAGGCACGATGCTGACCTCATCCCCGTCCGACAGACCAGTGTCAGTTCCGTCAAGATATCGAATGTCCTCGCCGTTGACGTAGATGTTGACGAAATGGCGAAGCTCCCCAGAGTCGTCACACAACCGAGCCTTGATCCCAGGGAACGACCCGTCCAACGATTCGATCATCGCCGATACATCGCCACCATCGGCGCTCACCGTCGACTGCTGGTCGGTCAGCCGCCGCAACGGCGTCGGTATCTTAACTGAAACTGCCATTCTGTCTGTTACTCCGTCAATCAACGCCGCAACACACGGCGTTCTGGTTCGCTTCTCGATGCTGAGAACCGATTCTAGACGATGAGCATCGCCAATCGTACCCAGTCGGATCCAGCCAGAGTGATCAGATCGTGTCTAGGCGGGGTCTTTTTCTGACGTCCACTCCACTAACAACCAGACGAGACCTGCCACGAAGAAAGCGACGACAATCGCTATCAGAACTGGGATCATGTTGCTGCCTTAACTCCTCGAAGATCTTGCTATGCCGCTCGCGTCACCGCCGCAGTTGAGTATACGACGCGCTTGGATGATTGATTGAATCCCATAATACTCTTCTACGCCACCGCGCCCATCATCATCTCGTCAAATGACCTGACGTCTGCATCGATCGTCGTCACCCGGATCGAGTCCGCAACCGCATCCATCGTCTTCAAGCCGCTGCCCGTGATCAATGCCACCGTCTCCTCATCACGAGCAATCGCGCCGCTCTCTGCCAGCTGCTTCAACGCCGAAATCACGACACCGCCAGCCGTCTCCGCGAAGATGCCCTCAGTCTCAGCCAACAATCGAATCCCCGCCGCAACATCTTCCTCTGGAACGATGCAACCTTTACCGCCCGATTCCGTCGTGACCTTTGCCGAGTAGTATCCATCCGCCGGATTGCCGATCGCAAGAGACTTCGCGATCGTGTCCGGAACCACCGGCCGCGGGTGTGTCTGACCTTCTCGCACCGCAATCGCCACCGGCGCACAACCTTCCGCTTGAGCGACATGCATCGACGTTGGTGCATCATCGATCAACCCGAGATCGGTGAACTCCCTCAAACCCTTCCAAACCTTCGTCAGCAGTGAGCCCGAGGCGACCGGCACCACAATATGCCGCGGTGCACGCCAACCAAGTTGCTCCGCAACCTCGAATCCCAAAGACTTGCTGCCCTCGGAGTAGTACGGGCGCATATTCACATTCACAAACGCCCACCGACGCTCATCGGCCAGCTCGCTACACAGCCGGTTGACATCGTCGTAGTTGCCCCGAACCAAAATAACAGACCCGAAGATCGCCGCCATGTTGATCTTCGCCCGTTCGAGATCGTGCGGCACGAACACCATCGTGTTCAACCGCGCCTTCCGACCATGCGCCGCCGTCGCACCAGCCAAGTTGCCCGTTGATGGACAAGCCAAAGTGTCGAACCCGAACTCGACAGTCTTAGTAGCCGCAACCGAAACCACACGGTCTTTGAACGAGTGTGTCGGATTCGCCGTGTCGTTCTTGATCCAGAGATTGTCCAGCCCCAGAACCTCGCCAAGATTTTCTGCCTTGATAAGCGGTGTCAGTCCTGCGCCGATGTCGACCGCGTTTGAAGCCGAGGCAGGGAGAAGGTCCGCATATCGCCAAAGAGTCGCTGGACCGCGCTCGATAGATTCTCGACTGATCGAACGACTCACCGCGTCGTAATCGTAGGAGACTTCCAGCGGCCCGAAGCAGAAATCGCAAACGTAGAGCGGCTCGATGGGGTAGTCAGCACCGCATTCCTTGCAGCAGAGACCATTTACATATGGCACGGGTGTCGTTCCTCGATTGTGCGCTGATGCCTGTCATATCACCTGCGCATGGGAACCTTGGCGGTTAAACCCGTGCCGGGAGTGACAGCAGCAGCTTTGTGATCCTAAGCTCGCTGATTCACCGACTGTTCTGGCCGCCACTTTGGGATCGACGCACCAAAACAAGGTATCGACTTAATCTTATTCGTGATTAGTGCAGAAAGTCAATTTCCCCTACGCACATCTAACCAACCGCCGGATAAAACTCCGCATGTTCACCCATCGTCGGATGGTTCCGCTTCGGTATCAAAACCGTGCGTCGCACTGACAGGATCCGCTCATTCCGCTGGTTGTACCCGAAACAATCCAGTTGAACGACCCCGCGATCACCCTTCGACGTCTCCCACTTGTCGAGAACGTGTGCCTCCGAGTAGATCGTGTCGCCGTGAAATGTCGGACCCTCGTGCGTCACCTTCTCATACTCCAACGCTGCAATTGCCCGGCCCGATACGCTCGGAACGCACTGACCGATCACAATCGCGAACACCAAGATGCCATTCACCAGACACTTCCGATGCTCA
Organism: Dehalococcoidia bacterium; assembly: GCA_965243235.1. Taxonomy (GTDB): domain Bacteria; phylum Chloroflexota; class Dehalococcoidia; order Lucifugimonadales; family Lucifugimonadaceae; genus Bin127. The sequence continues at coordinate 1,676,324 of CBDEUI010000004.1, forward strand.
GTATGCTCGGCGGCGTAGTTCGCGTCGATATGGATCGGATTCTGGTTCTGCGTCAACAAGGAAAACCACGTGTCATCCGCCTCCGAAATTGTCCGCCCCGGCCAGTTACGATAAACGTCCCCGACCTCGAAATCCTCGAAAAACCGTCCAAATGCCTGCGTCCCGTTATCGCTCATGTGACTTCTCCTCAGTCTTGCACTGAATCCATTGTCCTACGTTCAATCAATCATCGAGGTCCATATTCGCCCGCGCCAACACGTTGTACGCCCGCGCCACAACTGGCGCATCCACCATCTCCCCATCCAGAGAAACACTCCCACGTCCCTCAAGTTCTGCGACGCGCGCGACTCTGAGCACTCGTCGTGCACGCTCAATCTCCGCATCCGTAGGCGAAAAAATCTCCTCAATCACCTCGACCTGAGCAGGGTGGATCGCGAATTTGCCGCTGTATCCCAACCGCCGAGCCAAACCTGCCTCACTCCTAAGCCCGTCAGGATCGCGGAACTTCACATACGGCGTGTCCAGCGCCTGAACATCCGCTGCACGTGCCGCCACCGCCACCGCCGAACGCGCGTAAAGCAACGATGCCTCGCCATACTCGTCTACAACCCCCATGTTCCCACCTTCGACATCAACCGCACGGCTAATACCCATATCCGCACTGAAATCCTCAGCACCAAACGCTACCCACCTGATTCGCTCCGACGCGTTACAGATCTCAAACGCGTTCAAGATCGCGCTAGCCGTTTCTAACCAAGGCAGTATCCCGACCGTTCCAACCTCAATGCCGCAGTCCGCCTCCAACTCCGACAACATCCCATCGACCTCCGCGATATCGCCGGCAGTGCTGATCTTCCCGATGCTGATCGCAACGATGTATGGGCCGACCACGGCCTTCAGATCATCCTCAGTCAATCCCGTCAAAAGCGAATTAACCCGTGGCACAACTGGCTTTCCCAATTCAAACAAGGAGGGCAGAGCATCAGCCGTAACCGCACGCGCCTCTGTCTTATTCGCCATCGGAACCGAGTCCTCCATGTCAGGGATAAAGGCCGACGGCGAGTAACGTCCCGCCTTCCCGAGCATGTCCGCTCGGTTGCCCGGGATGAACAACGGACAGCGCAAATCGATGTGCGAAAATGGTGCGGGTGGCATCTAGGACTCCTGAAGGCATAGTTTAGAACTACGGATGCAAGACCGACACAAAATCCACATCGCTTTGCCGCGCCGTCCGGCAATTCGATCTGCCCTCGAAAACGCTCTGCGGGCCGCCAGCAATCTCCACCTAGGCAATTACGACCTGACAGACAAAATCGACGACGCTAAGGTCGTTGTAACCGATAGCGAAACCCAGTCAAACGAAATCGGCCGCCTCCCCGATTCTGTGCGATACCTGCAACTCATAGACTGCGGCTCCGGCATACCAAACATGACCGGCGACGGTCTGACTGTGACCAACGCCTCTTCGCTGTTGGTCCACGATCCCGCCGATTGGGCAATCGACCAGTGGCGCGAAATCGCACGTCGATCATCCAGAACCCGGCAGAAGGGCCCGAATGTCGCCGGAATCATCGGTTTCGGATCGTTAGGGTACGAACTCGGAAAACGGTTGAACGAATTGGGAGCGAAAATCTGGGTGAACGACATTCGGACACCAAAGCAGATGTCATTCCAGAGCGTTGGGGCGCGCCGATCATCGCTCGATCTGCTCATGTCTCAAAGCGACATAGTGTTTGTTGCCGTCCATCACGGACCCACTTCGGATCCATTGCTATCTCGCCGTGAATTAGGTCTTCTCGAAATCGGCGCCACCGTCATAAACATGTCGGGCGAAAAAGTCGTTGATCGTGGGGCGATAAAGACGTTGAACGAGTACCAAGAGCGGAACATAGACTACCGCGAGATGCCCTCCGATCTAAGTAGTGCATCCGCTTCACGTAGACCTCGAGCCACAACCAGCTGGGTTCTAGACAACCTGGGCAACTACGCACTCAACCGCCAGCCCCGCTCCATAGTCGAACACGTAACCCATCCCAAAGCCGGCGATCCCGCATTCTGGGCATCAAGAATGCACCCAAGGCAAACGCCGGTATAGTCCCATCTCCCTTGATAGGGGAAGGCTAGGGTGAGGATGAAAAGGAGACAAACGATTGTCTGAGAAATCAATCAACAGCCCAGCTAACCAAGAAACCGATGACTTTATAGTGTTGTCGACCAGCGAGAGTGAATTCTGGAAATGGTTCCGTCCAAGCCTCGCGGAGAACTGGATGCGAGGAGTCATTGGCGAATATTGGGTTGCCAATGCCGTCGATATCCTACACAAACGCCGCCATGGTTGGGAATCATGGGATTTGGAAACCGAAGACGGCATCAGGATTGAGGTCAAGACCGCTGGATACCTTCAAAGCTGGCATGAGACGAACCAAGAACCTTCAACTCCAATTTTCGGGATTAATGCCGTAAACGTTGAGGAAGATACCGAAAGAGGTCTACACCAAGGACAATATCGGCCAGCGAATGTCTACGTTTTCTGCCTCCACTCTAGTCTCGATTTGACCACACATGACCCTCTAGACATTTCGCAATGGGAGTTCTACGTCGTGCATACCCCATTCCTCGACGATAAACGACCAGATGGCAAAACGATAGGACTGCGATCCTTGCAAAAATTAGGCGTGAAAAGCGTACTTTATGCAGGATTGAAAGAAGCGATCTTGCAGGCTCCAAAGCCCGAGTAGCAAGCCTGATCCCTAAGGCGCGATCCCAATCAACACCAGAGGTACCGCCTATCCACCAGTCTTTGCCGACTTCGAAATTGACACCGTAAAGACATAAAATAATTGTAGACTATAATCCACAATACAGACGTGGTCAGAGTACTCCAAACAACAACGTTCAGACGTTGGTTGCGCAGACTGAGAGATGATCGGGCAGTGACCAGGATTACCTCAAGATTGCGGAGAGTGACTCACGGGAATCTTGGAGACTTTCATTCTGTCGGAGAAGGTGTCTACGAAATGAGAATCCAATATGGACCCGGGTACAGGCTGTACTTTGTAAGACGAGGCTCCGAACTGATCGTGTTGCTATGTGGCGGCGACAAAGGGAGCCAGAGACGGGATATCGAGCGTGCCAAGCAGATAGCCGCAGAGTTGGAGCAATAGAATGCCGGAAAATCTGACAGAATTCGACGCAACCCAATACATCAATACCGAAAAGCGGATCGAATTGTATCTGCAAGCCTGCGTCGAGGATGACCCCGGGGATGGTAGCCTGATCCGCGCCGCCCTTAATGACATTGCACGAGTGCGAAACATGAGCGGGTTGGCACGTGACGCTGGACTCGACCGATCAGGGATTTACAGAGCGTTATCAAAGGACGGAAATCCGTCCTTTTCAACAGTCCTGAAGATCATGGGCGCATTAGGACTGCAGATCCGCATCGAGACATCCGAGCGACCGTAAAGTTAAATCCATCTACCCGTGCTCTTTGGAGTGCCGCCCATTAACCCCCGGCATCAGCTCCGTCGGCTGCTTTACCTCTCCCGCCAGCCGTATCCGCCTCTGCGCCTGCCTGAACTCCTCATCCTGCTGCGCCGACTTCGATATCTTCACTGCACAAGCCTTGAACTCCGGTGTCTCCGTGATGAAGTCGTAGGCGTCTGAAGTCACATCGTTCGTCCGAGTGAACTCCGGAAATGCGAACGACATGAACAGCAGACCCCGCGGCGACCGCTCCGTCAACCGCGCCGCCACCGTTACCTGCCCACGTCTAGACGCAACATCCAGCAAATCGCCGTCCTGCAACCCCATCTCCTCCGCATCCCGCGGGTTGATCTCCAACATTTCGTGTGGCACCAACAGATTGAATCCCGATGCCTGACCAGTCTGCGTTCCTGTGTGATATGTCGATCGCCGTCGCCCCGTTGTCAGCATCCATGGATATTCATCATCCGGCTCCTCGGCCGGGGGAATGTGATCCACCGGAGCGAAGAAACCCGGGAATCCCGTCGAAAACTCATCGCCATGCAGATACTCCGTACCCGGATCGTCCTCATCGCCGCACGGCCACTGAATCCCTCCGTCACGTTCCAACCGCTCGTGTGAAATCCCACCGTAGATCGGCGTGACGCTCCGCATCTCGTTGAAAACATCGGTTGCCGTCTTCATACCCTGCGGCTTGCCCATCCGATCGAACAGCGTCAACAGAATCTCGACATCCGTCTTCGCCTCGCCCGGCGGCGCAACAGCAGGGCGTACCCGTTGCACTCGTCGCTCACTATTCGCAAACGTCCCATCAGACTCCGCAAACGCACCCGCCGGCAGAACCACATCCGCCAGCTGTGCCGTTTCAGTCAGAAATATGTCCTGAACCACAAGGAAATCGACCGACCTCAGCGCATGTTCAGCGTGGTTGGCGTGCGGGTCCGACACGATCGTGTTCTCACCCATCACGTACACAGCCTTCACCCGTCCCTTAATCATCTGCTCCATCGCGGTAATCTTCGTGATACCCCGACGCTTCGGCAACGGTTCGCCCCAAGCCTCTTCGAACTGCTCACGAATCCCCGGACGCTCTACCTTCTGATATCCCGGCAAATCGGTCGGGATACACCCGGCATCGCCCGCACCTTGGACATTGTTCTGCCCACGAAGCGGGTTCACTCCCGCGTTCGGCACTCCCAATGTCCCGCACAGCAGTCCCAAATTCCCCAACGATTGAACATTATGTGATCCGCAAGAGTGCTCAGTGATACCAAGCGTGTAGCAGATCGCCGCCTTTGGTGCCGCCGCCGCAAACTCCCGTGCCGTCTCGATAATCTCCTCAGGAGTCACCCCGCAGATCTCCGCTGAATACTCCGGTGTGTACATCTGAACGTGCCGCGCGAAAGCCTCGAATCCCTCAGTTCGATGTTCCACGAACTCCGGATCATGCAAACCCTCGTTGATGATCACATTCGCAACCGCGTTGTAGAACGGAATATCGGTCCCGACCTTGATCTGAACGTGCCTCGTCGCCCACTTCGTAAGCTCGATCTTGCGCGGATCCACCACCACCAACTTCGCGCCGTTCTTCACCGCACGCTTCATCCGCAACGATATGACCGGATGAGCCTCGGTAGTGTTCGAGCCCGTTACCAGCAGGAAGTCGGTGCCAGCCAACTCCTCAATCGAGTTCGACATCGCTCCTCTTCCCACCATGACCGCCAGACCGGCGACCGTCGGAGCGTGTCAAGTACGAGAACAGTTATCGATATTGTTCGTCCCGATAGCCACACGAGCGAACTTCTGCATCAGATAGTTCGCCTCAGTAACCACGCGAGCCGATGCCCAACAAACAACGGAATCCGGGCCCTCATCCGAGATCGCATCCTTGAACTTCGACGAAACCAGATCGAGCGCTTCATCCCACGATGCCTTGCGGAACGTACCATCCGACTGCTTGATAAGCGGATGTCGCAACCGATCCTCGCTTCTCACAAACTCCCAAGAAGCGAACTGACCCTTCACACAAAGCGACCCACGGCTCGCCGCCGTAAAGTCTGGCTCCGCACCGATGATCTCACCGTCATGCGTCAATATCTCGATACCGCATCCCACACCACAGTACGGACAAACCGACTGCGTCCGATCAACATCTTCCGCCGATATGTCCTGACTAACAACCTTCCGATCCGTCAGTGCGCCAGTAGGGCAGGTGTTAATGCACTGACCACAGAAAGTGCACGGCGAATCGATCAACTCATTGCCGAAAAACGTGAAGATGCTCGAATCCTGCCCCCGACCATCCACCGTGATTGCCGCCGCCTGCTCCCAATCGTTGCAGATATTCGTGCACCGGTAACACGCGATGCAGTAGTCGTAGTCCCGCTGAATAAACGGATTTTCGTCGTGAGATGCCTTCTCACGAGCCCCCAAGTGCGGCAACGCGTCCCACTTCGCCTCATACTCCTCAACCGCATGATCAAACTCCGTCGGCCCGACCTTGTTCGAATAAGGATTGTTGTTCGGCGACGCCATCTCCGACAGCAGCATCTCCAGCAACGTCTTCCGATACGCCCGAATCTCATCCGTATGCGTCGCCACATCCATCCCTTCCTCCGCAAAAGCAGTGCAAGACGCTACCTGCTCCACTCTGCCATTCACCTCCACCTCAACCAGACACATCCGACAAGTCCCTTGCGCTCCCAACCGCTCGTCATAGCAAAGAGTCGGCACATCAAACCCCGCATCCCTCACCGCATCCAGAACCCGTCCGCCATCCGCGCACTGAACAGCAACACCATTGACCCGCAGATCGAGCCACTTGGTCCGACCATTCGATCTCGTCTTGGACGACGAAGTAGTCATTGAAAAACCGACTGTTGCGTTAACCCGATTCTAGCCAACAGCGCAAGAGCCAACCATCGGCACGAAACGTCCACCGCAACCCTAACACGAACCACTCCTTACCGCCGCCCGCTCTGCTCCGCCAAAAGGAAGGGGATGTACATGCCCCTTTCGTGCGACGAAAGGGGCGCGAGCGAAGCGAGCGGGGCATGCGCGGGGAGGAGGCAGGGCAGTGCACCACTAACCTCCCTAGACCTATGACCCAAAAGAAAACACTGACGATGCCGCTCAAACTGGAAGTCCCCAAAACACGCCTCGCGCAGTCCGACTCGCACCAAACCTCATCTCGACTAGTCCGAGGCGCAATTTCGAGAGGGTAGGGGATAGGTCATCTTCGCAGAGGTCGTAGATGCAGGTTTCAAACCCGCCCTCGTTGCAGCCACAGGAGCGCGCACACCGCAAATCTCTAAATCCGAAATGCCCCGTTTTTTCTTGCCGCAAATTGCCGCCAGAGCGGATGAAGCCTGTTTTCGCACTTGTTCAAAACTAGTTCACGTCTCACAACACGCCAGCCCAAAGCTAAAACACACTGATTATTAAACAAGTTCAACACTTTGATGAATTAAACTCGAATTAATGCCAAATTTATTTTGAACAAGTTTGAACACGATTGAAGGCAGATCGCGAAAATTCGAGACTTGTTTCGAAAAGTGTTGATACTGGCATGAAACTTCATCTAAACTAGTTCAAAACTAATGGAGAAACGTGAGCCGCATTCCTGCTTTGCCGAACTGAGGATGTGGCTTTCGGAGGCTAGAAATGACCACGGTCAACTACTTGAGAATGACCAAAGCGGTGGAAGATGCCGAGAAGAAGCTTGGCGGCCCCCTACGCGAGACGCTGCACGCTCGCCTGAACGAACCCGGCGAAACCGTCGCCAGCATCTCGAAAGAGATCCGAGTTCAGAAAGCCACCATCAACTACTGGATGGCCAAGCTCGGTATCAACTACGGACGGGTAGCACACTACTTCGACGAAGAGGTGCGAATTCTGTCGCCAGAAGACGCTCGACTCCTCGACGCGGTGCTCGAGATGGGTATCTCGTCGGAAGACCTTGACGAACTGAACCCGGAAGCCGACCGGACGATGCGGCGGCTCGAAGAACTTGGCGTCCCGCTCGAAGACCTCGCCGAACTGACCGCATCCCAAGTCGTCGCGCTCCGCAGACTGGCGCGTCTAGGGCTGACTGACGAGCAGATCGACTTGATCGATACCGAGATGCTGGACGCGCTAGCCAAACTGATGGTGCAGGGCGTAAGCAGCGAAGACATATCGCAGCTATCCCAGTCCGACATCGCAATAATCAACAAGGCGCGCTCCGCAGGTATAGATCTCGACGAACTCGGCAACGTCGGCACGGATTGGCTGGCATTCATCCGAGCATCCAGACAACAAGGCATAGATCCCCAGACCTTGGCGGGCGTCGACAGCGACGCCATAGGCGCGTTGGAGCGCGCCCGCGAACGTGGCATAGAAATCGGAGACATAGACGCACTGAGTGCCGACGAGTTGGATTTGGTGAAGAAGATGCGCACGAAGCGAGCGGAAAACCCAGCATCCTTCGAGCACCTTCTAGGCATGATCGACCTAATGTAGCCGCAACCTCCAATAGTTCTGCGCTAATGAAAAGCGGCTGGGCCGCCTGACGTAGAATTGTTTGAGTCGGAAACGCCAGAACTTGGGAGAGATCGGCATTGCCCATCGCAGGATTTTCGTTTAAGCGCGTCGAAAAAAGTCGCGGCAGAATCGCCGCCGCTACTCTAATCGTCCTACTGCTTGCATCGATATTGATCGCAGGCTGCACCGAAGTGCCGAACCCCACCGCGACACCAGTGGCGTTCGATCCCACACCAGCCGCTCCCGGCACTCGCGATCTAGTCCTCGCAGGCGCGTCAGCCGCAGACATCGCCGCCTTCGCCGCCGAACCAATCGTGCTTCCAGAAGGCAACGCCAGCAACGGCGAAGCGCTCCACACATCCCTTGGCTGTGCCGCCTGCCACTCCGTCGGCGACGACGTAATCGTCGGACCCGGCTGGAAAGGCCTCTACACCCGCGCCGGCGAACGCACAGATCTCACAGCCGAAGACTACCTAGTCCAATCCATCACCAAACCCTCGAAGTTCATCCCCGAAGGCTTCACAAACGTAATGCCCGCATTCGACTACCTCTCAGACCAAGAGCTAGCCGACCTAATAGCCTTCGTCAAAGCCAACGAGTAAAGCTCGTTCCCGTTCGTAAAACGTAGAGAACTCGGCGGGAACTTCGTCCCCTTCGCGTAGCGTAAGGGGACGCGTAGAAGCGAAGCGACTACGCAGGGGATGCCCGGCGGGGCGGCAGTATCCCTTCTCCATCGATGGGAGAGGGTGAAACATGGGAGAGGGTCAGGGTGAGGGATGAACCGTCCGTCATCCTGCCCGACAAATCAACGCCGCCTGATACCCCGCCGAAAACCCCGCGTCGATATTCACCACCGAAACTCCCGGCGAGCACGAGTTCAACATCGTAAGCATCGCCGCGAAACCCTCCAACCCAGTCCCATAACCATTGCTGGTAGGCACCGCAATCACCGGCGCTTCGACAAGACCACCGACAACGCTCGGCAACGCGCCATCCATACCCGCAACCACCACAATCGCCCGCGCCGCCTGCAGCACATCTTTATGCGCCAACAATCGATGAATACCCGCAACACCTACATCGTTGATCCGTTGGACTTCACATAGCATCAGATTCGCCACGACCTCCGCCTCATCCGCAACCGCCAGATCAGCAGTTCCAGCCGACACCACAACCAACCCCTCGTATTCTGGCCTCAAACCCCGATCATCCGCCCAGATCGCCCCGCAAGTCTCGATGAAATGAGCGCTCGGAATTACCGCCTTAACAGCTTCCGCGCCGACTGCATCAGACCGAGTGACAAGCACCATACCCGACGCATCGTAGATCCGTTTCGCAATCTCGGCGATGTGCTCCGGCGTCTTGCCTTGACCCATCACCACCTCTGGAAAACCCGTCCTCCGCTCCCGATCGAGATCGACCGTGGCGAATCCCATATCTGCACTTGGCACTTCACCAACTGGCTCAGATTGGGAAATTTCGCTAGGTTCAGAGGGCATTGCGCTGCTTTCAGAGTTCAGTTGCGCTTGAACTGGAGTTGAACTTAAAGAAGATATTTACCACGCTGTATCATTACAGCGAAGAAATAACGAGTCCCGTTGGACGATTTTCGATGTCGCTCACAACGTGATTCTAGAATTTGCGGGTCTAAGCAGACTCGCCGGGAAAGAGACTAGATTTCTGGATTGGTCGGAATGAAGATTACTTGCATACAGGAAAATTTGGCACGTGGACTGCGAGTGGTGAATCGAGCGGTGCCTTCTAGGGCAACGTTACCCATCACTCAGAACATCCTGATCGAGGCTGAGGACGCAAGAGTAAAACTCTCCGCAACCGACTTGGAGCTCTCGATCACGACGTGGGTCGCCGCTCAGATCGAAGCCACCGGAGCCATAACCCTACCGGCCCGAACCCTCCTCGACACCATCAGCAGCTTTGACATGGGCCGCGTCGAACTTGAAGTCACCGACGAACCCTACGGCGCGCACATCCAGACGACCACCCAGAGCGGCAGCGGTCCGACAACCATCGACACCGACCTACGCGGCGCGCCCAAAGACGATTACCCACCTTTCCCGGAAGTCTCCCCCAAGCACCGCGTCCGAGTAGATTCCGGCATCTTGCGCAACGCTTTGGACCGAACCGTCTTCGCCGCCGCTACCGACGACGCACGTCCTGTGCTGACCGGCGTCAAGATGGAAGTCGAAGGCGACAAAGCAACGTTCGCCGCCGCCGACGGTTTCCGACTCTCAATCGAGTCCGCCCAGCTGATGGATGCCGCCGAAGAGGGCTTCGACGCACTCATACCTGCCCGCGCGCTGCGCGAACTCACTGCGCTGATGTCCGGAACCGTATCCCCGGTTGAGATCATGGTCTCCGAAACCGGTGGCGAGGCAATGTTCCGCATCGGCGATGATGTCGAAATGATCACACAGCTCATCGCCGGAACCTATCCCGACTACAAGAGTCTCGTCCCGGAAAGCTCGGACACGACGATGACCATCCCGCTCGAAGGCGTCGCTCAGGTCGCCAGGTCCATGAACGTCATCGCCCGCGAAGGAAGCGCCATCATTCGGCTCGTCGCATCCGACTTGGAAGGGCAGGGGCGTCTCACTCTTTCCGCCAACGCCGAAGACCTCGGAAACAGCGAAGGCAGCCTCGACATCGACATCGAGGGCGAGGAAGGCAAGATCGCCTTCAACGTCCGCTTCCTCACCGATCTCGTCCAACACTCCCAAGGCGGCTCATCCAACCCCGTCGAGACCGACGGCGAAGGTACACCCGGCGCCGAAAAGCTCGTCCTATCCATAACCACCCCATCCAGCCCAGCCGTCTTCCGCCACTCCAGCCACCCCGGCTTCACACACGTAGTAATGCCCATGTACGTCCAGTGGTAAAACAGCGATTAATCCCCTCTCCCTTGATGGGAGAGGGCTAGGGTGAGGGTGAACCGAAGACTCTCAATCTCCTTTCCAGCGATCCTGCTGGTCGTCTATCTGGTGGTTTTAACCGCCTGCTCAACCACCCCCGAACCAACCCCACGCCCAACTCCTACCCCCGCACCCATCGTCACCGCCGCAGTCCCACCTACCCCTGACCGCGCCTTCGACCGCTACGACTTCGAATTCGTTGAAGCGTTCGGCGGCCACGAGTGGGAGCGTCCCGTCGACATCGCCTTCCTGCCCGATGGCGAATCAGCCCTAGTAGCCGAGCAGATCGGACAGGTTCACAGAGCCTTCATCGATGCCCGACGCGATCCGATCCTCACCTTCTCCATCCGAGAACGCGTCAGCCGCGCTTCCAACGAGGAAGGCCTCCTCTCCCTAGCCCTCGACCCGAACTACGAGACCAACGGCCGCGTCTGGATGTACTACTCCGTCCAACAAGGCTTCAGAAGTACCCGCCTCTCTTGGTTCACAGTCGACGAATACATCGCCGACTGGAGCAGCGAGCACATCGTATACGAGATCACCCAGCCATACGGCAATCACAACGGCGGAAAGATCATCTTCGACAACAACGGATACCTCTACCTCGGACTCGGCGACGGCGGCTCACGCGGCGACCCTCAAGACAACGGTCAAGACCTCACCAACGCATGGGGCACCATAATCCGCCTCGACATCTCCGAAACCCGCAACGGCGAGCCGTACCGTATTCCCCCAGACAATCCCTACATCGACGACCCAGACATCCCCGACGAAATCTGGGTCTACGGACTCCGCAACCCGTGGCGCATGACATTCGACGCCGAAACCGACCTCCTGTGGATCGGCGACGTAGGGCAGAGCTACCGCGACGAAATCAACGTCATCAGCACCAAGACTGGTGGAGGCACAAACTTCGGCTGGAGCACCATGGAAGGCACCGCCTGCTTCCGCCCCCGCCAAGACTGCAACAAGACCGGCATGACCCTCCCCGTCGAAGACTACCCGCCGCGTTCCGGCCACTGCTCAGTAATCGCCGGCCCCGTCTACCGCGGCGACGACATCCCGACACTCACCGGCAACTACCTCTACTCCGACCACTGCAAAGGTGAACTTCGAGTACTAAGCCCCGAAAACCCCGAAACCGGCAGCACCGCCGTCAAACCCATAGCCCCCGAAGGCGCCCAATACGACCAACCCGCCATAACCTCCTTCGGCACCGACACCGAAAACGAAATCTACATCCTCCGCTTCAACGGCCCAATCCTAAAAATGGTCCCACGCTAACCGGAACACTCAACGCCTTCGCAAGTAACGCAAGAAATCGTCACGCGAAATACCCGCATATCTTAGCAAGGTGACTAATGTTCCCGGTCGCAATTCTCGATGCCTCGGCACAGACAGCGTTACACCGTTTTGGTGCGTTAAAACCATGTGACTGCCCCGCGTTCGAACATGCTGGAAACCAGCACGTCGCATTGCCCGCACAAACTCGTCCCCAGATACAACCGGCAGTCGCGGCATATCAGACCGTCGCCTCTAGACGGTAATGACCTTCAACTTGGCCGTTAACTGAGGTTTGAGAGAGTTTAGCTTCACTTGCTGGATATTTGCGGCGATTTTCTGTTAGGGCATCTTCCAACACTACTTCCAGATAAAGTTCTATAGCTTCTTTGATGTTGGCTTTCGCATCATCAATGCCTTTTCCTTGAGACACGCAACCAGGCAGATCAGGGCAATACGCCGTGATCCATCCGTCCTCATCGGGTTCAAACACTATTTGCAACTTCATAGCGATCTCCTTGAACTTCACAGTTCAACGGGCGTTGTAAATCTATGTTACTCGCCGCACAATCGCGACGAAAACAGTCAGCCCCGCAAACCTACCCCCGCGGTCTCCTCTGCGGCCGATACCGATAATTCCGTATCCCCGGCACCAATCGCCAAATCGCAAACACAACGATCACCGAGATCACACCACCCAGCACCATCACATTCCCCGCGCCGATGATCCCGCCCACGAACGACACCTCCATCTGACCCAGATGGTTCGCACCCATCGCCGAGAACGAGTGCGCGCTGCTCGCACGCCCCAGCATATTGTCAGGCGCCGTCAACTGAACTAACGCCTGCCGCATCGTCATCCCAACCGCATCCGTCCCTCCAAGCAGCGCCACCAATCCAAGCCCAATGGCGAAGATGTAGTTAATCGTCCACGAGAAATCAAACAAACTCAGCACCAGATTCGGGTTGTCCACGAGATCGACACGGTTGAATCCCCACGCAAACAACAACAGCGCATAGATCAAAGTCGCCACCAGCACGATCATCCCCTTGCGCCGCCACCGCTCCGTTATGAACACGACCATACTCCCGCACACGCCACCCAAGGCGTTCGCCGACGTCAGCATCGCCGTACCCTGCGCGCCCATCCCGTAGAGCTCGTGCGAGAAGAACGGGAACAGCATCCGGTAGAAACTCACGATCGTCACACCAATGTCGAGAAGATACAGCCCCGGCAGAATCGGGTGCTTCCGCACGAAGTGGAAGCCCTCGATGATCGTCTGCAGCTTCACGCCGCCGGCGCTGCCTTCCTCCGGCGCACCCGACGCCCGGATGATCAACGGCGCAATCATGCTCGCCGCCGCAATGCACGTCGTCACCAGCAGAGTAGGGCCGATCCCGTAGTTGATGTAAAGCGGACCGAACAGGAACGGCACCGTGATCGCCGCTACCTGCATCGTCGACGTCGAGATCGTAACCGCATTCGTCAAGTGCGAGCGCGGCACCACCCGTGGCAGCATCGCCGGACGCGCCGAACTCCCCAGCATGTTCACCATCCCCGTCAGTCCCGTAACCACCCAGATGTGCCACGGAGCCAAAACCTCCCCGAACGCCAGAATCGTCAGCACCAGCAGCGACAGAAACGACACCGACTGCGTCATCGCCATCAGCACCTTGCGGTTCATCACATCCGCCAGCGCGCCCCCATAGATCACCACCGGCATCTGCAGCAGCTGCACCGCACCCAGAATCCCCAGCTGCGCCGCCGAACCCGTCTCGTCGAAGATCCACTGACTCGTCGAAAGCAGCCGCAACGTCATCGCCATCGTCATCGTCACCTGCGCCGCCCACAGCACCGAGAAGTCGTAATGTTTGAACGACGACCAAGGCTTGATCCGCTCCGTCCGAGAATGCGCTATGCGGGATTGTTGAGCCAATAGAGAGTCGCAGAAGCGCCAGAGCAGGGCAGAGCCACACAGCCCCAACCCCCAATATCAGAAGTTCACTGCATCATACACCCGCACCCGAAGCGATGGGAAACAACCTCCCCGTTCGCGCAACGCCTGCTCGCTTCCAACAAGCAAATATGAAGCGATTGTTCAGACGGTTAGAATGAGTGGCAACTGGGGCAAATCACCCGCGAAGACGTCAAAAGGATTTAAGATGCCCGGAAATCCTAATCAAATGCTGATGGCTATGCGAGCGATCCTAGCCACTCCACCAAGGGCGACGCGCATTCCGTTATTGATGGGAGGTGAGCAACGCATACGGACATGGCGCAGGATTTCCGCAGCATGCGCTGATCTTTTCGTCTACGCCATATGTCTATTCGTTTGGTACGCCGTGATCTCAAGGATTGTGGTTGATGGTCAGGCTGACGCTTCGGAGCGTTTGACGACGGTCTGGACAACGGTCGTGTTGTTGAGCGGATGGGTTCTGATAGCAGTAATCTCTGAGATATTGATTCTGGTGCGATTTGGTCGGACTTTAGGCAAACGCCTGTTCGGCTTAATGGTTGTAGACGCCGGATCCGGGCATGATGCAATTTCAACGCGTCAAGCGGTGATACGCACGTTGATAAAAGGCATGATCTTCTACGGCGCTAGCATGGGGCTGTCTTGGCAATTTGAGAGGCTGGCGCCCGGAGTTTTACAAATGGCATTAGCGACAACAAGCGCGGTGTTCGTAATTTCATTCCTCGGCATCTTACGGCAAGATGGGCGGGCAGTGCATGATCTGATAGCGAAGACCGCTCTAGTTCGGACATGAAATCTGATTCCTGGGCATTTTTTGTCTCTTGGACTAGAGATGCCCACCGCCATTCCTTCCATCCTTAAAATCCTTCAAATCCGGGTTCAGACAATCAACCCCACCAAACCCTCCTGCTCCTACCCCTCCTACGCCTACGCGGCAGCGAAGCTATATCCTCACATATCTTTCACCATCCCAAACCATCATCCAAAACTCATTCCGATCAACTCCCTTGCCAAACGCCAACGCCAAGGCATCCGCCTTGTCCGGACTCTGACGACCTGAACTCCGAATCCGGTCCTTCGACTCGATCTGCAACTGACCGCGCGACGTGTAGCTGAACGTCAACGACGCAAGCTGTGAGATCAGCTCCGGATCGTCCGGAATCGAGATATCCCCATCCGCAAATCGTTGACGCAAGCCGTCGTACATCTCTGCACGCAGATTCAGATGTTTTTCACTGTCCGATGCTTTGCTTCCTCCGTTCACACCTATCGTTCGCACCGAATTCAACTCACGCGCACGATCCACTACTCCTGCTCCAAGCCCAACCACATCCACATGCATCCTCTTCACATCATGTCTGCGCGCCAGATCTATTACACGCCCAGTCGTATTCATCAGATCAGAACGACCGAACGACAACATATCCACCACCGATGAACCACGACGCACTATCGCCACCGTCTGATTATTCCCGTAACGCGCAACGTCAACACCCATCACAGCCTCGTCGTCGATCACCACCTCAAACTCACGACCAACCGCCGCCTCGATCAATCGCATCGCGATCAACGTATCATCAGCCTCCTCAGGAAACTCACCAAGCACCCGAGACTGATACTCCGCCGAACTCACCCCCCGCTGATCCCCAATCATCTCCGCCCACTTAGGCGTAGCCATCCCCGACGGAATGGTAGGGGCACGTTTCAAACCTGTCCCCAGAGCATCAATCGAAGCATCAATCGACGCGTCAAGCGACAATTCCGCACCTCGCCCCCTTCGCAAAGCGTAAGGGGGCGCGAGCGAGCCATGCGATGCGAGCGGGGGATGCCCGCCCAACTCCCCATCACTCGTACCATCCCCGTCACCCGGCTCATCCCCGTCATCCCCGCGCAGGCGTGAATCCACATAGGCCGGATCGTCGGGTTTCCCCCGCTCGGCGGGGGAAATGTCCGAAGGACAAAGGGGGCCCGCCTCCCGCTCGGCGGGGGAAATGTCCGAAGGACAAAGGGGGCCCGCCTCCCGCTCGGCGGGGGAAATGTCCGCAGGACAAAGGGGGCCCGCCTCCCGCTCGGCGGGGGAAATGTCCGCAGGACAAAGGGGGCCCGCCTCCCGCTCGGCGGGGGAAATGTCCGAAGGGCAAAGGGGGCCCGCCTCCCGCTCGTCGGGGGAAATGTCCGAAGGGCAAAGGGGGCCCGCCTCCCGCTCGTCGGGGGAAATGTCCGAAGGACAAAGGGGGCCCGCCTCCCGCTCGGCGGGGGAAATGTCCGGGGCCTGCCGCGTACCAGATACGGAGGACAAAGGGGGACCCCCACCTTCCTCCGCCAGAAACGCCGGAGTATCAAACGCCGAGATGTGAATCGTCTTCCAACGAGAACGATTCTTGTGGAACGCATCGTAGAACGTCCCCGCCAAACTCGACGGATTACCGATCATCAGCATCTTCGCATTCTCTGACGTCAGGCAACCGAATATCGCATCGAAGATGAACTCGCGCATCTCCGCCGCCTCATCCACGATCACCAGAATGTTCCCACTGTGGAAACCTTGGAAACGACCCGCAGTGTCCGTCGAAAACCCATACGCAAACCGCTTCTCCGAAAGCTCCAGCCGCGTCGACGTCAACTTCCCACCGATCGCCTCCGGATTCTTGCCGTGAAGATGCCGAATCTCACGCCACAGCAGATCCTTCACCTGACGCTCAGTCGGCGCAGTAGTGATCACCATCGCCTCATCGTGCGCACACAACCACCACAGCGTAGCCAACGCCGCCGTAAACGTCTTCCCAGAGCCGTTGCACGAACGCACCGCCACCAAATCATGGTCCCGCAACGCCCGCAACACCTCCCTCTGCTTCGACCAAGGCCTAGCATCCAGAAACCGTTTCACAAACCAAACCGGATCCTCACGCGCCACCACACCATCACTAAACATAAACCGCCGCGGCAACCTAACCCCACCAACCATCAAGCATCACCTCTCTCCATCCAAAATCAACATCGATATAACCTATAATAACACAAAAGTACTAATTATTAGGCTGCAATGATTGATAGCGAGAGGTCCCTGATGGAACGAGTTGCCGTATACATCGACGGCTTCAACCTGTTTTACGGGCTGAAGTCGAAACGGCAGGGGAGACGTGGCAGGCGATGGCCCTGCTACTACTGGCTTGACGTCCGCCAGATGTCTGAAAAACTGCTCCGACCGAATCAGAAGTTGCTGTTGGTTCGTTACTTCACCGCGAGAGTGCATCACGACCCGAACGATCCCGGAATGGTCAATCGACAAAACACTTACCTAGAAGCGATTCAAACCCTACCCGATGCGACGGTCCACGAGGGTTACTTCGTCGAAAAGACGAGAACCTGCCATCGCTGCGGCTTCACATACAAAGACTACGAAGAAAAGATGACCGACGTGAACATCGCAATGGAGCTTTTGAGCGACGCCCAAGACGATTTATTCGATACCGCTATCATCGTCTCAGCAGACGGCGATTTAGCCGGCCCTGTAGCCGCAGTTCGCCGCAGATATCCCGGCAAAAGGGTCATAATGGCGTTTCCCCCTGACAGGAACTCAGTGCGGTTGCTAAAACTAGCAAGTGGCTTTGTTCGCTTGAGGCAGAATACCATCAGGACGAGTCAGCTGCCACCAAGGATGACTGGCGTTGATGGACAATTGATCCGACGGCCCCAGAAATGGAGATAATTGGCTAGGCTAAGGTGAGCATTGTTGACACACCTGTATAGCGTCGTATATCATCAAACCATCACCCCCCCAGTAGATAGTATCGCTGGGCCCGACGCTCCCGATCCCAGGATCAGGAGCGTCTCTTTTTTTGCTCCAACCCCAGTTACTCCAACACCCACGCCCCTTTCGTGCAACGAAAGGGGCGCGCACAAGCGGAGCCCAGAGACCGAGCCAAAAGCGGAGGATGCCCCCCAACCCTCACCTACTATCCCTGTTATCGTGGTTGCCTAGACACTTCTAATCGACAACCCAAAGAACGGAGAAAACAAAGTGGGTGAATACCAAGGCAAGTCCGTAATCGTCACCGGCGGCGCACTCGGAATCGGAGGAGGCTGCTCAAGAGCTTTCGCAAACGCGGGTGCTTCCGTAACCATCATGGACATCGACGACGATGCCGGAGATGCCCTCGCCAAAGAGCTGACAGGGCAGGGCGCAACTGTCCAATACATCTCCGCCGACGCCGGAACCATCGACGGCTGCCGAGCCACCGTCGACGCCGCTATCGACGCTTACGGAGGTGTCGACATCATCATCAACAATGTCGGCATCCAGCCGCCATCCTCATATGTCGACGCCGTCGATCTCCCCGAAGAAGCCTGGGAAGCCATCATCAACATCAACCTCCGATCTCGCTTCCTCATGGCAAAATACGCCGTCCCTTCGATGCGAGAACGTGGAGGAGGCGTCATCATATCCGTCGCAAGCGTGCAAGGTCTCGCCTCTATGCCATTCGTCTCCGCATACGCGGCCAGCAAAGGCGGCGACCTCTCACTAACCCGACAGATGTCCATCGACTTCGCCAAAGACAACATCCGCGTCCTCTCCGTAAACCCCGGCACCATCAACACCCCCATGGTCTGGAACGCCCTAGAGGGCACCGGAGACGACCTCGAACAAGGCCTCATCGACTCCGCCAAGACACACCCATTAGGACGCATCGGCGAACCCGAAGACATCGCAAACGTAATGCTCTTCCTAGCATCCGACAAAGCCTCATTCATGACCGGATCGTATGTAAACGTAGACGGCGGCATGATGGCCGTAGGCGCCTGGGCCGGCACAGTAGGCGCCGCCGGCAGCGATTAGCTATCACAAGCCCCTTTCGCAAAGCGAAAGGGGCGCGAGCGGGGTATGCCCGGGGCGGCCGTTGGGCAGGGTTTCCCCCGCTCGCGGGGGAAATGTCCGAAGGACAAAGGGGGCCACCGTAGGGGCTACCCTTGTGGTCGCCCTACAACCCAAACAGCCACCGCCCCTTCCTTAAATCCTGTCCATCCCGTCCATCCATGTAAATTCCAACCACTCATCATCCACATCATGAAAAATCATGGCCATCATAGCTCAAAAGACCACCCCATCCTTACAATCCTTCAAATCCCGGTTCAGAAACACCCCAATCAACTACCAACTATCATTCAATTCATCCAACACCATGACCATCCCAGTTCAAAAAATCATCCGCCTCGTAGCCTGGGTAGCGTTCGTCTTACTCGGCATCCTCAGCCTGACCCTCCCAACCGAACCCTCCCAAGCCCAATCCCTAACCACCGCCCGTGGCGTCTACATCATAGAACTGGAAAGCGCAATCGACCCCGTATCCGAGCGCTACCTCGTACGCGAACTTGACCAAGCAAGAGGCAAGTTCGAACTCGTAATCATCATCCTTGACACCCCAGGCGGACTCCTCGACAGCACCCGCGCCATCGTCAACGCAATATTCGAATCCCGCGTACCCGTCGCCGTATACGTCGCACCGGACGGCGCTCGCGCCGCAAGCGCAGGAACATTCATCGCCGCCGCCGCACACATCCTCGCCATGACGCCCATCGCCGAGATCGGTGCCGCCGCCGTCGTAGGAGGGCAGGGCGAGGAACTCGGAGAGACATTACAAGCCAAAGCCAACGAAGACGCCGCAGCCCTCCTGCGCAGCATCGCCGAAAAACGCGGACGCAACGTCGAAGCACTCGAAGCAACCGTCTTCGAGGCCAAGGCCTACTCCGCCGAAGAAGCCCTCGAATTCGGAATCGCCGATGTCGTCGTCGCAAACCTCGACTCACTGCTCCTATATGCCCATGGTCGCACCGTCGAGACCGCCGCCGGCCCCGTCACCATCCCAAACCTCTTAGACTCTCCGATCGAACTCAACCAATACAGCGTATGGGACCGTTTCCTCAGCGCCATCGCCAACCCAAACCTCGCATTTCTCCTCATCTCACTCGGCAGCCTCGCACTCATCGTCGAACTCTGGAACTTCGGTTCATTCATCCCCGGAACCATCGGAGTCGCGCTTCTCGTAATCGGCTTCGCGGGCATCGGACAGCTCCCGTTCCAATGGGCTGGAATAGTCCTCATCGCCCTCGCAGTCGCCCTCCTAGCCGCCGAGCTCTTCATAACCCCCGGCTTCGGATTCTTCGGCATCGCCGGCGTCGTCGCACTCATACTCGGCGGACTCTTCCTATTCCCATTCCCATCCATCGACGCACCCGAACTCCCCGGCGCACCAACAATCCAAGTCAGCCGGTGGCTACTCGCCGGAATCGGCGCAATAATGCTCCTATTCGTCATCTGGCTCATCCGAGAGCTCCGCATCGCCGCACGACCCGAATCATACGTCCCCACTGGCTCATCCAGCCTAGTTATCGGCACCACCGCCCACGTCACAAAAACCCTAGACCCCGACGGCGAAGTCTACACCGCCGGCGAACACTGGTCAGCCCACACCCCCGACCGCACCACAATCCAAGCCGGCCAAACCGTCAAAATCCTAAAAATCGACGGCGTAACCCTAATCGTCGAACCCGAAGATTAACTCCTTCCCCCGCAAGCGGGGTATGCCCGTGGCGGTCGGGCAATCGGGTTGCCCCCATTTACGGGGGAAATGTCCGAAGGACAAAGGGGCCCACCCCCATCACAGTTCATCATTCCAAATCACAGCAATCATAGTTCAAAACCCACAACCACCATTATTCCTTCCATCCTTCAAATCCTTCAAATCCGGGTTCAGACAGAAATCTACGATAACCTAGCGACAAACACCCCGACGTTGAGAAACGCTGCGGCAAGGAGCAAAACATGGCAATCATCAACTTCATCCGCGACTACGAGAGGGTAGCCCGCTTCCGTCTCGGCAAATTCGAGGGAATGATGGGACCCGGAATCGTATTCTCTATTCCCATCATCCACCAGATCCAAAAGGTCGACACCCGAACCGCGGTCTTGGAGATTCCACGCCAGACCAACATCACCAAAGACAACGCCCCCATCGACATCGACTTCCTCGTATACATGCGCGTCGACATCAACCAGGCCGAAAGGGCAGTGCTCGAAGTCGAGCACTACACATCCGCCGTCGTCGGTCTCGCAACCACCACCCTCCGCGCCGTCGTCGGAGACATCAGCCTCGACGAAGTCCTATCCCAACGCGAGCGCATCAACGAACTCATCCGCACCCGTCTCGACCAAGAGACCGGAAGATGGGGTATCAAAGTCACCAACGTCGAAATCCGGGAGATCGAACCACCCAACGACATCCAAGCCGCGATGACCCGCCAGATGTCCGCTGAACGCATGAGACGCTCAATGGTCCTCGAAGCCGACGGACAACGCGAAGCCGCCATCACCGTCGCAGAGGGGGAGAAGCAGTCCGAGATCTTGCGCGCCGAAGGCGACAAGCAGGCTGAGATCCTCAAAGCCGAGGGCGACCAGCAAGCCGCGGTATTGAGAGCCAACGGCTTCGCCGACGCCCTCCAGCGAATCCAAGACACCGCCAGCGGCCTCGGCGGAAACACCATGACCCTCCAATACATGGACGCCCTCAAAGAGATGGCAGCCGGCGAATCCACCAAGTTCGTACTCCCCATGGAGATGACCAAACTAATGTCCGGCATCGGCAACGTAATGGGCGGCGCCTCCACCACCGAAAACAACTAGACCTCCATCATCGTCAAACCGTAGTTGCGACCCTTGTGGTCGCCCGCCCCCTTCACGCAGCGTAAGGGGGCGCGAGCAAGCATAGCGATGCGAGCGGGGGATGCCCGGTGCGGATAGCCGAGCATCAAAACATCCCCTCTCCCTTGATGGGAGAGGGCTAGGGTGAGAGTGACAGCGAAGTTGTCCGAAAACCCCGCCGTTTTTTACGTTCAAATTCGCATCAAGCACAGTTCCGCATAGCTTTGAGGCGATACCGTCAAAACCATAATCATAGTTTCACGTAAAAATTCAACGAATCTCACCCGATTCCGACCCAAACAGGGAAGCGCGAACCTCATAAAGCGTATTCTTGCACAGCGTCTGAGAATAGTCTCTTGATTTCCGCATTGCCGCGTCCGACTGGTCACGCGTAGCCATGTGTATGGATGAATTCCACTAGCTCCGACGAACGCGGACCCTCAAGTCGAGATGGTTCGATCCCGCGTCGGATCACGAGGGCAGAAGTCCCTGACTGATGCCGAAAATCTACCGACAGAGCCAACGTCACCCGGCAAAAACTTCACACGCCCCAGAGGTCCCAAATCCCGCGGCCTAACGCGCCGAAAATATTACTTCGACATGTCGCGAAATGAGCGCAATCTGACGACCAAAACACCTTAACAAGTTTTGAACTTCGCCAAAAAAACTCTCATGCCGCTGTTATGCCGCTCCAGCGGCAAAACTCCGGCATAAAACCCCGATTCATGCCGTACAATGCCGATATAGCGGCAAAACTCCGGCATGAGCGGCATAACATGGCAAAACTCGCAGACTACGAATATCCGGAAATCGGACTCGCCGAAAGCATCGAATTAGCGCGACGAATCCACGACGAACTACGTGGGGAAGTCCGTAGAGACGCCTTGGCGATGGTTTTGCACTTGTCACCTGTCGGAGGCGCTTTCGGAACCCGACTCAACGCTTTACGTATCTGGGGACTGGTAGAACGACGTGGTGACGTCAAATTGACCAGCCTAGGCACGCAGATTTCAACACCAACCCGCCTTGAAGAGGAATCACAGGCTATGCGAAAGCTGGCCGGATCAGTCCCGTTGTTCAACGAAATGCACGACCGCACCGGCGATTCGAGCGTGGACCAGAGCGTGCTGGTAGCAATTTTGCAGGAAATCACCGGCGCGGAAATGGATGAAATCGTCCAGCGCGTCGCCGTGATTGAGCGAATATTCGAGGGCATTCATAGATATCTCATAGCGTCAGACGACTTTCAGACCGAGAAAAACGCCATGTTGCGAACCGACACCAACGTCGAAATCCTCCCCGAAGGATGGATGGAATTCCGATACGACGACGGCGCTTTGAGGATGCGCGAAACAGCCGCAAACCTAGATATGCTCATCGCCACCCTCGAGTCCCGCCGAGACCGACTGAGCGGATAGATCAGCTCAACTGACTCAGAGGTAATCCTTGACTTTCTCAGCCAATCTTTGCGTCATACCCGGTGTGGATGCAAGCTCGAGTTCAGAAGCTTCCCGAATAGCTTTCAAACTGCCAAAACGACGCATCAGCGCACGTTTACGGGACGGGCCTATACCGGGAACGAGGTCTAGGGCGGACTTTAAGGATGTCCGCCCACGCGTTTTGCGATGGTAGATGATGGCGAAGCGGTGGGCTTCGTCTCGGACTTGCTGTAGGACGAACAGAGACGGCGCGTTCCGCGGCAAACGTATCGGCTCCGAACTGTCAGGCGTGTAAAGCTCCTCTTCCTTCTTGGCGATCGACGCAAGCGGGATGTCGGCAACTCCGAGGTGAAGCATGGTAGCTAACGCCGCGGAGAGCTGGCCTTTGCCGCCATCAATTAGCACGAGGTCAGGCGTGATTCCGAACGAATCGGACGGTTTGGTAGGATCCGTGCCTTCAGCAGCCTTTTCACGAGCGACGTTTAGGCGCTTGAAGCGACGAGTCAGCACCTCGCGCATGGATGCGAAGTCGTCGTTGCCATCGACGGTGTTGATCTTGAAACGTCGATACTGCGAGGTTGCAGGTGCTCCGTTCTCGAAGACTGACATAGCAGCTACAGAAGATGTGCCTTGGATGTGGGAGATGTCGTAGCACTCGATGCGGTAAGGACGGTTGGGAAGGCTCAAGGCTTCCTGCAGATCGTCCAAAGCACGCCCCATCAGGTCGGAGTTGGACTGCCACTTCAGTTTTAGCTGCGAGAGGCCCTGTACGGCGTTCTCGTGCGCCATATCGACGAGTTTTCGCTTGGGACCACGCTTGGGGACGTTGATCTCCATCTTGGCGCCGCGATTCTCGGTGAGAAGCTCTTGGAGAACGTGCGTGTCTTCCGGTTCGATCTGCGTCAAGAGGCGACGCGGCATGTGTGGGTTGCCAGCGATGTAGAACTGCTCAATGAACTTGGCGATGATGTGCGAGTCGGTGTCGTCGTAGGTGCCCGCCATGATGAAGTTGTCGCGTCCCACCATGCTGCCGCGACGGATGAAGAAGACATCGATCCAGGCCTCGTCGCTGCCTTTCTCGCAGGCGATGACGTCCATGTCTTCCTGTCCGATGCCGACCACCTTCTGGTCTTCGTAGACGATCTTCATGGCGTTTAGTCGGTCGCGTAAGGCGGCGGCACGCTCGAACTCTAAGTTCTCGGCGGCTTCGGTCATCGCCTCTTGGAGATCGACGACGACCTTGTTGGTGTCGCCTTGCAGAAATGTGATGACCTGTTCGATGACTTTGTCGTATTCCTGCTTGTCGGCGTAGCCGGTGCAGGGAGCGACGCAGCGCTTGATGTGGTACTCGAGGCAGGGACGCTCCTCTTCGCCCGTTATCTTCATCGTGCAGGAGCGGTAGGGGAAGAGCTTTTTGAGGAGGTCGAGGGTGGTTCGGACAGAGTATGCGGAGGCGTAGGGTCCGAAGTAACGTGCGCCGTCGCGTTTGGAGCGGCGGCGGGTGAAGTAGACGCGTGGGAACTCGTCGTCGAGGTCGACCTTGATGTATGGGTAGGTCTTGTCGTCTTTGAGACGGGCGTTGAAGCGCGGTTTGTGCTGCTTGATCAGCGAGTTTTCAAGGAGCAAGGCTTCGCGCTCAGACTCCGCGACGATGTAGTCGAAGTCGTGGATCTGTCCGACTAACCGCTTGGTCTTACCACGCAATTTGGTTTCGTTCGAGAAGTATGAACGTAGCCGGTTTCGGAGGCTGATGGATTTGCCGACGTAGAGTATCTGACCGCTCTTACCGCGCATAGTGTAGACCCCAGGCTCGCGGGGCACAGCGGCGAGGCGCTCGGAAAAGAGGTCAGCGCGGGAGGGGGAGTCGGTTGTCGCTGGGGTGGACATGAAGTGTGTAGGTTGATTTTACGGGGTTTATTGGTTGAGACCGGGTGAACGGATCCGGAGTTAACCGAATCGGAAATCATTCGGTCCCGAGATGGAAGCGTCCAATCGGAACCGAACGACGCGGTGAAGCTACAAGTATCTAGGTATCCCAGAAACGTTCTGATTACAGAACGATGGTAAAGACGGTTAGGGCAACTACGATGCCGGCGGCTAGGATGCCCATTTTGCGGATTTCGCGGGGGAAGGTGCGAGCGTAGACTTCGGAACGGGTGCGTTGGGTTCGGCGTGCTCCGGCCGGGCGCTGGCTGGCTACCGCGGATGCAGTGGCGGCCAGGACGGGGGACGGCTCAACGATGGCGGCGTTTTCTGCTTCCGGCTCGTCGTTGGTCTGGCTCTGGCCAGAAGGTCGCTCGGTTTGGACGAAGACGTTGGGGCGACGTCCTGAGCGGCGTCGATTTCGGTTTCTTGGCGGCATTTGGGAGTGGGGTGTTTTGGTTTCCTGGATTCCCGCCTGCGCGGGAATGACGGACTGCGTTGTTTCGATTCTAGATGACGGCTATAGCTTGCCGTCGTCGTCGAGGGATTGGGCGGCTAAAACGGTCATTCTAGCGGCGTATGAGATGGTGACGTCGGATGTATTGAACATGAAGTGGTATAGGAACGGATCGATTGGGCTTGTGCCAAATGCTTTTTCGAAGTAGCGGTGCTGTGCGGCATCTGAGTGGGTGATGAAGTCTCGTGCTTCGTCCATGGTGATGCTTTCGCGTTCGGCTACTCTCGCGGCGCGGTCTTCCATTCGTCCGACAACTCCGACGCGTACGACATCGTTGCGTTCTCGAAGGATGGCGGCTCCGCCACGACTGAGGATTACAATGTTTCCCTGGTCGGCGACATCTTCGATGACTTCACGTGTAGTGGCGATGAATCGATCGTCGTCGACTTCCTCGGCAGTTGTGTGTGGTTCCTCCTCGTATTCGCTGTATTGGCGTGAGATGAGGTCTTCGACGCCGGGTCCGAAGTAGGGGTCTCCACCCATTCCAGCAACGGCAGATCGTTCGAGGACGCGCTGTACGCGCAAAGCTAAGCGGTTCACCAGTGAAGGTACGCGGCGTTCCTGATCGACCAGGGCGCGCATGGTGGCGTTGACCCTCCTCGCGATCTGGGCGAGGATGAGACGATCGACGAAGTCGATCTCCAACTCGCGAGCGACGAGACGACCCAGATCGGGCGCTCCGGCTCCAACTCTTCCTTCGACGGTGATTATCGGCATATTTGCTCCTTTTCCTAGTTACATTATCGCTTGAGATGTCAAACTCCGTTGAAACAAGGGTATTGAACTAGGATGGATATGATTTTTAAGGATGGGAAGAATGGGTTCATGCGGCCACGAAGCTCAAAGAAACAAGAAGGTGGTTAATCTCGGATGCCAGTAGGCGCGTTGACTTCTCAGCGGTGGCGCGAGAACGCCCCGATAACGTTCAGTCCCCAAAACCGGCCGGTGCTCGGCTACGACGGTGTTGCGGCGTCGACGCAGTCATTGGGATCGGCGGCGGGTGCGGAGATAATGACGGCTGGCGGTAACGCCATTGATGCGGCAGTGGCTACGATGTTCGCTTTGTCGGTAGTTGAGCCGATGAAGATGGGTATCTACGGTGCGGGTTTCATGAACATCCGCTTAGCTGATGGACGTCGGTTGGCCATCGACAACTACTCGCAAGCGCCCGGGGCGGCGACGATTGATATGTTCACGCCAGTCTCGGACGAGTGGCCGAACTACATGCGGGCGCGGGGTGATCTTAACCAAACAGGTGTACTGGCGTCGGGCGTGCCGGGATCGTTGAAGGCGTGGTGCGAGATTCAGTCGGAGTTCGGGAATCTGTCGCTTTCGGAGGTGATGCAACCGGCGATCAGCCACGCAGAGAGCGGATTTCGAGCCAGTGAGCACTACTGTGGCTTCGTGGTTGGCAATACTGATCTTTTGCGGCAATACAGCGCAACGAGCAGCATATTCATGCCGGGAGGGGAGGTGCCGGAACCGGGCGATCTGGTGGTGCAGCGCGATCTTGCCAGCACGTTGAAGCGGATAGCGCTTGAGGGTTCGGACTATCTGTATAGCGGCGAGTTGGGCGAGGAGATAGTTCGATATTCGCAGTCGCAAGGCGGGATCATCACGATGGATGATCTGTTGGAGTATCGAACGCGGCGGGGCGAACCGGTGACTGGCACCTATCGCGGCTACACGGTTAGTGGGCCTCAGCCTTCATCTGCTGGCGGTCTTCACCTGATCGAGTTTTTGAACGTGTTGGCGTTGCGAGACATCGGCGACATGGGTTTTGGTCGCAGCGCGACGATCCATCTGATGGCTGAGGCGATGCAGCTGGTGTTTGCGGATCGCAACCGGTATCTGGCGGATCCGGAGTTCCAAGAGATTCCGTTTGACCGACTGCTTTCAGAGTTTCACGCCAAGGAGTTGATGAGTCAGATATTGCCCAATACGGTGATGCCAGAGCTGGCGTCGCCGTTGCTGGCGGAGTCAGATGACACGTCGCACATCACGACGGCTGACCGTGAAGGCAACATTGTGTCGGCGACACAGACGATCAACCACATCTTTGGTTCGAAAGTGGTGGTTCCGGGAACGGGAGTTCTGCTGGACAATACGATGGCGAACTTCGATCCACATCCGAATCTTGCGAACTCGATCGAGCCTTACAAGCGGGTTGCGAGCAGCATGGCGCCGGTGATTGTGTATCGAGGTGATCGACCCGCGTTTGCGCTCGGTCTGCCGGGCGGCATACGCATCTGGCCGTCGGTGGCGCAAGCGATTGTGAACATCATCGATCATGGGATGACACCGCAGGAAGCTATTGAGGCTCCGCGGATGTTCACGCAGGGGCAGGAGGTCGAGTTAGAGGAGGAGTTTGGCTCTGAGATAGCGTCATCATTGCGGAACATTGGTCACGATGTAACGATGGTCAAGAATGTTGCTGGCGGAATGAACATCATCGAGTTTGGCGATGATTCGACGTTGGCTGGATCGTCGTGCTGGCGTTCGGATGGTGGCGCTGTGGCTGTGAGTCGGGGAACAGCGCGCAAAGGCGTTGGGCTGACGGTTATCGAGCCTAGCGGGGCATTGGAATCGACCGAGTAGATTCGTTGGAACGTTCAAGCGTGTCTAAGGTGCTGGAGGCTCGTTCGGAGCGGTTTGAACTGGTCTCTGCTGATTCTGGATCGGTCGCGGATGCGCCGTCGGTTAGGAATGTCTATTGCGACAGCGGCGGGGTTTATGACATCCGGTATTTCGATGCGTCTGACGCGGTCGCGGGATTGCCGTTGGCGGGGGAGATCACTGTAGACCTTGGCCAGGGGAATACTCCTATGGTTGAGTTGAAGCGGTTAGCGGAAGAGCTTGGGATCGCTGCTTTATGGGCAAAACTCGAGTTCTGTTCACCTACAGGGTCGTTCAAGGATCGTGGTAGCGCGGTTTTGGTGTCGGCGGCGGCAGAAGAGGGGATAGGGGAGTTCGTAGAGGATTCGTCGGGCAATGCAGGGGCGTCGATGTCGGCCTATGCGGCTCGAGCCAGGATGGAGGCGCACATCTTCGCGCCCTCGAGCGCTGCTCAGGGAAAGCTGGATCAGATTCGGGTATTCGGGGCTGAGTTGCATCTGATCGACGGTCCTAGACAGGCGGCGACGGATGCGGCGTCGGAGTTCTCGGAACGTGAGGGGATACCGTATCTTTCACACGCGTTGAGTCCTTGGTTTGCGGAGGGCGTTAAGTCGATTGTTGCCGAGATTGAGAGGGACATGGAAGAATCGCCGACCGATATCGTTGCTCCGGCTGGGAACGGTGCGTTGCTAATCGGATGTTTCGCGGGATATCCGAAAGATGAATCTCCGCGGATTCATTGTGTGCAATCGACAGGGGTTCAGCCGTTGATACGGGCGATAGAAGGTGCGGCTTGGGACGCGGACGAGGCGCAGCCAACGGTTGCGTCAGGAATATCGGTGAGCACGCCGCCGCGGGTGCGTCAGGCGATGGGGGCGGTTAAAGGATCAGGTGGTTCGGCAGTCGCGGTATCGGATGCGGCGATGTTGGCGTGGCGAGAGCGATTGGCATCGGAATCGGGGATATTCTGCGAGGTGACTTCGGCCGCCGCGTTTGCGGGTTTGGAAGTGATGGTGGGAGATGGGGTGATCGGCAGGGATGCGCGGGTGGTAGTGCCCGTTACGGGGTCGGGGTTGAAGGAACCGGTGTAGGGAGTGGGTTACCCTAGCCTTCTCTCATCAAGAGACCATTACAAAACCCGTGTTTGGGCACCATTCGGCTTGGCAGCCTAAGCGCGCCCCCTTTGTCCTTCGGACATTTCCCCCGCGAGCGGGGGAAACCCGATGGTTTTCAAAGGTCTCATCAAGGGAGAGGGGATAATAGCTGTCTATCCGTCGATGGATGGGAGGATTTCTAGGTGTGTAAGGTCTGGTAGGTCGCCGCAGGTGGCTACTTGGGAGAATGTGCCGCCGGGGATGGATACGGCGATGGCGTGGTTGCCGTCGAGGATGGTGCTGACGTGGCGTTCGGTGAGGGTGGTTTCGGAGACGCCGCCGATTGCGGGGTCTAGGGTCTCAACCCATTGGAAGTTCGGGAGATCTGTCGCGTTTTCACATCGTCCGCGGCGGATGCTGATCTGCTGAATGGTGCCTGGTGCTGGACGGACGGTTACCTTTATCCAAGTTCCGCGGTCTAGTTGCCGGACTATACCGGCGCCTTGCTGGGAGTAGTCTTGCAGACTGAGGTTGAAGCCGACTTGCACCTTCTTGTCGTCTTCGTCTTGATAGATCGTTGGGGTGACCGTAACCGACATAGTTCCGGGAGTGGCGGTCGGTAAGACGATGGCTGTTGGTTCCGCGTCCTCGCCACACGCTACGGCGAACATGCCGAGCAGGGCGACAGCGGGCGAGAGCAGGATCAATCGTGTGTATTTTCGGGGGATGTTTGCAAACATGAGAGTCGATTCTATCCACCAGCGTTGGCTTCTTTGAAGGCTTCGGCAAATCCGTCGAGGGAACCGTGTAGCACTTCATCCTCGACGCAGTATGAAGCTCGGAAGTATTCGCCCATGCCGAAGCCGACGCCTGGGACGACGAGAACGAGTTTGGATTTCAAGAGGTTGACGAATGCGACATCGTCGGGCATTGGGGATTTGGGGAACAGATAAAAGCCCCCGTCGGGGAGGTTGCATTCGTATCCGATCTTCGTGAGGCCGGTATGAATGATGTCTCGCTTGCGGAGGTACTGCGACATATCAACGCTTGACCGCTGTAGCTTGGAGACGACGCGTTGCATGATGGCAGGAGCATTGACGAAGCCGAGGGTGCGGAGCATGAAGACCGACGCGTCGAGGAGGTCGACTTTGCCGGGGTCGTCTGGGTTTACGGCCATGTATCCGATGCGTTCGCCGGCAAGGCCAAGGTCTTTGGAGTGAGAGGTTGCAACGATTGTGCGAACGTGGTGCTTGAAGACGAATGGGTAGGGCTCGTCGGTGTAGATGAGTTTTCGATACGGTTCGTCGGTGATGAGGTAGATCTCCGTTCCGTATCTGGTTTCGGCGGCTTGAATGATTTTCGCGATGTCGGCGATGACCGATTCGGGGTAGATGACACCTGATGGGTTGTTGGGCGAGTTGATGATGATGGCGCGGGTGTGATCGTTTATTAGCGATTCAAGCGATTCAAGGTCGGGCATGAAATCCGGAGTCGATTGCGCTTCTCGGTAGATTCCGTTGGCGTGTTGGATATAGAAGATGTATTCGGCGAAGTAGGGCGCGATGATGATGACTTCGTCGCCGGGATCGAGGAGCGCACGTAGAGCGACATTGATGGCTCCGGCGGCACCGACGGTCATGATGATGTCGGTGGGCTGGAAATTCGTTCCTGATTCTTCGGTCAGTGCTTCGGCGACGGCAGCGCGAGACTCGATGAACCCGGGATTGGGCATGTAGCGGTGCATACCGCTGTCTGGTTCTTGCGCGATCTCGGCGAGTGCTTGTTTGAACTCTGGCGGAGGTTCGAGGAGCGGGTTGCCAAGGGATAGATCGAAGACGTTTTCGGGTCCGTGGATGGTTTTGAGTTCCATGCCCTCTTCGAACATGCGGCGGATCCACGAACTCGCCTGCATCTGTTCTCGTGCAAGTTTGGAGATTGCCATGGTTTTATCAGGCCTTTCGGATGGTCTGTAGGGTTGGAACGAGTCAGCTTCGGCGGCGGTTTCGTCGCCTGCGTCGACGTGGTGGGCGCCCAACTTGATGTTGCCGGTTCTGGGCTGGGTTTTTCTCGTCTTGGGGTGCGAACATGCGGGCTATGAAGCCGGGTCCGCCGCTGTTAGGCACGATGATGACGTATGTTCCGGCGATCTTGTCGTGCCAGCCTTGGCGTTTTTCGTCGAAGATGACCCATATCAGGCCAATACCGAAGGTTATGGCGGCTACGAAGCGGCCGACGGCTTCGCGGGGAATGGCAAGGGCGACACTCGGCTTCTTCCCTTCTTCATCGACAACCGAAATTCCGGCGACCCATTTGCCGATTGTGCGTCCGAAAAGCCCAGTGGGGAGGATGAAGTAAGCGAGGAAGATTGCGACTTCGAAGATGCTGCGGCGGGGATCAAGATTGAATCCGACCTGACCCGACGCAGAATCGATGATGAATTTGAGCATCAAAAGCAACCCGATGTCCACGGCGAAGGCGTAGATGCGCCTTAGAGGTCCAGCGAACTCGAGTCCGAGGGATTCGATGGTTACGGATTTGGCTTCTGGCTCGCGATGCGCCTCGACTTGGACCTCGGACTGTTCTGGTTCAGATACAGGTTGCTCTGGTTCTTCGGGATGAACCGGACGTGAGCGGTGTCTGCGGCGTGAGGTGGTCATGGTTGGCGATAGAGATTGTATCGTTTGGTGCTGTTTGGACGTAAACTTACTATCGCTGATTAAGCATCGAGCATTGGAGCAAACATGGGCAGACTTGATGATAGGACGGCGTTGATAACGGGCGCGGGTTCGGGTATCGGTGCGGCGTGCGCTGAGTTATTCAGTGCAGAGGGCGCGAATGTGTTCTGTGCTGATTTGGAAGCCGATGCGGCACAAGAGGTTGCAGATCGAGTGACTGGGCGCGGTGGATCGGCCGCCGCGAGCTCTGTGGATGTCACGAAGCGAGATCAGTGTGAGGAATTGGTTGGGAACGTGGTTGATCGGTTCGGAGGATTGGATGTGCTGGTCAACAGCGCGGGGGTGACGCCTCGGAAGGCGCCGTTGGAGTGGGACTTCGAGGAGAAGTGGGACTGGGTGATAGATGTGAATCTGAAGGGCAGCATGTTGATGTCTCACGCCGTGTCGGATGTGATGCTTCCAGCTGGTTATGGTTCGATCGTGAACTTGGCTTCGATCATCGGTCTGGTCGGGTATTCGACCGGGATGAGCGATGGTTTCAACCCGTATCCGCACTCGAAGGGTGGTGTGGTCCAGATGACGCGCGATATGGGGGTGGCGTTCGCTAAACGGGGTGTCAGGGTGAATGCGCTGTGTCCGGGTTTCACATATACGGCGTTGACCAAGTCGTTGACTGATGATGACGACACGCGGTTGCATCTAGAGTCCTTGCATCCGATAGGGAGACTCGGCGAGCCGATTGAGATTGCCTATGCGGCGTTGTATTTGGCATCTAATGAATCGTCGTTCGTAACAGCTTCGTGCCTGCCCGTAGACGGCGGGTACACGGCGGGATAGGGGGAGAGTAAATTGACGATGGAACAGACACAGACGACGGGAGCTACAGGTTTGGGGCGATTAGAAGGCAAGGTGGCATTGATCACCGGTGGCGGTAGCGGGATCGGCGAGGCGAGTGCGAAGCTGTTCGCAGATGAAGGTGCCACGGTTGCGATTGCGGATTTGAATGCAGACGGTGCGGAACGTGTTGCGGGTGAGATACGTCAGGCTGGAGGTTCGGCGATGGCGACGGTGGTTGATGTGACTGATAACGACAGTTGCGCGGCCGCGGTTGATGCCGTAGTTGATGAGTTTGGTAGCGTCGATGTTCTGGTGAACAGCGCGGGAGTCGGTGGGCGGAGCGCATTGGATATGACCTACGAGGAGCGTTGGCAGTTCGTGATCGATGTCAACCTGAAAGGCACAGTGTTGATGGCTCGCCACGCGGTTGAGCAGATGAAGGAGCAGGGCAGTGGCGCGGTTGTGAACATTGCTTCGATCCGGGGTTTGATCGGCTACCCGGATTTCATCACGGACGGGTTCAATCCTTACCCGCATTCAAAGGGCGGTGTGGTGAATGCGACTCGTGACATGGCGCTTGGACTGGCTAAGCAGAATATTCGGGTCAACGCTGTGTGTCCCGGATTTACGCACACAGAGATGACCCGTGGGACGTGGGAGAACCCGGAGTTGTATGACCGGATCGTCGCGTTGCATCCGATAGGTCGGTTTGCACAACCGATCGAGATTGCTCGTGCGGTGCTGTTCCTAGCCTCGGACGAGGCCTCGTTCGTAACTGGCGCTTGTCTGGTGATCGACGGCGGGTTTACGGCGCAGTAGGACGGTTCGTCAGTTAAGCCGAAACAGAAGCGAGTTCGCTTGTAGCGGGCTGTCCGTTGACACTGGTGCCGTAGCTGGATTTGCCTTTGACGTCGAAGACTTCTTCGGCACTAGCGATAATCCACGGGTCGGCGTCGTAGACCACGTTCTCATCTTTGCCGTGGTACGGGAGTAGGTTCAGGACGTGACGGATTGAGTTGATGCGCGCTCTCATCTTGTCGTCTGATTTGATGACGTACCAGGGGGCGAAATCGGTGTGGGTGTGGTAGAACATCGCCGTCTTCGCGGTGGTGTATTCCTCCCAGCGATGGTAGGAGGCGAGATCGACGGGGCTTAGCTTCCACTGTTTCAGGGGGTCGCGTTGGCGTCGCTTGAATCGTCGTTCCTGCTCGACGCGGCTTACGGAGAAGTAGAGCTTGATGATTCGGATACCGGAGTTCGCCCACATCTCCTCAATCAAGGGTGTGTCAATCAGGAATCTGTCGTATTCCTCTTCTGTACAGAATCCCATGACCTTTTCGACTCCGGCGCGGTTGTACCATGAGCGGTCGAAGAGCGCTATCTCTCCTGCGGTTGGCAGGTGTCGGACGTATCGCTGAAAATACCACTGACCGGATTCTTCGATGGTGGGTTTTTCGAGTGCGATGACCTTGGCGGCTCTAGGGTTCAGATGCTCCATGAATCGGCGGATGGTACCGCCTTTTCCGGCGGCGTCGCGGCCTTCGAATAAGAGCAGGACCTTCTCGCCGGTGTCACGCACCCAGTTCTGCATCTTGACGAGTTCGATTTGGAGCGGGAACTTGTGCTCGTAGTAGGCATCGAGGCTGATTTTGCGTTGGTACGGGTATGCGCCTTCACGGAAAAATTCGCGACGCTCTTCGGAGTCGAGATTTTCGCGGTCTTCAGGTGCGCGGTAGTTCCTTAGCTTGCCGCGCGTCATTGAATCTTCGAAGGCATCGCCCCATTTGGTGTTGAAGAAGCCGTGTGCTCGTTCGCTGGTGGTGCTCTGGTATTTGGGAGTGCTCTCTGCCATGATGAAATTACCGTGGTCTGTCGTAGGCTGGCGTTTGAATGGTTACAAATATACCAGCGTCAAAGTTAGCGTCGGATAAGAACGCTGCTGGAGGTTTGAATGTCGAATTGCTTCGACTTTAAGTGTTTTCGAAGCGAGAAGGCGAAAAGATTGCCGGAGGCGTGATGTCGTGCTTGATTTGGTCAGCGATCCAGTCTGCCATCGAGAGGGATAGCAGTATGCCTTTTTTGCCGGCACCGTTGGCGTAGTAGAGGCCGTCGACGGAGTTTGAAGCGCCCACGATCGGTAAGCCGTCGGTGGCGACTGGTCGGAGGCAGGCGGTGGTCTTGATAGTCTTTAGACCGGTGAGTGACGGGATGTAGCTGGTGACTCCGTTCATGATGTGGTTGCGACCTTCTTCGGTGATGTCGCGATTGAAGCCGCGGTCCCATTCGTATGTTCCGGCCCAGACGGAGCCGTCGGGTTTGCGACCGACGTTGAAGCCACTGAATCCGACGCGGTTTTGTAGGTCATTTCCATCGCGTTCAAGCCGGATGATTTCGCCTTTTATCGGTTTGATGGGTAGTTCTGGGATGCCGTCGATCTGGCTTACCCAAGGTCCTGTCGCGGCTACGACGAGAGGAGTATCGATGCGGGTCTGATCGTTGAGGTTGATGCTGTTGATTTTGCCTTGCACAATCGACACGCTTGTTGCGGTGCCTGAGGCGAAGGTCACTCCTAGGCTTTCGCACTCGTTTGCTAACGCCTTCGTGTAGATGTAGCTGTCGAGTTCCCAACCTGAGTTGGCGAGGGAAGCAGCGATGATGCCGGGACGGATTGAGGGTTCGAGCTCGTAGATCTCATCGGGTCCGATAAGTTCGGCATTGAAATTTTCGGATCGCATCCATTCGACATCTGCGGCGAGATTATTCGCGGTTGTTTCGTCGTCGGCGAGGGATAGGGAAGTGACGCGTTGGAGTTGCCAATCTTGTGATGCTTCGGGTGATACTTGCTCGTAGTGTTCGATGTGTTTGTCGATGGCGTCGCGGTAGTGTTTGGTCATCGGACCGGGAACGCCGCTGCCGAAGTGGGCTGAGAGACCTCCCCAAGCGTATCCAGAGGCGTTGAATGCGATATCGTCGCGTTCGATGACGTGCGGGATGATTCCGTGTTGCGCTAAACGCAGGGCTACGGCGCAACCTACCGCACCGGCTCCGATGACTACGGCGTCTGTGGTTTGTGTTGATTGCATGGTTGGTTGTCCTCTACCTGAAGAAATGCGCATCATTCGGTGGGATAGTTATTGATTCTTTAGACAATGCGATGGTAATTTGCCTGAAAAGAGTTATTGGTACGTTCGTAGGCGCGTTTAATTGAGCGGGGATGTCCCGCTCGCTTCACTTCGTTTGCTCGCGTCCCTTTCGCAGTGCGAAAGGGGCTGACCGTTTTTTTCGAAGCATCGCCGCGTCTTTTCGGGATCGCGTCGATAAGTCGGTTTGAATGTCAGTCAATAGTCCAGCACCGCCGACGTCGCCAGACCGTGGGCCCTCCGGGGAGCATCTGAAAGACTGCCCCTCGTCATCGCTCGATTCACCCCTCTCGCTGGTGCTGTAGCCTCTTCCGTCCAGCGAAGCGGAAAGACGTGTGCCGGGTAGAAGGCCGTTCGCTCGAACCTTGAACGGGCAGATACCCCCGCGACCATGCCCTCTGCGTTCCGGCTCTCGCCGGAACGACGCGGGTTTGGCGCGTTCCCCCTTTGTCCTTCGGACATCTCGCCCGCGAGCGGGGGAAACCGAAGTTGTCAGGGGGAGGGCGTCTGCCGCCTGGCTTGCTATTATTGGCGGAGCCAGCATATGCTCCGCGTCCGAGCCCTACAGCTACAACGGTCTTCGTAACCGGATTGTGGGAACGTTGCGCCCGTCTTTCTGGGCTTGTGGCGGGCACCGCCGGCGGGCGCCGTCAGCGCCCCGTGCACTCCCGCCCGTTGCCATACTTCATTATTCAGTTGTGTTTAAGCTGCGTCTGAAAAGGTTGCGCGCACCCGTCTCGACGCGGCGATTCTTCGTTTTCAGGGCGCCGCTCCGATGAACGTCGGATCGGCGCTTAGTTGCTATATTACTACAGATGTATCGATTGTCAAGTGTCTGAACCCGGATTTGAAGGATTTCAAGGATTGGCAGGATGGCCCCGCCCTTTTGTCCCCGTTCACCCTCTCCCTGACCCTCTCCCATCGAGGGAGAGGGGATATCGCGGCGGGCAGGGTCTCTCCCGTCGAGTCCGAGGGGATGTGCGCCGATCCCTGCCGCCCCGGGCATACCCCGCTCTGATGTCGGTCCTTTGGGCTTCGTTTGCTCGCGCCCTGTCGTTGGACTTTTTGGGCTGGGCGAAAGGGGCGGGGTTGGTAGTAGGTAGTTGATGGAATGTGATGTTCGGTTCGGGGATTTTCAAATCATCTTGATACTGCGGATTAGAATCTGAATGATGAGGCGCGACTTGAAATGGTTAGCGCGGCGCAAATGTCGAATCAATTGCTAGCTCCGATCCCGAAGAATTTGGGACCAATCAAAGACAGGGTCAAATATGGGCCGTAACGGCAAGATACGGCGCGCTCCTGGGTTTGAAGATAGGGCGGGTCGAGACTTCGAGCGACTGGATTCGGCGATCAGAATCGCTCGTGATGTTCTTTACTCACGGGGCTATCAGCCGATTGAGACGCCGTTGATAGAGCAGACGGAGCTTTTCCTGCGTCGTTCCGGGGGATTACTTTCCAGCCAACTATTCGACTTCCTCGCGCCGGACGGGAGCGATATTACGTTGCGTCCGGAGTTGACGGCTCCGGTGATACGTCATGCGCTGGAGCAGGGCGGGACGATGCACCCGATGCGTTACCAGTACGCGTCTCCGATATTCAGGTATACGGAGCGGCCATTCGACGCGCCGCCGAACTCAGTTCCGAGCAAGCGCCAATACATCCAGGCGGGAGCGGAACTTATTGGTGCGACGCAGGCTGCGGCGGATGGGGAGATCATCGCGACCGCGTACGAGATGGCGAAGCGGCTGGGCATTCAAGATGTCGCGATACGTGTTGGCCACGTCGGTCTGATATGGGAGATGCTGGGACGCTTCAACTTATCGGAACGTGCGGCGCTTTTTCTCGCGAACCACGTTTCGGATTTCAGCGAGGGCGATGACGACGGTGCTGCGATTGAGTCGGAAGCGATCAGATTGGGGTTGATGCCGACGGATAGTCAACAGTCAGTTGAGACGCAAGCGTCGGCTGCTCACTTGCTGACGCGCCTGGCTACTGGATCTGTCCAGTTGCCCAGCGCGGCAGAACAGACCTCGCGCACCGCTGAGGAGGTCGTCGCTGGCCTCCGCCGAAAGGTGGAAAGCGATGTCGCCAACTCTGATTTCCCGAAGGCGATGGAACTGATGCGTAGGATTGCGCGAATCAATGGCGACACGATAACGATTGCGGCTCGCATCGCTGCTGAGTACGGTTTGGGTGATCTGGAGAACATCAGAGCCATCCGATCAGTAGTGGGTGCGGCCGAGAGTGCGGGTGTGGATGCTTCAGACATCTCGGTAGATTTTGGATTGGCAACATCTATTGCGTACTACTCGGGTATGATCTTCGAGGTTTCGGCGTCGATTGACGGGGAGCATGTTGCGTTAGGTGGCGGCGGTAGATACGACGGATTGGCGTCTGCTCTAGGGTCTGACGAGGATGTTCCGGCGCTTGGGTTTGCGTTGAATCTGGACACGATATTGGAATTGAACGGCGACTCAGCGGCGTCTGAAGCTCGGCGCAAGGCTGTTGTATTGGCTCCCGTCGACGGGGATGCTGATGAGTCGATCGTCGAGGCTGCTGCTGAGTTGCGCGGTCAAGGGTATGACGTTTTCACTCTCTTCGATACGACCGTTGATGCGGTTGATGTAGCGTCTTCAATAGGTGGTGCGAAGGTGGCGTTGGTGGATGTTTCGGGCTGTCTAACGTGGGTTGCCGAGTGATGGACACGTTGCGACTAGCTATACCGTCGACTGGTGCTCTCGAACAGGGTGCGGCGAAGCTGCTTGCAGAATCTGATGCGGCAGTGAGCCGCGTGAATTCGCGTCGCTACACTGCGATGATGCCGTCGATACCGGGGGTTGAGGTTATCTACCAACGGCAATCCGACATCACGACGATTGTGGATTCTGGTAACGCGGACTTGGGCATTGTGGGATTGGACCGATATCTGGAATCACGATTGGAAGACGGCGATTCGTTGGTGGTAGTGCCGGATCTGGAGTATGGGAACTCGCGGCTGGTGATTGCGGTGCCGGATTCTTGGCTCGACATCACGTCGATGTACGATCTTTCTGACCTGAGTCTGGAGTTCCACGAACGTGGACGGGATTTGCGAATAGCGACGAAGTATCCGCGATTGGTGAAGCGTTTTTTCAATCGCCGCGGCATCAACTATTTCTCGATGGTTGCGATCAACGGAGCACTCGAGGCGGCTCCGCGGATCGGTTATGCGGACATCATTGCGGACATATCGGATACCGGCAACACGTTGCGGGAGAACAATCTGCGAACGCTGGTCGATGGCGTGGCGATGGAATCGCAGGCGATCATGATCGGCAACGCGGCTCTGCTTGCTCGCTCCGACGACAAGCTGGCTTTGACCCGGCGTCTGTTGGAGCGCATCGAGGCAAGGTTGCGCTCTAGGTCGTATCGCCGGGTGACGGCGAATGTTAAAGGCGAATCCGAGGGCGATATTGCTGAGATGATATTGGCGTCGCGAGAGTTGTCTGGAATGACAGGCCCGACGGTTTCGCGCGTCTACACGAGCGACGGCAATCGCTGGTTCGCGGTGCAGATCGTGACCAAGAGGAGCGATGTGTTGCGCGTGGTGGACCATTTGCGGCAGTTGGGTGGCACTGGCACTGCGGTCACGGACTTGCAGTTCCTGTATCAAAGCGAATGCATGCTATATGCGAAGCTGATCGAGAATCTGGACCAGTTCTCTGGAGCAGTTGATCCGTGCTGAGGCGAATTCATGGCCTAGATGCCGCAATAGCCGAGTTTTCGAACCGCGGCACGGCGGGCGATGGTGATGAACCGAAGACGAACGGGGGCGGCATCTACAGCGAATTTCTGTCGCCTGAGGCGTTCGCGGATCGAGTCATCGCAGATGTACGGAAGCACGGCGACGCGTTTGTGAGCCAGATATCAAATGCCTTAGATGGCGTTGACCTCGAAGATTTCGAAGTTCCAGCCGAAGTTATCGGCGCAGCTAAAGATCAATTGCAGTCTAAAGAGGTTGGGGCATTGGAACTCGCTGCTGAGCGGGTTGCGGCGTTTCAGAGGCGCACGTTACCGGGGTCGTGGCGAGATGTGACGGCTGGCTATGGCGAGGTGGTGCATCCGGTCGGCTCAGTAGGCTGCTGCATTCCAGGTGGTACAGCGCCTTTGGCATCTACGGTGTTGATGACTGCGGTGCCAGCTAAGGTAGCGGGCGTGCCTTATGTGTGCGTTGTGACGCCTGCGGGACCGGATGGATCGCCACATCCGGCGGTTTTGGCGGCGTGCGACATTGCGGGTGTTGATGCAGTTTTCGCAGTTGGTGGCGCTCAAGCAGTTGCGGCTTTGGCGGTAGGCACCGAGTCGATTCCGAAGGTCGATTTCATCTGCGGTCCGGGAAGCATTTGGGTGACTGCTGCGAAGCGTCGGGTATATGGGATTGTGGGCATCGACGGGATATATGGTCCGACCGAGACGATGGTGATCATCGACGATGCTTCTGACGCGGCGGTGACAGCTGCAGACATGTTGGCGCAGGCGGAGCACGATGTGTTGGCTGCTCCAGTGCTGGTTGCCCTGTCGGATGAAGCGGTCGATGCAGTTGAGGCTGAGTTGGCAACGCAGTTGGAGATGTTGCCACGCGCAAAGATTGCGGGCACTGCATTGAATGGACGCGGTGCAGCGGTGGTGGTCGATTCCATCGATGAGGCTCTGAAGGTGGCTGAAGAGTTTGCGCCGGAGCATTTGTGCATGGGGTTCGCGGGAGCTGAAGGGTTGCTTGACAAGGCTCGCAACGCGGGAGGAATTTTCATCGGCGAACAATCTGGCGAGGTGATGGCCGACTATGTCGCTGGCCCTAGCCATGTCATGCCTACGGGCGGGTCGGCTCGTTTCTCATCGGCGTTGTCGGCGAGAGACTTCGTGAGAGTCACACCGTTCTTGGATATGGACGAGGACACATTCGCGTCGATTTCGGAAGCGGCTTCAGACCTCGCGCGTTTGGAGATGCTGGAGGCACATGCCCGAGCGTCAGACATCCGGCGTCGAAAGTAGTATATTGCTGCATCGACGCAATTTGAATAGGGCAGGTAATGATAACGATGCGTGATTTGCGCGACATGATGCGACCGCATCTCTACAATCCCACCGGCTATGTCGGTGCGCAGCACTCTGACCACCTGGCGACCGCGGCTGGGATCGATCCGG
This sequence comes from Dehalococcoidia bacterium, assembly GCA_965243235.1. Classification (GTDB taxonomy): domain Bacteria; phylum Chloroflexota; class Dehalococcoidia; order Lucifugimonadales; family Lucifugimonadaceae; genus Bin127. The sequence continues at coordinate 1,717,642 of CBDEUI010000004.1, forward strand.
AAGATGTGATTCGGCTGAACGCGAACGAGAATCCTTACGAGCCGTTGCAAGAGATTACTGATGCGCTTGTCGGATTGCCGATACATGAGTATCCGGACCAGGATTTGGTGCGTATGCGGGAAGCTCTGGCTGAGTACACCGAGCGTCCTACGGAACAGATCATCGCTGGTTCGGGCGGCGACGAAATCATAGAACTGTTGACGAAGCTGTTCGTGGCACCCGGGGAGTCGATGATCGATTGTCCGCCGACGTTTGGGATGTATGAGTTTTGCGCGCGGATCGCGGAAGCCGAGTTGATAGCGGTGGAGCGTCATGACGATTGGGAGATCGACATCGATGCTACGACGGAAGCAATCGAGCGTACGGGTGCGAAGATACTGTTCATTGCCTCTCCCAACAACCCGACTGGTAATCTGTTGCCCGACAAAGATGCCCGGGCGATATTGGACACCGGCATCGTATTGGTTGTTGACGAGACCTACTACGAGTTTTGCGGCGAGACGTCGGCGGGTTTGTTGGACGAGTACGAGAATCTGGTGGTTATTCGTTCATTCAGCAAGTGGGCGGGGATCGCTGGTTTGAGAGTCGGTTACGCGGTTGGTTCGGAACTGATAATCAACCATTTAATGACGATCAAGCAGCCGTACAACCTGAACATCGCGGCAGAATCGGCGGCTCTAGCGGCTTTGGAGAACAAAGCCAAGTTGATGTCACGCATCGATACATTGACCAATGAACGCAAGCGGGTCGAGTCTGTTATCAATGAGTTGCCCGGCATCAGCTACTCGCCATCGACAGCGAACTATTTGTTGATGAAGTTCGATGGACGGTCTGGCGACGAGGTGTACGAGTTTCTGGCGCGGCGCGGGATATTCGCGAGGAAGTTCAGCGGTCGGCGGTTGGAGAATTCGATAAGGGTCAGTGTTGGGACGCCGCCGCAGAATGACATGGTCATTCAGGCTCTACAAGAGCTCGTTTGACGGGTTTGGATGCACCTAAACGCGAGAAACGCGTTGGTTGCGCATTCGATAATTGAGGGTTGAGGTGCGAAATGAGTGATCGAATCGCAGAGATATCCCGCGAGACTGGCGAGACCAACATTAGCGTTCGTCTGAATCTTGACGGGCAGGGCAGAGCCGAGATCGACACCCCGATTGGCTTCATGAACCACATGTTGCACGCGCTCGCCAAGCACTCGATGATGGATCTGGCGGTCACTGCTACCGGCGACATCGAGACGGGTTCGCACCATACCGTCGAAGATACGGCGATTGTGATTGGTCGATGTTTGCTCAAGGCGTTAGGTGATGGTGCGGGTATCGTGCGTATGTCGAGCAAGCACGTCCCGCTCGATGAAGCCTTGTCGCACGCGGTGGTCGACTTCAGCGGACGGGGATATCCCGTAATCGATATGGGATCGTCTTCGAACGTCGGTGATTTTTCGCCGGACATGGCGCGTCACTTCTTCGAGTCGATGGCTGCCGAGGGGCGATTCAATCTGCACTTGACGGTGTTGCGCGGCACGAACGAGCATCACATGATCGAATCGGCGTTTAAGGCGTTCGCGCGAGCGCTCCGAGAGGCGGCGTCGGTGGATGAGCGTGCGGAAGGCGCGGTGCCGAGCACCAAGGGCACGCTGTCGGACTGATAATCCGTCGGTAACTTTCTCGCATCTGGGTAGCATCGGCCTCGAACGAGGTGCTATTGGCGCGTCTACCTAAGCTGGATCGTCAGGAGGACGATGATGACAGATCAGACGAATTGGCGCAGGACGTTTTTCGAGTGGGCATCCATCGCGGTGATACTGGCGGCGGCGTTCGTGTCGACTCTGGACACGAACATACCGGCATTGATTCACGCAAAGTGGGGTCCGACCAACGGTTGGATCGACGACATCGCCTACGGAACTGTGATCCTGTTCGGGATCGAATATGTCGTGCGATTTGCCACTGCTCCGAGCAAGCGCGAGTATGCGTTCTCGTTCTTCGGGATTATCGACCTGATTGCGGTTCTGGTGGGAGTGGCTGCATTGCCACAGTTCGCATTCTTGCGCCTGCTGCGCGTGTTGCAGATCGTGCGGCTCTTGAAACTCGCACGTTACAGCAGCGCGTTGGCGACGCTCGCCAAATCGTTCGGCTCGATGCGTAACGAGATCGTCATGTTTCTAAACGTCACGGGTCTGCTGATCCTGATGGCAGCATTTGGTGTGTACCATTTCGAGCATGAAGCGCAACCGGAACAGTTCAGTCATCTTGGAGATGCGCTGTGGTGGGCTGTTGCGACGCTGACAACAGTGGGGTATGGGGACATCTACCCGATCACGATCGGCGGGAAGATAATGACCGCCATCGTGGTGCTGTGCGGCTTGGGAATCGTCGCCGCGCCCGCTGGGATCGTGGCCACCGCGATGGCGACGGCGTTACGCGAAAAGAACGAAGAGGATGCGGAGAGCGCGGCCGGCAATGAGCCTCAGCCAACGATTTCGACGGAGTAGGTCTCGATAACCGGGTTGGCGAGCAGGGTTTCACACATCTGACGTGCGATCTTCGAGGCGTCGTCCGCGTCGTCCGCTTCGATATTCACGTCGAAGAATTTTCCCGCGCTTAGCGATGCGATCTGGTCGAAGCCGAGACGCGCGAGGGCACGACTGATGGTTTCGGACTCTGGATCGTGGACGCCTGGTTTGAAGTAGACGCGGATGTGGGCGAGATATGTTTCGCTCATGTCTATTCCGCGTTGATCAGCGCGCGGGTGTCATGCCGGCTACTTGTGGTTCGAAGCCGCGATCGAAGTAGGCGTCGATGAACTCCAAGATGCGAGGTTCGTCGACTTCGTCGAGCCGGAGATGGTGGCGCCACGCGGTGAGGGCGATCACGGTATCCATGTCAGGATATGGTGAGATTATGAAGCCTGTATAGGTATCGTCATCGTTCCAGTTCTTGGCGATCCGCTGGAATTCCTCAGCAATTCTGGTGCATCCGTCTCCGGAACATTTGGTCGGGTCGTAGTGCATTCCGATGCCGCCGTGTTCGAGGTTGTGGATCAGTGCTTGATCGGGTAAGCTGCGCGTGTACGGTCCCCAGCCAGCGGGGGCGCGTTCGAAGTTGTTTGCCTGGCTACCGAGTGTGTTCCAGTGTGGACCTGAGGTTGGTGGGTAGACGCTGTAACGGGTCTCTGGGACTATCGAGTCCGGGACGTGGGCGCGACCATCGTCGGGGTCTTCTGGCACTGGACCGCCGCTGTTGTAAGGACCACGTTCGCCAACGAGCTGTTGGTCGCGCGAAACGAAGCCCTGTTGGAAGACTAGGGCGAAGATGATGAAGACGGCACCGACCGAGCCGAGAGCGATGAGAACCGCTCGTTTGCGTTGCTTGCGACGGTTGCTACGGGATCGACGCTCTGCGCGAATCTGCGAACGGGTCATGCCCCGACGGTGATCGGGACGATTGGTAGCAACTCTGTTTCTTGACTGTGCCATGAAGATACGATTCTATTTCACGGTTTGGATACGGTGGTTCAGGATTGGAATGTTGATCCGGTCAATCGCTCGTAAGCGGAGATGTAGCGTTGCCGCGTCATCTCCAGCACTTCGCTTGGGACCTTGGGTGGTGGTGGTTCTCGATTCCAGCCGCTCTGCATCAGCCATTCGCGGAGGTGCTGCTTGTCATACGCTGGAGGGAATTCGCCGGGTTGCCAGTCTTCCTTATCCCAGAAGCGGCTCGAATCTGGAGTCAGGACCTCGTCTATGAGTGTCAGGTTGCCGTCTACAAAGCCGAACTCGAACTTGGTGTCCACCAGAATCATGCCGCGATCGGCCGCGTGTTGATGGGCTCGTTTGTAGATCTCGATGCTCACGTGTTTGAGTTTCTGGTGCAGTTCCGCTCCGACGAGATCGATCGCTTCCGCTTCAGTTAACGGCAGATCGTGTCCTTCTTCGGCTTTGGTCGAAGGCGTGAACATGGGTTCGGGCAATTTCTCGGCAGGGCGGAGCCCTTTGGGCAGTTCGGCTCCGTTGAGAGTGCCGTGGGCTTCGTATTCCGCCCAGCCGGCCCCGGCAAGATAGCCGCGTACGACACATTCCATGTCGATGCGGTCTGCCTCTCGGATCAACATCGCGCGATCGTTCCACTCAGGGGGGAGGTAAGTGAGCGCGCCACTCCGTTCGAGATCAGATTCGCCCACCATCGCGATCATGTGGTTGTCAACGATGTCGCCGATGACGTTGCGGAACCAGAACGCTGACATCTGCGCTAGGAGAACACCTTTTTGCGGGACTGGATCGTCCATGATGACATCGAAGGCAGAGATGCGGTCGGTGGCGATCATCATGAGTACCCCGTCGGACACGTGGTAGGTGTCGCGCACCTTGCCGCGATGGACGAGACCGGGCATGTAAGTGGACAACACCGTTGTCGACACGTTCAATTCGATGCCGAGACGGTCGAATATCTGGTCAACCTGCTCGATGAAGTAGCCGTAGTCGAAAAGATCGGCGAGTGCCGCCTCGTCGAGGTGCTGATTCACGGTCAGGTCTTCACTGATGATCGATTGGAAGTCGGTTTCTTGGTCGAGAGCCTGCATGGCGGCATTTTGGACGGCGTCGTAAGCCTCGCCACGTTCTACTCCGGCTTCCACCAGTGCCAGCATGACCCGTGGCGAGAATACGAGACCGTGCGTCATCTCCATGTTGCGACGCATCCGATCGGGCTTCACCGTCATGTGCGCGATGATGCCGGTCATGAGATCCAAGATGTAGTCGAGGGCGAGTGATGAATCAGCCAGTACGACGCGTTCGGCAGAGGAGTGGGAGATGTCTCGTTCGTGCCACAGGGCGACGTTTTCGAGTCCGACGATGGAGTTTGAGCGGATTACCCGAGCCAAACCACAGATGCGTTCGGAAAGTTCAGGGTTGCGCTTATGCGGCATCGACGATGAACCCTTGCTTACATATCCGGGCCTGCCGAACGGCTCCTCGACCTCGCCGATCTCGGTGCGTTGGAGCGCTCGGATCTCAGTCGCCATCTTATCTAGCGTTGCGGCTACTAGCGCCAGCACCTGAAGGTATTCAGCGTGGCGATCACGTTGGATGACCTGGTTCGAGACCTCGGCTGGTTTAAGGCCTAACTGAGCGCAGACGTGGTTTTCGATCTCGATCGGGATGCCGGCGAATGTCCCGACTGGTCCTGACAACATGCCGACTGAGACGCGATCCCGCATAGCCACAACGCGCTCCCGGTTGCGTCGCATCTCGGACCACCACAGCGCAAGTTTGAGGCCGAATGACATCGGCTCGGCGTGGATGCCGTGCGATCTGCCCATGCAGAGTGTGTGCTTGAACTCGACCGCTCGGGACGCAAGTGTTGACATCAGTGCATCGATTCCCGACAGAAGCAGCTCAGTTGAGTCGGATAGCTGCATCGCTAGGGCGGTGTCTTTGACATCGTTGGAGGTTAGTCCGTGATGTATCCAACGTCCCTCTTCGCCTAGGCTGGTCGCTACGGCGCGGGTGAATGAAACTAGATCGTGTCGCGTTTCCTCGAACTGCCGATCGTACTCGGCGCGCGAGAAACTGGCGTTGCGAATCTTAGCCATGTCAGCGTCGTCGATGACGCCGAGCTTCGACCACGCTTCACAGGCCGCGATCTCGACCTTCAACCACAAGCCAAATTGATGATCTTCCGACCATATTCGGCTCATCTCGGGTCTTGAGTAGCGGGGTATCACGTTGTGGTTGGATTTGATGCAGGTGCGATGTCGGAAAAGCAGAATACTAATTCAGGATTGGTTCAGTCCGCTCCAACTGCGATATCGGATCGGTAGCGTGCGCCTTCGAACTCGATACCCTTGGCAATTTCAAAGGCCTTCGTGCGGGCTTCTTGAACGGACTCGTTGGATGATCCAGTTGCAACCAGAACGCGTCCACCTGCAGTGACTAGTTGATCTTTTTCGTTCTCGGATGTTCCGGCGTGGAAAACAATGGCGTTGTCTTCAAGTGGCAGGTGGCCGCTGATCGTAAATCCAGTTTCGTACGTCGCGGGGTATGTGCTCGATACAACTACGACACCTACGGCACATTTGTCGTTCCACGCGACAGGCGTATCAGCGAGACGGCCCTCTGCGACGGCTAGGCAGATTTCAGCCAGGTCGGAATCGAGCCGTAGCATCAGTGGTTCGCATTCGGGATCGCCGAAGCGACAGTTGAACTCGATTACCTGTGGTCCTTTGTCGGTTAGCATCAGTCCGGCGTAAAGGATGCCTTGGTACGGGCATCCCTCTTCGACGAGGGCGCGGGCTATCGGATCGAGAATTGTCGAGCGGATGTGATCGAGATCGGTGGGCGAACATAGATTGGGAGAGGTGTACGCGCCCATTCCACCGGTGTTGGCGCCAGTGTCGCCGTCGTAGGCGCGTTTGTAGTCGCGGGCAGCGACGGGAGTTGATACTGTCTCACCGTCAACAAACGCGAATACGCTGAGTTCGGGTCCGTGGAGTCGATCCTCAATGACGATCGTTTCTCCAGCCTCGCCAAAAGCGCGATGTTCGATAGCGTCGGTTACGGCTTCAATCGCTTCGGTGGCAGTCTCTGGAACGGTTACACCCTTGCCAGCGGCGAGCCCGTCCGCTTTGACGACGATCCCCCCTTGTGGGCGCGACTCGATGTATTCGATCGCGACAGATGCGTGGTGGAATGTGCGGCTCTCAGGGCATGGGATGCCGTAGCGATTCATGATGTCGTTCGCCCACGACTTGGAGCCTTCAATGCGGGCAGCGTCAGCAGATGGACCGAATGTAGGGATGCCGCGTGCCCGGAGTTGGTCGGCGAGACCAAGGACGAGTGGTGCTTCGGGGCCGACGACGACTAAGTCAGCGTCGATTTCGCTGGCGAGGGGGACTAGGCCTTCGATGTCTTCGGCGGCGACATCTGCTAGTTCGGCGTGTTTCGCCATGCCGGGGTTGCCCGGGGCGGAGACGATTTCGGAGACGAGGTCGGATTGTGCGAGTTTCCACGTCAGTGCGTGTTCTCTGCCTCCGGAACCGACTACGAGGATTTTCATTGCTTCGTTCGGGATGAATCGCTAGATGAAGCGATCTTGGAGTTCCATCATTCCCATTCGATTGTTCCGGGCGGTTTGCTCGTTATATCCAAGACCACTCGGTTGACTTCGGGCACTTCGTTGACAATCCGGTTAGACATGCGAGCGATGGTTTCATAGGGAAGCCGAGCCCAATCCGCAGTCATGGCATCAGTGCTGACGACGGCGCGGATGGCGACGACGTACTGGTATGTTCGGGCATCGCCCATCACGCCGACGCTTTGGGTGTCGGTGAGGACGGCGAAGCTCTGCCAAAGTTCTTCGTACAAGCCCGCGTCTTTGATTTCGTCGACTACGATCCAGTCGGCGGCGCGTAGGATTTCGAGCTTTTCGTAGGTAACCTCGCCCATGATTCGGATCGCCAATCCTGGTCCGGGGAATGGCTGGCGATTGACGGACTGAGCGGATAACCCTAGCTCGTGCCCGGCGTCTCGCACCTCGTCCTTGAACATATGACGAAGCGGCTCGACGAGTTTGAGGTCCATCTTCTCAGGCAGACCGCCGACGTTGTGATGCGTCTTGATCTTGTGCGCGGCGGTGCTTTCTGGTGAGACCGATTCGATGACGTCAGGGTAGAGCGTACCTTGGGCTAGGAAGTCGACCTCTCCGATGTCGCGTGCTTCATGCTCGAAGATGCGAATGAACTCCTCACCGATCCGACGGCGTTTCTCCTCGGGGTCTTTCACACCTTTGAGAGCCGACAGGAATTGTTCGGTGCCGTCGACAAACCGTAGGTTCACACCGAGTTGACTGGCGAAAACCGTCTGAACACGCTCAGCTTCGCCGCGGCGCATCAGGCCGTTGTCGACGAATATGCAGGTGAGCCGGTCGCCTATGGCTCGATGTATGAGTGCGGCTGCGACAGAGGAATCGACGCCCCCGGAGAGCGCGCAGACGACCTTGCCATCGCCGACTTGCTGTCGGATGCGGAAGATGGAGTCGCGCACGAAGTTGCGGGGCGTCCATGAGCCTGACGCGCCGCAGATGCCGTGCACGAAGTTGCGGATTATCTGGTCGCCCTGCTGTGTGTGAGTAACTTCGGGATGAAATTGGATGCCGTATGCGCGCATCGCTTCGTTACCCATTACAGCGCACGGCGAATTCTCGGAGAATGCTAGGGAAAGGAATCCTGGCGGCATCTCGGAGATGCGGTCGCCGTGGCTCATCCACACCGGGACGGACGTGTCAAGGCCCTTGAAGAGCGCGTGGGCAGCGCCGTTCAGGCGTAGGAGCGCGTGGCCGTACTCACGTTCGATACCGGCAATGACGGAACCCCCGAGTTGGTGAGCTAACGCCTGCATTCCGTAGCAAATGCCTAGGAGAGGCACCCCTGCATCGAAGACCCATGCTGGGATCAGTGGAGCGCCATTCTCGTAGACGCTGTTCGGGCCACCACTAAGGATGATGCCTTTGACGTCTTGCAAGTGCAGGATGTCAGGTCCGGCATCGAATGGAACGATTTCGCAGTAGACGTTGGCCTCGCGGACGCGTCGGGCGATCAGACGGCTGTATTGGGAACCGAAATCGAGGATGACTATCGACTCGGTGCGGACCGGAACGGCGGGGGATTCGCCACCTAACCGCTCGCCCTCGGCGATCTCGAGGTACGTGTTCAGTTCGATGTCGTCGGACGTGGCGACGCGGTGGGAGAGCGATTCGGTGTTGATGTTGGTCATGCTGAAAGGTGCGCCATATTTGGATTCTAATGCGTACGAGAATGTGCTCAGTTGAGATGCGAGGATGTGTCAAAACGCGGTATACGATATTGATTGATGCGGATTTTGAAAGGCGAAAGCGGGTTCTCAGACACTTGGCACAAATCGATTTGAGTGAGGCCGTTAATGCGGTCAAATCTGGTGGCGTTATCGCGTTTCCCACCGACACCTTTTACGCGTTGGGTGTGGATGCGATGAACGAGTTGGCTATACGGAAGGCGTTCGAAATCAAACGACGTCCCGCAACCACACCGATGCCGGTTTTGATCTCAGAGGTTTCGCAAGCCGAAGCGTTCACCTCAAGCTTCAACGCTGCGTCTCATGCGCTCGCGGAGCGGTTTTGGCCGGGTGCGTTGACAATAGTGGTTGAGGCGAATGATGAGTTGCCTGACGTGTTGACAGGTGGACTCGGCACTGTAGGGTTGCGTATGCCGGATCATGATTTGGCGCGCCGACTAATGACAGAGGCAGGATGCGGGATAACGGGCACGTCCGCGAATGTATCGGGCGAACCACCATCCAAGGATTGGCAAGTCGTGGATGAGTCGATAGGAATTGAGTTGGATGCGTTCGTGATCGGCGAGTGCGGCGATGAGTTGGCCGCGTCCACAGTGGTCCAGGTCGTCGACGGTTCTGTGCAGATACTGCGCGAAGGGCCGATTTCGGCAGATGAGATTGAGGCCACATTGGCGGAGATAGGCTATGAATTCGGCCCATGAATCGGCCGTTTTGCTCCCGGCAGAGGCTGAAGACCGACTCGAAGAAGCGATCCGCGTGTTTTTCGCGGGACGAGACCTCGAAATCTACCAGATGATGGCGTGGCAGTTGGGACACGGGGACGAGCGTGGTGTCGCCGAGTTGGGCCCCGCCGAGCGCCGGTTGCATGGTTCATTGCTGCTGGCGGTCGCTCAAGCTTTACATGGCGACTACTCGATCGGGTTGAAGTATGCGATCTCCGTTGAGTTGATGCACAACTTCGGGTTGATCCACGGCGATGTTCAGGATGGGAATACCGAGCGGCTAGGCAGGGCGTCGGTGTGGTGGAAATGGGGTCCATCGCAAGCGATCAATACTGGCGATGGGATGCACGCTATGGCGCGGTTATCGCTGTTTCAACTGTGCGATGAAGGAGAGCCGTTGGAACGCGTGAGCACTGCGTTGGAGATCGTCGACGACGCCATTTTGAATCGGTGCGAGGGCGAATACCTGGACGTTTCTTTTCAAGAAGGATTGTCCGTTACCGTTGCGGATTACCTCGACATGGTTGAGAAGCGTGTTGGGTCGCTTTACGGCGCATCTGCGGAGATGGGGGCGATTCTCGACGACGATTTTGGATCTGAACGGCGTGAAACGCTGCGGAAATTTGGCGAGAGCATCGGGGTGGTCAAGCAGCTGGTAGCCGACTACCAGGCGATTTTCGGTGCGAGCGAACGCGATCCGGTCCAACAAGGTCGGATCATCTCCAAGAAGAAGAATTTGGCGACCGCATTTCTATTCGACACTGTGAAAGACCCTTCGATCATGCGACGGGCGGGTGAGATGTATATGCAGCGCGTGATCGATCCTTCGCACATAACTGACTTGGTTGAGATGGCAGACGAAGCGGGTGGCAGAGAGTTCAATCTTGAGCAGATTCACAAGCATCTTGAGAAGGCCGAACAAGCCCTCGCCAGTGCAGGATTCGAAGATCAGAATGTCGCGAAGCTGATGGAACTGGCTCGCGACATTGGCGATGTCGAGCAACTAGATTAAATCTTTGCCGCAGCGGTCATGATTTGGAGCAAATCGCCTTGCCTGCCAGACTGCCATTGATCGAGGACGTTGAGTTTAGCGGCAAGCGCGTGCTGTTGCGGGCCGATCTGAACGTGACGTTCGAACCCGGCTCTACACGAATCGCCGATGACAGCCGTATCCACGCTTCGGTGGCCACGATAGAACTGCTGCGAAGTCGAGGTGCAAGAGTGGTGCTGTGTTCGCATTTAGGACGTCCCAAAGGCAAGGTGGTCCCGGAAATGCGGATCGAGCCCGTACGGGAGCGGATGTCGGAGGTGCTCGGTGTCGATGTCGGATACGCGGGCAGCCCGGTCGGTGAAGAAGCTGAACGAGTCATTGACTCGCTGAGCGGCAGTGATGTTGCGATGCTTGAGAACCTGCGATTCGACCCGGGTGAAGAAGACAACGATGCAGATTTTTCAAATTCACTGGCATCTTTGGCAGATGTTTTCGTGAATGATGCGTTTGGTGCGTCGCATCGCGCTCACGCGTCGATAGTCGGTGTTGCTGATTTGTTGCCAACCTATGCCGGGTTGCTGATTCGCGCCGAAATCGTTGCGCTGAAACGCGCGGTCGATTCTGATGAACATCCTGCAGTCGCGATCCTTGGCGGATCAAAGGTAGCCGACAAGCTGGGAGTGGTGAAGAATCTAGCGCCGAATATCGATGCCGTATTGATCGGTGGAGGGATGGTTTCGGCGATGCTTGCGGCACAAGGGAAATCCGTGGGTTCAGTTGACGTCAGCGACGATGAGATGAAGGCGGCTAAGGAACTGCTTGACGATCCGGTTGTCGTCGATAAATTGCACCTTCCTACTGATGTGATCGTCGCTGAAGAATTCGCTCAAGATTCGAGATATATCGAGACTTCGTCAGATTCGGTACCGGAATCGGGGTTTATCTTGGACATCGGTTCGCAGACGATATCCAACTACGTTGATGCGATAGGAACTGCTGAGAAGATCGTGTGGAACGGGCCTATGGGGCTCTTCGAATGGGAAGCATTCTCCGGCGGCACGCAATCGATCGCCTCTGCGATCTCCGATAACGAATCGGCGTTCAAGCTGGCTGGTGGCGGTTCGACTGTTGAGGCGATCAACTCACTGGGCATTGCCGATGCAATCACACATATCTCGACGGGCGGCGGAGCATCTTTAGAGTTCTTGGAAGGCAAGACGCTGCCTGGAATCGCGGCGTTGCACGTCATCTGAGACACATCCTGCTGACCAAATGCCGCGGGTTGGTCTGATTCGTCGCAGATTTGCAGTTGAATGATGGTTGACGTATCAACGATGCGGGTTTAAGGTTAGTTTGCGCGGTGGATATTGCGAGATTGATCCATTGCCCTCAACTCGGGATGAGGCACAGAGCGAACGTTGACGATTCGCAAACCGCTAATCGCGGGAAATTGGAAAATGAACACCACGCCGCAGGAAGGCGTGGCACTATCGCAGTCAATCTGTCGCACGGTTGGCGATTCAGACGCGATCGATGTAGTCCTTTGCCCGCCCTTCACGTCGCTCATCGCAGTTTATGGCGTGATTCATCACACTCCCGTGAAGCTCGGGGCACAGAACGTCAGCCAACATCCCAACGGAGCGTACACAGGCGAGGTTTCCGTCGATATGTTGCGGGGTTTGGTCAGCCACGTGATCGTGGGCCATTCTGAACGCCGGCAACACTTTAGCGAGACAGATCAAGCGATTGCCGAGAAAGCATCCGTGGTCGTCAACTCGGGAATGACGGCTATCGTATGCGTAGGTGAGGATGACAATGAGCGTCAGCGACGGCGAGCCGAACGCTATGTGCGGCGGCAAGTACGCCAAGGATTGGCCGACGTCGAAGATCCTTCTAAGGTCGTGATCGCCTACGAACCGATATGGGCAATCGGCACTGGAGTCGCCGCAACCATCGGTCAGATCGAGTACATGGCGGCGTCGATTCGCGAAGAGATCTGTGATGTTTACGACCAAGATGTTGCGGACGAGATGCGAGTTCTGTACGGCGGTAGCACTAACGCGGGCAACATCGGGCAGATCGTCGCGAGTCCTACCGTTGACGGGGCATTAGTGGGTAGCGCGAGCCTTAACGATTCCGAATTTGCAACCATGATCGAGATCATGGCCAAAGCTCCGACGGACGGATGACCAAGTTTCGGCGTGTCCGAAAGTAAATCGAGGTCCAATGCTCTCGGCGTCGTAGCTGTAGTCGGAGCGACCGCGACTGGCAAGACTTCGCTGGGAATTGAAATTGCCCGGCGCTTCAACGGCGAAGTAGTGAATGCCGATTCTCGACTCTTCTATCGAGGAATGGATATCGGCACGGCGAAACCTGACCAATCTGAACGTCGGGGAGTCAAACACCACCTCATAGACATCCTTGATCCGCATCAGGCGTACAGTTTGAGCGAATTTCTGAAGGATGCAGGAGACGCGATCCTGAACATCGCTGACCGGGAAAAGCTGCCGATCATAGTTGGCGGTTCAGGACAGTACGTCTGGGGATTGCTCGAGGGTTGGGAAGTACCAAGCATCCCTCCAAACCCGGAGTTGAGAGAAGAGTTAGAGATCCAGCTTAGGGACGAAGGTGTAGAAGCTCTCCAAGCTCGTCTGTATGCCATGGGTGCGCGCGGTGTCGAGAAAGTGGAAGTCCTGAACCCGCGACGGTTGATCAGAGCGATTGAGAGGGCTGTTGCTACGGGTGACGCGATGGGTGGTGCCAGCAAGAGCGCAGAACCGCCGTACGACGCATTGATGATTGGGCTGAACGCCCCTCGAGAGTTGCTTCATGCCAGAGTCGAGAAACGTATCGACAATATGTTTGCTGCGGGTTGGCGCGAAGAAGTCGAGCGATTGATTGAACGCGGCACGAAACGAGATATGCCCTCGATGTCTGCTATTGGATATCGACAGTTGATTGACCACATCGAGGGGCGCATCGACGATTCAAAAACACGTGAAGAGATACTGATCGGAAATCACCGGTTGATCGGCGCGCAGAACAACTGGTTCAAGATGCGAGACGAGCGGATTTCATGGATCGAGATTACCGATGTCGATCACGTCGATAAGGCGATTGAGTTGGTCAGTGAATGGTTGTCCAAACAGGGTGAATCGCGCTTCGCAAGATAGAATCGCTTGGTATCGATGAGTTTAGTGCGAGGTGTCTTGATTGGCGATTGAGTTTGCAAAGTTGCACGGTTGCGGCAACGACTACATAGCTATCGATGGGCGTTCGATAGAGCGAGATTGGGGTCCTTTGACCGCCGAGATCAGCAAGCCCGCATTCGGCGTTGGTTCTGACGGGATCGTTCTGCTGCTGGATTCGGATGTGGCTCAGGTGCGAATGAGGGTATACAACCCAGACGGCTCGGAAGCCGAGATGAGCGGCAACGGTATCCGCCTCTTCGCAAAGTTCGTCTTGGATCGCGGCATTGCAGAGCCTACGAAAGACGGATTGACTGTCGAGACTCTGGGCGGTGTTCGCACAGTATGGCCCGAGATGGTCGACGGACGTATGAAATCGGCGCGTGTGGCGATGGGACCAGCGACGTTTACGGCATCTGAAGTGCCGGTAGATACGACGGAGTTGGGCGGAATCGGCGAGGTGATTGCTGAAAAGGTGACCATTGGAGACGTCGAATTGTCGATCACCTGTCTGGCGATAGGCAATCCTCACGCGGTTGCGATCATGGACCAGTCAGTCGAGGATTTTCCTCTGCTAGAGGTAGGGCCGCTCGTCGAAAATCATCCGATGTTCCCGCAGCGAATTAACTTTGAAGTCGTGAACGTCTACGATGGAGACCGTATCCGGGCTCGAATCTTCGAGCGTGGCGCAGGGGAGACGTTATCGTCCGGAACAGGCAGCACCGCATCAGCGTTCGCCTGCCGCAAGCTCGGACTGGTCGACGACGCTGTCGATGTAGTCGTGGATGGCGGCGTCCTGCGGATATCTTGGGACGAAAACGACGAGGCGTATCTTGAAGGCCCCGCAGTAGAGGTCTTCACGGGCGTCTGGAACGAGTGAGAACCCATTCAAGCGAAGAACCTGAAGCTCAGGTTGGAGAAACATGCCAGAACTAGCGAAACGTGTGCAGCAACTGCCGCCTTACCTGTTTGTGAACATATCGCGAGCCATCGCGGCGAAAAAGGCGCAGGGCATCGATGTGGTGTCGTTCGGCATCGGCGACCCGGATATCCCAACGCCCGATGTCGTACTCGACGCGTTGGATCGAGGCGCTCGCAAGACTCCGAATCACCGATACCCGGAGAGCGAAGGGTTGCCAGAGTTTCGCCAAGCAGTATCGGAGTTCTACTGGCGACGTTTCGGCGTTGAGATCGACCCGGGAACCGAGGCGATCAACCTGATTGGGGCCAAAGAGGGGATTGCGCACGCGGCGTTGTGCTTCATCGATCCCGGCGACATCTCAATATCTCCGGACCCCGCTTACCCGGTCTACGAGATCGGAACGATGTTCGCCGGTGGTGAGACCCACTTCGTGCCGTTGCACGAAGAAAATGGTTACCTGCTTGATTTTGCCGAGATTCCAACCGATGTTGCCCGCAAAGCCAAGACGTTGTGGTTGAACTATCCGAACAACCCGACAGGCGCAGTGGCCGATCTGGCGTACTTCGAAGAGGCGGTAGCTTATGCCAAGGAGTTCGACCTCTACCTGTTGCACGATGCGTGCTACACCGAAGTCACTTTCGATGGCTATGTAGCGCCGAGCATCTTGCAGGTTCCCGGCGCGAAAGACGTCGCCATGGAGTTCCACTCGTTGTCGAAGACCGCGAATATGACTGGATGGCGAGTAGGTGCGGCGGTTGGCAACTCGGAGATGGTTGACGCATTGATGCGAGTGAAGTCGAATATCGACTCCGGCTTGTCTCAGGCGATTCAGGAGATGGGTATCGAGGCGATGAATCTGCCTCAGGAGTGGATCGATGGGAACAATGCGATCTACAAACGTCGTAGAGACAAAGTGGTCGCCGCGCTGAATGAAATCGGACTTGAGGCTAAGACGCCGAAAGCGACGCTGTATATTTGGACCAGAGTGCCTGAAGGGTATACTTCGGCCAGCTTCGCCGAAAAGATGCTTCAAGAGCGAGATGTAGTTGTGACGCCGGGTGCCTCGTACGGGCCGTCCGGTGAAGGCTACATTCGACTTTCGCTCACGATTCCTGACGATCAGATCGACGAGGGCATTCGTCGCATATCTGGTTGGAGTGTCTGAGACGGCATTCGTGAGAGATAAATTGTCACGACGAAAACGATCACATTGGACGGGACCGAAACGGGAACGAGCATGTCTAGTTGGAGTGCGGGTTCGGAGGCGGGATAAAAGTTGGAAGCTCGAAGATTCGGTCGCTGAACTCGACGCGCTGGCACGTGCCGCGGGTGCGAATCCGGTTGCTACAATCACGCAGACTTTGAACGCGCCATCGCCGACGTATGTAGGCTCAGGCAAGCTCGAAGAGATCGAAGATACGGTCGGTTCGCTCCATTGCGAGACAGTCATCTGCGACGACGAGTTGACACCGGCGCAGCAACGCGTACTCGAAGACCGACTAAAGGTCAAGGTTATTGACCGTACGGCGCTGATCCTCGACATCTTTGCGGGTCGCGCTCGGACGCGTGAGGGCAAGTTACAGGTCGAGTTGGCACAGGTCGAGTACCTGATGCCGCGACTTGCAGGGCAATGGTCACACCTGGAGCGCCTAGGCGGCGGCATAGGAACTCGAGGTCCCGGTGAATCACAGATTGAAACCGACCGTCGATTGATGCGATTGAAGGCACGTGATCTGCGGCGTGCGATATCGAACGTCAGGGATCAACGAGGCGCTCAGAGGCGTCGGAGAGTGCGTGGCGATGTCAGGACCGTTTCCTTGGTCGGATACACCAATGCGGGTAAATCAGCCCTTTTCAACACTCTGACGGGTTCCGACATCAGATCGATCGATCGACCGTTCGAAACGCTCGATACGACGACTCGACGGCTGTATCTGCCTTCTGGCACTCCGGCGACGCTGAGCGACACCGTGGGGTTCATCAACAAGCTCCCGCCGATACTCATCGACGCGTTCAACGCCACTTTGGAAGAGGCGATGTTCGCGGATTTGCTGATACACGTGACGGACATCTCGAACCCGCTGGCTGCCGAGGCGGCGGAAGTCGTCGACGGCGTGCTCGATGATCTAGGTCTTGGCGAGACGCCGCGGGTGCTCGTGTTGAACAAACTAGACCTCGTGGCCAAGGAACCGCCGATGGACGACGATGTGTCGGACAACGGCGCTGTGATGACCTCAGCCATTAAGCGGTGGGGCATCGACGAGTTACGTTTTGCTATCGATACCGCGTTGAGCAAGGACGGTCGTGAAGTCGCTGTAGAAGGCTCAACCAACGGCGCGGTCGTCTGAAACCCCGCGCATTACGGCGAAACGATGTGGTTGTTGATGGAGAGACTGGAACGTGGGAAATAGGTTACTTCGCACTAGACGTGTTATGTAAAGCTGGAAGTGCCGAAGACGGGCTTGGACAGTCGTAAGCAATCGGATTAGGCATACGCTTCGTATACCCTGATATCCATGCAATTCTGAATATGCCGCGTTAATCGCTCCTGTCCTGATGAAACGACAAACCATCATCGACCGCTTTTCCATGTTCGCAGTCTCGGCGATGTCGCTGATGCTGCTGTTCGTGTTCGCCTGCACTTCAGAGAGCGAGCCGGTGAGCGAAGTCGTCCAGGATGACATTGTCGCTGTGACTTCGGTCGCCGAGGTTGCGGCTTCTTCTGATGCTCCTGAGACGACCGAGAACGATGCGGATTCTGAAGTGCCGGCAGTCGAGGTTGTAGACGAAGAACCCGAAGCGCCAGCCGATGAATCGGTAGCCGCTGCCTCGAACAACGGCCAAGAGGAAGTGCCTCAGGTAGTCGAGCTTCCCAATACACGCGAACTGCCAGATGCGGTGCCCGAAGATGTTGCCGTTATCTGGGAGGCGTTCCAGTTCATCAATGATGAGTACGTGGACTACAGCCTTATCGATCACGGCGAGATGTCTGAACAGGCGATCTTGGGCTTCATCGAAGCCCTTGGCGACCCGCACATGACCTACATCTCGGCTGAGCAGATGCGAATGAGCCGTGATGATCTCGCTGGGGAGTTCTTCGGTATTGGAGCTACTGTTGCACAGGCGCCGGACGGTAAAGGTGTGATCATTCAGTCTCCGATGCCGGGACAACCTGCGGAGAAGGCAGGGATCAAAGCTGGTGACCGCATATTGGCGGTTGATGGCGTCGACGCGACGACTTGGACGGTCAGCGAGGCGGTGTTGGTGATACGCGGCGAGGAAGGCGTACCAGTGGTCCTCACGATCCTGCGTGTTGGTGAAACGGATCCGATAGATGTGGAGATAGTCCGCGGGCGCGTTCCGTTGAAGTCGGTGTTCACGAGAATGATTCCAGATACGCCATATGGTGAGATGGATATCCGCACTTTTACGGATGAGACACCCGGAGAGATCCGAGAGCTTATGAATGAGCTTCTGGATCAAGGTGCTGAGGGTGTCGTGATCGACTTGAGGAACAATCCGGGCGGGTTGCTACATGCGACGCTCGACTCGGCAAGTGAGTTCATCCCTGAGGGGCGATTGGCCTACGAACAGGACCGCAACGGAGCGCGCAGAGACTTCTATGCGCATGGAGAGGCGAACTTCGAGAACGTGCCGATTGTGGTCCTAGTGAATGAGTGGTCAGGTAGCGGCGCTGAACTCTTTGCAGGGGCGATTCAGGACCATGGACGCGCGGTGCTGATTGGCGTTAAGACATTCGGAAAAGGGAGCGTCAACATCACTCGCACTTTGTCTAACGGTGCTGGTCTAAACATCACGATCCGACGCTGGTACACGCCTGAGGGCAATGTGATTGAGGGTGTAGGCTTGACTCCCGATGTGATCGTGGAGGGTGATCCGACACCGGATCAGCGGGATGTGGATTGGGTCGAGCCGCAAATGGATGCTGCGATCAAACAGCTGAACTTCCAGACGCAGGTTACGACGGCGGTGGGGCCATAATTGCCCCTTTCGCAAAGTGAAAGGGGCGCGCACGAGCGCAGCGAGTGCGCGGGGTATGCCCGCCCCGGACAGGAGCGGCGTACAAACTTTAATTCCCCCTTGGACATCAAGGAGGAGGATTTTGATAGCGATGGCACGTAAGAATCGCAAGAAGAAGGTATCTGCCAATGGTGCGGCCACGTCTGGAACGATGGCTACTAATCGGCGCGTCCGGTATGACTACCACTTGTTGGACGATTTTGAAGCCGGGCTAGTGTTGAAAGGGTCGGAGATCAAGTCGATACGGGATGCGAAGGTCGATATTTCAAATGCTTATGTGCGTATCTCGGATGGCGAGGCCTGGTTGGTGAATGCATATATCGCGCCGTATGAGTCGGCAGGTCTTTGGACGCAGCATGAGCCGCTACGAGAGCGAAAACTGCTCCTGCATCGCAAGGAGATCGAGTTTCTCCGAGGTCGGGTCGAGCAACAGGGTTTGACGATCGTTGTTCAGCGGATCTACATCGTCCGAGGTGTCGCGAAGGTGGCGATTTCTCTGGCTCGTGGCAAACGGCACGAAGATCGTCGAGAAACGATCCGACGTCGGGACCAAGAGCGAGACATGGCACGGGCGATGCGGAGGTAGCCGCATGAGGGTTCAGCGAGATTCAAGTTGAGCATCTTTTCTCGAGTAGTTGACGTTGCGGTTAAACCGCTCGCGATGCGTGTTTTGATGGCGCGTGAGCGTTTCGAATCTGGGGTGGACTTCAATCCTCTGTCATCGGAGTTAAGAGCCGATCCTTTGCCGCAGTATGAAAAGTTGCGAAGCAAGGATCCGGTTCATCGCATGAGGCTTATTGATGGCTGGATTCTGACCAGATACGAAGATATCGACATGGTGCTGCGCGACCATCGTCGATTCGGAAACTTGGGCCGCGATTACGGCTATCTGCCGTACATCAGCATGCTTGACTTAGACCCGCCAGAGCATACCAAGGTCAGGGGGCTCGTTGTTCACGGCTTCACGCCGCGCGCAGTGAACTCGTTGGAACCGAGAATCACGAAGACGGTTAACGAACTCTTGGATGAAATCGTCAATAAGCCCCGCTTCGATCTGATTCACGATATTGCGTTCCCTTTGCCGATAATCGTCATCGCCGAGCTTTTGGGTGTGCCGCCAGAGGATCGCGATCAGTTCAGAGAGTGGTCTGATGTCGCCGCGCTGGTCGTGGACCCGTTGCTCGACAGCCAGCAGATCCAAGACGTTCGACAGACTATTGAGGAGTTGTTCGATTACCTTGAGACGATCGCTGAGGATCGACAAAGGCATCCGCAAGATGATCTGGTCACCGCTTTGGTGAACGCGGAGGAAGACGGTGAGCGCCTAAGCCGGGAAGACCTGTTGATCAACCTCGTGTTGGTCCTAGTTGCGGGCAACGAGACCACACGCAACCTCATCGGCAACGGAACTTTGGCACTCATGAAGAACCCAGAGCAACTGCAGCGATTGCGAGATGATCCCAGTCTGCTCGATTCGGCGATCGATGAGATGCTGCGTTACGACAGTCCGGTGCAGTTGGACAGTCGGATCGCCCGCGAGCCAGTGGAGATTGGTGGCAAACGGATTGAGCCTGACCAACGAATTCTGTGCGCGCTGGGAGCGGCGAACCATGATCCTGAAGTATTCCCGGAGCCAGAGCGGTTCGATGTAGGCCGTGCGCCTCGTAACCATCTTTCATTCGGTCGCGGCATCCACTACTGTCTAGGAGCACCATTGGCGAAGTTGGAGGCGCGGGTAGCATTCGCTGGACTGCTTTCGCGGTTCGAGACGTTGCGACTGGTTGCAGCGCCGCAGTATCGCGACCAAATAACCCTGCGAGGACTTGAGGATCTTTGGCTGGAAACGGGGTATGCCCGCCCAGTTCCCTCTCCCCGCTGTGGAGAAGACTAGAGTGAGAGGAACATCCCCTCTCCCCACCGTGGGAGAGGGTTAGGGAGAGGGGGAGACGGCTTGCTTCACCTTCTCGAAGCTACGAGACGGGGTGTATCTGACTAGGCCTTTGGAGGATCCAGGATGCCCGGGCGTGTTGTACAGGGCACAGCCATCGCAGTTCGATCGGATTCCGCAGGGTGTGGGTGTGAGGGTAGTTTGAGTGCCGAACGGTTCGCCGGGATCGGCCAATACGGATGCCTGCGTTTCGCGTTTGACCTCTGCCCTGTTACGCGTCAGATGCTCGATACCGCCGTCGCTGCGGGTTTTGCGCTCCTGACTGAGTAGTGAGTCGAGGCGAAGCTGCTTGGCCGGTTCAGGTCGATGTCCGGGGAACGTGATGAATGGCCATGCCCACTTCTGGACCACGCCCATGACGGTGAGTTCCTGCCATCTGGTGATCTTGGCTCGACGTCGGTTATTGAGTATGCGCTCGACACTGATGGGTCCGAGCCCGGGCGTTCGCATCAGCTGATCGCGGTTGGCGGTGTTGATATCGACGGGAAATGCGTCGAGGTTTTCGAGCGCTATCGTCTGTTTGGGATCGAGTTCGAGTGGCAAGAATCCTCCTTTGTCGAATCCGAGCTTGATCTCGTTGTCGGAGAACTTGTAGACGCGTTTGAGCCAGTCGAGCTGGTAGAGCCGGTTGGTTCGCTGCATCGGAGTTGCGGGATGCTCTTCGAGCGGCGTGTAGCGCACGGGACGGAATGGCGAGAAGTAGACGCGCTTGAGTTCCCAGTCGGCGTAGAGCTGTGACATGCGGTTCAGAATGTCGAGATCGGTCTCGTCAGCCGCGCCGACGACTAGCTGTGTGGCCTGTCCGATCGCGCCATTGGTCGGACCGCGTTTGAGTTCGTCGATCCACGCCATCGGGTCCATGATGTCGCGTTGATAATGCTTCATCTTGGAGAGTTTGTCCATGTGTTCGACGGTAGTGGTCTCGAGGTTTACGGAGAGGCGGGTTCCGAGGAGGTGCGCGGCTTCGACGATGTCGCGCTCGGTGCCGGGCATGACCTTGAGGTGGACGTAGCCATCGAACTTATATTTGTTGCGGATGAGGTCGACTACCTTGACCATTCGCTCGGTAGTCTTGCTTCCGGTTCCGGCGACGCCGGAACTGAGGAAGAGGCCTTGGACGGTTTGGCGCTCGAGGAGATCGTTGAAGGTTTTGGCGAGTTCATCGACCTTGAAGCCGTAGCGTTTGCGCGGCACCCAGTGGCTGTTCGGGCAGAAATGGCAGTCCATCTTGCAAAAGTCGGTGAACATCACCTGCATGAGGTTCGTGAACTTGCCGTTTGGGAGACGGGATCGGTAGACGCCCGGCCCGGGATTGTTGCGCGGGATCGAGTACGGAGCGCGCTCCTTGACAGGCATCGGGCTCTGCCCTGCCTGTGCAGACGGCAGGATGATGTCGTCGGTCGCCATCTTGCCGAGGTGGTACATCTTTGTCCATCGGTCAGGTCGAGTTTTGGTGAGCATGATTCGAGAGTGGTTCTTGGTAGGTGCCGATTCAGCATCAGAATGGCATGTATGTATTAATAGCTGTTATATTACTACTGATGTTGTGGTTGTCAAGCGCGTTTTTGAACTGGGATATAAAGGATTCGTAAAGATTTAAGGGATGGATGTTGGTTTTTAATGTTTTAAGGCAGTGATGCTTGGATCGAGTCTCCAAACAGCGAGCAATACCAAGTTTTGCCATTCCGCTTTTACGAGGTGGTCATCACGTAATAGAATCCCTGTTCAGCACCTTGCAAGTACCACAAATGACTTGCAACCAGCAAGTTTGAGAACCAGTAAATCGACCATGCCAAACGCACGTGAAACCAACCGCGAAGAGGCGTTCAACGTCGAACTCGCCCGAATGCTCAGAGATCGCGGCGTTACCGCACGCGCCGAGCGACGTAGTCGGCAAGGGGTTCCAGATGTTCGGGTTGCGTTGAGGACTGGCGACGACGTCATTTTGGAGTGCAAGTACGCCGGCTCCTTAAGCGATTTGGAATCCCAACTTGACGCCCGATTGATCTCTTTTTCCAAGCACTTGGGTGTTTTGGGCGTCGTATATCCCGATCGATTCCGACAAGCTTCGGATGTTTCCTCCTGTCTTGAGGAAGCTGATGACATCCAATGGTGGTTACACGGTGTTCGAGGTGACTTGGCGGGCAACCGACGTGTGCGAAGCGGATCGATCGTTGACTTGGCGGACCACCTGCGCGTGCTTCAGTTGGATATCGAAGGATTTGATCGTGTCCAAGTTGCAGCAATGGTAGTAGGGTACGCGGTCGAAGATTCGGCGAAAGTGATAGCTGGTCATGCAAGAATCGCGCAGCGAATATCAGCAATAATCGCCAAATCTGATAGTGAAAGAGACCGGGATGCTGCATTACGTATCGGATCTTTGGTGTTGTTCAATGCGTTGGCATTTCAAGAACGACTTGCCGTTGTCGATGCGAATGTTGCAACTGTCAATGAAGCCCTAATCGGCGGACTCGACGGCCTAAGTGACGCGTGGTCGCAAATTATGGACGAAGTCGACTATGTGCCGGTATTCGAACTGGCTGGATTCATCGTAGATGTGCTCAATGACGCGCCAAATGATTTTCACCTTCCCGTAATCGAACCCTTGGTTCAAGCCGTCAGGGATACCTGGACTTTGGAGGGGCACGATCTTTCCGGTCGGCTGTTCCACACGCTGTTGTCGGATGCCAAGTTCACCGGCGCGTATTACACGTCGGTACCGGCGGCGACGATGCTATCGCGGCTTGTCTTTCACAACTGGCCAGCTGGTGTTAACTGGTCGGCCCACGAGTTTCCCGCTTCTCTAAACATTGCTGATCTGGCTTGCGGAACTGGAACGCTCTTGATGGCCGTCGCTGCGGAGGTGGAGCGTAAACATCGAGATGCGGGGGGATCGGAATCGGCGACTTTACACAAAGCGATGGTAGAACAGGCTTTGCACGGTTACGACGTGCAGCTATCGGCGATTCATTTCGCGGCGACCAGTCTGGCGATGCTGAATCCGTCGATTCAGTTTGATCGAATGAATCTATATGTGATGCCATTGGGCGTGAATGGTGATCAGTCGCTACTTGGATCTTTGGAGTTTTTAAACACGGATGAGGCGGCAGTGCAGTTTGCACTTTCAGACCCTGATTTTGGCACCACTTTGCGCGATACCGGAGTGGTGTTTGGTAGTGGAACGCGAGGAAGCACAACTTTAGGGATAACCGCGAAATTACCCGATCTGGATCTCGCAATAATGAATCCGCCATTCACGCGGTCTGTTGGCGGGAATCTGTTGTTCGGAAGTTTGCAGCAGTCGGAGCGTCGGAAGCTTCAGAGCGAGTTGTCTCGACGCCTAAAGTCGATGCAGGCATCATCGACAGCTGGTCTTGGCTCGGCGTTTGTTGCCGCGGCATCACCAAAGTTGCGACCGGGCGAAGGACGCTTGGCGCTGGTGTTGCCAGTGACGGTTTGCACTGGTCCGTCTTGGTCGCAGACGCGGACGTTGATCGAGAACGGTTACACGTTAGACGTAGTTGTAACGTCACACGATCCTGAGCGATGGAACTTTTCTGACAGCACGGATCTGTCTGAAGCGTTGTTGATCGCTACGCGCCGTCCTGACAACGGAAACGACGTAGATCATCGGACCACCTTCGTGAACCTTTGGCAGAACCCGAAAGGTATTGTGGATGCGAATCTGGTAGCGGATGCGGTGAATATGACGCAACCTGCACATGTCGAGGATACTGGCAGTGCGCTTTTGGAGGTCAGTGGCGAACATGTGGGTGAAGTGTTTTCGATACCGGAATCCAAACTCAAGGGCAAGCAATGGATAGGTGTGCAGTTCGCCCGCGCTGACCTAGTGCGGAGCGCGTTGAGGCTTTTGGACAATGGCGAAGTATGGGTACCCGGCGAGACTAGTACCGGCAATGTCCCGATGTGTCGCGTAGATGACATCGCTGAGATTGGGCCGGATCAGCGGCGACTGGTTGATGGGTTTGAGCGGACTTCTTCATTGACTGCGTATCCGATGGTCACAGGGCATGATACGGAAGAGCGAAAATCATTGATATGTGAGGCGGATACTTATCTTTCTCCGTTAGCACGGCCGAAGGGTAATCAACGCCCCGGTTATGGGGAGCGCCTATGGCAACAATCCAGTCGCTTCCTTATCAGCGAGCGCCTGTGGCTAGAAACCGCGAGGATAGTTGCGATGCGTTCCGAGGACAGAGTATTGTCCAATGTATGGTGGCCAGTACGCGTTGAAGATGAGACAACCGAAAAAGCCTTGACGGTCTGGATGAACTCGAGTTTGGGAATTCTTGCGTTGCTCGGAATCCGGACGACGACTCGGGGACCTTGGGTTAAGTTCAAGAAAGCAGAACTTAGAATCCTGCCTGTACTGGACCCTCGGCAGATTACGACATCGCAACTCAGCGGGATGTCCAATCTGTTTGATGAGTTGGTGGATGCGGAGTTTGAGCCGTTGCAGGGGATGGCTCAATGTCCAGCGCGAACAGCCTTAGATGACGGCATATCGAACATTCTTGGCTTGCCTGACTTACGGAGGTTGAGAGTGTTGCTAGCCTCGGAGCCAGTAGTTTGCAACCGCAGGTTGTGAAGGGGGCGGATTCTGACCGGTCTTGGTCTGAAGTACGGACCCAGGTACTGGGATAAGTTCGGAGTCAAAATTTGCGAACGGCAGTCTGTTTTGTTTCGAGTTGTGTGTCGAACGGATATCGACTGTCACAACTCATAAAAGACACATATGCCTCACAGGTCATTTTAACAATACATATGTTATAATACACGGTCAGTCGTGGAAAAGAGGATGTGTGATTATCCAAGGTTGTCCGCATTTCTAGGACGCGTCGGACAGATTAAACATGGTCAATAGCCTAGTTAAGGGAGGCGTTTGAGTGAACGTTGACAACCCCGGAAAATTCGTGTCGGAATTGCTTGATCTGACTGAGGTGGACGCATTGGCTGAGCGGATGCTTGATTACCACCTTGAAGTGTTCGAAAGGATATTCGACGCGGACGTTTTCTCAATCTATGGGCTACTCTTGGGCAACACAGATGACGAACTGCGTGACCTCGTCGAAGGACGACAGAGGCCCCTTCGACAAAATCGAGCTGTAATACTACTGTCGACCGCCGGAGGATACTTGGAGCCGGTGCAGCGGATGGTTGAAACTTTGAGGCACCACTACGACATCGTAGACTTTGTGGTTCCCACGCATGCGTATTCGGCGGGCACGATTTTCGTTATGTCTGGGGATTCAATTTACATGGACTATTATTCGCGTTTGGGCCCGATCGACCCTCAAATCGAAACGGAACGTGGAGGCAACCCAGTTTCTGCTTCGGGAGTGTTGTCGCAGTACGCGAAATTCGTAGAGAAGTCTGCGACTTCCGGTTTATCTCCAATCGAGCAAGATTTGTTGTTGGAATCTATAGACCTTGGAACACTGGATCAGATGTCACATGAGCATCGACGATCAATTCAGCTGTTGTCGGATTGGCTACCGAAATTCATGTTTAGGGACAGTTCCGACCGGTCCGCTACGAAGGAACGCGCTGCTTGGATAGCCAAAACGCTTAGCGATCCTGAGCGATGGCACAGTCACTCGCACGCGATTTCGATGGACATTCTGAAATCTGAATTCAAACTCTCGATTGTGGATTTCGGCAAAGAGCCTAGCCTTCGTGAGAGAATTAGAAAGTACGACAAGTTACTTTCCAACCATCAGTCGCTGAAGGATGTAGACGTAGTGCTACACACCATGAGAGACTTCAAGTATCTCAGGAGCGCAGTCGACTATGAAACCGAGGAGATGTCGTGACTTCCCAACCGAATGAGATGTCCAATCTGCTTGCCGACCTTGTGGATCACGGCGCAGCCCAGAAACCCAAGCGTAATCGTCGCCGCGCACCGCAGATCATCAAAAGAAGAGTCGTTGATGCCCGGCAACCGTATGGCGGAAAGTACCGACAACCCAAAGCGGTGTCACGTCGCACGATGTTGCCTTGACAGCTAGGGAATTGTTCGTAGAAACCGAGACGGCAAGTCGCGTGGATAACCGAAAATGCCAGGAGTCCGCGTGAGTCGATTTTTCTTTCGCGTCTCCACCGCGAGCGAACCGAAAACACCCGACATCAACACCTGCCGACTTTTTGAACTTGTTCAAAAACTAATCTTGCCGCCAAATTGCCGCTAGCAGCGGCAAGATCCCCCTTAAATTGCCGCTAAATTGCCGGGATTGCCGGCAAGAGCGGCAATTTGTCGGCAAGATAACCACCTACAAAATCTGATCCAAAAACAGCTGCGTCCGCGCCTCCGTCGGATTCGTGAAGATGTGGTCAGGCGTGTCGATTTCCACCAATTGACCCTCGTCAAACATCGCCATCCGGTCAGCAACCTCCCTTGCAAAGCCCATTTCGTGCGTTACGCACAGCATCGTCATCCCCGTATCGGCCAGCTCCCGCATAACGTCGAGAACCTCCTTGATCATCTCCGGATCCAGCGCCGATGTCGGCTCATCAAACAGCATAATTTCGGGCTGCATCGCCAATGCACGTGCGATGGCCACGCGCTGCTGCTGCCCGCCTGAAAGCTCCGCCGGGTACTTTTCGGCCTGTTCGGGGATGCCGACACGTTCGAGTAGGGACATCGCCAATTCGTCGGCCTCAGCCTTGGGCAAGTGTCGGACTCGTTGCGGTGCGAGCGTGATGTTGCTGATTACGGAAAGATGCGGGAACAGGTTGAACTGCTGAAAAACCATCCCAACCTCTCGTCGGATGGCATCGAGGTTGCGGAGATCATTCGTCATCTCAATCCCATCAACCACGATCTTGCCCTGCTGGTGCTCCTCGAGTCGGTTGATCATTCGTATGAATGTTGACTTGCCCGAGCCTGAAGGCCCAAAAATGACGACCACCTCTCCCCTCTTGACGGACATGGTGACATCGTTCACAGCGCAGAAGTTTCCAAACCACTTGTAGACGTTCTCGCAGACAATGATGTCGTCACGGTCTTCGAGTGGGATGTTGCGGATGTCGGGATTGGTTACGGTGGTTTCTTCGAGGGAGGTGGTCATGGTTTTGCGTCCTTTGAACTAGGATGGGCAGGATTGGGAAGGATGTTAAGGATGGTTGTGGTGGGCATACCCCGCGAGGTCGCTTCGTTCCCTCGCGCCCCTTTCGTGTTACGAAAGGGGCTGTCGGTTTTTTATCTTCGGCCTACTCCTAGGGCTCTTTCTATTCGGCGTGAGATATAGGACATTGCGAAGGTGAAGATCCAGAAGACGGCGGCGATGAAGATGTAGACTTCGTGTCCGTCGTCGACGAAATCGAGGTTTCCTTGGATGGTTACTCGGCCCATTTCGACGAGGTCGAGCATGCCGATGATGAAAACCAAAGATGTGTCTTTGAAGAGGGATATGGCCTGCCCTACTATTGCTGGGATGATGTTGCGGAGTCCTTGCGGAAGGGTGATCAATACTGTGGTCTGCCATCCGCGGAGTCCGAGGGCGTGTGCGGCTTCGGTCTGACCGGTAGCGACGGCTGCCATGCCGCCACGGACGTTCTCGGCCATGTAAGCAGAGCTGAATAGCGTGATGGTGATCATGGCGAGGTAAAGCTCGTCGATGCTCACCGTCTCGGGGAACGTGAGTGGCAGCATGTGCCTCGACATGAAGAGGAGCGTGATGAGAGGTACGCCGCGGATGACCTCGATGAAGACGACGCAGGCGTATTTGAGGACTGGCAGTTGGCTGCGGCGTCCGAGGGCTAGCGCAATGCCGATGGGTATCGAGCAGACGATGCCGATTACAGCGAGGAGGAGATTCAGGGTCAGTCCGCCGAGGTCTTGAGTGGCAACAGGATCGAGTCCGGGGATGTAACTCGTTCCGATGACAAGGACGGCAGAGACGATGAAGAATACGACGGATAGGATGAGGAAGTTTCGGAAGGTCCCGATGGAGCGGATAGTGGCAAGTCCGTAACCGATGGCAACAGCGAGGAAGTTGATGATGAAGAGGATGTTTACGAGTAGATCAGGCGGATCTGTGACGCTGTATGAGAGGACGTATGCGTTGTTGGCGGTCTGTTGAGAATCGACGCGTATGTAATAAGTGCCAGGATCGATGGTGGTGGTAATGGAGTCGTCGGATGTGCCGGAGTTATCGCTGGATTGGATGACTGCGCCGTTGGCGTCTTCGAGGAAGAGGTTGGCGTTGGCGTCTTGTTGAGCAAGGATAGTTTTGAGCTTCATCGCCTCGGCGATGGTGAAGCTGTAGTAGTCCGAGCGGTCCTCGTCACCGTCTAGGGTTCCTGCGAGGTATGAGGTGCCGGTGAGGGTCGTGATGTCTTTTTGGTCGATTGCGTTTGCACGATCGCCGTCGGAGATGTCGCGATTCTTTTCTCTGAGGGACATCGCAGGCGGATCAGGTGTGACAGAGGAGTCGTATCTGGGTGCACCGAGGTCGACGCCGAGGTATGGGAGGGTGCCGGCAAGGAGAGTGACGATGATGATTGCGATGGCGAATCCGCGAGCTATTCCGCCCCAGAGTCGCCATGCCATTCCAAGCAGGATACTGACGAGCAACAGCGCGGTCTCAGGTCGCCAGTAGAACTCTTGCGGGTAGCGTCCGATGACATATAGGGGAACGCGGGAAGTTACGACTTCCCAAGATGCGGTGATGAAGACCCAGTTGATGGTCTGAAAGATCGCGAGCGCTACGATGATCCCCAGCACGATGGTGATGACACCGTCGATGGGCGAACTGAAGAGATTGGCGCGGATCCATCCGGGCACGCCGACGGTCATCGCGGGCGGCGCGGGGTTTGGTCTTGTGGACTGCTGGTTCATGGATGAGTAGCTATCCGACGCCGGCGTATCTGGTGATGCGGTTGTAGATGTTTCCGACAAGGGAGTAGAAGAGGCTCATTGCGAGGTATGTGACCATGACCATGCCGATGAGGGAGATTGCAGGTGCGATCTGGGTCATGGTGGTGGATACGCTGACGAGGTCGGGGTATCCGATGGCGGCGGCGAGCGACGAGTTCTTGGTGAGGTTGAGGTACTGGCTGATTAGCGGCGGGATGATGACGCGCAAAGCCTGTGGGAAGATGACGAAACGTAGGGAGTTGTTGGTGTTGAGTCCGAGGGATCGTGCGGCTTCGGTCTGTCCTCGGTTGACGGCTTGGATGCCGGCACGGACGATCTCGGCAATGAATGCGGAGGTGTAGACAACGAGTCCGATGAGTAGTGCGAAGAAGCTTCCGGACCATCGGGCTCCGCCTTGCAGTCGTCCGAAGGGTCCTTCCTGTCGTTCAGGGACGACGAGTTCGAGCGGAGTAAAGATGATGAGTCCGATGATGGTGACGACGAAGATGATGATGAATCCGGCGATTATGGGGTAGCTAGATTTGCCAGTTTCGATTTCTCTACGGTTGAGGGTGTTGTATGCCACGATGGCGGCTAGGATTCCGACAGCGGTCAGAATGGCCCATGGCCAGAAACCACCTAGGGGGGTTGCCCATGGCAGGTAGAAGCCGCTGTTGTTGAGGTAGAAGGCGTCGAAGAAGACGTAACCTTCTCGAACGTTGGGCAGTTCGAGGATGATGAGGAACCAGAAGAGTAGCTGGATCAAGAGCGGGATGTTACGGAAGGTCTCGATGTATACGAGGGCAAGTCGGCTCAGGAGCCAGTTGGATGAAAGTCGGGAGACACCGATGACGATGCCTAGCAAGGTGGCGATGATGACGCCGAGGACAGATGCTTTTACGGTGTTTAGTGCGGCGACGGTGAAGCCGTAGAGATAGGACTCGGAGGGATCGTAATCGATGACGGATTCGCCGATTGGGATCTGAGCGGCTTCGTCAAGGAAGCTGAATCCGAAAGGGATCTCGCGGTCTTGGATCTCGTTTGCGACGTTAAAGATGAATCCGGAGACGATAGCGATGACAACGATTGCAGAGATGATCTGGACGACCCACTGGATGAAGACGACGTTTCGCCACAGGGGGATGCCGCCGGGGTATAGGATGCTCTGCACTGCTGGTATCTCGTTAACGCGTCGTGATGCACAAGACGACTTTGGTGTAGTTTAACCGCGTAACAAAAGAAAGGGGGATGCTCACGCATCCCCCTTTTAGGTTAGCCGGTTTGACCGGGTTCTAGCGCAGTGGTGCTGCGTAGATTTGACCGCCCTTGGGGCAGTCGGTGCAAGGAGCATTGGACCAGAGAGCGTTACGACCGTTCTCCCTGGGGAGGTCGATGCCGTCGGGCCCGAGGTTGCGGTCGTAGATCTCGCCGTAGTTTCCGACGGCGTTGATCACGTCTTGCATGAAGGTCTCGGAGAGTCCGAGGGCCTCTTGGCCGATCGTCCCTTCGGTACCGAGCAGTCTCTTGGCTTTGACATTGTCGCCAGCAGCTACGGATCCAACGTTTCCGCTGTTGATGCCATACGCTTCGGCATAGATCAAGCCAGACATGACGGTCTTGACGATGTCGAACCACTGGTCGTCACCATGTGGCACGACGGGGCCGAGGGGCTCTTCGGAGATTGTCTCTGGGAGGATGACGTGGTCATCGGGGTTCGGCAGAGCGGTCCTAAGTGCGGCAAGCTGCGAGCGGTCATTTGTGAAGACGTCGCACTGGCCGGACTCGTATGCGTCAAGGACGACATCCGTGTCCTCGAAGACGTTGGGGTTGTATTCGAGGTTGTTCTGGCGGAAGAAGTCAGCCATGTTGAGTTCGGTAGTAGTACCGCTGGTCACACAGACGGCGGCGCCGCCGAGTTCGTACGCGGATGTGACACCGAGGTCGGCTGGGACCATAAAGCCCTGTCCGTCGTAGAACATGGTCTGAGCGTAGTTGCCCCACTGCGCGTCACGGCTGGTGGTCCAGGTGACGGTTCGGACGAGCATGTCAACTTCGCCAGACTGGATGGTCGGGCCACGCTCAGCGGCGGTGATGTACTGGATCTCGATCGCTTCAGGGTCGCCTATGACGGCGGCTGCGAGTGCTCGGCAGAGGTCGATGTCAAAACCCACGTTGCGACCGGCGTCGTCTAGAGAGCCGTATCCTGGAACGTCGTTGCGGCTGGCGCAGATGACGTGTCCACGGTCTTGGACTTGGGCGAGTCGACCGGCGGTGTCTTCCATCATGGCTTCGTCGGCCATCATTTTGGCGTCTTCGGCCATCTTGTTGGCCTCGTCAGCGCGGGCTTCGGCAGCATCCGCTCGTGCGTTAGCGTCACTAAGCGCGGACTGCGCGGCTGAAGCGGTAGCTTGCGCGTTCTGGAGATCGGCGTCGGTTGGTCCCGAGTCGTCAGTACAGGCGCTGAAAGCGACTGCGAAGACCGATACCATCGCGAGCATTGCGATCAGCAGTTTTGTTTTCATGTGATGTGTGTCCCTTCCGTTTTTTGCTTCGCGAGCAGTGTTCTCAGAAACATATCGATGCACGCTTATGGAATCAAGTTTACGCGAAGTGAGGGTTAATCAGTGATACATCGTCGCGAAATAATCGCTGGCTGATTAGACGAGGCGAATCGAGCGTTCCCTGCTTTGGTGGAAGGGGGAATCGGCGGCAAGTTCGCGCAGTATTGAGAAGGTCAAGCGAGTTGGGAAACGGACATCACCGTAATGGTGCGGCGTATATCTGGCCGCCATTGATCCATAGGTCGTTGCGGCCCTTGCGGGGCAGCCCGATCCCGTCTACGCCTAAGTTGCGCTCGTAGATTTCCCCGTAGTTTCCCACTTGCTTGATCACGTCTTGCATGAATGTCTTTTCGAGGCCGATAGCTTCTTGGCCAAAGTCGCCTTCGGAACCTAGCAGTCGTTTCGCCTTGATGTTGTCGCCGGCGGCCATGGCATCGACGTTAGTGCTGTCAATACCGTATGCCTCGGCGTAGATGATTCCGGCCATGACGATCTTGACGACGTCGAACCAGGCTTCGTCGCCATGGGGGATGACAGGGGTCAACGGTTCTTCGGAGATGATCTCTGGGAGAATGAGGTGGTCGTCGGGGTTGTCGAACTCTTCGAGATAAGCGGCGAGAATGGAACGGTCGGTTGTGATCGCGTCGCACTGCCCTGATTGATAGGCACTAACAGTCGTGTCGTCTTGTTCGAAAACAGACGGGGTGATGTTGAGGCGGTGTTGGCGGCTGAAGTCGGCGAGGTTGAGTTCAGAGGTAGTCCCGGCAGTGACACAAACTGCAGCATTGTCCAATTCGGTTGCGGACTCGATCCCGAAGTCTTTGGTCGTCATAAAACCTTGCCCATCGTAGAACATTACGGGTGCAAAGTTGCCCCAGTTGATGTCGCGATTCGAGGTCCAAGTCGTCGTCATGTTTAAAAGGTCAATTTCACCGGATTGGAGTGAAGTACCTCTTGCGCTGAGGTCGATGAATCGGTAATCCACCGCGTCTGCGTTTCCCAACACGGCTGCCGCTACCACGCGGCACAAGTCGACGTCGAAACCGATGCTTTTGCCGGTGGGATCGAGGGAGTAGAAGCCGGGGGTGTCGTTGCCAGTTGCGCATACTATGTCGCCGCGGTCTTGGATGGTTGCGAGGCGGCTCGCGGACCTTTCGGCTTGGTCGGCACGTTGGATGGCTGCGTCTCGTTCCGAGATGGCATTGTTGCGATCGATGATCGCAGCTTCCGCAGTGGCTTCGGCGCGTTCAACGGCGATCTCATTGGCACCGCTATCGGAAGTGCAGGCGGTGAGAAGCAGGATCGTGACGGTGAGAGCGACAGTGGTTATTGCGAGTGGTTTCATCGTGTAGCCCAGACGGTATTTTTTTCAGGTGTCGAATGAATGGAAATCGAGTAGGATCGCGATGTTTTCGATGACTTCATTTACCAAATGTGGGTGTGCGGGGCCGATGTATCTGGCGTATCGGGCACGCCAATCCATGCTTTTGACTTGATCAGCCAGAACCACTCCTGAAATACCGGATTCCGATTGCAATGCAACCTCGAAATCGTACCCGCCGACGCGGCTCGATATCGGACATAGGACCACTAGACCTCGCGGTAAGTTATAAGACTTCGGGCTCAAAACGAGTGCCGGACGACGTCCTGACTGTTCGTGTCCGGATTGGGGCATGAATTCGATCCATATCAAGTCGCCACGATCCGGCACAAATTCACCGTTTACCAAATCTCTTTACCTCGGGGAGGGCCCCAATCGACTTCGGGATGTAGATACTCGGCGTTTTTCAACGATTCGACCATTTCGTCGAGAGTTTTTCTGCGTTTTTTGAGGAGCAATCCGCTGCCATTACGAGTGAGTTCGACAGACGTGCCTTCTTTGACGCCCCACTCGTCGGCGATGGCTTTGGGGATGCGTACGGCGAGGCTTGAGCCCCATTTGGAGATACGTGTGGTTTTAGGCATAACTATCCTCTAGTATATCTTTTGTATATCACGAGTGCACGATAGTTTTCACGCAATTGCGCTTCGGTTCACCCGTTTTGCGCCCCGATGATCGGTTAGACGATTCTGGGTAGTGTCGTCTGAATCAGCATGGCGTGTCGATGTTTAGTCGCTATTAGTGATCCGTATCGGTCTCTGGAATTGAGCATCGGCCCATCGTGACCGAATCGTCGCCAGTGATTTTTATGTAGCCGACGTATCTCTGTGGGTCTCTACTATCGGTCTCTTCGACGCGGAGACGCAGGACCGTCGAACACTCATTCCGGTCCGTCATGATCTTGTCCATCAATGGATCGTGGGTGTACGAAAAGGTCAAGATGTCGCCGTGCCGAACGAAATCCTCGCCGATTGTCACGTCTTTCCTGATGATGTCAGACGTGTACCACTGCGGATCAGCAAGTTGTCCGCTCTTTGGAACGTCGGCGGGCCCCGTCCAGGTGTCGCGTCCCTCGTCGATGGTGATCCTGATTACGTCGGCATCTTCAAGAAGCACCCAGCCGCTGATGCTTGGATCACCGCCAGCCCCCTCATCGGGCAATGTGCTCCTGGTGAGCACTGTTTCCACCACTTCCGAGTCAATGTGCTCATCAATGGTGGCATGCGGCGGAGATTCACGCTCGTCGGCTGTTAGCTGTGTGAAAAACGTTGAGACAAGAAATGCGGGAGCCAGTGCGATGATCGGCAACGCGATGGAGACGACAAGAACCGTTGCCAAACGAGCGAGTAATCGGTTATTCATTTTCAAACTCCCCTAATCTGAATATAAGGATCGATTTGAGCAGATAGTATCAGATCGTCAGGTTGGCCGGCGATTGAAGTAATACTGATGCTGGGGCAACCTTAAAGATTGCCCCGTAAAGATGCCGCGATCGTCTGCTACACAGGCATCGTCCGACCGGTCTTGGCACGGCCGTAGTCGGCGATGTCTCTGGTCAATGCACCGATCATCTTGCAGCCGAGTCCATCGATGAGCTGGTCGACCTGCTGCTCGTTGTTCATCTCTTCGTCTTGCCATGCGGCGTAGAAGGCGATGTTGTTGTTTTCCAATGCCGTCTTAACGATGTTGAGAGCGTTGTCCATGAAGTCGGGGTACGGAGGGTCGTGAGCGTCCGGATCGCCGAACGACATTCCCATGTCTCCGGGTCCCCACTCAGCGAAGGCGATGCCCGGAACCGCCGCGGTCTGCTCGGCGAAGGGCAGGCAGTGGCGGTCTTCGATCTTTAGTCCGAGCATGAGTTCGCCGTTGGGGTTCATGGGCCACGGGTCTGCGATTTGGACGTATTCCCTGGGATCGACGCCCCAGATTTCTGCGGGTTGGCGCTGCCCACCACCACCGCGTATTCCCTCGGGAATTATGTCACTGCCGATAGTCTGGAAGGGGTAGCGGCACGCGGCGACGAACCATTTAGTCGCTTCGGGGCTTTGTACGTGGGTGTGGAGCAGACCATGAATGCCGGTGGTGAGGGCGTGGCGCATCTGCCAGGCGTTATACCGCACCTCTTCGACCGAGTAGGCGCTGTGAGGTAGAGAAGTCACGACCGCAGGTGTGGGGTGACCACTCGGTGTGGGACCGCCGTCTTTGAGGCCCCTCATGAACTGATAAAGACCTCCGATGTCGAAGTGATGGTGTTCGAAATCGATGAGGACCATGTCGGCCCAAGTCTGGGCCATCTCGCGTCCGGCGTCATAACTGAGTTCGGGCGTAGGAGTGTGGTAGAAAGGCTGGCCTTCCTTGAGGAGGTCGATGCATTTGTTGATGCCCATAGGTGTGATTCCTTCGGTACGGATTTTGCGATGCGCTTGGATGCGCGTTTCCATACTTTAACGGGTTATGGGCTGTACGGTTGATTTGAGTGCGTTTATTAGAAGGCGCGAGTTTAAGGCGCACCTTCGCCCTAACCCTCTCCCATCAAGGAAGAGGGAACAAATGGCATTTGACAGTGGGCGGCGAAGAGTTCGGGGGTTACCTTAAACCGGCATCGTTCGACCGGTTTTGGCGCGTCCGTAGTCGGCCCATTCTTTGTTGGGTGCGCCCATCATTTTTACGCCGACGTTGTCGATGAGGTGGTCGATCCTCTGCTCCTGCGTCATGTTGTCGTCAGCCCAGCTGGAGTAGAAGCCAACGCCGGCCTTGTCGAGAGCACCTTTAATGGTGTCTCGGGCGTGGTCCATATAGTCGGGGTACGGCGGGTCGTGAGCGTCGGGGTTGCCGTGGGACATTCCCATATCGCCGGGTCCCCATTCTGCAAAGCCGATGCCGGGCACTGAGGCGATCTCATCGGCGTTAGGTAGGCTGTGTCGGTCTTCAATCTTGAGTCCGAGAAGCAGTTCGCCGTTGGGGTTGAGCGGCCACGGGTCTGCGACCTCGACGTATTCGCGTGGAGAAAGTCCCCAAATCTCCGCGGGTATGCCCTGTCCACCGCCGCCGCGTAGGCCTTCCGGGATGACGTCGCGCGCGAGTGTCTGGAATGGATATCTACAAGCAGCCACGAACCACTTCACTGCTTCGGGATCGCGTGCGTGAGTGTGAAGGAGACCGTGGACGCCAGTAGTCAGCGCGTGTCGCATCTGCCAAGCGTTGTAGCGGACTTCCTCGACGGTTATTGCGTTGTGTGGAAGGGTTGTAACCACTGTTGGAGTTAGATGGCCGCTCGCGGTCGGTCCGCCTGCATGGAGGCCCTTCATAAAATCGCCCAAGCCTCCGACATCGAAGTGGCGATGCTCGAAGTCGATGAGGATCATATCGGCCCAGGTTTGAGCCAATTCGACGCCGGCGTCGTAGGTGAGTTCAGGCGTGTGGGTTGCGTAGAAGGGTTGGCCTTCTTTAAGTAGGTCAATGCATTTGTTGATGCCCATGTGATGATTCCTTGTTGGTTTGCGGGGGTGAGTTATTTGGCGATTTCGGGTTTGACGGTGGCATCCCCGTTCGATACGCACGCGCCCCCTTTGTCCTTCGGACATTTCCCCCGCGAGCGGGGGAAACCCTAATTGTTCAAGTTAGCCTCCAGGGGATTTCGAGTTCGGCGGTGATGTGGCGGAACCAGTCAATGACTTCGGGGTGGTACGGGATTCCGTGTTCGCGGCGTTCGATCTCTTCCTCGTGTTCGGGTAGTCCGGCGTATACGACGCGCTCTTGACCCGGGGCGGGTTTGCTGTTCGAGAGTGCCCGCATGTATTCGTCCATATCGGTCTTGAAGTCTTCGATGTCGGTGAAGGCTTCGAGGTTGTAGGCGATGAAGTGGTGCGATGCGCCACGGCGTCGGTTGGGTCCACCGCCGTTGCCTCCGAGGATGCCGGATAGGATCTCGATCATCACGGCCATCGAGTAGCCTTTGTGGGCTCCGAGTTCGCGGGTGCCTCCCGCCGGGAGCATCATGAAGTCTTCGGGTACGTCGCTCTCCTCCATTACTGGAGTGCCGTCGGCTTTGGCGACCCATCCTGGCAGGACGGGAACGCCGATGCGCTTGGCGAGAACGATCTTGTTTCCGGCGACGCTGCTCATCGATGCGTCGAAGATAAACGGTGGTTCGTCTCGTGTGGGTGCGGCGATACCGAGTGGGTTTAGGCCGACCAAGCGTTCGGCACCGTGTACAGGTGCGACGTTTACACCGCCTGTGGTCATAGCGATGCCGATCATGTCACGTTCAAGCGCCATCGCTGCGTGGTAGGCGCAGGCACCGAAATGTCGGCCATTAATGGCGGTGATGGTGCCGATGCCGTAGACCTCTGCCCTGTCCATGGCCATTCGCATGGCCATCGGGCCGACGGCTAGACCGTGGCCACCATCGCAGTCGATGGTCGCAGCGGCGGGTAGTTCGCGGATGATTTTGGGTTCGGGGGTCGGATTGATGCCGCCTTCGCCGAATGAAGCGACGTAGGAACGGAGCATGTTGGAGACGCCATGAGACTCGATGCCCCGCGCGTCGGCGTAGACAAGGACATCGGCCGATTGGACGGCGTCATCTTCAGGCATTCCCATCTTTCGGAAGATGTCTTCGACGGTTGCACGCATGTCGTCGATTTCGACGTGTACGGCAATGTCATGTGGGACGTGGAATCGTTCGAGCAATCGGATCTGCCTTTCGTTTGTGGCGTTTCATTTTGGCGTAATTGGGAGCGCCTGTGACGTCGATCCTGCGTGTGGTTAACGCCTAGTTGCGCCGCACCTGAATTTAATCGAGTCGAAAGTATACAAGCGCGCCGTCCAAAATCGTGGTTGATGGGGTATATTCGCGTGCAACATCTGCGGCGCGTATTGACAGCGTCGAGAGCATCCAAAAAGAGGTCAGAAATGCCTACCGGGAAAGTTGCCGTATTCACACAGACGGGCGTGCCGTTCGAAATCGAAGAGCTACCGACGCCGGAGATTCAACCGGGAGGGTTATTGGTCAAGAACACTCACGCGGTAATTTGCGGCTCTGATCTGCACGGTTGGCGTGGGGATGGGGATGGTCCGCAACGTGCTGTGCGGCGCGTAACTGGTCACGAATTCACAGGTGTAGTTCATTCGTTGGGTGATGGCGTTGATACAGATTCCCTCCGTCGCCCGCTTAGGGAGGGAGACCGTATCGCATTCCCTTTCTTCAATCCGTGCAACCGGTGTTATTGGTGCATCCGCGGCGAGCATCATGCTTGCCCACATCGGGGCCGGGCGAATCATCAGGGATTAGATGCCTATCCGTACTGTGATGGAGGGATGGCGGACTACTACTACCTCCCTCCGGGTCACTACGCGTTCAAGGTGCCGGACGAGTTACCGACCGATGCTGTGCCGCCAGTGAACTGCGCTCTATCCCAGGTTCTGTTCGGGTTGGAACGCGCAAAGATGGATTTCGGTGACACGGTAGTGATCCAAGGAGCCGGTGGACTGGGGATATTCGCGACGGCGATTGCAGCTGAGAAAGGTGCGTCGAAGGTGATCGTGATCGATGGTCAACAGCCGCGCTTGGATATGGCGATGAAGTGCGGCGCTACGGACACTGTTTCGATGGTTGACTACCCTACAGCTGAGTCGAGAGTAGAGCGGGTTCGAGAACTGACCCACGGTGTTGGTGCCGATATCGTGGTTGAAGTCGTGGGTGTTGCTGCTGCGACTCTGGAAGGCCTAGACATGGTGCGCTTCAACGGCAAATATGTCGACATCGGGAACATCAGCGGTGGGAGCATCGAGTTTGCCGCACGGAAGATCATTAACAACCAGACTCAGTGGCAGGGGTTGATGCATTACAACCCGTGGATTGTTGAGGCTGCGTTACAGTTTTTGGTTCGTACAAAGGATCGTATGCCGATTGCGAACGTGATTTCGCACAAATATCCGCTCGAAGAGATCAACGATGCGTTCGAGTTTGCGGAATGGCATGGACGCGAAGGAGGATCGCCAGCGAACCGCGTCGCGTTGACGATGTGAGATTTGGTGATTCAAGTGGAACCTGTTGCGAGAACCGGGTGATTTATGCCTACCGGCAGAGTTGCAGTCTTCACGACATCAGGAGTTCCTTTCGACATTGTCGAGTTGCCTACGCCTGAAGTTGAAGCGGGCGGGTTGCTTGTAAAGAACACGCACGCGGTGATCTGCGGCTCTGATCTGCACGGCTGGAGAGGTGATGGAGACGTTCCGATACCGCCCGTGCGCAGGCTGACGGGTCATGAGTTCACGGGTGTGGTGCATTCTTTGGGTGCAGGGGTTGAGACGGATTCGCTCCGGCGACCGTTGAGAGAGGGCGATCGCGTGGCGTTTCCGTTCTTCAATCCGTGCAACCGATGCTATTGGTGCACTCGTGGCGAACATCATGCTTGCCGTCACCGCGGTCGGTGGTACACATTGGATGAGCATCCTTACTGCGACGCGGGGATGGCAGACTACTACTACCTTCCGCCTGGGCACTACGTCTTTAAGGTGCCCGAAGAACTGCCGACGGATGCGGTGCCGCCCGTCAACTGTGCGTTGTCACAGGTCTTGTTCGGGTTGGAACGCGCAAAGATGGATTTTGGAGACACGGTGGTTATTCAAGGCGCGGGAGGATTGGGTATTTATGCAACTGCGATCGCGGCGGACAAAGGCGCATCGAAGGTAATCGTTGTTGACGGTCAGCAGCCGCGGCTGGATCTAGCGATGAAATGTGGAGCTACCGATACGGTCTCTATGACGGACTATCCGACACCGGAGTCGCGCGTAGAGCGGATCCGAGAGTTGACGCATGGCGTGGGTGCTGATGTCGTGGTGGAGGTTGTTGGAGTCGCTGCAGCGACGTTGGAGGGGTTGGACATGGTGCGAGTCAACGGGAAATACATCGACATTGGAAACATCGGCGGAGGAAGCATCGAGTTCCCAACCGTGAAGGTGATCAGTAACCAGACCCAGTGGTTCGGAACGGTGCACTACGACCCTTGGATCATCGAAGAGGCGTTACAGTTTCTGGTGCGGGTTCAGGATCGGATTCCGGTTGCAGATGTTGTTTCGCACAAGTTCCCGTTGGAGCAGATAAACGAAGCGTTTGAGTTTGCTGAGTGGCACGGACGCGAGGGTGGTACAACCGCCAACCGCGTGGCACTCAT
This sequence comes from Dehalococcoidia bacterium, assembly GCA_965243235.1. Classification (GTDB taxonomy): domain Bacteria; phylum Chloroflexota; class Dehalococcoidia; order Lucifugimonadales; family Lucifugimonadaceae; genus Bin127. Next base: position 1,758,279 of record CBDEUI010000004.1, read on the forward strand.
GATTTAGAGAAGAGGCCAATGATGCCAGTAGGGAAAGTCACGATATTCGATGTTCCAGGAGTTCCGTTCGAGATTGATGAACTGCCCAGCCCCGAGGTCGAACCGGGCGGGTTGCTAATCAAGAACACGCACGCGGTGATTTGCGGCTCCGACCTGCACATCTGGCGGGGCGATATGTCGACGCATTCGAACCGCATTGTCGGTCACGAGTTCACAGGTGTGGTTCACTCTCTGGGCAAGGGTATCGAGACAGACTCGATGCGGCGTCCGCTCAAAGAGGGCGATCGTGTGGCATTCCCATTCTTTAACCCGTGCAATCGTTGCTACTGGTGCATCCGAGGCGAGTTTCACGCTTGTCCACACCGATCAAGGCGGAAGGATCTCGACTCATATCCGTACTGCGACGGCGGTTACGCGGACTACTACTATCTGCCACAGGGTCACTACGCGTTCAAGGTGCCGGACGAGCTACCGAGTGACGCGGTTCCGCCAGTCAACTGTGCCCTATCGCAGGTGCTGTTCGGATTGGAACGAGCGAAGATGGATTTTGGCGATCGAGTCGTGATTCAGGGGGCTGGAGGTTTAGGTATCTACGCTACTGCGGTGGCGGCGGAGAAAGGTGCATCGAGAGTGATCGTCATTGACGGTCAGCAGCCGCGTCTCGATCTTGCGATGAAATGTGGCGCAACTGACACGGTTTCGCTAGTTGGCTATCCAACGCCCGAGGCGCGCGTAGATCGGGTGATGGAATTGACCGATGGGATCGGTGCTGATGTGGTGGTCGAGGTCGTTGGCATCGCTGCCGCGGCGTTGGAGGGTTTGGATATGGTTCGTACGAACGGCAAGTACATCGATATCGGCAATATCGGCGATGGCACGATCACGATACCGGCGTCCAAGGTCATCGGCGGGCAGACGCAGTGGCTGGGTACGACGCACTACGATCCGTGGATCATCGAAGCGGCGTTGCAGTTCCTAGTACGTGTGCAGGACGATATCCCGATTGCAGATGTGATTTCCCACAAGTATCCGCTTGAGGAGATCAACGACGCTTTCGAGTTTGCAGAGTGGCAGGGGCGTGAAGGCGGGACGACGGCGAATCGTGTTGCGTTGACGATGTAAATAGTTCGATGGCTCGGAGTCGAATTAGTGCGGTTGATGGGTAAATTTGCGGCATGTTGCGTCAGTATTCTGTTAGGCGCGTTCGCTTGCACCTCCGCAGGGACATCACCGCCCGTTCCTACTGTTGTGACTACTCCCACTCCTACTGCGTCGTCGGTATTCCTGTTTTCGACGCCAACTCCAGAGCCGACTGCCACGCCGATCGTTACCGCTTCGTTAACTGCAACGGTGGATAACGAGTTTGTGGTTTCGATAGTGAGAGTTCTGGATGGTGACACGATGGAGGTTGAAATCAACGAGGTGCAAATTGAGGGTTTGAAGATTCAGACGATCCGGATCGAGGGTGTAGATACGCCGGAGACGCGATCGACGGATGCGTTTGAGCGGGATTGTGGTAAATGGTCGAAGGAGCGGGTTGTTGAGTTTCTGTCAAATCAGGTTTCATTCGTGTTGATAACAGAGTTTGATGATGGCGGCTTCGGACGGATATTGGGAGACCTAAAGTCGAAGGATGGAGTGTTGTTATCGGAATTTCTGTTAGAGGAGGGATTGGCGGTTGAGTATGACGCGACGGCATCGCGAGATTTTGAGGACCATCGGTCGAACTGCGAGGCGTTGGTTGATGCGGGCCACATACCAGAACCAGAGGCGAGACCGATAGCCACTAATGAACCGGCGGTGACTCCAACAGTGACGGTTCGGGAAGCGACGAATCCAACAGTGATAAGTGAGCCTGATGTGCCGTTTGAGACCTACGATGGGTGTGACGCGGCAGAAGAGGCGGGTTTGGAACGCGTCAAGGGATCAAAAGGCGACGGAAGAGGATTTCCTCAAGAAGTGGTCGTTGGACCGCGTGACGGCGACGGTGATGGCGTGGTTTGTGAGAAGTAGACGATTACCGTTTTGATCTATCGATTCGACCGATGCCGTTGAGGTGGCTGGTGTCGTTGAACTGATAGGTTCGCCACGCGTTTGGCGTGTATTGGTGTTCTATAACGCGTGTGACGCTGGTGTTGTCAAAGACGAAGAACCATTGGTTCGCGGCGCCGAGATTAAGCAGATGCGACAAAACCGCCTGCAATGATCCGCCGTGACCGACGATCAAAATGGTCTCGTTACCTTGACCATGTTCAGCGAGGATATCCATCAAGAAATCACCGACTCTTTTCCACGCGTCGCGCATCGATTCGCCACCGGGGAATTTAATGTCAACCCTAGTGCTCAGATTTTTCCAGCGTTGGTAAAGCTCGGGATCGGTGTTGCCGACCGCATCCCACGGCATGTCTTCGTAGTCACCGAAGTGGTATTCGCGAAGCTCTGAGCGAGTTTGTATCTCTAGTTCTGGACGCTGAGCAGTGATCGCTTTGGCAGTATCGAACGCTCTCTTGAGGTCACTGGAGTAGACGGCGTCGAATTCGATATCACTCAAGCGTTCTGCGACCGCTTTTGCTTGGATTCGGCCGGTTTCGGTGAGGGGCACGTCGAGATGGCCTTGGGCTTTATCGTCGATGTTGCCTTGGGTTTCACCGTGACGAACTAGGTAGATAGTGCGTGGAGACGGGTTGACGATACGAGGGGACGTGTTCAAGTTGGGATCATCCGTGGGACTTGAAATCGTTGAGGTGGCTGGTGTCGTTGAACAATGTGGCTTGCCATACGCGCGGCGCCATTGGGTGTTCTTGGATGATTGAGACGCTGGTATTGTCGAATTGAAAACGCCACTGGTCCGTGATGCGTAGGGCCAAGAACTGAGCTAAGAGAGCTTGGAGCGATCCCCCATGAGCAACGATTAAGATGGTTGCTTCCTCGGGGTGATTAGTGAGGAGTTCGTTCGCAAAATTGCCGACTCGCTGCCACAAATCCGTTGCTGATTCGCCGCCTGGATATTTGGCGCTGGGCCTGGTTTCCCATTCGATAAATCGTTTGAAAAACGTTGGGTCTTCATTTTGAAGCACTGACCAAGAGGTATTTTCGTAGGCGCCGTAGTGGAGTTCGCGCAGTTCCGAGCGAAGTTGGATTTCGATGTTGGATCGGTTGTTGAGTATCGATTGAGCGGTATGCACCGCCCTTTGGAGGTCGCTAGCGTATACGGCGTTGAAATCAGTGTTGACGAGTCGCCTCGAAAGTGCTTGGGCTTGCCGAACACCCTTGTCCGTCAGGGGAGCATCGAATTGGCCTTGCAATCTACCTCCTATGTTTCCCTGAGTTTCGCCATGACGAACCATGATGATGGTGCGCCGGTTCGGGTTTGGGCCGGTCCCGAAAACGTTTGACCGAAACAGCATGCTCATGCGAGGTTCAATTGCGCGAGGGATAGATGATTGGTGTCGTTCCAGCGTTCGATTCGCCAACCGTCATCCCGCCAAGTCGGTGCGGAGCTTATGGCGCTGATACTGGCGTTATCGGTCTGAAGTCGCCACTTGTCTTCCAATCGGAACTTGCAGAGATAGGCGGCAGCGGCTCTGACTGATCCGCCGTGACCGAAGAACAGGATCGTGTCATGATCGTCGTGTTTTGCGACTACGGAGTCGGTAAATCTGGCAACCCTGTCGCTCTGCTCGCGGTCGGATTCTCCTTCAGGAAATTTCGTATCTGAGCCGGTTTCGAAGTCCAGCATCTGGGCGAAGAGTTCGGGGTACTCGTCTTGGAGATGTTGCCACGAAAAGTTTTCGCAAATGCCGTAGTTCTTTTCCCGGAGATCGGGCGTCGTTTCGATTTCGAAATCCGGCCGAAGTTCGAGGAGCGGTTCAGCAGTTTGAAGTGCGCGTTGTGAGTCGCTCGAGTATATGGCGTCGAAATGCCAGTTTTTCAGGCGTTCGCCAACGAGTTTGGCCTGCGCTCTGCCCTTGTCGTTGAGGGGCACATCGGAAAACCCTTGGGCCAAGTTGGATGCGTTGCCTTCGGTTTCTCCGTGGCGGACGAGGTAAATGGTTGTCAAATCTTCGACATCCCAAATTTTGACGCGGACGACATGAATCAATAGTAAGTCGGAGTGAGTCGGCGGTGTATGCCGGGATAAGCGTGTAGCCGCGAACCAACCGGGAGAGTTAGCTGATTCGCGACTGATTTCCTCAGGATTGCGAGGTGGGGAGACTTGAATTCACTATTCGCAGGGGAACTGTTCGCGCAGCTCTGCGAAGAGTTTGGCCATGGGGCCGCAGCCCAGAGCTAGCGGGCTCGAGATGTTCATCATCGTGTAGCCTTCGGCGATCCAGCGGCGAGCGACTTCGGGGTCCTGGAAGGTGGTGGCGAGGAATTTTCCAGTGCTTTTGACGCGTTGGGCGACATCGGACATGATCTGTTCGACTTTGTCGTGGTGGATCTGTCCGGGGATGCCGAGGGTGCACGAGAGGTCAGTGGGACCGACGAGGAGGACTTCGAAGCCTTCCAGCGCAAGGGTGTCGTCGACCTTCTCATACGCTTCGGTGCTTTCCATCTGAATGATGAGCAGGGTCTCGTTGTTGGCATGCTTCAGGACGTCGTCTTGCGTGATGTCGAGCAACGACGCGAACCACGGGGCGACGCCGCGTTCGCCCATGGGTGGGTATTTCGAGTAGCTGATGGCTTCTGCGGCCTCTTCGGGATTGTCGACCTGAGGAACCATTACGCCAACCGCGCCCACGTCGTAAGCCTTCTTGATTTCGCCAGGGTGATTCCAAGTGACCCGGATCACTGGTGAGACGCCAAGGTTTCGGCCCTGCACGCAGATCGTGCCGATGCTCTCGGTGCCCCACGGGCTGTGCTCTTGGTCAATCCACACCCAGTCGGGTTTGATGCTGCTATAGATGGTGTGCGCCACGTGGGGTTCACGTGAGAACATGCTGGTGCTGAGGACTGCTCCGCCAGTTGCCAGTTTCGATCTGATTGTGCTCGGGTACATGGTTCTCCAGTTCTTGTGATGTGCGGAAGTCGACCATTGAGTAGCGGTCTTGACCGGGTAAACAGGATACTAACAACAAGCGTCGCCGAGACAAACTAAGGTGGTTGAAGTGTTAACTTTGAAGCAACCAAGAGAAATCGGAACTGGCATCGTGAGAGGCAAATCGAGATGATCGTCGTTACGACAGAGAATGTAGAAGGCAAAAAGACAGCCGAGGTTTTGGGCTTGGTGCGCGGCAACGCGGTGCGTGCCCGCGGCATCGGGTACGACTTCATGGCGGGCATCAAGAACATCACCGGAGGTGCGGTGTCGGAGTATTCGAGTCTTCTGCGAGACACCAGAGAAGACGCGACTCAGAACATGATTGGTGAAGCTATGGCGATGGGCGCGGATGCAATCGTGAGCACGCGTTACAACACCTCGTCGGTAGGTCAGGGCTTCGCTGAGATTCTGGCTTACGGTACCGCGGTTAAATTGAAGTAGACCGACTGGAAGTAGACCGTCTGCAGATCGTCGTATAAATTGGAGGTTCGATCGATGACATCTGAAAGCGGATCCGATCAATCGATACAGCTTTCGACGACGAATTCCATCGCTGGATATGAGATTGGGAGCAACTTGGGACTGGTTGTAGGTGCCGAGAAACTCGGCTGGGGCGGGACAGACAACATCGAGGAGAAGACGCAGGCGGCGATCGAACGTTTGACGAGCGCGGCAGAAAATATCGGTGCGGATGCGGTGATCGGTCTGCGTATCAACGCGGTGGCATCGGAATCTGACGACATGTATGCCGGCATCCTGTGCTACGGCACGGCGATCAAGTTAAGAATGTACATCTGACTTGGCGACTCGACAAGGAATTAAGCAATGACTTGGGGAAAAAGCGAGGACAGCGCTGTACTTTTGACGACGACCAGTTTCGTCCCCGGTCGTGAGATCGATAGCATACTCGGATTGGTCTCAGGAGCTGAGAAGCTCGGGCGTGGCGGCACCAACAATGTGGAGGAGAAGACGCAAGACGCTATCGAGCGTCTGACGAGCGCGGCTCAGAACATCCGGGCAGATGCCGTCATCGACCTGAGGATCACTCCGATTCAACCCGCCGGCCAGCATGGATCAGACGACAACTACAGTGTCCTCTGCTACGGCACGGCGGTCAAGTTGAAGTCTGAATCGATCTAATCGAATGCGAATCGAACCAATCTGACAACTTAAGGGAGCTAACTGATGGCTGAAATGATGGTCCGCGAAAACCGGGTTCTGAAAGCGATGAAAGAGGGTCGCAAGGCTCTGGGATATCAGATGACGTTCCCATCGGTGTGGGATATCGAGATCCTTGGGCGTTTGGACTTCGACTACGTATGGTTGGATGGTGAACATGGCCCGTTCGGATATACGGAGTTGGAGGAGATGACGCGCGCCGTTGAAGCGGCAGGTGCGACTGCGGTCGCGAGAGTTGAGAACGTTGAAGCGTCGCACATCTTGCAGTACCTCGATCGCGGAATCCAAGGCATCATGGGGCCTCACATCGCGAGCGGGGAGGATGCGGAGAAGCTGGTGGATGCTTGCTACTTCGGTCCGATCGGTCATCGCTCGTTCGGCGGTAATCGAGGCACCAACTACTCGTTCACACCTTACGCTTGGGGCGATAAACGAGACTTCTACAAACAGGCGAACGACAACATGCTTGTGGGTGCCTTACTTGAAGATCAGGGATCGATCGACAACATAGACGACATTTTGGCTGTCGATGGAATCCACTACTTCGGCATCGGTATGAACGACTTTGCTCAAGGTATCGGGTATCCCGGCGAACCGGAGCATCCGGATGTCGTAAAAGCGGCTGATGAGTTGTCCGACTACATCCGCAGCAAAGGCCGTCACATGAGCGGCGACATTATGGGTTCAGTCTGGATCCACGAGTTGCTGCTGAACAGCGCTGAGCAATTCATGAGCGAAAATACCTAGAGCACGTACGCCCTCTCCGACCAGATGATTAACGAAACACTGATACAACGCCTGCGTGGAATCGTCGGTGAAGAGTACGTCATCTGGGGTTCAGATGACTTGTTGCTGTATGAGTACGACGGCTCGATAGATCGATCTCCACCTGGCGCGGTGGTGCTGCCGGGTAACGCAGACGAGTTGGCGGAGTGTGTGAAGGCAGCCTATGAGCACGATGCGAATATCGTGCCGAGAGGTGCGGGCACTGGATTGAGTGGAGGCGCGGTTCCGCTGCACGATTCGGTTGTGTTGCCAGTTACTCGGTTAAACCGGGTACTTGAGGTCGATGTCGAGAATCGCGTGGCGATCGTGGAACCCGGTCTTGTCAACATCGAACTTTCCGAAGCGGTTGCCCAGTACGGTCTGTATTACGCTCCGGATCCTTCTTCGCAACGTGCCTGCACGATTGGCGGCAATGTTGCGGAGAACGCTGGTGGTCCGCACTGTCTGGCTTTGGGAGTCACCACTAACCATGTGTTGGGCATCGAGGTTGTGCTGGCTGATGGAGAGAAGGTTTGGATAGGCGGAACTTCAAGAGATACGTTCGGATATGACTTGAGAGGCGCGTTCATCGGATCCGAGGGAACCTTGGGGATCGTTACGAAGGTCGCGGTTCGTTTGATGCGCAAGCCCGAAGCCGTGCTGACAATGTTGGCAGCGTTCCGCTCTTTGGACGATGCTTCGCAGTCGGTATCAGACATCATCGGAGCGGGGATGGTGCCTTCAGCAATCGAGATGATGGACCGAGTGACAATTCAAGCTTGCGAACCGGTTTACCATCCGGGCTATCCCGACGATGCTGAGGCAGTACTAATCGTTGAACTTGACGGGTTACGCGAGACGGTCGATGAACAAGGACGGAGGGTGCGTGAGATATGCCGCGCAAATCATTCTTCAGAGATACGTGAGGCGGAGGACGATGCAAAACGTGCGGAGTTGTGGGCTACTCGCAAGGGAGCGATCGGTGCGTTTGGAACGATTGCGCCGAACTATTATCTGGTCGATGGTGTTGTGCCACGGACTAAGCTCCGAGACATCATGCGGCAAGTGCGAGAGATTGGCGAGGAGTTGGGACTGACTATCGGTAATGTGTTTCACGCTGGCGATGGGAATTTGCATCCATGCATCCTGTTCGACGGACGAGATAAGGCGCAGGTGAGGCGCGTCATCGAGTGTGGCGAGCGGATATTGGCGGCATGTATCGAGGCAGGAGGTGCTTTGAGCGGCGAGCATGGCATCGGTATCGAGAAGCAGGCGTATATGCCGTTGGTCTTCACCGAAGACGATCTTGCTGCGATGGCGAAGCTACGCCCTGCTTTTGGGGCTGGAGAGAGGTTCAATCCAGGGAAGGTGTTCCCCGGTGGCGCGGTACATGGGAGTGCGTATGGGATATCGGAAGAAGCGTTCAGGGCTACCGGGCCGGGTGGATTGCAGGCGGTTTGAGAGCAACAGGCGCGTTGACGCTGCCTTGTCGCCTTGCAACTCTGCGAACGTTTAATTTGCCAAACGAGAAGGAGAGATTATGGCGTCTCGAAAACTGAGGATCGGAATCATCGGTGCAGGCGGATTCGCCGCGGACCACATGGAAGCGTTCTCAAACGTCCCAGAGGCGGAGGTCGTCGCGTTCATGCGGCGTTCAGAAGAGCCGTTGCGGGAGATGCAAGAACGTTTCGGCGTGGAGAAGGGATTCACGGATCATCGCCCAATGCTCGATGATCCCGATATTGACGCCATCGACATCATTACACCGACCGATTCTCACAAGTTTTACGCTTTGGAAGCCATCGCAAGTGGTCGGCCTGTGCTTTGCGAGAAGCCGCTGGCACTAACTGCAAGTGACTGTCAGGAGATGTTGGATGCAGCAGAGAACGCGGGCGTGATCCATGCGGTTAACTTCAACCAGCGTGGCCGGACACCAGTTGGTCGGATGAGCCGGTACATCGCTGATGGTTACGTTGGAGATGTCTACCACGTCAACATCCGATGGGGCATGTCGATGCAGCGAGATGTCCGTCCCGATGTGGGCTCATGGCGATTCATGCCAGAGCATGGTGGCGGCACTGTCTATGAATTGATACACGTTTTCGATATGGTGCGCCTACTCAACGGGGAAGTCGCTCGGGTTTCGGCGGTCTTGAATACGGCGGAGACGCGCAGGCAGTTTATCGACGCGCCCGATGGTTTCGATGTAAATGTCCCCGACTCATCCGCATTCCTGCTTGAATACGTCAACGGAGCCTACGCCGTCATACACACCAGCTTCGTCCAACGCGGCGAGATGCGAAGACGAGGCATTTTTGTCGATGTGGCAGGTTCTACCGGTCGGATAGCTTTGAACGGCCTATTCGGCCTCATCGGTTCATCAGGCGAGAACTTGCCGTTGAACGACATTGATCCGGGTCCGTCTTATCCGATGCCCTACGAGCAGTTCGTGGCTGGAGCATTGGCCGATGACCAATCACTGATCGACACTGGCTTCAAAGCAGGTTTAGAAGCAGCCAGGATCGTCGATGCAGCGCACCGTTCTTGGAAAGAGAAGCGCTGGGTGGATGTTGAGCGTTGATCCCGGTGAAAGAATCAGCCGTTAACATCTGAGAAACTAGCAACCTGACTTCCGAGGTGACGACATTCCTATTGAATACGTAAAACTGGGACGGACGGGCGTTAAGGTTTCGAACCTTTGCTTGGGTTCGGCTAACTTCGGCAATCCATCGCGTTGCGATGATGCGACTTCGCATCGCATCATGGCGAAGGCGTTCGATGCCGGGATCAACTTCCTTGACACGTCTGATTCGTACTCGACCGGTGACTCGGAGCGAGTGATCGGAAACTTTTTCCGCTCGACCAGTTGGCGAGACCAGGTTGTATTGGCAACCAAGTACACGTCACAGGTAGGCGATGGGGTAAACGATACCGGTGCATCGAGGTACCACATCGTAAGGACGGTTGAGGCTTCGTTGAAGCGGCTGAAGACGGACCGTATAGATTTGCTCTACTGTCATAAATGGGACGCGGAAACACCGATTGAAGAGACGTTGCGGGCGGTTGACGACCTGATTCACCAAGGCAAGGTGGTCTATGCCGGGGTATCGAACTTCCCGGCTTGGATGCTCGCGTCCGCACTCTGGACATCGGATGTCCGCAATCTGTATCGGGTTGAGGCGATCCAGAGCGTATTCAACATTCTGCAGCCGGGCTTGGCGGTCGAGATGATTCCGCTGGCGCGCAAACACGGTGTCGCGGTTGTGCCCTATAGTCCCATGGCGAGCGGTGTATTGACGGGTAAATACCTCGATTCGTACGAGGGTCCCCGCGATGACGAACGTGGTCGCAGTTTGGCAGGTCGATATGGCGATGATGCTAGACACGAGACGATTGTGAAGCTAAAGTCGGTGTCGGATAGACATGGCGAGCCGATGATCAGGTTGGCGTTGCAGTGGGTGTCAGAGCATGACGGCGTAACCTCACCGATATTCGGTGCTCGTCGGATCGACCAGTTGGACGACACTCTGGATGCGTGGAGCGAAACTGCATCAGATGAGGCGATGTCGGAGGTGCGCTCCATTGCCGACGAGTTCGCCGCAAATGCGCCGATGAACTACCCTCCGAACGCGGGACAGCCGTTTGTCGCGGCAGTAAGAGCGTGAACCTTTGGCATCTGATCGATCCAAGCACGTTGAATGCTTTTACGAGTTGCTGAAGGAGCTCGAGGAACGCGTTGGCGGCAAACGCATGCTGAAAGACTGCCACTGGAACCTCGATTGGCCGGAACGTGGCATCTATTTCTTTTTCGAGGAGGGCGAAACCCGTTCACACTCACCCAATGAACTGCGGGTAGTTCGAGTTGGAACGCATGCCGTGACTGCTAAATCAAAAAGTCGACTTTGGCACCGACTTTACGAACACAAGCAGGACGGTGGCAGGTCAGTTTTCCGCAATCACGTCAGTCGAGCGCTGAGGATAAGGGCCGAAATCCGTGGCCCACAAAATGAGCACAACCACACCCGATGCGTCAGCAGTCACATCGGTCGGATGCCATTTTTGTGGTTGAACGTTGACGGCAAAGGCAGCCACCAGCGACGAACCTGGTTGGAACGAAACGCCATCGCATTGTTGAGCAATTGGCGCAGCAGTGACGGGGATCAACCAAGTGAGGATTGGTTAGGTAAGCACTCGGCCAAAACCGAAGTCAAAAAATCAGGGTTATGGAACGTCCAGCACGTCAAAAGTGGTTACAAATCGTTGCTTCTCGACGACTTGGCAGAATACATAAACCAAACTGGGAAGTTGAAAGAACCTTCTGATTATTGGAACAGCCCGATGTGCATCTACGGAGAAACCGCATGAACTACGTCAGACTAGGAAGAACTGGCATGAAAGTGTCAGAGTACTGCATTGGTGCGGATAACTTCGGTGGGCAGACCGACGAGGCTGAAGCGTTGCGTATCATGGGCGCAGCCTTTGATAACGGAGTTAACTTCATCGACACAGCTAACTCCTACATGGACGGACGTTCAGAGCCGATCGTTGGAAAATTCATTCAAGGACACCGATACGATGCGATCGTTGCGACGAAGGGCAACAGTCGAATAGGTGACGGTCCTAACGATCAGTACGTCAGTCGCAAGTATGTGATGCAGGCGATTGACGAGTCGTTGCGACGGTTGAATACTGACTATGTTGACCTGTATCAGATTCACTCGTTTCCGGTTGGAGTGCCTGTCGACGAGTTTGTGCAAGCCTACAGCGATGTTGTCGTGTCTGGAAAGGCACGTTACATCGGCGTATCGAATTTCGCAGGATACCAACTCGTCGAGGCGTTGTGGGAGGCGGATAGACTCGGCGCACGTCGCTTTGACTGTGTTCAGCCCAAGTACAACCTGTTGATGCGGGATCCGGAGCGAGAGCTGTTCCCGGTGTGTGCTGAATTTGGAGTTGGTGTGATCCCCTATTCGCCTCAAGCTGGCGGCTTCCTATTGGGCAAGCATCGAAACTACCAGGCCGAATCGGGTGGGCGCTTCTCCGACGATTTCCGGGCATCGCAATGGTATCGCGACACTTACTGGTCGGATCCGATGTTCGACACGATGGAGAAGATCATCGCTATCGGTGAACGTTACGGAGTTTCAGCGAACGCGTTAGCGTTGCGTTGGGTCATTAGTAACCCGGTCGTAACCTCGTGCATTGTTGGTGCACGGACCGAAGAGCAGTTGAGGTCTAATCTGGTGGCTTGGGAGGAAGATGTACCGCAAGAGGCGTTGGATGAGGCATCGGCAGCGAGCGAAGCCGTTAGAACGACGTTCGCACAGGTTTAGACTTTGACGCAAGCTCGGCGGAATGTGAAGGTCTGTTCCAAAGGGTCGAAAAGAAAACTGATGAACTACGTCAGACTAGGAAGAACCGGCCTCAAAGTCTCCGAATACTGCATGGGTGGCGACAACTTCGGCGGGCAGATGGACGAAGCCGAATCGTTGCGCGTCATGGCTGCTGCGTTCGATGGTGGCGTGAACTTCATCGACACCGCCAACGTCTATGAGGAAGGTCGCTCGGAGACGTACGTCGGCAAGTTCATGCAGGGACGGCGATACGACGTTATTTTGGCGTCGAAAGGCAACGGCCGTATAGGCCTCGGCCCGAACGATCGTCAGGTCAGTCGCAAGTACGCGATGCAGGCGATCGACGATTCGCTGCGACGTCTAAACACGGATTACATCGACCTCTACCAGATCCACGACTTCCCACTTGACGTACCCATCGACGAATTCGTGCTTGCGTACAGCGACATCATCCAAGCCGGAAAGGCGCGTTACATCGGTGTATGCAACTTCGCTGCTTTTCAACTCGTGGAGGCATTGTGGCAAGCGGAAAAGTTAGGAGCCCGTCGTTTCGATTGTCTGCAAACTCGGTACAGTCTCTTGGCTAGAGACCCCGAGCGCGAACTGTTCCCGGTCAGCAAAGAGTACGGTTTCGGTGTCATGGCGTTTTCCCCTAGGGCCGGAGGTCTACTGCTTGGACAAGACCTCCACTTCAAAGCAGAACCGGGCAGTCGATTCTCGCCCGATTTCCGGCACTATCAATCTTTCCGGAACACGTACTGGTCTCAAGCCAATTTCGATGTCGTCGAGAAGATCGTTGCCATCGCAAAGAAATACGGGGTTTCGATGAACGCTTTGACCTCGCGCTGGGTCATCAGCAACCCGGCAGTTACGGTCTGCATTATGGGCGCACACACGGTCGAGCACATTCGCTCGAATCTGGAGGCGTGGCACGAGGATGTCCCGCAAGAGGCCCTCGATGAAGCGACCGCGGGGAGCGAAGCCGTCAGGACAACATACTCCGAAGTCACGAGTACTTACAATCAGGATCAGATCAGCGCTAAGCGCTAGAACACCGCGGAGGACCAAATGAGCCTAACTATCTATCTTCACTTCAACGGTAACTGCCGAGAGGCTTTCGAGTTCTATCGCTCGATATTCGGTGGCGAGTTCGAGTTGTTCAACACGTTCAGAGAAGGCCCAGAAGGCATGCCATTGCCCGAAGACGTCTTGGACCAGGTGATGCATGTGTCGTATCCGATCGGATCGTCAGTGCTGATGGGTTCCGACGTTCCGGAGCAGTTTGCCCCACCACCAGTACAAGGTAGCAATTTCTCCATCTCGTACCAACCGGAGAGCAAAGAAGCCGCAGATGAACTGTTCGCCAAGCTGTCCGATGGTGGAACCGTAACTATGCCGATGGAAGACCAGTTCTGGGGCGCGTATTTCGGGTCTTGTATCGACAAGTTCGGCATAAGCTGGCAACTCAACACGGAGCACTAGAAGTCGCAATCAAGATTGCCACGCTAATATCTCGATCTAGGGAGCGTAAGACATGAACATCTATCTCTTCTTCAACGGCAACTGCCGTGAGGTCTTCGAGTTCTACCGGTCAGTATTTGGCGGCGATTTCGCGTTTGTCACTACTTTTCGGGAAGGCCCGGGCGATATGGATGTGACTGAGGAAGAGTTGGACAACATAATGCACATCTCTTTTCCGCTCGGCTCCGGGTTCTTAATGGGAAGCGACGTTCCGGCATCTTTTAGGCCACCGCCAGTAGTCGGCGACAATTTCTCGATCTCGGTCGAACCCACAAGCGTTGACGAGACGGAAGAACAGTTTGCCAAACTGGCTGACGGTGGAAACGTAATTACACCGTTGGAAAAGCAGTTCTGGGGCGCATACCACGGATCGTGCACCGACAAGTTCGGAATAAGCTGGCAATTCAACTACTCGTTGCAGGAGTAGAACCCAATTGCCCGATTACCGAGTCGACGGATTGATGCCCAGTGAGGTCATCAGCCCGACAACAAAGTCGGACGTGGCATCCTATCTTTCGGATCTTTGCCGTCAAGGCAAGACGGTTGTTCCTTGGGGAGGCGGGACGCGGATGGGAATCGGCAACACGCCCAAGGGTTATGATGTTGCCCTGGACCTCACGAGTCTGTCATCTGAAATCGAGCACGTAGCGGGCGATATGACTGTAGTCTGCGATGCTGGTGCCAAGGTCTCTGATCTGTCATCGTTGTTGGCGGAATCTCATCAGAGGCTGCCGTTCGAGGTACCTCATCCTAGCGAAGCAACGATAGGTGGTTCGGTGGCATCGAACGCTCCGAGTAGATTGGCTCCACGATTTGGTGGCATACGAGACTGGGTGATCGGGATGTCGGTCACGCTTGCGGACGGTACTCCGACTAAAACCGGTGGTCGCGTGGTTAAAAATGTTCAGGGCTACGATCTTCACCGATTGCACACGGGAGCGTTCGGCACGCTTGGAGTGATCGTCAGTGTGGCGTTAAAGTTAGTCCCCATTCCCGAAAATACCCAGACGATTGCCATGTGGTTCGACCGGCTGGGTTCGGCGGCGAACGCCGCGCTCGATGTCGATCAAACCAACGTTACGGTCGAGGCTGCGCAATTGTTTTCCGGGTCTCGGGCGATTGGAGCGATCAGAGAGTTGGCGGCTGACCGACACATGGATTTGGACGTAACGCCCGGTGACCCGGGTTATCTGATGCTGATTCAGGTTGCAGGTTCGAAAGCCGCGTTGAGGCGTCAGGTTGACGAGCTCACTGGACTCGCTGGTACGGTCCCGGCTACGGGGTATGAGGTGTTGTCAGGAGCGCATGAGGCCGATATTTGGTCGTATGCAAGTGAGACAGGAGATGCGGCGGCGGTCAGTTTAAGGCTGGCAGCAAAACCGACGACGTGCCTCGATTTGATGGGCAGGTTGGAGAGATTGCTCGGACGAAGCGAAGCGTCGCAGACATCGTCGACTTTTGACGTTGGATATGGTTCTTTGCAATTCAATGTTGAGGAGATCGACGATCAATCAGCAGTGAAGTTTGTCGAGGGAGCCAAACAAATGATTCGCGACGCAAACGGTTTCGTCACGATTGATCGATGCCCCGCGGCGGTCAAGGAGGGCATCGACGTCTTCGGCATTGACCCATCTTCGGCCAAGATCATGGAGAGAATGAAGGAACAGTTCGATCCGAACCGCACATTGAACCCGGGCAGGTTCGCCTTCAGGATTTGAACACAGGATACGCAGATTGAAATCGATGCCCAAACCGTCTGAACGCGGCTTCATCACCGATGATGCTCCCTCGGAAGACGATCTCTACAAATGTGTGCAGTGCGGTTTCTGCCTGAATGCCTGCCCGACGTATTTGGAGACTGGGCTCGAGGCCGAGTCGCCACGCGGTCGATTGACGCTGATGAAAGCGGTGAACGAGGGACGCGTCGAGATGACGCCAACAGTTACGCGTCACTGGGATCTGTGTCTTCAGTGTCGGGCCTGCGAGGTCGCTTGCCCATCGGGCGTACCCTACGGACGGATCATGATGGCGACTCGTGCGGAGATGAAGTCACGCGTCAAACGTCCGTTACGCGAGCGGTTCGCTCGCGAAGTGGGTTTCAACCGCCTATTGCCAAGACCGAAGCTGATGCGGACTTTCGGCAAAATGACCCGCTTTTACCAGCGGTCAGGCGCTCGCGATATCACCAAAAAGATCGGCGTGATGAATGTATTGCCGAAGCGCTATACCTATCTCGACGAGTCGTTGCCAACGATGGGCACCAATTTCTTTGAAGCGGATGGTAGGGTTGTGAAACCCAAGGGACGGATCAAGGCAAGAGTCTCCCTACTCGGCGGCTGCGTGATGTCGATGATGCATGCCGACACGATGAACGCTACTCTCCGGGTGCTGGTGCACAACGGGTTCGAGGTTCACCCGCCAGCGGAACAGGGATGCTGTGGTTCATTGAACATGTACGCCGGGGAACGGGCTACTGCAAGAGAGATGGCGGTGAATAACACATCTGCCCTGCTTTCGATGAACCCGGACGCAGTGGTTTCATCCTCAGCCGGCTGTGGCTCGACGATGAAGGAATACGGTGAGTTGCTTGATGGCGATCATATGGCTGAGGAGTTAGCGAGCAAGACGCGGGACATCCACGAACTGCTAGCCGAGTACGGATGGAGTCCGCCTAGTGGCCGGATCAATGCCAAGGTCGTCTTCCAAGACCCGTGTCACTTGTTGTCAACACAACGCATCAGCGCCCCACCGCGGGAGATTCTGAAGTCTATCCCGGGAGTCGAACTGGTTGACATGGCCGAACCGACGGTTTGCTGCGGCTCAGCAGGCACTTACTCAATCACGCAACGCGATATGTCGATGAGGTTGGGCGATCGCAAGGCTCGGAACATTGTCGCGAGCGGTGCGAGCTACATGGCGACCGGCAATCCAGGATGCGCGTTGCAACTGACTAATGCACTAGGACGCGCCGAAGCCGATGTCAAGGTAAAGTACGTCGTCGATCTGCTGGACGAAGCGTACCGCACGGGCGGGGATTACAGCTAGATCACCGCAACCGGCGACGGGTCTTCCGCAAGCGTTTGCGAAGCCGCCGCCACCGCTTCACCACGAGGGACCTCGTAACCCAATCGTGGCAAGATGCGCTCCAGCGCGCTGAGTAGTGCAAACACATTTGCTGGCACGCAAGATTCACCCATCAAACCGACTCGGATCACCTTGCCCGCGAACTGCCCCAGTCCACGTCCGACCTCGATCGAATACTCGTTCAGCAGCGCCGATCGCAACTCGCCATCATCTACGCCTTCTGGAAGCGAGACGACAGTTAGTTGATTCAATTGATGCTCAGGCGATACCGGGGAATCCAGATGCAAAGCTTCCAATCCTGCACGTAGAGCCTGAGCAACCTTCTCGTGTCGCATCCACCGAGTTTCAAGTCCTTCTTCATGCACCAGCACCAAAGCCTCGCGGAGTCCATAGATCATGCTGACTGGGCTGGTGTGATGGTGAACATGATCGGGACCCCAATAATCGGCGATGAGGTTCAGATCCAAGTACCACGAACTTGGTAGTGTCTTGCGGTTGCGAATGTGCTCTAAAGCCCGGTCCGAAATCGCCACGGGACTTATCCCTGGAGGAGCGGCGAAGCATTTCTGCGAACCGCCGTACGCATAGTCGATCTCCCATGCGTCGAACTCGAATGGCGTGCCTGCCAACGAAGTGACGACGTCGGTCATGAAGAGCGCGTCATAGTCGTGAGCGAGACCAGAGAGGATACCGATGTCCTGAAGTACACCTGCCGAAGTCTCCGCATGGATAGCTGACACCAGTTTGGTGTCAGGATTGGCCTTCAACGCGTCTTGCAATAGTTGCGGATCGACCGTTTTACCGTACGGCGCTTCGACACGAACCACTTCTACGCCAAGACGCTCACACATGAGAATCTGCCGTTCACAGAAGAATCCATTGACACAGATGATGGCCTTGTCGTCACGTTCCAGCAGGCTCGACAAACCGGCTTCCATTCCTGCGGAACCCGCTCCAGCGACCGTCATCGTCGTCTGATTGGTGATGAATACTTTCGCCAACATCGATTGGACATCGGCGAGTATTTCGAAGTATGCGGGATCGAGGTAACCGATTATCGGTTGTGACATCGCTCGCAGAACGCGTGGACTAGCTGAACTCGGACCAGGACCAAGGATCAAGCGGCGCGGCACTGACCGCGACCGCGTCGCCAAGTAGTTCGGGTCCGAAGGTTTCCCGTTTTCAGACTGGGTGGTTGTCAAGGTTCGCCGCCTCTGGACAGTTGTCTCACTGAGAATTCACGATAATGTATAACGGCTACTTCGGCAAATGAAAATGAGACAACGTGCCAATTGTAATCACAGAAAAACCTGAAAGGAACGTGCCTTTATGGACTTAGGACTATCTGGAAAGGTCGCCTTAGTGACCGGAGCCAGCGATGGCATCGGCAAAGCTGCCGCTATGCGCTTTGCGATAGAGGGCGCAAGCGTAGCCATCCTCGCGCGCACCATGTCTGACCTGCAGGCGGTCGCGGCGGAAATCAGTAGCGCCACGGGCAGCAAGGTAATACCTGTTTCGGCTGATGTGTCAGATGAAGAAGCCGTCAAAAGCGCGGTCAACGAAGCCGCCGAGAATCTTGGTGGCATCGATATTCTGGTCAACAACGCGGGACAAGGTAACGCCAATCGCTTTGAAGACATGACCAATAAGCTTGTCGACTCCGATTTCGGGGTCAAGGTAAAAGGCGCCATATTCATGACGCGCTACGCGCTGCCCTATCTCAAACAATCCGATTGCGGCGCCATCTGCAACATAACCACAGCAGCCGGTAAAGCCGCGCCTGGTGGCGCGCAGCCGACCTCTCTTTCCCGAGCCGCTGGTATCTCGCTAACTAAGGCGTGGTCCAAGGAGTTCGGCGAGCACGGCATACGTGTCAATACGGTCTGCATCGGCTCTATCAAGAGCCGACAGAATCGCCGACATTGGGAAGTGGCGGCCGCAAAAGACCCGTCGTACACGTTGGAAGACCACTGGGCGTCTTACGGACCTGGCATACCGCTCGGCCGCGTCGGTGAATCTGAAGAAGCTGGCGATGTGATCGCGTTTCTCTGCTCCCCAGCCGCGAGCTATGTTTCCGGTACGGCGATCAATATAGACGGTGGATCCGCACCAGTCTATTGAGCGTAGAAAATCGTCAATTGCAATTTAGCCTAAAGAACTCGACTTCGGAACGGATCGATGCGATTCGGTATCAAGAAAGGAAGCTGGCGATATGGATCTTGGACTAAGCGGGAAGGCCGCGATAGTAACCGGTGCGAGCGATGGAATCGGAAAAGCTGCTGCATACCGGATGGCGGCTGAAGGAGCAAGTGTCGCATTGGTTTCGAGGACTCGGTCCGATCTCGAGGCTGTAGCCGCTGATATTAGTGGCGAGACCGGCAGCACTGTCATCGCAGCACCTGCCGATGTCTCCGACGAGGATGCAGTTAAGAACGCAGTGGAGTCGGCAGCGGAACAATTGGGCGGCATCGACATATTGGTCAACAACGCCGGAACATCCTCAGCATCAAGCTTCGAGGACATGACGAACGAGCAGCTGGACATCGACTTCTCACTCAAGGTCAAAGGCGCGATCTATATGACCCGCTACGCTCTGCCCTATCTCAAGCAGTCCGACAGCGGCGCCATCTGCAACACGACGACGCCGGGAGGTAAGGCTGCCGCGGGATCAAGCCAACCCACCTCGCTCTCTCGCGCCGCCGGTATATCGCTCACGAAAGCATGGTCGAAAGAGTTCGGCGAGTACGGCATCCGCGTGAACACAGTCTGCGTTGGAGTTCTGAAGAGTCGGCAACACCGAATCCGTTGGGAAGCTGCAAACGCGAAAGACCCGTCCTACACCCTTGAAGACCACTGGGCGACCTTTGGTCCAGGCGTCCCTCTTGGCCGCATCGGAGAGGCCCAAGAAGCAGGCGACGTGATCGCGTTCCTGTGCTCACCGGCAGCGAGCTACGTCTCAGGCGCAGCAGTCAACGTCGACGGCGGAGCGGCACCGGTTTATTGATTCGGCGTCTTTAGTCATTTCGGCGAAAGCCGGAATCTATTGGGGATCGGACGGAGGCACTGGAAATAGGGGCAAGTGTCATACCAACATTTGGTCGAGTGTCCCTTTACGGCATCTCCTCGATATCCAACGCCGCCCGCACAAATATCTCCGTCCCGATAGGCAAACACGCCTCATCATAGTCAAACTTGGCGTTGTGATGCCCTTCAGTCCCCTCTTTCGAAGCACCTAGGATGAAGTAGGTGCCCGGAACCCGGTTCATGAACTCGGCCATATCGTCACCTACTGATATCGGTTCGTACTCGCCCACTGAATCCTCCCCGATCGTCTGCATTGCCAGCCCTGACACCCAACTCGCCACGTCGGGATTGTTGATGACGGCTGGCGTCCCGGCTAGTCGTTCGAACTTAGCTTCGCACCGGAGTCCAGCTGCGACGTTCGCCGCGATGCGCGGCACCGCTTCCGAAATGATCTGGTGGTTTTCAGGCGTGTAGGCGCGGATGGTGCCGAGTATCTCGATCTCATCGGCGATGACATTGCCAGCCGATCCCCCATGCACACTGCCAAATGTCACAACTCCCATAGCTTGGGGAGAAATCTCCCTAGCAACTACGGTCTGACATGCATTGATGATATTGGCGGCGGCAACGACGGGATCGACGGTTAGATGTGGCATTGCGCCATGACCACCATGCCCTCGCACAGTCATCTTGAACATGTCGGCGGCGGCGAACACGGTCGATTGATTGACGCCGACGTACCCCATCGGCATCTGGTTCCATAGGTGCGTGCCGATCACAACATCTGCGTTCGCAATCTCCATAGCGCCATCCGCGATCATCGCCAAGGCACCTTGGGCAATCTCCTCCGACGGCTGGAAGATGAACGAGACGTTGCCGGCGATGCGATCTCGGTTTGCGGCCAGTATCTCAGCGGCAGTCAGCGCCATCGTGATATGACCGTCGTGACCGCAGGCGTGCATGTTGCCGTTCGTCGATGCGAACTCCAGTCCGGTCAACTCTTCGATTGGTAATGCGTCTATATCCGCTCGTATTGCCAACGTCCTACCGGGTCTTCCACCCTCAAGCTTGGCTACGATTCCCGTTTTACCGAGCCCTTCATGGACTTCGAGTCCGGACTTGCTTAGGCGATCGGCGATATAGGCTGCGGTTTCAGTTTCTTGAAAGCCAGTTTCGGGGCGAGCGTGCAGATATCGACGAGTTGCAATGATCTCGTCCGAACGCTCCGCCACGAGGCGGGAGATTTCATCTCGCACGACTAGACGTACTCGCCTTCGCGCGCCGCTGCGGTTGCGATCGAGCGTTCGATGAATGCCTTCTGCGCGGCTGGCACGTTTTCGGGATTGCCGCCCCATGTGCTAAGAGGTGTGGCTTGCAACCCTCGCCCATACGAGAATGTTAGCTCCCAAGGAGCACCTTCCGATTGTGCCAATTTATTGATGGCGTCTAGGTTGACAGTCGCCTCTTCGTCGCCCTGCCCTCCTGATAGGAATGCGATGCCAGGCACCGCCGCGGGTATGGTCCGCTTGAAACACCCGACCGTCGCTTGTGCCACCTCCTCAGCATCGGCACGATCCTCCGCATCCGTCCCACTCAAAACCATATTCGGCTTCAAAACCATCCCTTCAAGGTCGATACGCTGGGTCTTCAACTCCTCAAACGTTCGATTCAACGTCTTCTCGGTTACCCACTCACACATCTCGATCGAGTGGTCACCATCCATCAAAACCTCTGGCTCGACGATCGGCACCAACCCCGCCTCCTGTGACAATGCCGCAAATCTACCAAGGGCGTGAGCGTTGACATTGATGCAGTAGTCGGAGGGAATGTGATCACCAATCGTGATGACGGCTCGCCACTTCGTGAAGCGCGCACCGAGTTCGTAGTACTCGTTCAAACGGTCGCGAAGGCCATCCAACCCGTCTGTCGTCAACTCTCCCTGCGCACCAGCCAGCGGGTTTGTCGACTTATCAACCTTGATGCCCGGAATGACGCCTTCGTTTTGCAAAAGTTCCACGAACGGAATTTCAGCATCCGAAGACTGGCGTAGCGTCTCGTCGTACAGAATCACCCCGCTGATGTACTCGCCATACCCTTCGGTTGTGAATAGAAGCTGTCGCCACGCCCTGCGATTCGGCTCTTCGTTGGCGACATTAATAGACGCCAAACGACGCCCGATAGTTCCAGTAGATTCGTCGGCGGCTAGAATGCCTTTGCCGCGCGCGACCATTGCTTTGGCGATGGAGTGAAGCTCGTTGCCCATACTCGAAAATCCTCCAATTCAGTGCTTCGTCAAGTTGTAGGCAATGATACGGCATGTTCCTTAAATGGTTGAAAAGCAGACCGCTTCAACTGGTCATCTCGCCACATATAATGCAGGCACGAAACGTCGGTTGATCCGCACAAAATCTGGATTTGCTAGCCATGTCTGTCACACCTCCGAATCTCTTCCAATTTGCTTCAGACCACTCGAACGAAGAGTTCGCCAATCCGTCTGATCTGGCAGTGCTCCTCAACGCCATCGGCTCAGCGGGTAAATTCATCTCCTCCGAAATCAACCGGGCAGCGTTGCGAGACTTCTTCGGATCCGTAGGCGCAGCAAACGTCACGGGCGACGAGCAGCAGAAGCTCGACGTCATCGGCGACAACGTCGTGGCCGAGGCGCTGCTCTCGACTGGCTTGGTCTGTGCGATGAGTTCCGAAGAGAACGCGGGCATGATCGACTGCGGCGATGCAGCAATCACCGGCGAGTACGCCGTCGTCTTTGACCCCGTAGACGGCTCCAGCAACATCGACGTTGCTGCACCAATCGGCACCATCTTCGGCATCTACCGTCGACTCAGCGAAGGAAGCCCAGCCGGGGATACTGACATCCTGAGACCAGGCAATGAAATGCTCGTAGCGGGATACGTCCTCTACGGCTCATCCACCATCTTCTGTTACACATCAGGCGATGGCGTCCATTTCTTCACATTAGATCCATCACTCGGCGACTACCTCTTGACCAACGAGAACGTCCGCTCGCACGGTTCGTCACACGTCTACTCCGCAAACGAAGGCAATTCCGGGAAATGGAACGCCCCCGACCTCAACTGGGTCGAACACGTAAAGTCTGAGGGCTATTCGGGACGCTACATCGGTGCCCTAGTCGCCGACTTCCATCGCAACCTGATGAAAGGTGGCATCTACGCCTACCCGGGGGACAAAAGCAGTCCCGACGGCAAACTTCGCCTACTCTTCGAATGCGCACCACTAGCCTTCGTAGCCGAAGAAGCCGGCGGCGCGGCAAGCGACAGCACTACCCCTATCCGCGATATCGAGCCAGATCAACTGCATCACCGCACCCCAATGTACATCGGCAACTCGGACGAGGTCGCTCTGCTTGAGGGTTTCCACAAGCCATAGAGGTTTGGTCTCTTACATCAAACCGCGTTTACTGAACAGACCTGCCAGCTTCTCGATGCCGTCGTAGCACTTCTCCGGCGTCTCAAACGCGAAACACAACCTGGCGCAATTCTGACCATCCCCGTTAGGCGCAAACCCCACTCCGCCGTTGTATCCGACACCTTCAGCGAAGATCTCATCGCGCGGCGATGTAATATCGGCACCTTCCGGCATCGTCAACCACGTGTAGCAACCACCTTCCGGTTTCGACCACGTAGCGCCAATGTCCGAGAAGTGGTCCCTCAGCGACCGATCCATCGCATCCCGCTTCTGTTTCAACAGCGGGTTGAAACGCGCCCGGTGCTCGTCGAGGCTGTTACGCAAAAAGCCTTCGATCGCGTAGCTCGCGAACTGATTGGGACCGGAACCGACTTTACAGCTCATCGAACGCCTCAAAACCTCAGGCGCAGCCGTGATGTAACCCATGCGCAGGCCCGGAGCCAACAGCTTGGAGAAGGAAGCGACGTGAATGACGATACCTGAGTCGTCCAGTGTTCGGAACGCGGGCTGCATCTCGCCTTCGAAACGGAGGTCAACGTAGCACTCGTCTTCGAGGATCGGCACACCATGGCGATGCGCAATCTCCAACAACGCTTCGCGGCGCTCGACCGGCAACGTCGGACCCATCGGGTTCTGATGCTCCGCGATGGTGTAGATCATCTTTGGCTTCTTGCCCTTGGCATCCAGCTTTTTGATGAGCTCGTCGACGGCTTCTGGAACCAAGCCTTCGTCGTCGGTCTCGGCACCGTAAACGGTGTTTCCGAACCGCTGTAACTGTCCGAGCGTGCCGCTGTAGACAAAATGCTCAGTGATCGCGGTGTCGCCAGGATTGGTCAATGCCTGAATCGCCAGACCGATAGATTCGCCGGAACCGGCAGTCAGTAGGATGTCGTCAATGTCGACCTTGAAGCCGCGGTCGTATTCGAGTTTCCAAGCCACGTATTCTCGTAGCTCTGGCGAACCGGCAGGTTGCGGGTAGTAGGCCATGTGACGCGCAATCTCGTCGCCTCGCGAATCCATCGCCGTCTGCAACGCCCCGATCAAGCCGTCCATTGGCGAAGTCTCAGGAGCCGGGTACGCGACTGCGAAGTCGTACTCCGCATGAGGGACCGTGTTGATGGGTGTGTCCTCCGACCTGTCCGAGAACAATCCCTCGTAACTGAAGCGCGTGGTGGTTGCTGTCATTTGGCGGCTATCTCCGTTCTGCTACGTCAACTTCAACGCATTCTATTTGCAAACGTGTGCCGATTGTAATTTGCAGGGTAGACTTCACGCATCGACACATGCAAAGTCAATGTTTTTGAGGATTGCGACGGCGTCGTACCTCAGAGGTGAAGCAATGCGCGGAATCAGGTTTCTAGGTGACAAACGCTCTGAAGTCATCGACTACCCCGATGAAGAGCCCGGGCCCGGTTACGTTCTGCTGAAGATGCGGTCATCCGGTATGTGCGGATCCGATCTGCATCGGTACCGTGTGCCGATGCCAAAGGAAGAAGCTGAACGCGATCCTGTGCGACCGGGTCACGAGCCATGCGGCGAAGTGGCAGTCTTAGGTGAAGGGGTCGAAGGTCTACAGGTCGGGGACCGCATCTTGCAGCACCACTATGAAGGCTGTGGAAACTGCCGGATGTGCAGGGAAGGCTGGTCACAGCTTTGCACCGGGATGGAGCGTTTGACGCACGGCTACGGCAGGCATGGCGGACATGGCGACTACATGATCGCCCGTGCCGACACATGCCTGACGCTGCCCGACGAGTTGAGCTACGAAGTCGGCGCATTTCTCGCCTGCGGAGCCAGCACAGCGTTTCACGGACTAAAGAAGCTGCAACTGTCGGGACTCGACACGATCGCGATATTCGGTGCTGGGCCTGTTGGCTTGGCGGGAGTGATGTTCGCCGCGGAGATGGGAGCGCGTGTGATATCGGTCGATATCTCTGGTGAACGATTGGAGATGGCGAAGTCGGCAGGCGCATCGGAGGTAGTAGATAACAGCGATGGGACCGCGGTCGAACAGATACTCGATCTGACCTATGGTGAGGGTGCAGATGCAACCCTAGAGGCTATTGGAATCCATCAAACTCGTCTGGACGCGGTGCAATCTACGAAGATATTCGGGCGTTGCTGCTTCGTGGGCGAAGGCGGCGATTTCCACGTTGAACCAAGTCCAGACATCATCCATCGGCATTTGACGCTAGTTGGGTCGTGGACTTTCAGCACTTTCGGGCTTGAAGAAGCGGCAAGATTCACGACGCGGCGAAATGTGCCGTTAGGTGCGCTGATAACAGGACGATGCGGGATCGAGGATGTGCCGGCGGCCTACGAAAAGTTCGAAGCCGGTGCACCAGGCAAGTTCGTCATCAATTGGGACTGAGTTCTTCACTAGGCGAACTTGTAGCAACGGCAAACTATCGTATTTGATTTTGATATAACGTTTCAGTCGGTTTGTGCGGAAGCATCTTTGCATACTGAAATAAGGTGCCTCTACGCCTTTTGTTGGATCAATTTCACCGATCGCCAGGAACGCGATTCCAAATTCACACGATTCTGTGAATGGTGCTAAACTTAAAACTTCCGCGCCTGACGAGATTGCAAGATTTTTACGCCCGCGTCGCGCGGAATGGCCCGAAAACGAAACGAAACTTTGCAGAAACACGCGTCGTAATACCTAGAAGAGGGTACCTGCAAACCTAGAAAATGGGCAAAGTATGGCTAACACCGCGGTTTGCTGATCCGACACTTTGATCGGGAACCCGACAGCTAGTCCCGACGCAAGCCGAAAAACTGAGGCGCGTTACGCCCAACCCTGACGGATCGTCTCGCAATAATACACGTGATCAGACGAAAATCGACTCGGAAAATCAAAAATCAATCGGATATCGACCAAAAAGTAGCTAGGAAAAGGAATCCACCAATTGGTGACCATTACCAATACTCAAATTGACGACGCTTCTGAAGACGAAGCAGAGTTGACTACCGGCGAGACCGGTTCCGCTGTCATGTCGCCGAGCGACAGCGGCGAGTTACGATTCGCGGATCTGTCTTCTGACGACGAAGGCGCACCAGCGATGAGGGTAACTTCTGCTTCGTCCGAACTAGAAGTATGGGAAGCCGCGCGCGAGGAAGGTCCGGAGATCAATCCGGCCGCCGCGGTAACCGACGATTCCTCTACCGACGACAACGTGCGGATGTATCTCCGCGAAATCGGCGACGTCCAGCTACTGAGCAAGGCCGACGAAGCGATGCTGTCGCAGCGCGTCGAATCTGCAAACCGACTCGAGCGCATCGAGTGGGACATCCGCGGCACTCTCGAGATGCAATACGGCTTCAAAGAGTACCCCCGTAACCGCGACCAGCTTCCGGACAACCCTCCCAAGGTCCAGGCTTCCGACGTTGTTGCCATCGTGTTGCGCCGACTCAGCCGTCTTGCACCAATCGCCGACCAGATCGCAACGTACATGGCCAAACCGAAGCCAGTAACGCTCGAGCAGTTGCTCAACGACTTCGAGTACCGCTCGATGATCAACTCGGCGCGCGACACTCAAGTCAAAGACATGAGCAAGCTCCCGCCCTACGAGTTGTTGCTCCGATACTTGACTGACACGCTTGAAATCTATGAGAACACCGATCTCATGGAGCGCTTCGGAGTATTCGACGAGACCGCTCAGAAGGGTCGAGGCAAGAAAGCTCAGAAGCTCAACACCAAGGACGCGCGTGCGAAGCGCCGCCTCGACAAGGCCAGCCTCCTCGTCCGAGAGTTGGCCGTCCTTTCGAGCCTGTTGCCTCCCGACCTCAGCCTCGTTCTACCACCAGAGATGAAACTCGAAGATTTGGCGGTCGAAGATGGCATCGAACCTTGGCACGAGTCCTACTTGGTGGAAGCAAACTCCATCCTCGAATCACATCTCTCTTCGATCAAGCACGACGGCGACAAGTCGCGCGACCATCTCGGCAAGGCGAACCTTCGCCTAGTTGTCAGCGTGGCGAAGAAATACACCAACCGCGGCTTGACCTTTGAAGACCTGATCCAAGAAGGCAACATCGGTTTGATGCGGGCGATTGACAAGTTCGACTACCGCAAGGGCTTCAAGTTCAGCACCTATGCCACGTGGTGGATCCGACAAGGCGTGACTCGCGCGATTGCTGACCAGTCTCGAACGGTCCGTATTCCGGTCCACATGTACGAAGCGCTGAACAAGGTGCGCCGCGCCTCTCGAGAACTTGCCCAGGAGTACGACCGCAAGCCGACGATCGAAGAGATCGCAGAACGCGTCGAGATGACCGTCGAGAAGGTTACCGACGTTCTCAAGAACGGCCAAGAGCCGATGTCGCTTGAAACTCCAGTCGGCGAAGACGGCGATAACGAACTCGGCGACCTCCTCCCTGACCGCGAGGCTTTGGCCCCGCCAGAAGAGACGGCTCAGCGACTATTGAGCAACGACATCTCGAACATCCTCAACGAGTTGGAAGAGCGAGACCGCGAGGTCCTGATCCTCCGCTTCGGATTGAAGGACGGCAAAGAGTACACGCTCGAAGAGATCGGATCTCGTATGGATCTCACCCGAGAGCGTATCCGCCAAATCGAGCGAACCGCGCTCAAGACGCTCCAGCGCAGCCGGGCAGTCTGGGAGATGAAGGAGCACCTCAACTAAGGAGTGCCCTGCTCTGCTGTTGCTGCAAGCGCAATATGACCGGCCCCGCGTTTCAGACGCGGGGCCGGTTTTCGTTTGTTGCGAACTCGATTCAACTCAACGCGCATTGACCGCCATCGGAATAGTGAATCTGAACGTTATAAGATGTTGATTCGCTTTGAATCAACATGAATCTCGACCTACGAGTCGACTGAGGACGAAATGGCCGACGCAGACAGGGTGCAAGTAAACATCAACGGCGATTGGGATGACATCTTGACTGATGAGGTGAAAGGACTAACTGCATCTCTGCAAGATGAATTCGGCGGCCGAATCGCAGGTTTACGCGAGGCGCGGTTGGACATGATCGATGCGGCAGTTCACCGCGGCGTCCAACCCGGCCACCTTGCTCCGAGCGTAGCAACAACATCCGAATGGTCGGTGCCAGACATGCCAGACGAACTCTGGAACCCCGGCATCGAGATTTCGGGTCCGGCGCACATGACCTCAATGTTCATCAACGCCCTCAATCCAGGCCCTGAAGGCGAACGAGCAGCTGGCGACCTCGACGACGACGAAGACTCGGCGAGCCACTTGCTCGCTGACACACTCCTCGCCGCCCGCAATCGTAAAGGTGCCGTAGACCGATCTCTCACCTTCTATAACGAAGCCCGCGACCGTCACTACTCCATTCAAGACGGAGAGATACCGTTTTTCATGCACCGCGAGCGCGGCCTGCATCTAGACGAACCTGACATGTTGATTGACGGCGCACCAGTCTCAGCCACCATACTCGGCACCCTCCTAACGCTCTACCATGCCGGACAGGCACAGACCGAGCGTGGGCAAGGTATCTACTTCTATCTGCCCAAAACCGAGTCACCCGAAGAAGCTGCATTATATAGAGACCTCTTCGCCTCGATCCAGAACCGCGTTCCCCGCCTCAAAGACGCCACTATTCGCGGCATCCTCCTAGTCGAATCCCTCCCCTTGGTCTGGACGATGGAAGAAAGCCTTCATGCTCTCGGTCCCTACGCAGCCGGGTTGAACGCGGCTCGCTGGGATCTAAAGGCATCGCTTCTCGAGTACGTCATGGCAGACCGTGCGAGCCTCTGGCCCGACCGCTTCGGAGTCGCCGTCCCAACAACTCCGTTCATCGCCAACATCTTCCGCCGCCTCGTCGCTGTCTGCATGAAACACGATGCTGTGCCGATCGGCGGAATGGCAACCGCCCTGCCCCATCGCGACCAAGCTGTCAACGAAGAAGCCGCTGCAACCGTCCGCGGAGATAAGACTTGGGAGGCCGAGCAAGGTTTCCTGCGCGGTTGGGTGGCGCACATCTACCACATGAAATCGGCTGGGGATCCGTTCAAAGAACTCCGAAACAGCGGTTGGGAACCGTCGCCTGACATGGCCAACCCCGACAACTATGCAGTCAACATTGAGACTCCTGAAGGACCAGTAACCCAAGAAGGCACTCGCCAAAACGCCCGAACTCTCATTGAATACGTCGAAGGCTGGCTCGGAGGACGGGGCGCAAAGGGCATCGACCGTCTAGCTGGAAGACCCGGACGCCGTCCCGCCCTGATGGAAGACCTAGCCACGGCTCGTATATCGGTCGCGCAGATGGCCCAACGCGTCATCCACGAAGCCCAAGCCGAAGATACCGGATCAACCCACAGCCTCGCGCTCCTTAAATCGATCATCACAGACGAAGGTGAAGACATCATCCGCCTCTTGGGCCCGAATGCCCCAGCGTCGATGGTTCAGCGCTATCAAGATGCCGTCAAAATCTCCATGCAGTGGCTTAAGAATTACACCGAGTTCAACTTCCGCTCGCTAGGCTCCTACAGCCGCAAAGATCTTGCTGCGATTGCTTCAGCGGAGGATGCGATTTAGTTTCTCATAGAACCAGAAGATCCTGTTCAATGCTGGCTGCTCACGATCTTGTATGTTGCATCGGATTGTTATGCGTTGCTGATGAACAATGGTAGGGTAGAAACCATAGTAATCAGTCTACCTTGACCGTAACCATGGCTCTGAACATCAAGAACCAAGAAACATGCGACCTCGCTCGAGAAGTCGCCCAGATGACCGACGACACCATGACTGGGGCCATCACAATTGCACTTAGACAACGTCGTGATCAATTGAAACGTGAACGCGGTCGCGAGGCATTGCTCCGCGATATACGAGCAATTGCTGAACGATGCTCCAAGTTGGTTGAACCAGGGTTTACTTCCGCAGACATTGACGACCTCCTATACGACGAATACGGGATCCCCAAGTGATCGTCGATTCGTCCGCTGTCGTCGCCATACTGGCCCGCGAAGTAGACGCAGATCATCTCGCCAATAAACTGACCGGAGTACCACGGCCTCGCATGTCGGCGGCGACGTACTTGGAATTGTCTATCGTAATGGAAAACAAGGGCGGTCCAAGAGCCGGCTATGAACTCGATGAACTCATAGCTCAAACCGATGTCGAGATCGTGCCGGTGACTCTAGAACAAGCAGAAGCCGCCCGCGTAGCATGGCGTCGTTTCGGCAAAGGAAACCACCCGGCCCGTCTCAACTTCGGCGATTGCTTTTCCTATGCACTCGCCAAAACCACCGGCGAACCCCTGCTATTCAAAGGCAATGACTTCTCTCAAACCGACATCGAGCCTGCCTAATCCGCAAAGGCGACATTGACTTTAGGCATCAACTCATTCGCAAACAACTCCAAGCTGTTAACCCACGCATCCTTATCGTCCCAGTCGTAGCCCATCATCACCAGCGTGCCAAACTTGCCCGTCTCCTCAGTCATCTGGAGAATCCGTTCCAGGGCGTAATCGGGGTCACCAGCAATAATGTGTTCGCGCATCCAGTAGTCGACATCGACCTCGCTGTCAGGCGTGTCTTGATCCCGCTTGAACATACCCCGGTCGCGACCTGATCGGTCCATCAAATCGCAGATGTATTGGAAACCACCAGCCACGGAGTTGTTCCTAGCCAGCTTCTGTGCCTCCTTCTTGGAGTCGGCAAGAAACACCGCGCGTGCAATCTTGAACTCCGATCGATCCGGCTCATTGCCCGCCTCATCAGCCGCCGTCGCGTAAGTCTCCCAAATGTTCGCAACCACATTGTTGGCGATCAAACTATGGGCAAACGGCTGAAAACCCATCCGTCCAGCGGCCTTCGCCGTCCCCGAATTCATTGACGTAATTGGCATCGCAATCGGCGGATGCGGCTTCTGATAAGGCTTGTGCACATAGCCGAGCCCTACCGCATCGTCGACATGCTCCTCCATAGAGATGTTCCAGTATTTTCCTTCGATATTCACGGGCCCTTCCGATGCCCAAAGTTCCATCACCATCCGAACCGCTTCCCCAACCATCATCGGCGCATCTTCTCGCGGAATGCCTAGGATCTCCAAGTCAGTTGCCACACCTCCCAAACCGAAACAAAGATTCAAACGACCCTTGCAGAGATGGTCCAACATCGCCAATCGCGTCGCCACGTGGACAGGATGGTGCAGTTGAATACACACCGGCGCCGGACCCATCCGAATTTGGGATGTCTCCCGCATCGCCGCGGATATAAACAGTTCCGGCATCGGCATGTTCTCATACGCCATCGTGTGATGCTCACCGATCCAGAACTCGTCAAACCCCAATTCATCGGCACGGATCACGAGCTCCATGTCCTCGTCGTAGGTCTGTGCTATTGGCTTCTCCGGAGGGTGAAACGGCATGATGAAGATGCCGGATTTGATTCTGGACACGGGATCCTCGCAACTGTACGTGATGCTGGAATTTGTTGCGTTAAGTATATGGTTGGCCGATGGGTAGCAAAGATCGAGCTTCTATCGTTGATTCGTCTCAATCCCCCACTTCAGCCAGCAACTTCCGCAAATCTGAAATCTGATCTCTAAGCTGCGCCGCCGTCTCGAACTCCAACTCCCGCGCCGCACGCTTCATCTGACGCTCCAGATCCTTCACGATCCGCGTCAACTCGTCCTTCGGCAAACCCATCTCAGCGCCGAATGGCTCGCCCTCATCGGCCAAAACCGTCGGCTCTAACTGCCGTACCCGGTCATTGATATCGCGAATATCTTTAACGATGCTGTAGGGTGTGATTTCGTTCTCTAAGTTATGTTCCGTCTGCAACTTGCGACGACGCTCCGTCTCCGAGATCGCAAACGTCATCGAGTCCGTGTACTTGTCCGCATACATCACCACCTTGCCCTCGATATGCCGCGCCGCCCTGCCAATCGTCTGGATCAACGACGTCCCGGAACGCAGATAGCCTTCCTTGTCCGCATCCAAGATCGCCACTAACGACACCTCCGGCAGATCCAACCCTTCTC
The DNA here is from genome assembly GCA_965243235.1 of Dehalococcoidia bacterium. Lineage (GTDB taxonomy): Bacteria > Chloroflexota > Dehalococcoidia > Lucifugimonadales > Lucifugimonadaceae > Bin127. The sequence continues at coordinate 1,790,672 of CBDEUI010000004.1, forward strand.
GGAGCAGATTGATACCCACTACAACGTCGTACACCCCTAACCGCAAGTCGCGCAATATCTCGGTGCGCTCCAACGTATCGATCTCCGAATGCAGATAGTGCACCCGTATCCCTAGCTCACGTAGATAGTCTGCCAAATCCTCCGCCATCCGCTTCGTCAATGTCGTAACCAAGACCCGCTGCTGCTTCGCCGTAGTCGCTCGAATGCGCTCGATCAGATCGTCGATCTGGTTCTCTGTCGGCAAAACCTCGATCTCAGGATCGATCAATCCCGTAGGCCGAATGATCTGTTCAACTCGCTGCTCCTCGTGCGCACCCTCATACGGACCCGGCGTAGCCGACACGTACACGACCTGATTGACCCGATCCTCGAACTCCTCAAATGTCAGTGGCCGATTGTCGATCGCCGACGGCAGCCTGAAACCATACTCGACCAAGTTCGTCTTCCGCGCGTAGTCGCCATGATACATCCCACGAATCTGTGACAGCGTCATGTGCGACTCGTCGATGAACAGCAAGAAATCCTCTGGGAAGTAGTCCAAAAGCGTCCAAGGCGCCGAACCAGCAGGTCGTCGACCAAGCGGACGTGAATAGTTTTCGATACCCGGACAAGTCCCAGTCTCGTGCATCATCTCAAGATCGAACAACGTCCGCTGCTCTAACCGCTCTGCCTCCAACAGCTTTCCTTCGCCGCGGAACAACTCCAGCTGCTCTTCGAGCTCCGTCCGAATATCCTTCAACGCATCGGCAAACTCTTCCTCCGGAGTGATGAAGTGTTTGCCTGGATAGATGTCGTACTCTTCCGCCTCGTTCAAAATCTCGCCGGTCAGTGGGTCGATAATCGTGATGCGCTCGATCTCGTCGCCGAAAAACTCGATCCGCACCGCCAACTCCTCATCCGCCGGCATGATCTCCAGCGAATCACCCCGTACTCTGAACGTCCCACGTCGCAGATCCATCATGTTGCGGTCGTAGTACATCCCCACAAGCCGACGCGTCACCCGAGTCAAACCCGGTTCATCTCCCACACGAAGCCGCAGCGTTATCTGGTTGTACTCCTGCGGTGACCCCAGACCGTATATGCACGACACGCTGGCCACGATCAACGTGTCACGACGCGTCATCAACGACCGCGTAGCCGCGTGCCTTAAACGATCGATCTCCTCGTTGATGTCCGTCTCTTTCTCGATGTACGTGTCCGAACGCGGGATGTACGCCTCCGGCTGGTAGTAGTCGTAGTACGACACGAAGTACTGCACCGAGTTGTTCGGGAAATACGTCTGAAACTCGGTCGCCAACTGCGCCGCCAGCGTCTTGTTGTGAGCGATCACCAGCGTCGGACGCTGCACCTTCTCGACGATACTCGCCATCGTGAAGGTCTTACCCGATCCCGTTACTCCGAGAAGCGTCTGATGCTTGAGATTCTTATCGCCGATCCCATTGACGACCTTATCGATGGCGTGCGGCTGATCGCCCTGCGGCGTGAACTCGTGCTCAATCTTGAATTCGCCTGTCGTCGGTGCAGTGATCGGAACGACTGCTGGCTCTGCAATGGTGGTCATATTGCGATTTTACCGATGTCTTAGATACGGTTCAGAAATTAAAGTTGCGAATAACCAGAACGCACTCTGTTTTCACTACGCGCGACTAGCAATGAACACAAGGTTACAAGGGCCCGACAACGACCCTGAAAACGACCAGTCGCGTCGCAATGACGACGACGAGATCGATCTCCGATATCGCTACTACGAAATCGACGAAGACGAGAACCACACCGACGACTACGAACCTCCTCAGCGTCGCGCCGTTGACGGTTGGAGCACCGAATCCGAATCCGCTAGCCCATGGTGGATCAAAGCCGGAATCGCCGCCATCTCAATCCTTATCGTTCTCGGACTAGTTGCCGGCCTAGCCGGACCCTTCCTCGGATCATTCGGATCTGACGAACCGGAACGTATCGAATACGTGCCCGCACAAGTAGTCGAAGTAGTCGATGTCCGCACCATCATCGTCGATATCGACGGCGAACTTGCCACCGTCCGATACATCGGAGTCGATCCGCTGCCACTGGAAAGCGCCTGGTACGACATCAGCATACTGGCACATCAACAACTCGTCGGCAACAGCGAGGTGCTCTTAGAAGCAGACGAGGTTGACACCGATGACTTCGGACGACTCCTACGCTACGTCTACGCCGACCGCGCAATGGTCAACGGCCTCTTGTTGCGTAATGGCGTCGCCCTACCCGGCGAAGAACAAGACGGTTTGAACCGCCATCACGCCAACCTCCAATTCTGGAGCGAAACGGCAAGATTCGAGCAACTCGGACACTGGAGCGGCACACCCCCACAATTCACAAACAACGACGGGGGCGTGAACTGAAAATCCCTTCGCTTGCTCGCAACGCTGCGTCGAGCGAGACGACGAAACCGCGCGCAGCACCCAGACGGTCCAGACGTCAGCGGTCTGGTTTCGGCAACCCCCTGACGCGCTTCAAAGTAGTCCTCGACCGAGACTATGCCCGACTCTGGGGCATCGGTGTCTCGACCAACACTATGCGCTGGCTCGAAACCGTCGCACTTGGAGTATTCGTCTATGACCTTACCGAAGACGCGTTTCTAGTCGGATTCGTCGGATTCCTCCGCATGGCACCCATGCTCGTCCTCGGAGCATTCATCGGAGCATTCGCCGACCGTGCAAACCGGCGCGCCATACTAGCCATTGCCAACATCATCCTCGCAGCCGTCTATCTCACCCTCGCCCTACTGATCCTTGCCGACCGTATCGAACTCTGGCACGTCTCGCTAGGAGCCTTCATCGCCGGCATCGTATGGGCCACCGACTTCCCAGTCCGACGAGCCATGATCGCCGATACCGTGCCCCCCGACCGCGTCTCATCCGCATTCGGCGTCGACATGGCATCCAGCAACTTCTCACGCGTCATCGGTCCACTCGTCGGCGGAGCATTCCTCCAAGAAATCGGTATGCAAGCCGTCTACTTCCTTGGCACCGGACTATTCGTCGTCGCATCGTCACTCGCATTCTCGATGCTCATCATCCGCAAGCCACCTACGTCAACGGTTTGCCCCCCCGCTACCACCAGCAGCTTCGACCTCCGCTCCGGCATCAAACACATCATCGGCGATACCGTTCTTCTCGTCACCATCATCGTCACCATCACGATGAACCTCTTCGCATTCCCCTACCAGCAGATGATCCCGGTGCTCGGAGCCGAAAAGCTGATGGTCGCCCCCGTCTTCGTCGGACTCCTCCTCAGCGTCGAAGGACTCGGAGCCACCCTCGGCGCACTCACCATCGCCGCCATCGCGCAACCCCGACACTTCACACGCGTCTATATCTACGCCTCTATCGGATTCCTACTTGTAATCGCCGCATTCGCCCTCACCCCCTGGTACTGGCTCGCCATCCCTCTCCTCTTCATCGGCGGCTTCGGAATGTCCGGCTTCGGCACCATGCAATCCATCATCGTCGTATCCTCCACCCGACCCGAAATGCGAGGCCGCGTCCTCGGCGTTCTAGCAGTAGCCATCGGTTCCGGCCCCATCGGAGCCCTTCACATCGGCTGGCTAGCCACCCAAATCGGCACCGACACCGCCGTCCTAACCATCGCCATAGTTGGCATGATCCTAACCACCATCCCTCTCCTAATCTGGCGCAAATACCTCCGTAGTATTCCGAGGTACAGACGCTAACAACACGGTTTCCCCCGTTCTACGGGGGAAATGTCCCGCAGGGACAAAGGGGGCTCATACAGGGGGAGCAATGACATGCAGAATGCTGATATTGCTTGACCATAAACAAGAATATGGCTAGTATGGGTATATATGAAGACCACGCTTGAAATCCATGATGAATTATTTGCGAGAGCAAAGCGGCACGCCAAGCTGACCGGACGACCACTCAGGGCCGTAGTTGAAGAAGGACTGCGTCAAGTGTTAGCATCTCCTACCCGGCGAGAACGCTACGTACTTCCAGACCTTAGTGTTGGTGAAGCTGGTGGACACGATCCGTTGGAGACCTACTCGTGGCAAGATCTGCGAGATGAGATCTACGCGAATCCGACTGTCCAATGATCGCTGTTGATACGAATCTGCTTGTCTACGCCCACCGCCGCGAGTCACGCTATCACGAAGCCGCGGCTTCAATCATGCGTGGATTAGCGGAAGGAAACGATGTTTGGGCAATTCCTTGGCCCTGTTGTTACGAATTTCTAAGCGTGGTGACGAATCGTCGTATCTGGAAAGAAAACGCCACTAGCCAAGAACAATCATGGCGTCAACTCGCCGCTTGGACCTCTTCGCCCTCAGTGCGATTGATTGGTGAGACCGAGCACTTTACTCAGATACTCGAAAGGTTCGTGCTACGTCCTAGAGTGATAGGTGGAGTCGTGCATGACGCGCGAATAGCCGCCATCTGCGTCGCACACGGAGTCGATGCCCTCCTCACCCGCGACCGCGACTTCTCACTATTCCCAGAACTGCGCACAAGCAACCCGATCCCCGACACCCATCACCAACAGCCACGTCCGTAACCAGCTCCGTCATTCCCGCACAGCCGGGCGCTTCAGCGGACGGTACATCCATCCAGAAGAGCCACATCGTCATTCCGGCGAAAGCCGGAATCCAGAGGAGAGGAGACGAGAGGCAGCAACAGTCCCTCTCCCTCGATGGGAGAGGGGCAGGGTGAGGGTGAATGGGGCGGACAAATGGGAGGTGTACGGTAAACAACCATCAACCCAAACACACCCTAGAAGAACCCCATGACCATCCCTATCTCCCCATTCACAACCACCCGAAACCCAGACGGCACCTACTCCGTGACACTGGCTCAGTTGACCAGCATCTTTCTGAACGAAATCGAGACGCTATTCGGATCCCGTGACCCCAACTACACCTACGTCGGCCTCGAATTCGATACAACCCCAGACACCAAACCCCACATCTGGTTCCCCCACGTAGGCCACCCAGACCGCGACAGAGACAAGACATCCAACCACATCATCATCCGCCTAACCGAGCAAGCCCAATCCGACGCCAATCTAGCCATCTGGCAACTAGCCCGCCAATGCGTCCACCTCATCGACCCATGGAACATCGAAACAGAAGACCGCCCAACCAACTACCTAGAAGAAGGCCTAGCCACCTGGTATCAAACCACCATCATCCAAAACATCCCCCTACAACCACGCTACGAAGAAGCCAAATCCCTAATCAAACCCCACATGCCCCAACTAGCCACCACCATCAAACACCTCCGTATCATCCACAACCTCCGCATCAGCTTAGTAGACGACCCGGACCTCCTGTTAAGACATTGCCAAGAGATGGATCTCAAGGTCGCTGAAAACCTTTGCCGCCGCTTTCCTTCAACCTGAGGACATCCCAATCAGCATCACAGGTCCGTCGTATCCGACATCTTCGACCTAATCAGGCACAAACGCCTATTAGAGATTCGAAAATAGCAACATGGTTGAGAACAAAGGATTGATGGGCTTGTTCATCCCCGAATCTAGCGCGTTGGCTAAGATGAGCCCGCGCAATCGTCAATTGGCACCATTCGTCGAAATCCAATGGGTTGAACCTTTTGATCCTCGATTCGAAGACTTGGTTTACGACACCTACGGAACTTTCTATTCCGCAACGGGCAACGACGTACTTCGTCGAGTTGGTTTGGAGCAAGTGATTGCCGACCTTAGCAGTCCGGTGTCAAACGCGTTTGCTCAAATCGAGGGATTACCCGTGGAATTCAGAGACAAGAACGATATTTCGACACAGGTTGCTCAGATGTTGGCTCGGCCTTTATATGCAGACAAGGACCCAAGAAAATCCGAGATTTGGATTATCCACGGCGACGAGTACCAATCTCAAGCCGTGTCACTGACGTCAACACTGGTTCACGCGCATTTCGAAAATCCTTACGCCGGCGCTGATTTAAGGGGGTTGCTCAGCGTTCAACTTAAGGGAGTTCGTTTACCGTTGCCCATCTATCTCTGGCCTGAAAACGGTTTCGATGGTTTGTCCCTGTTTGTGGACAATTTCGATGAACGCGTTTTCAAGGTCAATATGCCAAGGGGCGGATCGCCAACGTTTAATCGCTACTTCGATCCTATCGATGACACCAAACACGAAAGAGAGGTGCTAGAAAGTTTCCGAATACTCAATGAAGAGAATGGATGGCACATGTCTAACCCCACTCACCAACCCAACGGCGGCACCAGCTTTCCCGACTGGCGAGTTACAGTAGACGGCAACGTTTACGACATCGAAATCACACGCCTATTGAACGATCTCTTCGAAAATCGCATGTTGCGATATGGCCGCGTTAAGTTTGATCCTACGGAAACAGACGAGGTTGCGGAAACTTTGGAGAACTCGAAGTTCAGCGAGGCCGAATTATCGGCTTCCATATCCAGATCCGTAAGCGGAAAGAGTGCCAAGAAATTAAAGTTTGGCGGCATTTTCGATTGCATACTGATCATCTCGAACGAGATATTCCCGGTGATGGAACCTTGGTTCCGGATATGGAGCGGTCACGATTATTCCGAATTCATGGTCGTTTTTCTGGCAAATCTAGATTTCGAGACAGACAAGTTCACGTTCCGCAGGTTGCATCCGACACGCGAAACCAAACCGAGTTTGCCAGCGAATTGATGCGCAGGTGTTGGACGGCATTTCGCATCAACCTTCGCACATCCTTGCCTACACCTAAAATTGAATACTGCGCGCAAAAAACGCCTTGGGAAAGGATTCCACCACCATGCACAACTACGAAGACCTCCTAGCAAAGTCCAAAGAATGGCGCGACTGGTACTACGACGGCGCGCCAAAGCCAAACCCCATCACCGAAGGCGTTACCGACGACGCTTTCGACCTCATCAACGCCACCCTCTTCGGACACATCTACCAGCGTGGGGCCCTTCCGACCAACATCCGAAGCATCTGCACCATCGCCGCCCTCATCGTCCTTGACAAACCCAACCAGCTTCCCGGACACATCACCGGCGCACTAAACTACGGCTGGACCAAAGAGCAGATCGTCGAACTCATCACCCAGATGCTCTTCTACGGCGGATTCCCCGCAGCCGTCAACGCCCTAAACGCCGCCGAACAAGCATTCAAAGACTACGACGAGCGCCACGCCAACGACTAACCGTCTCCGCCCCTTTCGCGTTGCGAAAGGGGCGCGAGCGAACGAAGTGATGCGAGCGGGGTATGCCCGGGGGAGCGGAGTAAAGTGCATCTGGTAGGGGCAGGTTTCAAACCTGCCCACTCAGCAACGGGCACCATTGTGTTTCTCGCAACTGTGCGCCAAAATAAGTCGATGAACCCACGCAGTTACAAGGATTCGCCACCTAAATGTCTGAAAACTTCCGCTCCGAACGCGACTCCATGGGCGTCCTAGACGTCCCTGCCAACGCCTACTACGGCGCAAATACCCGCCGCGCCGAACTCAACTTCCCCATCTCCGACCTCCGCTTCAGCCGATCCTTCATCCGCGCCATCGCCCAAATCAAGCAATGCGCCGCCGAAGTCAACCTCGAGCTCGAAGCACTCGACGCCGAACGATCCAGCGCCATCGCCGCCGCCGCACAGCGCGTCATCGACGGCGAGTTCGACGACGCGTTTGTGGTCGACATCTTCCAGACCGGCTCCGGCACGTCCACCAACATGAACGCCAACGAGGTCATCTCCAACGTCGCAATCGAAGCCCTCGGCGGCGAACTCGGCTCTCGTGACCCCATCCACCCCAACGACCACGTCAACAAAGGCCAGTCTTCCAACGACGTCATCCCAACGTCGATCCAAGTCGCAGCGGCAGTAGCCATCGCCGACTCCCTTTTGCCCACGATGCAGGAACTCGAAGACGGCCTACGCGCCAAGTCCGAAGAATTCTGGAACGTAGTCAAAACCGGCCGCACCCACCTCCAAGACGCCACACCTATCCGCCTCGGACAAGAGTTCCTCGGTTATGCAGGACAACTCGAATACGGACGCCAGCGCGTGCAGCGCGCCCTCGACGAACTCGCCATCCTACCCCTAGGCGGCACCGCCGTCGGCACCGGCATCGGCATGCACCCCGAATTCGCCGAACGCGTCATCGCCAAACTCGCGGAACGAACCAACATCCCATTCTCCGAAACCGACAACCACTTCCAGTCACAAAGCACCATCGACTCCGTCGTCAGCGCATCCGGCGCACTCAAGACTGTCGCCGTAAGCCTGCTCAAAATCTGCAACGACCTCCGATGGCTCGGCTCAGGCCCCCGCGCCGGCATCGGCGAGATCGCACTGCCCGAAGTCCAACCCGGCTCATCCATAATGCCCGGCAAAGTCAACCCTGTCATCGCCGAATCCGCAACCATGGTCTGCGCACAAGTCATCGGCAACGACACCACCATCGCCATCTCCGGGCAGTCTGGCAACTTCGAACTAAACGTCATGATGCCCGTCGCCGCACACAACCTACTCGAATCCATCGACCTCTTAGCCGCAACCTGTACCAACCTCCAACACCAGTGCGTCGCCGGCATCGAAGCCACCGAACAAGGCCCCTCGATGGTCGCCCAAGGTCTGGCCATCTGCACCGCACTAGCCCCCATAGTCGGCTACGACGCCGCAGCCGCAATCGCCCACGAAGCATCCGAAACTGGCGAAACCATCCGCCAAGTAGCTCTCCGCCGCACCGATTTGGACGAGGAAGCTCTGGACGCCGCCCTAGACCCCTTCTCCATGACCGAACCCAACCCCAACATCTCCGCCAGCGGCTAACCCCCGTCATTCCGGCGAAAGCCGGAATCCAGAGGGGACGCGGTAAGGCCAGGGTTCAAACCTGCCCCTACCGCAGGGGGGGCATATCCTCGCACCCACACCATCCCCGCGACGCGTTCACAATGCCCAAACTTCTAAGCAAGATGATGATCTTCGCCATCGTATCTCTAACGATGGTCACAGCGTCGACGGCCCTCGCCTGCGAAGACCTAGAAGTCGCAGACTTCAATCCCGAGTTCCGACCAGTTCCAACTATTGAACGCGCCCCCACAGTCGAAACCGCACCTACCATTGCGGCTGCCCCGACCACAACGCAATTCGAGGGCTTCAAACAAGCCCCAACCGTCACTCAATTTGACGGCTTCAACGAAGGCAACCCGTGCGAAACATTCTTGGAGAACCCCACGCCAAGCAATGCCGAAGATGCCGCGGAATGGGCGATGGGCTGGTTAGACGGCGCAGGCGGACAAATCGACCCCAACGACAATCTCCGCGTCACCGCCGCCTGCCAAGCCGTCCTCAACCGATAACAACAGGGTAACCTTCTCCTCCTTTTTGTGTCAGCAAAAGGGGGACCCGGAGCCCAAGAGACCGATACAAGAATGCAAGGGGTGCCCATCAAAGCCCATCATCACAGTCAGCGTAATCCGCGGTTCAGACAACGCAGCAATCCGCGTTTAACATGGAGTCGCTAAACAGCAAGATTACGCTGAACCAAAAGAATGGAGCCCCAACCGTGTCCGCTGACGCACGAATCGAAGAACTCGGCATCGACCTGAGCCAACCTTCATCACCTATTGCCAACTACGTACCCTGCGTGCGAGTTGGAAACCTGCTGTTTCTATCCGGAAACGGACCGCGGCGCGGCGGATCCAGTGAAATGGTCACCGGCAAATTAGGACGTGACCTATCAGTCGAGGAAGGCTACGAGGCCGCGAGACTCGTCGGAATCCAACTCCTAGCCGCCATTAAGAACGAACTTGGCACTCTTGACGCCGTCGAGCGATGCGTCAAAGCCCTCGGAATGGTGAACGGTACGCCTGACTTCACTCAGCAACCCGCCGTCATCAACGGCTTCTCCGACCTGATGGTTGAAGTCTTCGGCGAAAACGGCAAACACGCCCGATCCGCAGTAGGAATGGGTAGCCTTCCAAACGGCATCGCGGTCGAAATCGAACTCATAGTCCAACTGAAAGACGGTGCCTAAATGGGTAGTTTCAAAGTCGAAAAAATCAACCACGTCGGACTTCCAACCGACGATCGCGCGGCGTCTATCGGATTTTTTCGCGATCTGATCGGGCTCACAGTCATCCCGCACGAGATCGAAGGCAACCCCCTCGTCTGGACGCGCACCGAAGATGGCGGCATGTTACACCTCATCGAGCCGAGAGACGGAACACCAGCCGGTTGGCACGTCGCTCTTCAAGTCGATGACTTGGACGCCGCACTCGAAACCGTCAAAGCCGCCGGAATTGAGATCACTAACGGACCCGGCGACCGAGCCAACGGTCAGCGCTACTTCTTCATCGACGATCCCGACGGCAACCGCATCGAACTCGCAACCGCCGGATACACCATCGACTCACAGCGCACCGTAGACGAACTCGGCTTCACCTACGACAAAGACGGCAACAAGCTCTGAATAATCGTCATTCCGGCGAAAGTCGGAATCCAAGGGACGGAGGGCGAACTGCCCCTATCAGCGCTTCCCAGCCGCCTTCTCAACATTGTTGAAGAAGACCCCCATCAACTGTTTCGATACCCCTGGCAACATCCGTTGCCCTACTCGCGCGATCATCCCGCCGGTTTGAATCTCGCCATCGGCTTTGATCAACGTCGACTCCGCATCGATCTCTTCAAGCTCGACTCTACCCGTCCCCTTCATCCAGCCATGACGTGAATTCCCATCGACTTTAAGGGTGTAAGAATTCGGTTCGTCGCGCTCCTCGATCTTCACATTCCCCGCAAAACTGGCCTTGATCGGACCGATCCCGATGTCCATATTCGCGGTGTACTCGTCCGTCTCCACTTCCCTCAACCCTTTGGCACCAGGGATCATCGAACCTAGCGCTTCCACGTCGTTAAGCGTTTCCCAAACCTTCTGTTTCGGAGCGTTTACAATGAATTCCCCGCTGATTTTCACGTCTCAATCCCTCGAAAAATGGTGTTTCCGCTTCAACGCGCACAACATTTTCGGATAAACTTGCGTCAGTTTCAACAGAACATCATAACGTGAGGAGCGGGCTCATGAACCAAGAAGTGACGATAACCATCAACGGAACGGAGCACCGATTACAAGTGCCCTCCAGAACGTTGTTATCGCAACTGTTGAGGGATGTCTTAGACCTCACAGGCACTCACGTCGGTTGCGATACAAGCAGCTGCGGCGCCTGCACCGTTCTGGTCGACGGCGACGCCACGAAGTCCTGCACCATGTTCGCGGTCCAAGCCGATGGCTCATCGGTCACTACTGTCGAAGGCTTGGCTTCGAACGGCGACCTCCATCCGATCCAAGAAGCGTTCCGTGAGAAACATGGCCTGCAGTGCGGCTTCTGCACCCCAGGGATGATGATCACAGCAGTCCAAATCCTCGAACGCAATCCTTCGCCATCCGAAGCAGAGATCCGAAGCGGTCTGCGCGGCAACCTGTGCCGCTGCACCGGCTACCACAACATCGTCAAAGCCGTTCAGCACGCAGCTACGATCTCGGGAGGTGAGTAGATATGACAACAGGAACCCTCATTGGCCAGGAGGTCAAGCGCGTAGAAGATCAGGCGCTGATCACCGGTAGAGGCCAGTACATCGACGATCTTCGCTTACCCGGACTGCTGCACATCGCAATCGTCCGCAGCCCATACGGGCACGCAAAGATAAACAACATCGACGTCTCCGCCGCCGCCAACGCGCCCGGCGTAGTCGCCGTATTTACCGGTGCCGACCTTTCCGAACAGCTCGGAAGTCTGCCAGCAGGCTGGTTGCTTGATGAAGAAGCAACTGGGATGAAGGCACCAGAGCATCCTCCACTCGCAATCGAGAAAGTCCGTTACGTCGGCGACGCAGTCGCGGCAGTTGTGGGAAGCTCACCCGCCGCCGCTTCAGACGCCGTTGCACTAGTCGAAGTCGACTACGAACCGCTGGACGCCGTAACTGACGCCGAACAAGCAACTGCCGACGGTGCACCTGTCGTCCACGACGACGCTCCAGGCAACCTCGCGTTCGACTGGGCCGTTGGAGCCGGTGATTACGACGCGGCAGCAGCAGAAGCCGATGTCGTCGTCAGCGAGCGCATCGTCAACCAACGCTTGATACCCAACCCGATGGAAGCGCGCGGAATCATGGCCGACTACAACGCCGGCACCGAGCAGCTGACCATCTGGACTTCAACGCAGATCCCACACTTGGTACGTCTGCTCTTCGCACTAGTTACGGGTCATCCCGAGCACAAAGTCAGAGTGATCGCACCTGACGTCGGCGGAGGTTTCGGCTGCAAGCTATACCTCTACGCCGAAGAAGTCATCTGCGGCATCATCGCCAAAAACCTCGAGCGGCCAGTCAAATGGATCGAGAGCCGTACCGAGAACTACGTCGCCACGACCCACGGCCGCGACCACATCGCAGACGCCGAGATTTGTGGCACTAGTGACGGCATCGTAACCGGCCTTAAGGTCCACGTCTACGCCAACTTGGGCGGATACCTCTCGACCTTCGCTCCGGCAATCCCGACCATCCTATTCGGATTGATGCTCGGAGGATGCTACAAGTTCGAGAACCTGTCCTGTCAAGTCAAGGGCGTATTCACTAACACGACCCCAGTTGACGCGTATCGCGGCGCTGGACGTCCAGAGGCGACTTACGTCGTCGAACGCATGATGGAGCGCTACGCCCACGAGATCGGGCGCGATGTTCTCGGCGTCCGCCGTCGCAACTTCGTTCGCCCCTTCAAGCGCGGACACGACATGCCGATCGGTGTCACATACGACTCCGGCAACTATCAAGGCGCGCTAGCAGCCGCTCTCGACAAGTTCGACTACCAAGCGTTCAGGCAAGAGCAACGCGACGCTCGTCGCGAGGGTCGCTTCCTAGGCGTCGGCTTCTCGACATACATCGAGATCTGCGGCATGGCGCCATCCGCCGTTGCAGGCGCATTGGGCGCAGGCGCGGGTCTATGGGAATCCAGCACCGTCCGAGTCCACCCGACCGGAACCGTTACCGTCTTCACCGGCACCTCGCCGCACGGACAGGGCCACGAGACCACTTTGGCTCAGATAACGTCATCCCGACTTGGCGTCCCCATGGAGAACATCGAAGTCGTGCACGGTGACACCGAGCGTCACCAGTTCGGCACTGGCACCTTCGGAAGCCGCTCCCTCGCTGTCGGCGGGCAAGCCCTGATGATGAGCTTGGACAAGGTCATCGAGAAGGCCAAGAAGATCGCCGCCCACGAAATGGGTGTCGATGCCAAACAGGTTCGGTTCGAGAACGGCACGTTCTACGTAGAAGACATCCAGGAACGCGAAATACCCTGGGGCGATGTCGCACTAGGCGCGTACTGGGCGAAGAACCTCCCGGACGGACTCGAACCCGGACTCGAAGCCGTAAGTTTCTTCGACCCGCAGAACTTCACCTGGCCCTTCGGCACACACATCGCGGTCATCGAAATCGATGAAGTGACCGGCGAGACTAAGCTCAACCGCTACGTCGCTATCGACGACGTCGGCAACGTCATCAACCCGATGATCGTGGACGGCATGGTTCACGGCGGCATAGCGCAAGGCGTTGGACAGGCTCTCCAAGAATGCGCCGTCTACTCGGACGACGGTCAGCTATTGACCGGAAGCATGATGGACTACGCAGTTCCGACCGCTGAGGACTTCCCGACCTTCGAGACGGGTCGAACCGTCACACCTACGACGGTCAACGCGCTAGGAGCCAAAGGCGCGGGCGAAACTGGAACCATCGCCGCATCGCCGGCAGTTGTGAACGCCGCGGTCGACGCGCTCAAACACTTGGGCGTGAAGCACTTGAACATGCCACTGAGTCCAGAGAGGATGTGGCGCACCATTCAGGACGCCAAAGAGGAACGTCGAGCACGCCGTTCGGCAGCAGCGAGAAGGGGTAACTGAACATGACAACCGGAGTAACAGATCCTTTCGCATACCACGCGCCCGCAACGGTGCGTGAAGCTTCGCAAGCGCTGTCGAGATACCGCGGCGATGCCAAGTTACTGGCCGGCGGTCACTCGCTCATCCCGATGATGAAGCTGAGGATCGCATCGCCACAGGCAATCGTTGACCTGCGCAACATCGACGACCTCAAAGGCATCAGTAAAACCGACGGCGGCGGCTTGATGATCGGCTCGATGACCACGTATCACGAACTGATCACGTCGGACTCGGTCAACTCGAAAGCACAGGCGATCTCCGAAGCCGCGGCCCAAGTAGCCGACACGCAAGTCAGGAACTGGGGCACTATCGGCGGATCCTTGGCGCATGCCGACCCCGCGGGTGACCTGCCCGCGGTCGCCGTTGCCCTGGACTTCCAGATCCACGCATCCTCCGCCCGATCGGACCGGACAATATCCTGCGACCGGTTCTTCCGCGGATACCTCGAGACCGCGCTTCGAGCTAACGAAGTACTGACAGGGGTATCTTGCGCCGCCTCAGGCGACGGCAGCGGATCGGCGTACGTAAAACTCGCCAACAAAGCGTCTCACTACGCTATCGTCGGAGTCGCAGCCGCGATATCGATCGATGCAGGTGGGGTATGCACCGCCGCACGAATCGGGATCACCGGAGCCGGACCGCATGCCGTGAGGTCTCGACGCGCCGAACGCATCTTGGTCGGCAAAGAACTCTCACCCAACGTGATCGCACGCGCCGCCCAACGCGGCGGGGCCGAACTCGCCGGACTGTTCAACGACGATGTCCACGCCTCGGCCGAATACCGCGAAGCGATGACCAAGGTCTACACCGAACGCGCCATTGCGCTGGCAACGGAACGCGCGTCTGGCTGAAAGCGAATCACAGGTGGATACAAACATCGGATCAGGCCGCCTTATCGGCGGCCTGATCGTCATTGCATTGGGAGGATTATTCCTCCTCGATACCTTAGACGTCCTCGATTTCGGAGAAATCATCGGATGGGCCGCTTCGATCGCGTTAATCGCATTCGGCATAGGAATCTTGATAACCAAGAGATTCCGACAGGTATTCTTCCCGGTCGTGCTGATCCTAGTAGGCCTGTTCCTGCTTCTCAGTAATCTCGGTGTTGACGCCTATCGATTCTGGCCGGTAATCCTCATCGTCGTAGGTGCCGCGATTATTTTCGGAGGAACGCGCCGCCGGTCACGCAATAGCAAGCGCAATGCCAGCGGAAATTCGAATGCCAAAAGCGGAAGTTCGAATACCACAACCGAAGGCGAAGTTAGCATCTCTTGCACATTGGGTGAAACCAACGAACGAGTTGAAACCAGCGATTTCGCTGGTGGTACCGTGAATGTAACTTTGGGTAACGCGAATTTGGACCTCCGCGATGCCATCATCGTGAACCAACCCGCTACTTTAGACGTTTCCCTCACAATGGCCGGACTGAATCTGCGAGTTCCATCTGACTGGGCCGTTGCCATGGAAACCGATGTCACGATGGGCGAATCAGAAGACAAGCGAACTCGCACTGGTCCAACTTCCGACACCCCGCATCTAATAATCACTGGCAGTCTCACAATGGCCAACTTGGCGATCGACGACTAGACCCCTCGATGCAAGTTGAAGCGCCATCGTCGGGCCGTAACCTAGCGATGAAGCCGTAATGTCGCGCGTATCAGAAGAAGCACGCTCTCAAATCATCGACCTCGTTCAGGAGTTCGTACGCAAGGACGTCGAACCCGTAGCTTCCAGATACGATCACGAAGACATCTACCCCGCCGAATTAATGGACACAATGCGGGAGATGGGTCTCTTCGGGATCACGATACCCGAAAAGTACGGCGGCCTTGGGCTCGACCATGTAACCCTCGCCATCATCTTTGAGGAACTCAGCAAGGGTTGGATGAGCGTCTGCGGGCCCATTGGCACGCACCTGTTGATGTCGGCGATCATCGCGGAGCACGGCACCGAAGACCAGAAACAACGCATCTTACCGGGCATGGCGACGGGCGAGATTCGAGGCGGGTTGGGTCTGACCGAACCCGAAGCCGGCAGCGACGTTCAAGGTATTCAAACCACCGCGACCAGAGACGGCGAAGAGTACGTCCTGAACGGCCGCAAGATGTTCATCACGAACGCCGAGAACGGCAATGCCTACGCCGTCCTAACCAAGACAGATCCCAACGCCGATCCAGCGCATCGCGGCATGAGTTGCTTCATAGTCCGAAAACCGAACCCCGGACTATCCGTAGGCCAACACATCGACAAGTTGGGCTACCGCGGCGTCGATACCGGCGAACTGCTTTTTGACAACTGTCGCGTCGGCGAAGAGGACCTCATCGGCGGTCAAGAAGGACGAGGTTTTCACCAAGTGATGGGCGGTTTGGAATCGGGTCGCATCAACGTCGCCGCACGCGCAGTTGGCGTAGCGACCGCCGCGTTCGAAGCCGCAATCTCATACGCGCAGCGTCGCGAAGCGTTCGGTGTCCCTATCGCAAAGCATCAAGCCATTCAGTTGAAACTCGCCGAGATGGGCACAAAGATCGAAGCTGCTCGTTTGCTGACCATGAGCGCGGCGCAGAAAAAGGACAATGGCGAACGTGTCGACCTTGCCGCCGGCATAGCCAAGCTCTATGCCAGCGAAATCTGCGGCGAAGTGGCGATGGATGCGATGCGAATACATGGCGGTGCCGGATATACCAAAGAATTCCCGGTCGAACGCTACTACCGCGACGCCCCGCTCATGATCATCGGCGAAGGCACCAACGAAGTTCAAAAGCTAGTCATCGCCCGCAGGTTGCTCGAGAAGTATCGCGAATAGAAACGGCGTTTCTCGCCAAACCAACCCTATGAACGAGGAGTGATCGGCGACAATTGTCTAGTGGACTAAATCCGCCGCACCGCACATCCTATTCGAATGCTCGACCTCCTCAAACAGTACTTCGGTTACGACCACTTCCGCCCACTCCAAGAAGAGATCATCTCCAACGTATTAGCCAGCAACGATTCGCTGGTAATAATGCCGACTGGCGGCGGAAAGTCTCTCTGCTACCAACTACCCGCGTTACAGATGGACGGCATCACCCTCGTCGTTTCACCTCTCATCGCGCTTATGAAGGACCAAGTCGACGGATTGAAGGCCAACGGCATCAAGGCAGAGTTCATCAACAGCACTCTCCCCTATCAGGAGATGGTTCGAATTCGTGGTGAGGCGTTGCAGGGCGAGATCAAGATACTCTACGTCTCACCTGAACGATTGGCCCTTGAGGGTTTTCAATCGTTCCTCAACAGCCTAAAAGTGAGCTTGGTCGCAGTTGACGAGGCGCATTGCATATCCGAGTGGGGACACGACTTCCGTCCGGACTACCGCGGCCTAGGCGCACTCCGGCGCGGTATGCCAGATGTCCCGTTCATCGCCTTGACCGCGACCGCGACGCATCGAGTTCGAGACGACATCGTTACTCAACTCGGTCTTCAAAACCCTCAGCGATTCGTCGCCAGTTTCAACCGAGCGAATCTCAACTACGAAGTTCGACCAAAGCGCAACTCGTTCGGACAACTCGTCGAGTTGCTGGAAAACAGAAGAAATCAATCCGCCATCATCTATTGCTTCTCCCGCAAAGAGACTGAAGAGCTTTCAGTCGATCTGCAAGGTCTCGGCTTGAAGGCGCGTCCATACCACGCGGGCATGGATGCCGAGGCACGTCGTCGGACACAGGAGGAGTTCATTGCCGGCGAGTTCCCGATAGTGGTCGCAACGATTGCGTTTGGAATGGGTATCGATAAGCCAGACGTGCGGTTGGTAGTCCACTACTCCATTCCCAAGTCGCTGGAAGGCTACTACCAGGAAACCGGACGCGCTGGCAGAGATGGATTGCCAAGCGATTGCGTGCTGTTCTACTCCTATGGCGACAAATCGAAGCAGGAATTCTTCATAAATCGCATTGAGGACGATCTTGAACGTCAAAAAGCCAGCGACAAGCTAACGCAAGTCATCGACTACTGTCAATTGCAGACGTGCAGAAGACTATACCTGCTCGATTATTTCGGTGACGAGACGGTTTCCAACGGCGCGTCATCGAACGATTGCAAAGGTTGCGATGTCTGCCTGATGGAGCGCGAAGAGTTCGACGCCACCATCATCGCCCAGAAGATACTCTCGGCAATCATCAAGACCAATCAAAGATTCGGCATTGCTCACGTCAGTGCAGTTCTCCTTGGTAGCAAACGTAAGAAAGTCCTTGAATTGGGTCACGACTCACTCAGCGTCTACGGCATCGTAGATGATTTCGACAGAAACGAAATCAGAGAGATTGCGAGCCTGTTGGTCACTGAAGGACTGATCTACACAAACAGCCACGAATATTCGACACTCGGTGTCACTGAAAAAGGATGGAAGTTCCTGAAGGAACGCCAACCTCTCACGCTTTCAAGACCGAAACGCACCGAACGATCGCGACGTTCGCGATCCCCACGTGCCGATACTCCCAACAACGAGCTGTTCGAGCGCCTCCGACAGCTTCGCCTCAGCGTCGCGCGCGAACTAGACGTCCCGGCGTTCGTGATCTTCAACGATGCCGCCATCAGAGACATGGCGCAACGCGTGCCGCGCAACCGTGAAGAATTCGGACGTATTTCAGGAGTCGGCACAGTCAAGTTGCAACAGTTTGGAGATAGATTCTTGGCCGAAATTCAGCAATACCTGAAAGAAAATCCCAATACGACCAAAGTTGAACGGTCATCCTACGCTAATCGCTCCCGGCCCAGCCAAAGACGGGCTGTCAATCGCGACGGTTCAACATACTCGCAGACACGGGAATTGCTGAACCAAGGCATGTCAGCAAGCCAGGTCGCGCATCGACGTGGATTGTCGGTCGGCACTATCATCAGCCACGTCGAGATGATGGTTTCGAACGGGATTGAGGTTGATTTGGAACCATCGTTGCCCAGAACGGATCGTAAAGTGGTAATCGAGGCAGCGTTTGATCAAGCAGGTGGTCCAGAGGCAAAGCTATCAAGCGTATATGAGAGCGTTGCAGAAGACATCACTTACGAGGACATACGCATCGTTAGAGCGCATCTGACGCAGACAAATGGAAGTCCGCACTGAGCAAGACGGACACTGGAGGCTCAAATGTGCCGAAGCATCAAAGTTCTAAGAGAACGCGACATCCCCGCCAGCGATGACGAGATAGCAGCAGCAGCTTTGCAGTACGTCCGTAAGATCAGCGGCTACCGAGCGCCATCACGCGCGAACGAAGAAGCATTCAACGTCGCCGTCGATGAAATAACCCTCGCATCGAAGCGATTGTTGACTTCACTACGATACGGTGTCAGAGTCTGAAAGTTGACTTCTATGACTCACCACGCACAACCCGGCAGGGGCGACACATTAGTGATCGTTGGAACGCGCAAGGGCGCGTTCATCTTCTCGAGTGACGAGAACCGCAAGGTATGGGACATGTCGGGCCCTCACTGGGCCGGTTCTGACGTGTTTCACGCCATTTACGACGCTCGAGACGGTGGGAAATTATGGGTCGTCAGAAACGATCCGGTTTTCGGTTCCGAGGTCCACCGTAGCGATGACCTAGGAGCAACTTGGTCTAGCTCAAAGATAGGCCCGAGTATCACTTCAGACCCAAAAATCAAGGTGAATCGCTTTTGGCACGTCACTCCTGACCCCGTCAACGGGCCCGATTCCGTATACCTCGGCGCGGAGCCGGCATCGCTGTTCAAGAGCGTTGATGCAGGTGAGACTTGGATGGAGATCGACGGAATCACGAAGCATCCTTCCCGGCATGGTTGGATGGAAGGGTTTGGCGGCATGTGCTTGCACAGCATCCTTCCCGACGCAAGTTCACAAAACCGAATGTTGGTAGGTATATCGGCCGCAGGGGTATTCAGCACGGAGGACGGCGGCGCTAATTGGTCACCTCTCAACCGCGGAGTACGAGCCGATTTCATGGGGGAACCCTATCCAGAAGTCGGTCAATGTCCCCACAGCTTGGTCTCGCATTCAGCGAACCCGTGCAGACTCTACCAGCAGAACCACTGCGGCGTATACCGCAGCGATGATCGCGGACGCGAATGGATCGACATAAGCGATGGTCTGCCCTCAAGATTTGGATTGCCGTTGACGGTTCATCCGTTTGACTCTGACACAGTCTATGTGTTGCCCGAAGACAAGGCCGTAGGCGAGGAATTAGGCGGCGGCATGCGTTATGTGACAGATGCCAAATTCACAGTATTCAGATCACGCAACGGGGGTCTCGATTGGGAAGGGCTAACCAACGGCTTACCGCAGAAGAACGCATATCTACACGCCATGCGTGACGGCATGGCTACAGACCAACTCGACCCGTGCGGTGTCTACGTCGGCACGAGCACCGGCCAACTCTTCTTCAGCCGGGACGAAGGCGACAAGTGGAACCTCCTCGCCGACCACCTGCCACCGATCAACTCTGTTGAAACAGCCGTAGTCGTTTAGGCAATCTCTGTGATAACTCAGCGCTGCCTCAACCGTTGCCGCGCTTCGAATGTTGTGAGTTCCACCATCGCCGCCAGTCCTTCGCCCTTACCCATTGAAAGCTGGCGACCGAAGATGGTGTGAACGATATCAGGTGGAACATTCGCGACTCGATCCAATGGTTGACCGGACATCGTTTCGTCGAGAATCGCGCCCATGGCTCGTGCCGAAATACCCAGAGGGTTTTCGACGGCATAGTGAAACTTCAACGTGCCATCGTCTTGATCTTGCGCCCAGACAAACGCTTCTGACTCGCACTTAGGGACGCGACGGTTTTCCGGAAACGGTCTGGTGGCAATCGAATCAGGGACTTCTTCGAAATCGTCCGATAGCTCAAGGAGGTACTGGGCGCGCTCTACCCTATCGAGAGAATCGAGTTCCTCAAGCATTTCCGAGAGCGGACTGGGAATATTGTCCATTGCTGGCTACCGGCTCTATAGCAAAACGACGCGGACACCAAACTCGATGCCCGCGTCGTACCTGTTAAGTAGCTGAAACTACTTCTCGATCGGGACGCCGACGGAGTTGCCCCATTCGGTCCAGCTGCCGTCGTAGTTCTTGACGTCGCTGTAGCCAAGGAGGTTGGTAAGGACAAACCATGTGTGGCTCGATCGCTCACCGATGCGGCAGTAGACGATGACATCGTCGTCGGACGACAGACCGGCATTACCTTCGTAGATGTCTCGTAGTGCCGAAGCATCCTTGAAAGTGCCGTCTTCGTTCGCCGCGGATGCCCAGGGGACGTTCGCTGCACCAGGGATGTGCCCACCGCGCAGCGCGCCTTCGTTTGGATAGTCGGGCATGTGGAGCCGTTCGCCACTGTATTCCTCAGGGCTGCGGACATCGATCAGCTTGCCGGAACTTCCAATGTGTGCCAGAACATCGTCGCGGAACGCTCGAACTTTGGAGTCGTCTCGCTCAGGGGCTGAGTAGTCCGCCGCGGCAACGTCCAGCACTTCGCGCGTTACTTCGCGACCTTCGGCTTCCCATTTCATGCGGCCACCATCCATGATCTTGGCATTGGTATGCCCAAATAACTGGAATATCCAGAGCGCGTAGCACGCCCACCAGTTGCTCCGGTCGCCGTAGAGCACAACGGTCGTGTCGTTTGAGATGCCTTTTGACGACATCAAGCTGGCAAAGCCGTCTCGGTCAAGATAGTCGCGACGGAGGGGATCGTTAAGGTCTGCCGCCCAGTCGATCTCTACGGCACCCGGGATGTGACCTGAGGGGTACAGCAACGGATCCTCGTTCGATTCGACGATGCGCACACCGTCGTCGTTACCATGTTTGGCGACCCAATCGGTTGAGACGAGCGCGTCGGCATTGGCGTAGCCTCTTGAGTTGATTTCAGACATTGTTTCTTGCTCCTGAATGGACTTTGTGCGGATCATTCACTGCATACGTCAGAACCTGCATTTGGCTCCGCAGTCACGCTCACAACCGCGCACGAGTTTAGTTTAGTTCGCTCTTGCTTGATTCTATGCTAAAGAGGTTTGCGAAGTTTACAAACGCCCAGCCGCGACCAATAGCGCGTAACTGTGTCAACGAAGGATAGTGGCAGAAACAACCACGGAGCCTAGACGATCAAGGTCGGTCCGACGGAACCGTTTCTCGATTGTTTCTCTCATTCCCACGGTCTATGCGCCAGCGTTTCTGCTAGCCGTCGGCCAAGGCGTGTTGATACCGGTGCTGCCGGTATTCGCCAAGGACGAGTTTCTCGCGACTGAGGCGCTAATCGGTCTCGCAGTCGGAGCCAAGCACATCGGTACTCTGGCATTCGATGTCCCAGCAGGGATACTGGTTTCACGATTCGGGATGTGGCGGACGATGCTGGTGGGCATCCTACTGTTCGCGGTTGCCGCGGTCGCAGCCGCAAATAGTCCGAACTTCGGATTGCTGTTTGTTTCGAGATTCGCTGCGGGAGCGAGCTTCGCGTTCTGGATGATTTCGAGGCACGCCTTCATCGCCGGAGCAGTGCCAACCCGGCACCGAGGAAAGGCTCTTTCGCTGTATGGAGGAGTCGGTCGTATTGCCGCCATCATCGGCCCGATTTTGGGCGGAGTTCTGGCTGAATACGTCGACATTCGAGCACCATTCTACGTGCAGGCGGTGATAGCGGTGATGACTGGTATATTCGTTCTCTACGCCATGAAGAGATCCGGTGGTGATAGCGTCGACCCTCAGGGACATCGCAACGTAGTGGCGAGCATCGGATCTACCATGGTGCTGCACCGTAAAGACTTTATGACCGCCGGATTGGTCGCGGTTATTCTGCAATTCATCCGCGCCGCCCGCGAGTTCCTTATACCGGTCTGGGGCGACGAAATGGGGCTCAAGACCGACCAGATCGGCTATGTCGCAAGCGTCTCGTACGCGGTGGACTCGACGATGTTTCCGATCGTGGGGTGGACAATGGATCGTTTCGGTAGGAAGTACGTAGGCGTACCGGCACTGTTGATCATGGGTCTAGGCTTATCACTGCTCCCTTTCGCCGACGGCATGACCATGCTCATGGTAGCCGGTGTACTAGCTGGTCTAGGAAACGGATTGAGCAGCGGATTCGTGCTGACTCTTGGGTCCGATCTAGCACCCCTCAAAGACCCCGGGGAATTCTTAGGAGTCTGGAGATTCATATCCGATGTCGGAGGTGCAGTCGGCCCGCCGTTGATCGGTGGCATCGCGCAGATAATGGCATTGGCATCCGCGACCTGGTTCACTGGCGGTGTCGCGGGTATCGGAGCGCTAGCGCTTATCACGCTGGTCAAGGAGACAGTTGCGAGGCGTCGGTTGCGTCGCAGGCGGTAATGAAAATGGGCTAACCGATGCCCTGCTCTTCCAACAGCTTGTGAAGGTCGCGGATGCAGACTGAGTCGGCTTGCAAATCTCGACCGTCCACCCACTCTTTGCTATCTCCGCTCATCCCCTCGACAGCACCTACAGCCACGATATCGCGAACCATCTGCATCGATTCCTCGACGCTGGGCAAGAGATTCTCGCCACGTTTTAATGACAACGCGGCGATGAGTCCGTAACCACCCCAGTTGGAGCAGCTGGCTACGATGAGTTCGGTAGTTGTTGTTACGCACGGATTCTTGGGCAAAAACTCGTGCTCGATCGTCGGAATGACGTTTTGCAAGTTGCCCATTCCGATCTCGTTTCCACCGTCGCCGATTCCCACCGAGTAGGGATGTTGGTCGAAAAGATGGTCGATTTTGGCGTTAAATGGCGTTAATTCAATGCCCCGCATATTCCGGTAGGTACCGTCTCCTATCAGTCCAGCGCGTTCGATTGCTACTAGCGCCGACGGGGAACGTTCCTCGACCAGTTGATTCGCGAAGTTCGCAGATTCGAAATGGTTGGTAACCGGAAAATCGATCACTTCGTCTTCCGTGATCGTTCGGACGACTTCGGAGGAAAACTCATCCGTCACGTATACCACGTCGTTTCCGAGCTTAGTGAGTGCATTTCCGATGGCCGCGGCTCCGGGAGGGCCATCAGTCTCGGTCGCCCCGGCGGCGATGATGTAAAAACCAGTCACGATGAAGATGGTGCCTGGATGATCAAGCAGTAAGTCCGCGCACGACTCCATATATCCGTCGGGCATGTGCGGCTTGAGAGCAGTCATACCGCGCATGTCGTCTTGGAGGACTACGTCTTCGATTTGAGCAAACGCGTCGTTGTTGTTCATGGTGGAATTTATCCTAACTTCGTGGATATCGGTGCTCGGGAGTTACATAACCGCCAAATCTTCGTCGTGCATGTCGGTTACAAACATGTATCCAGGCGAATGGGTAATCATGAGTTCTGGTTTCGAGTCCATAGCGACGGCTTGGGGAGTGACGCCGCAAGCCCAGAACATCGAAACATCCTCGTCGGACTGCGGGTCCCAAGCGTCACCGAAGTCGGGATTCGAGAGGTCGTTGATTCCGATTTCGGTTGGATCACCGATGTGAACCGGTGCGCCGTGGACGGCGGGGAATCTTGAGGTGGCCTGCACTGCCCTGACGACCTTCTCACGCGGCACCCAGCGATGAGTCACGACCATTGGTCCGCCGAAAGGCCCGGCGGGAGCGGTCATGATATTGGTTTTGTACATCGCGACGTTTTTGTCGGTCCCGTAGTACGGGAGGTGAACCCCGTTTCGGATGAGGGCATGCTCGAAGGTGAAGCTGCAACCGAGGAGGAATGTGACGAGGTCTCCGCGCCAATGGTCAGAGATGTCGTTCAGTTCGTCTACGAGTGCTCCGTATCGATAAACACGGTATTGCGGGACATCGCTACGGATGTCGGAACCAGGGGCTGACAGAACGGCTTCGGTCTGGCCTGCTTCAAGAACTTCGATAACCGGACAGGGTTTCGGGTTGCGCTGGCAGAAAACCAGGAACTCGAATGCGAGGTCTTTAGGCAAAATGGCGACGTTGGTCTGAACGATGTCGGGCGCGGCGCCAGAAGTGGGCTGTGCGAACTCACCACTTCTCGAAGCCATGCGGACATCCTTGCCACTCATCGTCGTAGTGTCCATCATCGTTGCGATCATGTTGAATCTCCGTCGCAAAGCACTGTTATGGGTTCCTCATTTGGATAAAGTCTATTCCCAACGTGGCAACGGTGTGCGATGCGGTGAGCATTTCACAGAAGTTGCGCTTGAATTGGAGGACGATCATGTCGCTGAAGGTTGGGTTGGCTGGTTACGGCAGGCGAGGACGCGGACACATCCGAGCCATCAACGATATAGAGACGGCACGGATTACCTCGATTTCCGATCCGCTTGCTGCGGCTCGTGATGCGGCAGTCAATGAGATGAACGATGTATCGGTCTACGCATCGGTCGGTGAGATGGTCGATTCCGGCGATGTCGACGCGGTGATTGTGACGGCACCGGCACATCTGAACAATGTGGTTACGATCGACGCTGTGGAACGTGGTGTGCCGGTGTTAATCGAAAAACCCCCAGCGCTTTCGTCGGAAGGTGTCATCGAATTGCGCGAGGCAGCGGAACAGAGTGGATCGAAGGTTATGGTGGCGTTCAATCGCCGATTCAATCCGCTGGTCCGTACGGCGATCGATGTGATCCGAGAATCGGGCCAATTACGGCAGATCGTCGCTGAGTTTCACAAAGACATCCATGATTTCACGGATGATCCGCGATATTCGCCTACCATTTTCGATTTGATGCTATTGGAGTCGCCGATTCATTCAATCGATATCGTGACTCACATGGCAGGTGCGGCGGTCTATTCAACCAACGCGATAGTGAAACGGACAACAAGCCCGTATCGAGATGTCCATGCAGCGTTAATCGAATTCGAGAATGAGGTTGTCTGCCAGTTCACCGCCGCTTATACCGCTGGTGGCAGATTGGAGCGTTACGAACTGCACGGCGACTACGTATCAGTCTATCTCGAAGGTATAAACCAAGGATGGGTGTTACGCGGTGGGGAACGGAGCGATCTCGAAATGCCAGAAAAGTACGAGAACGACGGAGTTGCGCAGGCACGTTGTTTTGTAGAGAGTGTCGTCAGTGGATTGAACTACCCGGAGCCAGCGGCGACTCTTGAAACTTCCATCGCAACTCTGCGTTTGTGCGAAAGTATCCTTGATAGCGTCGATTCAACCGTGAGTGCATGTTGAACTTCGATTGGCGTGCTCATGGGTTGAAGGATCACTATTTGACTAAGGCACAGGCGACATGAAGATAACGCGCGTTGATCAGTTTTCACCTCGGCAACGAACCAGATTGGTTCGTATCACTACGGATACGGGTATAGAAGGCTGGGGGGAGAGCACGCTCGAGGGGAAACACCTTTCAGTTCCGGCGGCGATTGAGGAGTTTTCTGGTTATCTAATCGGCAAGGATCCGCTTCGTATCGAGCATCACTGGCAGCAGATGTATCGATCTTCGTTCTTCCGAGGTGGCGCGCATAATATGTCGGCGATTGCAGGCATAGATGCGGCTCTGTGGGACATCGCGGGTAAGCACTACGGCGTTCCGAGCTACATGCTCTTGGGTGGCAACGTGCGTGATCGCATCCGGGTGTACGCTCACTGGGGCATCCGAGATATGTCGGATGAGGCATTGAGTGAGGCTCGCGAACGCCTAGATATGCTGAACAAGATGGGCTATACAGCCTACAAAGCAGGACCTCCCGGTTTTTGGCGGGCTCACGAGCCGCCGTCTCGCATCGACGAGTTCGTTGAAATGGCTTACACGATGCGTGAATGGGTCGGCGACGACGTCGAGCTGTGCTTCGACTTCCATGGCAAGATGGCTCCGGGCATCGCGATCGAGGTGTGCAACGAACTCAAAGGAATGCGCCCGATGTTCGTTGAGGAGCCGGTACCGCAGGAAAACGAAGATGCCTTGAAGCTGGTTTCCGATCATGTGCCCTTCCCTATCGCGACAGGCGAACGTCTACTCTCGCGATGGGAGTTCAGGCGGGTCATCGAACAGCAATGTGTATCGCTGTTACAGCCTGATGTCGCTCACTGCGGAGGAATCACGGAGTTGAAGAAGATCGCCAACTACGCCGAGGTCTACTACCAGCACATCATGCCCCACTGTGCCATCGGTCCCTTGGCCCTCGCCGCTTGTATGACGGTTGATGCCGTGGTACCCAATTTCTTGGTTCAGGAGCAGGTCGACCAAGCTCTTGGCGATGGAATCATCAGGAACAGCTGGCAAGTCAATGATGGTCACATCGAGCTTTGGAACTCCCCGGGGCTGGGTGTCGAGATCAACGAAGCCGAGGCGATGAAGGTCTTTGACGGCGAAGCGACCGGTTACCACCGCGAACTGGGTGGCGAATCGTACTTTGAGGATGGGTCTGTAGCCGATTGGTAGGCCATTCAGCCTGAACTGGAGATCGCATTGAGCCTGGACATCGCCATCATCGGCGGATTGATGGCAACAATCGCCGCGATACTTTTCCTGCAGATCTGGGAGGTAGCGCGGCCGTCGCATGACCACGTCAGAATCGTCACGCTGATCGGTTCTGCCTTCTCGCATAAACCGTTCCCACAGCAGTTGATCGGGCGCGTGATTTTGTTTGTCATCGGCATCTGCTACGGCATATTCACGTCTGCTGTGCTTTACGCGTTCGAGCTGGAAGCCGTGGGCTGGATATTCGGAATCGTCGTCGCAATCCCGTTGTGGATGCTGACGGGAATCAGCCTTACGTATTTCCGGTTGCTACACCCGCGGATACGGAACGGTGAGATGAAGGCGCCAGGGCCGTTCGCGCTTGGTTACTCGCGTCAAAGCGCGGCGATGCTCTTGGTCGCGCATCTGATTTTCGGTTTCGTTTGTGGGTTCGTCTACGGAACAGTTGGGTGATCAGGCGAACACGTTGCCGCCGTATGCGGATTTCAACAAGTCGCCTTCTTCGAACCGAGAGAAACGTAGGGGATGAAGGTCGAACGTAGTTTCTTTAGAACCTGTAACCAACTCGGCAAGAGAAAGGCCGATTGATGGCGACATTTTGAAGCCGTGACCGGAGAAACCAGCACCCACGACTAGGTTTTCGAAGCCCGGGACACGGTCAATCACCGGATTCCAATCGGGTGAAACGGTGAAAAGTCCCGACCATCCGCTTGCCCAGGTTGCATCGACGTATGCGGGGATGATGTCGGTGAGGATACCCATGCCTTCCGCCGCCACTTCCGTATCGACTCCTTGGTTGTAGGTATCCCGGTCTACGGGATCTTCGCGATAACCAATCAGTGCGTAACCCGGTGTGTCGGGTCGGGCTGAGAGTCCTGACGGAATGTGTACGACTATCGGATGAAATGTCGCCGCTATGTCATCGAATCCCTCTTGTTGCTGCAGACGAATCACTTGATGCCTGACCGTGTGTATCGGCAACGGGTCGCACACCTGCTCAAGCAACACGTTAATCCAAGGGCCAGTTGTCAACACGATCCGGTCCGCATAGATGTTGCCCTCGTCCGTCCTGACGCCGATCGCGGCTCCTTGCTCGTAAAGAATTTCTTGTGCCGACACACCCAACCGAACGGTCGCGCCATGGCTGCGAGCGGAGTTGGCGAAACCGCTCGTGACGAGATGAGAATCGGCGAACCCAGCCTTGCCTTCCCACACTATGCACTCGCTATCGCCGAGCTGCATGTACGGCCAACGACGGGAGACGTCGTCGATGCTGAGCGCCTCCGTCTCGACACCTACCGATTGAGCAAGCGTGACGTTGATTCGGGCAGCACTCTCGTTGCCCGCTCCAGGAAAGAGTAACCAGTCGTTCTGTTGATAACCGCTAGGTGCCCCCACGTGGTCTTCGAAGTTGGCCATCACCCCCCTGCTCCACCAAGCCATCTCAGTAGTGACGCGGTTGGAGTAGTGCATCCGCAAAATCGTCATCGAACGCCCGGTTGAACCGGATGCTAGAGTGTCGCGTTCGAGGAGGATGGTGTCTGTTACACCGAGTTCCGCGAGGTAATGCAGAGTGGCGCATCCCATTACGCCGCCACCGATAACAACAGTGTCGAAGGTTTCGCTCAAATCGCGTCTCCCCCTTTTCGACGTTCTTATGACACCTGTGGGCGTGTTCCCGTCCATGGGCGAGCCAGCTCGAATGCGCGTGAAGCACGGAACACGATGGGGTCGTCGTTGACGGGTCCGATGATTTGTAGGCCGAGTGGCATTCCACTGTCGCTGAAGCCGCACGGGACGGATGCGGCAGGGTTCCACAGTATGTTCCAGAGCGCGGTGAACGGGATCGCCGACGGGTTTGCGATTCCCTCTTCGATCTTGTGACCGCCCACTTCCGTCGGAGATTGCTGGTGCGGCCATGCTTCGACCGCAGTTGTCGGTGTAACAAGAATGTCGAACTCGTCGAAGAGCTGTCCAACTTGTATACGATGAGATTCGGCTTGTCTCAAGGCCGATGCGTAATCGGCACCGGTTACGTCGTATCCAGCGTTGACCATCTCCATGGTATAGTCGGTCAGTTGCACGTCCGGATCATCGGCGAGATAGCCATACATGGCGACCTGTCCGGCGGTCCATATCTGCCACCAATACGTCACAGGAACGGGATCGAAACTGATGTCCGCGTTCACCACTGTTGCGCCAGCATCTTCCAATCCCTTTAGGGCTTCCTCAGTTACGCGGGCAACGTCATCGTTGACATAGGCGTACCCCAAGTCCATGGAGAAACCAACCTTCATGCCCTCGATACCATCCTCTAATCCGGAGATGCAGTCCGGCACAGGCGTCTTTAATGAACCAGGATCGCGCGGATCGTGTCCCGAGATGGCCATGTGCATGATCGCGGAGGATCTGACATCCTGCGACATTGGACCGGAAGTGCTAGTGCTGTTGTACGACGGCATCGAGCGGCCACCGTAGCGTGGTGTTCGCCCATGCGTCGGCTTGTGGCCGAAAATGCCAGTAAACGCCGCTGGCATACGTACCGATCCCCCGCCATCGGTGCCCGTTCCGAGTGAACACATACCGGCAGCGATGGCAGCTGATGTCCCGCCACTTGATCCGCCAGGGTGTCGGGTCAGATCCCAAGGGTTGTTAGCGGATGGAAAGATGTCGGTAAATGTCTCAGCGCTGTTTCCAAACTCCGGCGTGTTGGTTTTTCCGAGGATGACGGCATTAGCAGCGCGCAGTCGTTCAACGACCGCGGAATCGAAGTCTGGCACCCAATCAGCGAACGCTGAGCATCCTAACGCAGTCCGCAACCCATTGGTCAACTCAAGGTCTTTGACACAGATCGGAATACCGTGGAGAGATCCGGGGTCATCACCGTCAACCAACCCTTGATCACATTCGGCGGCTGCAGCCAGAGCACCTTCCGCATCCAAGGTCACGAACGCGTTGAGCTGTGAATCAAGTTCCTCGACGCGACGTAGCGACGCCTCAGTAAGCTCTACGGACGAAATCTCGCCGTCCAAGATCATTTGGCGCTGTTGGTGCGCCGGCAAAAACATTAGGTCTCGGTCGTTCATGAGATTCCTCTCGTTACGTGATTCTGGCGGACGATCTGCCTCGCATCGCCGGTATCTGAAGTTCAATGACTGACTTCATCTTTACGAGTTCGGCAAGATTCTGCTTCCGCATCATCGGTTTGCTGATGAAACTAGTCAAAGTGAACATGAGCGAAGTAAACGTGCTGTCGGAAAACGCTGTTCTGGTCATCCGGAAAAGCGTGCCATTTCCGGAGGGCTGGCACAGGTATTCGGCGCGGATCGGATAGTTTCCCTCGATCGTGTGAAATTCGAACGCGCCGTCGCGGGGATCACATGTGTCGACTTCCATAACGATCTCGTTCTCTTTTCCGCCAAACTCGTATAGCATGTCCCACGTGTCTTGTGGCCGCGGGATGTCGGCCTCTTGTCGCCGGATCCAAGCGGCACTCCTAACTCCGTTCACCCAGTAGATCATGTTGGTGGGTTCGATCACCCACTCGAACACGTAATCGGTGGGTACATCAATCTGTATTTCGACTGTTGTTGATAACTCTGCCATGGATTCTCGCCTGCTGAACCCCAAATTCACACTAGCCTATTCGTGCGCGGCGCAGCTTGCTAGTTCATGATCGCTCCGCCATTGACATTCAACGCTTGACCGGTTATTTCGGAAGCGTCGTCGGAAGCGAGGAAGGCAACCGCTTTGCCGATGTCTTCAGGTGTCTGTTCCCTACCGAGCGGCATAGTGCCTTTGATCTGCATCTCGAAGATCTTGCGCGGATCCATATCAGCCAGATCAGGATTTAGTTCTTTGTGGTTCTGGGCGATTGCCTGCCACATCGGAGTCCACAAGCGGCCAGGGCAAACGGCGTTGACGTTGATATTGAATTGACCGAGGCTCATCGCCAACCAATGCGTCCATTGAATCGCCGCGGCCTTGGAGACCATGTACGGCCCTTGGGCGCTTCCTCGTCCGACATCCGGTACGCCCCGCGGCTGTCGTCCGCCATGGGATGCGATGATCACGATCTTTCCGTACATCCGCTCTTTCATGTGTTCAGAAACAGCATCCGCGGTGTTGACCACGCCTCGCACATTGACGTCCCAAGTCATGTCCCAGTCGGCGTCGATGTAGTCCTTCCGCGACATGAAGCCAGGGCCACCGATCACACCGGCGTTTGGCACGCAGATATCAAGCTTGCCGAAGGTGTCGATAGCGGTTTGTGTGACCTCAGATATCGAGTCGATGTCAGTAACGTCTCCGCCAGTTGCAAAGGCGTTCCCACCACCTTCGTTGATCTCAGCGGCGACTTGTTCGGCGTTCGTTGGGTCAATATCCGACACACAGACTTCCGCACCTCTCGACGCCAAGATCATGCTGATCCCGCGTCCGATCCCCCTGCCACCACCTGTTACCAAGGCGCTCCTGCCGTCTAGCTGCTGCGATGTCGATGCCGCCATTTATTGACTCCCAGATTTTCAAGGTGTGGCTGTATCATTCAGTCTGCGTAAATGATACGGCAAACCCTCCTTATGACGAGGCAGAGGTAGATATGGTCTCAATCGCAGATTCGTCGAAACAAAAGGCCCGAATACTAGCCGGAAGGTATGGCCACAAGTTGGAACGACCGGTGGTTTATACCCAAGGAGTTGCGTTGACAGCTCGTTTGCAACTCGCTGCATTGGACAACGGGTATCCAGACCCGCGCCCTGAGATCGAGGCGATTACTGCTCAATATGTCGACAACCCCGATGCTGTTTTTGAGGCGAGTGATGGTACAGCGAACTATGCCGGAGTCAACTGGGCATCGTTGCTTGCGAACGATATGCGATATCGATCATTGCTTATTGCAACTGCGGATCGATTCATGGAATGTGACGAGGATGGTTTTTCAAGCGTATTGGATCGTGACTTCAGAGTCGAGGACATGTTTTTCGCTGGCACCGTGCTGCAGCGAGCTTCTCAATTGACGGGTGACGATTCATACGTCGAATTGGCGGGCGAATTTCTACTTGAATGTGCCGATCGTTTACTGCAACCCAACGGGCTTTACTGGCACTGCCTTTCATCGCCGTATTTCTGGGGACGGGGAAATGGCTTCGCAGCGCTCGGATTCGCGGAGACGCTGGTCGCGTATAGAGGAGAGAAGCGCGATCAACTGATTGAACGGCACATCGAGCATCTGAAGGGACTCAAGTCATTCCAAGACGCGGAATCTGGGATGTGGCGGCAAGTGGTAGACGTTGCCGATTCGTACACCGAACACAGCTCGACAAGCATGATCGGCATCTCGATAGCGCTTGGTATCAGGCACGGCTGGCTCTGCCAAAGCGACTGGGGTGATGTACTCACGAATGCATGGCGGGGCGCGTCGGACAGCATCAATGACAAAGGTCATGTGACGCGCGTGTGCGTGGGCACAGGCCCCTTGGAAAACTTGAACGAGTATCTGATCCGCGACTCCGTTACCGGACTCGATGACCGGGGAGGTGCGATGGCGCTTTGGTTTGCGGTTGAGATGTTGAATTCCGGGTTGTGATCCAATCAACAACGTTGCAACCGCGCGAACTTCGAAACATTCTCTCTTTACACTGAAAATATGCGGTGCTTTTATAGCCACCGCAGTAGCCGCATGAAACCGAAGCAACATAAGATCGGCAAGTTACATTGAAACGCAATCTCGATAACGTCAGCTTGGATACCATCGTCAGTCTCTGTAAACGGCGCGGATTCATCTTCCAGAGCAGCGAGATCTACGGAGGCATCGGAAGTCTCTACGATTACGGACCGGTTGGAGTAGAACTCAAGCGAAACGTCAAGGACCAATGGTGGAAGTCAATGGTCCGAGACCGCGAGGATGTGGTCGGCATCGACGCCTCGATCCTGATGCATCCGAACGTTTGGGTGGCTAGCGGTCACGTCGACAGCTTCACCGATCCCTTGGCGGAGTGCCACGATTGTAATCGCAGGTACCGCGCGGACATGCTTGAGGGCGTTGGCTGTCCCGATTGCGACAGCATTCTGACAGAGCCGCGTCATTTCAATCTGATGTTCCGAACTCATATCGGGCCCGTTGAAGGCGACGAAAACATCGTTTACTTACGCCCTGAGACAGCTCAGGCTATGTTCGTCGACTTCGACAACGTGGTCAACAGCAGCCGCGTCCGCATCCCATTTGGAATCGCGCAACAAGGTAAGTCATTCCGCAACGAAATCACGCCGGGTAACTTCACATATAGAACGCGTGAATTCGAACAGATGGAGATGGAATACTTCTGCGAGCCGGGCACGGACGAGGAATGGCATCGCTACTGGATCGATTTTTCGATGGACTGGTTCTCGAATCTGGGTATTCGTCGATCCAAGTTACGCGTACGGGAACACGAGGCCGACGAGTTGCCGCACTACTCGAAGGGCAGCGCCGATGTTGAATTCCTTTTCCCATGGGGTTGGGGTGAGTTGGAGACGATTTCGAATCGAACCGACTACGATCTGAAAGCCCACATCGAGAAATCAGGCAAAGACCTCTCCTACTACGACCAGCCAAACAATAAGCGGTACGTTCCGTTTGTCGTCGAGCCCGCAATGGGTGCCGATCGTTCGGCTTTGGCGTTCCTCATCGACGCCTACGACGAGGAAGAAGTGAACAACGACAAACGCGTCGTTTTACGGTTCCATCCAGCGATCGCTCCGTACCAAATTGCGATCTTACCGCTGAGCCGGAACGCCAAGCTCACTCCTAAGGCGCGCGAGGTTTACGACCTCGTCCGATCGCGTTTCAGCACACAGTATGACGAGACTCAGAGCATCGGACGACGGTACCGACGTCAAGACGAAATCGGGACCCCGCTCTGCGTTACCGTCGATTTCGAGACTGTGGAATCAGACGACGCGGTGACGATCCGCCACCGAGACACCATGGAGCAAGTCAGGGTTCCGATCGAATCACTGGTCGATGCGCTGCAAGACCAGTTGGACGGTATCGCGTCGGACGTCCTTGCCGAGTGAGCGTAACCGCAAACTCAGTCGGCAATATCTAAAACTGAGTTCACCACCATTTCGTATCATCTAATCAGAGGATGCACAAACGATTGGCTCACGACTGGCGTTAGGGGGAGATGAAAGTGCGAACGCTCCGTCCACGATTTCTGATCATTGCGACCTTGCTAATCGCGTCTATGTTTTTCGCCGCCGCTTCGGCGTGTGGTAGCGAACCTGTCGAGCCGGCAGACACGCCCGAACCGGAACCAACGGTTGCGCCCGTAAGCGACGAAGCAGCGGCAGATTCGATGCCTATGGGATTCCCCGAGTCGTTCGAATCTGCGACTGTCGACGGTCTAGGGGACACCAAAGGTTTCTATGGAACCACATTCGCTCACGGCACGTTCGATACGCGGGAACTCGCTGGCAAACCGATAGTCATCAATTTCTGGTTCCCATCCTGCCCTCCGTGTCGAGCGGAGTTAGAGCACTTCGAAGAGGTCTATCAGGAGTTTGGCGAACCGTCTGGCAGTGATATCCAATTCGTAGGGGTCCAGCAACTAGGGCTCGACTCGATCGAAGACGGAGCGGCGCTATTTGAGGAACTCGGGGTTACATTCCCCGGATTGCCCGACAACGCCTCCGCGATTCAAATCGCCTACAACGTGTTCTCGTACCCAACAACCGTGTTTCTGGATCGCAACCACAACGAGCATCGGGTGTGGCAAGGCGCGATCGACAAGGAGAACCTAGCCGAGATCGTCCAAGAGTTAGCAGATAGTGGTTCGGCGCAGATCGAGGAAGAGTCACAACCCGAAGAGGGCGAGGCGGTCGCGGTGGAGTTGTCTTCCGATGAATCTGCCATAGCAGACGCGGAGCTGGCGGAACCGGAATTGGTCTACGCATCGACGGAAGTCTTTACCGGTCTCGGCGACGCGCCGGGATTCAAGGGCGACACGTTTCACCACGGATCGTTCGACTTGAGCCAGCACGAAGGCAAACCTGTTGTCATCAACTTCTGGTTCCCATCTTGTCCGCCTTGTCGAGCAGAGATTCCCAACTTCGAGCATGCCTACCAGACTTTAGGACCACCGGGCACCGACCAGATCGTTTTTGTAGGCGTTCAGGCCGTCGGTTTCGACACTGCTGCTGACGGTGTCGAGTTCCTAGGAAAGATGAAAGCCAACTACCCGGCGATCCCCGACGTTGGCAGCTCGATCCACCTTGCATATCAGATCACGGCTGCGCCGACTACGTTTTTCCTAGACAGGGACCACAACGTCTTGAGTGTCCATCAGGGATACATCAAGCACAATCAACTGCAAGACATCTTAGATCAGTTGATCGAGCTTTAGCCGCGATCAGATCAATCGATCAGCGCGCCCTTAGCCGATTAGTCGAGCTGTCTCAGCCTTGGGTCCAATCGGTCTCGAACCCAGTCGCCGAGGAAGTTGAAGGCGAGAACGACTAGGAAGATAGCCATTCCTGGGAACACCGTTTGCCACCAAGCCTGCTCGACATACTCCCTACCCTCGGCGATCAAAACACCCCATGCTGGCGTGGGCGCGGGTATTCCAGCACCAATAAAGCTGAGCGAAGCTTCAGCCAGGATCAATTGCCCTACCCTCAAACTCGCAATTACGAAGATCGTGTTCACGAGACCGGGAAGAAGATGCTTGAAGATGATGCGGAATGTTGAAGCTCCCGCCACTCGGGCGGACGCGACAAAATCGCGCTGCTTGAGACTCAAAACTTCCCCGCGTAGATTCCTAACGTATCCGCTCCACGCAAGCAGGATCAACAAGAAAATGATGAGATTCAGACTGGCTTCGAAGATGATTACGGCAACCATCGCGAGCAGCAGGAACGGCACTGCGTACCAAACGTCGACCATCCTCATTAAAAACTCGTCAACGATACCACCATAGTAACCAGATAAAACACCGATAGTCACTCCAAGAATCAGGCCCGAGAACAGCGCAACAGAGGTAACGACCAATGAAACACGGGCACCATGGATGACACGGCTCAACACGTCTCGACCTACGTGGTCCCCTCCGAGCAAGAAGCGGTTGCTAGGGTCCTTCCCTTCGCTGCCTTCGGCGCGAAACATAGCCTGTGAATAATCTTGAGTTGACCAGTATTCAGAGTTCGAACCGAAAATTCGCGGTGGCGCGTTACGGAACCTAATATCCTGTTCAATCTCGTCATACGGCGCCAGTTGGTCCGCAAACACTCCACTCACAACAAGCGCAACCATGATCAAACCGGGGACCAACGGCCAGCGGCGAAGTATGTACCACGCATAGGCAAGCGAGAATCGGAACCTTTGCGCGGTCGGTGCTGCTGCGTCTTGAACCGTGCCAGAGTCTCGTGCGGTTGTTTCAGAAGCCATTGTCGTCGGTAGGTTTTAGTAGCGAATTCGTGGATCGATCACCGCGTAGAGCACGTCCGTAATGAAGTTCACGGTCACAAACACAACGGCGAAGAACAGAACGGTGGCAGTCAGAATCGGAAAATCGTTGTCCCAGACCGCTTGAATCGCAAGGCGCCCGAGTCCAGGCCATGAAAACACCGCCTCAATCACGACGCTGCCAGTAATTAACCCAGCCATCATGAGCGAAGACACTGTCAACGGCGGTATGAGTGCGTTCCGGAATGCGTGCTTCCAAATGATTTTCGTGCCACCCACTCCCTTGGATCGTGCCAATTTCACGAATTCAGAGTCGAGAACTTCCAACATTGCTGATCTAGTTAAACGTAAGTACACCGCCGCAGCACCCCAAGCTACAGCGAACGCCGGCATAACGAAGTAACGCAAGTTTTCCCAAGAAAAGAAGAAGGCGTCCGTAGAACCACGTGTCCCGAACGGTAGCCATCCCAGTTGTTTATTGAATAGCAGAATCAACATGAGACCCAACCAAAATGTAGGCAATGATTGTCCGATCAAGGCGTAAGCGCGCCCTAGATAGTCCCAGACACTACCGCGCAAAACCGCGGACAAAACGCCGAGCGGTACGCCCATAATAGTCGCCAATACCCAAGCGGCTATGCCTAGCTGAACGGTGGCGCCCATCTTCTCTCCCACTACTTTCGTGACCTGCTGTTCGGCCAGCAATGTTCTGCCGAAATCACCTCGCAACAAATCTGTGAGCCACAAAAGATACTGCACCACAAGCGGACGGTCAAGGCGCAGTTTTTCTTTCAAAGCCTGCTCCTGTTCGGGTGTGACCCCATAACCACCAGGCTTGGCGTACAGCAACAGCGGGTCTCCCGCTGCTCGAGACAGTCCGAAGACGATCGCGGTAGCAGCGAGGATTGAAAGTATTCCAGCGAAGAATCGC
Source organism: Dehalococcoidia bacterium (assembly GCA_965243235.1). GTDB lineage: Bacteria > Chloroflexota > Dehalococcoidia > Lucifugimonadales > Lucifugimonadaceae > Bin127. Next base: position 1,828,386 of record CBDEUI010000004.1, read on the forward strand.
CGTATCAGGAACTTTCGCACTGGACTGCTCTATCTGAATGGTAAGGATCGGCGACGCGACCGTTGGTCTATCGCATTGCCGACGATGAAGCCGCGTCGCCACCCCGACTCGCGGTTCATCGCTACACATCACCGCCTCGGATGCCTAAAACGGCTGTCCGAGGCGGTGAGTTTGGGAATGTCTACCTCGCGGGAACGATCAGTTCAGGAGAGGTGTATGGTGCCTGAGGACCAGGTCGCATATTCCATGACTCGATGGCATTCGGGTTAAATGCCGAAACGAATGGAAGGGCGACGATTCCGATCTTGAGTTGCTGCTCCCACAAGTAGTCAGCGAGAGCGAAGTTGTACTCTTTGCGCTTTGCAGGGTCAGTTTCAGCAGCCACTTTTTGAACCGTTTCCAAGATGAACGGTACCTCCATGTGACAGTTGAATCCTCCGCGTGTCAGAGTCGTCTCCTCTTCACCAGTCACCCAGTCATACGGCTTCCAAAGGTCAGACCTACACCACTGGATTGAGGGTGTCGTATTGCTCCTCGCCACCAAGCTTGGGCGGATGATCGAGTATGCAATTTTGATGACGCTCGTCTCGATCCCCAACTGGTTAATGAAACCGGCCGCGGCGTCAGCGATCTCAGTGAATTCGATTCGAGACGTGAAACCGTAGATCGGCATGTCGAAACGCTTGCCATCCTCGTCCCTCGGGTAACCAGCTTTATCCAGGTACTCGTTGGCCATCACCGGATCGTAAGGGATCTTCCACTTGTCGTTCCAGTCGGTGTCGATTATGTGAAACATGCCGACGTAGTACGGATTCGCGTTGTTGCCGTAGAGGGATTCATTGACGAGGTCTCGGTTGATCGACATAGCAATCGCCCACCTAACAAGCCGCGCCTGCTCCATGTCGTCGATGCCGTCAGGGTTGTTCCCGTCGTCTGGTTTGAATGGGTTTCCGATCCACGGAATGTCGTGCACGAATGTCACGGCTTGAGTCGGCTCACCAGTCTTGACTTGGGTAGTTTCCCAGTAGTTGCCCGCCATTTGTAGCGGCACACCGCTTTGGCGCCCTGTAGTCACCGATTTAAAGCCGTCACGCGTGAGGGGGCCGATTTCGCGAACTGGGAGAACTGCCCAGTCTGCGCCTCCAGATCGGAGTGCGGAGATGCGGGCTACCGTTTCCGGAACGTCGATTAGGCGAAGTGTCGCGACCTCAGCGGTTTTGTCCCAGTGCGTGTCCTGTGCGATCAGCGTGGCGCTGTCAGACTGACGCCACTCTTCCACCATGTAGGGGCCGGTACCGATTACGTTCTCACGCATCCAGTCCGCACCCATCTCGTCGTACGCCTTCTTTGAGAAGACGCCGAACGCGTCACCAGCTTGGTTGAACAACAACGTCGTCCACCGCGGTTCCGGCGCATTGAAGTTGAGTACCACGGTACGGTCGTCAGTGGCTTCGGCTTCGTCCATGAACGCGGCGAAGTCACCCGCTTGACCGTGTATGCTCTCTGGCGTCGTTACAGCATTGGTGTCGTTCAAGCTCCACACAAAGTCGTGGGCAGTGAGTTCACCCCAGCCACCGTGGAACTGTACGCCACTGCGAAGCGTGACGGTCGCTTGGGAACCGTCAGGTGAAACTTCCCAGCTCTCAGCGAGCCAAGGTCCAACCAGAGTTCCATCGTCATTCGGACGGAAAAGCTGCTCAGATACACCCCAGTACATAAGCGACTCAGGTGCCTGCGACCGGTTAATACCCACTCCGGGCGCGACGCCTTCAGGGATCATGACTAGAGTCCCGGCCGGTGATTCAGTGTCGGGCAACTCCATCATTGCAGGTTCAGGCGTAGCAGTAGGTGCAACCTCTTCCTTCTCCACCATCACCTCAACTTCAACTACCTTCTCGACCACCTTCTCAACCTCGACCACCTTCTCGACCTCGACCGTGACTTGGACCTCCTTCTCGACTTCGACCTGTACTTCTTTCTCGACCTCTACGACAACCGTCTCTTTGACGACGACTGTCTCGGGGTCACCTCCACAGGCCCAAGCCGCGACGGCAATCAATGCCGCAACCACTCCAAGCAGGTATCTGCTTGTAATTCGTGATTTCATGTCAAAATTCTCCCTTGGTTGATTTGACATCAATTACCGCTGGACGCGACGCATCCATGCGAGTTAACCCTTATGTACGCAAGATTTACGTTCAAGGATGCGCGCAGTATATACCAATTTCGACATCTACGAAGCAGAATCGGCTAGCTCTTGACCAACTTGCGGCACAGGTGAGCAACGTGTTGAGTGTAGTCTGCAAGTGGGATGCGATTCGGCAATCTGTTATGATGTCTAGAGCAAGCCGTTGCCGATTCGTCTAGTGGTAGGACACCAGACTCTGGATCTGGGAGCGCGGGTTCGAATCCTGCATCGGCAGCCAAAATCGGAAAGAGAGCGCGGACTGATCAGTCCAGCTCCCGCACGACAACGGCGGCCCGTTCGTCTAGTGGCCCAGGACACGGCCCTCTCAAGGCTGAAACAGGGGTTCGACTCCCCTACGGGCTACCAACCTCTTTTGGTGCGCTCTCTTCGATCGGCATCAATCCTCTCCCTAGCGAGACCATCAAGCTTGGGATAAGATGCCCTAAATCGTTGTGCGCCTTATCCACGGCGCGGAATCTCGGAGACACTTATGCGAGCAGGTGGAATGCGAGGCGGCGGGATCGGCGGTCCCGGTTTCGGACCGATTCCCGAAGAAACGCCGAACCGTCCATTTCCACGTGACACCTTCAAACGCGTCATCAGGCTTTACTCCGACTACAAAATGACGCTGGCGATCGTCGCACTACTCGTCCTCATTACCTCCGCGCTCGGCGTCATCACGCCTCTGCTGATCCAGCGCGTTATCGATGACGCGTTGCCGCAACAGGACATGAACCTGTTGTTGTGGCTGATTTTTGGAATGGTCGCGGCGGCGGGTATTTCTGGTGTCCTGAACTTCGCCCAATCGCGCCTGAACGCCTCCGTCGGGTTCAAGGTGATGGAGGATATGCGGCACACCGTATACAACCATCTCCTCAAACAACCGATCTCCTTCTTCTCCTCGACTAAGACGGGCGACATTCAGTCTCGCTTAGCCAACGATGTTTCGAGCACGCAGTTGGTGCTGACCGACACAGTAGTCAACATTTTGTCAAGCGTCTCGATAGTGATTGCTGCACTCATTGCGATGTTGATCCTCTCCTGGGAACTGACCATCGTCGCAGTCTGCACCATGCCGATATTCGCGTATCTCTCCCGCGTGGTCGGCGCTAGGAGACGTCGCTTGACGCGTCAGATGCAGCGGACTTTGGCAGATCTAACCGCCAAAACGGGTGAAACGCTGTTCGTCTCCGGCGTCATTGTGGCAAAGACCTTTGGGCGCGAAGCTGAACAGCTACGTGAATTCCAAGACACGAACACCAAGCTGACCGACGTTTCGATCAGGCAGTACATGACTGGTCGCGGCTTCTTCATCGTGGTGCAGGCGTTCTTCACCATGGCTCCAGCTTTCATATGGCTGGTCGGTGGCATCCTGATCATCGACGGCAGCGACCGCGTTACGCTTGGCGACATCGTCGCATTCTCTACGATCCAAGCTCGCCTGCTCTTTCCGATGGCCAACCTGTTGCAACGGGGAGTTGAAATCTCTGGATCATTGGCACTGTTCGAACGCATCTTCGAATACATGGACATCAAGCCCACCATCGTTGACCCCGCAAATCCGGTCAGAGTTGATCCGGCAACTGCAAAAGGCGAGGTCGTTTTCGAGAACGTTTCATTCACCTATCAAGAATCTGAGTTAGAGCGCATTGAGGCCCGACAACGATTGCTGGCTTCGAGCGGATCTCAAGGCAGTTTCGGGGGTGGGCCTTCCGGCGGTCCAGACGGTGGCGCCGGGCAGATGGGTTCAGATATCCCAATGCCACCGCCGGAGATGCCAAATCGTGGCGGCAACGGCAGACCATCGGTGCGTGAGGGAATGCAATCGACAAGTGATTCCGACGGGCTACAACAGGAAGACGAACCGTTCCATCTGTCAGATATCTCGTTCGTAGCCCAAGCCGGGAAACTAACCGCACTCGTCGGTCCCAGCGGTTCCGGCAAAACCACAATCGGCTATCTGGCATCGCGTCTCTACGATGCAGACGAAGGCGCGGTGCGGATCGACGGAGTAAACATCAAAGACATCACCCACGACAACCTGACCCAACTAATCGGCGTGGTTTCACAAAACCCGTTCCTGTTCCACGCATCAGTCCGAGAGAACCTCCTGTACGGACGTCCATCGGCTACGGAACAGGAGCTGATTGAAGCGTCGAAGGCTGCTCAGATCCATGACACTATCGCCGCTATGCCGGACGGTTACAACTCGATAGTCGGAGAGCACGGCTATCGATTGTCGGGAGGTGAAAGGCAACGGCTTGCGATAGCGCGTGTCATCCTTGCAAATCCGCGCATCCTGCTTTTAGACGAAGCGACTAGCGCTTTAGACACGCTCTCTGAACGATTGATCCGCGAAGCGATCACACGTTTGCGTGAAGGCCGCACAACCATAGCGATTGCCCATCGGCTATCCACAGTGATAGCCGCGGATCAAATCTTGGTCATCCAAAACGGCAACATCCAAGCGCGCGGACCGCATGAGGAGTTGATCGGTGAGTCGGACTTGTACCGACGACTCTACGAGGAGCAATTCACGGTCGCGCCAGTTTCGGCGGCACAGTTCGACCAAGCGATTGGGGCGACGGCAACCGCCTAACGGCACCAGACTCCGTCATCAAACCATTCCTCTTGCACCTGGACGTACGCCCCGCCTACCCGTATCGTCTCTGAGAATTCGCCGGCGATGTAGAGGTCGTAGTTCATATCAAAACGGTCGTCGCGCCCCTTCGTCACTTCCGGATTCCTCACGTCGAGGATGGCGTACGAAGTGTCATGGCGTAGCAAGTAGCGTTCGATATCATCGGTGAAGCGCTCCACATCGCGTCTGGCGCGGTAACTCGGCGTACACACATGGAACGCGGATTGCCAGTCCCCGTTCTTGATGTATTCGGACTGGCGATTGAACAATTCCGTAATGTCGGCTTTAGCGATGTCTGTCAAGGTAGCTGTCGGAGTTGCTGGCAACTCTGTGGGAACAGGCGTCGGCGACGCGATACTCCCAACAGCACCACACGCAAATGAGGTGATTGTGGCTGCCAACGACAAACCGAAAACGATGGTTTTTGCTTGTCGATTGATATCGTGGCTACTCCCGAGAATCATCAGCGACGACCACCGTGTCCCCAAGCTCTGAGGGCACGCTGTTCAGTGCCCAACGTCGATCCGTCGTGAAGCCGACGTCAAGCGACAAGTAACGGTACTCCCGCGAAACGTGATCGTAAATCTTTCTCCGTATCTGATCGTGCCGTCGGATGTCGATGTTCTGGCCCGAGTCGGGTGAGACGATCACGTAGATATGAAGGTGTATATAACGTCCTACATCGACGATACGCAGGTGGGTTTCGTAGTGCGGGACATCGGCGATCGCTTCTTCCACGAGTTCCGAGACCCTGTCCTGAACGTTCTTCGGCGGAGCCTTGCCCACCAGTTGGCGCAGATTGTCCCGAATTGTCTGGAACGGTTGAGGCGAGGCAATAGCGATGATCGCCAGCATGATTACCGGGTCGGCGTAAGGCGCGAAATCCGACCAATCGGAGTTTTCGATGAGCAGCGTCACCACAAATGCGACACCTACAGCAGAGCTGATCAACGTGTCGACGGTCCAGTTCTTCGCGTCCACGTCGACAATGGGCGAGCCCGATTGCTTCGCGTAGCGCTTTAGGAAAAATACGACGACCGCGCCACCAACGACCGCGATGACCGCGTACAGGATGCCACCCTCAGCCACGATCTCCTGTCCACCAGTCAAGATCGTTCTGATTGCAATCCAAAGTGCGTAGAGGAGGGCGAAGCCAATAAGCAAGCCCTTGAAGAGGTTGAGCATGGGTTCGAATGTTGCGTACCCAAATGGATACGAATCATCGCTCGGGCGAGAAACGAGTTGAGACACATACAACGTCAGTAAACCAACGATCCCGAATGTCAAAGAGAACAATCCATCTAGAAACACAGCGCCAGAGTGACTGGCAATTGATATCACGATGCCCAGAACACCAAAACTGGTGCTCGCAACGATCGAGATGATGATCGATCGTCTCTCGATTGCTTCGGAGGACATGTACGTAGGCGTTATGGTTGCTTCTGGTCTAGAAGATTCTACGAGACTAGGCTTTCAGGGGTTTGGATGGACATTGGCGCGGGGAAACGAGCCTACAGAATGTCGGATGATGATTGTCAGGGACGTGTAAGGAACACTTTGATGGTGGTCTTGTTTGAATTATCGGCAACGTCGATCGTCCTTCCGGACGGATTGAAGTCAGAGAGGTCTCTGAGAATCTGCGTCGGAATCTCCTCCCATGGATGCGAGAATATGACGCACCCGTATCGAGCAAAATCGGACGAGTCATGTTCGATCGCTTGTTCATGGTTGAGAAACTTCGGAATCCCTCGGAATTCACTTGCTTGTTCTGGGTTTGTGTATATGCTCCCGGGTTCATACGAATCTAAGACTCGGCGGATGATATGTTCGTCGCGGGAGATGAACAAGATTTGATCGTCGGCGAATCGGTTGCACGGCTCGGATTCAAACGCTCGAAGACTCACCGCGACGGGTGAATTGTGAAACACCGACGGCGTCTCCGTCCTGAATCTCTGAGCATTGAGCATCAAAACGAACGCGCCGATGGCTAGCAAAGCGACGATTGCGACGGCTTTAGGGCTAACCAAGCGTAAACCTGAACTTCGCCAAAAATTGATGTCGATGGGCCAGACGAAACGAGATGCAAATATCCCTACCATCAACGCGATGGGTGGAACCATCGGGAACAACCGCGTGATCGCGGTGTGCCAATACGGACTAATAGCCCCGGCTCCTGCGAATGCAAACCCCAACCAAAGTATGAGGAATAACGACGAAACATTCCGGAATCTGCCCAAGGCGAATCCGACGGCTACTACGGCGATCGATGCGGTTATCGGATCGAACAATGAGCCGGAGACGTAATGAGAGATATGTTCGTTGAAATTAAACGCGAATATGTTCAGTTCGATGTTCGCCTTTACCCGATCGAATGTTCCTAGATCCGAGGGCTCGGGTTGACCTCCGATGACACGTGCGAACATTTGGGTCGCCAATTCATTGCCGTCGACTATCAGCATCGGCAGAGCCGCGATCGCCACCCCCACAATCCAAGGCAGGATCCATCGGCCGACATTCTTCGGACGCTGTGAAAAAACCTGCAACGCCGCAAACACTAGAATCGTTGGGAATATAACTCTAGCGGCGACGTTGGTGTAGATGCACATTCCGGCTAAGGCTCCAGCTACGAACATCAACGCCGGACTCTTGTTGCGGGTCGCCAACACGAAAAACCCGATCGCCAATACCGTTGGCAGGAGCGAATCTATGTGGTCGTAACCGACATGTGCGATCGCTCCGAGGTAGTGGCTGAACGCAATGACGCTCGCTGCAATCGCACCTGCAACCCGTCCTGCCATCAACGTTCCCGCCAGGTAGAGCACGGGAATCGTCAATGCGAGCATCATGATGGAACTGAATTTCCAACCGAAATGGTCGATCCCTACTATCTTCATCACCACCGATTTCATCATCAGTCCCAGCCGAGGATGGTAGTCGTAAACGCCACGTTGACTAAATGGATCACTGATCCCTTCAAGCGCAAATTGCCTCGACAGATCGAAGAACGAGTATTCGTCTCCAATCGCCGAGTAGTACCAATCGGTCAGATCATCAGTGTTGAGGAGCATCAGAATTGCCATCAGAGCAACGACGATCACTACGTCAACTCTTCGTATCGATCTTGCAGCCCTTCGTAGTCCCACCAGCACTCGTAAGTACGAAGGGGCGAATGCCGATCCGATGCCGACAAGCGAGACGATCCACACCCAAAGATCGCCTCCTGAAGTCGAGCCGCCGAGCAATCGAAGAGACAAGAAAGCAAGGCTGGCGACTCCCAGGCCAAAGAGGATAGAGCGCGGGCCTGAAGTGCTGAACTTGGTCGCGGCGGGAAGTTTGACGATCCAGCTATCTTGGCGCAAACGAGAGTTGAAAAAGTATGCCGCCAACGCTACGATCGCGAATCCCAACACCAAGGCGTTTCTTCCGTTCGGTGGAATTCCCTCGTATTCCGGTCCGGCGGTTTGAATAACTAGAAACTGTCCGACGACTACGAAAAGCGCGCCGACTAGTAATAGTTTCCAGTCGAAACCGCTTTCATACACCCTTCGCAACAGGGATGTATCACGCCGTTTTGGGCTAATGACCTTGTTCGCCACTTTTATCGAAGCGATAACTTGATGCCTTCGAGTAGATCAACTGGTCTGAGCAGCAACCGACTATGCCCTGTCGTGCTGCATTATCTGGATGAAGTCGTCAATTGGGATGGCCGAGTATGTTGTTGTGTCGATCGTGCCGCGGGCTCCAAGTTCTATTGCGATACGTGACATCTCCCCGTTGTCGGGGGCTTCAATGATCGTGACGAAGTCATAATCGCCCATCATTGCGTACTGGGCGACGACGTGGCAGCCCCTCATCTCCACCTCGTTGTTGACCTCGAGTATGCGCTCCGGATGCGTCCGAACGCGGTCGCGGCCACGTTCCGTGAGTTTTGAAAACATGATGTATGTATTGATTTTGCGGTCGTCTTTGTTTTGGTTGGACATCGAATCTTCCTTCGGCTACTCCATTTTGGAACCGACAAAACGGGAAAGCGCGCGTGCGGTTGGATCGGTGTGAACGTTGACGATCGCGGGTACGCCTGCGTCGAAAGCACGCTCCAACGCCGGTCGAATCTGTGACGGTTCACGAACCTCCTCGCCGTATCCGCCTAATGCTTCAGCTATGGCGTCGAAGCGCGTCCAACCAAGTTCGCGTCCGGGTTTGCGGATACCCTCGACGCGCGCCGTCCATCCTTCGTTGTTTGATACGACAACCACGATAGGCAGGTTGTATCTGACCGCGGTGTCGAAGTCCTGGATGTTCATGCCTAGCGACCCGTCGCCGTGCAAGGAAACTACCTGCTTGTCGGGTTTCGCCAACTTAGCGCCAATCGCAAACGGCAATCCGACACCCATGCATCCAGTCGCACCCGAATTCAACCTATGGCCCGGCACGTAAGTCGGTATCGACTGTCGGCCATAGTGCAGGATCTCGTTGCCGTCGACGGTCAGTATCGCGTCGCGATCCATGACCTCACGCAACTCTTTGCACAGTCGTAAGGGGTGAATCGGGACCTGCTCGGAGTTCTCCAGTTGTTCAGATCGTTCGCGCCGGTTGTTCTCGATATCTCGGAGATACTCGACCCAAGCAGATTCGGATTTCGATTTCATCCCTGAGCGCGACACTTCCGAGTTGATCTGCTGCATCGCTGCTTTGGCGTCCGCGACTATGCCGATATCCACTGAACGGTTGTGGCCGATCTCAGCTGAGTGAACATCGATCTGGATAATCTTGGCCTGCGCTGAGATTCGACGTCCGAAGGTCATGATCCAGTTGAAGCGAGTCCCTACAACTAACACTGCATCGGTTTCTCGGAACGCCGTCGAACGAGCGGCTGGGAACGAAACGGGATGGTCTTCTGGTATCAACCCTCTGGCGATTGGCGTGGTATAGAACGGTATGCCCGTCCGATCCACGAACTCTTGGAGTTCATTCCAAGCGCCTGACCACCAAGGACCGCTGCCTGCCAACAATATAGGTCGCTCGGCCTCTGAGAGAATTTTGACCGCTTCTGCGATCTTGTCGGGATCTGCGCTCGGAGGCGAAACCATGCTTGCACGGGTGGGCGATTCGGCCTCGCTCTCGTCAATCTCTCCGTAGAGCACATCTTCGTTGCACTCGACGTAGACCGGGCCCGGGCGGTTGCTCATGGCTGTTCGAAACGCGGTTGAGATGTGCTCCGGCATGCGAGCCGGATAGGTTGGACGGATGACCGATTTGGACACTGGCCCGAATATGTTGGGCAGATCCACTTCTTGGAAGCCGTCGCGGTAGACATCTCGCAAAGGCCCGGCACCACCGAGGGTGACCATTGGGGCCGCGTCTATAAATGCGTTGTAGATCCCCGTTAGCAAGTTCAGCGTGCCGGGGCCCGATGCTGACGTCGTCACGCCTGGGGTGCGCTTGACTCGGGCGTAGGCATGAGCCGCCATCGCTGCCGCTTGTTCGTGTCGGAAATCGACGGTGCGGATGCCGAAATCTTCCGAGTTGTTGACGATTTCGTAGTTCGGCCCACCCATCAAGTAGAAGAGGCAATCGGCCCCCTCTTCCTTCAAGGTTCGAGCGATCAGATAACTTCCGTCAACTTTTGGCATGGATTCAAGGTTATATCGCTGATCAAAAGCCAAATACCGTGACGCGTCGTGAATCTGAATGGGATAGAACCGACGAGCAAACGGGCATTGAATGCTAGATCTGAGTCTCTCTCAAGCGCATCGCCCCGGTCTCAGGGAAGGCCGAGAGGTATCGCAAGGGATCGTTTTGTCGAGATTCGTCATCGTCGCGCATCGCTTCGGTGATCAGCGCAACGCCCGAATTGAAGTCGTCGAGATGGATGTATTCCGGGACAATCGAACCGTCATCTTCGGTGTTGTGCCATGCACCGAGTGGGAACGAAGTTCCTGTGACCCTATAGCCATGCGCCTTGAACGCGCTCGCTTCACAACCGCCTGCCCCCATCAGGGCGCGTTGCACCTTGAAGTTGTCTGCTGATCCTTGCTCCGAGATTCGATACGCGGCGGCGTGCAAAACCGCCTCCGCGCTGTGGTCGAAAGTGGTCATACGATCACCGACGCGAATGACTACGCCGTTGCCCTGTTTCGCGTTGTCGCTCTTCAAACTCGTCTCGACGGAAACGATGATGGCGTCCTTGCCGACAACTTCGTCAGCGGCGGCAAGTGCTGCACCGACAAGACCGACCTCTTCGGCTCGAGTGAACAGACCTTTGATCGGTCGGGTGTTCGATCCATCTTTTTTGATCGCGATCAACGATGCCAAGATCGCGGCGCAACCGGCTAAATCATCGAGCTGCCTCGCATGGATAAATTCGCGGTTGACGCTGAAGCTGTCCAAGTCCAACATCACAGCTGCTGGATAGGTGAGATTTGAGGCCTTACGAACCGTTACACCGGTTTCTGGTTGAATCATCACTCGATCGGTACGGGCGAAACGCCCGTTGCCGACCTGCCGCAACAGGCCGTGGGATTGGATGGTTCCGTACATTGTCGTTCCGTCGCGAGCGACGATGCGAACTCCGGTTCCTAGGTCGTAGGCTCGGGAACCCAATCCTCCGCGTGGCTCGGCGACGATCAGTTCCTCGTCTTCGTTCACCTCCAGCGCCTCGATTGCTTCGAACCCTGGATGGTCCATATGCGCCACGAATACTAACGGGGGCTTGGACTCGTCGCCGTTAATCTCTGCGATTACGTTCCCCCAACGGTCTTGTCGAATGTCGATCTCATAATCGCTGAGGATTGTCGAGATTTCACGGGCAACTCTCCATTCGTGATATGAGACCGTAGGTTGCAGGCAGAGCCGTTCGAGGATTTCAAGCGCGTCCATGACCGGAAATCATACGCGATGGGAATGCCTGCGAGGAGGTTTCGATTTGGATCCCTTTAGGTTCTCGAAGGGGCGATGACGCGTTGAATTGAAGGGGGTCTGCCTCCTTTGTACTTCGGACATTCCCCGCGAGCGGGGGAAACCTAGCTCCTTGGCCGCTGCCGGCATCCCCCGCTCACGTTGCTTCGCTCGTTCGCGCTCCCTTCGCTGTGCGAAAGGGGCGATTGGGTAGTCATCCTATGGGCTGAGCGAATGTAGAATTCGTGTCGAAACGTCGGATAGCCGATTCTGGTGTACATCCTGATTTGAGGAAGATCGATATGCCTAATGTGTTGGTACTTTCAGGTCCTGCCCTGCCGTTGCTGAAGATGGCTGAGGAGATGAAGCCTGAAGGATATGAATTAAACGTCTGCACTAGCGAAACCGAGGTGGACGAGGTAGAACGGCTTTCGAATGAGGCAGATTTCGTGCTGGCGTTCGGGCACGGTGTCTCGGAAGAGATCCTGCGCGCGGGAACGAAACTCAAGTTGGTTCAGCTTTGCTCCGCGGGCTACGACGGCGTCAATCTACGCGTAGCTGGTGAATTGGGAATTCCTGTCGCCAACAATGGCGGCGCGAACGCCATTCCGGTTGCCGAGTTTGCGATGACGCTGATCTTGGCCTGCCACCGTCATCTCCCGATCGCGCACAACGATACTCGTGCCGACGCGTGGATGCGTCCCGAGATCGATGGCTACGACTCGTACGAGCTACTTGGCAAGACGGTCGGCATCGTGGGCGCGGGGCGTATCGGATCGACACTGGCAAGATTGCTGCGCGGCTTCGAGACAACCACACTCTACACCGATCTCGTGCGCTCTGAAAAAGCCGAAAGTTACGGTGCGAAACGCGTCGATCTCGACGAACTGCTCATGGAGTCGGATGTTGTTTCTCTACATACCAACTTGAACGCTGGTTCTCACAAGTTGATTGGCGCACGCGAACTTGGATTGATGAAGAAGTCGGCGTTGCTTATCAACACTTGCCGCGGTCCAGTAGTAGATGAGACGGCGTTGATTAAGGCTTTGAGGGACGGAGAGATTTGGGGAGCGGGGCTGGATGTGTTTGAGATTGAGCCGGTGGAGACGGATAATCCGCTTCTGACTATGGACAACGTCGTTGTGGCACCGCATGTCGCGGGTAAGAGTTGGGAGTCGTATCCACGGCGGGTGGATTTCGCGTTCTCAAACATGCAACGAGTTTGGCGTGGCGAGGCTCCAGAGAGTGTCGTTACCGAAGATTGACAGTTACACTTCACAATCACGACAACAACCGAGGAGATAGCAATGGCAGACGAGACGATAAGGATTTTGTATTTGGGCCCAGGAGGTGGGGATACTCACGACGCGAGTTCGACTGAACAGCAGTCCAGAGCGGCGCGGGCTTACGGCGCCGAGTTCGTGCAGTACTCGGGTCACAGCGAAGGCGAGTTGATTGAGGCATTGAAAGACGCCGACTGCGCCATCAACCAGGGCCATGATTTCGAACCTTCGATGTTTGTCCATATGGGCAACAACGGTCGATGCAAAGGCTTGGTCTCGTTCGGCCACGGCTACGACGGCATGGACCTCGAATCCGCTTCCGTCAACGGCGTCGTATTGTCCAACACAGCTTCGTTCGGCACTGAGGAAGTCAGCAATCAGACGATGATGCTGTTCCTGGTCTGTGCCCGTAAGTTCGTTCTGCACGACAAACTCGTCAAAGCCGGTGAGTGGACGCGGCAATACCTGCCGCCGATGGGTCATATCGCCGGTCAGACGTTCGGCATCGTTGGACTCGGAAACATCGGTCGTGCCGTTGCACGCAAAGCGCAAGCGTTCGGGCTCAACGTGATCGCCTTCGATCCGTACCGATCTTCTTGGGATGCTAAAGAGTACGGCGTCGAGATCGTGCCGACACTCAAAGAAGTGGCTGAACGTTCCGACTACGTATCGCCACACGTCTTCCTCGATGAAGGCACTTACCACATGTTCAGCGACGACTTTTTCAAGGCGATGAAGCCGACGGCATACTTCATCAACTGTTCACGTGGCCCTGTTGTCGATGAACCAGCGTTGATCCGCGCCCTTCAGAACGGCGAGATCGCCGGTGCTGGCCTGGACGTCTTCGAGCAGGAGCCGGTCGATCCAGACAACCCGCTTCTCAAGATGGACAATGTCGGCGTAACCAACCACTACGCTTCCTACAGCGAGGTTGCATGGGAACGCGCTAACACGCAGCTGGGCGAGGAGGCGATCAGGATAGCGGACGGCTATTGGCCGATGTCGCTCATCAATCCCGATGTCAAGCACCACTCGCCAGCCCGCCGGGACCCGATTTCATGGGAAGTCATGATGGCGAATCGCTAAAACCATAGCCAACCGAAATCAAGAATCGAATCCGAAAGGAACTCTAAAGCAATGGCAGAACACAAAGTCCTAATCATGGGCGTCGACGAGAACGATCCCCTCGACTATGAGCGCGCCGAGATGGCCGACTTAGATGTCGAGTTCGTCAAGGCGAACCCGCAATCTGAGGGTGAGGCGATTGAGCTGGTGCGCAACGCTGACGCGCTGATGATGCGTTCAACGCCCTACCAAGGCGAGCAGGTCATTCGCGCCGCCGAAAAGGCGCAGGTGCTCGCAGTCTACTCCCACGGCTTCAACCAGATCGACACCGATGTCTGCAACGAGATGGGCATCATCATCACCAATGGTGCGGGGATGTGCATGGAAGAGGTCTCCAACCAGGCCGTCACCATGATCCTGTGCCTCAACCGGCAGCTTATTCAATATAACGAACGGACCAAAGCCGGACAATGGGGGCGCGGCGGAGGCCTTCCGTCGATCGAGCCCATCGACCAGCAGGTCCTCGGGCTAGTCGGCCTCGGCAACATCGGCCGCCAAGTGGCACGCAAGATGTTCAACGGATGGCGCATGAAGATCATTGCATACGACCCCTACTGCCCGCCCTGGATCGCGCAGGAATACGCCGTCGAGCAGGTCTTCTCGCTCCACGAACTCTTCGAGCGTTCCGACTACGTCTCCGTGCAGATTCCGCTCAACAAAGAGACACATCACATGATGCGCAAAGAGCACTTCGACTGTATGAAGCCAACTGCATACTTCGTCAATGTGTGCCGCGGCGGTGTCGTCCGTGAAGTTGACCTGATTGAAGCTCTCCGAGAAGGCAAGTTGCGCGGCGCCGGTCTCGACGTTTTCGAGCAGGAGCCTGTCGACCCCGACAACCCGCTCTTGAAGATGGACAACGTCATTGTTGCCCCACACTCCGCAGGCCAATCGACGCGGTCCGCATGGCTCGCCCGACAGCGCGCGTCTCAGCAGGTGGCTGCCGTGCTCCGAGGCAACTGGCCCTCAGCCGGTCAGAACCCCGAAGTTGCGAGTTCGTTGAAGAGGCGGGACCGGATGCAGTCGTTGGCGCCTAAGTTGGAGGCATCACGCGAAGTGCTGCCGATGGCGGTGTTGCCTGAGGGGAGGTAGCTAGACTTTCGTCAAGTGAGCGGATAAGCAACGAGCAACCCCTTCTCATGCTGAGAGGGGGTTGTTTCTTCTCAGGGCTGATTTCCCCTACCCCCCATAAACCACCACCAAAACAATCGCCCCCGTAGCAGCAGTGAAGACGGCGAATGGCCATAGCGTCAGCGTTCCCATGCGGCGTATGAGCCACATGAAGAGGTTGATGGCGATGTAGGACGCCACGAATGAGATGGCGAAGCCGATGCCGAGTTCGTCCCAATCTGGCAATGATTCGGAAGGCGATGCGAGCACTTGGATGAATGAAACTATGGACGCGATGGCGATGACGGGTACTGAGAGCAGATAGGAGAAGCGGACTGCCACCACCAAAGGCATGTTGCGGGTCAGTCCGGCGGTGATGGTTACTGCCGATCTCGAGATGCCGGGTACCAAGGCTGCGGCTTGAGCGATGCCGATGATTAATGCGTCGGTGTGGTCGATGACTTTCGATCGAGTACGGCGGTCTTTGCCGGTCAGTCGGAGATTGGTGAAATGATGTCCGAGTAGCAATGCACCGCCAGTCACGATGAACATGCCGGCCGCGACTTCGGGAGCGCGAAATGTATCCGATGTGATCGCCTGATAGGCGGCTGCTCCGATGGCGATGGCTGGCAGCGAACCCAAGCCTGCGGCTTTCAAGAGGTTTTTCGACGGCATCGACATCCGAATCGACAACCGCCGCCGCATATCTCCTATGCGTCGGTGCCGTTCGAGCGTCTGCATCGACATCAAGTCGTCATCGCCGCCCAGTGGGATAGTTCGGCCTCGTCTGAACGTTCGCAGGATCAGCATCCAGTCGCGCCTGAAAAAGAGCGCTAGGGCTAGCAACGATCCCAAGTGGACAGTCGCGTCGAATGCTGCTGACGGCGGGTCCCAACCGAGGACCCATGAGGCAATGATCATGTACCCGCTGCTGCTTATAGGTAGCAGTTCGGTGAAGCCTTGCATGAAGGACAGGGTGGCTATTTGGACGAGTGTCATCGGGATTTCTAAGGTCTCTCCGTCAACTCATTGTCTAATCCGAAGTTGCGCGGCCAACTAATCGTCTTCGTAACCGTATTTCCGCGTGGTAAATTGAATGTTGCCTCGTGAATAGCACCAACTCGCCACAATGCCCAAGAAACCGCCAATCGTAACTCGCATCGAAACGCTGCGAAATCCCACAGCCGCGCACATCAGTTGGGTGCGTGTCTATACCGATGATGGCAGAGTCGGGCTAGGTGAGACCGCGTTCGGTCCCGAAACGGTCGAAGCTTGGGTGCATGAAGATGGAGCGGGATATCTACTCGGCAAAGACGCGACACAAGTCGACTGGCATTGGAACAAACTAAACGGGTTCGGAGGCAAGGTAAAGGCGCGTGCGGGGGACATGAGCGGACTGTCGGCGATTGATATGGCGTTGTGGGACTTATATGCCCAGCGCGCCGGTGTACCGTTATACGAAGCCTTGGGCGGCCTCAGTCGGCCGTCGATCCGTGTCTACAATACCTGTGCCGGTTACTCCTATGGCGTGAATCGAGCTGGAAGATTGGAAACTGGCGACCTCGATCATCGCCCGGAGTATCGATACGAAGACCAGCAAGCGTTTTTGACCGACGCCGGAGCGCTCGCCGACGATCTGTTGTCCGAAGGCTATACCGCGATGAAGATATGGCCCTTTGACCAAGTGGCCCCAAAGTCGAACGGTCAGTTCATCTCGGGTCCAGACCTCGATATGTGCACTGAGCCCTTCCGCCTGATTCGCGAAAAGGTCGGAAACAGAATCGACGTGATGCTAGAGATGCACTCGATATACAACCTGCCATCGGCAGTTCGCATTGCCAAGAACGTTGAACCTTACGTTCCGTTCTGGTTTGAAGACCCGGTGCCAATGGACAATATCGACACACTGGTGCAGTTCCGGCGCTCAACTGACATCGCCGTGACCGCGTCCGAAACCGTCACGACACGATGGGCCTTCCGCGAGATGTTCGAGAAGCAGGCGATGACGATCTGCATGTTCGACATCTCATGGGTCGGTGGCATTTCCGAAGCCAAACGCATCGCCACAATGGCCGAGGCATATCACATGCCCATCGCGCCGCATGATTGCGTAGGTCCGGTCACATTCATGTTCTCAGTGCATCTGTCACTAAACGCGCCCAACGCATTGATTCAGGAGACAGTACGGGCTTTCAACTCCACGTGGTACATGGATGTAGTCGACAAAATCCCGGAAATCAAAGACGGTTATGCCCTACCGCCAGAAGGTATCGGGGCTTGTCAAACGCTCTTGGATTCGTTCGTCAACGATCCGGAGACAATAATCCGAGAAAGTAACCTATGATTGCTGACACAATCTTCACTTCATGTAGGCACTCTACTTGATTCGTGAAAACGCTGATAGCCAAACGGCAAGGAGCTAAGTAATGGCATACAAAGTCGCCGATCCGATCCAGATGTTCGTCTCGCCCGGGCCAAAACCGAACGGTTTGCAAGCGGCTGACGATGGGCTCTGGTACATAGATCAAGGCAACGACAACGTCTACAAGCTCGACTGGCAGACTGGGGAAACGTTGTTCGAAGCTCCGACGGAGACTGTGCATTCGAGCGGTATAACACTCGACGATGATGGAAACGTCTGGATCGCATCGACCTATTCTTGCGACATCTTCGTTGTGGACCGCGAGACTGGTGCGACGATCGACAAGTTCCCCTCACCCGGCGCTGGCATTAACGCCACCCGCGAGCATTTCGATGATTCGATGGGCCGCGCAGCACAGCCTACTGGCGACCATGGACTTGAGTGGAAAGATGGACACATCTACATCGCGTCGCCGCCATCGCAGTTCGTCCACGTCGTAGACGCTTCAACTTGGAAGGAAGTGCACCGCTTCAAGGCGCCGGGCTACCGCGTTCACGGGATCGCGTTTGCGGAGGAAGAGGGACACATGTGGGTCTCCGACACGTCGTTCGGCATCGTCTGTCGCCAACGCATTGAAGATGGGCGTTGCTACGACGTATTCCGCGTGCCGCACCCGGTGCAAGTGCACGGCATGACGATCAAAGACAACCGACTTTGGTATGCCGACGACCGCGGCCCCATCGGCTGGCTAAGCGTCAGCATGGAACCGGATTTCTAGAAGCTCCTAAGAACTT
The DNA here is from genome assembly GCA_965243235.1 of Dehalococcoidia bacterium. Taxonomy (GTDB): domain Bacteria; phylum Chloroflexota; class Dehalococcoidia; order Lucifugimonadales; family Lucifugimonadaceae; genus Bin127. The sequence goes on from CBDEUI010000004.1 coordinate 1,846,786, forward strand.
TCGACGGTTTTCGCCATCTCGACTCTAACGAACCGTCCAACGCGCCTTAACGTACGTTGAGACGGTTCTGTAACACAATAGGAGTCAAATATTGAGGTGGTTGAGACCGATACCGCAGGATTGGATCCCGTGGCATCTCCTACTCTTCATCATGTTGTGCGCTATGGGCTTAGCGTTGCGTGCGACTGAAGAATTACCGTTGCATCATCGGAGCGACGCAATTGGTTTTACGAACTCGATGATCGAAGGGGCTGTTTCGATAATCTTAGTAGCAGCGACCGTAAGCACAACCATCGTGGAGGGCGCATTGATATTCGCCGAGAAGTACCTCAAACATCGATTTGAAAAGGGCCGGGAAGAGGGCGCGGAACTTGAACGCGAGCGTTGGGTCAATTGGATGGCTCGCAAGCAGGCTGCCGAGGATGCAGGTGAGCCGTTCGATGAACCCTCACCTGCAGAAACGCCGCGTTCAAACGGATCCGAGTAGAAGGAAACTTTACATCCCATGACAAAAGTGCTAGTCACCGGCGGCTCAGGAAAGATGGGCCAAGTCATCATCCAAGATCTATTGGCCAACGGCTACGAAGTAGTAAGCACCGACCGCAAAGCTGCCAAATCTACCGACGGTTTTGAATTCATAGCGGCGGACGTCACTGACGCCGACGAAGCCATGCGCGTCATGGAAGGATGCGACAAAGTCATCCACATGGCCGCGATACCCAATCCGTTGATCGCGTCAGAGTGGGAGGTGCTCCGCGTAAACACAATGTCGAACTGGGCAGTGCTGGAGGCGGCGGAGAAACATGGCATTTACAACGTGGTCATGGCCTCCAGCATTAATGCAATCGGAGCCGCCTTCTCGCGCAACCGCGTTCCGCGTCCATACTTCCCTCTTGATGAGGAGCAAGGAACCCTGTGCCAAGACTCCTATGCGATGTCGAAGTGGTACGGCGAGATTATGGCCGACACCTTTATCCGTCGCAATCCCGGAAAGATGCAGATAGCCTCGATGCGTTTTCACTGGCTCGGGCACAAAGACGAGCAGCTCGAGCGCAAGAAGGCAGGTGGAACCAACCTGACTAATCCGATGCGCCGCAACGCGATGGATTTCTGGGGCTACTCGGACATCGAAGAATCGGCGGCGGCATGTCGGTTGGCGATAGAAAAAGAGTGGGACGGCCACGAGGCGTTTTTCATCAACGCGACGGACACGTTTTTGGAAGTGCCAACTGAGGAAGCGATTGCGATGGCCTATCCAGAAGCCGAGATCCGCACTCCCCTGCCCGGATTCACTTCTGCGATCAGCCCGGGAAAAGCGAAGCGCATCCTCGGGTGGGAGCAGCAACACTCATGGCGCGACCTGTAGCCTTCATACAATTCCGTCAACTCCGAATGCCCCATCAAATAAGGAGGTCATCATGGCGGTCTCGATCGCAGGCAAAGTCCAAACCGTCCAAGGTCCCATAGAACCGAGCGATGTGGGCGCCACCATCACGCACGAACATTTGGTGATCGACTTCACCCCTGTTCTCCAAGAGCGACCCGGCGCCACCAACCTTAAACGGATGCAAGAACCCGTCAGCATTGAAAACCTATGGTGGGTCCGACATTTCTGGAACAGCAGCATTGACAACCTCCAACTCCTGGACGTCGATGTCGCAATCGATGAAGCGCGCGAATTCTTCAACGCCGGCGGATCCACAATCGTCGATGTCACCTCCATAGGCATCGGACGCGACCCCGTCGCTTTGATGCAAATTTCTCGCAGCACGGGACTGAACATCGTCATGGGAGGAGGACACTATGTCTATCTGACTCACGGCGAAGATATCCAAAACGCATCCGTCGAACAACTGGCGGAAGGGATTATCCGCGACGTGCAAGTAGGGGTCGCAGACACGGGCATCAAGACGGGCATCATCGGTGAAATCGGAAACTCATGGCCTTGGGAAGAGACGGAGAAAAAGACGCTCGAGGCCGCCGTCATGGCGCAACGGGTAACGGGTGCTCCCCTGCTGATCCACCCAGGTCGTGATAACTACGCACCTATCCAACTACTCGAGGCGGTAGACCGTTGGGGCGGCGATCTTTCGCACACGGTGATGGGGCACATCGAACGAACGATTTTTGACTACGGCGTCCTAGACGAAGTTGCGGCAACCGGCGCATATATGAACTGGGACCTGTGGGGGCACGAATCAACCTACTATCCGCTGAACCCAGAATCCTACATGGCCTCGGATCAGCATCGACTCGAGCAAGTTGAGCATATGATCGCGAACGGTCGCGTCAAACAAATACTCCATGCCCATGACATCTGCTCAAAACACCGCATAAAGCGATGGGGCGGACATGGATGGGACCACATCATCGCCCGCGTCGTCCCTAGAATGCGCGCCCGCGGCACATCCCAATCCGACATCGACACCATGTTGATCGACAACCCAACTAGGATGTTGACCTTTTCGGAACCGCTAGGCTGAAACATCGCTGGCTAAAGCAGTTCATGGAACGAATGCTCTCTAGTCAATAGGTGTATCGTCGGCTGCGGGATAGAATCAGAGTCGTCACGTCCCGCGCCCCCGTAGCTCAACGGATAGAGCGAAAGACTTCTAATCTTTAGGTTGCGCGTTCGAATCGCGCCGGGGGTGCCATCTTCTTGCTAGATCTGCTTCGATGGCCGGACATAACGATTCACAGCACCCGTCTTCTCACATCATCAACTCTGTTCGCCGCGTCGGAATCGCAGTGGACTCTTGCGCCCTGCTCACACCGGGCTTTATAGAGAACAACCGCGTTGCCGTCGCGCCAATGCGCATCAACATTGGAACGGATTCTTTTCCTGACAATCCCCGTCTCGATTACAACGCCTTCTATGGTCTCCTTGCAAATGAGCCTAACCTCACCGCATGGATCGCCGCCCCCAAACCGGAAGTCTGGCTGGAAGCCATCAGCGAAGCTTCCCGGGAAGTCGAATCTGTTGTCTGCATCACCGTTGCGGCGGGGTTGAGCGCTTCATACGACTCTGCGAGAGTCGCCGCCAAAACGGCCATCGAAACAAATCCGGGATTAGACGTCCGAGTGATCGATTCTGGCACGATCTCAGGAGCGTTAAAACTGATGGCGATGGATGTCACGCGGGCCGTTGATTTGGGTATGGATGCCGATGAGGTCGAAGAAGTGATACGGGAAAAACGTGCCGGTTTGCGCACCGTCGCATCTATAGACGCGCTCGACCGAATGCACCTCATCGCGCGCGTTCCCCACACCGCTTTGGTGGTTGCAAAAAGCCTGAACATTAAACCGGTGGTCACTTACACTCCCGACGGATTCAAGCTTGTATCGACGCCAGTTACCGCGGGAGCCGCTCAACGAAAGATGCTCAGGACCATCAGTGATGACGTCAAAGATGAACCAACTAAGTTCATCGTCCTGCACTCAGGTGCGTATGATCGTGCGGTTGAGATTTCGATGGAGATCCGTGATCGATTTGACTGCCAATTCATGAACGTCTCAGATTTCCATCCGTTCATCGGTTTCTACTCGGGAAAAGGGGCCATCGGTATCGCATGGGAACCGGATTGATCGATCTCAGGTGCGGACGGTAAGCATCGCGGATTGGTATTCTATTAAGCGGATTTTTCACGACAAGGTGCGCACTTCCAATGGGTGCGGGACGAATTGATACCCGAAGTTGGAATTCAAAAACTACGAAATTGATCGGTCGTTCTACGACGAAATGTTCGAGGTTGATGGTTCGCCTCGTGCGCACTGCGTCGAACTTCACTCGACGCTTACTGATCTGACACAGTTGGAACTCAGCACGATGCAGGAGCGGGTTACTCGCTCCTTCTATAACGAGGGGATCACGTTCATCGTCTACGGCGACGAAGCCGCTGGTGAGCGCATCATCCCTATTGACTGCGTCCCGCGTGTGCTCGCTAACGCGGAATGGCGCCACATCGAATCTGGCTTGGACCAAAGGCTGCGCGCGCTGAATTTGTTTTTGGAGGATGTGTATAACGAAGCTCGGATAATCGCCGATGGAGTGATACCTGTGGATGTCATTCGCGGCTGTCCCCAATACCGCATCGAGATGCGCGGCCTGTCGGCACCATACGGTGCTTGGGTCGCAGTCTGTGGCACAGACCTTGTCCGCACCAACGACGGCTTTCGTGTGCTCGAGGACAATCTCCGAGTCCCGTCTGGTGTCTCATACATGATTGCGACTCGGAAAGCAGTTAAGGCAAACTTGCGAAACGCCTATCGCAGGTCACGGGTGTTGGACGTCGAGCATTACGGCAAGCTGTTGTTGAGAACTCTACGCGACATCGCCCCTCCTGGCGTTTCAGACCCCACGATAGCGCTTTTGACTCCCGGTGTTTACAACTCAGCGTTCTACGAACACATGTTTCTGGCCAGCGAGTTAGACGCTGAACTTGTTGAAGGCCGCGACCTCATCGTCAATGACGGTTACGTGTATATGCGCACAACCTCAGGCTTGCGCCGGGTCGATGTCATATACCGGCGCGTCGATGATGACTTCATCGACCCACTCGTCTTCCGTCCCGACTCGTACCTCGGCGTGCCGGGACTGCTCCACGCGTATCGCCTCGGCAATGTCACATTGGCAAATGCGCCTGGGACTGGTGTTGCTGATGACAAGAGCGTTTACGCATACGTTCCTGACATCATTCGCTACTACTTAAGCGAAGATCCGATTCTGGCAAATGTCCAAACCAATCTCTGTCGTCGACCAGAAGGTCTAGAATACACGCTTGACAATCTTGAGAACCTAGTAGTCAAGCAAGTCGGTGGCTCTGGCGGTTATGGAATGTTGATCGGACCACACGCAACGCCAGATGAGCGAGATGCGTTCGCCGGGGAGATTCAAGCCGATCCTGCGAACTACATTTCACAACCCGTCCTTGACCTTTCACGGGCACCGTGCTTGATTGACGACGAGTTCGAACCCCGTCACGTCGACCTTCGGCCATTCATCTTACGGGGACATGAGACGCGAATTGTTCCGGGCGGGCTTTGCCGCATCGCCCTGCCCCGCGGCAGTTTGGTCGTCAACTCTAGCCAAGGCGGCGGCGCAAAAGACATCTGGGTACTTCCGACGTAATACGAATGCTTTCCAGCAGCGCAAATGGCATCTACTGGATGGCACGCTACATGGAGCGTGCCAGTTTTATGTGCCGCCTCCTGCACATTCAGTCTGAAGCGCTAGTCGATCGGCCCATCGCCGAAATCGAATTCGGGTGGCGACGAATTTACACCGCTATCGATCGCAGCCCTTTCGGCGGTATCCAAGGAGCAGGTCCCGAAGACGATTACACATTGGTTGATGCGTTTCTCCTTACCGATGAACTCACCTTCGTTCGTGACAATCCAGAATCGATCCTCAGTTGCCTCGAGCGCGGCCGCGAAAATGCTCGGCAAATCCGAAACTGCGTCAGCGAACAGATGTGGACTGCGCTGAACACTGAGTTTCTCCGCATCCGCGACTTCAAATTGACCGACATCTGGCTTACTTCGCCGGGCAGCTTCTACGCCGAATTGTTAGCAGGAATCGATCGTTTCACTGGTGTCGCAACTGCAACGATGTACCGAGACGAGGGATGGCACTTCTTTCGGGTCGGTCAATTCATCGAACGTGTGCAGTTCAGTTGCTCGCTTCTTCTGACGCAGACGCTGCTTGAAATCCAATACGGCGAACTCGCTGAAGCCAGCTGGCGAAGTCTGTTGCGGATTTTCCACGCTTCTGGTGCTTACGACCGAACCTACAGCATTGAAATCCAACCCGAATTGGTACTCGATCTACTCGTCACCGACCGCCGCATACCTGAATCATTGCTCAGATCGGTTGACCGCACTGCGCAGGAACTTTCATCTCTTGGGGAGGGGCCAAACGCGGCGGCTAGCGCTGCGCTCCGCAGGCTCGCCGGACGACTCGGCGCACTACTCCGTTATGACTGGCCTGATCGCGATGATCGCGACAACGTATTGCGTCAAGTTTCGACCTACTCGCGGCAGCTGCATACGCTCTTATCCGAAACTTACTTCGACTACGCCATACAGGAAGTGCCGGGGGGCGATATTAGATGACCGAGATGGTCCGATACGCCATTGAGCACGTCTCGCGCTTCCTGTACAGCAAAACGGTTGCGCGTTCGGCTATGTGGCTCTGCCTGCAACCACGCAGCGACTTCGATCAACACGTCCGACGCTTCGAAGCGGTTACCGATCCTAGCGTCGCGTTAAGTCCTGAAAGTGACCCCTTCGGCAACAACAAGCACGTCATAACCGTCAACTTTGAACACAACTCTTTGTCGATCACCACTAAGTCTGAAGTCGACAACATCACAGCTACCCGATTGCCGACCGCTCTGGGACCCGGCGCTTGGGAAGAGATCGATTCGTGGGCCAACACCTTCGAGCACTGGGATTTCACCCACGAGAGCGCGTTGACACGCAGTTCACCAGCGCTCGAAGATTTCGTATCTCGATATCGAATCGGTTCCGGCTCCGATCCTGTTGAATCGTTGCTTCGACTCGGTGACACTTTGCATCGCAATTTCGAATACGCCCCTGGCGCAACAACGGCGGAATCCACCATTGCAGACATTCTCGCAACGAAACGCGGAGTGTGCCAAGACTACGCGCATGTGATGATCGCGATAGCCCGTTCCTGGGGAATCCCGACTCGCTATGTCTCCGGTTACATGCACGTTACTGGACTACGTGGCGAAATTGTTCCCGAGTCGGCGACTCACGCGTGGGTGGAATGTCTGCTTCCCGACCTGGGATGGTTCGGATTCGATCCTACCAACGCTGGCATCGCCGATGAAAGGCACGTCCGCATCGCTGTCGGCCGGGACTATCTCGATGTCTCACCCACGAGAGGCGTTTTGATTGACGGCCAACCTTCAAGCCTCGAAGCCAACGTCAAGATGCAGGTGATCCCCTACGCCGCAAGTTAGATCCCCCTTGTTCAACATCCGGCACGATTGGTGGTTCGATCACCTAGGTACGAGCAAGAAATTGGGTGGTGGCCGCAACCCCTAGATGCTGGATGTTGCAGAGATCACGTCAGGCAGGCGATTCGTCTGCGTCGGGATAGAACTGGGCGCAGTAGTATCGGAAAGGCATGATCCTCCCATCGGAGCGACAGAGGCGCGGCCGAGATCGGTACTCTTTGTTTTCCCAGATGATCAGGTCTTGGAGAACATCCTCGCGTTGTTCAGACGATATGAATCTATTCATCAGCGGGGCGCGCCATTTGCTAGGCAGAAAACCAAGCCCAGCAAAGAATCTCTTCGGCTTCTGGATTTCTCGCACTTGCGACACTATGGAGAGGTCGATTAACTTCCCGTCGATTGGCGTCGCAAGTATCCACAGGCGCATATCCATGCCGATCGAGTGTTCGCGTATATCGACAAAGGAGTAACCGAGTCCATAAATGTGTGTTGCGGCCGAAACCTCAAATGTGAAAGTCGCAAATCGGGCGATTGAACGTGTCCTTTTGAAGTCGAAACGCGTTTGAAGCAGCGGACCATGCACTGAAAATTCCATGACTGGATCCACGTTTTCATACCCGTGAACATAGCGTAGGTGCGCCAGATCGACTGAATTCTCAGTCGTCTCCTGAGGGTGGCCGGGAAATCGGAGAGTGTTGATTCGGTGATCGCTCCAGCCATTTTGATCTGATGGCTCTTCGGACAGTCTCCATTGTGGTTCTCGTCCTCCGATACCCCACCAAGCAAAGATCAGATTAGCAACTTCCTGGGTTTGGTAAACAGGCAATTTCGCGGTCTTCGGTGGAGGAGCAAATGGCGTGGCAACGCATTGGCCGGTTGTATCGAATTCGTATCCGTGGAATGGGCATACCAATCGACCCTTGCACACAATCCCACCGGCGTCTGGCCCCAAATCGGCGCCAAGGTGCGGGCAGTAGGCATCCGCAACGCATACACCTCCGTCTGCGTCCATCCACACGACTATTTCCTGTCCCATCCACGTCTTTCGGGTGAGTTTGGCCTTTTGCAAAGCATCTCGGCTTGCGATGAAGTACCAGCCCTCGGGAAACGGCGAAGGCAACGGGACGTTGTCAGGTTGCCTAGGTCGGGTTGACATCAACTAAACTCCTTACCTGACATGAATTATAGGTTTGAGGGTTTTCTCGATTGCGACCACCAGTATTCCTTAGCTCGCAATTGATGACGATTTAGAATCGGCGTTCATGGCAACTGGTGGGAGAAGGACTGAACGACGCCGCATTGCCATTGTCGGTGGGGGAATTTCGGGGCTAGGGGCGGCTTGGGCACTACATCATCACCCAGACAAGTTCGATTTCAGACTGTTCGAGGCGCAAGATCGGATCGGCGGAAATGCAGTCACCGTTGATATGCCTCAGGATGACGGCACTTCGATCCCCTTTGACATCTCAGTCACGGCTTTGATCCCATCGGTATATCACCACATCCTGTTGTTGATGAAAAAGTTCGACATCGCAGTACTGGATACCAGATTCAGTTACAGCGTGAAATACCGTGGCCGTGTCTACGCTCACGATTTGGAATCTGACATCAGAGAAGGTCTGCAAGTCGAGATCGCTAAGTTTCAACGCGTCCTAAAGCGTCTGAAGTGGTTTGGCGGACTGAGCCGTTCCCGGTCGAAGTTTCTGAACTTCCTCAACCTTTTCAACTACATCAGCATGGGTACGGTTCTGAATCTGGCGGGGTTTTCGGGCGACTTCAGAAACAAGGTGCTGAAGCCAATGTTCGTCAACTTCCTGATGGCAACAAATGTATTCGATATGCCGGCTTCACTCTTTGCGAGGTATCTCGAATTCTTCGATATCGAGACCTCGACCCCAATGCAGACCTGGGATCAGGGTACGCGACAAATCTACGAAAACCTGACATCTGATTTCCGGGACAAGATATACCTGAATCGTCCGGTTCGAAAGGTATTTCGCCAGCCGTCTCACGTAGTCGTGGAGGATGAAGCCGGCTTACAGGAGATGTTCGACGACGTGATCTTCGCATGCAATGCGAACCAGACGCTGATGATCCTAGATAATCCCACTTTTTGGGAGCGTTACATTCTCTCGTCGGTGCGTTACGAGAGCGAACTTCACAACCATACCGTCGTTCATTCCGACTCCTCAATCCTTCCGGATAACGAAGCGAAGCCCTTAGAGACGCGGAGCACTCATACTGAACAATACGGCTCCAGACCGGACAACTACGAAATCACCTACATCATGCATAACCAGCAACCTTGGGTCAATCGGTCTGACAAGCCTTGTTTAGTGACCTACAACCCTATCAACGAAATCGATGAAGAAAAGATCATTGATAGGCGGTGGTTCCAACACATCGTGCACGACGTGCGCCATGTTACGTTGCTCCTTCCCTTATTCGGGCGAATTCAGGGCAAGCGCAATACTTGGCACTGTGGCGCGCACACGCTGGTAAACAGCCAGGAAACCTGCTTTGTCAGCGGTCTAGCCACTGCAAGACAACTCGGCGCGGACTATCCCTTCGATGACCCCGAAGCGAGGCGCATGTTCAATTACTACGGAAGCATCATGTACGGTTGGCGTTTCAGAAAAGCCAAGGGCTGAAAATCGCTCTGCGGCTGTGCTAAAGAGCCTTTTGGATAGCTATTGATAAGTTGCATCATAAAGATGTGCTAATCTTCATCCTCAAAGGAGCACCTCGGTGACATATGCTGTCGGGATGATGTGCGAGGAGCGAGACTGATGACCCTCACTACAGACGATACGGCAACCCAACAACTCACTCTGCCCCAAGAGCTTATTTTGATGCTCCTTAACGAGGAGACTGGCTACTTTCGCCAAATAGCTGGTTGGGATTTGAACTGTGCCGTCGTAGGGGCCGTACTTGCTGAACTGTCGCTCCAATCTCGTATCGACACCGATATGGAATCTCTGTTCCTTATCGACGAAACAGAGACTGGCGATCCTGTGCTCGACCCCTTCCTTAAGGCGATCGGATCTGAAACAGCTGAACACGACGCCCAGTACTGGATCGAGCGTTTTGCTTCACACGCGGATGCCGTTATCGATTCGGTCCTGGGACGATTGGTCGACTTAGAGATTCTCGATCATCACGAAGGCGACTACTGGACGCTGTCTAGCAGAGTGTGGCAGTCAGAAATGATGACCGGTTCCCAAGACGGCACCGCGACTCAGTTCGTCAAGGCGCGTATCACCAATGTGATCTTCAATAACGAGATTCCTGACCCCAGAGATATCATCATCATCTCTCTGATCAATACCTGTGATGTCATTCGCTTCATATTCCAACTGGATGAGGAATCTGAAGAGCGTATCGAGCAAGTCTGCAGGATGGATTTGATCGCCCGTGCGATCGGCGAAGCGGTTGCACACAACATGGTGGGGCCAGCACTTCGACGGCCTTCTTTATCTAAGCCGATTCCGATCGTCCCACTCCGTGAATTGGTATTCAATCGACACGTTCGCGATGGCAACCTTAACGCGTTGTTCGCTGATATCGCGGAAAAGCATGGTCCGGTCTATCAGATCCGACCGCCGTTTCAGAAGCGCCCCATCACCGTTCTTGCCGGTGCGGAGACGAATTACTGGGTGCATCGACATGGGCGCAACTACCTTAGAGCCAGGGACTACCTCCAAGACTTCGAGAAGGTCTACGGCGCGTCTGGAATACTGCCCGCGCTGGATGGCGCCGATCATTTCCGATACCGCAAATCAATGAGTTCGGCATACTCCAGAACGAGATTGGAAAGCCACCTTCAAACCCTCTACCAACAAGCCCGAACGTATATGTCGGATTGGTCCGTAGGGGATGCGCTCCCCGCAACTCGGACGTGCCGGCTTCTGGTTAATTCACAGATGTCTCCGATCATGATCAGCGTCGATTCGCAGGATCTCATCGACGACCTCATCGACTTCAAGACACGCGCGCTCAGCACTCACGTGGTGAAGGTGTTGCCCAAGTTTCTGCTGAATACACCGGGTATGAGGCGCAAAAAGAAGAAGATCTACGAGCTTGTCGAAAGGGTCCAGAGTATTCATACCCCAGCCCAGCGCGCCGGATGCCCTCGCGACCTTGCGGATGACCTGCTCAGCCTTCATGCCAGTGATCCCCAGTTCCTACCTGAATCCAACCTTGGATTCGTTTTTTCGGCAGCGCTTATTGCCAGCGTCTACCTTGGCGATGGCCTCGGCTTCGTCGTATACACCATGGCGTCGCAGCCAGAGTTGTACAAACAAATCCAACTGGAAGCGGACGCCCTTTTCGCAGATGGCGACCCGGATAACAATGCTTACACCCCAGAAGCAATAGATGTCACTCGCCGCTTCATCATGGAGACCTTGCGGCTTTACGCAATTGTCCCAATGTCGCTTCGAACAGTGATGAATACGTGTTCCGTCGAGGGTTACGAACTAGAGGAAGGTACGCCCGTCCACATCGCCCAAGCAGCAACGCACTATATGGAAGACTTCTTTCCCGATCCATACAAGTTCGACATCGACCGCTATCTGCCTCCGCGCAACGAGCATCTCAGCCCCGGGTACGCACCCTACGGTCTCGGCACACACACTTGTCTCGGTTCTCGATGGATGGAACTCCAACTCGCCGTCAACGCGTTGATGATCGCGCATTATTTCACGCTTGAGGTGCCCGCGAACCACAAGTTCAAAATCAGTCCGTTCCCGTCGCTGTCTGTAGACAAGAAGCTCAAGTTCCTAGTCACAGAGCAGAGACGCGAAATAAACGTCTAACGCGCCGCGGAATCGCTATTGAGACTGGCTTGTAAAAGGTCTAAAGAGGTTTGCGAGCCAGGAAACAGTACAGCGGTGTGAATACCCCGGCCTTCCCGCCTGCGACATAGGCTCTGGCGGTACGATCTAACAACCCGATGACATCTGCGGACCCTTTCGGAAACATCCCCAGTGTTTCGGCCATCTTGGATGTCCCGATTAACGCTTTGCGACCTAGCGGAATCCTGCGGAGGGCGTTGTCCAGTGTTTTGCTCCCGGCCTCCATGGGCTGATACCACGGCGTACTAGGGGCACTCTCCTCGACGGCCCGATCCTTTGCCTCGATGATTTGAAATCCCGCCATTTCGAGTGCGCGATTCACTTCGCCCATGGTCGCGATATCGTTGAGCGCGATGCCGAGCATCAGTGCTTGCTTCATGTTCTGGTGCAACCCGTCGTCGGGATCGAACTTGTCGGTCATGCACATTTCCTGACCCCAGAAAAGTGCTCCGGGTTTCAGAACGCGGTAGATCTCGGCGAATGCCCCCGCCTTGTCCGGTGCATGGCACGTAGATTCGATCGCGTATCCCCGGTCGAATGTGTCGTCGGCGATGCTGGCCATGTCCATGAAACTGCATTCAAGGTAGTCGACCATGTGGTCGATCCCCGCTTCAGCATTCAATGATTTCGCCTTCGCCAACTGGACTTCACTGATATTCACCCCGACTACCCGGACGCCGGCCTCCCGGACGACGCGTCGCATTGGGCCGCCGGTACCGCAACCGACATCGATCACCGTCATCCTTTTGTGCAACGCTAGCTTGTCAATCATCAGCCGCTGGTGCCGTATCTGAGAGTCCTCGAGACTTTCCTCGGGCGATAGCGGTGCGAAGTGGAGAGATTCGCTCCACCCGAAAACCATGAACTCGTTGCAAAGGTCGTAGTATTCCTTGACCGTAGCCGCGTGATCGTAGTCATTTGACCCGGCGTTCTCGACGTGCGCTCTGTCCATCCATCCATCGAAGTGGTTCACCCGACCGCGGACGTCCGATCCGCCGTATGCGGACTTAAGGTCGTTGGACAGTTTGCGAAGTCGCATGAGCGCAATTTCCTACGAGGAACTCTGTTCCCGATCGTACTGCTGGTAGATGCCTTCCATGGCGACATCAAGTTCCGCCCACTCCCGCTCAACCATCGACCGTAATCGCATGTTCTGGTACGCGCCCCAGACCACCATCGCAGGAAGCACTACGAAGATGGAAACCATCAGCGAATAGACGATCGTGATGGTGGCGGTTATGCCGAACTGCTGCGACGCGAGTAGTGGCGAGGCTATAAGAACTCCGAATCCCAACGCCGTCGTTAGAGCGGAGCCCAACAACGCTGAACCAGTTGTCATCAGAGTACGTATAGCCGCTCGTTCAGGGTCCCGTTGGCGCGCGAACTCTTCGCGGTAGCGATGGATCACGTGAATCGTGTAGTCCACACCTATTCCGATCGAAAGCGAAGTGATGATCGAGGTGATCAGCGTGTAGGGAATATCTAGGAGCGCCATCGTGCCTAATACACAGAACAAAACGAGCACGATCGGGGCCACTGCAACCACACCCAAAGCGGGTTGACGTAGCGTCACCCAGAAAAAGATGGCGAGAATGCCCAGTGCCACGGCGACCGTAGTGCCAATGGCCTCCGTCTGTCGGTCCGTTATCTGATCCGTGACGGCGACGGATATGATGGTGTCCGAGGTGGCAGTAACAGCGGTGTCGTCGCCTTGCCACAGCGCCTCAATCTGACCTTGCATCATCCTCGTTTCTTCGGGTTCACCTAAGAAGCTTGGATATTGCAACAGCATCGCGTCTATACCGTTGGGGTCATTGACTAGGAACCGCGCTAGTTCGGGTTCTTCGGCTCCAAGCCTATCGAGCAACTGTTGCATAAGTCCCGGATCGAGATGCACGCCCTCAGACGCTTTTTGGAACATTGCCGCGAGTTCCGGATCGTATTTGTCCCTGGGCTCCCCGCTGTCTTCGATCCAGTCGTAAAGGTAAACGTAGTACGAAGACTGGATCGGGCCAGCCGCAGCCGAGGGGCGCTGAGATTCGTCAGCGAAGGCAGTCGTGAGGTCCTCAAGATTCAGAAGTGTGCGAATTTCTGTGACCTCGGCCTTCACGAGTATGCTGGCGATCTCAGTTGAACCGCCGACAGCTGACTCGAGGGTATTCATGTCCCTCAGTACGCTACCCCCACGTGGAAGAATGTCCTTGATGCTGAACTCATATTTCAGTCCTGTGGCAGCGTAACCGAGCCCTATTGTCACAGCGATCACGGCGAGAAGGAATGGAATCGGCCACCGCGTGACGCTTCTTCCCAGCATCTCCGCAATCGGGGTGATTCCCGGCAACGCGTTGGAGATCGCCCTAGGCGGAGTCAACCTGCCGCGTGCCTCGCGCCGACGGTCGATTATTGTCCGCCCTGCAGGTATCAACGTCAGCATCACAATCAAACTCAATCCCACGCCCAGCCCCGCGACGATACCGAAGTCGCCAATCACTCCGATTGGAGAGAAAAGGGTTGCCAAAAAGCTGACGATGGTAGTTACCGCAGCCAACGTCAATGGAATAGTGACGTGACGAAGGCCTGTACGGACCGCCTGCACAACTGGTAAGCCTTCAAGTCGCTGTTCTCGGTAGTGCGAGATTGCTTGGATCGCGTAGTCCACCGTCAAGCTGATGACGATCACCGGAATCATAGCGGTGAGTGAACTCGGAGGGCCTATCAGACTAAGCCCGTTCGGGCCGAGCCAACCCTCCGCTCCGACGATCCAGGCTATCGAGACGATGAGCCCAACCAGCGTTAATAGCATGTCCGAGAAAGTGCGCGTGAAGAGTAGCAACAGCAAGGCGATAAGTAGCAGCGCCAGCCCCAATAACGGAGCCAGCCCCGACTCCGTAGCCTCGGTGTACTCATCCTCTACGATCACCGGGGACAGGCTGCTCACGCTTAGCGGGCCTTGGTCTTCATCGGCCAACTCGTAAATCCGTCTTTCAGCCTCCTGAATCCGTTCGTCGCCAGTGTCGCTAAGACGGATGTTTGCGATCGCCACCTTCGTGCCGTCCATATCGGTTCCGGTCAGCGCATCGATCGCGCTACCAATCTCAGGAACGCCACGCGCAGCATCAATCACCGCTTGATTGATCCCATCCAACCCTTGCGCCTGCGCTAGACCTCCAATAATTGATGAGGGAGCGACCACCGCACCGACAGGCACCAACAACTCGCTCACACTCGGGTCGCTGACGATCTCACCGATCAGAGCATCCATCTGGGCAAGACCGTCGGGAGTGATCGCATCTCCTCGGAACAGCAGCGTCACGATACTAATCTCGCCAGAATCCCCGAAGAACTCGTCTATATCGCGTGTCGCATTGGCAATGGCGTGTCCGGGAGGTAGGAACGCTACGCTAGCACCCTCCGTCGGTGGTGCCCGCAACGTCGACCCAAAGCTCAGAACGACCGTAACGATAAGGAGAACTATGATCGTGATCCACGGACGAACGGTGACGATCAAACCAAACCTGTCCAGGACCGTGTTCATGACACAGGATTATATTGGAGGCGCTTGGCACAAACCAACTCGTGTGAGCCTTAGCCGACGTCAGCAACTCAAACCGCAGATAAAACCGTCATCCCCTACCCCAACGTGGAATACATGAACATTCACAGTGGCAGGCTACGGCACGTTACCCGCGAGTCGTGCTCGAATTGAAACGAATTTGGTGGGCCCGGAGGGAATCGAACCCCCGACCGATCGGTTATGAGCCGACTGCTCTAACCCCTGAGCTACGGGCCCACATCAGACTCACTCGCAATTCTATAAGCCGTAACCGCGGCATCACCTCGCCATTCCCGGTATCTGCTTAGACCACAAGACTGTATCACGGGTTAGTCTTCGACGACCTCCCAAGCTACTTTCGCCGTGGTTCAGTGCATGGAAAATCGAACACGCGACACGCCGACGCTTCTCTCCTTTTGCGACGATTTACCCTGTACATGAAAAGGCAAGGTTGAGATCGTACACGCGTCATGAATGTCCACAGCCGCCATACCGTTGACTTGATTTTGGTCGGGTGCGTCAAAAAGAAAAACGATGTTCCAAGCAGGGCAAAAGAATTGTATGCCTCTCCTCTATGGCGACACCGACGACATTACGCTGAATATCACCAACTCCCGTGGTTCATCCTTAGTGCTAAACATGGTTTGTTGCCTCCAGATGCGTGGGTTAAACCTTACGACTTGGCTTTGAGCGGTCTTTCAGCATCAGAACGTAGTGATTGGTCACAAACCGTTTTGAGAGAGTTGATGGATACAGTCCCGAACCTACGCGGTCAGAACATCGAGATCCATGCCGGGAAGGACTATGCGGATTTTGGTCTGGCGCAAGGACTTTCCGAATTGGGTGCGTTCGTACGAAGGCCATTGGCGCACGTAGGCATGTGGTATCAACCCCGTTGGTACCGAGACCACTTCAACTTGTGCGCAAAGTGAGCGAAGATTTGACATGCCGATCAATCGACCTGCAGAAATCGCGAAACTGATTTCAGAAGACTTCTACTTCGGTCGACTTAACCTGTCGGAACGGGACGTAGCACCAGATTTCGACGCGTGGAAAAGAATGCCTGAAGTCGAATGCGTTGAGCAACTTCGAAGCGCCGGAATCGGGCAACCCGAAATCAGGCTCTTCATAACATTCATCGCTGCTATGGATCGCGCACGCGACGCTAACCGGCTTTGGAACCAAGGCGTACAACTGTTCATCCGACATCCCGAGCTGTTTCAACCTCAGCATGTCAAGCAGTTGCCGATTGGCGACCTTCGAGATCTGTTGGCTGAATTCGGCGTTAGCCAGCGTCACGGCCCAGATTCCTCCGCATGGGCAGCGATTGCAGACAGCCTGTTAGACAAAACCAACCCGGTGACTAAAGCAGTCTACGATGGTCGCGGCGACGCTCAAGAGATATTAGATCGTCTTCGATCCATAAACCGCGGCAAGGCGGATTTCCCACTTCTGAGGGGCCCAAAAATCGGCCCGATGTGGGTACGAATGCTCGTGGCACCGGGCGAAGCAACAATCAAAAACATGGATGTCATACCCGTTGCGGTTGACGTGCACGTCAAGCGAGTCACCAAATACCTCATCCCTTCGGCTCCACAAGACCGAACTTCCATCCAAAGCACTTGGGACCACGCCGTCCGAAACTCCGAGATCATCGGGCCACAAGGGCTTTCCAACACCTGCGCCGCGCTTGATCCGGCATTGTGGACATTCGGAAAATACGGATGCAGCCATTGCGAAAATCAAGTCCGTCCAGTGCCGATTAGCGCCGCATGTGACCATTGCTTCCTGATGAAATCAAACTGACCATTTGCTGCCAACTGAACACAGCCGTCTACGAACTGCCCACAGGGATTTCAACGCGCCTTAAACACCCCTGCGCTAACATTCAACTGAACTTACCGAAACCTATCCGTCCTGAAAGCAGGCATTCGATGGAAATCACCGATGTACGACTAGATATGTACAAGTGGCCGCGTGAGGTGCCCATCACCAACGGCCTCTACACCTACACTCACAACCTCTTGAACATCGTCGTCGTCGAGACCGACGATCCAAACATCACCGGGATCGGACTGGCCGGTGGAATCGAAGCAAGTCCTGAAGTCGGCGAGGCATTTGTCGGACATTTCAAGAAGATGCTCGTGGGCATGGACCCGCTCGACAACGAGCGCATATGGCGGGAGATGTGGCGACCCAAACTCGTCGGTCGGCGTGGCATCAGCACGCGCATTCTAGGCGGTATCGACATCGCATTGTGGGACATCAAAGGAAAAGTCGCCGGACTCCCCGTCTACAAACTCCTCGGCGGATATACCGACCGCGTCGACACTTATGTCGCTGGCGGCTACTACGAAGAAGGAAAAGGCCTCAAAGAACTCGCCGCCGAGATGGCTTCCAACGTCGAACTCGGGGCACGCGCAGTAAAGATCAAAGTCGGTGCGGTCCCCATCAACGAAGACATCGAACGCGTCCGCGTATGCCGCGAAACTATCGGACCAGACGTCCGCCTTATGGTTGATGCCAACAACGCCTATCGTCACTACGAAGCAATCGAATTCGCTCGCAAAGCCGAAAAGTACGACCTTTTCTGGTTCGAAGAACCGGTTGAACCGGACGACTACATCGGACAGCGCGAGATAACGCGCGCCACTTCTGTCCCGGTCGCGGCTGGCGAAAACGAATACACTCGATACGGCTTCCGCGACATGATCGACCACCGGGCAGTCGATATTCTGCAACCCGATGCTCTAGTTCTCGGCGGTATCACCGAGTTCATGAAGGTCTGTGCTCTCGCTCAAGCACACGATCTCGATATCGCGCCCCACGGCTCACAATACGTGCACATCCACCTTGTCGCGGCTATCCCCAACGGTCTGATCCTCGAGTACTACCGAGACACCGTCGATCCGATGCACGGTAAGATCTGGCAGCACGAGCTGTACATCGAAGACGGCTACGTCCATGCCCCGGACCGCCCCGGTTTGGGACTCGAACCTAAGTGGGACGTCCTAGAAGAGTTCCGCGTCTGAGATCACGTCATTCCGGCGAAGGCCTGAATCCAAAACGTTGGGTGAGAGGACTTCATAGATGACTGAGGACTCTCCAACCGGCGCAACCTCTGGCATCCGCAACCTCCTCACGATCTTTGCGGTTGCCTTGCGTCTGGGGCTTACCTCATTCGGCGGGCCCATAGCCCACATCGGATTCTTCCACCAAGAATACGTGGTAAACCGGCGCTGGCTATCCGAACGTCGTTTCTCGGATCTCGTAGCCCTATGTCATTTTCTACCTGGTCCGACCAGTAGCCAAGTCGGCATCGCTGTCGGCATCACGCGCGGCGGTCTCCTCGGCGGCGTCCTAGCTTGGATCGCCTTCACCGCACCATCAGCTGCAATCCTCATCGCCTTCGGCTTCGGGGTAACTGAGTTTGACAACTTGATTGATGGCGATTGGCTCAACGGTCTGAAAATCGCTGCCGTCGCCGTTGTTGCTCAGGCGCTTTGGGGAATGAGCACTACCTTAGCACCCGACAAAACACGCGCCACGATTGCGGTCTTGGCGGCTGTCGCTATCTTGCTCTCCCCTATTGTGTTCGGCATCGTCATCGTGATTCTCGTCGCTGGTGCTTACGGGTGGTGGCGATGTCGGCGCTACGTCGAAGAATCTCCGACCGAAGACTTTGCTTACGACATCCCTAGATGGATCGGTATCGCCTTCGCAGTCATATTCTTCGTGCTGCTGATTGGTCTGCCTTTCGCGCGGATAATTCTCGATGTCGATGTTCTAGCGATATTCGACAGCTTCTTTCGTAGCGGGTCGCTAGTGTTCGGCGGCGGGCATGTAGTCCTGCCCACACTAGAAACTGAGGTGGTTGAGAGTGGATGGACAACCGCAGAGGAGTTTATTGCCGGCTATGGCGCCGCCCAAGCTATTCCCGGTCCCCTTTTCACTTTCTCTGCGTATCTCGGCACGGTCATGGATGTCGGTCCGGGTGGTATCCCCGGCGCTCTCATCGCTCTTATCGCAATCTTTCTGCCATCGTTCTTGCTGGTCATCGCCATCCTCCCCTTCTGGAACCGACTTAGCCAAGCAACTAACTTCCGAGCGGCATTGGTGGCCATCAACGCCGCGGTTGTCGGCATCCTCGCCGCTGCCCTATTTGATCCCGTTTGGACCTCCTCGATCAAAGACCCGGCCGATTTCGCTCTCGCAGCAGCGGCGTTCGGGCTGTTGATGTTCTGGAAATTGCCATCGTGGGCGGTCGTATTGCTATGCGCCGCAGCGGGTGTAGGCCTTTCCTTAGTCAGATGAACGTCACCGATAATCGAAAAAGAGGTATCGTAAACCCAAAACGATCCACCACATTTGAGAACGCACCGAATATGAAACTGCTAGTCGCTCCAATCCAATTTTCGAAATCTCTGTGCGCCCTGCTGCTTGCCACTGCAGTATTGGTCGCTTTGACAGCGTGCAGAGCGGAAGTAAATGTCAGTGTCGACGAAGAAGGTGAAGGCGAAATCGAGCTTATTGCTGCCGTAAGCGACACCATCATGTCGATGGCTCAACTCGGGGGCGAAGATCCGTTCGGCGACTTCCTCGACACCCCCGGCGACCAACTGGAATCCGAAGGCCTTGAAGGCGTTTCCGTAGAACCGTACTCTGAAGCCGGATACACCGGCGTCAGGATCCGCGCCAACTTCGACCCCTATGATCCGGCATTAGCGGCCGTGTCTGAGGGCGATTCCATAATCGGAGAATTAACTGACACCGTAGGCATTGGAAGATTCAATTTCGCCCGCACAGAAAATGACGATGGTTGGATCGTCGAACTGAACCAGACGACCGATCCCTCGGTAGCCGACGGCCTAGGCGAACTCGGAGAGCTGGCTGGCGACATACCTTTTGACATCGGCGAACTCGATCTGCCTTTCGTCCTTTCCCTTGAACTCCCCGGCAAATACGTCGAGCACAACGCCAATCGTGAAGTCGACGGTGTCCTAATCTGGGACGCAAACCTCCTCGAAGGCGTTAACATCTCCGCCATCAGTCGCGATTCCGGCACTCAATTCGAAATCGTGCCGATCATCATCACCGTCCTTTTCGTCCTGATCTTCGGCGGCATCGTCATCGTAGTGGTCGTAAGCCGTGAACGCCGACGACGTCGCGCCGAAGAAGACGCTGAGATAGACACTCAAACCGACGGCTAACTGGACACTGGTAGTAGCATGTAACTGTAGGCTTGTGAGGGCGTGAGAGTAGTTAGTGGCAGTTCGATTCGGACGCGCCTCAGGAGCAACTGAAGCATGGAATCGGTCTTCAAAGCAGCGGTTCAAGAGTTGGACGACAAAAATCCGATGGTCGTCGCGACTGTGGTTCGTACTTCAGGTTCGACGCCCCAAAAATCGGGCGCTAAGCTTCTAGTGCGTGAGGATGGTAGCGGCGTGGGCACGCTCGGCGGTGGTTGCGTCGAGGGCGACATCTGGTTTGCGGCGCAAGAACTCCTCAAGCGCGGCGGCGACGCTGAGTTGCGCGACTATCAGCTCAACGAAGACCTAGCGGCACAAGATGGACTCGTCTGCGGCGGAACGATGTACTTCCTCATCGACCCCGTGCGTGAAGCCGATCCGTACAAGGACTTCGCCGCGCAAGCGGTTGCGGCGTACGCCGGGGGTTCTCCCATGGCAATCGTCAACGTTACGGCAGCACCATCTAAATCCAACGTCGTTGTCGGTGCGAAGATGCTCGTCCGCGAAAACGGCGACACTCAGGGCAGTTTAGGTGACGAAATCCTAGAGGCCATGACCGTCGAAAAAGCCCGGGACCTTATGGCGATGGGCAAGAATGATTACCTTTATCTCGACAGCGGAATCGAGTGCTACATCGAGGCGTACACCACACCGCCTACTCTGGTATTGATCGGCGGCGGACACGTCAGCAAGGCGATAGCTCCGATCGCCAAGAGCGTCGGTTTCCGAATCTTCGTGTTCGACGACCGCGAACAGTTCTCCAATCCTGACCGTTTTCCAGAAGCTGATATCACAATGGTCGGTGATTACCGCGACGGCTTCGAAAAACTGCCAGTAAACGCAAACTCTTTCGTCGTAGTCGCGAGCCGCGGACATCAGTTCGACGACGCGGCGGTTTCCGGCGCGCTACGCACACCTGCGAGCTACGTCGGCTTGCTTGGCAGCAAACGCAAGACGATCCTCATCTACGAAGAACTCATCCGCAACGGGTTCGACCCCGAACAACTCCGACGCATCAACGCGCCTATCGGACTGGATATCGGAGGCAGGACTCCCGAAGAGATCGCTCTGAGCGTCATGTCGGAAATCGTCGCCTTTCGCCTCGGCGGCAACGGCGGCAGCATGAAGTTGCAAGAACGCCTGCTCGACAAGGCGATCGAACGCGCCAACAAATCACTATCGGGCGCACAAGCGGTCGCGGCGGGCTGACCGCATCAAGTCACTTCGTCCCCTGATCGTCATATCTCGATGAGCGTCGAGGCCATACTGCTTTCAGCTGGTGAATCTTCCCGAATGGGCAAGCCAAAGGCATTGCTAGATTGGTTTGGCAAGCCGTTGGTGAACGCCCAAATCTGCTCCTTGATTGAAGGTGGGGCCGACCAAGTGATAGTCGTTACCGGAGCGCACCACGAAGAGATTTTCCGCTCCGTGCGGCCCGTATCTAACACGGTCACAGTGAACAACGCGGAATGGGTATTGGGTAAAACCACATCGATCAAGGCTGGACTGTCAAAACTCAGCCCGAATTGCGAAACCATCGTGCTCTTGGCGGTCGATCAGCCGCGCCCATCATGGGTCGTCCAATGCGCGTTGACCTCGCATCGCGCTTCCGGGAAATCGGTGACATCTCCCCGGTACAACGGCCACGGTGGTCACCCATTGTTTTTCGATGCATCCCTGTTTCGGGAGTTGCTCGATATTAGCGAGGAGCGCGAAGGCGTACGCGAAGTCATGAAACGCTATGACGCTGAGATGAACCGGGTCTATTTTGATAACCCGATCGTCCGCTTCGACCTCAATACTCCTGACGACTACGAAGCGGCTTTGAGCACCTATCCGTCATTGGCGGCGCAATCGTAACTCCGAGGCATCAGAGGCATGGCAACCGACCTACAAGCAGCACGCGAGTATCTGAACAATGCAGATATCTCCGGTTGGCTAACACGCGATTACCGGTACACTAACCCGATCTTTTTCGCCGCATTGGGTTACACACCACCAAATCTCACGCGCCCAGCTTGGTTGTGGATCCCGGGAGACGGCGAACCCCGAATCCTCGCGCATGACGTGGACGCGAACCGCTTTGATCGGGACATATTTGACATCACGGCGTATAGCAGCCGAGACGCAATGGTCTCCGAACTCAAATCGATGCTGCCAAGCCACGGCAAGGTAGCAATGGACTACTCGCCGATGTACGAGTTGCCGCGCGTCGCTCGAGTCGATGCAGGTTCGGTCGAATTAATCCGCTCTTTCGGTTTGGAAGTCGTCCCATCTGCCGACGTATCCCAGTACGCGACCGAACGGTGGAGCGATGCTCAGCTGGCATCCCATCGTTACGCCATGTCCGAAATCGTCAACTCTATGTATGAAGCCTTCAACTTCATTAGTGAGAATGTGCGATGGAAAATTTCGGAGCACGACGTTGCCGAGTTCATCAGGGGAAGATTCGACCGCGCCGGGCTCACCACCGACGAAGGTCCCGTAGTCGCGTTCAACGCGAACTCGTCCGATCCACACTACGACCCTACGCCGGAAGAAGCAGCCATCATCCGACGGGACGGCTGGCTTTTGATCGACTCTTGGGCAAAGCCCGAATCGATTGGACCGTTCATGTCAGGCGATGTTGACGACGGGAGCGAACCGGTCTACGCAGACATCACGTGGGTGGCCAAGATCGGATCTCCGCCTACCGCGGATCACCTAAAAGTCTTCGATTCCGTCCGCCGAGCTCGAGACTCGGCGTTCCAATTCCTGAGAACTAGGCATCGGAAGGGTGAACCGACGCAGGGTTGGCAAGTCGACCGCGTCGCACGCGATTCAATCACGAAAGACGGTTACGGTAAATGGTTCGTCCATCGACTCGGCCATAGCATCGGACCCGAAGTTCACTCAAACGCCGTCAATCTCGACGATTGGGAAACCCACGATACCCGTCAACTCATCCCGGGCATATCTACGTCCGTCGAACCGGGCATATACCTGCCAGAATTCGGAGTCCGCTCGGAGATGGACATCTTCATCACCGAGGACGATGTGGAGATTACCGGCGAAATCCAAGACGAGATCCATCAAATCTCAACTTAATCGGTAAGCTGGAGATCGACCGATCCCCGCTAGGTTTATGACGTAACGTTAGGCGATGGATCGGTCAAAACCGCAACCTACGGGCCGAACACGCAGATCCCTGTTCCGCACTCCGAAACCCTTTGCCGCATTTGAGCACCGCGCGTTCCGACTCCTTTGGTTCAGCGCCAACTTCGTCGCGCTAGGTATATGGGCCGAACGCTTAGCCGTCGGGTGGCTGGTACTTGAACAGACCAACTCGGTTCTGCTATCTGCCGCTACGTTTGCCGCTGGTTCTGCTCCAAGCCTTATCGCCGCGCCGATTGGTGGTGCCGTCGCCGATCGATTTCCCCGAAATCGACTGTTGGTACTGACAGCATTTGTCAGAGCGATCTCGATACTCCTAATCGGCCTCATCGCGTTGAGCGGATTTTCCAATCCGTGGCCGATCTTCGTAATCGTCGCGTTCGAAGGCGTCATCAACTCATTCGATATGCCCGCCAAGCAAGGATTGATCACCGACATCGTGCCCCGCGAGTCGCGGATGAACGCCATCTCCGTTCACTCCGTCGGCACCCGATCCGTTGCGGCTGTAGGTTCGCTCACGAGCGGAATCATCGCCGAATTCGTTGGCATTCCGGCGGCGTTGTTCGCAGCCTCAGCATCGATACTCGTCGGTGGAGTGATCGTTTGGTTCGTTCCGACCATGCGATCGTCCGCGCGGATGGCGCGTTCCTCTCTCGCACGCATTTTCAGAGAAGCGGTAATCGGCATTCGGTCGATCCTGCGTCTTCCAACAGTCTCGACCCTGCTCTGGATGGCGATAGTGGTCGAGATTTTCGGCTTCGCATACGACTCAGTCATGCCAGCCATGGCCCGGGACGAGTTAGGCGTGACCGAATCAGGTCTCGGCACGCTCAGATTCGCAGCCGGCATCGGAGCAGTTATCGGAGCAGTTTTCCTTTCGTTCCTAGGCGACTTTAGGCGGAAAGGACCTCTGCTACTAGCCATCACCGCAGGCTACGGCATCGGTCTAATCGGAGTAGCCAGCAGCTCCAATCTCGTGATGGCGCTCATCGTCGTGACAATGGTCGGAGCCGCCGCCTCGATGTTCGACGCCATGCAGTGGACCCTGCTTCAGGCAAACGTTCCGGACCGTCTCCGCGGCCGCGTCATCGGCGGATGGGTCTTCGCCATCGGCTTCGGATGGGTCGGGCACCTGTCAATGGGCGCAGTAGGTGAACTCATCGGCGTCCGCTGGGCTCTAGGTGGCGCTGGATTGGTAGTCGCCGCTACGAGCCTGCTGGTGTTGGCAATATCGCCGTTGTTGCGTCGGGCTTGAAAAGTCATTGCTTGCTTCAACCGCAAATCCGATCATTTTCAATACGAGCATCACGTCTAGGGTTAGCGCGTTAGACAAACAAGTATGCCCAACGTCGAAGGCGTTCCCAATATTCAGATGGCTCTAGGATCAGGATAGGCAGTTTTGACTCGATGTGTCGAGCGTTCCGTCTCAGTTTGCGGTCCATCGTCAGGAATCCCTCGCATTCGAGCGTTAATGCGTTCTGTAGCAACTCTCGGTCCTTATCGCCGAGATAGTCAAACGATCTGCTAGCTAGCTTGCTGGCATCAGTTGCACCACTTCCCTTCATCGCGTCAGAGTCGTTTTCTGCGTAAGCCGACAAAATGCCGTTCCAATAATTCAAGACCTCAAACGCCCACGCCAGATACTCTGAATCTCCTTTGTCTGATACCTCATTTAGCGAACCTTGGGATAACACAAATTCAAACTGGGCGCGTTGTCCCACGAACATGATTTTCCTTAATGCTTCGACGTTCTCAAACGCCTTTGGTATTGTCCAAATAGGGTCATCAGAAGCAATATCACCGCCGTCGTAAACGAATTCGCCGTACCTATGAAGCGTCTGCAGAGTGGACGAATCAACAAATAGACGCCACGGCAGATTGTCGATTCCTTTTCCCATCTACGGAATTTTCGGCGAGTGAGACGTGTCAGACAGGTTGAATACCCGTACTGATTTAGCGCCCCCCACAAGCCTGCAGACACGCCTGCATGTGACCTCGTGACTCCGCGGCGATGGTGCAACACTGCTCCAAACTGTATTCCCTCGCTCCGATTACCTCAAGATTGAGCGCGCCATCGTAACCGTGTTCGTGCAACACACGAACGAAACCCAGCAGATCGATGTCACCGCGACCATTCGCTTGGTCTTCCGGCTTGCCAGGGCCTGATTGCATACCTTTGCAATCTCGGATGTGGACGTGTTTCACACGCGACATTACCGCCGCGATGGCCTCCGACGGATTCTCCCCTGCCCTGTGGATGTGCGACGGATCCATGTCGATCCCAAACGCCGGTGAATCGATTTCCTCCATCACACGAAGCGTCGTGGGCGTGTTGTAGATGCTGGCTCCGACGTGCGCTTTGACGCAGATCGTGACGCCGTGCTCTTCACCAATCTTCGACATCTCCGCAAGAGACTGGATCGATGCCTTAAGGCTCTCTTCGTCGTCCGATGCACCACCGGGTCCTGTGTTGACCACCGGAATACCGAGTACTGATGCGGCTCGACACGCACGCTCCATAACATCGTGGTCTCTCCGCGGCTGCTCCATCGCCAGCAGTTCAAGCTCAAACTCATGCGACAGATCGCGGATTTCGGGCACCAACTCCTCCCAGCGATCCAAAACCAAGTGCTCACTCATTCCGTCAATTGCCGACAACTCGATGCCGTCGTATCCAGCCATCGCGATCCCACGGAACGCGTCCCTCATGCTGTGTCCGCCGAATAGGACAGAATTCGCTCCAAGCTTCATCCTCAACTCCTTTCGATATCGACCACGGTGCCGTTTTCCCACGATTCGATCGCGGCTTCGATTATCAGTTGCGACTTCAACGCGTCTTCGCCGGATCCGTCGATATCGGCCGGGTCCGCGCCTTCGACGTTTTGGTCGACCCAACGAGTTATCCGGCTCTCGAAGGTTTCTCCAAAACTCATCATGCCGCCAAGGTACGAGAAACGTTCGATCTGTTGAGAACGTCTCGGATAGAACTCCAACTGCTCGCAAGCCTCCAAAATCACGAATCGTGCCTCAGATCCGACTACTTCAAGCCTTTCCAGACCGTAACTGCCCCCGGCATCGTAACTACCCGTCAAGTGGCCGATCACGCCGTTTTCAAACTGCATGTTGACTTGAACGTTTGACCATATCCTCCGGCCTTTGCCACGTTTGAAAAAAGCTTGAACCCTCTTCACATCGCCACAGAAGTACTGCATCACATCAATTGAATGGGGATGCAATGCTCGCATGTGGAAATACGGCGAACTCTCGTTGGGATTGTTGATCCACATCGTCATGTTGACAATGTTTAATTCACCGAGGCGTCCTCCATCGACCCACTCTTTCGCGCGTACCGCTGCTGGAGTGAAGCGATGATTCAAATTGATCCCGTACCTGAGATTCTTCTTCTTCGCCAACGCCACCATCTCTCGTGCTTCCGGGATTCGGTTCGAGATCGGTTTCTCGCCTAACACCGGGATCCCAGCGCCGAGCAACGTCATCGTCGGTTCGTAGTGATCACCACCGTTTTCAACCCCTGCCGTGCAGACGCTTGCGATATCGATCTGCTCGCTTTGGACCATCTCGTCTACGGATGAGTACGTTTTGCAACCGTAGCGTTCCGCCGCCGCGTTGGCCTTTACCGCAAGTGCGTCGCAGACCGCCACGATTTCGCAACGATCATCAGCGTTGTAGATGTCGGCGTGTCGCGTACCGATACCGCCCAATCCCACGACGGCAACCTTGAGTGTCAAGAGTCAATTCCTCCTAAGCTGAAGCGAGTCGCAATTTCTACCGCGATTTCGCCTGCAAACGTCTCGCGGTTGATGAATCGCCGATATAGAGCGAGTCGTATGCCTGTTGCGACGATTTGAATGCTCCTACACCTTCGAGACCGTGCCAGTCGCCTTGGTTGTGGATCGGGTTTGGTAGCCCAGTTTCACGTTCGCGTTTGGCGATCCAACCCTCCATCCTCTCGGTCAAACTTTCCACCACATCAGGGTGTGTTTCCGCGATGTCAATAGTTTCCAACGGGTCTTCGACAAGGTTGTATAGCTCAACCGGCGGTTTGAAGTGGAAATCTGGTTCCAAAGCCCGGATGAGCTTCCATTGCGGTGTGCGCCAACCGTGCTTCCGCATCCAAGTGCACTCGGTGATGTAGATCTCAGATTCGTGCGACGCCACTTCTCCCCTAACCATCCCCATCAAACTTCGACCGTCGAAACCGATGTCGCTCTCGATCCCTGCCAACTCTAGGAGCGTCGGCATCAAATCCTTGTGCTGGTTGTAGCCGCTAATCCGTTTTCCAGCTGGCACCTTTGATGGATATCGGATGATCAACGGCACGTGCAGGTTCGAGTCGTACAGCCCGTGATGGTCGAAGAAACATGCATGTTCGTACAGCGTTTCGCCGTGATCAGAGTTCAATACGACGATCGTGTCGTCGAGCATTCCGCGCGTCTCTAGAAACGTGAGGATCGTCTTAATCGCCGCGTCCATGTAAGCGATCGCGCCGTCGTATTGAGCGATCACGTAGTCCTTGTCGGTGATGCCCGGCGGCAACCAACTCGCATGAAAGTCCCGAAACGGTTTAAACGACAAAACCGGTTCCATCGAGTCGTTGGAAGGATCGCACTCGTCGCCGTGGTAAAACATCCGCTCGAACGGTTCCGGCGGCAAATATGGAGCATGCGGATCCATGTGTCGCAGCAACGCGAAGAACGGCTCGTCGGCATCACACAATCGGTCAAGTTCGGGCAGAAATACCCGGTTGAGGTCTTGGGCCTTGTCGCTACGACCTTCCTCCCAGGAACCCCACGCCTTGTAATCCAGATAGTTGTCAAACCCTCTTGAGCTCGGGTTGCCGCTCAATCCAACACAAACCGTGTTGTATCCCTCCCCCTTGAGCAACTCCGGCAACATAGTGACTTCTGATCTGACAGGCCCCTTGTGGCGCAGAGCCACTACCTGCGAGGAAAACACATCCATGCCGCTCAACATGGACGTGTACCCGCTAGTGGTCGGAATATGTGCGCTGATCGTGTTCTCGAACAGCGCTCCTTGCGAAGCCAGCTGGTCGATATGCGGTGATGTCAGACGCGGATACCCGTAGCAGCTAAGGTTCGGTGCCCTCAGCGAGTCGACACCAATGATGAGGATATTTGGTTTTGACTTAGAACCGGTGGAACCAGCCAT
Source organism: Dehalococcoidia bacterium (assembly GCA_965243235.1). GTDB lineage: Bacteria > Chloroflexota > Dehalococcoidia > Lucifugimonadales > Lucifugimonadaceae > Bin127. The sequence goes on from CBDEUI010000004.1 coordinate 1,875,770, forward strand.
AGCAGCACTCCAATCCAATGGTCAAGCGATCAGGAGTTGATGATACGAAAGCCCCGGCCTAGATAAGCACCTCTGCCCCGACTCGCTGCGCAATCCCTACGATCTCGTCGTAACGCGCCTGAAGGATCGGGACACCGTTCGTAATTCGGTCCTTCATCGCCTCTTCCTCTGGATCGCCAGCGACCATCACACGGTCAGCACCGGGTTCCGTCGGCGATTCGTGCAACGCTCGGATCATCTCGTCCATCATCTCTTTGAATTCATCTACTGGGCGAAACGCGCCAATGTCGATAGCCATGGCGAACGACATATTCCTGCCACCGCCGATAAACGAGCTATAACCACCGCCCGACAACACGCCACAGAGGATATCGACCATCATGGCCAATCCGTAACCCTTGTGCGCTCCTTGCTCTCGGGTGTTTCCGAGCGGATTCTGAGCCCAGTGCTCCCCACGATCGCCCGGAGGTTCCGTGATCGCGTCTCCTTCCGCGCCGACAGCCCAACCTTCCGGTATCGGGACGCCGAGCTGACGCGCCAAACCAATTTTCCCACTTGCGACGGTTGATGTCGCCATGTCGAGCACGAAGTCTGCCTCCTCACCAGCGGGTGCCGCGAACGCTATCGGGTTGGTGCCGAGCATCGCCTGCCTTCCCAAAGCTGGACGTACAGCGGGACCTGCGTTAGTCATCGCGATCCCGATCATATCCCGATCCAAAGCTAGCATCGCATAGTAAGCGACCATCCCGATATGGTGGCCGTCGCGGATCGTCGACATTCCGACACCGTGCTCGGCGGCTTTGTCCATCGCCATCTCCATGCCGATGTGCGCAGCCGGGTGTCCCAATCCCCAACCGCAGCTCAATAGCGCCGTCGTATCCGACTCTGAAATGACCTCGATCTTTTGCGGCGACTTGAACGTCCCATCCATGATCGATTCGGCGTATCTGACGACATTAGTGGCGCCATGCGTATCCACCCCGCGCAGACTCGCGAGCGTCAGAGCGTCGGCGGTTATGTCCGCGTATTTGGTAGGAGTGCCGACTGCTTGGAAAATCGCCGACACTTGTCGGCGCAGTGGTTCTGCGGGCACACGGACGGCATCGTCGTCGGGTATCTTCAGAAAATCGAGCGCCATAGTGTGCCTCCCGGGATTACCTTTTACCTACTTGAGCGGCGTGCCAACGCCTTTTTCTCGTGCCAACTCTACTATCCGTTCGCAAGCGGCGATGTCTTCCAACGCGAGCCCTTGCGACTCGAACAACGTGATCTGTTCGTCGCCATCGCGACCGATTGATTTCCCGCCAACAATGTCGTGGATTGGGACTGCCATGTCCCACGAGAAGCGTCCCACCTCCGCGGCACGCATCAACTCACCACACTCGAACTTTGCCTGTTCAACGTCGTCAGTCGCGACGATGTCCGACATCGCGATCGCACGAGTATCGATCTCCCGCTTCAGCCAAGAGTTATTGCCAGCCGCGTTGATGTGTGTACCCGGCTTCAGCCACTCCCCAAGCAGGACGGGCTGCTGCGAATTCGTGATCGTGGCTACGATGTCCGAGTCGGCCGCCTCTTCACCTCTAGAAACCGCCGTGACATCGATGTCTAAGGCACTCGACATTTTGGCTGCGTATCGATTTCGGTTCTCTTCCGAACGGCTGTAGACCTTGGCGGTCGTGATATCTCTAACGTGCGCGATTGCAGTCAACTGCGTCTCTGCTTGGTACCCGGAACCGATGATCCCCACTGTCTGTGCGTCCTCGCGCGCCATGTATTTAGTCGCCACGCCCGATGCTGCACCAGTTCGTACCTGACCCATGCGGTTGGCCTCGATCACTGCTATCAGCGAGTTGTTCGACGTGTCGTAAAGCATCACATGGAAGTTGATGCCACCTGAACCACCGGGGTATGACTTCAACCCTGCGATCTGATGGCCGCGCCAAGTCGCAAACATTACGTTGTAAGCACCTGAACTCGTTGGCAATCTCCGCCGCGGCTCATTGAACGCATCGCCCTTGGCACGGGCTTTGAACGCTCCTTCGACGGCATCAAGCGCAATCGGCATCGTAAACAGCGACTTAACTTGCTCTTCAGTGATGAATAGCGGTGTCGTCATTGCATCTCCAGACTTTCTAATCTTGCTCATTCGGGTCGTACGAATGTGCCCACATGTGATTCAAGGGCCCCTGTCCGCCACCTATTGATTCGGCGTTCGCCATTGCGTTCCAGACGTAGCGCTGTGACATTTCGACGGCAGGCTCAAGTTCCAGACCGTGTGCCAAATGCGCGGCGACAGCCGATGCGAACGTGCAGCCGGTTCCGTGATTGCTGGTCGTGTCGATCCGTAAAGTCGTGAATGTGCGCGCACCTTCTTTAGTAACCAAAACATCATTGACGCGTCCGGTGCCATCGTCGAAGTGTCCACCCTTCACTACTGCGGCATTTGCACCCATCATCACCAACTCGCCTCCAGCCAGTTCCATATCCTCAACCGATTCGATTTCTACGCCGGTCAAGGTTTCGGCCTCTGGCACGTTGGGTGTCACTACTGATGCCTGAGGCACCAATTGGTTTCTAACGCTTTCGACCGCATCGTCTTGCAGAAGCTGTGCGCCCGTTGCGGCAATCATCACTGGGTCTACAACGAGAGGCGCTAGTTCCAGCCGTTCCACGGCTTCGACAACGCATTCCACGATCTGGGCTGACGACAGCATTCCGGTCTTCACGACATCGATCCCAATGTCAGACACCACTGCGTCGATCTGGTCGCTGATGACCTCGATCGGCACCTCCGCAACGGCTGTCACACCCAACGTGTTTTGCGCCGTAATCGCCGTGACTGCACTGGTACCGAAAACTCCCAACGCCGCAAACGTCTTGAGGTCCGCCTGAATCCCCGCGCCGCCGCCGGAATCGGACCCGGCTATCGTCAACGCGCGAGGTGGGGTTGCGGAGTTCATTTCCATATAGAATACGCAAGCGTGATGCCAGATGCACGCAAAAACGACCTCTCACGCGTCGAAGCGCTGATATTCGATGTCTTCGGGACGGTAGTCAATTGGCGTGACTCGATAATCGTCGAGGTGTCTAAAGCGGCGGCCGAACACGGAATGCCGGAAGGCGATTGGGGCAGGTTTGCCGACGAGTGGCGAGCGTGGTACGGCAAATCGACCCGTGAACTCAGCAGTGGCGACGGTCCGTGGCGACTGGTGGACGAAATTCACCGCGAAAAGCTAGACGTTCTGCTTGAGGAGTACGGTCTGTCTGACGTCATGAGCGAAGAGGCAAAGCAGCATCTTAATCGTGCGTGGCATCGCCTCGACGGTTGGCCTGATTCGCCTTCTGGATTACGTCGACTCAAGTCGAAGTTCATCATTGCCACCGCTTCCAACGGCAACTTAGCACTGCTCGTCAACATGGCGAAGCACGCCGACTTGCCCTGGGACGCAGTGATGTCGCCTGATGTTTACGGAGCGTACAAACCATCGCCTAAGGTGTACCAGAACGCATCGAAACTTCTGGGGCTAAACACAGAGCAGGTGATGATGGTGGCGGCACACACCGGCGACTTGGAGGCTTCGGCGCGTCAAGGTCTCGCTACCGCGTTCGTGTATCGACCATTGGAGCGCGGAGCGGACAATCCAGTGGATATGCCGGACACTTCCGCGTTCGATGTCTCCGCGACCGATTTCAATGATTTGGCAGACCAGTTGGGATGTGACTGATCTACCAGATACCTACGTTCAACCACAAAAACAGCCACCAAAGGACACTAGGCTATGCCTTGGACATTTGAAGACGCCGCGCCGATGATCGGTACCATCACCGAGGGCAACTGCTGGACCGGCACGCACATGCTCTACAGCAATGTCGCGCTCAACCGCATCATGCGATTGGATGTGAAATCCGGTCTTGTGGACGTGTTCGCCGAAAACACCGAAGGCACCAACGGCCTCAACTACGATGCCGACGGCAATCTATATGGTTGTGCAGGTGACGGCCGAAAAGTCGTCAAATTCAATGACGATGGCAGCTTTGAGACCGTCGTAGACAGCGTGGATGGTCTGCGATTGAACAGCCCCAACGACCTCGCGATCACTCCCTCTGGCGCGATCTACTTCTCCGACCGCGTCGGCGATTCTAGCCCCGAAGTTGGCATCACCTACTCAGCCATCATCTCCGCCGAAAAGGACGATGACGGCAATTGGGTTTGCACACGCCGGACCTTCGACACTACACAACCCAACGGCCTCGTCTTCTCCAAGGACTACAAAACGCTCTACGTAGCCCAAAGCGATTTCCGGGCCAGTGAGAGCCGTGACCTACGCGCCTATCCAGTGAACGACGACGGCTCACTGGGAGACGGCAAGATCATCCACGATTTCGGCCCGCATCGCGGCATCGACGGTATGACGCTGGCATCGGATGGCAGCATCGTCGCCTGCACAGGATGGGAGATTTCAGGACCCGGTGGCAACGTCACCCACTTTGACCCAGACGGCATGATTATCGAACAGCATCCAGTCGTTGCCCAGCGCCCGACCAACTGCACGTTCGCAGATGGCGACCTCTACGTATCGTCGATCCAAGGCCATACATTCGTGGCACGGGACACAGGGTTGACAGGTTACTTGTTGTATCCGCAATGAACCAACGCCAACCAGATTGCGACTGATTGCGAAAACGACGCGCGGAGATCGATATGAACGACGTTTGGGAATGGGAACTGATCGCAAGGCACGATTCGCTAACCGAAGGTCCGACTTGGGATGGTAGCGGTCTGCTTTACAACGAGTGCTACGCGTCGACTTCGTATCGCTGGGACCCTAAGACGGGCGAGAGCGCGGTTTGGCGATCGGAGACGAATCAGGCGAACGGGATGAAGTTTGACCGGTCCGGTAGGTTGTTCGCGTGTGAAGGTGGTGGAAATCGTGTGGTGGAGATCGACGTTGCGGAGCCTGATTCCGCGCCAACGGTTATCGCTGACAATTTGGATGACACAAAGATCAACATGCCGAACGATCTCGACATCGATGGTCAAGGACGCATCTACTTCTCCGACCCCAACTACTCCGATAAACCCAACAATCTACCCCACGAGTCGGTCTACTTGGCAGAGCACATCTTTGGGGGAAACTGGACAGTCAAGCGCGTGACGTTTGACACCAAGCGGCCGAACGGGGTGTTGCTATCTGCGGATCAATCGGTCCTGTATATGGCGGAGAGTCCGGTGAACAGGAGCTATCGTCGTCAGCTTCGGGCGTACCCAATCAACTCAGACGGGACGTTGGGCAACGGTGCGGTGCTGTTCGATTTCGGGGAAGGTCGCGGTATCGATGGGATGGCTCTCACCACCGATGGTCAAATCCTTGCAACCGCAGGCTCCAGCTCAGCAGGCCCCGGTTCTGCCATCTACGTCTTCGAACCAGACGGCCTAGTCCGCTCCACGCATCGCACGCCCGCAGACAGCCCGACCAACTGCACTTTCGGCGGCCCCGGCCTAAACGTCCTCTACGTAACCTTCGCCACCGGCCACGTCTACCAAGTCAAAAACACAGGCATGACCGGGCACTTGGCTTATCCGCGAAGGATGTTTTGAGAGCCTTTCTCTGCGGAGACTAGAACATTAATCCAAGTACGCGTCAGTCCAAGCCTCGGATTCGTCTAGGCCAGCGTCAATCTCTCCCTGCTGTTTCATGAACTCAGCTACGCTCTTCCAGCGCTCTGCTGTCATGGTGCCAAATTTGCCAGTCTCTTCTGCCCGCCAAGCCTGGGATGTCAATAGATCGATGCTAGGACGTTCGATATCTTCGATCTCTTCTTGTTCTGGGTTGAGTTTCAGCAGTATGTCGATAGCGCCTTGAGGATTGTCGAGCCCGTATTCGAATCCCCTAGTAAACCCGCGCACGAAACGTTCAACCGCGTCCGGACGCTCTTCCAACATGCGCTCCGAAGTGACTAGCATCATCTCGTAGTACTGTGGCACACCGAATTCTTCTGGATAAATGACGGTGACCGGGTAGCCTTTCTGCTCGAGTAGGATGCTCTCGTGGGACCAGTATGCGCCGATAACCGCATCCACGGTTCCGGCTGCAAGTGTTTCCCACAGAGCCCATCCGATATCCACAACTTCGACGTCAGCAAGAGTTAGTCCGTCGGCTTCGAGCATGGTTCCCAACATCTTCACGTTCCACTCGATGCCGGGATAGCCAACTTTCTTGCCTTTGAGATCCGCGGGTCGGCTGATACCTGAAGATTCGAGTGCCATCAATGAGTTCAAAGGTCGCTGAACGATTGCCTTCAACGCGACAATTGGCAAGCCTTCGTTACGAGCCAGTAACGTGTCGGTTTGATAAAAGACACCGAAGTCTCGTTCATTTGACGCCACAATCTGCGCGACGAGAGCTGGGTCTGCCGGCGGACGGACGTCGACATCAAGATTCTCTTCGTCGAAATACCCTTGGTCCTGCGCCACGAAAAAGCCAGAATGGTTAGCGTTCGGATACCAGTCGAGTTCGACGGTCACCGACTCACGTTCCGGTTCCTCACTCGTGCACGCAAACAATGCAACACTCGCAGCGATCACGAGTGATGCCGCGATAAATCTTGTGAATCCCATTCTGATCTTCAATTGGTTGCTCCTTCGCTATCTGACTGATGATAATGCCGCAACATGTGAGACTGCACCAGAGATATCAATATGAACATCATCGATGCCATCACCGACAACGTGAAAATCGCCGCAAAAACCTTGTCGGTCTGATACCTCGACCCCGACGTCTTGATCAGCCAACCTAATCCAGCGCTCGCACCTATCCACTCCCCTATTACTGCACCGATAACCGACACCACAGCCGCGACCTTGAGCCCCGCGAACAGATATGGCAACGCCGACGGTAGGTGTAGCTTTGTGAACATCTGCCACTTCGATGCCCCAAGCGTCCGAAACATCGCGATCATGTCGCCATCTACCGAACGCAATCCGGTCATCAATCCAATCGTTATCGGGAAAAAGGTGAATAGCACCACGATCACCACTTTCGGCGTCATACCGGTGCCCGTCCAGATCACGAGCAATGGGGCTAACGTGAATACGGGCACGGTCTGAGACGCGATCAGGAACGGATAGACCGATCGCTCCAACAGTCTCGACCAGAACATCCCCGTGGCCATGACAAAGCCGAAGGTTGTTGAAACCATGAACCCCACCAAAATCTCACGCAGCGTCACCCATCCGTTCGAGATAAACAAAGGCGGGTCCGCAATCAGTTCGCTCAGTATCTGCGAGACCGGCGGCAACAGCCACTCTTGCACGTCGAAAAGACGCACCGACAACTCCCAGACGACCAAACCCAACAACGCGATTACTACCGCCGCCACCCAGTTCTGGACGTATCCTGCCAGTCGGTTCCAAATCGAAACGGTTTGAGGACGTGAAGCGACCGTTGCGCTTTCGGACGAAACATGATTCTCGGTTTGTGGCAGCACACTCATCGCACCGATTCACCACTCAACGCAGATAGCAACTGCCATTTGAGTTCGACAAAGTTCGATCCCCGGACTACATCACGCGGTCGTGGACGCGGGAGGTCGACGTCTAGTTCGAGGAGGATGCGGCCAGGTCTGGGGGACATCACTAGGACGCGGTCTCCGAGCATTAGCGCCTCTTCCACGTCGTGGGTAACCATCACGGTCGAGCGGTTTGTGCGGTCAAGGACATCAGATAACCATCGTTGTAGTTCTGCGCGGGTGATGGCGTCGAGGGCTTTGAAAGGCTCGTCAAGTAGGAGAACGTCGCGGTCTGGCAGTACTGCTCGGAGGAGAGCAACCCGTTGCCTCATGCCGCCTGAAAGCGTGGCGGGATATGCGTTTAGGAAGTCGGCAATACCAAAGCGTTCGGCTAGCTCGGTGGCTTTCGCGTTGGCTTCGTTCCGAGGGATGCCGGCAATCTCGAGGCCTAGGGTTGCGTTGGAGAGGACGTTGCGCCATGGGAGGAGCAGGTCGATCTGATGCATGTATGCGACGCGCCCGATGCGTTCGGCGTCGCCATCGCCTTTGAGACTGACGGATCCGATATCGGGTTCCGCGAGTCCAGCGATGATGTTTAGCAAAGTGCTTTTGCCGCATCCACTAGGACCGACGATGACGACGAATTCACCGAGGTTAACGTCTATGGATACATCGGCGATCGCTTCGACTGGAGGGAGGTCAGTCCTGGGAAATGACTTGGAAGCGTTGCGGACGGAGACCGTGGGAATTTCGGATCGAGCCGGAGCCGCCGAGATTCCGCCAGAGTGAGAACGTGGCGAGTTTGCGTTCACCGTGGAACTCGAAAAACTACTTTCGTTCCGGGAATGAACGTTTGATGGAATTTCCGATGTTTGAGACATCGGAGTTGTTTTCCTCCGCTGGCATTATCCAGATCAGGTTGTATGGGTCGGCGGAATTAGGTCCGCCCTCTCAGCCCAGCAGTCCGAGCTCCCCAGTTCAAGGTAGTTTCAAGTCGCAATCGTGACGCTTGATGGTCACCCGATTATATCAACTTGGTTTGACACTCCCTGAGTATGCAGTTGCCACGAAGCGAGTTCGTCTTTACAATGCTTTGCCATGGGAACAGCAGACATCGGAGCGCGAGAGAACTTCGTCCGATCTGTGTCGCGCCCAGCCGAGCAAGTCAATCTTGCTCTGTCTTGCCTCTACATCTCGGCTGAAAGTAATCCCCAACTGGATGTTGCCCTTTACATAGGGCGTATCAGTGAGATTACAGAGCGGATCAGGCAGAAGGTCCAGAGCAGGATGTCGCTATTCGATTCTCTCTACGCGCTGAACGATCTGATGTTCGGCGAGTTGGGGATGCGCGGCAACGCCGGAAACTACTACGACATCAGGAATAGCCTGCTCAACGAGGTTATCGACCGAAAACTCGGGATCCCAATCAGTCTTTCGATTCTTTACATGGAGGTTGGTAATCGTATCGGCATTCCGCTGTTTGGGGTCAACATGTCCGGGCACTTCCTTTTGTCAGCGGGCGAAAATGATGCGCTGGTCTTTGTTGATCCATTTCGGCAGGGCCGGATTTATTCGCGCTGGGAGTGTCTTCGGTTACTGAGTGGTGTTGGCGATCCTCCGCACGATACGAACAAACTCGATCGGCTCGAACAAACGTATCTCCCGAAAGCCGACAACAAGATGATCTTAGCTCGCGTTCTGAACAACATGAAGATGATCCACACGCACACTGGCGAGTTTGACGCTGCGATCGCGGACGCCGAGCGGATTCACTACCTGATGCCGTGGAACTGGCGGAATGTGGGCGACATAGCGCACTTGCATGGGCGTTCGGGCCATGCCCGTGATGCTTACGACATGCTCTCTCGCATGGTTCAGATGATGCCGCCACACGAAGACGTCACATTGCAGCTCGATTCTCTCGAGATGTTGAAGCCGTTGGCTGAAAATGATGATTTTGTGGATCCGCAAAAGATCCACGAGATACCGTTCTTCCGTATTTAGAGAAAAGTGACGTGTATTCGTCACCAAGCTCTGAGAGAAGGAAGCCATATACAACGGAAATCAGTCGATGATCAATTACCAAGAGCTCACAGATCAGGAGTTGCTGGCTGAAATTTCTGACAGGAACACCGATGCGTTCGCAGCACTCTATGATCGCTACGGTAAACGGGTCTTCGGGTTGGCTGCTCGTATTCTGAACGACGCAGTGAAGTCCGAAGAGGTCACGCAGGACGTCTTCATGCGAGTATGGCGCCGCGGCCACACCTACATGCCGGACAAAGGCAAATTCACAACGTGGCTCTTCCGTATTGCGCACAACCGGACTATCGACGAGTTGCGCAAATTGCGACGCGACAAGTCACGCTACAGCGACGACATCACCGAGCGATACGATCTCGAATCTGATGACATCTCTCCGCCTGACGCCGCCGTTGCGAACTCGGAGTATGCGTCAGTACGAGAGGCTCTGAAGGTGCTCCCGGAACCGCAACGACAGGTGGTATATCTCTCATATTTCGAGGGAATGACGCAAACTCAGATCGCCGATGCGACCGGACAGCCACTCGGCACCGTCAAGACACGGATGCGCTTGGCGCTCAAGAAATTGCGTGTCGCACTCGACAAAGAGATCTACGGCGACGAATGATCTTTGGTGAATAGCCCCCATGCCACGAGACGAAGATATTATCGGCGATTTTCCCGCGTACGCCTTGGGCGCATTGGATGACGATGCGCAACGGGCGGTTGAAGACCTGATCGAGCGTGACCCTGATGCGGCCTCCCAGTTGGATGAGATGCTCGAGACCGTGGCTGATTTCTCGGCCCAGGTAGGCGAAGAAGAGCCACCATTAACGCTTCGGGAGAATCTGATCAAGGCTATTAGAGTGGAGGCGGGGATGTCGGAGCAGACGGCGCTGGATTCGGTTGTCGCGTCTGATGAAGAGGTCATCGCGGATTTCCCCGCGTACGCTCTAGGTGCGTTGGACGACGATGCTCAAAGAGCGGTTGAAGAATTAGTCGAGCGTGACGCGAATGCGGCGATCGAGTTGGAGGAGATGCTCGAGACGGTTGCTGATTTCTCGGCGCAGGTGGCCGAAGTTGAGCCGCCAATGGCAGTCCGACAGAATCTGCTTGCCGCGGTTCGGCCTGAAGCCGGAGTTTCTGACGACGCGCTGGCATTCTCGGCCCTCGTATCCCATCTTGAACAGCGGATCGCGGATGATGAAATCGATGAAGCGACGCAGAAACCTGGGCTTTGGGATCGGATTGGCGGTGTTCTGACCGCGGGCAGGTTGGCGTTCGCTACATCCTTCGCCGCTTTGGCAATCGTTGGAATCATGGCTGTTCAGTTGGGCGCTGACAATGTCGAGTTGAATCGCAGACTCGCAGACTCGGAGAGCATGGTTTCGGCCGCATACGCGCACGCTGAAAACATGCTTGAGGACATGTCTACTACCGAAGAGATGCTGTCCTACGCCCACGATCGAATCTCCGAGCAGGAGCAGCAAATCGTCCGCATGACCGAACTCAACGATGCTTTGCGGACATCGATGAACGACCAGATCAGCCTGACGTATGCGACGCTGCGTAACGAGTACCAGAGCGCAGATTGGCAACCGGACGCTCTTCTGAGCACTGATGGTTTTGCATATCTGCTCGAACACAAGCGTCGACAACTGGGCGCGCTTGTTATCGGCGGTGTCGAAAAAGCTCCACATGGCCAAGAGTACCGCCTGTATCTGATCGGGGAAGACGAACCGCATTATGTGACGTCGTTCGATGTCAATGAAGCGGGAAACGGCACCATACTTTTCAACTTGTCATCCCCTCTAAGCGGCTATCTGGGCGCTCATGTGACCCTCGAGCAAAGCTCCGAACCGCCGGATCCTTCGCTCGCGAGCTTGGAAAACCGTTACAAACCCCAGTAATCGGTCGGTCTGTGAGCTACGGGCCTCACTGACGGTTAACACGGTGCGGGGAATCTAACCTAAAATTCGGCGTATCGCGGTTGTTTGCACCGCAGCCCACGATGGGTTTCGACAATGGTAAAGGGTCACATTGATGCGTCGTCATGTCTTTGCGGCAGTGCGAATCTTCATTTTGCTGTCGGTCTTGGCGTTCGTGACTAATGCATGTTCCAGCGATCCCGCCCCAACTCCTATACCAACTCCGGCACCAACCGCTGTCATCCAACCGAGTCCAACGCCAACGCCAGTACCTTTGGAACCAGATGAAGTAAAGGCGAACGCTATCGACGCCCTCGTGGATGCCGGCAGTATCTGGTTCCTGCTCGAACACGAAAACGGTTTCACCGAAGCGCTAGGCGGACTGGAACTCACGCGTGTTGAAGGCGCGATCACGGAGACCGGGATGAGCATCACTGCCGAAGCCAATCTCGGACGGATCTATATCGAAGTCGATGCGATTCTGATCGGCACCAGCACATGGTTAACTAACCCGCTGACCGGCGAATGGGAGCTTTTGCCAAATGAGGAAAACCCGATTGGATTTCTGCAGCCAATCGCCGCTGTACGTGGAGTGCTCGAAGGGCTCACTTCTGCAAAATTCATCGAGCCGCCGGAGTCGGGTGCCGATTACCTGTTGACATCTCCTTTGAAGGCAGAAGCGCTCAAGTCGTTGCTCGGCGAGATCATTCCCGACGGCATCGGCGTCGCCGAAGTGGTGATCGACCACGAATCGTTCGAGATGAAATCGGCGCGCATCACTGGTGCCCTGCAGATCCGCGACTCGGATTCGACAGTGCGCATCCTGGAGATGAGTCGTTACGGCGAAAACTTTGTGATCGAACAGCCTATTCCGTGATATCTGATCAGCGCAACCAGGGAGTGATGAACCCGTGAAGTGGGTAAAAACCGAGGTATCGCCCTACCTGCTGTTCCTCCCGTTGTGCTACGGGGTTTTCATCGCGGCGGACGACATGACTTTGGTCGTGACGATCCTGCCGGACATGATGCAAAGTCTGAAGATTCCGGTAAACGACATCGAGCGGGCGAGTTGGTTGATCATTGCGTTCTTGATCGGTTACTCGGCGACGATGCCGATTATGGGACGGCTTTCCGATCGATGGGGCTACCGTGCTACGTTCGTTTTAGCTTTAAGCGTTTTCATGATTGGCTCTGTGGGGGTTGCTCTGATACCAATGATGTCGTCGGCGTTGGATGCGATTCCGTTTTTGGACCAATATCGATGGTCGATCGTCGCGCGTGTTGTCCAGTCGATTGGTGCTGGTGCGGTAATACCGATATCCCTCGCTGCGGCCGAAACACTCGTCGGTGCGCGACGGCGCATCGTCGCGTTCGGGATGGTTGGTGCCGCCGCGGAAGCTGGTAGCGTCTTTGGCCCAGTTTACGCTGGTGCGATAGCCGATTGGATCGGATGGGAATACACGTTCTGGTCAAACATCCCGCTCTCGTTGATCGCCGTAATCGCGCTGGCGAAGTTGCCGAAGGGCATCCGGCACGACACCAGTGTTGACTGGATCGGCGCAATCGCATTTACCGCTGGCCTAACAACCCTGACGGTCGGGCTTTTCCGGATATCCGAACCAGACCTGCCGATGATACTGCTGTTCGTAGCCGCCGCGGTGCTGACTGGCGTGGTCGTCATCTCCAATCGCACTGCAAGCGAGAAGGCGATTCCGCGATCGCTGGGCAAGTTGAAGGACTTCATCTGGTCTAACGTAGCTCACTTCCTTGTAGGTGCGGCGCTGATGATCGGATTGGTCAGTGTGCCGTTGCTTGCGGGGACGATTTACGGACTCTCGGCACTGGACTCTGGCCTTCTTCTGGTACGGATGACAGTTGCCTTGGGTGTCGCGGCGTTCGCAGGCGGCTTTATCGCGACGCGATTCGGAGTGCGGATACCTACGATTGCCGGTCTGATATTGGCGGCTATCGGTTTCAACTTCATATCGACTTGGGACATCGTGCTGCAAGAGCCGCGCTCCTCTATCGATCTTGTCTTGGTAGGTATAGGCTTGGGACTGCTTGTGGCGCCTATCGCCGAGAGCGCGTTGCGACGTGTGCCCGAAGAGGACAAGGGCATCGCATCAGGGCTTCTCACTCTGTCTCGGAACATCGGCATGACGGCAGGACTTGCGGTTGTGGCGTCGCTTGGCACGGAACAGTTCCTCTTGACTGCTCCGGGATTAGAGGAGATGATTGAGCGGCCTGAAGCGGCAAACGAAGCAGGGATGGCTGTCTTCTCCAACTTCTTCACGTACGCCTCAACCGCGTGCGTGATCGCGGTAATTCCAGCTTGGTTGATGACACGCAACTACGAACTCGATACGGACGTTGCTGAACCGTCGAAATCGACCCTTTGAACACCCTACCTCAACGGTTTTTGCGGTGATACAGTGTTAGAGACTCGTAGCCCATATCGAGGTATTGCAGATGACGCGTCGCGATCCATCCAAATGGAAATCGTCAGTTCGCCGCCCTGACGATTTCGACGAATATTGGCGGCAGACCGAAGCCGACACATTAGCCGTACCGTTGAATCCGCGGCTGGAACCTGACCCGATGCGTTCTACACCTGAAGTCGAGGTCTTTGAAGCGCATTACGACAGCTATGCCGGGTTAAAGATCGCAGGATGGTATTGCCGACCTCGCGACATCTCCGAACCTCTGCCCGGTTACCTCTTCGTTCCCGGATACGTAAGCGAGCCTAAGTTGCCCACGGATTTGGCGATGAAAGGCTACTCCGCGTTCTCGGTAGCGCCGCGTAACAAACTTCGCAGCAACTCCGTTTTCAATCCGGGATATCCGGGGCTCTTGGTCCATAACCTCGACAAGCGAACCGAATACGGCTACCGAGGCTTCTACATGGACGCCGTCCGGGCGTTCGATTTTCTGAGCGGCCTGGACGAGGTGGATTCGTCGCGCATCTGCGTTCAAGGCGGCAGTCAAGGAGGTGCTCTCACACTTCTCGTGTCCGCTCTGAGGACGGGTCAAGTGGCATGTGCATCCGCGGGCGCTCCGTATCTCTGCTCGATGATGGATGCGGCATCGTTGACGCGGTCTTATCCGTACGAGGAGATCAACGACTACCTGCGTTTGCATCCCGAGCGTGAAGAAGTTGCTCGCAACACCCTAGATCTCCACGACATCCACAACTTCGTGGACAAGATCGAATGTCCGATCATCGTCAACATCGGGTTGATGGATGACGTCTGTCCGCCTGAGACAGGTTTCGCGGTGTTCGACCAAATCGGAAGCGACAACAAGAAGCTCTACACCTACGAGGATTGTGCGCATGATGCCGGAACTGGCGTTGGGCACGACAAGGTGATGCATACGTTCCTCGCCGAACATCTCAACCCGGTGGCTCTGTAACATCCGACGGAGAATCTGATCATGAATGAATACTGGTCTGCGCGGGTAGGGGCTGCTCTCAACGCAGCCAAAGGCGATGTCTCGATAGAAGATCTGCCGATCCGCACCAACGAAACATCGAGTGCCTACTCCGTCAGATTCAACGGTGTTGGCGATTATCCGCTCTATGCCTACCTGCACGTGCCGAAGTCTGACGGCCCGCATGTTCCGCTCTTCCAAGCGCCCGGATACGGCAGCGTCGTCGCGGTACCGCCTTACGAACGGCGGGCCGCCTACGTCGTTTTGGCCCTCTGCCACCGCGGACAACGATTATCCAACTCGCAATACAGCGCGGCCTACCCTGGGCTCCTCACCGATGGCCTACCGAGTGAAGACACCTACGTATGGGGCGACATCGTCTCAGATTGCATCACCGCTGTCCAAATCCTCCTGCAACAGCCGAATATCGACGCCTCTCGCCTCGCCATATCCGGTGGTGACCTCGCGTGGATAACGGGCTCGCTGACGGACGGCGTGCACGCGCTGCAGAGCGGCGGGTTGATGTTCGCTGATATCGAGAACCGGATAGCTGGGGACCCGGACTACCCACTCGCCGAATTCAACGATTTCAGGCGCACATATCCGCATGATTGGGACGAAGCGCGGGCGACGCTTGCGAACTACGATCCGATGGCGTTGGCTTCGGGGACCGATGCGACAAAGGTCATGCTCTCGGCTGGCGCGTCGGAGAAGGGTTATTACGACGGGCTCGCGTCGGCGCTATCGGGCGAGACTACGGTGCGCGTCAACCTCGGCAAGGGTCATCTCGATCACATCGCGCAGGAAGAGTGGCTAGCGGATGCGTGTGGGATCGAGCCGGGGCCTGTGCACTATCCGCAACGATGAGATTTCGTAAGTCGGCTGAGTCCGCCTGACGCGGATCACTACAGGTCAAACAATGTCGGCTGCCGACGTTGCGATTGGCGAAGTTCCGAAGATAGGCGACCCAGTCCGTAATCCTTTGTATCGACGTACTTCATCGCGTCGGCAATAACCGCATGGCCGGCTTGATCACGGATCAATGCATGCATCTTCAAACAGATCCGACGGTAGTCAGAATGACCTGAAGCTCCAGTTCGCAACTCCAGCATGTGGAACGCCTGCCGAGCGTTCATCTGAATGTTGTAACGAATACGATAGCCAAATGGCACTACATATTGCGCAACGTCCGCACCGTGTTCCTTTTGCACATCTGAATACAACTCCGACATCTCGGACATCGAGTCGTGCCACCTAGTGGCTACATCGCCACCAATGGCTTCGATCTCAGGAGGAGTTGAGTATCCATGGCGAGACGTCAAACGCTGCCAATCGATCGTCATCATGCGATGCCGTTGGAGATCGCGGAAACTGCCGAAATCGGATAGCACGTCGAAACGGTAGTAAACCCGTTCCATCCCTCGTCCTGGCTTGTGTCGGCGATTCATGCGGTCGCCAATGTAAGTCGAAATGACTTTCCTACGCTCCTCATCGTTCATGCTTATGGCCGTTTGCAACAGATCCTCTTCGGATCGATTTGAATACGGGTACAAGGCTGCAGCGACTAGCCTTATCTCGGTGTCCGGATCGTAGTCCAGCAACCTCACCTCGTCGCGTTCCAAATCGAATTCTCTACCGTCTGCTGCCTCTAACTCGCTCTCGGCCATTTCACCCATGTCGTGGGCAACGTTTCTAAAGTAGTCGCTCCACGCCACGCCACGATCCTCGACATCCACTCTAGAGAGAAAACCCGCGATTACTTTCCGCAACTCGGCTAGCATCATCTGTGAATATTCGCGTGCCTCAGCTAGTGGGCTCGCGTTCATACGCATCAACAATGCCTCGTACGCCTGTCCGGTAGCGAAAATCCCGAGATTCGAAGTTGTTGATGCTGGCAAAAGCCCGCGGGCAGTATCGCACGCTCGAGCCCTCGTCGCGCTGCGGTAAGCCCCTCTTGTCTCCCGATTGCCCTGCGGAAAACGATTTTGGAAGTACGAAGTCAGGGCGCGCACAACGAAGGAGTAACTATCAAATAGACGATCCATCGTGTCTAAGTAGGGGTCTGCCAATGGCCCTTGTGCTATCTCAGGCGGCGTCTGATATCGAAACCGCGCTGTTCCGTCGGCGTCTTTCAGCTTCACGTCGTAGTAGATGTAGCGGGTACTCTGCTCCAAGTACGCCGCCAGCCGACCTCGTTCGAGCACCTTCGTTAAGATCGCCGATGCCTGCTCACACGCAACGTGAGCACCGCCCAACTGCGCGACCGAATCGTCGCCGTATTCGACAAACACAGTCTCGTATAGCTTCTCTGCGCGACCTATCCCCTGTTCTCCATCTCCGACCTGATCGGCGATTGATTGAATGCCGATTTCAGGCTGTTCGTAGAACTCGTCCAGAAATAATCGGCGCAGAGACTTGTGCGTCCGGCTGTAACGGGCGAACATCGCTCCTTTGACGATCTCCGGAAGGTTGACGATCGCGAAGACCGGGAGGTCGGTGTTAGTGAAGAAGCGACTCAGTATCGAGATTTCTTCGTCGGTGAATGCCTCTCGTGCGTACACAGTGCGTCAATCTTCGCACATCAAAAAGAACGTCACCGTGTCGAACTATCGACTGATCACAAGATGAGGCGCAAAGGCCGTTCGAGGTTGTCTTTGACCTCGTTGAGCAGGATGGCCGCTTCTGCCCCGTCGCCGACTCTGTGGTCCGCGGATATCGTGGCGTTCATCATTTGGCGGACGACGATTTCATCGTCCATGACCACTGGTGTCGGTTTCACTGCACCGACCGCGAGGATACCCGCTTGCGGCGGAACGATGATCGCCGCAAACGTGTCGGTGCCAAACATGCCTAGGTTCGAGGTTGAGAAGGTGCCGGCGGTCAGCTCTTCTTGAGTCAATGAACCACCTTCGCCTCTGGCGCGGGCGCCAAGGTCTTTCGACGCGTTGGCGACATCCACCAGTGACATGTTTTGGACGCCGATCAAAGCAGGCACTATCAAACCGGCTTCAAGCGCGATGGCCACGCCGATGTTGATGCTGTCGTGGCCCTCTAAACGATCCTCGTGGAAGGTGGTGTTCCACTTCGGATACCTTACGATCGCCATAGCCAAGGCCTTGATAATCATGTCGTTCACCGATACTCGAACGCCAGACTCGGCGAGTTCGGCGTTGAGTTGAGCGCGGAACGACATTGCCTCGGTCATATCCACGCCAGATGTGACGTAGTAGTGTGGCGCTTCAGTCTTGCTGCGTACAGTGACGCGGGCGATGGCTTGGCGCATCGTGGTGAGTTCGATATCCGAGCCGTCAACGGTGATTGCCGGAGGTGCCGCTGCAACACCTGACGGAGCAAATGCGGGCGCAGGGGTGAACCCAAGCACGTCATCACGGGTGATTCGTCCACCCGGCCCAGTTCCCGGTATCGCCGCCAGATTGTAACCACTCTCTCGCGCCAAACGGCGCGCAAGCGGGGATGCCTTTATCCGTCCACCGTCGACTGTCGGTGCTGGCGGAGCAGCGATGGCTGGGGCTGGAACCACTGGTTCGGGCGCGAGCTGCGGTTCAGGTGCTGCCGCTTCTACCTGTAGTTCGACTGCTGGCTCGGGTTCGGAAGGCTCTTCGGTTGGGGTCGCTACCGGCGCATCGTCCATCTCAGGGAGCACATCGTCTGCTCCTCCGATATACGCGAGCAACGACCCGACGGGAGCTTTCGTGCCGTCGCCCAACACGATCCGTCGGAGGATGCCGGCGTTGTATGCCTCCATCTCGACAACGGTCTTGTCGGTCTCGATCTCTGCGAGTTTGTCGCCACGAGCCACCTCATCGCCCTCGCTCTTCAACCACTTGACAACGGTGCCTTCGGTCATGTCGGCACCCATCGCTGGCATCGTGACTTCGTGGATCAACTCTTATCTCCTCGATCGGTTGGGTTTCGCTGAATTGCGGTGTTAGAAAGAAATGATTTTGCGAGCGGCTTTGATGACATCATCCGATTGCGGCAGGATGTCCTGTTCCAAGTTGCGGTTGTAGGGCCAAGGAACATCCTTCGAACCCACTCGCATCACTGGCCCATCGAGATAATCCATCGCACGTTCCTGCACCTCAGACACGACCTCGGACATGATGCCGCCTGTTCGTCGCGCTGTATCGAGCATCACAGCGCGACCAGTCTTTTGCACCGAGGCGACGATCGTGTCGTAATCGACAGGGCTCAAAGATCGCAAATCGATGATCTCGGCATCAACGCCATCTTGTGCCATCTGCTCGGCGGCTTGCTCCAAGATGTGAACTCCGTAGCCGTACGAGACCATCGTGAGGCCTTCACCTGATCGTGCCACTTTGCCTTCACCAAGTGGTATTTCGTAGTAGTCGTCTGGCACGTCTCCCCGAGATCCGTAGAGATGCGAATGCTCAGCAAAGATCACGGGATTATCCGATTTGATCGACGACCGGAGTAATCCCAGCGCGTCGTACGGATTTGAGGGGCAGGCACAGTAGATACCAGGCACCTCAGCGAGCCAAGTTTCGAAGCTCTGGGAGTGAGTCGCCCCGAGCTGGACACCTGCCCCGGTAGGTGCGCGGATGACCATCGGGACCTTGATCTGACCGCCAGACATGTAGCGCAAGTTGGCGGCCATGTTGACGATCTGATCGAATGCCACGAGCGAGAAGCTCATCGACATCAGTTCGACTACGGGTCGCAAACCAGCGGCAGCGGCTCCGATACCCGCGCCGACGAACGCTGCTTCGGATATCGGAGTGTCTTTGATGCGTTGGTCCCCGTATTTTTCGAGGAATCCCTTAGTGATGGAGTATGCGCCGCCATACTCACCAATGTCCTCGCCCATGATGAAGACACTCTCATCAGTCTCGATGGCTTCTGCCAAACCCTGAGTAATCGCCTCTCGAATGGTGATTTCAGCCATGCAGCTAACCGATCTGCTCGCGCCGATTAGGCGTAGACATCGTCGAATGCTTCCGAAAGGTCCGGCTCCGGGCTATTAGTGGCGAATTCCACTGCAGCTGCGATCTCTGCATCCACACTCTCCGACAAATCATCGAGATCTGCTTGCTTGGCTAGTCCGTACTCAAGGAGACGGTACGGATAGGTCACTAACGGGTCACGGCGCCGCCACATTTCCACCTCTGATTTCTCGCGGTATTGGTCGCCGGGGTCTGCGAAGGAGTGACCTACGAACCTGAACGTCTTCGCCTCAATAAAAATCGGGCTCCCCTGAGCCCGAACTTTATCGATTGCTGTCTGTGTAGCCTCGCGTACCGCTACCACATCCATGCCGTCTACAGATACGGTATCAACATCGTACGCGCCCATCACGTCGCTGAAGTCAGCGCCTTGCAAACGAACACGTCCGACAGCCGATCCCATGCCGTAGAGGTTGTTTTCCATGAAGAATATGATCGGCAGTTGCCAGACGGAAGCCAAGTTCAGTGTCTCATGGAACGTCCCTTGGTTCGTCGCGCCATCCCCGAAGAAAACCATTGTCACCACATCGGTTTCCAGATACTGCTGCGCCAATGCGATACCTGCAGCCAAAGGGAGCTGAGCGCCGACGATTGCGTGACCGCCCATGAAATGCTTTGCGGCATCGAATATATGCATCGATCCGCCCTTGCCCTTACTCAATCCGGTCTTCTTGCCAAACATCTCGGCCATGATGCGGTTCGTATCGAGACCCCGCGCCAGCGCGTGACCGTGATCGCGATAATGGGTGACTATGTAATCGCGGGCTTCGAGGGGAGTTATCGCGCCGATGCCGGTAGCTTCCTGGCCGATGTAGAGGTGTAGAAAACCGCGTACGTTGCCGAGAGAGTAGTGCTGGCCGCAAGTTTCCTCAAATCGACGAATCAGCAGCATCAAACGATACATGCGCAAGAGTTCGTCTTTGTCGATGCTCGCCGAAAGAGAAGGCGAAGACAAACGTGTGGGATCGAAGCCGTTAGTACTTTTTTCTTCGGGTGAAATTCCGGGTGTTGCCGGTGTGACAACTCCAGTCGTGGCTATCCTGGGCTTTTCAGTTGGGTCCATCGTCCCGAATTTCTTAACTCCAGTTGCACGAACCTGCGGCGAACGGGTATATAAACACCGCCAAACGGCGCGCTGCGTCGGTGTTCGATTCTATACCAACCTTCAACGACACAGAACTAACGCTTGAATCGATCGATTCCAGCCAACCCGACTATCGTCACGCGCTCTGGAGTTTCGCCGCCAAAACGACGTTTTCAAGCAACATCGCTACCGTCATCGGACCGACCCCGCCGGGTACCGGCGTTATCGCCGAGGCCTTCTCTTTGACCGCGGGATAGTCGACATCACCGGTCAATCTGAACCCACTACGTCTCGAGGAATCCGGAACCCGCGAAACGCCGACATCAATCACTACCGCGCCTCCCTTAACCATGTCTGCCGTGACCGTGTCAGGCACTCCCGCTGCGGCAACCAGTATGTCCGCACGGAGCGTGTGTGACGCCACGTTCTGAGTTCCAGTGTGGCACATTGTCACTGTGGCATTCGCACCTCGGCCTCGCTGTGAAAGGAGCAATGCTAACGGTCTCCCTACCAGCGTGCTTCTTCCGACGATTACGACATCGGATCCGTTTACTTCGATGCCCTCCTCAATCAACATCCGCTGCACTCCTAATGGAGTCGCTGGAACGAAGCGCGGTTGACCCAGCGAAAGCAGCCCAGCGTTCTGCGAGTGAAGTCCATCGACATCCTTTAGCGGCTCCAAACCGTTGATGATGTCGTCGGCATCGATGTGGTCCGGCAAAGGCAGCTGCACTAAGATGCCGTGATACCGGTCATCGCTATTTAGGTCATTGACAATCCCGGATAGTTCTTCAGCGCTGATGTCGGCAGATATGTTTAGCGTTTCGGTGACTATGCCGACCTCTTCACAAGCCCGCTCTTTGCGCCTCACGTATGATCGCGAAGCTGGATCGTCTCCCACGAGAATTACTGCCAACCCGGGCGCGTATCCTTTTGCGTCTTTGAACTTGGTCACTTTCTCAGCGACCTCCGCGTGGACGGTCTTGGCGATTTCGTTACCGCTGATGGTGCGCGCTGTCATGGGTTGGATTTTCCAAAGCTCGAAAATGTGCTGGTTTTACAATTTCAGTCGCGAATGGGACTTCGTCGATGCGCCATTCAGCACCAAAAGGCGAACCAAAAACTATGATATACACGGGTGTCGATCTGATCGAAATCGGTCGCATCGCGACGGTGCGGGATCGCTACCCAGTTCGTTTCTTAAACAAGGTCTACACACCCGGCGAACGGCGCTACGCCCGCAACCGTGCTCCGCAGCTAGCGAGCCGATTCGCGGCCAAAGAAGCCGTCATGAAGGCTCTCGGCACTGGCGTCCGAGGAATCCCTTGGAAGTCAATCGAGGTAACGCGTAAGCGCGGCGGCCCTCCAGAGATCACCCTGCACGGTCAGGCTCAGGCAAGAGCCGAAAGGATGGGTGTCACTCGGATCGCGCTGAGTCTCACGCATTCCAAAGAGTTCGCGGTGGCTTCGGTGGTGCTGGAGGCGCGCGACGACGCTTGGAAGCCGTAGACGCACTCACTATGACGCCAAACCGAAAAGTCGTTACCACCGCTGAGATGCAGTCTATCGAGCAGCGATGGTTCGATTCGGGCGAGGTCACGCTTGAAGGCATGATGGACAAAGTGGGACGAGCGATCGCCGACTGGGTTCTGGCAGACCTGGGTCCTGACGCAGGCGGGAAAAACGTTTTGGCTTTAGTCGGTAAAGGCAACAACGGCGGAGATGCCTTGGTTGCCGGCAAATACTTACTCAAAGCCGGTGTGCGAACGACCGCCGCAGTGATCCTCACGCGCGCTGGAGACGATCCACCGATGGACCAGTTCGTCGAGGCCGGTGGGACTGTTGTTGAGGTGTTTGAAGCGTCTACGGAGACTAACCTGTCAAACTTATGCGACAAAAGTGACTTGATTCTCGATGGAGTCTTCGGATTCAGCATCTCACGTCCCATCGAAGAACCAATTTCGTCAGTCTTCGCGGAAGCAAAATCGAGCGGAAAGAGGATCATCGCGATCGATCTACCCAGCGGTGCCGATCCGGATACTGGCGAGTTCGACCCTAAAGGACTGCCTGCCGATGTTTGCCTGTCCGTGGGGTTGACCAAGTTAGGACCGGCGATACGTTTCGGAGATCCGGCGTACGGCGACGAGATGACTGCTTTGGATGTCGGCATACCGTCGAGATTGAGTGACCAGATCAAACGCGAAGTCAACACTACCGAATTGGCACACACATTGCTACCAGACCGCGATCTTACGGCTCATAAGGGCGATTTCGGGCGTGCTCTGCTTATTGCAGGATCCAATACTTACGTTGGTGCTGCATCGCTGGCGGCGCAGGCATGCGTCCGCTCCGGCGTGGGCTTGGTAGCGCTCGCAACTCCGACCAGCGTTTTCCAAGCCCTATCTGGTGATATCCCCGAGGCGACATACATCCCATTAGAAGAAGATGTCAACGGCGTCTTGCCGGGACCAGCGTTCGACCAGCTCCAACAGCGCATTCCGACGGTGGATTCCGTGCTCATTGGCGTTGGCGTCGGACTGTCTTACGGGGCACGCGAACTGCTTTCTAGGTTGACTTCAACTCCGCATCTTTGGGACAACTGCACGGTGATACTCGACGCCGATGGGCTGACATTGGCATCCCAATTGTCCGGATGGTGGGAGGTCTTCGACGGGCACTTGGTCATCACCCCTCATCCTGGCGAGATGTCTAGACTGCTCGGGATCTCCGTCGAGGAAGTCGAGACGGATCGTCTCACCGCTGTCCAAACAGCGGCTGAACGCTTCAACTGCGTCGCGGTGTTAAAAGGTGCGACCACGCTGATCGCATCTCCAGACGGTCGGTTGCGAATCAACATGATGCCGAATCACGGTCTGGCTCGCGGTGGGACTGGTGATGTTCTCGCAGGATTGATAACGGGTCTCGCCGCCAAATCGGACGCTTTCGATGCTGCGTCACTGGGTGTCTCGCTGCACTCGTTGAGCGCTCAGCATGCACGTAAAGACCTCACGCCTTATGCGATGACGGCTGGCGACCTCGTTTCGCATCTCCACATGGCGTTCCGTGCTTTAGCATCGAAGGCGTAAGCCCCGTTGACCTTTTCCTGGAAACGGACCCATGGTACAGAACACGAAACCGACGCTCGAAGAGATAGTTGACGATTACGTCCAAAGAGCGCGTTCAAAGCTGCGTCCAACCGAATACGAGCGGAGCGAAAAGGACGAGATCACACTCCATCACGTCATCGAAAACGACGAGTTCAGGATTCTCGACCACATCATCGCGGTCAAGGATCGGCGCGTCGAGTGGATTTGGCGGTCCCAGGATTTCTGGCCGACTGATCAGCTGACCGACATCACGATGTCGGATGTCGACCTGAGGAACTACGGCGTCATCCATGGCAGCAATCGGATATCCGGGGTCAAATTCACCATCGGGCCACGCCACTACGCTGGCCCAGATCCTGATGCCTGCCTGCCCTACGTAAACGATTTCCTCTACTTGGAAGCCCACTACCGCTGGGACGACGACAAGATGATGCTCCAACGCGCCCGCATCGGCGTAGACTTCAAAACAAAGGATGCCTTGACCTTGCGCGCCCGATCGGTAGAGATCGAGCTAGCACGCTTCTGGAACTTGGGTTATCGGTTCCGATCGTCGCTCGGATCCCGCCTCCTCGTTAGAGTCGAAGGCGACGAGAGTTTAAGGATCGATGTGCCCACCGAGTTGACTCGCAACGAAGTAACCAACATCTACCAAACCATCATGGATTACAAGTCTGGCTCATCGACCGCCACACTGCCGACCCAATTCGTCGTCGAAAGAGACTAGGTCACGCGGTTTTACTCCTGATGATGCCACCAGCTCATACTCCCCTATCCAACCGTCGGGTGGTCTTGTGCGTGACAGGTTCGATAGCCGCGTACAAATCCGCATATATCGCTTCCGATCTCGTCAAACTCGGCGCACGGGTCGATGTCGTGATGACCGAGTCTGCGCAACGCTTCGTCGGTACCACTACATTCGCCGCGTTGAGCCACAACGCCGTCGTGACTTCGCTCTGGGACCAAAACAGCGAAATCAGCATCGATCACGTCGCGCTCGGAACGAAAGCCGATTGCATCGTGATAGCCCCGGCCACAGCCAATTCCCTCGCCAAACTTGCTTTAGGCATCACCGATGACGCAGTTACCGCCACAGTGCTAGCATCAAGCGCTCCGCTGGTATTGGCACCAGCGATGGACGCCGACATGTTCGGATCCGCGTCTACACAAAATAACGTCGCAACGTTGCGTGAACGCGGTGCGATAGTCGTCGGACCTGAATCTGGTCGATTGGCTTCCGGGCTTGTCGGCGAAGGACGCATGAGCGATCCGGTCGACATCGTCGATGCCGTTCGCACCGCCATCGGCGTTCGATACGGAGACTTGGTCGGCAGACGTGTCGTCGTAACCGCAGGCGGCACGCGCGAACCAATCGATCCAGTCCGTGTCATCACTAACCACTCAACTGGAAAGATGGGTTATGCGGTTGCCGAAGCCGCGCGCGATCGCGGCGCACAAACGATCCTCATTACCGCCACAACCGGCATTCGCGCACCTTGGGGCGTTGAGACTATCAAAGTCAACACCGTAGACGAAATGCGCGTAGCCACGCTTCCAGCAGCAGCCAGAGCTGATGTCTTAATCATGGCTGCGGCCATTTCCGACTTCCGCCCTAGCGCCTTCACCGATGAAAAGATCAAGAAGCGTGGAGGTAAAGGGATGACAATGGAACTCGAAGAGGTCGAAGATTGGATGCCACAGGCTGTAGGCTCTCGCCTCGTCAAGGTCGCGTTCGCGGCCGAGACTAGTGATGCCGCGACCAAAGGCGCGGCCAAAATGGCAGCTAAGGGCGCGACCCTCACCGTTGCCAACGATGTGACTGAACCCGGAAGCGGCTTCGGTACCGACACCAATCGCGTCGACATTGTCAGCGTCGACGGCTCGATTGAACCATTGCCATTGATGAGCAAGTACGACGTGGGCAATGCGATACTAGACAGGGTGAAACCACATCTGGTCGACATCGATTAAAACAGCATTTGGATAACCGTGAGACTCTACTGGCGACAACGAAAACGCGGATTCGACCTAATCGTCGAAGACGACGATGGAGACTTGTTCAACGTCGGAGGCGTGAGGCACACGCGACGCGGTGGCATCGAGGCGATGGCAAAGACCATGGGTTACGATCCTGGCCGCTCCATCAAGAATCTGCCATCGATGGAGCACGGGATGCAGTTCGTCGAGCAGTTCGAGCCATGGCGAGACTTCTTCCCCGGATACCCCCTTGAGCTCGAACCTGACGTCGTCGTTCCCGACGAGTTGGGGTGACTTAACGACTGCATCACCGCTTGGCAACCGTAAAAAGACTCATCGACGAAGCACGCGATCTGGCGTCGATGGTCGCACCTGCGGCTGACCGCATCAACCGCGAACGGCGCATCCCGGAAGACGTTGTCAATCCCATCATTGAAGCTGGGTTCTTCCGCCTACTACTGCCTCGTTCACTTGGCGGAGCAGAACTTGCACATCCAGATTTCCTGAAGATCGTTCGGATATTCGCCGAGGCCGATGCCAGCGTCGGTTGGTGCATCAACCAAAACAACGTATTCTCGACTAACTCGGTCCGTGTGAGCGAATCGGTAGCTGAGGAAATCTGGAGCAATCCTCGCACTGTTGTCACGAACGGACCGCCGCGTCCTGGTACAAGAGCGGTGATCAGCGAAGATGGCTATCGACTCTCTGGACGATGGGACTTCTCCAGTGGCATCTCGCACGCATCGTGGGTCGCCGCATTGGCACCAGTGCACAACTCAGATGGTTCCGACGCTGAGGAAATGCGCACCTTCCTAATCCCCAAATCGGAAGTCGATGTCGTCGACGAATGGCACGTGGGAGGTCTGAGAGGTACCGCGAGCCTCAGTTTCACGATGGAAGGCCATTTCGTCCCCATCGAACGTTCTTACGGCTTGAACGAACCGTCCAGAGAACCCGGTTCCCTCTATGTCATTCACACGACACCGATGTTCGCATCCGGATTCGCCACTGTTGCCCTCGGCGTAGCCAGATCGGGACTGGACGCTGGCATCAACTTGACCAAAAGTAAAGTCCAGCACGGCGGCACGAACATCATAAGCGCCGATACGACAACGCAACGAATGATCGGTGAAGCCGAGGCTTCGTGGAACTCCGCCCGCGCTTTCCTTAACGAAGCCACATCCGAGATGTGGCAAACGGTCGTCGAACGCCACGAACTTCCCACCGCACAACGCATCAAGGTCAGACTCGCCGGCACGCACGCCATCCGAACCTCAGCTGATGTCGTCAACACCGCCTACACGATCTGTGGCTCAAGCTCGATCTTCGAGTCGAACAAAATTCAACACTGCTTCCGAGACGCCCATGCGATTCGGCAGCAGATACAGGGACGTCCGACCCACTACGACACCGCGGGGCAGTTCTACCTCGGACTCGAACCCAAAGGCATCTTCTGACAACCGATTGGTATTAACGGGAGCGACCAATCGTACTCGGCAACGCCACCGGTTCCGGGTCTTCGGTCTCGATCATCCACTCCGCCAACAACCGCCGCATCTCCGAAACCACTCCGGCGTTCTTCGGGTCATGTGCGACGTTATAGAGCTCCCACGGGTCGTTCACCAAGTCGTAAAGCTCGTCCTCAGGATCAGCCACTTCACCTGTACCCGCGCCGTTTGCCATCGGATCAGTCACATATTTCCATTCAACCGTCCGCACCATCTTTCGCCGACCCTGTGCTTCCCTGCCCCACAGTGTTTCGATTAACGTCTTATAACCCCAAGGTTTCTCACACTCTTCCAGATGTGACATCGTCACCGGTGGTCCACCAGCCCCATATTCCGAAAACGCCGCGATGCGCTGTTCTGCACTGGTCACCGTCGGCAGAGGCTTTCCCTGGATCCGACGCAACAACTCCGTCCTGACCTTCCCGCCACCGTCGAGCGTCTTGGAACCATCCACCGCGCTTGTGTCTGGCGCGGTACCTGCCCATCCATCATTGATCCCCTCGAAACTAGCCAACCCCTGCAACTCCAAGATCGTCGGCATTATGTCTAACGTGTTCGCCATTGATTCGTCGATTTTCCCAATAGGCATATCGCCTTTGGGAAATGAAATTATCAACGGAACTCGTGTCAAACAGTCGTAAAACACCCCGCCTTTGACAGACATGTTGTGCTCGGCCATGAAGTCGCCGTGATCAGCAGTAAACACGATGATCGTGTCTTCAAGCACCCCTAACTCTTCCAACTTGTCGAGGATTCGACCAATCCCATCGTCAACCAACCGTGTCATCGCGTGATGTACCGAAACCAGATTTCGAATGTCCTCCTCGCTGTCTTCATCCATCCCCAACATCGCGTACAGCACCCTATTGACCTCTGGCGCAGGACTGACCTCTCCACTCGGCAGATATGGTGCATCACCGAGATGGTCTACACCGCCATCCTCATCAAACTCGCCGCGTCTAATCGGGGGTAAAGCGATCTCGTCATGTGGAAACATGTCAACATACTGACGCGGTGCTTCACGCGGCTCGTGCGGATCGGGATACGACACCCACAGCGCGAACGGCCGGTCCTCATCGCCGCTCGATCCATCCCTGCCAAAGCGATCTCCCGCTGCCTGTCGCTCCAAAAAAGACTCAGTCTGTGCACTAACTACGTTCGAGCCGTAGTCCTCCAACGGATAGTCCGTAACCGCGTATGCGATCGTCGGACTCTGCGCGTTTTCATTCAGCCGTGCCCGCGCCTCATGCGCCTTATTGATCGCTTCAATTGGTCTCACCCACTCCATACCCTTGGTTTCTGGCTCTGATCCCAAGTAGTCACCTTTCGGTAATCCACCGTGCGATATATCGCAGTAGACATCGAATACGTCGAGGTCAACGAAGCAGTGGTTCTTGCCGATCAGACCCGTCGTGTAGCCCGCATCTCGCCATATCTGGAACGCATGCGTCTCGTTGTCAGGCATCAGAGTCTCGTTGCGCCGGCAACCCGTAGTGTGCGGATACCGGCCCGTCATGACCGACGTCCGAGCCGGCACACACAACGGATGCGGAGTCACCGCGTTCCGATACATCACACCGCGCGCCGCCAACCGCTCCAACGAGGGCGTCGGTATCCCGATCTGCGAGTACATCCGCAATGCCGACCACTTCAACTGGTCGGCCATGATGAAAAGAACGTTTGGACGCTTCAACTCTTCTTCCTCCGCAGCACTGGCTTTCTGAGTTCGGTTAGCTGCGAACGCTGTTCTTCGGGCAGATACTTCGTCGCCTCGCGAAACGTGACCGACGACGCCATCGCCACTCGCGGTTGCATCCATTCAAACACCAAGTCTGGAGAGTGCTTCGACACCTCGCGCAAAACCCAGCCTATCGCTTTCTGGATGAAAAACTCACTTTCCACAAGCATCGTATCGGCGTAGCCCGCAAACTCGTGCCAACTATCGAGATCGCGTCGTAGCCGCGGCAGCAGGGCGAGCATCGCAGTGCGACGCACCCAGAAATCACCATCTTCTGACCACATCGCGCGTACTTGTTGAGCATTTGGGGTGGTTAAAAGCATCGGTGCCACGACATTCATCGCCAAATCATCTATCAACGCCCAGGTATGCGACCGCCTCAATAATCCCTCGACGAAACTCACGTCATCTGAATCTAAGACCTCGCCCTTTGCAGCCAAGATGTTTACAGCCAGCTTACGTAGCTCGTAAACATCTCGATCCCACAGTTCGATCGTCAAACCGATGAGTTCAGACTTCGAAACATCCTTACGTTCGCGGGCAAAACGTCGCGCCAACTTCCGTATGACCGGAACGCTGACACCGTAATGCGTCAGTTCCGACTTGAGATACCGCTTCTCGTTGACCGCCCGTTCGTCAGAACCGCTCGCCTCCAACTCAGTCGCCAACTCGTCGGCGATAGCAACCACATCCAAAACCATGGAATCACTGAGCCTCACACAGGTCCCAAGCCAACGCGATCATGCACTTCGTTCCGCTGATAAGTGACTCAATTCCCACCGACTCGTCGGTCCCATGTGCTCTCGATAGCATCGGATCGTCGTCAGGATGCGTTCCAGCAAACCCGTAGGTGATTATCCCTAGGTTCCTAGTGAACCGAGAATCCGTGAATCCGTTACTGATCGCTGGTATCCATTGAATGTCATCCCTCGAAACCGCCAATGCCTGCGCTCGTTTTATCGCCTCGGCCAAGTCCGTTTCGAACGGCGATGAGTTTGGAACCGACATGTAGTCAATCTCGAACGACACGCCGTCAACATCTCCGATCGTCTTCTCGATCTCGCTTCTCACGTATTCCTCGTCTTGGAATGGCAACGTCCGCACGTCGCAGGTAACAGTTATGTTCTCGGGCACGCTGTTCGATTTGATGCCGCCGCTGATCATCGTAGGCGTCCAAACCATCCTCGACAGCGCCCGTAACATCGAACTCAGACGCGGGGAATTGTCCCCGAGTTCGCCGAGAATCTGTTCGATGTTCTCAGGCGTTGGGCGTTCCTCTATGCCAAACAGATTCAGATAGTCGAATATCGGTAGCGAAGTGTCGATTTCAGGCTCGTAGCTCTCGATCCGCTGCAACACTCGCCACAACCGCTCCGACGCGTTCACGCCCTGCCACGGAACTGAGGCGTGGGCGCTTTCACCCCGCAGCGTGATCTTGATCTCCAACCTGCCCTTCTCGCCCGTGCCCAGTAGATACGACAACGCACCACCCTGCTCCACGGGTGTCCCTCCTCCCTCGTTAACAGCGAAGTCGCACTCCAGCGACTCGGGGTGGTTGTCCGCTAACCAGCCGAACCCCCATCGACCTCCATGCTCCTCGTCCGCGCCACTGACCAAGCGCAGCCCATGCTTCAACTCCACCCCATTGCGCTTCAAAATCGCCATCGCCATCATCTGCGCCGTCAGCAAAGCCTTGCAGTCCGACGCTCCCCGACCGTAAATCCTGCCGCCAGACACCTCCGCTCCAAAAGGCTCCCACGACCACTTCGAATAGTCTTCAACCGGCACTACGTCAGTATGCGACATAAACATCAACCGGCAACGCGGCTCGCTACCCGGATAGACCGCGATGATGTTCCCCCGTTCCGGATCCCGCGCCAAAATCTGCGTATCCGTGATCTCCTCGTCGTGAAACCAATCGCGGATGAACTCCGCCAACGGTGTCTCATTGCCCGTTGGCATCTGACCAGTGTTCACCGTCGGTATCTGAATCATCTGCCGCTCAAGCTCAACGATCTCGGCGGCGGAAGCATCGACTTCATCCAGTAGTTGTTCTAGTGTCGCCATTACTTGGTTCCAGTTCTCGCGTGGTTCAATTCAATCCCAATCATTTTCCGGGTTAAAATCTTACGTGTAACTCCTATCAGGTTCCAATCCGCTTCTCTGCTGAAACTACGGACCGTTCGACCTGTTCAACAACCTGAAAACTCGGTTGAATCATGTTGATTGAAATTAATTCCGACAACCAAGTAACTCTCCCGCCAGATATCCTGGTTGATTTGCGCGTGGAAGCAGGTGACCACCTCGAAATTAAACTCACAGCTGAAGGGATTGTGCTTCGACCGCATCGCGGACATTCGACAGAATCCGACTGGCTACGAGACGACGGCGATGCGAACTTCGATCCATACGATCTCCACAAATTTCGAGAGAGAAAATCGTATTACTGGAGTCTTAGGGACTAACAGCGACCATCTTCTCTCTAACGCTGACTTCATACCTTCACATACACGTTGCTCTTCTTGCCGTCTTCCAAACTTCCATCGTTCGGGCCGGTAATGTTCGGTATCCGACCATGAGCCCGGTCGTGCTTCGTCCGCTCCCACTCGCGCTCTAGGTCGGCGGTGTGACCTCTGAAGCGCGGCATCACGTATCTCGCGAATAGCTCCTGCGAATACATGACATGACGCATCGGCATCCATTCGTGTGTCGTGAGCATCAAGCCGCCGATGCCGCCAGTTTCCTCAACTATCTCTTCGATCTGCTCGATCGCATCGTCGGGTGTGCCGATAATCCACCGCCTCTTCTCAACGATCTGCTCGAACGTTAGATCCGCCGGATTCTGATCCGGATGCACCAACCAACTGCGCGGCGTGTTGATCGTGTAGAAGTAGTTGTGGACATCGCGCACTGCGCCGCGTCGAGCCTGCTCGAATGCTTCCTCGCGCGTGTCTGCCAAGTGGACGTAAGTCACGACGCGCCAGTCGTCCTTGCTGGGAGAAGTGCCATACTTCGCGGATGCGTCAACTACCTCGTCCCACTGACGCGCCAACGGCACCGCGTCTGGCGGACCGCTCCCCGCGATCGAGAACATCATCATCTCATACTGCGCCACGAAGTCTATAGAGCGCTTGCTACCCGCCGACGGTGTCGCCAATTTGAGCCTAGGCTGCTGATACGAGCGCAACTGCAAAGCCATCTCATCGATCGTCCAATACTTTCCTTCAAAT
Source organism: Dehalococcoidia bacterium (assembly GCA_965243235.1). Lineage (GTDB taxonomy): Bacteria > Chloroflexota > Dehalococcoidia > Lucifugimonadales > Lucifugimonadaceae > Bin127. The sequence continues at coordinate 1,908,287 of CBDEUI010000004.1, forward strand.
GAAATCGGATCAGGTGACTCCAGCAGCTTCACGATGATGTCGGTGGATTCCCGCATCATCGCGTTCAAGTCCTTAGGCGGAATCTTGAACCGCTGGGGATCAGTCGGCAATCCACTAGGCCCGACTCCAAGCACGGTCCGACCGCGCGTCAAATGGTCGAGAAATGCGAACCGTTCGGCGACATGGAACGGATGATGAAACGGCAGTGACACCACGCCTGTTCCCAGCGTGATCCGTGTCGCCGTCGCCGATGCCTTCGCCAGCACCATCTCCGGCATCGGCATCGTCTCCCACGCTGCCGAATGGTGCTCGCCGATGAAGTACTCGTCGAACCCTAGCTTCTCGGCATAGTTGATCATGTCGATATCGCGTTCAAACGCCAACGACGGGTTCTCGTTCGGCGTATGTAACGGCATCATGAAGAACGCGAATTTCATCGCCCAATCTCCGATTGTGTTAGTTGCCTAATGTATTGCGATTTTAGTTGCACGCGTCGCCATTGAAATGACAAGCGCCTTTTTTCGAAAATCGCGATAGTAATTGCCCCTCAGCATTTACGGACGGACGATGGATGTGTGTCCAACTCCGACGCCCGCGCACAAGCAGAGATTACAAGAGACATGCGCAACATGAACAAGACGATCCTACTCATTTCACTTCCACTGTTGGCGATGATCGCAATCGCCTGCGGCAACGACAAAGTCTCCCACGAAGTCGCATATGTATTGGAGAATGAAAACCACAACATGTTCGTCTTAGATCGATCCGGCGAGCATTCCAAAGTCGTCAACGAATCCGTCAGCAATCCGAAATGGTCGCCGAACCAGAGAAGCGTTGCATACCTCATAAATGCCGGTCAAGGCGCCGGGCAACTCATGATTTGGCACCGCAAAGACGACGATACCGAACGTGTGCCAGACGCCCCTGCAACGGTTGAAGAGTTCTTCTGGTCACCCGACTCCCGCATGATCGCCTATCAGGCAGTCTCCAACGACTACACATTAACGGAAGTTTTCGTGCACGAGTTCGAAAGTGGAAAGACCTCCTTGTTAGCCTCGGAACCGATTGGAAACGTCGAACTCGGTAACTGGTCGGGCGACAACAACTGGATCGTGATGTGCCTCAATATCGACGGGACCCAAGGCATCTACAAGAGGTCAGTGCGCGGGGTAGATGAAGTCCAACTGACGGATTATGAGGATAGCCGACCACGTTTCTCGGTGGACGGTAAACGCGTGGCATTCGCACGCAAGCTTTCCGACGGATCAACCGACATCTACACCCTAGAGGTCGACACCGGCGATGGTCCTAGCCTGGCTAAAGCGTTGACCGACGACGACGGTGACGAAATCAACTTCGAATGGGCACCAGACGGCCGAAACATTATCTACGTTTCCGAACGCGATGGGAACCCCGAGATCTACGCTGTTGACACTCGTGAGAAGACGACCCGGCGAATGACCCAGAACCGCGTCGACGATGCTGACCCTAAATGGTCACTGAACGGCGAACAGGTACTTTTCCGTTCAAGCAACGACGGCAAGTATCACCTGTTCACTATGGACTTCAAGTCCGGTTCCCAAGAACGCGTCCTAGAAGAAGAAAGCAACATCATCACCGCCGATTGGTGATTGTCAACCTGGCTAATGCCGACTAGCCGCCTGATTGCCGCGACTTCAGCATCCTGCTGATCCACGATTGACGCTGTTCGCGACGACTGTCCGCGCCACGGCCGTTGCGTGGAGCGAGTTTAGTTTCTGCGGCTCTGTTCCTGATATCGGGCGGGGTGACTCTTGAACTTGATGCCGATGCGAGACCTCGTCGCTCGGTCCGCTGTGCGGGTTGCCCACCTGAACCTACAACCGAAGACAGACTCCTACGACTCTCGGTCCTGCGTAGCCTGCTGATCGGTTTGGCGGCTGTACGCCCGTTTGAACTTCCGGCAGATCCATTGTTGGACGCCTTCCGAGCGTTATAAGCGTTACGCCGATCAGCATATCGTTCGGCAAAAGGCTTTTTGGTGCCGTTCTGCCGCCTCGCTGCACCTTTGTCCTCGCCGTTAGGCGATGCCGCCTCATCCGTCACTGATTTGCGAATCGCCGCGGTCCGCATATTTTGGTTCTTCTGACTCGCCGACATCCATAGACCATCGAAATAGTGATTGTCGAACTTGATGATCACATCCGAAAAACGGGCCGCTTCGGATGACAAGTTGGAATCGAAAGCCGCCACCTCAACTTGCTTGCCAGTGTCCTTCACCACTTGCAACGCTGGATAGAAATCAGCGTCACCGCTAACCAGAATCGCGGTGTCGTAGTGGTCTTCATACGCGTGGGCGATCAGGTCGGAAGCGATCATCACATCGACGCCCTTCTCCACCATCGTCTGTCCCCGCTGCTTCCAGATGCCGAGTTTTACTTCCAAGTAATCAGTCTCGTAGAGCGCATTTAAGAAGCGATCTTGCGACTCCGCGAGCTTCGGATTGTCAGGCGATTCCTGCCTGATGTTGTAGTAATAGGTGCGGATCAGTTCGCGGTCGCCGCAAAGCTTTTCCGAAAATTTCTTGTAGTCGAGGTTTTGCTTGTCAGTGTTCTGTTTAAGTACGTGATAGAGGTTGCTGCCGTCGATAAAAATCATCACTCGACGGCTCCCGGCATTGCCGTTCGCTTGGTTGGTCATCGATTATCTTCCTTCTCATTTCAACCGCCTCCTCCTGAAAGTTGATCTTTGGGTTGCAATTGGATAGCCGCGAGAATAGTCCGCGGGACACCCCACATCCGTGCATCTTCTCCGTAGGCGACAGGAGAACTTGAAGCGATTGGCTTAGTCGTGATATTTAGATTCATTCCCCGTCGATATTGGGGACTGCATTCGCCTACATTCACGGTTAACAGTCTATCACACCCGTTGCAGTCCCTTAAAACCGATAGTTTTACAACCAAACACAATCTTCTCAAAGCCATCCTGTTGAATCGACGCTACTTCGGGTTAAACTACTCTCTCAAGTATCCAGCGATACAAGCACCCGATTGGAGTGACAAATATGACGATGACAGCGACCAAGTCGATGGTCGGAATCACGGTACCCTCGCCCTGCGAGATGCCCAACGGCTTACAGTGGTACGGAGATGAGCTGTTCGTGATGGACCAGCTCACCGACAACGTATACGTGATCGACGAAAAAGGCGACGTCCTCAGAACCGTATACACCGGCACCGAGAACGGCTCCGGCATCACTGTCGGCGACGGCCACATCTGGACCGGATCAAACGGCACCACCGTCTCCCGCCCCTACCGCAGCACCGACACCCACCTTGGCTACGTCGTCAAGTGCGACATGGATACCGGCGAGACCGTTGACCGATGGCGAACACCAGACGGCGGCGGGATCCACGGAATCGAGTGGGACCACGACGAGAACCTGCTCTGGGTAACGGCGTTCAGCCCTAAGGCGATTATCCTCGTTGATCCGTCAGACAACTTCAAGGTCATCCACAAGTTCGAGGTCGAGCTGGAGCGCCTGCACGGACTCGCACTCGAAGGCGATGACGGTATCTGGTGCGCACACACGACCGACAACGTCGTAGTCCTCTACAACAAGGAATCCGGCGCCGAGATGGATCGCATCACGATGGGCCTTGAAGACCCCTTCATACATGGACTCTCCTCCAAGGACGGCGTCCTGTGGTTCGGCGACGCAAACTTCGCCGGCAGCCACGGAACTGCCACCAGAGGCGAACCCTCCATCGGAACCATCGCACGCTAGTTATCGGTTTCCCCCGTTAACGGGGGAAATGTCCGAAGCACAAATGGGGCTATTCTCCACCAGATCCTCCAGCGCGTATGTTGGGGCAGATTTGAAACCCGCCCCTACTTCAGGCCAAACACCCACCACCTTGAAATCGAACGATGACCGTAGTCGATAGCCATCATCACTTCTGGGACTTAGACCTACGACTCTACGACTGGATGCCGGAAGGCAGTCCGTTGCGGGTCAACTATGTCCCCGACGACCTCCGTCCTCTTCTAGCGGAAGCTGGCGTTGACAAAACGGTCATCGTTCAAGCTCACGCGTCAGTCGAAGAGACTAAGTGGTGCCTTGAAATCGCCGAGAACACGGACTACGTCGCGGGAGTCGTCGGTTGGGTCGACTTGAGCGAACCTAATGTAGGCGAAATCCTCGACGATCTCCAGCAAAGCCCGTACTTCAAAGGCGTTCGACACCTCTGGGAGATGGACGAAGACCACGGCTGGCTCGCCGGGGATGCTCCGATCCAGGGTCTGAAAGAGGTCGAACGACGCGGTCTCTGCTACGACTTCCTCGTACGCCCATGGAACCTCCCTTTCGTCCCGCGCATCATGGAGCACGTACCTGACCTTCGCGCCGTCATAGATCACATCGCCAAACCCAACATCAAAGAAGGCGAAGTCGAACCATGGCTCACCCGGCTGCGAGATGTCGCATCCATTGACGGGATGCGTTGCAAACTCTCCGGAATGACTACTGAAGCCGACATGGACAACTGGACCAACGACGACCTACTCCCCTACGTCCACCATGTCATAGGAATGTTCGGCGTAGACCGCCTCATGTTCGGATCTGACTGGCCCGTCTCAACCCAAGGCACACCCTACGCCGGCTGGGCCAGCGCTGTCCGAGACATGCTGAAAAACCTGCCTGAAGAACAGTCCGATTTCGTATTCGGCAGAACCGCAATCGAGTTCTATCGTCTGGACGTATAGACAACCGATATATCGAGATTAGCAGTCATCTTTGTGAACCAGTGAACCAAAACTCTCACCTCCTAGAGGCGCGGAACCTGACCAAGCTCTACGGCTCCGTCCAAGCCCTCGATTCCGCATCTTTCACTGTCGGCTCCGGCATCACTGGACTCCTCGGACCCAACGGCGCCGGAAAATCTACCGCCATCCGCATATTCCTCGGCCTAACCGACGCCACTTCCGGCTCCGCACTCGTCATGGGCGCCGATGCGCGCCATCCCGACGCTCGAACCCGTCTCGGCTACATGCCCGAGCACGACTGCCTCCCGCCGAACCAGTCCGCCGCAAACTTCCTCACCCACATGGCCGAAGTCAGCGGCATCCCACCATCCCGATCCCGATCCCTCGCCGCGGACACGCTCCGACATGTCGGACTCTTCGAGGAACGCTACCGCCCTATCGGCGGATACTCAACCGGCATGAAACAGCGCGTCAAGCTCGCCCAAGCCCTGGTACACGACCCCGTTCTCATACTCCTCGACGAACCGACCGCCGGACTCGATCCGACCGGACGTACCGAGATGCTGAACCTCATCCGCCGTATCGCCCGCGAGTTCGGTATTAGCGTCGTACTTTCAACCCACCTCATGCAAGACGTCGAGCGCACCTGCGACAACATCGTCCTATTGGACATGGGACAAGTAAAAGAATCTTCAGACGTCAAGTCCCTCACCGAAGAGACCGAACTCATCTACGTCGAGGTCGCAAACAACCGCGACCGCTTCACCGAGGAACTGTCGGACCGCAACATCGTTCACACCTCTGAAGGCATCGCAATATCGATCCCAGACGTCGACGGCACAAAGTTCGACGCCATCCGCGACGCCCTCGTCGCATCCGAAGCCAGACTCGTCCGAATGGGTCCGCGTCAGCGCGCCCTGATCGACCTCTTCCGCACCAACTGACCTGTGACCACAGACCAAAACACCGAACGCACCGGCACGGTATTCGACATCGGATACCAGACCTACGAAGGCGAACGCGAAGGTCGTAGCCGCGCTTGGCAGACGATATTCTGGGATGGCGTGAAAAACGGCATGGGCATCGGACGCGGCGGATGGGCGAAAATCCTGCCTTGGCTTGTCGTATCGCCCGCCATCTTGACAGGCCTCGTATTCGCCGCCATCGCCGCATTCTTCGAACAGCTAGGTCTCGAAGTCGATACTGGTGAAGGTGCCGAAGTTGTAGACCTGCCAAGTCACGATGACCTGATAGGCGTAATCGGATTCTTGCTACTTATATTCGCCGCTTTCGTAGGCCCAGAGTTGATCTGCCCCGACCGCAGAAACCGCGTCATTCATCTCTACTTCGTCCGCCCAATCACCCTCCTCGACTACCTCGGCGCAAGATGGCTCGCACTTGTCGTACTACTACTCGCAGCCAGCTTGCTACCCCACATCACTCTCTGGATCGGACTGCTTATTGGTGTCTCCGACTCCCTCGGACACATCCAAGACAACTGGACAGACATTCCACGCTTCGCCGGCAACAGCGCGGTGTTCGCCGTATTCGCCGGATCCTTCACCTTCGCCGTCAGTTCCCTAACCGACCGCCGGATGATCGCGACGCTCATCGTCATCAGCGTCATCATGATCTCGTCCTTTACCGGGTTAATCGTCAATCTGTTCAATCCTCCAGATTCCGTTAGCAACCCAATGGCTCTTGTCAATTTGATCGATATCAACACCAGCATCATCCCATCCATATTCTTCAGCACCTACAACGAAAACTTCGACCTCAACATAATCTTCCCGATCGCTTGGATCGTCCTGTTAACCGCGGGCTCCATCTTCGCAACATGGCGCTTCTACTCCAGGCAGAGATAGTTCAGTGCAAACGCAAACTGAAATAGCCGCCCAAGCTAGCAATGACGCCATCGTGTCGTTGGATTCTGTGTCCAAATGGTTCGGCAACGTCGTCGCGGTCAGCGATATCACCCTCAAGATCGGATCCGGCATCACCGGCCTCCTCGGTCCCAACGGCGCCGGCAAAACGACTCTCCTCCGAATGATGTGCGGCCTTTACTCGACATCCGAAGGCACCGTACGCCTACTTGGAACCGACCCGCGCACCGACAACGACGTTTATAAACGCATCGGCATCATGACCGAAAACGAGTCTGCATACGAATTCATGACCGGCCTCGAATTCGTCCGCCTCTCCGCTCGCTTGAAAGATCTCCGACGTGAAGAATCTCATCTCCGAGCCGCCATCGAACGCGTCAACATGTCCTTCGCTCTCGACCGCAAAATCTCCACATACTCTCGCGGCATGAGGCAACGCATCCGATTAGCCGCCGCGCTCGTCGGCGACCCCGAAATCCTGATCCTCGATGAGCCACTGAACGGTGCCGATCCAACCCAACGTCTACGCTTCCAAGAAATCCTCCATCACACCGCCGATGAAGGACGCTCCGTAATCATCTCCTCCCACATCTTGGAAGAAGTCGAAGAAGTCAGCGAAAGCGTTGTCCTCATCGTCAATGGCAAGCTCGCCGCGCAAGGCGATTTCCACGCCATTCGCGCCGCTCTAGACGACCGCCCATACCACGTCAAGATCGAGTGCTCCGACTCAAAGCAACTCGGCGGCGAACTCGCAAAACTTCCCGCCGTCCAATCTGTCCAATTCGATCCCGACGGCTCAATCGTGGTACTTACAATCAACGTCGCAGTGCTTCAGATCGACTTACCTGTCATCGCGCAACGCAACGACATCCGGCTAACCCGAATCCAACCAATCGACGACTCGCTCGAGAGCGTCTTCTCATATCTGGTCGAAGGCTGATGGGCACCATCGCAGAAACTATCTTCATCCTCGCAATCCGGCAATCGATATCGATCCGCCGCATCGCCGTATTGCTCATACTCGCCGCAATTCCCCTCGTCATCGCCATCATCAGCGAACTCGTGAATGCCGATTGGGACGGTGAAGTAACTCAAGGCTTCATCCAAGGCCTCATCTTCAACACCGGATTACCACTGATCGCGCTCATCGTCGCCGCTCCCGTCTTCGCCGACGAAATCGAAGACCGAACCCTGACCAACCTCATGCTCTCCCCCATCTCACGATGGCAAATCTCCATACCCAAGATGCTCGCCGCCGTTTTCATCGTCGCCGTCCCATTGGCCATCAGCACCTTTGTCTCAATACTCCTCGTCTTCGAGGACGAAACCTACTCCGCGGCCATCGTCGGAGCTTTCGGCATAGTCATCGGCACCACCGCGTTCGTATCACTCTTCGCATTCGTCGGCACCCTCACAACCCGCGCCGTCGTCTTCGGAATCGTCTACGTGTTCGGCTTCGAAGCCCTGATCTCAACCGCAATACCAGGACTGAAATACGTCAGCATCAGCGGCAACACCCTCTCGGTACTGCAAGAACTTAACTCAACCCTGATCGACGCACCCACATCCGGATCAAACCAACTACCCCCGATCGAATACGCCATCATCGCTCTGATAGCCGTCATTATCGTCTCCAACATCGCAACTGTCTGGCGCCTAAAACGCATGGACGTGCACTGAAACTGCACGTCACCCCCTTCGCTATACTCTAGTGGCATTCTTACGTCGACGCTTCCGCGTCGCACACCCTAATGGCAGACACTCAGACCATCACGCAATCCGCGCCTAAAACTCCCGCATGGGATCCCGCCGCGCCCGAAAATGCCTGGTACAAGTGGCGAGCATTCTGGGCCGTCGGACTCTCGCTCGTAACGATGGTGATGAGCTTCAGCATCATCTTCCTTGCACTGCCAGCCATAGCCGAAGACTTCGGAATCACATTCAAAGAAGCATCCCTTCTAGTCATCGCGCAATCCCTCACCATCAGCTCCCTCATGGTCCCCCTCGGTAAAGTCGCCGACATGATCGGGCGCAAGAAGTTCCACCTCATTGGAATGGCGCTCTTCGGCGGTGGAGCCATCGCATGCGCCTTCGCTACCAGCCTCACATTCCTCATCATCACCCGAGTCATCATGTCCATCGGCAGCTCCATGGGCCAGTCCGTATCCACAGCCATCACGACATCCGTGTTTCCAGCCAGTGAACGCGGCAAAGCCCTCGGTAGCCAGACCACCGCCGTCGCCATTGGAGGAGCAGCAGGCACGGTGGTATCCGGAGTGACCCTCCAATTCCTACCTTGGCAAGCCCTCTTCATCTTCATGGCGATCCCAACCGCCGTCGCATTCTTCTGGGGCCTCTACATCCTCAAAGACGAACGCATCGGCTCTTTCTCAGGAGAAAAACGCCCACCGTACGACTGGCTCGGAGCCGCTCTATCCGCCGTCGCGACCGCAATCATCATTCTCACCATCACTAACCCCTTCGCACTCGCTTGGGGCTCGCCGATAATCATCGCCGGAGCATTCACCGGCATCGCCACCCTCATCGTCTTCGTCTGGTGGCAACTTAAGACCCCAAACCCGATGGTCGACCTCAGACTCTTTAAGAACCGGGTCTTCAAATACTCCATCATCACCCGCTACCTCGCATTCATGCGCTCCTCCGCCACTCTGTTCGTGCTCCCAATCTACCTCGTAGCCTTCAGAGGCTGGCCCGAGATTCTCGCATCTGGTGTCATGCTGATGATGGCCATCGGAATGGGCATCGGAGCACAGGTCTTCGGACGACTCTCCGACCGCTACGGCGTACGCCCATTCATGATGGGCGGCTTCTTCTTCCTCGTACTCACCGGCATTGCACTCGCCACGCTCAACGACACATCGAACATCGTCTACATCGCCGTCGTCGTCCTCATCAACGGCCTAGCCATGGGAGCATGGTCCGCACCCAACGCCAGCGCAACCATGGGCTCTGTGTCACAATCCTCCTACGGGCTTGTAAGCGCAATCATTAACCTCACTCGCAACCTCGGTAATGTCTCCGGCCAAGCCATTATCACCGCAATCATCGCCGGGGTCATGATCGCACGCGGCTTCAACATCCCTCTCGGTGAACTCGAAGACACGCCCGAAGCCGGTTTCGCATTCATGGACGGGTGGAGATACGCGTACCTTGCTGCAACTGGCGTAGTAGCCTTAGCCTTCATCACATCTTTCCTGACAAAACCAGGCAAAAACGAATCCCAAGCAACCTAATCAAATCGGAGGAAAACCCGTGAGCGCAGAATCCCTAGACGGCAAAATCGCACTCGTAACCGGCGGCGGCACCGGCATCGGCAAAGGCATCGCCCGCATATTCGCCAACAACGGCGCTAACGTAACCATCGCCGCCCGCAACCTCGAACGCCTCCAAGTATCCGCCGACGAAATTTCTGCCGAATCCGGCACCAACGTCACAGCCCTCTCTATGGACGTAACCGACGAAGACAGCGTTGCATCCGTATTCAAATCTGTCATGGACGCACACGGAAGACTCGACATCCTAGTCAACAACTCTGGCTCCATCGAAGGCGACCCCATCGAGCAGCTTTCCTCCGAAAAATGGCTCCGAGTGATGAACACAAACGTCACCGGCATGTTCTACTGCACCAAACAGGCCTTCAAAATAATGCGACCCCAAGGCGGCGGACGCATCATCAACATCGGCTCCATCGCCGCACAACGATCCCGACACTCCGCTGCCGTATACACCACCAGCAAACACGCCGTGTGGGGCCTGACTCAATCCGCCGCCATCGAAGGCCGTGACGTCAACATCGCCGTCTCCGCACTCCATCCCGGCAACACCATGGTCGAACGCCGCGCCGACGCCCGATCCGGCTCCGGCCGAGACGAAGGCCCCGAACCCATGATGGACGTCGAAAACATCGCCCGAACCGCCCTCCTAATGGCAACCCTCCCCCCAGACGTCAACATGCTAGAAGCCATCGTAATCCCCAACGAACAGCTCTACCTCGGCAGAGGTTAGCAACAATCCCCCTCCTTCAGGAGGGGGCTAGGGGGAGGCCATACGCTTCCACCCGCACTCCGAAGAAACAATTCTTCCACCTCCTCCAGGACGGGACGAATTGTTCCCCCTCCTTCAGGAGGGGGTTAGGGGGAGGTCACAGCCACTCCATCCTCTACTCCTGTTGCAAATGAGCAAGAATCGTCGTCAATACCCCATCCAAATCGTCAAACACTTCATTATTCCAAAAACGCAATACCCTATACCCCTCACGGTTAATCACTGAAGTCCGCATCTGATCGTAGGTTGCGTGTTCGTCGTGTTGACCGCCATCCAGTTCCACGACGAGTTTCCTATCGAAACACGCGAAGTCGACGATGAACCGATCAATCGGCATCTGTCGCCGAAACTTATAGCCGTTCAAGCGCTTTGCTCGCAAGCGGTCCCATATCAGTTTCTCGGCATCCGTAGGATCTTGCCGCATCGATTTTGCTCGGCGATATTGTCTCTTCGATTCGAAGTACATGCGGACACGATACAGCCAGAACCAGGTTTCATTCGAGTTGAAGTGTCACAAATTCACGCAAACCGTGACCTCCCCCAACCCCCTGCTGAAGGAGGGGTATCTTAAAGGACGTTCTTCGCATCCCGCCCTTCCGAAGGCAAACGCGACAAAACTAAGTCCCATCCCGACTGCCCATTCTCCTCAACAACCGCGAAACCACACCTCTGAAACGCGCGCATGCTTCTCGTGTTATTCGATGACACAAGACCGTAAATCGCATCGGCACCCATGCGACCGAACCCAAACTCAACCAACAATCGAATAGCCTCACTCCCATAACCTCGCCCCCACAACTCCTTCACCCCGATCATCAAATCGATGCGCCAAAGATTCTCACCGGGGTGTAGATCGACAATCCGCTGCAGATTCATTCGTTGCAACCAGCACTCGCCAATTGCGCGCCGGTCCACCTCGATGATGAAGCAGTACGCGTGGGTAGAGATCCAGCGGTAGATCGATTGGATTTCACTCAAACTGCGCGGCGTGAAACCATCGCTTTCAACGTGCTCCATCACCTCAGGATCGTTGTTCCACGCAAGTAGCAAATCCCAATCGTCCTCCGTCATTGGACGCAATGTCACACACTCCGCTCGAAGAAACAGATCGTGGGTCTGCAATTCGACGACATCGTGGTCTCTCGAATACTTAAGTTCGGGGATGACGGCGTTCGGCATCGTGGGAAATTGCGGAATTAAGGCGGGCGGGGAATATCGTTGCCCAGTTATTCCTGCTGTTTCGCCCGATCCCTACGACTTAACGCGCAGATTCCGGACAGTACGAACGCAGACCCAACCAACATAACGATCAAGGGGAAAGTCGAAGGAATTCCAACGCCTCCGACTCCGAGTTTCCCTATATCAGGCATTGGTTCCGGATCGGGCAAACTCGGGAAGTCAAGGTCTACCTCGCGAATGATGCTGGCGATGTCCCAATAATCGGACACCGGACACAGTGAATTGGACTCCGGACAAGGTTGCAGAATGGCGTACCAGTTAGTCACCGTGGATTTGACCTCTCCGTTGATCCAGAACTCGATCTGAGAACCAATTAAGTCTACTTCCGACAAGGTCCCTACCAGCGAGGGCGCTACCAGCAAGTGTTCATATCGGAACGGTTCTGTTGGGATTGCGCCTACTGTCACGGGTTGAGATTCGTAAACATCCCGAATACGAGCCGTGATCGTGAACCCGCCGTGCGTCGGAGTTTCGCCGTTGACTGTCACGGCACCGCTGAAAATGATCGCCGATCTCACGTAGGGCGGAACCGGCCCCTGCGCCTGCGCATCGTCAACGTGCGATACCCCGATCGCGACCAGAGCCACAACCGCTAAAACTGCTTTCCAAAGGTGCTTCATGTTGCTCAACATGGTAGCAACAGATATGTCTCAATACCTAGCGATCCCCTCCCTTCGTTCAGTAGTCGATTTCGATTCCCCCTCCTTCAGGAGGGGGTTAGGGGGAGGTCCCGCGATATACTCACTTACGGCAATCAACAACGCCCACACCAACCAGGAGAACCAAATGTACATCCTCATGGTCCGTCTAAAGGTCAAAGACGACCGGATCGACGACTTCATCGAAGCCTCTATCGGCGACGGCGTCGGATCCGTCCTCGGCGAACCCAACTGCTATCGCTTCGACATCATCCAAGATGATGAAGACCCCACAAAGTTCGCATTCTGCGAGGTCTATGAAGACGAGGCCGCGTTCCAGTACCACACCATGGCCTACCACTTCCACCAGTGGCGCGACGCCTCAGCCGACATGTTCGCAGAGCCGCCGGAAGTCTCTTTCTGCCGCTCCGTCTACCCAGCTGGTCCCGCCGATTGGGATGCCTACCGCCCCGGCGCCGTCGACGATCCCGCATTCCAGAACGGCACCCTACACGTCATCCACGCTCCCCAATACGTCCAAGCCGACAAGGTCGACGACTTCATCGCCGCCGTAACCCTCGACGGCATCGGATCCACCCACGAAGAGCCCGGATGCCTTCGCTTCGACGTCTACCAAAACGTCGAAGACCCCACCGAGCTCTACCTCTACGAGGTCTACGCCAACCGCGACGCCTTCGACTACCACGTCGGAACCCCGCACATCAAACTCTGGCGCGACACCGTAGCCGACTGGTACGACGAAGAACGCCGCGACGCCTCCATGGCCGGCAACATGGGTGCCCGCCGAGGCCGAAACGTCTGGCCACCCGACAACTGGAGTTGGTCCTCCGGCAAACCCGCGTTCTGAACACGTTATTCCGGCGAAAGCCGGAATCCAGACGGGCGAGGTAGGGTTTCCCCCATTCATGGGGGAAATGTCCGGGGCCTGCCCCGCACTCGGATGCGGGGGACAAAGGGGGCCAACCCCTCCCCTTTTTGCTTCAGTAAAATCTCTTCCCCTCCCCCTCCCAGGGGGAGATTAAGAGGGGGTCAGCAAAGCGACCGCAGGGGGTCATAGCAACCCAATCGTAGGGGCGACCCTAGTGGTCGCCCTTTCGTTTACCCGAACGCAGGGCATGCCCTACCACCCAAACACTCAATAGCCAAATATCACAACCCATCATTACAATCACATTAATCAAAGTTCAAAACACCACTCCAATGCCCCCCAAACTCCGAGTAGTCGTCAACGCCGGCCGCAACCAAGACTCTGACCCCTTCCCTGTAACCGAACCCGTCGAGTGGATCTTTACCGAGTACCACGACAACAAAGCTTCGCCTGACGCCTTAGTCAACGCTGACGTCTACATCGGTACCGACTTCACAAAAGAGATGGGCGCAGCCGCTAACTCGCTGAAGGCCATCCTCATAGCCGCCGCCGGATACGATCGGATCGACCCCGAGGCCGTTCCTGAAGGCTGCACCGTTGCAAACGCCTACCACCACGAAGCACCTATTGCCGAATGGGTCATGGCCGTAGCCGTAGCCCTCGATCACGAACTCTTCAAATCCGATCGCACATTCCGCGCCGGATCATGGGAGATGTGGCCCGGCAGACACGGCGTCTACCGTGAACTCATGGGCCGAACATTCGGCATCATCGGATTCGGCGCCATCGGACGCCGTGTCGCAAGACTTGCCCAAGCCTACGAAATGCCCGTTATCGCCGCAGGAAGGGCCAATAGAGCTGAAGGCGACCTATACAGAGCAGAATACGTAGGAGGCGGCAAACACGCCCGCGAATACGTCCTGTCAGAAGCCGACTTCGTCCTCATCTCCACACCCTTAGGACCCGCAACCCACGGACTTATCGGCGAACACGAACTCTCGCTGATGAAACCAACCGCCTACATCATCAACCCCGCACGCGGACACATCATCGACGAAGCCGCCCTCTACAACGCCCTCAAAAACCGCACCATCGCCGGCGCCGCAATCGACACCTGGTATCGATACCCCGAATCCGCTACCGACGCTCCCCGACCCGCCGACCACCCCTTCTGGGAACTCGACAACATCATCATGGTCCCCCACCACTCCGGCGCCACCTACGGCACAGCATCCCGCCGAGCCCAAACCGTAGCCCAAAACCTCGACCGCCTAACCCGCGGCGAACCCCTAATCAACATCGTCCACGAAATCTCCCGCTAGTTCCGCCCCTTTCGCAGGGCGAAAGGGGCGCGAGCAAACGAAGCGAGCGGGGTATGCCCCTTCAATTAAACGCGCCTAAAACCTCCCCTTTTTGCGTCAGCAAAATCCCTTCCCCTCACCCTCTCAAAGGGAGATTAAGAGGGGGTCAGCGAAGCGAGACGCAGGGGGTGAGATGGAAATGCTACTCTAGCAAACCCTCTTGCGGTTTCGTCCACGGTGCACGCGCCGTCCACGCCTTCGGACGCGGCAAACGCCCTAGCTGAACCTCTACGATGCTCGGAGCGTCGACCTCCAACGCGGAACGTATTGCCGTGGTCAGCTCCTCCGGACTCGTCGCCAAAAAACCAGCAGCACCGTACGCCTCGGCCATCGCTACGAAGTCCGGATTCGCGAAATCGGCTTCATAAGAACCGCCAAAGTCTTGGTCCAAGTCACGCGCCACGTTGCCGTACGCCCCATCGTTGAACACAACAGCAATGACATTGATGCCGTACTTAACGGCAGTCGAGAGTTCGCCTGACGAGTACATGAAGCCGCCATCGCCCACGATACATATGACCGGGCGGTCCGGTACTCCTACTTTCGCTCCTAGCGCCGTAGGATACGCGTACCCCAAAGTGCCCATATAACCGGAGTCGATGTACGACCACGGACGTTCGACCTCGAAGTGCTGTCGTGAGTAGTAGCCCAGCTGCGTCATTCCCCAAATGCCAGTCGCCTCATCGGGATACGCATCCTGAATGGCGACAAGCCACGGATATGCCGCGTCATCGCTGCGATCATTCTCCCGATGCGCCTCCAACGCGGCTTTGTCGAAGGCGTGACGCGCAGCCATCGCTTCGGGATCGCAACCCAGATCGTCCAACGCCGCGTTCAACTTCGTCAGCGTCGCCTTAGCGTCGCCCTTCAGCTTCATCTTGTTCGGATGCGGCCTGCCGAGAATCGTTTCATCGGGATCGATGTGAATCACCTTCGAGCCGCTACCTGCCGGGTTCCTAGGCGTGAATCGTGTGCCAATGGCGACGATCACCTCGGCATTGTCGATCATGCCCTTTATAGGACCTTCCGCCCCAACCCACGATCCGATGCTGTTGGGGTGCGAATACGGGATAACTCCCTTGCCGCCAGCCGAGTTCACCACTGGCAATCCAGTCATCTCTGCCAGCTGCACCAACTCATCGAAAGCATCCGACCTAGCAATACCTCCACCCGCGAATATAACCGCCGATTTGGCGTTCAGAATGTCACGCGCGGCCTCTTCGATCAGGGAATCGTCAGCCGTCGCCCGTTCGCCGGGCGCGCTTTCTAGCAGATCTACCTCTTCCCTTTCCACCTGACCTTCCGGCGGCATATCGATGTACGTAGGCCGAGGCCTTCCAGAGCGCATCTGATTAAAGGCTTCTTGGACTGCTCCCGGCGCTTCGTGTGGACGTCGGATACAAGCTTGATACTTCGTGATGGGCTTCACCAAGTTCACTTGATTGACGATCTCATGCAGACCATCAAGCCCCTTGTTGATCTGTGCCCGCGGAACCTCGCCAGCCAGCAGCAAAACGGGGGATGATCGCGCATACGCCGTCGCCAATCCTGAACCAGCGTTGTAAAGACCGACACCTGGCACAACCATCGCAACAGCAGGTTTTCCGGTCGCACGAGCGTAACCATCAGCCATGTGCGTCGTCGCAAACTCGTGCCTCGTCGTTATCATCCGCAGACCCGGTTCGTCGCGGATACCGGTCACCAGCCCGTACATCTGCACGCCCGGCAACCCGAAGATAACCTCCACTCCCTCTCGAACCAATGATTTCGCTAGCGCTTCGCCGCCAGATAGCTTTGCCACGATCTTCGCTCCCAAGCTGTTACTTCAATCAACGACACGATTTTTCGGACATATTCGATTGTGCCCGACTAACCGAATCGGAGCATATGCAGGTTTAGTGGATTATACGAACATCCACCTTTCCATAACCCTCCCTCTTGATACCCAAGGGGGAATTGAAGGGGGTTTAGATCAGCCGTCAGGCTATCCCTTTTGACTTACTCCATCGAAGGCAATAGCAGCGTCGGCATCATCGACGGTGGCACATCCTTGAGGTCGCTCGCATCATTCCAACGTGTGATGCCCGTGCCAATCAGCACCGAGTCAAGCCCTGCCCCATTCGCACCTGCTATATCGGTGTGCAATTGATCGCCGACGAAAGCAACCTTCCTGTATCCGTTGAGCCGCTCCTTAATGGCATCGAACATCGGCGCGTAAGGTTTGCCCAGTTTCGCGAACTTCACCGCGTCGTCATCACCGAAACGCCGGGAAACCGCGATCTCGATCATCTCAGCCAATCCGCCGGGCCCAATCGAAAAACGGTTCACGCCGTCTGGATACAAAACGTCTGGGTTGGGCACCACCAAATGAAGCGGATTGCTAGCATCCATCCTCCGGATAATCAGGGAGAGCATGTCCCGCGTCGCCTCGAACCAGTCGTACCCGGTGATACCAGCGATCGCCAGAGATGCCGACTCGTCATCATCCGGCGTCATGCCCACTGGCTCACAACCGCCGAGCCGCACAAACTCCACTGCATCTCCGCGCCCCGTGGCGATGCACCGAGTTCCCATCACCCCTCGCTCCTCGAAAAACCGACGCAGCAACGATCCTGCAGAAATCACCTGATCCTCTTCGATGCCGAAGCCCTGCCCTTGCATAACCTCTAACCGGCTCCTGTTCAATCGCGAAGCATCGTTAGTAGCTAGAACCCATGGCTTGCCCGCCGCGGTCAACCGCTCCGTAAACCCAATCGCGCCCGGCAAAGGATCGATACCATCTACCAAGACGCCATATGAATCAAACGCGATCGCATCGTAGTGGTCGAAGAGAAAATCAACCGATACGACGGGAGGTCCTGGATTCATCGAAACATCGCTCTGGATTTTCGCTTACAGGCGCTTAATGGTGATTCGGTGCTTGCGCAGTAACTGTGTCCAAGGGCACACACTATGTCGCCCGCTTAATCTCGTTGAAAGACGCCGCAATGGACTTAGTCCGTGCTACGCCCCACGCAGATCAAATGGCTAACAGGTTTCAGACGACACTAAACCTGTAGTCCGTGTTGATGCCCTGTTTCGGGCCGGATTTGGCCAGCAACTCTACACCGGCCTCATTTTGAAACTTCTTGGTTTCAATCACTTGGCAGATGTCTATAATCGCATCGCTATAACTTAGCCCAATGGTGTCGCGTACATCTCCCGCCCGAAACACCGTTTCAGTCTTGCCAGCCACTCTTGCATTATTCACTTGTCGCAGTAGATGTTTGCGTATCCTAGCAGCATCTCCAGGAGGCATTTTCACTCACCTTTCTTTAACAGTTTCAACCGTCCTACCACTCGCTCGACTCCTCGTTGTAAACGTGGTCCGGAAGCGCGTACGAGATGCCGGCTTCGTCAAACGCAGACACTTGTATCAGGCCAGCGAACTGATCGTACATCCCCCGGTCGATGCGGCTAAGCAAAGGCAACTTGCGCAAGGTCGTATTGCGCATCAGCCGCTCGTAGCGCTGCTGTATCCTGAACCAAGCCAAGACACCGATCGTCGAAGTTGGCGGATAGTTCAATTGCCCTGCCAGCTTGCTGCCGATAACCGCGCGAGAAACGCCGTAGATGTATTTCGCGAATGCCTGGCGTACTTCAGGATCAGTCATATCCGCCAACAACGGAGCAGAGTTCACGAGCGAGTTCGCCATCGCGATCGATTCAATCCCCGGTTCGGGCTCGCACATACCACCGATTTCGAAGAGTTTGAGCGCCTCCGCTTCATCGCGGAAAAGTATCGTCTCTGGAATGCCCATCAACCATCCGACATAGCGCCAAGCAGCCATGAAACTGTCCGCCTCTTCATCTGTGTAACTCGCTCCCAACCTTCTCATATGTGCGAGCAATCTCGCAGAAAACGCGGTGATCGCAAAACCCAAATGTGCTGAACTCAACGGAACGCCCCAAGCGTCCGCGTCCCATTCGTCCGATTCACCGAGAAGCCGCCTGATTTGCGCGTGAATCAAGCGAATCCTTACAGATAATTTCCAACCGTCCCCGTATCTCTCCAATCCGCCCGGCAGAAAACACTCGACTAAATGTCGGTTGTTCTGCTGCAAGCGCCTCACACCCTGATCCCGAACTCGTCCGGTGATGAAGAACGATTTGGAGATGTTGGTCATAAAACCTTCGATAAGCACCCCGCTCACGAAAGATGCCAAGATAACCTTAGAGTTTCGATGGAACATCCGAACGCCAGCAGGAAACTCTGACAGGTCCACCCAATCAGGTGGTGTCAAGCTGTCGAAGAAGTCTCGGAGAACGGCCGGGGCTTGTTTTAATCCGTCCTGATTATCGTCCATCGCCGCCTGCAACAACTGCCGCATCTCGAACGGAGCCAGATGCGCAAGCTCCAACATCAACCCGTCTGCTTCTGGATCGGCGACGTAGGCGTGGGCGATGTAGTTCCTAGCTATCTCCGGCTCAACAGCTCGGGCGCGTTCATAGCCCGGCTTGTTGTCAGATGGAATTCGCATTGAAATGCCGGTGTTGTAATTCGTGGCGCAGAGGCAGTGATGTCCCTATCACTAGGTATCGTAGATTATTCTTCTGCTTCTACTCTCAAGTCAGGCAGCCATTGCAGCCAAGACGGCAGGTACCAGTTACCCTTCCCGAGCATCTCCATGCTCGCAGGCACAAGCACCGATCTGACCAGCGTTGCATCCAAAAGAATCGCTACCGCGAGACCGAACCCGACCTGTTGATTAATTATCGTCTTCCCGGCCGCAAACGCTCCGAACACCGCTACCATGATCAGTGCCGCTCCAGTAATGAGGTTCGCAGTCGATCGCAATCCGTAACTCACCGCTTCCGTGTTGTTCCCAGTCTGGTCGAAGCGTTCCCGCACTCGGCTCAAAAGGAATACGTGGTAGTCCATCGAGAGCCCGAAGAGAATCGTGAACAGGAACAGCGGTATCCACGCGTCAATCACATCCGCACGTTGGAAACCCAGCAGATCAGTGGCGAACCCCTTTTGGAACACTAGGACCAGCAGACCATAGGCGGTGCCCACCGACAGCAGATTCATGATTACCGCTTTGATCGGAATCACTATCGACCTGAACACCAGCAGCAGCACGATGAAACTGAAGCCCAGGACGAACACGAAAACTATCGGCGTATACTGGTCGACAACTTTGAATATCTCCGCCGAGGCTGCGCTCTGACCTCCCACGTTCACCTCTACAGGAACACCAGAGAACGCGGCCGGTATGTGTTCATCACGCAGAACCGACATCAGCGCGACAGCGTCCTCGCCAGTGGGATGACCCGGCAACGCCAGTTTGATCAACGCGATCTCACCCGATGACGACGGGTCTAGCAAAGGAGGTATCGGGAACCTCGGGTCCTCGACCAACAGTTGCGTCAACTTCTGGATCGCGCCCTGCACCTGAGGATCGCCGATATTGCCTTCGATAACGATGTCCGACGGGCTGGCTAGACCAAACGCGAACTCCTCTTCCAGAACAAAGAACGCCTCCTTTGTAACCGAACCATCGGGTAACGTCTCCACCCCGTTCAACCCGGTCTCGATCTGGAAGTAGTAGACGATCGCTACAACCATCGGTGCGGCCACTATCAAGAAACTGAGCCAAGGCACCTTAGTCACGATCACTGTCGTGCGCTCCCAGAAGCCATGCTCGCGATGTTCGTGAGATTCTTCACCACCCTTCCGACGGAAGAACGGTATCGACAACAGATCGACCTTCGGGCCTAGCAGGGCCAGTATCGCCGGCAACAGGGTCAGAGTCGCGGCCATCTCGATGATGACGACCAAGATCGCTCCCAAACCCAGCGATTGGAAGAAACCCATCGGGATTATGAACATCCCGCACAACGCGATCACCACGGTCAAACCACTGAACAGCACCGTCCTCCCCGCCGTCTCGCCCGCACGCGCCACTGCTTCTTGTACGCTCAGGCCGCGGTCCATCTCTTCCCGGAAGCGGGAGATGATGAATAGCGAGTAGTCGATCCCCACCGCCAGACCGATCATCGTGATCATCAAGGTCACGAAAAAGACCAAGTCGAACACTTGCCCAATGACGGCGACGAACCCCAAGGCAATGACAATAGCGACGATGGCCAGCCCGATGGGTATCAATGCCGCTACAACCGCACCGAAAAGTGCCAACAAAATCAGCAAGGCAACTGGAACACCAACTCGTTCGCCCTGTTCCAGGTCGTGCCTCGCAAACTCGTTAGTCTCGTACGAAACGCTCGCGGGACCACTTATCAGCACTCTGAAATCATCAGCTTCATCCGCACGTTCGACGACCTCGATCACTTCTTTGACATTCACCGCCGCTTCGTCGAAATCGCCCGCTATCGGTATCGTCATCAACGTTGTCCGTCGATCAGCAGATACCAAGTTCTCTGCGGTCTCGGGAGCCAACGCACTAAGCATGTAGTAGTTAACCGCGCCATCGCCGATGATCTCGTCGCCCAGTCCGACGATCTCCTGCAAAACCGAATTCACCTTCGACGCAAACGCAGGGTCATCGACAGTCAACGTCTCGGACTGAATGACGATAACTTCAGATATCGGTTCAGGTCCGCCGCGCAACTTTTCCAAAGCAGCCACAGCTTTAGCCGACTCGAACCCGCCGCTGAGCTTCAGTTCGGTGGTCGTGGCAGATGGTAGAAGCTGCCCGACAATCGCCAGAGCTATGACGACTAAAACGATCCATGCACCGATCGTGATGATCGGTCTTCGCGCGCTGAAACGCGCCAGCGATTGCGTCAAGCTTAATCCTCCTCAGGCCGACAACTAACAGGCATTAAACGCATGTTACACCCCTGAATCATTGCTTACTACATCTTCGCGTGCAACCGCGTGACGGGACTTACGCCTTTAGTAAAGTTTCAACATCCAGTGGAACTCCACCTCACCAGGCCAACCAGGATAAGCGTCAGGAATAACGTTCACCAGCCGACACCCTTGTTGCGCATAAAAGTCGCAAGCGTTTACGTTGACGTCCTGCGTCTCGATCTTGAGTTCTACACACCCTACACTTTTTGCATATCCGACGACGTGCTCAAACAACCTCGCACCCACGCCTTGTCTTCGACACGCGGGCGAAACACGCAGATCCCACAACGCCGCAAGATCCTTCCGCCCCTCTAGGAAGTGCAACTCTGGCGAATCGTGTACAACAATTGCACCACCCACCCGATTGCCGTTCGAAAACGCTGAAATCAGCCGCCAGTTCGAAGTGTCCCATCGCAACCACCGAGTTGGCGGATCACCACCGTCGTAGTCCTTGATCCAAGGTGGATCGATCGGCTCCTTGATCAGCTCCCATCCCTGGCCCGCAGCACCAACCGGAACTGCCACATAACGTGATGCGACCGTGAACGCGATCGAAACCTTCGCGTACTCGCCCAGTGCTGCAATTGTTTCTTCTTTGATCGTAATCATCACAGTGTCGACCGTGACGTTGATTTGGCAGCACGACCTAACGACGAACCTACGATTCTCGCTTAGGAGGCTGTTCGATCATCGTTTCAACATGCTCAGATTCGATCTCGCATTGGTCAGTGTCTAAAACGGCACCTCGGACCGTTGCAACCCCCGGGGTCTTCGTCCGCACCGGCCGCTTGGTGAACAACCACAGGCTGAAGCCGAAGCCGAAACGCAACACGAACTCCAATCCGATCAGGAAGAGCAAGTAGTAAAAGACAGACTCGCGATGTTCGTTGACCTCAGCAAGCATCTCAAAAGAATCGACGAAATTGAAGAACGACGCATTGATCAGGAACAGCGCCAGCAACGCGAACGGCAGGATCTTGGCCAGGTCACGCGCCAGATCTTCGTCGTAGTACGCCGAAAACCGGATCGCGCTTACGGTCGCCAACGCGATCAGCAGCGTGTCCGCAAAGTCTCGATCCTTCGACAAAAACGTCAGCATCAAGGTAAGCACTGTGAACCAGAAGAACGCGAACAATGGGAACACGATCAGATACTTCAAGGTGTACGAAACGATGTGCAAGAAGCTCCGTAACGCCCGATAACGAGACTCTTCGAATCGGTAAACATCGAACTGGAACATATCCCGCAACGCGACAAAGCGGTAGAAGTTGAACACGAACACGGCATAAACCGCCACTCCGATGACATATAGCGTCACCGGCTGCAACAATTCGATGGCATCATCGACGCTCAGACTGTTCGGGAAAAGATCGTTGAGGTCAAACACACGAACCCCCTCTCCCGTCTATTTTGTCGGTTTGCCCCACGCGATAACTAGCTTTAGCGTGTCATCACCGACGCATCTGAACCCATGATCAACACCCGGCGGGGCCAGAACCGCATCACCAGCCTCTACCTCCCTCTCCTCGCCGTCCATCCACATCACTCCTCGACCCGCAATGAAGTAGTAGAACTCCTCCAGCGTGTCGTCGCCCTCGTGCACATGGCTGCCCTCGCTCGCACCCGGCGGCAACTCCCAAACCTCGATCCGCACCGGTAGTTTCGACTCCCCATGAAAGAATCTCCGCCGTGTCACAACTCCATCGCCTTCATGCAACCCCGGTTCCGGAATCGCATCCTCAGATTCGTGTTGCTTCCACTTCATGTCGGTCATCTAGACCTCGTAAACCTGCAACTTAGTGTGACGCGCCAGAACACTAAAGTCACGATCATTGTGCAAAACAGGAACACCGCTACGAATGGCGACAGTCGCAATCAGACAATCCATCAAATTCCTAATCGTTTCACCCTGTCGGCGGCAATGCCGGTACAGTACTGCGGCCTCCTCGTAGTCGATCGGATAGATCCTCAGCATCGCGGCATTCGCTGTCAGTTCCCTAAGACTTCGCAAGTGCGATTCATCCCGTGCACCAGCCAAAACCTCCATCGACACCGCGTCGCAAATTGCGATCTCCTGAGAAAGCAGTTCCTCAACTAAATCACAAGTTGCGGACCCTGTATCCCTCAGGAACTCGATCCAAGCCGACGTGTCGATGAGGATCACGGAAAACGAGTCGAACGCATCGCCTCAAGATCACCTTCCCAGCCAATCCCGCGCATAGCCCTAGCTTCTTCAAGTGACGCCTTTTCGGCCGCTAGCGTTCGTAGCGCATAGTTAACAGCTTCTCGTTTAGTCTCGAGACCATAACGGCGCATAACTTCGGCACACGCCTCATCATCTATGTCTATGTTGGTGCGTGTCATACACCTATAATACACTAAAAACCCTTTTATCCCTCGCATAAATTCAGTTCAATGAGCACGCCACCAACACCCCGCGTAGTACGCTTCCATTGCATGAAACCACAACCAGTGACTCGATGCGAATGGGCCGGCGACGACCCGCTCATGCTGAAGTACCACGACGAGGACTGGGGCGTCCCCATTCACGACGACCGCGCCCTCTTCGAGCTACTCATCCTTGAAGGTGCACAGGCAGGACTCTCCTGGCGCACCGTCCTTCACCGTCGCGAAGGATACCGCGCCGCATTCGACAACTTCGACATCGCAACCGTTGCCGCATACGACGACTCCGACCGCGAACGGCTACGCGCCGATGCAGGTATCATCCGCAACCGCGCCAAAATCGACGCCGCCATCAAAAATGCCCGCGCTACCATCACCGTCCAATCGGATCACGGCTCCCTCGACGCATATCTCTGGAGCTTTGTCCACGGTCAAACTCGCGAAAACGCCTTCCAAACCCTCGCCGATATACCTGCCCAGACCGACGAATCCCGCGCCATGAGCAAAGCCCTCCGAGCCTACGGCTTCACCTTTATCGGCCCCATCATCTGCTACGCCTTCATGCAATCCGCCGGCCTCGTAAACGACCACGTCATAAGCTGCTTCCGCTACTGAATAGCGAGCCCTGCGGCAAATGCCCGCTACAAACCTTCACCAATAAACGAGGCCACGCGCTCGCCGATCACCATCGACGTCACGTTGGTGTTCGCACGGATACAGTCGGGCATGATCGATGCGTCCGCAACCTTCAGGTTTTTCAGCCCCCGAACGTTGCCGAACTGGTCGACAACGGCCATCGGGTCCGATTCCGGCCCCATCTTGCAAGTGCCTGATACATGATGGCTAGTCGCGACTCGGCGCCTGATCCAAGCATCTAACGCCTCGTCCGACTCGAGATCCGCATCCGACGGCTCCACTCGCTCCTTCACCAGACGGTTCCAGCTCTCGTGCTCTGCGAAATCGAGACAGATCCGAACTCCCTCGCGCAACCTCGCCGTGTCGAAATCGTTCTCCAGATAGTTGTAGTTGAGGAACGGCTGAATGTGAGGGTCCCTGTCTCGGAGGTACAAGCTTCCCGACCCAATCGCAAGGTCGATGCAAATGACCATTGAAACGCCTAATTCGTCGTTCGCCCCCGTCTGGTATGGCTTAAGGTCGACTGGACTGCGCGAGATCGCTTGGATGAGCATGTCGTTAGGCAGATGCGACCCCTCCGCGGTGTACCGCAGAGTTACCTGCATTCCTGCCGCGCCAACGGGCTGCTCGAAGCCGTCGCGCGTCCGCCATGCCGTCCTGACCTGAGGATGATCGCGGAGGTTCTCTCCCACGCCCGGAAGGTCGTGCAGTACCTGCACGCCGACTGTCTCCAATTTCTCCGTCGGCCCCACACCGGACAGCATCAGAAGATGTGGCGACCCAATCGCACCCGCAGACAGGATGATTTTCTCGCCCTCATAATCGAAGACCTCACCGTCCACTTCTCCCCTGATCCCTACAGCCCGATTGCCTTCAAACAGCACCCTGTGGACGAGGCACTCCGGTTGGATCGTGAGATTGGGGCGTTCTCGGGCAATGCTGAGATAACCGATCGCCGTGCTCCAACGCACGCGGCCGGGGTTGTTCAGCGGCGTCGGACCCACACCGGTAGAGTCCGGCGCGTTGTGGTCCGGGCACTCCGGGAAACCGTTGGCACGTGCCGCTTCGTAGAATGCCCGTTGGTCAGGATTCCACTCGTCGGATTTAAATCGCCTAACAATGATCGGACCTTCTGACCCGTGGAAATCGCCCGCGTAGTCAGTGTCCGTCTCCACCATCCGGAAGTACGGCATCAACTCCTCAAAACCCCACTTGTCGTTGCCCCACGATGCCCAGTTGTCATAGTCCTCGGGGACGCCCCTCAGGAAAATCTGACCATTAACCGCACTGGATCCGCCCACCACCCTGCCCCGTGGCACCAAGCCCGGCATCGCCTCGTCTGTGTATCGCACCACGAAGGTCCAGCGATGATCGCTGTGCGGCCTGCGCCACGGCTGATCTGTATGACCGTATCCGTACTTCACCTCGTCAGGTATATCGTCGAAGTCCGGGTAGTCTGGACCCGCTTCGATCAGAAGCACCGAATGGTCAGGGTCCTCGGTCAGGCGTGTTGCGAGGATGGCGCCAGCCGAACCGGCGCCCACAATGATGGTGTCAAATGTGCTTGTGATGTTCGTAACCCCCTGAACGCCGTTCCGATGACAGGATTGTACGCCGACTTCTCGCCGAGTGACTCGCACGATTGCGTCGCCCTCGTCGTCTCCTCGTTCTGCTCTGCCTGCAAATCTTGCAGGTGAAATGCCGCCACCGTTACCGACCAATCTGACCACGGTTCACTCGCCGATATATCCGCCCAAACCGACAAATCCCGCGCCATGAGCAAAGCCCTCCGAGCCTACGGCTTCTCATTCGTCGGCCCCACTATCTGTTACGCCTTCATGCAATCCGCCGGCCTCGTAAACGACCACGTAACGGGGAGTTTTCGCTACGAGTGAGGGAAGCTTGGGGACGGTACGGCTGAATATTAAGTAGCTCGTTGCTTGGTGATCCGACTGTCATTCCGTCCGAATTACAATTTGTCAAAGCATCAACTTAAAGCTATATGTGGAGATTTTGATTTTGCCCGGTGCTCGTTTTCGTAGCAGTCGCTTTCTGGTCAGAACGAGCATCGTTGCCAGCGTGATCGTGGCTATTGTCCTGCTGTCTGGTTGTGGAGTATCGGTCGAACGAATAGCAGTCGGCACACCAGCGGTCACGCCCTTATCGGTTCCACCTTTGCTCGAGCCGACATTTGACGAGGAAGGTGTTGCGCATTATGACCTTAAAGTCGGGAAATCACGCCACGACTATGGGCAGACATCCCTGACGGACACCTATTCCTACAACGGCATGTCTGTGCTTGGACCCACACTGCGTCTCATAACCGGAGACTCGGTAGTCATCAGCGTCGCTAACGAGTTGGATGAGGTCACAACAACGCACTGGCATGGTGCCGACGTCCCGGCCGAGGACGACGGTGGCCCCCACAGCCTTATCGAATCTGGGACAACCTGGGTGGCTGACTTCGAGGTGATCCAGCCGGCAGCCACCCTCTGGTATCACCCCCATGCCCATGGGTCCACAGCCGAGCATGTCTATCACGGCGCCGCAGGTTTAATCATCATCGAAGACGACAACCCTGCCGCCACAACGCTACCGTCAACCTACGGCATTGACGACATTCCGGTCATCATCCAAGACAAGGATTTCACCGATGACGGCCAGCTCGATTTCGCCATAGATGGCGGTGACGAGGGCAAACTTTACGGCGTTTCGACAGTGAACGGCACGATCGACCCGTTTGTCGAGGTGCCTAAAGGGTTAGTTCGGCTCCGGCTGCTCAATGGCAGCCAAGCACGAATTTACAACCTAAGCGTTGAGGGGGCAGACATGGTCAAGATCGCCTCCGATGGTGGATATCTGGAAAGTCCCCTGACTCTCAACCAAACCGTGCTCGCGCCGGGCGACCGAGAAGAGATCGTAATCGATGTTGGAGAGTCTTCCGTTGCTCTGGTCGACGAGGATTTTGGTCGTGTGCTCGAACTCCGACCCAATGGCGAGATATCAAGTGCTGGACCTCTCCCCGACAAGCTCGCGACCATTGACCGAATATCCGAGTCGGAGATCACAGTGGATCGAAGTTTTCACATGGGAGATGCGCGCAACTTCTGGGAATTCGACCCAAGCTGGGCAATCAATGGAGTTCAGATGGACATGGACAGGATCGACGTAACAGTGCGATTAGGAGATACAGAGCGCTGGACGCTCTCCAGTGATGACGGCCAACACGTGTTCCATCCCCATCAGACGCAGTTTCAGATAATCTCGATCAATGGCCAACCTCCACCACCTGAGGAATCAGGTTGGGAGGACTCAGTGTTGGTGAATTCCGAACGTGAGGTCGTTATCGCTGCCCGGTTCGATACCTATACCACTGAAGACATTCCGTATATGTTCCACTGCCATATTCTTGATCATGAGGATCTAGGCATGATGGGACAGTTCCTCGTCGTGGAGTAGCCCGGGCGCGTCTACGGCGGATAAGTGATGTTATGCGTTGACTCTGGACCATGACACCGACCATGATTCAAAACCGCATGAAACAAAAACTCCTCGCCGGCGAACCCGCATTCGGCGTCTCGATCATGTTTCCGTCGCCACATATCGTCGACATCATCGGACGACTCGGCTTCGATTGGGTGCTCATCGACTGCGAACACGGTTCAATCGGGATCGAGAGCGTCGAACTCATGACGATGGCCGCCGAAGCCGCAGGTGTAACACCAATCGCTAGACCGCCTGTCAACTCATTCGAGGCGATAGGACAGCTCATGGATCGAGGAGTCATGGGCGTGCAGGTGCCCCACGTCAACACTGCCGACGATGCCAGAAAAGCCGTCCAAGCCGTCAAATACCATCCCCTCGGCGAACGCGGACTAGCCGCCGGTGTCAGATCAGCATCATACGGATACGACATGCCCATGTCCGATTATGCGGAACACGCCAACACCGAAACCCTCGTCTGTGTCCAACTCGAAGAAGCCGAAGCCGTCAGTAACGTCCATGAGATCGTGCAAGTCCCAGGCGTTGACGTCTTCTTCGTCGGTCCTTCAGACCTATCACAGTCCCTCGGATACCCCGGACGACCCGACGACCCCGAAGTCCGTCAAGCCATGGACACCGTCTTCGCCACCATCGCAGCTGCAGGTAAAACATCCGGATCCGCCGGCAACCCCCAAGCCATCCAACGCTATCTAGACCAAGGCGTCACCTACCTCTACACTCACTTGACCACCCTCCTCTCCACCGCCGCCGAGACATTCTTCGACGAAGTTGAGCCCTGATAGTGACGTGCAGTTAAGTCACACAGAACGTGGACATAGCAAAGGCACTCCACCTAAGCCCCTTGCTTGAACCCTGCCTAACGGAATACAGCGTTCCCTTCGTCAAGGTATTCGGAACCCCTCACAGTAGCCACCATCACCTCCTGCCGGTAGTCGCCGAGTTCGGCAGCGTGTGTCACTGAACTGCACTCGGCTTCTGACACTTCGCCGCCGCCATCAAGAGCTTCATGCAGAACGCGGCCGTCCATATCCTCTCCGCCGGGCAAACCCAAAATATGGAGGATCGTGGGCGCGACATCAATGTTGCCCGTTGGCGTGTCAATAACGGTTGACCGAAGGAAACTAGGGCCGCGCGCAATCAACGTATTCCGCAACTCGTGGCGGCTCATCCCACCATGCGTGCCGACGCCGACCAGTCCTCCTGAGGATGCAGTCTGACCGGGGAAACCAGCATCATTGGCTGCGGAACTCCAGGCGAAGGACATTGTGAGATCTGGACTTCTACGACCGTCAATATTGCCTATGCTCGCAGGCAGCGTGCCGGGCACGATACCGACGCGTTCCGCAGCCAGCATCACACCGCACCAAGACTGCTTGGAAAGCCATCTTGCCAACCGATCAACGGTCACGGTATCTGCTTCGTGCGCGTAGAAAAGCACCGCTCCCCCGTTAGACGCGGCCAACACGCCGCCGGGTTGACCGCCGTGAGGAAAGCCGGCATTGCGCAACTCGACATTGATGTCCACGACCGAATCGATGGTCGCGTACCCATGGTCCGATACCACTATCACGTCGGTTTCTTCCAATGTGCCACTGTCTTCCAACCATCCAATGATCCGCCCGAACTGCTCGTCGGCGGAGGCGAGAGCGCTGTTAGAGAGGACGGACCCCACTCCCGCTTTGTGGTTGCTGCTATCAGGTTCGGAGAACCAGATCAACCCTACCGTCGGTTTGCGTTCCGCCAACACGTACTCGATCAGTACCCGCGCTCCCTGCTCCATCTGAGGAACATTCGGCGACGTGGTGGCTGGCCATGCGCCGAAGCGCTTGATCAGCTTGTCATGCAGACCTCTAGGCAGGCTGAACTCCGGGTGGATCGTGGCACCGCCAAGTGCCTCAGCCCGCGGGTTTTGAACGTACGCATTGCCCGACGTGCCGACACCCACGGCTACATATTCTTCTCCGTTGTCGTACAGGATGTCCGCCAGAGTTGGCACTAGCAGAACTTCCCCCGTCTCCTCCGCCACCCGAGTGAGCACTGGCTCCATGGCCTCCACGATGTTGTTCGGATCGTAGTCGCGCATTACGACCGTGTTGCCAGCGAGTCCGTGAGCGCCGGGGTGCCGGCCCGTGACAAGACTCGCAACGTTGATCCGAGTCACAGTCGGAAACACCGGATGGTTCCTCGCGAACGTCACACCACCCTCAGCGAAGTTGAAAAGATTTGTTGTGAGGTCGGCCCGCACCTGTGAAGGTTGTAGACCGTCGAAGGCAACTATAAGAACGCGGGTCACTGATGAAACTGTCCTTTCATTTGAACAGAGACTAACCGAAACGATAGGTTCGGGCGAAACTCAAGGCAAGACCGCGCCACTGCCCCTCTGCTAACATTGCCGTCTAATATAGCCCAGTACAAACGAGAAAGCAGACGGGAGAGCACGCTATGTCCCAGAACACAAAGGTCGTCATTGTCGGCGCCGGGCACAACGGACTGGTCGCCGCCGGATACCTCGCACGTGCCGGGCTGAATGTCCAAGTGCTGGAGCGCAGGCACGTCGTCGGTGGTGCCGTCGTAACCGAGGAGTGGTTCCCCGGCTACCACATCTCGACCTGCTCATACGTCTGCCACATCCTCCAGAAGAAGGTCATCGACGACCTTGAGATGCGTAAGCACGGCTTCCACGTCTACCCCATAGACCCGGGACGCGTCCATCCCTACCCCAACGGAAAAGCACTCACCTTCTGGCACGACGACGCCAAGACGGTCGAGGACCTGGCTGGACAATCCCCTGAAGACGCCGTCGCCTGGTTTGAATGGGCAAACTTCTGGCACCGTGCCGTACGGATACTCAGCGACTACTACCTCGGCCCGCCCCCATCGCTCGCCGAACTCGCAGCCCGGTTCCAACAAGAGGGCGAAGAGGAACTCCTAGAGACACTCCTCACCGTCCCGCTAAGGGAACTGGTCGAACGCTACTTCGTATCCGACGAGGTGAAGGCGGCGGTCGCCATCGGCGCGTTCGACATGGGCGACATATCCGCACCCGGCAGCGCATACATAACCGCTCTATACCGCTTCAGCGCCTTCCGCGAAGACACCGAGAACTACGGCATCGTCCGCGGCGGTATGGGCGGAATCACCCAATCACTCGCACGATCCGCCGAAGCATCAGGCGTATCCATTCGGACGGAAACGCCCGTGAAGCGCATTCTCGCCAAGGATGGCAAGGCAACTGGTGTCGAACTCGAAGACGGCGAGGTGATCGAAGCCGATATCGTGATCTCGAACGCCGATCCGAAGCGCACCTACCTCAAGCTCATCGACGCGTCCGACCTCGACGACGACTTCATCGAAGAGGTGAAGGCGCTCAAGACGCAGGCGGCATCTGCCAAGTTCCTGTGCGCGATGAAGGAGCTTCCAGACTTCTCTCGACACCTCGGCTCCAACTTCAACCCGGAGCACTTGGCGATGATGACCCTCAGCCCGTCGATCGACCAGTGTCAGAACGCTTGGAACGACGCGCAGAATGGACGCATAACGGAAACCCCCATCATGCAGCTCCAGACCCCGTCGGTGTACGACAAAACCGTCGCCCCCGAAGGACACCACGTCCTATCGTTGTGGGTCTACTACCTGCCACCGCACCTTCCCGACGGACCATGGTCGGACATGCGAGAGCAATACGGCGAGTGGCTCATCGACTACGTCACGCAGTTCGCGCCCAACTTCAGAGACGCCATTATCGACTGGACGCTGCTCACTCCAGAAGACATCGAGGAACGCATCGGACTCACCGACGGCAACATTCGCCACCTCGACATGATCCCGCAGCAGATGATGTCCCGCCGTCCCCTACCCGGATGGTCCGACTATCGTTCACCCATCAAGAACCTCTACCTCTGCGGTGCAGGTGGCCACCCTGGCGGTGAAGTAACCGGCGCTCCCGGCCACAACGCCGCCCATATCGTCCTCGAAGACCTTGCACGTTGAACGCCAACAGCCCCTTACGAACCCCGGTTACCACTCTAGAATCAAGCAGGCCGGAGGTTCGCCTTGGAAAAGCGGCAAAACCAAGGATGCGACTACCACGTGCGACATCGCATCCTAGTCCCTCCGACCGTTTTGCGGTCTTTTCGTTAAACGATCACCGCTATCCAGAGTATACACGGCACACCAGATAACCCTCCATACAAGCTCGGACGCAACTCCCTGTCTAGAGGGATCATAATTCGGACGCGCTACCCTAATACAGACCTCAGTTCAACTGCATCGACGACCAAAGAGATCGCATTGGTTGGTGGTTTGAACCCATGAACACACACAGCATCTGGCGACCCGACAAAGACGAGGTCGTCGTTGAACACGGCGCAGTCGCTACCGCTCACCCTATCGCCGCTCAGGTCGGCGTCGACATCCTCAGGAGCGGTGGCAACGCAGTAGACGCCGCTATCGCTACTGGCTTCTGCCTCAACGTAGTAGAACCGGCTAGCTCGTCCATCGCTGGTCACGGTCAGATGGTCGTCCACATCGCCGCCGAACGACGCACCATCGCCATCGACTACGGTCACCGCGCCCCACAGGCAGCAACGCCGGACACATTCCACGTCATCGGCCAAGCTGTTACAGGCAACGGAATATACGAAGTCGAAGACCAAGCCAACGCCATCGGACATCGATCCGTGGGTGTGCCAGGCGTCACAGCCGGCATGTGCCGCGCCCACGAACTGTTCGGCTCCCTCCCGCTCGAGATGCTGCTGGAACCAGCGGTCCACTATGCCCGACAAGGCTTCGAGGCAGATCCCTCCATCCGTTTGCAGATCGCCAGCAACATGCCGAACATTGCTCGGTACAAAGAGACCGCGCGCGTCTTTATGCCCGACGGATATCCCCCGCCGTCCAGCGCAAAAGTCGTTCAACGCGACCTCGCCGACACTCTCGAACGAATCGGCAAAGAGGGCAAAAACGCCCTGCACAAAGGCGAGATCGCCGCCGCCATCGACGAGGAGATGCGACGAAACGACGGGCTGTTGAGTTCCCAAGACCTCGCCGACTACCAAGCAGAGGTGCGCCATCCCGTTAATACCTCTTACAGGGGCTACGAACTGCTCACCTGCCCCGTGACAGCCGGCACGATCACGACACTCCAGACCCTCAACATCTTGGAGAACTTTGATCTAGACCGCCTCACCCACAATTCGTCCGAGCACCTGCATCTCTTCATCGAAGCGGCAAGGCACGCCTTCGCCGATCGCTACAGCTTCGCCGGCGACCCAGAGTTCGTCCCGGTACCACTCGAAGGGATCCTGTCCAAAGAATACGCCCGGGGTATCTCCAGTTCCATAGATACCAGCACCGCCAAGCTGGAGCACGAACGCGAGCTACAACCCTGGGTCGCCCACACCGACAATCCTCTCCATGATCCTTGGAGCTACGACCCGCAACCGCGGCCCGAGCAAGCGTTGTCCGCATCCCCGCCAAGCGATGGCGACTGCACAACCCACTTCAGCGTCATCGACGGTGACCGTAACATGGTCGCATGCACACAGACAGCAGTCGGAGGATTCGGCTCTGCCGTCATCGTGCCCGGTACCGGAGTGCTCCTCAGCAACGGTATGGTCGTCTTCAACCCAAAACCCGGCGCGGCGAACTCGATCGCAGGTTTCAAACGTGGCCTCAACAACATGTCACCAGTCATCGCACTGAGGAACGGAGAACCCTTCCTAACCGTCGGAGCGCCCGGCGGACGCAGAATCATCTGCCGCATCGCTTACGTCATCTCTAATGTCATCGACTTCGGAATGACCATGCAGGAAGCAATCACGGCACCGAGCGTCGACGCAGCCGAACGCGAAACCTTCGTCGACCACCGAATCGATCCGCAGACAGTCGAAACACTTGCCCGCATGGGCCATAACATCTCGGTCGTTCCTGAACCGTCAACGGGCGGAGGCTTCTCCCGACCGCGCGGCGTCATGATCGACCCCGGAACCGGCCTCCTACACGCTGGCGT
Organism: Dehalococcoidia bacterium; assembly: GCA_965243235.1. GTDB lineage: Bacteria > Chloroflexota > Dehalococcoidia > Lucifugimonadales > Lucifugimonadaceae > Bin127. The sequence goes on from CBDEUI010000004.1 coordinate 1,942,517, forward strand.
ACACCCCTTCGGCCCTGACGAAGCCCACGGCTACTAGAGAACATCCGCCCAGAGTAATCCAAGGCAGCCCTGTTCTACACTTCGCTTGGAAAAATGGCAACTCTTTGCGGCACCAGTCCTTTCCCTGGACCTACCGGGCTTAACAGGCTACGATTTCTCGCTACATCAGCACTTTGCATCCTGCTGGCCACCGCCCTGCTGGCATGTACCGCTACAGACGAAGATTCCTCCAGCGACGAACGATTACTCGAACTGGAGGCAACCGTCCAAGCCCTACAAGAGTCGCTACAAACTACCCAAAACGAGAACGCCGAACTCAATAGCGAAATCGCTACTCTTCAACAGAAACTCGAGTATGCCGAATCCAAATCTGAGGCCAACTTCCCCGATAAGGAGCAATGGTCAAAGGGTGACGAGTGGTCCGAGAGCAAAGGTGATCGGTTGTCAACGCCTGATGGCACCACCCTAGAAAGAACCGCCAGGCTCGCCGAAGATGCTGGAGGCGTTGTCCACTACATCGAACACCCCGGACGACAAGACCGCACAGTCCTCGTTACCCCTCAGGAGTTCGTTGATGGCGAGACCCCACTCATCGTCTCACTTCACGGCTATGGTGGAAACTCCGCCGACCACTCCGTTTACTTCCCTCTTCACGAGCACTTGAACACTCAAAGCTTCGCTCTCCTGCTGCCCACCGGTTCGCTAGACGCCCAGGGAAACCCCTTTTGGAATCCCACCGATCACTGCTGCGACGGTGGCAAGTCCGGCGAGGACGATGTCGCCTATCTCACCGATCTTGTGACGGAAGCAATGTCGCTCAAAGATTTCGGACCCATCTACTTCTTCGGCTACTCCAACGGCGGCTTCATGTCGCACCACATGGCATGCAAGGGTCTCCCAGATCTCCGCGCCGTCGCCAGCCTCGCAGGCACCAGCTACGTCGAAGACTCCAGCTGCGACGGCACACCACCAGTCTCCGTCCTGCAAATCCACGGAACCGCAGACGAAGTAATCCGATTCGACGGAGACGCAACTGATCTAGATGCAAAGAGTGGTGAACAGGCATTCTACGCCAGCGCTACGGACATGGTGACGCGCTGGAGCCAGCGCGCAGGCTGCAACTGGCCCGAAAATCCCGAACCCTACGCCATCCTCGACCTCGACCAGTACGTTCAGGGCTCCGAAACCCAAAAATTCCGAGTGGAGTCCGGCTGCGCCGACGGAATCAGCATCGAGCTTTGGGTCGGCGAAGGCAGCAGCCATTCACTGGGCTACGACGAAACTTTCATAGACGAATTGCTCGAGTGGCTTCTGTCACAGGACTGATCACACCTACGGATTCCCCGCAAACGGATTGATTACACGTATCCCGTCGTAGTCCTGCTCTGAACTAAGATCTTCGGAGTACACCGCGTCGCAATCCTGAGCGCGTGCAGCAGCCAGAATGGCACCGTCCCAGTACGAAAGTCCAAAGCGCTGGCTGATCGCCACCGCGTCATCGAACACATCGGGCGTCATATCCTGCATCGGGAAGAGGCGAAGCGGCTCAAGGAAAATCAGGGCCTCTTCCGGAGACAGCCTACCCTCATGGCTACGCCGAGTCGCCTGGTGATAGAACTCTTGCAGCACTTGAACTGACAGCGCCAAGCCTGGTCCAGCAAGCAGTTCCAACGCACGGAACTGCTTCTCCGTATTCCTAGGTTCGTCGCAAGCAGCATACAGCAGAACATTGGTGTCGACGAATCGCATAGACCCCACCTATCGATTGAGCTTTAACCTAATGTCGAAGAACTCGTATCCTCGATACTTGTCCTTAGAGCCACAAGTTCGCCCTTAAGCTCCTCGCCACGCTCCTCCGCGGCAGCCAGCTCTGCCTCAAGCCAAGCCCTGCTACGATCGTACATTTCTTCTCGGTTCAAGACACCGGGCATGCTTATTCCTATGCCCTTCGCGCGAAAGTTGGCGGCCACATCCTTGAGCAACTGTCCGCGAAACTCCACGAGTTCTTGAACGTCTCTAATGGGGCGTCCCGCCACTGCCTCCGCTCTAGCCCGCGCTTCGTCATACAGTTGCTGCACATGCCGATCGACCGCGGTGTCCTGTGCAACGATCTTCTCCTTCTCAATACCCACCTCCCTATCGCCTTGCAGGAAATCGGCGTCCGCCAGTGCCTGGAGGTACTCCCGCACCAGCGCCGACACCGAAGTGTCCAACTCCGCCGCCCGGATCCGAGCCAACCGATGCGTCTCGTCGTCAATCGATACAGTGATGTTTCTCATCTACACAATCTCACAGATCCTGTGAATCACAGTATACGCCATCCACACCCGAAAACGCCTCAGAACATCAGCCCCTTTGTCGGCTTTGCTCTTCGCTTAAGATCAATAACCCCTAGGATTTTCCCGCAGCACTTATCCCCTCCCCCTCGATGGGAGAGGGCTAGGGTAAGGATGAACACACCCGCAGCCCGTCATACCTGCGCAGGCGGGTATCCAGAGGGGAGATTCAGAGATGTACAAATGGCAAATGACACTAAAACCAAACACAACGTGAAAGTAATCTTCATCGGCGGATCATCCCACGTTGGCAAATCTACGATCGCCGCATCGCTGGCAGCAAAGTTAGGCTGGACACACATCTCCACCGACAGCCTCGCGCGTCACCCCGGTCGACCTTGGAGATCAGCACCAGACAAGGTGCCATACGACGTAGCGGAGCACTATCTGTGCCTCTCAGTTGAGGAGTTGATCGAGGACGTCATCCGCCACTACCGGGTCAACGTCTGGCCGAAAGTCGAGTCCATCATCGCGTCGCACTCCGACAATCGATCCCCTAACGGAGCAGTCCTAGAGGGATCAGCGTTATGGCCCGAATTTGCGGCGAGCCTAGACTTCGACAAGATCGGCGCAGTATGGCTCACCGCCAGCGACGAACTTTTCCGCCAACGAATCCACACGAACAGCCAATACAGTTCGAAATCCCCACGAGAACAAACGATGATCGACAAGTTCCTCAAACGCACGATCGCATACAACGCACTGATGGTCGAAGCCGTTAACCGGCACGGCTTCACTCTCCTCGATGTCCAGCGATCCGACGCGATGGATATCGCCCAAAAGGTTCAAGCAAAGCTCGGATTCGGTGAGCTTTAAGCTCCATCCCTCGAAATCATCAGTTCATTCTCGAACGCCCCTACCTGATCGATCGCGGGCATCATCAGCCAAATAACTTACGAAATCATCCTTCGAGTGCCGCCCATTCTCCCGATTCACGTCGCATAATATCTGGCATCTAAACACATACCGCTCTGAGCCCCATCAGACAACCAAGGAGAAGTTCGGGTAATGGCCAACTACGAGCAACTGAAGCACCGCATCGACAACGGTGAGGTGATCATCTTGGACGGAGCCATCGGTACCGAGCTCCAGTCCATGGGCGTACCCATGCACCCCGCCGCATGGTGCGGTCCCGGCAACTACACGCACCCATCCACCGTGCGGCAGATGCACGAGCGTTACATCCGGGCAGGCGCCGACATCATCACTACCAACACCTTCAACACCATTCGCCCCGCGCTTGAAGCCTCAGGCTATCCGGATCTGGTTAGGGAGATAAACGTCCGCGCCGTTGACGCCGCTCGCGAAGCACGAGACCGGGTGGACGTCGACAAGCCCATCTACATCGCCGGATCAATTTCGTGCCGGATTCCCGTCCGCGACCAGAGGACCGGCACACTTCTCGGAGGTACCGGCTTCGGTTATGGCGCAAGTCTCGCCGCCGAGGAGCTCCGTGCCTACGCCGATGAACAATCCGACATCCTCGCCGAGTCCGGCATCGACCTCTTCATCATGGAGAACATGTGGGCCGACAACGATTCCAGGATGATCGCCGCCGAAGCCGCGAAAGCGACCGGGTTGCCGGTCTGGGTTGGCTTCACCGCATCCGTAGCACCCGACAGCGAGACCGTCAGAATGAGTTTCGGCGACGAGCGCAACGCCTACAGCAGCGGCATGGGAATGCCACTCTGGACCTCGAGCTGGCGATCCGTAAACTACGACATGACCCTCGCCGAAGGAGTCAAAGAGGCCGCATCGCTCAATCCCGACGCCATCAGCGTCTTCCATAGCCGAATATCCGAGACCACCGCCGCACTCCAAGTCGTCCTCGACCACTGGTCCGGCACCGTCGTACTCTACCCTGATGCCGGCAGAACCGACTACCTCGCGACCTGGCAAGACAGCAGCGTAGCTAACGAAGAGACCGCGGATGAGCTCACCCAAGAAGCCGCCAAGTGGATCGAAGCAGGAGCCCAAGTCATAGGCACCTGCTGCGGCTTCGGAGCCAACTACACCAAAGCCCTAAGCACCGCCCTGCCCGACCGCGTCAACGGTCAATAATGGATCTACGCACCGGTAGGGGCAGGTTTGAAACCTGCCCTTTCACTCAAACCCTACGGATCACACCAACTGCAGCACTATCGAAACCGTTACCCCAACCACGTTGGCAATGATGCCGAGCAACAACCCAAACATCCACTTGAGCAAACGCGTTTCAAGCTGTGCAACCTCAACACGCACATTCGCCACGTCTTCCTTGGTTGCTAGGTGCGATACCTCAACAGCATTCATCGTTGCCATGCCAAATCTCCCTTGCTCGGATAACCCAATCCTATCGGCACTCTGTTGCAAAACTCCCTATATTGAACCCGCCACAGATACTACAAGCCGAGCATGTTGGCCGTTTGCTTGAAACAGACCCGAAACTATCTGTCGATCTTAGACAGGAAGGAACTCGCATGGAATCCAAACCGCTCGTCGTAGTGGGTGCGGGGGTGTCGGGGACAGCCGCCGCCATCGAAGCCGCCAAAGCCGGTGTTCCAGTCACCCTCATCGACGAGAACCCGGTACCCACCTCCATGGCCGGACTGAACGTCCCTCTGTTTTTCGGTCAAAAGTTCGATAACGCGCTCACCAACAGAGCGCTAATGATGGAGCGTATGGCTGCGACCAACGAAGTGATGGGCGAGGCTGAGGAAGCCGGCGTCGACATCCAACTCGGAACCTGCGTCTGGGGAGCCTTCCGCAACTCCGAAAACAGTAGACTCCTAGACGGCCCCCAGATCGGACTAGCCGACCACAAACGGTCTTGGATGATGAAGTACGAACGCCTCATCGTAGCTACCGGATCCCGCGATCTGTCCATCGGATTCGCGGGTTGTGACCTCGCCGGAGCGATGGGAGCCAACGGCGCCCACTCGCTGATGACCCGTTACCAGGCTCTGTCCGCGCATCGCATGGTCATCTTGGGATCAGGCAACCTCGCCCTCAACACCGCAAAAATGGCTCTCGACAACGGCATCGAAGTAGCCGCCATCGTCGACATTACACCTTCCGTGCGCGGCGACAAAACTCTTACGACCAACCTGCAATCCAAAGGCGTCGAACTCTACACCTCCCATGCCGTCAAGCAAGCAGTTGGCAGCCACGGCGAAATCGAGTCCGTCGTGCTGGTCGAAATCGACGACAATCTTGAACCTATTGCCGGTACCGAAAAGATCATCACAGCCGACACCGTATGCCTCGCCATCGGACTCGTCCCAAACATCGAAATCCTCAGCCTTCTCGACTGCGACCTCGCCTTCAAGTCCGAACTCGGCGGATTCGTGCCGACCCACGACGATCAGATGCGGACCAGCGTAGATGGCGTATTCGTCGCCGGCGACACCGCCGGCTTCCATGAAGCAATGCTCCTCAACCCCGAAATCGCCCGCAACCAAGGCCGCATCGCAGGAATCGCCGCGGCCGAATCGCTCGGCGCGATCGACAACACAGAGGCGCAATCCCGAATTTCCGACATCAAGGAGCAAACCGTCACCACTTCACATACAGAAGTCCATACGATCTGGAAAAGATGGCTTAGCTCACTAGCTAACGCCGCCGGTCAGGACACCTTCGCCTGCCAGTGCGAGGAGATAACGCGTTCCGAGATCATCGGCTTGGAACCTCCACGCTATCTCGAGTGGGAATCGGAGCAGATGAACCGTCGCAACCTCCAAACTCAACTCAAAGACAACCCGGTCAACCCGAATCAGGTCAAGCGATTGACACGCGCCGGAACGGGCACCTGCCAAGGAAGAAACTGCCGCGAACAAGTCGCGCTGCTACTCGCCGAGGAGTCGAATACCGACATCGCCGACATGCCCTTGAGTACCTACCGCGCACCGCTACGTCCGCTCCCCCTTAACGTCATGTGGCCCGACGACGAATCCGAAGATGTACGCAACGAGTGGCCCAAGTGGTTCAGTCCAAACAACAAGGTGCTGGGATAGCGGCGTCCGTCCCCTTTCGGAACGAAAGGGGACGCGGAGCGAAGCGAACGCAGGGGTATGCAGGGGTAGACGCGGGGCCTACCACGGAACTAAAACCACCAAACTCCGAATAACCTTAAACATCACTATCTCTATGAACAGTGCAGAAATAGTCGTCATCGGCGGCGGAGTTTCGGGCTTGAGCTCAGCCTACTTCCTCGCCAAAGCCGGCAAGGACGTCGTAGTCGTCGAAAAGGGAATGGTCGGCGGTGAGGCGTCAGGTCGAAACGGCGGCATGATCAGCGAGCGCACCGACGAACCTGCCCTGATTCCGCTCGCCGTCGAATCCGTGAGATTGTGGGCAACGCTCGAAGACGAACTTGGCTATCCTACGGAGTTCATACACCAGGGCAGGGTCCAAGTCGCAGTTTCCGAAGAGGAGATGGGCGACATCTTCACTGAACGCGATCACGCCCAGCGACACGGCATCAGCGTCAAACAGCTCGACCCTACCGAAATCAGCGAATTGATACCCGGAATATCCGGACGGACGCTTGGCGGACTCTTCTTCGCAAACGGCGGTCACTCCAATCCCCAACGCGCAGTCCAAGCATTCGCATGGGCATTCCAAGACCTCGGCGGCAGGCTCTACCAGAACACCGCGGTTACCGGCATCAACATCGAAGACGACAAGGTAACCTCTGTCGAAACGACCGCCGGCGACATCGCTGCTGATTTCGTAGTCGCCGCAGCCGGCCCCCAGACCGCGCTCCTCGCGGACATGGTCGGCATTCACGTCCCCGTCGCTCCCGCAAGAGTCGAAATAATCGCCACCGGCCCCCTAGACCCACTCTTCGACATCGCCCTCGTGGGCAACGGACTCTACGGTCGACAGGCCGCCAGAGGCAATCTGCTCTTCGGAGGTGGGGCCCACGAGTGGATCGACGTCGATCTCACCTCCGATCCCGCCAAGCCCAACACGCCCCTCATCAGAAACATCGCCCGACGCCTCGCCGAACTCCTCCCAGCAGTAGCCGACGTACCCGTCATCCGAAGCTGGGCCGGAATCGTTGAACAGGCCCCGGACTACATGCCCATCATCGACATCCCCGAAACCCCCAGCAACTACATCATCGTCACCGCCTCCGCCCACGGCTTCGGAATCGCACCCGCCACCGGCAAAGTAGTCAGCGACCTAGTACTCCATGGCAAATCCGACATCGACATCTCTGGCCTAACCCTCAGCCGCTTCTCCGACCTCACCCCCAATTGGCGCCAAAACCGCGGCTGGATCCCAGCCAGTCCCTAAAACCCAACGATTCCCGGTTCATACAACTTTTTGAACTTGTTCAAAAACTAATCATGCCGGAGTTTTGCCGCTCCCAGCGGCATGATTCCCCTTCAACTTGCCGCTCATGCCGGAAACAGCGGCAAAACTCCGGCATGAGCGGCATAAAACCTCGCACGTAAAATTAGCAACCATGTCCGAAGTCCTCGACAAACTCCGCCGATCCGCCCTCATCCTCGTGATCATAGGCCTAGCTTGGAATCTGGTCGAAGCCGCCATCGCTTTCTGGGCAACCTTCCAATCGGGCAGCGTCGCGCTCCTCGCCTTCGGACTCGACAGCATCGTCGAACTCGTAGCAGGTGGCATCCTGGTATGGCGCCTCCAAGCTAACAAAGACGACCATAACGAAGAATCAGCCGAAAAAAGAGCCCAAAAACTCCTCGGCTTGACATTCCTCCTACTAGCCGCTTACATCGCCCTCCACTCCTCCGCGAACCTCCTCGGCTGGCTGCCACAACCCGAACCGAGCCCCCTCGGCATCGCCATAATCGTCGCCAGCGCCGTCGTCATGACAGCGCTCTACATCGGCAAAATGCGCATCGCCGTCCGCATGCAGTCATGGTCCCTAAGAGCCGAAGCCATGGAAACCCTCTTCTGCGACATCCAAGACCTCGCGATCCTCATCGGCCTCGCCTTAAACGCCCTCCTTGCCTGGTGGTGGGCTGACCCCGTAGCGTCCTGGATTCTCATCCCATTCTTAATCAACGAAGGCATAGAAAACTTTTCAGGCAGCGAACATCACGAAGATGACGACGAATCATTAATCCGCCGCGTCTGCTTCGAAATCAACTGCTTTTACGGGATAATCAGATGCCGAGCGGCGTGTTGTGAAGCATAGCCTTCCAACACGCGCCGCTACCGATCGCCAGCGATATTAGTTAACAGCGTGTATGCAGACTCCTGCTTCCAACGCTCCCGTGCCCAACTGGTATCGATGTCCGGATGAGCTTCGAATAACGACATCTCGTTGACCTCAGGAAGATGATTCTCAACAAGATCGATCGCCTCCATTCCCAGCTCGACCAACTCACACGCCGCCTCGCTCAAATCGCCCTTCCCGAATGTCGCCTGCAACCGGATCGCACAGTCGGCAGGTTTTATCCTCAGCCGATTGATAAACCACCTCACCCACTTGTACTCGAGTGAAGGCAGGTACTCGCGGTTGAGCGCCGCTAAGATGCTGACTATCCCCTGCTGCATCCAAACGAGATGTTGCACCACGACTAGATAGTCAACCCGTTCGCCATATCCAGCCCAGTTGAACCAAGGACCCAGCCACAAATTCTCCTGCACCAATTTGACTGCCAAACGTGTGGGAAAGGCACCGACTCTCTTTTTCCACCTCTCAATTAACGCTTCACCGTAAAGCGGAATTCCATAATAGACGGCCGCCGCAAACTCGTAGTTGTGAGAAGCTGTATCGAGACCATCGATCAACGCGCCGATCCGCTCTTCCGCGGCTTCAACCGTCAGATGTATCGGCGATACCATCGCCGTCCCTTGGTGCCACTCCGATCCCAAGGTCGCCTCTGAGAACCCTAAATGCTCACCTGCGCGACCGTCGCAGAAAGATTCGAACTTCCACACCTCGCCTCCCATCCGTGAGACGGCTTCCATACGCTCCGCGTCCGAAGGCGGGTTGCGCCAGAAGACACCGATCTCAACATCTGAGAACTCGTCCGCGCAGCCTCGGGCAACCGAACCTCCAACCATGACCGCACGAACATTTGGGTTATCGGTGTAAGCGCCAGCCGCCGCACGAGCTAGAACCAGCCCGGTCCGACTCATCTCGTTAAATTCGCTCGTCACGTTCGGTTCACCAACGCCGTATGCTTCCTACCCCCTCCCCAGCTTAAGCGAGAGATCATCGCGCCTAAATTTACCCAGTTACGTCAATTATCCGACGAAACCGCCAATTCTGGCTCATCCCAGAAGCGGACGTTAGCGCCATAGCGTTTTGTCAACCCCTTCTCGTCCATGTCGGTTATGGTTCAGACAGACGTATAAACCCGAGACAAAACGAATTGAGGCGCCATGCCAGACCTCTCAGGAAAAGTCGCTATCGTCACTGGCGCAGGACGCTATCGCGGCATCGGCCGCGACACCGCACTGGCATTGGCACAAGCTGGTGCCGATGTCGCAGTAACTGGAACCGGACGCTCGCCCGACACCTTTCCCGATGACGAAAAAGCTATGGGCTGGCGAGATATCGAATCTGTCGCCGATGAGATACGTGCCATGGGTCGCCGCGCCCTAACCATCGTCGCCGACTTGGCCGATCCTGCCCAGGCCCGAGGCATCGTCAAGCAGACTGTCGTCGAACTCGGCTCCGTGGATATCCTCGTCAACAACGCCGCATTCGCCATGGCTGAAGACCGCGTCCCGGTAGTCGAACTCGACGACGCCATCTGGCATCGCGTCCTCGACATTAAGGTCCACGGCTCCTACTACACCTCCAAAGCCGCCGCGCAGGCGATGATCCGACAAGGAAACGGCGGAAGCATCGTTATGGTCTCGTCCATCGCCGGCAAGATCCAACCCCGCAACTTCGCCGCATACGTCGTCGCCAACATGAGCCTTCAAGGCCTCACTGGCAGCCTATCCAAAGAACTCGGCGAATACAACATCAACGTCAACACCGTCTGCCCCGGCGTCATCGACACCTCCCGCTGGGACAACAAACGCGACAACACTCCCGGAGGCCGAGAAGACTGGGAGCGCCTAGAGTCGAACATCCCCATGGGTCGTCCCGGCACCGGAGCCGATGTCGCCAGCACCATCGTGTTCCTCTGCTCCGAAAAAGGGCACTGGATCAGCGGCCAATCCATCAACATCGACGGCGGTCAAGTTTCGTCGCATTGATTCGGCATCCGAACAACGCAATTAGATCGAATCCGTCCGGCTGCCACATTTAGTCGATTTGGCATTTACCGCTATATGTTGCGCTTCATAATCATTCAAATGTCAAATGTGTGGAACTAATGGTAAACTTCCCGTATCAAATGGCGCACTGGATGAAACATTCAAGCCGTGCTGCATGTGCATGGAAGATAGATAGGAGGTTTTCGTGGCCACAAAATACGCCGGAATTGCAATGATGGTTGGCATACTGCTTTCGATCGTGGCTTCCTTGTTGTACCCCGGAAACTCGGTCGTATACCGCGTGGACCAGACCGACTTTCCTGCGGCGTTGGAGGTGATCGGAGACGCGCCGACTCTAGCGCACGCGACGATATTCCTGTCGATAGTTGCGATGCTGTTGATTTCGTTCGGGGCGTATGGGCTCTTCCCGTTGGCCACGCGTCTGGGAGGGCTGGCCGGCACGTTGCTGAAGTTTGGGATCATCATCTCGATCATCGAGTGGAGCATCAACATCATCGGATTGGGCATGCGGCACTTCGTCACGCACATGATGCAGCGCGCTAACGATGCCGCGGCCGGGTCCGAAAATCAGATTTTGCTGGAGGAGACCGCGCTTGCGGTACACACGACTCTGACGGCGGTCTTTTTGGGGTTCATCGCGATATACCCGTTCGCCACAATGTTGTTTGGCTACGGGGTCGGCAAACTGATCCAAACGATGAACGCGTTCAAGATCGCGGCGAATGCTCTTCTGGTGTCGGGCGCGGGAGGGTTGATAACTTATCTCGCCGCGATGTTCGTGCCGGGTGACGACCCGCTCGTATACTTGATGATCTTCAATATCTTGCTGCTCATCGGGTCTATCTGCCTCTTCGTCATCGGTCTCGGCGTGTACCGAGGTAGCGAAGGACTAACCGAAGAGGGAGCATCCGGCTAATTTCGGAAAGACCGGCAAGGCGACGGATATGCTCATCCGTCGCCTTGCCGGTTTCATTCGTCTTCGTGGCGACGGTAAACCGCCTCGATCTCCAAGTCGAGTTCCTCTTCCCACAGGCGGACCATCGAGCGCAGGCGCATGTTTTGGTATGCGCCCCAAACCGTCATCGCGGGGGGCACGACTAAGATCGAAACGATCAGCGAGTACGCGATGGTGATCGCTGCGGTGATGCCGAATTGCTGCATTGCCAGCATTGGCGAGGCGATCAACACGCCAATGCCGAGCGCCGTAGTGAGCGCAGAACCTAGTAAGGCCGAACCTGTAGTCGCGAGCGTCCTCACTGCTGCCGTCTGCGGATCACGTACGTGCGCGTATTCTTCCCGATAGCGATGGATCACGTGGATCGTGTAGTCGACGCCGATGCCGATCGACAATGCCGTGATGATCGAGGTGACGAGCGTGTATGGGATCCCCAACAGCGCCATCGTCCCCAGCACTGAAATCATCACCAACACCGTCGGCCCTACCGCAATCAGTGCCAATGCCGGTTGCCTGACAGTCACCCAGAAAAATATACCTAGCACACCCAACGCCACCGCGACGGTGGCTCCGATCGATTCCGTCTGCGTGTCTCGGATCGCATCGGTAACTGCGAACGAGATCACGGCTTCTGAAGTAACCGTAATCGTGTCGTCCTCGCCGAACCATCGCGCCTCGATCTCTTCTTGCAGGTGCTTCGTTGCCGCAGGATTACCCGTGTACGCCGGAAATTGCAAGAGAATCGCGTCGATTCCGTTGGGGTTGTTGACCAACACTCGAGACAGCGCCGGGTCCTGAGCTTCAATCGCGTCGAGGATTATCTGCATCTCAGCCTGATCGATTTCGATACCAGCAGACGCTTCTTGGAAGCGACTCGCGATCTCCGCATCGTACTTGTCTCCGGGCTCACCGCTGTCTGTCGTCCAGTCGCGGATAAGCAGTTCGTATGAAGCCAATACTGGCCCAGCCGCCGCGCTCGGGCGACGCGATGGATTGTCGAACGCCTCCTCGAACTCCCGAACGTTCAGCAAAGTCCGCGTCTGGGTAGCCTCGGCTTGTACGATCACACTCGCCATCTCCGTCGAGCCGCCAACAGCCGTGTCGAGCGTGTTCAAATCCGTCAGCACGGTCCCGCCGCGAGGCAACAGATCACGGATGCTGTACTCCGAATCGAGTCCAGTGGCCGCGTATCCCAAACCGACGGTGACAGCGACCACGACGATTATGTAGGGTGCCGGTCTCCGCGTAAGGCTCCTACCTAACCACGCCGCCAAACGTTCCACTCCGGGTAGCGCCGTAGCGATGGGCCGAGGCGGCTTCAGATTCCCACGCGCCTCACGCCGACGATCCAAGATAGTCCGCCCTGCAGGTAGCAGGGTCAGCATCACAATCAGAGCCAAGCCCACACCGAAACCGCCGACAACGCCGAAATCGCCGACCATATCGATGGGCGAGAAAAGTCCTGCCAGCAGACTGACTATCGTCGTGACTGCTGCGAGTACAAGCGGCAACGTAACGTTTCGCAACCCTACCCTGACCGCCACCTCTACCGGTTCACCTGCTAGTCTTTGTTCGCGGTAATGCGAGACCGCTTGGATCGCATAGTCGACTGTGAGACCGATGATGATGATCGGCACCATCGATGAAAGTGGGTTCGGAGCGCTGACAATGCCTAATCCGTTCGGACCCAGCCAACCCTCCGCGCCTGTGATCCAAATAATCGAGACAAACAACCCCACGAGCGTCAAAACGAGATCCGAGATTGTGCGCATAAACAACAAGATCAGCAACGCGATCAATAGCAGTGCCAGTCCTATCAACGGTGCAACCCCGGTCTCCGTGCCTTCAATGTATTCGTCCTCGATGACCGCAAACGACACACTGCTCACGGCTAACGGCCCTTCGCTCCCAATTGCGAGGTCGTTGACTCGACGCTCAATGTCCTTCACGGCGTCATCGCCAGTGTTTTGTAGCTGAACACTTGCAATGGCGACCTTTGTCCCGTCCGCGTCGACACCCGTTGTCGCGTCCAGCAACGCGTTGATCTGCGGCGCGTCGAGGACACCGTCGATCTGTGCCTGGGAAACCGAATCGAAGTTCGGAACCTGCAACATTGCTTGCACGAGCATCGACGGACCGAAGATCGGGTCAACTGGTGAAAGCACACCGGAAACCTGCGGATCGCTTGCGATCTGACCCAGAAGCGCCGACATCTGCGAAAGCCCGTCCGGCGTTAGCGCGTCTCCGCGGAAGAGGAGCGTAACCACTCTCACTTCCGAATCCCCGAAACTCTCCTCGATTGCCGTAAGCGCCTTGGTGATTGAACTCCCCTTAGGAAGCGCCTCTGCAGTCTCCTGCGGAGGAGCTCGCAAACTCGTACCGAACCCTAGGACGACCGTGACCAAGACCAACGCCAGCAGCGTCAACCACGGCCGAACCGTGACCAGCCAACTGAAGCCGGCCAGCATATTATTCAAATCTCGCCCTCCATCTCATGAAGCCACGTCAAACGCAGTTGTCGAATCCCACCTATCCAATTATGGACTCAATCCACCGCCAAATCCCTCCAATATCCGCAGACTGTCATCACCTGTCCCCTTTCGTCGCGAAAGGGGACGCGAGCGAAGTGAGCAGGGGTATGCACGACACGCAACACCCCGTCATTCAGCGGCTCTTCCCGTCGTTCCCGTCTAGGCGGGAATCAAAATCCTCAATCCGTCACGTACGTGTGCGTAATGACCTCCCAAACGTGACCATTCTCGCACTCGAAATAAAACCCTCGACCATTGTGCAAGTAGTTGATCTTGCCATCCGCGCGTGACCGCGGCCCGCTCCCAAACGACATACCTTCGTCCTTGACGCGTTGCAACACCGCATCGAACTCCCCATCCGAAGCTAAAAACGCGTAGTGGTTAGAGCGCGGGTCGTCCGAATCGTCAAAATCCAACGTCAGGATGTCGTTCACCTTGACCGGCGCGAAATGTCCCCATGTACCGTGGTACTCCAACCCGAAGATCCGGGCGATCAACTTCGCCGACTTCACCTTGTCGTAAGCCGGGACAATCGTGTGATCCAACTGCAAAGCCATTGCAGTCCTCCTTTACAAATGCACTACTCTAAGCCAGCCCGCGCTAATCTCCTTCAAAACCCATCCCATCCCGGCAATGCTGCCGACTGCCGTACCCACTGCGCCATCTGCTCCTCATCCCAGCCATCCTCCGGGATGTTCACCCACCGTTCCTCCGGGCTCTTGCCCACCAGCGGAGGCAAAGGGTCCAACGATCCGCCGTTCATAAACGTCACCTTCACATGCCGCGTGAACACATGCATACTCGCAAACCATCCCATGCCCTCAACCCCGTAAAACGGCGAGTTCCACCTGACCGCCTTCTTCACATCCGGCACCTCCCGCACGATCAGATCATCGATCCAACGCCCGATCCCCTGCTTCCACTCCGGCATCGCCGCAATATACGCCTGCACCGGCGCATCGCCATCCCCCTTCGCAATCTGAGGATTCCCTCCGCTTAGCAACACCGGCTTTCCCGCAGCCTTAGCCGCGGCTACTCGCTCCTCGAAAGTCATCGATTTTTCAGATGTCTTACCAGCCATTTTTGGCTCCGATTTACACTTCGCTTTCTCTCAGTTACCTACACCTAGGTATTGTAGCCACCGTCTCTACCACCCTTTGCGAATCGAGGACGCAGGTGATGCCCCCTTGCCTATAGACTACTCTGCGTAAGCAAAACACAAACGAAGGAAGCACAAAAACCATGAGACTCGAAGGCAAAGTCGCCATAATTACCGGCAGCGCGAGCGGGATAGGCGCCGCTTCGGCTAGGCTCTTCGCGGGCGAAGGTGCAAAGGTCTGCATAGCCGACATCGACGAAGAAAAGGGTCGGCAAGTCGCTGCCGATATCAATGAGTCCGGCGGGGATGCTTTCTTACAAAGGCTCGACATCGTCAGCGAGGACGACTGGGCCGAAGGAGTTAATGAAGTCGTCGCCCGATACGGCAAAATCAACGTCTTGGTCAATTGTGCGGCCGCGGCACACTACGCCAAGGTGGAAGAGACGACCGTCGAAGACTGGGACCACGTGATGGCGGTAAATGGCAAGGGCACGTTCCTTGGCACGAGGGAAGTAATCCCGCACATGAGACGCGCGGGCGGCGGATCGATCATCAACATATCGTCCGGCGCCGGACTGGTGGGTCAAGCGTGGTCCGCCGCTTACAACGCTTCCAAGGCCGCGGTCCACCTGCTGGCAAAATGCACGGCGATCCAATACGCCCGAGACGGCATCCGGTGCAACTCCGTCCATCCCGGTGCCATCGACACCCAGATGCTTCACTCCGGCACCCAACAGATAGGCGACTCTGAAGCATCCGACAGGCCTATGGGCCGAATGGGCACGCCGGAAGAGATCGGCTACGGCGTCCTCTTCCTAGCTTCCGACGAATCGAGCTACATGACCGGGACCGAACTCGTCATCGACGGCGGCAAACTCTCAGGCCAGTGGCGATTGGCCGATACCCCGTTTGGGCAGGCGGTGTTGGCGCGGTCTCGAGCTTAGAGGCCTTTATAGAGCGGTCCAGAATAGCGCATGTTCCCTGGCGAGACGGTAGATCTGAGTCCGGTGCCGACAGCTGTCGGCTATGCGGACCACTCCTGATGCGTTCATTCTTAGCCCCTTTATGGCAGCTACACCTAGGGCTCCAACTCCATCCTCGGCGCCGGACGCTAGAGGCTGTCGATGAATGCGAGCTCGCCTTCAAGGATGTCGACGCCGTGGAAATGCTCCATTAGCAGAGTCGCGTCGAGGTACTTGATGCGGCGATGCATCTCCGTAGGAAGAGTGCCGTGGTCGAGTGCGGCGTGCGAGTCCTTGCGGCCGCGGTAGTCGTACAAGTAGTTGTCGTTCCAGTGGACGTGGCGGATGAGGTCAGGCCGAGAGAGGAATGCGAGCACGCGCTCCTCCCTTTGGTCTTCCGGGAAGCGATGAGCGTAGGTCACGACGTGGCTGGAGTCGAGACAGAGACCCACGTTGTGGCGATCGACATCGATGGCGGCCTGATGCCAGTCCTCCGGTGCCATGCCGAAATTTTCGTTGCGCTCTGACCAGTCGACCTCTTCGTGGGGAGCGTCCTTGATGTCGTCAGTCCAGTAGGAGTTATTGTTTTCGAGGACGAGCTCGAGGTCGTACCGCTCGCAAAAGGCAGCGATTTCGCGGGCGCCGTGGATAAACAGATCATACTCCCCGTCTCGGCCCACGGTTTGCGCGTCGTCGTGCCAACGCTTGGGAGCGAAGTGCAAATTGATCTGCCTCACGTTGGGGTACTGGGCAGCTAGGCGTATGTAGTCGTTAATGAATTGGATCGATGTCGCCCGGAAGTCGGCATCGGTCGAGGCGATGTTGAGGCGCAAGTCGCCAATCACAGCCGGCGCGTGGGCGCTAACGAGAACGTCGGAAAAATCGCCCATGCTGTTGATGTCGTCGGACATCGACGCCTCCGTATTAAGGCCGAAACGGCGAAGCGTCTCCAACCCGGCGGAGGGCGTGACACCCAGTTGGTGAGAAAGCTCGGTATATCTAGTCAACGCTTGGATCGCCGCCTAATCCAGTCGTGCCAACCACGAGTGGGTCACACCAGCGCCGGTTCCCTGACGCGGCTGTAGATCTGGACCCGGTGGCGACAACTGTCGGCTATACAGACTAGCCCATCGGCATTCGTGTCGATACCCGCAGGCCGCCAGAATAGCTTCTCTCGTTCGGCCATACCGGAATTCGCGCGCCAACTGGCCTGCTCGGGGTTTACGTCTAAGAAATCCTGACACCACTGGGACAACGTAGCGTGACCAACAAGGGTCTCGCGATGCGTTCCGTCCATATCGAAAATCTGAACGCGGTCGTTTCGCCAGTCCGACACGTACACCGTGCCGTCGTCGCTGACGTGAACGCTCGAAGGTCGGTCAAACTCACCGTCGCCTGAACCGCTCGATCCGAAGGCGAAGATAAACTCGCCGTCCGGCGTGAAACGCTGGACGCGGTCGTTGCGCCAATCGACGATCCAGATGCAATCTTCGGCGTCGATCGAAATTCCCCACGGGTAGTTGAACTCACCCGGTCCGGTACCAAAAGTGCCGAACGAAGAGATGTACTCCCCGTCCACCGTGTACTTCTGCACTCGGGCGTTGAGGTGGTCTACGACGTGCAAGTGACCTTCGGAATCGAAAGCCAAGCCCGACGGTCGTTTCCACTGCCCGTCCGAGGAACCGCTTTCTCCCCATCGGTGCGAAAAGGTTCCGTCCTTTTCGAAAACCGAGAGAGTTTGGGTGAACTCGTCGGTCAGGTAGACGCGTTCGTCCTCACCGACAACGATAGCGGTCGGTTGGGTCGACAGCCCCGGATCAGTTCCCCAGTTGGCGAATTCGAACATGAATTCGGATTCGAGGGTTACCGCGCTCACCCTTACGTTGCGGTTGCCGGCGTTAGACCGACTCAAAACGTAAAGGTAGCCGTCCTTCGAAAAACGGACATCCACAGGGTTCATGAAGCCTCGACCTTCGAACGAGGCGATCCCCAGAGTGTGGCTGTATGAGTAGTCGCTCATCTTGGTGTTTCCGTACTGTGGAGCGCCGTCAGTTCGCTACCAACTCCGATTTTCGGTTGAACTTATCATTCAACACCCACTCGGAGTCGACGTGCATGAAGTCATCGAGGATGGTCGCGTAGACGTCTCGGTAATCTGTGTTGTAGTGGACATCGCCTTCCAGCTGGTCGGCAGGCTTCAGGCTCGGATAATCACCGTAGAGCCCACCGTTGACCGGGTTGCCGATCATAAACGCGACGCCGCCAGAACCATGGTCGGTGCCGGCACCGTTGTCCTCGATTCGCCTGCCGAACTCGGAGAACATCCAGATCACCGTGTCATCCGCCTGGCCCATCTCGTTCAGATCCGCCCAGAAGCACTCCACCGCCTCCGACACTTCGTCCCACAACTTGGCATGGTTAACCAACTCGTTGGTGTGCGTATCGAAGCTGCCGTGCTGGGTGTAGAAGATGCGCGTGCCGAGGTCGGCGGACATAACCTGCGCGACGCCCTTGAGGCTCTGCGCGATCGGGTTCTCGGCGTTGTACTCGACGGTTGAGGAATACTTCTCTGGGGCTGATCGCAGTGTGTCAGCGCCGTCTAGCATGCCGCGCCCGGTTTGGAGAAGGCGCAACGACGGAAGTCCGTCGTCCGACATCGGTTGGTAGATGCGGCTGACCGTGTCAAGCAGAGCGTCGCGGTTCGATGCTCCTGCCAGTCCCGTGTACAAGCCGTAGGATTCGAGTGCTCCTACCGATGCGACGGAAACGTCTGGGTATGCGAGGGCTCTCGGCAGACCGCGGCCAAAGTTAACGGCCGTCACGGCGTTCTTGCCCTCGGGATCGATGGCTTTGGTCGTCTTGCCGAGCCAACCCTCAGAGGACGCCACCTCCGGTTCCGCGGTGTGCCAGATGTCCATCGAGCGGAAGTGCGACCGGTTCGGCTCCGGGTATCCGATGCCCATCAGAACCGCCAACTTGCCCTCATCGTAGAGATCTTTGAACGGGCCCATGTGGGAGTTGAACGCGACCCGGTCGTCTACCGGAATCACTTTGTCTCCGCTCAAGCCCATCGTCGGACGATAGTCGTAGTAGAGACCGTCCTGGTAAGGCACGACCGTGTTCAGATAGTCGTTGCCGCCAGAGAGCTGGATGACGACCAGATTCTTGGCTCTCCCATTCCCGTTGTGGCCATTAGTTGCCATTGGAGTATCTCCTGCCTATTTGGTTTCCGTTTTGCGTTTCAGCAGTACTGGTAGTCGGGTGTTGAAGCGATCAACTGGAACATCTCAATGGCCCGGTCCGTCTCTTCATCCTCGTTCGTGGGTTCCATCTGACTTGATGCGTGTTCCGCAATAATGCCGAACGTTCGGTCAGAGATGTCGATGCAGCCCATAGCGTCGAGGCACGCGGCAACATACTCCGAGGAACTCATACCGCCGGCATCGCGCACGAGGTCCACCATTCGCTGAATGCCCGGCGCGTCTCTGCGTTCCAGTTCGGTCGATGCGAAGTTGATCCGCTCGACCAGTGCGCCGCTGTCGATCCACTCTTCGCCTTCGTGCCAACCCTCTACGCTAGGCGGGTTGAGCAGGAATTGCCCCATGAACATCGTCTGAGACGCCAACTGAGATGCGTCCATGTCTGGGAGATCGAATCGATCCGTTAATCGTGCGACGCCGAACACCAGCTCGGTTGGGCTCTTTACTTTGCGATAGCGGATCGCTTCAGACTTGAAGTGGTCCGACTTGAAGATCGCCCGGAGCACGGCGCGTATCTCGCCATCATTCTCTTCGAACACATCGGCGAGCCGTTGGACCTCATCCTCGTCCGCTTCGTCGGCTACGAAGAACTGATAAAGCCTTCTGGAGATGAACTCCGCAGTTGCCCGCTGACGGACGGTAATCTCTACAATGTCCTCGCCGTTCCAGTTACCGACTTCGCCGAGGAATTCCTTTTCACCATCGTCGTGATCGTTAGGATCGAACTGGAACTCCATCGGGAACGGACCGAGGAAGAATGGCGGCATTGTCGGCTTAGAAGCCCAGCCGGTGAAGGCTCGGGCCGCGGCCTTGACATCGTCTTCCGTGTACGCGCCCTCCCCCATCTCGTCGATGCCCATCGAAAACAGTTCCAGCAGTTCTCGACCGTAGTTTTCGTTCGGCGCGTCCTTGTGGCTGTTCTGGTTGTCCAGCCAGTACATCATTCCCGGGTTGCGTGATATTTCAAGCAAGAGATCGCCGAACTTGCCTAGCCCGTAGCGCCGGAATAGATCGATCTCCGTGAGCATCTCCATCCCGTGGTCGAGCTTGATGCCGCCCACCGCCAGCAAACCGTGCCAGAATAAGGCGATCTTCTCTTCGAGATGTTTGTTGGTGGTCGCCATGCGCCAAGCCCACTGCGGATCGGCGTGACCTACCGATCTTGCCTCCACAGAAGCGATGAAGTAGCGGTCCAGCAAGTCCTGGTCTTCAGGTTCCGAGTATTCCGGATGGAGCAGCTCTTCGACCGTTTCGTCGTAGCCCTTGGCGACGTATTCGTCGATCTGGTCTCGCGTCGCTCCAAATCCTGCCCTGCGCAAAAGGTGGGCCATTAGAGCAGTGTCGGTTTCTGTCATTACAGCGGTGGTCATTGAAGCCCTCGCAAGTACACGGTGTCCAGCAGCAACGAAAAGCAACTGCTTCGACTATAAATTTAGCACGACTACCCCTATATTGTCGCGTCGCGCGCGAGCGCAGGCGGCGCGGGAAATCTAAAACCTGTGGGTGGCAGGATTACTGCCGACCGCAGAAGCGCCAAATACGCAACCACTAGTCAGAGGGAAAACCACCATGCAAACCGTAGGCTTCATAGGACTCGGCAACCTAGGCACCCCGATGGCGCTGAATATCCAACGGGCAGGTTTCCCAATGACCGTCTACGACGTCCGCGAAGGTGCTACCCGCGCTCTGCTCGAAGGTGGCGCCCGATTGGCGATGTCCCCAAGCGAGGTCGCCGAAGTCAGCGACGTGATCATGACCTCTGTTCCGGGACCACCTGAGGTGGAGGAGATCGCCCTGGGTCGCGACGGAATCCTGAACGGAGTGAGCCCGGGCAACGTATACATCGACCTCTCTACCAGCCGCCCATCCTTAATCCGCGAAATTGACAAGGCATTCAAGCAAAGAGGAGCCCACGTACTAGACGCCCCGGTGCTCGCAAGCCCTGCCGATGCCGCGGTCCGCGAAGTCATCGTCATGCCCAGCGGCGATAAGGACGTCTACGAACAGCTCCTCCCTTTGTTCGAATCCTTCGCCGACAAGATCGTCTACCAAGGCGAGCTCGGCATGGGCAGTACCTGCAAGCTCGTAAACAATATGATCACATTGGCCGTCAGACAGGTAGTAGCAGAAGGTCTCACCCTGGGAATTAAGGCCGGACTAGACCTAGATGCCCTGATGGAGGCTGGCAGCCGGCACATACTCGGCACTCAAAAGGAAGGCTTAGAGCGCACCGTATTCCTCGGCAAATACTCCCCACCTTCATTCCGCCAAGCGCTCGCACGAAAAGACATCTCCCTAGCCAACGAACTTGCCCGCGAACTGAACGTCCCCATGCCCGTAGCCAACATAGTGGAGCAGATCGCCATCCAATGCGGCAACCGTGGCTGGGGAGACATGGACACCCACGTGATTTATCACTTGCAAGAGGAGGCGGCGGGTGTGGAGATCAAGTCGTTTTAATCCGTGCGGTAGAGCGGTAGAACGATGATCAAGAGCACATAGAACCACAAGTCAGTAGCTCGTTAGTGCGATCAGACGCAGAACGCGCCAGTATCCTTGACGTTATTAACGCATTTCGTTATCATAAGGAGATGTGAATCGATTCCGACACGATGCGGCTAGGCAAGTATTCGAAGGTACTACGGTTCGCCGCCTACCACCCGACATCCAACGCAGAGCCCGAATGTGGTTACAGCGAGTAGTTGCGGCAATGGCGTTATCCGATCTACGAGTGCCGCCGTCGCACCGTCTCGAAGCGTTACGCGGAGACCGAGCTTAGCAGCACAGCATTCGCATCAACAACCAGTGGCGAGTCTGTTTTATATGGACTGACCAAGGCGCAATGGAAATCGAAGTCGTTGACTACCACTGAAAGAGGCACCACAATGAACACTCCTGAACCGATCCATCCCGGCGAGCATCTGCAAGAAATCATCGAAGAACTCGGAATTTCCCAGTACCGCCTAGCCAAAACCATAGGCGTCCCGCCAATCCGCATAAACGCCATCATCAAACGCCGCAGGTCGATCACCGCCGACTCCGCGCTCCGCATAGGCCGCGCCCTAGGAACAACCCCCGACTACTGGCTAAACCTCCAGCGCACGTACGACATCGATGTGGCGCGCAGCACAACCGACTTCAGCAACATTGAACCGCTAGTTGAGACGGCTGTCTGATCCTGACCGAAATTCCGAAGCACGGACGACCCGCCCGTATCAGTCAAACGTCGAAGTGGGAACTACACCCCGTCGACGATTATGGTGCTTGAGGTGCTGCTGTTCGAGCGAATCTCGGCGAGTTCTTTGTATTCCTGTGAATGGACGAACTCCTGAACACGTTCGAAACTGTCGAACTTAATGACGACTACGCGTTGAGGATCCCAGTCTCCCTCGATGACTTCAGTTTCGCCGCCACGCACCAGATACCTGCCATCGTAGGCCTTGACGAGTTCAACGATCTTGACAGCGAATTCAGCGAACAGATCTTGGTCCGTGACGTTAAGTTCTGCGATCAGATATCCAGCCATTTCAACACCTTTCTTATGGTTGTGTTCCCGAACCTCGATGTGTCCTGAGGGATGTTAGTTCCTGAGGATCATCACGGATGCCATCATGCATCGACCTGCACCGTGACGATGTCGATTCCATGATATTTTCGGTGCCGCACCGAAGAGGCATAGTGGCGAAGGAGTCGGAATGAGAGTTCGCTCACATCCGGTGCCTCAGCTTGCTCACTCATGTAAGAGATGCGATCTTCGATGTTCTCCTCGGAAAACACCGCCAGAAACTCAATCTCCATAGTACGTGCCGACGGGCGTGCGATAACAACCAAGCGCGGCGTCTGATCCACTTCGTAATCGTCGCATAGCTCCAACATGGTGGACAGAGTCTCTTCGCCGGCGGATAAGAGTCGGTCTATTGAATCTTGGCTCCATCGCACATTGGATGCTAGTCTGCGCAGGAACTCTTGGATATCCGGCAGGACTGAGATGTCGAGTTCCGTCTCAAGTCTCCGACGACGGGAAGACGTGACTTCGAGAACCATCGACATCAAGACTGCGGCGAGGATGCCGACGACGACGCTGTTTCCGAACGCCACACCCCATGGACTGCCGAGAGGTTCGATGAGGATGTTGTGCGTCTGCAATCCGACGCCGATGGAGAGTGACACCCCGACAATGATGGCCTTCTGCTGGCTGAATCCGTCTTGCAAAACGGTGCGGATTCCCTCCACGAAGAGCAGTCCCATCACGACCATCAGGATTGCGCCAGTGACCGGTCGCGGGATCGTCAGCAAAACAGCGACGATCTTGGGCAGGAGCGCAAGGACGATGAGCATTGCTCCCATGACATACGCCGCGCGCCGGGCGGCAACGCCGGTGAAATCGATTAGGGCGATCGTGGATGGCAGATAGATGAGCGGTGGGAGCGTACCCGCGATGCCGGAGAGCAGTACGCCCACACCGCTTACGTTCAAGGTGCCCTGCACACTGCGGAAATCAACCGCCCGTGGTCTGCGCCATGAGACTTGCTGAATCACCGATCCCTCATTGCTCGCCTTGATGCCCACTACTGCGCTGACGATGAGGAAGACTATTAGAAGTGATATGAAATCTTGATCCAAGATGGGGGCGAAACCGGGCCACGCAGAGAACTGTGGAAGTCCGAACCACGGTGCGTCGATCGCTGGTCGAAAGTCGTACACACCAAGCGGGATCGCGGCGATGCATCCGGCGATGATAGTTATGGGGATTGCGAAAAGCCGCACGATCCCGGAAGCTCGGAGCATCAGAATCGTGGCCGCTATAAGTGCGGCGGCTCCGACCGCTGGTCCGGCGATGGGCGAGACGCCTGCGGGGACGTTTTCGAGTCTGGCGATGGCTATGGGCATGGCGGATGCTGCTATGAGCATGAAGGCGACGCCGGAGACGACGGGGGTGATGACCCTTCGCAGTTGTGCGAGCCAGAATGCCAGCGCGAACTGGACGAGTGATGCGGCGACAATCAGGCTCGACATTAGCGCGAAACCGCCTTGTGTGACGGCCAATACGCATACGGCCATGAAGGGGGCCGCGGGACCCATCAAGAGTATGTAACCCGGTGCCATTCGTCCCCATTTGGCAGCTTGAAGAGCAGTGATTGCACCGGCGATTATCAGCGAGGCGAAAACTGCCCATGACAGGTATCCTTCGTTACCGCCTGACGCCAAGACGAATATCGTCACAAGAGTGGCCGTGTTTGACAGTGCGATCACAACGCCCTGAGACGCGATGCTCAGTGTTATGAGAGGAGGAGGCTTGTCGTCCGGCTCGTGTCGTATGTGTTCGTTGACGCGCATGTTGGCGGATATATGGTCGCATTTGCCGACGGAAATGGTCGGAACAAACCTTTCGACATCATACGCGGATGGATGTGATAAGTGCCGTGAGACCGCGTTTCAGAGGTGAGTGCGGTTACGG
Organism: Dehalococcoidia bacterium; assembly: GCA_965243235.1. GTDB lineage: Bacteria > Chloroflexota > Dehalococcoidia > Lucifugimonadales > Lucifugimonadaceae > Bin127. The sequence continues at coordinate 1,967,320 of CBDEUI010000004.1, forward strand.
CGTAGTACGCGGAACGCGCCTCGAGTCAACCCAAACGTTCAATGTCGGGGAAGGCGTCGAAGCCGGTGTCGAACGTCAAAATGCGGCTGGCACCGGCCTTCTGCATGACTGCCACATGCAGCGCATCCCTGGCAGAGATGCCCTCTACCGAGCCGAGCAACGCTCTTGCGGCGCGTATCTCCGACATGCCGAAGTTCAGAATCTCATCAACCAAACCGTCCATGCTCTCGAATGCGAAATCAATAGCGTCTGGCCGATTTATCGCCGTGTACCGGTGGAGTATCTCTTGGTAGACCTCGACATCAGTGATGAATCGCTCCCCTGCCCGCACTAGTTCAGTTAACGCGGTAATTGCCTTATCCTTGTTCGGGTGCGCGGCTCCCACGAGGTACATCGGCACATTGGAGTCGATGAAGATCACGTGACGTTTTGATCGGGTTCGATCTCCCGAAGCATGACTTCTATGTCGGCAGTTGGAAACGAGTGCCGAGACGCTGCGGTGATAACGCGCAACTTGGAATCTACTGTCCCTGGGGCGTCGCTCCGCGCCCTGCGGAGGGCCTGCCTGACCCACTCAGCAAGGGTTAGCCGCTGCCGGCGCGCAACTCCTTGGATCTCTTGGTACTCTTCCTCATCCAAAAGGACCTGTAGGCGTTTAGTCATACCAATAGTCTATTTGACTAATCATTCATTAGTCAACACATCACTTGCGGCATTCGATAACTTAGCCACCAGGGATCTTAGTCTCTTCACAGCTTGTCGTCCGCCTCGTATCGTATGTGTTCGTTGACGCGCATATCGCCGGCTCTGCAGTAGGGAAGGCCGGTCGCAGTGCCCGGATCGTGCCCTTCGTCATCATACGCGGGTAGGTGTTAGAGGTGCGGGGCATCAAACCGCGGATGTCATTGCCGTTTTGCGGGCTCGCGTTTTGGTAGGGTCGTTAGGACAAGGGTTGCGGCGTGGTATTTCTCGCCTCCGAAGAATCCAGTTGCATGCCGGAACCGAGGTCATCTTCGAAGATGGCAACCTCGCTTTCTTGACGTAAGGCTCCTACGGCATTCATGGGGAATCGGACGGTCTGGGAGTGGAGAATAGGTCAGTAACTGTCACTACGATTTTCTAAGTCCTCACGGGTTAGGCGCCTTCCCGCGATTTTTCACTGTGCTACAATCGGTGTTCGCTCGAGACTACCGCGTCGTGACAGGACGAGATGCTCGGAGAATCCGTACTATATGAACTGGTTCACTAACTCCAAATTGCCCACAATTTTAGCTCTGGCCGTCCTGCTGGGGGCCACGGTCATGGGATGGTACTGGGTGTGGGGGCTCTTCTTCCTCTATTGGGCTATTGCCGGCATCGTAGCGCGCCAGGCATTCGTGGTTCAGATCGTATACCGTGACGAAAATCCTGTTTTGTTCTGGTTCATCAGCATCTCATGGATAATCCTTTCGATAGCTGCTATTTTGTTCGACCTGGTTATCCCCGACTTCTTCGCCTAGCATTATTAGTACTCAGGATCCGATCATGGATGATCGCCGCGGAATGCCCATCCTGCCCGTGTCGGCCTACACTTCGCAAGAGTGGTTTGACCGGGAGCAGAAACGCATCTTTTCCCGTACCTGGGCTTTCGCCGGCTTCGCCGAGGACATCTCGGAGCCCGGGCAATACATCTCGGTGCAGGCGGGTCTGAACAACATCTTCATAGTGATGGGTCGTGATCGACGATTGCGCGCCTTTCACAACATCTGCCGGCATCGCGGAACCCAGCTTCTGCGCGCCGTGGGGCAGACTCAGCGCGCCATCGTATGTCCCTATCACGACTGGACTTACGACTTGGAAGGTTGCCTGATCTCCGTCCCGGCTAAGGAACAGGAATTCCCTGACCTGGACCTGTCTAACCTCACGTTGAGGAGGGCATCAACCGATCTGTGGCGAGGGATGCTGTGGGTACATCCTGACGAGAACGCCGGCTCGATCATGGAGTGGTTCGGCGATGTGGAACCGTTCCTCGGTCCTCACAAGGTCGAAGAACTGGTGGAGTATCAAAAGGGCCGCACAGAATATGATGTCCGTGCCAATTGGAAAATCGTAGTGGAAAACTACATCGATGGCTACCACTTGGCCCATCTTCACTCCGGCACTCTGGGAATGTACGACCATTCCCGCATCGAGGCCGAGTTTGTCGGCCCTCATTACGCCTTCTGGGAGCCGCTATCTGCAGATTATGCAGAAGACATTGAGAAGAATACGCCCTACCCCCTCGTCGTTCCTATCGAGCAGGCGGGAGCTTGGGTGCCGATGCTTTTCCCGGGCATCGGTCTAGCCGAAAACGAAAATTCATGGAGCCTATTCCATATAACACCATTGGCTCCCGATCTCACTCGCGTCGCGATTCGCACCCGGGTGGCCAAAGCGTCCTCTTGGGAATTCATTCGACAGGCTTCCCGTTCCCATGGGTTCTGGTCTAAACGGGTCAGCGGCAAGTATGAGGGCGATGATGATGATCCTATGGCATCCGGAGACTTCACGGCGGAAGACATATATGCTTGCGAGCAACAGCATCGGTCTCTGAAAAGCCCCTACTTCGAGCACGGACCTTCGTCGGTCAGCGGTGAAGATGGAGTACGCGGACACCAGGAACTCGTTAAGGCTTGGGTGGAGAGCGGGTAACGCAGATCGTCGCGGGTTTTCGCATGGGGAGTTTGTTTCGCTAAGGTCGTGAGTGACGGATTCCACCAACTCAGTGTTCTGGATACTTGTGCTGAAACCAAGTGGGCAACCTCCGTGCGCTTCGCCGTGCCGATGGAGCTGTCGGATACGTTCCGATGGCAGGCTGGGCAGCACCTGACTCTTCGCTTTTGGATTGAAGGTGCCGAAGTCCGTCGTTCCTACTCCATTTCTGAGACGCCGGTGTATGGAGAGCCGCCGCGCATCACCGTCAAGCGAGTCAAAGATGGGCTGGTGTCCAATCACATCAATGACCACATCACCGCCGGGGACCCTGTTGAAGTGATGCCGCCATTTGGTGGCTTCTGCCTGGAACCGGATCCTAAGGGTAGGCGAACCTATTACTTCTTCGGCGCCGGTAGCGGCATCACTCCGCTATACGCGATGATCCGCACCATCATAGCCGCGGAACCCTACTCAGTCGCTCATCTCGTCTACGGCAATGCAAACGTCGACTCTATAGTTTTCCGGGAAGCATTAACCGACTTGGAGAAGCAGGCCGAGGGTCGGCTGTCCGTGCGGCACGTCCTCTCCTCGCCGTCTTGGCTATCGTCCTTCTCTTACTGGCGACGTGGGCGTATCGACGCAACAGCTATCGCCGACTTCATCAACGAGCATCCGCCGTACGCCCAAGACGCGCAGTACTACATCTGCGGTCCGGGCGGAATGAACCACGCGGTTCGCTCTGGTCTGCGCGATCTAGACGTGCCGGATGTCCGCATCCATACCGAGAGCTATGGCACGTCGGAACCGCCCGACGACTCGGTAGCCGGTGTTGACGCCACCGCATCGGTACGGATCAGGGGAACCGCGCTGACAATCCCGATATTCGCCGGGCAGACGGTACTCAATGCTGTCCGCGCGTCAGGCGAGACACCACCCTACTCGTGCGAGTCTGGAGTGTGCGGAGCGTGCCGTGCCCGTCTGCGCAGCGGCAAAGTCCATCTACGTGCGCGTATGGCGCTCACAGACGCTGAGATTGCAAGGGGCGTCATCCTGACCTGCCAAGCGTTACCAACCACCCCGCAGTTGGCAGTGGAATACGACTGAGCCTCAGTATCCCGTCGCCTATCTTGATCGTTGCTATCGGGTCTAGCCGGATAGTCGAAGGATTTGGCCCGGACCTCTGAAACTTGCCGCCTAACAGTCAACGCCCCGTCGGGCCGCAGGAGCGAGCCGGTGTTCTTTAGTCGTCAGCCGGCAACGAAGTCCACCTAGGCACTCTCTCCGACGTTGTTCTTGGCACCCCACCCCCAATATAGATCGCCGCCGCAAGTGCAGTATGCAACGAATCCAGCGCGTCATGGTGGGGTAGGCAGAATTCAAACCCGCACGGCCGCAGCCACATGTTCCCAAGGCATGCGCGTCTGCCATTCCGCCGCTCACCCGCTACTTCAATGGTACTTCTGCCCCTCAGGATTCTCGCATACGCGAGAATGACGAAGGTTACTCACTCACTCGTAGATATCCGCCATCTGTCACGCGCCCAGCGACTTCAAAACCGCATCCGATGCATCCCAAGAAGGACGCTCGTTATGATATTCAAGCGATTTCGATGCCGACCGGGCAATGGTCGGAGCCCATCACATCAGTCAGAATAAATGCGTTGGTGAGGTTGGAGGCGAAGTCGGTGTCAGTGAAGAAGTAGTCGATGCGCCAGCCTACGTTGCGATCCCGGGCGCGGGTCATTACGTTCCACCATGTGTAGTTTTCCGGCTCTTGGTTGAACTGCCGGAAGGTGTCCACATAGCCGTGCTCGAAGAAAGTGTCCATCCAGGCACGTTCCTCCGGCAGGAATCCCGAAATTTTCCTGTTCTCCTTGGGGCGCGCCAAGTCGATTTCCTTGTGGGCGGTGTTGACATCGCCGCAGACCACCACGTTGCGGCCTTGTTGACGCAGGTTGTCGACGTAGTCCAAAAAGGCGTCGTAGAACTCCATCTTGTACTGGAGGCGTTCGGCGGAGCGTTTGCCGTTGGGGAAATAGATGCCGAGGAACACGAAATCGTCGAAGTCAGCGACGATGGTACGACCCTCACTGTCGAAGCGCTCGACGCCGAGGCCAAAGGTAACGCTGCGGGGAGCGTTGGATTCGCGGGTGTACAGGCCGACGCCGCTATAGCCCTTGCGTTCCGGGGTGGTGAACCAAGACGAGTAGCCCTCGACCTGTTTCAGGGCTTTCGGGAGTTGGGCCTCGTGGGCCTTCGTCTCCTGAACGCAGAGCACGTCGGGCTGTTCAGACTCGAACCAGTCGAGGAAACCCTTCTTATGAACTGCCCTGATGCCGTTGACGTTCCATGAAATAAGACGCATCTCTTACCTACTCAGCTAGTGCAAATTGGACCGACAAAATTATAACGGCAACCGAATGGCAACTGGATCACAGATCATCATGGTGTATTGACCCTCGCCCTACCGGTGAATTCGCCGTGTCAGCGTGACGACGGAAAAGGGCAGGTTTAAAGTGCCGGGGTGAACCCGATCTGAAAGGTTCTTGATTCAATCAAACCTGGTGGGCCTAAGTTGACGGTAGGCAGAACCGTTTTCGAAATGGCGATTCCACTTTGATTTTTCTCGGCCCGATCGACGATTCTAGATGGTTTCCTGCGGATCTGCGTTGAACGAACGGCGCGCCAGCATCCACATTTGGGCGGAGCGACCCGTTAATCCTTTGATCTCGACCAAGTTGCAGCAGGTCATCGGAGCGCGTGTGGCTACGGTGGCATCTTTGCGAGTATGTGCATCAACTGAACCGAGGTAGAGACGAGCTCCGCTATGAGCGAAGCATCTTTCGCCGTCGCACTTCGATCATGTAGAACCGCGCTCGTAGCATTGACAACCCCGCGTACCGCTCTCCGAAGGGCCTCGTTCCCTCCACCAGAAAGTCTCGTCCCGATGTAGGCGTCGAGTAACCGGGCCGCGTCGGTCTTGCTTGGCGCCTTGCCGTCAGCGCTGACGGCCTCGGTGGGATCAATAACCGCTTGAGCGAGCGAGATCATCACCTCTCGACCAAGGTGACCGACCGTTTGATGTCCTTCCTCTGACGTGGCGCGAGCCAGTTGGTTGCGCATCTCCGCGACCTGCCGGTCCACTTTTTCCCACGCCGTAGGTTCAGGAACCGCACGGACGAAACTGACGGGCTTAGCGCTGTAAACCGCTTTGCCGGATATTCGATCAGTCTCGACTAGGTGAAAACCATCTCGTTCGATTAAGCCGTTAATGTCGGCGACTAGGCCACGCGCCTCAGCTTCGTCAGACACTGCCATCGGGTGAACGACCACTTCAAGGAACGCCAAAAATTCGTCGGCGGGGCCGTCGGATAGATTCAGTCGCTCCAACAGGAGGTGCGAATCATCCCAATCACCAAAACCCATGTGCGTCGCAATATCGCGAGTGGCAGTCCTGAAACGGCGATCTTCCGAGGGCATTTCATCGAGAGGCCAGACACGTTTTAGAAAATCCATGTAATCCAGTCGCCCATGGAAGGGCGCGTCCCGCAGTACGAGTAAGTCGATTACGTCCCTCCGCGTAACCTCCTGAATCGCATTTCGGTGCAGTTCCATCTACAACTCCTTTACGACGACGTATTTCAACCGGCCCGAGACCCGCAGGTCGTGCCTCGCGCCGGCAAGGTTAGTTAACTGTTCTGATGGTCGGCATTTCTGGCCGTCACCCAAGTTAGGGTAACGAAATCACGCTGTCTGGCCCCGCAATTTCCGAAGCGACGACGGCCCTATTGTCGGAGATCGCGATACTCGTCGTGAATCCTCGATCGGCAGATTTCTCCAAATTTAGGATATCTAGATGCGAGAATCCAGCGAAAGGCCGAGTTAGTGCCTTCCCGTCACTACAAATCATGAATGTATCGCGGTTCCTAAGAATGTCCACCGTTACACCGAAAAGATCGCGCACTGCCATTGCCGCGACTCGATCGACCCTCTGGCCAGCCTTACGGTTGCAGTTCCCGCAAGTGAGACATCTAGGTTGACCGCCCAGCGCTTTAGGAGAGACGTGTTCCAGCGTGACCATTTAGACTGCCGATGTTCAGTCTCTGGTGAAATTCGTCAGGCAGATTCGGCAAACGTCGTTACCTCGTTCGTACACACTGAGGCGATCTTTTGCCGGATATTCTAGACATGGCGGAAACATCGCCTAAGGCACGGCGCCCAGCCGATCCGACAGTCCTGGCGTGGGGTTGAGAAGGGCTTTATGCCTATGCCAAAGTCGGCCTAGTGGTGGGCTGGGTCGTTCACGAACGATCCCTACGGTTGCGGTGCTGCAGTGCGCGGAAGGGCCGGTGAGGATTACTGATCGGGACTTCGGAGCTTGGCGTTTAGACGGTGGTAGAGCGTGCGAACCATACGCATGCCGAAAAGCACGGCGAAGTAAGCGGCCGCGGCGATCAAGACAACGATCAGTAAAGACCAGTTGGCCACGGCGGCGGAGATTTGGTAGCTTTCGGCGAACTGGGTCGAGACCAAGACAAATAGAGTGACGACGCTGACGGCAGAACTGACTGCGGCAACGTTCTCGTGTCGGCGGGTAGCCATGTAATCTCGCTGTTTCAAGGCGAAACCCATTAGCGGGTCGTCGATGGGTAGTTCGGCGATGCAATCGTCGATCTCCTCTTCGTCCATGTCTAGGATGTCGTCGTGGGTAATGTCGTCTTTCAATTCGGCCTCTCGTCAATATTCGCTGTCGTCGGTGGTTCCGTGATGGCGGTTGCCAAGGCACTCAGGGTAACACCATGCGCCATCTAGCGAGTCTGACGAGTGGATGGGGTTTCGCCGGCGCCGTCGCGTTGAGGTGGACGGCTCCGGCGAGGATTGTTCAGCAATCCGGCAAGGCGTTGAGGTTGTCGCGTGTGGTGTCGTCGCGGTCGGTCCTGAGATATTTTCCCGTTGACCCTGGGCGGCTCGGAGCTCAGTCTCGGTGTGATGTTGCCAGTTCACACAGAATTCATGGGTGTCGTTCAAAATGTCGCTGATGGCGTCAGATCTGAATCAGGGGGACCAAGATTCGTCCGCTTCAAACAACGCTTTGATGTCTCCGTCGTTTTTGCGGGTTGTGTTCACGAGCGCCACCTATAGGTGCGCACTTTTGGTTCCCGGTACCATTGGAAAAAGGTACTAGGAGGTGGTGTTGATTGACTCGCTCTCTCATGTTCTCCTGAAAAACGTGCGATGGAGCGGAAACCGTTGGCACGTCCAGCGGCTTGTATTTCACATTGGGCGACTGTTTCTTGACTTCCACGACTCTGCATTCGCCGATTCCGTCCGGGTCGGCGAACCCGACAGCGTCGAGTTCAGCCGCACTGTTCAGTCGGAGGTTGACTTTCGCAGGGAAGCATCCGGTACGGACCAGCAACAGTCCAGTCAGCAGGTCGGGGATCGATCCTCGCAGGTCGGCGTTGAGGCCCAACTCCGATTTCCACTGGCAGCGTCTCGCTCGTTCCGGCCCGGGCTTTGTGGCTGGCGCTCGCTGGTGCAGCGGTGATCTTCGCTGGTGCGTTGCTGCTCGGCCCGATGGGAGGCTTCATGAGGAGGCGCGCCTCCCGTCCCCGGGGATAGGCGGCGCGGCCTCGTCTGGCACGGCGTGACCGCGGGTCGGTTTTAATCCTCTCGGCGAGATGCGTGCCAGCCCCTTCCTATGAGGCTTCTGGCATCAGCGTTGCGGGCCTATTCTAGCGGCGATGAGTACGCCGGACACGGACGCTGCGACTAGGGATGCGCCGAGGATCAGTGCCAAGGCGACCGCGAGTGGTTCGACGGTTACAGCGCCCGTTTCGGGGAGGTTTTCGGCGGGAGGTTCGAGGGTTGCGGTTGGCATCGGTTGCGGAGATCCTAAAGCGCCGACCGCGACGGTGGCAGGCAGCTGGGATATGTGGCCGCAGGCAAGGACGCCGGTTGGTGTGATGCGGGCGTTGGTGGTGAGCAGCGTTGGTGAGCCGGCTGTGTCGGCGGCGATGATCACCAGATTGTCGATTCGTGATCGGATTTCGACTGGCAGCGGCAGGCAGATAGTCGCGGCTTGGTTGAGGAGGTAGTGGGACACAGGGACGCCGTCGGCGTCGACGACGTCTACGGTGTATCGATGACCGGCGAGTGTGTATCGGTGGTGAGTCTGCCCAGCGTTGGATGCTTCGCCGACTCTTTTGACGCTGACGCCTATCAACTCGTTGCTCTCAACCACACCCGGTCCCGCCGAAAACTCGGTCCCCTCACCTGTGAACAACCCGCCCTCCACTGGCGTGAAGACCGCGTACGCCCTGCCAGCTGCGTCGGTCAGCGTCTCGGGGACCGCTCCCGCCGGGTTGACCGGCGGTGGTTCGAACAGGTTAATGACCGATGATTGTCTCACCGTTAACTGGAAAGTCGCGGAGCATCGCGCGTCGCGCTCCGATTCGGTCTCGTCTGGGCGAGTGCCCAGGCACATGTTGGGGTTTGCGAAATCGACCGTGATGTCGTACGTGCCCGGAGTGTCGGGCGCCGTGATGCGGACCTCGCGGTCGTCGGCGACGCCGTTTAGGCGGTCGGCACCGACATCGGTTTCGACGAATGTTATGGCCGGTGAGCTCTGCCAAACGAACGCGGGTCCGCCTTCGTCAGGTGAAGGGTCTGCGAGTTCGTTTTCAAGGATGTTTTGGCGACCGAAGATGTTCACGGCTAGATCGATGGTATCGCCGGAGCTGACGCTCACTGCGCTGATTGCGGGCTCGATCCTGAGGATGCGCGCTCTTGCGCCGAAGGAGAAGACGGAGTCGGGTGCTGGGAGAGTCCGGGCACTGGTTTTCCACACGTCGTGGCGCGGGAAAGATCTCTCAGAGGAGATTTCAATATCGTAATGCGTATCGGGTTTGAGACCGATCAGATCGAATTTGAGGGAAGTCTGCCCTGGTTGAGCTTCGCGATGCTGGGTTTGGAGCCACCTCGAAGCGCCGCGTTCTCGGTGGCGGACGAAGACGTCGGTCGCCTCATCAACATCGAGAAATCGAGCTTCCATCGGAATGCTGTCCGCCAAGATGTTGCCAAAACGGGCACCGATTATGCAGATGCCGTCTCGAGGGACAACGGTAAACTCTTCGGACCAGATCGGGACAGTTTTGATGGTGCCGTCGACGGGATTGGTGACGAGTCGATATGCCGGGCCGTTCATGTTCACAGCACGAACCCTGAGCCAGTATTTTGTGCCGGTGTCCAACCCCTGGACGGCGGTGTTCGAAAAACGCCCTCCTACGCTTTTCTTGCGTTCTGCAGCGCCGTACTCTTGATCGCCAGATCTCCATTGGACGATGTAGTCGGTAATTGGCGAGCCGCCAGATTGCATCGCGTCGACCCAGCCGACAACAACCCAACGGCTGCATGTCGTGGCGTTGATTTCGGTCGGGGCGGATTGCGGGACGGTGCTGGGCGTGATTCGATTGGAGCGCACTGTGACGGAGCCGCCGCTTTCGTTGAACGGTTGAACGACGACGCGGTAATCGACGCCGTTTTGCAAACCGGTGATGGTATAGGTTCTAGAGTTGGGACCCACGCGCGCGTTGCGCGAGGCATCGACGCTCTGCGAAGCGACCCGCCAAAATACAGAGTAAGCGGTGATAGGTGCCCCGCCGTCGTATGAGGGTTTTTCCCACTCGACCGTGATTTCACCGTCGCCGTGAACGAGCTTCGCCGGATCAGTCGCCCAAGGTGTACCCGGTTCGGTCCTCACCATTAGCTGAGGGCTCTCGTCCCAATTCGGCTCCTCGTCCCCTTGAACCAGCACGGCCTGGAAGACGTATTCTCCGCTCGAATCGAGCAAGGTGCGCGAAGTTCGAGTGTTGGTGGGTTCGTCCAGTGGCACAGGAAACGCATATGGCCCGCTCGGCGGCCCGAATCTCACCAAGATCCTGACCAATATTGTCGTGGACTCCGCAGCGGTGTGTAGATTTATCGAGGTGTACGCCTCGATAGATCGGTTATCGATGAGTTCTACGAGTTCGATCTTGGAGACGACTGGTTTCATCGCCGGGACAACGGAGACCACGTCGGACGTGGCTGAGCCTAAGTCGGTTACTACGGTCAGCCGCGCGTCGTACTGCTCGCCGTTCGTCAAACTTGTGATCTCGAAAGTGGAGTCGGAGACTGCGGGGTTGACGCTGTTGGTGAAGGCAACTTCCGAACTTCGTTTCCACTCCAGCAGGTAGCTCTGGACGCTACCGCCGTACAAAAAGACGGACCACTGGGCGGTGAGCGTTCCGTCGCCGGGCACCAACGTCAAGTTCGGTTTTTCTGGCGGGCCGGGGGTGAAGAAGCCGTCTTCGGCGACGCCCTGATGAAAGAACTGGTCCAAGGTCGCCTGGACCTCGTAAAGCGAGCTCGGGGTGAGGCCGGTCAGAGAGAAAGCTACCGTGGCGCCTGTGGTGGTGGTCGCGGCCGCGTCGATCCACGGGACGAAATCGGTCTCAGATTCGGGTGCGGTGCGGTGACGCAGATAGACGGTGAGGCTTTGAGAATCCGGGTTTTCGAGGGTCACGTTGACGTCTGCGGTCGTCTGGTCGATGGTCGATTCGTCGACTTGAGCGAATGTGACCGCCGGGCCTGATATCGGGACGCCCTCGACGGGTGCGGAGTAGGATTTTCCGGCGTCGTTGACCGCGATGATCCGCAAGGTGTAGGTCGTGCCGGCGACGAGGTTCGGTATGCGGAGCGAATTCGCAACGTATGGGTAGGCGATCGGATTCGATTGGTATCCGGGATGCCAGTCGACTATGTAGTGAGTCGGGGCGTTGTTGGCGTCGACTGCTGGCGGTTCCCAGAAGACGTCGAGCGAGTGCACTTGAGGTGTGACAGCCGTGATCGTAGGTGCATTGGGTGGAGTTAGCGGGAGGTCGGTCTGGGCGGCGAGGAGGTTGGGGGACAGCATGGCTGCGATCGCCAGCGCGACCGTGGCGACTGCGAGACACAGCGATTGATAGAGATTCATTGAGTTTGACGAGCGGATCATATTGGTTTCCAAGCACCCAAAAAAGGCGTTGACGGATCGCGGCAATTGCTGACATACAGGTGCAGATCTTCATTCCACGGGAAGTACTTCGACCGCGGTTTGTCGCTGTCATCAGCACCGTTTTAGGAGGCCATAATTTGATGCGGCGCGCCTAACACAAAACCCACGGGGTCTACGATGATTCGCATGTCAACCATCGCTTTTGGGTTGAGCGCCGTATAACAGTACGCAAGGCCATCGTCAATTGCGTCTCGAAACGTGACACGAAATGATCCGATGTCAACCTGAAACGCGCAAGATGAAATCAAAAACTCTAACTATGCGTTTTCATCATTCAAAGGACGGCGTTCTGATACCTCATGTGGGTACATATGCCTCTCGCTCTTGCGGCTCTTTTGAGGTAATTTTTGAGATGCTGAAAATTCCGTTCATATCCGCTGTCTGTGGAGGCGACAGATCAGAGAGCACCAACCTAGACCGAACATGGGAACCTGGAACTGGCATCCGCGCGCGTTGAATGCTCGTATCAGCGCGATTGGGAAACTCATGCTGCCGGTTTCCCGGGGCGTCCCGGACGTGGTGCTACACGCGATGCGGGTCTCCGTCTGGGGTCGCTGGTTCATCTGGCTCGTCGGTGCCGTCATGCTCGCGCGCCGTCCAGATCTTTGGTATCCGGGCGACATCTGGTACGTATATTTCAACGTCGTGTTGGCTGCTACCAACGGCTTTTTGCACCACCGACTTCTAACAAACAGGCCAGTGACATGGCGCTGGATGTTGGTCATGAGCGCGGTGGACATTTGGTTGATCACGGCCCATATAGTCGTAAACGGCAGGTTCGACAACCTCTTCTTTGTCGTCTACTATCCGTCTCTCGCCATGTTCGCCGTCGTTTTCTCCTCGCTCTGGGTCATCCTTGCGTGGGTGACGGCCACGGCCGTCGTTTACTTCTTGGCGGTCGTTTTGGCAGGGCCCGGTGTGGACCTCGAACTTGGCCAGGACCATGTGCTGGCGGCCAGGCTTACCGTGATGTATCTCATCCCGCTGGGTGTCAGCCTCATCGTGCGGTTCGAAAGAACCAGATGGCAGAATGCGGTATCCAGAGAGCGGCAGATGCGACAGGAACGCATCGATCTATCCCAGAAGATCCACGACACTGTCGCCCAGAGCGCGTATTTGATCGATTTGGGATTGCACAGGGCCAGGAAACTGGCCGACGATTCCGATTCGACGCTCGTTGCAGCACTCGATGCCACCTCCGAAGTCTCGCGTTCGACGATGTGGCAGATCAGGGAACCGATCGACGAGGGTCACATCGTCGAGGGCAGGGAGCTCGGGCGCGTGCTATGGTCGCACTGCAAGTCTTTCGAGACGATCAGCGGCATCCTGACCGAGGTTTCGCAGTCGGGAGACGAGCCTCCGCTTCCGAGGGAGGTCCGATCCGGTCTGTTTTCCGTAGCGCATAACGCCCTTACCAACGCGTTTCTACACGCAAGCGCGAGCAGCGTCGCGGTTAGATTGGGCTACGAAGATGACCTGATCAGGCTTTCCGTATCGGACGACGGCGTCGGCTTGCCCGACGATTACGCCGAAAGGGGTCGTGGTTTTGACGGGATGAAGGCCGATGCCGAGAGGATGAGAGCGACGCTCATCGTTGAGAGTGGCGAACATGGGCGTGGTACAACTATCACCTGCATAGTCCCCGGTATCGAGGATCGTGGAGAACGCTGAGATGTCATCGAACGGTCGAAAAAGAGCGATGGTGGTGGATGATCATCCTGTCATGAGGAAGGGCGTTTGCGATGTGCTCGAGGATTCAGGATTTTTCAAAGTGACAGCGCAAGCCGGAGACGGCGAAGAGGCGGTGAGAATCGTCGCGGAGCATGCTCCTGACGTCATCGTCATGGACGTGATCATGCCGCGAATGAACGGCATCGACGCTTGTCGCGAGATCACAGAGATGCTGCCGGACACGCGTGTCATCATGTTGACCGCTTCGACCGAAGAGGACGCTGTCGTCGAAGCGATTGCCGCTGGAGCTTTAGGATACCTTCAGAAGTATTCGCCGCCGGAGGAACTGGTGCAAGCCGTCCTCGACGTGGCGCATGGTAGTTTGCGATTCCCCAACGAGGCGGTCAGCAAGGTCTTTTCCATGCTCCGGGGCGCAAGCGGCTTCGCCGTCGATCATCCCGCCGGTCTGTTGACAACCGCAGAGCTTGAGACCGTCAAGCTGTTCGGCAGAGGTTTGACCTATGCCAAGATCGCCGAGGCCAGAGGCAACAGCGTGGTGACCGTGCGAAACACGCTCTACCGGGTTCAGGACAAGTTGGGAGTGGCCAACAAACAGGAACTCGTCATCTGGGCCGTCCGAAAAGGGTTGTTGGACGATGTCGTTTTGGGCCAGGATCCGCAAACTTTGCAGGAATGAAGACCACGCGGGCGCCACGGAGGCTTCCTTCGAGTGATTCTAGACCAGATGCGTCCGGTCATTTCTGCGGAAGGAAGCCGACGCCGCGCCGGCTAGAATGACGGCGATGCTGATGATCGCCAGCACCAGCAACCCGCTCTGCGAAGGTGCCCGGCCGCCTGTGTCGGGAGATTCGATCGGGTCGGGATTCGGCGTCGGGATCGCGTCTGGGGAACCTGCCGTGCCCACTGCTATGGAGGCCGGCAGGGCGCTGAGCCTACCGCACGCGATGATGCCCGCGTCCGTGATCCGCACCGTGGCCGAAAGCACAGTCTGCGTGCCGTCGGGGTTCTCCGCCACGATCGCGACGTCCGAGATGTCGCGGCGTGCCTCCGGGGGCAGCGGCACGCAGACCTCCATGGACGAATTCAAGACGTAAGAAGATATCGATGTCTCGGTCGCGTCGATGGCTCTCACCTCGTAGCGGTCGCCGACCAGCGTGTACCGATGCGCCGTCATGCCCATGTTGGAAGCCGCACCCGCGGCGTCGGCGCGTACGCCGACGATCTCCAGATCGGGCACCACGCCCGGTTCGGCGGACAAAGTGACGTCGCCGCCGTCGAACGAGCCGCCCTCCTCGGGCGTGAAGACCTCGTACTGACGACCCTCGGCGTCGACCAGCACCGTGGGAATCTCCCCTACAGGATTCCTCGGTGCCGGTCGTTCTTCGGAAACCGCCGAGGATCGTCGGACAATGATTGTGAACTTCGCGACGCATCGATCGGCCGATCCCTCGCCGCCCAGACACGCCGAGTCTGGAGGCGCTGCGATCACGGTGTACTTCCCGGGGCTCTCAGGAGCGGTGTACAGAATCGCGTTTGCCCGATCGGTCTTTCTGATGCTCCCTCCTGCGCCGTCGTCGTCCCATTCGAACTCTCGACCCTCGCCGAGATCGTTGTCCAATATGTCCTGCCGCCCGTAGATGTCGAAGCTCAGACGCACGGTATCGCCCGCGGAGAGCGTCGCGGTTTGGATCGAAGGCTCGACGCGCAGGATGCGCGCGATCCCGCTGGCTCCCGCTGAGATTGGGACGATTTCGACCGCCGCGGCGACGAACACTGAGAAACTGTCGGTCATGCCGCACACTGCGACGTTCCCTGCGCCAGGATCGTAACCCGAAGGAGGATCCGCGGTGTTAAGGTACTCCCAGACTTCGCCGTCGGCGGACTTCAGCACCCTCGTGTCGTCGGACGCGTCCGCCGACGGGACCGGCAGGCAGACAACGGCCGGGACGCTCAGATCCCCTTCCACGAGTTCGCCCTGCCCGTCGCGGAGTTCGATGATGATGTCGCGCGCCGAGTCGTCGAAGACGCGGACCGTTCTGGCGATCCGCGAGTGCGGCGGAACGTGCACATCGTCGAAATCGACCGATGTCGTCGACACCGTCACGCCCGACCGCGTAGGATCGACGTCCGACGGCAGCGCAACCTCCAGGAAAAGGGTCTTGCCGACCAACGGCACTGACCGTCCCGAGCCCACGAAAAGATCGGCGACAAGTCCCAGGCTAAGCACATCCAGCTCCGTCAACCCGACTAGCGCTTCCCAACCTCCAGTCAGCAAGTTGCCGCCCAAACGAAGTTTTACCAGCATCGCCAAATTGCTTAAGTTCGCCGGGATTACGCCGGTGAGTTCATTGTTATGCAGCCAGAGTTCTTTCAGGCCAGTGTGCGTGGCCGCGAGCCATTCTGGAATCGAGCCCTCGAGACCGCTGTCGTGGAGAATCAAATACCCCAGCCTACGAGTGGCGGGGGCGCTCGAATCGAGAACGAGGTTGCCGCCCGACTCGAACATCGACCAGTCAAGATCGAGATCGTTCCCGCCCAAGCCAAGCTTCGTCAGCAAGACCAGGCCGTTCAGATCCGGAACCGCGCCCGTCAGCCGGTTGTCGTGGAGATACAGTTCCGTCAGACTTGAGAGACCGCCGAAGTTTGCCGGAACTTCGCCGGTAAGTTCATTATCGTGCAGCCAAAGTAGTTTCATGCCAGTGTGCTTGGAGGCGATCCATTCTGGAATAGGGCCCTCGAGACCGCTGTCTTCGAGAAACAACGACTCCAGCGAACGAGTCGCCGGAGCGCTCGAATCGAGAACGAGGTTGCCACCCGACTCGAACGTCGACCAGTCGAGATCCAGATCGTTCGTGCCCAGGCCAAGCCACTTCAGCTTGACTAAGCCGTTCAGATCCGGGAGCGCTCCCGTCAGCTGGTTGTCTTCGATGTGCAAGCCTTCCAGTTCAGACAAATTATTGAAAGAGGGCGGAATCGAGCCCGTCAGCCGGTTGCTGTAGAGATACAGCACCTCCAGGCCGGTGATGCCACCTAACTCGGACGGAATCTCGCCCGTCAACCGGTTGTTATGGAGGTACACCCAAACCAAGTTGCTGAGGTCGCCCAACACGGACGGTATCTCGCCCGTCAACTCGTTCGAGTAGAGATACAGGTGCTCCAGGTTGGAGAGGTTCCCCAGCTCGGACGGTATCTCGCCCGTCAATCGGTTCTGATGGAGGTACAGCCTGGTCAGGTTGGAGAGGTCGCCCAACTCAGTCGGTATCGAGCCCGTAAGCCGGTTAGAGAATAGAGACAGTGTCCCCAAGCTGTTGAGGTCGCCCAGCGAGGACGGGATCGAGCCCGTCAGCTCGTTTTCGTTGAGAACTAGGATAGTCAGTGCGGTCAAATTTCCCAGAGAGGACGGTATCGAGCCCGTCAGCTGGTTGTCGTTCAGATATAGCCCAGTCAGCGCAGTGAGTTGGCCCAGATCCTCAGGTATCTCGCCAGCTAGCTGCACGGTCGGAATATCCAACTCACTCACCCGCCGCTGGGCTCCCGCCCCGGCCAAAGTGACTCCTGTCCAAGCGTCGAACGCGACGCCTGTATCGCCCCAGTTGAGCGGAGCCGTATCGCCTGGCGCCACCGGGCCCTGCAGCGTCTCCTTGATATCCAGCAGCACTTCGCAGTCCGAACGCAACGAAACCTGTGTGGCGTCGGTGATCAGCCCCGCGCAGAATTGAGCATTGCTGGGATCTTGCGCTTGCAACCGGCCGGAATCAGCCGTCTGGTAAAGAGAGACGAGTAAGAAGAGAACCAAAAGAACCACAACCCCGGCCAACGCGCCAGAAACCGAAAAGCGTGAGCGGGTTAGGGATTTGCAACCGCTCCCGTTAATCCTGAATATCTTCATTTCTGAGTCAGTCCTCGATCCTGCAGTTTTCGGTGAGCGTCAGCGTGATACACCTCGATGTCGCTTGGGTAGCTCAATCCAAATATCGCAACCGAGGTGGGTTTTAGGAAAGATGAAAACGTTTTCTTACGGATTGCTTTTTTACCGATCCGGAGGTAGCGTTTTGCCCATCGTCAGTGGTACTTTCCTCTCTCCCAAGCCCGTTTCGATTGGGGTGGCGTGCTGGTCACGACACCGCAAAGTTTGTATGGATTCGTGCATCATCGGCACTTGACGAATAGACCTCTGACGTGGCACTGGATGTTGGCCTTTTCCGTCGCGGACGCAGCACCGATCACGGCCAGCATTTATGTCAGCGGCAGATTTGACATTCCCGTCTTCGTTGCCCGCTAACCGTCCCTCGCGATATTCGCCGTGTTCTTCTCTCCGCTCTGGAATGTCCTCGCCCGGGTGACATCGACGGCAGTCGTTCACAACTTGGTGACCGTGTAAGCGGACCCCGGCTTGAACCTGGAAGTAGGACAGGAAAACGTTATGACAGGTAGGCTGGCCGTGATTTATCTCGTCGCCCTAGGCGTCGGCCTGATCGCCAAGTTCGAACGCGTCAGGTGGCAGGCGGTGCTGGACGAAGAGCGGCAGTTGCCGCGCGAACGCGTCGAGCTATCCGAAAAATCCACGTCACGACGGTTCAGACCGCAGAAATGGCCGGCTTGGGGATCGACCGAGCCAAGATGCTGGCCGGCGAGACGAACGAGGATCTGGCGGCAACTCTGGATGCGACCTCCGAACCGACTCTCTCGCCCACGCCTACGGCTACGGTAACGACGACACCTTCGGCGGCGGCGGCACCGACAGATGACGATCATCCGAGAGCCTGGTTGTAACCGAACCCAGAAGACGAGTCGTTGATCGGCGAGTGGCGAGAGTTCACGATCAGAGGCTAAGGGATCGACGAGGTGGATCTGTCGATCAACGCGATAATTCCCTCTGAGAATTTGAGAAGCAGCGGCGCGATCGAGTATTCGATCGTCATCGCATCTTGAATCGACCTCGGAAGCGTGTCGATCGACCGTATGTTCAGGCAGCGATCTAGAGGTCGATCGCACGATCCGATTCGTCGGATGTCGCGAAGGTGTGTCGATAATCCAGCTTTTGGATCGCCATGGCGGCACGCTGCTCCAGAGATACTTCGTCACCTTCGAAAGCCGACCTTGACGCTGAGGATTACCGTATCGGAAAAGTCTGTCGTTCATACGCGCAGCCGCATCGTGTAACCGACGATTCGCAGACACGCAGTCAATACGGATCCGTGCTACCGCCGGAGCCCGGCCAGCAATACCGAATGCCGAAACGGACCGTTTCGGCCATCAAGCACAGCGCGAAGGAATGAACATCAGTGCGTGGTTGTGTGCAGCAGTTCGTGATGCGTCGGCAAAGAGCCAGAAACATAAGAAGAACTCCAACGTGAACAGGAAGTGAGGGAGTTCTTGAAGCAGCGCCGCGAGGATGCACGCTCTAGTCGCGAATCGGATTCGGAAGACACCTCGGAGTTTTCGACGCGTCGAGGCATAAAGGATTACCCGACGTTTGATGTTCGTCGACTCCAACGTTTTCATCGACGCGGTCGAGTTGGTCAACGCCGCGACGATCGCCCGGCGCGGAATGAAATTTGCCTCTTGCAGTCCGGATCGCGCGGGCGCTACATATGAGGGCGCAACGGCATTCTATGACATGCCGACTTAGACGATGGTTGCCCCGACGGCAACCGAATTTGACGAATTAGATGCATAGATCCAACCGTTGAACGGAAAAACCTGCAACTGTGTATTTTGCGCTTCAGCCTCAGCGCACATGGACCGGCAACCAAAACAGGACGCGGGAATCGTCAGTACGGCCATCGGGAAGGGCAACGATGGCAAGTAGCCCGCGAAGGAAGTGTTCCCTTGCGTTCCGGTTTATCATTTTGCCAATTGCTCGCGCTTGTATATCAATTTAGATGCGCTAATGTAGCTCTGGTGGGGGAGGCGGGATTCGAACCCGCACGGCCGCAGCCACATGCTCCTAAGGCATGCGCGTCTACCATTCCGCCACTCCCCCGCTTGTTCAATGGTACTTGCCGCCCCCCGCCCCTCTGGATTCCGGCTTTCGCCGGAATGACGGGAGTTGGCGAGGATTACGGGGCGTTGACAAGTTCATGGGGCTGAATGCTTTCGATCTGGTCCGCCTCGGCGCGTCGGGCATAGTAAAGGTCCCAGCGCAGTTGCAGATTGATCCAAAATTCGGGAGATGTCCCGAAGAATCGGGCTAGCCGGAGCGCGGTGCTGGGAGTGACTCCGCGCCTGCCTCGGACGACCTCGTTGACGCGCTGAAAGGGCACCTGTATGGCCGTCGCCAAGTGGCGCTGCGTCATGTCGAGGGGGAGCAGAAACTCTTGCAAAAGCATCTCACCCGGGTGTGTGGGCTCACGGTCAGAGGGAATGCGAACCATGCTTAGTCTCCTGTTTGTTCAGTGGTAGTCGGTGATCTCAACTTCGTCTGGACCTCCATCTGTCCAGACGAAACATATGCGATATTGGTCGTTAACGCGAATGCTGTGTTGCCGTCTTCGATTCCCGCTCAATCGTTCGAGGTGATTGCCGGGTGGAACACGAAGGTCGTCGATGGTTGCGGCGGAATCCAACTGGTCCAACTTTCGCCTTGCCACGCTCCAAATCGCTTGAGGACACGCACGTCGGGCGTTTCGAGTGTCCCTGCCGTTAAAGACATCTTCGGTGCCTGCATCATCGAACGATACGATCATGATGACATGATAGCACGGCGATCATGCTATTAATATTCCTACCAGAATGGCTGGGACGAATGGTGGTGAAGTGGGATTCGAACCCGCACGGCCGCAGCCACATGCTCCTAAGGCATGCGCGTCTACCATTCCGCCACTCCCCCGATGCTTCAATGTTACTTGCCAGCGCCCCGCCCCTCTGGACTCCGGCTTTCGCCGGAGTGACGGGGCTGTGGATCGGGAATGACGATGAGGTTGGCGGGAATGACGGGGGGCGAACACCCCTGCGTCCGTACGGTCCCCCTCACCCTAACCCTCTCCCACGGAGGGGAGAGGGGACGTTGAGGTCGCAGGGGATGGCAGGGTGTGGTACGCGAGGATGACGGGGGGCATACCCCGCTCACATCGCTTCGCTCGTTCGCGCCCCTTTCGCTCTGCGAAAGGGGCGATTGGGTGGTGGTCTACTCGTAGATGTTTGCCATTTGCCATGCGTCTAGCGATTTGAGGACGGCGTTGGAGCCTTGGGCGCGGAGGGATATGCCTAGGCTGTCGGAGCGGCCAGGGTAGACGCGGGCTGCGATGCATAGTCGGTTGTTGGCGAATATCTCGACTATGCTGCGGTCGATGAAGATACGGAGTTGCAGGTTCTCGCCGTGTTCGAGGACGACGGGGCCGGTTTCGGGTGCGCGTGAGAGTGTGCCCGGTAGTGTGGATGAGTATGAGGTCTCCAAGGTTAAGAGGCTCTGCATCGCCGGAACCGGTCTCGGCGAGCCGAATGGCGGGACTGCGGGTAGTCCGCTTGCCAGTAACGCTCCTTCTTTGGGCAGGTCGCGGTGGATGCGGAAGCCGCGGTCTTTGAAGAATGCGATGCGGGTGAACTCCTCGCGGTTGGGCGATCTCAGGACGTTGATCTCGACCATCGGAGATTCCTGAGCATCGATCTCCACATCCAACTCCATCGCGTTGCCTTGGACGTTTTCCAACACCACTTCTTGATTTGCGGGCAGTACCGTCTCGCTGATGTGCTGGTGATCGCCTCGGAGCGATTCGATGTCGCCGGCGGGTTCGATGTTTATCTCGTCCTCTCGCTCTCCGAGCGTCAAGCGGCGCGGCAGCGACATGATCTGGTTCCAACCTTCGGTCTCGTAGCCGGGGTTCATGTTGTGGATGATGATGACGCCGCCTTCGCCATCCGGCGTCGCCGACGGTGCGTGGACGCCTGACGGGGTCGATGGGCCGAAGTTGAAGAGTCCGGCAGAGGTCACGACGAACTTATCGCGCTCCATGTCGTAGTCACCGAGGAGGTATTGTCCGCCGCTCATGTGGCTGAAGAACGGCAGTATCCACCTGTCCCCTATCGGCCAGAAGTACGGGCATGCGCCGTCGTCGCCGACCAGCGTGTAGCGGTCGTCCTCGGTGAATGGATGCAGGTACTCCCACGTCGCGAGGTCTTTCGACCGGAAGAGGAAGTCGACGGCGACTCGTTTGCCTCCGGGTCCGTCCGGCAACATGCCGCAGGAGAGCGAGTAGTAGTAGTCGCCCTTCTTCCAGATGCAGGGATCGAAGACCGTGTATTCCTGCGGCGTGCCGTCCTGCGGGAGCGTCGGTATGACAGCCTTGCCGGTGACCTTCTCCCAGTTGAGCAGGAGCGGGTCGCTCGATACAGCCGCCATGTTGCCGACCTGCGTCCCGTGATACATCGCTATCACGCGGTCGCCGTCGACCAGTGTGGAGCCGGAGAAGCAACTCTCCTCAGGATCGGGATAGATCGCATACGGCAAGTCCCGCCAGTGGATCAAGTCATCGCTGATGGCGTGGCCCCAGTGCACACGAGGGTCCTCCGGCGGATAGCCTTGGTAGAACAGGTGCCACCTGTCCTGCCAGAAGCAGAGCCCATTCGGGTCGTTGAGGTTGTTCTCGGGATTGACGTAGTGGTAAAACGGTCGATGCGGATCGTCTGCCTTCGCCTCTCGCGAAGCGATCATACGCTGGAGCAGGGGGTTTTCTCTAAGCTGCGTCTCTTGCTCCTCCAGAGTGTCCGCCCACGTGTAGTGCGGGGTTAGAGACTTGTAGCTGGTGTTGGTCATGATGGTTCCTTGGTGGTTGTGGCGGTGTTGCGCCCCTTGTCCGCCCGGTCCCCCTCACCCTAACCCTCTCCCACGGAGGGGAGAGTGGACTGTTGGTGGGAATTGCGATGGTTGGTTGGCATCTGGGACGGGCATCCCCTGCGCACCCCCTCTGAATCTCCCCCTGGGAGGGGGAGGGGAAGAAGGCGCGTCTTCTTACGCTTCGCGAAGGGGCGGAAAGGCGGCGGTTTTTCGGTTTACGTGCAACAACGATAATATCCACATTGAGCTAATCGGAACCGCGCTAATTTAGGTGTAGGAGACCATGATGTCTGATATGCAGATCGAGATGTTGGCTGAGGAACATGCGTTAGTCGGCGAGGGGCCGGTTTGGGACCCCAGGACGAGTGTGCTTTACTGGACTGATATTCGTGGTGGGCGGTACTTCAAATACGATCCTGCGACCGGGGTTAACGAGACTATCCACAACGGGATCTTTGTCGGAGGTGCCGCGGTAAACAAGAACGGCGGGTTGACGTTCGGGACTTGGGAGGGCGTGATGCTGTGGCGCTCTGATTCCGACTGGGAGTGGCTGCATCACGAGCCGGAGATGCGGGATCAGATGCAGTTCAACGATGTGACTGCAGGTCCGGATGGCAGCTTCTACGCGGGTAGCTACTTCGAGGACGCGCCACGAGGCGAGTTGATGCGCTTCAAACCGGATGGGTCGCATGAGATCATCGCAGACGGCCTGGGCATCAGCAACGGGATGGGGTTCTCGCCTGACCTCACGGTCTTTTATCACACCGATTCTCTCGCGGGCGAGATCTACGCCTACGACTATCACGCGGCGGACCACACGCTTTCGAATCGTCGCATCTTAGTCGAACTCGATCCCAGCGAAGGCATCCCTGATGGAATGACGGTCGATGCTGAGGGCAATATCTGGTCGGCGTGCTGGGGTGGCGCGCAGCTCATCCAGTTCGATCCTGATGGCTCAGAGATGAGTCGCATCAAGTTCCCGGCGGTCCAGACATCGGCGGTCAACTTCGGCGGCGATGACTTCACGGACATTTACGTGACGACGGCGACGTTTGGCAGTGGGGATCCGATAACCGACGCTGATCCTCCTGCTTACCACTCCATCTCTAACCGAGGCGGTCAGCTATACCGGGTGCGGCAGGACAAGGTGCAAGGGAAAGCGGAGTTCGAGACCGATTTCCACTGGACTTCCTGACATGCGTGGATTCCGGCTTTCGCCGGAATGACGTGAGATACGGTTAGGGGTCTGGCCCAAAGAGACACCGCGCCGCGCAATCGGAGACTCGGCAGTAGCGTTGGGGGTACTGATTATCGTTATCGAACGCACTGCCCTTCCACTCTGGATTCCGGCTTTCGCCGGAATGACGTGAGGGGCCGGAATGATGTGCGGTGCCGGAATGACGGACAGTGGCGGTAACTCCTAGCCTCTCAACGTCTCGTCGAAGCCTACGTGCATCCTTGATGCTGTAGGTTCTGTCTGGCCCTGATAACGGCTCCGCAGTTCTTTGGAGCCGTAGGGGTTTTCTGCTGGCGTTGAGAGGTATTGGAAGGAGATCTGCCCTATCGGCATGCCTTTGTAAAGGGTGAGGGGCAATCGTGACACGTTCGAAAGTTCGAGCGTGAGATGGCCGTCCCAACCGGGGTCGACGAATCCGGCGGTTGAATGGATGAGGAGTCCGATACGACCAAGCGAGCTTTTGCCTTCTAGACGGGCCACGATGGAGTCGCTGAGTGTGATGCGCTCCAGGGTGTTGCCGAGGACGAATTCGCCGGGGTGAAGAATGAATGGTTGGTCATCCTCGATCATGACCATCTCATTCAATTCCGGGATGTCGCGCCTCAGATCTATGTGCGGGGCGGTAGAGTTTCGGAAGACCAGCACTTTGTCATCCAAATGCAGATCGACCGAAGCGGGTTGGACATCACTGTCACTGAAGGGGTCGATGCCGATTCGCCCGGAGGCGATCTCGTCTCGGATGCTCTTGTCGCTCAGTACCATGCTTCTAACCGAAGCACGCCCCACAGCCCTTGCCGTGGAGCGTGCGTTATGGGATTCTAATTTAGCGAATCCAAGGCTATTCGGTATCTTTGTCTGCGTACATCGCCACCTTATCGACACAACCCGGCTGAGCGATGGCGAACTTGGCGTTTATGCTGGCCCTGATCTCTACGTCGCCAGCGCTGATAGGAGTGCTCGGGCCGTCGAACGAAGCTGATTCGAGCCTCACGACTGCTGCGTCTCCGTAGATCGGCGTGGATGTGAGTGTTTCGGTCGCACTGATCAAGATGCCGACTTCCACGCCGAACGACTCGGCGTATAGGTTCGCCCGGTGAAGCGCGTCTTGAACCGCCAACTTCCGTGCCTCATCTAGGGATTCGGCTGTCTGATCAGCTGTGAAATAGATCGAATCGATGCGGACGTTGTCGCCACCGGCGGTGGCCGCAGCGTCGATGACGGCACTGAGGATATCCGTATCCTCTTCTTGGGATGTGTCGGCGACATCGATCTCGATCCTCACGCGATTGGATACCCGGTAGCCGATGATGACATCACGGCTCCGCCGCCCGGTGCTTCCATCATCCAGAGTGAACTCTTCTTCGACCCACGTTCTCTCCGGCCTGATGTTCAGTCGGGTCGTGGTGATCTGATCGTCGGTTACGCCCTGTTCTTTGACCGCATCGATGATGTTTTGCATCGAGTGTGCCGCTGTGCTTCGCGCGTCGATGAGCGGGTCGGCTATAACGTCGACGCCCAACTCGACAACGCCGATGTTTGCGGGGATGGTTACGACGCCGGCACCTTGGACGGTGATGCCGTCGGTTCTCGGGTCGCAGTACTTCACGTTGCCAATGGCGGCATCGTGAGTCGCCACCACTGTGGCCAGTGATCCGGGCTCCTGTGCGCTCAAAGTCAGCACCGAGACCGTCGAGCCTGCAATGGCGAGCAGTGCCACAATTGCGATGCCGATGTATTTCCTCGTGATCAACATTTGGGTATTTCCTCTTTCAACTGCTTGTTGGTGATCGCCAATCGAAATTGGCTTCTGTTAGTAGAGACGAACGACGACTCGACTTTGTTCCACGTCGAACCTCTGGATTCCTGCCTTCGCAGGAATGACTGATGTGGCGTGCGCATGACATCAACGTGTTGGAGTTGGTGTTGATGTCGGCGTGGGGGATGGAGTCGGAGTGGGCGTGCATATCGGAATGGGCGACATCGTGGCGGTGGGCTCGGGTGTGGTGGATGCAGTTGGTGATCCGGTTGGCGTTGGTGTCGGAGTTGGCGCGATGGCGCATGGGACCTCTTCTGGAATCGGCGTCGGAGTCTCTTCCTCATCTACGAAGTCATCCGTCATCATCGCCTCGGCGCGGGCAGGCGCAGGAGCCGGAGTGGGGAGGGCCTCGACCTCTTTGACCACTTCCACTTCCTTCTCCACTTCCACGATCTTTTCCGCTTCCACTTCAACAACGACCTCGCGTTCGACGACGACCTCCTTCTCCACGACTACAGTGACGGGCACTTTCTTTTCAACGATTACTTCTCGCTCGACAACTTTCTCAACTTCGACGATCCTTTCCACTTCGACGGTCTGTACAACCGTCTCGCCTGCGACTTGGACTTCCTTTTCGACGACGACGGTGACGATGACCTCTTTTTCGACTTCGACGACTTTTTCGACCTCAATCATCTCCATTGCAGCGGCTTCGGCGGCGGGTTGCATCGTTGCAGCTGGCGCTCCGGATAACGCCGAATCAGAACTTTGCACTTCCTTCTCCACCACGACTGTTTGCACGACTGTATCGCTTTCCGACAACTCATCGAACCGGTCAGTTACGTATTCCGATAGGTCGCCGATCGTCAAGAGCGCGACGC
This sequence comes from Dehalococcoidia bacterium, assembly GCA_965243235.1. Taxonomy (GTDB): domain Bacteria; phylum Chloroflexota; class Dehalococcoidia; order Lucifugimonadales; family Lucifugimonadaceae; genus Bin127. The sequence goes on from CBDEUI010000004.1 coordinate 1,993,431, forward strand.
CAGCCAATGCGATCGCGGCTATTGCCAATGGGACGTAGACAGCGGCGTTGCGTAGCCTTAATCCACTTCGACTTGTCCGAGGATTGAGGATCCTGTCGGCCTCCGCCTCCGAATATCCCTGATTCGCCAAAGTCTCTGGAGTGAGTGCGAAGGATCGCGGCGCTTCGACGGTGCCGATAGACCGCAACAACTGCGACGTTTCGCGCACGGTTCGAAGTTCGTCAACATCCACGCCGGCTGCGCGCAGGCGCTGCTCGACGCCTTCAAGCTCTGTATCGCTAGTAGCGTCGAGATACGCGGAGATCAGATCCTCAACGGGGTCGGGACCGCGGACCATTCTTCGCAAGCGGTCGATCACGGTGCACTCACCCTCTGCGCTCTGTTGTGAAGGTGCGCAATGCTATCGATTTTGGCTGCGATCGACATGTCAACCAGACGCTGTACGCGGCTCAATTGTTCCATTTTTCGCATGATCACAACGTCTGCCCTGCCATTCCACTCGGAAGCAGTCCTGGGAAGCCTCTTAGACAGTCTCGAACCCGGCGTCGGGCGCGGTTCAATCTCGACTTCACGGTTCCGATGTTGACGCCGCAGACGGCCGATGCGTCGTCGTAGCTCTGTCCCTGCACGTCGATCAGTACGATCACCTCTCGGTGTTCGTCGCTCAAGCCGCCGACGCAGTGCTCTAAGGCTTCTCGCAGTTCGGAGTTGACGGCTACGGCGTGGGGTGACGGGTTGTCATCGGTCAGTGTGGCAAGGAATGGTGCGTTCTCTTCATCGACGGAAGACTCGCGGCGCCGGTTCTGGCGGCGAAAGTGGTCGTAGGCCTTGTTTCGAGCGATCCTCAAGAGCCACGCGCGGAAGTTGCCGCCGCGCATCTTGGAGATGCTGCGGAACGCCGAGATGAAGGTTTCTTGAGTGACATCATCGGCCAGCGCATGCTGGCGGGTGAGGCTCATCGCAAATCCGTAGACGGCGTTCTGGTGGATTGCGACGAGACGATTGAATGCATCAACATCGCCGCCCATCGCCATCGTCAGCAAAAGATTTTCGTCAACCTGCATATAATCTCGTCGCGAAGGACTTTATCGCCGAAAAACTACAATTGCTTACGGGATGACGCACCACATCTGGACACAGTTACGTGGCATTGCGGAGATGATCATCATCACCGCGCTGGTAGTCGTATTCGTTCGTAACGTGGCCATTACCTACACTGTAAACGGCCCAAGCATGGAGCCGGCCTTTCAGGAGGATCACCGTGTGCTTGTGAACCGTCTAGGGGCGGTACGCTTCTGGGGGATCTCGCTATATGGTCAGCCGGACTTTCTGTTCGAGGGTCCCGAGCGCGGAGACATAATCGTCTTCGAGCCCCAACAGCCCGGAACTGAAAAGATCGTCAAGCGCGTTGTCGGACTGCCTGGCGACAAGGTCGATATTTCCGGAGGCGTAGTCAAGGTCAACGAAATCCCAACCAACTACTCCGATCAATTTACGGAGACCAAGTCGCACCACAAATTCCCAGTGGTAGTACCACCAGATAACTACTTCGTCCTCGGAGACAATCGCGATCAGTCAAACGACTCTCGGAACTGGGGCTATGTTCCTACTGAGGACATCGTAGGCAAGGTGTGGCTGCTTTACTGGCCGTGGCAGCAGACTTCGACGTATTGAGGGGCTTGAACCCAATTCAAGCCGGTTTTCAGGTCCGTACGTAAGGAAGATCAAGACGAACGGCTGGTTGAAGCGCGGCTAGCGAAACGGTGGCAAGTGGTGCCACCATTTGTGACCGCGACCATTCTTGAACAGTTTCTGTTCCAATTCTGGTGGAAATACGACTCCTGGTTCGTCGGCGATCGACTTTAAGCGTTTTGCGACTTCTTTGGCTATATATCTTTCCCTAGCCGCTTTGCGGATTTCGGTTGTTGTCTTAAACATACTCCTGATCCCTTCGATGACTAGGGCGACCGCAAGGACGAAAGCCCAGTTGAGTTGCGTTACGGCGAGCCGATATATTCCTATGCTCCAGTGGTCTGCTTCAGAGTATAACGACAGCACAAGTAGCGAACTCGCACCGATAAGCGCGAACCCGCTGCCCTGCCAAATGAGGCCACGTTCTTCCAACGTCGCTGTTAATCCTTCGATCGACGTCGTTGATTCGTCTTATTGTGCGTCGGTCTTAAGACGCTGTCTTGTGTCGGTACATGAGTGCTTCGGCGAGGTGGTGATTCTCGATGAGGGGCATCTGCTCAAGGTCTGATATCGTGCGTGCAACCTTCAACACTCGGTGGCATGACCTTGCAGATAATCGCAGATGCTTCATAGCACTTTGGAGCAACGACTTCGCGTCATCCGACATTTTGCAGGAATCCCATACCTCTACCGGTCCCATCAGCGCGTTCGACATTACGGTGGAACCTCTGAATCGCTCGTGTTGCAGATCGACAGCGACCATGATGCGCTCGCGAGCCGCCTCCGATCCCTCTTCGTTGGGTGGAGTGATCAGCTTGTCATACTCGACACGTGGTACATCGACGAACATGTCGATGCGGTCGATCAACGGACCTGAAATGCGACGCTGGTAGCGGGCGACGGCTGGTTCGCCACAGGTACACGGGTGCTGTGAATCGCCGTGGTAGCCGCAGGGGCATGGGTTCATCGCGCCGACCAACATGAAGCTCGCCGGATACGTGGCGCTTGTTCGAGCGCGACTGATGGTCACTGACCGATCCTCGAGTGGTTGCCGCAACGTCTCCAATGTCGCGTTCCCGAACTCGGGTAGTTCATCTAAGAACAAGACGCCGCGATGGCTTAGCGTTACTTCGCCCGGACGCGGTATGCTTCCGCCGCCGATGAGTCCAGCGTTCGATATGGTGTAGTGCGGCGCTCGGAACGGCCGGTTCGTGATCAACGGACTGCCTGATGGCAATAGTCCAGTTACCGAGTAGATAGTCGTGACCTCCAACGCCTCTTCGGGTGTCATGGGAGGCATGACCGATGGCAAGCACCGCGCTAACAGTGTCTTTCCACAGCCGGGCGCACCCATCAATACGATGTTGTGGTGCCCGGCCGCCGCGATCTCCAACGCCCTCTTGGCTTGCTCTTGGCCTCGAACATCACGGAAGTCGTAGCCTGTGCGCGTAGCTTCAGCCGGGAGCGTGTCGGGTATGCCACCACCCTGCACCATCGGCATATCGATGCCATCTCGCAGGTAGGACACGAGCTGTTTGAGTGTCTCAGCCGGCCGGATCTCGATTCCGGGCACTAGAGACGCCTCTTTAGCGTTGACGTTGGGTACAAACGCAGTGTCGTATCCTCGATCCTTTCCCGCTTGGAGCATCGGCAACATGCCGTGCGTCGAACGGAGCTTTCCGTCAAGCGACAACTCGCCTAGGAACAGCGAACTAGCTACAGCGTCAGGGACCTGCCCGCTACAGACCAGTATTCCGATCGCAATAGGCAGGTCGTACGAAGGCCCGGTCTTCTTGATGTCGGCGGGTGCCAGCGACACTGTTATCCGCCGCATGGGGAACTCCGCGCCGGAGTTCCGTATCGCAGCACGAACACGTTCGCGCGACTCCTGCACGGATGAGTCCGGCAGTCCTACGATGTTGAATCGGGGGAGCCCCGGTGAAATGTCTACCTCGACCTCAACTAGTTGACCGTCTACTCCGCTGACAGCGCACGTGTTCGTCTTTGCAAGCATTTTGCGAATTCTCTCTTTTATAGTTACTCGTAGCCCAATCGCTACTCGGCTGTATATTATATATATGTCCTAGCACATAAATAGTAAATATGGCAAAGGGTTCCAAGACTGTCGATATCCTCTCGCGATGAGCATCCAATACAACACTGATGGTCACATAGCCGTTATTACAATCGCCAACGCGCGACGAGCCAACAGCTTGGACAAGCAGCACGCCCTCGATCTAGGCAACGCTTTTAGAGCTGCTTGGGATGACCGTAATGTCCGAGCCATCATCATCACAGGCGAAGGTGAACGGCACTTCTGCGGCGGGCACGATCTATCGGTCCGCGACGATGTCACATCAGATGAACACGCGTTCCTCGCGCTTGAACGGATCTTCAGGCCGCCTTCTGGCTACATAAACGGCTTTCAAACCGGCATCGATGGTGGTATGGCCGACCATTTTCCTCGGGTTCATAAACCCGTAATCGCCGCCATCAACGGGTGGGCGGTTGGTGCCGGCCTCTACTTGCTACTCGCTTCGACCGACATCCGCATCGCCGCGATCGGCAACGCCAACTTCCGATTCGGGCTCATCTCGCGCGGCTGGGTCGGAGCCGGGCCAGGAGCGACGATGCTGCTGAAACAACTCCGTTACGTCGATGCGATGAAGATGCTTCTCGCCGACGAAACCGTAGATGCCGAGGAAGCGGTCAGGATCGGTCTGGTCAACGAAGCGGTTTCTGCCGATCAACTCATGCCACGCGCGTTGGAATTCGCTAAACGCATCGCCGAGATGCCACCAATCGCCACGATCAAAATGAAGGAGTTTATACATCGCTTCTCCGATCTGCCCGTCGAGCAGGCTTGGAACGTGCAAGCGATGATGAACTTCCTCCTGCTGCAAACGACCCAGGATGCCCAAGAGGGCCGGACATCGTTCCTCGAACGCCGCGAGCCGAACTACACCGGCGAATACAGCGGACTCGAAGGCTTCTACGAAAACCTTACGGATGAGGAACGCGTGCGTCTGGATGAGCTTAAGCGCCAAATAGACTGGTAGCTATAGAGGTATACCAGAGAGTCATCGATACATATGGACCGTTGGAACTACGCACGCGACGAACATCCGCCTTACTGCACGTGTGTGGAGTGCATCGAGGATCGGAAGAACGGCAAGAGCCCTCGTTCGCGCAGATCAGCGTACTCCAGCGGCAACATCATTGAGCGATTCATTTCTCGGTTAAAGCGTTTCTTTGGCGGTCGCTGAACGCCCGTGATTCGCTCACCTCCGGCCCAAAATCCGCCACCACATCCATCCGAACAGCGCTCCAAAGAGTGCGCAGATTGGTAGCGACGCGATTACAACCACTTCCGTTCCGGCAGCGTCGAACTGAAACCACAATGCCAGACTGAAGGCGATCGCCACGCAAGCTCCGACTACCCCTCCCAAGAAGATGTATCGTTTGGCGCTCATTCGGTCGATGTTAAATGAACCTCTGCCCTGTACAATTTCGCTGCGCAAAGGTAGGTGACACTGATGACCAACTCCAACGGCAAAGTTCTTCGCAGCGAAGCATGGTTCGGTCCCCGCGACCTCGAGGGCTTCTTGCATCGTTCCGGTTTGAAGAACCAAGGCTGGGACGAAGACTCTTTCGCTGGCAAGCCAGTCATCGGCATCGCTAACTCGTGGAGCGAGGCGACGCACTGCAACGCTCATCTGCGTTTAGTCGCCGAGCACGTCAAGCGTGGAGTTATTGCAGCCGGTGGCTTCCCGTTGGAGTTCCCCACAATCTCACTCGGCGAGTTCTTTCTCGCTCCAACATCCATGCTCTACCGCAACCTCATGGCAATGGATGTAGAAGAGATGATCCGAGGGCTGCCCATCGACGGCGTGGTGCTGCTCTCCAATTGCGACAAGACGACCCCGGCGATGCTGATGGGCGCGGCATCGGCCGATCTGCCATCGATTATTGTCACTGGTGGCCCGCAACTGAAAGGCAACTGGCGGGGTGAAGAACTCGGTTCGTGCACTGATTGCCGCCGCTACTGGTCGGAACTCCGGGCCGGTACCATCACACAGGCCGAGTACGACTCTATGGAGGAGGCGATTTACCGCTCGCCCGGGCACTGCATGGTGATGGGCACCGCCAGCACGATGTCGGTAATCTGCGAAGCCCTAGGCATGACCTTGCCTGGAGGGGCAGCGATACCGGGTGCCGACTCGCGCCGCCGCGTATTCGCAGAACGTGCCGGTGCGACCGCGGTCGACCTCGTGCGACGCAACATGCGACCCTCCGAGATCCTGACTGAAGAAGCGTTCGAGAACGCCGCGCTGTCCCTGCTCGCACTGGGAGGATCTACCAACGCGATCATCCACTTGACCGCCATCGCCGGACGCGCCGGGGTAGATCTCCCGCTCGCACGATGGGAGGAGCTTTCGGAGCGAGTACCCGTCATCGCCAATCTAAAACCGTCGGGCAAATTCCTGATGGAAGACTTCTTCTACGCCGGGGGTGCGCCCGCGTTCTTCAAGAAGATTCTCCACTTGCTAAACCGAGACTGCACCAACGTCAACGGTAAGACGCTCGCCGAAAACGTCGCGCACGCCGACTGCCACAACGACGATGTCATCCTAGACCCGGCGCATGCCCTTTATCCTGACGGCGGTATCTCGATCCTGCACGGCTCTCTGGCTCCCGACGGCGCAGTCATCAAACGCTCAGCCGCGTCTCCGAAACTGCTTCAGCACACGGGTCGTGCGATCGTGTTCTCGAGTCCGGCCGACCTCAGTCGGCGTATCGACGATCCCGACCTCGATGTAACCGAGGACGACGTTCTGGTTATGCAATCCGCCGGGCCAATCGGCGGCCCCGGGATGCCTGAGGCCGGATTCATGCCGCTGCCGCGCAAGATCCTCGAACAAGGTGTCCGCGACATGGTCCGCATCTCCGATGCCCGAATGAGCGGGACCGCGTTCGGCACCGTAGTGCTACACGTCTCGCCCGAATCGGCCATCGGCGGTCCATTGGCACTCGTACGCGACGGCGACATGATCTCGCTAGACGCCAACAGCGGACGCTTGGATTTACTGGTTGACGATGCCGAATTAGCGCGGCGCCGATCCGAACTCCAATCTCGGGATATGACCAACGGATATATCGAACGAGGTTACATGCACGTCTACAACCGCCACGTCATGCAAGCGCAACACGGCTGCGATTTCAATTTCGCAGTGGGTCGAACCCCTGTGGCGACGCATGTTGAGATGGAGGGGCACTAAACCGTCGCGCTCACCTGTTTCCTTAAGGCGTCGGCGCATCCGCGGGTATCAACCCCTCTGCCTTCATCTCAGACCAAACATCGCCGGGTATCTCCGCACCCACCAATTCGAAGTTCTGCTCTAACTCCGGCACTGACTGCGCGCCTGGTATCGCCGACGCAACCGCCGGATGTGCGAGCACGAACTGCAACGCCGCGGCCTTCAAATCCACTCCATGCCGCTGGCAGACCGCGTTCAACTTTCGCGCCTTCTCGACCAATTGTTCCGGTGCAATCTCGTAGTCGAAAGTCACCGTCCCGTCCAGATCACGGGCCAATATCCCGCTGTTGTAGGGGCCACCGATGATGATCTTCACATCCCGCTCTAAACACAAAGGCAGGAACTCCGGATAAGCCACATGGTCCAACAACGTGTACCGCCCGGCCAGCAACACCGCGTCAATGTCGAACTGATGGATAAACCCCGTCGGCATCTCCCATTCGTTCATCCCGCAGCCTATCGCCTTGACGACGCCCTGCTCGCGTAGTTCGATCAACGTTGGGAACCCCTCAGCGATCGCTTCGTCTTCTCCATGTGCCGCCCTATCGGGGTCGTGAATCAGAACAATTTCGACGTGATCAGTTTGTAGCCGTTCCAGACTCTCTTCGATCGACCTCAAAACGTTGTCGCGCGTCCATGTGTCAACGGAATAGTGTTCCGCGAAGTTGTCTGGCGATTCTTCCGCGGTCATTCCACCCTCAACAGGCTCCAACACACGACCTACTTTGGTCGAAATCACGTAGCTGTCGCGATCGACACCCTTGAGAGCCGCTCCATAGCGGACTTCGCTCACACCTGATCCGTACAGCGGTGCGGTGTCGAAGTAGTTGATGCCAAGCTCGTGGGCACGTCTGATGATCCGTCCCGCCTCGTCGCTCGCCGTCCCTCCATAGAGTCCGTCACCGAGAACCATACCGCTCAATGGCGCGCCGCCCAATCCGAGGCGCGTAATCTCGACGCCCTGTGTGCCTATCGATACCTTTTCTAGCGGGTCCATATGAAACCTCCGCGTATTGTGACTGTCACGAAACCAATGCTGCGATCGCATCGCCTACCGCCGTGGTCGACGAAGAACCGCCCAAATCGGGCGTCAACGTTTCGCCTTTCTGCAAAAGCTCCTCAACCGTCGATCTGACATCGGACGCGGCTTTATCTTCACCGAGGTGGTCAAGCATCAATGCCGCGGTCAGAATCTGCGCCATAGGGTTTGCAATGCCCATCCCGGCGATGTCTGGTGCACTTCCGTGCGTCGGCTCAAACATCGACGGACTAGTCCGTGTCGGGTCTAAGTTCGCACTCGATGCCAATCCCATCGAACCGGTGATGATCGCACCGATGTCCGTCAATATATCGCCGAACAGGTTTGAAGCCACCACGACGTCGAAATTCTCCGGTCGACGGATGAAGTCCATGCACGCCGCATCTATCAACAGCGAATCCGTCGATATATCCGGGTAATCCTCCTTGACCGCATCGAACGTCCGGTCCCAAAGCACCATGCCGTAGCCCTGCGCGTTCGACTTGGTTATCGAGGTCACGTGCATCTTCTTGTTGCGCTCACGCGCCAGTTCGAAGGCGTAACGGATGACGCGTTCGCATCCTTTGCGAGTGAAGACTGACGATTGCACTGCTACTTCGCCCGGGAAGTCTTGGTACTGGAACCCCCCGACATTGGCATATTCACCCTCGGTGTTTTCACGTACGACTACGAGGTCTATATCGTAGGGTTTGACATCCTTCAGTGGCGAGTCAACACCCGGCAACAATACCGAAGGTCGAACGCACGCGTACTGGTCGAATGCTCTGCGGATCGGCAATAACAGACCGTTGAGCGTGATGTGGTCCTGCACCTCCGGATGTCCTACTGCACCGAGGAATATGGCGTCGAAACTTCTCAATTGTTCCACGCCGTCTGACGGCATCATCTCATCATGCTCGAAATAGTAGTCCGAACTCCACGGAAACTCGACGAACTCCCACTCGATGCCGTGCTTGTCGGCGAGCGTGTGCAAGACCTTTAGCGCTTCGTCGACGACATCCACGCCGATACCGTCGCCTTTTATCACCGCGATGCTGTGTTTACCCAAAGCTAGACCAAGCCTCCGAATACGAGTCTTTTGTATTCCTAAATGTCGGTTGGGTCATTCAGGAAGAGCGAGCCTCGATGACCTCAAGAACACCGGCGATGTCGTTTTCATCCCAGCCGTTCTTCATCATCGTGTGGAACAGTTCCTCGGATTTGACCGCCAACTCTAACGAAAGTCCTTCGCTAGTGGCCAGGTCCTTGATGATGCCTAAATCTTTATCGAGGTTGCGAACCGGCGCTGCGGAGTCTTCGAAATCTCGAGCCGCGGTAATCGGTGCGCTCCGATCAACCATGGCGCTCGCTCCCCAAGCCACGCTCAACAACTCGGCTGCCACCTCTATGTCGACACCCGCCGAGTTCGCCAATGCAAATGCCTCGGCGGCGGCAACTGTGTGCACGCCTACGAGTAGCTGGTTGATCAACTTCATCGCCGTGCCCGCACCGTTCGGTCCCATGTGGCGGACATTGGCCCCCATCAGCTCGAAATACGGCAGCGCTTTGGTGAAAGCCTCGTCCGATCCGCCACACATGATCGCCAGCGTCCCGGCTGCCGCACCAGTAGGCCCACCGCTGATCGGTGCATCGATGAACATCGCACCCTTCGCCTCTGCCGCCTCCGCACACTTACGTGAAGTCCCGATATCTACCGTGCTGTGGTCAACAATGATCTGACCGGGCTCACAAGCCGGAACGACCTCGCCGATTATCACATCCAACGATGTCTGCACACTAGGTAGGCAGGCGAGGACTACATCGACCTTCGACACCAGATCTGCAGACGAACTCGCTCCCGTAGCGCCGCGATCGATCATCGCCTCAATCTTCGACTGCGTCCGCGTGTAGACGACCGGCTCTGCACCCTTGGCGAGCAGATTGTCCGCCATACCCTGTCCCATGTAACCCAGTCCGATGAATCCTACCGACATGTTCAGTTGCTCCTTAACCTAGCCTTGCTGAGACGACGCCGTACGCGCCGATAGTCAATTGTGCATCACGAAGACACACGTTTACTCAAGATAGACGCCGAAAGTATATAAGCGACAGTGCCCGTTGATCCCCACGAACGTGGCACGAAGGATCGGGTTGTGCGCCCAGACGACTAATCGAGTTGCCGTAGTTTCGGGTCGAGCCGATCCCTCAGCCAGTCGCCGAAGAAGTTCATCGACATCACCAGCAGAAAGATGGATAGACCCGGGAAGAACGACGACCACCATACGCCGTTGATGAGGTACTGGTAGCCCTCGTCGACCATCTTGCCCCAGGTCGGGATCGGATCCGGGATACCCACACCTAGGAATGACAGCACTGACTCGGTGAGTATTAGGCCGCCAACTCGGAGGGTGGCAATGACCAATACAGTGCTAACGGTGCCCGGCAGGATGTGCTTCATCATCAGGCGCAGATTGCTGGCACCAGTAATTCGGGCAGCATTGACATAGTCCAGCGAGCGTATCGTCAGGACGTCAGCTCGGACGTTTCGTACAAACGGGGGCCAAGCGATCATGGCGATGATGATGATCACCGAAGTCTCGGAAGCGCCGATCGTGGCACCCACCATGATGGCGATGAGGAGGAACGGAAGCGCGTTCCAGATGTCGACGAATCTCATCAGGACCTCGTCGAGCCAACCTCCGTAGTACCCGCCCAATATGCCCATCGCGGTGCCGATGACGACGCCAGATAGCAACGCGTAACCAGACACTTTAAGCGAGACTCCCGCACCATGGATGATGCGTGACAATACGTCCCGCCCCAAGCCGTCGCTCCCCAAGATGTACTCTTCCCTAGTGAATCCCTTCTTGGACGCGATCATGTATCCGATCTGGCCTTCATCGGTGGTTAGGTCGAATTCGGCTTCATTGGCCGCGAGATCGTTCTCCGGCCTTGGCTGCCCCCAAGTCGGCTCCATCAAGTTGAAGTTGAGCTTCTGGACATTCGGATCGACAGGAGCGATCCAGTTGGCCCCAATCGAGATGATTGAAACGGATACTAGGATGAAGATCGGGATGATCGGCCACCGACGCAACACGTACCAGATCTGCGAAGGCAACGGCCGCTTGACTCTGGACAGACCAGTCGTCGGTGCATCGAAAGTACCGCCCGGTTCAGCACCGCTACGCGGCTCAACCGTTGGCATTCTAGTTGGGCTAGGATCAATAGCCATCGTCAATCGTAGCGAATTCTTGGGTCGACCAACGCGTAGATAATATCCGTCAAGAAGGTAGCCAACACGTATACCAAAATAAACATTAAGACGGCGCCTTGGAGTATCGGAAAGTCATTCCCGTGAACTGCTTGGACGGCCATTAATCCGATGCCAGGACGTGAGAATATCGTCTCTACAACCAGTGCCCCTTCGATAAACCCCGCGAAAGCCAAAGTGGATGCCGTCAATGGCTGGATGAGGGCATTTCGAAAGGCGTGTTTCCAAACAACGAACGTTGTTCCGACGCCTTTGGCTCGTGCCAACTTGACGTATTCTGAGTCGAGCACTTCAAGCATCGACGATCTAGTGAGTCGCAGGTACCCGGCAAGACCGCCCAATGACATCGCGGTTACGGGCAGCACTAGATACTCCAATTGCCAAAGCGAAGGTTCCTGCGTCGAGTCCCCTGCCAATCCGGCGGGAAGCCAGTCCAACCACACGGCAAAAACCATAATCAGAATTATCGCGAACCAAAATACCGGGATCGATTGACCGATCAGTGCCACAAACCTTCCGCCGTAGTCGGCCATTGTGCCTCGCTTGATCGCTGACAGTACTCCTAGACTAACGCCGATGGTTCCGGAGAAGAACCACGCGAAGGTGCCAAGCTGAAGACTATGCGGGATCTTCTCGCTGATGATCCGTGCAACCGGAAGCTTAAACGCCAAATTCTGGCCTAAGTCGCCGCGCAACACCCGACTGAGCCAAAGCAAATACTGTTCGGGGTAAGAACGGTCGAGCGCTAACTCTTTGCGGATCTCCGCCACTGCCTCGTCGGATATTCCGTAGCCGGACGTAGCGAATAGAAGCAACGGGTCGCCAACAGCCCGAGATAGCGAAAACACAATCGCCGTCGCCGCGATCGTGCTGAGGATCATGAAGAGGAATCTTCTTATTAAGAAACGACGCATGATTGAAAGAGATGTTAACCCATACCCGTGGCACTAGGCGCTCAAGCACCTACGCTAGGGCCCATTACCTCTCCTTCACTTAGATTGGCTCTCGCGTCCGGCCTGACCAAGATCATGGCACGCGTGGCGAAAGCACTTTGGGTTTCGTCACCGGGCGTCGCGGCATCTGCCGCGACGCCCGGTGACGGGAACTCAGTTAGAGCAGCTCGATGCTATTGAGCCAGCTCGATGTCCCAGAGGTTGTTGATACCGCTGGCTGCGGCTCGGTCTTGCGGCCAAGCTGCAATCTTGTTGCGGTTCCAGAACCAGTCCTGCGGGACTGCAACGATACCGGGCTGCAGGTTCCAGTAGTAGACGTACTGCAGGTAGCGATTCGCGTAGTCGGTCGCCTCCGCGGTGTCGGAAGCGCCTGCCATACCTTGGTAGAGCTCCAAGATCTTCGGCGACTCAAACGCACAGCTGAATCCACCACGGGTCAGCGAGGTCTGAACGAGGCCCTTCGGGAAGTGCCAGGGGTTCGACTCTCGACCCTTGTCGCACGACGTCACCCACGGGTGGGTGTTTGCTCGGTTAACAACCGTCGGGCGGAAGGTCACATACGTGAACTTCAGCGAGAAGGTTGAAAGCCCGATGTCGGACCAGTAACCGGCGACCGCGTCTGCAACTTCACCCGTTACCGATGCGCCACCACCAAGCTCCGGACCCGCATAGACCGCGACTTCGAAACGATGGTCACCCAAGATATCGGACTGAACGTTGGTCTTTCGCCAATCAGGATTCTGCGACTTGATGATCTGAACTGCTTGGACAGGGTCATATCCGTACGTGCACGGGCTGGTGCCAGTCGGGGCCTCATCCGTGTAAACGCCACCCGGTTCCTGCGTGCACTGCACGTTACCGAAGTTCGGGTGCGAAGATGCGAAGTACTCCACATCTACGACGTTACCTAGACCCGCAAGCAAGGATTCGTTGACTGCTTCGCGATCGATTGCTATCGAGAGCGCGTGCCGAACCTGTCGTGCCTGCTCCATGTCGTCTTCGCCATGAGCATTGCTGTCAGAGTTTCCGATCCATGCATGGTCGTGCACGAACGGGCCCTTGGGCGGAAGAGGCTCGCCAGTCTTGGCGTCAACCTTCTCCCACAGGTTGCCGGAGAAGAACAGACCGAGTTGGACTGCGCCGCCAGTTCCGGATTGACCCCAGTTGCTGGAGTCGACGATGAGGTTGGCTGCGTCTTTAGGCTCGAGCTGAGCAGTGTCGATTTGACCAGTGCGTAGGAGAGTTGCACGGTTGGTGGGGTCGCCCGCCTGCACCATGATAATGGTGCTGGTCTTCGGGGAGAACTTCCAGTGGTTCGCGTCCGCGGTCAATACGATGCGGTCGTCTGCGATCCACGTGTCAACGAGATACGGACCGCTCGCGACGACCGTGTCTCGCACGAATTCTTCGCCTTCAGTCTCAAACGCGTTCTTCGAAAGAACCGGGAATGCCTGACCAGACTGGTTTACATAGTCATCTTTCCAAGTGCCGTCAAACGCTGGCGTTCCATCCGCGTTGGTCGCAAAATCCCACTCGACAGTACTCTCGTCGACTACACGCCACTCACCCCACAGACCTGCGAAGTCGCCTGCCTGACCGTGAATGGAAGTCGGGTTCGTGACGTTGTTAGCATCGTTCATGCTCCAAGCGACGTCGTCTGCTGTCAACGGACCGTAATCCTTGTCCTTTGTTCGGAACGTGATCCCATCTTGGATCGTGACGCTTGCAGACCTGAAATCTGGGGTCACCGACCACTCGGTCGCAACCCAGGGCAAAGTCTCGTCACTCGCACCGCGGCGGAACAGAGTCTCCGCAACACCCCAGTTCTTGAGCGCGTCAGACGCCTGGTTGGCGTTTCTGCCGACCTGCTGACCGACACTCGCGAAGCCGATGACAGCCGCGCCGCCCTCGGTCTTGGGGTCCGGTGCGCCGATAGTGCCAATCAAGCTCGCAGTCGCAGTCGCTTGTGGCGCCTCGACCTCAATGATCTTCTCGACCTCTTTGACGACCTCTTTCAGAACCTCTTTCTCAACTACAACGGTCTGGACCACGGTCTCTCCGGCTACCTCGACCTCTTTCTCGACCACAACGGTCTGAACCACGGTCTCGCCGGCAACTTCGACTTCGCGTTCGACGACAACCGTCTGGATCTCGGTCACCGCGACCTCGATCTCTTTCTCGACGACAACCGTCTGGACTACCGTCTCACCCTGAACTTGGACCTCTCTTTCGACGACGACCGTTTGAATCACGGTTTCGCCGCCGCAAGCCCAAGCTCCTAGAACGGCGATTGCGACCGCACTAGCGAGCAGGTACTTTTTGATATTTCTCATCTTCTATACATGACCTCCATGTATGTTTTCTTGCTATGCAACACCGCGAAACCGCGACGTACAAAGCAGTAGAGCTGGACGAACCAGCACATCTAGCGCCGATAAATCTAAACGAAATAAACCGCGATGTCAAACATCCGATACCCGAATGAGCTCGTATTTCGTCTGCTCAGACTCGCCACAGAGTAAAATTCGAGCATCCAACCAGACACAATTTCACACCAAACCATGCCCTCAAGAACCAGCATCCTGTACTGGAAAGAGATACCCGTCCAGATCAAATCCGAGGATGCAGACAACACCGTTTCTCTGCCGCTCGATCATCGCTTCCAAGAAGCTGCCGACGCAGTAGCAATGATGGACGGGTCCTACGGCTCAGACGCATATCTCGACGCTTGGCAATGGGGCGAATCGACCGAATCTGAACTCGATGCCGAGACCTCCGCACAACAACTGGCGGAGCGCATAAATAGCGGCATGCCAGACGACTTCGTATCCCGCATCCGTGACCTCCACGACACCAGCGATCGCGTCGAGGAGCCGGGCGCTATCGACCACTGGATAGAATAGACCCATGACTACTCAGGTCAAATCCATCCACGAAATCCTCCACCGTCTTGACAACGAGATACTCGTATTCGACGGCGCGACGGGAACTTATCTACAGCAGCACGGCCTCGAATCAGGCGGCTGTCCAGAGCTGATGAATGCCGACGCGCCCGACACCGTCCGGGGCATGGCGCGCGAATACTTCGATGCCGGCTCCGACATCGTCCTCACAAACACCTTCGGCGGCACCAAATTCCGCCTCAAACACTACGACTCGCAGGACCGCGTCCACGAGCTCAACGCACTAGCCGCTGAACACGCCAAATCCCAAGCCGGACCCGGTCAATACGTAGCTGGTTCCGTAGGCCCCACCGGCGAGTTCATCGAACCCCTCGGAATGGTCAGCGAAGCCGAGATGTACGACGCATTCACCGAGCAGATCGTCGCCCTTGAAGAAGGCGGCGCCGACGCCGTCATGATCGAGACTCAGATGGTCCTCGACGAAGCACAGATCGCCATCAAAGCAACCCGCGAAAACACCGATCTCGTCGTCATGGCCACCATGGTCTTCGACAAAGGCCCACGTGGCTTCTTCACCATGTGGGGCACCCCACCGGAAGACGCCGCCGCTGGACTGCGCGAAGCCGGCGCCGATGTCGTCGGTTCCAACTGCGGCAACGGCATCGACAAGATGATCGAGATAGCCGAGCAGATGCGTCCCGTCGTCGACTGCCCTATAGTCATCCAGTCCAACGCTGGCATCCCGGCATATAAAGGCGGCGAGATCATCTACCCCGAATCACCGGATTACATGGCGGAACGGTACAAGCAACTCGCCGAAGTCCCGGTCCAAATCCTCGGCGGCTGCTGCGGAACCACGCCCGAACACATCAGCGCACTCGTCGAAGCGGTAAAGTAACCACATAACTAATAGGAGAGCCGTCGTTACCTACTCAAAAGGCATAACCCGCGAAAACATCATCGCCGCTCCGCTCCGAAACTTGGGACGCTGCATCGAACTCGTCGCGGTAGATCCCCACTTCCACGACATCACCGTCGGGCTCTACCTCCGCGACCGGACGCTCACCATCCACACCTTCTCCCAAGTCGAAGGCACCGCCAAACGCATCGAGACCATCCGCGAACGCCTCTGCGCCCTCGCCGACGTCGATCCCTCGCCCGACGCCACCAACCAAGCCGAACTGATCTCCCAAGAGTTTTACGACCGCCCCCTCCGCTTCGCCTTCACCGAGGCCGTCGAAAAAACCAACCCGATACCCACCGGCCCCATCTCCGTCGCCGACACCAAATCACGCCTCACCTTCACTGTCACCCCCGAGCACTCCGACGAACTCGGCTGGACCTACCACGTAACCGCCGAAGGCGAATTCGCACGTCCCCAAATGCGCATCATGGCCGTCGTCGGAGGCTACATGCGCTACGGCGAATGCGAACGTGTAGGCAAAGACCGTGACCGATTCCGCTTCAAACACGGCGAACGCCTCGATCGCTTCGCCCGACTCCTACTCCCCTACGCACGCAACGTCAGCGCCGTCGACACCATGCTCGAACAGGCCGACCTAGCCGGCCAGATGACAACGCAGACGCTAGGTTTCGCCAGCAACTGAACAAATTACGTCATATCCGGACCAATCACGTCATTCCGGCGAAAGCCGGAATCCAGAGGAAAGGAGGGCCAAATGCCATCCACCAAATACGCCGGAACCCTCACCTCCAAAGAGCGGACCCTCCGCGCCCTCCGTGGCGAGCCCGTGGACCGACCACCCGTCACAAACCCCACCAACGTCGCAACCGTCGAACTCATGGACCTTGTCGAAGCACCATTCCCCACCGCCAACCGCGACCCTGAGATGAACGCCCGCCTCGCCGCAACCGGCTACACCCAGCTCGGTTTCGACGCCATCGCACCATATTTCTCCATCATCCAAGAGTCCTCCGCGCTCGGATGCGAGATGCAGTGGGAAGGAAAAGACAACTGGCCCACCGTCCGTATGACCAGACCCATCTGGAAGACCGTCGACGACATCAAGATGCCCGACGGCTTCCTCGATCACCCCGACAACTGGACCATCATCGAGTCGATCCGCATCCTGAAGCAGGAATTCGGCGACGAGGTCGCCATCGTCGGCAAGACCATGGGCCCGTGGACCCTCGCCTATCACGTCTTCGGCGTTGAGCCCTTCCTACTCGCAACCGTCGACGACCCGCCGATGGTCATGGACATGCTCCACCGCCTGAAACAGTTCACCATCGAGTTCGGCATCGCCCAGATCGAAGCCGGTGCTGACGTCCTGACAGTTCCTGACCACGCCACCGGCGACCTCGTAAGCGGCGAATACTACCGACGCTTCCTAATGGACCTCCACCACGAATTCGTCGAAGACCTCCCCGTCCCGATCATGCTTCACATCTGCGGCGCCACCACCGACCGGATGCCCTACATCGCCACCACCGGCATGGCCGCATTCCACTTCGACTCCAAGAACGATCCTCACGAGTCGATGCACGCAGTAAATGACGGCATAAACCTAGTCGGCAACGTCAACAACCCTGTAACCCTCTACTCCAAAGGCCCCGAAGAAGTCCGAGCCGAAGTCTTCAAATGCCTAGACGCCGGCGTCCAACTAATCGCCCCCGAATGCGCCATCCCCCTAAAAACCAAACTCGAAAACCTCCTAGAAATCCCCAGAGCCGTAGAAGACTGGGCCGCCGAACACTGGGACTACTCCGAGAATTGACACCATCGTCATTCCGGCGAAAGCCGGAATCCAGAGGGAGAGAGTGGCAGGGTTTCCCCCACTCGTGGGGGAAATGCCGCAGGCAAAGGGGGCGCGAAGAGAAGAACGGCAGATAGTAGAATCTGAAAAACCCGCCGCAATCCATTTTGCGCGCCAACAATCCGCGACTAAACCGCTTCCCACCCCCATGCCAATCGTCAACGACGGCCTACAACGTGAGTTCGAATGGGTCACCAGACCCGGCGAGCAGAAACACATCGGCGAAGCACTCGACCTCGCCGACGAGGTGATGCAAGAGATCGCATACCAGCTCATCATCGGCAAGAACCTCGAAGTCGACCGCCTCACCAAAGAGTGCCTCGACAGCGGCTACACCGCCAACCACATCCTCGACCACGGACTCCTCAACGGCATGGCAATCGTCGGCGTCAAATTCCGCGACAACGTCATCTTCGTCCCCGAAGTCCTCGTCGCCGCACGCGCCATGAAAGCCGGCATGGCACACATCGAACCCATCCTCTCCGCATCCGGCATCGAGCCCATCGGCACCGTCATCATGGGCACCGTCAAAGGCGACCTCCACGACATCGGCAAGAACCTCTGCATCATGATGCTCCGAGGCGCCGGATGGACCGTCCACGACCTCGGCGTCGACACCTCCCCAGAAGAGTTCGCAGACGCCGTCATGGAGTTCGAAGCCCAAGTAGTAGGCATGTCCGCACTCCTAACAACCACCATGCCCAACATGGGACGCACCATCTCCTACTTCGAAGACATCGGACTCCGCGACGAAGTCCGCATAATGGTCGGCGGCGCACCCGTAACCCGCGAATTCGCCGACGAAATGGGCGCCGACGGCTACGGCGAAAACGCCGTAGACTGCGTAGAAACCGCCAGCGACCTCCTACAGCTCCAAAAAGAACTCGCCTGACACACCCGTCAGCCCCAACGCCATGCCCAGTGGCCAAAAAAACGGTGGCAAATCACCCACGCCGTCCCCTTCGCGAAGCGTAAGGGGACGCGAATGGAGCGAAGCGACATTCGCAGGGGATGCCCGCGACGGAACCAAACCCGTCATTCCCGCGCCGGCGGGAATCCAGAGAAAAACAAAGCACGCCGCTTTGCCCTCCCCTTTTTGCGGAGCAAAAGGGGAACGCGCCGAGCGCAGCGAGACGCAGGGGGTTCATAACCCCGTCATTCCGGCGAAAGCCGGAATCCAGAGGGGTGAGGGGGCAGGCCCCGACGACCAGTCCCCCAACCTCGACGTCGAAGCCGCGCGCAAAAGCATGACCCGCATGGCAAACATCTTCGCCGACATCGCAAAACACGCCGAAGACTCCAGCCTAACCCGCTGCCCCTACAAAGACGCCCGCTCCCGCTGCACCGCCAAATTCGGCTGCCGCAACCAACACTTCACCAAAAACCCCCTAAACCCACCAATCTGCACCGCCAAAGACGGCGACCTAGACTACCGCTCCGCATGGGAGATCTAAATCCGCCGCCCCTTTCGCTCTGCGAAAGGGGCGCGAGCGAGCGCAGCGATGCGAGCGGGGTATGCCCGGGGAGGACGGGCGGAAGGTTTCCCCCGTTCACGGGGGAAATGTCCGAAGGACAAAGGGGGATCAACGCGGTAGGGGCAGGTTTGAAACCTGCCCCATCGCAATTCAAAAACACTCCTAATCCTTAAATCATTTCAATCCTTCAAATCCGGGTTCAGACAACCCACCCTTCAAAATCCTTAGAATCCTAGTTAATGCCCCTTATCCACAACCAAACATCCCTCCCCCTCGAAGCCGGCAAGACCCTCTTCGACTACGCCGACGACCTCGCCGTCCGCGTACCCACCTCCTGCAACCGCAACGGCGAATGCCACGAATGCATCGTCGAAGTCCGACAGGGAATGGACGCTCTCGACCCCCTCGCAGACTCAGAAAACTTCCTCCGCGACAACTACCGACTAGCCTGCCAGGCACGAGTCATCGACATCGAAGCCGACATCGAATTCAACATCCTCCGACGCCAACCCCGCATCCTAACCGAATCCATCCAACGCGATGACATCGAACTAGACCCCCTAACCGTCCGCGAAGGCGACAACATCATCTTCAAAGGCAACACAAGCCCCTTTCGTGAAACGAAAGGGGCGCGAAAGAGCGAAGCGAATTTCGCGGGGTATGCCCGGGGCGGTGCCGGGGATGCCCAGGCCCCCCGCGTCATCGACCGCTACCGCGGACGCATCCTAGGCATCGCCGCCGACATCGGCACCACCACCGTCGCCATGAACCTCGTCGACCTCGAGACCGGCGACATCCTCTACACCGCATCCTTCGAGAACCCCCAGCGCTTTGGCGGCTCCGACGTCATGAACCGCATCTCGTACGACACCGGCACCTACCGAGGCGAACTCAAAGCCGTCCTCATCTCCAGCATCAACTACGAGATCGGCGAGATGGTCCGCGCCCTCAAAATCCGACGCCGACACATCGTCGAATTTGTCGCCGTCGGCAACACCACCATGCGCGACATCCTCTTCGGCATCGACGTCGAACCCATCGGACAAAAACCCTATAAGTCCCACATCGAAGACGACTTCCGCGCCGGCAACCGCGACACCACCGCCCTCAATGTTCCGGCACACGAACTCGGCATCCGCATAAACCCCAACGCCAACATCTACAGCGGACCCCTAATCGCCTCCCACATCGGCTCCGACGTCGCCGCCGACCTCCTGACAATAGCCATCGACCAGCAAGACGACCCAGTCATGCTAATCGACATCGGCACCAACACCGAAATCATCGCCGGCACCAAAAACCAACTCCACGCCGCATCCTGCCCCGCCGGCCCAGCCTTCGAAGGCGGAAACGTAACCTACGCCATGCCCGGCTACAACGGAGCAGTAGAACGCGTAACCATCCCCGATCCCGTAGGGGCGGTTCGCGAACCGCCCCTACAACCATCGCAAACCGACCCCAACGGTAGGGGCGGGTCTGTGACCCGCCCGAGCAACGTCGAGCCGGGCTGCAAGCCCCTTTCGCCCAGCGAAAGGGGCGCGAGCGAACGCAGTGATGCGAGCGGGGTATGCGAATCCCCCCTCCTTCAGGAGGGGGCTAGGGGGAGGCCCTCCCCTTCGCAAAGCGAACACAACCCCGTAGGGGCAGGTTTGAAACCTGCCCCTACCACCGACGACGCACCCGCCGATCCCCAACAACCCCTCCTAACCACCATCAACAACACCCCCCCCATCGGCATCTGCGGCTCCGGACTCATCGACCTCCTAGCTGAACTCCGACGACACGACATCATGAACGAACTCGGAAACTTCAACGACGGCTCCGACGAATTCACCTTCCACCACGAAAACCGACTAACCCTCTCCCGCGCCGACATCTCAGCACTAGCCCAAGCCAAAGCCGCCAACTACTGCGGACAAAACATCGTCCTCGAAACCACCAAAACCACCCCCGCCGACTACACCCGACTCTACCTAGCCGGCGGCTTCGCCAACTACATCAACATCCAAAACGCCATAAACATCGGCTTCATCCCCGACATCCCACCCGACCGCATAACAAAAATCGGCAACGCCTCCCTCCAAGGCGCCACAATAATGCTCACCAACGCCACCAAACGGCAGGCCATCGAAGAATTGGCCACACGCATCACCCACATCGAACTAGAAACCAACCCCAACTTCTTCGACCACTTCGTAGAAGGCTGTCAGTTCAAACGCTAATCCACCGACGTTGTTCCCCCTCCTTCAGGAGGGGGCTAGGGGGAGGGTGAACCGCCCCTTTCGCAAAGCGAAGGGGGCGCGAAAGAGCGAAGCGACTTTCGCGGGGGATGCCCACCCCGGACAGCACTACACTGTCATGTCCGACAAAACCCCCGTCATTCCGTAACCCACACGTCATTCCGGCGATAGCCGGAATCCAGAGAGGCTGGGCGGCGGCCCCTCTCTCCCTTGACGGGAGAGGGTTAGGGCGAGAGTGCTCCTTCCCTTCGCGAAGTGCGCGGGGACACGAGCAAGTAAAGCGACGCTCGAGGTGACGCCGGCACGAGCATCAGATACTGCAATCTCAATCGCATGCAGCAACGTAGCTGAATCTATATGACAGGCGATGCGTCCTGTATCTCTTAATCGCGAGATTTATCTGGAATCCCAAACTCGCTTAGTGAATTCTCGGGCGTCGTTTAGTTCGTCATCATCAGCAAAATCTGGCTTTTCCAAAAAAACGTTGCGAATCCAATTGCCACTACTTCCACCGATAGATTGACAAAACCTCTCCAGCGTCCCTACAGGTACTAGCCATATCCCTGTTTTTTCACAGAGTTCCATCAAACGCCCGAACATTTCAGTCGGATTTCCTGAAGGCAAACCACTGATTCCGGATCTTTTAATCTCCGTCCATTTCGAGGCCTTCTCAATCGCGTTGTTGATTTCCCGTTTAAGGGCCCTGACATCATCCGCGATTGCTTCGTCATCCAATATCGATTGAATTGCTTCCCCTAATTCGGCTGGGCTCAATGCTGGTGATGTATTTTCGACCGCAGTGCGTATAGTATCAGACATCGGTATCATCGCTTCCACATCACCATCACAAGATTTCACGATTCTCTCGAAAATTTCCTTATTGTTCAAGACATCCATATCCACAATTACGTCTACTGGTACATCCAAATCCTTCAGCGTCGATACCAATCTCCAAATTTGTTGTTTTCCATTGCCATGGACAAATAGCACGTCTGGTCGCTTGTCTCCGTGGACCGATGGTATGTCCAATATGGCCGAATAAAACATGCAATCGCTATCTCCTTCGCAAACGATTACTCTTTCGTGAAAAACACCCGACATAACTGATGAGTATTTCAATAAGGGGTTTGCCGAAATTTCGGCCACTTTCTCCTTTTCCAGTTCTTCCACGTGGTTTAAGTTGCCGTCTCTTTGAATCCTAAGTACTCGAAGTTGCTTTGGAGCCACGTCAATTAGGCCTTGAAGCACGTCAACGCTGTGTGTCGCAACGAACAATTGACATTCGGGTCTCTTTTCGGTAGCGATCAATTGACCGATAACTCTAGCCTGCGCAGGATGCAAAAAAGCTTCCGGTTCGTCCAACAACAGGATCGATTGTGTCGCAGGAGCTAGCAGTCGCAAAATCGCACTCGCGAAACTCCGCATTCCGTCTCCTTGACCTTCAAGCAATTCGGAACTCTGTCTCATCATTTCCAAATAATCTGGAGCCCACCACGATTGTCCCGGCTCCGGATGGACTCTGGTTCCAATTCTCAATGGCAAGTCACGACCTGATGCTCGATCCAGAATCAGATCCTGACCGAATGCTTCCGAAAAATAATCACTCATTTTCAATTCAAGTCGATCATCAGTCAATAGCAGATGACTTGGATGATTAGGCTGATCAGTCTGAGGATTTATTGATCGGACAGTGTTACTGTCGCCCAGACGATCGATGGTTTCTATGGATGTGCAAAATACTTCTTTGATTCCGTCCAAGTCGCGATCGTAGTACGAGTCTAATCGAGACTCACTTATGTTAAACTTGTAACCAACTAAACGTCGAGTTGTTCCGTCGATATGTAGCTGTGAGTTAGTAGTGACAAAGTCTCGGAAACTCGCAAGAGATCCGAATTTTTTGTCTAGTTCGGCATCTGTGATAACCGTCCCTTCATACGATTCAGAAAACAATCCCTTGAGATCACGTAATGCTTGACTCTTACCGGAATTATTGGGGCCTACAATCGCGACGATATCGTCAGGTTCTAATTCAATCGTCTTCTTTTTCGAAAACGTGATATTTTTAAAACTCACGCTTGGCGAATCGCTGGTCCTTGCTGATTCACTATCCGTAACCATCTCAGATATCTGATCGCTAATTCGTGTGTGCATGATACAGCTTCTCCATTTTGACATGAGTTTTCTCACAAGACCGCCTCTCGAATTCAAGTTCATCTCATATCATAACGCATTCCGATTCTTCAATGTCATATGGAGGAATTACGTATCAGGCGAAGCCCCGCTGGTTGATCAATCCTAAACTGAACCCCGAAAATGACCCACTCTTTAGCTCGGGGTGATGATCGAAAAGGATCGGGGGCTAAGAGAACGGCGTACGTCCCCACCGCCGATACCGTCTCACATACTCCCTCACCAACCGCGCCCGCAAATACTCCATCGGACGATTCCCCTTCAACGAGTTGCAGTGCGCACAAAGCAACTGCAAGTTATCAAGATGGCTAGTCCCGCCCTTCGACTGCGCAACAATGTGGTCCACCGTCAGATGCTGCGGCAAGAAGTGCGTCCCACACCCGTTGCAGCCTTCACCCTGCGTCTGGTCGAGCACAACCTACGATTCACTCAACGCGCTCAGGTCTATCTCGATTTTCGTTTGCCTGTTCCGTCACCAACCCAGGCTTTCGCGGTCTTTCTCCATTTCTTTGGATAGCCACTCACGATCCTTATCCGCCTGGTCCGATGCCCATTGACGGTTGCGTTCCATCTCACGCTCGAATGACTCGCTACCGTCGCAGTCAGCCGCCAACGATGCGAGAACGGCGATTGACATCATCAACAAAGCAATGGATGTTCTCATTGCCCATCATCTATCCGCTCGCCGATAATGAGAAGGTTCTGCGATTTGGCGTAGAAACCCAGCGTGACGATGAACAGGAGGGAATTTAACAGGAACTTGAACGGATTCCATCTATCTGGCACTACAAAGGCTACCTTGTATCCCATGGCGTTCAGTTCTGGTAAAGCACGCTCCAACGCTCTGCCTTGACTCTCCCCGCTGAACCACGCTATCCACCCGGCTCTGGACTCCACGCGGTGTTGAATGTTGACGGACTTCTGAATCGGTTCCATTGGGGTACCCCCTCACGGCAAAGGATTGTGATCGCTTGCTACAGAGGTCACGACCCACACGAACCGAAGGAGGGGGCGCGGAACGCCCAATCCGAATTTGCCGTAGCAAAAAGTTCGTGCGAGGATGTCGCATGACCTCTGTAGCAATCACGTACCTTACACCACATGCCATCAGGTTGTAAAGCCGCCGAAACGCCCATCGTTCGGAACGCTTTACAAGACCCCGCGAGGTAAGTTGTCCCGTCTCGAGATCTCATATTTGGAGCGAGTTATGTCAGATGAAAAGACGGTCGAGGTACGCGGAGCATTCTCCGTCGCCCATCATTCCAATCACCGCAATCACAGTTCAAAAACCAACACCCCATTCCTTCAATCCTTTAAATCCTTCAAATCCGGGTTCAGACAACTTTTTGAACTTGTTCAAAAACTAATCTTGCCGCGATATTGCCGCTCCCAGCGGCAATATCCCCCTTAAATTGCCGCGAAATTGCCGATCTTGCCGGAATCAGCGGCAATTTAGCGGCAACAGCGGCAACTTCGCGGCAAGGTTTTCACCCCCGATTCACCCCGAAAACTGCTACCCTAATCAACGACATTCACCCAACAACAACACCCCACTCACCCCATGAAAAAAGCCCTAATCACTGACTACGTCTGGCCCAACATCGACGTCGAATCCGAAGTCCTCAGAGCCGGCGGCGTCGAACCTGTAGTAGCTCCCGACACCTCAGAATCGACCCTCGCAGACCTCGCAACCGACGCCGACATCATCATGTTCTGCTTCGCGCAAGTCACCGGAAACGTCCTCAAATCCGCCGAGAAGTGCGTCGTTGCCTCCAGATATGGCATCGGAGTGGACAACATCGACATCCCAACCGCCACCGAACTCGGCATCGTCGTCACCAACGTCCCCGACTACTGCATGGACGAAGTCACCGATCACGCCCTCGGAATGATCCTCGCCCTCAACCGCCGCCTCGGACAACACGACGCCGAAGTCAAAGCCGGCGGCTGGGCAAACGTAACCCTCGACCAACCCATGCACCGCACCCGCGGCGCCACACTCGGAATCCTCGGATTCGGACGAATCGGGCGCGCCATCGCGTCGAAAGCCGTCGGATTTGGCATGAAAATCGTCGCATTCGATCCCCTCATCGAACCCGGTCAGACCATCGACGGCGTAGACATCATCAGCTTCGAAGAAGTCCTGAAACGATCCCACTTCATCACCGTACACACCCCCCTAACCCCCGAAACAGAGGGCATGATAGGCCCCGACGAGCTAAACAGCATGATGCCCGGCTCAATAATCGTCAACTGCGCCCGCGGCGGAATCATCCAAGAACAGGCCCTAGCCGACGCCCTCCACTCCGGACACCTAGCCGGCGCCGGCCTCGACGTCGTCGAACCCGCGCCCCCACCAAACGACCACCCCGCACTCGCCGCCCCCAACATCATCATCACCCCCCACACCGCCTTCTTCTCCCAAGCCTCCACCATCGAACTAGAACGCCGAACCGCCCAAGAAGCCCTCCGCGTCCTAAACGGCAACAAACCGGAGAATTTGATAAATCCGGAGGTCTTAGGCAAGAGTCGAGTAGGAATATAGTTCCCCCCTCCCTCAGGAGGGGGTTAGGGGGAGGCCCCAACGCCTACGATCATAGCCCCCTCTTAATCTCCCCCTGAAGGGGGAGAGAAAGTTGAATTCCATGAAAATCACCAACATAACCGCCATTCCCGCATCATCCGCACCCCGCGGACAAGCCCGAAACTACATCTTCGTCAAGGTCGAAACCGACGAAGGAATCACCGGTTGGGGCGAAGCCACCGCCGGCCCCCTAGCCGTCGCCACCATGGTCGAAGAGTTCGGAGAAGTCCTCATCGGCAAAGACCCGCACCGCATCGAGCAGCACTGGCAGACCCTCTACCACCACTTCCACGTCCGAGGCGGCGTAGTCCAACTCTCCGCAATCTCCGGCATCGAAATCGCACTCTGGGACATCAAAGGCCAAGCCCTCGGCGTCCCCGTCTACGAACTCCTCGGCGGCAAAATGCGCGAGAAGATCTGGTGCTACGGACGCTGGGACGGCCTAACCCCCGAACTAGCCGTAGAAAACGCCATCCGCCACACCGAACAGGGACTCACCGCTCTCAAAGGCGACCCATTCGACCACCGCGGACTCTTCATCCCCATCGAAGCCGAACGCGTCGCCATCCAGAAACTCGAAGCAGTACGAGAAGCCGTCGGCGATGACGTCGAACTCCTCGTCGAAGTACACGGCAGACTCGCCCCCGCCGACGCAATCCGCATCGGCAACGCCATGGAACCCTACCGACCCTTCGTCTACTAAGAACCCGTCCCACCTCAGAACCTAGACGCCCTAGCCCGCGTCGCCGAGCAGGTCAACATCCCTCTAGCAACCGGCGAACGACATCTCACCAAGTGGGACTACACCGACCTCCTCGCGCGGCAGATTGTGAAGATGATCCAGCCCGACATCGTCCAAGCCGGCGGCATCCTCGAACTCAAGAAGATCGCCGCAATGGCCGAAGCCCACTACGTCGGCTTCCAGCCCCACAATCCATACGGCCCCTTCTGCACCATCGCATCCCTACACGTCGACGCCTGCACACCCAACTTCATGATCCAAGAAGGCGGCATACACCCCTGGTTCCAAGACGCCACCATCGGCGGCTTCCCAGTCCAAAAAGACGGCCACCTCCCACTACCAACCGCCCCCGGCCTAGGCGTAGCCATGAACGAAGACTGGCTCAAAGCCAACCCCTGGCGCAAAGACGCCGCCCCCTGGCGAGCCCCCGACGGCACCGTGGCCTCTCTGCAGGAGACGAACTGGTCCTAATCCCACCCCCATACCCGCGCCGCACACTTCCCCATAACCCACTCCAACTCGCCATCACCCGCAAACGCCGGATGTTCCATGACCCCGCGCAACGCATTCCCATAACCCTCTCGCCCCGCTGCTGGCGGAAAATCGCTACCCCACATCATCCGCTCAACACCAAACGCATCCTTCGCCATCTCGAACACCGGCGGCACATAATCCCACTCCAACTCCGACCGCAACCGCGCTGGTCGACTACAAACCTCACCTAAACCAGGAATCTTGATCGTCGTATTCCCCCGTTCCGCAAGCCCCAAAGCCCGCTCATAGTCCGCCTCCCAATCCGATTTCGCGGCGGCAATGCCCGCCAGATGTTCAATCACCACCTGAGTATCCGGACAAGCATCCATCACCCTCGTGAAATCGTCCGACGCAAACCGAGCCGGATCGCCTTGACAAGAAACAACCAATCCCAACTCTCCTGCCCTACGCCACATATCGAACGGACCAGCGTTCGCAAACTCGCTATCCGGCGCAAATCTCACACCCGCAGCACCCCGCTCTGCTTCCCTGCTCAAATCACCCAAAGGATCATCGGAATCCGGATCTACCAGAACCACCACCTTGAACCGATCACCCCTCTTCCCTGCCTCCTCAAACAGATACCCGTTGTCAAACACCCCGCCATGCTGAATCAGCACCGCCCTATCCACCCCATTCCGATCCATCTGAAACTCCAAAACCTCAATCGGCTCGAACCAGTTGTTTCCGGCATGGGTGTGGGTATCAATGATGAGCATGTTGTTGTCTCCCGGCGGTGTGAAACGCGATTGAGTAAGACGATACCTGATTTCAGCGTGTCCTCCGAATCGGCGCTCGCATTGGGCAAATTTAGAATCGATGTTGACCTGACCGGCGTTCTTCCGGCCCACGACCCCACTCGAAAAGTGCAAATCATCTAGCCGGATAGCGCGCGTCAAAATGCTGAATGTTTGGGTATTAGCGGTCTTCGCCGCCTACTTCGCCGTCGTTATCGGCATCGCCATCTACCGCTCTAGGCAGATGCGGAACATGGCAGACTACGTTCTCGGCGGACGAAACGTTTCCAGCATCACCACCGCCCTCAGCGCCGGATCATCTACCACCAGCGGCTGGACCATGCTCGTACTACCAGCTCTGGCGTTCCAGCACGGCCTCGAGACGATGTGGATCATTGTGTCGGTCGTTGTGATGATGGGTCTCGCATGGATTTTCATGGCAAAGCGTCTCCGCCGATTCACGATCGCCGCAAAAGATTCGCTTACGACGCCAGAGTTCTTCGAACGCAGATTCGGCGACCGTACGGGCACGCTACGAACCGTTGCCGCCTTGATCACAATACTGTTCGTCATCTTTTACGTCAGTTCGGGATTGGTCGCCGGTGCAAAACTGCTGGATACGATCTTCGGTTTGAACTACGAATCTGGCGTGATCGTCACGCTGATCGCGGTGGCATCTTACACCTTTATCGGCGGCTTCCTCGCCGTGTCTCGCACCGACGTGTTTCAAGCCGTCTTCGTCCTCGCAGGCTTTCTGATTCTGACCTTTACCCTGCTTTTCATCACCGACGAATCATTCGCCAGAAGCAACGTCGAATACCCCAACTTCTGGAATCCCTTCACCAAGCATGAGGGTGAACCGCCACTGCCGGTGTACCTGCTTTCGATCCTCGGTTGGGGTATCGGCGTATTCGGAGCGCAACGTATCCTGCAACGCTTCATGGCCATCGAAAGCGAAGCCAAGATCAGCAGCAGCCGGAATATCGGAATGACATGGATCACCGCCACCTACTTCTTCAGCATGGCGGTCGGACTATTGGCGCTACCTGTACTGATCGAGAACGGCGTACTGGATCAGATAATCGACGACCCCGAACGACTCTATTTTGTTCTGACCAACACCCTCTTCCACCCGATCGTGGTCGGCATCCTGCTAGTCGCGGTTATCGCGGCCGTCATGAGTACTGCCGACTCGCAGCTGTTGCTGGCTTCCGCTGTGGCGACCGACGATCTTCCAGTCATTCGCCGCTTCAGTTACAGCATCGGCACCGACGCCAGAATGTGGCTCGGAAGATTGTTACTGGTAGTGATCGGTGTCGGAGCCGCACTCTACTCGATCATGCATCCCGAATCGGTGCTTGACCTAGTCGTATACGCGTGGGGCGGCATGGGAGCCGCATTCGGACCCGTTACCATCCTCGCCCTCTACTGGAGGCGGTTCAACTTCTGGGGAGCGATGGCGGCGATGATCACAGGCACCGCGATCTCGACCATCTGGGGGTCATTGTCAGGAGGCCCGTACCAGATCTTCGACATGCACCTCGCAACACCGGGCTTCTTCTTAGCATTCCCGATCGCGATCGGCGCAACATTGCTGACCTCGAAACCGACGGCTGAGGTCACAGATCTATTCGATCGCGTCACCTCACCGTCGGCAATTTCGGCGGAGCAATCTGCCCGCCAGGCAACCAGAACCGGGGTTGCCTAGAATGTACTTACGTCGCGATCTCCATCTCTGGAGTTCCCACACCAGCGCCTTCTGACATCACCAAGTCGTCAATCTGCTGCTTGACCTCCGACGGCATCTCCCAATCGCCGCCGACATTGTCCTCGACTTCTGACTCTTTGACCATTCCACAGAGCGCGACCGTAACCGTGAGATTTGCCAACACCCAGGCGATCGCCAGCTGCGCGACCGTCTTGCCGTGATCGGCAGCAATGCCCTTCAACCTCTCAACGACGGCCACGTTCTTGGCTAGGTTTTCCGGTCCGAAGGATGCCAAACCGAAGTTGGCTCCGTTCGCTCGCCAGTCGTTGTCGCCAAAGGCATGATCCGACGACCACGCGCCCGTCAACAACCCGTGAGCCAGAGTCCCATATGCCATCACGCCCATCCCATTGTTTTCGACGAACGGCATAACACCAGATTCGGGTCTCCGGTCAAAGATGTGGTACCCGATCTGATTGGTAACGATCGGACTGTGCTCACGACACTGCGCCATCATCTCCGGACTGAAATTCGAAACCCCGGTATGTCGGATCTTGCCAGCTGCCTTTGCGTCCTCCAACGCCCGCATCGGCTCCTCAAACGACCGAGTGTGGTCCGGCCAGTGGATCAGGAAAAGATCGATGTAGTCGGTGTTGAGGCGCTCCAGACTCTCGTCGATGCTTCGGAGCAACGTGTCGCGGTCGCTGATCGACACCGTCGCTGCAGTTCGATCCGGATTGTCACGCACCCACTCGCGGCCACCTTTCGTCACTAGCACAATGTCGTTCCGGAACGCCGCAACCGCCTTGCCCATTAACTTCTCGCCGTAACCCCAGCCGTAAACGGCCGCCGTATCGAACAAGCTAATGCCTGAGTCGTACGACTTGTGCGCAGCGGCGATCGCCTCGTCATCATCGAAATCGCCGTACTGTCCCCTGCCCATTGGCCAACCGCCATAGCCGATGACCGATGATGCCAGTCCTGAGTCTCCAAACGTTCTGCGTCTCATGCTTGCCTCGTGTCCTTTGTATTCCGATTGCGTTCGTGCGCTAAATGATATTTCGTCTGATCACCCAGACGACTCGGCGGTCAACCTTGGGTCACTTCTCCCGCGGGCGAAACTCCTTGAACATCACCGGAGCCTACGAAAGCCGACGCAGTGATCTCGACAGTAAGCCGCTCGCCTGCCGCCAACGGTCGCGCTGAACCATTCTCCATTGAGTGCTTCAGTCCACGGTTGTCCCAGCTCGTGCACGGCTCCAAACCGACGTTGTAGCATCGTCCGTACCACGGATAGCCCCATCCGCCACCAAGGTTCCGCCAGTACCAGAGGTATTGGAACACGTCGGAAGGGAACGTTACCGCAAACCCAACCTCGGTCTCTTTGTTGTGCACCGCGTACCAACCCTCGGACATGCCCGTCATGTACGCCATGTCCAGAGAACGATCCTCTTTGGGCGGCATTTCACGGAAATCGATCTCACCGCCATCCACCGAGGGAACCATCGGCCAATCGCCTTCCCACCCAAGCACGAGTTTCTGTGTGTCAACGAACTCCTCTGGATGCGTCAACACCGTGCAGTCGGGTACGTAGAGTCGGCACTTGTCGGACAGGAACGGCGGACCGATCGCGATGTGCTCCAACCACACGATCTCAACATCTTCTTCCCCCTCGTTTATCGCCGTTTTCGACAATTTGAGCGTCGAAGACCCTTCTTCTAAAGACAGGGTCATGTCGGCCGCCACCGGCATTCGAACGCCTCTAGTCTTGAAGTTGACAGCCACGCGATCGGCCGAATCTTCGACAATCGTCGCGTCCCACGGAAGGTTGTTCAACTCGGCATGCAATCCAAATTCCGCGCCGTAGACCTCATCCGGGTAACCCCCGTGCGGCAGTGCAGTCTGCCAACCACCCTCGTAATAGTCGAGCCACATGCCCTGGGTGGAGCCGGTTGAAGGCACAAATTTGCGCGGATCTCGCACACCCCAAGGCGAGCGCCACATGAACTCCGTGTCCGTAGGTTTGTGCATGAACGAATAGACATCCGCGCCCTTATCGGCCAAGATCAACACTCGGATCACCGAGTTCTCCATCACGACCGTCTTCAACCCACGATAGGTCCAAGCATCCGAGACCCGGCATCCATGCGTTCTTTCATCGCCGTAGTGCATGTTAGTTACCCCACACGTGGATTGATTTGTTCGTTGCAAGCGGTAAAAGGTTCGATCCAATCTGCAATATATATTCTTTGCGAACCCAACACTGGTTGAATTAACTTCATCGGGATCATGTTGAGACACACGATAACCGCGATCCTGACTTGCATTTTCTTGCCGTTGGTCGCGTTGGCATGCGGCAACAATCCGGTGGTCGAAACATCGGATCCAATCGAGCGCGGTCAACGCATATACGCCGAAAACTGTGCCGGATGCCACGGTCTAAACGCTGAGGGACAACCGCACTGGCAATCCACCAATCCAGATGGCACGTTGCCAGCACCTCCCTTAAACGGCGACGGACACACCTGGCATCACGGCGATGGCACGCTGTACAAACAGGTGAAACTAGGGGGCGCTTATCTGGAGGAACAAGGCTTGGCAGGATTCAAATCCGGTATGCCTGCCTTTGAGAACACACTTACTCACCAAGAGATCATCGACGTTTTGACCTATGTCAAGGACCTCTGGGGCGACCAAGCCATTCACGGAACCACTAAACGCGAAGCTCAAGCCATGGTGAGCGAGAACGATCCCTTTCCAGCCGCACCCGATCGCGAATAGTCCGAACGTTAATTCGGCGACACCATTATCCTGAACACGTCCTTTTCAGGACGTCGCATCCTCTCGAAACCGTCCTCCATAACCCGATCCAACGGGATCACAGCGGATACGAGATCGTCGAGCACGATCTTGCCGTCACCGATGAGTTGGATCCCTTTCTCCATGTCACCCGGTGACGCGGCAACAGAACCTACGACGGTCTTCTCGGTTCCCACAATCTCGTTGAAGTCAAACTCAGCTCCTGCCGCATGAATACCCACCAACACGGTCCTACCTCCGGGTCGCGTCCAATTGATCGCGATGCGCGGCGTAACCACCGCCCCAGCAGTCTCGACAACGATATCTGCACCGACTCCGTCAGTCAGATCCAAGACTTGCTCGAGCGCATCTTCGTCACCTGTGTTAACCGCAGTGTCCATACCGAGCTTCAAAGCTAGTTCCAGCGATTGCGCCCGAAGATCACCAGCAATCACGCGAGCACCCGCCGCACGCAGAACCTGCATCGTCAACATGCCAACTGTGCCACACCCGATGACCGCCACAGTGTCACCCGCCTTGACGCCGGACCTACGTGTTGCATGTACCGCTACCGAAGTTGGCTCGATCAAAGGAGTTTGCACGTCCGGGATACTGTCAGGCAATTTGATGAGATGGCTTTCCGGCCAGACCATGTACTCCGCCAAACCACCGTCCAACGCGAACCCGGCGCTACTCACATCCGCACAACTGGACTGCAAGCCTCGAATGCACCAGTAACACTCTGTGCAAGGCCGTATGTTGTTAACCATCACGCGGTCGCCGACCGACAAACCGCGGACATCGGTGCCGATAGCTTCGACACGTCCCGCGGTTTCGTGGCCCACCGTCTTGGGTTCCGTCTGCCACCTGCGCATCGTCGGACCGTGCCACCACCTTTCAACGTCCGTCTGACAGATCGACGCGTACATGATGCCCAGACGCGCTTCATCATCCGCCGGCTCCGGGATCGGCACATCCTCCAACCGCATGTCTTGGCGACCGTAATACCTTAATGCTTTCATTTCTTTCACCATTGTTGCGCGACGCTTGAGGCAACCTATTCAGTGATCACACCTCGTAATCCAGCGGCATATCGTGTTCTTCAGCATGCCCGGCTGAGAACCGTCCGGTTCCTGAGAGGCCAACTAACTCGTCGGTACCCGACCCTGTCACTACCTCCAACTCCGCAGTAGCCTTGCCTCCGTCGTAAGACCCGGTATGTCGCAGCACGAAACTACCTGTTCGCCCACCTAAACTGCCGACTACTTTCTCGTAACCCAAGAACACGGCATTCCCGCTGTCAATGTGCGTCATGACGTACATCAGATTGCCCGTACCGGTAAGGTCCCCATCGAAGGATCTTTTAACGTGTGCTTGGGTCAGTTTTAGGCCGTCATCCGATTCGTCAAACGGATTTTCATCCCAGCTTACGATCTTGAACGTGACTTTGGCATGCATCTTCTTGTCCTTACAAAGACGGTTCGCACGGTCGATTGATGAATTCGTTACCATGCAAGGGTACCTTGACCGCTAGACCGAGGTCACTTGAATCATGGACTACGAGCTTATCGACATTTCCCCTTTGTGCAACGCAGGACTGGAGTGCCTCCCCGGCGAAGATCCGGCACTCGGTGAGCAGACCATGCGCGGTCTCCCGTTCACCGTCGGATCACCTTTAGGCGATTTGTCAGTCAATTGCTACATCTCACTAGCGGAAGGCGATTCGTCGGCAACCGTGCCGATCGACAAGACAGCGCACAACGTGGTCTTCGCTCACCGCCAGTTAGAGACCGAGCAGGCTACCAATGGACCAATAGGAGTACATGTCGCTGACTACGTGATTCGTTTCGAGGATGCCGAGGCTGTAACCGTACCCATTCGCGAGCGTTATGAGATCAGTGCGGTTGGCGACCGACAGGGAATATCTCGCTACGGCGTTGGCTATCCCTATCTCGCCGTGACCGATCAAAGCGATGCGCTAATACCCCGATACGAAGGGCGTTTCGATGAGACAGGAAGGCGCCAGACCGAAGTCGTGCAAGCGCAGCCTAAGTGGTATTGGCTATGGGCTTGGCGCAATCCGACACCCGATCGCCTGATCGATTCAATCGAATTCGTGCCTAAAGGGCCGCGCTTCATCGTGGCCGGGTTGACTCTTGGACACGTAGACGAGCACCCATTCTCTCGTGCCGCGCGGCGACCAGTTCGAATAGACCTCAAAGACTCCGAACAAGCCGCAAAATCATTCGATCTGGATG
Organism: Dehalococcoidia bacterium; assembly: GCA_965243235.1. Lineage (GTDB taxonomy): Bacteria > Chloroflexota > Dehalococcoidia > Lucifugimonadales > Lucifugimonadaceae > Bin127. The sequence continues at coordinate 2,028,630 of CBDEUI010000004.1, forward strand.
TGACGATCAACCGCGGCGAGCGCACCTACACACATCCCCTACCAGAGCAATCGTCCGGCGAATTCCTGAACGACACCTACAAGGGTTTCGGCGAACCTCAGAATCCGAAGTCGAGCCCTTCCTATGTCGAGTTGTCCGGTGTTTCGTCTGCGACAGTCGAGGTCTTGCAAGGTGACGAGACGATCGATAGCGTGAAATGGGAAGATGTCGAAAACGAAGGCGCGGTCGACACCGAAAAGGTTCGCATTTCACTCACCGAACCCGGCAAGAACTGGGTAAAAGTACGGGTAGTTGATGATGAGACCGGGCATATCGTCCCTTGTCGCGTCCATTTCAGGTCTACCGATGGTGTGCCGTACCAACCGCACGGACACCACAACCAAGTCAACTCCAACCTCGACACCTGGCACATCGATGTCGGTGGCGACACGCGCCTTGGGCATGTCAGTTACGCGTACACCGACGGCACTGCTCAGGGCTGGTTGCCACGAGGCGAGGTAATCGTAGATGCCGCGCGCGGTTACGAATATGAGCCACTCCGCACCAAGATCGAGATTGCACCCGGACAGCAGGAACTCGAACTGCGTCTCAAGCGCTGGATCAATATGAACGAGCGCGGCTGGTACTCCGGCGACTCGCACGTCCACTTCCTCTCAACGCAAGGCAGCCACTTCGAATCGCAGGCCGAGGACCTCAACGTAGTCAATTTGCTCCTGTCACAGTGGGGCAGCTTGTTCACCAATGTTGAGGACTACACTGGGCACCCCAGCGTTACCCGCGAGGGCAACAACATCGTCTACACCTCGCAGGAGAACCGACAGCACTTCATGGGGCACATGATCCTGTGGGGGCTGAAACAGCCCGTTATGCCCTTCTGCTCCGACGGTCCGGGCGAGGCCGAAATCGGTGGTCCGATGGAGACCACACTGAGCCACTGGGCCGACGAGGCACACGCTCAGGGTGGTTTCGTAATCAACCCGCACTTCCCGTTCCCTAACGGCGAACCGGCATCGTTGGTCGCCACTGGACGCCTCGATGCAATCGAAATGATCCAACAGCAGGAATTCATGCATAACGAGTGGTATCGATATCTGAACTGCGGCTATCGCCTCCCGCTAGTCGGTGGCACCGACAAGATGTCGAGTGACGTTCCCGTAGGGATGTACCGAACCTATGTGAGAATCCCCGACGACGAGGAGTTCACTTATGAAAGTTGGTGCCGCAACGTCGCTAAAGGCCGGACGGTTCTGAGCGGCGGCCCGATAATCCATCTAACCGTTGACGGACATGAAGTGGGTGACACTCTCGAGCTTTCGAGCCCTGGTACTGTCGAGGTTTCGGCATGGGCCGAGAGTGTTGTGCCGATGTCCAAGTTGGAAATCATTCAAGAGGGCAAAGTGGTCGCCTCTTCGGAGGTAGATAAGCCGACGCGCAAGTTGAATCTCAATGAAAAGATCAAGATTGACGGCAATTCGTGGCTGGCCGCGCGAGCCGGCGGTCCCGGCTACTACTCGGGATACAGGTACTATGATGTCTGGGAGCGCGGCATCTTCTCGCACACCTCGCCAATCTACGTATCGGTAGGTAGTCCGTGGAGCATGTTCGACGTGGCGACGGCGAAGTACATGCTCACGCTGATGCACGGCTCGTTGACTTACATCGACAACAGTTCACGCCAGCATTCACATGGGCACGTGACGCACCATCACGGCGAGGACGACCATATCGGTTACCTGAAGCGTCCCATCAACGAGGCCATCGAAGCCGTCCACAAGCGGATGCACGAGCACGGCATTAGCCACTAGGCGAGATCAGTATCCTGAAGACATCCTTTTCAGGGCGGATCATGCGTTCGAAGCCGTCTTCGATTGCATGATCGAGCGGTACTACCGCGGAAATCAACTCTTTGACCGATATTTTGCCTTCCGACAACAATCGGACGGTCGCTTCCATATCGCCGGGTGATGCGGCCACTGACCCGATAACCGTTTTTTCGCTACCAACGATGTCATTGAAGTTGAAGACGGGCGTAGCGGAATAGATACCGACCAATACTGTCGTCCCAGCTTTTCGCGTGTAATCGATCGCCAACTGTGGCGTCATTTCGGCTCCGGCGGTCTCCGCCGCGATATCGGCCCCGATCCCGTTGGTGAGGTCGAGCAGTTGCTCCATGGCGTGACTATCGGCGGAATTTATCGTGTCATCCGCACCGAGGGTTTTGGCCAACGCGATACTGTCTTCCCTAACATCGACCGCGATGACGCGTGCGCCTGCTGCTCGAAACGCCTGCACGGTCAACAATCCCACCGTGCCACAGCCGATAACCGCGACATTGTCGCCGACTTTGACACCTGATCGACGCACTGCGTGCACGGCCACCGTTGCCGGTTCGATTAAAGGTGCTTCACGATCCGAAATGTTGTCGGGTAATTTGATCAGATGGTTCGAGGGCCAGCTCATGTATTCTGCGAGACCGCCATCGGCTGATAAACCCGCGACGCACATACTGTTGCAGGTGGCTTGCGACCCACGCACGCACCAGAAGCACGTGCCGCATGTTCGGACGTTGTTCACCACCACTCGGTCACCGGCCTCTAATCCGGTTGCACCTTCACCTAAGGACTCGACGTGCCCTGAAATCTCGTGACCCAACACTAACGGCATTTCCTGACCGCTGATCGGATTTGGTCCATCGTGTTGAGTCCATAGGGGACCGTACTGCCACTCCTCGATGTCGGTCGCGCAGATTGACGTGTTCGTGATCCGAAGTCTTGCTTCACCGAAACCGGGTGTAGGTTCCGGTACATCTTCGATGCGGATGTCTTTGTTGCCGTGGATTCTGAGGGCTTTCATGATGCGGCAATTGTCGCATATCGAACTACCGACGGCAAGCATCGGAAGTTTCGGGCGCAGGTTCGCGATACCGAATTTGCTCTCCCCGCTATCCGCGACATCATGTTCTCACCGCTATTGCCGTTGTGGCCGATAATTCAAGGATCATCTGAACATATCGGGATTGATGAGGACATTAAATTCAGAAAAACTGATATTGATTAGTAATAGATGTGTAGACGCGCGAACATATCGAATACGAATAAATCGCGTATCCGGTTTTCCACGACACTTCATTTACACCCATTTACGCGATTCAATCTGGTTTGTTGGATATATACGACAAATTTGGAGATGAAGCCGCGGAAGAGCAAAGCTATAACCGCCGCGTCGGGCGCGACCCGGATCCGTAGCTGATCGGCGTTGACAGTGCTTAATCGGGCTTTCCAATCAGATGCTGGTAAGGCACGCATAGAATAACCCCTGTGGAAACCTGCAACCTTCAAGGAGCAAGAGGCCGTGAGACCCGCCGCAAAGATAACTCGAATCGAAGTCACCACTTTCTCGCACGAGATGGAGAACTTGAGCAAGGACTACAACTCGTTCAACATGGTGTACGAACCCGGTGCAAAGCTCAAGATGGGCGGGGGCATCCTCTCGATCCACACCGATCAAGGAGTAGTCGGCGAATATCCAGGGGCTGGCGGAAATGCCCTCGCTGACATAGAAACCGTCGCTCCGTATCTGATCGGAAAAGACGCAATGCAACGCGAGGTGCACTACAACGCGATGAAACGCGGGCTGCGCCACACCGCCGCGTTGGGCCTTGGGGTCGTGGACATCTGTCTTTGGGATATTGCGGGCAAGGTATACGAAGAGCCGCTGTTCCAGCTTCTCGGCGGCGAGCGTAAGCCGCTCCCCGCTTACGCTTCAACCCTCCATGGCGACGAAAACGGAGGGTTGACCACGCCGCAGGACTTCGCCGATTTCGCGGTCACATGCAAGGAGATTGGATACCCCGCGTTCAAGATCCACGGATGGGGCCTCGCCGGCGAAAACATCAAACGCGAAGTGGACAACGTCTTGGCGGTGCGAGATGCGGTGGGTCCCGATATGGACTTGATGATCGATCCAGCGAACGAAGTCAAGAATTTCGGCGATGCTCTCAAACTCGGTAAAGCTTGCGATGAAGCCGAATTCTTCTGGTGGGAAGACGTCTACATGGATGGCGGTGTTTCGACTTTTGCCCATCGAAAACTCCGCGAACTCGTCAAGACGCCGCTATTGCAAACCGAGCACATCCGACTGCCTGAACAGCATATGAACTTCATCCTCGCCGACGGTACAGATTACGTGCGAGTCGGCGCTCACGAAGACGGTGGCATCACGGGTGCGATGAAGATATTCCACGCTTGCGAAAGCGTAGGACTTGACGTCGAAACACACGGTCCCGACCCGGCTCACCGGCATCTGATGTCGGCGGTACGAAACACCAACTACTACGAACTCGGCTTGGTGCACCCCAACATCAAAACCAACAAGCCGCCGATCTGGGTCAACTACTCCGACAACTTGGACTCAGTCGACGAAAACGGTTGCGTCTACGCACCTACGGGGCACGGCATCGGCGTACCGCTGAACTGGGACTGGATCAACGCACACAAGACGGGCACGCGTGTGATCGCGGAGGTGTGAAACAGTCGAAACCCGCAGGATGGATAGATCGATCAACCTATTGGAACTGATGACCGACACCGGGATGTAAACATCGTGCAATAGCTGATGATCTTGATAGCGGCATATGGATCATTCTTCTCGTCGCCATCATCTGGACCGTAGCCGATTATCGCAGATACTTGAACCGGTACCGCGTCGAGATGACATACTGGCAGTTTCTGAGGTCCTACTGGAACCGGATCTGGCGATCGTGAATTGCAACAAGCGCGTTCCAGGTTTCGCCGGAATGACGACATCGTGGACTCGATTATTGGCGTAGCGTCACTTTGCCATCGCCGTCGATCCCCGTAACCCCGTTGTTACCTTCGTAAACCGTGGCCCGCACAGTCGAACTCCGCGCCTCTCCCGGCTCAAAGATCATCGATGTCGTTTCGTCGCTTCCCGGCTCTGCCATGCCGCTGGGAAGGCTGGTAAACGGTTCGAGGCCAACGTTGTAGGTGCGCTTGTACCACGGATAACCGCTATGGCCGCCAAAAACTTGCCAGTACCAGAGGTACTTGAACACTTCGCTATCCCATCGCAGACCGATACCTACGCCGCGATCCGGGTTCGTCACCGCGTACCACCCATCTACAAGGTTGTTAAACGAGAGATAGTCAACCAGTCGGTCGGACTTCGGTGGGAACACCGTAAGATCAACCTCTGATCCGTCAGGCGCTTCGGCTATGGGCCATGAACCAGTGCGATCGGGCATCAATCGCGAGCCGGGCGGGATCGATCCGTCAGGCGACTCGGGCACGATGAAGTCGCCGCCTGCGAAGTCTAAGATGCAGTTTGGAGTCAGGAACGGATCTCCCAAGGCGACATGCTGACCCCATTGTGCAGGTGCCGGCTCCTCAGCTTCGTTAATCAACGTGTCGGTTACCGTGACTACTGGAGATTGCGACTCTAACTCGACGGTTTTCTCGATCCAGAAGGGGGTTCGAACGGCTCTGACCGAGAACTTCGCGGATACACGCTCGGGAGAATCTTCTACGATCTGTGCATCCCAAGGCATCATGTTCGTCTCGTTGTGCTGCCCTATCTCGGCGCCCATGTAATCTTGCTCGAAACCTCCAGTCGGGGCTATCGTGTTCCAACCCCCGATATAGAGGTCATGGAATATCCCTTCGCCCCATCCGGTAGATGGCACCCACAAAGCCTGGTTGCGAACGCTCCACGGCGTGCGCCACATGAAATCGGTATCGCTGGGTTTGTGGACCAACTCGAACATGTCAGCGCCTTTATCGGCGATGAGGCTTACGCGGAGCAGTTCGTTCTCCATCAGGACGGTCTTGAGACCTCGGTAGGTCCAAGAGTCGGATATTCTGCATCCGTGCGTCCGTTCGTCTTGATAGTGCATCTGTTTCGGCTCCGCGGGCTATTGAATCGGTTTCTTCATCGACGCGCATTGTAGTCTATCGCCAACCCAATCGACACCTGTGCGTCGTGCATACACAGATCTCCTTCCGTGACCCCGTTAGCCATATTGCTCGTAGTTTCGTCAGCGTTCGCGCACGCGTCGTGGAATCTGATGGTTCGACGGGCAACGAGGCCAGCAGTCACGACGGCGCTGATGGCCGTCACGTCGGCGATACTCGTCCTTCCGGTCGCGATCTACCTGCTCATCGTTGATTTTCCCGGAGGGACCGGGTGGTGGTTCATCTTAGCGACTATCGCGCTGCACATCTGGTACTTCGCCACTCTGGGTTACGCGTACAACACGGGTGACCTCTCGATCGTATACCCAGTAGCCCGCGGGTTAGGATTGGCGATAATCCCAATTCTGGGTGTGTTCGTCGTGGGCGAATCGATGTCTTGGCAGGCAGCTATTGGTGCGGCTTCGATCGTGACCGGCCTCGCTTTCATCGCGATTTCAGACATTGAGACGGCTACGATTAAGCGAACCGTGCGGTCATGGTTGATGTTGATGAGGAGATGGAGAGCGGTGAGACGTTTCCGAGCTCAAGTACGTCCGGCATGGATGCTGGCGATACTGACTGGATTGGTGATCGGCATCTACTCGGTGGTGGATGCACAAGGAGTGAAGCATGTCCAACCGGCGCTTTATATGTTCTTCCTGCAACTCGGCGGCGGGTTAGGAATGATGGCGATTCAGTCGCGCCTCGAGACGCGGGATGCATTCATCGATGAGGCGCGGCGGCATTGGAAGATTCTAGTAGTGGGGGGGCTACTCCAGTTCGCGGCATACACGCTTGTGTTAACGGCTCTGACTTTTTCGCCCGTCAGTTACGTTGGACCATTCAGGGAGATTTCGATCTTGGTAGCAGTTGGATACGGCGCTATCGTGCTGAAAGAAGGTGTAACACCAGTCCGGGCCTTAGGTGCGATCTGCATCGCCAGCGGTGGAGCGACCATCGCTCTATCGCCTTGAACCCGCCAATCAGGTTTCTAACCTAAAGTCGACGGAGATTGTTGACGCAATTGCCGCCTTAACCCTTGGTGGTCCGGCAATACACGTTCGACAACATCCCAAAAACCGGGAGAATGGTTCAGTTCGATCAGGTGCGCGAGTTCATGAACCACTACGTAGTCAATCAACTGATCGTTGAGCATGATAAGACGCCAGTTGAGGTTGATTGATCGTTTTCCGCTACAACTACCCCAGCGTTTCTTGGCATTGCTCAGCTTCAACTGGCTAGGTTTGACCCCCATGACGTTTCCGTAATCGGCAACCCTAGCTTTGAGATAGTCCCATGCCTCCTGTCGATACCACTCCATCATCCATTTCTTCACGATGTTCGATTTCTCTTTTGGCGTCATCCCCGGAGGGATGATTACGGTAACCATCTCACCTTCCAACGACTTAACCACGGTAGGTGGCAGGTCGCGTCCCACATCGTTCACGTCTCGTTCTTCCACCACGACTTGGATCGGATTTCCTCGCAACTGTATCGTGCCGCCCTCGGCCCAATTGAATTGCTCATTGGACGCTTGGATATCAGTCCGATGTTTGAGGATCCAATCAGAGCGCTTCAGCAGAAATTCCTCGACTTCACTGTCGGACAACGTGTGTGGAATCAGCACTTTTAGTCCCGATTCGGGATCGAGTTGGATCTGGATCGTCCGACGGCGACGAGTGCTACGTTGCAGCGTGTATGAGATATCCTCACCGCCGATACGAATGGAGCACTGTTCGCGGGAGATTGGCGGCCGCTTAGGAAGACGAATCCGCATCGAGAGTTGGTTCTCGTTCGCGGCAAATGATTCGCTCGCGGCTTTGGTGCCGCGAGCGCAACTTGCTGGTGGAGACGGGGGAGGGTCGAACTCCCCGTCCAGAAAGTTTCCCGTCAAAGCTTCTACGTGTGTAGCCGTTGGTTGCATATACCGCTTCCGGACGATGCCAACGGCTTCCGTCACTGGTCACGGTTGCCGGTTGCCTTTGGACGTGCTACCGGCGTTGCACATCCGCACCTCAGGAGTTCGGCGCCCGATAAGTGCCGCTGAGGACGACTCCTACCGGACGTCGCGGCTGATTAAGCAGCTGCGAGGGCGACTTCTCGTTCGCCGTTTGTGTTTTTGCCCGTTTTATCGTGGTCAGGCGCCACGACACGCAACCTTGCGGTACGCTCCCTGTCGAATCCACTCGTCCCCTTACAACTAAACAGTATATCTCGTTTGAAAACGGGTGTTTTAGACTTACCTCTTCCCACCTAACGCGCGATCCGAATCTGTTTGTCAAGCGCGATTTGGAAACAACCCATGGACCCACGCATCGAAATAAACCGTCGCAACTGGAACGAGCGGACCCCGATCCATGCCGCTTCGGGTATGTACAACGTCGAAGGATTCAAAGCAGGTCGCATAACGCTCAACAACATCGAGATCGATGAGATCGGGCCCGTCGCTGGGAAGTCGTTGCTGCACCTTCAATGCCACTTCGGGATGGACACGATGTCGTGGGCGCGTCTCGGTGCAGAGGCGACTGGCGTGGATCTGTCGGACGCTTCAATCGACCTTGCGAATGAGCTGAATAATGAGCTGGGTTTGGGCGCGCGCTTCATCCGATCCAACGTCTACGACCTGCCCGAAGTGCTGGATGAAGAGTTCGACGTCGTCTATACAGCTCTAGGAGCATTGTGCTGGCTTCCAGATTTGATGCACTGGGCTCAGGTCATCGCGCGGTTCTTGAAGCCTGGCGGCATCTTCTACATGCTCGACGAACACCCTGCGGGGCGTATCTTCAACTCTGTAACGAGTGTCGACGGGACCGAGGATCTAGAACTTCGCTACGCGTACTTCCCAGACCCGAAAGGCCTGCTCGAAGAAGGCGAACGGAACACATATGCCGGTTCAGGCTCGATCACGACGCCGGTCTACGAATGGCAACACAGCGTCTCAGAGATCGTCAACGCGCTTATCGGCGCTGGTTTGAAGCTCGAGTTCATGCACGAGTTTCCATTCTCGTTCTTCCAAGCGCAACCACAGATGGGTCGGAGCGCGGACGGCTGGTGGCGGTTGAAAAGATACGACGGCAACATCCCCTTCATGTTGTCGATACGGGCTACGAAGCGGTAGTGTCATGAACGACAAGTTTGAGATAATCCGTCAGAACTGGAACGAGCGGACACCGATCCACGCTGCATCGAGTTTCTACAACGTCGATGGCTTCAAATCGGGCGACATCACGCTGACAAAAACCGAGATCGAGGAGATGGGTTCGGTTGCAGGGAAATCGTTGCTGCATCTGCAATGTCACTTCGGGATGGACACGATGTCGTGGTCGAGATTGGGTGCAACTGCAACGGGCGTCGATATATCCGACACTGCGATCGAAATGGCTCGTGAACTGAACGATGAGATGGGTCTAGACACGCGTTTTATTCGCTCCAACGTCTACGATTTGCCAGACGTTTTGGATGAACAATTCGACATCGTCTATACCGCAATTGGAGTGTTGTGCTGGCTGCCGGATATGACAGGCTGGGCACAGATAGTTGCCCGCTACATGAAGCCCGGAGGCACCTTTTACATCCTTGACGGCCACCCGGTCTCGCACATATTCGAGTCCGTAGAGTCGCCATACGGTTCAATCGAACTGAAACCGTGTCACTCGTACTTCCCTAATCCGGAAGGCATTGCCGAAGAGGGAGGCGGTTACAGCTATACCGGTTCGGAGGTTCTCGAAACGCCCTCGCATGAATGGCAACACAGCATGTCCGAGATTGTGAACGCCATCATCGACGCTGGGTTACGGATAGAGCACCTCAATGAATTTGCGGTTTCGGGTTATCGAGCATTCCCGCCGATGAGTCTCCACGATGATGGATGGAAACTCGACAAGCATCACGGCTCGATACCGTTCCTATTCTCAATCAAGGCGACTAAGTGACGCCCGTCAACTCGTCGCCGATTCGAAGATCCAGTACTGGCCCATTGTGAACGCGTCGTATTCGATGTTGTTTGTGACCCACCACGAAATAACAAGCGCGACAAGCAATCCCGCTCCTGCGGCCAACAGGATATTCGACCGTGATGCCGTGACGAACCGAGTTCGGACGATCGGAGCGCCAAAGATTGCGAAGTCGTCTTCAATGTCTACTACTCTCCGAGGACTGACTAGAAAGGCCATCGCTGCGCCTGCGATCAATCCGCCGATGTGGGCACCTTGATCAATCCCTGGCCACCACCATCCGAACACGATGTTGATGGCAAGAATGAAAATCAGATTAAGGATCACGCGGTTCACCTGACCGCCGAATTCTCGCCGGTTGCGAACCAGATACATGCCGTACGCCCCGACCATGCCGAACACAGCTCCACTGGCGCCGACGCTCAAGACCGGTGAAACCAAGTAGCTCGCAGCGACACCGCAAATCCCCGAGACTATGTATGTCGCGAAGAAGGCAGTCGAACCGAACTCCTGCTCCAAGCGTGGGCCGAACAAAACCAATGCGAATGTGTTGGCCGCGATGTGGAAAAAACCAGCGTGAAGGAACACCGGTGAGATCAGACGATACCAATCTCCTGCTTGGATCGCAGGTCCGAACTTGGCACCCCATCGGTAGAGGTTGATTGAATCATCCGCTCCTCCAGTCACCAACAAGAGCGCGAACATAGCAACATTGACAGCTACGATGAGAGCAGTCACTCGACTTTTTTCGACTATTGCCCAAAAATCGCTAAATTGTTGGTTTCTTCGCAGCTCGTCCCCCATGATCAGACTTCAAGCGTTTGGTACTGTGCAACGTTTACCAAGTGGTTAGGCGATATTAATACTTACGATTCTATCTTTTCGTTTTCGCGAATTGCTCTTCTAGGGACTTCAATTGATACAACGTCTAGATTTACAGGACGCTCACGCTTTGTGAAGATTCACCCTTAAAATGGATATCTCGCTTGCCAACCAGTTAGGCGATTTGCCCGCAGATTGTAAGATAAAGGTTACGGGTTGATATCTACATTCAAGTTAGCAGGATATAAATAGAAGCGTTTTATCGAAGCTCCCAGAGAGCGTCACCAGTCTATGAGACCGAAAGTTGTGACGGAGACATGCCAATGCCCATAGAGATAGTAGAAGTTGATCTCGCCGAAATGCAGCGCACGGCCCTCATCAACAGAGCGAAGAGTCCGCAAGTGCGCGCCATTTACGAGGCGATGTTTTCGCTGCAATCCGGTGAAGCGAAGGCTGTGATCGCGGAGCCAGGCGAAGAGCTATCGCAAATCAGAAACTTGGTCACTCAGTGTGCAAGTCGCGCTAACTTGGATCTGCAAATCGTCGTCGACAGAGTCGCTGGCAGAGTGCTTTTCACCCAGAAACCGAAGCAAGCAGGTCAGGACAAATCGCCTGTTCCAGCGAAGTCTGCTCGTTCACCTGAGGAGCAAGCCGCCCTTATCCAACGACGGGAAAGAATTCGTGAAGCTGCTCTGGCGCTTGGACAAGAACGTCCTCAGATCAGCGCGCAAGAGGTCGTCGACTACTTGAGAGACAGCGGCGACGCGATCGATATGGCTAGACCGACAACCGCCGTGAGTGCGGTGATGCGAAACATGCTCGAGTTCGAACACATCGACCGGAGCCGATTCACATATCGCGGTTCATAGGCAGAGTTAACCGACTCAATTGGTTTGGGTTTCGCGGCGGACCATCGAAACCGAAGCGCTCTTCAGTTCGATTGAATCACGTCCAGAAGCGGCACTTCGTCGATGATTCCGCGGTGCGCCGCCATCCCGAATAGCTGTTGGAGCGCAGCGCGCCCTTCTTCGCCCATATCAAGGGTGTCGGAATTCACGTACATCCGGACGAAGCGGCGCCCGTCTTCGCGTTCGATTCCGCGCCCATAGCCGAGGGCGTAGTCGAGGGCCGCGTCTTCATTAGCGTGCGCGTACTCGATCGACGATTTGAGCGCGTCGGTCACTTTTTGACACATCTCATCGCCGAGGTTGCGGTTCACGACATCCAGCCCGAGCGGGATCGGAAGTCCCGTCTCTTCGAACCATCGTTTGCCCAGATCGAGCAACGACCTGAAACCGCGCTGCTCGAACAGTATCTGTCCTTCGTGCAGCAATATTCCGGCATCCGCTCTGCCAGACTTCACTGCATCCTCCACATCGTCGAAATCTAGGAAAAGCGGAGTGAAATCGTCCGGACCAAATATCTGGAAAAGCATCCAAGAAGTCGTAAACTCACCGGGCACCGCGATCGTGCAGCCTTCCAAACCGTCAACGTCCAGATCATCACGAGTTGTGACGACTACCGGACCGTAGTTGCGTCCAACAGATGCACCACAAGACATGATGCGATACTTATCGGCGATTTTGGGGTAATGCGCGGCTGAAATCGCGGTTACCGGCAATTCGCCAGTTTCCGCCAGGACGTTCAGCGATTGAATATCGACCATGTGATGACCAATTTCGTAGCCCTCAATGCCGACGATTCCTTTTGCCAATCCGAAGAACATGAACGCGTCGTCCGCATCCGGACTGTGTCCAAATACGATCGTCTTTGTCTCAGACATTCCTACTCCCTTTGTTTCCGCTGAAATCGAGCGATTTCAGCATGTATTGGCATCTCTCGCTCCAGAATTGCGTCTCGCCGCTCGCCATCGCAACCATTCCAGAGAGGGTGAAGTTCGGCACACGCGCCCGCTCAAATCCCATTCGCTCGTAGAGACTGATCGCACGCTGGTTTTCGACACCGACCGAAAGCGACACGGATCGATAGCCGTGCGAAATCGCAAGCATAGTCATTTCTGCCAAGATACGAGCACCTACGCCGCGTGATCGAAGGTCTCCACGCACCCAAAGGTCTTCAACGTACGGACACGGTGTTTCAATGTGTTGTTTCGGCGTTCCTGTCGGGCCATCCCACAGCAACATGCCGTGACCAACAGGCATTTCATCGATCCAGGCGATGAGATAGACCAGCATTCCGTCGTTCTGCAGCTTGAGTCTGGATTCGTGCGTGGCTGCATTCCTAGCAGGATTCAATCGGCTCGATACAACATTGATTTCGGAATTGCGAAGGGGACGCACGTCGACTAGATGCGAAACGTCCTCAGCACCGCCGATGCTGGAAGCCATCTTGTCGACTAATCGTCCGATGGCTCTTGTACCGGCGCGGATCATGCGCTGGCAGCCAACGGTACCGTGACTTCGCGGTCGAACTCGCGAACTATCTCGTAGTTGGTCAATCTTTGCGCTGGCCGATAACCGGCATCAGATATCAGTGCTCTCACTTCATCTTCCGTGGTCCGGTTGTAGAAACCCGCAGCGAGCATCACGTTTTCGTCGAACAGCGTCCCGCCAAAATCGTCGGCACCAAAGTGCAACGCGACCTGACCAGTCTTACGTCCCTCTGAGAACCAGGACGCCTGAATGTGCGGCACGTTGTCCAGGAAGATGCGGCTAAGCGCGATGATCCGAAGGTACTGATTCGGCCCCGCCTCTTGCTCGACTTGTTTGCCTAACGCGGTGTTTTCTCGTTTGTACGACCACGGGATGAAGGCCGTGAAACCGCCGTCGTTAGTAGGATTGGCATCGGCGAGGTCTTGCGCATCACGAATGTGCTGCAAGGTTTCTACGATCTCTTCGTCCGTTTCGACATGGCCGTACATCATCGTTGCGGTGGTCTTGAAGCCGACCTCATGAGCCGCTTCGTGGACCTCCGTCCACTGCGCCCACGTATCTTTAGGAGCGAATCTCGAGACGATCTGCTTCACGCGATTATTCAGAATCTCGGAACCACCACCAGGCATCGTCCGCTGGCCAGCATCCCATAGATCCTGCATCACCTCGCGCGGCGATCTACCTGACACATCGCACATCTGCCAAATCTCCGGCGCCGACCAGTAGTGTGGCATCACGCTCGGGTAACGACGGACCGTCTCGCGCACCATCTCCAAGTAGTACTCGTACGGCAGATCGTCGTTCAATCCGCCCTGCATCAAGACCGTCGTGACGCCTTTTTCAGCCGCGCGCCCCACCTTGTCCATGATCTGATCTACGGAGTAGGTGTAGGCAGAGGGGTCGGACGGATCAGTGCGGTAGAATGCGCAGAACGAGCAGTACGCGTCGCAGAGATTCGTGTAATTCAAGTTGGTGTCAATGACGTAGGTGACGCGATCGGGCACATTGTGCAGGTTCTTGACATGGGTTGCCAGCGGAGCGAGGTCTAGCAACTCGGCATCTCGCAGGAGGTACAGCCCCTCGTCGGCGCTGATCCGTTCGTTCCCGAACACCTTGGCGCGTATTTCTTTGATCATTGGCAACTTCCCGACAGACTATTTCCCAGCTACGTAAGGCATCAAATCTGGACGCCAGTCCGGCAACGCGGACAATCTCGATTGAAATTCATCGATCGCTTCAAGTTCAGTTTCGCCTAACTCGTAAGTGAAGCCACTTATGTATGTCTTCACATCTTCGGGTGACATACTAGCTATGGGCTTTCGGGCAGCGATCTCGTCGATACGCGACATGCCGTACGAAAATGATCGGTGCAACGTCTCGGCGAATCTTCCGAGTTCCGGTCGCGTCGCGTCCCCTCGCGCGACCCACCGCGCGAACACGAACGGTAAGCCTGTGAGTCGTTTCCACTCAAATGATAAATCGTAGACGAATCGCGGTTTTTCGTCGCTGTAGAACTTCTTCAGTGCAACATCCCCGATCAAGAGTTCAGCGACACAATCTTCGTCAGGTCCTAATAACTTCACATCCGACGCATTCCAATGATCCGCGAACAGGATGCGCAACAATTGGACAGAGGTCGATGTATGACCGGTCACTGCGACCGACTTGCCGGACATCTCCTCAACGGGTACATCGCTGAACAAGAGCACGCTTCGAGCCGGGCCATCAGACGCCACGCCCAAAGTTCCCGCTACGATGTCATCCTCCATCCTCAACACTTCGGCGATCGGCAATGGACCCGCGTCCAACTCGCCCTTAATCATCGCATCCGCCATGTTACGCGGCGGGAGCTCCACCAGATCGAACCAATCCCCTTCTAGCTTTTCATAAAAAACCGCCGAGTTCAGGTACGGCATGTACCCGATTCGCCAACGTGTTGAGAGATCACTGGCCATCGGCGACGGGCAGCCTCAGTTGTAGACCGTGATCTCGTTGTAGAGGGCGTCTCGTTCCACCGGGATGCGGCCAGCATCTTTGATCGACGCGACCATGTTTCGACGCGCGATTCCAGACGGGGAATCCGCTAGCGCGGCGTGAGCGATACGCTCTTTACCGATGGTGCCGTCGAGGTCGTTGGCCCCGAAGTTCAGCCCCATGCCAGCCGTCGCCTCGCCGAGCATCACCCAATAAGCCTTGATCGCCAGCACGTTGTCGAGTATCAACCGCGAAGCTGCGATCATTTTCAGATCATCCATCGGCGGCGTGTGGCGTGGTCGCAACTTCGTATAGCCGACTTGGTACTCGAGCGGTATCAGTGCCAGGAATCCGTCGGTTTCGTCTTGGAGTTCGCGCAGCAGTATAAGGTGGTCGATGCGCTCTCGGAACGTCTCGACGTGGCCGTAGAGGATCGTGCAATTGCTCTTGATGCCCATTCCATGTGCGATACGGTGGATTTCGAGCCAACGATCGGCTTTCGCCTTGCCGGGCAATAGCAGCTTGTGAATGCGGTCGGAGAATACCTCCGCTCCCCCACCGGGCATCGACGACAGTCCCACTTCCTTAAATATCGCCAGGGATTCTTCAGGTGGCACCTTCCACCGGCGCCAGAAGTAGTCGATCTCCGACGCCGTGAACGCCTTGATCTGAACATCCGGACGAGCGTTGTGAAGCTCGCGGATCATATCAACGTAGAACTCAAAGGGCCAAGTGGGATGGTGTCCACCAACGACGTGCAGTTCTCGGATGTCACCGTCGAGATGGTCCAGCATCTCATCCATCGTCATCTCGTACGCGCCCTCGGCTCCCGGTTTCTTGGCATAGTCGCAGAACTTGCAGGACAAGACGCAGATGTTCGTCGGGTTGAGGTGGCGATTCAAGACGAAATAGACCTTGTCGCCGGAGAATTGACGCTTTTTGAAGTCAGCCATTAACCCGACTGCCGAAAAGTCGTCCGTCTCGAGGATTTTGACACCATCTTCCGCGGACAACCTCTCGCCTAGCTTCACCTTTTCCCAGATCGATTCGAGATCGGGGTCGGAGATCAAAATATCCGGAGCTTCAACGTGACCGTTGCTCCCATTGCCCGTTGTCGGGTGTATCGCCGCCACGTCTGCGACTGTGGTTGCCATCGCCATATGCGGACCGCTTTCTTGAATGACGGTGAATGCGATTTCTCGATGCTTCTATTCTCTATCATCGCGCTAACCTGGACTCCGCGTGTGCCTTGAATCATCTGGACTCGCTTTTGCCACGCGTGTCGAACAACGAGCATTCCGTTCGTTACCATCAGAATCAGACGCCCCATTAGCCGCGGAGCATCTTTGAGGAATTCGACGAATGCCTGAAACTCAACAGCACACGCAGAAGCGAATCGACGATTTGTTCGATCGTTTGAACGATCTGTCTTGGCACCAAATCGGATACCCGACCAACCAATGTTTCGATTACTCGCCACTGTATCCCCTCCTACAGCACAGCGCAAACAACGTCGGCGATCCGTTCCACGACAGCCTTTACCGTGTCAACACCCACGAATTCGAGCGGGAAGTCGTCACGACCTTCGCAAATTTGATGAGACACTCCCCCGACGAGACGTGGGGCTACGTGACTTCGGGCGGCACCGAAGGGAACATGTACGGGCTCTATATTGCTCGTGAGATGTTCCCTGAGGCCGTCGTCTACTTCTCGCAAGATACTCACTACAGCGTTCGCAAGAATCTGCGGGTTCTCAACTACCGCAACATCATGATCCGAAGCTTAGATAACGGGGAGATCGACTACGACGATCTGCGCGAGACGATCCGCATCAATCGCCACCTGCCGGTAGTAGTGATGGCCAACATCGGAACGACGATGAAAGGCGCAGTTGATAATCTCGACAAAATCCGCGATATCTTCGATGAACTTGCGATCTCCAGCAGCTACATCCACGCCGACGCCGCCCTTAGCGGCATGATTCTCCCATTTGTCGATGATCCGCAACCCTATGGATTCGATGCCGGCATCGATTCGATCGCCATCAGCGGGCACAAGATGATTGGATCGCCTCTTCCGAGCGGAGTCGTCCTGACCAAGAGCGACTACGTGGGGAGAGTCGCAAGATCTATCGAGTATGTAGGCGCCATGGATACGACTCTCTCAGGGTCCCGCAACGCCTTGACGCCTCTCATGCTGTGGTACGCATTTGAGCAACACGGCTTGGAGGGATTTCGCGGAATCGTGCATGAATCTTTGGATATCGCGCAGTACGCGGTCGACAAGTTCAACGAGAACGGCATCCCGGCTTGGCGCAATAAAAACTCCATCACCGTCGTCTTCCCACGTCCCGCCGACACGGTCGTCAACAAGTGGCAGATGGCCCCCTACGAGAACGTCGCCCACATCATCACCGTGCCGAACGTGACCCGTGACAAGATCGATGCCGCGGTTGCAGATTGCGTCGCAAACCCGCGTACCACAACCTGACACAAGGAGACCAATTACCTCATGAAACAAATCACCGTCAACGTAGAAAACGAAGTCGGCGTCATCGCCGGCGTAACTAGCGTCTTATCTAAAAATGGCATAAACATATTGAGCCTCAGCACCGAGGTGATGGAAGATTCAGGCGTCATATTCATCACGACTGAGGATGGAGATCACGACAAGGCGCTCTGGTGGCTGGCGGATGCGGGATACAAAGCGATGACAGACGAGACGCTGGTTATCACCATGCCCGACGAGCCGGGAGCCCTAGCCAAAGTCGCAGAGCGATTCCGGGAGCACGACATCAACATCCAGAGCCTGCACATCATAAACCGAGCCCATGGACACACCACGGTATCCCTCAGCACCGACAACCAAGACAAGGCGCGGGATCTAGTCAAGGATCAACTGGTCGCAACGTCGGGCCATTAGTCGTATCACGGCTTCGCATTCAAGCCCAATAACGGTCCCACTTCCGATCCACTAGCCGCACGATGTCCGGATCCATCTCCAACGGCTTCTGGTAACCCGGCTTCCAAGTCGCGTCGATCCCCATCACGCCGCTATAGACGGGCGTTATGCCGACGAAACTCTGCTCGGTGAAAACGACGTCCAGCGCGCAGTCAAAACGCGTGAAGATGCCCCAGATCAACTCGACATCATCCTCGATATCGACATCGTCCGAAACTAGCACTACCGCCTTCAGAGACTTCGCCCGCGGATCTTTGACGGCTCGCTCCAACAGTGCTCGCTGCTCTGGGTAACCACTCTTTACCTGCATCACCAAGATGTTGTCGCAGAGCAGTCGATGCTTCAAGATCGCCGACGATAGGGTCGTCGGCTCGAATCGCAGTTGGGGCCCGTCGATACGTTCTAGTTCGTGCCCGTAGCCAGTCGCATCGAGCACCATCTTCGAACCATGCTGGAACGCGTCCCCGGTGAAGTCCAACGTATCCTGCGCCGTTCGCGCTAGCAATCGGAAATCCGTCTCGACTCGGAAGTTGCGCGATATCGCACGCGCGACAGATTTGATGTCTGACGGATCGGTCTGCGCGTCCACTAAGACCATCACTTTTGTGAGCGACAACTGTCCCTCTCCCAATATGCCGAACGCCGTCTTCATCTGCTCGCGCGAGTAACGACTATCGACCGATACCACGAGCAAGTTGTGAAAACCCGACTCGTAGTAAGACCACATGTCCCGGACTTCTTTGCGCATCAACCGGATCAGCGGTTTAGTCGCCAATTGAGCCGCGTCGCCAAGCGCCCGATCTTCTTGCGGCGGTTTGCCGACCACCGTCGCCGGGTAAACTGGATTGCGCTTCCGCGTTATCGCCTTCACTCGAAAGACCGGAAAATCCTCGGCTCCTGAGTAGTGGCCGAAATGATCGCCGAACGGACCTTCAAGGCGTCTCTCGCCCGGTTGCAGCTGCCCCTCGATGACGAATTCAGCGTGAGCCGGAACTCGGACATCAACTGTCTTCGCATTGGTCATCGGCGTCGCACGCCCGCGCATCACACCCGCAAATCCCGCTTCATCGATACCTTCCGGCAGCGGGATAATCGCCGACAGTATCAGCGCGGGGTCACCGCCGAGGGCAACCGCAATATCCAGAGGTTTCGAATCACGTTCGGCATCGACGTGATGAAACGCGCCGCCCTTCTGTATCTGCATGTGCATGCCAGTCGTCGACTTGTCGTATACCTGCATTCGGTACATGCCCATGTTGTGAGCACCCGTCCCTGGATCACGAGTCCTCACCAACGGCAACGTGATGAAACGACCGCCATCCTCTGGCCAGCACTTCAGTATCGGCATATGCGATAGATCAGGTGATTCATCTATCACCTGTTGTACGCGCGAACTCAAAGCGAGCCCGGGGCGAACATTCAACAGATTGAGCGCCGAACCTCGGTTTCGCCACAAGGACGACACTGACGGTGGGTTCACATCCTCCAAAAACGTAATCAGCCCTTCGCCGATCTCCTCGGGATGCCGACCCAATCCAATCTCGATCCGCTCCACGGTGCCGAGAAGATTCACCACTAACGGATACGAAGCGCCCTCGACGTTCTCGAACAGGACCGCCGGACCGCCTTCGCGCACCAGACGCGTGGCGATCTCGGTAACCTCCAACTCGGCATCGACTGGAATTGACACGCGTTTCAGCAGACCGCGCGCTTCGAGAACGCGCATGAAAGATTGCATATCGGTGAAAGCCATGCCGCCAGTCTCTATCGTCCGCTCCAGACCTGGAGCAGATCACTCTCCAAACCTAAGTGGTACAGGATGCGGCCAGCGATCATATCGATCAAGTCGTCGATCGTATCGGGATTGTGGTAGAAGCCCGGGGATGCCGGAAGGACGATGGCACCCGCTTCGGTCACGGCGACCATGTTGCGGAGATGGATCAGACTCAACGGTGTCTCACGCGTCATCAAAATCAATCGCCGCCGCTCCTTCAACGTCACATCCGCGGCGCGCTCCAACAAGCTCTGCGACATCCCATTTGCGATCCGCGCCAATGTGCCGCCGCTGCAAGGCGCTACTAGCATCCCATCGATGTGGCACGAACCGCTCGCGATATCTGCCGCCACGTTAGCCTCGTGGTGCCATTGGAAACTGTCCCGACTCGCCATGTCGTAATCGAGCCATCGGGAGAGTTCGCCGAAATTGGCTCCCACATCCCCCGTCAGTTTCACACCTTCTTCGACCTCTAAAACCTTGGCTCCAGACTGAGTCACCACCAAGTCCAACTGATGATCGTTATTGACGAGCACCTGCAACACCCGCCTCACATATGAAGCGCCGCTTGCGCCCGAAATGCCTACGATGTAGCGCGCCATGTGGTCAACCGATCAGCAACTCGTCCAGAACGACGAATACCGCGAATACAACGGCGATGATGCCATTCATCGTGAAGAACGCCATGTTCAGCTTCGAAAGGTCGTTCTCCTTTACCAGCGAATGTTCGTATGCGAATAACGCTCCCACGACGACGATCCCAATCGCTACCCAAAGGCCCCCGTCTCCCGTTAATACCGATAACACCAGAAATACAAGGGTTACGAGATGCAACGTCTTGGCGATGAGTAACGATCTCTTAATCCCGAATCGCGCAGGTATCGAGTGGAGCCCGTTCGCACGGTCGAAGTTGATATCGGCAATGGCGTACAACACATCGAATCCCGAAACCCAAAACAACGCCGCAATCCCGAGCAACACGAATTCCACTGGCATCGTCCCCGTCATGGCGATGGCGACTGCGGGCGGAACGATGATGTAGACGGCACCGATGCCGAAATGCGCCAACCAAGTGAAGCGCTTCAAATACGGGTACGTAAACGCGACGACGATCGGTATCGGCGAGAGAATCAACGCGAGCGGATCGAGCTGCCACGCCGCTACGACGAAGACAACGGCAGACACCGCCATGTATCCGATAACTTCCGGCTTGCCAATGATGCCGGTCGCCAATGCCCGATCCGCGGTGCGAGGGTTGCGTCGATCGATCTCAGCGTCCACGAGGCGATTCGCCGCCATCGCAAACGTCCGCAACGTCACCATCGCCACGATCACCCAACCCAACTGCACCCAATTCGGCCATCCTCCTGCCACCATGAACGCCGCAGCTACCGCGAATGGCAGCGCGAAAATCGAGTGTTCGAACTTGATGGTGTCGAGGAATATCTGGAGACGGCGGAGCGGGTTCAACCCCACATTTGAACCACCGCCACGATTGGCGTCGATGCTCAACGAATGCCTTACCAGGAGGGTGTGCGACTGTGCTTGCAACCGATTCTAACGGTTAGCAATGAATCGCTCACTTCCGGCGTCCGAACTCACGCTCCAACGCCTCGCCAGTCAGTAGCAACATCGTGGGTCTACCGTGCGGGCACGACTGAGGGTGCTCGCACTCCTGAAGCAATCGCACGATCTCCTCGCAACTCTCCAGAGTCAGGCTGTCCCCCGCCCTGACCGCGGCGTGACACGCCATCGTGGCCAACAATCTCTCCGACCACGGCATCATATCTGCGTCTGAACTTCGCGCATCATTCTGTGACATGTCATCCAGCACTCGCACCAATGCGTTCTCCGCGGCGTTGGCACTCGTCGCCGCTCGTTCTGCAAGTACCTGAGGCACCGCACGAATCAGAACCGACCCACCGCCGAACGGCTCAATCTCCCAACCCGATTCTTGGAACCACTGCGCACCCTCGCTGTAGACGACCTGACGTTGGGGAGTAAGATCAACCATTTGGGGCGATAGCAACGCCTGCGATTCGCTCGCTTGCCGCTCTCGTTTGGCGCGTATCTCCTCGAACTTCACCCGCTCGTGGGCCGCGTGCTGGTCGATGAGAAACACCCCGCTCGCATCCTCCGCAACAATGTACGTCGATTGCGCCTGTCCGAGCACCCGCAGTCCTGGCAACACATCGCGATGTCGCGCCGTGCTCGGGGGCTGTGGCGAGGAACGCTTTCTCGACTTCGACCTTTCTTCGGGTTTCGATTTGGTTATGTTGCCCGCGGCTTGATCGCCATTCACATCGGTCGCTTGTTCATCAACATCTTCGGGTGTCGGCGTGTCGGTTACAGGCTCCAACCCTGAACTGCGCCGCATCGCAAACGCACCCTCTAAAGATGTCGTCAAGGACGATGCAATCCGCGTATCTGAAAACTGCCGAACCGCCGCACGTTCGCCCAATGCATCTTTGACTGCCCTCTCAACGACCGAGAAGATCAAACCCTCACGTCGAAATCGCACCTCGGTCTTCTGCGGATGCACGTTGACATCAACGTCTTCAAGCGGCGCGTGGACCTTGATCAGAGCCATCGGAAATCGTCGGTCAGGCAAGAAACCCTGATACCCGCGTTCCACCGCGTAGGTCAGGCGATACGTCTGGACCAACCGGCCGTTAACCGCTATCGTGATATGCGATCGCCGCCCGAAGTGCAGATTCGGCATCGCTAGAGCCCCGCCAACGCTGAACGCGGCATCGAGATCGGCATAGATGTTTACCAAAGCCGACGGGTCTTTCACACGGTAAACTGCCGCCAATGCCGCTGCATCATCGAAATCACCCGGCGTATTCAACCGCGAAACCCCATCCACGGTCAATCGAAAACGCACATCGCTCCGGATCAAAGCCATCTGCCCTACAAGCGTCGCCACTCTAGCTGACTCTGCCGATGGGCTGCTCAAGAATTTCAACCTCGCTGGCACGTTTCGAAACAGTTGACGCACCGTAACCGACGTCCCAACCGGAGCGCCAGCGGCCAGCACCTGCGGCGCAGATCCAAACGTCACATTGCACTCCGCGCCGCTTTCAGCCTCGACATGTCGTGAAACCGCGGTCACATCAGCCACCGCCGCGATCGACGGCAAAGCCTCACCACGAAAACCCAGTGTAGGAATCGCAACCAGATCGCTGCTTTCGTCCACCTTACTAGTGGCAAACCGCTCAAAGGCTAGAGCCAACTCCTCTGCGGCGATGCCATGACCATCATCGGCAACTCGTATCAGATTCCGGCCACCGCCTTCCAGCTCTATATCGATCCGACTGGCACCCGCATCGAGCGAGTTTTCTATCAACTCCTTGACTACCGACGCAGGTCGCTCAACCACCTCTCCAGCCGCAACGCGCGACGCGAGAGCATCAGGCATAACTTTTATGGGCATAAACTTCGGTACCGCTCATTCAGCAGCAGATTCATCTACTACTTTTAGATTAATCCTGACGCAGTCAGTCCCGGCGTTACAACCGTCGTATCCGCGGTGCCAAGATCCATACCAGAATCACGCTGACCAGCAACACCGTGCCAGCAACCGCGAACGATGTCTGGATGTTTGTCCGCTCCGCCAAGATGCCAAGCGGAATTGCACCGATCGGCCTAAGACCGAAATTCAGCATGTAGATTCCCATCACACGACCACGATGCTCCGCGTCCGTCTGCTCCAAAATCAGTGCCGAGTTGAGGGCCCGACGTCCAGAATCGCCCAGTCCAAGAGCCAGCATCGCCACGACCCCGATCAGGAACACCGTGACGTAGGTCGAAACGAGTATCGCCACTGCCGACAGCGCTCCCGCCAGCAACAGCACGACGCCTCGTTTAACGTTCTCAGTCAGGCCAGCGATGAACAGTGACCCGATCAACGCGCCTACTCCGATTGTGCTCATCAGGATGCCCAGCTGGGTCGCTCCACCACCAAATATCAGTTCCACCTGTACTGGCATAAGGCTGCGGAACGACTGCGATGTCATCGTCGTCGCCAGCGTCAGCAACAACAGAACCAGGATCGTCTTGTTGCGCGCCGAATAACGAAGTCCATCCAAGACGGAGTTGAAAACGTTCTCTCGCTTGCGACCAGGCACCGCAGCATCAGGACGCTCCACCTTGACCCTCGTCATCATTAAGAATGCGATAAACATCATCCCCGACATCAAGAAATATGTCGCTTGTGGACCGAGCCAAGAGTACGCTAGACCGCCAATGCCGGGACCAGATAGCGTCATCAGCGCCATGCCCGACGCGTTCAGCGCCACCGCGTTCGTCAATTCACCATCCGGTACGAGCTGCGGGATAATAGCTTGACGCGCCGGCATCATGAACGACCAGCAGAATCCCTGCGTAAGCCCCGCGCCGAACAATACCCAGATCGAGACGAACTCCATAACTATCGAAATCGCGACGAACAACGCCACCAAACTGACGATCAACTGTGCGTACTGGATGATTCTCCGGCGATTCCAGCGGTCGGCAAGCGAACCTCCGAACAATCCGAAGATCAATATCGGCGGAGCGAACCCGGCACCTACCAACGCCACCAAAAACGCATCGTGCGTCAACTCCCAAGCCAAAAAACCACGCGCCAAGTGCTGCATGTTGATGCCAGCCATCAGGAAGATCAGGCTGATCCAAAACTTGCGATAGTTAGGGTTGCGGAGCGAGTGGAACGTGCGGCTGGCGTAGCTCCGGCCGTATCCTACTGCTCCGCCAACCCGCAACGCCAAACTACAGGCTCCTGATCCGCGGTGTCAGCGTCCAAGTCAGCAACACAGCGACCGCGAGAACAATACCCGCCACCGCGAATGCCACTCGAATATCCGTCGCCTCCGCCAATATCCCCAGTGGTATCGCCCCGATCGGCGTCAATCCGAAGTTCAACATATAGATGCCCATCACCCGCCCGCGATGCTCTTCATCCGCCTGCTCCATCAGCATCGAAGCGTTCAAAGAACGACGACCTGCATCGCCTAGTCCCAGCACCGCCATCGCAAACATCGCAATGACGAAAAACGCCACGAACGTAGACACCAGAATTGCGGCCGCAGATAACCCCGTGCAAGCCAGCAACACGACACCCCGCCTAACGTTTTCGGTGAGCCCCGCGATGAACAATGAGCCTAGCAGCGCGCCGACCCCGATCATGCTCATCAATATCCCTAGTTCAAGCTCACCGCCTCCGAATATCAAGGAAACCTGAGCCGGCATTAGAGATCGGAAAGACATCGATGTCATCGTCGTCGCGAGTAGCAGCATGAACAGGATCAGTATCGTCCGATTGCGGGCGGAATAGCGTAACCCTTCCCAAACCGCATTCAACACCTTCTCCTCTCGTCGACTCTTCGACACTGCCTCCCCGGTCACCCTGACACCGCTCATCATCAAGAAAGCGATGAACATCAACCCGGTTATCAAGAAATACGTGTTAGCCGGCCCGATCCACGCATATGCCAAGCCACCGAGTCCCGGCCCCGAAAGCGTCATCAGCGCCATTCCAGACGCACTCAGCGCGATGGCGTTCGTTATCTCGTTCTTGCTGACCAGCTGCGGGATTATCGATTGACGCGCCGGCATCATGAACGACCAGCCCATGCCCTGCGCAAAACCAGCCAGCATCAAAATCCAAATCGATATCCAATCCATGTAGATCGTGAACCCGACAATACCGGCGATGGCGCAGATCGCCAGCTGGCTGTACTGGATCATCTTCTTCCGGTTCCAGCGATCCGCGAACGCCCCACCGAACACCGAGAAGATCAGAATCGGCGGCGCGAATGCCGATCCAACCAGCGCCACCTGAAATGTGTTTTCCGTCAAGTCCCATGCCAACTGCCCTCGCGCCAGCATCTGCATGTTGACACCCGCCATCAACACAATCAAGCTGACCCAGAATCGGCGATACGCAGGATTTCCAAGAGAGTGGAATGTCCGCCGCGCGACGCTCCGACCGCGAACTCTCATGCGCGTTGATACAGCGTGGGGTCTGAGATGACGAACTGTAGGCTTATTGGCTTTAACTGCCATGTAGAACTTCGCCCAACATCAAGCGAAGTTTACACCAACCGCGCCTGCCCCTTTCGAGAATCGAAGGGGGCGCGAAAAAGCGAAGCGATTTTCGCGGGGGATGCCCGCGCCCAGATCCCCTCCCCTTTTTGCGAAGCAAAAGGGGGACGCGTCAAGCGCAGCGAGACGCAGGGGGGTCATACAGTACCAAAAGCAGCGGATGCCCCTAATTCAAATTCCTGACAGATTTGCTGGCTGCAATGAAGAACAGCCCGGCGAGGAACAGAGCAATCGCCATGCCGATGACCGTCTCTTGCACACCCACGTTGTCCACGAGCCACCCCACCGGGAACGCAGCTATCGGAATCAGTCCGTAGGTCATCATCGTCAGACTCGTCATGCGGGCACGGTATCGCGGGTTGGCATGCTCAACCACCAGCGCCTGTCCTAACGCCCAACGGATCGATTCGCCAAACCCGATACCTATGAAGAAGATCATTCCTACCCAGTACCACGGGAAAGACCCGATGACGAGCATCGAAATGGCGGAGATGACCGGCGACAACAGAATCACCCAACCGCGACGCTGACCAGCGCGCAGGCTCGCTACTCCCATCGACGCCGCGATCCCGCCGAAACCCGCCATCGTGGCAATCCACCCTACTTCACTCGGCACCGAGCCGTAAAGGTCTTTAGCGAATACTGGCACCAGCATCCTGAACGGCATTGAAAGCATCGCGATGATCACCGACTGGATCAGCAACACCCTGATCAGGTTGTTTCGGGCCGCATAGACAATCCCACGCTTGATGTTGACCAGCGGCGATTCCTTCGTCTTGGATTGACGCTGGTCGGGATACATCTTCGGCAACAGTGTCGTGAACCCCATCGCCAAGAACATCATCACCGTCACGACAAAGTAGACGCCCTCGGGCTGGATCATTTCGTAGAGCACCCCACCAACCGCCGGCGCGGCGATACTCATCATCGTCATCGCCGTCGCGTTGAGCGCCATCGCATTGCCGATCAACGGCTTCGGCACCAGTTGCGACATCGCCGCTGTACGGGCAGGTATCTGCAACGCGAACACACACCCCTGGCAGGTCGAAACGATCATCAAATGCCACCACTCGATGACATTCGTCAATATCAAAAACCCGACAGTGACCGCGAACATGGCGTTGGCGAACTGCGAAACCTGAATCAACATCCGGCGCTCAACACGGTCGCCCAGAACCCCGCCGAACAGCGACATGATCAGCAGTCCGGGCGCCCAGCCGATCGAGACCAAAGCCGTCTTCTGCGCGTCGCCGGTAAGGTCGTAGATCAGAATCCCGCGCGCCAGCATCAACATGTTGAACCCGCCCATCGACAGGAACATACTGATCCACATCATCCGGTAGTCGCGGTGCCCCAATGACTCGAATGTGCGTGACACCCAACTTGACTTGACTGCTGGTGCGGCAACGCCGACTTCAGCAGATGGTAGGGCGGGGTCGGCGTCGGAAGGCGTTAGCCTAGTCGTACCGTCGGGGGTATCCGTTGTGGCCAACTGTTTTCGCTTTAGAAATTCGTGCCGAGATGAATAGCACGGCAGATGAAATTCAGTATATTCCACCGCACTTTAGAATCGACGCTTGAAACAATGCAAATCGCTCAGGAGCTATCGTCATTCCCGCGCGACTCCCGTCATTCCGGCGAAAGCCGGAATCCAGAGGGGTTGGGCAAGGGCGAGATCCGAGGCTCTAGTAGCATTCTTGCCTTGCACATCGGTTTTGCAAACATATCCTAGGAGCCCCAATGTCACTAAGCCCGCTACCCGAACCCACCATCTCCGACGTCTACGACGCGCGACGCGCTATCGCTTCGCACGTCCATCGCACACCATTGCGGCGCGTTCCGGGACTATGCGAATCCTTGGGTGCCGACGTGTGGGTCAAACACGAGAACTTGCAGCTTCTCGGCGCTTTCAAAGTGCGCGGCGGCATCAATCTGGTATCACGGACATCGGAAGAAGAACGAGCACGCGGCTTCGTGACTGCCAGCTCCGGCAACCACGGACAGTCCATCGCCTACGCCGCGCAGCAATTCGGAGCAAAATGCACCGTCTTCGTGCCCGTCGGCGCCAACCCCGTCAAAGTCGCCTCCATGCGTAGCATGGGCGCCATCGTCGTGGAGCACGGCCCCATATTCGACGACGCCAGAGTCCAATCCGAGATTGTGGCCCGCGAGGAAGGGATGCGTTACGTTCACGCCGCCAACGAACCCATGCTCGTCGCCGGCGTCGCAACCTACAGCCTCGAAATCCACGAAGACCTCGATGATATCGACTACATCATCGTCCCCATCGGCGCAGGCAGCGGAGCCTGCGGCGCAAGCATCGTATCCCGCTACCTCTCACCTAAGACCAAGGTCATCGGTGTCCAGTCCGACGCCGCCCCCTCGGTCTATCTGTCGTGGAAAAAGATGGAAGGCCCGACCGTCGACGCCAAGATGGAGACCGCCGCCGAAGGCCTCGCCACCGGATCGTCCTACGACTACCCCGTCGGCATGTTGCGCAAATACTTACACGACTTCCTCCTAGTCAGTGAAGACGACATCCAACAAGCCATCGTCACACTAATCGCCACCACTCGCACACTAGTAGAACACGCAGGCGCCACCTCCCTAGCCGGCGCAGAATCTATCCGCGACCAACTCCAAGGCAAACGAGTAGTCCTAATCGCCAGCGGCGCAAACATCACCGTAGGGCAGTTGAAGACGGTGCTAGCGGATTAAGCGCTATCACTACTCAGTTAGCGGAATCCGATATCCCCGCGATATCCTCGTCGATCTTCTTCAACCGCAGGTAGTCTTCGCGGTACAGGCAATACGCCCTTTCGACGTATAGCTGCGCTAATTCTGACGCCCGAGGCGATGTCGAAGTTGCCGCCGCCACGATCTTGGAGACTTCGCGATTCGCTGGCAAGTAACGACCTATCGCCCTAATCTTCGCCTCGGTCTCCAACGCCGTGTCGCGGTCGCCGGATTCTACCGAGTAGCGCATCCTGCCCATCTGCTGCGAAAGCTCGGTCAGCAACTCCGCCTCATCCATCCAGCCATACATCAGGTCATAGCCCGGTTCGTCGAAATCATCCTCCTCGCCAAGCGCATCGATCGCGAGATCAAGGTCGTCGCCCTCGCCATGCGCCTCGCTGTAGAGTCGACCGTACTCCGAACTCGCTTCGTTCACCCGCTCCATCATCTCGAACGCATCGCTGAACGAAATCGTACCGCCAAACACCAGATCGTCGTCTCTTAAATCAGCAATCCTCTGAGCTTCGTCGAGGCTCTTAAACGGCTCAGGAGCAGGCGGAAAGGCAAACGACGAAATCACGTTCGCCGACATCTCGGCGACCTGCCCGGCGAGGAACGGCGGCATGTACTTGCCTATGTCTAGCGGCACCGGCAGGATGACGATGTACGTGACACCGATCGCCTCGTTGTCGTTCGCGTCGCGGAAGTAGACGAGCGCGTGACCGCACGGACGGTCGGCATCGCCTCTTTCGAATTCCAAGTCCATCAGTTCGACGCTCTTTGATCTGCGAAATCCTCGCGGAACAGATATGAGAAAATGATAACTGCAACGCAACGTTTCGATTCTACGTCGCCGAACCTCAATCTCTGAACCAAAACCGTCAACACGTGTACAAACGACTGGTAAGACCGCTCCTCTTCTCGCTCGACGAAGAGCAAAGCCACAGGCTATCCGAGTACGCGTTGCGCGTTCCACTCGTCTGGAAGGCATTAGGAGCGCAATCTCGGAACGGCGACCCGGCACTTAAGACCAACGTCGCCGGCATCGAGTTGCCTTCACCCATTGGATTGGCAGCCGGGTACGACAAGAACTGCCGCGTGTTGAAATCGTTGATCGATCTCGGTTTCGGGTTCGTCTGCGGCGGTACCATCACCCTAGCCGAACGATCTGGTAACCCTCCGCGCCGGATGGTCAGGCTTCCAGAATCCGCCGCCCTTCTCAACTCGCTCGGGTTCCCCGGTGAAGGCTTGGCCCGTACCAGACCGCGTCTCGCGCGGTTGGGTAGATATCGTTCGCAGATCTTCGCAAGCATCTCCGGCTCGATCGAGGAACAGATCGCCGAGTGCTACCGCACCATCACGCCGCTCGTCGCGGGCATCGAACTCAACATCTCTAGCCCCAACACCGTCGGACTGCGAGTATTCCACGATCCGGCCAGACTCCGCGATCTCGTCGAGTTGTTGCGAAGGTCGGAAACTCATCCGACACCTCTGCTGGTCAAACTGCCGCCTTGGACCAACGAACCCGATGAACGCCGTACCGCCTTGGCACTCGCCGAAACTGCCGTCAGCTCTGGAGCCGACGGTCTGGTGATCGCGAACACCGTTCCAGTTGAAGATGGCAGACTCGCCGTGGGCAAAGGCGGCCTAAGCGGCGGGCCCCTGCTAAACAACACCGAACGTATGACCGCCGAGGTCGCGGCTCTGCTTGGCAAACACGCGAGCATCGTTTCATGCGGCGGCATCTCCGAAGCCGAACACGTCTGGCGCGTGTTCGCCGCCGGCGCATCCGCGGTACAGCTCTACACCGGAATGGTCTACGAGGGGCCTGCGCTGCCCGGTCGGCTGAACCGTGGACTGCTGACGCTGATGGAGGCAGAAGGCGTCAAATCGCTCGCTGATATATCCGGGCCGCCACCGTATTGAAGGCAACTCGCCCCTTTCGCAACGTGAAAGGGAGAGGGTTTGGTCAACCAGCAACCATAGCCAAAACCTCATCACGGTAAGGCATCGCTGACTGAGTTCCAGGACGGGACACGCATAGAGCCCCAGCCGCCATCGCCAGTCGGATCGCATCTTCAAGGTCGTTGCCTTCGCACAGCGCACGTCCCAGCACTCCGGCAAACGCATCGCCAGCCGCAACCGTCGCAACTGCATCTACCTGGAACGGTGGCATATGTCCGCGTAATACGTCAGACGAGACAAACACCCCTTCGCCAGCCATCGTGACGATGACGCACTCGCAACCGTACAACTCGCGTATCTTGTCGGCGGCGCGTTCCGCCGCATCGATATCGTTGATCACTACGCCAGACAACGCCTCTGCTTCTATCGCATTCGGTGTCAGGATATCTGCGGACGCATAAAAACCGTCCGGCACGGTGTCGATCAGAATTGCTGGAGCAGGATCCAACACGATTGTCACTCCGCGCTCGCGCGCCGCAATCATCGCTCTGATGCTGCACTCTAGGGGTATCTCCTGTTGCACCAGCAGCACACCAGCATCGGACATTGCACCAATCGCCGCATCCGCTTCGAGATCACCGCACTTGCCGTTCCCGCCGTAGATGGCGTGGACAAAGTTTTCACCCGTAGGGTCTATGAAGATGATCGCCACACCGGTCTCGATCTCGGCATCCGTTGTAACGGTGCTCATATCGACGCCTTGCTCGGACATGAAGCCGCGCAGCTCGTTGCCAAATGCATCGTCGCCGACTCTCCCAAACATCTTCACGGCGCCGCCTGCGTCGCCCGCGAACCGTGCTGCGGCAACCGACTGGTTACCCGCCTTGCCGCCACCAGATGTATACAGACGGTCGCAGACAAACGTCTCGCCAGCCCGCGCCAAACGCTCTGTTTCGACCAGCAGGTCCATGTTGATAGCGCCGAGCAGGAGCGTTGTCTTCGGATTGGCTTGTATGCTTTTATCGGTCATGTTCTCAGATATCGGCATCGACGATTGGCTAATGGTACTCGTGCGCTACGCCCATGGTATCGCCGCGATCGCGTGGGTCGGCGGCAGCATCTTCCACGCCCTCATACTGCGACCGCTCACCACTGCTCAGCCTGAAAAGATGGCCTCCACGATGTCACTGATCGCACCCGTCTACCGCGAGATCATCGACATCGCCGTCGTCACTCTCATAGTCTCCGGCATCATCCTGATGTTTTCACGGATACAAGGAAGTGAAGCGACCGTTTCGTGGGCCATCGTGCTCGGAGTCAAGATCGCACTGGCACTATGGATGTTCTACATCGTATGGCGGCGACGACGCATGTCATCCGATGAGACAGTCCGGGAAGGCATCGCGTCTAAGCTCCTCGGCTACAACGCCATACTAGCCCTCGGCCTCATCGTCTTTCTACTAGCCAATGTCCTGCGCGAACTGGTGGAGGCATCGCTCAAATGAACGGCCATTTAGCGATGTCAATCAATCGAAAACCGTCTGAACCACGGCGACAACCGAAGCGATACCTACCATTAAGCCAACTACCATCCCAAACATCCGCCACGTCAGATCCGACTTCAAATCCGAAATCGAAGCCTTCAACTCGGCTATGTCCGTTTTGACGTCTGCAAGATCGGCCTTCGTCGCCAGATGCTCCAAGGTCGCCTTGATCGAACTCACTTCTTGCTCAACCGTCGACATGCGTTCTTCCATAGTTACCATTCAGCACTAACCTCGATGTAGTTTTTATGTTCTACATCAAGGCTAGCACTCTTGCATCAAGCATCAATCCTATTTTGTCACAAATCTTACAATTTCTGGAACTTCCTAACGCGCTGCCCGCGTTCAGGCGTACCGATCTCTGCCACGTAGATGCTACCCTCAGAGTCGGTCCAGATGCCGTGTGCAGCGCCGAGGATCTTTGCATCGTCGTCCCCGCGCCAGCGCGTCACCAACTCACCGTCTAGTGTCCAAACTGACACCGCGCAGCCGTCGCCCTGCTCCGCTACGTACGCCAGGCCGTCGCGGAAGTGGATGTCCCCCGGCGCGGACATGTCTGTCCACTCGGTGATGAAGTTACCGTCACCGTCGAAGATCTGAATACGGCTGTTCTCTCGGTCGCATCCGTAGACCCTGCCATCGTCATCAACGCCGACATTGTGAACCAGCGCGAATTCGCCCGGTCCACCACCCGGGATGCCCCAGGCCATCTCGTATGTGCCGTCCGCAGCGAAGCGGTGGATACGACGGTTGCCATAGCCGTCGGAGACGTAGATCTTGCCGTTCGGCGCAACTGCGATCCCGGTCGGTGAGTTAAACGGATCCCCGTGCCTACCGTCCCATGTAACCGTTACGCTCGCCCAGTCACGCTCTCCAAGCTCCATCAGAATCTCGCCCGATTGGTTGTGCTTCGTCACGATGTGACGTTGTTTCTCGGAAAGCCAGATGTTGTCGTCCGAATCGATGAAGATGCCGTGCGGTTCACGGAAGAAGAACTCCGGCGCGATGCCCAGCGTCAGTCCGTAACCCCAGCTACCTACCAGCTCTCCATCGGTCGTCCACCACGTAACCGGATGCTGCTCGCGGGCAAACACCCAGACCCGATCCTTCGAGTCGACCGCCACATCCGAGGCCATTCCGAACTTCCAACTCTCTGGCATCTTCTTCGGCCACTCTGGCAGCACCTCGTACCTGTAATCTCCATCGCCGACGATCGTCATGACATCTCTCCTCGCCCGCAGGCGCCAAGTCCATTAGCTATGCCATGCATATTACGGCATTCAGAACGCGCGCGTAACCGTCTCCAGACCCTAGTAACCGCGTCGCGAAAACTCCGTCATACGCGCCTAACTCCTGTCATACCCGCGAAGGCGGGTATCCAGAGGGGCGCGGAGGACACCCAATTCAGTCCGCCAAGGCGTCGGTTGCCTAACCGCCGTTGATTATTTCGCTTTCGATCTCGATATCGACCCAACACGACTGAATCCGGTCCGGATGGAACATGTCTGAACCGTCGAATCCGTCGAAATCGTCACTCTCATAGTCGCTCATCTCGCCGAAAAAGCCGCAATCCTCAAGACTGCCGAACTCGCCTTTCACGTACACGGGAGTTCCTCGGAAATTCTCTTCGTACGAGTACGGAGACGCTTTTCCGGACAGGTCATTGTCTGCGCCGCCCTCCGTCAAAGTCCCGCCTTGCGCCTCGTTATCGTTTGTCGGATAGAGGCGGAGCAACGAAACTCCTTCGGGGATGCCAGAGAGGTCCCTTTGTGGCGGATCGTACTTGACGGTCTCTTGGGGAACATCGCACAACATCAACGCGTCGTCATCATTCGAGTACACGAACAGAGTCGCCCCATCGCCCTCTGCGGGCGATCCGATCGGCCTGCATTCATCCGCGCGTTCGACAACCAAGTTTCCGAACAGCACTGCGCCCACAACTAGGACGCCCAATAGCACGAACGATACGACGGGAGTCGCGATTGCCCTCAAATTGCGTTTATTCGAGTTGGGTCCCAGCATTGCCCGTCTCCTCAGAGATTTTCACAATGTGTTTGCGATATGCGACTAGGTTACCATCGGCATACGTCATCGCACATGCCTGAACACGATCAAGACACCACTAAACGCCTAGTCATACTAGCCATCGATGACGCATGGCGTCGCTTCCGCGCATCTTTCAGCGAGCTCCGCAGCGAGGATGCCGACGAACCCGGAGCTTGCGGAGAGTGGTCCGTCAACCAGATCCTCTGGCACATCGGCGCGTGGGAGCACCTTCTGATGACTGCTCTCGAGACGCCGGACGATGGCTACGACTACCCCGAACCAGATGCCGACACATTCAACGCAGAGGCGATCTCGAAAATGGTCGACGCGTCGCCGCGCGAAGTCATCGAACGCCTAGATTCAACCCACCGCCGGCTCCGCGACGCCCTAGCCAACACCCCCGCCAGCCATTTCAACCAAGACCACCCCAGACGCCGGCTAATCGACGAGTGGTCGTTCCTGCACTACGAAGAGCACGCCGCGCAGATTGCGGCTTGGCGGGCAGAGCGTTTAAGCAGTTCGCCCCGCTAAACGGGCTCCCACTTCCGCAAGCTGGTAACTTCTCGCGGCGGATTCAGGTTCGAGCCGGTGTTCGTGTACGAAACCTCAGCGATGTATACCGCTCCCGACGAGTCAGTCGCGATGCCGTGCGACGCGATGAACTGGTCGTGTCCCTCGCCTGCGAGGCCTGCGCCGAAAGAGTCGACTTCATTTAGGTCGGTGTCGAGGATGACGACGCGTTGGCCGAGGTTGGGTACGCCTGCTTGAACAGCCGGAGCACCGGCTTCGGCGACATAAATCCGGTCATCGCCCGCGCGGCCATTGGCACATGCGATTGGACGATGCATGTGCTTCTGACCCAAATACTCCCCATCCAGACTGAACACCTGAATCCTGAAGTTCTCGCGATCGCACACCACGATCCTGTCATCACCGAGCATGCAGACGTTGTGCGGCAGGCTGAACTGACCGTCCAAAGCCCCCGGTGAACCCCACGATGCGATGTGGTTGCCTTCAGGGCCGTACTTGTGAACCCGCGAGTTCCCGTAGCCGTCGGTGATGAAAATGTCCCTCGACTCGGGGTGCACCACGATGTCGGTCGGTCGGTTGAAGGGATCGCCCTCCTGCCACGCCGCTGGCTTCCCGCGCTCGCCAAGACGGAAGATGATCTCTCCCGACGGTGTGCGCTTCTCAACGACATGGTCGTCGTCATCGGCGAGATATAGATTGTCGTCTCCGTCGATAAAGATGCCATGCGGACGGTTGAACTCGCCCGATCCCCAGGTCTCGAGGAAGTTGCCGTCGGTGTCGAAGATCATCATCGGCCAGTTGCCGCGATTGAAGATGTAGACGCGGTCTTGCGAATCGACCGCTACCGACGTCGCCTCTTTGAATGACATCGGATGCGGGAGCTTCGCCCAATACGGTACAGGTTGATACGGCATTTCTATACCCTCCATACGGGTAGCGGTTTCGCAATTAGATTCTCAAGTTATGCACCGTTGACTGGCTTCCACTTCCGCAAGCTGACGATCTCACCCTTCGGCGGTTCGTCCATCCCGCAGTTCTCGGGGCTGGAGTAGAAGTTGGTGTACGCAACCTCGGCTACATAGACGTTGCCCTGCGAGTCAGTCGACACGCCGTGCGGCGCAGTGAACTGGTCGACCCCCATGCCCGGCTGCGGGTTGCCCAATCGCTCGATCAACTGACCATCTGCCGTCAGGACCGACACGCGAGCGCCGAGATCGGGTACGCCGCGCTGAACCGCCGGCTGGATCATGTCGCCGATGTAAATCTTGTCGTCGTCGCCCTTGCCCTGCGTAACCGACATCGGGTGGTGGATGTGCCACTGGTCAACGTACTCGCCGTCGGTAGTGAATATCTGCACTCGGAAATTCTCTCGGTCGGCGACGATCACTTGGTCCTCGCCCAGCATCGATATGTTGTGCGGCAAGCTGAACTGACCGTCATAGGTGCCGGGCTCGCCCCAAGACTGCATGAGATTGCCGTCGGGATCGAACCGGTGAACTCGCGAGTTCCCGTAACCGTCGGAGACAAACAGCTCTCCGGTGTCGGGATGGATTGCGATGTCGGTCGGACGGTTGAAGTAACCTCCACCCTGCCACTCGCACGGCTCGCCCTGCACGCCGATCGTCATCTGTTCGACGCCCTCTTGGTCGAACTTGCGGACGTAGTGTCCGTCGTCATCGACGACGTAGATGTTGTCGTCGCCGTCGATCTCGATTCCGTGCGGACGCGTCACGGTGCCGTGAAGCATGGTGCGGATGAGATCGCCTTCAGGACTAAACACGCAGATAGGGTCGGTGCCGCGGTTGAAGACGTAGACATTGTCCTGCGAGTCGACCGCCACTGAGGTGGCGTCACCGTAGAACGAGACACCCATGGGCAGTTTGGGCCAACCTGCGACAGGTTCCCATTTGAGGCCGTCTGGGTTAGATATTGATGTTGACGATGCCATCATGATTGCAACTCCTTCTATTCCACCGCTTCTTCGGATGCCCAATAGGATACGTCATCACGAAGTTTCCACAATTTAGTCATTCCGGCGAAAGCCGGAATCCAGACTGTTATCCCCGCGCGGCCTGCCCCGATACGGGGGCGGGAATCTACGAAACCGTGCCAAACGCGCCGCGCAGCGCCTGATCAAATGTCATCATGTCGCTGACCTCACGTCGACGACATGATGCCAGGTGACAGAGGTCCCTCGAACTCAACATGCGGTGTTGATTCTCCAACTGCATAGCCAGAGTCACATCTTCTTTTTCCAACGGCCAAACCTCGAATACCGCCTCATCGACCAATGTCATTGCGGCTTCAAGTCGTTGATACCTCGCAACAGGGATGTATGCGTGCATTAGTTCTTGCAACACCTCAGCAGACGTCGCGAGTTGCGCGTTAGTTCTCTGCGCATCGACGAAAAACTCAATGGCTGACTGGCGACGGGGATGAGGCGTTCCAACGGCGTACATAAAGACGTTTGTGTCAACGAAAATCAAGGTCTGGGTAGCCCTCGGAGTTTAGATTCGTTAATCACCGCCAAGTGTTCCTCCCAATCAGGTTCACGTTCGGGCTCACCTTCAGAATCGTCAAGCGTTGCGCACCACTCGAAGAAACGTTTAACATCCTCAACGGACTGAAATCGCTTCGATCCTTGCCGAACAGCCAAACGATCACGCGCTGCGGCCCGCAACCATGCGCTCAACGACATCCCTTCGCGCCGTGCCTGTTGCGCGAAACGATATTTGTCCGCATCCGGTATCACCATCTGTACCCTGGCCATGACTCACGTCTCATCCGATGTTGTGTATCTCTGTTGTGTATGTGTAAATATATTACACACGATTTCAGAGGAGCAATTTAGGTGTGTACGGAACATGCCCCTTTCGTGGGACGAAAGGGGCGCGAGTGCAACGAGCGGGGTATGCCGGGTGGAGACGGGAGATGTCAACCCCGCGCCGAGGCCATCCAATCCGCCCAGACCTCAGGTAACCACTGCACCAGGTTGATCCCGACCTCAACATCTTCGGTCAACAACCCTCCCGCGGCATGCGTCGCGTCGCGAACCCTCTGCTCAGCGGCGCGCACTTCGGGATGGTTCGGATAGCCCGAATAGCCCATTGACTGCGCCAAGTCGTTCGATCCGAAAGCGATCAGATCGATGCCTTCGACTTGCAGGATGTCCTCGATCGTCTCTACAGCGTTCGCCGTCTCGATCTGCGCCGCGACCGTCACCTGCTCGTTGAAACTCGCCATGTAGTCTGGCGACTCATGCCCCGCCATCCCGTATTCCCTGCCGCGCGAGGTCCCGAAACTGCGCTCGCCAACTGGCCCGAAACGTGCCGCCCTAGCGATCTGCTCCGCCTGTTCAGCGTTGTCCACGTGTGGACACAGTATCCCCATCAACCCGCGATCGAACGCCCGCAAGATCGTATCCGTCTCGGTGTTCGTTATCCGAGCCGTGCACGTCATCCCGTTAAGCTCCCCCGCACGACACATCGCCTCGACATCGTTCCAATCGAAAACTCCATGTTCCATGTCCAGATGCAACACATCGAACCCTGCATAACCCGCCATCTCCGCCAAAGACGGAGCTGGAAACGTAAACGTGATGCTGGTAACTTTCGATTTATTGTTAATGGCTGACCTGATTTTGCTCGTGCGCATAATCCATTGACCCCGTTTTTCGGTTAATAGTCCTTCGTGAGTTACCAAAGTTTACATCCCGTATTACGAACCCAAATCGCAACGCGTTTCGCATTGAGATGGGTAGTGATCGCAATTGCAATTGCAGCTGCGTTTATCGCCGCATGTACATCCACGGCACAACCCACACCTACCCCCACGATCGAGCCCCTACCTACCTCGACACCAGTCCCGACGGCTACGACTCCGCCGACTCCTGCTCCTACTGCGACTCCGACCGAGACTCCGACCCCGACACCCACCAACTCGCCGACTCCTACAGACACGCCTACCGCAACATCTACTCCAACACCAACACCCACCCACACGCATACACCCACTCACACACCGTCACCTACAGCAACAGCGACTTCAACGCCCACACCAACTCCTACCTTTACTCCAACACCGACCTACACGCCAACACCGACCTACACGCCAACACCAACGCCGACGAACACTGCAACTCCAACTCCCACCAACACTCCAACCCCGACGAATACGCCGACTCCAACCCCTACTCATACTCCCACAGCCACGCCAACGCCAACAGAAACGCCAACGCCAACCGCAACTCCGACGAACACACCGACGCCGACCCCAACCCCTTTGCCATCATCAGCGGCCATCAACGAAGGAGCCGAATTCTACGCCCTCGTCTACCTCGAAAAGGAACCGTACCCGGAAATCGAAATTCAACTCTTCGCCGATAAAGCGCCATTAACCGTCAACAACTTCATCAAGCTAGTTAGAGAAGGCTTCTACGACGGCCTCACCTTCCATCACGTCGTGCCAAGCGAACTGGTACAGACCGGCGACCCTACAGGCACCGGCGACGGCGGCCCCGGATACGTCATCGAAGACGAATTCCATACGGACCTGCGCCACGACTCCGCTGGTGTAGTCGCCATGTCGAACTCGGGTTCCTCGCCGGGAGAATCCAACGGTAGCCAGTTCTACATCACTCTAGCTCCGCTGCCCGATCGCGATGGATTAAACCCCGACGGCTCTCCTAAAGATTGTGAAATCGACGATGTCGTATGCCACTCCGTATTCGGAAGGGTGACCAAGGGCATGCACCTGATCGATGTAGATTCCGAATCGAGACATCCTAGCGCCGTCCAACAGGGCGATATCGTCCGCAAGATCGAAATCATCAAGCAATACCCCGCCGACAGCCCGACCGCATTAAACCCTGCCGACTGCACAAATCGCGTCGTGATACCAAACCCGGAGACGTATACCGAACTGGTTCAACAATGTGAAACGCTTCTGAAGCTCAAGCGCACCCTCGCCGGAGACGCCAAACTCAACTGGAGCGACGAAATCCCGATCCGGACATGGCACGGAATCGAGCTTGACCCGCAAGGTCGAAAAGTCGCAGTCCTAAATCTTCACCGCCGGGGATTAACTGGCACGATACCGCCCGAAGTCGGCGAACTGGTCGAACTGGAGGGTATGGACATGAGCCACAACCAGCTCTCCGGCGAAATACCCGACGAAATCGGAAACCTTCGCAACCTTCGCTGGATGTGGGTCGAAGTTAACCAGCTAAATGGCGAATTACCGCCCAGTCTTTGGTCCCTAAATAATCTGGTGCAGTTGTTCCTCGGCGAGAACGAGTTCACCGGGGAGATCCCGCGTGAAATCGCCAACCTGAATCAACTGACCATCCTGAACCTGCAAGTAAATCAGTTCTACGGCATG
Organism: Dehalococcoidia bacterium; assembly: GCA_965243235.1. GTDB lineage: Bacteria > Chloroflexota > Dehalococcoidia > Lucifugimonadales > Lucifugimonadaceae > Bin127. The sequence continues at coordinate 2,068,722 of CBDEUI010000004.1, forward strand.
ATCCCCATCGAATTGACGCAATTGAGGCGATTGGAATCTCTGTCGCTGGCCTACAACCAGTTTTCCGGCAATATACCTGCCGAGATCGGAAACCTCGCCAACCTCGTCGAGCTGCGCCTAAACGGCAACAGATTCGCCGGTGAAATCCCACCCGAAATAGCGCAATTGAACAGGCTCGAGACTCTGGACCTCGCTGGCAATCAATTAAGCGGCAACATCCCTCCGGAACTGGGCAACCTGACCAATCTGCAGTGGCTCGTCATCGCATACAACTATTTCGACGGATGCGTCCCGGACGAGTTGAAGCGATTCGACGCCATCTTCCAGACACTGTTGTATTGCAGCGACCCGCCGATCGCCTGGCCACCTCAAACCGTATTCTCAGGCGGCAGCGACTTGGCCGTCACCTACATCGAGCGTCAGCCTCGTTACCCGAAATATGTAGTCTCGTTGTTCGCGGAACGATGGCGTTGCGCCTATCCCTACGACAAACCACAGGGCCCGGTCGTCTGCCCGTTCAACGAAGACGTCAAACGCAAACCCGAACCTGGCGAAACCGTCCAGCTGATCGCCCACGTCCGCAACTTCGGGGATGCCGATGTCGGGGAGTTCGATTACGTCTGGCGCGTTGAAGACCAAGTTCTCGAATCCGGTACGCACGAGGGCATCGCCTCCGCCGGGACCGCCGAGTTCACCATCGACTACGTGTGGCCAGACCAAGATAGCAACCCTGTCGTCACATTCGAAGTCGACGCCGAAAATCAGATCGACGAAATCTTCGAGGCCAACAATGCAGTACACGACTGGATAAAAGGCCACACCATCGGCATCTATTTCAGCGATGAAGCCTACGAGACTTTGCGGCTGTCTTCCGAAGTGAAAGGCGAATTCCAATCTCCCGAACATTGGCTCCGCAACAACATCGATCGTCTCAACGAATCGTTGATCGAGGCCGACGTCAAGGATCGAGTCAGGATTGAGCTGCTCTTCGTCGCATCAGAACGAACTCTTGATCACAAACACGAACTCAGATGGATGATGGACGGCTGGTGGGGGATCTGGCACGAACATCCTTACAATGATCTCGTCCAATGGTCCCACTTCAAGTTGGAAAATCTTGCCCAGCGTCCAGTGATTGACTACGGCTTGATCCACGAGATACTCCATCAGCTTGGGGTGATCGATATCTACCAAATGCTGCTCGATGTCGATAAAGTCCGGCTGCCGGATGCCAATCGACCCATGCATCTCGCAGGGTGCGGACTAGACTATTGGAATGTCGAATGGGACTGTTTCTCGTTCTCACCAGAGATCAGCGATATCATGGCATACGCAGATTCTCCGTTCATCGGTGTCCACACCGCCGGCGGGCTTCGCTCCAACGCCGGGCACCGACGAGGTTTTTACGGTGTATACCTCTTCGATACGCCCGAAAACACCAGCATCAAAATCGTCGACAAGAACGGCAATGTGCTCAACAAAGTTGAATTGCGCTTCTTCCAAATGGAGGTGGTTGAACACCGCACGATCATCGACGATGTTCCCGAGTTTACTCTCACTACCGACGACGAAGGCATCGCGGAACTCCCCAACCGAGGGTACGCTGGAATCGTCACCGCAACCGGTCACCAGTTGCAACCCAACCCATTCGGAATCATCAGTGTCGTTGGCGACAACGGCATCTTCATCATCGAGATGACCAGCGACGAATGCACCAACTACGAATGGCTCACCATCGTCGAACTCAACCTCGCCTACTGGGACGGCCAGACCGAAAACGCCGAGTTCACCAAGACTCTCCGCTGCCCACCGCCCAGCTAATAGATCGTCAGCCACAGAACTTCGCAACGTACACTTCCAAGCGCGGTGGCGGTTCTCATAAGACTGAAAAACGTTGCGATCGCGACGGCACTCGCTGTCGCGCTTCTAAACGCCTGTACCTCGTCTGAGCAGCCGACGCCCACTGCTGCAATCGAGCCGCAATCCTCTCCGACGCCTTCGCCGACTTCTACAAGGCCGCCAGTACCCACCGCGACCGAACTTCCGGAACCTATTCCTACTCCAGTCCCAACCAAAACGCCTACTCCTACCGCAACCGAGACGCCTACCGCGACCTCTACCAGCACACCTACAGCGACTCACACCGCGACGCCCTCCGAAACTCCGACGCTGACTCCAACCCCAACGCACACCTCGACACCGACCATCACACCCACGCCAACGCCGACATCCACGTTGACCAGTACACCGACCTCTACGCCTGCCGCAACTTCCACTCCAACACCCTCACCCACCGATACTCCCACTCCGATTCCGACGCCTACTCCAACGAACAGCCCAACACCTACAAGCAGTCCGACCCAAACCCAAACTCCAACATCGTCCCCTACTAATACACCAACCCCGACAGTTACCCACACCCCGACGATCACGCCCACCGCGACTCACACTCCAACTGCGACCCCCGAATCAGAATTCAACTGCTCCAACGGCAGAGCAGTACCAAACCCGAATGCAAACCCGCGACTGATCCGTGACTGTGAAACGCTGCTGTGGATAAAGGATCGTCTCGCCGGCGACGCCGAACTGAACTGGCGGGACTCTCTCTCGATCCGGGAATGGCAAGGCATTCATCTGTCGGCCAATAGAAGCAGAGTCAGCGAAATCAACCTCGGCTTCATTGGCATAAACGGCATCGTCCCGCCCGAGTTGGGAGAATTGAATGGACTGACATATCTTTATCTCAATGACAATCGCCTAACCGGAACCATCCCGGCAGAGCTCGGCAGGCTCTCAAACCTCCGCTCGCTGAATCTCGCCGTCAACCGACTTTCAGGAAGCATCCCGATGGAACTCGGGAGGCTCAACCGGTTGGTGAATCTCGACTTTGGCCAGAACCGCTTGACCGGCGATGTTCCTCCCGAAATCGGCAATCTGACGAGACTTACCGACTTGATTCTCGCGTCAAACAATCTGACAGGGGAGTTTCCGCACGAGTTGACCAAACTCACAAATCTCCGACGCTTCCACATCGATACCAATCAATTGAAAGGATGCGTCCCTGACGAAATCATGGCGGTAGAAGACCTTAGGATCGGCGCGCTGAGCTTCTGTTCCGAGCTTCTTGCGCTTTGGAACAAGGAACCAATCTTCGAGGGCGGCCCTGACCTAAGCGTGTCGTACATCGAACGGCTCCCGAAATACCAGCGGCTCAAGGTCATCCAAATCTTGGGTACCGGACTTTGCAACTATCCGTACGACGAATTCATCGGCGCGCTCGACTGTCCGGGTGAAGCCGGAATGAAACGATGGCCCGATGCCGGCGAAACTGTTCAATTCATCGCCCACACCTACAACTTCGGAGACGCGCCGTCTGGTCCCTTCGATTTCGAATGGAGTTACAACGGGGAAACGTTCTACGCCGATCAGCACGATGGGCTGGCACCAGGCGAACACTTCGCGTTCGAGATAAATCGCCAGTGGCCGGACAAAACCGAAAATCCTGTGCTTACCTTCACCGTTGACCCTGATGGAGATGTCGAAGAACTGCTCGAAGACAACAACTCGGTCACAGATTGGATCAAGGGATACACGCTCGGCATGTACTTCAATCAAGGCGCATACGACTCCCTTGCCCTTTCCAACAAACCCGGACAGTCGATCCAGTCTCCAGAACACTGGATTCACGACAACATCGAACGGTTAAACGAACTGATGGCTGAAGCGGGACTGGTTGATCGAGTTCGAGTTGAGGAGTTTTTCATAGTCGAGAGAAGAAACCCCCGTGCCGAGGTGTGGCTAGACTTGGACGGCTGGTGGGCGATGTGGGATGACGTAGCGATCTACACGATAGAAGGACACACTCAACGACCTGATATTGACTACGGCTTGCTGCATGAATTAATGCACCAACTCGGAGTTATCGACCTTTATGTCCTGCATGTCGGGCCGGGTGACAACGATGTGCTTGATGTGAACCGGCCAGGCGAAAAGGCGGGATGCGGACCTCCGTATCGGCCCCACGAGTTGGAATGTTATCGATATCCGAATGAAATCAAAGACATCATGGCCGATCACCAAATCCAGAAAATCGGCATTCACACCGCAGGTGGACTCAGATCCAATTCAGGGCACCGCAGAGGTTTTTACGGCGAATACCTTTACGACACACCAACCACGACCAGCCTGAAAATCGTCGATCAATACGGAGCCCCGATACCGAGTGTCGAATTGCAGCTGTATCAACAGACATACGGAGGTCCCTACGGGCGGATTATCGACACGATTCCTGAGATTACCGTCTCCACCGACGAATCAGGCTCCGTCACTTTGCCTAACCGCGGCATCACTGGAATACCCACCAGTACAGGTCATCTGTTAAGGCCGAACCCCTTTGGAATAATCGACCTAGTCGGCGTTAACGGCATTTTCCTCATCGAAATGACCTCCGAAGAGTGCACCAACTACGAGTGGCTCACCATCGTCGAACTAAACCTCGCTTACTGGGACGGCCAGACCGAACACGCGGAATTCACCAAAACCCTGCGATGCCCTCCACCTTAGACACATCTCCGATCAACCTCCAATCACATATCCTTATCTGACACTTCTTTTCCTCTTCACCGAGCCACGCGTTGAATCTCCCGCCATTAGCCGCAAGGCCGATCCGCGCCACCCGGCGTATCTACCGCGGCTATGTGGTGGCCCTGCTCGTCTTCCTCTCCACCGGCCTTTCGATCGGCATGACCCAGTACTCGTTCGGCGAGTTCGCAAGTCCGTTGCAAGAGCGCTACGGCTGGAACCAGACGCAACTGAACCTGTCCCTTGCTTTCTCTTTCGTCTCTGGACTCCTCGCTCCCATCATCGGGTATTGGATGGACCGTTTCGGCGTCCGACCGGTGATGTTCGTGTCCTTGTTCCTGATCGCCATTGGGTTCGCGCTTCGACCTTTTATGACGGAACTTTGGCACTGGTTGGCGCTCGCGACCCTCGTCTACGCCGGTTTCCCCGGCGCAACCGTCCTGCCCGCCGGCAAGATGGTGGGGCTATGGTTCCCGAACTCGATGGGACGCATGACCGGCATCGTCGTATCCGGCAACAACTTCGGCGGCATGACCATGCCACCGCTCGCCGCTACGATCATCGCGCTCATCAACTGGGAGTGGGCATACATCATATTTGCCATCATCATGTTCGGACTGGCCGCTGCCGTGATGCTGTTACTGCGCGAGAAGCCCCGCGATGTCGAGGTCGAGATGCGCCGCACCCACCGACCGAGACCCGCAGCAAGTGCCGCGGCTGCCCGCGCCGGAATGTCCGTCAAACGCGCCATCCGTACGTGGGCCTTCTGGCTCACACTCATTGGACTAGTCGCCGCTACGTTTACCTACCAAGGCGTCCTGACCCAGCTCCGGCAGCACTTCGGCGAAAACGGCTTCGCCCCCGCCGCAGCCACCTCTGCCGTCACCTTCATCGCCACGATGGGCATCGCCTCCAAGATCGCTTTCGGACGCGCCTCCGAGCGCTTCAGCGCACGCAAGATGACCGTCCTCAGCACAGCATTTCAAGCCGTGGGCGTAACGCTCATGATCCTACCCTTCGGCGGCATCCCCCTCATCGTCGCCGGCATCTTCGTCTACAGCCTCGGATTCGGGGGACTCGGAGCGCTCATCGTCCTCGTGGTCCAGCAGACATTCGGGCTCCGCGAATACGCCTCATTGATGGGCCTCTACCAGTTCGCGCAGATCATCTCCATCGCGGGCGGACCTGTACTCGCTGGAAGAGTCCACGACGAAACCAGCTCCTTCGACCTCGCCTTCGCCACCATAGTCGGCATCTTCCTCATCGGCATGATCACGCTGTTCTTAGCGCGTCAGCCGAAGTGGGAGTGAAGTGTTATCATGATGTCACTACATCATTACATCACTGACAAGGAAAGAGCTATGGTCCGCACTCAAATCCAACTCGATCCGGCCAAACACGAAATGGTGAAACGCTTAGCCCATTCGGAGAACAAGTCGATGGCAGCTGTCATCCGAGACGCGGTAGATGCCTATCTTGAGGCACCTGAGAAACCTAAGCAACGAGTAAAGTTAACCGATCTCTCATTTATCGGATCAGCTAGCGTAGAGCATCCCCCGGGCAGGCCCTTTTCCGTTTATCACGACGAATACGCTTGGGAAGAGGACTGGCGAGATTGATTTTCCTCGACACCTCTGCGGTGCTCGCTCTTCAGAACGACCAAGACCGATTTCACGATGCCGCGTTAAAGGCACTTGGAAAGATTGATGCCGACGGAGAAACGCTTCTCACCCACAACTACGCGATCGTGGAAGCGGTCGCCTTAATCCAAAGGCGGTTAGGGCTAGCCGCGGCCATCACGTTCCAACTTGATGCCCAGAGTTCGTTTAAGATCCACTGGATCACCGAAGCCGATCACAATCGTGCAGTCCAACGTTGGACAGAGCGCGCTACCCGACGTCTCAATCTAGTGGACTGCATGAGCTTCATCGTCATGGAGATGTATGAGTGTGATACTGCATTTACCTACGATGCCGACTTCGAAACCGAAGGCTTCAAACTAGTCGGCTAATCCCAGGGTTTCCCCCGCTCGCGGGGGAAATGTCCGAAGGACAAAGGGGGTGCTCTACCCCGTAAACCGAATGATCAACGGCACGACGATCGCCGTCAACGCCAGCATCCCGATCACCGCCGCGAACAGTTGATACCGGATGCCGTAGTTCGACATTAGCGACGGATCGTAATACTTCGCCACCTCGTTGTCCCGATACATCGCCACCAGCCCGTCGAGGAGCATTCGCCGCGTCCGCCGACCCAAGATCAAAGCCACCAACGCCACGACATTCAGCAGCACCGTCATTACGATGAACACCACCAGCACGGTGTCGTACGTCGCGGAACCACCCCTGGTCACGGCCTCGGAGGCCAAGCCCGAATTCACCGCCAGCACGATCAGATTGAATACAATCGCCGTCAGCACAAAAATCGTATCCGTCCGACTACTCTCCCCCAACTCCCTAACAATGTGCTCATGAACTTGGCTTAGCATCGCTCTTTCTCCGTCCTTCAAGGCAACGGCAACTCCCGCTTAGGCACTTGCTCGTCAAGCCAGACCTTGTGGAAAACACTCCTAGGGTACTTGGGGGTCGGGACCGAAATCATGAACCCAATCTTGGTAACGATACCTGATTAGCGGCCTGGTACAGAACGGCAACGCTAACGTGTGAGACGCCACACTCGCATTAGGTTAACAGTGCGTTATCTGGAGTATCCGAAACGGGATTTGACTCACATGATGTGAACGTTATACACTCGTATTGTGAATAATGTTCACAGAGTGATCTGAATGCAAGAATACGGCGAAGACTTAGTAGGTATTGCCGAGATTGCCGAAATGGCAGGCAAGTCAAGGCAAGCCGTCGCTAACTGGCGGGCACGGGCACAGGATTTTCCTGAACCTACCGTTGAACTCGCAGCTGGACCAGTGTTCCGGCGTTCTCAAATTCGCTCATGGCTAAGAAAAAGGAGGACTCCCTTGGCAAGCGTATTTTCTACGATCAATCTAAAAGGTGGTGTAGGTAAGACTACTACAACAGTAGCAATGGCTGAATTCATGGCAGCAGCCTTGCGCAAGAGGGTACTTGTCGTCGATTTAGACCCTCAGACTAACGCTACGGTCATGATGATTGGCGAGGACAGATGGCGCACTATCAACCAGAACGAACATACAATAGCTAGATTGTTCAAAGACGCACTTGACCCTGACCATAAGCGGTTCGATTTCGATGCCACCCTCCAGAAAAATGTTTCAAACGTGCGGGACGCGCAAGGGATTGATCTGCTACCTTCAAGTCTGGATTTGATTGATGTCCAAGACCAACTTGCGTCGATTCCGTCCGGTAAGTTCTACTCGGTTAATCCCATTGAATTGCTTTGGCGAGCCATTAAATCAAGATTGGATGACTACGACTTTGTGATCGTAGATTGCCCTCCTAACCTTGGCATCATTACGTTGAATGGACTCCGGATTTCAAATGGATACGTAATCCCTACAATCCCGGACGTGCTATCAACTTACGGTATCCCTCAGATTGTTACGCGCGTACAGCAATTCTCAGACGAGATAGCGGAGTTAATTGAACCTCTCGGTATCGTCATCACGAAATACCAATCTAACTCCACGGTGCACCGCAACACCGTTGCGAGGTTACGTGATCAAGGGTCTCCACCAGTCTTTCAAAGTGTCATACGTCAAGCCAACCAATACGCATCGGCTGCTGAATTCGGTAGAGATATGACGCTCAGACAAAAATGGGGATACCAAGGATTGGCGGACGAACTAAGAGCTTTTACGGTAGAGGTAGTCTCCAAGTTGGAGGGGAGATAGATGTCACTTCGTACATTGTTGCTCGATTTCGTTGAGGTCGTCAACGAAGAGGCCCAAAGAAATCCCGACTTCGCCGAGAGGTTAAATCAAGCTTTCGACCGAAATTCGAAGCAAACCAAAAGAAGAAGCGCAACAACTATAAATAGGTCCAAGCGAACTTCCAGACCTGCGAATCGGCGACCACCTGCATTGCTCGACCCCGTAGCTCTTGCGGCGCGAGGAGAAGATGTATTGCGTGAAGAATTGGAACCCTTGACGCTCGATCAGCTTAAAGACATCATTGCAGAGTACGGCATGGATCACGACAGATTGGCAATGAAATGGAGAACCCCTAAACGATTGATTGGCAGGATCGTGGAAGTTTCAATCGGGCGCGCCCACAAGGGCGACGCCTTCCGTTAGCCACCTCGATCAACCAGACCAGACACCCCTTCCCTCTCCCATCGAGGGAGAGGGGATACCGTGCTGCCGCTCGCGTGCCTTTGGGCTTTGCGATGGGGAGGGGCGCGGCTCTAAACTCCTACTTCCCGCCGCGCCTCATCCGCCGTCATTATCCCTGCGCCAACCAGCGTCGCAAGTCTCTCCGCGCGGTCCGACTGCGACTCCTGCACCGCCTCGACATTTGACAGATTGAAGCGCACAACCAACTCACCGACGAACCGCTCGAAGTACGGCACCAGACGATGGTTTATACCATCCTCCAGCATCTTCAACTCCGGGATGATCGTGTTCCGCCACAGGAACTGCTCCATTGTCCGCACATTCGCCAACGTCGCATCCTCGAACTCGCTCAGGAACACCTTCGGCACCCCAAACGCCCGCGACACCTCCTCCACCGACCACTGCAACGCGGCGATGAACTCCATATCCGACTGATTCGCGCCTAGACGCTTCATGTCCATGCCATTGGAGAGAACCATCGGACGGTGAGCCGAATCCTTATTCCTCAATCGCGCCTGCCAGGCCTCCAACACTTGATCGACCTGCTCCTGCTGCAGATTACCATCAACCGATATCACAACGTCGGACGGTACCGCCGAGTATGCATAGAAGCGTCGGTTGAAGCGCAATGCCTCCGTTCCCATGTCTACCGCCGAACGCGCCGGCTCCATCGACGAGAAACCCGAAAACGAATTCATCGGATTGAACCGCCGGTACCACAGCATCTCCTCTGGCAGATACGCGGCTCTACCGTCCAGGTTCTCGTGGATGAACCCTCGCACGACACGATCATCTTCGCCCGCCACGACACGCACCTCGTCCGGCCGCAACGGCCACATCTCGTACGGAACTCCGTCGCCATCGCGAACCATCACCACGTACGCCGAGCCCCACAATGCCAACCGACTCTCCACGGTTCGGAGCAGCTGCCCACCGTCCCAGACATCGTTCGGACGATCCAGCAACCGCTGCAACGGATGATCCACGCCAGCCGGCTCGTACTCCGAACCTGAGCCGATACGCCTCCAAACCTCGAGCGGCGGACGACTCACCGCCTCGGCTAACACCCGCACCGCCGCATGAACCGCAGTCGACCGACTGTAATACTCCGCATGACGATCCGACGACCACTCAACATCGCCATCGCCCACAAGCTGTACGCCGATCCGATCCAAGATCCGACGCGTCGACATCCCGCGTTCTAGAACCGCTGGCTCACGCTCGACATCCTTGCCAAGCCCGAACGGCGCAGTCACTGCACGCCCCAACCTGCGAAACACTCCGTCTGTGCTCACTTCGCCTGCATTCATCCTTCATCTCCTTCTTCACCACTCAAACGCTCGCAACCGAGCTCAAAGCAAAACCAACAATCGCCAACACTTCACCCCCGACCAAAACCATCAGCCAACGGATATTGATCTCTATCCCGCGCAACCGCTGATCGTGATCATGCTCAACCGTCCTCCGCAGCCGCTTGACCTGCTCCACAAGATCGGTATCATCGTTCTCCCTCTTCTGAGCATTCGACACCGACCTCATAGAGCGCACCGACCGCTTCGGCTCAGCAAGCTCATCAAGATCGATACCCAACAAAACCTCACGTGGATCCATTTCTAGTCATTCCTCTGTTAATCTGTTCCCTCCCCTTTTTGCGAAGCAAAAGGGGGACGCGTCGAGCGTAGCGAGACGCAGGGGGGTCATACACCCGACACCACCCCTCTGGATTCCGGCTTTCGCCGGAATGACGGGGAAATGTCCGAAGGACAAAGGGGGTCCAGCCCCTCATATCCTCAATCTCCGATACGGCGCCAACAATCGCGAGACATCGCCCGAAGGGTCGTAAAGCTCGTCACGCGCTCCAGTCGCAACATCGTTCGACCGCGCGATACCATCGCGTCGCCGCCAGCGATCCACCGCCACTAGCAACGTCGCCTCGACAACCTCCGCCGGATACGCCAACGCCTTCAGCAGCGAGCCGTCATCGTGAGCCACCGCCGATGTCCCGTTCATGCCGCGCTCCACATTCAGCACCGACGCGCCCACTTGCTTCACGAACATCTGCTCGTTGCCTACCAAGATCGTCTGTCCCGCCCGAATATTCGCATCATCGTCGACTTTGAACGACTTCGAAGCCTTCGTCAGTTGCGCTCCATCGTTGCTGATGTACCCATCCAGCGACAGAAAGTGCGACCGGTAGCCCCATCGGCCCGTTATCTGCACAGATGCCCGTCCGGTCGGAAAACATCGGCCGCCACGACGCCGGGGTGTGCGCAGCGCGTGAAACGGCACTCCGTGCAACGACCCCGGATTGGAATCCAAGGGATACAAGATGTAGTCCTTGCGCTCTCTGATCCGTTCGTAGACACCGTCTCCGTCCCAGTCCTCCACGACCTGAGCGATCTCGATCAGATCGTCGACCTGCACGCCATGTCGATCCCGCACGTCGAACCGTTTCGAGCCGGAAGTCACGTAGAAGTTCCGGGCGCAGTGCCCCTCGACGATCCGACTCGCGACATGCAGCAGATGCCACAACGTCGAGTCGCGCGTCGTATCCGTGATGCCCAATCGACGCTTCAATTCAGTCGGCGTCGCATAGATATTCAGCACACCAACTGGCGCTATTCTGTCCGCCATTTTTCAGTTCCTTTCTTATCTTTTTGCCCCTTTCGCTGGGCGAAAGGGGCGCGAGCGTAGCAAGACGCAGGGGGGCATACGCCCAGCACCACCCCTCTGGATTCCGGCTTTCGCCGGAATGACGGTGTGTTGCGAGGGAATGACAACAATCACCGCGTTGCATCCCCCGCGAAAATCGCTTCGCTCTTTCGCGCCCCCTTCGCTTTGCGAAAGGGGCGTACTAGCTGCCTCAGTGCGAGATGTTGTAAGCCAACGCAGTGTGCTCGGCGTTGGCACGATCTCCTGTTCGCTCGGCGAACGCGAGCCTCATGCTGACTACCATCACGTTCTGACGCTTCTGGATGTCACGCTGTGTATCGATCATCAGATCCCGACGAAAGCCTAGGCGCCACTGGCTCGTGTTCACGCAGAGCACCCGACCGCGATCGACAGTGTTGCCACCGTCCGTGACCTTGCCGTCCGCATCGGCCAGCCGCATCTGACCGCTCACGATCAGCGGATGACCGTAGACCGTTGCTAGCTGACCGGTCAGAATCGTCGCCTGCGGTCCCAGCTTGTCAACCGTCTCGACCGATGAAATGCCAAGACTGCTCACGAACGTCGCCACGTCGGTGATGAACACCGTGTCACGCCCACTCACTCCGTACTTGCCGAGTTTCTTCAGCAAATCGAGGTAAGCGGCAGCCGTAATTTCGCCTGCGATACCTTTCGACTGTCCGGTGTTGTCCACCAGCGGCAAGTGCAACAACCCGTCGAAACCGATCAGGAAGTGCGCCTTGCCAGCCGTCGACGAAGTGATCGTCTCAGTGTCGGCGTTGATGCCGTTCGCAGACGTCCTGTCCGCATTGAGCAGAACGTCGTCGATAACCTCCGCCGCGTTCCGGACCAACGTCCGTCGGACCTCTGGCAGCACCGCGAACACCGCATCTTCCTCCAAAGTCAACGACCACGGCACCTCGGCGACCAGCTCATGCGCGGTCAGCGTCTGCTTCGCCGTCTTCGGCGTGCTCTTCGTGACCGCCGTGTTCTCCGTTCCCGGATACCAGTTGACATCGCCCAACTGGAGCGGGATGTCGAACGGGCTCGTCGGCATGTCGATGCGGTTGAATAGCCCGGCGACCTTCGTCTCCTGGTGCACATCCTCCCACAGCCGATGCGACATCCCGGAGGGAACGATCTCATCGCCTTTTCCGGCGGTGACGCTGTCCATCGCCGCCTTCAGGCGGATGTCCCAGTCGCGGACCGCATCCGAACCCATCTGCGACGCAGCAGCTTTCTGCATGCTTCGCACAATCGCCAGATCCAACACATCGCAACCCGCATAAGACCCCGACTTCACGACTTGATGAGCAACACTTCCCCTCTCCCTTGACGGGAGAGGGTCGGGGTGAGGGTGATCATTCAACACCGCCGACCGACGATACTCGCGCTGCTCGCTTGTCAGCGCCTCAATCGCCTTACGGAGCCGCACCCTCTCCTCATGCGCCGGCTCCACACGCTCCTTCACGAACGTCGAAACATCCGCGATCTCCTTCTTCAACAACTCGATCTCTTGTGTAGTCTCAGGCATCTATGCCCACTCCTTTTCGTTTGTTCTGTTTTGTATTCGTTCTCCGTCATTCCGGCGAAAGCCGGAATCCAGAGGGGTAGGGTGATGGGGTCACTGCCCCTTTCGCATGGCGAAAGGGGCGCGAGCAAGCGAAGCGTCGCTCGCGGGGTATGCCCGAGGCGGGCAGGTTTGAAACCTGCCCCTACCGGATTCCGGCTTTCGCCGGAATGACGGGGTGAGGGTGAACCTCAATCCATCAACAAGCCCGCTGCCATCACCAATCTCCTCACCCCCGCACGAAGTTCCGCAACATCATCGGACTCCTCTTCACCCTCATCCTTCAATCCTTTCAATCCTTCAAATCCGGGTTCAGACAACGCCTCGTCATGCATCGGCACCGGGACCGCGCTGATCTCCAGCAACTCCTGCCGACGATACAGATACCCCCGACGACCATTCGACGCCTTTCGAAGCTCCGTCTCGAGGGGCAGGAAACCCACCGAGACACCGCGCATGAATCCGCGTTGGTACAACCGCGCGATTTCACCCGCGAAGTCCGTCGGCGCAAACTCCACTTCCGCGTACAGCGCATCATCCTCGACCCAGATCCTCTTCGACTTCCCAATAGGCGGTCGCGAGCGATCATGCGCCCATAGGAACACGGGGTTCCGACGATAGCCGTCCAGTTCCCAACCGTTCGCATCGATCACGTCTCCTTTGCGGTCTTCACTTCCGACTGCTGCCCTGATAGTCAGGCGGCGAGGCGCATCAGCGTCGCGTCCAGCATCACCAACCGCGTCCCCGTGCGCAACACCCTTGCCGTCGCCAAGAGCTAGCTGCCCGTTGCCGGCTTGCACGACACCGGCCTCTATCCACTTGACAACCACCCCGCCGCTCCGATCCGACCGCGACAAACCACGGATGTCACGGCCTGCAGATACTTCCACACTCCCCACTTCGTCCTCCAGATTTCCGATACCGACAGATCGTCGATAGGTCTAAAACGTTCGTTCTTCTTTAAATAATGATACATATATACCAATAATGCAAGGGCAAAATGGCAGAATTTCAGAGATTTTTTAACAATTGTATGAAATCAAGAATCGCCCCTTTCGTGAAACGAAAGGGGCGCGAACAAGCGAAGCGAAGTGAGCGGGGTATGCGCGGGGTGGGATGCGCGGTGAAGCGGCAAGGGTAAGACGCGCGCTCACGCCAACGCGCACCCGCACCCCTCCGCCCGCATACCCCCTGACCCCTTTCGTCCACACGAAAGGGGGGAATGTACATCCCCATCCTTCCATCCTTCAAATCCTTAAAATCCGGGTTCAGACATCCTGCTATATCATCAACATCGCAAATAACAACCATCCGAAAGGCTCCAACTCAATGGCTGATCGATCCTTCACCCCCGTCGACGTCTCCGACGACATCCTCGACCGCTTCCGCAAACTACCCGTCGCCACCACCTGGGCCGCCGTCGCAAACGTCGCCGGTGTCCTCCTCCCATTCATGGAAGGCGTCCGCAACTTCACACCTGGAACTCGCCTCGCCGCACGCGCCCGAACCCTCCGCTTTCTACCGCCACGTCCAGACCTCGATGTCGAGACCAAGCGCGGCGAAGACTCCCCCGAATATCAGGCCATGGCCCGCTGCGGACCCGGCGACGTCCTAGTAGCCGACCTGATGGGCAAGCAATGGGCAGCCGTAGCCGGCGACGTCAAGCTCCTCCAACTCAAGATGAACAACGCCGACGGACTCGTCACCGACGGCGCAATCCGCGACCTCGGCGTCCTCGAAGACGAAGACTACGGCTTCGCCGTCTACGCCCAAGAGCGCTCCCCCTACGGCGGACGCCCCTGGGCCGACCCGGCGTACGAAAACTGCGACATCCAGTGCGGCGGCGCCCTAGTCCGTCCCGGCGATGTCATAGTCGGCGACGACGACGGCTGCGTAGTAGTCCCCTCCTGGTTCGCCGAAGAAGCCGTCGTCTGGGTCGAAGAACACGAAGGCGTCGAAGGCTACGTCAAAGAAAAGATCCAAGCCGAAAACGTCCGCCCCGGCAAATACTACCCCCCGACGGATGCGACGATGCAGGAATACTTAGCGACTCTAGAATAGAAAGCCCCGCACTCTATCAGCAGCGGGGCATATGGAGGTCAATCAATGTCGTTGATCGCCCACTACCTCGATGCCGACAACCAGATCCACCTAAACATCGACGCCGAAGCCGTCCAAACCGCGCACAAGTCCGAAGAAGGGCTACTGTGGTTGGATTTCCTCGATCCCGGAGACGACGAGCGCGAGCTGCTGCTTAACGAATTCCAGTTCCACCCGCTTGTCGTCGATGGCGCAATAAACCCTGTCATCCGACCTGCCCGCGTCGAGGACTTTGGCGACTACATCTTTGTAAACGCGCGTAGCGTCGACTACACCGCCGAGACCGAAGTCGTACAGACCACCGACATCGGCATGTTCATCGGTCGGAACTTCGTCGTCACTATCCACAACGTTGAGATGCCGAGCGTTGAAGCCGTCAACCAACTCGTCGAGATCGACGGACGCCCCATGATGAAAGGCCCAGCCTTCTTCGCCCACGCGCTTTTCGACTCCCTCATCCAAGCCATCCTTCCGACTTTGGATCGGATGGTAGACCGGGCAGATGCCATCGAAGAACAAGTCCTCACCGATCCCGATCAGTCGGCATTGATCGCATTGATGGCGCTCAAACGCTCCTCCCTGAGTCTCAACCGCGCCCTCGCTCCTCAACGTGAAGTGTTGAATCGTCTAGGTCGCAGGGAGTTCAACCTCATCGGGCATGGAGTCGACCTCTACTTCCGTGACCTCGCAGACGACTTGGCGCGAGTCCAAGCATCCAACGACGTCATCAGAGAGCGCACTGATACATCGCTCGCGACATACCTCTCTGTAGTTGGAAATCGACAGAACGAGATCATGAAGGTGCTCTCGATCGTCGCAACCGTATTTCTGCCACTGGGCTTGATCGCCGGTCTCTTCGGAATGAACTTCGAGAACATGCCCGGCATTGGATTCAGGTGGGGATATCACATCGTCGTCGGCATCAGCGTCTTCGCCGCAGCGTTGGTCGCTTGGATGTTCTGGATCAAACGCTGGCTCATCGCTGGAGCTGGATTCTTCAGACCGCGCCGCCTCAGAAGATTCGTCCCCCAAGCCGTCGATCCCGCTCGCCTTGCCGGATTCCTCGGAAACACCGTCACTCGAAACCTGCAACGAATGGAAGCAGTCGTGACCTCTGAACAACGACCGAGGCCGAGATGGCGACCATCAGTCCTTCAACGCATCAACCCCGCTAACCTTCGCCGCAACTCCGACGAACAACGCCGCACTTCCGACTGATCACTCCGCGAAAAAGCACGATCCTGCTCCCGTTTCTGACTATCGCGCTCTTTATCTTGGCAGCCTGCGTTACCACTCAAACACCAACCCCCTCTGCCCTAACCCAATCCGAACGCACCACCCTCGTCGAATACGCCTTAACCCTCATCAACCAAGCCCGAACCGATGCGGGCGTCAACGAACTAACTCTCGACACCAACCCCGCGGCACAATCCCACGCCGAGCAGTCGCGGGATGCTTGCACCCGCGGCCACTGGGGCACCGACGGCATGAAACCCTACATGCGCTACACCATCGCCGGCGGCGAACAATACTCCTCCGAAAACGTCTTCGCAATCGACTTCTGCCCCGAAGATCTGGACAACTACGACCTAGAAACGCCAAGGGAACAAATCGATTTCGCGATGGACCGCTTCCTCAACAGTCCGGGTCATCGCCAAAACATCCTTGACCCGAACCACCGCAAAGTCGCCATCGGCATCACCTACCGCCCACCGACCATCTGGTTCGTCCAACTCTTCGTCGGCGACTACATCCGATATCAAACCAAACCGACGATCGACTCCGGCATCCTCACCCTAAGCGGCCAAACCAAAAACGGCGCGCATGTCTCCAGCGATACGGGAACCATAGCCATCTACTACGATCCACCCTTGGAACCCTTGACCCCAGGCCAACTTTCTCGAACCTACTGTTACTCCAACGGCCTCGCCATAGCCGGAATCCGGCCGCCTCCGGGTGACGACTGGTCGTACCTCGAAGATGAAACCACAATCGACATCGATTCCTTGCAATGCCCGGACCCTTACGAGGTCTCTTCAGACATTCCGCCCCCCATGTCTGGCGACGAAGCTCACAACAATTGGCAGCAAGCTCTCGATACGAGCCACGACCGAGCAACCCGCCAGCTGACCTACCCTTGGATTACGGCGGATGAGTGGACTTCAGACAGCGAAAACTTCACCATCTCCGCCGACATCTCCAACCTCCTAGCCCAATACGGAGACGGCGTCTACACCATCCTCCTCTGGTCCGACATCAACAGCGAACGAATCCCCATCTCCGAATACTCCATCTTCATCCCACCGCTACCCTGACCAAGTTTTGTGCCACTCGATTTTTTTGAAACAACATTTGTGTGATAATATGTGTCAATGTCCGAAAAAATCACACCCGTGCATGCTTCTCAAGCTGTTGATACACCAAGCTCGGAACGTCGTGTCTCCATTTGGAGCGTACCCGTCAATTTCGGTCCGTGGTTCTACCTGCTCCTCGTCTCCCACACCGCACCCATAGTGTTCCTGTTGTGGTGGACCGATGCGACACCCAAAACACACGATAACATTGCAAACATCATTGTCAACGTAACCAGCGGCGCCGCACCCATAATATTCGTCGCCGCTGTAACAACCATCATCGAACTGGAGGTACTAGTGGTTCTCAGAGAATGGTACCGCGAATACGCAGCAAGAAAAAGAGCAGAGGCACGAGAAGAAGGCCATCAGAGAGGCTACAAGGAAGGTTTCGAAGCGGGCCGCAAAGCTGAACGCGAGGCTCAAGCGGTGTCCAGCGGCAATTCTTCCGATCGAAATGGAACTGACAAATAGTCAGCTGTCTCTAACTCCGCCCTTGAATTGGAGTTCGTAATGGTTCTCAGACACCTGCTCGAAAAACGCGAAGCCCGAAAGCTTCGCGAGCAACACGCAGACCTCATAACTTACTACGAGGATTACGCCAAAAGGCAATACAGATCCGGCTTCGATAAAGGATTAAAGCAAGGGATGGATCAAGGATTTAACAACGGTATCGACCAAGGCTTAAAGCTAGGACTTGAACGAGGGATTAAGCAAGGCCGAAAACTCGAACGCGAGCAACAAGCTGAATGTCACAACGGCAACAACGAGAACTAGCTCAGCCCATCAACCTACCCTTCACAACATCCATATCCAGCTCCACTCCCAACCCCGGCCCCGTCGGCGGGATGTAGTACCCATTCTCGAAAACCAGCGGCTCCTTGAAGATGATCTTATGCAACGGCCCCTGGTTCGCCTCCGCAATCATGAAGTTCGGCGAACACGTGTCTAGCTGAACCGCAGCCGCAGCCGCTATCGGTCCGCAATACATGTGGGGCGCAATCACCGCATAGTGGGCCTCCGCAATCGCCGCGATCTTCTTCGACTCCATAATCCCGCCGCACTGACCCAGATCAAGCTGAATGATCTGCGCCGCCTGCTTCTCCAGCAGGTTCGAGAACTCCCACTTCGTCACCAACCGCTCACCAGTCGCGATCGGTATCGACGTGTGCGCCGCAACCCGCGCCATCTCCTCGATGTTCTCCGGCGGCACTGGCTCCTCGAACCAGAACGGGTGATACTCCTCCAAAAAGTCCGCCACTCGGATCGCGCTGTAAGTCGTCAGCTGACCGTGCGTACCGATACCCACCTCAAGCTCGTTCCCCACCGCATCGCGTATCGCCTTCCAGATCTTCGCCGCCTGCGTGATCTCCGGCAGCCCGACATCCCGCGGACCCGGAAACAGCGGGGTGAACGGATCAATCTTGCACGCCGTGTTGCCTTCCTCCAGCAGTTTCTCCGCGATCGGACCTGCCGCCTCCGGATTCGCCATGAAACCGCCCTCCGGCTGCGGCATGTAAGCATACGCCCGCAACTTCTCGTGAAACTTCCCGCCCAGCAAGTTGTAAACCGGCTGCTCCGTCGCCTTACCCACGATGTCCCACAACGCCATCTCCAGCGCGCTGATCGCCGGCGTCGAGTGCAGACTCGGGTGCCGAAAATCGTGCCGATTCCCATACATCTTCGCCCACAGCAACTCGATGTTGAACGGATTCTCACCAATCAGCACATACCGACCATACTCCTCCAGCAACGAAATCATCGACTGCAAATCCACCACATTCCCCGAATACCCGCTACCCGTAACCCGCTCGCCAAGCCCCACGATCCCCTCATCCGTCACCACCTGCACAAACAGCAAATGCTGCCCCCCGATATAAGGCGGATCATTCTCCACCACCATCGGCCGAACATCAACAATCTTCATCACGCAATCCTCTCACTAACTCAAGACTCCGCCAATTCTAGCAATAAAACCCCGTCATACCCGCGCTAACCCAGTCATACCCGCGCAGGCGGGTATCCAGATCGGAAGGGGATGCTGTAGTCTCCTCTCCCTCGCCACTCTCCCCTTTCAGGGGAGATTAATTCGGGGTCTCGGGTGAGGGTGAACGAGGTGGCCACGGGCCCAGGTTTCCTCCGCTAGCGGGGGTAATGTCAGGAACCTGCCCCGTACTCCGATACGGGGGACAAAGCGGGCCACACACCCTTCAATTAAACGCGCCTGCAAACTTAGGAAGCAAGTAGACCTTTGCGAAGCCTTGGATAGCTGGTGCCGAAGGTGGGAGTCGAACCCACACGGGCTAAAGCCCAAAGGTTTTTGAGACCTTCGCGTCTACCATTCCGCCACTTCGGCACTCGACTCCCCTAATTCTAATCCGCCCAATACAACCAGACTAAGACAACCCGACAGTTGTGACACGCTCGCCGAATTTCCACTCGTCATTCGCGGATAATTCAATCTCATGGCGACATCAGACAACCAGAACCCTGCAGATCACTCCACCAACCAGCCGTTCCTCGAAATCGACCGCCCGATCGTCTTCCTCGATGTTCAGACGACCGGGCCGGACAGCCGGACGGCAAGGATCGTACGCCTCGCGACCCTTCGAATCGAGCCTGATGGCCAAGAGCGATTCCGTTCCCAATTGATCAATCCCATGGCACCGATTTCCCCCGGAGCCACCGATTTCCATGGCCTCACAGACGATGATGTTTCCGATTGCAAACCGTTCGGCGCATACGCAAAAGCCCTCTACGAATATCTCGATGGATGCGATCTGGCAGGATTTGGCATCAGAAGGTTTCACCTGAAAGTCCTAAAACAGGAATTCGAGTTTGCCGGCATCGATTTCCATCTTTCCAATCGCACGATAGTCGACGCGATGGAGGTCTTCCACAGACTTGAACCCAGAGATTTCGACTCGGCCCACCGACGATTCGTCGGCGGTGAGTTCAACCGTTTGAGTTCTGACGATGCCACAGTGAATGCCGTCCGAGCAATCATAGCCGGGCAGATAAATCAGCATCCCGAGTTACCGCCAGAACCCGCTCGGTTGGAGGAGTGGGCAACCGGTACTTCTGCGGAGCAGCACATCGACGACCAAGGCAGGTTTACGCTGTCAGACGACGGCGACCCCATCATCAATTTCGGTCGCTACCGCGGATTCACCCTATACGACATGAGCGAAAACCACGCGGATTATTTGCGCTGGATCGCTGGCGACGAGTCCTTCACTCCGAAACAACGCCAAATCGCCGCCGACGCAGCAGAGGGCATTATGCCCGATTTCGATTGACTCCACGTCATTCCGGCGAAAGCCGGAATCCAGAGAGGTGGGGACGAGAAGAAGGATGGAGCGGAAGACGGGGTTCGAACCCGCGGCCTTCTCCTTGGCAAGGAGATGCTCTACCACTGAGCTACTTCCGCTCGTTAGTTAATGATTATGCATTATGAAGCCGAAACGTGCAGGTCGTCAAGACTCGACGAAATGATAGTGGTCAAAGACCCTCAGTCCGACATCTTGACCAGCAACTTGCCGAAGTTGGCGCCATTCATCAATCCGATGAAAGCGCGCGGTGCCTCCTCGAAACCATCCACGATGTCTTCGCGGTACTTCAACGATCCATCTCCAATCCAACCAGCAAGCCTCGCACGCGCCACCTCGTGGTCCTGCTCGAAGTTGAACACCAAGAATCCTTCGATACGCGCCTGTTTCGTGATCAGGGTCCAAAGGTTGCGCGGTGCGATCTCGGGCTCTTCAAGGTTGTACTGCGATATCTGCCCGCAAATGATCACTCGACCACGCAGCGCCAAGTTTTCAATCGCCGCATCCGTTACAGTCCCGCCCACATTGTCGAAATAGATGTCGATGCCGTCCGGCGCGAGTTCGGCAATGCGCGCAAACACATCTTCCGTCTTGTAGTTGATGCAAGCATCAAACCCTAGCTCGTCGGTGCAGTACTTCGCCTTCTGATCAGAACCGACGGTGCCGATGACACGGCATCCGTTCATCTTGGCGATCTGACCGACAACGGCCCCGACCGCGCCTGATGAGGCAGAAACGAGCACCGTCTCGCCCGGCCTTGGTCGTCCGACCGCCAGCAATCCGTGATACGCAGTCAGCCCCGGCATTCCGATAACACCGAGCGCGGTGGATATCGGCGCGATGGAGGGATCGACCTTTCTCGCCATATGCGCCGGAACAACCGTGTACTCTTGCCATCCAATCTGACACGCAACGATATCGCCGACCGCGACATCGTCCGATTGCGATGCGATGACCCGACCGACTCCTTCACCTACGATCACATCGCCGATGCCAACTGGAACCGCGTATGAGCGCCGATCGCGCAGTCGCCCGCGCATGTACGGGTCTAGAGAAAGATACAGAGTTCGAACCAGTATCTCACCATGTTGCGGATCTTCGACCTCTGCCTCAATGATCGCAAAATCACTCTCCTCCGGATAACCGACGGGTCGATTAGCTAAAGTCCAACGGCGATTTACTAGCTCAGGCATATCGTAGATTCAAGCTCCTGTATTTGGGAGTTCGAGAGTCGGATTCTGTTTAGTCTTCGGATTCGAAGGCTTCGTCAGCGGTTTTCTCGCCGCGCGCCCGGGCGCTACGTGATGCCCAGAAGTAGAACGGCGCGGCTAGAGCGAAAAATACGACCAACGCCACCACACCGGGTGCCCATCCCTCTACCCCAGAGCCGTCCAATTGGTTGTCAAGCCACGTCTTGATACCGGCACCCGCAAGCGCCGCAATCGTAACGCCAATAATGATGAAGACCCACTCTACGAGTTCATTGGGAAGGTGTAATTTGTTCATGCGCGTTTGCGTCTCCTGTCGAATGAATCCCATAATAATGCACCGACAAACTCGCCCCTGAAACCGCGTTCTGTGGAACATGTCCTCTCAAGGTTGTATACTGCGCAGAGCGTCCAGATAACCACCCACGATTCTGAACATGACGACCGCACCACCTACTACAACTTCGACTGACGGAACCGATCAACGGCAGTCCCAAGATGCGGTCTTGCGGGTCGATGACTTGCACGTCTACTACGAAACGGCAGCCGGTGACGTCAAGGCCGTCAACGGTGTCACGTTCGATCTGCGGCCAGGTGAACGTCTTGCTTTGGTAGGCGAGTCCGGTAGCGGAAAGAGCACCATGGCTACTGCGCTCATGCGCATGACTCGGCCGCCCGGCAAAATCGTATCCGGCAGCATTGAATTGGGCGACCGCGATCTCTTGCAACTCAACGAAGCCGAGATGAGGCGCGCAAGACTCGCCGAGATTGCCCTCGTACCCCAAGGCGCAATGAACTCACTGAACCCAGTTATTCGGATCGAGAAACAGATTATCGATGGCATCTTAGACCACGTAATCGAAGAATCTCCCGGAACAACCCGCAGATCCGATGAATCTTCCTTCTCAAGAGCCGATGATTTCGGCGCACTGGCAAAAACGCCGACGCGTTCGGAACTGCGCGAAAAGGTCGCCGACCTCTTGACCAACGTCGGGTTGTCGCCATCCGTTGCCCGCATGTATCCCCACGAACTCAGCGGCGGTATGAAGCAGCGAGCCGTCTTGGCTATCGCGACCTGCTTGTCACCAAAAGTGATCGTCGCCGATGAGCCGACGAGTGCTCTCGATGTCGTTGTCCAACGCCAAATAATGCAGACACTCGGCAGGTTGCAATCCGGCATCGACGCCGCTGTTATCTTGGTCGGACACGACATGGGACTGGTAGCGCAGTTCGCCGACACCATCGGCGTCATGTACGCAGGACGACTAGTCGAACTTGGGCCGGTTTCCCAAATCTTCGAAGACCCGCAACACCCGTACACGAAACTGCTCATCGACAGCCTGCCATCATTTAGCCAAAAGAAAGAGTTCATCGGAATTCCGGGTATGCCTCCGCGCCTGCTGAACCTCCCCTCTGGATGCACGTTCTATCCACGCTGCCCCTCGGCAATGGACGTGTGCCGAGACACTGATCCCGTCAACATCGAAGTGAAACCGAACTGGCGCACCGAGTGCCACTTGCATACTGAAGCGGTGTCGAATGGCTAATCTACTCGAACTCGATAACGTATCCAAGATCTTCGGCGGCGGATTTTTCAACCGCTCTAACGTCACGATTGCCGTGCAAGACGTTTCGTTGGCTATCCCCGAAGATCGACCGACGATAACAGCCATCGCCGGCGAGAGCGGAAGCGGAAAAACTACGCTCGCAAGGTTGCTTTTGGGCATCATCCCCCCAACTTCCGGGCAAGTCCTGTACCAAGGCGAAGATGTCCAGAAAATGCGCTCGCGCGACTGGCTGAACTTCCGTCGCGAGGTGCAACCTATCTTCCAGGACCCGTTCGAGGCTTACAACCCCTTCTATACCGTCGATCACGTCCTGCACCGCCCGATCCGCAACTTCAAACTCGCCTTGAACGCGCAAGAGCGAGACCAACGCATAGAGGAATCTCTCCGCATGGTCGGTTTGCAACCGGACGAGACTTTGGGACGTTACCCCCACCAGTTAAGCGGCGGTCAACGGCAACGCGTCATGGTCGCTCGCGCACTTCTTCTGCGCCCCCGCATCATCCTAGCTGACGAACCCGTATCGATGGTTGATGCGTCACTCCGGGCTACGATCCTGCGGAGCATCCGCGACCTCAATCGCGACTTTGGCATATCGGTCATCTACATCACTCACGACCTCACAACCGCCTATCAGATGTGCGACAACATCATCGTGATGTACCGCGGCGTCGTGGCCGAAGCGGGCAGCGTCGAAGAGGTCATTCAGAACCCGAAGCACCCCTACACCCAGCTACTTATCGACTCCGTGCCACAGCCCGATCCTAAAGCCGCTTGGGGCGAAGAGGATGATGAATCGGTAGACCGGGTTGATGAGAGTTCAATCGTCACTGATCAATGCAAGTTCGCACCGCGATGCAAATACGTAATGGCGGAATGCACTGATTCGGCACCACCCTTGCGCGCCATCGGGCCAAACCAGTTGGCCAGTTGCTTCCTCTATACCGACCAACCAGAGGTAGAAGACCCGGACATCGGACAGTCGTTCGAGTACCCTGTGATTGAACCGGCCGAAGTCACAAACTAACCATCTTTGACGAGGTTATTTCGCGACTTCCTCGATCTCCACGGACTGATTCGCCGCGATATCTTCACTGACCTGTACGACGCCGCTTGGCCAAACCACCTCAATTTTCTCGACCTTCGCGGCTTTACCCAATCCGAAATGCAAATCAATACAGTTCATGCTCAAGAACGATGAACTGCCAAGAACATCCTGAACTTGCGTCGTTAACACTCCCGAACCCTCTACGTCGGCAGTCACTTTAACGCGGGCTCCGATACCGTCAGCGTTGCTACCCGTACCGTCGATACTCTGACGGCCAGTCAGTTTCACCGATAACCAGTTTCCCTCACTAGCATTGCTCATCCATAGGAACAACGGGCCACGGAAAAAGTCGATCGTTTTTTCAGAAATGAATACCGGTCCGTTACTGTTCGTGCCCAGCAGATCGACCGTTCCATCGCCATTCAGGTCGCACTTAGCCAACCCTTTGCCGTTTTCGTGGTAGCGACGGTCCAACCGCTGACGTTCAGGATCGAACTCCGGATTGTCCGGGTCGACAATCTTGTAGTTAACCCCTTGAATATCGAGCAACTGCGCCTCGACAGTTATGTCCTCGAACTGCCCCGCACCGTCGCCCCGCAACATTCGTCCTGAACCTGTGTACTTGAAGCCGTTTGGACCTTCCCCTCTGCCGCCCATGGCGCCGAGCCAATAAAGGTCCTGATCGCCATCATTCTCGTAGTCGAAAAACGCCGTGCCGAATCCGAAATCATATGCCGCCAATCCAACCGGCTGTTCCACATCGTTCCAAACTTTCAAGATATTGGATTGATCCAGTGATTCTGGAGGAAATGCTTGGCTCGTGGCAACATCGGTCTGCGGCGCAACATTCTTGAAATCGCCGATCATGCCCATCTCATCGTCTTCCATAACACCGTCATTTCGCAACAGGAAGTGGTAACACGTACCCCATCCTTGAGCGTGGCTATAGGCGCAATCGCCTGAAGGCACCGGAGGCACGTCGTAGAGCAAGAAGTGATAGCCGATGTTCGTGATGAAGATGTCAAGATCCTCGTCCGAGTCATAGTCCCCCAACGCGAACCCCATCCAAGCACCTACGGCATCAACACCCATCTCCTCCTCTATCGAAGCGAATTTCACATCATCCCCATCCGTGTCGTTGCGGTAAACCTTCAACGTATCCCCATCATCCGCCAACCAAAGGTCCAAATCCCCATCCGAATCGTGATCGAAGAACAGCGAGGCCAACGTCTGCCCTGTCGGGTCACCAATCCGATTACCATCCGCATCCTTTAACGACGCGTCATACCCTCTCACCATCTCTCCGGTATCCGGGTCTTTCCACTCCATCGGTTCGCCATCCGGGTTCAACATCTTGATGGGCGGGCTGATCAACCCCGCAGATTCAGTCACATCACTGAATGTCAGATCACGGTTGTTGATATAGAGCCGGTTGTAGTGCCCATGGTGACGAGGATCGTCGAACCGGATGAAATCCTGATCCAGGCGGTTGCCCACAAACACATCCGTCCAACCATCGTTGTTCACGTCTCCGCAGGCGATTGTGATCGCTGACTGCACGTTGATGTCGTCACCGAATGCCGAGTCCGTAACATCCTCAAACCGCTCTCCTCCGACATTCCGCAAAAGCCTGTCCTTGATCGCATTCGTCAGCGCTTCGTTACCAACCGCAGACCGGTAATCAAGTTCATCACCAATCAACCCGTAACCCGCCACGTAGAGGTCTTGATACCCGTCGTTATCGAAATCACAAGCCGCGACCGCCGTGCTGTTCGAGAGCGCCAAATCTGCTCCTAGCCCTTCACCTACCTCCGTGAATTCATTGTTTCCATCGTTGCGAAACAACAGATTCGGGCCGCCGGGTGCTTCTGGAAATTCCGAATCAGAGTTTGCTTGAGTGACGTAGAAGTCCATGTCGCCGTCACGATCGAAGTCGAAGAACGCCGAACCGGGATGCCAGTTGTTCACGAACGCGTTCTTGCCGAGCGCCTCGCGGGCAATGTTGGTGAACGGCATAACTGGCTCCTTGCCCGGAACTATCACGGGCTGGAGGGATGGAGTAGCAGTCGGAACCGGAGTCGGACTCTGCGGTACTGTCGTCGGCAACACCTGCCTCATTACCGTCGGCGGGACAGTAGTCGGTTGCGGGATAGAAGCAGCAGTAGGTATTTGCACCAGCTCGCGGTCCGGTTCTTCAGCCCCTTGAAAGACCAAGAAGAAGATTATCGCCAGACACAATACGACTGCCAAAGACAAGAAGGCCGCCGTCAAAGACAACGCGAATATTGATTGCCGGATCGACATAGCTTCAGAATCTCAATCTAAAACAATAAAGCGGGTTGCGGTGATTGCCCGCAACCCGCTTTCTGGAATTCCGACGACTTGCGTGTCGTACTTTCGTCCTTCGTTACTCCGTCGGCTCGAGATTCATCGTGATCAGATACCAACCCGTCCATGGCGGATACGGAGCAGCATACGGATCCTCGACGCCCGGCCAACCAGTCCAGTATCGAGTATTGTGCACGATCACGTGCAGTTCTTCGGCGATGTGAATCACTGGCAAATCGCGCAGATACAGCTCGAACGCCTGCCGCGTCAACTCTACGTATCGCGGGTCGTCTGGCGAGTGGAGCATGCCCTCCATCTCATCCAAAATCGCGTCCATCTCCGGATTCTCGTACCGGCCTCCCTGTACTGCCCCAGCGTAACGTTCGCCCGGCGGTGCCGAGTTCTTCGAATGGTAAGACTTGAACGTCGTGTACGGTTCCGTGATCGATCCACACTGCACCCAAACGACCTCAGTCTCGCCCAGTCGCAGCCGGTCGCCAATCGTCGCCGGCTCTCCTTGCTTGAACACAGCATCAAAGCCGCCTGCCTGCAGCTGTTTCTCTAGGAACGGGCCTTGCGGTCGAAGCCAAGACGGGATTTCCAATGTGATCTCTACACGCTCGCCGTCTTTGGTCCAGAACCCTGCCGAATCTTTCGAATAACCCGAATCCGTCATCCGTGCCTCAACTTTTGCTGGGTCAGGATCGTTCGGATTGTATTTGTCGATGATGTCTTGCACCAACGGCAAGTACTGCTTTACGCCGTAGGAAGATATCGGGACCACCACCGGCGGCACTCCACCTTCATAAGCCAAGTTGGCGATTTCATTGCGGTCGATCGCGTGGTTGATCGCCCATCGAACGTTGACGTCGCTGAAGTGCTTCTTCTGGTTGTTCAGTATCAATACGAAGTTACATCCGTCCGCAGCACCCCAAACGGGCCCTTCAAAGTTCCACGATCGGAGTGCGTCGTTGAAGCCTTTGGCCGCTTCAAACGTACCCTTCAACAACGGCACACCTGCATCGGTCTGGTTGTTTATGTAGAGCTGACCAGCGATGTCATCGTTCGCAATCGGGATGTACTTCAGTCGTTCCACTTTTGGCAAGTCGTGGAAACCGGTCTCGGCGCCCCACCAATCGTCTCTGCGGTCGTACAACTGAACCTCAGGGGTTGACAAAACCAATTTGAATGCTCCTGTTCCCAGAGGCCAACCCTTCGCGGGATCATAGTTGTTGAACGTCAGAGGGTCTTCGTTTTCCCAGACGTGCTTCGGCACGATCACGACATGGTTCTCATGACCGAAGCCGAACTGCTCCTGGAAGAAACGAGGGTCAGGACGCGTCAGCTTCATTGTGAAGTTGTAGTCGTCGTGGACGGTCACACTCTCAATCTTGTCCGCGAACAGCGTGGATCGGTTCATGTCTGGAGCGTTGGCGATCACCATATCGACGGTGAACTTAAAGTCATGCGCGGTGAATGGGACGCCATCCGACCACTTCGCCCCCTCTCGAACCTTGACGTCGATCTCGTCGAGTGTGTCGTTGTACTCAAAGGATTCACCGAGCCACGGGACAATGCTCCCGTCATTCAGGTTCGTGTAAAACAGGTGCTCGATCAGACCCTTTTCCGACGCGTGACGGGCGTGAGAGTTGCCAGGCAACCACCAGTTAAAGTCCTCAACGTTGTCGTGCTGTGTCCTATATGACCCGCTCCAGTGCGTAAATACCACCGTCCGGTTACGCGGCACATCCTTCAACGCGCCAGGGTCCGGGGTCGGAGTGACTTCCTTCTCGACAATGACCTGCTTCTCAACCTCCACCGTCTGCACCACAGTCTCACCTTGAACCACAACCTCCTTCTCAACCTCCACCGTCACCGGCACTTCGACCGCGACTTCCTCCTTGACCACAACTGTCTGGACCACCGTTTCGGTGCCTCCGCAGGCTCCGATGGCGACTAACGCGACAAGTGCCACGACACCAGGCACAAGCGTCGACAGCATCCATTTCTTCGGCAATTTCACGGTGCGTACCCTCCTCGAACCGTTTGGACAACTTCGTAAAGATTAACGGAAACCCAAGAGGTAGTCAATCTTTGCATTTCGTCATGTTTTCCTCACAACGTTACGCATTTCACAGCTGAGAGCGGTCTCAGAAATGATCTTTGTCAGACAAGATTCCGAACAGTACAAGCAAAACGGGCTGCGGTTAAATGACCGCAGCCCGTTTGATTTTCGCGTCGGCGATGTGTTCGCCGCCTTAGAACCTGACTAGGCTAGTTCCCAGTCGGTTCCAAGTTCAGCGTAATCTGGTACCAACCGTTCCACGGCGGGTATGGCGCAACGTACGGATCCTCAACACCCGGCCAACCTTGCCAATAGTGAGTGTTGTGAACGATCACGTGCAACTCTTCCGCGATGTGGATGACTGGCATGTCACGCAGGAACAGCTCCATCGCGCCTCGCGCCAATTCGACGTAACGCGGGTCGTCAGGCGAGTGAAGCATCGCTTCCATCTCGTCCAAGATTGCGTCCATCTCCGGGTTCTCGTAGCGTCCGCCTTGGACCGCACCTTTGTAGTTCTCACCAGGAGGTGCCGAGTTCTTGGAGTGATACGACTTGAACGTGTCATACGGCTCGTTGATGGATCCGCACTGTACCCAAACGACCTCGGTCTCACCCATCCTGAGACGGTCACCGATCGTCGCCGGTTCGCCCTGCTTAAAGACAGCGTCAAAACCGCCTTCTTGCAACTGCTTCTCAAGGAACGGACCTTGTGGCCTCATCCATGACGGGATCTCGAGCGTGATCTCTACGCGTTCGCCATCTTTGGTCCAGAATCCTTCCGAGTCTTTTGAATACCCGGCGGTCGTCATTCGCTCGTCAACCTTCTCAAGGCTATGGTTGCCAGCATCGTATTTGTCGAGGATGTCTTGCATCAACGGTAGATACTGCTTCACACCGTAGGACGAGATCGGAACAACTACTGCCGGCACACCGCCCTCGTAAGCCAGTCCGGTGATTTCGTCACGGTTGATAGCGTGGTTGATAGCCCAGCGAACATCGACGCTAGAGAAGTGCGTCTTCTGGTTGTTCAGAATCAGCACGAAGTTACAGCCGTCCGGGGCGCCCCATACCGGCCCTTCAAAGTTCCAAGACCGCAGAGCATCGTTGAAGCCCTTGGCAGCCTCGAATGTTCCTTTCAGCAACGGCGGACCAGCATCAAGCTGGTTGTTGATGTAGAGCTGACCTGCGATGTCGTCGTTCGCAACCGGGATGTACTGGATGCGCTCAACCATCGGAGCGTCGTGGAATCCGGTCTCAGACGCCCACCAGTCGTCGCGCCGGTCGTAGATCTGAACTTCCGGAGTCGACAATGCCAACCTGTAGGCACCAGTTCCCAACGGCCAACCCTTCTCAGGGTCGTAGTTGTTGAACGTCAACGGGTCCTCGTTCTCCCAGACGTGCTTCGCCACGATCGGTGTGTGGTTCTCCCAACCGAAACCGAACTGCACTTGGAAGAAGCGCGGGTCCGGCCGCGAAAGGTGAATCGTCAGGTTGTAGTCGTCATGAACGACCACTTCCGAAATCATGTCGTTCCAGTGCGTCGAACGGTTCAGGTCTGGTGCGTTGTTACGGACCATGTCGATCGTGAATTTGACGTCGTGAGCCGTGAAATCAACTCCGTCCGACCACTTCGCTCCCTCGCGAATCTTCACATCGATCGCGTCCAGCGAGTCGTTGTATTCGAAAGACTCGCCCAACCATGGGATGATGTTTCCTTCGTTCAAGTTCGTGTAGAAGAGGAACTCGATCAATCCCTTCTCTGATGCGTGACGGGCGTGCGAGTTACCCGGCAACCACCAGTTGAAGTTCTCTACGTTGTCGTGCTGCGTCCGGTAGGAGTCGCTCCAGTGCGTAATCACGAGCGTCCGGTTACGCGGCACATCCTTCAACGCGCCGGGGTCTGGGGTCGGAGTGACTTCCTTCTCAACCACGACCTGTTTCTCAACCTCGACCGTCTGCACCACCGTCTCGCCTTGAACGATGACTTCTTTCTCGACCTCAACGGTTACGGGCACCTCAACCGCCACCTCTTCTTTGACGACAACCGTCTGGACCACCGTCTCGGTGCCTCCGCATGCCGCCAAAGCCGTTAAGGCGATCATCGACGCGGCCGCTAACAGCACGGCTAACGGGCTCAACCTCTTCAATCGCATGATCTACTTGACCTCCTGACGACGCCGTTTACGGCTTCGTCTATCTGGACATCTTTTAATTGCGGATTTCGTCACGCCTTAGCGAGCATAGCGAATCCGCAACGCTTAGAAAGTTTCCAAGCGACGCGCTAACACTATCGAATATCTCCCAGTTTGTCAACAACGGCTTGCAAAGAAAGACTCTTGACTAATCTCGGCAATCCGATTAAGTTAACCTCAGTGTTTACGAAAAGCCGAGAAAGCTCGCATCTACTCCGGAATCACGACCGCAAACTGGCGCACCTATGAATCCCGCATACATCATCCGAAGATTCGCCCTGTTCGTCCTCACCGTCGCGGTTGTCGTCACCGTCATATTCCTACTCACTCGCCTGGCTCCTGGAGACCCCATCGAAGCCAAAGCTCTTGCTCTCGAGGCGCAAGCCGGAAACACCGGTGGAGACATCGGTCCTATCGTCGAGGCTTACCGCGAAAAATTCCAACTCGACGGGCCGTTGCACATACAGTACGTGACGTATCTCACCAACCTGTTAAAGGGTGACTTGGGATACTCCATGACGAACTATCCGGCTACAGTGGTTGACAAGATAGCCGCCGCTATGCCGTGGACTATCGGCATCGCATTAGTGACCACCGTCCTGGCTATGCTGTTCGGTTCTCTGGTCGGCGCATTGATCGCGTGGCGAAGGTCGTTTGTGCTCGTGCAAGCCACTCTGCCTGTCTTGATGGTCACCGCCGCAGTACCGTTTTTCCTCTTCGGATTGGTGCTCCAGTTCTTCTTGGGTGTGCATTGGAAAGTCCTACCCACGGCTTTCGGCGTCGATCCAGGTTTCTTAGTCGGCTGGAACATCGAGACGGTCTGGCAATTGACCAAGCACGCGCTCCTTCCCGCAACCGCAGTCATCGTCGCTAGCACCGGACTATGGGGACTCGGGATGCGCGCCATGATGGTCACAACCGCTGGCGAAGACTACATGTTGCTTGCCGACGCCAAAGGCTTAAAGGAACGACGCATCTTCCTCGTTTACGCGATCCGTAACGTCCTTTTGCCTCAAACCACCAGCTTTGCCCTCTCCCTCGCCAGCGTCGTAGGCGGCCTTCTGCTGGTCGAAATCGTTTTCAACTACCCCGGGATAGGTCTGCTGCTCAGGAACGCTATCGGCGAGAGCGACTACTTCATGATCCAAGGCGTGACTCTCATCACCACCTTCGCCGTCGCATTGGCCCTGTTTATCATGGATCTGATTTACCCCCTGATCGACCCTAGGATTTCATACAGCCGATCATGACCGTAGGACCGACAACCCAACCTGCCGCGACAGGCGATAGCGCGTCAATTGCATCTGGTGCTGGTTTTGCAATCCGTACCTATGGTTTCTTCCGGAACAACATGAAGATCACGATCGGGCTGTTCCTAGTCTTGATCGTCGTCGCTTTCGGTTATCTGGGCCCCTTCTTCGTCGATCTTGAAAAGGCCCAAGTTGGTTCAGTTCTCCCGCCCGGGCAAGCGCCGTCCGCTGAAAACTGGCTCGGTACCGATGCACAGGGGCGCGACATGCTCGCATGGCTCATCGATGCCACGCCAGACTCGCTAAGAGTCGGCGTCATGGCTGGCGCACTTGGCGTGGTTATCGGCGCTTCGGTCGGGTTCATCGCTGGCTACTACGGCGGGTGGATAGACACGGTTCTGCGAACAGTCACCGACATTGCGATGGCGATACCTGGACTGCTCGTTTTGATCGTCTTGGCGAGCCTCAGGCAGGAGGGTATGACTCTAGAGTTGATGGCGGTTTTGATCGCGTTGTTCTCATGGATGGGCGCAGCGCGCGTTATCCGGGCCCAAGTGTTATCCATGAGGGAGCGACAATACGTCGAAATCGCCAGAATGTCCGGTGAAAAGGGCATCTACATCGTCTTCTTAGAACTTATGCCGAACTTGATGCCATTCCTTCTCGCCGCATTCGTAGGATCGCTCATCGGCGCGATCTTGGCGGCGGTCGGACTAGAGTTCCTAGGACTCGGCGCAACGAACATATCGACGCTCGGAAACATCCTCTACTGGCAGAACTTCTACAATGCCGTCATCAGAGGCATGTGGTGGTGGTGGGGTTCACCCATCGTCATCTTCATCATCCTGTTCGCAGGACTATTCATCGCATCCATCGGACTCGACGAGTGGGCGAACCCGCGATTGAAGGAACGCTCCTAGTCCCTGCCGTAAACGTCTTTCCGGCGGAAGCCGGAATCCAAGAGCGCATCTCTGCTGAGGGCGTAGTTTGAATATCTCCGACATTCGTCTCTCGGTATTTCAATTGCCGACTCAGACGCCGTTCTTCAATCTCGAACTCGAACCTCTCGGCGATCGCAAAGTTTGGCGATCAGTTCCAACTCGACCGCATCCGACTGAGTACCACGTCCTTCACGTAGACACCGACGAAGGGATCGAAGGGGTATCCACCGTAGGCGACGCGCGCTACACGACCATGAGGTCAATCGATCTCGAACATCTCCGACACTTGGCGATCGGCGAAGACCCGCTTAACCGCAAGCGCCTCGAATCGAAAATGCGCACCGCGACGCGCCACATATTCACCATGCCGGGATGGTATGGCGCGTTCGACAACTGCCTCTGGGACATCGCTGGTAAGGCTGAAAACAAACCCGTCTACCAACTCATCGGGGCGACTCGCGACTCCGCTCCCGCCTACTACAACTACCGCGGCGGTCGAACCCTCGAAGCCGCCGTCGAAGACTGCCAACATGCACTTTCCATTGGATTCACTGCCGTCAAAGACCACCTCTCGTGGCCAGTCGCGAAAAACGTCTACTGGTTTGGTGAAATTCGACGCGCCTGCGGAGACGACATCGACATCATGCACGACGCGGCGGGTGCCCGTTATGACTTAGAAGATGCCATAAAAGCAGGCAAAGCACTAGAAAACCATGGATATCGTTGGTTCGAAGAGGCGATTCCTGACCGAGATTTCAACGGTTTACGAACTCTCTGTGATGAACTCGATATCCCGGTAATGGCCCTTGAAACTCTGATGCACGAGCCTGAAATATCTAAGATATGGCTGGAACAAGGTGCGTGTGACCTCGTCAGAGCACACGCTCGGCACGGCACCACAGTCCTGCTGGATCTCGCCAAACACGCCGCAGAACGGGGCAAAAACGTAGAACTCAACGGACCGGGGGGACTTTTCGGACTTGTTCACACGCATCTGACTTGCGCGATACCGAACACTTCCTACTACGAATACTTCCCCGGCGGTTCACGCGATGAACTCGCGCGGGAGATCGGTCTGCTCAATCCACCGGTCCCGCGGGATGGCAAAGTGACGCCGCCAAACCGTCCGGGATGGGGCGCTGTCTGGGACTGGCAGTACTTCAATTCGGTGCGGGTTGCGGAGCTTTAAGCGCAATAATCCGCACTCGGATACTGCAATTCGTCGAAACTCGTTCGTTTCGGTCTTGGTTTCGGCCACTCCCTATGAGTTGTGGTATACATTCCCTCACGTAACGGCGCATATATCAGGATCGCCGTGGGTGCTGTTTGACACCCGCGGATCGTGAAAATGTTGCGCCGGCTCAAATCCTTTAAGGAGGATAAGCATGAAGTTATTAGGCAAGAGGACGCGATGGTCCACTCTCATCCTGCTACCCGTCTTGCTGGCGGTCCCACTGGTCATTGCGTGTGGCGAAACTGTCACCGAGACGGTTATCCAGACTGTCGTCGTCGAGAAAGAGGTCGTTGTCGAGAGGGAAGTGGCTGGAGAGACCGTCGTCCAGACTGTCGTCGTCGAGAAGGAAGTCGTCGTCGAGAAAGAAGGCGAGACCGTAGTCCAGACCGTGGTGGTCGAGAAAGAGGTCGAGGTTGAGGTACCGGTTGTACAGACTGTCATCGTCGAGAAAGAAGCTGCGGCCGCTCCGGGCGACCTAGTCACTGGCAACCCGCAAGGAACGCTCATCATCGCCGAAGGCGGAGTAGGCGTACCAGTCGGATACCCCGAACAATGTGTCCCCGGTTGCGGTAACCAGAAGTTCCGCATGGGCGCATACGAGACGCTTCTATGGCTAGACTCCAGCGCTAACGCAGTTTCAAGACTCGCCACGGACTGGACCGTCGCTGACGACCAGTCTTGGGTCGACTTCGACATCCGTCGCGGCGTGCAGTTCCATAACGGCTACGGCGAAATGACGGCCGAAGACGTTGCCTGGAGCTTCAACAACGCCAACCCGAACACGAACCCCGATTCCCGCCATGACCAAGCCGGTGACTTCCGCGCCATGGCAACAGAGTTCGAGGTCATCGACCCCAGCAAGGTTCGCATGCACGTCAACATTTGGGAAGTCGGTGTGTTGCGGCGCAACCTTAGCCCCTACTGGCAGAGCATGGGTGTCCACAGCAAGAAGGTGTTCGACGAGTTCGGACCTGACGGCATGGTCGACGTCTTCGTCGGCACTGGCCCATTCGTTTTCGAGACTTGGTCGTCCGACGACCGCGCCGTGTTGAATGCCCAAAGCTCGCACTGGCGCAAGGTTCCGGAGATGGCGCGCGTCGAGATCCTAGCCGTTCCTGAAGCTGCCGTCCGAAAGACGATGCTCGAGACCGGTCAAGCTCACGCAGCCAACATCGCATTGAAGGACGTTCCCGGCTTAGTCGAAGCAGGTTTCACCGCCAACCCGACAGCGGCCCGTATGAATGGCCTCTACTTTGGCGGAAACTACTGGCAGACCCATCACTTCACCGAGGGTACCGAGCTAGATCGACCGGGTTACGACACGTCCCTGCCTTGGGTAGGCGAGTATGGCAACGAAGAGTCGATGCAATCAGCGATCAACGTTCGACAAGCCTTGGCTGCCGCCGTCGACCGCGAAGGCATCAATGCTGCCATCCTCAACGGCCTCGGTTACGTCAACCACATCACCAACCTCTCGGTCAACTCGCAGACTTGGGCTGAAAACGCCGAGTCCCACGGTTGGGCTTACAACTTCGATCGAGAAGAAGCCAAGCGTCTGATGAACGAGGCAGGATGGGGCGACGGATTCGAGGTAACGATCTGGACCGGCGTCGGAACGCACCAAGAGATCGTCGAAGCGATAGCCGCTGAATGGTTAGCCACCCTCAACGTGAGAGTGAGTCTTGACCATTCGCCATACTCGGAACACCGCCCGAACCTCGTCAACCTGTCGTTCAACCAGATCCAATACCGGACCTGCGGCGACAGTTTCTCGGCTCTGAGCGTGGACTTGCCGAAGTCTAACGAGACTACTTCGCACAAGATCGGCGGCACGATTTGCGCCGCTAGCATCTTGCCACGATGGGACGAGATCTTCGACCAGATGACGAAGGAACTTGACCGTCGCAAGCGGACCGAACTCGCGATCGAACACTTCGACTACGCGCGCGAAGTCTCAATCAACGTCGGTGTGAACGAGCAGCCAGCGTTCAACACCTTCGACGGCGATAAGATCAGGAGTTGGCCCATCCCACCGCAGATGTGTATCGGCGGTTGTGGTTGGTTCAACCTTGAAGAAGTCGACTGGGCACCGTAGAACCCATTAGTTGAAATGGGACGCCGGCCCCTATGAACGGCGTCTCACCGGTGCGCCTGCGCCTTCGCGATTCGATTGATCGGATTGCGGGGGCGCAGGCAATCCTGTCTTAACGATGCGCAGTTTCCTCGCACGCCGCGTCCTATACGGCATCATCGCCATTCTTGGCGCCCTGCTCGTCATATTCGTCCTTTCGCGCCTTTCGGGCGATCCCTTGGATCTTTATCTCGACGAATACGGTGGTGCGCTGGCTGAAGAGACCCGCGAACGCTTCCGGCAGGAGTTAGCCCTCGATCAACCCGTCGTATTCCAATACGTCATCTGGGTAGGTCGATACCTCCGAGGCCAATACGGCGACAGCCTCATCCACCAACGCCCGGTCATCACCGTTGTCAAAGAGCGTTTCTGGACCTCCATACAACTGGGTGTAATCGCATGGATATTCGGGACGATGCTTGGGGTACCGCTCGGCATCGTGTCCGCAGTTCAACGTGGCCGATTGCTCGATTACGTCGCGCGGGGCATCGCGCTGGTGGGCCAAGCAGCGCCCGTTTTCTGGGTGGGTATCATGGCGATCCTTATTTTCTCCGGTGAACTAGAATGGCTGCCTTCGGGAACGCGAGGCGACGGATTCGCGGTGCGAAACTACATCCTGCCGTCGATCGTCCTCGGATGGTTGCCGGCCGCCGCGTACCTCCGACTGACGCGATCGTCAATGTTGGAGGTCCTTGAATCTGAGTACGTGAAATTCGCGCGAGCCAAAGGGGTCGATTCGAGCTTTGTGATCTGGAAACACGCCTTCCGTAATGCAGTGATCCCGCCGCTCACTTTGTCGGGATTGATATTGATTGGCTTCATCAACGGCACCACCGTAATCGAAACCGTGTTTTCTTGGCCCGGACTCGGACGCGTGGCCGTACAGGCCGTTCAAGGCAATGATTTTCCCCTCATATCTGCCATCACATTCCTCACTGTCGTCCTATACGTCGTCGTAGTGCTGACGATGGATGTTCTTTACGCAATATTGGATCCGAGGATCCGATATGCATAGCCGTTTGAGATGACCACCGATTCGCGACAACAAACAATCAGCGACGCTGCGGCGGCGCCGACGGCCGTTGGTCGGCACCACACGCTCGGTTGGATCGGATACGGTTTCTACGTCCTGCGACGCTGGCCGATCATCCCGGCATTGATCATCATCACCCTGTTGATTTGCGCAGTGTTTGCATATCAGGTTGCGCCGCACGATCCATACGTCAACAATCTTCTTGACCGCAATACCGCTCCGTTATCAACCGGCCAATCAGGCCAGTTTTACCTCTTGGGCAGCGATTTCATCGGGCGTGATTTGCTCAGTCGGATCATTCATGGGGCGCGAATATCGGCGATGGTGGTCGTGGTCTCTATCACCGTCGGCGTCAGTGTCGGCACAACGTGCGGTCTGCTCGCAGGGTATTTCGGCAGGCATATCGACGAGATCATCATGCGCATCGTCGATGTCTGGGCAGCTTTGCCCTTCATCATGCTCGCCTTGATCGTCGTGAGCATCTTTGGTCAAGACCTGAGGATTCTGATCGCCCTCTTGGCGCTTATCTCATGGCCCGGCGCGGTACGTCTTGTCAGGGCCCAAACTTTGAGCTTGCGCGAATCCGACTATGTTCAGTTCGCCCGCGTGGCAGGCGCGTCGTCAACCCGCATCCTGCTTCGCCACATTCTTCCCGGAGTGATCAATATCGTCGTCGTCAGCGCTACTCTTGGCGTCGGCGGCATCATCCTGACCGAAGCGACGCTGAGCTATCTGGCCGTCGGTATTCCACCACCTACGCCAGCATGGGGCGCGATGGTAGCCAACGGGCGGGAATACATCGGAGACGCTTGGTGGCTCTCCGCGATCCCGGGCATGGCGATCTTCCTCGTCGTGATGGCCGGCAACTTCCTCGGCGACTGGATGCGCGATCGGTGGGATCCGAATTTGCGGCAGTTGGATTGAGCGAACGTTGCGGCGGAAGTTCAGCAATGGTACCCGCAAAAGATTCTGCGGATACTTAGTCGCAAGGATGGAAGGATTTTGGGGAGGTTGTGGCTGTCTCGGCAGGAGAGACAGAGTCTGTCTATCTACTCATAAGGCCCGAGGCGATTGTTGCCAAAACGCACACATCGTGCGATAATTGGGTTATGAATGTCAGTTTTGATTGGAGCGCCGAGAAGAACCGACAACTGATTGAGGAACGGGGAGTTTCGTTCGACCAGGTACTAACCGCCATCTTGGACGGTGCCCTGCTGGATGTTCGTAGACATCCGAACGAGGAACGCTATCCTTCCCAGATGGTCTACTATGTCGAGATCAACGATTATGTATACGTGGTACCTCTCGTTGTCAGGAGCGACGGTAGCGCGTTCCTCAAAACGATTATTCCCAGCCGGAAAGCGACGAGAGATTATCTAGGGAGGTGACACAGGTGGAAAACAATTTGGACAAGGAAGAACGCGAGCTTCTCGAACTAGTAGATCGTGGGGAGTTAGTGCGAGTTGCCAACGTTGAGCAGGAAGTGGAATACGCCCAGCGAGCCGCGCGCAACACGCTGAACAAAACTAAGCGGGTTAACCTACGCATGACGGAACGCGACTTTCATCTCGCACATGCCAGAGCGAACGAAGAGGGAATTCCTTACCAAACGCTCCTTTCAAGCGTCATACACAAGTACCTTTCCGGACGCATGACGGAGAAGAGGTAAGACTGAGTGAGGGGAGTGATGCGATGGATGGGGAGCGTGTGGGGTGTGAAGTGTTGATTTTCGTGGGATTTGGGGTTGCGGACGGAAGGGGAATTCAGAACAGAATCGGCGTTTCAGCGGCAAAACTCTGGCATGATTGGCTTTTGATCAATTTCAAAACGGAGGCGAGGCCGGGATCGCCACACATTGGGGTTATGCGGTGGGGCGGTCTGTAGAATCCATCTTCATGGAAACGCCAACGAACAAACTTTACTTCGGCGATAACCTCGACATCTTGCGTGAGAACGTTGCGGATGAGAGCATCGATCTGATTTACCTCGATCCGCCGTTCAACTCCAACGCCACTTACAATGTGCTGTTCCGAGAGCGAAGCGGCGAGGATTCCGCCGCCCAGATAACCGCGTTTGAGGACACTTGGAAGTGGAGTATCGAGTCAGAATACGCCTTCCAAGACGTTGTAAGAGACGGGCCTGAAAAGCTTGGCGACCTACTCCAATCGATGCGTGGATTCCTAGGTCAGAACGACATGATGGCGTATCTGACCATGATGGCCCAGCGAATGTCCGAACTCCATCGAGTTCTGAAAGCGACCGGGAGTGTTTACCTTCACTGCGATCCGACCGCGAGTCATTACCTCAAGCTGATGATGGATG
Organism: Dehalococcoidia bacterium; assembly: GCA_965243235.1. Lineage (GTDB taxonomy): Bacteria > Chloroflexota > Dehalococcoidia > Lucifugimonadales > Lucifugimonadaceae > Bin127. The sequence continues at coordinate 2,108,907 of CBDEUI010000004.1, forward strand.
CCGTTTTTGGGAATGAAAACTACAAAAATGAAATTGTGTGGAAGAGATCATCCGCACACAACGATTCTGGCACATGCGGACGAACACACGACATCATTTTCCTCTACACCAAAGACCGACTAAGGCTGACTTGGAATAACCAGTACCAAGAATATGACCCTAGTTATGTTGAATCACATTATCGGCGCAAAACTGAAGACGGCAGAATCTATCGAACCGATAATCTGACGGCGACGAGTCTCAGTGGTGGCGGGTATGAGTACGAATGGAACGGTGTTACTAGAATCTGGCGGTCACCGCGCGAAACTATGGAGCGCTTGCATAACGAAGGACGCATTCACTATACGCGGAACGGCGTCGCTGAATACATCCGTTATCTAGATGAAATGCCGGGAGTGCCACTTCAGGACTTGTGGACAGATCTGCCTCCCATTAACTCTCAAGCCAAAGAACGCCTCGGTTTCCAAACCCAAAAACCTGAAGCCCTGCTCGAACGCATCATTAACGCTTCCAGCAACGAAGGCGATGTGGTTTTAGACCCCTTCTGCGGGTGCGGTACCGCGATTGCAGTTGCCGAACGACTGAGGCGCAAGTGGATAGGGATAGACATAACTCATCTGGCTATCTCCCTCATGAAGAGCCGATTACGAGATACGTTTAACTCCGATCTCTCCGACTACGATGTGGTAGGGGTTCCGCAGGACGTCGAAAGCGCACGAGCGCTCGCTGTCGAAAGCGAACACGACGGACGCTACCAGTTCGAGTACTGGGCGTTGGGCCTGGTGGAAGCGCGCCCTGCAAACAAGGGACGAAGGGGTGCTGACTCTGGCATAGACGGCTACATCAACTTCTTCGACGATAACAGCGGCAAGTCGAAGCGCATCATCGTGCAGGTTAAGAGTGGGCATGTCCGCCGCGACATGATAGCCACGCTGAAAGGTGATATGGCGCGTGAAGATGCGGAGATCGGATTGTTCATCACCCTGAACCAGCCTACTGGCCCCATGCTTCAGGAAGCAGTCTCAGCAGGCATCTACACTCCCGAACACTATCCCGATCATCGCTATCCGCGTGTTCAGATACTCACTATCGAGGATCTGCTGTCAGGCATGCAAGCCGAATACCCGCGTTTCGCTCCTGATGCCACATTTGCGCGTGCGCCTAGACGGCGGCAGTCTTCGGGTTCGCAGCGGTTGATGGACTGATCGCAACCGTGTGGTTGCCTATCACTCGTCATCCAAATGGGTGTGCTTCCAGCCTTCAATTGAAACTTTGTGTTCGACAACTGAATCCACGTCGCCTTCTAGAATATCGACGAATCCAGCGGATTCCTTCCGCCGGAGTTTGACGGTAACCGAATCTCCGGCACTCAACCCATGACCGTCATCCCAGAATTCCAATTCGTATTTCTGCTTAAGGTCAATCAAGTCAACGGAAGGTGTCCATTCTGCGTCGGATACCGAAAAAAGCAAGTAACGCCCTTCACCAATGATTCGTAGTTGCAAGGTCGATCCGTTCACGGCTACATCGACTCTGTGGGTAAATCGGTTGACCAGATAGTGTTTAGCGTCGGCCAACGTTTCGGCGACCTCCGTCGCCTGAGACCAGTAAGGTTCTATTCCCCACCCACCGTCAGCATACCTCCGAACCAACCCTAAGGGAGTGCCGGCTGGGGTCAGAATCTCTCCGAATGTCTGGTCGTCATCTAACCAATTCACATCCGGTGCAGCATCCCGATTGCGCCGTTGCGAGCCTTTAGTCAGATACGTGATTCTCAGCGCGAAATAACGGACTGCTGGATCTTTGGACTCCTTGAGTTCTTCATGAGCCGCGCGTAGCGTTTGGATGATGAATTCGTCGCTTAATCCACTAAAATCCGTACGCACCGCGTCGTTTAAGATGCTTGAGGCCGGTTTCTTCTGGTCGATAAGCCAAGCTTGATAAGCGTGCACTGAACGCTTTTTGGTGGTATCGATGTTTGTGTATGACATATCCCGTCCGTTGAACATTGAGTGCCACACTCCATCCTCAACCCTTTGCGACACCGTTTCTTTACGACCGGGTCCGAACAGACAGGCTAGAGCGCAAAGAAGCTCTCTATGTATGGGAACAAATATGTACGGGATCGGATTATGACGATTCTCCGGGTGATCAATGACCCAGTAGCGCAAGGCGTCAAAGGCTTTGTCGGTTCCAACCTTACTCAGATAGTCGTTTAACGATCGGAAGTGTCGGCGACCTGAGACGTTCACGTTAATGCCGAAGAATTTGACAGCATCGTCGAAGGCTTCCGCAAGAAATCTAGCGGCCTCCTCATTGCATCTTTGCAGAGCTTGATAGAGCGTGTTCAATGAATGGACATTTTCTCGTTCCGCTCCCGATTCGGCTATAAGTGCTTTCAAACCTCTTTCTATCGCTAGATGGGCAATTGGCACCCGGTTTGTGAGTTGAACCAAGTTCACCTCCGGCACCATATCTGGTTGCATCGGAGCGGAGTCGAGGATCGTGATCACGTCCTTGATTGATCCTTCGATCTTGTAACGTTCCATTCTGTCCATCTAGAGTGTTCTCTAAATATCTTTAGACATCTGATTCTCACTCTAATATTCGGCGTCGCGAGGAGTCGACTTGGTCGATTGGCACTAAAGGTTAAAGGGCAATCTGTCGAGGCGCGGCCTTAAACCTCTTCCTATCCTGCCGGGCCGATATCTCGCTGGATTCCGGCTTTCGCCGGAATGACGGAAAGGTGTGGAACGACGATGGTTGTGGGCATCCCCCGCGGTCGCTCCGCTCCCGCGCCCCCTTCGCTGCGCGAAAGGGGTGGTTAGTCTAGATAGTCCATCTCAGGACGCAGATCCCACCTAAGCGAATCAGGCGGATCGATATTCTTCGCCCACGCTTCCATCAACTCCTGCTCGCGTTTCAGGATTCGCATCCGTTCGGCGATGTGGTCAGGATCCCAGCCGTCCAAAACCCGATCCATCAACTCATCCCTTACACCCCTGCAACTCGGATCTTGTGCGCGGTCGTTTAGTTCTTGAGGGTCTTCGGCTAAGTTGAAGAGTTGGGGTTCAAAGCCGTGGTAGTAGTTGAGTTTCCAGGTGCCGCAGCGGACCATGCGGTTTTGGACGCCTCCGGGGCGGGCATGTACGTCTGCACCGCCTAGGTTCGCTGACATGCCGGAGCCGACGGATGAGTCGTTCATGCAGTATTCGCTGAAGACGGCGTCTTTCCAATCGGCAGTGTCCGGGTTATTGATGAGATCGATGACGCTCATGCCGTGAGATTGCGGCAGGGGTTGTGCGCCCCCGGCTTCGAGCATGGTTGCGGCTAGATCGAATTGGTCGATTGGAGTGTCGATGACGCGGCCTTCTGCTAGGTGTCCGGGCCATGAAACTATGGCTGGTACGCGGGATGAGTCTTCGTAGAAGGTCTGCTTCCACCAGAGACCGTGCTCTCCTACCTGCTCGCCGTGGTCGGAGGTGTAGATGATGATGGTGTTGTCCATGTAGCCGTTGGCTTCGAGGGCGTCTAGGATTTCGCCGATGAGCTGGTCGGTGCGGTCGCATAGTGCCCAGTAAGCGATTCTGGAGCGCATGATTTCTTCCTCAGTGACCTCGACGATGCCGGTGCGCTCTCGCCACCACTGGATGTAGGGATGGCAGTCCTCGAAGGGTTCGGCTGCGATGGTCGGCATGGGGACCCGGCCGTCGTATTTGTCGTAGTCGGCAGCGCGGGCGACGAATGGTTGGTGCGGAAGCATTAGGCCGATGGATAGACAGAGCGGCGAGTCGTCCAGTCCTGAGCGTCGGGTGATGCCTTTGTTGTTGATGTAATCGACCGCGGATTGGGTGACGTATTCATCGTGGACTTCGTACGCGCTCTGGCCGCGGCCGGACGCCTCCAAGCTGACGCGTGCTGGCCCTGCGGTGCCGTGCAACTGTCCGTGGTCTACTGGCCGCGGACTACCGGGGTAGTTGGGGCTGTGGTCGCCGACGTAGCGTCGGGAGAAGCCATGGAGCTGGTCGACGCCGTTGTAGTGCATCCTGCCGATTTGGACAGGATCGTATCCTGCTGCGCCGAGGGAATGGGCATAGGTCGGGACCGCGGAGCTTAGGATCTGGTCGTTTGTCCAGACCTCGGTCTCAAACGGATATCGGCCCGTAACCAGAGCCGTCCGCGACGGAACGCAGATCGGCGAGCCGCAGTATGCGCCGGTGAATATCGCACCGTTTGCTGCCAAACGGTCGAGATTCGGTGTCTCTACAACCTGATCCCCGTAGGCACCGATGACCGCTGGATTGTGCTGGTCGGACTGAATGTAGACGATGTTTGGGGGTGAATATTCAGGCATGGTAGTTCGGCTAGCTGGTGACTGGAGCGCGGTTGGCGATTGGCATTTCGTCGTAGAGGTAGCAGCTTGCGACGCGATCGTCGTTGATCTGGAACGCGGTCGGGTGCTCATCGTGGCACCTGTCCATGACCTGCGGACAACGATCGGCGAATTTGCAGCCGGTAGTTTCGCCAGATTCGTCGATTGATAGGACTTCGTCGCCGCCTTCTTCCCATCCGCTGTCCGCCCGCATTTGAGGGATCGACTCGACGAGGAGTCGGGTGTACGGATGTTTGGGATCACGGATGACGCGTTCGACGCTGCCCTGCTCTACCACTGAGCCTTTGTACATGACTAGGATGTCGTCGCAGATCTGGTAGGCGGTAGTGAGGTCGTGTGTGACGTAGACGACTGATATGCCGAGGTCTCGGTTGAGGGTTCGGATCGATTCGAGGATGGTTGCTCGGAGGGAAGCGTCGACCATTGAGACGGGTTCGTCGGCGAGGATGATGCGTGGTTTCAGTAAGAGTGCACGTGCGACCATCATGCGCTGGCGTTGGCCGCCGCTGAGTTGGTGGGGGTAGCGTCCGAGCATTTCGTCAGGGCGCAGGCCAACGGTCTCCAACGCTTCTCTGATCAAGTGGATCCGTTCATCTCGGGAATCGGCGAGTCCGAACTTTTCGATGGCTACGTGGAGGAGGTGATCTGCTTTGTAGAACGGGTTGTAGACCTCGAACGGGTCTTGGAAGATGGGTTGGACTTCGCGTCGGAAGTTTCGACGGTCGCTACCGGACATTCCAGAGACGTCTTGTCCGTCGTAGATGACGTTACCGAACGTGGGTTTGATGACGCCTAGGAGGAGTCTTGCCAAGGTAGTCTTGCCGCTGCCGCTCTCTCCTGCTACGGCGGTGATTGTCGGTCGATCTGCAGAAATCGCGAAAGTGACATCGTCAACCGCTATAGTGACGTTGGATCGGTTGAAGAGTCCGCCGCCGAAGACCTTGGTGACGCTTTGGAGTTCGAGAAGGTTAGGCAACTTCACTGCCCGCCATGGCTACGTCGGGATCGAAAAGATGGCACATGACGTGACGGTTATCGCCAATGTCTGTGTCTTTGGGTTCGAGTTCGTTGCACGGGTCTTCGACTAATGGGCACCTCGGTGCAAAGACGCATCCGGGCGGGAGGTCGACCAAGGGAGGTGGGATGCCGGGGATACCTGTGAGGCGTTCGCGTTTTTCTTCGAGGTCTGGGACGCTGTTGATGAGGAGTTTGGTGTATGGGTGTTTAGGCTCTTCAATGATTTGCTGGACGGTGCCAATGTCGACGAGTTTTCCGGCGTACATGACGCCGATACGGTCTGCGAATTGGGCGACTAGTCCCATATCGTGTCCAATGAGAATGACTGCGGCGCCAGTGTCACGTTGGACGCGGCTGAGGGTCATCATTACCTGGCGTTGAACGACAACGTCCAAGGCGCTGGTAGGTTCGTCGGCGACGATGACCTTGGGGTTCATGCTGGTGCCAGTGGCGATTGCGACGCGTTGCTTCATTCCGCCGCTGAGTTCGTGGGGAAACATTCGGCCGACGTTTTCGCGGAGTCCGACGCGGAGGAGGAGGTCATAGACGTGGCTGCGCAGGTTTTCTTTGGTGTCTTTGATGCCGTGGTCTATGAGGCCGTCGAAGATTTGGTCCTCGATGCGCATCACGGGGTTCAATGCATTCATCGCGGATTGGGTGACCAAGGCGATCTCGGCGAGCCGAGCCAAGCGCATCTCTTCGTCGTCGAGCGGGACCAAATCCCTGCCGTCGAGTAGGATCTGTCCGCCGTCGATGTAGCCTGGAGCTTTGGTGAGTTTCATCAACGCCATGCCAAGGGTTGTTTTGCCGCAACCTGATTCCCCGACGAGGGCTAGGCGTTCGCCTTGTTGCAAGGCGAAACTCACGCCGTCCACCGCTTTTACGACCCCTGCTTCGGAGTCGTAATAGACCTTCAGATCTTTGACATCGATTGCCGGCAATGAAGAATCGCCCATGCCAGAGCGACGGAGGTCATCAACAGTCGTCGGCATCTCGGATCGCGTTGATTGCTCGCGATCTTCGACGGCGTTAGTGGTTGTTTCTACTGCCAACTAGAACCGTCTCCGCAAGCGTGGGTTGGCCCATTCGTCCATTCCGCGCGACAGCATGAACAATCCGATGAAGAGGATGACGATGACGACGATCGGTGGCGACCACCACCACCACCATCCATTGACGAGAGACCCGTACCAGATGTTGTGGTAGATCATCATTCCCAAGGTGTTGGAACTGAAGTCCCCGAGTCCCAGCGCTTCGAGCCCGATAGATGCCAATATCGCTGATGAAACCGCCAGCACAAAGTTCGCCACAATGAAGGGCATGAGGTTGGGCATCATCTCTTTAACGATGACCTCGGGGCCGTTCATTCCGGAGAGTCTAGCCATCTCGACATATGAGCGTTGTTTCATGACGAGGACTTGGGACCTGACGACTCTGGTGGGACCAAGCCACGCCAGCATGGCAATGATCAGGGCGAGTTGAATGAAGGTCATCTCCCCACCACCCACTTCGCGCCAGACAATCGTAATGATGATCAGGATCAAAATACCGGGTATGGTCTGCAACGTGTCGACAATGAAACGGATCGCCGCATCTAGGATGCCGCCGTAGTAGCCGGCGACAAAGGCGAGGAGCGTCCCGACGACGGTGCCCAGCGATCCGGCTATCAGGCCGATCATGATCGTTTGAGGGATGCCTAGAGAGAAGGACGCTAGGATGTCCTTGCCGAGACGGTCCGTGCCCATCAGGTGACGACGAGGTAGCGCGTCGTCAAGCGGGGGTGAACTCGCGTAGCACTGGTCTCGTCGATTTTCCGATACATAGCACGGATGAGGGTTATCCAGTGATGGTTTCTGATTCGGCGGCGCAAATGCCAAATCGGTCGCTTCTGCTGAATCCGTCATAATCGTGCCGAATGCCCAGAACAGAACGATTATTCCCAGGAGTATGAACCCAGCGAGGATTGACGGGTTGCGCTTCATATAGCGCCACGCGCCAGCTGCTTGGTTCAGCGTGTCGGAAGTGGGGCTACTGGAAGTTGCCAGCGGTTCTGTGGGTGATGTGGTGGCCATGCCCTATGCAGACGAGTAGCTGATTCTGGGATCGAGCAGGGGGTAGATGACGTCGATCACGAGCATTGCAAAGGCGATGGCTAGGACGATGATGAACACGACGCCTTGGATGACGAAGTAGTCGAATCCTGTGATCGCTTCGTATAGGACTCTGCCGACTCCGGGGTATCCGAAGATTCTTTCGACCAATATTGCGCCGGAAACCACGTGTGGGAGGGTTAATGCCAGCGCGGTTGTCTGAGGCAGTACGGCGTTGCGGACAGCGTAGCGGAAGAAAGCTCTAGCTTTGGTCAGACCTTTGGCTTCTGCTTGCAGCATGTAGTCCTCGCCTTGCATGGTGATCATCATTGACCGCATTCCAAGTGCCCAGAAACCGATTGAGGCTAGAACGATCGAGAGGGCAGGCAGGAGCGAGTGTTTGAAAACCTCCCACAGGAACCCGAAGTCGCTCCAATCTGGCAGTGTCGTAGGCGCGTAGCCGCCACCCAACGGCAGCAGTTTGGCTTGGAATGCTAAGAGCCAGATCAGTATCAGGCCCAGAAGGTAGTAAGGAACAGCGGCAAGGAGAAAGAATGGTGGAAGGATGAGTTCAAATGCTGCTTTGGGTCCGTGCTGCCAAGCCAAAACTGCACCGCCGAGGGTTCCGACAACAAAGGCTAGAAGAGTAGAGGTCACCAGCAAACCGATCGACCACGGCATTGCTTGGTTGATGAGTTCGCTGACGCGCGTAGGGTACTTGGTGATCGATTCTCCGAAATCGAATCTGACGGCGGTTGAGAGATATGTCAGATATTGAAGGACTAACGGACGATCCAGTCCGAATTTGGCGTTGTAGGTTTCGATGAGGGCTGCGTAATCTTCGGCTCGCGTCGTCACGCCCTCGGCTGCGAGCAACTCAAGGCGGGTGGCAATCGGGTCTTGACCGGTGAATCTGGGGAGAAAGAAGTTGAATGATGTGGCAACGAAAATCACAGCCACGAACATTCCGATCCGTCTCGCCAGATAATCTACGGTCATCTCATTAACACTTCGCCGTATTGCGTCCCGATACGCGCCGATTCCAAGTTAACAGAACTGACCGGCGTGACAGGATGCCAGTCGGGAGATTGCGACTAGTTGCGGCGCCGGAATGATGGGTATTCGCTCCCATCCGACGCCGCAACCAATGTTGCTTCCGCTAAAACGCGGGCTATTCCCTGCCGGTACCTTCCAGCTTGCTCAGGATGTACGGGAATCCTGTGTGCGGGTGGATACCGTTCATGTAGGGCTCGTATCCCGGAGCGTCGCCAGGCCAGTTCTCCCAGTAGTACTCGTTACGAGTGACCCGGTTGAAGAACTCTACGAGCGGGACGTCCGGCTGGTCTTCCAACCAGATCCTAAGCGCCTGTTCGGTAAGGTCCAGGACCTTGTCGACATCAGGTTCTTCGGCCATCGACGCCACAACCGAATCGAATTCGGCATTCGAGTACGACCAGCGGTTAGCACCAGAATCGGTCGTGAACATCAGCAACGATCGATAGATGTCGCCTGACTGCGAGCCGTTGTGTCCGACGAGCGTGCACTCATAGTCGCCGCCCTTGCCATTTCTGGCCCAGACATCCGGGGGTTGCGCCCAAGATGACTCGATGCCGTGCTGCTCAAGCAAAGCGGCAACAACCGGACCAAGGTCCGTGAAGTGTGCCGAACTGATGATGTTGCACTTGACGATTTCGCCATTGGCGTCGGCCCAGAAGCCGTCAGAGTTCTTGGAGTAGCCGGCCTCTGTCATGAGGGCGTCGGCGCCATCCTTGTCGTACTGACCAACTCCGTACTCTTGCCTCAGAGGCTCCATCGCCTCGTTGACGTGCTTCAGACCAGCGTACTGCGGCCACGGCCAGTCGTTGATCCGGCCTTTGTTCAGGTATGCCTGAGCGTTCAGGCGGTCACGATCGATGTACTTGTTGATCGCTTTTCGAACGTTGGAGTTGTCGAGGTGCGGCTGCAGGTTGTTCAGGTGCAACGAGATCGGCCACCACGAGACCATGCCGTACTCCCCTTCTGGGTCGCGGCCGGTGTAGGTGGTCGTGTTCGGGTTCTCGCGAAGGATCGTCTCGACGGTGTCCACGCGCAAGTCGTGCGTCTCGTCGATCTGGTTAGTGATCATCGCCTGTGCGAACTGCGTGTCGTCGTCAATGTTGTAGAGCACGTAGCGCTCAACTTCTTGGAACGGCACAAATCCGGTGGCGCATCCCCAGTAGTCATCGCAATTCTTCACGCGGTCCAAGACTCGGCGGAAGTTGTCAGAGTAGGACAGTCGCCACGGGCCAGTCGTAACAGGACCAGCACCATCGTTGTACGCGTCGTACTCGGCCCAGTTCTTGTCATTCCAGACATGCTCCGGAACGATGTAGGTGCCAGAGTCGCCCTTGTAGATCACGACTTCAGCGTGGAATCTCGGCGCCGGGAAATTGAAGTGGACCTTTACTGTCAGATCGTCAACAATCTCGGCTTCTTTAATGAAGGTCTGGAAGACTCCGCCGCCTCGAACTTCGCTGCCCAATTCAGCGAGCGTATTGAACGTGTATGCCACGTCCTCGGCGTTGAACTCTTCTCCGTCACTCCAGAGCACACCATCGCGCAGGTTGTAGGTCAACTCGGTCGCAGCCGCGTTGTAGGAGAAGTCTTCGGCCAGCCACGGGTAGCTGTTTCCGTTCAGGCTGTCTGCATAGAACAGCGGCTCGTGGAAGAAGATGACGCCCTTCTGGTGGGTTCCGCCAAGCGCGTACGGGCTCCACATACGGAGTGCAACGCCGCCGCCGAAGCGGGTACCGACGACAACGGTCTTGTTGCGCGGAACAGCCGAAACGACTTCTCTGACGACTTCGACTTCCTTCTCGACCTCGACCTCTTTGACGACCTCAACCTCTTTCACTACCTCCACTTCCTTCTCAACCTCGACCTCTTTGACGACCTCGACCTCTTTCACCACCTCTACTTCCTTCTCAACGACGACCGTCTGGATAATGGTCTCAGGCTCGGGAGTGCCACATGCAATTGCAAACGCAACGATTGCCAAAACGGGCAATACCAGCAGGCTCATCCGAGCTCGTTTCAAACTAGATTTCAAGTGTCAACCTCCAATTCAAGGGCGGGGTATTACGAGAGCGGTAAATACCACTCGTCGAAAAACATTCGGTTAACGCCTTTGTGGCGCTCCAACTTTTCGACTCTAATTTCTGATTGGTTGATGGTCAAACCAATGCCACATGTGCAGACGTATTGAATTCAACGCGTGTTGTACGCTGAAAAGCTTAGGTGCATTACCCAGAAACCACCATAAACCTGATGCAAATCGCCACTCAATTATCCTGTTCCGCCACTCGCCCGGCTCTACTAACTGCACTCTCTGGCACGGTCATCGCGGCTACCGCCCTACTGTCTGTTGCTTGCACCAGCGAAGATCCGACCGCGACTCCGCAACCCACCACTTCGCCACCAACCGCTGCGCCAGAACCGCCGCAATCTGCATCACAGGACGGTCCGCAAACATCGACGCAATCCATTGACGAGATGATGAACGAACCTATCCAGCCGTTCACAAACATCGCCCCGCTCGTCTTGGTGGACCCGGAAACCGGCGAAGACTTGTGGATGATCGAGAACCGGCATCCCGGCGTCGCAATCTTCGACTATGACCGCGACGGCGACATGGATTTCTACGTGACCTCGGCAGAAATCAACGCTCTACTCCCCGATACCACTGGCGGTCCGAATCGTCTCTTTCGAAATGACGGGAACCACGTATATACCGAAGTCGCAGAAAAGGCGGGCGTCGATCTCCCAATAGCCAACAGCACTGGTGTCGCGGCATGTGACATTGACAACGACGGCTATCAAGACCTGTACGTCGCCTCTTACGGCAGAATCGGCGACAACTTAGACTATCGAGCCGCTCGGTTCTACTCCGAACTACCTGCCATCATTAAGGATCGGCTCTTTAGGAACTTAGGCAACGGGACATTCGAAGAAATCACCGAAACCGCGCTTGGAGACGCCGCAAACCTGCGCTCCGGATTCAGCGTCGGTTGCGCTGACGTTAACAACGATGGATGGATCGACATATTCGTCAGCAATCGAGTCGATCAAGACTTCCTCTGGTTCAACCGACCCGACCATCATGGCCACTACAACGTCCTATACGTAAACAATGGGGACTTGACCTTCACGGACGTGACTGAAGAAGCAGGACTGCTCTACGGTCCGATCCTTATGCGAGACCCGTTCGGAGACGACATTGGCTGGCCCGATCCCGTGACCGGAGAAATCGTGCCCGGCTACAACCCGGACCTCATAGATGCTTCCGGCGAGTACGTCGGCGAACCCACAGGACAGACCCTCGCTGCACTCTTCTTCGACCATGACGATGACGGCGATGCCGATCTGTGGCTCGCAGATGACGGTAGCAGATTAAAGGTGTTCCGCAACGACTCGACCAAAACCGACATCAAGTTCACTCAGATCAGTCGAGCGATGGGCGTCGACATGATGGGTGCATGGATGGGCTTCGCTCTGGGCGATTACGACAACGACCTCGATCTGGACATTTTCGTTACCAACATCGGCTACCATCCTCTCACCCGTGAAGCACCAACAACGCCTTCTGGCGACTGCGCGTACGGACACCAGTACGGATGGGGAACCTGCTTCCACTTCCTGTTACGCAACGACGGTATTCGCGATGTCGAAGGCGTCGGAACCGTCGGCGTCTTCAACGACATCGCCGGTGCGACCTACGTTGCAGCGAACGAAGTGATGCCGCCAATGGCCCTCGATCCAACCCAGATCGACGAGGAGTGGCAGGTGCCGACAGGGCTTGCCGCCTACGACTTCGGTTTCGGCACCGTCTTCTTCGACTACGAAAACGACGGTGACCAAGACCTGTACTGGCTTGGCGCGATGTCCGACCGCGGCGAGGCCCCGAGCGGGCACCTCTTCCCCGGCGCGGGACGCATGTTAAGAGGAAACGGCGCTGGAGACTTTCAAGACATCACCGTAGAGGCCCGTGTGCTCGACATCCTCGGAGTCGACTACTCCATCCTCGATCCCGACGATCCCAACTTCGACCGATCCGAACAGCGCATCAGCCCGGCGTTCCACGAGAACGGCAAGGGGCTCGCCAAAGGCGACCTCAACGGTGATGGATACGTAGACCTAATCGGTACCAACAGCAACGGCTGCCGGCTCGCGGGACAGAACGAGTGCAACTGGGAAGCCGGACCGCTCTTCATGTGGATGAACGCCGGCGGCGACCGCAGCTGGCTGACGCTCCGACTCATTGGCGGCATGGCCGATGGCGATACCGGTAGCAACGCCGACGGCATCGGCGCACGTGTATATGTCGAATACACCAATACAGACGGCTCTACCGGTGAGCAGGTCCAGGAACTCACCGGCAGTTCAACCTTCCTTTCGATGAACAGCCTTGAGCTCACATTTGGGCTCGGCAAAGCTAGTAACGTCGACAAAATCACGATCGAGTGGCCAAGCGGCATTGACCAAGAGATCGAAGATGTCACCGTTAACCAGCGCATCGAAATCACTGAAGGTCAACCATTGGAGTAACCTTCCAACATCCGCATTCACTGGCGACCGAAACGTGCTACAGCCACAGAGACCCGACAATTTAGATCCGCAGGTCGAACGCGCCATCGCAATGACGCGCATCATACGACCACCGCGCAAAGCGCTCTCGACGTTCGGATCCACCGTCATCAATTACCACGTCGTCTCACAGCCCGTCTATGAAGGCATCTTCGAAGACGAGCACAAAGACACTGTGATCAGACACGGCTTGGTCAGAGCCGATCGACCGCAGATCGTCACACCCGGATATCTGTCCCGCTCCGAGGGTTTCGGACAAGAAGCCTCTGAATACCTCGAGTACTTGACCAACCGATACGGCTCGGATGTGCCGGGGCTTCTCTACAAATACAAGAACGAACCGCAGTCAACCGACACTGTCACTGGCGAACCGATACAAGTCGCCGCCAAAATCCGTGACGAGATCGAACGCGACGACAAACCGCTCCACGCCGTTCTCCTCGGGGTCGATGAACTCTGGGATGTTTCAGTGATGAAGTTCATCTACGAATTCACCAACGAATCGGCCAAATCAAACTTCAGCGAACTCAACGAGCGCAATCTTCTCGACGACGAGGGCGGCGTGCCACGCGACGCTCGGCTCCGCATCGAAGACCTGTTGCGAAGGGCGCATCGCCGAGAGGTGGATCCTTCCGAGGTCCACGAAGAGCTGATGCGCTGGGGCCTATTCGAGGAATATCAAGAGCGGTTTTTCAGGCTCTTCCGACGCGAAAGCTAGGCGTCTCGCACCTCGACACCAGCTTCGATCATCGCGCTGATCGCCGTATCCGAATCGCCCGGGCTTAGATCCACGCCCTTCATGCAGTTGCGATAGACGATAGTCGAGAATCCGCGCTTGCGAGCGTCTAGAGCCGTCTCTTTCACGCAGTAGTCTGTCGCAATGCCGACCACATCAACCCGCTCTACATCACGCGCTCGAAGTATCCGTTCCATCGCCGTATCTGACGAGTATCCAGTCTGGGGGTCACGGACAGAGAACCCGGAATAACCGTCTTCGCCACCCGTACCCTTGCGAACGAACTCCGCGTCTGGCACAACAACAAGATCTTCGTAGAATTCGGCTCCCCAAGTATCGCCGACACAGTGCACCGGCCAGATACCCCCATCCTTCTCGAAGTGCGGCGTAACCTCTGGATGCCAATCCTGCGTGTATACAATCAACCGTCCATCGCTTCGAGCATCGGAAATCATGCGGTTGATGTTAGGCACGACTGCCTCCGCATCTTGGACGTAGAGGCTCCCACACGAATCCACAAAGTCGTTCTGTACATCGACAACGATGAGAGCGGTGTTTTGTGTGGACAAGGTGACCAACTCGTTGAACTTCGGAGCGTCGTCTGACCTAGATTTTCGCATATCCTATGTGCAGCAGATCGCGCGACGGTGCGGGTCTGCCCGAATCAGACGACGGAATCAGACGAAAGGCATATGAGATGACTGGCCGATACAAGGCGGCAATCGTGGGTTGCGGCGGCATCGCGCAAGCGCACATGGATGGATACTCGATGGTCGACGACGTCGACGTAGTCGCATGTGTCGATCCGATCCCAGAAGCGCGCCAGATGTACATGGACGATTGGGGAATCCCTCAGTCATACGCCACCTTGGAAGAATGTGCTTACGACGCCGAACCCGACATCGTCAGCGTGTGCACTTGGCACCTCTTGCACGACCCGCTAACCGTCGAGGCCGCTGGATACCCGTCGATCAAAGCCATCATCTGCGAAAAACCAATGGCCATCGGCATGGGACGCGCCAACAGGATGGTCGAGGCCTGCGATGCCAATGACACCAAACTCGTCATCAGTCACCAACGCCGCTTCACACCCGGATGGAACAAGGCCAAGGAACTCGTCGAAGCCGGCGCAATCGGCATACCTCTCCGCGTCGACATCCGCGTAAAAGAAGGCCTCGCTAACTGGGCGACCCACTCCATCGACGGCGCAAAGTTCATCCTCGGCGATCCCAAACCACGCTGGGTCATGGGCGCCGTCCAACGAACGACCGACAAATACGAACGGAACACGCCTATCGAAGACTCCTGCATCGGCCTCGTCATGTTCGACGACCCGCTACAGTTCTTCATCCAGTCCGACCTCTGGGACAACGATTGCGACGCCGGCAAATTCTTCATCCGCGGAACCGAAGGCATGCTCCACGTCCGTGAGACCGTGCTAAAACTCTTCAATGCTGAAACCAACGGTTGGAAAAGCGTCGATCTCGATCTGCAAGAAGGCGATCAGGCTATCGGCGGAAACATGAATGCTAAACAGGTGGAAGAACTCGTCCGCTGGCTCGATGGCGGCCCCGAACATCGCAACGCCGGGCACATCGCCCGCGACACCGTCGAAATCATGATGGCGATGTACGAATCGGCACGTCAGAACAAAGTCATCCACATGCCGATGGAGGAGCAGGAATACCCGCTCGAGCTTATGATCGAAGAGGGCAAGGTGGTCGTTGAGGAGCCGGGCCGATACGACATCCGCGGTTTCTTGGACCGCAGCAACATCGACGAGGCCCGCTACGCGCAGTTGAAAGAAGACGGCGTCAGCCACCACCAGGCGATGCGCATCCTCCACGACGAGATGGCGCGCGGTTAGCTACCACCAATCGGCATCTCGCCAGGTTATGGGTGAATGCGGAGAATAAGATTGATAATCTCCGCAAAAATGCGGAGAATAAGCTCTTTTGCGGAGAATAGAATGTATAATCTACGCATATGCTCCGCATCATATACATACACGAACTCCCCGACTGGCCCAACTTCACTTGGCGTCAAGACGCTCTCATCGACCAACTCGCTGAGATCAGGCACCAACAAGGTCGCCTTCTCGGTCGCATGGCTGACATCGGTTTTGATCTCAAACAAGAGACCGAGTTGAACGCGCTCACCGATACCATCGTCAAAACCAGCGAGATCGAAGGTGAAGTCCTCAATGTTGACGAAGTCCGTTCTTCTGTCGCCTCTCGCCTTGGAATCGATATCGGTGGGCCTGCTCCATCCGGACGCAACGTAGAAGGAATCGTCGACCTCATGATCGACGCTTCCGGAAATTGCTACGCTCCCCTGACCAAGGAGCGTTTATTTGGTTGGCATTCGCTATTGTTCCCCAACGGTTGGAACAACGTGGGACGTATCACCGTAGGCGACTGGCGCAAACCAGGTAAAGGACCGATGCAAGTCATTTCCGGACGCCCCGGACGCGAACGCATCCACTTCGAGGCACCGTCGGAAGAAAAACTTGAACACGAAATGCAAGCATTGCTGCTTTGGTACAACGCACAGGTGAAATCTGACAATATCCTAAAAGCGGCTCTCGCCCACCTTTGGTTCGTCACTATCCACCCATTCGACGACGGCAACGGTCGTATCGCTAGAGCGATCGCGGACATGACGCTGGCCAGATCCGACGGCATCTCGCAACGTTTCTACAGCATGTCCTCACAGATACGTAAAGAACGAGACTACTACTACCAAATCCTCGAACTCACCCAGAAGGGCGCTATGGACATCACCAACTGGATGGTATGGTTCTTGGATTGTCTGGGACGCGCCATCGAAGCCGCGGATGAAGCCGTCACCTCCATCGTTGAGAAGGTCAAGTTCTGGGATGGAATCGCCGACATCCCAATCAACGAACGCCAACGCAAAGTCTTGAGACGCCTCGTAAACGGATTCGAGGGTTACATGACTTCATCCAAATGGGCGAGGATGACTAGAACATCTCAGGACACCGCGCTTAGAGACATCACGGATCTGATCTCGAAGGGCGTCCTTATACGCGGACCCGCAGGCGGACGCAGCACGAACTACCAGCTATCCAAACCCAAGCCACGCTAGGTCGTCGGCAAAACCGATCGCGATACGCCTAGAGCCTCACGTATATAAGACGATTCGCAACTCTGGCGATCTCTACTGGCTGCTCGGCATCTTCGAATAGATGTGGTGCGCCAGACGTCCAATCGGCATCGATTGCAGCCACACCTTGCCGTGCCCTTGCAACGTAGCGAGGAACAACCCTTCACCTCCCGCCAGCATCGATTTCAGATTGCCGGCGCGCTGGATATCATACTCGATGCCTTCTTGGAAGGCGACGATGCAGCCGGAGTCTACGCGCAGTCGTTCGCCTTGCAAATCCCGCTCGATGATGGTCCCGCCAGCGGACATGAAGATGTGTCCGTTCCCTTGGATTTTTTGCAGGATGAAACCCTCGCCTCCGAAGAATCCGGCTCCAAGGTTCCTCTGAAACGCGACCGTGATCCCAGTGTTACCCGAACCGCACAGGAAAGCGTCTCGTTGGGCTAAAACGGTGCCGCCCAAACCGCCAAGGTCGATCGACACGATCTTCCCCGGGGCTTCCGACGAGAAAGCGACGATTTGACTCTGATTGCTAGCGTTCTGGAAATGCGTGACAAAGATGCTCTCGCCAGCCAGCATCCGAGCGCCGGCGTTCATGATGCCGCCAAGCAATCCTCCACCACCGCCACCGGGTCGTTTACCCATCTTCGACTCGAACTCGATGCCCGGCTCCATGTACATCATCGCACCAGCTTCACCGATGATCTCTTCGCCCGGAGCAAGCCGGATCTCAAGCATCTGCAAATCGTCGCCGATGATGCGGTACTGGAAATTTCCAGCACTCATGACATCTGTCGCCTCGTTGGTGTAGCGCATTTGTGGAACCGATCCTTTCGAGATTACCTATCGGTAGAGACTTCATATCCGTACTTATAAAATCTACGATCAGGCGAAATTATGAGATTGTTGGCATCAGTATAGGGATTCATCAACGCCTTCGACAACGGACGCATCTCGCCGCGACCCGGTAACATCGTTCTTACAAAACCCAGAAAGCGAAGCGTGCAATGGCCGCATACGTGATTACAGATGTAGAGATAACCGATTCGGAGTTGTTCGCCGAGTTTCGAGAACGGCTGGATCCAACCATTGCGGCACATGGCGGCACATTCATCGTAAGGGGTGAGAACATCACGGTCGTTCAGGGTGACTGGAATCCGCGTCGCATTGCCATGATCGAATTTCCAAATCTCAAAGCGGCCAACTCGTGGTTACATTCCTCCGAGTTTGGCGCACTCCGAGAGATTCTGGATAAATCCTCTAACACCAACCTCGTAATCGTTGACGGGATTTAGAGCAAATGGAGAGCTGTCGCACCGATCTCAACCAGTCGACGACTGTATCCATCAATCCTGACTGCCGACCACCGTCTTTGGCAGGTTTAACGCGTCGATAACCATATTCGGATAATCCCGTCGGAAACCAACTCTGGAAAGCATTTCCGCGGCTGACGAAGCGATCACGGGTTCGCCGTTCCATTCGCCTATAACCACACGCCTCGTCGTCGATGTCTCGGAGATTTCACGCACCAAAGCCCGTATACCTTCCTCGATCACCGCATCCGATTCATCACCAGTTACGATACGCGCTCCGTTCGAGTAAGCCACCATCACTGGAACTCCACCTGCGAACACCACACGAGTGCTCGAATTGCGACTGAAATCCAGCAGACCAGATTCCGCCTCGTTGGAGACTGATGCCAACCTACGGTCAAAGATGTACACGGGATCGGTAGCCGTAACTACCAATGGCACTGTATCCCCGTCTCGCCGCCCATCCGATCGCATCGTATCGACAAATTCGACGCTTGCGAATTGGACTCCGGGAAGTCCGTTGACGAAGTAACCACGACGCACGACACCACGAAGTTCCATCAGATTCAGCGCGTTGTAGATCGATCGCCAATCCCAACCCAATTGCTCGATCTCAATCGCGCGCCTTGTGACCACACCATGCCGCCTCAATAACGCTCCCGCACGCTTGTCCGCACGCTGTGCTTCGCCTAACTCTGGACCCAAGAATGAAAACCGGGATGTAGCAGACCAGTTGACACCCGGCACCAAGACGTTCTGCGCCTCACGAAAACGATGGGCGAATTGCCGCCGCGCTCTCGAACGTGATCGGAAATGTCGAGACCGGTTTCTAGTACTAGTGTCCGTTGCCGGACTCACCGCATGCATCGCCGTCAAGTTCGAAATCGCCATCGCCGCACGCCAAGAATCGCCCGTGATCAGACCCGTCAATGCCAAGTCTCGTATAGCGGTTGCTAACTCAGAAGGCGTCATGCCCGGCAGTCCCGCAAGAATAGTCTCGGAATCGACAACGCCTTCACTAACTATGAACTCGTACACACGCCCCGTCTCTGCCGTCACACCTTCGGCACCTGCCAGCATCTTCTCTACTGTCGCACTTGGCAGATACGCCCGAGCGTCTCCGGCGCGAACCAGCGCGACACTTCGAGTTCCTTCCGATTCGCCCTGGCAGAACACCCACGCAAACTCACCGTCCTTCACCACTCGGTCTAGATCAACGCTTTTGAACCCATCAACACGCGCAGACAACACGTCCCGCGCCCAATGCTGAACCGGAATCGACACGCCCTGCAGCACATCCAACGCATCGACAGTCGCATCGCGTTCAGTATCATCCGTGGCGCCCGCGATTCGATGCAGTCGCAACATCGCAGCTTGGTATCGCAGAGGATCAGATGGCCGCACTTCTGACCGGAGAATCGAAAGAGTGCGTTCCTGAATTCGCGCTAATGTTGACAGATCCAGCCATTCCTCTACTCCTTCATCCCTGAAGTAACCCTTTGCGGCTTGCGAATCCGCCAACATCTCATCCAATGCGTCACGCAGCGGCTCAGACGCGATCGGATACCGCGCCTGCAAAACCCCAACCGACACCGGGCCGTTGCAAGCCAGATATCGCGCCACTACTCGCCTAACAGCTCCGTAGTCACATGGATCCGCAATCGCCTGTCGATACTCTTCAGCGAGGCTAGCTGCGACCCATCTCGATTCAGTCGCACCATCAACTTCGAACTCGACACGCTCCGCCCTGCCCTGCGATTCCAGATCCGTAATCCAACCTTCCCATCCATCCTCGCTACGCTCCGCAATCTCGTCGTACGACAGATCACCGAGTTCGCTCAACAACTGCGCCAACTCCGTCTCGGTTCTCGCCCTCATCCCAACCGCCGTGCGTCCTGCCAGCGACGAAACGTCATCAATAGCCTCGGATCTTAACAGTCCCGCCGCTTTGGGATTTCGGAACAATTGCGCCAGCGCCTCTCGGTCGATGTTGAGCGATTGAAGCCCGCGTTCAGCTTTCGGAGTGTCCCACTGGTACATCCAGAAATCGATGAAATTGTGCTCCAAAGACCTCGCAACCGGAGATGGCACGTCAGACTCGACGAACTTGACCTCGATTGCTCCAGATTGGACCCGCTCCAAAACGCGCTCCAAACCCGGCATGTCCATATAGTCCTCAAGCGCGTCACGATACGACTCCAACACGATCGGGAAATCTGGGAACGACTTCGCGATCGCCAGCAGGTCCTTCGAGCGCAACCGCTGCAACCAAAACGGTGTCCGACGAAACTGCCCCAGACTCGGCAACAGCAATGCCCGATACGCGTTCTGCCGGAAGACCGCGCCGAACAGCGGCGAATCGATCATGCCCTCCAAGACGCGTTCCTTCACCACTTCTCCCGACATCTCTCCGATGAACTCGACGCTCGGCCCGCCATCGCCCTGCGGCAACCTGAACATGAACCCGTCGTCCGAGACCTGCACCTCCGGTTCGATCTTCCGACGCTCCAGCAACTCGCGGGCAATCGCCACCGACCAAGGGCCGTTGATGCGCCCACCGAACGGCGAATGCACCACGATTCGTTGATCGCCGATCGAATCTTGATACGTCTCAACGATTAACGTCTTGTCAGATGAGATATCACCCGACCACTGGATCTGTCTCCGTATGTATCCGATGATCTGCCTCGCCCCGGCCTCATCGACCGGAAACTCCGACATCAACCACTCGACTACTTCCGCAGGCGTTTCCTCCTCACCTACATACGGCATCAACCTCGCCGCTGCCTCGGCGCGAAACTCCGCCAACGCTTCCGACAAGTCCAACGGTCGCCACGGAAAGTCCCCGCGCCAAAACGGCATCCGAGGTAGAGCCCCCGGCGCAGGCTCGGCGATCACGCGATCATCATCGATCTTGGCGACGCGCCACACCTGACTACCCAACATGAACGCATCGCCCTCTCCCGACTCGAAAACAAACTCCTCGTCCAACTCCCCGACGCGTGTTTTTCGATCCGGAAGCACGACCGGGAATAAACCACGATCGACAATCGCGCCGCCATTGCTGATCGCCATCATCCGAGTTCCCGGCAATTGCTGCAATACATCCCGCGTCTCATCCCAGTGAATCCGGGCTCGCAGCGTAGAAAACAGTTCGCGCGGATAGTGACCTGAAACTAACTTCACAACACCTTCGAAGTTTGGATACGTCAAATCGCCGTACGGATACGCGCCCTTGATGACTCGATAAAGCTCCCGCATTGGCCAGTCCTGCACCGCAACCGCCGCAACGATCTGTTGCGCCAGCACGTCGAGCGAGTTGCGAGGTACCTCAACCGCCTCCACTCGCCGCTCCTGCATCCCCCTAGCCACAACCGCGGCTTCGATCAAATCCTCCGGATGCGTCCCGTAGATCTTCCCATAACTCGTCTCACCGACGCTGTGTCCTGCCCGTCCGACACGTTGCAATCCTTGCGTGACCGTCTTTGGCGATTGCAGCTGCACCACAAGATCAATGCTCCCGATGTCGATACCAAGCTCCAACGAGCTTGTTCCGACCAGTGCTGGCAACTCACCCGCCTTCAGCTTCTCCTCAATGTCGCGTCGCAACGTATCCGACAAACTGCCGTGATGCGCCATGAACGGACCATCCTCAGTGCCAGTTCCGATCTCTCCGCTACCGACGGCCACACCGTCATTCCCTCCCTGTTCTCGCGCCGACCAAACCGCGTTCAGGCGGTCAGCAGCGTTCTCTGCCTGACGACGGCTGTTCGAGAACACCAACGTCGTGTCATGACCTTCGATGTCGTCCAACACCCTTGGTATCAGCTTCGGCCATATCGAACTTGGATCACCGCCATCCGTATCCGGCATTCCATGGACACTTATCTCGATCTTCTTAGACCCCGGACAGTCGACGATCGATACAGGCCTCGGTTCTATCTCTAGCTTGCCATTGTCGCCCCCGGCCGACGACACGTTTTGACCACCAAGCAGACGCGCAACCTCAGTCAGTGGACGTTGCGTCGCCGACAGTCCGATACGCTGGAACCCCGGTGCGATCTGCTCCAAGCGCTCGAGCGTGATGCTCAGATGAACGCCGCGCTTGTTCGCGCACAGCGTGTGTATCTCGTCTACTATCACCGTCTCGACCGTGCTCAAGATGCTCCGCGCACGAGGCGACGTCAATATCAGGTAGAGAGACTCTGGCGTGGTGATGAGAATGTGCGGCGGATTCCTGACCATTCGAGCCCGGGCTGAAGACGGCGTGTCACCCGTCCGCACATCTGCTCGGACCTTTGGGATTTCGACGCCTAATGATTTCGACGCCTCCTCGATACCCCGCATCGGCTCTTCCAAGTTCCGCTCCACATCGTAGCCAAGCGCCTTCAACGGCGAGATGTAGAGCGTCCTGATCCCCTTCCGTTTCGACAGCGCAACGTCCGAGTAGAGTGCATCGAGCGCCGAGAGAAATGCTGCCAACGTCTTACCCGAACCAGTGGGCGAATGAATCAGGACATTTTCGCCGTTCTTGATCCGCGGCCAAGCTTCGCGTTGCGGTTCGGTCGGTACGCTGTGACACTCCCTGAACCACCGCGCCACCGGCGCGCCGAACAGACCGACTACATCACTATCTGTTGAAACAGTTCGCACCATCGCTTAAAACCACGGTACGAGTTTAAACGCGTGTTGCAACGCTTGGCGCGGGCCTAGCTCCCGCCGCCGCTCCAGATTCTCCGTCCCACGATCAACGCCAGCACCGTGTACAGCATATCCATCACCGGGAAGTAGATGATGTGCGAATTGACCGCCAGTCCAGTCTCGCTGTCCGGATTCAACTGCCAGAACCACTGCCAAAAGAACAGACTCGCCAACACAATCCCACCGTAGAAAACGAACGATGTCCTCAAATAGGTCAACGTATCCACCTCGTGCTCGCTGATCGCACGTTTCCGCAGAATTCCGACGACCAAGACGATCACTACCCCCATCGCCATAAAGTAGTTGACGACCTCCCAAACCGGATAATCCGGTGACCCATCGTGATACAGCGGAGTCACAGCCAAGTGCACCGCCACGCCTATCCCCGTCACAACTAGAAACGCTCCGACGATCTTTCTCAAGATTTCCATGTCCGTTGTCCTCCTGCCGATGCTTCTAACCGCAAGTCATTTCTTCGTTCAAAATCGTCTACCAAAGCACCAGCGAAGCCTCAAACAGTGATCGCAACTCCTCGGCTCCAGTGGTGCGCGGCGCTAACTTCGTGACTCTGTGCTGCGGCAACGTCCCAGCGACGAATGCATCGATATCCGAATCGTCGTATCCCACTCCGCTCAACCCGTTCGGCATTCCCAAATCCTGCAACAGCTGAATAATCTGCTGCGCCAGTATCTCGCCCGCATCTTCGTCATCCACACCAGCGATATCCGCGCCCATCAATCTCGCCGCCTCAATGTGCCGGGCGGGATTGGCCGATGCCGTATAACGAAATACCGCGGGTGCGTTCAAAATCACCGACAACCCATGCGGAATGATCGGCTTGTCGTCGGGATACCCGTCGGGCTGGTAATCTCTCGCGTTCCCTGCGACTGGATACGACATCCCGTGAGGTAGGTGAACGCCAGCAGTCCCGAATCCCACGCCCGCAGCTGTCGCCGCAAGACACATATTCGCCCGCGCCTCGTCGTCTTCAGGATCATTAACGGCGCGTCTAATGTTCTGAGAAACGATCTCGACAGCCTTCGCCGCCCATACATCGCTCATCGGGTTCGAACCCTGATACGCCGGACGATGCGCCGGATCGACCGGAGCTTCGCGCCGGGTATATGGCAACGCGGTATACGACTCCAATCCGTGACACAACACGTCAAACCCGCTGAAAGCCGCCACGTTTCGCGGCATCGATCGCGTGTTCTCTGGATCCACCAAGCCCATATGCGGCTTCAGCGCACGATTCGCTATCCCCGTCTTGGCATGCATCTCCTTCATGTCGAAGATGGCTACCCCTGAAGTCTCGCTCCCAGTCCCCGCAGTCGTCGGCACCGCAATCAACGGCTTCAACGCCCCCGGCACCGGTGTCCCCTTCCCTATCGGCGCATTCACATACTCCAGAAACTCCGCCGGATACGTGTCGTACAGATTCGCCGCCTTCGCCGTATCCATCACCGACCCGCCACCGACCGCCACAAAGCCGTCAAAATCGCCTTGTTCGGCGAACTGAATCGCGTCCGCGAAAGACGCATCCGTAGGCTCTACGCTCACATCCGCATAAACCACACACTCAATACCCTCGTCCCGCAGCGTCTCCAACCCAGTCGCAAGCGCCGTAGATTCGAGTAGCGATTGGTCGGTCAACACCATCGCCTTCTTGACACCCAGTCGCCTCATTTCGAAACCAAGCTCCGCCGTCACACCAAACCCGAACTTGATGCTCGCAGCATCCATCGCAAACGCAGTTTCCAGTGCCTGAGACATCCCGTTTCTCCGATTGATTGCTCGCTGAATCACACCTATGGCTAGTCGTCAGCATTAAAGTATGCACCAAACCTCTAACGGCACCACCTGCAAAAACCACCGTCATTCCTGTGCAACAACCGTCATTCCCGCGCAGGCGGGAATCCAGAGGGGACGAGCGGCGGGTTTCCCCTGCTCGCGGGGGAAATGTCCGAAGGACAAAGGGGGTTCACCATTCCCACATACCGAAAAGAGCTCACCGTCGACCTCTATGAGTTGACGATGTCCCAGGTCTTCTGGCGACGCGGCATAGATTCATCCGCGACATTCAGCCTCTTCTTTCGCGGCTATCCCAAAGATCGCAGCTACTACATCGCCAGCGGCATAGATGATGCCCTTGATTTCCTCCAAGACTTTCGATTTACCACTGATGAAATTCAAGCCATCCGCGACGTTACGCCCCTGGCCGACGACTTTCTCGACTTCCTCACCGATTTACGTTTTAGCGGAACCGTCCGAGCTGTCCCAGAAGGAACAATCGTCTTCGCCGACGAACCGCTCCTCGAAGTCACCGGAACCTTGATCGAGACCCAGATCGTAGAGACGATGCTCCTGAACATCGTCACCACCGCATCGCTCTTAGCAACCAAAGCCGCCCGTATCGTCCAAGCCGCTAATGGCAGACCCGTCGTTGATTTCGGCTCACGCCGTACTCATGGCGAAGATGCCGCAATCGCGGCCGCACGCGCCGGTTACATCTCCGGCTTCGCAGGCACCAGCAACGTCAAAGCCGCGGCACTCTACGGCATCCCGGCATACGGAACAATGGCCCACTCCTTCATCCAAACCTTCGACGACGAAGCAACAGCCTTCGCAAACTACATCGACGAATTCCCTGAAACCACCACGCTTCTAGTCGACACTTACGACACCTTGGAAGGCGTCCGCAACGCGATCCGTGTAGCCGAACAAGCACGTTCGCGCGGCTCCGTCATCAACGCGATCCGTCTCGACAGCGGAGAATTAGGTGAACTCGCTCGGGCGGCTCGCGCATTGTTGGATGATGCTGGGTTCCCGCAGATTCGAATCATGGCAAGCGGAGGTCTCGACGAACATAGCATCTCGCAGCTGGTCGACTCCGGCGCGCCCATCGACGCGTTCGGCGTCGGCACGCGATTCGGAACATCCGCGGATGCCCCTTACATCGACTCGGTTTACAAACTCGTTGAGATCGACGATCGCCCAGTAACCAAACTGAGCGCTGCCAAAGTTACACGACCTTGGGCCAAGCAGATATTCCGCCGCTTCGAAGACGGCCTGATGTGCGGGGACTTTATGACGAGAGCTACGTCGCTCCCGCCGAGTGATTACCCGCATCCAATGCTTGTAACCGTGATGGAAGCAGGCGAACGATTTAAGCAAAACGAATCCATCGCAACCATCAGAGAACGCGTAGCATCAAACCTCCACTGCATCCCAGAAGATTTCCGCGAACTCGAAAACCCTGCCACATACCCAGTCGAATACTCTGATGATCTGGCTATGCCCAGTTAAGCATCGCTTGACCATCCCTAAACTCAATGCCCCGAAGCAACATGATTGAACCCTCATTACCAAGTCACGCGCGAGTCGTCGTCATCGGTGCCGGAATAGCCGGATGCAGCGTCGCATACCACCTCACAAAGCTCGGGTGGCGCGACATCGTCGTTGTAGATCAGGGACCGCTGTTCGAGACCGGCGGTTCCACTACGCACGCACCCGGAGGCGTATTCCAGATAAACGCGTCCAAGACCATGACCGGGTTTGCTCGCTACACCGTAGATGAATGGGCTGAGTTGCAACTCGACGGCGAGCCCTGCACAAACCCTGTAGGCAGTCTCGAAGTCGCGTGGACCCCGGAGCGCCTCACTGACCTCAAACGCAAATCAGGATACGGACTGAGTTGGGGTGTCGAATCTCATGTCATCACCACTGCAGAAGCCCGCGAATTCGTGCCTACGCTTTCCGAACGGATCTTAGGCGCACTCTACGTTCCGTCAGACATCCAAACAACCGCGACCAAACCAGCAGAGGCGATGGCGCGCGTCGCTACGGCAGGTGGTGCATCATTTCACGGCGGTGTCAAAGTTACGGGCTTCAAAATCGCTAATCGACAGATCCAAGGCGTCGAGACCACACACGGCAATATCGCAACCGATCTTGTCGTATCTGCCGTCGGTATTTGGGGGCCCAAGATCGGGAACCTCGCCGATGTGCCGATACCTCTCTCGCCGATGCAACACATCTATGCCGTCACCGAGCCGTTGCCGGAACTCGAGGGCGCAACTTCCGATATCGCAATGCCGCTGGTCCGTCACCAAGACCGCGCGATGTATTTCCGGCAGGAACGCGAAAGTTTCGGCATCGGCTCATATCTACACGAGCCGCTCATTGTCGATGCTGAAGAAATCCTGGACCTAGACGACGCACCGATCGCACCGGCAGAAATGTCGTTTACCGCCGACCACTTCAGCGCGGCTCAGCAAGCCGCGGGCGAGGTGATACCTTGCCTCGATGGCGTCGGGTTGACGCGAAAATTCAACGGCCTATTCTCTTTCACCACCGACGGCTTCCCGATTCTCGGCGAAGCACCTCAGTTGCGCGGATTCTGGTCGGCGCAGGCAGTTTGGATCACACACGCCGGAGGTGTGGGCAAAGCGGTCGCCGAATGGATCGTCAACGGCGAACCGACTATGGACCTGCACGAGTGCGACATAAACCGTTTTCACCCCCACGATTACAGCCGAAAATACGTCCGAGCCCGCGCCGCCCAGCAGTATCGCGAGGTCTACGACATCATCCACCCGCTCCAACAGATCGCGGAACCGCGAAACTTACGCCTCACGCCATTTCACTCACGCTATGAAGACCTAAACGCAGTCTTTTTCGAAGAATCCGGATGGGAACGCCCCCGATGGTACGCGGCAAATGAAGACCTGCTCGCGTCGTTGCCCGTCAAGGGCGCGTCACGTAGTGGGTGGGAAGCTCGCGAGTGGTCTCCCATCATCGCCGCCGAACACGTCGCCACACGCGAACGCGTCGCCATGTTCGATCTCACGCCACTCGCAAAGTTCGAGGTCAGCGGCCGAGGGTCCGTAGCTGCTCTCCAACATCTCGCCGCCAATCAGCTAGACAAACCGATCGGCTCCATCACCTATACCCCACTGCTCACGCCCAGCGGCGGAATCAAGTGCGACCTCACGATAACGAGATTGGACCAGGACCGCTTCCTAATAGTTACCGGCGGCGGAACGCGCTACCACGATCTGAAATGGATTAGCTCCAACTTGCCAGACGACGGAAGCGTATCCGTGGTTGATGTATCTTCCGATCTTTGCTGCATCGGATTGTGGGGACCAAAAGCCAGAGAGGTATTGCGCCGCGTCTGCAACGATGACACCTCAAACGAGGCCTTTCCGTACATGACTGCCAAGCGCATAATCATCGACAATGTGCCGAGCCTCGCGCTACGGATCTCATACGTTGGAGAACTGGGATGGGAGATCTACGCGCCTGTCGAGTACGGTCTACGACTATGGGACATTTTGTGGCAGGCAGGCGAACCACATGGTTTAATCGCCGCCGGCACCGCCGCATTTGAGTCGCTGCGCCTCGAAAAGGGCTACCGACTCTGGGGGAACGACATCCACACCGAATTCAATCCCTGCGAAGCAGGCACCGAATTCGCAGTAAAAATGAACAAAGGCGACTTCATCGGCAAGTCATCACTTCAAGCAGCTCAAGCAAACAGCATAAGCCGAAAACTCTGCTGCATCACTCTTGATGACGAAGACCGCGTCGTGATGGGCAAAGAGCCGATCATGTCAGGTGACCGCGTCCTAGGCTACGTGACCAGCGCCAACTACGGACATTCCATCGGCCGCGGAATAGCTTACGGCTACCTCCCAAACTCCCACGCGACGCCCGGCACTCCCGTAGACATCGTCTACTTCGGCGAACGGCTACGAAGCACTGTCGCGCATGAACCACTCTACGATCCAAAAGGCGACAAACTAAGGGTTTAATCGAATCGAGGTGAACAAGTGCCACAAACTCTAGTCATCAACGGCCTCAAGACCCGTCACTGGCCCATCAACTTGCGGCAGAGTGGCAACAGCGACGCTCGGATCCTCATCTCCACGCGGATCAGAAAGTCACCTTGGTGGCACCTCTCAAAAGCCGCCGGATGCTGGGCATACACAACCTATAACCACCTTTACCACCCGCGCGCCTACATCAAACCTGAAGATGGCGGGTTACTGGCCGAATACGAATTCCTTACACAACACGTCAGCATGTGGGATGTGGCTGTTGAACGTCAGATCAGAGTCAAAGGGCCCGACGCCGCCGACTTCGTGAACCTCTTGATCACTCGCGACGTCCATAAGATCCTCCCGAACATGCAGGCGCGGTATGTGATCCTCTGCAACCAATACGGTGGCATCATCAACGATCCCGTCCTGCTACGCGTCGCCGACGATGAGTTCTGGTTCAGCATCTCCGATTCCGATGTCCTCCTATGGGCACAAGGCGTCAACTCGTTCGCCAAATTCAACGTCGAAATCCACGAGATAGACGTTTCACCTGTACAAATCCAAGGTCCCAAATCGGTCCTGCTTATGGAAAAGATGTTCGGCTCATACGTCCGAGAAATCCCCTACTACGGCCTTGTACACGACACGCTAAACGGTCACAAAGTTACGATCTCTCGAACCGGATTCTCCGCCGAGATCGGGTTCGAGATCTACCTCCACGATGCCACACTGCACGCCGACGATGTCTGGCCATACATCCTCAAGCAAGGCGAGGAATTCAACCTCGGCGTAATCGCACCTAGCCACATCCGCAGACTTGAAGCTGGCATCCTCTCCTATGGCCAAGACATGGACATCGAGAACAATCCCTACGAAGTCCGCTTAGGCTGGCAGGTCGACTTAACCAAAAAGGCTGACTTCATCGGCAAAGACGCTCTCGCCAAGATCAAGCAGGAAGGCGTCACACAGCGTCTCGTCGGTCTCAAACTCGGTGGGAAACCGATCACTTGGTACAACGAGGACTTCTACCTAGTCAAAGATCGTGATACCGGCTGCGACATCGGCTATGTCACCAGCGCGTTCTGGTCTCCCAATATCGGCTCCAACATCGCCCTAGCTGTCATGCCGAAAACCCATTGGAAACGCGGTACCAGCGTCAACGTTCAACTCCCAAATGACGGCATCGTGGACGCGTCCGTCGTACGTGTGCCATTCCGAGACCCGACCAAGGACATTCCCAAAACAAAACTCCAGTAGTTGGCTAAATCCCCAACGGCCAAACCCACATGATCAGAGGGATCGCCACCGCTACGATCACCAACAACAACGGCAATCCCAGCCGCAAGTAATCTCCGAATTGATACCCAGCCGGTCCCATCACAATGGTGTTCGACTGATGCCCAATGGGAGTGAGAAACGCCGACGAAGCCCCGATTGCGACGGCCATCAAAAACGGATCAGAATTTGCGCCTAAAGTGGCCGCCACGCCGATCCCTATGGGCGCCATCAAAATCACCGCAGCAGCATTGTTGATCACCGCCGACAACAGCATCGTCGTCACCAGCACTATCCCCAGTGTGCCCCACGCCGGAAGCGATCCGCCAATCTCCGCAATCACCATTGCGATTCGCGCAGCTCCACCAGTCGTATCCAGCGCTTCTCCCACAGGGATCATCGCGCCCAACAATATGATCACCGGCCAATCTACTGCCTGATACGCCGCTTGAAGCGTCAAAAAACGCGTCAACAACAATATCGCAGCAGCACCAACAAACGAGATCTGGATCGGTACGATATTGAACGCCGCCAGCAATACCGCCGCAACGAAAACCGCGAGAGGAAAGAAGAGCCTCCGTTGTTGCCCAATCCTGAGCTCCCGTTCCGCTAAAGGTAGAAGTCCCAACCGCGGCAACGCCGCCTGCACCAGCTCCGTTCTGCCCTGAAGAAGTAGCACATCACCAGCCCGAAATACAATCCTCCCCAAACGGCGCGCAAGGCGCGTACCACTTCTCGACACCCCTAGCAGGTTCACGCCGTATGCAGCGTGAAGATGCAAACCACGTGCCGTCCTGCCAAGGGCCGCACTCTCAGGACCCACAATCGCCTCCACCACCATCACCTCATCGGATCTCAACGTCTGGTTGAAATCCTCACGCATATCTCTAGACCCCTCAAGTACCAAACCCGATGAGTCGACGAATAACTTCAAGTCCTCTGGATCAGCTTCGACGATGAAGATATCGTCTTCATCAATCACTTCGTAACTCGAAGGTGCGCCATAGACTACTCCGTTGCGCACCATACCTACTATCGCCACATCCTCTTCAGCCAGATCCTCGAGGTCTCGAACCATTTTGCCAACGAATCTCGACCCCTCCGGCACACGAACTTCGGTCATATAGTCCTCGATATGCAACGTATCACCTAACGCCAACGGTGCCTGCCTCGTAGGAATAAGCCGCCAACCCACAAATGCGATGAATAAAATCCCGACGACCGCCACGCCGATTCCAACCGGCGCGAAATCAAACATCTGAAACGCCGCCCCTGCTTCTTCTTGCCTGAAGTTCGAGATGATGATGTTAGGGGGCGTTCCGATCAGAGTCGTCAATCCACCAAGCAACGACGCGAATGCCAACGGCATCAGATAGTGCGATGGCAATTCCCGGCTTCGATTCGCAACTCTGATCGCCACCGGCATCAACAGACTTACCGCTCCAACGTTGTTCATAAACGCCGAAAAGAACGCTGTGATCCCTGACAAACTCAGAATCCGCAACACCGGGATGCTAGGTATCCGCGCATAGCAATTCGCGATCACGTCAACTACACCCGAATTCTGAAGTGCCCTGCTCAATATCAAAACCGCCGCAACCGTTACCACCGCTGGATGACCAAATCCTCGATACGCTTCAGCAGCCGGAACGATACCCGCTATCGCAAGCACCAGCAACGCAGCCAACGCCACAACATCGTACCGCCATTTGCCCCAGACGAACAGCACAAGCGCAACGGCAAGTACTCCGAAAACGATCAACTCATCCATGAATCGCACACACTGGTCATTCTTTAACCATCCAACCTATCGGAACAACCATCGACATCCCTTAATATGGAATATCGCGCTACTCCACAAAAGCATAGACCAACAACTAGGAATTCCCCCAAATGCCCCTCAATATCGCCGCAAATCTCACCATGATGTTCAACGAGCACGAATTCATGGACCGATTCGCGGCCGCCGCTCGTTGCGGCTTCAAGGGCGTCGAATACCTCTTCCCCTATGACTACCCAGCCGAAGCCATACGCGAACAAATAGATGCAAACGGGCTAAAGCAAGTCCTCTTCGATTTCCCTGCCGGCGACTGGGCAGCCGGCGACCGCGGCATTGCAGTACAGCCCGATCGCGTAGGGGAATTTCAAGACGGCGTCGGCCTGGCGGTCGAATATGCTGAAACCCTCGGCTGCGAACGTTTGACCTGCCTAGCCGGAATTCCCGACGATGGCACCGATTCGGAAGTCGCCGAGCAAACCATGATCCGCAACCTGCAATTTGCAGCAGATGCCGCCGCTCGCATTGGCGCCACCGTCCTCGTCGAACCGCTCAACACCCGAGACGTTCCCGGAACCTACGTCTCGAAATCAGCGCACGGCGCGCAACTTGTCCAAGCCGCCAACCGCAAAAACGTACGCCTCCAATTCGACGTCTACCACACTCAAATCATGGAAGGCGATATCACAACCAAATTCTCCGAACTTTTGCCCATGATCGGACACGTCCAGATCGCTGACAACCCAGGACGACACGAACCCGGTTCGGGAGAAATCAACTACCCGTTCGTTTTGGATCACATCGCAAACAGCGGTTACGACGGTTGGATCGGTGCCGAATACATGCCCGCAGGAGACACCGAAAGCGGCTTGAGCTGGATCAAGCCCTACCTGTGAAAAGTCCGTCATTCTGACGGAAGCTCCGTCATTCCGGCGGAAGCCGGAATCTAGGGGGATGGGCCGAGACGACAAAGCCCCTTTCGCAAGGCGAAAGGGGCGCGCACGAGCGAAGCGAGTGAGCGGGGTATGCCCAGGCGGGGGGGGGCAGTCTAAGCCGTCGCCGCAAGGTCTCGGTCGGCAGATCCGCCACGCACTCTGGCAGCCACGTCCGGGAAGTACGTATCCAAAATGTGATCGACTATGCCCTCAGCGTCTAGCTGCAACTGCCGACGCTGATCCGCAGCAGTCCCGTGCTCGATAAACGCATCCGGCATACCGACACGGTGAACCATGACGTCATCCAACCCGCCATCCTTCAACGTCTCTAAAACCGCAGAACCGAATCCACCGGCTAGCACGTTCTCTTCAACTGTCACGATCTGTCGAGTCTTGCGCGCCGTTTCGAATATCAGCTCAGTATCCAGCGGTTTGGCGTAAACCGGATCTACTACTCCGCACGAAATCCCGTACTCCGCAAGTACTTCCGCCGCCTCAACTGCCGCACTGCAAGACTTGCCAAGCGCGAATATCGCTACGTCCTCACCATCCATCAACATCGAACCTTTGCCGATCGGGACTTCGTGTAACTCTTCGTCAAGAGGAACTCCCACCGCGGTCCCACGCGCAATTCGAATCGCAAACGGTCCGTCATACTTGTAGGCCGTGTAAACCAGATGCTGCAACTGGTTCTCGTCACGCGGTGCCGCCACGATCGCATTCGGCAGACACCTCAAATACGTGATGTCGAACGCTCCATGATGTGTCTTCCCGTCCTCGCCGACGATCCCAGCTCGGTCCGCAATCAACTTAACCGGAAGATTCTGCAAGCAGATATCGTGAAGTATCTGATCGAACGCCCTCTGCATGAACGTCGAATATATTGACACGAATGGCTTTAGATCCTTCGACGCCATCCCCGCTGCCATACTCACCGCGTGCTGCTCGGCAATCCCGACATCGAAAACGCGGTCAGGAAATTCGTGCATCACATCCACCAACCCCGTGCCCTCAAGCATCGCCGCGCTTATCCCGACGACCGATTCGTCTTCACGCATTATCTTTGCCAAAGTTTCCGAGAACACCTTCGAATACGTCGGCGCCCCAGACGAATCCCCGAGCGGCGAACTCGGCTGATGGAACTTCACCGGGTCATCTTCCGCCGGCTCGAACCCATGCCCCTTGTGCGTCACGATGTGAATCAACGGCACCAATCCGGTCGAGTTCTTAGCTTGGCGTAGCGTCTCTTCCAGCTGCTTGAAATCATGACCATCGATCGGCCCCAGATACTGGAAACCCATCTCCGTCCATAACATTGTCGGCACGATCAATCCGGCCAACCCGGTGTTGAACCGTTTCACGATCCGATACATCAACTCGCCAGTTGGAACTCGCTGGGAGATCGACTTCATCCGCTCAATCATCGACTGAAATTCGGGATGCGTAATCAACCGCTTCCGCCAGTTCGTCAGGAAGCCGATGTTCTCCGAGATCGACATCCCGTTGTCATTTAGGACAACGATCATGCGCTCCGGATTCAGATGAACAATATTGTTGAGCGCCTCGAAACTAGAACCAGAAGTCATTGCACCATCACCGACCACCGCAATTGTCCACGAATCGCTCTTCTGATTAACCGCGCTCTGCGCGATGCCAAGGGCTATCGACAGCCCGGTGCCCGCATGACCAGCTGCCAAGGTGTCATGCTCGCTCTCCTTCGGCTCACCGAATCCCGACAACCCGCCTTCCAATCGAATGTCCTGAAACTCATCCCGACGCCCCGTAACCAGCTTGTGCGTGTACATCTGGTTGGTTGTGTCCCACACCATGCTGTCTTTCGGGCTCTCAAACACCCTGTGCAGCGCCAACGTCAACTCAACCACACCTAGATTGGAAGCGAGATGACCGCCGCGCTCGGTGATGACCGAGATAATGGTGTCTCGAGCCTCTTGTGCGACCTGCTCTAGCTCCTCATAGCCCAGATCTTTCAGATCGCTAGGAGCATCTATACGGTCCAATATACGGTCAGCCATTAATTTCGACCTCCCACATGGGGCGCAGCGTCGTTTCTACCCTTCTCTGCTTCACTTCACGATCCTCAATGTCGCATGTACTGAAATATACCATAGTCTAGGTTTCTGACACATCGGATCAGTTGCCATCCATGCGGCGTACTGAGCACCGAGAAAACCCAAAATGCTTACGCTTTTACAAGAAATTGTGACGATTGTCTCTACGCAACTTTGAATCATGCCGCGTAAAATAACTCCACATAATTGAGGGGAATCTGTAGTTAACAGGGGGCGTAATTGGAACATGTCGTGAAAAGATTCAGTTTCAATTACGATCTGAAAACCCTAAAAGGAGATATCTTCGGCGGACTCACCGCAACCGTCGTTGGACTCCCCGTCGCTATCGCATTTGGCGTCGCATCAGGTCTCGGCGCCATCGCCGGTATATACGGCGCTATCGCTGTAGGATTCTTCGCCGCTGTATTTGGCGGTACCAAATCTCAGATCTCCGGACCTACCGGTCCCATGACCGTCGCTATGGCCACCGCCGTAACCCTCGCCGGACCTGACAACCTCGGCGAGGCTTTCGGCATTGTTGTCCTAGCCGGCATTATCCAGATCCTCCTCGGCGTCCTCAAAATCGGACGATTCGTCGCATACACGCCATACTCCGTCATCTCCGGGTTCATGTCCGGCATCGGCGTGATAATCATCATCCTTCAAATCCTCCCATTCGTCGGTGCTGAAGGCGTCTCCGGCGGACCCGTCGGCGCCATCCGCGCCATACCTGATGCGATACCCAACGTCCATTTCGGAGCCTTGACCATTGCCGTCGCTACTCTGGCAGTAGGCATACTATGGCCAGAAAAACTGCATCGATACTTTCCTTCTACTCTCGCCGCACTAGTCACCGGCTCTTTACTTGGCGTTCTATGGCTCACCAGCGCTCCCGTCATTGGCGAAGTACCGTCCGGACTGCCAAGCCTTCACATACCGCAAATCTCCGGCGATTTCCTCGTGAAGGCCGTACAACCCGCCCTCATCATCGCCTTACTCGGTTCCATCGATAGTCTCCTGACTTCGCTCATCGCCGACTCGATGACACGTACGCGGCACAACGCCAACAAGGAACTCGTCGGGCAAGGCATCGGTAACACCATCGCCGGATTCATTGGCGGACTCCCCGGTTCAGGCGCAACTCTCGGCACCGTGGTCAACCTTCGCGGCGGCGGGAGAACCCCAATATCCGGTGTCATCTACGCCTCAATCCTCCTCGCTCTGGTACTCGGAATCGGAAGATACGTCGAAAACATCCCACACGCCGTATTGGCCGGCATTCTCCTTAAGGTGGGTTGGGACATTATCGACTGGCGATTCATCACCCGCATCCATCGCGTCCAACGCGAACACCTCATCGTCATGGTCATCACCATGTTTTTAACGGTGTTCCTCGACCTCGTAACCGCAGTCGCCATCGGCCTCATCGCCGCCGGGATGGCGACCGCCAAACAACTCGAACGCCTCGAACTCGACAGCGTCGTCTCAGTACCTATCCTCGACCAAGTATTCTTCACCGGATACAAAGCCGCCCAATCGATCGATATGTTCTCGGCACGAGTCGGAGTCATCGCCTTGAGGGGGAGCTTCACAGTCTCATCGTCTAGCCGACTTATCACCACTATCAGCGAAGACATCCGTGAACACGAAGTCATGATTCTCGACTTTACCGATACCGTTTATATCGACGACAGCGCGGCATTGGTCGTTGAGCAGATGATCGACGTCGCTATCACCGAAAACACAAAATGCATACTCGCGGGACTCGGCGGAGTCCCAGAAACCGCTCTGCGCGCCCTCAACGCTATCGACAAGGTTCCGGAAGAACACCTCGTCGACGATCTGGAAAGCGCAAAAGTAGTTGCGCTCGAAATACTCGGACTCGAAACCAAACGCGAAGACTAAGCCAGCCGCACCGTGGAAGCAACTTAAATGTCGCGCTATAATCCCTAGCACCCGCTATACCAACCACGACTAACCCGCGTATATCGTCAATGCCCGAAAAACTCCAACAAGGCGACCGCCTGCCGCAACTCAACTTCAAGCTCGTCGATGGTGATGAACTCGACCTGCCCCGCGGCATGTCATCACGTTACCTCGCCCTCCTCTTCTTCCGCGGCGCCTGGTGAAGCTACTGCCGAAGGCAGCTAGGCAGCTACCAAGAACGACTAGACGAACTCCAAGCACTCGGTGCTGACATCATCGCCGCAACCGTCGGAACTCAAGACGAAGTCAAAGCAATGCGCGACGACCTCGGACTCACATTCCCAGTCGCA
Organism: Dehalococcoidia bacterium; assembly: GCA_965243235.1. Taxonomy (GTDB): domain Bacteria; phylum Chloroflexota; class Dehalococcoidia; order Lucifugimonadales; family Lucifugimonadaceae; genus Bin127. Next base: position 2,146,062 of record CBDEUI010000004.1, read on the forward strand.
TACAACATCAACGAAACCGAGTTCGAACCCCTCGGCGGATGGTGGACAACCGATCACCACGGCCGCTACATGCAACCCGTCGAACTCCTCATCTCTCGCGGCGGCGTGGTCTTCGGCTCCATGTACGCCTCCGGCCCCGTCGGACGAATGTCCGTCGACGAAGTCCTAGTCGCCATCAAATCGCGCGAGCGACGGAACTAAGCACCTAACAGAACGCCGATGCAGAAACGGTAACGTACTGTTTATCAGACGTCATTCCCACCGAAACATCCGCGCACTCGCTACAAAACACACCGCTGCTATAGCACCGAGGTATGTAAAAGAGACCCAGATCGGCAATCCGATGGTCGTTTCGACATCCCAATCGGCGCCCAGCCACAGGAACGTAAGCAAGTCGTATGCGTGAGTCAGCGGCAACCAATCACCTACTGCTCGGAGAACTTCGGGGAACGTTTCGCGTGGACCGAATGACCCGCTCAGTACGAACATCGGCGCGAACACTAAGAAACCCAAACCCAACGCCGTCTTGACGTTGCGCACCCGAGCGGTGATCATAGCACCAACAGTCGCAAACGAGATATACGACGTCAATATCGCCAGTACGACCATCGCCACATCGCCCGCGAATCGTACGTCAAACACCAATTCACCCACGATTAGCATGACGGCCAAAGACAGAACGATGACTGCTCCGCCTACTATCAATGGCGCCAAGATCAGCATGTAAGACGGCATTGGTGTGACACGGTATCGCCGAAATACTCCGTGTTGCCGATACTCCACTAAGAACTGCGGCAAAGAGACGATTCCGAAAATCGCCGTCACCCAAGCAATGTTGCCAGCCAACAGCACATCTCGAACGTGGAAAGTCTCAGTGCCTCCTGTTGCCGTCTCCACCGGAATCTCCATGCTGCCCACAGAAAAGCCCAATGCCAGAAAGACTGCAAGAGGCAGTACCAGCGATGTGAAAACAACCGCCGGCTCGCGCAGGGCCAGAAGCAATTCGCTATAGAGCAACAAACGCGCAGTATTGAGATTCAATTTCGTCCTCCTTCCGGGTACTCTTTGCCGACAGCAAAGAAATAGACATCATTCAGATCTACCGGTCTCGTCTCTAGCAAGCCAGGGGAAATCCCGCGATCGCTAAGGCATTCCGTCACGCCCGTGATTACCTTCTCGTCTCCGTAAACGTAGTAGAGCGTCTCAGTTTTTCGAATATGGGCGACGCCCGGTAGCGCCTTCAAGTTGTCATCGCCTACCGCTTCGACGATCGATCGCGGCAACACAACGCGCACCGACAGCCCTGAATCGGCAACTATCTGGTCCGGCGTCCCGCAGACCAACACCCTGCCCTCACTCATCAACATCACTACGTCGCAATATTCTTGCGCCTCTTCCAGATAGTGCGTCGACACAATAACTGTCATCCCCAAGGCGTTTTGCCGCCTGATGTAGTCCCAGAACCACAAGCGAGATTCGGGGTCAAGCCCCGTAGTAGGCTCGTCTAAGAACAGAATCTCTGGTTTGCCGACCAGCGCAAGTGCGATGTTGACACGCCGTTTCTGTCCACCAGACAGTGAACCATACGACTTCGAAAGACACTCTTCAAGCCCCAACTCGACAGTCAATTCCGACAAAGGTATCGACGCCTCATACAGCGTGGCGAACAACTTCAAAGCCTCCCGCGTTTTCATACGTGGCGGTATGCCTACGTCCTGCAACTGAACTCCTACCTTGTGAACGACTCGATCGCGATCAGCCACTGGATCGAAGTCCGCGACGCGCACCGATCCGCTGTCTGGGCGTCGCAAACCTTCAAGACACTCGATCGTTGTAGTCTTACCCGCACCATTCGGGCCGATCACGCCGAACACGCTGCCTCGTTCAACCTCAAAACTCACGCCGTCAACGGCCTTAACGTCGCCGTAGGTCTTTCGGAGCGATGCAACCTGCAACGCAATAGATGTCGAAGCCTTCACTTACGTTCCTCTTTCTGCGTGTTAGTTTGTAATACAAACTAGTTTGTAATATAATCTTACAAAGAGGTCACTTGGATATCAAGTCAAATCCTCGAAGTCGGATCGAACCGGTATTCCCGATCCACCAACCGAATTCCCCTGAGCTACACAGGCCCGCATACAGGAAAGCTAAAAGGAGAACCACATGCAACCTCGCGACGACATCTCACCCGAAAACAGTTGGCAAACCATCCATGACACCATGGATCAGTCGCGCAGTTCCATGTACCTTGCGGGAATGGACACCATCCTGCTCATGTGGGGCGGACTCATGGCCCTTAGCTATCTCGGCCAATTCGCGATCATGTCACTCGCTAGTGACTTTGTTGATCGAAGTCCGTGGATCTTCGCTCCGTTTTGGTTGGCTATGGTCGCGATAGGCATCGTTGCCAGCAGTATCATCGGACACCGCGCGAGCAAGAGCCAATCCGACGGCGACGCGGCTCGGAGCGCGGGACTTCGTGTGTTCGCATTCTGGATCGTCGTAGTCGCCGCAGCTTTTCTGATTCCGGGCGCGGCCGGCCTATGGAACGACGACACAGCCTCCAGCATCCCTGGTGTCGCCATCGGTATCATCGCCCTTGGATACACGCTATTCGGAATCATGCACCGTCCCGCGCTTGCAGTCGTCGGTGTGGGAATCGCAGCCGCGTACTTCATCCCCGACTACCTTTTGGGCGACATCGCGGCAGCAGTGACCGCAGTATCTATGCTGGCAGTGGTCCTAGGTGGCGCGTTCTGGCTTCGGAAGAGCGACGTCGCATGACCCAAGAGCCTCTCGTTCTCGACGAGATCATCCATCAGCCGGTGAGGTTGAGGATCATGACGATGCTCGTCTCCATCCCCGAATCCGACCGCGTGACGTACGGATTCGTGCAAAAGTCCTTGGATCTAACCGGTGGGAATCTGACGACCCATCTACGGAAACTTGAAAACGCCGACTATCTAAACGTCACCAAAGAGTTCCACAACCAGAAACCTAGGACGTGGATTCAAGCGACCGTGGCAGGACGTCAAGCCTTCGCCGAATACTTCACCAACCTTCAAAAGGTCCTCAGCTGGCGTCCCGAGTCTTGATCTCAGTACATGTGCGGCTGCAAAGCGGCGGCCAATGTGAGTTCGATGTCTTGGATCGCTTGTGTCATCGCTTGACCGATCAGGTCCAGACGCTTGACCTGATCGATACGAGGCGTGACAGATTCCAACTCCTGTGAAGACAGCAGCGTCTTGAATATCCCGCATGCGTCAGCGAGACAGATAATGACGATGTCGCGCGGATCCGGTATCTCGTCACTGAACAAGACTCCCATGATGCGCAGCTTGACTTCGCGTTGCGCTTGACCGTCGATCGTCGGATATCGCCTCGACTTGATCACCCACATGAAACGATCATCAACCTGCTCCAAAATTCCCTGTTCGATTAGCCTTCGCAGAGCCTCTTCGCGCAACTCCAACGCCTTGACAGCGGTGCGCTCCACCCAGAACCGCGCATCGTTTCCTCCCACTTCCGCGATATCCGCCAGCGTCGGATCCAACAGCGAGTCACCAGTCGGGGTTTCGTCGATAAGAATGAGGTTGTCCAAGTCAGTGTCGATGCGATTCTCCAAAGCCAGATCCATCAGAACTCCACCTGCCAGCGCGTAGTCCAACGAAACATTCGGCAACCGCGCGAAACGCCCATCATCGTCGTTCAACAACAGCAGGATGATTTCCTCGGTGAATCTCAGCATCGGGTTTCTCTTTCTCTGAATTGGCAACGCTTCGAAGCGCCACCCATTTCGACACAGGCAATTTTGAACGTCATTATATGCGGGGTGAAACAAAGTCTCGCTTGATTCAGACTCCCCCCTTTCGTACAGACGAAAGGGGGTTAGGGGGTATGCGCATCTAGACGAAAGGGGGTTAGGGGGTATGCGCAGGGTTGGGGAAGGGATCACAGCACATCATCCAAAACCATCGCAATCACAGTTCAAAAAACGTTTCACGACATTTGAGTCCCATCTTTGCAACGATTTCGCTGTACAGACGGGATTCGATGTGCGCGACACGCTATAATGCGCCCCAAAGCGCGCGTATGCGCGCCTGCAAAGAAAAGGTTTGAAGATGGCCAAGTCAGTAAATCACGTCGTAACCAGGCCGGGACGCAAGCATGGCGACCCGGAAACGGCGATCCCTGTCGCGGAAGATCTGGTAACCACCCCGGGATCGCCCACCATCGACGGCGATGTCTCCTACTACAGCCGCGAATACCCGATCGAGTCCCAGACCATCGAAAAAGCCGCTGACCGCGAGTGGGGTTGGACCGTCTACATAAAAGAGGTCTACGACTACCGTAAGAAACATGACGAAGTCAGCGAGCCGCTCATCGAAGCGGCATGGGTTTCCGGCGATATCGAACCAACCGCCGAGCCTGACCCCGAGCACGACGTGACCACTGACATCCGAGACAAAGCCCGTGAGTTGGGATTCGGCGAAGTCGGTTTCACGAGGTACGACCGCAGATACACGTACCAGAGCAAGAGGGGCTGGGCCAAATTCAACCACGCGATCTGCTTGGCGCTGGAGCAGGACTATTGGCAAACCCAGACCATCCCTAGTTTGGAAGCGGAGTTCGCACACTTCGGCACCTACGAGATCGCCGGTGCTTTGGCGCTCGATCTCGCAGAGCATATCCGCTCCCTCGGCTACCACGCCCAAGTGCACAGCCCCAACGACAACAGCGGCGCATTCATCCCGTTGTTCGTCGAGGCGGGCCTCGGTCAGCTTGGCGCGAACGGCCAACTGCTCTCCCCGCACTTTGGCTCGCGGGCGCGTTTGATGCTCATCACCACCGATGCACCGGTCGTTCACGACGAGCCAGTCGACTACGGCATCAACAAGTTCTGCGAAGAATGCCAGGTCTGCGTCGTCCGATGCCCTGCACGCGCCCTTCTACGTGAAAAGGTGTGGTACCGCGGCGTCAAGAAGAACAAGCTGGTCTACGACCGTTGCCGACCAGTGATGGTTACCTACGAAGGTTGCGCCGTCTGCATGAAGGTCTGCCCGGTCCAGCGCTACGGCATGAAACCCGTGATGGAGCACTACATCGAGACCGGCGAAATCCTCGGCAAAGGCACGCCGAACCTTGAGGGTTACGAACTAAGGGGTAAAGGCTACTTCGGCCCTGGAAAGTTACCCCACTTCACGCGTCAAGAGTTCGAAATCCCACACGGAACTAAAGAGGAACACCTCTTCAAACAATTCAAAGAAAAGCTCGAAAAGAACGGAACAACCGACGCCGAAGAAGCACTAGAATTCGCCAGCGAACTTAAACGCATCGTAGAAGCTGGAGTGTCGCGCACCGACGAATGATGTCTCCGGAATCCCCTCTCCCTTGATGGGAGAGGGTTAGGGTGAGGGTGACCGCTGAACCAACAACCACCAATTCACTGACAACGATGTTCCAAAAAGACACGCTCGACACCTTATTCGCGGAACTCGAAATTAGCTACGGTCAATCCGCCGAGTACGAACAGCTGCTCCGCGAAACCCACCTCGGCATCGCCCTATCAGACGCTGGCCGAGACTTCGACGGACAAGTCGACCAACGCATCTCATCCCTGATCAATAAGCATCGGGACAACAGCTAACCTCAGCCTCCCCTTTTTCCGTCAGCAAAGGGGGACGCCACGAGCCAAGCGAGACGCAGGGCGGCATACACCACTTCCCTCAACCTGAACCGTGATGATGTCCGCGCCGTGGAACTTCTGGCGACGAATGGCGGAGGCGTGGTGGCGCGACAGCTGCAATGAAAGCTCATCGACAGTCGGCACAGCAGCTGCATCAGTCAGAAACGCAACTCAGTGATGGTCTCCTCGGTCAACATCCATCCCCGACCCTCCCGATGATGTAGCCTCCCCCGCTCTGCGCTCAAGTATCGGGCGGTGCCTCGGCAACAGGCTGGCACAAATACTCTTTCATTCCGCCTCGCGTCATGCCAACTTCCACCAACAGCACTTACGAGGCGATGACATCCCCTTCGGCGGCGATAGTTGTGAGTCAATTTGCTCGGTTGACAGCGCCAGTAATGATACTATGTCTCAATAGATAGTCAGCCGTAACCTCAATGAGCAGAGCATGCGGCAGCAGTTCGAAAAATGCCCGATTTGATAGTCGATAGGAGAAATCTGCATGATCGTGACCGAGAGGAGTGAAATCGTCCATGACGTAGTGGTCGTCGGCGCCGGTGCCGCAGGCGTCGGCGTTGGGGTGGCTCTAAGGCATGCCGGCATTGAGAACTTCGTGATTTGCGATCGTCATACGGTCGGCGCATCGTTCGCATCATGGCCGGCCGAGACTCGCTTCATCACGCCCTCGTTCCCAACAAATTCGATTGGCATGCTCGATTTGAACTCGATCGCGATTAAAACTTCGCCCGGGTTCAGCTTGGAGGTCGAGCATCCGACGGGTGAAGAATACGCGAAGTATTTGCAGTTAGTTGCACGAATCTTCCGATTGCCTATTCGCCCAAATACCGACGTGGTGCAGGTAACAAAGGCTGACGACGGCTTTCACATCGATACGCCCGACGAGACCTTGCGAGCCAAGCACGTCATTTGGGCCGCCGGCGAGTTTCAATACCCGCGCTTAAATGGGTTTGTCGGTAGCGAATTGTGCCGCCACACCGCGACCATCGCCAGCTACCACGAGCTTGAAGGTGACGATTTCATCGTTGTGGGTGGATACGAAAGTGGTGTTGACGTGGCATATCACCTAGCGTGTCGCGGTAAACGCGTGCGGGTGTTCGACGAGAATCGCCCTTGGGTGGACGATAGCTCCGATCCTAGTGTCGCGCTTTCCCCCTTTACGCTCGAACGGGTACGTGACAACCGGTTTTTCAAGCAAGTTGAACTGTACCCGCACACAACTATCGCATCGGTCACTCACGTCGACGACATGTATCAAGTCACGACTCATGAAGGGGCTCGGTATCAAACCAGCGTGCCGCCACTATTTGCAGGTGGATTCGAGGGGAGTCAAAAACTAGTCGCAGATCTGTTTGAACGGCGCGAAGATGGCTCTCTGCTTCTGAGCGAACACGATGAATCGACCATCGTGCCGGGAATTTATCTCTGCGGCCCCGCCGTTCGCCACGACAAGCAAGTCTTCTGTTTTATCTTCAAATATCGGCAACGATTCGCCGTTGTCGCCAAAGCGATTGCGACCTCGTTGGGTCTGCCCGCGGAAGCATTGGAAGCGTATCGCAGTTGGGGCATGTACCTCGATGACCTATCCAACTGTGGCGAGGAGTGCGTATGTTGACGAGAAACGACGGAAGTGCCGCCACGTCAGGCGTGGTGCGAAGCCGACTAGCCAAGGCGCGGAGCATCAAATGGCTCGGGCAAACGACGGCCAGCCTATGCTGGATAGGCAGCTTGCTGACTACCGGCATCGGGTCCACTGGGGATTGGTTGCAGTTGTGTGCTGCATCCGCATGGCTACTGGCCAACATCGCAACGATCGTGACTGCAGAGGCTGATTGATATGTCGGTAACACCTTAAGCAGTCGGCGTGACGGTTTAGCGGATAGGACGATCAAAGGGCCGAATTGCCCACGTCCGCGTAGGTCTGCGCCACAGTGCGGGTCGCGGCTGATCCTACCGGCTAGTCGGACATCGCCAGAAGTTTCAAGAAGAGGCAGGGTTACAGGTCCAGCACGACGGTCAAGCTGAAAGTTCTTGATTTCGTCAAGCCTGGTGGAGCTGACGGGATTCGAACCCGTGACTTCCTGCTTGCAAAGCAGGCGCTCTCCCACTGAGCTACAGCCCCACAGTTCAAGTCTATATCTGCACGCTATCCCGTCATACACGCGCCCCTCTCGTCATACCCGCGCAGGCGGGTATCCAGAGGGAAGGGGCAGAGGGATGCCCTGACCATCCGATATTGGTTATCATTCACACAGACAAAATCCAAGCCAAGAGATGCACGTCGTCAGCTACAAATTCCGCCTTGTCTCCGCCGTCTTAGGAGTCATGTTCGCGTCCGCGTTATTGATCGCCTGCGGCTCCGCCGACAATGCCGGAGACAGTACCGCCCAACAGGGCTTCCAACAGGTCATGGATATCGAGATGACCTTTGACCCCGACGATCTGAGCGCGATCGGCTTCAAAAAAGCGCGCAGCTACGATCTCGACGGCCTGCCCGGCGCAAGCGACGCGATATTCGGATTCTGGCGTATCGCATCTGGAGACCCCATCGACTACGAAGTACGCTTCTATGCAAACCACGCCGATGCAGTCGATCTTGGCACTGCCCTGGCGGAAGAAGGGTCTGGCGCCGACGCAGTCCTCGATGAGGACGAGGCAACCTACAAAGAAGGCGTCAAAGACCGTCGCATGATCGTCGGCTCCGGCATCGGTGGCGGTGCCCGCAGCGGCACAGGTCCTCGTTACGGCGGATACGCAATCTACGGAAATATCGTCATGCTGTGCGCCGGAGCAGCAGGCGAACAGGCGCTTGAGAGGTGCGAAGAATTGGCAACCGCGCTAAGCGAATCGGCAGACAATTGAGCACCATCTTCAAACGTCTCGCTTTCACCGCGCTTACGCTCCTGTTGACCGCGCTGGCGATCGGTTGCGGCTCCAGCGATGGGAACGCAGGCGATAGCTCAACCAGTTCCGAGCCAGAGACCGATACCAGAGTTTTCGACCGCGAGACAATGCTGTCAGGCGACGATCTGGTAGCACTAGGCATGAAATCCGGCAAGACGTATGATGTCTCAACGTTGCCCGGCGGTGTTGAGGCACGTCTCCTCTACTGGCGTGTAGACAACATCGCCGTCGAGTACGAAGCCCGCTTTTACGAGACTCATCAAGATGCGGTAACCCAGGGCACTGCCCCCGCGGAAGAAGGAAGCGGCGAAGACGCCATCATTGATGAGGATGAAGCGGTTTACAAAGAGGGTATCCGAGATCGCAGGAAGGTTTTCAAATACCCAAATTCAGTGCTGAAACCGAAGTACGGCGCATACGGGATATACGGCAACATGGTCGTTCTGTGCGAAGGCAAGGACGATGCTGAGGGATGGAATCGATGTTCCGCGCTGATCGAGGCTCTTGATAGTCGCTGAAGATCGGAAGCACAACGACGGCGAATTGATCGGCATATTCAAAACCCTCGCTTCCGCCGCATTGGTATTGACCGCGTTGTCAATAGCTTGCGGATCCAGCGATGGAGACGGGAGCGGCGATGGTGCCGCGGACACTTCGCAGGTTGAAGCCAATACCAAGATATTGGCCCGTGACGTAACGCTGTCAGGTGACGATCTGATCTCCCTCGGCTTGAAATCCGGGAAGAAGTACGACGTTACAGACCTCCCCGGAGCCGTCGCCAATCGCGTCTTCTTCTGGCGTGTCAACGATATCCCCATTCAATACGAAGCCCGGTTCTATAAATCCCATACCTCCGCAACAGAACTTGGACCTGAACCGGCCGAAGAAGGTAGCGGCGAAGGCGCAATTCTCGATGCCGATGACGCGGTGTACAAAGAAGGTGTCAGAGACCGTCGAACGGTATTCGACTTCCGAGGCACACCAAGACCGAGATACGGTACCTACGCTATCTATGCAAACATGGTCGTACTCTGCGAGGGCCGCGACGATGCCGAAGCATGGGATCGTTGCACCGCGCTTATCGAAGCACTAGACAATCGCTGAACCCAACCGCCCCTTTCGCCCAACGAAAGGGGCGCGAACGAGCGAAGCGATGTGAGCGGGGTATGCCCGCTTCCCGCCGCGACCCTCGTCATACCCGCGTCCCTTTCGTCATACCCGCGCAGGCAGGTATCCAGAGCATCAGGGTTCCCCCCGCTAGCGGGGGAAATGTCTGAAGGACAAAGGGGGAGCGAACCCAAAACGACTGACGACAAAAGCGGGTATGCAGGCATCGAGGCGGGACAAAATCATCGCCCATCACGAAAATCACACAAATCACAGTTCAAATCCACAACTTGATAACATATTTAGAAACATACACGCATGCGTCAAAATTACCGTGAAGCCCCAATTGCGGTAGCCCCCTATGTTCAGGAGCACGAAGAGATGATGCTAAAAAGAGTACCGATGCTCGGATTGCGGAAATTCGGGCTGATTGCGATGTTGTCCGTTATAGCCTTCGCGATGGCTTGCGGTAGCGCCGAAAGTAACGTCGAGAACGGCGATGCCAGTGGCGGCGATGGTGGCGGTGTCGCCGCCGCGGTTGAAGATGTCTCAAGCGGCCCGCCCGGCGTCGAGATAATTTCGACCGATGCCGTATACACGGTCGACGACCTCATCAACACCCCCAACTACAAGAAGAGCAAGAACTACAAGGTCGAAGGATTGGACGAAGCGACTGACGCCGTATACGGCTTCTTCGGCCCTGACCCATACGATCGTCAGGAGTTCGAAGCCCGCTTCTACCCCGATCACGAAACCGCCATCACCGTCGGTGTCGACTTCGCCGACGAGGCAACCGGCCCAGACGCAGTGATCGCCAAAGACACTCAGCGGTGGGATGAGGGACTCGTCCAACGGCGTGCATGCTCTGGCAACACCCGCGGCTCTCACCACTCCGGCAAATGCGACAACGCCAAATATGGCGACTACGTCATCGCCGGCAACATGGTGCTGCTTTGCCAAGGTAAAAACTCCGAGATCTCCCTCGCCAACTGCAACGCATTGATGGAAGCCCTGCAATCGCAGTGAGATCCAACAGCGCCTCAATACGAGGTCTACTCGGTTTCCCCCGTTCACGGGGGAAATGTCCGAAGGACAAAGGGGGCGCTCGGTTCATTTGCTACATCGCTTTCGGCGTCGCGTCACCTTCCTTCGCCGCATGTGCCGCGAACACCCGCGGTTCGCACGATTCCGGCAGATGCAACATCGCAAAATACGGCGACTACGTGGTCGCTGGCAATTTGGTGCTACTATGCCAAGGCAGGGACTCCGAAACCGCTTTGCAAAACTGCGAAGCACTTCACGCCGCCCTGCAGAACTGATATCGACCGACATCGAGGACGGTATGACAAGGAACGCAACATCACTTCGCTCAATCTACACTTTGGCGATCCTGCTTTCTTTGGCCATCACGATGGTCATCACTGCTGCCACCGCTTGTGGTTCCGACACTGGCGATAGCGGCGGCGCTCCGGCAGAAGGAAGCGGCGGGGATCCCCGCATACGAAGCACCGAAGGCACCTACTCGATCGATGACCTGAAGACCGCGGGCGTCAAGGCAAACAAGGACTACGATGTCGAAGATCTGCCCGGAGCCGATGCTGCTTGGCGGGTCATCTATAACCGCCTCGATTACGAGGTCCGCTTCTACCCCGACCACCAAACTCTTTTGGACGAAGGCATACCCTACGTCGAACACGTAACCGGCGATGACGCAGTAGTCATCGGAGACGATGTGATCTGGGAAGAAGGCGCCAAAGACCGACGACGTTGCAGCCGTGACGCCGACACCCCCCACTCAGGCTGCGCCTACTCCCCCCGCTACTGGGACTACGTAGTCGTCGGCAATATGATCCTCATGTGCGAAGGCCTCGAAAGCAAACAGTCCATCGACAACTGCGACAACCTCCTCGAACAACTGCCATAGCGGATCCATGAGTTGTAACTAGCCCCTTTCACGACGTGAAAGGGGCGCGAACGCAGTGAGCGGGGTATGCGCGGACGGGTGGCGGGGCCCGTCATTCCCGCTCCGGTACCGTCATTCCCGCTCCGGTACCGTCATTCCCGCTCCGGTACCGTCATTCCAACTCTGGCACCGTCATTCCCGCGCAGGCGGGAATCCAGCCCCGCCAGCGTCATTCCGGCGGAAGCCGGAATCCAGAGGGGCAGGGGAACCTGATCACTCCCCACCCTCCGTCGCCTCGATCAACTCGATGCAATCGTCGGTCGATACTTCACACATCATGACTAGGTTCCCAGCAACCAGATATCCCCCGTACACCCGCCGACTCGCGAACCCCGATCCATCGTGAACTGTGCGGTCCAACGCCTCCTCCGCAGAAGCCGTCCCGTCGTTCATCGCGGCTTCATGTGATGGATATCGGCGAATCTCAACATCCCGCCGATTGTAGAAACCATAACGAGCCTCAAGGGCGTTAGGCAACGTGTCGACCTCATAGATCTGGTGCTGCTTCCAACCGGCCTCAGTGAACTCTTCGTAGCCAAATTCCCGGTTCGGTCGCGTCCAAGCACTTATCTCTGGACGGTCACCTATCACGTTAATCCCCGTCTCATCAATCACTTCTGTCGTATCGGCCACACCGTCCTCGGAAGCATCACCACCACATGCGAACACTACCGCAACTACGATAGGGACAACAACCGCAAACCAAGCCTGCAGAACACGCTCGGCCCTTTCGTGCGACGAAAGGGGCGCGAGCGAAGCGAGCGGGGTATGCCCGAAAAATCGCTTCATTGCGCGATCTGGTCTAGAAGATCAGTGCAGTCAGTAACCGAGATCTCACACAGCATCACCGTGTTCCCAGCTACCACGTACGCACCATACAAAGTCACACTCGAAAATCCCGCACCTCTACCCGACAGCTTTTCAGTCTCGATCGCCATCTCCGCAGACTCCCTACCGGCAGCCATGGCTACATCGTGCGACGGGTAAACCCGTATCTCGATGTCCTTGCGGTTATAGAAGCCAAAGTAGGCGCCAGTCGCCTCTGGAAGAGTATCCAGCGGCCACTCCTTATTCTTCTTCCAACCCGCTTCGATGAAATCATCGATTGTGAACACGCTGCCCGGCCTCGTAGAAGCACGTAGCTCCGCCCTATCCCCGATCGTCACAACTGCGTTTTCATCCACCGCCGCAACCGCAGATTCGCCGTCCCCCCCATCCCCTGGTTCATCACTTGCACTGCCACAACCGATCACGAAACTGGCGACCGTCAAAACCAACATTGAAACGAAGATCGATTTTGCATTGATTAACATGATCCGGCTCCGATCTAGCACAGGTAGATTAAAGCTATCCTAGCGCATCTCCATCAAAATCACAGCCCATCTCTCCAATCGGCGTAATCAGCGGTTCAGACAACAACGCGCAGAAGCGGCCGGGTCTGGTTTCCCAGACCCGGCCGCTTCTAATTTCATCGGGCTGTTCGGCTACCCGCGCCATTCTGGCTGGGCAACCGATTCAACTCAATTCGCTTTAGCTCGCCGGCTCAAGCATGTGAATCACCAGCGACCAAGTCAGGTGCCACCACGCCTCGTTAACGTAACCAGTCACGTCAAGCGCACCCTGAGAGGCGTCGCCCTGCGGCCAGCCATCCCAGCGCGCCGTGTTCATGATGATCCGGTGGTAGAACTCCAAGATCGGAACGTCCGGCAACTCGGTCAGCCAGATCGTCGCCGCCTGCCGCCAGAGATCGTACATCTCGGCCGTGTTGTCAGGCGAAGTCTTCGCAACCTCGTCCGTCAACTCGTCCCACTCTTCGTTTTCCCAGTGGTAGAAGTTCACCTGGTGACCGCCCGGAATGTTCACGGACGATGACTGGTAGAGCTTCATCGTGAAGTACGGGTCACGGACTGAACCGCCGTGTCCGAACATCAGGCACTCGAAGTTACCCTCTGCCATTCGGCTCGAAGCATCGGTCGGCTGACCGTAGTCGGCCTGGATGCCGTGGTTCACTAGCTGCTGTGCAACTGCGGGTCCAAGGTCAACCCATGGGTTGAAACCGACGATTTCACAGTTGACTGTGTTGCCACCAGAGTCTTCCCACATGCCATCGGAGTTCTTCGTGAAGCCCGCGCCTTCCATCAACTCGTCGCCGCGGTCAGGATCGTAGTCGAGCGTGGAGCGCCCAATCTCTTCCATGACTTCGGTTGCGATGTCGAAGTACGGCTGGAGCGGAGGATACTGCGGCATGGTCAGCGGATTGAAGGCCGCCGCGCCGTCGTATGCCAGCTCACGCAGTTCCGCACGGTCAAGGTAGAACGAGATCGCCCAGCGAACGTCCGGGTTGTCGTACGGACCGAACTTACCGCTCGTGTTGAACGCGATAGATACGGGCCACCAGTCGACGTAACCGTAAGGCTCGCCACGACCGGAGTGCGTAATAAGGTCTTCGTTCTGGTCAAGAGTCTCAGCGATCAGCGACGGAGTCGTCATCGCGGCACCATCGATCTGGTCGTTGATCAAAGCCTGGGCACGCTGCTCCTGCGGCACGCCAGGGATATAGATGATCCGCTTGACACGCGGCAGACGACCGTAGTCGCCCAAATCGGCAACGCCTTCGCCCCACCACGAGTCGCGGCGGTCGAAGATCTTCTGCTCGGTCGAGGTCGTTACCTGCCACGGACCGGTCGAGAGCGGCCAGCCATTGTCGCGGTTGTAGTCACCAAAGGTGGTCCAGTCGCGACCGTTGTAGTGGTGCTCGGGAACGATGTAGACACCGATGTCGAACTTGTAGGTCAGCAGGAAGAAGAAGCGCGGGTCTGGGCGTAGCAGGTTCACCTTGGCGGTGTACTTGTCGACCAGTTCGGCGTTGTCCATCGCGGCGTCAACGTCTTTACCCCAGCGGACCTGTTCCTTGAGTTCCTTCAAGGTGTTCAAGGTGTAGACAACGTCTTCGCAGTCAAAGTCTGAACCGTCGCTCCAGGAGATGCCCTCGCGACAGTTAATCGTGAGCTCAGTGAAGTCGTCGTTGTAGCTGTAGTCCTCGGCCAGCCACATGATCTCCTCGTCAGCGAATGCCGAGAAGAACGCGAGAGGCTCGAAGATCAGGTTTGGACCCTGCTGGTGGTTTGCACCGATGGCGTAAGGGTTCCAGAGTTCATGGTCGATGAAGCGCCCCTCTGAACCGCCGTGGAACAGCTTCAGAGTGTCTTCCTCAGCGACATCGCCTGGGTCAAAGACCATGCCCATGGCCTCGCCTGGCTCTTCCATCTTCTCTTCCATCACCTCTTCTTCAGGCTCGGGCTCAGGCTCAGGAGTCGCGGTCGGGGGAACCGGGGTCGCGGTCGGCGGGACGGGTGTAGCGGTGGGCTCTTCCTCTCCACAAGCGATAACGACGCCAAGCACCATCACGCTCGCGAGGATCGCCAACAAACCATAACGCCCGAATTTAACGGGGAGATTCATTGTTCTATCTTCCTCATCTCTTTAATCTGCACGTCAAGCGAAAATCGTTTCGGTTTTCGGGTGCACAGCGAACCGCGCGCCGAACCCCGAATCGCTTGACAACGATCAATAACCCATTCTGTACTCTAGGTTGACAATTGTCAACCTTTCTTAACCATCGATTTTCCACCAGAACTATCCCCTTCGCGGAGCGAGAACGCAGGAGGTGCCCGAAACTTGCAGATATCCTTCCAACTAGATACAATCGCTTGAGATGTTGGTTTGGCGCTCCACGTTACGAGTCGCTGCCGGCATTTCAGCCATCCTGACGAACTTTGGACGACGATTCTTTGGCAACTAGCTCGAACTCGCGGAGAAAGCCCGCGCTAGTTGGACGTCAAAACCCCGTTTTGACGTTCCTATCCGCGTTTTTCGGCAACTTCATCGTTCAGAGATTCCTACTCTTCCTCCTAACCGTTTGGGTTGCCGCGACGGTCATTTTCATCCTTCCCCGTCTAACCGGACAAGACCCGGTAAAGGAAAAGCTACTCCTAGAAGCACAACGCGGCGGCTCTGTTCAGGCCGGCATGAATGAGATGGCGCAGGAGTACTCCGCGAGGCTCGGACTCGATCTGCCTATCCAAGAGCAGTACATCAATTACATAACTGACCTGGCCCGATTAGATTTCGGTTACTCCATCGCATACTTCCCAAGAACCGTCAATGAAATCATCTTGGACTCCATTGTCTGGTCCATCGGATTGATGACCGTCACACTCTTTCTGGCCTTCGTTCTAGGCACTGGCGCCGGCGCACTTTTGGGTTGGTCACGTTCGCCCGGATGGTTGAGCTACGCCTTTATGCCTCTCCTCACTTTGTCCGCCATACCCCAGTACATGCTCGGACTAGTGCTAATGTTCGTCTTCGCCATCATCCTTAACTGGTTGCCCTTCTTCGGCGCTTACAGCCCCGGTAATTTGCCGGAATGGAGCCTGGGCTTCGTCCTTGACGTTTTGAGGCACGCCATCCTACCAGCACTGGCAATCCTCTTCTCCGCGGTCGGCTTTTGGGCCATCGGCATGAGAGGCATGATGATCAACACGCAAGGCGAGGACTTCATGATCCAAGCCGATGCCAAAGGCCTCAACGGCACTCGGATATTCGTCCGCTACGCCATCCGCAACGCCCTATTGCCACAGGTCACTGGTCTGGCTATCTCATTCGGCACGCTGCTCACCGGCGCCGTTCTCGTAGAGGTGCTATTCCAGTACCCCGGTCTCGGCAACACCCTCTTCTACGCCATCAGAGTTTCCGATTTCTTCCAGATAACCGGGATTGTGATGACCATCATCATCTCGCTAGCTATGGCCACGATGGTGGTCGACTTGGTCTATCCCCTGATCGATCCACGGGTCAAATATACCCAGAACTGATATGGCAAGAGCGACCGGTACAAGAAACCTTCCCATGGGCACGCGCGCGCGCCTAGCCCGGCGGCGTTGGGGAGTCTTCTACCAAGAGCGCATCGAACCGATTTTTCTGTACGGTCGGCGCAACCCTTCGCTGATCGTAGGACTCGCCATGCTTGGCACTCTCCTATTGTTCACCGTCATCGGCCTCTTCGGTTACGCTCAGCTGGAACCTCATACCAATGACCCATCGCAGCGCACACGGTTGGATGCTTATGTAAGCGGCGGTGCACCGGTCGGAGATAAGCGCCTGCCACCATCGTGGTGCACGTGGTGTGAGGACATCGCAGAGCTTGAAGGCGATAAGAAGCCGACGCTTTTCCAGTACCCCATGGGCACCGACACACAGTCGCGCGATCTACTCGCTACCAACCTGAGAGGCATCCCCCTAACACTCGGCACCGGACTCATCGCGGGGCTGTTGTCTGTCGGCATTGGTACCGTCACAGCTTTCGTTGCTGCCTACTATCGCGGCTTGCCCGATGTGGCAATCAGATTGCTAACCGACGTCGGTATCTCCATACCCGGCCTCTTAGTCCTCATAATCATCAGGATCCAGCTTGGGACCGAACTGCTTTGGTGGCAGTTGGGCGCAGGTCTCGCGGCCGTCGGATGGGTCTTCTCATCACGAACCGTACGCTCTCAAGTTCTCGTATTGCGAGAGCAGCCCTACGTCGAGATCGCTCGACAGTCAGGCATGTCCGGCCTCGCAATCATCTTCCGCGAAATGATGCCCAACCTCATCCCATACATCACCGCCAGCTTCGTCGCATCCGTCGCCGGCGCCATACTCGCATCCATCGGACTCGAAGCACTAGGCCTCGGCGACTTCTCATCGCCGTCCCTCGGAATGACCGTCTACTGGGTCATCCAGTTTGGTGCCATCACACTCGGCATGTGGTGGTGGTGGCTCTTCCCCCTGGTCTTCATCGTCATCATCTTCGTTAGCCTCTTCCTCATCTCCGCCGGGTTGGACGAATGGTCCAACCCCAGACTACGCAGACAGGTATAAGTCTCAGCGATAAAACCCCAGAATGGTTACCACCGAACAAGAAACACGTTCCTCAAATACGCCTGGGGACGAAGAATTCGCGCTCCGCGTCGAAGACCTCAAGGTCTACTACGGTACGCCGCGCGGCACTGTAAAGGCGGTCGACGGCGTCTCGTTCAATTTGAAACAGGGTGAACGCTTCGCGCTCGTCGGCGAATCTGGCAGCGGCAAGAGCACCCTTGCCATGGCCATCATGCGCTTGACGCGCGAACCGGGCCACATCGCCGGAGGACACATCTACCTCAACGGCCGCGACGTCGTCGATATGCCCGAGAGGGAGATTCGTTCTATCCGCCTTCGCGAGATGGCCCTCGTTCCCCAAGGCGCAATGAACTCCTTGAACCCCGTAATGCGAGTCGGCGACCAGATCATCGACGGCATTTTGGACCACGTCATGACCGGCGAGAGCCCGCCCTCCAAGTCCGAATTGGACGAGCGTATCCACGAACTCCTGGTCCGAGTCGGACTTGATCCGAACGTCGCTCGCCTGCACCCACACGAACTCAGTGGCGGCATGAAGCAGCGCGTCGCAATGGCCATCGCCATTTCGCTCGACCCCAACATCATCGTCGCAGACGAACCCACTAGCGCACTCGACGTTGTCGTTCAAAGACAAATCATGCAGACCCTCGGACGGTTGCAAGAAGGCTTGGAAGCGGCGGTTCTCCTCGTAGGTCACGACATGGGGCTGGTCGCGCAATTCGCCGACACCATCGGCGTCATGTACGCCGGAAAACTCGTCGAAGTCGGTTCCGTACCGGACGTGTTCAAAGACCCCAAACATCCCTACACCCAGCTCCTAATCGAGAGCCTGCCGTCGTTCGACATCAGTCGACAATTCGTCGGCATACCGGGTATGCAACCCGCCCTCCTGAACCTACCCCCCGGCTGTTCCTTCAACCCGCGTTGCCCATCCGTCCACGAGCGTTGCTTCCGAGAAGTTCCGGCATTCCTACCCATCGACGGCCGTGGCGTGGCGTGTCACCTATACGATGAAACCGTCATTCCGGCAGAAGCCGGAATCCAGAGGGACGAGGAGGTGACCAATTGAGCGAATTCATGCGACTCGACCACGTCACCCGAACATTCGGTGGCGGAGCCTTTTCAACCAAACCGCCGATCGTCGCGGTCGACGATGTGTCCCTATCAATCGACGAGGACGAACCCAAGATCACAACCATCGCCGGCGAAAGCGGCTCCGGCAAGACGACCTTGGCGCGATTGCTCATGGGAACCATCAAACCCACCTTCGGCACGATGTACTACCGCGGCAACGACTTCTCCAAGCTGTCCCGTGGAGATTCGTGGAAGTTCAAACAAGAAGTCCAATCCATCTATCAAGACCCATTCGGCTCCTACAACCCCTTCTACAAAGTCGATCACGTTCTCGAAACTCCCATCAACCGCTTCAAACTCGCGACATCGAGAACCGCCAAGACCGCCATGATCGAAGAAGCCCTGGCAATGGTAGGTCTCCAGCCCGGCGATACCTTGGGACGTTTCCCACACCAGCTCAGCGGCGGACAGCGCCAACGCATCATGGTCGCCCGCGCCCTGCTAATCAAACCACGTCTAATCCTCGCCGACGAACCCGTCTCGATGGTCGACGCCTCCCTTAGAGCCACCATCCTCGACTCCATCCGACGCCTAAACCGCGAGATCGGCATCTCCGTCATCTACATCACCCACGACCTCACAACCGCGCTCCAAATCAGCGACAACATCCTCGTCATGTACCGAGGCTCGGTAGTCGAGTCAGGCGCTGTAGAACGCGTAATCCTCGAACCCAAACATCCTTATACCCAACTCCTAATCGAATCAATCCCCCAACCCGATCCCGACAACAAATGGGCGACGAACCGCCCACCCCGCGCTTCGAAGACTTCTCCTCCATGTTCGGCTGCAAGTTCGCAGACCGTTGCCCGCACGTCATGGACATCTGCAACGAAGAGCAACCACCCGGTTACCGCCTTGAACAGCACCGACAAGCGCAGTGTTACCTCTACCAAGACGAAGCCAGCGAAATGGAAGACCCAGACCTAGCCTCAATCTTCCAAGACCGCCGAGCCGAACTGAACGTCTAACCCCGAATCCTCCCCTTCGCGAAGCGAGGGGGACGCGTGCAAGCGCAGCGAGCACACAGGGGGTGCCTAACGGCCGATCTAAACCCTCTCTCTTTCACGAGGCGTAAGAATCAATCCCCTCTTCTTCGATGGGTGAGGGTGTTTCCTCCGCGAGCGTAGCCTTAGGAATCTCTCTTATAACCTCGTCTACCCCGCCTGTGAGCTAAAATCCCAATACCACGTCCACACAATCAACGGAAATCCCCTCCAATGAAAATCACAGACGTCGAATACACCCCCCTGTTAAACGGCAGAGTCATAATCCAAGTCCGCACCGACAAAGACATCACTGGCTACGCCGAACTCCCACGACATTCAGACTCCTTCGAGGGATACCTCGAATCGACCATCAAACCACTCCTCGTCGGCCAAGACCCACTGCAAATCAACCGACACTGGGAGACCCTGTACCTCGGCTACGGAGACCGCGTCACCAAGGTTCCGCCACATACCGTTGGTGCCATCGACACCGCCCTCTGGGACATCCTCGGTAAAGAGACCGGACTCCCCTGCTACACGCTTATGGGCGGCGCAGCTCGCCTCGAAATCCCCCTCTATTGGAGCGTCGGATGGGGATGGCAGAAGACTCCCGACCAGATGCTCGACGACGTCATGGACGGATGGGACCAGGGATACAAGGCATACAAGCTCCGAATGGACTGGAAGAATTTCCGGCAAGACGCCAATCCCGCAAACGACCTCGCCATATTCAAACTCGTCAGGGACTTCCTACCCGACGACATCTACCTCGGATTCGATGCCAACAACGGATACTCCGTACCCACCGCCATCCAGATAGGACGCGCCATGGAGAACTACGGACGCATCGACCACTTCGAAGAGCCGCTCCCCCACTACGACCTTCCCGGACTCCGCCAAGTCGTCGACGCCCTAGACGTCGCCATCGCCACCGGCGAACAGGAGCACGACCGATGGCGCTTCCGAGACATCATACAGATCGGCAACCCCGACATCCTCCAACCCGACGTCCTCAACGCCAGCGGTCCATCCGAGGTCCTCAAGATCTTCGCCCTCGCCACCACCCACAACAAACCTTTAATGCCCCACTGCCCCAGCGCCGGCATCAAGTCCATGTCGTCCCTCCACTGCTACGCCACCATCGGGAACGCCATCCGCCCCCACGAATACTCAACCGAATTCGCACCACCACTCGACGAAGTCGCCGAACTCTACGGCGAACACGTCCTACCCCAAAACGGCGTCATGACCCTAACCGACAAACCCGGCCTAGGCATCGACATGAACGAAGCCGCCCTAGCCAAACAATCCGCCTAACCCATCCTTGCCCCTTTCGCCGTGCGAAAGGGGCGCGAACGAGCGAAGCGATGTGAGCGGGGCATGCCCGGGGATGGGCGGAGACGGGTTCCCCCGTTCGCGGGGGTATGCCCGGGGCCTGCCCCGTACTCCGATACGGGGGACAAAGGGTGCACGCAAGCGAAGCACCGCTCGCAGGGGGATCATACCCCATCCCCGCCAACATCCGTCATGCCGGCGACCCTCCGTCATTCCCGCGGAGGCGGGAATCCAGCGGTGCGCGGGTTTCCCCCGCTCTCGGGGGAAATGGCGAAGCCAAAGGGGGCACACCCAAGGTCTCTCCTTTCCGTGAGAGACGGCCACAGCCTGCCCCAGACTCGATCCGGAGAGGAGTGGGGAAGGGCAATCACAGCCCATCAATAAAATCAGCGTAATCTGCGGTTCAGACATTACGCTAAAATCCAATAACCAAATCCACACCCCAACCCCACGGAAACCCATCCATGAAGATCACCGCTTTCGACATCACGCCTCTCAAGATCGGTAGAGCCATCCTACAGGTCCGCACCGATAAGGGCATCACCGGCGTCGCCGAACTCTCCCGACGCTCCAGCGCCTTCGAGGCCTATCTCGAATCGACCATCAAACCCCTACTCATCGGCGAAGACCCCCGCAAGATCGACCGCCACTGGGAAACCCTCTACCTCGGCGACGAAGAGCAAATCACGAAGCTCCCACCGCACGTCGTCGGTGTCATTGACATCGCCCTCTGGGACATCCTCGGCAAAGATGCCGGCATGCCTTGTCACGCACTCATGGGTGGCGCAGCCCGCCTCGACATCCCCCTCTACTGGAGCGTCGGACTCGGCTGGATCAAAACCCCAGACCAGATGCTCGACGACGTCATGGACGGCTGGGAACAGGGATACAAAGCCTTCAAGATCCGCATGGACTGGCGATCATACAGACAGGACTCCAATCCCGCCAAAGACCTCCAGATGTTCAAGCTGGTCCGCGACTTCCTACCCAACAACATCTACCTCGGTTTCGACGCCAACAACGGCTACTCCGTACCCACAGCTATCCAACAAGGCCGCGCATTCGAAGACTACGGCCGTATCGACCACTTCGAGGAACCGCTACCTCAATACGACCTACCCGGCCTCCGACAAGTCACCGACGCCCTCGATGTCGCCATCTCAACCGGCGAACAGGACTGGGACCGCTGGCGATTCCGCGACATCATCCAGATCGGCAACCCCGACATCCTCCAGCCTGACATCCTTAACGCCGGCGGCCCATCCGAAATCCTGAAGATCTACAAACTCGCCACCACCCACAACAAGCCGATAATGCCCCACTCGCCCAACGCCGGCATCAACAGCATCGCATCCATCCACTGCTACTCATCCATCAAGAACGCCATCCGACCACATGAATTCTCCACCGAATTCGCTCCACCCCTCGACGACATCGCAGAACTCTACGGCGAACACATCATCCCCCACAACGGCACCATCACCCTAACCGACAAACCCGGCCTAGGCATCGACCTAAACGAAGCCGCCCTAGCAAAACTCGCCGCTTAATCCTCCCCTTTTTGCAAAGCAAAAGGGGGACGCGCAAGCGAAGCGAGCGCAGGGGGTGCCGGGGCGGAGCAGGAGTAGAGGTTTCCCCCGTTAACGGGGGAAATGTCCGAAGGACAAAGGGGGCACGCAGGAGCGACCCTTGTGGTCGCCCTCTCACCCAATCAAAGCCCATCACAATAATCAGCGCAATCAGCGGTTCAGACAATGACAGATTCCCCCATCCCCCGCCACTTCACCGCCACCGGCTTCGTCATCAACGGCGACGCCACCCTTCTCCACTGGCACCACCGTGTACAAGCCTGGCTCCCGCCCGGCGGACATATCGAGCCTGACGAAGACCCAGTCCAAGCCGTCCTCCGCGAAGTCAAAGAAGAAACCGGCCTCGATGTGGAGCTAATACCGACGCAGCAAGTCCCGCACATATCCAATTTGGACCAAGTCCCACCACCACGTACCATCCTCGTCGAAGATGTCTACGACCAAAAAGTCGGCAAACACCAACACATCGATATGATGTACTTCTGCCGCGTTAACGGTCCGCGCCCGGCGGCGCCAGAAGGTTGGGTATGGTTCACAGCCGATGACCTCTCGAACGGTCGCGCAGCGACCAACCCAAATGGAATAAGTGAACCGCCACCAGAAGATGTAGTGACTTTGGGTTTAGAAGGAATACACGCGGCGGCGTAGCGTATCATACCCCCTCACTTAACAACAAACCCTCCACTCTTTTCCACTTCCAAACAATCCTCAATCGTCTCCAAGTACATTCCCATCAAATCTGGCAAGCCCCGAACCTCATCCACTGAAAACCACCGCGCATCATCCGTCTCATTCGTGGTTGTCTGCAACTCCCCACTCCACTTATCCACTCGATACGCCACCGTGAGTAGCT
The DNA here is from genome assembly GCA_965243235.1 of Dehalococcoidia bacterium. Lineage (GTDB taxonomy): Bacteria > Chloroflexota > Dehalococcoidia > Lucifugimonadales > Lucifugimonadaceae > Bin127. Next base: position 2,169,580 of record CBDEUI010000004.1, read on the forward strand.
GCGCGTCAGGACGCGTCGGAGCAGTAAACCGCGGCTCTGAGTAAATGGCGAACGCCACCGACGACTCAACCACCAGTCCCGTCTCCTCCCAAACCTCCCGCGCCATACACTCCGTAACCGACTCCCCCGGCTCCATCCCACCCGCCGGCAAAGCCCACTGCTTGTTATCCCCCCGCCGTATCAACAAAATCCATCCGCGGTCATCAAATATGACGGCTCGTGCGGCTGGTTGAATGTAGGTGGGCGGCAAGTCAGATTCTCGGTTGTTGATCTTCTTAAAATGGATACATCGATTCGACTGTACTTCACTGAGAGAGCGGGATTAGGATACATGGCAACGCAATCAACTCGACGCGCTGGCGCAAAGCGGAACGGACGCGCCCCCGGCAAATGGCGATCTTGGGAAACCACCGAGGGCGTGATCCGTGCGCCCCACCGCTCCATGATGCGAGCCATGGGCATGTCCGACGCCGATATCGACGCCCCGTTCGTCGGCGTCGCTTCCACCCACAACGAAGTAACTCCCTGCAACGCCGGCATCAAGCCGCTCGTCGACGAGATCAAGGTCGGCGTCCGCGCCTCCGGCGGCTCTCCATTCGAGTTCGGCACCATCACCGTCTCCGACGCCATATCCATGGGCACCGAAGGAATGCGCGGCTCGCTGATAAGTCGAGAGATCATCGCCGATTCCATCGAGACCGTTTGCTTCGCCGAACGTTACGACGGGCTAGTCGCCGCGGCCGGTTGCGACAAATCCCTCCCCGGTGCCATGATGGCCATGGCTCGACTCGACATCCCATCCGTATTCGTCTACGGCGGATCGATCCTGCCCGGACACTGGAAAGGCGAGGACATCCAGATCCAGACCGTCTTCGAAGCCGTCGGTCAGATTCAAGCCGGACAGATGGACGAAGACGAGCTCTACGGTATCGAGACCAACGCGTGCCCAGGCCCAGGCTCATGCGGGGGTATGTTCACCGCCAATACCATGTCCTCCATTGGCGAAGCCCTCGGACTCTCTCTGCCCGGCGCGGCATCAGAGCCGAACGTCGACCAGCGCAAACGTGCGTCTTCTCGACATGCCGGTATCGCCGTAATGAACCTGCTGCGTAAAGGCATCTACCCGCGCGACATCCTCACCCGCGAAGCTTTCGAAAACGCCGTCACCCTAGTCGTCGCCATGGGCGGCTCAACCAATACCGCGCTCCATCTGCCAGCCATCGCCCACGAAGCGGGCATCGACCTCACCCTCGACGACATCCACACCATTTCGATGCGCACCCCGCTCATCGCCGACATGAAGCCCGGCGGCAAGTACGTCATGTTCGACCTCGACCGCGTCGGCGGCGTCCCCCTAGTCACGAAGCGACTCCTCGACGCCGGACTCATCCATGGCGACTGCATGACCGTCACCGGCCAGACCATGGCCGAAAACCTCGCCGACGTCGACCCCAATCCGGACGAAAATGACGTCGTCCGACTCGTCGAAGACCCGCTCTCCGAGAACGGCGGACTAGTCATCCTCCACGGCAACCTATCCCCCGACGGCTGCGTGCTAAAGGTCGCCGGGCACCAGTTCGGCGCACGCTTCTCAGGTCCCGCCAAAGTCTTCGACCAAGAAGAGCAAGTCATGGCCGCCCTCCAGCGACGGGAGATCGAAGCCGGCGACGTCGTAGTCATCCGCTACGAAGGCCCCAAAGGCGGCCCCGGCATGAGAGAGATGCTCGCCGTAACCGGCGCCCTCGTCGGACAGGGCCTCGGCGAAAAGGTATACCTCATCACCGACGGACGCTTCTCCGGCGGCTCCCACGGCTCCATCATCGGACACGTCGGACCCGAAGCCGCAGTCGGCGGCCCCATCGCCGCCGTCCAAAACGGCGACACCATCGAAATCAACCTAGACGACTTCGAACTAAACCTGAAAATCTCTAACGAAGAGATGCAAGACCGCCTCTCCACATGGCAACCCAAACCACCCCCCTACACCCGCGGCTCCCTCTCCAAATACATCAAGTTGGTTCAACCCGCGAGTACTGGTGCGGTTACGGGATAAAAATCAACTGACGATGGCGTGCCTTGTTGTGCGTCAAAGCAGAACCTCTTGCAAGGACGGACTAAACTCGTACGGTTTCCCCGTCGCGGTCGGTTCTTGGGATAGTAGATGCCGCGCACGTTCGCAAACGTTTTTGTTGTATCCGGTGAGGCGACAAGCCGCCGCGTCAATCGCTAGCTGGACTGGGCATCGATGCGCATCCGGAAGGCTGAGTTTGGTGTGATGAGCATATTCGTCGTACACGGCTGCAAGTTCTAGTAACGCCTCAGTATCCATATAAGCCAACCTAGGCAATGGAATTCGCTCCAATGCTTCTTTGGAAAACGGTGTGTAACACGGTTTTCGGTTCGTCCTTACCAATAACATCCCCAATTTGCCGGGCGTACTGTTTAGTAACACAACGATCGCTTTTTCCACCGTTTCAACGTCAACGCCTCTGATCGGAATTGGTTTGGCACACGCCCATGCTGATCCCACGGCTCTTTCGGACGTTCTGCATGCCACAATTTTGACCGTCGGCCAATTAATCCGCTCCGGCAAATGCAGATAAGTAGGCTCATAGCTCGACGGGCCATTCCTTGGGCGGTAGTGGGAATCAGGCGGAATTTCTAGCTTGTCGCAATGGCTAACATCGTGATCGTAAAGCGTTGGCACCGCTCTCGCATCCGTAGAACGGCATCGTTCCCAATTTCGTATCGGTCGTCCCATCGGACCAATCAGAACTTGGTTACCAATGACACCTTCCCAAGCGTATTGTTTGGCTATCTGATACAGCGAGTTGTCGACAAACTGCGTCGCCGCCCAGTCCCCTTTTTCTATGGTCGCCCGGTCGATGTAGTCGACTATTCCATGACCATCATTCTCGATCGAATCCTTAACTATGCTGTCAGCTACGATCGCCGCTTGTGTTGCGCCGTCTGGATTAGAAATCAGCTTTACAACCTTAGTATCCCGCGATTCGTCGGGTTGCTTACGTTTGAGGATCACCAACATCTCACCGATATCAGTGTTTCCCGACATGTAATAGCGATCGGTGTCGTACGCAGGGATCAGATACTCGATATGGAAAGCCTCCGCCAAGAACCTCCGGATCCTACGCGCCGATGGTGCGGCAGTCGTCGACGTGGGTACAACGAACCCTACGCGTCCGTGAGATTTGTCTAAGCTCTTTTCCACAAGTACGAAGAACCCGTTTGCGTTGCTACTCGCGTCATTGGGCAGTTCAGCAAAAAGCTCAGATTCTCGGTTCCGTAGCATTTCCCTAGTCGTCGCATCAAACTGTTGATGCCTCTTGTAGTTGACAGTGAATGGGGGGTTCATAATCGCGATATCGAAGGTATCCGCTTCTATCGGAGCTGGTTCAGCGTCAATTCTGGTGCCCGTAACTGGACGTGGATTAAAACTCAGCTGTTGAGTGCCCTCCAACATTTCAAGCGAACCTAATTTCGCTTCTTCCGAGTGAGGATCAATCCCCAAAATTAGGCTATATAAGTGCATTTTTTGAAAAGCCACGCTTGGTGCGATCATTCCTATTCCCGTAGCGGTTTGGAAAATCCCACGGTTGTTTATATCGAAGCCGTACAAGACTTGCTCTAACAACGCTCGGGACACTTCCTCAGCGCGACCCGTGCGTTCGTTCCGCAATATGTAGTTGGCGGCCCCGATGAGCAGAGTACCGGTCCCGCAGGCATAATCTACGATTCGTAGACTGGTCACTTGCTCGTAATCCGTCCAATCGATGTCGATGTCGTTAAAAAGTAGATTCGTCAATAGAGTGGCTGCCGGGAGCGTTGTGTACATCGATCCATCATGTTTCGCCGTTTCGACGGATTGACAAAACGTGATTCCGATCAGATCGTGATGTTGATTTCCGCTTTGATGGCGAATCGATAATGCGGTTTCTGCAATAATCCTGATAGCTTGGTTGCTCCGGATTGAATCGGGCAAAGAATTGAGGATCGCGCAACTCCATTCGAAAATTTGTTTGTAGTCGAACGCGAGCCATTGATCCTCTGCTTCGTGAAAACTGCGCGCCAAAATATCCGATTGCAGGCACTCGCGAACAGTTTTTGGAGGCCATTCACCCGTAAAACTGCTTAACGTCTCTGTGTGGTGGTCGAAAATCGGTGCCAATTCGTGGCGTATTGTGTCAAGATTGGAGTGGAACATAATTGCCGTCAAAAGATCAGTCATCAAGCCATTTACATTCGTGTTCTCGGCTGCCTGTCCCATAGTTGCCATAATCGAACCGCGCTCGGCGTCAGTGAATACCTCCGAAGCCCTATTCACGGCGACGGTCGCAATACGAGCGAGTTCATCCGGCGACCCAAGTTCGTTAGGCGCTTCGAACACAATGTCCCTTAGCCCGTTTACATTTGCTGGTACCCAATTTGACCTAGACTTAATGTCTTTAAGCCCCGGGGTTCGAACGCACACTTGAACCTGCGTGGCAAGAAGCTGAGTTCGAGTACGGATATTCGCGGGATAAACAAGAGCTAAAGCTACATCACACACTTCGCGTTCCAGTTTTTCGTCGGCGTCTTTGATCGCCGATCTCTTTTTGGGGTTGCTCATGCCGCGTTCGGCCTCGATAGCGACGATGTGGTCTCCGACTACGCAACGTACGTCAATCTGACTGCCGTCCAGTTGCTTTACCTCGGCCTCCGCAGTCGTCCCGGTTGGATCGAGGATGTCCGCCAGATATCCGTTAAGTACAACCTCATTTGTCATCATTACAACTCCTATCCCTTCTACTCAAGTGCGTATCAATTATCAAACATCAAGTGCGTTTGTCGGTCCTCCTCACCTGCTACACTCACCCCCTAACGGCACCCGTGATTGCCGCATCTAACAAGTGAGGTTCGCCATGTCCCTGAAAACCGTTGCTCCTGAAATCCTTGAAGGCCTTGCTGAGTTCGATTCGGCTACTGTGCAGAATGCGGCGGCGATTGTGTATGGCGGTTACATCTCCGAGCACATCGACTACTCGGGGCCGGATCTGAACCCTTATCTTTACGATCTCGACGGTTCGGGTAGAGCGACCGTGGGCTATGCGATGACCTCAACTTGGACGCCGCTGCATGAGCCGGTGCCGGAGGTGACGGGTCGGCACGACTTCATGGACTCGATCGCATATGCCAACGCGCCAACTATTGTGGTACAGCAGGATATCGATTTGCCGCCACGCCGCGGCGCCATCATCGGCGATGGCATGGCTTACCAGATGGTGGCATTGGGCGCAGTCGGTGCGGTAACCGATGGCAATGCCCGCGATGTGCCGGGCATCAAGAAGGCCGGGTTGGCTCTCTGGGCAACTGGTCGAGTCCCCGGACACGGGCCATTCAATATGATCGATCACGGCATCCCAGTGGAGGTCGCTGGACTCCGTATCCTGCCGGGCGACATCCTCGTATGCGACGGCGATGGCGTCACTCGCGTCCCGGTCGAGGTTGCGGAAGATGTCTTGAAGCAGGCGCATGAGGTTCGGGAGCGCGAGGGCAAGACGTTTGCCTACTTCTCGAAGCCAGGGTTCACGCTCGACGATTGGGAGAGCTACAAGGCCAACGGCATACCGTGAAGACGGTCGCGCCTGAAATCCTCGAAGGTCTCGCCGATTTCGATTCGGCCACCGTTCAGAACGCCGCCGCCATCGTCTACGGTGGCTACATCTCCGAGCATATCGACTACTCTGGGCCGGACTTAAAGCCGTATCTGTGGAATCGGGATGGATCCGGAAAAGCGGTTGTCGGATACGCGATGACATCGACATGGATGCCAATCAATGGCATCGATGGCCGGTCGCAGGAACCGAGCGGACGATGGGAATACTACGATGCCATCGCCAATCTCGACGCCCCTACCATCGTCGTGCAGCAGGACATTGACACTCCCTGCCGACGCGCCGCGATCCTCGGCGATGAGATGGCACATCAAATGGCAGCCCTAGGAACTTTAGGAGTAGTAGTAGACGGCAACGCCCGCGACATTCCGGGCATCGATCGCGCGGGTTTGTCGCTCTGGGCAACTGGCCGCGTCCCCGGTCACGCCTACTTCGCCATGATCGATCACAGCATCCCGGTCGTCGCCGCCGGATTGCGAATACTGCCGGGGGACATTTTGGTGTGCGACGGGGATGGGGTTACTCGGGTTCCGGTGGATGTTGCGGAGGATGTTCTTCGGCAGTGCGCCGAGGTGCGGGAGCGGGAGGGTGCGGGTTTCGCATATTTCTCGAAGCCGGGGTTCACGCTGGACGATTGGGAGAAGTATAAGAAGGATGGGGTGTAACGCAGGGGCAGGTTTGAAACCTGCCCCTACGAATGTTGCGCAACCGCCTTACTGCGGAGGTTGTATCTGCTCCATCAGGTCGTTGTTCCACTCCCCTTCGACTTGGAAGTGAGCGGCGGCGCCCAGTATGAACGCTTCGATGAGGTTGTGGCTCAGGCAGGCGTAGAGGCCGGGCTGTCGGAAGGTGTGGATGGACGCTCCTGCTGAGCCGGCTGCTATCTCCCACGTTTCGAGGCCGAGTTGGGGCGGATTGTCGAAGCTACCGCGTTCCCAAACAAAGTCGCCGTGTCCGCCGATTAAGTGCGGGTAGGAGACTCGGTTAGCTTGGGAGTGGATAACGAGGACGTTTTCTCCGACGTTAGCGGTCAGTGCGTTTTCGCCGGCCAAGGCTCCTACCGCCCCGTTGAATACGACGTGAGTAGGGATCAGTCCCCGCATCGCCTCGATGTCATCGGCGAAAGACGCGAGCGGCGTATCGTAGCGCTTGTAGTTCCCGTCTTCGTCTTTGGGCAGGTAGTAGTCCTGCTCGCCGATGTAGTAGGCGCGGTCGTACTCGATCTGTTCGCCGGCGCGGTCGCGCAGACCGTCGCGCGGGAGGACCATGATCGCACCGTTCATGCCGTGTACTACGTGCCAGGGCACCATCTCGCCACCGGGAGCGCAGTGGTAGATGAAGACGCCGGGCTTGACAGCGCGGAATCGCAGGACCACATCTTGACCGGGCGAGACCTCAGTGAGGGCGCCTCCGCCGAGGGCACCGACGGATGCGTGGAAGTCGATATTGTGTAGAAGCTGGTTGCCTACCGGATTCACCAGCGTGAGCTCCACGTAGTCGCCCTCGTGAACCACGATCATCGGTCCGGGGACGGAGCCTTCGAAGGTCATGGCCCAGACGAAAACTCCGGGTTCGACTTCGATCTCTTCTTCGGAGATCGACATTCGGACCTTTACCAGTCGCGGCTCTTCCGGCGCGATCTGGTCGTGTTCCGGAACCAGGGGTGGGCGGACGAGGTCGAGGTGTACGACTTCGAGTGAAGAGACGTCTTCAGGTTCCCACTCCAGCTGTGTGCCAGAGTAGTAGTCCGCACCGCCTTCACTTCCGCCGCCGGACTGATCGGTACAGGCTAGGCTCAAGGGAACCAATGCGACTGCCGCCATCGCAATCCAGATGAGCGCTCGATTGGTGAACGCTCGGGAGATCGAATACCGAGTATTCAATGTGTCACCTCCTTGGAGGGACTAGTAGGGCACTACCTTCAGGCTGTAGCCCTATCGACAAGGCCTGTAATGCCCCGTCGGAATCGACTGACCTTGTCGATACTTCAATTGTAAATTCTGGTTGACGATTGGCGATGTGAGCAGTCACCCTCACCCTAGCCCTCTCCCATCAAGGGAGAGGGGATACCGCATCATTGCCCCACTCCTCTGGATTCCGGCTTTCGCCGGAATGACGGGAGGTGGGCGGATCAGCGGGTGAAGACGGGGCCTCGCATTACTTTGGCGGCGTCGCTTGCCATGAAGGTTGCGATTCTGGCGACGTCTTCGGGATCTGCGAGGTTGGCGATTGCGGCGGCGTATGCGGCTTGATCGCCGGTTATTTCGAGTTGCTGGCGGAGGTTTTCGAGGACCATCGGGGTGCGAGTTCGACCGGGTACGATGTCTTGGACGCGGATTTTGGACATGTCGATGTGGCGCTGCATGACCATGGTGAATCCGTGTACGGCTCCCTTTGATGCTCCGTAGGCGTATGAGGATGAGCCTGCGGTGACGCCGGCTCCGGAAGCGGTGGTGATGATTGTTCCGCCGTTTGGTTGGTTGTTCATGTGGGTGACGACCTGTTTGGCGATGAGGTAGGTGCCTTTGAGGTTGGTGTCGAGGACGCGGTCCCAGGTGACTTCTTCGAAGGATTCAATGGGTTCGAACGCTCCGTGCAGGATGCCGGCGAAGTGGAGGAGGACGTCAATGCCTTCCATCCACTGGACGGCGGCGGCGACTCCGCCTTCGACGCTGGCGCGGTCGGCGATGTCGACGTGCCAGCATCTTGCGGTGGTAGTGCCTGTGTTTGCGTTGATGGTGTTGGTGGTTTCTTGGGCTTCGGTGTCGGCGACGTCGAAGATTGCAATGGCTTCGGCGTTGCAGTCAGCAGCCATGATGGCGGTCGAGCGTCCGATGCCAGTGGCGGCTCCGGTGATTATGATGCGTTTTCCGGTTAGGTCAGAGGGCATGGTATCAGACTAGGTGATTCAATTCGGTTCGTTCGATTTTAGAGGATGAGCACCCCCTGCGTTCGCTTCGCTCCGCGTCCCCCTTTTGCTGACGCAAAAAGGGGAGGGATCACCCTCACCCTAGCCCTCTCCCATCAAGGGAGAGGGGATGTTTGGGTTATTCGGGGATCGGGTCGCCTAGGATCCACATTTTGAATTCGGGTGGTTTGGGGGTTGTGAATGCTAGGGCTAGGGCGTCAGCTTTGTCGGGGGATTGGCGGCCGGAGTCTCGGATCTGTTGTTTGGTTTCTATTTGGAGCTGTCCTCGGGAGTTGTAGATGTAGGTGATGGATGCGAGCTGGGAGATGAGTTCGGGATCGTTGGGGATGCTGATCTCGCCGTCGGCGAATCGCTGTCGCAGACCATCAAACATCTGGGTTCGGAGGTTGAAGAACTTCTCGGTGTCCTGCGCTTTGTTGCCGCCGTTCACCCCGACGGGCGTGATGTTGCTGATCTCGTTGGCTCGCTTGAGTTCTTGGATGCGGTCAACGACGGCGGAGCCGAGTCCGACTTCGTCGACGTTGATGGTGTTTACATTGTGGTTTCTCGCAATCTCAAGGGTTTTGCCGGTGGTGTGCATGAGGTCGGATTTGCGGTGGGATACGAGATCGATTACGGAGTTGCCGCGGCGGACGATAGCGACGGTCTGGTCATCGCCGAAACGTGCGACGTCGAGTCCCATGACGGCTTCGGCATCCTGCTGGTTGTCGATGTCTTGGAAGATTCTTTCGACGGCGTTTTCGATGTGCTTGAGCGGGATGAGGGTGTCGTCGGCTTCGTCCGGGAACTCGCCGAGTACTCGGATCTGGTATGAGGCGGATTCTTCGCCTTTGGTTTCGAGGATGGATTCGGCCCATTCGGGTGTGGCTAGTCCGGGGATGTAGGTGGGTTCACCCTCACCCTGACCCTCTCCCATCAAGGGAGAGGGGATTTTGGTGGTGGGCTGTGATTGCCCTTCCCCGCTCCCCGGGCATACCCCGCGAAATTCGCTTCGCTCTTTCGCGCCCCTTTCGTTCCGAAAGGGGCGTGCGGCTTCGCCGTCTGGCCCCTCTGGATTCCGGCTTTCGCCGGAATGACGGGTTTCGGGGGAATGTTGGAAGTTTGGGGTTTCGTGGGCTGGGATGTGGATTGTTTTCCAGTGTTTGCGGTTTTTGTGGAAGGCGTCGTAGAAGGTTCCGGCTAGGGATGATGGGTTTCCGATGAGGAGGATTTTGGCGTTGCGGGAGGTCATGAGGCCGAGGATGGCGTCATAGACGAACTCTCGGACTCCGGATGCTTCGTCGACAATGATGAGGACGTTCTCGCTGTGGAATCCCTGGAAGCGTTCGGCGGTGTTTGTGGAGAATCCGTATGCGAAACGCTTGTTCGAGAGTTCGAGGCTGGTCTGGTTTAGCTTACCTCCGATGAGGTCTTTGTTGCGCTCCCAGATCTCTCGGATCTCTCGCCAGAGGGTGTTCTTGACCTGCCGTTCAGAGGGTGCGGTGGTGATGACCAGCGCCTCTTCGTGTGCCATGAGCCACCAGATCACGGCGAGCGCGGCGGTGTATGTCTTGCCGGAGGCGTTACATGATCGGACCGCGACTTGTCGGTTGAGTTTGAGCGCGCGCAGTATCTGTCGCTGCTTCTGCCAGGGTTTTTCGTTCAGCCAATCGATGGCGAATGTTACGGGGTCTTGGAATGGTTTTGTGGATCGGGTCTGGGTCGATTCGTGTGTAGTCGTATCGGGGGTTTGCACTTGGTTCCACCTCACAGCTGCTGCTTCGTCGTCCGCTGTGATAGCACATCGGTGCTATCTAATGGTTATAATAGCACATATGTCTGACTGTCTGAACCGGGGGATTACGGGGATTTAGGGATTGGTGGGATTTTGTTGGTGGGGGTGTGTAAGATTCGGGTTAGTGCAACTCATTCGATTGAGGTGCGAGATGGCTATAGAACAGTTCTCGAAATCGGACAAGGAATGGCGGCGCCGGGCATCGGATTTGGATTCGGACGATCAGGAGGTTACGTGGCTTGACTTCGTGGTCGATATTTCGGGGTTGTGGGATGGTGATGATCGGGGTGACGAAGTGACGCTCAAGCCTCATGAGCCCGCGCGACCGATGAGCGCCGAAGAGAACGAAGCTTTTTGGCGGAAGTGCGATGAGATCGCCGGGCCGGGGCGGGAGCTTGATTGGGAAGAGCATTTGAAAGCGATTAACGAGTCGCGTATGCGTGGGTTGCGAGACGTTTGATCTTTGTAGACACCAACGTCTTCGTATACGCGGTTGGACGGCCGCATCCGAACCAGAACTATTCGAGACTGTTTTTCTGGCAAGCCTTGCAAAGACGCGTTCGGCTCTACACTTCAATCGAGGTGATGCAAGAACTGTTGCATGTGTTCATAGGGGGCGGAAGGATTGACGAGTTCGATGCCGCGCTGGGGATTCTGACCACCTATGGTGTTGAGGTCCTGCCATTGGAAATGGGTGATTTGGAACTGGCACGGGAATTGCACGACCGATATCCGAGATTGAGCGCGCGAGATCTGTGCCATTTGGCTGTGAGTAAACGTCGACGAATCGCGGACTTGATGACGTTCGATCAATCGTTGCGAGTTGCGTTTTACGGGGAGAAGTGATCGATGCGATATCCGATTGTTATCCACAAGGATGAGGGGAGTTCATACGGGGTTACGGTGCCCGATCTTCCGGGGTGTTTTTCTGGTGGTGCAAGGTTGGAAGAGGCGTTGGTGGCGGCGGAAGAGGCGATTTTGAGCCACGTTGAGGTGCTGTTGATGGATGGCGAGTCTGTTCCGAAGCAGAGGCCGTTGGAGGAACATCAGGGGAACGAGGATTATGCTGATGGCGTTTGGGCGCTTGTGGATGCTGATATTTCGAAGTTGTGTGAACTGGGATAGTCTGAACCGCTGATTACGCTGATGATTGTGATGGGCTGTGATTGGTGGGAGGGGGAGATGCGGTCGGGGTATCTGGTGCGGGGGCGTTGGGGTATGTGGGGGATGTCTAAACCGGGGATTTAGGGATCTGCTGGGATTTGTTGGTGGGTGATGGGGTGGATGATTCGTGTGGAATGAGTGGCGTGGGCGGACGACGAGGGTCGCTCCTACGGAGATTTTCCTCGCTATCCGTTACGTGAGCGGATTCGTATTCGGGTCCGAGTGACCACAATCAGCGTACCGTCGGTCATTGATTCGGGATGGTTCAGGATCAGATCGCGCATTGCTTCGACTTTTTCATAAACCGGCATATCCACGAACCGGATGATGCAGGGATGAGACATGCCGCGCAGAAAAACCAATTCGCCGAAATCTTTGTCCTCCGTGATTATTACGCGTTGCTCTTCCAATGCAAGCACAAGGAGCGCCTCATCAGTGGCACCAGGGTCGATCTCGGAAGCTGAGAAGACATCTTGCTCAAGTTCACGCAGCAATGCATTCATGCTGCGAGATGCCGCGCAGACGTCAAGTAGGAACTTCAAGAAGCTTCGCGTACCAGCGTACGCTCATGGACTCTCTCGCCGGACATGGAGCGATGGGCGAAGAGCAGACAAGCCTGGATATCTTGGGGCTCAAGCAATGTGTATTCTCGGAGAATGGTTTCTGGGCTTTCGCCCGATGCCAACATTCCCAAAATATGTTCTACCGCTATGCGCATGTCGCGAATGATCGGCTTACCGCCAAAAACGTCAGCGCGTACGGTGATCCGGCTCAGCAATTCTTCATCGCTTGACACGATTTCCTCCATTGCAGGATATTTTAACGCGGATTTTGGCGATCGTGGACGAGGTGACGAATCGGGAGGGTATGTGGGGCGGGCGGCGTTGGGGTATGTGGGGGAGGGGGCTTAAGGGCGACAACGGAAAGTTCTACTGTTCTACTCAAGAGGTGCGGACAGCGACGATCCTCAACCCATTGAAGCTCAATTTCATGCAAGGTGCTTTGCCGTTGCCTCTTTTATAACATTAGTAATGATTGTCATACAACAGCCGGAGGCATCCGTCCACTCCACGAATGAAGGGGATTCAGCCTAACCCGCTTCGAATAACCAGCCCACAAATCTCACTGCCAGACATCGATGAACGAAAACGAGATATCTGAACTAGAAGCAAACATTGAGACGACGATCGCAGCGGCGCACGCCGTATTTGCATCGCAGAACAGCAACGTCGTTTGTGAATTGTTGGTCAATTCACAAGCAACCGTTGATTTCGTTGATGGATATTTTGATTTTGGCCGTCGGTTCGATAATTATGAAGTCACACTGTCAGCTTCTATGGGTATTTATTCCAAAATAGCTCCCAACTTAGAGGATATTAGAGAAGAAATATGTCGTGTGCTTAACGATGTTCATCAGGTTAATGGGGAATCTGTTTCAAGAGTCAGGATAAAAATCGACCAGCAAAGCATATCAGATTGGCGAAAACAAACCGGGTTACTTCATGACGGTCAGATGAATTACACCCAAGCGGAGGCGGGCGCTTTATGGGGTCAAGGTTTGAGGATGTTCATCAGTCACGCGTCCAAACAGAAAGGAAACGCGTCCGAGTTAGGTGACCTCCTTGAGAACGAAGGCATGTCAGTGTTTATCGCTCACGAAGATATCCATCCAACTTGGGAGTGGCAACGCGAAATCGAAAAAGCTCTCAGCACCATGGACGCGTTTGTCGCTCTGCTGACTGAAGAATTCAAGTTGAGCGACTGGTGCAGCCAAGAATTGGGGTTCGCAGTAGCGCGGCCAGTGCCCATATTTCCTGTCAAGATGGGCGCGGATCCTTATGGTTTCATCGGTAAATTTCAAGCGTTGAGTGCCGATATTCATGAAGTAAAGCGTGTTATCAAACACCAATTCGTTGATCACCCCAAAATGCCTGCTACGAAGTTGTCAAAATTCTCGAAATTCACCAATGACATCAAGAGCTCGCGGAATTTTGAAGAATCGAATGGTCTGTCCCATAGATTGCCCGAATTTGATGTCGTATCTGTTGAACAAGCTGACAAACTCGCAGAGACGATAAACGGCAATGACCAAGTAAGGGATTCTTGGGGTTTCAATCGAAAAAGGGAAAGTAATGGCAATCTGAACATTGCCGAACATTTGACGAGAATGACCGGAATTGAGTACGTATTGAACGAAGACCGCGATACGCGGCACGAATGGTTGGTTCGTCGCACGGAACTAAGCGAAACAACTACTTCACGTGAGCAAACCCCTGAAGACGATGAGGACGATTTAGAGGATCTTCCGTGGTAGATCGGGAGTGCGATATCGATTCAAGATTAGCATCGAGAATCGCGGACTTGAAATTCTCTGGCTAACGGTACCAGAATAGCTCTAATCATTGGGAGCTACGACGGTGGCTAGGTAGCCATCGTTTGGATCGTTGGTGTTGTAGGTGATTTGGGGGCGTTGCCGGCGTCGGCTACGTCGGCGGCTAGCGGTTTTAGGATGTTTAGTTGGTCGAGGGAGATGGGTTTTAGGTGTCTAGGACTTGGAGGATGGCGGTGATGCCTATGGGGATGTTTACGATGATGTGGAGGGTGGTGGAGGGTGAGCTTGCTTCGCCGGTGGCGGTGTCGATCCTTCGGGTGGTGGTTTCGATGACCTCTTCGCTGACCGATTGCGATGCGCTGGGGTCTGTGATTTCGACCGAACACAATTCGCCAGCTGGTACGACGACGGCGTTTTCATGGTGGTCGCCGAAGTAGTCGGCGTGTTTGATGCGGATTGTCGTGTCTTTAGAAACGGGAGAGCGGGTTGAAATCTCTCGTCTGAAGTGCGGATTGATCTGCCAGTCGGGGTGTTGGCATTCGTGCCATATCGTGTGTAGAGACAGATCCTCCGGGTGCTGTTCGGTTGTAGCGACGTCGATCCAATCATTCATCTGAAAACCTCTCATTCACCACTCTGTCGAGGCTATCGCTTCGGGACGCCGTTCGTGATTCACAGCGTCATCTTCAGGAAGTGGCGGTGATGAGATTCTAACTTGGGCGTATGCGGGGCATTTTCGGCGGTGGTGTGGACCCTAGCCCCTCCTGAAGGAGGAGGATTATGGTGTCTGAACCGCTGATTACGCTGATTTTTGTGATGGGATGTGATTTTTTGATGGGGACGTTTGGAGGTGGGCGTCGCCTGCGTTCGCCTCCCCCTAGCCCCCTCCTGAAGGAGGGGGGATTATTCAGGGGCTTGGACGGTGGCGGTGTAGGTGTCGTCTGAATCGGTTGGGTTGTAGGTGATTTGGGGGGCGCCGCCGGCGTCGGCTACGTCGGATTGGACGGGTTGGAGGGTGTCTAGGAGGTCTTGGGGGGCGGACATCTCCAGTTTGGCTAGGGGTTTTCCTAGTCCGACGCTTGCTTCGTGTTTTGCTTTTCGGACGGCTGCTATGGCTCGGCAGGCGGTTTGGAAGGAGGTGGGGGATGTGGGTTTGGGTACGGGGGTTAGTTGGTAGCGGGTGGGCATCTGCGGCTCACCCTCACCCTGGCCCTCTCCCATCGAGGGAGAGGGGAGCCCGGATGCCCCGCCCTTCTGGATTCCGGCTTTCGCCGGAATGACGGGAGAGTCTGCGGAGATGACGGTGGTTGGCCAGGGGGTTTGGTGGATGGATTTGTAGTTGGTTTCTTGGGCGTAGGTCCAGGACCAGATTTCGTCGGTGATTGTGGGGACGAAGGGGGCGAATAGGCGGAGTAGGGTGTTTAGGGCTAGGCGTAGGGTGGCTACTGCGGAGGCTCTGCCTTCGGGATCAGTTTCGGAGCGGGCGCGGCGTTTTACTAGTTCGATGTAGTTGTCGGCGAAGGCGTCCCAGAAGAAGGTTTCGGTGGTCTGGAGGGCGTGTGCGAATTCGAAGTTTTCGAAGGCGTTGGTGGCTCGCTGGACGGTGTCTCGGAGGTCGTTGATGAAGGCGCGGTCAAGCTCAGTGGTAATTTCGCCGTGCTCGGCTTCTTGCATGAGGACGAATTTGCCGGCGTTGTATAGCTTGGTGACGAGTTTGCCGCCGATGGTGAAGACGTTGTCGTCGAAAGCCATGTCCATGCCGGGGCGTCCGTTGGATGCCCAGTATCGGACGGCGTCGGCTCCGTATTGGTTGACGAGGGGGATGGGTGTGATTGCGACGCCGCGGGACTTCGACATCTTCTTGCGGTCGGGGTCGACGATGAAGCCGGAGATCATGGCTTTGTGCCAGGGGACGTCGTCGTTGTGGAGTGCGGACTTGACGATGGTGTAGAAGGCCCAGGTGCGGATGATGTCGTGTGCTTGCGGTCGCAGGTCGGCCGGGTAGAGGTTGGACATGCGGTCGCCATCTTCGCCCCAGCGGGCTAGGATCTGGGGAGTCATGGACGAGGTGAACCAGGTGTCGAAGACGTCTTGCTCGCCAACGAAGCCGTTGGGTTTGCCGCGCTGGGACTCGTCGTAGCCGGGCGCTGGGGTGAGCGTGGGATCGACGGGTAGCATGTCGTCGGTGGCGACGATGTATTGGTCGTACTGGATGGCGCCGTTTTCGTCGATGGGGTACCAGACGGGTATGGCGACGCCGAAGTATCGCTGTCGGGAGATTGCCCAGTCGTGTCCGAGGCCGTCGGTCCAGTCGGCGTATCGCTTCTGCATGAATTCGGGCAGCCATTGGACTTTGGCGCCAACTTCTTGAAGGTAGGGCTTCTTGTCCATTAGGCGGACGAACCACTGTCGGGACGGGATGTATTCGATGGGTGTGCTGCCCTTCTCGTAGTAACGGACGACGTGCTCAATGGGGCGTGGCGGCGATCGGAGCGGGTTTCGCGTTTCGACTTCGTCTTCGGGGCCCTGCATGGTTTTTGCGGCGGTGCCGGGGCAACTGAGCTGCTCGACGATCTTGGTTCGGACGTCGTCTAGGGGCATTCCGAGGAGTTGGTCGTAGAAGAACTGGGCGCGAAACGGGTCTAGGGAGCCCCAGTGCGTCGTTTGCGAGGCCCCCCTTTGTCCTTCGGACATTTCCCCCGCAGAGCGGGGGGAACCCTGCCCTTCCCCTCTAGATTCCGGCTTTCGCCGGAATGACGTGTGAGAGGGCCGGGATGACGGTGGTTGGTCGGAGTTGTAGGGGACGAATGTGCGTGGTGCGGCTTCGCCGTTTCGGGCGACCATGGGTCGGAGTTCGAGGTCGTGGGTGCGCCACCATTCGACGTCGGCGTCGTCACCGAATGTGCAGAGCATGAGGATGCCAGTGCCCTTTTCGGGGTCGGCTTTTTCGCTGGGGAATATGGGGACTTTGGCGAAGAATCCGGGGGTGATGGCGTGCTTGCCGAAGAGGGGCTTGAAGCGTTCGTCGTCGGGGTGAGCGGTGACGGCGACGCAGGCAGGTATCATCTCGGGGCGCGTGGTTGAGATGACGAAGGATTCGGGTACGCCCTCCTCTCCTTCGATGAGGGATTCGTAGACGCCGAATTCGATGTCGTGGTATGCGCCGGGTGTGGGTCGGTCTTCGACTTCGGCTTGCGCTACCGCGGTCTGGAAGTCGACGTCCCACATCGTCGGGAGTTCGGCGGTGTAGACGTGTCCGCGCTCGTCGAGGTCGAGGAATGAGCGCTGGGCGATGGCGCGGCAGCGGTCGTCGATAGTGGCGTATTCCTCAGTCCAGTCAATGGAGAATCCGAGGCGGTTGAAGAGCTCTTTGTAGGTCTTTTCGTCTTCGGCGGTGACGATGTGGCAGAGTTCGATGAAGTTTTCACGTGAGACGACCAGATGCTCGTCTTTGTCGAGTCCGAGTTCTTTGCGGCGTTTTCGGACGTTGAGGTTTTCTACGTATGGGACGTTTGGTTCGGCTCGGACGCCGAAGTAGTTTTGTACGCGTCGCTCGGTGGGGAGTCCGTTGTCGTCCCAGCCCATGGGGTATACGACGTTCCATCCGGTCATTCGTCGGTATCGTGCGATGACGTCTTGGTGGGTGTAGGAGAAGACGTGGCCGGGATGGAGGGATCCGCTGGCGGTTGGTGGGGGCGAGTCGATGACGAAGCTCTGTTCGCGGGACGCGGATTTGTCGTGCTTGGAGATTTCGAGGGCATCCCACTGGGTACGCCAGTAGGCTTCGCGCTCTTTGACGTCGAAGCGGCGGGGGAGGTCGCGCGGGTTGATGGAGATGACTTTGTTGTTGGTTGTCACTGGGTTGTGCCTCTTGTCTGAACCGGGGATTACGGGGATTTAGGGATCGGCTGGGATTTTGTTGTTGGTTGATGGACGAGAAATAAAAAAGCCCGTCCTTTCAAAGGACGGGGCTTGGGTGCCTCGCGGTACCACCTTTGTTGCCGCCGCTTGTTGTGCGGTGGCCTCTCGATGACGCTTGGTAACGGGCGTTTTCCGGCTGGGCTTAGTTGCCGTTGGGTTGGTTTCGGCGCAGCAACTCTGGGGCGACTTCTCGGGTTGACGCTTCCGACGTTTCAGCGGTTGTCGGCTCTCTGTTGAGCGTCAGGGGTCCGGTACTACTCCCCTTCGGGGCATTTAGGGTTTGTTGTGTTGGATTCGATTTTAACGCAGAGTTTGAACTATGATTGCCATGATTTTTAAATGATGGTCATGATGATGGGGTTGGGTGTTGAGGTTTAATCTAATTCGATTTTGGATTGGGCTAGGAGAACGTCGAGTTTCTCGTCGAGGCGTTGAAATCCCTCGTCGACTTTGCGCTCAAGTCCGTCGAACTTATTATCAAGTTCTCTAAGCTGCTGCTCGTGACGTTGCTGGCCTTCGTCGAGGCGTTGGAATTTGGTGTCGAGGTCGTGGAGATGTGCCACGAAGCCTTTGCGTGTGGGCATGTCGAGGATTCTACGCATCGCTCCCGGCGTTTTTGTGAATTCACCAGAATTGCCGATCCCGACAGTGACTCATCATTTCGGTGCAGTCGTCACTCGCGGATTTTACAATCCGCTCAATGCGATCTCGTCGCCAAAAACCGTGACAGTGTTGGCCTAGCACCCTAGACTTGCCGCCCTCCCACACAACCATTGCGCCATGCTTTCGCTATCCGTCGTAATCGCAACGTATAACCGCCCCGAACTGCTGGCGAATCGATCCTTACCGTCCGTCGCCTCACAAAGCCGGCCTCCGGAGCATCTGATTGTGGTGGACGACTCGGACGAAGACATAAGGCGTACCAACGCTCGCATCGTCACCGAGTTCGATGTGGAAGATGTGGAGACTCGTTACATCGAGAACTGTCGGACGCCCGGCGTGTCCGGCGCGTCCAACACCGCATTGGCCTATCTGCAGGCTAACTACCCGGCCACCTTCGTCGCCTTTCTCGACGACGATGATGCTTGGGATCCGTCATACCTAATGAAGTGCGAAAGGGCTGCGTTGGACCGGGACTTGGACATGGTGGCAGCCGGATTGATCTACCGCGCGTCAGGAGACTCAGACGGAGTGCTGCTGGATCCTCCAACTGAGTTGGATTCAGCCGAACTGCTTGTGCGAAACACGCATATCCAGGGTTCCAACACGTTTGTCAGGCTGAGCAGATTACTGGAGGCAGGTAGTTTCGATGAGGCAATGGAAAGCACCACTGACCGGGACGTCTGTATCAGACTCGCCGACCTGGGCACGGTCAGGTTCGGCGCCTTGCAGGAGCATCTGGTGGATCACTATGCGGACAGCGACCGGCTTCGCCTCTCCACTCCTGGATCGGACAAGAACAAATCGGGGTTGAGGTATTTCTACAGAAAGTATCGCCGCCGGATGTCCGCAGATCAACAGGAGGCGTTCATCGAGCGCTGCCGTCGGCTGTTCGACTGCGATCCAACAATCGATGATCCGTCACCGCCACGCGTTGCGCGCACCACAGTCAGTGAATAACGCGGATGGACGGCAACTGCTAGCCGTTTTTTAGCCTGGCCTGCACTGCTGTTCTGGATTCCGGCTTTCGCCGGAATGACGGGCAGGGCACTGTGTGCGCGCTTCGATTCTGGGATGGGCTTGGTGTCCTTATCCGGAAAGGGAGTCGGGGGCGGCTATTGCGAGGTTGGTTGAGGCTTGGACGTAGGTAGTTAGGGTTTGGGGGTCGGTTGGGTTGGCGAGTTGGTGGACTTTTATGTGGCGGAGTTTTTTGCCGCTGCCTTCTAGGAGGTTTTGTGGGTCGGGCATTGTTGCGCCGTTGAAGAAGCCTAGGCGGACGTAGTTGTTGTGGGGTTGAATCCAGGTGATGGTTCGTCGGGAGATTTCAGGTAGCCAGTAGCAGGGTGAGTCCCATTTGATACCTTCGGTGAAGTTGTGGCCGGAGGCGATGATGGCGTCTCGGATGTCGGTGAGGAGTTGGTGGGATTCTGGGGGTTGGTCTGATAGCCAGTCGTCGAATATTGATTGGTTGAGGGTCATGTCTGAACCGCTGATTCCGCTGATGCTACTGATTATTGTGATGGAGTTTGATTGGGTGTTGAGTTGGTTGTGTTAGGGTCACCCTCTCCCATCAAGGGAGGGGGATTTCTCCTGCCCTTCCCCTCTGGATTCCGGCTTTCGCCGGAATGACGCGGGCTGGTGTATGCCCCCTTTGTCCTTCGGACATTTCCCCCGTGAACGGGGGAAACCCCACTGTCCCCTGCCCCGGGCATACCCCGCTCACCTCGCTTCGCTCGTTCGCGCCCCTTTCGTTTTACGAAAGGGGCGGTTGGGTTTTACTAGGCCGAATTCTAGGAGGGCTCCGCCGTTTTGGTCTTTTAGCATGCGGGTTCGGCGTTCGTGGGCGGTGTCGATTTGGGACATCATGTCCAGGCCGCGTTGGGTTTCGGCTGCTACTTGAGGTGCCAAGGTGTATTCGATGCGACGTTTGAATAGCCAGTATGTGAACTCTTCGTCGAGTGCGATGGTGCGGGTTTCGTCGGGCGATTCGGTGATGAGGTCAGAGAGCCGGTCGGCGTTTTCAGTGGTGAAGAGTTCCCACAGGTCTTGCTCGGTCTCCTCGTAGAGTCCGAGGTAGGCTTTGTCGGAAGCGTCGTCGGATGGTGGCATTCCGGAGGAGTAGCGGCTTTTTTGTATGCGTGATTGGACGGCGACGATTAGGCACTGCTCGATGTGGACGCCGTAGAAGTGGTTGAGGTGTGCGCGCCATCCGTCGACGCCGAGGATGCGTCGGAACTCGTCTTCGGGGATTCCCCCGAAGACGCCGGAGGATTCGATCCATTCGAAGACCTTTTCGGCCGGGAGGGTGGTGGATTCTTCTTCGGCGAGTTGGGTTGCGATGCGCTCGGCGAGTCGTTTCCAGTTGAAGGCTTCGCCGCCGATGAAGTAGTGGAAAGTTTCGCCGTAGATGTGTTCGTTTTCTATGGGCCAGGCGGCAACAGTTTCTAGGAAGGCGGTTTGCCAGTTGTCGGAGTGGTCTTCGACGTTTTTCTGGAGATCGACGACCAGCTGTTGTCGATTCGTTTCGGTATCGACTTTACCGTTGGTTTCGCTTTGCAACGTGACGCTCATGCCATGGCTACCTTGCGGCTTTTGAGCGTTGCTTCTTTTTGTTTTGGCGTTCGATTGCTCGGCGTTCACGGCGGGATAGGCGGCGGCCGTCGGCGGCGTGGGTTGGAGCGTCAACGGTTGCGATGGTGGTGTTGCCGCCAGTGCCTTGGCGTGGTTGGTTGGCGGAGGACATTATGGTTTGCTGTCCGGCTTGTGCGAGTGCAATGCGTTGCGCGGCGGCTAGGGCATCGGACTTGAGCGGGGTGGATCGGCTGGACGCGAGTTGTGAGGTTGGTTGTGGGATGTTCGGGGCGAGGTGGAAGATGGTACGTGCGACTTCGTTGCGTATCTCTTCGTTCATTTCGTTGAACATTTGATACGACATGGTCCGGTATTGGACGAGTGGATCTCGCTGCCCGATGGCTTGGAGGCCGATAGACTGGCGCATATTTTCCATGCGGGTGAGGTGGCCGACCCAGTGGCGATCGAGGACGCGGAGGAGGACGCTGTGCTCAATCATCTGGAGGTTTTCGTCGCCGAAGAGGAGTTCGCGCTGGGCGTAGACGGTGTCTACGTAGTCGTGGAGTTCCTTTTCGATTTCGGGCTGGGATTTCCCGATGAGGTCGTCTTCAGAGGTGAGAATTTCGAGGATGGGGAAGTAGCGGCGGATTTCGCGGTTGAAGCCTTGAGTGTCCCAGATTGTGGCGTCGCCTTCGAGGAAGATTTCGACAGCTCTTGTGAGGGCGGTCTTGATGTAGTCGGCGATTTCTTCACGGAAGTCGCCGCCGTCGACGATGCGGTCGCGCAGTTGGTATATGACATCGCGTTGGGTGTTGGCGACGTCGTCGTAGTCGACGAGCTGCTTGCGGATTTCGAAGTTGATGCCTTCGACTTTTTGCTGTGCGTTTTCGACGGACTTGACGAGCACGGAGTTTTCGACTGGGACATCTTCGTCCCACTTGAACATTTCGAGGGTGCCTTTGATGCGGTCGCCGCCGAATCGCCGAACCAGTTCGTCTTCGACGGAGAGGAAGAATTGGGTTTCGCCGGGGTCGCCTTGTCTGGCACAACGACCTCTTAGCTGGTTGTCGATGCGTCGGGATTCGTGGCGTTCGGTACCGAGGACGAAGAGACCGCCTTTGTCGACAACGCCGTCGTGCTGCTGTTGCCAGAGTTGCATGGGGTCTGCGGGTTCGTGGCCGTTTGTGGTGCTCCCCGCTTGCCCGCCCCCTCTGGATTCCGGCTTTCGCCGGAATGACGAGGACTTGGAGGTGTCGGCGGTAACGCTTTGATTTACGTTTTGGGGGTTTCCGCCGAGGATGATGTCGGTACCGCGTCCGGCCATGTTGGTGGCGACGGTTACGCCTCCGGGGATACCGGCTTCGGCGATGACGTGGGATTCGGATTCGTGTTCTTTGGCGTTCAGTACGCGGTGGTTGATGTTGCGTTTCTTAAGGAGAGTGGCGATGATCTGGGACTTTTCGATGGTGGTGGTGCCGACTAGGACGGGTCTGCCCTGCTTGGTTAAGTCTTCGATCTTGGCCGCGGCGGCTTTCCACTTAGCATCCTCGGTCATGTAGATGAGGTCTTGGTGGTCGATGCGCTGGTCTTCTTGGTTAGTCGGGATTTCGAGGACGTCGAGGCCGTAGATCTTGGAGAATTCCTCGGCTTCGGTGACGGCGGTACCGGTCATTCCGCTGAGTTTTTTGTACATGCGGAAGTAGTTTTGGAGGGTGATGGTTGCGTAGGTGGCGGATTCGGCGCGGACTTGGACGCGTTCCTTCGCTTCGAGCGCTTGATGCAGTCCGTCTGAGAAGCGTCGTCCTTCCATGAGGCGTCCGGTGAACTCGTCGACGAGGACGATTTCGCCGTCGCGTACGACGTATTCGCGGTCTCGTGCGTAGACATGTTCGGCTCGGATTGCGTTCTCGACGAGGTGTGGGAGTTCGTGGTCTTCGCCGGATTCGCTGTAGAGGGTGTCGACACCGAGCATACGTTCGGCTTTTTCGCTTCCGACCTCGGTTAGTGAAATGTTGCGACGTTTGAGGTCCACCTCAAAGTCGATCTCGGGTTTTAGGCGGGTGGCGATGGATGCAAAGCGGGAGTAGTTACGGTCGGTCTCGATGCCGGGGCCGCTGATGAGTAGCGGGGTACGTGCTTCGTCGATAAGGATGTTGTCGACCTCGTCGACGATGCCGTAGAAGAGTCCGTTTTGGACGCGGTCTTTGGCTTCGCTGACCATGTGGTCGCGGAGATAATCGAAACCGAGCTCGTTGTTGGTGGCGTAGAGGATGTCGCAGGCGTAGGCGTCGACTTTGCTGGATGGTCGCAAGTGGGTTCCTACGACGGTTGCGAACTTTGCGGAGGCGTCTTCGCGTTCGGCGGTCTCGCCTTCTTCCTGATAGTTCTCGTCGAAGACGAAGGACTGGTTGTTCTGCTGAAGGCATCCTACGGAGAGGCCCATGAATTGGTATACGGGGCCCATCCACTCGGCGTCTCGCTTGGCGAGATAGTCGTTGACGGTTACGACATGGACGGGGTCGCCGCTGAGAGCGTTGAGGTATGCAGCAAGCGTAGCGACGAGAGTCTTGCCTTCGCCAGTGCGCATCTCGGCGATCTTGCCTTCGTGTAGAGTGATGCCGCCGATCATCTGTACGTCGAAGTGGCGCATACCGAGGACGCGTGAGGATGCTTCACGTACGGCAGCGAAGGCTTCGGGTAGGATGTCGTCGATGGATTCGCCGCTGTTGATTCGGGACTTGAACTCGTAGGTGAGTGCGGCGAGGTCGTCGTCCATCAGCCCGCGCATCGAGTCTTCTTGTGCGTTGATGTCGTCGACGATCGGTTGGAGCAGTTTGAGCTGCTTCTCGTTCGGATCGCCTACTAATTTTCCAAGTAGTTTTCCGATCATGGTTCTTGTCTATTATCGCGTGTTTTTGAACTGTGCTCCCGTATCGGAGTACGGGACGTGTTTTTGTGATTGGAAATGATTGCTGTGATGGGGCGTGGTGTTGAGATTCTTCACTTCGCTGCGCTTCGTTCAGAATGACAGGGGCTAGGAGTGTGGCTGTATGACCCCCCTGCGAGTTTCGCTACGCTTCACTCGCGTCCCCCTTCGCTGCGCAAAAGGGGAGGGCCTCACCGCCCACCCCTCTGGATTCCGGCTTTCGCCGGAATGACGGGGTTAGTCGGGGAAGAGGGCGCCTACGGAGCGGCCGTGGTGGATGCGGGTTATTGCTTCGCCGATTAGGGGTGCGATGGATAGGACGCGGATTTTTTCGTGGTGTTTGTGTTTTGGGAGTGGGACGGTGTCGGTGATAACTATTTCGGAGATTTCGGGCATTTCTGCGAGGTTGGTGGCGGCTTCGCCGGGGAATACGCCGTGTGCGGCGGCTACGAAGACGTCGCGAGCGCCGTTTTCTCTGAGGCCCTGCGCGGCGGCGGCCATGGTGCTGCCGGTGGCGATTTCGTCGTCGATGAGGATGGCGTTGCGGCCGTCAACTTCACCGATTACGTTGTGAGTCTCGACGCTGTCGTTGTTGCCGGTGCGTCGTTTCTCGACGATTGCGAGGGGTGCTTCCATGAAGTGTGCAAAGTCTCGGGCGCGTTTGACACTACCGATATCAGGAGATACGACGACCGGTGCTTCCAGTTCTTTCTCTTTGAAGAATTTTGAGAGCATCGGCATTGCGGTGAGTTCGTCGACGGGGACTTTGAAGAAGCCCTGGACCTGTCCCGCATGGAGGTCGACGGTCAGGAAGCGATCGGCTCCAGCGGTTTCTAGGAGATCTGCGATGAGGCGCCCGGTGATGGGGACGCGGGGCTGGTCTTTTTTGTCGGTCCGGGCGTAGCTGTAGTAAGGAACTACGGCGGTGATTCGACCAGCGGAGGCGCGGTGTGCGGCATCGATCATGATCAGCATCTCCATGATGTGATCGTTGACCGGTTCGGCGGTTGGTTGAACGATGAATACGTCGCGGGCGCGGACGTTTTCGAGGATTTTTACGAAGGTGTTGTCGTTGGAGAACTTGAAGACGTCGGCTTTGCCGATATCGATGCCGAGGTAGTTGCAGATTTTCTGGGACAAGCCTTCGTGGGCCGTCCCGGACAAGACTACTGGGCCTCCGTTAATGGGGTACATCGATGGGTAATCGCAACCGCGTCATGTCAAGTGAATTGGGTGACGAACTTCGATTCTAGCACTATGCGATTGTCTGAACCGCGGATTTGAAGGATTTGAATGATGGTCAGGATGGAGTGTATGCCACCCTGCGTTTCGCTTTTCCTACGCAAAAAAGGGGAGGTTTCAGAGTTGGGCACGGCTTGTATGCTGACATACGCCACCACACTAGAATGAAGCAGGCCGGAGGTCGCCTAGCAAGCGTAATTGGTGTCACGCTAGGCTTAAACGAACTCCGTGACACCCCCTCCGGCCTTTTGTGGCGGGTCTTTGCATTCAAAAACCACCGCGCTTCACAGTATATCCCATGCGTCTAGCTTCGCTGACCCCCTCTTAATCTCCCCCTGAGAGGGGGAGGGGTAGATGGTGTTGTGCAAACGGGGGTCAGAGTTGGGTGTAGGCGGTTTTGTTGAAACCGATGATGGGATCGGAGCCGGGGGATATGACTATGGGACGGCGTATGAGACGGGGTTCGTTGAGCATGGCTTCGATGAGTTCGTCATCGGTAATTGTGTCGCGGTGGTCGCGGTATGGTTTGGCGCTGGGGCTGCGCCATGAGAAGAGGTTTTCGATGCCGATTGCGTCGATTAGATCTCTCAGTTCGTCATGGGATAGAGGGTTTGCGAAGAAGTCGCGTTCTTGGACTTGGATGCCTAGTTCGTCGAGAGATTTTTGTGCGTTACGGCAGGTTGAGCAGCTTCGCCATGTGTAGAAGTGGGGTTTCGTGGTCATGGTCTGAACCGGGGATTACGGGGATTGAGGGATTTGTGGGATTTAATGGTAGTTGGTTGGGGTTGTTATCTGAACCGCTGATTGCGCTGATCCCGTATCGGGGTACGGGACAGGTTTATGTGATGGGCTTTGATTGGGGGGTGTTGTCATTCCGAGCGCAGGGAGGAATCTAGTTGTGGGGTGTTTAGATTCTTCACTTCGCTGTGCTCCGTTCAGAATGACATGGGCTGGGAGTGCGCGCCTTTTGGCCCCGTATAGGGGTACGGGACGTGCATCAGGCATACCCCGCTCACTGTGTCGGTTTGTTTGGGCTTCGCTCGTTCGCGCCCCTTTCGTTTTACGAAAGGGGGATCCAGACATTTCCACCGCTTGCGGGGGAAACCGGGTGATCGGGGTTGGGATATTCTTGGCGCATATCTTATGTTGACTCGGCATTGACTCGATGACATCTTCCATGGTTGCGCTTGAACGTGTGGCGGCTTTTGGCCGCAATGCCAATCCTGTGGCACGGTTTCGACGTGGGTCTGGGAGTCTGTTCAATATCAGTATTTACACGTTTGGGATGTCGGGCGTTTGGACTGGATATGGGAGCATTTTGTTGCAGTTCAAGGCGACGGAGATCGCGGCTGGCGATGGGGTGAGCATGGTTGGGTGGACGCTGGATAAGACGGCTCTGGCGGCGTTCATCTCGTTGATCGGGTTGGGGATCGCGGCGGTTGTTCAGCCGCTGGTGGGTGTGCTGAGCGACCGTCAGGTTGGGATGGTGTCGTTGCGGCGTTATCCGTTCATCATCTTGGGGATGTTGGGGCTGGCGGTTTCGACGCTGATGTTCGGGTTTGTGAACAGCTTTTTGGCATTGCTGCTGGTGACTGTGGCGATGCAGATTACGGGTAACACGGCGCAGGGGCCGGCGAATGCGTTGATCATCGATCATGTGGATGATCGGGAGCGTGGTCGGGCTTCGGGGTATCTGAATCTGATGCGGTTGATTGGATCAGGGCTTGTGGCGATGATCGTGGTGTTTCTGATGTCGAACTACGATGTTGAGGATACTCCGCAGTGGCTGTGGTACTCGGTGATCGTGATGGTTGCGGTGCTGCTTGCGACGACGTTTTACACGCTCTTGGCGTTGCGGGTGCGGCGTGATGGTGAAGCGGAAGGGCCCCCTTTGTCCGTTGGACATTTCCCCCGCGAGCGGGGCAAACCCTGCCGCCCATCCCCTCTGGATTCCCGCCTGCGCGGGAATGACGGAGGGGAGCGTGGGAATGAGGGAGAGGAACGCGGGAATGAGGGAGGGGAGCCCGGGCATCCCCCGCGCACTCGCTACGCTTGTGCGCGCCCCCTTCGCTCCGCGAAAGGGGCTGAGGTCGGGGAAGAGTGGGATCGTGTGCGGTACTACTTTTTCCTGTTGGGGATGGCGATTTTGATTGCGGCGATGTCAGCGACGCAGACGAACGCGGTGTTTTTCGTGCAGGACGTTATCGGCTTGGAGAATCCGGCGCGTGGTGGGAACTACATTCTTTTGGCGCTGGTGGGTTCGGCGGGTGTGGTGGTCTACCCTGCCGGTAAGCTTTCGGATCACATCGGACGTGGAGTGTTGCTTTTGATGTCGGGGATAATGGGTGCTGTCGGTGTGATTTCGCTCTTGCTGCTGGACGCCGACTCGCTGTTGGAGGTTATACCTGGGGTTATCGGTATCGGGATATCGGTGGGGATCTATCTGTCGGTAGCCTGGGCGGTTGCGAACGATCTTGTGAGACGGTCGAGGGCGGCCGGGGATTTGGGTTTGACGAGCATCTCAGGATTGGTTGGAGCGATAGCGGGTAGGTCTAGCGGGTTCTTTATCGGGGGATTGAACGAGCGTGGTTTGGATTGGGGCATCGATTACTTGGGATATGGGGTTTTGCTGGGATCGGCGGGTTTGGCTTTTCTGGTGTCGGGAGTGGTCTTTTGGTTGGTTGTGAGGGGGGATTGAGGGGGTGAACTATGATGGGCATTATCCCGATTCAAGTCCGGGGCATGTTTGGGGGGAGGGGAATGGGTTGTGGTGCGAAAGGGGCGTGTTTAGCCCCTCGCTGGCTCTCTGCATGACGTAGAGGGCGGATAGAATTGGGTGATGGAATCTGGAGATGAAGCCGCTTTTGATCGTCTGCCTATCGAATTTTTGGACGTTGTAGCAAAGGCTATTGTTTGGCCGCCGTATCAAACTGGTCCACCATCTGGCGAGCATTTTCATAGCCAAGTTTCAAGGCTTGATGAAATTCTCGAATCTCGGCTCTTGTCTGACGTCGCAGATCTTCCGAGAAACGATTTGCTCTTTCTACGGCTTCTCTTAAAAGTTCTGGATCGACGTGTGACAACCGTTCGGGAAGATTGGGACGAGTATCGGTCATTGTCGGACCTCTTCGAGTAACGATTGAGTGATTGTGTGGCATTTTGCCACACTTAAAGTGTACCTTTGATTTTCTATCAAAGCTGAGGTTACGTTCTCTTACTGTGCAGGCCCACCTCTCTGGATGGACGTTCTGTCCGCTGAAGCGCCATCTTTCGCCGGAATTGACGATGGATACGGCGAATGATCGGGGGTGACACCTGTCCCCGCCCCGGGCATACCTCGCTTGCTTCGCTCGCGCTAACCCCCTCTCAATCTCCCCCTAACCCCCTCCTGAAGGAGAGGGAAATCTCTATTACCATCTGAGGTATGGCTATTGGTTTTGAAGAGCGATCTGGGGTTTCGGGCCGGTCAGTTGTTTTGGCGAGTCCGAGGGGGTTTTGTGCGGGTGTGGATTTGGCGATCGGGATTGTGGAGTTGGCGGTTCAGCGATACGGTTCGCCGGTTTATGTGAAGCATCAGATTGTTCACAATCCGCAGGTTGTGGCGGATGTCGAGGCGATTGGCGCGGTTACGGTTGAGCAGGTGGATGAGGTACCGGAAGGCGCGGTGGTGGTGTTTTCGGCGCACGGGTCGCCGCCGTCGGACTACGAAAAGGCGAAGGAACGCGATCTAACGGTGTTGGATGCGACGTGTCCACTGGTTACTAAGGTGCATCACGAGGCGAAGAAGTACGCAGGCGAGGGGAAGCGCGTGATTTTGGTTGGGCACCGAGGGCATCAGGAGGTTATCGGCACGACGGGGCAGACGGAGATGGCGCTGTACGACGAGCGTGAGGACAACGATCTGCCGGAGTGGGAGAATGAAGAGGAAGTAGTGGTGCTTACGCAGACGACGTTGTCGGTGGCTGACACTGCCGAGGCGGTGGAGAAGATTCAGTCCAAGTTTGACAATACGCTGATCCGCAACGACATCTGCTACGCGACGACTAATCGTCAGGCGTCGGCCACCGAGTTGGCGGAGCAGTGTGATTTGGTGCTGGTGATTGGGGCAGAGAACAGCTCGAACTGCAACCGATTGCGAGAGGTTGTGACCAAGCGGGGAGTTGAGGCGCATTTGATTAACGGTCCGGATGAGTTGGATCCGCAGTGGCTAGTTGGCAAGAAACGGATCGGTGTTACATCTGGTGCTTCGACGCCGGAAAAGATGGTTCGGGCGGTCATCGATGCGATAGAGCATGACGAGTTGGTGACTATAGGTTCGGGCGAGGAAGGTATCAGCTTCAAGCTGCCCTCGAAGTTGCGGGCGACTGCTGAAGAGGCTGGTTACACGTACGACGGCTCGATGCTGGAGTGACGTTGAGTATTGTCTGAACCGCTGATTACGCTGATTTTTATGATGAGCTTTGATTTTGTCTGAACCGGGACGGCGGGATTAAGTCGCGAATGCCCCCCTTTGTCCCCCGTATCGGTGTACGGGGCAGGCCCCGGACATTTTCCCCGCGGGCGGGGGAAACCCTTCCGCCCCGCCCCGGGCATACCCCGCGAGCATCGCTACCGCTTGCTCGCGCCCCTTTCGCTTTGCGAAAGGGGCAGGTTGAGTTTCTGGGGTTTGTTGCGCTAGTGCTTGGGTTTTTGGTGGCGGGTTTGATTGCTGGTTGTGTTGTAGAGGAGGAAGGGGTTGACTCGGGACCTCCCCCTAACCCCCTCCTGAAGGAGGGGGGATTAACCGCTAGTCCCGGATTGAAGGAGGGGGAATTGGGTGTTTCTGCGACGGTGGTTTCCACGCCGACTTTGACGGCGACTGCGACTGTTGCTCCGACTCCTAGTGTTGCATCTGCTACTGCTACGCCATCGGCTACTCTTGTGCCAACGGCGACGAGTTCGCCTGAACTGGGGTTGACTCTGACTCCGACCGTTACTGTGATGTCATCTCCGACGGCGGCTGCTACGCCGTTGCCGACAGAGAGGCCATCGCCGACGAAAACGCCTGCACCGACCGATACGCCCACGCCTTCCCCGACGCCGAATCCGTTGGATGGTGTGCGGTTTGTGGATAACGAGGATTGTGGGGACGGTATCAGCCGTGAGTTGTTGCCGACGATGGAGTTGGTGATCGAGCATGGGGATGCATTGCACTTGGTGGTTGTGGAGGTGGCGGATGAAGGGCATGAACGGCGGCAGGGGCTGATGTGCCGTACAACGGTTCCGAATGGCAGCGGGATGCTGTTCGTGTTTGAATCTGCGCGTACATTGAATTTCTGGATGTTCAACACTTATGTGCAGTTGGATATCGTTTATCTCGACGAATCGCGTAGTGTTGTGAGAGCGGTTCGGATGGAGCCTTGTCCGCGTCCAGAGGGTGCGGATGACAGTTCTTGGCGTAGCGCGTGTTCAACGGCATCGATTCCGTATGGCTCTGGATCCACGGCGTTGTATGCGCTTGAATTGCCGGCTGGTTGGTTGGCGAGCATTGGTTTGGAACTTGAGAATCTCGAAGGAGTGTTGGTGAGTTGGTGAATGGTTATTCATCAAATGGTCTTCCGGAAGGGGGATCGAAGGGGCGCGCCCTGCTGGTGGTTACCGACGGGTTGGGATTTGATCCTGATACAGTCATGCGGCTTTCGAGTCGGGTGATAGATGAGCTGAGTCCTCGCACTCGCCGATCGCTTTTGGATTTGGCACTTGAAGCGTCGCCGGGCAGCTACGAGATGTTGGCTATTACGCGTTTGGCGGTGCTGCCCATCACCGCGGAGGGTCTGAATCCTGGTCTGACTTGGGAGAAGGCGGATGAAACACTGAGGAGTGTCCGGTTTATTAGAGACGGGTTGCGTGAACGGCGACAGTTAGCTGAGATCGGATCGATCCGACGAAACATTGCGTTGGAGAACCGGTATATCCCGTGGTTCGCTGAGGACCCGACTTGGTCGGAGATCGTGAATCTGAATCTGACGGTTCCGACGCAGGCTTCGGGAGTTTGGGTCGGGTATGAGGATGTTGATCCGCCGGTTCAGGGGAACTCGGAGACGGGTCATCAGCAGATCGGGAATCTGGCGCTGGCACCGCAGATACCGTTGCAGATCACGCAGTCGATATCGGATGGGTCGTTTTTCGAGAATCGGATGATGCTGGAGGCGATCGAGGGTGCGTTGGCGGCGGGGAACAATGTGAATTTCTGTTATCTGCTTTCGGGGATTCGAGGATCGGATGGTCGGGTTCATTCGGCGTGGAATCATCTGGAGGCGTTTTGCGAGTTGGTATTTGTACGGCTGGGTGTTCCTCCGGATCGGGTGAGGATGCAGGCGATTCTGGATGGGCGGGACGCACCGGCGCGTGGATCGATGGAGATTGATGGAGTCCCAGGCGGATATCTGGGAGAGTTGGAGCGGCTGTTGAAGCGGTACGATGCGGTTGAGTCGTTGGCGTGGGTGATTGGTCGCGGGTTGTCGATGGATCGGGACTATCGTGAGGAGAATGCTCGATGCGACTATTTGCTGATGACAGAAGGCGAGGGTGAGGAGGTCGTCACGAGCTTTGATGACGTAAGAGAGATTGTGTTGTCGGCGCACGGTAATGGGTTGACGGATGCTGATGTACCCGCGATCGCGCTTGACTATGGAACCGGCGCGGCGAAGATCGAGCCGGGTGATGCGTTCATCAATCTGAACTTCAGGTCGGATCGTCAGCGTTCGAAGACGGCGTCGTTGGTTGGTGCGCGGGAGTATCTGGATCGGGAAGCGAAGTCTCGGGGTCGAGATTGGGGATTCGGATGGTTGCGGGACGATTTGAATCTGCGGATCTGCACGATGGCGGAGTATGACGCGGAGTTCGAGTCGCGGTACGGAGTGAAGGTTGCGTTTCCGATAACACCGCATCAGTTGAACCTGTTCAGTCATTGGGACCGGTTGACGGACGACGATGATCTGTATCTGCTGGTTGCGGAGAGCGTCAAGGCATCGCACATGGGGTATTTCGTGCGTGGTCGGCGCGAGGCTGAACAGGGTTCGAAGCGCGAGGATCGCTGGGTTGTCCCGTCGGATGGTGCGAATGAGGGTGTTCACTCGGACTCGGATTTCTATGTGAGGCCGGTGATGAAGACGCTTGAGATTTCGCAGTTGGTGTCTGAGGCGATGGGAACTGGCGAATACCGACTGATCGCGTGTAATTTGGCGGCGCCGGACATGGTCGGGCATCTGCTGCCGACGCGTTTCGATGCGGCGGCGGAGGCATACAGGGCTACGGTCGCAACGCTTGCGGAGTTGAGCGGCGTGGCGCGGGCGAACGGGTATTCGATGGTGGTGACGTCGGATCACGGGAATATCGAGAACGATGCGCCGACGCATACGGTCAATCCGGTTTTGACAACGGTGTTACCCGCAGTTGGTAGCGTGGAGCCGCGGGATATGGAGGGGGCGTACTCCGCGAATCTGTTCGATGTTTCGCATACTTTGGCGCGGTTGATCGGGATCGATGCGCGGGAGATTGCGGAGATTGTGGGGGTGTTTCGAGGGGGTATGGGGGAGGAGTTTGTGGGAAGGTCGATAATCCGCTAGGTTTTCCGCTACCAAGCGGTTTCGCCGCCGTCTATCACTAGTTCGGTGCCGGTTACCCAGGCGGATTCGTCGGAGGCTAGGTAGAGGCAGCCGTAGGCGATGTCGTCCGGGAGGCCGAGGCGGCCCATGGGGGTCATGCCTTCGCGGTAGTCGCGGATCTCCTTGACGCCGTGGATGTCGGTGGTCATGGGAGTGTCGGTGAAGCCGGGGCATACGGCGTTGACGCGGATGTTGTCGGGGCCGTATTGGACGGCGGCGGCTTTGGAGAATATGCGGGCGGCGCCTTTAGATGCGTGATATGGGGCGCCTGCTCGGGATCCGACGATGCCGAAGATTGAGGAGACGTTGATGACGGAGCCGCCACCGACCTTTTTCATGGCTTTGATGCCGGCGCGGGTGCCGAGCATTATGGCGGTGGAGTTTACGGCGAAGACGTCGTTCCAGTCATCGAGGACGACGTCTTCAACGACGGTGCGACCTTTGGCACCGGACATTCCGGCGTTGTTTACGACGATGTCGAGGCGTCCCCATTTGGATTCGGCGATATCGACGGCTTCGTCCCAGGCGGCTTCTTGGGTGACATCGTGGTTGAAGAAGACGGCCTCGGGAGTGAGTTCGGCTTCGAGAGCATTGCCTTTGGTCTCGTCGATGTCGGAGATGATGACTTTTGCGCCTTCACGTACGAAGATGCGAGAACATGCTTCGCCGATGCCGGATGCACCGCCGGTTACGATGGCTACTTTGCCTTGGAGTCTTGGTGTGGTCATAGGTCTGAACCGCTGATTACGCTGATTTTGGTGATTTGCTTTGATTTGGTGGTTAGCTAGAGCTGATTTTAATGGTTGGATGCACCCTTACCCTAGCCCTCTCCCACCAAGGGAGAGGGGATACCACGCCCGCCCTGCCCTTCTGGATTCCGGCTTTCGCCGGAATGACGGGACGTTCGAGTATCAAAACCCTCTCTGCGCGGGTGCGGGGCCGTCGGAATCGACGGACATGTTTTTGATGGTGTCGGGGTTGGGTTCTAGGCCTAGGCCGGGGCGGTCTTCGAAGGCTTTCCACTGGCCGTTTTGGGGCCAGGGGACTTCGGTGAAGAGGATAGGCCAGCTTTTCATTTCGCCGCCGAGGACTTCCACTACTCGAAGGTTGGGGGTGGCCATGGTGCAGTGGAGATGGAGGAGGGAGTAGGCGTGGGGTGCGATCGGGAGGTTGTAGGAGTCGGCGAGGTGGGTTACCTTCATCCACTCGGTGACGCCCCCTACCCTGCCGATGTCGGGCTGTACGATGTCGGCACCGCCTCTGGAGATGAGTTCTTTGAAGCCGTATTTGGTGTATTCGTGCTCACCGGTGGCGACGGGTATGTTGGTGGCTTTGGAGATCTCGGCGAGGCCTTGGATGTCGTCGGCGAGGACCGGTTCCTCGAACCATCCGACGTCGTAGTCCTCGAACTTACGGGACATGCGGATGGCCTGCTTGGCGTAGTAGCCGTTGTTGGCATCTACCAAGATCTCGACGTCGTCGCCGACGGCTTTGCGGACGGCTTCGAGGCGTTCGATGTCGGCGCGCTCGTCGGTGCCGAAGTTCATGCCGACCTTCATTTTGATGCGGGGGAAGCCCATGTCGACGTATCCGGTCTGCTCGGCGACTAGCTCATCGACGGTGTAGTTGGTCCAACCGCCGCTGCCGTAGCAGGGTACGGCTTCGTGGGCTTGTCCGAGGAGTTTGTAGAGGGGGACGCCGAGGGCTTTGCCTTTGAGGTCCCATAGCGCGACGTCGAGGCCGGAGATGGCTTGGAATGCGAAGCCTTTGCGACCGTAGCCGCGGACGCGCCAGAACATCTCGGTCCAGATGCGTTCGGTCTCGAATGGGGTCTTGTCGATGAGGATGTCTTTGAGGTTGTCGTTGATGAGTGAGCGGATGGCGGCGGGCGAGTTCAGGTAGCTGAAGCCCTGCGTGCCTTCGTCGGTGTGGATGTGGATGAATACGGTGGTCCGGCCGCGGGTGCCGGGTTTTAGCGGTGGGATGGTCGCGTCTTGGATGGCGTCGGCGTCGGGGTTGAAGATGAGGGTCGTTGTTACGTCGGTGATTTTCATGGGGTGGATTGGGGTGGTTGGTTCGGTGTTGGATTTTATACGGGAGTTGACGCACGCTCAAAAGGTCGGCTGCTCCCAAGGGACATTTTGGGGATCTGATGTGATTCGTTGAGATTCGCTTAGGCAACCTAAGAGTATTTCAACAGATTGAAACAGATATTTTGTAGTGCAATCGTTTTGCCATTCATATTGATATAATCCCCTAGTTGATATGGATATAAGTAACACAATTCACGACGTAGCCGACCGCGTCCTTAAACAGGTTCCATACGTCCAAAGCGAGGAAGCGACCAAACTCGCCATGGTTAATCCTTTCCTCACCGATGTCCTTGGATACGACACAGCCGATCTGACCCAAGTACAGCCTGAATTCACAGCTGATGTCGGAACCAAACAGGGAGAGAAAGTCGACTATGCTCTGATCCACGAAGGTGAACCTGTCATCTTGATCGAGGCAAAGGTGACCGGCACACCATTAGACAAAACGGATCCTTCGCAACTTTTCAGATACTTCGCGGCCTTGGATTCGGCTCAATTCGGGATTTTTACCGATGGCGTCAAGTACCTGTTCTTTACAGATATCGACAAAGCTAACGTAATGGATCGGCGCCCGTTCCTCAATCTCGATTTGTCAGATATCAAGACGGAGGCCCTAGAAGAGGTTGTCCGTTTCGTAAGAACGGAATTCGATCCGAGCGAGATCCGCGAGAACGCCGATGCACTCAAATACGTACAAGGGTTGCGGGAACGAATTGCCCAAGAGTTCCGAGACCCTTCAGACGATTTCGTGAGATTGTTGATGTCGTCGGTCTACGACGGTTTGAAAACGCAAGCCGCGGTCGACGCCTTCAGGATCCATACTCAAAAGGCTTTGAAGTCATTCGTAGAGGTCAACTTGCGCGAACGATTGGCTGCGGCATTTGGTAAGGAAGCCGGCGAGACTGAAATCCCTTCCCGCGAAAACGCTCGCACCGCAATCAACAGCGACGAAGTAAAAGCCTTTTTCATCATCAAAGCCTTGTTGCACGACGTAATCGACGTTGACCGGTTGCATCTCGTCCAACGCACAGACCATTCCGCCGTTCTGGTTGACGGATCGGTTCGTAAATTGGTTTGCAAACTCAAACTGCGTGATCGACCACACAACATCGAATTGGTTCGTTACGACGAAGATGGGAATCGGTTCCGGACAAACCAACGGCTTCGAAGCATTGACGATATCTACGTTCACGAGCCGATACTTGAGTCAAAAGTCCGACAAATACTGAACACATTCGGTTAGTCAGCTAACCTTCAACGACCCACTAAACCCTCCGATACCGCCAAACTGCCACTGGTCCGACCACGAAGGTAAAGACTAGCGTCCACAACAGAGTGGGCCAAGCGTTGGCGACAATCGCTCCGCCTTGAGATAGGGAGCGGCCTAGATCGACCGCATAGGTAACGGGGTTGACGCTGGTGAAGGGTTGGAGCCAGCCGGGCATGGTTTCGACGGGGACGAAGGCGGATGAGAGGAAGGTGAAAGGGAAGACGACGAAGAACATGAGGGATCCGGCGCCTTCGGCGTTGCGGACGGATGCTCCGATGAATGCGGCTACCCATGAGAATCCGAAGGCGAAGCCTGCGACCATGAATGGGACGGCGAAGCCGGGCCAGAATCCGCCGTGGAATCGCATTCCGATGATGTATCCGACGGCGAGCATGAGGCAGGCTACAAATAGGCTGACTAAGGTTTCGGCGGCGACGCGTCCTCCGAGTACGGCGGAACGGGCCATGGGTAGAGATCGGTAGCGGTCTACCATCCCTTTTTGCAGGTCTTCGGCGAGTCCAACGCCGGTCTGAGTTGCGCTGAAGAGGGTTGTCTGGACTAGGATGCCGGGCATTAGGAAGTCGATGTAGTTGAGGTCTCCAGTGGGGATTGCGCCGCCGAAGACGTAGTTGAAGAGGAAGATGAACATCACGGGCGAGGCAGTAGAGAAGATGAAGAGTTCGGGCGAGCGTCGGTATCGGATGAGGTTGCGCCATGTCATGACGGCGGTGTCGGCGATCATCCAACGCGATTCGACGGCGATAGCGGATGCGAGTTCGCCGAGTGCGGAGCGGTCTTGGATTTGGGCGGGTAGGTTCATTTGTCTCGTCGTGATTTACACGCGGCTGTAGCGCCAGGTGGCTAAAGGAGCGAATACGAAGACCATCGCGATAACCCATAAAGCGGTTATCCCTGCATTGGCTATGAGCGGTCCTCCTTGCGCCAAGGCCCTAGCCAGATCGACCGCGTTTGTGACGGGATTCACCTTGGCAAAGAGCTGCAACCATCCGGGCATGGTATCCACCGGTACGTAA
The DNA here is from genome assembly GCA_965243235.1 of Dehalococcoidia bacterium. Taxonomy (GTDB): domain Bacteria; phylum Chloroflexota; class Dehalococcoidia; order Lucifugimonadales; family Lucifugimonadaceae; genus Bin127. The sequence goes on from CBDEUI010000004.1 coordinate 2,206,814, forward strand.
GCTGAGCTGAGGAACGAGAGTGGCAATGCGATGATGAACGTGGCTGATCCTACAACTTCGGCGCTCCGAGCGATCGCGCCGATAAATGCCGCCACCCAGCAGAATCCGAAGCTGAAAGCGGCGATGGTGAATGGCAACAAGATCGCTGGGATCAAGTCGCCGTGGAAGCGCATGCCGATCGCTACGGCGATGGCCAGTGTCCAAATTGCGGTTAAGAATGCGAAGATCGCGGTTGAGGTGACTCGGCCCCCGAGTACCGCCGAGCGTGCCATTGGCAATGAGCGGTAACGATCGACGATGCCTTGTTGGAGATCTTCTGCGAGACCGACACCGGTCTGCATAGCGTTAAAGACGCTGTTTTGGATCAGAATTCCCGGTATCAAGAAGTCCACGTATGCCATGTCGCCAGTGGAGATCGCGCCTCCGAAGGTGTAGGTAAAGAGAAGGACGAACATCACGGGGCCTGCGATGTTCGTCAAGAGGAACTCGGGATTGCGAACGTAGCGCATCAAGTTTCGCCAAGTCAGCATCCAAGTGTCTGATGCGACCCAACGGAATTCGTAAAAGACGGACCCGACGGCCTCGCGGATGGGCGATCTTTGCCTTTGGAGGATTCGGGTTGTCATGCAATCCGCCTGTAGCGCCAAGTGGCTAGGGTTCCTACGCCGATGATTAATAGCGCGATCCATAAGGCGGTGAGCCAAGCGTAGGATTCGAGCGGTCCGCCTTGTGCCATGTTTCGGCAGAGGTTGACGACGTGAGTGATGGGGTTGACTTCGGCGAAGGCCTGTAGCCAGCCGGGCATGGTTTCGACGGGGACGAATGTGGAGCTTAGGAAGGTGAGCGGAATGGTGATGAAGAATGTGGAGGCGCTGGCGGTCTCGGCGTTTCTGACGGTGACGCCGACGAGTGCAGATAGCCAGGCGACGCCGAAGCAGAACGCGCCTACGACCAATGGCATCAGCAGCACTGGCAAGAGGTCTCCGTGGAACCTCATGCCGAAGAGCATCGCGATAGCGAGGGTCCAATAGACGCTGACGAAGCTGACCAAACTTGTGGCGCAGACGCGGCCGCCCAGCACGGCGGATCTTGCCATGGGCAACGAACGGTATCGGTCGACGAAGCCTTTTTGCAGATCCGAGGCGATGCCGATGCCGGTGTTCATAACCGTGAATAGGTTGTTTTGGATGAGGACGCCGGGCACGAGGTAGTCGATGTAGTTGAAATCCCTGCCGGCTCCGATTGCACCTCCGAAGACGTAGTTGAAGAGGAATAGGAACATGACCGGTCCGGCAATCGTCGACATCAACGTCTCCGGGTTTCGGCGGTAGTGCATAAGATTCCGCCACGCCATCATCGCCGTGTCTGCCGCGAGCCACCGGAATTCGTATATGACCGATCCGATGGCTTCCCTGGCAGGGGATTCGGGCCTTGGGAGGATTTGGGTGGTCATGGGTTCACACTTGCCCGTCCCCTCTGGATTCCGGCTTTCGCCGGAATGACGGATGTGCTTTGCAAGTTCAACTGGTGTCCTGCTCGGATTCGGTGGCGGCTTCTTCTGCGGTGCGGCCTGTTAGGGCTAGGAATACGTCGTCGAGGGTGGGTTGGCGGACGGCCATGTTGGCTACGGCGATGTCTTCGGTGTCGAGTGAACGGACGATCTGAACCATCAGGGGTGCGCCGTCGTTGACCATGATGGAGGCTACGTTGTTCTGTTCGTCGATGTCGCACTCGTCGTTCTCAGCGAATGGGGCGAGAACGGCTGCTGCGCGCTTCGTGTCCTCGGATTCTCTGACGGTGATTTCGATGAATTCGGAGCCGGCTTGATGCTTGAGTTCGTCGGCGGTGCCTTGTGCGATGACTTTGCCGAGGTCGATGACGGTTATTTCGTCGGCGAGTTGGTCCGCTTCTTCGAGATATTGGGTTGTGAGAAGGACGGTTGTGCCCTCGCTGACAAGGGTCCGGATGACGTCCCAGAGTTCGAGACGGGATCGCGGGTCGAGTCCGGTTGTTGGCTCGTCGAGGAAGATCATAGGCGGATTTGCGACGAGGCTTGCAGCGAGGTCGAGTCGGCGTCGCATACCGCCGGAGTAGCCCTTGACTGAGCGGTCGGCGGCATCTACGAGGTCGAACTGTTCGAGGAGATCTTGCGCGCGCTTTTCTACCTGACGTTTGGGCATGTGGTAGAGGCGTCCGGCCATTCGGATGTTCTCGCGACCGGTTAGGAGGTCGTCTACGGCAGCGCTCTGCCCTGCTAGACCGATGTATGAGCGGAGGTGTCGGGCGTGGCGAACGACGTCATAGCCGAGGACGGTGGCGCTGCCAGATGATGGGCGCAGGAGGGTTGTGAGGATGCGGACTAGTGTCGTCTTGCCGGCGCCGTTGGGTCCGAGTAAGCCCATGACAGAGCCGCGGCGTACGTTTAGATCGACGTTTTCGAGGGCGACGACTTTGCCGTAAGACTTGGAAATCTGGCGGACTTCGATGGCGTTGTCCATAAATTACCTTTGCAAGCTTCGAACGTGCATCAGAAACAGGGTTTGAATCCCAATATTCCAGTTTAATTCCAGTTCGTTCGTGCGCAAAACGTCGCTGCATTCCACGTTTTCGCGGTCTGTATTGCGGATAATTGGCTTATGCATACACCATCGGCGTGATCTCCTTCTCTGGGGATCACGGGTGACCACGCTTTGTCGATGATTCAAGAGCGCATTTCGGCGGTTCGCGCGCGGACGACTCGGCGTGTTTATCACGGATGGTGGGTTTCGTTGGGTGGCGCTTTCAACATGATTTTGAGTTCGGGGCCAACGTATCAGGCTTCAAGCGTACTTTTCAAGGCAATCGAGGATGAGTTTGGTTGGTCGCGGGCACTGATTTCGGGAGTGGCTTCATTTGGTCGTTTCGGTGGTGCGATGCTGGGGCCGGTGGAAGGTTGGCTGACGGACCGATTTGGCTCGGGCAAGATGGTCCTGGCCGGATTCACGATGGGTGGCATCGGTCTGATCTTGTTCTCCTTCATCCAGGGAGCGTTACAGTACTATTTCGCGTTTTTCCTGCTTTCGTTGGGTTTCAGCGTCGGCGGATTCGTTCCATCGATCACGGCGGTCAACGCTTGGATGGTCAAGAATCGAGCGACCGCGATGTCGTTCGTGATTGGCGGCAGCAGCATCGCGGGGCTGTTGGTGCCTCCGATGGTGTGGAGCATCGCCACGTACGGTTGGCGACCGACGGTTTTTGTGATCGGCGTCATCGCGTTGCTGCTGGGTCCTCTAGTTGCGAGGCTTCTTGGGAAGCGGCCAACTCCGGAGCAGATCGAGGAGCAGACTCGACAGTCGACGGAGCCAGGAGGGCGGGGGCGCAGGACGAGGCTTTACGACTTCACTCCGAAGGAAGCGTTGCGAACTCCGGCGTTCTGGTCGATCTCGATGACGCACATGCTGGTGAACCTCTCGACGGGTGCGATATCCGGGCATCTATTCCTGCATCTGACGGACGAAAATGGCGTCAATCTGGAAGACGAGATCGCCTCTGGCGTGGTCCCGATCATGGTCGTGACCACGTTCGTGTTCCAACTCGCGGGAGGAATAATGGGTGACCGGATCAGCAAACGTATCTTGGTGCCGTTTTTGCTTTTGATTCAAGGTGCGGCGTTGGTGATATTGGCGATCGCAGACAACTTCTTTTTGGCGGCGGTGTTCGCAGTGGTTTGGGGCGTTGGATTCGGTGCGCGCACTCCCCTGCTACATGCGATGAGGGGCGAGTACTTCGGGCGTCGGCACTTTGGGACGATTCTGGGTTTATCGAGCTTTCCGATGTCGATCGGGATCACGTTGGCACCGTTCGTGATGGGTTTGGTTCACGACATTCAGCACACGTATGAGTGGAGTCTGTATGTGCTGGCAGGAACTTGTGTGCTGGCGAGCGCAACGATATTGTTTGCGGTGAGGCCGATACCGCCGGGTGTGCATCGCCGGTTGCAGGCGCGGGCGGCGCGGCGATTGAACCGCTGATTACGCGGATTGGAATGATGGACTGTGATTGCCTGCCCTCTGCAAGGGCGTTCACCCTCAGCCTGACCCTCTCCCATCAATAGACCATTGAAAATCTGGATCAATCGGTTCAGTCCATCTGACCCCACGTCACCACCCACATGCCCCTGCGATCTCGCTTCGCTCGTTCGCGTCCCCTTTCGCCTCGAAAGGGGACGGTTATGTACGGTGCTTTGGTAGTCTCGGTTTGTCGATGAAGGTCTTTCGATTCGAAGGTGTTAAGTCTCTCTCGCCGCGGCGGGTCTATTTTGGTTGGTGGGTTTCGGTTGCGGGTGCGTTCAACATGGTCTTCAGCGCGGGGCCGACGTTTCAGGCGACGAGTGTTTTGTTCAAGGCGATTGAGGACGAGTTTGGGTGGTCACGGACGCTGATTTCGGGTGTGGCGACGTTCGGCAGGTTGGGGACGACGTTGCTGGGGCCGTTGGAGGGTTGGTTGGTGGATACCTTCGGATCGGGGAAGATGGTTTTGATCGGCTTCACTCTCGGTGGTGCGGGACTGATTTTCTTTTCGCAGATCAACGGTCCGGTGATGTGTTACTTGGCGTTTTTGCTGCTTTCGCTGGGGTTCAGTTCGGGCGGGTTCGTTCCCTCGTTGACGGCTGCGAATGCTTGGATGATTAGACGTCGAGCGTTGGGAATGTCGATCGTGGAGGGCGGTGTGAGTGTCGGGGGTCTGATGGTGCCGCTCATCGTTTGGGGTATCAGCGAGTATGGATGGCGACCCACGGTGTTGGTGATGGGGGCATTGGCGATCTTGGTGGGACCGTTGATCGCTTGGGTGGTCGGGAAGCGTCCTACGGCGGAGGAGCTGGCTACGCAGGTTGTGCCCACAGGAGAGGGAAGGCGACGGCGGGTGCGGGAATCGTCGCATGATTTTACGGTGAAAGAAGCGCTGCGGACGCGTGCGTTTTGGTCGATTTCGTTCACTCATATGTTGGTGAACTTATCGACGGGCGGGATATCGGCGCACTTGTTCCTGCATCTGAGCGACGATAACGGCGTGGGTTTGGACAGCGCGACTGCGTCGGCGGTGGTGCCGATAATGGTTGCGACTGCGTTCGTATCGCAGCTGGCAGGCGGCATTGTGGGCGATATATGGGACAAACGGCTATTGGTGCCTTTTTTGGCGTTGATGCAGGGCGCGTCGCTCATCGTGTTGGCGCTTGCGGATTCGTTTTTGATGGCAGCCGTGTTCGCGCTGATCTGGGGCGTGGGATTCGGCGCTCGGACACCGATCTTGCTAGCGATGCGCGGGGAGTATTTCGGACGGCGTCATTTCGCGACGATCTTCGCTTTGTCGAGTTTTCCGATGTCGATCGGGATGATGCTGTCGCCGGTCATAGTCGGAATGTCTCACGACCTGTGGAAGACTTACGACTGGTCGCTGTACGTGATGGCTGGGTTTTGCGTGGCGGCGAGTGCGACTGTGCTGTTTGCCACTAGGCCGATGACTCCTGAGGTTAGGCGGCGGTTGGAGGCGCGGAGGAGTTTGAACCGCTGATTACGCTGATTGGAATGATGGGCTGTGATGTTGTTAGCCCTGCCGCGTCCCTGGGCATACCCCGCACACTCTATGTCGGTCGATTTGGGCTCGTGCTCGCCCCTTTCGTTGCACGAAAGGGGCAGGCTTTCTAGCGAACTGGGGGCTATTCGGCGGTTTTTGCCACTGCGGGCACGAACCATTCACTGCCGTCGCGCTCATCACGCGCCGCTTTAGAGGTGCCGTTCACGATGGTGCGGACCGTTGCGCTACAGCTCTCCCCGGGCGTCAGTCCAGTAATGGTGTGAGAAGTCACCGATGAAGAAAGAGGAGCGTTGCCTGAAGAGCCGCTCCCCGGACATCGCCAGAATACGTTCTGCCCATTTATGGTTGATGTGCTCGATCCTTTTGCCGGGGTCCAGGAGACTAAGATCTCCCCGGGCATGCTGCCAGTTCGGGCCGATAGTCGAGTGGCGCGTTCTTCGTGGGCGTGCGCAGGGACTGGTGTGGCTGGTGGTTTTGTCGGGGTTATTGTGGGGGTTTGGGTAGGGGTCTCGGTTGGTGTGACGGTGGGTGTCCTAGTGGGGGTGCCGGTAGAGGTGGGCGTGATGGTGGGGGTGGGGGTGGTGATCGGTGTTGGGGTTGGAGGCTCGCCTCCGGATGTGATTGTTTGCCACCATTGATCGCCGGTGTCGGGATCGATAGCGTTGTAGCGTCCGGCCGATGTCACGGCGGCGACCGTCAGATCGTAGTCGGTCCCCGGTTGCAGACGGGATATTGTGTACGAATCTTCGGTTGCAGGGAGGGTTTTGACGGCGAGTTCGTCAGTCCTTCCAGCGATTCTCCATCGCACGGTTTGGTTGACGACCGAGATGTCCAAATCGACATCTCCGGTGGGCGGGATCCATGAGACGTGGATCTCACCATCGCCGCCGGCCGTTGCGGCAATATGGGTGGGACGATTGACATCGGCTGATGGCGTGGGGGTAGCGGTTGGAGTTGGCGATGGTGTTGGGCTGAACGTGGCTGTAGGTTCAGGTGTTGAGGTAACGGTCGGCGTTGCGGCAGGAGTTTCTGTGGGTGTTGGCATCGGAGTTGGCGAAGGAGTCGGTGTATCAGTAGGTGTTGCGGTGGGAACCAGAGTGGGCGTTGGCGCCGGTGTCGGAGTTGGCGAAGGAGTCGGTGTATCGGTAGGTGTTGCGGTGGGAACCAAAGTTGCGGTGGGCGTGAGTGTTGAAGTCGGTGAAGGGGTCGCGGTGTCGGTGGGTGTCACAGTTGGTGAAAGAGTCGCGGTATACATCGGTGTCGCGGTAGGTGAAGGCGTAGGCGTGAACGTCGGCTCGGGCTGAGGAGTGTCAGTTGGAGCGAAGGTCGGAGAGGGGGTGAGTGTGGGAGTATAGGTAGGTCTCGGAGGCCTGAGTAGAACCGTCGGAGTGGCTGTGAATGTCGACTCGACAGTCGTTGCGTCGGTTTGTGAATCGTCACTGCAGGCGGCTATCACTGCGAGGGGGAGTATGGCGAGAACGCCCACCACTGGCGACCATTTGAAAACCGGAAACATCGCTCATAGTCTATGAGACTGCTGGGTTGAACGGGTTTGAGCCGCGGATTACGCTGATTGGAATGATGGGCTGTGGTGGGGTTAGTTCTACCCTACCGCCTCTCCGGGCATACCCCGCTCACTCGCTCCGCTCGTGCGCGCCCCTTTCGTTGCACGAAAGGGGCGGTACGCCTACCTCATTCCTGCGACGTAGCCGACGCCGGGGTAGATGTCGGGGAGGGCTAGGCGGTCGTTGTTTTGGTCTTGCCAGGCTCGGATGCGGTGGGCTAGGTCTAGGGCGATTTCGCCGTGTTGCTCGTCGTAGAAGAGGTTGGTGGTCTCGTATGGATCGTCGTTTAAGTTGTAGAGTTCGCAGAAATCGCCTACGGCGAGGTTTAGTTTCCAGCCGTCGGATGTGATGATGACGCGGTGGGGGATGTCGCGTTGGAGTTCGAGGGGAGACATGGGCAATGTGAGTCCGTCGAGGCCGCGCCCGTGCCAGGCGATGATTACGTCGTTGCCGTCGAGGGTGGAGTTTCCGGCGATGACGTTGGCTTTGGATTCGCCTTGGAGCATGTCGGGGATTTCGAAGCCCATGAGGTCGAGGAGGGTGGGTACGGTATCGATGTGTGAGTATCGTCCGGGTATGCGACGGCCTTCTAGCCAGGGGACACGGATGAGCATGGGTACGCGGACGGTGTCCTCGTACATGACCATTTTGTGGAGGATGTAGTGGTCGCCGAGCTGGTCGCCGTGTTCGCTGGTGAAGACGACGATTGTGTTGTCTGCGAGGCCGAGTTCGTCGAGTTTGTTCAGGATTTTCTCGATGGCGCGGTCTAGAAGGGTTACGAGTCCGGCATATCGAGCTTGGATCTGCCTGAGGTCGGATTCTTCTTCGCCGGGTTTGGATATGAGTTCACCTCGAAGTTCTCTGGCGGCGGTTGGAGCGGCCCAATCCTCACCGGTCTTGTACAGCTGCGCCATGAGCTGGTGCATCAGGGACGCTGTATCCGGCGGGTCTTCCATGAAGACGGGAGATTGCGGGATGGATTCGGGGTCGTAGTAGTCGTTGAGCGGTCCGGTGTATGGGAAGTGCGGTTCGAGGAAGTTGACGTATAGGGCGAACGGGTTGTCTTGGTTACGCTCCAGAAACGCGCTGACTTCGCGGCCCAGGTATGAGGCCTTGGTGTGCTCTTCGGGGAGGTCGTGCGCAAATGGACGGCTGAAGACGCGTAGGCCGCCGACTTCGGCGTTGGGTTCGTAGCCTTGCGAGATGAGATAGTGGTGGTACGGACTGAACTCGTTTTCGATGTCAGGGTTGTCGCTCCAGACGCGGTAGAGGTCTTCGATGGGATGCCACTCGTCGAAGCCGCGGCGCTTTCCGATTTCGTCGCCGAGGTGCCACTTGCCGAAGTAGGCTTTGTGGTAGTCGTCGGGGAGATGATCGACGATGGTGTCGACCTCATCTGGCAGCGGGACGTTGTTCTTGTATGCGCCGTTGGTGTGGGGCCAGGTGCCAGTCATGATGGTTGAGCGTGACGGCGTGCAGATCGGGGATGAGACGTAGCAGTTCTCGATGACGGAGCCGGTGTCGGCGAGGCGGTTCATGCCGGGTGACTCGATCCAGTCATTGCCATAAGCGGCCATGGTATCGGCGCGCTGCTGGTCGGAGAAGATGAAGAGGAGGTTGGGTTGGGTAGGACGGTTTGACATGCGGGGCTCGCGGTTGAGTTGAGGTTGGTAACTAGGAATTATGCACTGGGACTCTGCGCCGGGACGCAGCCTGCTCGCGCCCCCTTTGTCCTTCGGACATTTCCCCCGCTAGCGGGGGAAACCCTGCCGCCACCTCTGGATTCCGGCTTTCGCCGGAATGACGTGGGTGGCGGGAATGCAGTTTTACTGCCCTGCCTCCCCGGGCATACCCCGCTCGCATCGCTTCGCTTGCTCGCGCCCCTTTCGCCTTGCGAAAGGGGCTTGTTAGTTGGCGAATACGGAGCGGAGGTCGGGGGCTAGGTGGACTGGGGAGTCGGCGTAGCGGTAGCAGCGTGTGATGCGGTTTTCGGCGGTGCGGTAGAGGGGTGGGTCGGCGTTGGTGCATTCGTCCATGCGGAGGGGGCAACGGTCGTAGAAGTTGCAACCGGTAAGGGGGATTTCGTTTTCGTCGCGGGCTTCCTGTTCCCGGCCCCACTGGGTCTCCGGGTCGGGTTGTGGGATGGATGAGACCAGGAGCTGGGTGTAGGGGTGTGTCGGGTCGTTGATGACGGATTCGACGCTTCCCGCTTCGGCGACGCGACCCTTGTAGAGGACGATGATGTTTTCGGCGATCTGGAATGCGGTTGTGAGGTCGTGGGTGATGTAGAGGATCGAGATGCCGAGGTCTCGGTTCATTGCGCGCAGAGTTTCGAGGATAGTGGCTCGGAGTGACGCATCGACCATGGAGACGGGTTCGTCGGCGACGATGATTTTGGGTTTGAGCATGACGGCGCGGGCAACCATGACGCGCTGTCGTTGGCCGCCGCTGAGCTGGTGCGGGTGGCGTCCGAGGGTTTCTTCGGGGCGGAGTCCAACGGTTCGCAGAGCTTCTTCGACGATGCCATCGGCCTCGGATTTGGATGACGCTAGGTTGTAGCGTCGGATGGGGGTTCGCAGGACGTGATCGACTTTGTAGAACGGGTTGTAGGACTCGAAGGGATCTTGGAATATGACTTGGACTTCACGTCGGAACTCGGCGTGTTGGGCGCGGGACATTTCGGCGACGTTGTTGCCTCGGTAGATGACTTCGCCGGATGTGGGTTCGACCAATCCGAGGACGGTGCGGGCGAGGGTCGTCTTTCCGCTGCCGCTTTCGCCGGCGATTGCGGTGATGGTCGGCGGCGACTCTGGGACGCTGAAGGTAACCGTGTCTAAGGCGTGGGTATAGTGCTTGCGGAAGGTTCCGGCGACGAATGTCTTGCTGACGTTGTCGGCTCGGAGCAGGAGTTCGGAGCCGTTGGTGGAGGCGGAGTTTTGGACGGTTTCGGTTGTCACAACACCACCTCTTTGCCGTCGGAATCGTCGTAGAGGTGACAGGCTGCGAACCTGTCGGGGTCGAGTTCGCGGGTTATGGGGATGTCTTGCATACAGATGTCCATCGCGTCGGGGCATCGGGTGTGGAAGACGCAACCGGGTGGTGGGCGTAGGAGGGAAGGAGGTAGGCCTGGGATGCCTTCGAGTCGACGTTTGCTGCGGGTGTCGGGCAGGCTGGAGATTAGAAGTTGGGTGTATGGGTGACGCGGATTTTGGAAGATGTTGGCGACGGGTCCGATCTCGATGATTTTGCCTCCGTACATGATTCCGATGCGGGAAGCGAACTGCGCCATGAGGCCCATGTCGTGGCCGATCATTATGGCGGCTGCTCCGATCCGTTCTTGCACGTCTCGAAGGGTTTGGACGACCTGCTTCTGAACTACTACATCGAGCGCGCTAGTCGGTTCGTCGGCGACGATGACTGACGGGTTCATCGATATTGCGATCGCGATGGAGACGCGCTGTTTCATGCCGCCGCTGAGTTCGTGAGGAAAGCGTGACGCGACGTCGGGGTGTAGTCCTACGCTGGTCAGTAGTTCGGCTACGCGCCCGTTGAACTCGCCGACGCTCATGCTGACGTTGTGGTCTTTCAGTCCATCGATGACTTGGTCTCGTATGCGCATGACCGGGTTGAGTGAGTTTAGGGCGCCTTGGGGGACCATGGCAATCTCGGAGAGTCGGCGCAAACGGACTTGCTCATCGTTGTCGTCGAGGAGGTTGGAGCCGTTGAGGATGATGCTTCCGCCTTCGATACGGGCAGGTTCTTTGTGTGCCATCATCAACGCGAGGGCGATGGTTGACTTGCCGGAACCCGACTCTCCTACTAGCCCCAGCCTTTCTCCCCGGTTTAGTTCGAACGAGACGCCATCGACGGCTTTGACTGGTCCGCGTCGGGTGTGGTAGTAGACCTTGAGGTCTTTGACAACCAATGGGGTCTGCACTGTCGTCTCGGTTGTCATACCGATGTTCGCAGCCGCGGGTTGGCGATCTGGTCAAGTCCGGCTGTGACCATGAAGAGTCCGACGACGAATATTGCGATGACGACGATGGGCGGTCCGAACCACCACCATAGACCTTGCGGGACGGCGCCGAATCGGATGAACCAGAACGCCATGAGTCCGAGGTTAGGTTCGTTCTGGGGTCCAAGTCCTAGAGCGGAGAGACCTATGGATAGGAGGATAGCGCCGGCAACTGCGCCAACGAATGCGGCGGCAATGAAGGGGGCGAGGTTAGGTATCAACTCGGCGACAACGATTTCGATATCGCTCTGTCCGTTGAATTTAGAGACCTCGACGTAGGCTCTGCTCTTTAGAGTCAGTACCTGTGCTCTGACGACGCGTGCGGTGCCCATCCATGAAATGACTCCGATCAGTATTCCTAACTGCTCCACGGAGAGTTGATCCAAGTAGGCGCTGACGGTTATCAATAGGATCAGACCGGGAATGGTAATCAATGCGTCGCTAAGGATGACGACGACGGCGTCGATTTTGCCTCCGAAATAACCTGCCATGAATCCGAGTAAGGTGCCGATTCCAATACCGATGGAACCAGCGATGAAGCCCATCCATAGCGTTCCCATGGTGCCATAAGCGACGTATGCGAATATATCGACTGCGAACTGGTCTGACCCAAACCAGAACTCTCTTGAAGGTCGTAGCCGTGGCGCTACTGTCTCTTTGAAGGATCCATCGGCGGTTTGCTGTGGAGCCATCGCATACCCTACTTCAGTTCGTTCCTCATCGATAAAGATGGAACCGAGAACTGCGAATAGAACAATGAAGAGTATCAGGAACAGGCCACCGAAGAGTAGCTTGTTTCGTCCGATAGTCCAGCCGATACGTGAGGCAAGGGTTTCGGTTTCAAAGACGGTTACGTCGTGGGCGCCCTGAACATTAGGGTCTAGTGGTGTTGTTGCGTTGTTCGCCATTACGCCGACCGGTACCTGATGCGTGGATCGATTAACGGATAGATCATGTCGACGATGAACAGCATCAATCCAATGGCGAAGATGACGTACATCAGGACGCCTTGAATTAAGAAATAGTCGTTGCTGGTGATCGCGGTGTATAGGAGGTTTCCGATGCCGGGGTATGCGAATAGAACCTCGACGAGTACGGAGCCTGAGACGACAAAGCCGAGGTTGATTGCCAAGCCGGTCACTTGGGGAAGCAATGCGTTGCGGACCGCGTAACGGAGGAAGATGCGACGTTCCTTCAAGCCTTTGAATTCGGCGAGTTTTATGAAGTCGTCACCCATGGTGGTGACCATCATTCCGCGCATTCCCAAACCCCAGAAGCCGATGCTGGAAAGAATGATTGCGGTCGCTGGGAGGATTGCGTGCTCAAGGATGTCGAGGATAGACGCGAGGGTGAACGACGGAGGGATCGCGAAATCGTAAGCGCCGCCTCCGGGCAACAACGGCCACCATACGGTGAAAACCCACATCATCAACAGTCCCAAGAGGTAGAACGGCACTGCAGTAACGATGAGAAGCAGTGGAACCACAAAAGAGATGGCTAATGGCGTCCGTGTCCATCCGAGCCACGCGCCGAAGAATGAGCCGATGACGGCGGCCATCACGGTCGTGACTCCGACGAGGCCGATGGTCCAAGGCATGGACTGCCTGATCTCCTCTGTGACCTTGGCCGGAAAGTATGCGATCGACTGGCCGAAGTCGAGACGAGAGAGCGAAATCCAATAGTTGACGTACTGTAGCCAGAGGGGGTTGTTCAAACCGAAGCGCTCTTCGTAGCGCGCGATCATTTCTTCGACGTTGGAGATGTGAACTCCGCCCGCTTGTTGGAGCAGTTGGTTCATACGCTCTTCTACGGGGTTGGTTGGGCGTAGACGCGGGACAGCGAAGTTGAGCGTGCCTGCGACGAAGATGATCAGCACGAACATTCCCGCCCGTTTTAGGACGTAATCAACTGTCATGCTGGTTTGTTCCGCTCATCTGTCGGTTATTGACGCTAGGACTCGGGTTCCTGCGAGTTGGATGTGCGTCAAGACGTTGAAAATGTTACATGATTTGTGGGATTGTCTGAACCGCTGATTACGCTGATGTTTTTGACGGGCTGTGATTTGTTGGCGTCCGTTGTTGGTTGCCCCTTTGCCCTTCGGGCGCTCGCGCTGCGGGCGGAGGTGCCCCCTTTGCCCTTCGGGCATTTCCCCCGCTCGCGGGGGAAACCTGTGGCATACCGCGCATATTCAGCTCGCCGCGCGAAGGCCGCGTCTCAAATTGACTCGCCATTGAAATTGATATAGATTATGCGCATTCGTGCGGACTTTTCCGCAAGATGTCTTCGCGCTTGGCTCGGGGTGATTCGTGGTTATCGGTTCACGCTTAAGCGAGCGCCGACATAAGTTGAAATCTAGCTCTGGGAGCAGAATGACAATGCAAAAGATACGCGATATGCGCTCCGCGTTGTGGCTAGTGGTGGTGGGTTCGCTCGTCGCTGCTGCGATGACCGCGGTAGCGTGCGGTGGCACCGAGACGGTCGTGCAGACGGTCGTTGTCGAGAAGGAAGTTCCGGTTGAGGTTCAAGTCACCGTTGAAACCGTCAAAGAGGTCGTCGTTCAAGGCGAGACGGTCGTCCAGACGGTCGAGGTTGAGAGGGTTGTCGAGAAAGAGGTCCAGGTCGAAGTTACTGCCACTGCCGCTCCGCGAGGCCCGATCGAGCGTGAAGACACGTTCGTGATTACTGGTTTCGGGCCAGGCGCGACTGAATGGCGCGATCCTGACAACATGAACCCCTACTCGCTCGGTGGTCTAGGTCGGGTTCGTGGAATCCTGAACAAGACGATCTACGAGTTCCTGTACCTGTACAACCACAACGAAGGTGAAGTGATTCCATGGCTCGCCGAGAGCAGTGAGGTCGATGATGACTTCATGGGTGTGAACGTTACGCTGCGTGAAGGCATCGAGTGGTCGGACGGCATGCCGTTCACTACAGAAGACGTGAAGTTCACGATCGAGCTTCTGATGGCGAACCCGGACATGGTGTTCGCGGGCGACATCCAAGAGTGGGTGAAGGATGTTGAGATCATCGACGACCGCAACTTCCGCATCAACTACAACAAGCCGAACGCTCGGTTCTTCTACTTCTACTTCCAGGAGAACTCGGAGATTCACCTTCCGATCTTGCCGAAGCACATCTGGGAAGGTCAAGACCCGCTTGAGTTCCCGAACTTCGATCTCGACAAGGGTTGGCCCGTTGGAACTGGTCCGTTCGTCGCGACTCGAGCCGACAGCCAAGGTCAGATCTTCGACCGTAACGACAACTGGTGGGCAGCCAAGGTTGGATTCAAAGAGCTACCTGAGCCACTTCGCATCGCTTACATCCCACCTGGGTCTGCTGACACGATGGTCGCTCGCATGATCAACAATGAGTTCGATACAGGCTCCATCATGCAGCCGGGTGTGTTCGTCACGGCGCACAACCGCAACAAGAACATCATCTCTTGGGACACGGACGGCCCGTCTTACGGCGCTGCCGATGCCTGCATGTACACGCTTGGCGTGAACACGCAGTACGGCCCGATGTCGGATGTCAACGCCCGACGCGCGGTGCAGGCCGCGGTGGATCGCGATCAGTTAGTGGCGCTGGCGTATGAGAACTCGACGGTCACGCGTTCGGTTCCATACTCGACGTATGGCGGATTGAAGGCCTACGAAGATGCGCAGGCAGACATCATCGCCAAGTATGACTGGGAAAGTCAGGGCCAAGCCGAGGTTGAGTCGCACATGGCAGCAGCTGGCTACACAATGGGCAGCGGCGGTTACTGGGAGAAGGACGGCGAGGAACTCGCCATGGACCTCCACGTTCCTGGTTGGCTGAAGCCGATGGGCCCGGTAGTTGAGAAGCAGATGCAAGACGCTGGTTTCGACGTGACGTTCGTGCTGCACGATCCTGACACTGCTCCGCTCTGGGCCGAGGTCCGGACTGGTTTGGCTGACATGTGGATCCTGGTCCACTGCGGTAGCTCACGCGAGCCGCATGGCACGATGCAGCACTACCACAGCAAGTTCAGCTCACCGACGCAAGGCGAACAGAACTCTTACATCTGGGCGAACAGCCAGTACAACAACCCTGAGTTCGACGCCATCATCGACGAGATGGACTCGGTTCTGCCTTCGACGGACGATCCGCAGTACATGGACCTTGCCAACCGGGCGTTGGACATCTTCTTGGACGATGTGATCGAGATCACGCTGGCTGAGGAAAGGCACGTTGTGACGTTCAACAACACCTACTGGCGTGGTTTCGCGACGAACAGCAACCCGTACGTCGCGCCGTACAGCTTGTGGGCTGGCTTCCTGCTCGAGATCTTGAACGTCTCGAAGGCGCAGTAGTAGAGCGTTTGAACCGCTGATAGCGCAGATTTGGGGGATGGGCTATGATGCCCTCCCCCAACATCCGGGCATACCCAGCTCGCTGCGCTCGCGCCCCTTTCGTTTCACGAAAGGGGCGTGTTGTTTAAGGTATGACTCGGAGCGAAATCATGAACGAATCGATACTTGTAGACCGCTCGGATTCGATTGCTACGATAACTTTCAATCGACCCGATCAGCGGAACGCTATCTCGTATGAGATGTGGCAGAGCTTGGGAATGATTTTGGGGGAGTTGGAGGATGACACCCAGGTTAGGTGCGTAGTTTTTCGCGGTGCGGGCGGTGAAGCTTTTTCGGCGGGTGCGGACATCAAGGATTTTGATGAGCATCGATATGATTCGGTGTCTGCGGCACGATACGCTAAAGCGTTCGAGTCGGCTCTGGATCGAGTTGAGCGGTTGCGCTGCCCCACCATTTCTGCGATCCAAGGATTCTGCGTTGGTGGCGGTTTGGAGCTTGCGGCGGCTACGGATATTCGGATCGCGACGAAGGGTTCTAGGTTTGGGGTGCCGGTCAATCGGTTGGGGTTGACGGCTGGTTGGGACGAATTGCGGAGGATGATCGCGGTGTCTGGACTACCGGCGGTTAAGTATCTGGTGCTATCGGGGCGGATTATTGATGTTGGTGATGCGGTGAGGTTCGGTCTGGTTACCGCGGTGGTTGCGGATGAGGACTTCGAGGCTGAAGTCGAAAAACTCGCGTCTCAGATCGCGAGTGGCGCTCCCTTAGCCGCGCGAGATCACAAGATCATGATGCGCAGGTTGTCTGTCGAACCCGACACCGAAAAGTTGAGCGAAGAGGATTTCAACTTGCAGTTCCGGGTGTTTGATTCGGCTGATTTTCGCGAGGGGGTCAAGGCCTTCAAGGAGAAGCGACGAGCGGTGTTTCGGGGCGAGTAGACCAACTCTGCCTACCCAGATGATTCTGGAATTTCGCATGCATCGCCGTTGCACCCCTGCTTGCCTTTATCGGCGATGTTTCGGATTACTGGGATGAAGAGCGCCAGTCCATAAAGGAAGTAGGCAGGGACTTGCATGCAGATCATCCTCGTCGCGTATACGCCCGTGTAGATTTTCTGGGTTTCGTCTTCGACGACGACTATGACACCTCTTGGGACTTCGCCAATCGGCGAATCTTCGGTGGAGATTCGGACGCGGTTCAGCCAGTCTAGTTTGGCGGTCTGCTGAGCCTTTCGAGCGCAGTCGCCACAGGTGGAGTTGTAGTGAAGAGTGATGCTCATGGTGGTGATTGATCTCGGCGATTTTAAAATCTGCATCTTGAACTAGACAGATATTTCATCCCTTAGTTGGCGGGAGAATTTGGACGATGCCGAACAACGTTACTGCCGTACCAGCGGCTTCATCTGAGGATGCGCTAGCTCACTTTGAGCGTCGGCTCACGTTCGAGACTGACTGCTGGGATGTTCATGATGCTCTGTCTCGCGGTGCGGAGGATTTCGTTCTTCTGGATGTGCGGAGCCCCGAACTTTATAAGGCTGGCCATATACCGGGTGCGATTAACTTGCCCCATGCCAGGATCGTTGAACGGAACTTGACGGTTTGGGATGAGAGCACGTTGTTCGTTGTTTACTGCGCTGGTCCGCATTGCAACGGGGCTAACAAGGGGGCTGTTCGGTTGGCTAGGTTGGGGAGACCGGTGAAGGAGATGATCGGAGGTGTGACGGGATGGTTGGATGAGGAGTTCGCGCTCGCCAATGGGGTGGAACGAGGCGACGTCAACACGGTCGAACAAGCCGCCTAGTTTTAGGTCTAACGTCCGACCTTCACATCCCATACTCATCCAGCTTCCGGCGTAGGAATGCTGCCGCTAATGGCACGGCTGTCGGCTCGTCGAGTTCGTCTTGGCCTTCGAAGACTACGGACATCCAGCCGTTGAAGCCTACGGATTTGATGATTTTCATGATGCGGTCGTAGTCGAGCCAGGCTTCGGATCCGGAGGCGATGCGGTAGATTTTGGCTCGGACGTGGACGGCGCGAGGCGCGGAGGTTTCGATTGAACCGTAGAAGTTGTGCTCGACGTCTTCGACACCGCGTTCACCTAGCGACGCGCCGGGTGAGCCTCGATATTGTCCAGTGTCTAGGATATGGGAGTAGTAGGGATTGTCGACTTCGTCGAGGATGCGGATTACCTGTTCACCAGTGGCGGGTGCGCAGCCATGGTTGTGGTTGTGGAGTCCGACGACTACGCCTTTCGATGCGCCGTATTCGGCGACTTCTTTGGTGGCGGAAACGATGCGTGGCCATACAGTGTCTTCGGTCTCGCCTTCCGTAACCCATCCGCCGAATGATCTGACCATCTGTATGCCCATCGTGTCGGCTACATCGATCCACTTCTTCATGTTGTCGATCTGAGCGCGCTGCTCATCGCCGGTCATGCCGAAGTTGTTGGAGACGCCGATGTAGCAGATGTGGAGGCCGGCCTTCAGCGTCGCCATTCGGACTTCTTCGAGGTAGTCTGGTTCGGTGGATGCGAAGTGAGCGAAGTGGATGTCGATGCCATCGAGTCGGTACTCTTTGGCTTTGTCGATCATGCCGAAAAGATCGATCTCGCCAGCGTTGAAGGTGTCGCGGTAGCAAAGAGATTGCAGGCTGAGTTTGATCATCTGGTTTGGGCCTCCATCGTGTGGAAGTGGTGTCGAAGTTTCACATGGGCAAGATTAGCACTTGGGGTGATTGAACTGTGATTGCCATGATTTTGAATGATGAATCTGATGCGGTCATATCGGTTTCTCATCGCGTCGCCCCCTTTGTCCTTCGGACATTTCCCCCACGAGCGGGGGCAACCTTGACCCGGGCATACCTCGCGCACTCCCCCGCTTGTGCGCGCCTTCTAGCTAAGCGCAAGGGACGTCTCATTCCTCTCTACGCTCTGGATTCCCGCCTCCACGGGAATGACGGAAAGGGATGCGGTATCATCACGTTCAATCGGAATTGAACTGACGCGAGCATAGAACGGAGCGTCTTACTATGTCACATCACTCAAACGGTCATGCGGCGGTTGTGCCTTCCAGAGCACCAGACACTATCAAACGAATGGCAGACGCGGCATCTGCGTTCTTGGCATCACTCGGCAAGGCGGAACTCGCGAAGGCTACCTTTCCGTTTGAAGGAGATGAACGTTACGACTGGCACTACACGCCGGTTGATCGTAACGGTTTGCTGATTTCTGAGATGAGCGGAGATCAGATCGATCTGGCGTTCAAGATGATGGAGACGGGTTACAGCGCGAGCGGTTATCAGATGGCGCGGCAGATTATTCGCCTTGAGACGATTCTCGGCGAGTACGAGGCGATGACGAACAATATTTCGAGTTGGCAGCGTCTCGAGGAGAGATACTGGTTCAGCGTTTTCGGCGAACCGAGCAGCGACGCGCCGTGGGGTTGGCGAGTCGGTGGGCATCACATCGGCATTGTCGCGTCCGTCGTTGGCAACAGCGAAGTTTCGATACATCCGCTCTTTTTCGGTTCAAATCCTGCTGAGGTCAAGCATGGCGGGCAAAAGGGAATGAGGACTCTGGCCGAGGAAGAGGATTGGGCGCGGTCGCTCGTTACCGGGATGACCGACGATCAGAAGTCGGTAGCGATTGTCGACCCGATTGCGCCGGCCGATATTTTGACTACTACGGTTCGAGTTGTCGATCCTGACACTACACCACAGGGCATCTCAATCGGCGATCTCTACGAAGGGCAACGTGAGGCAGTGGTGAAGCTGATCCGTCACTACGTGTTCCGTGCCGCAGATGAGATGGCAATGAACTACTGGAACCAGCTTGAACGCGAGGGATGGGACAGCGTCCACTTCGCCTGGGCGGGTCCGTTGGAGCGTTGGCAGGGGCACTATTACAACATCCGGCATGATCGCTTCGTCATCGAGTATGACAACACGCAAAATGGCGCTAACCACATCCACTCGGTTCTACGCGACTACACCCACGACTTCGGTGAGGACTTGTTGGCGACGCACTACCATGCGGCGCATTGAGAGATAGTTGCGGATAATTCGTCATTCCAGCGCAGGCGGGAATCCAGTGCATCTGACGCTTCCTTCGTCGTCTACTCCCCTGGGTTCCCGCTTTCGCCGGAATGACAGCGACATTACAGATTCCTCTGCATGTCAGAAGCATTTCTTCAAGTAACAGTTCGGCTGTTGGCCGGGCTTGTTTGCGCGGCGATCGGCGCTTTTTTCAGCGTTCTTGTGATCGCGATGCTTTTCTCAACCGCGGACAGTTCGGAGTTGTGGATCAGCGTTTCTCGGCTCGCGTTTGTCGCGGCGTGTAGTGCCGTGGCATCCCGTGTGGGATGGTACGGGATCACGGAGACTATAAGGCAGTCGTTCTATCTAGTCGTGATATCGGCATTGGCGGGGCTCGTCGGATCTTGGGTTGCGCTAACCATCGCCGGAGCGTTCTTTGAGCACACTGACCTGTACGTACTCAATCGAGACATATCAGGGGCTGGGTTTTTCGGCGCCGTTTTCGCCTGCAACGTGCCGTCTTTGATGTTTGCGGCGAAGCTAGTAAGGCGACGTGAAATTTAATCATTCCGTTTTTAGGGCACCCCTCTTGGGAAACGAATTCGGAGCCTTGACGCGTAGCGCGATGTTATGCGATAACATTCTTGCATCGTTTAGCTTTGGCTAGGACAAGTCTGTTGCTTAGACGTGAAGTTCGATGTCAAGCGCTTAAACATACGTGGGAGGAAGCCATGTTACGAACCAAGATATTCAGGTTAGCGATCGTACCGATAGCCGCTGCGATTGCGGCGACGTCGCTGTTCGCTTGCGCTGGTGAGACCGTCATTCAAACGGTTGAAGTACCAGTCGAGCGGCAAGTTGAAGTGCGTGTCGTCGAGACCGTGGTGGTCGAGAAGGAGGTGCAGGTCGCGGGTGAAACCATCATTCAAGAGGTAGAAGTACCGGTTGAACGGGTGGTTGAAGTCAAAGTCGTTGAGACCGTGGTGGTTGAACGCGAGCGAGTCGTTGAAGGCAGGACGGTCGTTGAGACCGTCGTCGTCGAGCGCGAGGTGGTGAAGGAAGTTCAGAGAGAAGTCCCGGTCGAAGTCGTCAAAGAGGTTGAGGTCGTCAAAGAGGTTGAGGTGGTGAAGGAAGTCGAGAAGGAGGTTGTCAAGGAAGTAGAGAAGGTTGTGGTCGCTTCCCCGACCCCCGCTCCCGAAACCTTCTACGGACTTCCTATTCCGGTTGCGGCACCGACGATCAGCGAGCCGCCGGACCCGATTACCGGTTCCGACACCGTCGTGATTCGGACGGGTCTCGAACTCCGCGGCAGCGGTATCCCGGGCGACCCTACAGGTGGGATGTTCCTCGGACAAAGCGTGACCGAGAAGTTCTTCTTGACGGACGAGAGCGGCAACGCGGTTAATCAGGTGATTACCGATTGGGAGCTGGTAGATGACGCAGATGCGATCGGCGGTCAGGCTCTCATCTTTAACATCAAGCCGAACGTTCCGTTCCACAACCATTGGGGCGAGTTTGGGAACCTGAGTGCGGATGACGTTGTTTGGGCCTATAACAGAGGCAACCCTGGTTACAACCCCGAGTCAGCGACAGACGGCGGCTCGAACTGGGTCGCGTTTATCGGCAACCAGCCGTTGACGAAGATCGACGACATGACGGTGCGAGTTCCGTTGCAGGAATATGACGTCCGCTGGCAGACGCTCATGTTTGGTCAAGCGGGCCTTGGATTGAGCATCACGAGCAAGAATGCCTTTGACACGATGGGCGAGGACTGGGTGCGCGAGCACGTGGTCGGCACGGGCCCGTACATGGTGGAAGAGTATGCGTACGATGCGACGTTGCAGATAAGGGCGGTCCAAGACCACCATCGCAAGACACCGTCCGTTGACAGGGTCATCTACGAACCGACTCCCGAAGACGCGGTCGCTGAGGCGGGTCTTCGCAATGGCAGCCTCGACGTTGCGGCAGTTGACCTACGTAATTACCCGACTTTGACACAGGAAGGCTTCGAGATAATCGGAGCCGGTGCGGGTTCGTTCCACTCGATCTCGTTCTCCGGCAACTACTGGCAGGACACGATCTACACGCCAGATCCCGACGACGTTGAGACGCCGATCGAGCTGCATGCGACGGTGCGCCACCACATCCCGTGGATCGGCGACCCGCGACGTGACGGTTTCGGCAACCCGCCGGAAGGCTTTACGAGCATGACGCGAGCGGCCCATGTGCGGCAGGCGCTGTCGTTCGCGATCGATCGATCGCTCATCGCCGAGGTCCTGTTCTCGAACGCTGCCTGGCCGAACTACGTCTACGGTCACGACATCAACAACGCGAATTGGCAAGACAAGTGGAACGTCGAGTACAACCCTGAACTCGCTGGACAAATGTTGGATGAGGCCGGATACCCGAAGAACGCGAACGGTATCCGTTTTGAGATGCCGTTCTTCATCCGCATTGGCCGCGGCGACGAGGAGATCGGCACCGCGGTTGTTGGTATGTGGCGAGAACTTGGTATCGACATGCAGGATTGGAAGGCGCAGTACCAGACCTATCGTCCCAGTTTGATTGGACGAACGGCGACGGCTCCGTGGATTCACTCTGCGGGTGCCGAGGCTCCACACGCTCCCTGGGACTGGCCGGTAGTGAGCAACTCTGAGTGTTCAGGCGGACGCCCAGGTTTCAACATCGGTATCGAGATCCAAGAGCTCTGCGAGTGGGGGACGTTGATGAACCAAACGCAGGACAAGGCGGGCCGGATCGAGATCCGCAACATGATGGCAGACTTCCTCCACACGTGGAACCCGGCCATCGGAACAGTGGCACGCCCGAACGTGGCGTTGGCCAACCCCAAGAAGATCGCATCCTGGGACATGCCGCAGGCGGTGCGTGAGTCTGCTCTGCACCATCCAGAGTTCATCATCACCGTGCAGTGATCGCTTCTCCGCAATCGAGCTGAAGGCTCAAATTCCGAGGAGTTGTGAGTGGCGTGGACTTTCGGGGTCGCGCCACTCGTCATTGACCGTGATTCAACACGTCGCACAGTGATTTGAATGAAACTAGAACTCCCACGCACTCACCGGATGATGTGAAAACGAATGTATCGATTTCTCGCAAGACGTATCTCGACGATGGTGATCTCATTGCTGGGTGCCACCATCGTGGTGTTCGGATTGGCGCACGCCAAGGACGATCCCATCAACGTATTCATCCGCGCCGAGGGTTACGCCATCGGCCCCGAGCAGATCGCCGCGTTGCGCGCCAAGTGGGGCCTCGATAAACCGATAGTCCTGCAGTACGCAACGTGGTTGGGCAATCTCCTTCGTGCCGATCTTGGTCGGAGCGTCGGCACCAACCGAAAAGTGACGGACATCTTGCGGGAGCGATGGCCGGCAACGATGCAGTTGGCAGTTGCCGCTTGGATCGTAGGCACGTTCATCGGCGTACCACTTGGGATACTCTCGGCGATGCGCCGCGCTTCGATACTTGACTATTTCCTTCGGGCGTTTGCACTTTCGGGCCAGTCTGTGCCGGCGTTTTGGGTCGGCATCGTTGGGATATGGGTCTTCGCAGTCTATTTGGGGTGGTTGCCCGTACCAACGTTTTATGGACGGACGGATGCGAGTTTCTTCGGACAATTCCAGTACTGGGTGATGCCGGTGCTGGTGCTCGCCTGGGGGCCGATTGCTGGTTATCTGCGTATCACCAGGTCTGCGATGCTCGAGGTACTGGATTCAGAGTACATCAAACTCGCCCGAGCCAAGGGCATGGGTTACGGTCGCGTGGTCGCCAAGCACGCTTTCCGCAACGCGTTGATCCAGCCTTTAACGGTTTCTGCGTTGCTCCTCGCCGGATTCATGGACGGCGCGGTGTTGGTCGAGAACGTTTTCGTGTGGCCTGGAGTAGGACAGGTCGCGGTTGCAGCGGTCAACGACAACGATTTCACGTTGTTGACCGGTATCGTACTGCTGTTCACGATATTGTTTCTGGCGATGAGTTTCGTTTCGGATCTTCTTTACGTCGTGATAGATCCTCGGATCAGGCTGGATTGATGGCTGCTGCAGACACAGTCCAAGAACGAGCTCCTTCGACAATCGAAGTAGTGATTCGCTCACCATTAGTCGCTTGGGATTTCATGAGGCGTTGGCCTGTCATCCCGGCGTTCGTGATCATCATGTTTGGACTTGCGACCATATTCACGACTCAGTTCGCCACGGATGATCCGAATAAACAAAATCTGCGCGGGAGCTTTGCACCGCCTTTTTGGTACGACGAATATTACGAAAACAACGAACGATTAGATCGTCGCTACTTCATTGGAGCCGACCAACACGGGCGTGACATCTACTCACGCTTGGTTCACGGAACACGTGTTTCGATCACGGTCGCATTCTCAGCGGCGGTCATCGGCATGACGCTCGGGCTATGGGCAGGGATCGCTTCTGGATGGTTTGGCGGCTGGTTCGACGAGGTGATGACGCGCTTCGTGGATGTTTGGAACGGACTGCCGTTCTTGCTCGTGGCATTGGTTGTTGCAATAACGATCGGTACTGGTCTTCCAGTGCTTATCGGTCTGTTGGTGATGGCCACATGGGTCGGATTGGTCAGAAACATCCGCGCGGAGGTTTTGACGCTCAAGACGCGTGACTATGTGGCATCTGCTCGCGTCGCTGGTGGCGGTGACTTTAGGATCATGTACCGGCATATCCTGCCGGGCGTGATCAACCTGCTGATGGTGTTGGCGAGCTTGCGGATCGGCGGTTTGATTCTGGCTGAAGCGTCGCTGAGCTATCTCGGGATCGGTGTCCCATCCCGTTATCCGTCCTGGGGCAACATGATCAGCGACGGGCGCGAGTTCCTCGATACCGCATGGTGGGTATCGATCTTCCCCGGTTTATGCATCTTCCTCGTTGTGATGTCATTCAACTTTGTCGGTGACTGGGTTAGAGACCGGACAGATCCGAGGTTGCGACAGATCAGGTAGAGCGCGTCCGATTGCGCATCAAAAAGGCGGTCATCAATGTACGACATTCTCATCAAAGGCGGACACGTCATCGACCCCAAGAACGGCATCGACGCGAAGATGGATGTCGGTATTTCCGCTTCCTCAATAGCCGCTGTTAAGGCAGACATCCCGGAAGCTGCAGGCCGAAAAGTTGTCGATGCTTCGGACTGTTATGTGACGCCCGGTTTGATCGACCTCCACGCCCACTGCTATCTCTATGGCGGCGCGATGTTCCCGGACGAGTTGTGCTTTCCTTACGGTGTCACGACGATGGTGGATTGCGGGGGGTCTGGCTGGCGGACGTTTGATCACTTCAATGAGACTGTTATCCAGAAGGCGGGGCCTAGAGTGTTCGCGCTGTTGAACATAGTCGGGCATGGCATGTGTGGCGATGGCGAGCAAGATATCGAAGACATGGATGTAGAGTTGACGGCGGCGAAGATCCGGCAACGTTCTGATGTCATCGTGGGCGTGAAGGTGGCGCACTACGGCGGCGTGGGTTGGGAATCGGTGGATCGAGGAGTGGCGGCGGCCGCGGAAGCCGGGGTGTTTTGCTTAGTCGACCAGAACGCACGCGCGTCCCGTCCTTTCGGCGAGATGATGCTTGAGCACATGAACCCGGGCGACGGTGTCACGCACTGCTACGGGTACGGCAAGCCTATGATCGGCAATGATGGGAAGGTGAAGTCGCACTACTGGGAGGCACGCGAAAAAGGCATCATCATGGATGTCGGTCACGGCAATAACAGCTTCTCGTTCTCGATGGCGGTCCCGGCAATCGAGCAGGGCTTCCCGCCCGATACGATATCGACCGACCTGCATCGTATGAGCCTGCACACCTCGCGGGCTACGCAGACAGAAGTAATGAGCAAGTTCCTTGCCATCGGGATGTCGATGTATGACGTAGTGGAAAAATCGACGTGGGCACCCGCGCAGCAGATCGGGCATCCTGAGCTAGGGACATTGACGCCGGGGGCTACGGCCGATGTGACGGTGCTGGAGTATGTGGAGCGACCTTGTGGGCTGAGCGACAGCGGACCTACTGGCTACCGCATCATGCCGGCTCCGGGCAGGTTGATCAATCAAGTGACGATCAAAGGCGGGCAGATCAGGTTCGACTACGATGGTCGGTCGAAGGAGGACTGGACGGAGACGCCGCGGACGGATCTGAATTTGCCGGGTTGATCAAGCAACTGTCTCTGAACCCCAAGGCACGATAGCGGCCAGACGTTCGGACATCTCGTCTTTGGCGCGTTCGCGATCGTACTGCGCCTGCAATCCCATCCAAAACTCGACACTGTTGCCGAAGTAGCGTGAGAAAAGCAGTGCGGTTTCGGCGGTGATGGAGCGCGTACCGAGGACGATGGAGTGGATACGCGTGGCATCGACGCTGATGGACTTGGCTAGGCGGTACTTGCTGATGCGCATTGGGATCAGGAATTCTTCATTCAAGATTTCGCCCGGATGAATGGGTGGAAGTTTCGTGTGGTTGTTGTTAATCGCGTTCATCGGAGTGTGTAGGGTTGAGTGTGCAATTTGGGTTTCATTTTCCAGCGTAACTTATCGATTGTCTCTGGGTTCCTCCAATGTAGGCACCACCTGCGTTCTCACTACGCTATTTCGCGCCCCTTTGTCCTTCGGACATTTCCCCCGTGAACGGGGGAAACTACCGTATCCCATTCTTCTGGATTCCGGCTTTCGCCGGAATGACGGCGAAGGGTAAGATATCTCCATGCGATATCGCCACCTAGGAAATAGTGGTCTGGAGGTCTCGGAGACGGGGCTTGGGGCGAACAGTTTCGGGGAGCCGGGGCGACGGGATTATGCTGAGTCGAAGTCGATAATCTACGCCGCGATTGACCACGGCATCAACTTTATCGACACGTCGAATGTGTATGCGCAGGGGGCGTCAGAGGAGTACATAGGGCGGGCGTTAGAGGGTCGGCGGTACGAGACTCTGATTGGGACGAAGTTTGGGTCTAAGCGAGAGCATGGGCCGAACCTGTTCGGGGGTGGTCGGAAGTTCGTGATGGATGCTGTGGAGGATAGTCTGAGACGGTTGCGGACGGACTATATCGACCTGTACATGATCCATCGACCGGATACGCGGGTACCGCTGGAGGAAACTTTGCGGGCGATGGATGACATCGTGCGGCAGGGAAAGGCGCTCTACATAGGGGTCTGCAACTTTGAGGCATGGCGAATGGTCGATGCCGTCTGGACCGGTAAGCATGGTGGAATGAGTCCGATCATCTCATCGCAGTTCGAGTATTCGATGCTGCATCGTGGCAGCGAGGCAGAGATGTTGCCGGCCTGTCGGAAACACGGGGTTGGGGTTATGCCCTATCTTCCGTTGGCGGCGGGTTTTTTGACGGGCAAGGTGGATGTGTCAGGTGTGCCGCCGGAGGGGACACGGTTGGCGCTCGATGCCAATCAATCGGGGCGATGGATTACGGAGAAGAATTTACGGGCGATTGCGGCGTTGCAGAGTTGGGCATCCGAGCGCGGGAAGACGTTGCTAGATTTGGCGTTTGCTTGGTTGCTGGCGGATCCAATCGTCGGCACTGTGATCGCGGGAGCGAGTTCACCAGAGCAGATTGCTCAGAATGCGGCGGCTTCTAGTTGGCAACTAACGACTGAGGAGCGCGACGAGGTTACAGCGATTTTGGATGCTCATCCAGTTGATGAGATACGTGCGTACTATTCGGTAGCTGGGTACTTCGGAGGGCAGGTTGAGGTGGTGAAGGGGTGAACTGCGGCTCAGACCAAAAGGGACTGGACGAAAAGACCCGCGACTGAAACGGCCAAGAGGGCAACCGCAATAACTAGTCCGACTAGCCATCTAGTCATACGGTTTTCGAGTTGGTAGAGATCGGCTTTGGTCGCTAGATGTTCATAGCCGCCTTCTATGCGGCTAAGACGTTCTTCGACGGTTGCCATGTGTTTTCTCCCAAGAAATGTTGTGCTGAGTCGGATTATAGTCGCGATATAATATGAAACGCAAGTACTATTTTTGATTTTTCGTAAATACTGGTTGAGTCCAAGCGCGTGTGCCGCCGGAGGAGCGGACGGTGGCGCGGATGTAGCCTTCGTCTCCTTTGATCTGGTAGCTGGCGGTTTGGCCTTCGACTTCGGAGAGGGTTTCGCCGTCGAGGCCGGAGAAGGTGGTGACGAAGATCATCGAGCGGTCGGGCTCGATTTCAAGTTCGATCGATTCTTCAGTGATTGTGAGGTGGGTTAGAGTGATGCCGTTTGAGGAGTAGAAGTTGCCGGTGGCAAGACCATCGACTATTGCGTCGACGGTACGTTCGGGGGCGTTTACGACTACCCATCCTCTGCCCGGGTTGGAGGCGTCGGGGGTGTAGTCGTGATAGTTGTGGGAGTCGTCAGTGGCGGTCCCGAAGATGACCGTTCCGGCGGATAGTACGAGGTCCCACATCTCTTCGACACCGGGTTTGCCAGGTGCGCCGTAGCCGTTGACGGCGGGGTGGGCGTTGTGGATCTCCATGAGGCTTGCGCCTTCGACCTGCTTGATGTGTTCGTGGTTGAAAGCCCATTCAAAGTTGGGGTGATTGAGTTGCGCGATTCCGCCAGCGTTGATTATGGAATTGACGTTCGCCTGTAAGGTGGCAACGACATCATCAAGGTTGGTCGGTTCGACCACGTGGCGGATGCCGATAGCATTCAAATGGATCGGGATGGATCCTGCGAAGATGCGCGCCGACACCTCTTCGCCCGGTATCATCAATGGGCCGCCTTCGATTTCGTGTTCGAGGATCGTGCGGTGATTGTGGTCGCTCAAGACTAGAAAATCGTAGCCATGATCGCGGTACCAGCGCGTGACGAAATCGGGATCGGCGTCGCCATCCGATTCGGTGGTGTGGGTGTGAATATTGCCTTTGTACCAGTTGGATGCGGTCATTTTCTAAAACCCCCTTGTACTCCCCCTTGGACATCAAGGGGGAGGGAAGCCGCTTTAGGCTCCGTCTACATTCAAGATAACCAATTTCATTGGGAAGCATATCGCAGACTACAAGGCTGAAATCCATACCCCTGCGGCTTGCAACGCGAAACCCAAGAGAATCAGAACCACTGCGGACCATTGGAGCCCAGTTCGCAACCTAGCCAATTTTCTGTCGCCGACTTTCCCGAAACTGGCAACGACTCCAGCTCCCCAATGAACCCAATGGGGTGGCGGTCCAAAGACAATCAACATAGCGAAGCCGAGAACGTCTAAGACCAGTCCGATGAAGACCAACATCATCGTGCCCGCTTCCCATTTGAAGATCGCTTCATGTACTGCCACTCTGAATGTAGACAGAGCCTAGTCGTAAACCGTCTTGCCTACGGTGTGTTTGTCGATGAAGTCCCAGTCATGGGTGACGCCCATGCCGGGCAGGTCGGTGACGTGGATGTGACCGTTTTCGTCGATGGCGTCAAGCATGTCGCTGTAGCCGTCGAGGTATACGGGTGGGTATGAGGGTTGGAGTTTGGGGTGGACTAGGCCGAGTTCGTAGTAGTTGGAGTTTCGCATGGCGGCCATGGTCTGGCGACGGCTTGGGCCGGGGCCGTGCGGCTCGACGTCTAGTCCGAAGCCTTCGGATGCGTGGGCAATCTTCATCACGCCGGTGATGCCGCCGTCGTAGTCGTGGTCGATGCGTACGAAGTCTGTGCCGTCGGCGACGATGAAGTCGACGTGTTTTTCGAGACCACGAACGTGTTCGAGCTGTAGGAGGGGAACGCGTATTAGTTCTCTCAGCTTGCGGTGTGCGAATGCGGACTCGCCACCGTCTTTGAAGACGTCCTCCCACCAGTAATAGTTGTAAGCCTCGCAGGCGCGACCGATTTTGAGGGCGTCGCCGAAGGTGAGGATGGCGCAGAACGGATCGAGCATGAGATCCATCTTGTCGCCAACACGTTCGCCGACTACCTCGACGAGGCGGACATGCTGCTCGATGGGTGCTTCCTGCCACGGGTGGATTTTGAAGGCCTTGTAGCCCATGTCGTAGCACTCTTCAGCAAAATCGGCATATGCTTCGGGGCTGTTAAGACCGCCCGGGTAGTTGTCGCCGATATATGTAGATGCGTATGCGGGGAAGGACTTGCGCTGCTCGCCCAACAATCGGTAGATGGGTTGGTCTAGGAGCTTGCCGGCGAGATCCCATAGCGCCATATCGACTTGCGACATTCCCATACGCGCGTGCTGGCGAGTGGCCTGTTTCGCATCGTTGTAGATGCGCTCGCGGGCGAAGGCGCTCTCACCGATGACGGCGTTGGCGAAGAGGCCGATCGCGGAGTGTTCGGTGGCTGAACCGCCGACGTATTCGCCGGTAACGCCAGCATCGGTGTGGATGACGACCATGCGGGCGGTGTTTCGGATTTTGGTGCCGGGGGCGTATCCGGGGAGCTGGATTCTGCCGGAGCCCTCCATGTTGTCGACGAAGTATTCGAACTCGATAACTTCCATCTTTGTGATTTTGGGATCTGCCATGGGGTTTTGCTCGCTTGTTGGTGTTGGCGGTTGTCTGAACCGCTGATTACGCTGATTTGAATGATGGGCTCTGATTTTTGTTGGTTGTTTCGGTTCCTTCCGCGATGGGCATGCCGTTGTTTTACGTACTGAGGATACCGGTGATTTCGCCGGTCTCATCGTTGAGATCGATGTCCCAGGCGTTTGGGGTTGATGGTAGACCGGGGAGCGTGATGATGTTGCCAGCTAGCGTTACGATCTGCTTCGCCCCTGCGAGGACGCGGAGTTCTCGGATCGGGATTGTGTGGCCTCGCGGGACGTTTAGGAGGCGCGGGTTTGCCGAGACGGAGAGGTGTGTCTTGGCCATGCAGATCGGGAAGTCCCAACCGTTCGACTCGAAGCGGCGCGCCGTGGTTTTGGTCAGCGGTCCCCAATCGACGCTGTCGGCGTTGAATAGCTTTTCGGAGATACGCTCGACCTTATCGATGGTCGAAAGATCATCTTCGTAAAGTAGATTGACATCCGCAGTTCCAGAGTAGGCGGCATCCCAAACTGCCTCTGCGAGTTCTGTCATACCGGCACCACCTTCGGCGAATCCGCGCGCCTCGGCAACTCCGACTGCTCCAGCTTCGATCGCCGCTCTTTTCGCCGCGGCTATCTCTTCGGCGGTGTCGGACGGGAATTTGTTGATGGCGACGACGGGTGGGAGACCGTACATTTTGACGATACGAATGGCGTTTGCTAGATTTTGGGCTCCGGTCTTTACTGCATCTACGTTTGAGGACTCGAGGTCGTCGCGTTTGACGCCGCCGTGCCATTTCAGACCACGGATCGTTGCGACAACTACGGCCGCTGATGGTTCCGGGCCGCCTTGGCGAACCTTGATGTCCATGAATTTCTGGAAACCGAGGTCAGCGCCGAAACCGGCTTCGGTCACAGTGATATCCGCTGTGTTGATAGCGAGGATGTCAGCGAGGATCGAGCTGCAACCGTGGGCGATGTTTCCGAATGGTCCCATGTGGACGATTGCGGGCTGCCCTTCCAGCGTCTGAGCGAGGTTAGGCTTTACGGCATCGCGGAGCAACGCCATCATCGAACCGATGCCTCCGATTTCGCGGGCTGTGACGGGCTTGCGATCTGTGGTCCAACCGACGACGATGTTGCCGATTCGTTCTCTCAGGTCAGAGTATCCATTAGTGAGAGCCAGTATGGCCATGATTTCGGAAGCGGCGTTGATGTCGAAGCCTGCTTCGCGCATCGGGGCGTTTAGGCGTCCGCCGACACCGGTCACGACTTGACGTAGCGCGCGGTCTTCCGCGTCGGTGACTCGGCGCCAAGTTACTCCGTCTGGCTGCAATCCGGGGATTGCACCTCGGTATACGGCGTTGTCGGTCATCGCCGCTAGGAGGTTATGCGCCGACTCCATGGCGTGGAAGTCGCCAGTGAAGTGGAGGTTGATCTCGTTTGCCGGCTGGACGGTCGACATTCCGCCGCCAGTCCCGCCACCCTTGTGACCGAATACTGGGCCCAACGAAGGTTGTCGGATCGTTAGAGCGACGTTTTTGCCGATCTTGGATAGTCCTTGCGTCAACCCAACTGCGGTTGTCGATTTGCCCTCTCCGGCGGGTGTAGGTGTGATTGCGGTGACAACCACCAACTTGCCCGGTGTTTCACGGCTCGGGAACGACTGAAGCGGGATTTTGGCTTTGTCGTTTCCGTAGGTTTCGATAT
This sequence comes from Dehalococcoidia bacterium, assembly GCA_965243235.1. Taxonomy (GTDB): domain Bacteria; phylum Chloroflexota; class Dehalococcoidia; order Lucifugimonadales; family Lucifugimonadaceae; genus Bin127. The sequence goes on from CBDEUI010000004.1 coordinate 2,238,536, forward strand.
CTGCCGGGGAGAATCCGAGGTCTTGGGCGACATCGGTGATTGGGCGCAGGGGCATATCGTGTTGGTCCTGTGTTACTAGCTTTCGCGACTCATCGATTCGTCACGTATCATGCTTGAATTCAACACCAGATAAGTTTAACGAAACGGTGTTCACTACCACTGATCACAGCCCTCGGCGATGCCGCTCCTACCAGTCTCTGATTCGTTATCGCCCTGCACGTGACCGGAATCTATATCGACGTAGAAAACCAGTTCATCCGGCCCCAATAGTCTGTCGGGTTGCCGTGCGTATGTAACCCTGATCCGCCCATCGTCGTACTGCTCGCTGCTCGACTTGTCCCACTCGTAGTCCATCTCGATCCACTTCTCGCACGTCGCCCCAAAGAAGCCCCACGTTTTGTCGGACATGTAGGCAAAGACTAGACGATGTGCGAGAACCGCTATTTCGGGGGAAACGTCGGTTTCCGTTAATCCGCCCTCATCCGAGATTGTCGGGGTTGATTGAGACGTATCGTTACTGCACGCGATGAGCGAGATCCCTATGAGGAGTGCGACCGATATCGCCAGCATTGATCTGAATCCGCGCATCGGCGACCACGTCTATTCAACCGGAATGGTTAGCGTTCTGAGGAAAGCTATTAAGGCATCTTGTTCGTCTTGCGACAAGCCTAGGAAACGATTCCGAGCACCATTGGCTGATCCACCGTGTGCCTTGATTGCGTCTGAGATGAGCGTTGCGCGTCCGTGATGCAGGAATGGCGGCTCCGAGGCGAATCCCCACAACCTTCGAGTCATCCATTGTTCCGTGGGCACGCCCCCTTGGATAATCTCCTCGTTGTCGAGCGGGCCGTCTTCGCCCATGTCGTGGCGACGTAGGTCGGAGAAAACGGGTATGAGATAGTGGCCGTTCTCATCTTGTTTGAGTTCATTTGCGAACTCACTGAGGTCTATTTCTAAAACAGCATCTACGGCGTCTGGTCTCAAGTCCTTGCCGACGTTGAATTCGTTCGGCTCGGTGAAAACCAGCGATTCGAGTGGCAGTTCAGGAACGTGGCACAAGGCACAACCGATGGCCTCAAATTTCTGTTTGCCCATCTCGACGATTTCTCGTTGATCTGGGTCTTCGGGCATTTGAGGTATCGGTGCCGGAAGGCTGACCAAGAACGCCACGAGCGCAGTGGCATCACCCGGTGTCATCTCGTTAACCACACCATCTCCGTCGCGGTCGATGAAAGAGCCTACGCGCTCGTAGTTCTCGATGCCGTGGTGGTGCAACATCGCATCGTTGTTGAATTCGCGCAGACTTCTGAACACGCCCTTTTGGCTGAACGGTCTGACGATAAGGTCGCCGTCTACACCTTCAACCTCGCTGGTGTATACAAAGCCGTTCGGGTGCGCGGTGATGGCACCAAAGTCGATGCCTTTTGCGCTGATCTCCCGACGCACTGGCCAGCCCGACTTCTTAGCATCGGCGATTGTCGCTTCTTCCTGAGCAAGTAGCTCGCGAGTCATCTCGCGCGCTAGAAGTTCGACGAAACCTGCGCCGAACATACCGACGGTGTTACGTTCGTTGCCTACGTTCTGCAGGGTCAGGGAATCCTCATCCTCCTGCTCGTACTGCAATCGGTCTTCCAAATCGTTTCGGAAATCAAACTCCATCTGGTCTTCGAAATCGACAAATTCGAACCGCTGTCCGAGGACAAACACGTTTGCTACGTTGTCACCGCCGCCGCCGGGTGCCGGGATGTTGTGACAACCGCTGCAGGCGTTGGAATCGGGACCCGAAATGCGGTTGAAGCTCTGGAAACCTTCGCGCCGGTCCCGGAATCTGGCGTCGCCGGTTCGGGTGGGTCGTCCAGCGCCATCTAGGGAATTGAATGATGCGGTGAAGAGCTTCTCTCCGTGTTCGATCAACTCATCAAGGGTGTATTTGCCGGCTTCGATACTCGACTGACTGAAGTGAACTTCAATTGCGGGAGCGTCACCGATCCACTCCTTACCGACATAGTGGCACTCAGAGCGGACATTTTCCAGAGCCTCGTATCCCTCGACGTGCTGCTCCATATGTTCATAAGTGTCGAGGTAATTGAGCACTTGTAAGGTCGGATAGTCGTAGTAACCGCCCGCGAGGATGTCTTTGAGAGCCAAGATGAAGCGCTCTGTGGCATCCACTAACTCACCGCGCACCGAATCGAGTTCGGCTTCAAGCAGCTCGATCTGGGCTTCGATATCCTCGACCGAAAGTTGCTCACGCAGCATCCCTTCGCTGATGTCGTCGACGCGATTGCAGACCTTTTCCTCGTAGTCGGTGTTGTCTTCCAAAGCGTAAGAAGCGCAAGCGACTCCCCACGTCAACGCAAAGACGATGAGGAATGCGACTGCAATCTTTGCAAGTTGACGGCGCGAGCTTGGTTCAGATTCCCGCTTCGCGGTCGATCTCGGATTGATATTCGGCAACGGAACCGTCCATGATGTCGGTGAGTGATACCGGCTGTCCGGAGTTGCCTGATTCCAGTATTCCGTAGGAAACCGCTAAGGCTTTCATCCCGACTTCGGCATCGACCTCGACATTTCTATCTCCTGATTCTATTGCCGATGCCAACTCCTGCATCTCGATGGCGACCAAGATGCGGTCTATCGCCTCAAATCCAACGTCGTACGAGCCCATTCTCGTCGCTCCGCCGAAGAATGTCGCAGTGGTTTCGTCGACTTCCCAGTCAGGAACTAAATCGAGCATCTCCTGTTCGCTAAGCTGCTCAGATTGCGATTCGAGGTAGATGCTCGGCGGGATGCCGGTGCGGGTTGGTGGCATCTGCATCGTGCCCGCGCTGCCGTGGATCGTGTTGATGCCCGCGCCGTAGCCGATCGATGCGTTTGTGATGGTGAGTTGACCTATCGCGCCTGACGCGAACTTCAGCAACCCGATTGCGGTATCTTCTTGGTCGATTTCTACCGTCTCTTGGTTTGCGAACGCGTCCTCCACCCGGTGTGAATAGAACTGAGCGATTTGGCCTGACATTCCTTCTCTTATCCGCGTTGGTGCGAATAATCCTGTTTGGGCCGACAAAGATTCGATGTCGCCCAAGAAGTAGATGAGCAAGTCGGCTTCGTGTACGCCCTGCTCGATGATGACGCTGCCCGCGCGCGACTTCAGTGCGCGCCAACCAGTGTCGTGCATGAGTCCCGAACCGCCTCCGAGGGACACCTTCATCGCAAAGCCAGGATCGCCGATCGCGCCTGCGTCCAGAAGTGCTTTTGCAAGACGATTCATCGGATCGCGGCGGTACTGCTCGCCTATGGACAGCACCAGGCCTTTCTCTTCCGCGGCATCACGCATCAGGCGGCACGCCTTCATCGTGAGCGCCATCGGCTTCTCGGTCAGGATGTGAACACCGGCGTCGAAAGCTTGGAGCGCGAAGATGTGGTGCATACGAGTGTCGGTGACGATGTCTACGGCGTCTACACCGGAGGCGAGCATATCTTGATAGTCGGTGAAGACCTGCGGACGGTGGCCGGTAGCATCCTCGACAGCGGAAGCGACACCGTTCGCCGCCTCCTCGTGGCGATCGCAGACGGCGGACAAGGTGAACGTATCGAAGTGTTTGCGCAGTTCGATGTATCCATGGGCATGGCGCATACCCATGCCGCCGCATCCGACCAATCCCAAGTTGAGACTCAACGTGTCATTCCTTTCAGTACAGATCCAAGTTGTGCTTCGCGCCCCATTTGTCCTTCGGACATTTCCCCCGCGAGCGGGGGAAACCCTAGGCGTTACCTGAGGGCTACGGAGCCGTCGTCGCGGAGCGCGTGTGCGATGGGGCCGTATTCGTATGGATGCTTGGCGATGCCTTCTTCGTCTAGTTCGACACCGATGCCTGGAACTTCAGGTATCTGTAGCCACCCATGGTCGAGTTTGATGATCTCTTTGACCACGTCCGAGTACGGGGGTTTCTCCTCGTACAAGTGCTCCTGAACTTCATAGTTGGGAACGCAGGCACCGAGTTGGACATGGGCCGCGGTCGCTACGGGGCCAGACGGTACCGCGTGTGGAATGATGCCTTGGTGATGCGATTCGGCGATTGCACAGATCTTCTTGCAGTGGGTGAAGCCGCCGGCAACACCGATGTCTGGACGGACATGGTGTACACCCGCGGATTCGACGTATTCGCGGAACTCCCAGATCGTGAGGTTGCGCTCGCCCGCGGCCATCGGTATCCGAGTCTTTTCGGACACTTCGCCGAAGGAGAGTATCGAATCTGGCGCTACCGGATCCTCGAAGAAGTATGGTCTGAATTTCTCGATCTCTTGGGCCAAAACGATGGCCTCGCCGGGGATCATGTTGCGATGGATTTCCACTCCCACGTCCATGTCCCATCCGACAGCGTCTCGCACGGCTGCCATGCGGTCGACAAGGTCTTGAATGCGCTCACTGTGGCGCATCGGCGCGTGATCATGTTGGTATAGCAGACACTTGACCGCGGTGAAGCCATCCGCTTTTGCAGCCGCAGCCGCACTCGCTACCTCTTCGAGCGTTCCAGTCGGAAGCACGAGCATCGCACGTACTGCGTCTCGCGCCTTGCCGCCTAGCAACTGCCAAACCGGTGCTTCGAAATACTTGCCCTTGATGTCCCACAGCGCCTGATCGATGGCGCTGATGCCGCCGCCGATCGCGCCGCCGCGCATCGATTTCGCGCGGTACATGTAGTTCCAGTGGTGCTCGGTCCGTAGGGGGTCTTGCCCGATCAGATACGGTTCGAACGACAGCACGACATCCCTAGAGGCTCCTGGCCAACCGAAGAACGTGGACTCGCCGACTCCCTGGATGCCGTTGTCGGTGGTTATCCGCACCATCATCCAGTTGACGGCGACGAAGGTTTCAAGTTTTTCGATCTTCATGTTTTTGGCACAACGTCCGTTTCTGTGGGTTTCAGTTTCTGCGGCAATTATATGAACCTGATGTACGCTAATCGGTTGTGAATGTTCATGGTATTTCCGTTCGGAAGAGCCGCGGCGAATCGCTCTTCCTGATAATCGCTTCATTGAGCGCTTTGTTGTCTGTCACTGTGATCTCTGCCGCTCCGCTTTACTTCGATGCGATTGAACGCCTCGGATTGCGTCGCACACTCGAACGATTCGAGTTATCTCAGATGGGCGCGTGGTTGCACGTCGACGATATGACGTTCAATTCCGCGACGATCAAATCGACCGCTGATACCGCCGAACAAACCGGTGAACACTTCGGCGATGTGGTACGCGGGACCACAACGTTCGTGCGGTCTGGAAGTTTGACTCTCAACCAAATAAACGACCGATTCGCGCCGCCAGGATCGGTGCTCGTCTACCAGTCCGTGCAAGGAGAACCTGCACCGATCTCTCTAGTCGCTGGGAGATTTCCGTCTGAATCAGCTGCCGGCGGTGAAGTAGAAATCGCGATTCTGGAGAGTGTTGCAGCGGAATACCACATCCAAGTTGGCGATACATTACGGCTCACGGTTCCACCCACGAACATCGTGCACACCATGCCTCGGGTGACCGGCATCTTCAACATCGATGATCCCAATCACGAGTCTTGGCAAGGACTATCTTCGACGCTCTTCGATCCGGAGCAAGGGCCTACCGGTGGGCGACCGGCGATCATCGCCTACACATCGAACCGCATGATGGATCGGGTTGCCAGTCGGGGCATCGCCGACATCGGTCAGCTGTGGATGATGTTCTACGTCGATTTAGAGGAACTGAAGCGCGTCGGCGTGAGCGAATATCTCGAGGTCATCAACCGGTTCCGTACCGATGCGGCAAAGCTGTTACCCTCGTCATCCTCGTTCTCTGGAGTCGAATCGGCGCTGCGGACCCTCCAACGGCAGTTGACCTTCACTAACACGACGACGATCATCAGCGGGGCATTGTTCGCCGCCTTCGCGGTGTTCGTGCTGGCGCTAAACGCAAGCGTCATCGCCAGACGATGGCTCGCGGAGGAGACGACGCTCAAGGTAAGGGGCGCCAACCGCAACCAGCTCTTCACCGCGATAGCTTTCTACATGGCGATTTTGTTTGTCATCCCTGCGGTTGTCGGACCGCTCGTTGCGTCATTGATCGTGCCGTTGTTGGGATTCTTGGGTTCGTTCCAAGAGTTGACAGGTGGACAACCATTCCCGTATCGGATTCTCCCCGAGCAGTTCATATGGTCAGGGATACTCGCGTTGATACTGTTCGTGCTCTACACGGTGCCGATTGTTCTCGTCCGACCTGGGCCGATCGTTGGGCATCTGACGCGGATTCGGGACTCGCGGTCTCCTTGGTTTTGGCGCGCGAATCTAGACATTGGCATCGTGATCGCAGCTGCCGCGGTGATATTCGAATTGAATGGCCGCGGCTCTCTGTTTGTGGAGCGCGACGATGGTCTGTCTGATTTGAGCATGTTGGCGACATCATTGCCGATCATTGCGGCGGTGGCGGCTTCGCTGGTGGCTTTGCGCCTGTTCCGTTTCTCCGGCGTCGTATTAGAAAGGCTGGCGCGCATTAATGTCCATTCGATGTTTGCGCTCGCGTTGAAAGTCTTTGCGCGTTCAACGATGAGTCATGCGGTGTTGATGCTGCTGGCGGCGGGAACGATGATCGTTGTCATCAACGCAACTGGATTGTCCGCCACGTTGGAGAAAAATACGAATGACCGCATCGATTTCACAACAGCTTCAGACATGCGAATCTCGGGAATCGACGGGTTCAAGACATCTAACAATGAGACTGTCAAATCGATCGTTGAACTGGACTGGGTGACCGACCACACTTGGGGTACCCGTACCGAGGCTAGGACTGGCAGTTCGGAATCTGCGTCGTCGTTCACAATGCTCGCCGTGCGGCCGCGAGAGTTCGTTGATGTAGCAACATTCCGGTCCGACTTCGCGGACGAAACGCTTTCGATTTTGATGGGCAAGATAGCTGACTTTATCCCTACAGGGTCGCTTTTCCTGCTTGATGATGTCGTCGAACTCGAAGCGGTGGCGAAGTTGCAGCGAAGCGGCAAGGGTCGCATCGATGTTTGGTCGAGGTTGCTCGATGCTGGTGGTACTACCCACACGATTCGGATGACCACTGATGGATCGAATCAGCCTGGAGAAGATTGGCAACGGTTGTCAGGCATAGTCAAGCCTGAAATTCAACGTCCGGTAAGTTTTATGGCTTTGGAAGTCTATGAACCTCCGACTTCACCGATCGGCAGCGCGGCGACACTTACGATCGACTCCTTGAGCGCCGTAAACGATTCTGGCGCATCGGTCGTGGTAACTGATTTTGCCGACATCGATGTATGGCACCCTATGGCGACCTCGATTGCCGATGATTCTCGCCTATCGATAACCAACGACGGCAGTGAAGATAGCGAAGACCGACGATCACTGGAATTCGCTATGGGTCGTGGGACTGACGACGGCGTCCGCGGCGTTTACTACTCTGAGAATGGCCCGATATCCGTCCCTTTGCTGGTGAATTCTCAGTTCCTAGACAGTGCGGGGCTTGACGTTGGTGAGAGTCTCTCAGGGCATGCGTACGGCCGCATCGTGCCGTTTGAAATCCGCGGCACATTCGACCTGTTCCCGACGATGATCGACGAGGGACAATCGTTCGCGGTTACCAACGCCGATGCTCTCCTCGCGTACTTGACGCCGGTAAGCGAGCCGTTCCTCTCCGATTCGGCGGAGTTGTTCCTCGACGTGGACGAGACGTTCGTCTTCCAAGACCGTATCGCGACGATAAAGCAGTTAGATCCGTCATTACGGATCTCGGATGGCGAGGCGTTGAGCGCAACGTCCTCCGCGCGTTTAGGGAATGCCGCAGGCTGGCGGATCGTTGGATCGCTCATCGCCGTGTCAGTGGTCGTGATAACTGTGGTCACCGCTGCTGCGGTAACTATTCACAATCAGGACCTGAACCGCCTCGATAGCGCCCTCGTCGAATCTATGGGTGGCAGCCGCATCGGTATTGTTCTGGAAGCATCGACCAGAACTCTGATGTCACTAGGTCTCGGATTTGGGCTTGGGGCTGTCGGAGGAATGTACGGGGTTCGATTCATCGCCGACAGAATGACTCGCACAGCGACTGGAGAAGCAGCTCTGCCGCCGATGCTGTTACAAGTTGACTGGCTACCGGTGGTTGGAGCCATGGTCCTGTTGGTTGGAGCGACGTTGATACCTGTGGCGTGGAGCTTGATGCGGCCTAAGGATTCAGTCGCCGGCAGAATCAGGACCTCTTCGGTGGCGTGAAACACTCTCTGGGGTCATCACGACGCGCGGCAATTGCGGCTTTGCCCCGATTGGTGCTGAAACGCGCCTTTTCAGAGAAGACGTTCGTGGGCTTGCGCCTTATCGGATTGACGATCGCGGTGGCGGTTTCTGCCGGAGTGTTCATCTACCTTGACGCCCTCGGTCAATCGGCACTTTCGCAGAGCCTAGAAGGGCATCTTCAACAAGACCTGAATGTCGCCGTCAGGGCCCGAAACGATTCAGTTACGCACGAAGCCCATCAGGCGCTGTTGACCACTGTCAACGACACGCGATCGAAGGAACTGACCAAGGTGCTCGCATCTCCGACCGTGGCGGCGAAGTCGGTGACGCTCGTGTTCGACCCCGATCTGGTGCCTTGGAAGACAACGCGAAGCTTCTTGGCCCACGTCGATGGCATAGAGAACGAGGCGACCTTGCTCGAAGGTGCATGGCCTTCATCTGGCAACTCTACTCAGGCGCTTGATGTCGCGATTTCGTCGGAAGACGCACAATACTTAGGTTTCAGTGTCGGGCAAACCGCCCATCTGAGCTCTCCAACCTCCGAAGAAATCCGAGTCACTGTACGCGTCACCGGCATCTACTCGCGCGACGATCCAGATGCGCTTCAATGGGAAGCTTTGGACACTGGACTCGGTGCTAACAGCACATCGTTCCGGTTCGCACCGTTTATCGTCAGCGAACCTATGCTGATCGATGCCGTAGCGAATCACATGCCAGATACGGAGGTCCGTTACTACTGGGTCTTCGAAACCAATGTGGGCAGGATTCATTCACGCGACGCCGAGAAGATCTTGGCCGACTTGGACTCCCAGGAGGCGATCCTCAAACAGGAACTTCAGGGATTTCAACGGATCAGTACGCTAGACGATGCGTTGGCTGCGTTTCTGACGAGTTCAGAGATTTCACGCGGCTTAATGATGTCTGTTGGAGCAGTGATCGCGTTGGCATCGCTCGCGTTTTCCGCTTTGATTGCCAGCCAAGCCCGCGATATTCGATTCAGTGAGAGTGGGATGGTTCGAGCACGGGGTGCGACGGCTTCGCAAGAGATCGCTCTTATGACTGGCGAGACATTGCTGATCGCCGCGCTGTCTTTGGTTGCAGGCGTTGCAATCGCGCTTCTCGGCGTGTCGTTGGCTGGAAGACTTCCGGTGTTGAGCGAACTGACTGGCGGAGAATTACTCCCCGCTAGTCTTTCGGTGCAGTCTGCTGTGGCAGCGGTCGTCGCTGCCCTTATCGGACTCGTGGCCCTGCTGATGCCATCCTTCAGACGAAACGCGTCGACAGTCGATGAACTCACTAGCCGATTGGCCCGCCCGCCGATTCGCAATGTGGCGCAACGCTACTATCTCGACGTCGTCCTGTTGTGCATCGGCGTCGCCGCGCTTTGGCAACTGTCGCAAGAAGATCTCTACATCTCTAGCAGCGCGCTGGGAGAAGGCTTCAGCAATCGGCTTGCGTTGGCGATGCCCGCGGCAACCGCGGCCGGGGGAGCGATAGTGTTGCTGCGTTTCCTGCCATTTCTGCTCGGCGGAATCGCTGAAGTGTTGGCACGCCTGCCCTCGATGTTCAGGCTTTCTCCAGCGATTCCACTGGCTCTTTGGTCTTTGGCCCGGAACCCCCGTTCCAGCATGGGGCTGATGCTGCTGATAATGCTCGCGGCGACAATCGCCGTTTTGCTCTCGATCTTGTCGCCATCGATCGATCAATACGCCGAAGATGATGCGCGGTACCGTGTCGGTGCAGACATTCGGTTATCCGGCATGATCGTCCGTAATCGAAGCAATCTTCACCGCGTAATTGATCACATGACGGCGGAATTCGGATACGACGCTATTTCGCCAGTCGCACGTGCGGCCGGAACTGTTTCCGCGCCTAGCGGGAACGAACCAGTGACCGCGGTGGGTGTTGATGCGGATCATTTCCCGGAGGCTGCTTGGTGGCGCTCGGACTTGGCGAGCGCATCCCCGGAACATCTGACATCTCTCGTCAAATCGCGCGATACGGATGGATATCCGATTCCGGCCGATGCCGAGTGGCTCACCGCGCTGATCAAACCAGACACTCAGCGAAATGACACGGGGCTGGTTGCACGCATCCGAGATGAATCGGGGCTATATCACTCTGTGACAATCGGAAATCTAGAACCGCGATCCGTCACAGTAGGTACCCCATACGGTTGCGAAAAACCCGTGCCGCTCGAAGATGAGGAAGGCTTCGAACCTCCTGACTGGTGCAGAATTGGTATCCCATTATCCCCCCTCCGCAGAGACACGTCCGACACAGAACAACTTTGGTTGGAGTTCATTGGGATTTCAAGACGTCCAATCGAAAACGCGCCCCAACCGACGACTGGATCGGTGCGTATCAAAGACATCTCCACCGCAAACGCTGCTGGTGAACTTTCACTGTTGACCGACTTCGGCGACATCGTCAATCGACGGACCACGGCAGCTGGATTCGGCGATCTGGGAGCGCGCATCGATCCGTTCTCCGAGACGCCGAGCGATGGCGCGGTCTTGACTTGGTCTCAACCGCGGTACGGGCAACTCAAGGGTGTACGAGTAGGCACTTCCGACGACGTGCTCCGGGTAATCGGCAGCAACTGGTTCAAGAAGGAGTTGGAGCTCGAAGTCGGCGACACCACACGTCTGTTCCTGGGCAACCGCAGCACGACGGTTGAGTTCGTCGCGTTCACAGATTTCTTCCCTACCTTCCCTTCGGCATCATCTCCTTATCTGGTAGCTGATCTGCGTGAGGTTCAACGGATCATGTCGATCGATCAGACCCGAGGCGCTGATGCCACCAACGAACTCTGGATATCGGCACCTGAAGCAAAGATTGACGACCTCGCAGATATCGAAGACCTATTCTCTTTCAACAACCTCTCGGCGCGCCTGATGCAACACGCCGGTTCTGAGATCACCCGATCGCGTAGCGATGCGCTCACGGCCGCAGGGTGGAACGGCTATCTTGGCTTCGGTTTCGCGGCCGTCACCACGGTCTCGATCCTCGCATTCATCGTCACCGGTTGGACCACATATCGACTGCGCCGACTCGAGTTGGCGGTGCTGAAATCGATGGGTATGTCGATGCGTCAGATGCTGTTGATGATCGGTTTGGAACAGATCCTGATCGCATCGATATCGCTCGCCATCGGCGCGGGGATCGGATTGATGCTCAGCGCGGTGCTACTGCCCTATCTCGCCGGAAAGGACGCCTCGACGCTTGCGCCGCCGATGGTCGCCGTTGTTGGTACTCAGATGCTGGGGATTCTGTTGGGAATCGTCGCAACCGCTTTGATTGCGTCAGTCACTTGGATATTCTTCTGGGTTCGTAGTCAACACGCTACTACGGTGATAAGAGCGGGAGGCGCGGGAGTATAGCAAAACTTCCCAAAGGGGTAGCTGAAAACGCAGCGTCGGACAATCATTGGTGAACCATAATCCACCCTAGTGGCAACGTTTGTCGAGTTGTGAATCGTTGCCGATCCGATTATGTTGGGGACGGATCGATTCAGGGAAATGCACCCACCCGACGCGACCGTGTATTGCGCTACCGATGTGAATCCGGTCGCATTCAGGGGGTGTCAGTTTCGGGTTCGCTTGCCGAGTTGCCTTGCGATGACGCCAACCCCCACCCCAATAGAACCATATAGACGAGGCCGGCTAAGGACATTGCTGCAAAAACAGGCGCGAATGCCAGCTCTAGAGTGTTCGAATGCCAGGCGCTGATGAACACAGCGAGTGATGCAACAGCCAGTATCGCAACGATCCCGTGAAACACGGGCGGCATACGCACCGGCTCGGGTCGGAAGGCGAGTCCCAAAGCCATAATCGCTATCCCGACGTAGCCTGCCACGCTGGAGGTGAAGTGAAACGCGAACACCATCCGCTGCATCTCAATGGCAGATTGGAGCCATTCCTCCGACTGCATCCCATCGCTCTCTAGCGCTGCCACTCCCATGCCAACGATCATGTAGTCGAGGCCCCGCATCACCATTTGCAGCACGAGCGCCAAAGCCATTCCGAGAAGACCAAGCCGCGGTATGGGGCCTGCGAACCGCCGCACGGTCAATATGCCATGGAGCATCAACAAGGCGCCGCAGATAATCACAACGGGCATGGCGTAGGACAGTTCCGAGTTGCGTGCCATCGCCATTGTGAGGTTTTCGAGGCTGGTGGTCGACACATTGTCCACTACTCCGCGTCCCGGCGAGAGCGCGTAACCCACTGCCACCGTCGCGGTCCCGATTAACAGTGACCAACCGCCGAGTTGTTTCTCCGTCAAATGCATCGTCTATCCCACTTTAGTGCCTATAGCGGACAAGGCAAAATCGCGGCAGATGGGGACTATCCTCGCCTAAGGTGCAGATGCACCGGCTACCGTTGCAGGGCGACATTGCGTGAGATCAAAACTCCAAGGGGTCTCAGCATCATGGGCTGCTGTTGTCGGCCGGCTCACAGCGCTTTAGGCCGGTTGCCTCTACCCATATTTCGGGCAGTTCTGCAGCGATGCAACCGGTGAATTGGTTTCCATGTAACCACATCCGTTTGAGCTTGGTAAGTCTTCCTAGCTCGGGCGGTATCGATCCGGTAAGTTGGTTTCCATGTAACCACATCTGTTTGAGCTTGGTAAGTCTTCCTAGCTCGGGCGGTATCGGTCCGGCAAGTTGATTCCATTGAAGATTCAATTGAACGAGATGAATGAGGTCGCCGAGTTCGGGTGGTATCTCCCCGGTTAGGTGGTTTTCGCTGAGGATCAGTCCAATCAGGTTGGAGAGGTTCCCCAACTCAGAGGGGATTTCGCCGACGAGGCCAATTTTGGCGAGATCGAGCCTTGTGACCTGGCCTTGCGCGTTGGTGTAGACGCCGTACCATGCCCCTAAAGGCGCGTCGCTGAGCCAGTTCCTGTTGTTCACCCAGTGCTCCCCGCCTGTGGCGTTGTAGAGCGCCACCAACGGGTGCCGGTCCGGAGATTCTGCGTGGACTCTGTCGATGACCGGGCTGCCGTGATAGCGGAGCCATGCCGTCCGGAATGCCTCTTCTTTACCCGAAGGCACGTTCGATAGAAACACGTAGTAGATGCTGTCGTGATTCGGACTCTCGCCGAACAGCGCTCGAGTGTGCAGATCCCTTAATGCCGCCGATACGGCCTCCGGCCCCAAGGCTGCATGCATGCCTAGCAGGAACTTCTCGCCGACCTCGTAGTCGCAAGGGCCTCTCGTCCAGGGGTTGACATGATCCCAGATGTTCTCAGCACATCTTTCGGAGGACTCAAGATGCACCAGCCGCTCATGAAGCCGCTGTCCGCCAATTTGGGCCACGACGTATGCCTCCAGGAAATTAGCCGAACCCTCCACGAGCCATCTCGGTCCGTTGTGGAGATAGTAATGCCCCAGTTCGTGATAGAGCGTCCGTATGGGTGGACCGGACCGTCGGTTGACCGCTCTTATGATCGCTGTAACATACGGATGCTCCTGAGGGTCTCCCAGTTGAACAAACGCAGGCCGATCCGCTCGTGCTCCCGGCACAGTCCAGAACTCCGGTTCGACGAGGAGCAGCGTGACGTCCCCGGGCGACAAAGGCGCACCCATGAAGTTCTCCATGATCCGCGCGCCTTCTTCCAAGGTTTGCAGAGTCTTGTCGTCGGGCGGGAAGGGAGTGTGCCTCACTACGGCGAACCCCGTCTCGCCACTCAAGGGAAGGGCGACGGTTGCGGTCTGTACATGATTCGTTTCGATCAGCGCTAGCTGAAAGGCGTCGGGGGCGTTGTGGATGCCGTGCAGGAGAGCCGCATCGTCATCGTCCAGACCGTCGCTGAACCAAGGTTGGCCGGCGAGTCGCGCGAACAGATCAGAATTTCCTTCGTAGATGCCCACGCGCTCGCCGGAACCGAGCTCCGCGTCGGGGCCAGATTGGACGATGCCCGGGGGCGGACCAGATAAAGAGGCTAAATGAAGAGCTTCCAGAGCGTATGCGTCCCGTTGCAGGAGCGGCGGCTCCATGAAAGGCGATTTGAGGAGATGCCAGGCCAGATCCAAGTCTTCCGCGGCTATTTCGCGAATCGACAAGAGGGCATCTGCCTCCGTCGGAGTAATGTCGTCTCGTACCCAGGGGAATTGGAGCACTTCCTCGGCCACAGTAGGCGACTCTTGCAGCAAGTCTCGAATGAGAGTGAGGCCCGATGATTGGTACCATGAGAAGTCGTCCGAGGCTACCCACGGAAAGCTCAATAGTTTAGCCGTCGTCGGGCCGTCGGTGAAGGACAAGGTTCTCAGGGTGTCGGCGGCGGTTCTTTTGCTCACTTGCTCAGAACGCTGGGAGCTTGTCCATTCACCATCGGCGAGCCATGGCAAGGCGTAGACGGATGCGATTAGTTGCGCGGCCTCGGGCGGGACCGCTGTCAACATCAATACGTTTGTGAACTCGTCCTGGGTCAGACCGTCCATTAACCAAGGGATTTCAGCGGCGGATTCGCCAAGGTGAGAGTCCCGCATCCATAGCCTCATGAGCACATCGGCGGCTCCGAAATGAACGGAGTCTGGCGGATTCTTGAACCAGGGAATAGTCTGGGTAAAGTGCGCGACGGCGGATTCTCGGGCGGTTGGCGTCGGCGTTGATGTTGGTGTCGGTACGGTTGTAGGTGTCTGGGTCGGTGTTGAGGTAGGAGTGATGGTCGAAGTGGGGATGGTCGTTGGTGAAGGTGACGGCGTCGGTGTTGGAGTGGCTGTGGGTGTGATGGTTGGGTTGGGGATGGTCGTTGGTGTGGGTGATGATGTGGGAGTTGGCGAGGCAGTCGGTGTATGGGTGGGCGAAGATGTTGGTGCGGCTTTCGGACCACTGGTTGGTGTTGGTGTGACAGCCTTGGTGGGAGTCGGAGATTTGGTCGGAGTAAATGTAGGTGTGGATAGCGGCGCCGGAGTAGGCGTGTAAGTGAAGATTGGACCGGGCGTAGGGGCGGATTTGAGTCTGATCGTGGTTTCTGGGGCGCGAGTTTCGGTGATCTCGGGGGTGGGTGTCGCCGCGAGAAGCGACGTGGGGGAGGGTTCTGGGTCGGCGGTGCATGCCGACAGAGCGGCGGCCACTGCTGTGCACACGACAGCGGTGCGCGCGATCAGGTCGCACGTGTTTTGCGCGCCGAGAAATGCATTAAAAGAGACTCTCATTCGCATGGGTTTCATAGAATCCTGCGCCAACTGACGCAGCTGGGCTAAACCACGATCATTTTATGCAGAACCGTTTTCGAAGCGATTTTCGAGCTTTGAGTAAGCGCGCGAAGCATCAAACTACGGTCGGCTCGCTTGGGCGGCGGGGGACGCAGACGAGTAGCAATCCCTGGGCGGCACTAGTCCGGTTGCCTGCTGGACAGTTGATCGGATGCGAAATTCCCCGTGCGTGTTCGGTCCGTCGGAGGTGCGGATGGTCGGCGGATTGAACCGAAGACAACAATCTACGTCGAAGTGGCACCCTGCATTCGTGCTGTTGATCGTCGTCAAGTCCTAGGCTCTGCCTATTGCCACAGATCGGGATCGGGTCGCTTCATCAATCCTACGCCCAAGTATCCGTACCAGATAACCAGTAGCACGTAGCAAGCACGGGCCAGGCTGATAAATGTGTCGCGGCCACCGTTGTCGAGCACTGCCATCATGAAGAAGACCATTACGGCCAAGCTGACAAGGGCAGCCAACAGGGAGATTATCCGGTTGAAGTCGTCTCTCGTGGAGAGGCCCAACGCGAAGATGCAACCGCCAAATCCGAGCGTAATCCCACCGGCGTAGAAGAGCGCGGAGCCGGCGTAGTAGACGGGAACGCTTCCACTGATCTGTTCGCTGGTTTGGGCATCGGCAAGAATGAAGTCCACGCCGCCGGCAAAAATCCAGCCGGTCAGTCCGACGAAGATCATGAAGAAGCCCATCTGAGCAAATGCCTTGCCGTTGCCCTCCAAGGTCACGTTCCGCATCAGCGCATAGAGGCCCGACAGGATTAACGCCAGGCCAAGGATTATCGCGATGTTGGTCACGTTGGTCAGCGCGGCATTGGAACCTTTGGCGGTAATAGAACCTACGGCGTCTGACGGTTCTACGCTGTCGATGAACAGTCCACCCGGTTCTATGAGAAAGAAGACGAAGGCGATTATCGGGCCGAATATGAGGGACAGCCCCGCCAGTCGATTAACAGATATTGTGCCCATGTTTGAACCTCCTTTATGTGATTTCGTGGGAAGGATCCATTGGGTTCAACACCTCGTAGCATACACCCTAACGCCAAAGTTGTGAGATTGCGAGGAAAGAGACCCTGTCCCCACCACCTCCCGTGGATGCCGCCATGTTTGACCGAGGATGGTGAACCACGCTTTACTACAAGCAGAACCGTTTTCGAATCGGTTTTCAAGCTTTGAGTAGCTGCAGGGTTTTGTCGCCCATCGAACATCGAGTGGCACGCGAAGAAATGCCCATCTTGAGGTGAAATGTCGGTGTTCTTCTTGTCCAAGTTTCCTGTCGCAAGGCCAACTGTCGAACAATGTCAGCAGATACGATCTGGGTAGTCGACTCGCGGGGCGGATTGTCTTTGTGTCTATTTCTCTTCAACATCCAGATTGCAGGTGCGACCAACCTGAGTACGTCGAGTGGTCGACCCGACGTGTCTTTCTCCGATTCGGATCGCTCGTCCGGGTTTGATTCACGCTTCGAATCCCTTTTGGCGGGCTTGAATGTCGTTCTCTATGTCAGGAGCTGATCGGCCTCGTCAAGGTGTCGTTCAATCACCCGTTGCCAATCTCCGTCTTGTGACCGATCGGCCTGCCACATCGTTTGGCAGGTGACGAACCATTTGACTATCCAAAGTCGATGCCAAAAGTATGCCCAGCGCTCAGGCTCCATGGATGCTCGTTCCAGCTTGGACGCGGGTGCCCCACCAGCAGTTACGTAGGCGTCTATCATCCCGCGCAACGCTGGGAGGTCGGGCTTTTCGGTCGTCCAGAACCATCCCGCTAGATCTATTAAACCTGGGCCGATGAAGGGGCGTCCCCAGTCGACAAGCGCTGTCCTCCGCGTGCCGATGTGCAAACTGGTCGGATTGAACTCGTTGTGGCACAGTCCGAATGGAGCAGTATCAGCGTTTCTACTGAGTTCTGCTGCGCGTTTCACGAGGCCTGTGATCGTGGGTTGTATTCGGTCCAGATCGAGCCAACGGCCATGCGAATCTAACGTCTTGATTCCCGACTCGATGTCGCTAGGGAGCTGGCAAAGGGCATCGCCACCCAGCACAGGGAGGCCTGCCGGTGGATTAGCGGCGTGAACTTTAACGGCCACATTGGCACCTTCTTCCAGGGTGGCATTACGGCGTGAAGGCCCAAGGTCTTCCATTACGATCGTTGCGGTATCGCAGTTTGGCCAAACCAGGTGCAGTTGAGCTAATGGGATACCAGAACCCTCGAGTGCTGCCTGAACGCGCCCATCGTCCTTCATGGGGGATCGAGACATTTTGATGACGATACTTCGCCCGTCGTTAAGGTGGATCCGTTCGACGTGAGATAGCCTCCAATCCCAAAGTACTTCGCGGCTTGAGAAGTCGACTCTAGGCCATGTGCGCTGGATCAACCAAGTCACGCGGCTATCATCAAGTGTTAGCAGGTTGGCCATGGCAACCCTCTATGTAAACGCGCTCGGATCCGGGTCGGATCCAAAGATGCCACATGCCAAGACTAGAGAGAGGGCCAGCGCGCAGACAACCGGTTTCCAAGGGGTGCTCGACGCTCCGCCAATGATCTGGTTCCCCATGCCTATGTCTGCCTCAATCGGAACCCATTGGGGCTAGATGAGCTGTTCATCCCTCATATTTTGGACTGTCGGGTGGAAATTGCCAGAGACGGCGTTCCTTGGGATTTGGTGACGCGCCGGGGACTCGAACCCCGAACCTAGTGATTAAGAGTCACTTGCTCTGCCAATTGAGCTAGCGCGCCATTTGCGATTCTAACTTGAGTGCAACAGGCGATCGGAGTGTTGATTCCCTACGGCTATAATCGGCGATGAATTGCAACGATTGGAACTAAAACATGCCTTCAACACGACCTTCCCAAGACGACCTCCTTAGATGGCTCCACGACGACCTCAATAATTGGGGCCGGTGGGGAGAAGATGACGAACGCGGCACCTTGAACCACTTGAACAATCAGACGACGTTGGACGCTCTATCGTTAGTGCAAGAAGGTGCGACTGTATCGTGTGCACGCGCCGTGGGATTCGAGGCCGCGGTTGATGTGCCGCGCCCGCCACAGCACTACATGATCGGCTCTGGAGACGTTTACCGAACCGGGGAGGGACCGGATCGCCAAGTTGCCATTGACTACTTCGGATTAGTTTTCCACGGGCACACGGTTACCCATATCGACTCTCTCGCTCACTTCTTCTGGGATGGGAAGGCTTACAATGGGCGGCCCGCTTCTGTCGTGACGGTAGCTGATGGTGCGACCGAACTTGACGTAACTGCGGCGGTTGGCGGCATCGTGACGCGCGGCGTTCTAGTGGACGCTCCGATGCTCCGCGGGATTCGCTACATCAAACGTGGGGATGGTGTCGGAATGGACGACATCAACGCCGCTGAGGAACGGTGCGGCTTCAAGGTACGTGAGGGCGATGTACTGCTCCTGCGAACTGGACAGCTCGGCATGCGCGAGGAACTCGGGCCCGTCGATGCGTACGTCGCTGGATCATCTGGACCGTTGCCTGAGATTCTGCCTTTCATGCACGAACGCGGTGTAGCGGTGATGGGTTCAGACACTGGCAATGATGTCCAGCCGACAGGCTACGACCGTTTCAGCAACCCCGTCCACCAAGTCGGGATCGTCGGTATGGGACTGTGGATTCTAGACAATGCCTGGCTTGACGACATCGCAGCGGCTTGCTCCGAACGCGGAAGATGGGAATTCCTCATCAACATCCTGCCGCTCAGGTTGCCTACGGTTACCGGGTCGCCTGTCAATCCGATCGCCGTTTTCTGAGGTAGTAACCCCCTTCAATTCCCCCTTGGCATCAAGGGAGAGGGATATGCATCCCCTTGAGTATCAAGGGGAGGAATATGGTAGCGTCCGATCTGTTGATCAGTAGTGGGCGTTGCGGACGATTTCGAAGTCTAGAGATCGGCCATCTGGCGATCTTGTTACGCCCACGAAATCGATGCGCCAATCTACGACTTTGGAACCAACTTCGGCCGCCAAGTAGCCGAGAGCGACGTTCTCTATGCGGTTAAGTTTCGCAGGCGTCAGGGCTTCAACGGGTCGTCCAAACTTTGTCGAGTTGCGCCCCTTGACCTCGACGAACACCCACTCTGGTCCTACCTTGGCGATGATATCGACTTCGCCGTGTCGGGTTTTGTAGTTGCGGTCGATAATTCGGTAGCCGAGTTGTCGGAGATGGTTGGCGGCTGCGTCTTCGACATTCAAACCTAGTCCGTCGGGAAGACTCATTTCGCTGCGACCGGCAATGTTTGACGCGGATGTGGCGGATAAAATTGCCCATGATTTATCGGCGATGAGTTGTGCGACGGGTTTGAATGAGCGACGATGGACCGGGGTAGGGCCGAGGCTTTCGAGCATGTCCATGTGTGCGACGGTGCCGTAGCCCTTGTGTTGTGCGAATCCGTAGCCCGGGTATTGTGCTTCCAGATCGTCTGACATGATGCGGTCGCGCGTCACTTTGGCGATGATTGATGCTGCCGCGATTGAGAGGGATTTCGAATCGCCGCGGATTATCGATTTGGATGGTGTGGCGATGCCGATGTTCGTGACGGCGTCGATTAAAAGGAAGTCGATCCGCCACCTGATCGCGCGGATCGCATCGCGCATCGCGAGTTTAGTGGCAGGAACGATGCCAAGTTCGTCGATCTGATCGGCAGGCACGATGCCTACCCCGTGTGCACTCCCGTAGGTGCGGATCATATCGAACGCGTACTCGCGCTGGTTGATGGTCAGCTTCTTCGAGTCATCGATGAGCCCGATGTGTTCTTCCGACATTTCGGCGGGAAGCACCACGGCAGCAGCGACGACAGGTCCTGCAAGTGCGCCGCGGCCAGCTTCGTCTATTCCGGCGATTACTCGATAACCAGATCGGCGGCATTCCGTCTCAAACGCGAAAGTCGGGCCTGTTTCCCTTTTTTGCGCCGTTTGCATGACGCGTTCAGGATACGTCAATCGCCCGGTTGACTCGATTTGAGATGGCGAAGGGTTACGCCGCGACAGCTAGATCAGTCGCGGTTGAGACATCCGAAAGAGGAGATTCAAGTTCAATAAAGCCTCCGCCAAGGACTCGATCGCCATCGTAGAAGACGATAGCCTGACCAGGGGTGCAAGCTCGCATTGGCTTTGAGAATCTGATTTTCCCAACTTCTGCGCCTAACATCTCAATCGATGCTGGCTCTTCCGGGCTGCTGTATCGGATCTTCGCAGTTATCTCAGCATTCACTGGCGGGGCCTCGTCGATCCAGTTGACTGCCGACGCGTATACCTCGTCACGTAGGAGTTCTTGCACTGATCCCACGGTCACCTTGCCAGACTTTGAGTTGATCGAGGTCACGTAGATCGGTCCCTTCGTGCCACCCATCATCGGTAGCCCCTTACGCTGACCGATGGTGAAGTTATGAATTCCGTCATGCTCGGCTAACACGTTGCCCTCAACGTCGACAACGACACCCGATTTCGGTTCATCAAGCCGTTCCTCGACGAACTCGCGATATGTACCGGTTGGGATGAAGCAAATGTCCTGCGAATCAGGCTTATCGGCTACTGGCAGTCCTTCGTTTCGAGCAATCTCGCGGATCTCATCCTTGGTGTATCCGCCTACGGGAAACGCCAAGCGCTTCAACTGATCCTGCTGCAAGTTGTAAAGCACATACGACTGGTCCTTCATTACATCCGCGCCGCGCCGCAGCGACCTGCGACCGTCTTCTTCCGTGGCAATCTGGGCGTAGTGTCCTGTAGCGACGATGTCCGCGTCCATCAGTTCCGCCCTATCCATTAGGAAACTGAACTTCAACCGGTCGTTGCATGCCAAGCAGGGATGGGGCGTCCTGCCCTGTCGGTACTCGCCGACGAAGTAGTCGATGACGTGCTGCTGGAACTCCTTCTCGAAGTTCATGTAGTAGTGCTTAGCGCCAATGATTCGGCACGTCGCCCGCGCATCCTCAACATCTTCGAGCGAACAGCAGGACTTCGAGAGTTTCCCAGCCCCTTCAAAAGGCGCGTTGAACAACCGCATCGTTACACCGATGACGTCGTAGCCCTCTCGAGCCAACAGTGCCGCAGCAACGGAGGAGTCGACCCCCCCACTCATCGCCACTAGCGCGCGTTTTTTCGAATTCAGCATAAGGATTGATGAGTTTTCGTCGATTAGGGCACCATTGCGGAGCCTGTTGTCCATGTCATCGACGAAGTCCTTCTTTCCAGAATAAAATCGCTAGTTTCAGGAATGCGACTGAACCACACGACGATTCATGGTCGTATCTTGTACCGATATAATCCGAGAACACATGACAACATCCACATCCGAAACTACGGTCAAACTTTCGATTGAAGAGTTAGCGCGGGCGGCACTCGAAGAAGCCTCATCCAACCTAGGCTCCGATGTCGTTCTACTAGACACTCGCAACGTCAGCGATTTCACCGACTTCTTTGTGATCGCCAGCGGCGAGACCGAGCGTCACTTAGAGATGATGGCTGACCGCATCGAGCGGAAGATTCGAGAGTTGGGCATGCGGCGGAACAATCGCGAAGGTTCCGGCTCCGGCGGATGGCTGCTCATCGACTTCCCTGGTTTCATAGTCCACCTCTTCAACCGTGAAACTAGAGCCTATTACGATCTCGAAGGGCTCTGGTCCCAGGCGAACGAAGTCGTCCGACTTCAGTAAACGCTTCGCGCCCCCTTTGTCCTATCAGGCATTTCCCCCTGAAGGGGGAAACCTTGGTAATGCGATGACTATCCTTCGTCCGAGACGATCCAATCATCGGTTGAGCGGGTGTAATCGATCAATTCTGCGTCGCTGAAGAACAGACCAACCTCACGCTCGGCATCGTCTGAATTCGCCGAACCGTGCACCAGGTTGCGGCTGATTTCAACGCCAAAATCTCCCCGAATCGTGCCTGGCGGAGCATCACTCGGGTTCGTAGCGCCCATCAGCTTACGAGTGATCGCGATAGCATCTGGGCCTTCTAAACAGAGCGCTACCACCGGTGCGGCGGTGATGTAGTTGACCAGACCTTCATAGAACGGTTTGCCCTCGTGTTCGGCGTAGTGGCGTTGCGCCAAGTTTTGGCTGACCTGCATCAGCTTCAAGCCCACGATCTTCATACCTGTCGCTTCAAACCGACCGATGATCGTCCCAACCAATCCGCGCTGCACTCCGTCGGGCTTCACCAAGACCAATGTTCGCTCTAGTTCCATCTGTTCGCGTCCCCAATGAGATTCATTCGGCGAGAAAAATGATCGCCAAACAACAATTGTGCACAATGCCTTTCGCGCGCCGGTTTACGTTGCTCGCGGAGCCGTTATCGTTGGTGGACGGGAGTAGATCGGTTCCAAAAAGCTGTCCGATATCTCACCCCGTTCGAGACGTTCAAGCGCTATGTCGAGCAAGTGTTCGGGCGGCCGCACTACACCATTGCCGGAACCGGAGGCACCTTCTCCGCACAGCACGTGCGCACCCTCGCCAAATCGCGACGCGACATCGCTCTCTCCGCATATCCCGAATTCGACAGCTTCTGATGAAGCTGAGATCGGAGGAGCAAACACGCTGAATGAAAGCTGATTCCTCCCCACCGGGATCAATGACACCACATGTTTAGTGGTCACGGTCCGGTGCGTGTACGTCTGCAAGAGATGTGTCGGCACGCCGATCAATTTCGCCTTCGTCGGTGCGACGAGTCCATGGGCTGTCGCAATCCCAACCCTGACCGCGCTGAACCCTCCGGGACCGAGGGCTGCTGCTACGGCGTCAAGACCACTCGCCTTCAATCCGGCGGCATCAAGCAACTCCATCACTGCTGGCATCACTTCACGCCCGTGATTGTGCCGCGACTGCCACGAACGCGTCGAGACATCGCCGTCGACGTAGAGACCTACCCCGGCGAAAGCGGTCGACGTGTCGATTCCTAGAATTTTCATGCTTTCATCCCCACTTGCAACCTCTGCGCAACCGCATCCAACAGAGACCGCGACTTTGGTCCAGTCGCTGACATCGAAATTGATCTTTGCTCTGATGATTGGCCAAGCTCGATTCGTATCTCTAGCACGTCTTCCGGCAACGCGCCTTGAGCATTCTCAGGCCACTCGACGACCAATGCTCCGCGGTCCAACGATTCGTCCAAGGCAAGATCGATCACCTCATCCGCGCCTGTGATCCGATACAGATCGCAATGAAAAACTCTCACCCGTCCCGGATATTCAGCCACGATGATGAACGTCGGGCTCCGAGCCGATACCTCCGACTCTGCCCCAATCGCGATCCCGCGTGCCATGCACGTCTTGCCCGCGCCCATCTGCCCGTACAGAAGCACGGCGTCGCCGATGCGTAGTGACGCGCCCATCTCTCGCCCGAACGCCTCTGTTTGGCTTTCAGAATTGCTGACTAAGCGTAACGTGTTTTCGCCCATCAAATCATCCCTACCTCGCAAAGTGGTCCCAACCCTTGGCGTCAAACTCGATTGGGGTGCCATTATCATCCAGCACAGTCACCTCACCCTTGCCGTTTTTGCGCGGTACGATCTCGCCTATAACTCCGAAATCGGAAGCAACGCCCTCTGGTTGCGCCTCATTCACTTTGCTGATCGATTCCGCATCGCCAACGTAGACCAACTCGTAGTCTTCGCCTCCCGTCAGCGCCAACTCCAATGCCCGATCCGGAAATTGAGACAACAAATCTGAATCGACCGGAACTCGATCGGCGTAGATCACTGCATCCACTCCGCTCGCGGAACAGATGCGCTCTAGATCGATCAATAGCCCATCGCTAACATCCATCGCGCACTTCACGCCCGATTCCACCATAGCGGCGGCGAGGTCGACTCTGGGGCTGGGTTGGAAATGAGCATTCAACAGCCGCTCGATAATATCGTCGTTCGTGCATCTCGCAGAATCTGTGCACCTCTGCTCCAGGACGGTCAAACCGCCAGCTGATCCGCCGAGTGGGCCGGTGACCGCAACCAACTGACCGGGGCGCGCGGCATCTCTGGTCAACGTTCGACCCGCGTCGCAAAGCCGACCAGTCAATGCAACACTCAAGATGATGTTGTCGGACGAAACGGTGTCGCCTCCGACCAGCTTTCCTCCGAATTCGTCCAACGCCCCGATCACCCCTGAAAGCAACTTATCCAAGTCTCCGACACGCGTGGTAGCGGGGATCGCCAACGTTAGAACCGCATGTTCCGGGATGGCTCCCATCGCTGCAATGTCGCTCTGATTGGAAACAATGCACTTCCACCCCATGTCGTGCCACGACATCGACTGCGACAGAAAGTGGACGCCGTCGACCATGGCGTCCGCGGTGAGGACAATGTGCCCTGCGTCAAAACGCATCACCGCCGCGTCGTCGCCGACTCCGACCTCGCCTTCATCCGACACACCACCCGAATTGACACGTTGTTTGATGATCTCCACAAGATCCGATTCGCTGATCGGCGCATGGGCAGAACGCTCGTCGGATTGCATACGAAAGATTATATTTGGGCTATTCTCCGACTCTCCTTTGAGCGCCGTCTCATTATGACCACCGTCCTACTGCTGTCAGACATTCACGGCAACCTACCAGCCTTGGAAAAGACACTCGAAGACGCGTCTCAACGAGCCGACATCACTTCGGTTTGGGTAATGGGCGATAGCGTCGGCTACGGCGCACAACCTAACGAAGTCGTCGAGCGCTTGCGCTCGCTGCCTAACCTAGCGATGGTCAAAGGCAACCATGAAGCTGCCGCGATCGGCGAAATCTCGATCGCGAATTTCAATCCGTCAGCTGCAGCATCCGCGGCGTGGACAGCGGACACTCTGACCGCGGAAACTCGAGATTTCCTAACCTCGCTGCCATTGGTAATAGTTCAGTCAAGCATCACGCTCTGCCACGGCACGCCGCGCAATCCGATCTGGGAATACATGTTCACTTCCCAGACCGCCGACCTTAACCTCAACCATTTTGACACTGTCGGATGCGTTCACGGTCACACTCACATCCCATCTGTATTCGGTGGTGACGCGTCCGCTAATTGGCAAGTAATACAAGCGCGCGATGCCGATGTCTTCCAACTCGATTACGAGCGGTGGTTCGTCAATCCTGGTAGCGTCGGGCAACCACGGGACGGCGATCCGAGGGCATCATACGCGTTGCTACGAATCGCCGACAACGTAGCGCCGCGAATACAGTTTCACCGCGCCGAGTACGATGTCGCGAAGGCTCAGGACTTAATCCTTGATGCCCATCTGCCATCAACGTTGGCGTTCAGGCTGTCCGTAGGTCGGTGATCGAAAGTCAGTAGCAACCCGCGCGTTATAATTCAGCGACGAATTGAACCACTCAGGAGCGCGATCAAAACATGCCCGTAGTCCACATTCACATGTTCGAAGGACGCACCGACGACCAGAAGTCTGCGATAGTTAAAGGCGTTACCAAAGCGATATCTGAAGCCGCCGGCATTCCAGACTCCGCGACCACTGTCGTCATCCACGACACCAAGCGGTCCAATTGGGCCGAAGGTGGCGTATTGGCATCGGAAGCCTAATTCGCCAGCAAAAGTGACCCAACGTCCAGCCGCATACAAAATCGTCGACGGCATATACGTAATCATCGATCCTGAGCATTGCGGCGGTCGCGACATTTTCACGATTGCTGAAGCAACCGCGTCCGCTGGCGCAGCCGTCATTCAACTCAGGCACAAGCAAGTACCTGAGGCGGTTGTAATCGACGAAGGCAGTACCATCGCCGCAATCTGCCGCGCCAACGACACTCTATTCATCGTCAACGACTCGCCCTTCATTGCAGCTGAAGTCGGAGCTGACGGCGTGCATGTAGGGCAAGGGGATCTTCCCATTGCCAAATGTCGGACCATCCTTCAACCCCATCAGATCATCGGCAAATCCAACGCGCTGCTCGATGAAGCTATCACCTCGTTCAATGAAGGTGCGGACTACATCGCGGTAGGCTCGATCTACACCACTACTACCAAATCCGATACCCGCCCGGCTGGACTTTCAACCCTACGCGCTGTTGCTGATCGTGTGACTGCCCCTATCGTCGCCATTGGAGGCATCAACGCCTCCAACATCGCCGCTGTCGTACAAGCCGGGGCTGACAGTGCGTGCATCGCTACCGCCGTTACCCTTGCAGACGACCCCACAACAGCGACACGCGAACTCGTTGAGCGATTCGGCGAAGCGCGGGCATCGATCTGATCGCGTCTGGCGTAGTTTCCCAACATTTCAGCGGTCATACACGGGATCAAGGCACCGCTCCGAAACTCCATTCCTGTCACCACTCGATTCGCTTAGAATCGTAAATTGGGCGTCTCGGCATTGGCAGTTGACGGATCGCTGAGCGTCCTGTGTCGAATTCCGTCGTGCGGCGTTAGTTAAGGACGCGTGATTAAATGACCGAGTTATACATAGCCATCGGCGCTGGAGTGCTTGCACTCTTGGTCGCAGCATTCCTCTTCAGGTTGGTCACCAACCAACCCTCCGGCGGCTATGCTGTGCAGGAGATAGGTGCTCTCATCCAAGAAGGCGCGATGGCGTTCCTCCGCCGGGAATACACGATCCTAGCTGGTTTCGTAGTCATTATCTTCATCGTCCTCGCGGTTTTGATCGACTTCAACGTGACCGGCAACTCGACGATCGAAAATCTGATCAGCGACGGCAATCTTTCAGTCACTGGACCCTGGACAGCCATTGCATATCTGGCCGGAGCCATCGGTTCTGCTCTCGCCGGTTACATCGGTATGAACATCGCGGTGCGCGGCAACACTCGCACTGCGACCGCCGCCGAATCCGGGCTGAACCCCGCTCTCCGCGTTGCCTTCAACAGCGGCGCGGTAATGGGTCTCACGGTCGTCGGTATCGGCATCGTCGGAGTAACCGTTCTCTGGCTGATTTTCGGCAACCCGAGCGTCATCGCTGGCTTCGGTTTCGGCGCGTCGTCGATCGCGCTTTTCGCCCGCGTTGGCGGCGGCATCTACACAAAAGCTGCTGATGTCGGAGCGGACTTGGTGGGCAAGGTCGAGGCTGGGCTGCCTGAAGACGACCCACGCAACCCCGCAGTCATCGCCGACAATGTCGGCGACAACGTCGGCGATGTCGCCGGGATGGGGGCCGACCTGTTCGAGTCTTATGCCGGCTCGATCATCGCCACTATCGCCCTTGCATGGACTGTAGGCACTGTGCAAGAGGTGGACGCGCCGATGGTGATTTTGCCAATGATCCTCGCTGGCATTGGCATCGTCTCGTCCATCATCGGAACGGCGATCGTGCGAACCAAAGACGATGCCACGATGGGCAGCCTGTTGTGGAGTCTGCGCTATGGCATCTTTGGCGCCGGCATTTTGGCACTGATCGGTTCGGGCACATACATCGCAGTCACCGAATCGCTCGAATTTGATCTCTTCTGGGTCATCTTGACCGGATTGGTAGTTGGCCAGATTATCGGTACCGCGACTGAGTACTTCACTTCCTACGAATTCGCGCCAGTCAAATGGATCGCCCAGCAGTCGCAGACCGGCCACCCGTCAACGATCATCGCCGGTATCGCAATCGGTCTCTACAGCACTGTGATACCGACTATCGCTATCGGAGCAGGCATTTGGATTGCCTACGAACTCGCAGACCTATACGGCATTGGTCTCGCCGCGGTCGGCATGCTATCCACCCTCGGCATCACCCTGGCAACCGATGCCTACGGTCCGGTCGCCGACAACGCGGGTGGCATCGCCGAGCAGGCGGGGCTTGATCCCGAGGTGCGTGAGCGCACTGACTCGTTAGATGCCCTGGGCAACACAACAGCGGCGACCGGCAAGGGCTTCGCCATAGGATCAGCCGTCCTAACCGCGATGGCACTAATGGCGGCGTACGGTCAGGTGACCAACATCGACAGTTTCAACCTCTTGCAACACAAGGTCCTCATCGGTGCCCTCATCGGCGCGCTACTGCCCTTCGTCTTCGCCGGCCTCACGATGCAGGCAGTCGGCATCGCAGCCGGGCACATGATTGAAGAGGTGCGACGCCAGTTCCGAGAAATCCCCGGTCTCCGTGAAGGCGCTCCCGGGGTCCGTCCAGACGCGGCTCGCGCAGTCGACATCAGCACACGAGGCTCGCTTAAAGCCATGATCCTGCCCGGCATTATCGCTATCGCCGCACCGATACTCGTTGGTCGTCTGATCAGTCCCGAGGCCCTTGGCGGTATGCTTGCAGGTTCGATCATCGCCGGTTTTCTGCTCGCTATCTTCATGGCTAATGCAGGCGGCGCGTGGGACAATGCCAAGAAATACATCGAACTTGGCAACTTCGGCGGCAAAGGCTCTGATCCGCACGCAGCAGCCGTTACCGGCGACACCGTCGGCGACCCCTTTAAGGACACCTCTGGTCCCGCGATCAACATTCTGCTTAAGCTGATGGCGGTCGTGTCGCTGATCTTCGGCCCGCTGTTCATCTGATCAGCCACCGAACTCCAACTGCTGGCCTTACGCCAGCAACAAAGCAAAGAGCGGCGGAATGATCCGCCGCTCTGCGCGTTTACAGAAGTTGCAATCAGGCTAGGCTAAGCCATTAACTCGGTAGTCGTAACTGCCTTAGCGCCACCCCCTAGCATAGTATCTAGGGCACGCTTGTCATCGTCAGGGTTGGCGTTAATCGCCGAAATCGCGTCTGTGATGACGAAGGCGCTGTAACCCCTTTGAAGCGCGTCGTACACCGTATGTTGCACAGCGTATTCGGTTGACAGACCTCCGACGAATATCCGCTTGATCTCCAATCGCTTGAGATGCGAGTCTAGAGTCGTCCCGTCAAATCCAGAATAAGCCTCTGATTGAGGCTCTTGACCTTTGCGAACGATGCTGCTGCCAATAGGAAGTTTCAGATCCTCGTGGAATCCCGCTCCATCCGTTCCGCGTACGCAGTGAGATGGCCAAATTCCACCGTTCTCGGCGAAACTCTTGTGCGATGTCGGATGCCAATCTTGGGTCGCGAAAATCCGACCCTCCTTAGTTCGGAAGTTAAGAGCTAAATCTGACAACTTCCTCGCTACCGAGTCACCATCCTCAACCGCCGCGGTTCCACCGGGGCAAAAATCGTTTTGCACGTCCACGACTACCAAGGCGTCATTTGGGCCTATGTTCAATCTTTTCTCCGTTTTACTTGCTGTTTACTACCGTGCCACGCTCTCGATCAAGATTGATTCGTCGATTTGGTCGTCGAGGCTCGCGGCACAGATGATTCACATCTACATGATCTTACTGCATCGTCCGTTGATAAGTTCCGACTCGGTAGATTCGGTACTTTTATGTACGTCTTGACGAACTGAGATTGGATTTTTCAGTCGCGCATTCTGTTCGCGCGGTAATATGTCCAACGTATTGAAACTATCTCGTCAATCCTGTGAGCAAAGAAAGTCCACCCCATTTCAAGACCGCCAGGCCGGCCACCGACAAACCCAACTTCAAGTCGGTTGCTACGTGGCTACTGGCAATCAGTGCTCTCGTCTTAGCATTGGCTGGTGCGTACTTCCTTGGCGCAAGCAATGCAAGTGTCACTGAGATCGAAATCCTGATCCCGACTCCTGCGCCAGCCGTCGTACAGATCACAGGTGAGGTCCGCGCACCGGGCGTCTATGAACTAAATCGCGAGGATCGTGTGCTCGCAGCGATTGAAGCCGCAGGGGGAATGACCGACAGAGCCGACATAGAACGTCTGAATCTCGCCGCGACCATCACCGATGGCTCCCTCATACACGTGCCTTCGCTGCCGCCAACCCCTTCACTTTTGGCCGAGTCCGAGACGAACCCTCTAGATACCGTCGCTTCGGACGGCATCACCGAATCGAAACCAACACTACCCGGCACCCAAAATACCAGCCCCTTCACCGAACCGATCAACCTCAACTCGGCGACCCTTGATCAGCTCAAGTCGCTACCTGGCATCGGCGAAACCAGAGCCGACCAAATCATCGCGTTACGAACCGCCGTCGGACGGTTCTCGACTATCGAGCAGTTGCTCGAGATCCACGGCATCGGCGAGAAAACATTGGAAGCCATACGGCCGATCGTTGTCGTCGAATGAGGATCGCCTGGGTATCGACATTCTTCCTCGCCGGCATCGGAGCCGCGATCGTTTTCAGGTTCGCACCCGGCTTCGCGATCCCCACAGTCGCCTTCCTCCTCTTTTCATCCGCTGTTGTGCTCGCAGCCTTCGCGCTGGTAGTCTCCCGTAGACGCGCAGCGTATGCCCTGCTCGCCGTAGTGTTTCTGATCGGATGCTGGCGAGGCGGCGACGCAATTGTCGATCTCGAAAGGATCGATGATCGATACGCGACGGTGTCGGATTCTGTCGCAGCTGTCGAGTCCGCCCAAGGCGGCGCGCTTAATCGTCTCCGGCAGGATATTGGAGATGCACTTATCCAAACGATCGGCGCGTCCAAAGCAGGTCTGTCAATCGCATTGTTGACCGGAGACAGGTCGTATCTCGACACCGGCACCGTTGCCAACTTCCGCTCAGCAGGGATGGCTCACTTGCTGGCGATCAGCGGTTTACATGTCGGATTGATCGGTGGTCTGGCAATGGCGGCCTCAGTATTCGTGTTCGGAAGACGACGCGGGATCTATCTATTGCTACCGTTGGTAATCGTTTTCAGTTACGCCGCATTAGCAGGATTCGCTCCGCCTGTAACGCGCGCCGCCATTATGTTCGGAGTTTTCATCCTTGGCAGAGTGTTGGGGCGCGGATCGCACACATTGGCAGCGTTAGCCCTCGCAGCCATGTTGATGGTCGCGTTAGAACCCGCAATATTGGCTTCTCTTTCGTTCCAGTTAAGTTTCGCGGCGATGCTAGGTATCTCCTTCGCATCACCCGTGCTCGATAGCGCAACCGAAATCTCTGCCTCTAGAAGGGCGACGCTCAAAAGTCACGCTTTCGCGGAGCGCGTGATGAGATTCGTCGTCGGCTCGCTAGTCGTTTCGATTGCGGCAAGCATCGGAACATTGCCGCTAGTGGCTTTGCATTTCGACGCCGTTCCCATTTGGAGCGCGTTGGCGACTTTGTTAGCCGTGCCGGCAGTCCCGATCCTCATCATCTTTTCGGCAATCGCTGTTGTCGCTGCCAATTTGCCAATCTCTGTCTTGCCGGAGATTTTCGCGCTCCCTGTAATAGCTACGACGAATTATCTGGAATTCATCGCAGATGTTTTCTCCAATCTGCCGCCGAGACCAATCCAAACTGGTTCATGGTCGGTTTGGATGACGGTGTTCTACTATGCTGCGATCGCGGGCACTATCTTGCTGTGGCCGCGCCTGAAAAACTTCAGTACACGGATCAGACCTCCGCAATCCGGCCCGATCGAACGCGTCAATACCACTTTGTCCAGAAACGTGACGTTTGCAACTATGCTCTCTGCGATCTTGCTCATCGTGGCGACTGTGACTTGGGGTCTTGCGCTGGCGCGTAATACTCAAGAATCGCAACTCAGCGTTCGGTTCCTGCAAACCAGTCACGGTGAATCGATATTCATCGAAACCTCTAACGGCAATCGAATGCTGGTCGATGGCGGCGGAGATGCCTCACAGGTCGCTAATACTTTGGGTTCGATACTCCCATTTTGGGACCGCGAGATCGACATCGTGCTCCTGACGCATCCCGACACCGACCACGTTGGGGGACTGCCCGAAGTATTGCGTCGTTTCCCCGTAGGTACTATCTTGCACTCAGGTCAAAACTCGACTAGTAACGTGTTCGCGACATGGGCTACGGCTATTGAAGACCACGATAATGCCGTCGTCGTGTGGCCCGGCATGCAGATCGGGCTGGATCATGACACCACCATCGAAATGTTGTCAGGCGGATGTGTTGATGCCGATGTCAAATGCGTTGACAACAACGACGCGTCCATCGTCTCAATGCTCCGCTACCACAACATTTCGTTCCTGCTGACCGGCGACATTGAGCGTTCAGCTGAAATCAGACTGGCAACATCGATCCCGAATCTGCGCGCAACGATCCTCAAGGCTCCGCACCACGGGAGTAACACATCCTCGACCGCAACGTTGATCAATGCCGTTGAACCAGCAGCAGTCGTTGTTGCTGCGGGGACCGCAAACCGCTACGGTCATCCCCACCCAGAGGTGATCGAACGATACAACGCCAGCGTCGGTCAAGAACGCGTCCTAAGGACCGATCAACTCGGTACAGTTGAACTCCGAACCGACGGTCAACGTCTTTGGATGGTCCGCTGATACTAGCGGCGATTCTCTTCGGCGTACTGCGCGATCACACGGTCGGTGTCTTGCGCCGGTACCGGCTCGTAGTGATCAACCTGGACGCTGAATGAACCTCGCGCTTGAGTCAGCGAACGCAAGTCAGCCGCATATCGCTGCATCGTGGATGTCGGAGCTTCAGCTTTGACTACTGTGAATCCGTTGCCCAACGGCTCCATGCCACTGATCCGAGCTCGCTTGCGGTTCAGATCTCCCATCACGTCGCCAGCGGTTTCATCCGGCACCATGACGTCAACCTTCAACACCGGCTCCAAGAGTTGAGGCCGTGCATCCCGCATCGCTTGGCGGAATCCCATGCTGCCCGCGATCTCGAATGCGACGCCGGATGAGTCGACCGAGTGCGAGCTTCCGTCATAAAGTTCGACATTTATCCCCACGACTGGGAACCCAGCCAAAACGCCCTGCGCAGCAGCATTCCGCACACCCTTTTCGACTGAAGGGATGTATTCGCGAGGCACGTTACCGCCGACGACCGAACTCGAAAACTCGATCCCGGAATCTGGTTGCGACGGTGCGACGCGCATCAGGACGTGACCATACTGGCCGCTTCCCCCCGACTGCTTTTTGTGCTTGTAGTCGACATCGGCATTAGACACGATCGTTTCGCGGTACGCGATCTTCGGCAACGAGGTCGTTAGCGAGACTTCAAACTTGCGCGCGATACGTTGGATCGCCATCTCAACGTGAATGTCGCCGAGACCATGCAGGACCAGTTGACCTGTTTCGGCGTTTCGCTCCAAGTGCAGGGTCGGATCTTCCTCTGTGATGCGCGTCAACGATGTCGCCATCTTGTCAAGGTCGGCCTGCGATTCCGGGCTGATCGCCAGCGCAAAGATCGGAGCGGGCAGCTCTGCGCCTTCCAACTCGACCATGTTGTCCCGTGAACACAATGTGTCATACGTCGACGCTTCCTGCAACTTGGTGACTGCTGCAATATCACCGCGTACCGCTTCGTCCACGACCATCAACTCTTTGCCGACTGGAGAATACACCTGCGCCACACGCTCGCTGTCACCCTTCGACCCAGTAACCAGTTGCGAGTTCGGCAACAATGAAGCACCGTATACACGCATGTACGAGACCTTGCCGACGAACGGGTCAGCGGAAGTCTTAAAGATCAGGTTGGCAGGCGTATCTTCGGTTACGCCTTCGGGTAGCTCGTCTTCCGGTGCCGGTACCAAGTTGACAACGGCATCCATGAACTGTTCTACGCCTATCTCCTTGTCAGCCGACATCGCGAATATCGGAATAACCGTGCCTGATCGAATCGCCGAACGTAGACCATTCACGAGATCTTCGGCACTCAGTTCCTCGCCCTCGAGATA
Source organism: Dehalococcoidia bacterium (assembly GCA_965243235.1). Classification (GTDB taxonomy): domain Bacteria; phylum Chloroflexota; class Dehalococcoidia; order Lucifugimonadales; family Lucifugimonadaceae; genus Bin127. Next base: position 2,272,641 of record CBDEUI010000004.1, read on the forward strand.
CATCATCATCAAGTCATCGTCCGACTCCGCAATCGCCTCGACCAACTCTTCGGGCATGCCTTCAACCGCGCCATCTAGCAAATCGGTAATAGCGGTCAATCCCTCTCCACTACCCTCAGGAGCTTGAACCGGCACGCACATCCGCCCCCAAGCGTCCTGAATCACACTCACGACCTCGTCAAAGTCCGTTTCTGGGCGATCAAGTTTGTTGACCACGATCACTCGCGGCAACTCGGCTTCTTCTGCGGCTTGCCACGCCTGTATCGAGCCAACCTCGATACCTGACGGCGCAGATATCAACATCACCGCCGCGTCCGCAACCCGCATCGCCGACAGCATGTCGCCACGGAAGTCCGGGTAGCCCGGTGTATCGAGCACGTTGATCTTGTGATCCCGCCAGGTGCACGGCAGGATCGCCATCTGAACGCTGGAGCCTCGCTCCTGCTCCTCTGGTTCGTAATCGGATAGGCTCGTCTGTTCGTCTACGCGGCCACGTCGGTTAACCGCTCCCGTCTTGTAGTACATGGCGTCGGCCAGCGTCGTCTTACCCGCTCCGCTGTGTGCCGCTAGAACGATGTTCCTGATCTGAGACGTAGCCAGTGCCACCATCTACACTCTTCTCCTATCTTTGTCGAATCCGTCAAGTTGGCGATGTGGGAAATGGGGATCGCGCTGTTACGCGGGACTAACCATTTAGGTATTTCGTCCTAACCCGATGCCAACCAACGTGTTAACGCAGGTTTTCAATTTATGCGCAATCATAAACCAGATGGCAAATCTGGCCGTGCGTTGCAAGCCCAAACTCGCCGCGCAACCGATCATCCCGCAGCTAGGCACCATCCTTAAACTTCTGCAACGTCATCACCAACGCCGTACTCGCCGGCATCGGTATTCCTGAAGTGCGCCCCAGTCGCACCGCCGCAGCCAAGATGTCATCCAACTCCAACTTCCCTCCGCGATTGAAGTCTGACTGCAACGACGACTGAAACTCGTCCGCCTCTGCAATCGCATCCGCAAGTTTCGCGTCCACGATCCCACTCGGAAACTTCACACCATTCGCCTTGCCGCTGGCGACTATCTCTTCCATGACGGTACGGATCGTGTCCAAACCACCATCCATCGCTAACACCTCTGGCAACGAAGCCCTCGCCGCCGTCACGATCGTACCCAGCGCACCGATCGCCACCATCTTCGACCATAGGGATGCTTGGATGTCGGAACTCACATCGACTTGTATTCCAGGTTCTGACAACACATCTCGTATCTCTTCGACCCGCCGAGTTACGGAACCATCTCGCTCACCGAACTCTATGCGTGCGGCACTGCCGGTCTGAACTATGTGCCCAGGCCCTGCGATAGAAGTCTCGATGTAAGTTGCACCCTCCAAAACCTTCTCCCAGCCAAACTCGCTAGCCAGCGAATCCCCACCAGTAATCCCGTTCTGCACTGTTAGGATTACGGTCCCATCGCCCATCAGCGGGTGCATCGTCGGTATCGTCTCGGCATTCGAGTAAAGCTTCACGCAATGAAGCACCAAATCTGCGACTCCAGCCTCTTCGGGCGTCAGCGCCACTTTAGGATGCACCACGTAGTCGCCCCAATGCGATTCGACGCGCAATCCTTCCCGCCGCATAACCTCCGCATGGTCACCCCGAGCAACTAACACGACATCTGCACCATTCCTCGCTAACGCACCTCCGTAGTACGCTCCAACTGCTCCTGCTCCCATGATGACGATTCTCATCGTGAAATGTCCTCGCTATTGCCGGTTCGTTGATTCGGATCCGATGCATCGATTATGCCAAAGCACCGCTTTCGTTCTTCAACGAAGACACACGCACTCTCAGAATCAGAGGCGGATCAATCTATTCGATTAAAATCGCGCGAATGTCATCTTCAATTGAACGATCCGATGGTCGAAGATACGATAAGTGTCGACCAATATCGATCGAACCAGGTTTCATGCCGAACGCCGAAGGATCGGCACTGGTGAAACTCGGGAATACGCATGTCATCTGCACCGCCACCGTTTCGACCGATGTTCCGCGTTGGATGCGCGGTCGCGGAACCGGATGGGTCACGGCTGAATACGGAATGCTTCCAAGATCGACCGACGAAAGAATCGATCGTCGTCGCGCAGCTTCCAGTGGGCGCAGCCGAGAAATCGAGCGTCTGATCGGTCGTTCCTTGCGAGCCGTAACTGACATGTCCGCGCTAGGTGAATGTGCAATAACGGTGGACTGCGACGTGCTTCGCGCTGATGGCGGCACTCGTACCGCTTCGATCACCGGCGGTTACGTCGCCTTGGCGCAAGCGATCAAATCCGTTCAAACTCAACGTGGAGATGATACCCGTATCCTCATCGAGAGCGTCTCAGCGATATCCGTCGGAATCGTCGACGATAAATGCCTGCTGGACTTGCCGTATGAGGAAGACTCCCGGGCAGAAGTTGACATGAACATCGTGATGACCGGTTCCGGTGATTACGTTGAGGTACAAGGAACCGCTGAGGGCAAGCCTTTCACTGCTAACCAGATGCAAGAGATGCTCGATTTGGCGCGCATCGGGTGTGAGCAAATGAAACAAGCGCAGTCCAACGCTTTGTCTTAATCCGCGCCGATTCGTAGCGAGTGTTTAGTCGCACGCCAACACGAAAAATACCGTGTCTCAACATCCCATCTACATCTCCGTCATAGGTGGCGATCGCGACCATACGACACCCGAAGGCCTCAAACTCGCAGAGGAAGTCGGTCGCCACATCGCCGAAGCTAGCTGCATCCTTGTCAATGGCGGCATGGGCGGCACCATGGAGCGCGCCGCCAAAGGTGCCAAATCCGCGGGCGGAACAACCATCGGCATCCTCTCGACCACCGAACGCAATCAAGCCAATCCGTACATCGATTACGCCATCCCAACACCACTCGGTTTCGTCAGGAACGTTCTCGTTGCGAACGCCAGCGATGCCGTTATCGCGCTCCCTGGAAAATGGGGCACATCCAACGAACTGAGTTTTGCCAAAATCGCAGGGGTACCTGTAGTCGCTCTCGAAGGATGGGAAGCTAATCTACGCGACGACGGAGGCAAGTCGCGTTTCATGGAAGTCACTTACGCCCGCGACGCCGCTGAAGCCGTAACTACAGCGATCCAGCTTGCTCGTCAAAACCGAGCCTGATCCGCATCAGGTCTCCGTCACCTTTAATCCCGCAAGCGCGTTAACAGAATCGCGCATTCATATTGCAAACTTGTTGAGAATGAGCAACATCAAATTCGTACGCGGAAAAGAGATACTCGACTCTCGGGGCAACCCCACGGTCTATGCCGAGGTACTCCTTGAGGACGGTACCCGAAACGGCGCATCCGTACCCTCTGGCGCAAGCACTGGTGAAAACGAGGCATGGGAGCTGCGTGACGGCGATCCGAAACGCTTCAACGGCAAAGGCGTGCTCCAAGCTGTTGCCAACATCAATGGACCGTTGAACGATGCCGTCGTAGGTCTTGACGCCAACGACCAACGCACTGTAGACGCGGCGATGATCGATGCCGACGCAACCGGCAACAAATCGCGTTACGGCGCAAATGCTATGCTCGCCATCTCAATGGCCGTCCTTCGGGCCTCGAGCCGCAGCCAAGGGGAATGGCTCTACGATCTCGTAGCTGACCACATCGGAAACGAGGACAAATACATCCTCCCGGTACCGATGCTCAACATCTTCAACGGCGGGGCACACGCGGCGGGATCGACCGAGTTCCAAGAGTTCATGGTCATGCCCGCGGGCGTCGAATCGCTCTCCGAAGCACTCCGAGCAGGTTCCGAGATCTACCAAGCACTCGGAAAACTTCTCCAGTCTGAAGGACTATCTACATCCGTCGGCTTCGAAGGTGGTTTTGCACCCGTCGGCCTTACCAACCGCCAAGCGCTTGGTTACGTAACGTACGCCATCGAAGCCGCGGGATACCTGCCCGGCGAAGAGATCTTCATCGCTCTCGACCCGGCAGCCAGCGAGTTCTACGTGCCTGAGGTCAAACGCTACAGCATGAAGCGTGAGGGGCTCAGACTCAACGCGCAGATGATGGCTAATGAATACGACGCCTTCTGCGCCGAATACCCCATATGCAGTGTTGAAGACGGTCTCGCCGAAAACGATTGGGAGGGTTGGCAGATCCTCACCGAAGCCATCGGTGACCGCGTCCAACTCGTCGGCGACGACCTCTTCGTAACCCAAACGGCCTTCCTCGAACGCGGCATCAACGAAAAAGCCGCCAACGCGATCTTGATTAAACCCAACCAAGTCGGAACCGTAACCGAGACGCTCGACACTATCCGTAGAGCCCGCGAAGCCGATTTCGGAGTCGTCGTCAGCCACCGTTCCGGCGAGACTGAAGACACCACCATCGCCGACATCTCTGTCGGTTCGGCATGCGGTCAAATCAAAGCTGGCGCACCCGCACGTAGCGAGCGGGTTGCCAAATACAACCGCCTCCTTCGCATCGAAGATTGGGCGGGCGATAAAGGTCGATACGCCGGTATGAGCGTGATAAAAACCGCATGACGAGATTTCGCTGTGAGGTGTAATCTGCAACTAGCGAAAGATCAGTTCAGCAATTCAACGAAACCACCCACAATCAGCGAGGGACAGAACCAACAATATGAGCAGAACCAAGATCGGTATCAACGGCTTCGGCAGGATCGGACGGCAAGTCTTCCGAACCATCAGCCAACGACATCCCGACAAGTTGCAAGTAGTCGCAATTAACGACCTCGCAAACCCGCAACAGCAAGCGCACCTCCTCAAATACGACTCGACCTACGGCAGATACGACGGCGAGGTCGAAATAGCTGACGGCTCTTTGGTCATCAACGGAGAGACAATCACCGTCTTCTCCGAACGCGACCCGGCTAAAATCCCGTGGGACGATGCTGATGTCGAAATCGTCATCGAATCGACCGGCTTCTTCACCGATGCGAGACAAGCCTCCAGCCACCTATCATTCGGCGTCAAGAAGGTGATCATCTCTGCACCCGCAACCAACGAAGACATCACTATCGTCCTCGGCGTCAACGAAGACCAATACGACTCGTCAAAGCACAACGTCATCTCGAACGCGTCTTGCACCACCAACTGCGTTGCCCCGATGGCTAAGGTTCTCAACGACGCGTTTGGCATCGAACACGCGCTGATGTCTACTATCCATGCATACACGAACGACCAGGCCATCCTCGACCAAGTACACAGCGATCTCCGACGCGCCCGCGCCGCCGCCAATAGCATCATACCGACGACAACCGGTGCGGCGAAGGCGGTAACTCTGGCAATACCCGAGCTAGCTGGAAAGATCGACGGTATGGCATATCGCGTACCGGTCATCACCGGTTCGGTCACAGATTTGACCGTCCGACTTGCAAAATCGGTCACCACAGAAGAAGTCAACGATGCCTTCAGAGCCAGCGAATCCGGCGATCTCGCTGGCGTGATGCACGTATCCGACGAACCGCTCGTATCCTCTGACTACATCGGCGATCCACACTCCTGCACCATCGATGCGCTCTCAACCGCCGTCGTCGCCGAGGACGGTTCCGGCTCCGGGACTTTCGTTAAAGTGGTCGGCTGGTACGACAACGAGTGGGGTTACTCGAGCCGCACCGCGGATGTGACAGCGCTAATCGCCGCATCCCTCTAGATTTGACTCTGAAAACCAACAACTACGCAAGCAACGCCAAGTCGGCAGTGACGATTTCCCAATCCTGAGTCTCCGACCTAGGACGTGGCACCAGGAAACTTCGACCGGGACGCACCCGCGCATATCATGGTTGATATCAGCACCAACGAACAAATAGAAACAATCCAAACCAACGGGACCCTGAACACAGCCTCAAATCTGAACCAACGTCACGTGGTCGACGACATGGACGCGTTCCTCAATGTCTTGCCCGAATCATTCTGCGCGGGCATCGACGAAAACATAGGTGAACGACACGACATGTCCAGTCTCCTCGAAGTTATAGTCGATCTCGGCCGCGTTCCAGAAGCACGTTTTGTCGATGGCTCGATCGTGTTGAGCGACGATGAGGTAACCAGGGAAGATATCGCTGGCGTCATTGCAGGACTCGGACGTTTCGGTGACGATAACCGCGCTGGCATTGAACGCACGCTGCATCGCTTTTCCGTCATACGCGATCGCGAAGGCAATCCCGTCGGTTTGACCTGCCGCGTCGGTCGCGCCGTATTCGGCACCGTTCGTTTGATACAAGACCTCATCGAATCGGGCCGTAGCGTTCTCATACTTGGTCGACCCGGCGTCGGCAAAACCACCATTCTGCGCGAAGTCGCTCGGGTTCTCGCTGACGATGCCTCGCGACGTGTCGTAATCGTCGACACCTCCAATGAAATCGGCGGCGATGGCGCGGTTGCGCATCCCGCAATTGGACGAGCGCGCAGAATGCAAGTGCCCAACACTGAGTTGCAGCACCGAATAATGATCGAAGCTGTCGAGAACCACATGCCCGAAGTCGTCGTCATCGACGAAATCGGCACCGAGTTAGAAGCCATCGCTGCACGTACCATCGCCGAACGCGGCGTCCAGTTAGTCGCCACCGCACATGGCAACACCTTGGGCAACGTCATTAGCAACCCGACTCTGTCCGACCTCGTAGGCGGTACTCAAGCCGTAACTCTCGGCGACATCGAAGCGCGGCGGCGACGAACGCAGAAAACTGTTCTCGAACGCAAGCACACCCCGACTTTCGATGTCGTTGTCGAAATGCGAGAGCGTTATTACTTAGGCGTCCACAACGATGTCGGAAGAGCAGTGGATCGAATGCTCCGCGGTCTCCAAGTCCCGTTAGAAATGCGCCGACTCAAGGAAGACGGTTCCGTCGAATCTCAGGTTGAAGACGCCATGGAATCCGAAGACGGGTTTGAAACCGCTGCCTTCGATCTCAACTCCGTCCGTTCGCCGCGTCGTTCGTACGACCAATCGGATGGCCCCGAGAATCGCAACGGGAATGGCGTTAAGCAGAATAAATCAGCATCCAACAATGAAGACACGTTGCCCGATCACCCTCCCATCCGCGTGCATCCGTTCGGCGTCCCTCGTGAAACTTTGAGATCCGGCATCCGAGCTATGGGCGTACCGGTCGCACTCTCGGAGTCCGCCGCCGATGCCGACGTGCTCGTCACAACCAAACTTCAGTACGGCCGACGACCGCCAGCCGTCAAACGCGCCGAACGCGACGGCGTTCCGGTCTACGTCCTTCGGCGAAGCACTCGCGAACAGATTGAACAGTTCTTGAGCCGATTCGAAATTGAGCGTCCGGGATTTGCCAATGGCAAATCTGGCGGGTCACCGGAAGACGAATACATCGTGGAAGAAGCGCTCGAAGAAGCAGAACGTGCCGTCGAACGCGTCTTGAGCGGCGATCGTAAGATCAACCTCTCAGCACAATCCGCTCACATCCGGCGACTGCAGCACGCTTTGGCAGCCCGTTACAACGTCGGCTCTGCCAGCACCGGTCACGAACCAAACCGTCACGTCATCATCCGTCGTAGGCGGCGATGATCCGCACAAAGACGGCATAGACTCGGTATCCTCACCATGCCGCGCAGGTCGGTTCACAAAGCGCCATTCATCTCTTTCGAAGGCGGCGAAGGCGCAGGCAAAACCACACAGGTTGAGTTGCTCAGGCAGCGCCTAGAGAGCCTGAATCTACCGGTCTTGGTCGTCCGTGAACCCGGCACGACCCGCTTGGGCGAGCAAGTCAGAGACATCATCAAATCGCAGAGCAACAACGTTCCGGCGGCCGATGCCCTGCTCTTTATGGCCGCCCGTGCACAACTCATGCACGATGTGATTGTTCCTGAATTGAACAACGGCACTACGGTGATCGGCGACCGTTTCTCCGACTCCACGATCGCCTACCAAGGCTACGGCGGCAATCTCAACCTCGACCGGCTCCGGCACGCCAACGAACTAGCAACCAACGAGGTCGCGCCCGACCTAACCATCTTGCTCGACGTTACACCCGAAACTGGACTTGGCCGGCGCGACGCTGAAGACGACTCCACCGGCGAAACCCAACGCCGTTTCGAAGAACTTCCATTGCGTTTCCACCGTAGCGTCCGACGCGGCTACCGCGAACTCGCCAATCGCGAACCTAGCAGATGGATCGAAATCGATGCTTCCCGAAACCCGAACGAGGTCGCCGAAGATGTCTGGAGTCACGTCTCCGAATTCTTCGATTTGAATTAACCTGAAACATCGCGAATACACGAGCCCGGAGACTCCCAATGCGAACCAACACCATGAAGCGAAAGATGCTCGACGGCGGTACCACCCTCGGTCCGTTTGTCGGATGGCCCGCTCCCGCATTGGTCGAACTCATGGGTTGGGCCGGATTCGACTTCGTAGTGATCGACTGCGAACACGGCATCATGGACTACGAGACCGCGGAGAACATGATCCGCGCCGCCGAACTCTCCGGCACTACGCCAATCGTCCGTATCGGCATGAATGACCAACAGCACATTCAGCGCTACCTCGAAGGCGGCGCGCAAGGCGTCATGATCCCGCTCATCAACAACGGCGAACAAGGCCGCGCCGTCGTCGATGCCGTCAAATACCCGCCCGTAGGCAAACGCGGCGGATTCTCTGGACGTAGCGCAATGTTCGGCATCCAAGATCAAGCCGAATACGTCAAACAAGCCAACGAAGAGACCTTCGTGTGCCTTCAGATCGAGACGCCTGAGAGCATCGAGAACGCCGACGAGATCATCAACGTCGAAGGTGCCGACTGCATATTCATGGGCCCCGGCGACCTTTCACTCAACATGGGCTACCCCGGACAGATCTCCCATCCTGAAGTCGTTTCTGAAATCGAGACCCTAGTCAAGAAAACCCACGATGCCGGCAAAATCTCTGGAACTCTCGGCGTAACCGTCGCACAAGCCCAGTTCTGGCACGAACGCGGTGTTCAGTGGATCGTAAGCGGCGCGTCTAGATTCTTGCTTGCGGAAGCGCGCGCCTACCTCGATCAGACGCGCGGGGCGGGGATCGGCTGAAGCGGTATTGTCGCTCCGTTTACCGGATAGACACGTTGGTGCGACTACTCATAACCCTCGCGCGACGCTGACCCGATCCCGATGTTGTGCCATTCGATGCGTTGGGCTTGTCCGTTGTGAATCGGCACGGCGGAGCCGACCAAAATTCGCTACAACCCCAAAAACTGCCGAATTTTCCTTCTCTTTTTTGAAGCATTCCAATTCGGCACGACGGGCATATTGTCGTTTGCCTGGCGCAATCGGTCATCGTGCAAGCGTAAAAGCTCGATTGGTCTGAGGTTGCCAAATATCCGACACGACAATCGTCACAACGCGGAGCCAGAAACCGGCACATCGGGTGGTTTGAGCATCGGAGATTCTTGGCGGATTCCGACGGTATGAGCTGCCCACTCGAACATTTAGGACAATTCGGAAACTGCGCTATTGCCAAATCTCCTATTTCGCGGACACCAAGCTTACTGATCTCCTTGACAAATTCCGACGGTTGGCTTGCGTCGGCGATTAAGTATGAACCGCGTCTTGCACGTGTCATCGCTACGTAAAATAAGCGCCTTTCCTCGGAGTACGGTAGTCCATTTGCGGACTTCGTCGGCAACACCATATCCAATAGTGGATCGTCTTCGATCTTGGCTGGAAATCCAGTCCGCGCGTTTTTCAGGTCCAGCACAATCGCGTAATCCGCTTCTTGCCCTTTGGCTCGGTGCACCGTACTGAATCGAAGGTCGAATCCCGAAACGTGATTCCGTACAGCTCTCAAGTGTTGCTCACTGTTGCGGTAGCGCCCCAGAACAAGAATTGATACCTTGCGCGTCGGCTGCGCACCCAAACGATCTCTGATATCCCGGAACGCTGCGTGTAAAGCGTGCCTCGGATCTTTGTCAGCAATGATCGTGATGCCGTCACCGCGGTGCGGGCTAACCGAGCGTAACGTTCGTTGTGTCTGTTCTGGATTACTCTGAACGAAGGTCGTTGACGGTTTAAGAATCCCGTCGCCGAAACGAAACGTCTCGGTCAGTTCACGCCGTTGTACGTGACCTAGATACTGCCCGCAGTCTTGAACTAGCGATACGTCGCTACCCGCGAATCGATAGATCGATTGCCAGTCGTCGCCGACGACGAAGTAGGAGATGTTTTGCTCATCGAAGGCGTTGAGCAACCTGACTCTACCTGCGGAAATATCTTGAAACTCGTCAACCAACACGTGCCTGAAGCGTGAACTCTCATGTCCTTCGCGGATCAGCGTTGCCGCATCGTTAATCAAGTCGTGGAAATCAACCGCTCCTTCCGCTCTAAGCATCGCCTCGTATCGATCCTGTACTTTTTCAAATATCTCCAAGAAACTTAGGCTACGCACCGGGTTGCCGGAAATCACGGCGCGTTCGCGCAGTTGATCGCGTGACAAACCATTGGTCTTTACATGGTGCAGGAACTTCGTCAGAAGCCGCGCCAGCCATGAGACAACCCACTCCGCGAGACGCCTTAAAACATCCATGAATGAAATCTTTTGAAAACTTACTCCGTGATCTGCCAATCGCTGCTGCAATGACTGGCGTAGGATACCCTGTCGACGCTGCCAACTATAGGTCTCTATCAAGCTTGTTCCATGCCGCGCATGGATTTCACGCTTCCATTCGACGCCGTCCTTATACGCATCCCACTCAGGCGGCGGATTGCCGTTTTCGTCTAGAGCGAAATGCTCGATATAGATGTCGTACTCTGGTAGGTAGAAGTCTGGTTGATATTGCCGATATTCACTTGTGGCGGTGTCCACTTGGTACTGTTCCTCGTAGACGAACTCGATACCGTTGAGCGTCAAAAAGTTAGCGACCTCAACTTCTTCCAAGCTCTTGACAAGATCGCCTCTTAACGTGCGCGGCTCCCAATCTCGCACGTATTCGTAATACTCGCCTTGGTTCTCAAACTCAAATGGTGATCGATATGGCGCACGATGATAAGCAATGAAGTCCTGTATCTCCTCAGATTGGTCGGACACACCGAGAATTTCATTAAGAATTTTGTGTACAGCCTGTCCCAACCGTTGTTCGTCCTGTGCCAACTTCGAAATCGACAGTTTGACACCATTCCGACCGATAGTGCTGTATCCAAAGCTATGGAAAGTAGATACCTGCGTATCTTTCAGATCTATAGGCAACCGCTCTCGAATCTCAAGAGCGGCATCACGGTTAAACGCCAACACCAAGATTTCTTCAGGGGCCACCCCCTCGTTTCGGACCAAATGGGCTACCTTGCCGGTGATGACTGCAGTCTTACCCGTCCCTGCGCCAGCGAGAACCAAAGTTGCTTCTTCATCAGTGGCAATGGCTACGGCCTGTTCGTCGGTGAGTGTGATACCGAGATCAGAGTTCGCCGCCAACTTCACCGCTGGAACGGTGTTTTGAATAAACACATCGTTGGCGCGCTTCCTTGCGAGTTCAAAACCTTCTGCTGACTCAAGGTTCTGGATTCGGGTCAAGACATCCTGCGCAATTTCTGCCAGCTTTTGTCTCACGATCCCCTTGCTACGCGGCAGTGTCGATACGATCGCTTCGTGAAATTCCATCGCCTCGCGATGCCGCACGTAACGGCTACCATCGAATAGCTCGAGCCGCTGTTCATCAAGTCGTAGCAGATTCGCGAATTCTGCATGCGCCAGTTGTTCTGCTATCTCTAGCGCAGCATCGCGGATACTTGCCGCTCCCCTGCCATCGAGACCTCCAACTGAGTACCTTCGTCCATCCATCGCTTCGATCTTGAGCCTGTACCAAAACCAAGATTGCTCTACCAAGATCTTGGCAACAGAATCGATCGGGATCTCAGACACTGGTCTACCGCTGCTACTCTCGATACGGACACCACTCGGTAACAGCACAACTCGCGCCGCTGACGATCCTAACAATTGGTAACAGTTAGAACTTTCAGCTACGACTCGACTTGGCGATCTCATTGCCCTTTCACTCTCAGCCCCTCACGCCAATCCTGCACAATCCGATCATCGTGCTCGAACGCCAGTTCCGGCATCGCATCCACTGCGTACACCCTGGCATCAGACGTCTCATCCCCAGCGATCAATACGCCGTCAAGTACTTCGGCGTGATACACAATCAGCACAACCGCCTGACCCTCGTCGCTGTAAACCCCGACTAACCCCACAACGTCTACGACCAATCCGCACTCCTCCAACACCTCGCGCTCCAAAGCCTTTTCGAGCTTCTCGCCGCGATCAACGTATCCCGATGGAAAACTCCATTTGCCAAGTTGCGGCTCTATCGCGCGTTTCAACAACACAATCCCACCGTCCATCGGGATGATCGCCGCGACCGCAACCTTTGGATCAGAGTAGATGATGCGGTCGCACTTAGTACAGCGATGATGGCCACCACGGATCGGTGTCAGCGGAGGTAGTTCGGGATAGTGCGGCTGCATGCCTTCTGAGCGCGTCGTCATGTCAAATGCGAATCTTACAAACCAGACAGCATAAACCTTCTAGAAACGGTTGGCTACAATCGAGCCATGACTGTGTTTCGTATCGTTTTGATAGTTCTCGCCGTTCTCAACTTGCTCATTGCGGGATTTGGTGCGTTGTTTAGTCAGTTCGCCGACGGCGGGGATTTCTATTCGCGCCTGATCCTCACGTTCCTACACCCGATATCCGCGCTTTCCGTCTTAGCCCTCGTCTTGACACTCCGCCTGCCAGTGGGCATCATCATCGCACTCACAGCGATATTTGTCGTCAACATCGCAGCAGACTCGACGCTGTCGGTCCTGATCGCTTCTGGCAACATGAAGGGCGATTGGCCCCTTCCTTTGCTCTTCTCGGTTGTCCCAGCGATCGCCGTCATCTACAGCGTACTAAGGCTCCGCGCACTGCAACAACCGCCTGATTACACGGATCAACCGAACGAAACTTAACGGAATCTCAGCTGCTATTCCTAATGGGACAGCACCGTCTCGCCGGTTTTTTGATGTCACACGGAACGCGTGTCTGATACATCAACACATCTGGAATCGGGCATATCCGGATTTTTACAATCGCAGCCATGCACGCATTCAGCATAGCCATGTTCGTCTTCGCGTTTGCCAATTTGCTCTTCGCGATGGTGACCACACAAGTCAGTATGATGGCCGAAGTCGGAGACTACCGAGCGCGCCTAATCCTTGCTTCAATTCAGTCCTTCGTCGCCGTTTCCACCGTTGTCTTAGTGTTCATCTCCAAGCCGCGTCCAATATTGACGTTCTTCGTCGCAGCAATCCTTTTGGTTAACATCTTCGCCGTCGTTATCCTTGCCAGATTGACAACCACTAAGGCAATCAGTGAGGATTGGATGACACCGCTCATCTTCAGCATCATCCCCACTCTCACGTTGGCCTACGCTTTGTTTCTGCTGGCGAAAGGACTTCGCGCTGACGAAGCCAACTCAACGGTCGACGCGCAACCCTCACTCGCTAACTTGAATAGCGGTGGTGAGGATGAATCTGGGCGAATGGCAACCAACAGCATCAGCTGAATTACTGCCTCACACCATCTCCGCAAACACTGGCTTCAACTTTGCTCGAGCCGCTGCGGATGCCGGTCCATCGTCCGATTCGAAGATCGGCAACTCCTCCTCGATGTCCGCCTTTAGATCGTACAGTTCTCCCGTTTCGTACAGCTTCCAATCTCGATCGCGCACGAATCGGATGCTGGTTAGATCGGGTCTGTTGGGGGTCATTGGGTCGTAATGGAAGAAGAGCCAGTCCTTAGGGTTGCCCACCTCGCCCTTCAACTGCGGGTAGAACGACGTCCCGTCGATAACGTAATTGTCCGGGGCTTCGATGCCGGCCGCTTCCAGCATCGTGGGTAGAAAATCCGTTACGTCGACCAGGTCGTTATTCACGACGCCAGCCGGAACCGTCCCAGGCATCTGGACGATCCAAGGGACGTGGGTGCCGTGGTCGTCGGTCGTGCTTTTACCACCGCAGATTTCGGTGTGGCGGTGAACAATCGAGCAGACTTCCTGTGGCGAACCGTTGTCGCCCGTGTAGATGACGAGCGTATCCTCGCTCAAACCCTGTTCAGCGAGGTAGTCCAGCAACCTCCCTATCACCTTGTCGTGATACTCCACCATGTCTTTGTAAAACCTAGGGTGGGCGTCTCCGCCGTCATCATTCATTTCAGCCCACGTCCCCACGCCGAGGGTTTTATTCGAATTTGGTTTGAAACCATCCCACTCCGGGCTGTCCGGCGTCGGCTCGAACGGCCCGTGCGTAAGCGCCATCGGCCAGTAGACGAAGAACGGGTTGTCGTCGTTCTTTTTTCGTCCGATGAAGTCGATGATGTAGTCGAGAAACAGATCGTCGCCGTATTCGCCCTCCGTGTCGTCCCGATACTTGCCGTTGGCATAGATGATCGGGTCCTTGTAGCGGGAGCCTTTTTGTTCGGTGTGATGTGCGTGCCAGACGTGGTACTCGTCGAAACCCGCATCCTCGATTCGCTGGCCCTTGTTCCGCATCTCAGGGAACTGCTCAGGCGGGTTGTAAGAGTAAAGTTGCCACTTACCCGAGATGCATGTGTTGTAACCCGCATCAGAGAAAATATGCCCGAACGTCACCTCGTCGGGCCTCATCAACCCGAAGCCGATGTAGTTCCTGAAGTTGTGCTTCCCCGTCATCAAAGCGACACGCGTTGGAGTGCACAACGGCAACACATGCCCTTCATCAAACCGCATCCCATTCGCTGCCATCTCGTCCAACCGCGGCGTCGCGTAAGATGTCCCTCCATTAACGCCGATGCACTCGTACCCGAGGTCGTCGGACATGATCATGATGATGTTCGGTCGCTTATCTGACATAGCTTTCTCTCCCGCGTCAAACCATACCACTCAGTGCGAGACCTTGAACTGCCCTCAAAATCTAGACAACCATCGTTAGGTTTAGAATTCGCTTCCATTACATGCTGTATTCGGAAGCTTCCGACACTCTCACAATCTCGCCCAAGCAATTCGACGCCTTGTCAACGATTTCTCAAACGGCAGACTCTGACACAGTTCGCGAGAACGCGCGGATTACCAGTCTCGACCTGATACGCGGTGTCGCCGTGCTTGGGATCCTGCTGATGAACGCAGTTTCCTTCAAGTTCGGGCACGCGCCGTACTTCAACCTGAGCGCGGGCGGAACTGAATCTTGGCTCGATTGGGCCGTGGGCATCTTCGGTGAGATCTTTGTCGACCAGAAGTTCATGGGATTGTTTTCCCTGCTCTTCGGTGCAGGGATGATTCTCTTCATCGACCGCGCCAGTGCCCGCGGAAGACATGCCGTGTTGCTAAACCTCTGGAGAAACGGACTCCTTCTGCTAATCGGCTTCCTCCACTTCATGTTGTGGGATGGCGACGTACTGATGGCCTACGCAATATCGTCGGTATTCCTGATCGCCTTGCGTAAGCTGCCGAATTGGGGGTTGATTTCCGTTGGAGTCGTGGTGTTCGGACTGTCGGTCGGAGTCGCGCTGCTGATGCAGTACATCGCCGACGAGACAGTAGTGTCGTTGTCGCGCAGCTGGGCACCTGGGGTAGTCACGGTCGATGAGCAGGAGTATTTCGATGCTCTTGTGGCACTGGGCTTTTTCCAACGCGCGCTGGGAATGATACTCATCGGTGCCGGTTTGTATCGCACCGGTTTTATGAACGGTAGATTGACCGCAAAAACATACCGACTCACCGCATTGATTGGGCTTGCCATCGGCTTGCCGCTCGCTACAGCCGGCGTCATCATCACCGCACAGAACGACTACTCGCGAGAGATCGCCTTCGTCGGCCAGATCCCCAACACGCTTGGCACGATTCCCGCGTCGCTCGGATACATGAGCCTGATCATTCTATGGAACAACCGCGCTGAACATTGGCTAAAGCAACGATTGCGTGCAGTCGGCCGGATGGCACTGACCAACTATCTGACACAGACAGTCCTCGGCGTCCTAGTGTTGACAACTCTCCTCGCCAATGCCGACTTTGTGAACCGCAGCCTAGTCTTGGTGTTTGTTCTTGGGGTCTTGGTGCTGCAAATCTGGTGGTCGCAGGCGTGGTTGAACCGCTTCCTGTTTGGACCGGCAGAATGGCTCTGGCGCGTCGCTACGTACCGCAGCGGACAACCGCTTCTCCGGCAAAGGAATTAGCAGCGCGAACACTCGCTCTATTTCAAGCCACCATCTCGGCGAAAACCGGCTTCAGCTTCGCACGTGCCGCCGCGGTCTCCGGACCATCATCCGACTCGAATATCGGCAAATCCTCGTCCAAGTCCGAGTTCATGTCGTACAACTCGCCAGTCTCGTACAGCTTCCAGTTGCGATCACGTACGAAACGGATGCACCTAGCAGCGTTGCGCGCGCTCATCGGCTCAAAATGGAAGAAGATCCAGTCCTTCGGATTCCCTTTCTCGCCCTTCAACTGCGGGTAGAACGACTCGCCATCCATAAAGTAGCCATCAGGGGTCTCAACACCAGCCGCCTCCAGCATCGTCGGCAGGAAGTCGGTGACATCGATTAAGTCATCATTCACCGAACCTGCCGGCACCGTCCCCGGCTGCTGAACGATCAGCGGAACATGCGTCCCGCGATCGTTCGTCTTACCCTTGCCACCGCAGATCTCGTTGTGCTGATGGAACATCGTGCAAACATCGTGCGGAGAGCCATTGTCACCCGTGTAGATCACCAGCGTGTCCTCGCTCAACCCCTGCTCTGCCAGATAGTCCAGCAACCGACCGATTATCTTGTCGTGATACTCGACCATGTCCTTGTAGAACCGAGGGTCATCAGCGAATGCACCGTCTTCCAACTCGGCCCATGTCCTGCCGCCCAGGGTCTTGTTAGGTGGCGGCTCGAAGTCTGCGAACTCCGGACTGTCCGGCGATGGCTCATGCGGTTTGTGAGTCAGCGCCATCGGCCAATACACAAAGAACGGCTTGTCATCGTCCTTGTTGCGACCTACGAAATCGATGATGTAGTCGCAAAAAATGTCATCGCCGTACTTGCCAGCAGTGTCATCCCGGTACTTACCGTTCTCATAGATGATCGGATCCTTGTACCGCGACCCCTTGTCCTCCGTCTGATGCGCGTGCCACACACAGAACTCGTCGAAACCCGCATCCTCGATCTGCTGACCCTTGTTCCTCATCTCTGGCATCTCATCCGGCGGGTTGTACGAATACAGCTGCCACTTGCCCGAAATGCAAGTGTTGTAACCCGCATCCGAGAACAGATGCCCAAACGTCACCTCGTCAGGCGCAATCAACCCGAAGCCTATGTAGTTCCTGAAATTGTGCTTGCCCGTCATCAACGCAACACGCGTCGGCGTGCACAACGGCAAAACATGTCCCTCGTCGAACCGCATCCCGTTCGCCGCCATCTCATCCAACCGCGGCGTCGCATACGACGTTCCCCCGTTAACCCCAATGCACTCGTACCCGAGGTCGTCGGACATGATCATGATTACGTTTGGTCGTTTATCTGACATTGCAATTCTCCCGCAAGAAACCATATCACCACCGACACCGAAACGTATGGCAGGTTTCAAACTTGCCATACTGGATTCCCGCCTTCGCGGGAATGACGGCAATCATTACAATCACATCCATCACAGTTCAGACAACAAGGCCGATCCATGACCTCCTCAACCCCAGTAATCGACGTCCAAGTCCACGCCTACGAGCGCAACCATCCCGGACGACCATGGCATGGCCATCTGGAGGGGCCACCACAAGTCACCGGCGACGACATGGTCGCAGCAATGGACGCAGTCGGCGTCGATGGCGCTATCCTCGTCTCACCGTTCTCCATGTACCAGTACGATGCCAGCTACGCCCTTGAGGTCTACGCCAAACACCCCGGCAGCTTCGGCCTCGTCAGACCGTTCGACCCCGATTCCGAAAACATTGAGCAACAGATGGAAGAGTGGACCTCCCATCCCGGCGTAGTTGGCGCGCGCATCATGCTCGCACGCATCGAGATCGAAGCCGATAACCCCGGCGTCAATCAAATCCTCGCTGCGGGCGCGAAGGCTGACGTGCCGATCAATGTGATGTGCTCCGGAAAACTCCCCATTTTCAAAGAAATGGCCCGCAAACATCCAAACACCCAACTCATCATCGACCACCTGGGCTTAGCCCAACCTTACGAACCACCTGCGCCGCCTGACGCTTGGGATGACCTACCCGCTGTCCTCGAACTCGCCGAGTTCGACAATGTCGCTATCAAAATATCCGGCGCCGGAACACTCGCGCACGAACCGTTCCCCTACCCTGACATCTGGGAACCCCTGACACAAATCTTCAACGCCTACACCCTAGACCGTTGCATGTGGGGCACCGACTGGACCCGCGCCGTAAACCTGCTGACCTACGAACAGGGCGTTGAGGCCTTCCGCGTCACCGACCAACTATCCGACTCCGAACGCGCCATCCTGATGGGCGGCAGCCTTCAGAAAATCTACAACTGGTCGCCTTCCTAGACGTTACCTGTTTTCGAACTGAACGCCAAAACGAGGGTTTCCCCCGTTAACGGGGGAAATGTCCGAAGGACAAAGGGGGCAAGCGCCAAGCGATTAATCTACCTCTCAACATCACCTCCCACCAATCTCCTCCCGCATCCGCTCTTCCCGTTCAATCTGTTCAGACGTAATCGCGTCTCCAAAATCCTCATACTCGAACACTGGCCGTATCTCGACCTCGCTGCGACTCAGCATGGGATTCGGACACCGCTTCACCCACTCAACGGCTTCGTCCATATCCTTCACCTCCCAAATCCAAAATCCCGCCACCAACTCGTTCGTCACCTCGAACGGACCATCAATGACCTCCCGACCATTCCCGTCGAAAATCACTCGCTTACCGCTCGACGTTGGATGCAGCCCTTCACCAGCCTGCATGATCCCAGCTTTCACCAACTCCGCGTTGTAGTCACCCATCGCCTCAATCAACTCGGCCGACGGCATCACCCCTGCTTCGCTCTCTTCGGTCGCCTTAACTAAAACCACTACACGCATATCGAATTTCCCTCCGTCTCAGGTACTATAAACCCCCGTCATTCCCAAATCCTGCCCTTGCCAGTTCGAATCACAACGATGCCTAAACACGCCCTGATAATCCGCCACAACGAGCATGAAACTCTCGGCGACAATTACACCGCGGTACTGTCCGATCGCGGCTTCGATCTCCTACCCCTCAACGTCTTTGAAGGCGCACCCGACTTCGACGAATTCAACCCGCCATCTCTCTCAGAGCTAGATTTGATCATCGCATTAGGCGGCGCATTTTCGGCCAACGACGACTACCCGGCCATACACGCCGAACGCCAATTCTTCGCCGAGGCAATGTCATCAGGCATCCCCATCTTCGGCGTATGCCTAGGCGCTCAAATCATGTCGCGCTCCCTCGCCGGCTTAGTCGAACCAACTGGCGGTTACGAGTTTGGACTCCGCAAGATCTGGATTACCGAGGAAGGCTCGCGCGATCGCGTGTTCTCCAAACTTCGCATACCGCTAGTCCCAACCCTTCACGGCGAGTGCTTCAGCGTCCCAGACGGCGCGACCGAACTCGCCTTTGGATACATGCTCTGCCGCGACGGAACATTCCGACGGCAGAGTCTCGCATTCCGATACGGAAACTCCTATGCCTTCCAGTTCGAACCCCAACTCACGCTCGATGAACTGAAAATCTGGAACCGCGAGCTAGCCGACGACTACAAGCTGATGGGCCCCATCTTCGACCCCAAATTCGAAGCCGAAGCGAACCTGCGAGAATTCACCTCGTACTCGCCGATCTACGAAGCACAAGCAAGAGAAATGCTCATCGCATTCCTCGAAAACGCGGGACTAGCACAGCCTAATTGCCAGGAGGAGGCGAGTAGCTGACGCCCCGTTTCACCGCCTCATCAATCACCGTCGGATCCAATAACACCGTCGTCTTGACCGCGACCGCGCCAACAGCCGATATTCTCAACGATAACGCCGTCGCTGCCGCATCGTCCGGAAGTTCTGCTATCGCTATTAGATCATCTTCCCCGAACGCGTAATAGAACGCCTCCAGACTTCCACCTACACTGTTCACCGACTCTCGAAGTGCTTTCTCTCGAGCGGAACCCCCAACTTCCAGAAGTCCGTTAACACCTTCACGCGAATACGACGCTTGGAACAAGTATTTGGGCATTGCAATCCTCTCTCTATCTGTCAATCAATGCAACCGATAACGTTCCACCGCTCGATCGCAAACATTGTCTCAACTGAATCTATCTCTCATTCTAAAAATCCCGGAACAATCGCAATCGTCACCAATCACACCCCGTGCTTACGGAACATCCCGTTCGCGCCGCCACTTGATCAACCGCCAGCCAAAAAACGCCACGACTATCACCACCAGTACCACCAGCGTGCCATTCTGATACGGCTCCATGAAATCTTTGATCTCTTCCCAGTTCTCGCCCAGCAACCGACCTGCATACGTCAACACCAGACTCCACAACGCCGTGCCCAACGTCGTGAACAGTAAAAACCGACCGAAGTGCATCCGCGTATACCCCGCAGGCACCGACACGATGCTCCGTATCAACGGTATCAACCGACCGAAGAAGATCACCGCCTCGCCGTAACGCTCGAACCAAGCCGCTCCACGATCAAGGTCCTTCTCCGAGATGAAAACGTACTTGCCGTAGCTCTCAACCAATCGACGAACTCCAGCCTCCCGCGCGAAATATCCGATCGCATACAGCACCACCGCGCCGAGTAACGATCCCGCAGTCCCCGCCGCGACTGCTCCCCAGAAATCCAACTCACCCTTCGCCGACAGCGAGCCCGCAAATGGCAACACCGCCTCCGATGGAATCGGCGGAAAGATATTCTCGATCGCCATCACCAACACGATCCCCGGATAACCGATCGCCGCGATCAACTCTTCGATCCAACCACCGACCTGTTCAATGAGCTGCGTCATTTACCGTCAATTCCGACGAATCGCCGCGACCCGCGTTCGACGCTACTCGTACCAGCCCGATGCAAATATCAGACTGTCATGGAGTACCGCCCACGTGTGTTTCTGTCGGTCAGTACCGGTTTCAGGGTTTGCTAGCACGTAGTCGACCCAGCGTCCCGACTCGGTAGCCGAAAGCATGTCGTCGCCGTAGAAGTACCCGGTGGCATCGATCCGTAAGCTAGGATCCCTGCCGATAAACTTGGGATTGCTGTGGGATATCGTGATACCGTCTTCTGCTCCGATGATGAAGACGTACCACTGACCCTCGATACTCTCGGTTGAGTTATAGTATTCCACTGTCTTATCTCGGCCCACGGTATCGTACAGGTTGATTGCCTGCTGGACAAAAGCCTTGGTGTAGGCGGCAGCGTCTGACTTCCTCGGCCCACGTTCGTACCAGCCGGAACCGAAAATGAGACCGTCGTACTCCACTACCCATGAATGTTTGGTTTCGACAGCACCCGAGGCAGGACTCGTCAAGGTGTAGCCTACCCAAGCACCGGCCTCGTCTGCCCCAGCAGCGACATACTCTCCGACGGGATAGTTATTAGGTCCACGCACTTCGGAGGCGGGCAGACCGACGTAGGCAGGGTTGGCAGCATGAGCCAGCATCGTATTGTCCTCGTCGTCCATGATGAAGACGTACCACTGACCGTCTATGCTCTCCGGACTGTTGTAGTAAGCTACCGTCTGCTCCAGACTTAACACGTCGTAAAGGTTCATGGCCTGCTGGACAAAGGCCTTGGTGTAAGCGGAAGCGTCCGACTTGCTGGGTCCGCGTTCGTGCCAGCCAGAGCCGAAGGTCAGACCGTCGTGCAGGACGACCCATGTATGTTTGGTTTCGACAGCACCCGAGGCAGGACTCGGAAAGGTGTAGTCCACCCAAGCACCGGCCTCGTCTGCCCCGGCGGCGACATACTCTCCAGAGGGATAGTTGTTGGGACCGCGAATCTCGGACGGGGGTAGACCGACGAAGGCAGGGTTGGCGGCGTGAGCCAGCATCATCTTGTCCTCATCCGTGATGAAGACGTACCACTGCCCATCCATGCTCTCCGGAGTGTTGTAGTGTGCAACTGTGGCATCAAGCCCATCAGATTCGTACATGCTGATGGCTTTTCCGACCAAGTACTTGGTGTATTCAGCAGGCTCCGACTTACGGGGTACGGATGCTGAGTCCGTAAAGCCCACTTCCCTTTGCTTCAGTGCCCCCTCGATGTACGCCTCAATCTCCCCGACTTCCAAAGCGGGACCAGGCGGTCCTGTGTCACCAGCTGGTCCAGGAGGCCCAGCTGGCCCAACCTCACCTTGGCAAGCGGCGATCGACAGAAGCAAAACGGCGGCAAGAATAGCCACTATTGGTGTGGGCATCGTCATTCTTTCTGTGGGGTTTATCAGTAGCGCGGTTTTGACCGCGCTACGCGGCAAGCACAATTCATCAATAGTTCACGTTTATTCTAGGGATTTCCCTGTGCATTCGAGACCTCAGCGAAACCAGAGTCATTAACGGACAGGCGAGAGCTTCGGCGGATCGAACGTCTGTCCTCGGGAGATGGGAGGGAAAATTGGTGGGCCCGGACGGATTCGAACCATCGACCTCTACTTTATCAGAGTAGCGCTCTAACCGACTGAGCTACGGGCCCGGAGGCGACACATCGAGAGTGGTGCGCATCGCAATATCCCAATTCTAATCCATCGCTTCTACCCTTCCAGCAGAAGAGCCTTCCCCTTCGCATAGCGAGGGGGACCCGAGCAAACGGAGCGACGCTAGCAGGGGGTGCCCACGTCCTAGTTCAGACGTATAACCTTATCCCTCATGCATTCCGCAACCGAAAATCCCCGTCATTCCCGCGAAGGCGGGAATCCAGAAAGGCAGTTCCGTTCCTTACTATCCACCGGCTCATGGGCACTTTACGACTTCTCCGACACCATATTCTCAGCGTCAATCCTCACCTTCTACTTCCCCCTCTGGGTAACCGAGGACAAGGGCGGCACTGACACCCACCTCGGCCTCGCCCTTTCCGCTTCCATGCTCATCGTCGCCCTGACTGGACCTTTCCTCGGCACCCTTTCAGACCGACTCAACCGACGCGTCCCCCTCCTCGCCATGAGCGTCGTTTCCTGCGCCGTCTTTACCGCTCTCATCGGCGCCATCGGTGGTCTCACAACCGGCCTATTGTTCTTCATCGCCGCGAACTTCCTTTACCAGACCGGTCTCATCTTCTACAACTCCCTCATCATCAACGTCAGTTCCGAAAGCGGACGCGGCATAGTGTCCGGCATCGGCGTTGGGGCCGGATACATCGGCCTCATTGCCGCGTTCCTGATCATGCGGCCCATCGTCGACGTCCAGGGGAACCAAGCCGCCTTCTTGCCCACCGCCGGACTCTTCATACTCTTCGCACTCCCACTCCTCCTAATCGTCAGAGACCCAGGCGAACGAGGCCGCGTCGACAAAACTCTATTCCAAAACTCCTACAAGCAGCTCTACGAAACCTTCCACCGCGCTCGACAACACAGCAACCTCTTCCGATTCCTCATCGGACGCTTCATGTACATGGAAGCCATAAACACCGTCGTATCCTTCTACGTCCTCTATCTCATCAATGTTGGCGGCTTCGAAGACACCGAAGCACAAACCATGATCATCCTCGTCGTCATCATCGCAATCTTCGCATCATGGGCCACTGGCTATCTCGTCTCTCGCTTCGGACCAAAACGCGTCCTCATCGTCGGACTGACCGGCTGGACCATCCTCGCCGTCGCCGCCGTCGTCGCCGACACCACATGGGCATTCTGGGCCATCGCCATCACGATGGGCTTCTTCTGGGCCTCCCCCCAAATCTCCGACCGTGTACTACTCACGTACCTATCACCCAAAGGACAAATCGGCGAATTCTTCGGGCTGTTCCAAATGTCCGGCCGCCTCTCCGCCGTCATCGGCCCCGCCCTCTGGGGCCTAACGATCTGGGCCCTCTCCGAAACCGGCGACCTGGCCTACCGCATAGCCCTAGCCACCCTAGCCATCTTCCTCATCCTCGGCCTCCTAGTTCTCCGCGGCGTCAAAGTAACCCGCGAATCCTCCGACCTAGACGCCATCGAAGCGACACCCATACGTCATTCCGGCGAAAGCCGGAATCCAGAGGAGACGGGCACGGGTGCGGGCGCGACGTAACTTGGTTACCAATTCTCGGGAAGCGACCGCGTCAAAATAGCCGCATCATCCCCAACATCCACACCCCTCTGGATTCCGGCTTTCGCCGGAATGACGGAACTGGGCGATTCTCAAAACACCCCCGGAAACAGACGGTACTTCACCCGCGCCTTATACTCGCCCCACTTCTCAGTCCCGTACTTCTCCTCACAGACCTTGTCATCATCAAACTGACGCCAAGTGAACAGCGACACGATGAAGATCATGTACGTCCAAGCCCAAAGATTGCCGGGGTGCATAAAGACCAGCGCAACGGACAGCGCGAGAAAACCCTCGCCCATGTAGTTGAAATGCCGAGCTACACCCCATATACCGCTGTACAGGATCTTCCGGTCGCCAGCCTCGATGTACCTCTGCTCCACGAACCCGAGGAACTTCCGATCAGGCCATCGCTTGAACCAGTACTTCTGCAAGTTACCCGCGCGTGAGATGCCCCAACCGAGCACGGCCAGCACAATCATCACACCAAGCCAAACATTCGTAACTGCTGGCGAGAAGTCGGGTGCAGGATGAACCGCCATCCCCCACATCGGCAGAATGTACAGCCACCCGTAGATGATCAACCCACCCCAAATCAACTTGAACCCAAGGTTCTCGTGGATCAGATCATAGGTGTAAAGCTGCACTCGCTCAAAGATGAAGTAGTCGAAGATGTACAGCGTGAAGAATGCGGCATAGACATAGACGCCCGGATTGGCATCATCGCCAAACAATTCATGGTGATACCACGCACCGGAAAGCGCGTTCAGCACCAACATCGTCCCACCAACCACATACAGATACATTTTCAAGTCAACGCGATTGCCGAACAACCAGTGCTCCAGCGCTCTTCCATGCCACCAAGCCAAAAACCAGTTCTTCTCATGGCCCTGTGGCTGGCTCAAAAACGCCACCGTCGCAATAATGGCGCTGAACATCGTCCCTCCAATCACAGCCGGAATCGTCGCGCGGTAGAACCAATCCCGGTCCAACCCGCCAACTTCGAACCACCACACCGCAATCGCGATCAGGAAAACCAACATCCCATTAAGCCGATAGCTCCGCGGCTCACCCGTCTCCGCATCAACTACATACCCGGGCACACGTCTCGCTGGCAAGATGAACTGCGCCAGGAAAAACGCGGCGAACACCGCCAAGGGAGTGAAAAACCCCGCAATCGCTTCCACTCCCGAAAGCTCGAAAAGGTGGCTAATCCCAAGCCATTCAATCACGACTCAATTCCCTTTCCTTCATCAACGTGGCCTCTTGTTCTAGACATGAAAACAGAATACGGCAATATCCACGCCAATCAATAAATCCCCGGAATAATCCGATACTTAACCTTCTCCTGATACTCCGCCCACTTCTCAGGACCATACTTCTCCGCGCAGAGCCGATCATCGTCACGCTGACGCCAAGTGAACAGAGCGAGCACGTATATGAAGTAGATCCAAGCCCAAGGATTCAAGAAATACCCGAACGCCAGCGCCCCCGCCAACGAATAGAAACCCTCGCCCAGATAGTTCAAGTGCCGTGCCAACCCCCACATGCCGCTGTACAGGATCCTCCGATCACCCGCCTGTATGTACTTCGGCTCGATGATCCCCAGAAACTTCCGATCAGGCCACCGCTTAAACACATACTTCTGCATGTTCGTGCCACGCGAGATAACCCAACCCGCCAAATACATCACCGCCGTGCCAGCTATCAAAACGGTCGTCCATGTTGGCGAGAAGCCGGGAGCCGGATGCGCCGCCATTCCCCACAGCGGAATGATGAACAACCAACCAAACACCATGATGCCGCCCCAGAACATCTTGAAACCCAGATTCTCATGGATCACGTCGTACGTATAAAGCTGCACCCGCTCGAAGATGTAGTAGTCGATCACATAAATCGACATGAAGATCGCGAACATCCAAACGCCCGGATTGAAATCGTCCCCAAACCGCTCGTAGTTGTACCAAGCCCCCGACAAAGCGTTGAGCGACAACATCGTCCCGCCCACCACATAGAACCACATCTTCAAATCGATCCGCTCATTGAACAGCGAAATCTCCCGCACCCGTCCGTCCCATAACGCCAAAAACCAGTTCCTACCCTGATGCTCCGGGTGCCTGAACACCGCGAACACCGAAAAGATCAACGTGAAAACCGTCCCACCGACTACCGCATACAACGACGACTCGTAAAACCACTCCCGCGGCATCCCGGTCAACTCGAACCACCAAACCACCAGCGCGATCACATATACCAAAATCCCGTTCAACCGATAGTTCCGAGGCTGTCCCGTCTCCGGATTAATCACATACCCGGGTACCCGAATCGCCGGCAAAACCACATGCGCCACAAAAAATACCGCAAATATAGCCAGCGGCGTGAAAAACCCTGCAACAGCCTCCATCCCCGAAAGCTCGAAAAGGTGACTGATCCCAAGCCACTCAATCATCGTCGGATGCCCCTTATTGCAATGACGCCAGACTCACTACTGGCATTATCTCAGTTTTGGTCAATCGCACCAGCATCCGTCGCTTACCGTCTCAGTTCCCTCACCACCACAGTGCCCATCAGTTTGTCGTGCCATCCCTGCCACTTTGCATCGAAGATCATCAGAGCGTGATTTGCGACTGCGAATACGGTGGAAACCACCAAACCCACATAAATCCAGATAAAAGCAAGACCACCCGCAAACACGGCGATCAGTTGAGGGAGTACCTGCGAGACTGGGATTAAAACCAAAATCGGCGTCACATACCCCAACAGCAACGGGCTACCCAAAAACTGCCTAGCCAACGCGCGACGCCTACCGATCCTCTGACCATCAGCTTTCAACACTCGCAATCCCAACAGCCGATGACCAATTGTGTCACCCTTCGACGAAACCCTGAACGCAGTAACCACCTGCCACGATAGCACGACAATGAACGCCAACGGCAGCCCAAAATAGAGCAGAAATGCTCCGAAGTTAGTCCCAAATGAATATTCCCCTGATATCACCAACGCGAAAACAATCGCAGCACCAATACTCGTTGACGCTCCCACAACTGTCGCCAACAACCAATCAACTAAACCTGCCAACACCCTACGCCAAACTGACGCATATTCGTAATACTCCCGCTCTACCCAATCACAGTCCATCACTCAAATCACAAGAACCACAGTTCAAACTCACCGACAATCCTGCCGACCAGCTCCCTCCAAATCCACAACTATCTCCACCGGCGCATTACGCGCCACGATCAGAACCAGATCCGCGTCCGACGATGTATTCACCGGCTGATGATTCGAATCCGGCGGCACATAGATGAAATCCCCTGGCCCAATCGCCTCCTCGACCTCTAACTCTTCCCCGTGCAGAAACAATCCTTCACCACTAACCACATAGATCGCCGACTCACAATTCACGTGATAGTGCGCCGTCGAACATCTACCCGGCGGCACCGTCGCGATCGCCAGATGTATCTCCGTCGACCCCGACAGTGCCTCCGACACGCCAGCCAGCCGAGTCATCGCCCCGCTGGCAATTTCAACCTCCAACGCATCACTCTTAGTGATCACACAACTGCGATGCTCGCCCATTACATGAACCCCATCCCCTTCATCCTGTCCATCCATGTAAATCCCCTCACATCACCACAACCGAACGCAGCACCTCGCCGCGCTCCATCTTGTGGAACGCTTCCTCAACATCACCAATCCCTATCGATTCACTTACGAAACCATCCAGATCCAACCGTCCCTGCATGTACAGGTCGATGAACATCGGAAAGTCCCGCGTCGGCAGACAGTCCCCGTACCACGAAGACTTCAACTGACCGCCACGACCGAACACCTCGATCATGGGCAGCGTAATCTTCATCTCTGGACTCGGCACGCCCACCAGTACGACCGTCCCCGCCAAATCCCGCGCGAAGAACGCCTGCTCATACGTCTGCGGCAAACCCACCGCCTCGATACAGACATCCGCACCATTCCCACCAGTGATCTCCTGAATTGCCTCCACAGCATCCATCTCACGAGAGTTCACCGTGTGCGTCGCACCAAATCCCTTCGCCCACTCCAACTTCCGATCATCGATATCCACCGCAATGATCGTGTGCGCACCCGCCAGTGCCGATCCCGCAATCGCCGCATCACCAACGCCGCCGCAACCAAACACCGCAACCGAGTCGCCTCGCGAAACACCGCCAGTATTAATCGCCGCACCCAGTCCAGCCATGATCCCACAACCGATCAAACCCGCCGCCTTCGCATCCGCTCTCGGGTCAATCTTCACCGCCTGACCAGCCGCGACCAGCGTCAACTCCGCAAACGCGCCGATGCCCAACGCCGGTGACAACGGACTCCCATCCTCCAGCGTCATCGGCTGCGCCGCGTTCCGACTGTCGAAGCAGTACCACGGACGACCACGCTCACATGACCGACAAGTCGTGCAAGGCGCCCGCCACGCAATGATCACAAAATCACCCGGAGCAACATTGTCTACGTCATCCCCAACCTTCTCCACAACGCCAGCCGCTTCATGCCCCAAGAAATACGGGAACTCATCCCCAATCGCACCCTCCCGATAGTGCAAATCCGTATGGCAGACCCCACAAGCCTGAACCCGGATCAACGCCTCACCAGGACCGGGATCCGGCACCAAAATCGTCTCCAACGAAACCGACGCACCCTTAGATGCAGAAATAACCGCCTGTACCTTGTTCATGACAACCCCCTGACTCATTCTCCAACGTTTCAACGGGATTATATAGCCCCTTTCGCGAAGCGAAGGGGGCGCGAGCAAGCGAAGCGCCGCGAGCGGGGGATGTCACCACCAAACTATGATCTAACAATGCTCCCCGCCGACCTCCAACGAGCCCTCGACTCCAAAACCAAACCCATCGGCTCCCTCGGTCGCCTCGAACGACTCGCCGCCCAGATCGCTACTCTGCAAGACACGCTCACACCGAGCATGTCCTCATGCCAGCTCATCATCTTCGGCGCTGACCACGGCATCGCTGAACAAAACGTCTCCGCATACCCCAGCGAAGTCACCCGACAAATGGTCCTGAACATCCTCTCCGGAGGTGCCGCCGCAAACGTCATCGCCAAATCCCTCAACATTCCGGTCCAAATCGTCGACGCCGGCATCAAAGGCGAACCTATCGACCACCCAAACCTCATCAACCGCCGCATCGCACCGGGAACCGACGACTTCAGCATCGGTCCCGCAATGACACCCGACCAATTCCGCCAAGCCACCAAACACGGCGCTGACCTTTTCCCCGCACCCTCTAAAGGGCAGGATGCACCTTCTCCATCACAGGGGGAGGATGCCTCTTTCCCCTCCCCCTCTCAGGGGGAGATTAAGAGGGGGTTCACCGACGCCATTTGCTTCGGCGAGATCGGCATCGCAAACACAGCATCGGCCAGCATCATCGCCCACAAAATACTCGACATCCCACTCCCCGACCTAGTAGGACCAGGCACCGGCCTAGACGACGCTGGCGTCCAACACAAACTCGCCGTCCTGACCCGATCCGCAGACCGCACTCCAACCCCGCTCAATGCCCAATCCGCACTCGCCCAATACGGCGGCTTCGAAATCGCAATGATGACTGCCGCTATCATCGCAGCAGCCAACGCCAAACGCCTCGTAATCATCGACGGCTTCATCGCAACATCAGCCGCAATCGCCGCCATAAACTCCGACCCATCCATTACCGACGCCCTAATCTACTCCCACCGCTCCGGCGAACGCGGGCACGACGCCATGCTCAAAGCCCTAAACGCCAAACCCATCCTAGACCTCGACATGCGCCTAGGCGAAGGCACCGGCGCACTCCTAGCCTGGCCCATCATCAAAGCCGCCGCCGCCATCCTAAACAACATGGCAACCTTCCAATCCGCCGGCGTCAGCGAAAAGCTATGATGCGCATACGCCCTCTCCGGTAGGGGCAGGTTTCAAACCTGCCCTTACGCCGTAACGCACCCACCAGGTCAAACAATCACCACCAAAATCCTGCCCATCCCGAAAATCCGCGTAATCTGCGGTTCAGACAACATGCCCTCCACCATCCGCAACGAGTTCAAAACCTTCAACCTCGCCCTCCACTTCCTCACCCGCATACCCACACCCTTCGACATCGACTACTCCCCCGAGCGCCTAACCGACGCCAACCGATACTACCCCCTAGTCGGCGCAATCATCGGCACCGTCGCCGCACTCGCATTCTTCATCTCCAGCCTCGCACTGCCCACCCTCATCGCCGTCATCATCGCCACCGCCGCTACCGCACTCCTCACCGGCGCATTCCACGAAGACGGACTCGCCGACACCTTCGACGGCATCAGCGGAGCCTACGACCGCACCCGATCCCTCGAAATCATGCACGACTCCCGCATCGGCACCTTCGGAGCATTAGCCCTCATCTTTGTCATCACCCTAAAAATCGCCGCCCTCACATCCCTCGCCGATACCACCACCATCATCACCGCCCTAATCGCCGCACACATCATCTCCCGCACCTCAACCGTCATCGTCAAGGCCACCTCTACCTACGCCCGAGAAGACGGCATCGCCGGACCCCAAGACATCCCCCTCCGACCCATCAACACCATCATCGCCACCCTAACCGCACTCCTAACCATCGCCGCCCTAGCCATCATCCTCACCCCCACAGCTGCCCTCCTAGCCACCGTCGGAGCCATCACCGGACACACCCTAATCCGCCTCTACTTCCAACCCCGCCTAAAAGGCCACACCGGCGACACCCTAGGCGCCACCCAACAAATCACCGAACTATCAACCTACATCGCCCTAGCAACCCTGTAGCGTAGGGGCAGTTCGCGAACTGCCCCTACAGTCCCCTTCGCGAAGCGTAAGGGGACGCGAACGAGCAAAGCGATGTTCGCAGGGGATGCCCGAACACCGCTAAACCAACACACGCGAATTACAAAATTTAAAGAAGGGCAACACCAAAACACAAGGATCATCATGTCGGAACTAACAGACAGACTCGACTTCGCCGTCCGAGCAGCGATCGAAGCCGGACAGCTCACTCTGCACTACTTCCGATCATCCGACCTCACGATAGAAACCAAACCCGACGAAACCCCGGTCACCCGCGCCGACAAAGAATCCGAAGAATCCCTGCGACACCACCTCGCCAAAGAGTTCCCGCACGACGCCATCGTCGGCGAGGAGTTCGGCACCCAATCAGGTTCCACCGACTACACCTGGTACCTAGATCCCATCGACGGCACGAAATCTTTCATCCGAGGTATCCCACTATACGGAACCATGATGGGACTCGAATATAAGGACGAAGCTGTAGCCGGAGTAATTGTCTTCCCAGCCCTAAACGAACTCATCTACGCCGCCAAAGACCTCGGCGCATGGTGGTCAGACCAACTCGATCCCGTCTCACCAAAAAGGGCCCACGTATCGAACATATCCCGACTCTCAGACGCCTATTTATCCACCACCTCCGCTCGCAGCTTTCAACGAACCGATAAAGCGCAGGCCTATCAAAAGCTGTCCTTCACCGTCGACGTCAATCGCTGTTTTCCCGACTGCTACGGCCACTACCTAGTTGCCACCGGACGCATCGAAATCATGATCGACCCCTTCATGATGGTCTACGACAACGGACCGCTCCAATCCATCATCCAAGAAGCCGGCGGCACCTTCACCGACCTCCAAGGCAACCCCACCATCCACGGCAACAGCGCCCTCTCCACCAACGGTCAACTCCACAACCAAGTCCTACAAATCCTTAACTCCCAAATGTAAACGTCACCCCGGCAAATTAACGTCATCCCGCCGCCTTTCTACGTCATACCCGCGCAGGCGGGTATCCAGATAGGTGGGCCGGCATGGGTTTCCCCCGCTCGCGGGGGAAATGTCCGAAGGACGAAGGGGGCTCCCAACCAATCAACCGTAGGGGCGGCCCTTGTGGTCCCCTTACTAACTAAACCATCAACAACCTCACACTAACCACAAACACCCCGCTCACCCCTACCCCTTCACAACAACCGGCAACCCCGCCACCATAAACAACACCCGATCGCAAACCCCCGCCACACGCTGATTCATCCGACCATGCAAATCCCGAAACTCCCGACCCAACTCCGTATCCGGAACCAGCCCCAACCCGATCTCATTCGACACCAAAATCAGTTCCCCCTCCTTCAGGAGGGGGTTAGGGGGAGGCGCCGTCAAACCCTCCAACGACTCCACCAACCGATCCAAATCCGACTCCACATCCCGATCCTCCAGCATCAGATTATTCAACCAGA
Organism: Dehalococcoidia bacterium; assembly: GCA_965243235.1. Lineage (GTDB taxonomy): Bacteria > Chloroflexota > Dehalococcoidia > Lucifugimonadales > Lucifugimonadaceae > Bin127. The sequence continues at coordinate 2,305,161 of CBDEUI010000004.1, forward strand.
GCGTCAGACAGTCCAAAACAACCACCCGACCATCCCTGCACTCCGACCCAATCACATCCCAAACCTTCACCGCCTCTTCCACCGTCCGCCAAGACGAATCCCGATCCGCCCGATGTCTGGCAATCCGCTCCCGCATCCCCACATCGAACCCCTGAGCAGTAGCCACAAAAACCCGATCCTCCGACACTGACTCCCCCAACTCCAGCGCATACCGGCTCTTGCCTGAACGCGCTCCACCAAGTATCAAGGTGCTAGACATCTGATATCGATTCCATACTCAAATCTGAGATCCGCTCGAAATGCCGTCGGTTGTTGCTGAGCAAAGTGAGGCCATGATGCACCGCAGTAACGCCGATCAGTATGTCAAAATCTCCGATCACCCTTCCGGCAGCCGTCAATCGACCACGTTCTTGGGCGAAAAGCCGGCAAATGGCGTCATTCAACCCCAACACTTCACAGCCAGCAAGAAATCGGATGAACTGCAACTCATTGCCTTCAGGATCGCGTGAGTAAAACACACCTTGGTAAACCTCGGCAAGCGTTATCACGCTGACGGCGATGCCGGACGGAGCTAAGGCATCGAGTCGTTCCTGGACGCCTTCATCTCCGTTTAGGTAGTGGATCACCCAATCAGTGTCGACAAGGTATTCCATCGCCTAAAGTTCTGGAGCGTCACTAGTTCCCGACAACCGAGCAGAATAGATATCCTCGATCAACTTATCCCCATCAACCGTCCCCTTCCAGCTCCCCGCACTCGATCGCATCAACGCCAACCGGTCCTCCGACACCCGCGGCGACGAAATCGACAAGATTACCTCCTCACCATCCTCAAGATCAAGATGCTCGCGAGGTTTCAACACACCATCCGTGTACGTAGCCCGTATTGAATTCTTTTCCACCATTTCTTAGCCAATCCTCTATCACCATCATCTCACAGATGAGGAACCGGCAACAACCTGCATGACACAGACTACCCATCAAACCACCGCCTCCTCAACCAACCTCACCAAACTCCCTTCAATCTCCTCCCAACCCTGCATCAAATCCAACGTCTCAACCCAAAACGGATGCTCATCGATCCGCGTCCGCAACCTACGATACCCGATCTCTGTCTGCCCGTACAGCAGTATCCCCGTCGATGTGCTATGCTCGCCACCTCGGTGGTCTTGCGACGCCAAATACCCATGCATCTGATACAGATTGTTCGAATGCACTGACTCGGCATCATGCCGCTCGCTCACCGGCGACGAATACCACTTCGTATCCAACACCACTATCTTCCCGCTACTGTGGGTCAAGTAGACATCCGGATACATGTTAGGCAGACGAATCCCCGTTTCTTCCCGATCCTCTACTTCGTTCCACTCCAATTTGCGCTGCGCAGAAACACCCCAATCATTGCCCAACCGCAATCTATAAAAATTCGCCACGAACCGCTCAAATATCTCATGCTCCTGCTTCCGCAACCAGTCCACAATCTCCAAATCCGAAACTGAATCTGACTGCGGCATCGAAGGGTCCTGCAACATCTCGCAGATCTTCAACATCAGCTTGTATTCCCGCTCATTACGCCCCAACAACCGCAACTCCGACGCGATCAATCGACGCGTAACCCGCACACGGTCGATCTCGTACAACATCCTCAACAAAGCCTCAACATCCGAAACCAACTTTCCATATTTGTCTCGGCGTTCTCGTTCAACCTGCGTGAAACTCCGATTCAACGAGTCGTTCAACGTAGACCGGATGATCTGATTCCGGGGAACATTCAGCGTGAACTCCTCAAACTCGCAATGCAACCGACCCCGATACATCGACATCCCCCGCAACGTCTCGCCAAAATCGATCCGCCCGCGCACTCCCCGCAACTCCTCCGAGCGCTCCACATAATCCCCACGCAACCCACGCCGTATCTGATGCTTCATCAGAAAAACCAAAATCCGCGTCAACAAAGCCCTCAAGTCCGGCGCATCCTCAACCTCCGTGTCAAACCGATCCTTGAACTCCACCAAATCCCACGCATACAACAACATATGCCACCAATTACGTACCGGAATCATTTCAAACTACCGTCAGTCCGAACAACATTCGTCATTCCGGGGAATGCCGGAATCCAGAGGGGCGGCAAGGGCATGGGCGCGCCCCCTTCGCAAAGCGTAAGGGGGCGCGAGCGAACGCAGTGATGCGAGCGGGGGATGCACGAATCACGCGTTATCCAAGTCCTCTTTCGAAATACCAAGATTCTTGATAATTTGCCGAAGTGTACCTGGCTTCAAGTCCCGATTCCCGTGGCGCGGTATCGGAGATGCTAGACCAGTCGCGTCATTAGCCCAAATTTCGTGACTGCCCCGACCTTGCCGAACGAACACACAACCCAATCGACGAAGTTTGCGCGTCAGTTCGCCATAGGTCAAACTAAACCTTCTAACACACCCTGCTCCGCATACAACTCTACTTCCCTCGCGTGTTGAGGCACTCCAGGCGGCAATTGGTAGCCACGCTCTTGATACACCTCAATCATCTCCACCACTACAGACTCCAAGATCGCAACCGTCTCTTCAGGAGTATCGCCCCATGCCACGCAGTTCGGAAACAAAGGAACTTGCGCCATATATTTGTCTGGTTCCGTCGACTCCGACGGATCGTACAACACGTAAGCCATGCGATGACGTTTTCTCTCTGCGACCATAACGACACCTCCGTGCTCAATTCCTGATATCGCCGTCCCCCAACATTTTAACGGTCAACTGATGAGCGGGCTCCCTCCCCTTCGCCCGAAACTAGACACAAACAAGGGGACGCGAACCGTAGGAGCAGGTTTGAAACCTGCCCTACGCAGGGGATGCCCCGACACGTCATTACAAACATCCTGTACATCCATGTAAATTCACCCCTCCAACAACTTCCCAACTTCAACATCCGCCTTCTTCAAATCGTCGAACCAATACTCCTCCAACAACGGCTGAATCTCTGTCTTCACAATCTCCCGATACCAACCATCCCAATCATTCTCACCACCATCGGCGATGTCACAGAAATACGAATGCCCCACCGCAAAATTCCTACCCAGCGACGCATCACTCGCAATAACTTCATTCAGCGCCGACATCCGAGAATTGATCTGCTCAATCATCGTGTCCGGCACATCCCTATCGCGCAACCAATCCTCAAACACCGACTCCCCAAACTGCGGCTTCAACGTCACGAACGCAAACCGACGCCGCATCGCATAATCCATCCCCGCCAACGACCGATCCGCCAAGTTCATCGTTCCCAAGATGTAAACATTCTCAGGCACCCAGAACTCGTTCCCTCCCGCCAATCGAATTACGAACCCCTCACCCCGCTTATCGTTCTCGATCATCGACAGCAACTCCCCAAACACCCGACTCAGATTTCCCCGATTGATCTCATCGATCACTATCACATACCGATCATCGGGTCTATCCCGCGCCTCATCGCACAACTCCAAAAACGTCCCGTCCAGCAACTCGAACTTCAACTCATCATTCACATTAGTAGTAGGACGATACCCCTGCACAAACTCCTCATACGAATAAGACTGATGAAACTGCACATTTCGAATCCGTCTATCTGCCCGCTCCCCCATCAACGCATAGGCCAACCGCTTCGACACAAACGTCTTACCAACTCCGGGCGGACCTTGGAGGATGAGGTTCTTCTTATCCTCGAACCGCCCCAAAATCCGTTCCAACTCCTCACGCTCAAAGAACAGTCCATCGTTGAGCATGTCATCGATCCCATACGGGTTAACACCCACGGCACCATTATCGCTGTCGGTGCCGACTTCGCGAGGCGCTCCCAACCCGAGCGACTCACTCGTGGTTCCCCATCTATTCAAATCCAGCAAAGACCGACCACATTTCGCTGCCAACTGACGCGCCGCCGCCAATGCACTGACATAGCCCTTGCCGTCAATAGTGTCTTTTCGCAAACCCAAATCATTGAGGATGCCCAGTTTTTGTAGTTGCTCCGCGTAGATATATCTCGTCGGATCAACCCAATACAGCCAATAAGAAACCTTAGGGCCGCGCAAACCGCTGCAATACTCAGGTTCGATCAACCGATCGAATAGTTTGACGAACAAAGGCGCAATATCAGGGTCGTCTATAGGATCTTGACCTTGAGCTAATCTGAAAAACTCCCACAACGTTTCAATCTCACCCGATTTGAGTCTTTCGCCGAACCTTCCCATCAACCCATAACCCACCGCTTCGTGATGCTCGCTTGGCAGGTTGGCGTCTAGCTCAAAGAGCGCTTTAACGGTTCCATACGCTGGAATCCGCTGAGCCGCAGGCGAGGTCCGCAAATTGAACGCAAGATAGAGCGAGAAGGGATCTGGTGACCAACGTTCATCCACTTCATTGCCACCAACGTTCGGCGTCGACGCGACTATGAGTCTGATTCGCCGCTCCAAATCTTCGCGTCTGTGCTCTAACCACCACTCACCCTCAACCAACTTCAGCCCAACCTCCAAATGAAACGGCACCCAACTATCCTCCGGCATCTGAAAACCACTAGCAATAATATCCAAAAATCGTTCCCGAAGATCTCCTGTTAGACGCGTCACCGTTGGCCTGTAACCCGAAAGATCAAGCTCCTCGCGAGTAATGGTTCTGTCTGACCACTCCACATTTCGCTTGTTTTTGTACGGGCCCAATCCATCGTTGAACACATCCGATGTGAACCGACCGTAATGATTGATCGTCGAACCAGGCCCAGGCATTATGACGTAATCCCCCGGCTTCATCTCCAAGCAAAACTGGATGATCTGACTAGAAGATGATCCACTTGGATTTCGTTCTTGGTAAAGGTTTCTGATTTCGTCAGCGTCAGAAAGCACCGATAAATCATCGTCCTCCAAACCGAAACCAATCCCTGCGTACCTTCGCTCCAAGAACGTAGCAACAGCATGCGCGTTGCGCCCTCCGCGCACAATCCAAACGTTCTGATCCTTTGAGTTCTCGATTGGAACTAGAAATTCACGCAAACCAGACGTGTCACCCACTTCATAGAGCGTGGTACCACCTTGCAACACTCCACGCGGCAGGTCGTGGCGATTCAACGCCGTCGGTGACCATTCGACAAGTCGACGGTTACGAGTCGGTAATCCATCGTCAATGGCGACGTAATAACACTGATTCGTAAAGAACTTCCCGTAACGAACTGAGGAACCTAGGCCGGGGGTAAGGACATAATCGCCAGATTTGATCTCAAGATGGAAGTTCGCGACCTGACCCGCGCGATTAGCGATGCTTCGCTCATTCGTCTCATCGGGATGCTCCTGCTCAAACAGCCGACGGACCTCATCTCGCGATCTTACTCCTGACATATCCACTCCATCCATCCCGTGGTGAAGACCAATGTATCCGTTCTCCGCAAACGCTTCCGCCCAACGACCATCGTTAGCTCGGATAACCCAAACGCGCATTCCATCTGTCATCGCGCCAACTCCCGATAAAACGGTATCCAGCTATGCTCCGGCCGCCCAACATTCACTTCCCGGCGATCAGACATGCGTTACCTCCAGCACTTAACCAACTCTCGGAATCCAGTCCCTGATCATACATCCCGCACACACCAAAAACCACGCCCCCATCACTGCGATCAGGGCCATCAACGCAATCCCCGTTTAAGACAACAACCGCCCATCCTTAAAATCCTTCGCATCCTAGTTCACACAACTTTTTGAACTTGTTCAAAAACTAATCTTGCCGCGAAATTGCCGCTCCCAGCGGCAAGATCCCCCTTAAATTGCCGCGAAATTGCCGATCTTGCCGGAATCAGCGGCAATCTAGCGGCAACGGCGGCAACGCGACATCCAACAATTTCACCCACCCCTATGCGATAATCCCACCATCATGATCAACAAATTCGGAGTCCTATACGCCGGTTGTGTCGACATGGACGACATCGGCTACGCCGGCACACCCGCTAACGAACGATGGCTGCCAGACGAACAACTGGCGACCGTCTTCAAAAAGTCAGAATCGTTCGCCAAAACCATGGACAACCTAGGTTTTGATACCTTCTGGGGCGCTGAACACCACTTCCAGCGCGAAGGATACGAGTGCATTCCTAACCTTTTGATGCTCTTCGTCCACCTCGCACACCTCACGAAAGACCTCCGATTCGGCTGTGGCTTCAACATCAACCCCATGTGGCACCCCCTCCGCCTCGCCGAAGACTACGCCACCGCCGACATCCTCACCGACGGCCGCGTCCGCTTCGGCATCGGCCGCGGCTACCACTCCCGCGAAGTCGAAGTATTCGGCAACCCCATCATCGACCAAGACGCCAACCGCGAACTCTTCGAAGAGCAAGTCGATGTCATGTGGAAAGCCTTCAACGAACCTGCCTTTTCGCACCACGGCAAGCATTACGAAATCCCACCACGAGTCCCCTACCGCGGCTACGAACTCGAAGAAATCACCCTCGTACCACGACCGAAATATCCCGTCGAGTGGTGGCAACCCGTCGTCTCCGCATCCGAACGCGGCCTCAATTTCATGGCCAAATACGGCATCAAAGGCATGATCGGAGGCGGTGCCGCGCCCGGCGGAGCATCCGACGTCGTCGTCCACAAATGGCAAGAGGTCCAAGCCGAACACGGACGCGAACTCGAACTCGGCGGCGACCTCATCATCTCCTTCTCCGTCTACATCGCCGACACTGCCGAACAAGCCATCGAAGAATCCCGACTCTGGGCCGAAGAACGTGTCAAGATGTTCGGACCCCTCGGCTTCGTCCGCGGCCTCTCCGACGCCCAAGTAGCCGCCATCAACTCCAACGACCCCGCCCAACTCCTGACCGCCGACCTACCCACCATCGACGAAGACGCCAAAAGCGGCGGCTTCTTCGCCGGCCCCGCCGACCTCGTAACCGAAAAACTCCTAGAAGTCCAAGAGCGCTACCCCGGCCTCGAGGAAGTCAACATCGGCATCACCGGCATGGGCATGCCCGAATCCGCCACGCTAGAGCAGATGCACCGCTTCGCCGAAGGCGTAATGCCGCATTTCAGCAGGCAATAAAGCGGAGAATATGATAGCATCGCAATCAACGATGGCATTGAAATCGATTCGCTAGGGAATTGTACGTATGGCAAGCATCACCGTCAGAAATCTCGACGACGAGGTAAAGCGCAAGCTCCGCATCAGAGCAGCTGAACATGGTTGCTCGATGGAAGCGGAAGCGCGCGAAATCTTGACAAAAGCTGTTGACGATTCAGCTACGCCGCGCGAAGGCTTGGGAACTCGCATCCATGAGCGTTTCAAAGCAGTCGAAGGCGTGGACCTGGAACTACCCCAGCGCGAACCTGCGACCGAACCACCACAATATAAGAGCGGTCTCGTGCGACGCATCCGCGCCATCGTCGACCCCGTCGGTGGAATTGACCTTGAACTGCCAAAACGATCTTCGGGCACCCGAGAGCTCCCGAAATTTGAGTAGCCCTCGATGCCGGTGATCCTTGACACTAACGTCGTTTCAGAGATGATCCGGTTGACGACAGATCCCAATGTTGACGCGTGGCTCGCTCGACAGGACGAATCCGAACTTTTCTTGACCACAATCACCGAGGCAGAGTTGCTTTTCGGTCCGCCAGGGATGCCTCAGGGGCCTGTACGTGACGCTTACGTTGCTGCAATGGATAGGATACTCTCCGTAGAATTCACCGAGCGCATCCTGCCTTTTGACCGCTCTGCAGCTAGTTCATATCCACAGGTCCGCGCCGCCCGTGAAGCTACGCGCAGGGGGATAGACGACGCCGACTGCTTTATCGCAGCAATCGCTCACTCTGTAGGTGCCGCCGTGGCAACCCGAAACGTCCGCGATTTCCGCGGTTACCCGGTGGAAATCATCAACCCATGGGAACATTCCCCATGAAGATCACCGACATCCGCACCCGCAACATCTGCATCCCTCTGTCTACGCTCGGCAAACACGAGCCGGTGACCATGTGGTACGGCTCGCGATTCGCCGCCATCAAGACCATCATCTTCATCGATACCGACGAGGGCATCACCGGTCTTGGCGAAACCAGCATCGGCGCCGGCGGCGACCAACGCCTATTCGAACAGATCAAATCACGCCTGATCGGTCGCGACCCGCACGACATCAACTCGATCGAGCGTGGCATGAACCTTACTGGGCAAATCACCACTAAAATCGGCCACTTGCTCGACACCAGCGCATCGTCTGCACTCAACATCACCGGATCGATCGACCAGGCCCTTTGGGACATCGTCGGAAAAGCCGCAAACCAACCGATCTACAACCTCATCGGCGGCAAGTATCGCGACCGCGTCGAAGCTCGCTACTGGATGGGGGCCAAACCGCATGACAAGTGTGCAGATGAGGTCAAACGTGCGGTTGCCGCAGGATTCAAGTCGTTCAAGATCAAGATCGGACTGAACCCGGAGTTCGACATCGAGTGTGTCGCAGCCGCTCGCGAAGCAGCCGGACCACGCATCGAACTTGGTTATGACTGCAACGGCTCTTACTCGCAACTCGAAGCCATCCGAATGCTCCGAAAAATGGAGCCGTACGACCCGTCCCACGTTGAAGAACCCGTCGATTCGACCAGCGTCCGAGCCTTGGCCGAGGTCAGCCGACACACCAACATACCGATCCTCTGCGACGGCCCTGCTCGCACAACCAAAGAGCAGATACTCGAACTGATAATGCATCGCGCCTGCGATGCTATCCACCTAGATGTCGTCATAAACGGCGGCTTTCTCGAAACCCAGCGATGCGCCGCCATCGCTGAAGCTGGCGGTCTGAAAGTCTCTTGCCACTCCTCACCCGGCGAGACCGGCATCGCCACCGCCGCGCAACTACACCTCGTAACCGCCACGCCGAACTTCATCTGGCCTGTCGATTCCGCCTACACCAAACTCCTCCCACCGTCGGAAGACATAATCACCGAACCCTTCACCTACGAAGACGGCGCACTAACCCCACCTGAGGGACCCGGCCTAGGCGTAGAGATTGACGAAGATGCCATCTCCCGCGCCGAAGAGCGCTACGCCAACGAACTCCCCAAATGGCGCCACCGCTTCGCACCCGATCCGACAGTACCGTCACGTCAGCAGTACTACTTCTTCGACTACCCCAGCAAGCGCGGCCATGACGACGCGGAGTGGCGCGCGATGTTTGAGACGCGAGTAGACTATGTGTAGAACCATCGCATGGTGCCCGGCGGAGTTCGATCTTCGGCTAAGGCTCCTTAATTGTCGAGATTGGAGGACATCAAATGTCTACGAATGAACCAGCGATAGGATCGAAGAGCAGGGTTGCGGCGGCATTGCTCGCCTTTTTCCTCGGTGCGCTAGGAGTGCATCAATTCTATCTCGGCAACACCGCGTCTGGCATTATCCGCATCGTCCTCACCATTACACTAGTCGGAGCAATCTTTTCCGGGATAATCGCATTCGTCGAGTTCATCATCTACTTGACGAAGAGCGACGAAGATTTTCACCAGACTTACGTCATCGGCAATAAAGCATGGTTCTAGCGTGGGGATACTATCGCTCTTTACCAGTTCCCCATCCTCACATACGAATGCCCACCACCGCGCGTCCGATTCATTGCCAGTGGCTGTCCATCGCTGATCTTGACTAACCTAGACACCGGGATGGGTTTAGGGACTTTCTGCATTCGGCGAACGTGGAGTAGATTGACGCTTGACTCGCCCGGATCGTCAACCATGTCGTAGAGACCCGTCTCTTTCGGTTGTAGCAGTTTGATGAGCGAGTCGATGAGTTCATGCCTCTCATCTGACATCTCTATCTTGTCTTCCCAACCCACAATCTCTGCAACATAACTGATGTGTTGGAGGTCGTCGCCGGTTGAAATCCACATCTTTGTGGGCTTATCGATAGTCGGAGGATCGTCACGCAATTTGGTGATCTGTCCGGGACTGTGGGGTTGCATGTAGAAGATCTGGTTGGGCAGATGCTTTTGAACACCGAGGATCTCTTCCATCACTTTGCGATAAACGCCGTTCATGTATAGGTCCCAACGATCGGTTGTCGTTACCATATGGGTTTCCTTTCTAACGTTCCCAAAGCTGTCGCCGGCGTGTTAGTCGGCCACGGCGAATCCTGAGTGCGATGATCATGATCATGGCGATCAAGAATACTGGGCCCGAAACTGCCCCGGTCACCGCTACGATCTCGATTAGCCAGTTCAGCCAAACAACGATCAACACTGCTTCAACGATGTGAAGGAACATCGAAGTTCGCTTCAGTCTTGGCACATCGACGTAGTCGACTGTTTGGGCATTGAGTAGACCAAGGTAAGACAGAAACACTCCGCTGCCAAGGGCACCGATTGCCGCCAACAGACCGATCACCGCCGATGGGGCTGGGAAGGGTCCAGGCAAGAGGAATTTGAACGCTGTCACCATGAGCACGATCATCACGAAGATCAGGGGCAACGCGAAGCCTTGCATGTCGGTGAGGTAGCCACCGCCAGTAACTTGAGCTACCTCGACGGCATGGCGACCAGACGCTTCGCGGATGTCTGTGAGCCGCCTTGGGTGTTGACCCGTTGACGGTCTCACATGCGGTTTCTGCGGTTGTTGTTCAGCGCTCAATATCTGTCATCCAACGGCAAGGTAGCGTGTCGTTCCTCACCTTTCGGGCTCGCTAGCGTGACGATCAGAATCCTACAACGGACTCGATGTATCGGATAATTATTAACAGCGACAGCGATGCTCCTTGTGTGACAGGGAACATCTGGGCAGCATGGGCAAGACATCGTTCCGCCCCAAGGCTACGCGACTAGCCAAGACAAAACATGAAGATAGAGTCGGATTTCCTCAAACTTGGGCTATTCAGCCCCCGGCGACAGGGCAACCAACTCAATTTAGGGATCATCGCTGGGACGCTGCTCGCAGCGGTGTTCACTGTGCTGGTCTTTTTCGCGTTTAACGATGTCCGCGGTGAGGCATCGGAAGGGTCAGGAACTTGGCGAAACATCCTACTTGCGGTCGGCGGGTTGGCAACGGTTGTAGGAGTCCTGACGATACTTCGCGCGATTACAACCGGGATTCGCGCAATCGCAATGGAGGTCTGGATCCGCCGGATGGGGGAAGGAGATTTGGACTACAAGGTCCCAATGGAAGGCGAAGACGAGATTACGGCGATCGCCGATTCGCTCGAGGAGCTGAGGCAACGCTCGATACGTGTTGTGCGCCTCAATCTGGTCGAGAAATTGGCGAGTGATCTGCAAGCCAAGAACAATGAACTTGAAGAGGTGCTGGCGCAGCTTCACCAGGCGCAGGATCAAATAGTAACGCGTCAGAAGCTAGCCGAGTTGGGTGAATTGACGGCTGGAGTCGCGCACGAGATAAAGAATCCACTGAATTTCATGCGTAACTTCTCGGAAGCGACTGATGAGTTGCTTGTCGAGCTCAGAGAGACTATTCAGGAACTCGACGACGAGGATCGTAAGGCTGTCGGACAGATAGTCGACGACATAGCCGCGAATCTAATGCGAATCGAAGCACATGGCCTGCGTGCGGATCGTATCGTGAACGACATGCTCAGTCTCGGCGGGAGTGGGGGCAAGTTCGAGTCGACCGACATCAACGAGATTGTCAGCTTATTCGCCTCTTTGGCCTATAACGGTTCTAAGGCGATGCATCCCGAGTTACAGCTGATCATTCAGGAGGATCTGGATCCGAACGCGGGCGAAGTAACAGTGATCGCTGGGGATATTGGCCGGGTGGTTTTGAACATGGTCAACAATTCTTGCTATGCCACCGATGAGAAGCGGCTTGCGGTCGGCGATGGGCAGCACAATGACTATCTTCCGATGATCTGGTTGCAGACTGAACGGAGACGTGACCGTTTAGAGATACGTGTTAGGGACAACGGAACTGGTATCGAACCGGACATCATGGGTAAGATTTTCAATCCGTTCTTCACCACGAAGCCGACGGACAAAGGGACTGGACTGGGGCTGAGTCTCGCTAATGACATCGTTCGGGAGCACGGCGGTTCCATAGAGCCGAAATCTCAACCCGGCGAGTACACGGAGATGGTGGTTTCCATCCCGATCGAGTGACGATGTCGGCTCACTGCTCCCATACGTTGCGCGGTTGACTCATTTTCGTGAGTCTCCACCTTTGGATGAACGCGACTACACCGACTACGGCGACTATGGCGATTGGGATCCAGTCAAACATCCCGAACGAGAATCCGAGCCAAATCACCCATAGGGCTGCGGTGATTACTTCAGTCGCGTGGAGGAGTTTCGCACCTCGGACGAATTCATCAGGCTTTGCAAACTCGTTCGCCCTGACGAAGTCCAGCCTATTCAATGTTCCGATCGCGCTGGACCACACCACTGCGATTGCAGCTATAGCGAAGATCGCTACTATGAAGGTTAAGAGCGGGGTGGATGATGAGAAGCGGACGTACGTGAACAGTCCGAACAGCACAACGCCGATCACTTTGAGAGCGCGTCCCAAGTCGCCTCGCATGTAGACCATAACGCGTGGCCCCCTCATGCCCGGCGTCACGATCATTTGTGGCTTGTCGCGTTGATCCAGACGATCTCGATCTCGGGGGTCAAGAGGTCTGGTTCTTCGCTCATGTGGTGCTGGCATTATGATCGCAACCTCGGAAGTTGGTCACGTCCTTGCTTTAAATGTACCGAGCAGGGATCGTTAGGGTTCGGACTATTCAGCAAGGTTCGCCGGCGGCGATGCCTTCGGCGCGTTGGAGGTCGCGGACGTGGCAGATGATGGCGTCGATCTCGTCGGGTTTGACGTTGGGTATCGGCGGCATGTCGCCGAAGTTCCAGTGGTGCGCGGTCACGCCCTTGTTGACGGCGTTATGGAAGGAGAAGTTGGGATGATGTCCGATTTCGTAGAGGCGGTTTACAAGCGGCGGGCCGGTTGCGGTCCCGTCGGCTTGTTGTCCGTGACAGACGGCGCATCGGTTTTGGAATGATTCCTCGCCGTCGTAGACAGTCGGCCCGCGGTCGGTTTCCGCGGGTTGTTGCGTGGCTGCGGGTTCGTCGTTAGTGCTGCATCCGGTAAATATGACCGTACTTGCCGAGATGCACATGATCAAGAGAACGATGAACCGCGTGATGGTCGTGCGATGCCGAATGTTCATGTTGCGAGGGGCACGATCTTCGAACTCCTGATCGTCCTGTCTCTCGTTACGAGCGGAATGTTGTACACGATGCTGGTTGCAGCGATGAGTTCATCGGCAGGGTCGCTGCGAAAGTCGAGTTGCACAGAAGCCCGGGCGACGTTCATGTCGATCGGGAGGATTTCGAGTTGTGAGATCTGGCGTACGACGTTCGGTGCGTCGAGATTCAATCCGATGCGATTCAACTGAACAAGCTTCGCGATCTCCCATAGAACCATGGGAGATATTGCCCATTCATGTTGCTCCAACAGATTTTGTTCGTCTGACCGGAGTTGACCTGTCAATGAGCAGATCAAGATGTTCGTGTCAAGATTCAGCATCCGGGTCCCAATCGCTGGCTTCCCATTTGATACCGGTACTGAAGATATCGCCGTGTATCGTGATTTCGTCTTTGAGACTGCCGATCAAGTGGGCGTGGTTTTTTTCGTAACGGATAAGTCGTGCGACAGGTTTACCACGTTTGGTTATGACGAGGCCTTCGTTGTCCAGTTGGTCCATTAGCGCGAGGCACTGTTCTTTGAACTTGGCGGCACCGATAGTCTTCATGCTTGAACCTCCTATTATGGTCATTATAAGTGTCTAGACACCTAGTATGTCCACATATTGAATGTTCGCGCATTAGGTCTGATGAGTTAAACGAAAAAACGTGAGCCTATCGGCCCACGTTTTGGGCTTGACAGCTGAAGAGCGGATCGAACAGACGTCTTGGTCCTTGGTTTGGTTACGGATTGTTTTTCAGGCCTGATCCGTAAAGGCCGTTTTGGAACGCGCAACCTTTTCTAGGCATCGTCACCGTTTCCGATGAGCCCCTTGCCACTCCCCCGTATCGTTTTGCCAGGATCGGACCGGAGTCGGATGCTGCGATTCGGGATTGGGAATCTCGCTCGAACCGGAAATTGGGTTCAGATGCGGTTGTGCGGTTAATTTGGGTAGTACTGTTGCCACTTTCCAGTCGTATAGAAAAGTGGGCTAGCACTCCTTAGAAAGGAGGTGATCCAGCCGCACCTTCCGGTACAGCTACCTTGTTACGACTTAGTCCCAGTCATTGGCTCCACCCTCGGCACCTGCCTCCCCTAAGGGTTGGCCCAGCGACTTCAAGTGTCTCCAACTTCCATGACTTGACGGGCAGTGTGTACAATCCCCGGGAACGTATTCACCGCAGTATGCTGACCTGCGGTTACTAGCAACTCCACGTTCATGAAGGCGGGTTTCAGCCTTCAATCCCAACTGAGACCGGCTTTGTCGGATTGGCTCTACCTTACGGTTTCGCAGCCGTCTGTACCGGCCATTGTAGCGTGTGTGTAGCCCTAGGCGTAAGGGTCATGATGACCTGACGTCGTCCCCACCTTCCTTCCGTTTAAGGACTGTCTCGTCAGAGAGAGTAACAGACGATAGGGGTTGCGCTCGTTGCGGGACTTAACCCAACACCTCACGGCACGAGCTGACGACGGCCATGCAACACCTGTGTAAGGCTCCCCGAAGGGTCCCTCCCCTTTCGGTTCGGTACCACCAAACATGTCAAGCCTAGGTAAGGTTCTTCGCTTATCATCGAATTAAACCACACGCTCCGCTGCTTGTGCGGGGACCCGTCAATTCCTTTGAGTTTTAGCCTTGCGGCCGTAGTCCCCAGGCGGAATGCTTAATGGGTTACCTTTGGCCCACAGGGAATTAACACCCCGGAGACCTAGCATTCATCGTTTAGGGCGTGGACTACCCGGGTATCTAATCCGGTTCGCTCCCCACGCTTTAGTCCCTTAGCGTCAGAACTGCCCCAGCAGGCCGCTTTCGCCACTGGTGTTCCTCCCGATATCTACGTATTTCACCACTACACCGGGAATTCCACCTGCCTCTGACAGTCTCTAGTTCGGCAGTTTCTCCCGACGACTCCAAGTTGAGCCTGGAGCTTTCACAGAAGACTGACCGAACCGCCTACGGACCCTTTACGCCCAGTAATTCCGGACAACGCTTGCCACCTACGTATTACCGCTGCTGCTGGCACGTAGTTAGCCATGACTTATTCCTCAGGTGACGTCCTCTCTCTTCCCTGAGAAAAGAGGTTTACAACTCGAAAGCCGTCATCCCTCACGCGGCGTCGCGGCATCAGGCTTTCGCCCATTGTGCACGATCCCTTGCTGCTGCCTCCCGGAGGAGTGGGGGCCGTGTCTCAGTCCCCCTCTGTCTGGTCATGCTCTCACACCAGATACCCGTTTAAGGCTTGGTACGCCGTTACCGCACCAACTACCTGATAGGACGCGGGCCCATCCCCGAGCGATAAATCATTTCTTCCCGCGCCTTGAAGCACGGGAATGTATACGGTATTAGCTGCAGTTTCCCGCAGTTATCCCGTTCTCGGGGGCAGGTCACCCACGCGTTACTCAGCCGTCTGCCACTAGGTTTAGCCCCCGAAGGAGCGACCTCGTTCGACTTGCATGCATTAGGCACGCCGCCAGCGTTCATCCTGAGCCAGGATCAAACTCTTATTTGAACTGACGTCTGTTCTTTCCGCTCTTCAGTTGTCAAGATGCTTGCCGAAAATCGGCTCTCTGAAGCCCGTCTCCGGGTGAGATTCCGTTTCTCGGTAACCGCTTATTGTAAGGCATATCGATCAGTGGTGCAACACTTTCGGGATTCGCTGCCATCAGATTGGCGGGTACATGACTCCGGCTGGAGGTTCGAAGACCGTTGCACTGATCGATCTGCGGCGGTGATGGGTAGCGCAGTTGCTGGATGGAGGATTTTCACACATTTTCAGCTTGCATCGCGTAGATTGAACGATTATTTCTCAGACAACGGCGATTTTCGTACCGTTTGGACGCGCATATTACGAAACAGATATAGACTGCTAGTGACGAATGAGCGTTTGCGCTCAAAAATGTTGTCTGCATGGTTGTATAGGCATTGTCGTTAGTGCTTCAGACGCACGAGATAGCGACGTTAGTTACCCATTGGCCGGCAGACTTTGACCGAGGAGATTGCGAGATGAATCCTAAAGCTAGGTTTATTGGGAACCGGGCAGTAACCGCCGTTTTGGGCGCGCTGGCCGCGGCAGTGATGGTTGCGGTTATCGCTTGTGGCGGTACCGAGACGGTTGTTCATACCGTAGTCGTGGAACGCGATGTACCCGGCGAGACTGTGATCCAAACCGTGGTGGTGGAGAAGGAGGTCGTGGTTGAAGGTCAGACCGTGGTCCAGACTGTCGTGGTGGAGAAGGAAGTGCAGGTCGCTGGCGAAACCGTCGTCCAGACGGTGGTTGTGGAGAAGGAGGTGCAGGTCGCGGGTGAAACTATCGTCCAGACCGTCGTTGTGGAGAAGGAAGTGGTTGTCGAGAAGGAGGTGGTGAAGGAAGTCGAGAAAGAGGTCGAGAAGATCGTAGTTGCGACGGCGACACCGATCGCGATGGCGATGATGGAAGCTCCATCTCCGCAGAGCGCGGCGGACACGGCTGAGATGGCCGTGCAGAACCGTGTGGGTCTAACGATGACCGGATTGAACAGCACTGGCGCTCCAGACGGCCCGTGGAGCATTGCCGAAGGCTTCTTCCAGCCGGGCGGACCAGTGGGGTCAAACATTGTTGACCCCGTTTTGGCGGAAACTTGGGAGGTTGCGGAAGACCTGAGCAAGATCACGGTGAAGGTCAAGGAAGGCGTTCAGTTCCACCGCGGTTGGGGCGAGTTGACGGCGGATGACTTGGTATGGAGTTTCAACGACCTGATCGCTCCGGAGAGTGTGCACAACCAGTCCGGAGACTATGCGGCGATTGTTGAACCGATGGTGAAGGTCGACGACTACACCGTTGAGATACCGGTCAAACAGTTCACAGTGGTGTGGAACCAGGCTTACTTCAACACTTTCGCAGGCACGAACGGGACGTTCAGCAAGCGAGCGTTCGATGAGAACGGTCGAGAGTGGGCGAACGAGAACATCATCGGAACTGGCCCATACATGCTCAAGGAGTTCATTCCGCAGAACATCGTGCGGTTGGAGTCGAACCCCGAGCATCACATTCAGCCGGCCTACATGCCGTTCTTGAACGTGAATGAGGTGCCAGAAGAGTCGACTCGTATCGCGATGCTGCGGAACGGACAGGCTGACATTGCCGACGTTTCGTTGAAGGCGATCCGTGGTCTGCTCGAAGAAGGCTTCAAGATGTCGGACAGCGGTAAGGCCGCCCAAGAAGGCATCTTCTTCGCAGGAAACTACTGGGAGCAGTATGACTACAACTGCTCACAAGGCGCTAGTTCAGTTTCTTGTCCGGACATCACAGTCGGCGAACCGCAACAGGTAGAGGTCGAACGTGCCGGTTATCAGCCAACTGAGCAGTTCCCGTGGATTGGCGAGTACGGCAACGACGAGAGCATGGAACGCGCTCGCATGGTGCGAACTGCGATGTCGATCGCGATCGACAAGGAAACGATCAACGATGTGATCGTTGATGGTTTAGGTTGGTTGGTGCACGTGAACGCGTTCTCGATCAGGTCGCCGGAATGGGACGACAAGTGGAACATCGAGTACGATCCGGAAGCAGCTGCTCAGATGCTTGACGATGCTGGTTACCCGGTGGCGTCTCGCGGCATCCGATTCCAAGTTGACATGTACGTCACGCCTCACGTTGGTGGAGCCACGGGTACTGCCGGCGAGATTCAGGCGGCAGTAGGTGCGATGTGGGACAGCTTAGGTATCCGCACGAGCTTGGTGAGGCACGGTTATCCGGTCTGGCGACCGACGGTAGTTGACCGATCGCAGAACCAGCCGTTCTTGAGTGCCTGTGGAGGCACGGACGCCCGTGACTCGGTTCCTTGGGACTTCCCGAAGGGCGTTGTATTCACGACACTGTCTCGCGGCGGTTTCAGTTGTGCGATGGAGATTCCATACGTACTTGAGAACTACCTTAGGACGGCCGGCGAATTGGACAAGGCACAACGGATTGCGAACAACACCGAGTTGCTCGAGTACTACCGTCACTGGCGGTTGAACTCGGGAATCGCAGCGATACCTGAGCCGTTGGTTTGGAACCCGAACTCGATTGAGTCGTGGGAGATGAGGGCGAATGCCGCTGGCACGCACATCGTCTCGCTGGACTTGATCAAACCTGCCCAGTAGATTCTGTGGACAGAAGATCGTATCGGTCTGCTTCCTGAGTCCGCCAAGTCGGATTTGGGGAGTAGGCCGATGCGCGTTCACTTCAGGATCGCTGGGATAATGACTACCTGATGAGACGGTATCTGATACGGCGATTGTTGGCCTCGGTGGTGACGATAATCGGGGCCACGTTCGTGGTGTTCGCGCTGTCTCGAGTTGCTGGCGACCCGCTGTTGCTCTACGCGCAACCTGAGGGGTACGGTCGTACACCGGAGCAGATCCGGGCCCTTGAGAAGCACCTGGGCCTCGACAAGCCGTTCATCATTCAGTACCTAGTCTGGGTGAAGAACACGTTGCAGGGGGATTTGGGTCAGTCGTTGGCGGGTGAACGTCGGGTATCGAAGGTGATATTGGAGAAGGTTGGTGCGACGACGCAACTGGCGATCGCGGGTTGGGCTTTAGCGACGTTTGTGGGGGTGCCGATCGGCATTATCTCGGCGGTTTACCGTGGCACTATGTTGGACTACGTTGGGAGGTTTGTGGCGTTGTTCGGGCAGGCAATACCGAACTTCTGGTTGGGTATCGTGATGGTTTTGTTGTTCTCGGTGTGGCAAGAGTGGTTGCCGAGCGGTTTGCGTGGCGAGGGTTTCGATATCAAGTACTTCATCATGCCCGCGATTGTTGTAGGGACGAGTTCGATGGCGGGATATTTGAGGATCACGCGGTCTTCGATGCTGGAGATACTGGATTCGGAGTTCATTAGGTTGGCGCGAGGCAAAGGGGCGAGTGCCACGGCAGTGATTTGGAAGCATGCGTTGAGGAACTCGTTAATTCAACCGATCACGCTGTCGACGCTGTTGCTGGCCGGTCTGTTGAACGGGACATTGGTTGCGGAGGCTGTTTTCGCTTGGCCGGGTCTAGGTCGGACGATGCTGGAGGCGGTGAACAACAACGACTTTCCTGTTTTGACGGGTGGTGTGTTGGTGTTTGTGATCATCTATGTGGTGTTCAGCTTGATCGCTGATCTGCTCTACATAGTTATCGATCCGCGGATTAGGTACACGTAGGAGTAGTGGATGTCTGAGATTTCAACCACTTACGTGTCGGGTGAAGCGGAATCGGCGTTTCGTCCACGTTCGATTTTCGGTACAGGCTACGCGTTTTTGCGCCGGTGGCCGATACTGCCGGGCATTGTGTTGGCTGCGTTGGTATTGTCGGCGATTTTCGCGCCGTGGATTGCGCCGCAGGCGCCGAATGTTCAGGCACTCCGGGATCGCAATGCGCCGCCGATTTGGTTGGCAGACGAAGAGGGGAAATGGACGCAGAGCTATTTGTTGGGTGCGGATCAGGTCGGTCGCGATGTATTGAGTCGGATCATATACGGGGCGCGAATTTCGCTTGCAGTTGCTGGAGTTGCGTTGGTGAGTGGTCTGCTTGTAGGCGTGACGTTGGGGTTGGTTGCGGCTTGGTATGGGGGTGTCATCGATGAAGTGATCGCTCGCGCGGTTGACATATGGCACGCGCTGCCCTTCTTGTTGGTCGCGATCGTAGTGGTGACGTTGTTTGGAGGGAGTTTGACGGTTTTGATGGGGGTTTTGGCTATGGTTTCTTGGGCTGGGTTCGTACGCAATGTGAGGGCCGATGTTTTGACGCTACGGGAGCGGGAGTACGTGTTGATGGCGCGAGTCTGCGGCGCTTCGCCCGCGAGGGTGATCGTGCGGCACATCCTGCCGGGTGTTGTGCCGACAATCATGGTGATCGCAACGTTGGCGGTTGGTGGGTTGATATTGACGGAGGCGACTTTGAGTTTCTTGGGTGCTGGTATACCTGCACCGACGCCCTCTTGGGGGCTGATGGTGTCGGAAGGTCGGGAGTATTTGACTACGGCTTGGTGGTCGTCGTTCTTCCCGGGTTTGGCGATATTTCTCGTGGTGATGTCGTTGAATTTCATGGGTGATTGGATACGGGACTTCACTGATCCGCGGCTTAGACAACAGGCGGATTAATCGATTACGTATTCCTGCAGCCGCAGTTCGGTGCGGTTACACTTTATGCCTAAGTTTGGATGGTTTCGTGATGCATAGGAGAGGCTGAGATCATGACGCTTACGAAATCCAGGCACGATGTGGCTCTGATTGCGCATCTGATGCGGCGTGCGGGTTTTGGTGCGACACCGGATGAGTTGGATGCTGCGGTCGAGATGGGTTACGACGCGACGCTGGAGGGGTTGTTAGATCCGGTGGGCGATGGCGATGTTGAGCTGCCGTTGGATCTGATACGTCGGTATTTTGTCGATCAATCCGACCTGCGAGTTCAACCTGCTTGTGCGGCATATTGGATGTACCAGTTGGTACACACCAAAGCCCCGCTGCGAGAGAAGATGTGTCTGTTCTGGCACCGCGTCTTTGCCACTGGTGCGCACAAATTGATCCAAGGCCGGGTGGTGCTGAATCAGATCGACATGTTCCGGAAATACGGGATGGGTAGGTTCGACGAGTTGCTGTTGCAGCTTTCGAAAGACCCTGCGATGTTGATGTGGCTGGACAACCAGGACAATCATGCTGACTCGATCAATGAGAACTACGGTCGGGAGATCCTTGAGTTGTTCGCGATGGGCGTCGGGAACTACACGGAGGAGGACATCAAGGAATGCGCCCGCGCCTTCACCGGCTGGCGCGTCGTTAACCCGGACTACATGTCGATCAAGATGCGGAACAACACGGCGCGTCCGTATGGATACATATCGTGGCAGTTCGAATACGACGATGAGGACCACGACCACAGCGATAAGACGTTGCTTGGTCAGACGGGTGATTGGAACGGAGAAGATGCGGTAGACATAATTTGCCAAAATGAAGCGACACCACGCTTTATCGCCCGTCATCTCTACCACTTCTTCGTCGCCGACGAACCCGGTGTTCCGCAGTGGCCGCACGTCGAACCGCGTGATCCGGATGCGATCCAAGCGATGGTCGACGCCTATTTCGACTCCGGTTACAGCATCACGGCGATGCTTAGGACGCTCTTCAGTTCGGACTTCTTCAAGGACGAATCGGCCCGTTACGCTCGGATCAAGAGTCCGGCCGAGATGGTTGTCGGTACTTTGCGATTGGCGGGCGGATTGGAAGTGCCGTCGTACGATGCATATACCGCAGCCGCGACTTGTGCCAACATGGGGCAGGCTCTTTTGAGTCCGCCGAGCGTTGAGGGATGGCAAGGCGGCGAGGAGTGGATCAACACTGGAGCCTATGTGCAACGCGTCAACTTTGCGAGTGAGGCGTTGGACGACCCGAACAAGCCCGGCATCCGAGCGATAATCGACCGGGTCAAGACTTCGGCCGGTGACGGTGAATTGACACCTGAGGATCTGGTGGACCAGTGTCTTCAGATACTCGGACCTATCGAAACAACGGATGCGACTCGTCAAGGTTTGATCAACTACGCGTCGAAGTTTGGGGATGTTGGGTTTGGCGATGACGACGCGGAAGAAAATGCGGAGAAGGCGATAGTTGCGGTGATCCAGATCATCGTTGCTACGCAGGAATACCAGATGGTTTAGGGGTGGTGATGGTTACCGCAACGGATTTCCAGATACGGTACCGAGACACGATCGGGTTCAATGGTGACTCCGGCGGTCGAGGATTTCATCTGCCTACGGACATGGTTATCCGCGATGACGGTGTCATATTCGTTGTCAGCCGGAGCAATTCGGTTGCATTGAACATCATCGGGATCCAGAGAGCAAAACTCGACCACGAATATCTGGGCAAGATCGGCGGTTATGGGCGTGAAATGGGCGACATGATAGGCCCCACTGCCCTTGCGTTGGATGCGGAGGACAACCTCTACTTGGCGGACGAGGTCTTACAACGGATCACGGTCTACAACCCGGACGGCGACCCGAGGTCGATGTGGGGCACGGTCGGTGACGATGACGGCGAGTTTGACGGCCCGTCCGACATGGTCTTCGACGCCGACGACAACATGCTTCTAGTCGACCATAAAAACCATCGCATCCAGAAACTGACAAAAGAGGGCGATTTCATCGACAAGTGGGGCTCTTTCGGCGAAGGCGAAGGCGAATTCAACCTACCCTGGGGCATCACGCTTGATGCCGACGGGAATGTTTTGGTGGCCGACTGGCGCAACGACCGGATCCAGCGCTTCACTCCCGACGGCGAGTTCCTCGCCAGCTATGGTAGCAGCGGCGACGGTGACGGCGAGTTCCATCGCCCGAGTCGTGTCGCAGTCGACTCTGGCGGTAACATCTACGTCGCAGATTGGGGCAACCAGCGGGTGCAGATCCTAAACCCCGACGGTAAGTTCCTAACCAAACTACAGGGGCAGGCGACATTATCGAAATGGGCGGTGGAGTATCTCGACGCCCAACAAGATGAGTTGCGAGCACGCTCGACCTTCCAAGAGGTCTTCGAGGTGGATACCGAAGACAAGCATGAAATCGCTGCCCGCATCGAGCCTTATTTCTGGGACCCTGTAACCGTCGTCGTCGACAAAGAAGACAGATCCTATGTGCTGGAGACTGGCCGGCACCGATTCCAAATTTACGAAAGGGTTGCTTGAAGCCACACCCTCACCCTAACCCTCTCCCACCGAGGGAGAGGGGAAGAATGTTAGGAGAGTCCGAATGAGTGCTCAGAACGGCAAGAAGGAGCGCAAACTGGTCGTTGTTCAGATGTCAGGAGGCAACGATTACCTTAACTGCGTTGTCCCTTACGATGACCCGCGATACGTCGACAACCGACCCAATGTGCGAATAACTGAAGACCGGGTTTTGCCGATGGATGGCAAGTATGGGTTGAATCCCGGTATGCAGCCGATCAAGGAGCTGTTCGACCAAGGCAAGGTCGCGGTGATCCACGGCGTGGGATATCCGGAGCCGAACCGCTCGCACTTCCGTTCGATGGACATCTGGCACACGGCTGAGCCTAGGCACGTCGCTAATGAAGGTTGGCTAGGTAACGCAGTAAGACAGATGCATCCTGAGGGTGACAACGTCGTCGGCGCGGTTAACTTCGGCGGGGGGCTGCCTCGTGCGTTGATAGCCAAGGGTGCCCCTGTGGCCTCCGTGACGGACCTTGAGACCTATGGATTGATGAGCCATTTGAGTGCGGAAACGGAGCGGTCCGAGGTCCTCGAGATGTTCAAGTACATCTACTCGATGGGACTTGGTAGCGGTCCGACGATGGATTTGATGAGCCAGACGGGTTTGGACGCGTTGCGCGGCGCGGATATCTTGAGCCAGTGCACGCTGACGTATGACTCGGAAATTGAGTACGATCCGAACGCCTTCTCCAAGTCGATGAAGAGCGCCGCCCAAGTTTTGCAGGCGGATATCGGGACTCGCATTTGCTACACGCAGCACGGGAGTTTTGATGCTCACACCGATGGCATCAAGTTGCAAGAGAGGTTGTTGCGTGACGTTTCCGGCGGGATACACGACTTCTACACCGACATGAAGTCGCACGACCAGAGCGAGGACATCTTGATCCTTGCCTTCTCAGAGTTTGGTCGGCGCGTAAAGGATAACGGTAACGGCACAGACCATGGCTCTGGCGGCGTGGCGTTCCTGATCGGCGATGGTGTGCAAGGCGGTCAGTATGGCGAATACCCGTCAATGGATGCCAACGATCTGGTGGAAGGCGACCTTGCGTTCAACCTAGACTTCCGCTCGCTCTACACCGAGATCATGGACGACTGGCTCGAGGTGGATGCTCGTGAGGTCATGGACCGCGACTACGAGAAGGTCGGGTTCTTGGCGGCATGACACTAGTGCAAAACGCTAGTCATTCTCGCGCAGGCGAGAATCCAGAGGGGTTTTGAACTATGATTGCTGTGATTTTGGGATGATGGGTTATGATGCACCTCCCTCCCACTATGGATTCCCGCCCCCGTATCGGGGTCCGGAGTAGGCCCGCGTGAATGACGTGGATACGCGATGAGTGACAATCTCAGGGGCCTTGTCTTCGGATCGGGATTTGCCGGACAGGGTCATGCCGAGGCGATGCGGTCTTGTGGCATCGAGGTCGTCGGCATGGTCAGCCGGACCGCGGAGGTGGTAGACCGAGTTGCCGCGGAGATGGAAATACCTTATTCCTCAACGGATTGGGTCGCGGCGCTCGATGCGCTGGAGCCAGATATCGTTGCGATCGGGACGCCCGGCGGTGCACATTACGAACAGATATTGGCGGCGATCGATCGCGGGTGTCACGTCTTCTGCGACAAGCCTTTGACGACTAGCGCGGCGACATCGAGGGAGTTGTATGTTGCAGCGCGGGACAAAGGCGTTAAGACGGCGTATGCGGCTTCTTTTCGATATCAACCGCACGCGTTGTTGGCGAAGAAGTTGATCGCTGAGGGTGTGATTGGCGAGCCGTTTGAGACGGAGTGCATCTCACACTATGAGTTGGACCCGTTGATCCCTTGGGGATGGTCGCATCGAATCGATCTCGGTGGCGGTCGGTTGAGCAATAATTTCACGCACAAGCTGTCTATCGTGCTTCATGCGTTGGATGCGAGCCTGATCGACGTAAATGGTGAAGCGCGGAATGATATGCATCAGGCACCAGTTGTCGAGGGTGTGCATGATTTTCGGGAGCGGGGAGATTTTGCTCCGAGTGTGGATGAGTTGGATGGTCTTGAGTGGCGAGATGTGGATTCGGAGTGGGCTTACTCGGTGATGGCTCATGTAAATCCGGCGATCGCGACTAGGCAACCGGTGTCATCGATTTTCCGACACGGAGGGATGCAGCCTCGTTTCGAAGACGACTACGTCGCGTTTTATGGCGATGAGGGTTCGATCCACATCGGCGGCGCATACGCTCAGGGTCCCTTGCATGTCAAGAACCGCGGCTCAGATTGGGAACGCGTCGAGGTGCCGTCGAGTATCACGGACGAACTGCCGGATATCGAGGATGATACCCAGCGGAATTGGACTGTTTTAATGGGTGAGTTGGTAGCGGATATTCGAGGCGAGGGATATTGCGGGTATCAGACATTTGGGGATGGGTGGGTGTTTCAGGAGGCGGTTGATGCGGTTAGAAGGGGGGATGGGTGGTTTGTGGTGGCGACCGACGCGTAGGTAGAACTCTTCTTACTTACATTTGAGGACCGCGTTCAATCTCGAGCTCGTCTACGCGTGCTTGGCTTTCGGGTGTGCGGGCTGGGTGCGGGCCCCACTCGTCGATTAGGCTCTTGCGAGGTTCGTTACTGAAGCGTATGGTGGCGTCTGAGCGTTCGCGGACACCGGCTTTTAGGCGAGTACCGATGCCGGGGCGCTGGGGGGCGTGGAGGTAGCCATCGCGGATGTCGAGGTTCGGGTCGACGATATCGTTGTACCAGCCCTTGAAATACGCCGGAACGTGCTCTTGGAGCATGGCGTTTGGCGAACTCATGCAGATTTGGGAGCAGGCGAAGATGTTGACGGGACCAGTGGCGTCGTGTGGCGCGAAGGGGACTTGGTGTGCGGAGGCTAATATGGCGACTTTGTGAGTTTCAGACACGCCGCCGGTCCAGATGAGGTCTGGCATTACGATGCGTGCCGAGCCGTTCTCGATGAATTGACGGAGTTGCCATCGGCTCAGCAGTCGTTCGGAGATGCATACCGGAGTTTTTGTTGCCGCCTGTAAACGTGCGAGGGCTTCCGGATTCAGGAGTGGCATGAGGTCTTCCTGCCACATCATCTCGTACGGCTCCATCGCTTGTGCGATGCGGATGGCTACGGGGAGCGTCCATTTGCCGTGACCGTCGTTGGCGATCTGCATATCCATGCCGACGGCATCGCGGATGTCGCGGATGGGTTTTAGAGCCATGTCTAGTTCTTTCGGCGAAAGGAATTGACCGTCGGAGGCTTGGGCGAGTCCGATAGTGGGTCCGCCCTTCATAGCAGTGATGCCTTCGTCAAGGAGGCCTTTGGCTTGTTCACCGGCACCGTGGAATTGCAGGGATGTGGCGTATACACGGATCTTGGTACGCACTGCTCCGCCGAGGAGCTCGTAGACAGGGACACCCAGCGCCTGTCCTTTGATGTCCCAGAGTGCGATATCGAGAGCAGAAATCGCGCGCATCTCGGCACCGCCGTAGCCGGCGTGGTCTGAGAGTCGGAACATCGCCTCCCAATGGCGTTCGATCGGGAACGGATCGCGGCCGATGAGCAACGGACCGAAGTGGTCGTGGACTGCGGCTTCGACTACGGGCGCAGCATAGAAGGTTTCACCCAACCCGACGATACCCTCATCGGTGTGGATCTGCACCCAGAGGTTGTGGTGCTGTTCTGCGATGCGGATGGTTTCGATTTGGGTGATTTTCATGGACGCGGTTCGCTATTCTGAATCGGGTTTACTGGTTAGCGGGGCTATCGGTTCGGGAGCGATCTCGTCGCCTTGTTTCTCGCCTGCTAAACCTTGGGTGCGCATCACCTCGGCGGCGCGTTCGTGCTGTTCGATCTTGCTTCGAACTGCATCTTGCGCGCGGTTCCATGTTTCGCGACTTTCGTTGACCCATCTGTAGGATTCGCGGTAGTCCTGGAGCAGGTTATTGACTTCGGGGACAACATATCTGGCGACCATGTCCCAGCTACGCAACGTGTTTTCGCGGTTTGCCCAGTCGTGGACGAACCCGATGACGCATCCGAATCCGCCCGTGAGTTCCATCATCTCGCGGATCCTGGCAATGAGGTCGTCAGGTGTTCCGATCACAGCAGTGCTGGTTTCGGAGAACGCGACGTCGTCCACGGCTTCATCGGGGGTCTTATAGATGGTTCCTTCGCCGGCGGCCAGGGTTCCTACGGTGTAGAGGTTATTGTGACGGAAAAGGCCGAGTTTGGCCTGTTCTTTGGCTTCTTCCCTGGTCTCTGCGATGTGCCAGCTCATGACGATTCGCCAATTCTTGCGATCGACTTTGTTTCCGTGTTTGTCGGCCGATTCCTCGGCGAAGCTCCACTGCATCGGCAATGAACGCATCCCTGCTTTTGTCATCGATCCGATGGATAGAACTCCTGTGCGGTGCTTTCCGGCGAGAGTCATACCGGAGGGGCTAACCATCGACGCGACTGCGAACTCCATATCTTCTTGAAGCGGTCGGAGTTGGAGTTTGGCGTCGCGAAGCGTGAACCAGTCGGACTCGTAGGTGATCCGTTCGTCTCCTTGGAAGAGTTGCCGAATGACACCCAATGCCTCATCTTGGCGGTCTCTTTGCACCATTGGGTCCATGCCGAGCACATGCGCATCGGACGGGAGGGCACCGGGGCCGGACCCGAAGATGACGCGGCCGTGGGATTGCCAGTCAAGCTGTACGATCCGCTGTGCGACCATGAAGGGGTGGTGGTATGGGAGGGATACGACGCCAGTGCCGAGCATAATCCGGTTGGTGCGTTCTGCGACGGCGGCGAGGAAAAGTTCGGGAGAGGCGATCATCTCCCATCCAGTCGAGTGATGTTCCCCGCACCAGAACTCGTCATAGCCGAGTCGGTCGAGAAGTTGGACGAACTCGAGGTTGCTCTGGAACTGAAGGAGCGGGTTTTCGCCGATTGGATGGTGTGGCGCTAGGAAGGCGCCGAAGCGAAGTTTAGACATGGTATTCCTCTCGTCTCATTCGAGCGTTGGATACGAAGGCAATGGTAACCGTTTGGGCGGCTTGAGTGCTTGGGCAGTGGATCCGGCTGTCTGCACGCCTGACGATGTTCATTCAAATTAACAACTTGGGACGCTTTTTGCAGCGCATGTAAAGCGTATTCGACACATGAAACTGAAGTTTTCACGAATCGCGTAAAGAGGTCGCGCACGCTTGGCGATTCGGTGTATGGTACTTTCACGCCCTGTTTCTGAGGGGTTGTTCCCGTGCGCGGGAATCCGCTCAACGTAATGATCAGGGCCCGACAACGTATCGGAAAACAAGAATACGGGAGTGTCGCAAATGAAATTCGTTCCATTAATAACCAAGCGCAAGTCGGTCGCAGCGTTGCTGATGACTGTCGGCGCTGCGATTGCGGTATTCGCGATCGCGTGTGGGGGGACGGAAACCGTGGAAGTCACGAGGGTCGTGAAAGAAACGGTGATTGTCGAAGTTGAGAAGGTGGTCGAGGTCGAGAAGGAAGTTGAGGTCGAGGTCGAGAAGGTCGTCGAGAAGGAAGTCGAGGTCGAGGTCGTCGTAACGGCTACGACTGCGGCATCCGACACGATGATGATGCCGTCTGAACAGTCCGGCGAATTCGTAGCGGCTTTGCAGACCGTCGGTTTGCCTGTCGGCACACCAGAGCTTTGCGTGCCTACGTGTTCGAACGAACAGTACTACTACAGCGTCTGGGATACCCCAGTTCAATGGTCTGCGGATGGCAGGGTTATCCCGGCCGTCGCCGAGCGGTGGGAGCTTGCTCCGGACTACACGAGCTTCACTTGGCATGTGCGCCCCGGCATCCAGTTCCACAAAGGGTGGGGCGAGGTAACCGCTGAAGACTTCGCATGGAGCACCAACACAGTCAACCCAAACGTGAACCCAGAGACCTTGCACGACGTCGGAGGAGACTTGACCTGCTGCTACGGGGAGACGGTTGCGGTTGACAAGTACACCGCGGAGATGGAGATCATCAAGTACGACAGCCGGCTTCCAGGTTGGCTGTTCTCGAACCTCCGAGACGCTTACAGCATCGCCAGTAAAACCATCTACGACGAGTTCGGTCCCGAAGGCATGCGCGACATCTTCGTCGGCACCGGCCCGTTTGAGATCCGAGAGTGGCTGGACAACGACAAAATCCTCCTTGATGCTCTGCCCGAGCACTACAACCAGGCCGCACACATCGCGTCGGCCCGGATAATCGAGGTACCTGAAGAGGCTTCTAGGATCGCGATGTTTGAGAGCGGCGAAGCGATGATAACCCACGTGACGCTGCCGAACACTCCTAGACTGGAAGCGGCCGGCGGCGTAAGGCGGTTGCTCCAGACAGTAATCCTGCACGTTGGAATGAACCCGAACTTCTTGGAGCTGACCAACCCGAAGACTGGTGAGCCGCTCGGCAACCCGGGCTACGATGAAGCGAAGAAGAACCCGGAGGATTTCCCTTGGGTCAGCTTCTACGACCTCCCTGGTACGGATTGTGACTGGAATGTGCTTCTAGAGGAAGTTCCATCAGACCCGGCCGGCATCTGTCCTGAGATGGAGAACGGGCGCAAAGTCCGGCTTGCGATGGCGAAAGCGATCGACAAGCAGGCGTTGGCAGACAGCATCTACGACGGCCTCGCGTGGCCAGGCTGCAACTGGGCGATCTCAGCCAACGACCAACTCCATGACGATGCATGGTGTGTGCCATACGATCCGGAAGGAGCGGCGGC
The DNA here is from genome assembly GCA_965243235.1 of Dehalococcoidia bacterium. GTDB lineage: Bacteria > Chloroflexota > Dehalococcoidia > Lucifugimonadales > Lucifugimonadaceae > Bin127. The sequence continues at coordinate 2,334,772 of CBDEUI010000004.1, forward strand.
TCTAATGTCAGAGGCCGGTGTCGATGGATTCACGATCGGATGGTGGGCTGGCAACGAACCAAGCGAGGCTCACCAGGCGATAGCTTCGATGTGGAAAGACACGTTGAACGTCGACGTAGAGTTCCACCTCGGTCCGTTCACGACTTGGCACCCGACGTTCGTCGACCGTTCGTTCATCCACTTGGTACACGACGGAGAACAGGGTGGAATGCCTGCTCACTTCGCCAAAGGTCGTGAAGCCCAAGCGTGGTTCGCGGGTGGCATCATGTGGAGCGGAGGTATTCCGTTCTACCAGCGGATCTACGGCGACATGCTAGGCGAGGAGGACATCCAGAAGCGCAACGAGATGGCGGTCCAATTCGGCAACCACGAAGCGTTCTGGCACTGGGACCCGTCAACGGTCGAATTCCCCGTCTACACGATCTACAACGGTGACCTCATAAGTTGGGATCCCAAGAAGGCCGCGATGCATACTGCGCCGGTCAACATGATCTACCCACTTGAGGACATAATCATCAAGTAGGGTTAAAAGCCCCAATAACGGAAGAGCCTAGCTTGTTGCCAAGCAGGTTAGGCTCTTTCGTGGTGAACGTCGAGATAGCAAACGGCGGACGGCTTACCGAACCATGGGACAATTTATCGCCAGACGTGTGGTCCTAGGGATCATCGCTCTTATGCTTGCGATGTTGATCGTGTTTTCACTGTCGCGGGTGAAGGGCGACCCGAGATATTTCTTCATAGGTGAAGACTCATTGGGCATAGATCCTGCGGTCTGGGAAGAGTGGGGACGAAGGCTGAATCTCGACAAGCCTGTGCCGATTCAGTTCGCGCTCTGGATGGGGGATATATTGACGGGCGATTTCGGCGACAGCGTGACGACGCAACGTGGGGTTTTGGAGATTATCGGAGAGAAGGCTCCGAACACGATTCAACTGGGAATCATCGCGTGGCTTCTGGGAACTTTGGTGGGCGTGCCGCTCGGGGTGTTTTCGGCGACAAATCGCGGGAATTTTCTAGACTACGTGTTACGCGGTTTCGCCCTATTCGGGCAGTCAGTACCGATATTCTGGTTAGCGTTGGTGATGATCTTCGTATTCGCGGTGAATCTCGGATGGTTACCTAGCGGAACCAAGGGAGAGGGTCTAGCGATAAGGAATTTCGTGATGCCTGCCGTGGCGCTGGCGTGGTTCCCGGCGGCATCTTATCTCCGGATCACTCGTACCGCGATGCTGGAGATACTGGATTCGGAGTTCGTCAAGTTTGCACGTGCCAAAGGAGTCGCACAGGCGCCGGTCCGTTGGAAACATGCCTTCCGTAACGCGATCATCCCACCGTTGACCCTGTCGGTCTTCGTGTTGTTCGGGTTGTTGAACGGCACCATCATCATCGAGACGGTGTTTGCGTGGCCAGGACTAGGTCGGCTCGCGATCGATGCGCTGTGGGCAACGGATTACCCGTTGCTTGCCGGGTTGGCGATCATCTACGGCGCAGCGTTTGTGGTCATGATCTTGTCGCTGGACATCGTCTACGCTTTGTTGGACCCACGAATCAAGTACAACTAGGAGATCCTGTATCACTACTGCGGTAACAGATAGCGGGACTGACAGCCAGGTTTCTGGCGCAGTAACCGTCCAAGGGCGACGTCTATCGCCGCTCGAGTTTCTGCGTCGCTATCCGGTCATACCGGCATTCATCATTGCGCTGCTCCTCTTCACAGCAGTCGCGGAGACGTGGATTCTCCCGCACAATCCCGAAAGAGCGGATCTTAGGGTTCGCCATACCCCTCCGTTTTGGATGGAAGATGAAAATGCTTCCATCTCTTACTTCCTGGGAACCGACGCGCTAGGGCGTGACATCTTAAGCAAGATTATTGCTGGTGCGCGTGTCACGGTTCTAGTGGTCATCGCGGCAGTTGGAACGGGCATCATCGTAGGAACAACGATCGGTCTGGTTTCAGGTTATTTCGGAGGGATTATAGATGACATCGTGATGCGGTTCGTCGATGCGTGGAACATCCTTCCCGGGTTGCTCATCATCTTGGTCATCGTCTTGGTTTTAGAACAGAGTCTTGAGACTCTGATCATTGTTTTAGCGATTGTTTCGTGGCCGGGCGCTGTCCGGTTGGTGAGAGCAGAGACTCTGTCGCTTAAAAACCGTGAATATGTTGCACTTGCGCGTGTCGCGGGTGCTTCGAATGCGCGGATCATGATCCGGCACATACTTCCTGGTGTCGTAAACATCGTGATCGTGACGGCGACGCTGGGAACTGGGAACATCATCCTTCTCGAAGCGTCTCTGAGTTACCTCGGCGCTGGTATTCCACCGCCCGAGCCATCTTGGGGACGGATGATCAGTGAGGAGCGTCAGTACATCGACGCCGCTTGGTGGACTTCGTTGTTCCCGGGCTTGGTGATCGCGATGGTAGTGATGTCTGGTAACTTCCTCGGCGACTGGTTCCGCGACCGCGTCGATCCGACGTTGCGACAGCTGTAATCTCAGTTCGCGCTGCGGATTGCCTAAAGGCGGCAATTCGCGAATGCCTGCGCGCGTTTGATCACGTCGACACGATATCTGGGTTTCGAAGTTATGAATCTGTTTCTTTACGAAACTCGCAGATCATACGCGCGTCAATGTCGTAATTGGTGTAAGGTTGCTTCACGCCTTATCGTCCCGCGGTTCGTAGACGCACGCGCGCCAGTCCTGAAGGTCGAGTGGCGATTAATCGGTGAAAAGAGAACCTCAGCACACAGGAGTGTAGGTGATGAAAATTCTGACCGATAAGTTCAAACATAAGGTTGTAACCGCTGGGCTGCTATCTATTGTGGCAGCCATCGCAGTGTTTGCTGTTGCATGTGGCGGGACCGAGACAGTAATCCAGACCGTCGTGGTTAAGGAACAGGTGCCTGGCGAAACGGTGATCCAAACCGTCGTCGTCGAGAAGGAGGTTCAGGTCGCGGGTGAGACCGTGGTCCAGACCGTCGTGGTGGAGAAAGAGGTCCAGGTCGCTGGTGAGACCGTGATCCAAACTGTCGTGGTCGAAAGGGAGGTGGAAGTTGCCGGCGAGACCGTCGTGCAGACCGTAGTTGTTGAGAAGGAAGTACCGGTTGAGGTCGTGGTGGTCGAGGAAGTCGAGGTTGTCAAGGAGGTGGAGAAGGAGGTCGAGGTTGTGGTGACAGCGACTCCTGAGGGGATGATGGAAGAAGCGATGATGGAGGCGATCGATATACCGGATTCCAAGAGTCAACCGGGTCATGTGATCTTCGCGGATGTTGGTTCTGCGTTGGGTAGCATCAGCGGCAATGGCGGAAGCCTTCCGGATGCTCCACTTCAGGCGGACCGTTGGGGAGCGGGTGAACACCTGTTCACTCCTGGCGCAGCCGACTGGGACGAACCGATGCTGGCGGAATCCTGGGACTTGGCGGACGATCTGAGTTCTGTGACGATCAATATCCGTCAAGGTGTCCAGTTCCACGATGGCTGGGGTGAGTTGAAGGCCGAAGATATCGCTTGGGTGATTAACCGGACGAACCCGGCTATCAACCCAGAGTCGATCGCGGCTAGTGCCGCGAACTTTACGGCTCTGTTCGGCGACGTGCCAGTTGAAGCGATTGACGACTACACGATCTCTGCGCAGTTCAACAACTTCGATGTGCGTTGGGCCAGCAACTTCTTGAACCAAGAGGCGTCGGGTGGATTGACCAGCATGGCCACGTCGAAGCGAGCCTTCGACGAGAACGGCAGAGACTGGCTCAAAGACAACTTCATCGGCACTGGTCCGTTCAGCGTGACCGACTTCAAATCTGGCACGAGTGTCACGCTAGAGAAGGTTAACTACGACCACTGGCGCAAGAACGCTGGAATTGACTCGTTCAAAGTGTTGGCGGTTCCGGAAGAGTTCACTCGTGTGGCTCTGTTGCAGAACGGTGAGTCTGATGTTTCGTTCATCGACCCGAAGGACTTGGCTCGGATGAAGAAAGCCGGGTTCTTGGAGGTTGGTGCTGGGGCCGGTATCCAAGAGGGTGTGATGTTCCCGGGCAACTTGTGGGAGACCACGAACGCGATAACGGGTGAGGCGATCGATTTCCCGTCGCACGGCGTTTTCGTGCGGCCGATCCAGTGGGTCGGTAACCCGCACCAGCCTGAAGATGGAGACAACCCTCCGGGGATTGATGACATGGAGCAGGCTCGATTGGTCCGGCAGGCATTGGCCCGTTCGGTTGATCGAGCGGCGATTGTCGAGCACGTTCTCGGCGGCGTTGGCAACCCAGTGCACGTGACTTACTTCAGCACATTCAACCCGAACTGGGATTCGCAGTACGAGTACCCGTACGACGTTGATGTGGCGAACAAGATGCTCGACGATGCGGGTTATCCAGCTGGCGGCAACGGTATTCGGTTTGAGATGCCGCTGTTCGTGGGTCCGGAGCTCGGCGGAGGTGAAGGCCCCGCTGGCGAGATTGGCGATGCGATCGCTGGTTTCTGGACAGACGTTGGTATCAACGTGAAGGTGCTCAAGTACGCGTATGGTGTGTTCCGCCCCGGCCTGGTTAGCAGGTCGACCGTGGTTCCGATGCTGACATCGTGTGACGACGGACAAGAGGCGTACCCGTTCGACTGGCCTAAGGGGCTTGTGCAGACGACTTTGACACGCGGAGGTTTCAGTTGCGGTTTCGAATCGCCTGACATCTTGGCGTGGTACGAGGCGGCGGCTTCGGAGCCGGACCGTAGCGAACGCATACGCATTAACAAGGAGTACCTGGCGTACATGCACAACTGGGCGTTGTTCCCGGGTTACGTGACGGTACCGCAGGCTTACTACGCGAACCCGAACTACATCGCGGAGTGGCCGATGCACATTGGCGGCAGCTACAACTCGCCAGAAAACATCGTCCTGAAGTAAGGGACCGATGTTGCCTCCCGCAGGCCGGAAGATCTGGCCTGCGGGAGGTTTCAGATTCTTGCTACATGGTCGTCTAGTTGAGACGATAATGGGTTCAACATGCGTCGTTACCTGATCAGGAAACTCATCTTCGCGATTATTACTTTGCTCGCGGCGACGATGTTCGTGTTCGGTCTTTCGCGGATGGCGGGTGATCCATTGTTGCTTTTTGCGAAGCCGGGTGGGTACGGAATGTCACCGGAGCGCGTTGAGCAGCTGAGCCAGAAACTAGGGCTAGATAAGCCGCTCGTGGTGCAATATCTCGTGTGGCTAGGGCGGGTTTTGACCGGTGACTTTGGAGAGACGATTGTATCTGAGACGTCGGTCCGTAAATTGATTTGGGAGCGTGTGGCGCCGACTATGCAGCTGGCTGTCGCTTCGTTCATTCTGGCGATTCTGATGGGAGTTCCGTTAGGGGTAGTCTCAGCGGTTAAACGGGGATCGTTGTCGGATTACGTCAGTCGTACGATCGCGCTGATTGGTCAGGCGGCACCGATATTCTGGGTGTGCATCATGGCGATATTGTTATTTGCGGTGACGCTGGATTGGTTGCCGGTCGGGACTGCTGGTCCAGATGACGTGTCGTTCTGGACGTGGACGAAGTTCAAGTATTTGGTAATGCCGGCTTTCGCGCTTGGCTGGGGTCCGGCGGCGGCTTTGTTGCGATTGACGCGGTCGTCGATGCTTGAGGTGTTGGATTCGGAGTATGTGACTCTGGCCAGGGCGAAGGGAACTGCGTACAGAGTTGTGGTCTGGAAACATGCGTTTCGGAACGCTATTCTCCAGCCGTTGACTACTTCGGCGATCATTTTGGCGAGTTTCGTGACTGGAGCGGTGGTTGTTGAGCGGATATTTGCGTGGCCGGGTGTTGGGCAGTTGATGACTGACGCGGTGTGGAACAATGATTTTCCAACGTTGACTAGCACCGTGTTGGTTTTCACGGCGGTTTTCGTTGCGATGAATTTCTTGGCTGATATCGCGTATGGGATTTTGAACCCGGTGATCAGGTACGACTAGATGACCGTCGAACAAACGGCTGGCGCGGCGGCGCAAGTTGCACCAACGCCGCAGCAACGGTTGACGTTGTGGTACATCCTGCGTCGATGGCCGATCCTACCGGTGGTTTTGATCGCGATTTTGGTGACGATGGGTCTAGGTGCGGACTGGATCGCGCCTAACGATCCGATCGATCAATCGCTGCCTGATCGTAATGCCAGTCCGCTGTACCGAGACGACAGTCCGTATCTTTTCGGTGGCGACCACGTTGGCCGGGACGTGCTGAGTCGGGTCATACACGGTGCGAGGGTTTCGCTGTCGGTTATGGCGGTTGCGCTGTCTGCCGGAATGTTGATCGGATGCGGACTGGGACTGTTAGCGGGTTATGCGGGCGGTATCGTGGACGAGATCATTATGCGAATCGTGGATATATGGATGGGGTTCCCCTTCTTATTGCTGGCTTTGGTTGCGGCGATCATATTCGGAGCGAGCTACAGCACAATTATGGTTTTGATGATCTTGGTGGCTTGGGTCTCGTTCCCTCGCAATGTTAGAGCTGACGTTTTGGTGCTCAAGGAGAGCGGTTACGTGGCTTTGGCGAGGATTTCAGGAGCATCTACGGCTCGCATCTTGGTTCGGCACATAATGCCGGGGACTATCGGGACGATAACGGTCATCAGTTCGTTGAGTGTGGGGAATCTAATCCTGTACGAAGCTACATTGAGTTTCTTGGGTGCGGGTATACCGGCTCCGACGCCCTCTTGGGGCAACATGGTTGCGGAGGGACGAGACTATTTGCAGACGGCTTGGTGGACATCGGTGATTCCGGGGACGGCGCTGTTTTTGACGGTGATGTCGTTGAACTTTTTTGGTGATTGGTTGAGGGATAGGTTGGATCCCCGATTGCGGCAGCTGGGATAGGGTTTTCGACTTCGAGGAGGGGCATATCCGCTACTCGCGTGTGGTTCCCCATCGGCCTTCTGATTCGATGTACACGAGTCTTCCTAGTGTTGTCGGGAGCGGGACGGGGTCATAGTCCTCGGTGGCGGTAGCCCACTCCATGAGAAGGGCTCGCATTTCAGATATGACGGAGATGTTTGCCGGATCATTGGCGACGTTGGTGAGTTCCCATGGATCGGCGTTTAGGTCGTAGAGTTCGTCAAGGTCGTCGCTGCCGGGGTCGGTAACAAATTTCCAGTCTTTGGTGCGGACCATTCTGCGACGGCCCTCAGCCTCACGGATCCAGAGCGTTTCCATTAGGAGATCGCGGCCTTCATAGCCTTGATCCATCAGTTCGTGGATGGCTTCATCGGTCAGTGCAGTGCCGCCGGTGCCGTATTCGCTGAAGGCGGCGGAACGGGACGGTGAGTCTGTCGCAGTTGGTAGCGGTCGACCCTGGATGCGACGGAGGGATTCGGAGTTGATAGTTGTGGAGTCGTTGTTGTGGAGTACGCGGGGTCCGGGGCGCAGTAACTCGTCGATATCTTCCCCGTCGGGTGACGCGTTGAAGTCTGCGATGCCGGAGAGTTGAAGGATGGTTGGTAATAGGTCGATAGTGTTGGCCATCGAGTCGTCTACACTGCCGCACGGGACACCACCGGCGGGCCATGAGACGAGCATGGGTACGCGGGTCAGAGCGTCGTAGAAGACGCCACCTTTGCCGAGCATGTCGTGCTCGCCGTTGAAGTCGCCGTGGTCGGCAGTGAAGACGACAATGGTGTTTTCGCGGAGTCCGGTTTCGTCGAGATGATCTAGGATTTCACCGACTGCGTCGTCGATGAAACGGGTCATGGCCATGTAGACGGCCATTGCGTTGCGGACGTGTTCAGGGTCATCAACTCTGACGCCGAGCATGTCGTGGAGTTGGCGGTTGCGCGTGGGGATTGTGCCGTCGGAGTATTCGTCTGATCGCTGAGGCGGCATAACTACGCTTTCGGGCGGGACCATTTCGGCGTATTTGCGCGGAGCCTCTAGCGGATGGTGCGGGTCGGGGTATGAGAGTAGGAGGGCGAATGGTTTGCGGTCTGGATCGCGGTTTGGACTGCCAAAGCGGTCGATGAAGGCTTTTGTTTGGGTTGTCAGTGCAGCGCTGGAGTAGCCTTCGATGGGGTGATCGGTTACTGCGTATCCGAAGCTACGGCTCTGTTCGGGCATGTTGTTACGCGTAGAGTGTGCTTCGTTGATGGTCTCTTCTGGGACGATCCACTCCATGCCTTTGATTCCGGGTATCTCGCCCTTGTAGTTGCTTCGAGGCAAACCGCCGTGCGACATTTCGCAGCGGACGTCGAGGAGGTCGAGATCGTCTTGCTCAATGAAGCAGTGGTTTTTGCCGATTAATCCCGTGGTGTAATCGAGCTCTTTCCAGATTCGGAAGGCGTGGAGTTGGCCGGATGGCATGAGGGTTTCGTTGCGTCGGGCACCCGTGGAATGGGCGTACCGTCCGGTCATCATCGAGACGCGTGCGGGGACGCAGAGGGCGTGGGGTGTGACGGCGTGGCGGTACATGACTCCTTCGTCGGCCATTCTCTCTAGGGATGGTGTGGGGATGCCGATCTCGGAGTACATCTGGAGCGCGGTGGCTTTGAGTTGGTCGGCGATGATGAAGATGACGTTGGGGAGGGTGTTTGCGGTCATGGTTGTTTCGGGTGTTGTGCAAAGATGAAAATGTTGCCCGGACTTGGCGTGGACGGTTGAACGCCGAGTCCGAGGAATCCGAGGCTGGCTCGGGCAGTGATTGCGGCGTAGGACTGATGCACCGATCAAAAGAAAATCGATTTAGCGCCAAGTACGCGTCGGAATTAGTTGACTTACCAGTGCTCGATTCAGTATACGCGGTTTGACTTTTGCTTTCTTATGAATTAACTTGCTAGTTGCGTCATCGCGATATTGTCAGGAAACTGCCGTTGCCACAAACTGGCAATGGGAATTCTGTGGTTCGCGTTGGCGATATATGGCGAGTCGCACAATTTGTCGGCTCACTAGTCTGGCACTTGAAACACGAAAGGTGTTGAGATGCGAAGCACGAAATATGGAGCATTGCTTGCCAAGCGATCGCTTCTCGCCTTCATGCTGACCGTTGCGGCTGCCGCTCTAACGACCGCTATCGCCTGTGGAGGCGGTGAAACAACGGTGATCCAAACCGTTGAGGTCGAGAAGATCGTCGAGGTCGAAAAAGAGGTGGTTAGAGAAGTCGAGGTCGAGAAGGTCGTCGAGGTGGCGGGTGAAACCGTCGTCCAGACCGTCGAGGTCGAGAAGATCGTCGAGGTCGCTGGCGAAACTATGGTCGAGGTCGTCGAGGTCGAGAAGATTGTCGAAGTGGCGGGTGAAACCGTCGTCGAGGTCGTCGAGGTCGAGAAGATCGTCGAAGTGGCGGGTGAAACCGTCGTCGAGGTCGTCGAGGTCGAGAAGATCGTAGAGGTCGAGGGTGAAACAAAGATCGAGGTTGTCGAGGTCGAGAAAGAGGTAGTCAAGGAAGTCGAAGTTGAGGTGGTCGTAATCCCGACACCCGAGCCGGTTCGAGTTGACTCTCCGCACATCACGGCGGACCCGGCAGAAAACGTCTGGCCGACCATTTACGACGATAACGGCAACCTGTTCCCGAAACCTGATTCATTCCAAGAGGCTCCGCTGCTCGCAGCTCGCGTAGCAGCTGGCGAACTGCCCCCGGTCGAAGAGCGTTTGCCTGAGAACCCGCTCGTTCTGAAGCCCACAGAGAGCATCGGCAAGTATGGCGGAACCTGGTACCGTGGCTTCACGGGCCCGGCCGACGGGCAAAACATGGAGCGTCCGCTCCACGACCATTTCCTGTTCTACGACGTCTCCGGGGCAACCGTACAGCCGAACGTAGCCGAGTCTTGGACAGTGAACGAAGACTCGACCGAGTTCACGTTCACCCTGCGCAAGGGACACAAGTGGTCTGATGGCGCACCGTTCACCACGGACGACATCATGTTCTGGTACGAGCACATACTTAAGAACGATGACTTGGTGCCAAACAAGCCGGCTTGGACACGACCGGGCGGCAAGTTGCTGCAATTTGAGAAGGTTGACGACCAGACTTTCAAGGTGACTTCCGAAGAGCCGTACGGCTTCTTCGTTACTCTTATGGCCTCGGTCATCGTCAACGGTCAAGCGACTAGTGGTGAACGCGGAGGTGGATTGATTGCACCGAAGCACTACCTGTCGCAGTTCCATCCGGAATTCTTGGAGGGTGGCGTAGAAGAGGCGAATGCAATCGCCGCGGAAGCCGGTCACGAGAGCTGGAATACTTACTTCTTGCAGCGGAACAACACGAACCAGAACGTCGATGCGCCGATGCTGACCGCATGGCGGCTTACTGGCAGCATCACCACCAATGAGTGGTCGTTCACGCGTAATCCGTACTACTTCGCGGTTGACACCGAGGGTAACCAACTTCCATACATCGACCACGTGGTTCTTACGCTTGCGCAGAACAATGAGGTATTAAACCTCAGCGCGCTGGCGGGTAACTACACGGTCATGGGTCGTCACATCAACCTCGCTAAGTTGCCGCTGTTCCTCGAGAACGCCGAGTCAGTTGGCTACCGGATCCAGTTCTGGCGCCAGCCGCAGTCAGGTATCGCCAACCTTTACATCAACGAGACTTGGGACGGTAACGCCGAAATTCAGAGCTTCCTCCAGAACGTTGAGTTCCGCCGAGCGCTCTCCATGGGTATCGAACGGGACCAGATCAATGAGGTGTTCTTCCTCGGCGTCGGCCAGACCTCGGGTTTGTGCCAGGGTTACCCTGATCCTGACAACCCCGGTAAGTACGTTGGCGAGGACGACGTCCAGTTCAATCCAGATGCGGCGAACGCGATCTTGGACGAGATCGGGCTTAGCGCGAAAGACGGAGACGGTTTCCGTCTGATGCCTAGCGGCGAGCGCTTGACGGTTCAGATGCCGGCTGTTGTGGCAGCGTTCGAAGACTACCCTGGCATCAACGAGATGATCGCCCGCCAGTGGGCAGTCAACATTGGGGTCCATGCCGAAGTTCAGTCACTCGAGCGTAGCTTGGAAGCCGACCGACGCGCGTTGAATGAGTTGATGCTCTTCAACTGGGAGTCTTCACCGCGATCGACCACGCTGATCACTCCGCAGCACCTGTTGCCCGTCGGCGGCGGTGGTAACACCGGTCGGCTTTACGGCGACTGGCATATGTCGGGTGGAGAGCGAGGTATTGAACCGACGAACCCGTACCTCCGGGAGCAGATGGAACTATTCGACGAGTCGCAATCCACCGCTACTGCGGATCGTGCCGCGGAGATTCTCCAGCGCGTCGTTACGCTCAACTGCTTGAACGTCAACCCGATCACGACTGTGATGAACAAACCGACATACGTCGCGATCATCAAGAACAACGTTCGTAACATCCCGAACCCGTTGCCGTTCTCATACCACAACCAGACATCCGGAAACGGACATCCTGAGCAGTGGTGGATCGACGACGAGAACGCGATGATGGGCAAGTAGTAGTTCGCTACTGTCCACTGAACCTGGAATCCAGGTTTGACGCAACTAAGACATCCGCCCCCGACTTGAGCGGGGGCGGATGGTGCTACTTCTAATAGAGTCCCAATCACTGGGACCAGACCAACGCCTGACGAACGAATATGCTTGCCTTCTTTGTAAGAAGAGTCATCTACGCGATCATCGCGATGTGGGCGGTGTCGGTCATTTCGTTCGTCATCATCAACCTTCCTGCCGGTGATTTCGTCACAACGTACATAGCGACACAGCTTGCCACTGGAAACCTCATCTTAGAAGACGAAGCTGAGAGTTTGCGCGAGTTCTACGGCTTGAATGACCCGGTCTACGTCCAGTATGCAAAATGGATGGCGCGCATCCTCCGAGGTCAACTAGGATTCTCGTTTGAGTTCGAGGCCCCCGTCAGAACGGTGCTTGGAATGAACTTATTGAACACGGTGCTGCTTGGAGCGGGTGCAGTCTTGTTCATATGGACTGTGGCAATACCTATCGGCATATATTCTGCCGTCAAGCAGTATTCGCCGGGCGACTACATCGCGACGTTTTTCGGGTTTTTGGGTCTTGGCATTCCGGACTTCCTGATAGCGCTTGTCATGGCGTGGGTCATATTTGATACGACTGGCTTTCTTGCCACCGATTTGTACTCGGCCGAATACAGAACGGCACCTTGGTCACTTGCGAAGATCTGGGATCTCGCTAAACATTTGGTTTTGCCCGTAGTCATCCTAGGGACAGCGGGAACAGCCACGTTAGTCAGGATTACGCGCGCCAATCTGCTCGACGAGTTGAAGAAGCCTTATGTCACTACGGCGCGCGCCAAGGGACTGACCGAGTGGCAGATCATCATGAAGTATCCCGTGCGTTACGCTTTGAACCCTGTGATCTCGCTCACGGCCTATATCCTGCCCTTCATCATCTCTGGTAGCGTCGTATTGTCCTACGTCCTCGATCTACCGACTATCGGTAGGGACTTTCTACGCGCTCTGACAGCACAAGATATCTATCTCTCGGGAGCCGTCATCTTATTCTCTGGTTGGTTGACGATTATCGGCACTTTTGGATCCGATCTGCTTCTCGCATGGGTGGATCCGCGTATCCGTTTGGAGGAAGACTAGCCAGATGGTTGCCGGATCGCAAACTGGACCGCAAGCCGACACTCCGGGCGCTTTGGTTGAGGACATCGAAGCTGAGGGCGAGGTCGAGGTAATGTCGCAACGCCAGCTCATCTGGCGTCGCTTCAGAAGACACCGCCTTGCGATGGCCGCGACCGTAGTCGTGGCACTTTTTTACCTGATCGTCATCTTCTCTGACTTCTTGGCGACCAATGATCCGGAAGACATCGAAGCAGCCCGCCAGTACACACCTCCGCAGTGGCTACGCCTGTTCGACGGATGGAAACCTGATTTGCACGTCTGCAAGCTGGTCGGCAAGCGCGACGAGTTCTTGCGCAAGGTCTACGAACCGGATTGCGACCAAAAGGTCGACGTCCAGATATTCGCCAAAGGCTATGAGTACTCATTATTCGGGCTAAAGCTTGACCGACACCTGTTCGGTGTCAATGATCCAGAAGTCACGGCTGAAGATGCCATTTTCATCCTAGGCACTGACGTCCAAGGGAGAGACCTGTATTCGCGCTTGATGCGCGGAACTCGGTTGTCGTTGCTGATCGGTCTGACCGGCATCTTCATCTCGTTAATAGTGGGGACGTCGTTGGGTGCGGTATCGGGCTTCTACGGGGGCTTCGTCGACAATTTGATCCAACGGAGCATTGAGATTATCCGATCCATTCCGACGGTTCCGCTTTACCTAGGCCTTGCCGCCGCCTTCCCAGCCGATTGGTCGGTCGAGCGCAGATTCTTTGCAATAACGATCGTAGTGTCGCTTTTCGCTTGGACGGAGTTGGCGCGTGTCGTGCGTGGGCGCTACTTGGCCATGCGGCAGGAGGACTTCGTCACTGCGGCAATCACGGCAGGAGCGAGCCAGCGGCGTATCATCTTCCGTCACATGTTGCCTTCGTTCTACAGCCACATCATAGCCGCGAGCACGCTCAACTTGGCATTCATGGTGATCAGCGAGACGACTCTGAGCTTCCTGGGTCTAGGTCTCCTTCCGCCTGCGATATCATACGGCACACTTCTGTTTACCGCCCAAAACATTCAGACGGTCGCTCTTGCTCCGTGGTTGCTGATCCCCGGAATTTTCGTCGTGGTTTTAGTACTGTCGCTCAACTTCATGGGTGACGGAATACGGGACGCGGCGGACCCGTACGGGAGTTGATCCGAGATCCAAAACCTATGACGACAGAAACCGTGACAGCTCCCACCTCGATGAGCGAGAAACCTGCCGGTCTCAATGCAGAACCGGTGATCTCCGTGCGCGACCTCGAGACGCACTTCTTTACGGATGAAGGAATCGTCCGTGCCGTTGATGGGGTCAACTTCGATGTGCATCCGGGCACCACAATGGGCATCGTGGGTGAAAGCGGTTGTGGGAAGAGCATCACCGCCAAATCGATACTTCAAATAGTGGAGGCACCGGGGCGGATCGTCAACGGAGAGATCAACTACAGGCGCAAATCGGGAGAAACGGTCAACTTACTCGACTACGGAGCCAACAGCGGGAACATGCGCTCCATCCGCGGCGGTGACATCTCGATGATCTTCCAAGAACCGATGACGTCGTTCAGCGGTCTGCACACGTTTGGCAATCAGATCGATGAGGCGTTGCGGCTACATACCAATCTCGCTAAACAAGAGCGCTTCGACCTAGCTGTCGATTGGCTCGCACGTGTAGGTATTCCGAATCCTACTCAGAGGATGCACGAATATCCGTTCCGGTTCAGCGGTGGGCAGTTACAACGGGCGATGATCGCGATGGCGATGTGTACTAATCCTCGAGTGTTGATCGCTGACGAACCGACGACGGCGCTGGATGTCACGACTCAGGCTCAGATTCTCGACTTGCTGCAACGGATGCAGGAAGAGAACGACATGGCGATTCTTTTCATCACGCATGACCTCGGAGTAATTTCTGAGATCGCCGATGAAGTCACGGTGATGTATCTGGGCAAGGTAGTTGAATCAGGGCCGGTTTTCAGCTTCTTCGACGAGCCGAGGCATCCCTACTCGCGGGCGTTGCAAACTTCGATACCGAGCATGTTTACTTCATCTCGTGAACGTCTCCCATCAATCTCCGGATCGATACCGCACCCTCAGAATCGCCCTTCGGGTTGTGCGTTCCACCCGCGATGTCAGTCGTTCATGGAAGGCACCTGCGACGTAAGTGAGCCTGAACTGGTCAGTGTGAATGAGGAACAGGAAGTAAGCTGTTTCCTGTACGAGGATCAGTAGATGGCGGTAGAAGAAACTACAACAGAAAATGGCAACGGATCCGCGACGATCCTAGACGTTCGGGGTTTGGTCAAGTATTTCCCGATCAAGCGCGGGTTCTTTCGCAGGACAGTAGGCACTGTCAAGGCGGTTGACGATATCAGCTTCGACATCCGCGAAGGCGAGACGCTGAGCCTAGTGGGCGAGAGTGGCTGCGGAAAGAGCACGACGGCGCGATCCATCATTCGTGCGTATGAACCGACCGCGGGCGAAATACTGTTCAAGACCGAAGATGGCGAATCAATCAATTTGGCGCAACTGTCGTTGGTTGAGATGCGCCCAATTCGACGCCAGTTGCAGATGATCTTCCAAGATCCCTTCTCGTCGCTAAATCCTCGGATGAATATCTACGAGATCATCAGCGAGCCGTTGCTGGTCCATGGCATTGGATCGAGCAGTGAGCGTGAAGACCGCGTAGCCGAGTTGCTACGCGTGGTCCGCCTCCGCCCCGAGTACATGAGACGTTACCCGCATGCTTTCAGTGGCGGTCAACGTCAGCGCATCGGTATCGCCCGCGCACTCGCTCTGAACCCTCGACTCATCCTTGCGGACGAGCCGGTATCTGGTCTTGACGTTTCGGTGCAGGCCCAGGTCATCAATTTGATGATGGATTTGCAGGACTCGCTGGGGTTGACCTATCTGTTCGTCTCTCACGATCTCAGTGTCGTGAAGCAGATATCGAATCGAGTCGTTGTGATGTACGTCGGTCGAATCGCTGAGATCGGCACGCCGCAGGAACTATTCGATTCACCCAAGCACCCCTACACCGCGGCATTGATGAGTTCGGTGCCGAAGCCGCATCCGAGCCAGCGTACGAAGCGATATGTTCTCGAAGGTGAGGTTGCGAACCCCGCCAATCCGCCGACTGGATGCTATTTCCATCCGCGTTGTCCATTTGCTACGGATCAATGCAAGGTTGAGGTACCGCCGCTGGTAAAATCGAAGGATGGTCGCTACGTCAGCTGCCACCGCGCTGACGAGATTGATCTAGTGACCAACTGAGATCCACACTAACTGCCTTTTCGGACTTACCGGCCATTCGAACTACTGATATTAGCCGCCTGGCGACGCTCCAGGTTTTGGTACCCGACACTGGGCTACGACGCCGTTTAACCGCAGCGACTTCAGCACTAGGCATCTTGCTGTCGATCGCGGCGTTTCAACTCTCCGTACTCAGTCGGTTCGAATACTTCGAGGAGGCAGTACGTATCGGAGGTTGGGGAGCCGTCATCTTTTCGATTGCAGCAGCGGTTTCAGCGTTGATCGTGGTGCCGATTAGTGTCTATCATCTACGGGATATAGCACAAGTCCCGGGCAAGCCGATCACATGGTTGTTCATGGGGTTCGGATTCGGGATCGCAACTTCGATTCTGACAGGCGGGTTCACCCGAACCGCAGGCGCTTTCGCGGGGCTGGCTGATGGCGTCTACGGCGTAGGTTCTTTGCCCTCGCTTCTATTGGACGCGGTCATCGTATTCCCTTACGACATGTTCGTGCAAGGCGCGCCGAACGTCTACGCAGGTCTGATATCGGGCGGGATTTTCGCGATTATCGGATTCTTCATTGACCGTTTGAACGCGTCGAAGAACGAGGCGGTCTCGTTGTGGGGGCCTTGGGTACTCGCTTTGGGACTGGGTATACCAATAATGGTGTTCACCTTGGTCGGACCCACCGATTTCCTGTACGAAATCGTTCGATAGTCGCTACAGCGACTAGTTGCTGGACTTGAAAACGTCCGAAATGCTTTGCACGTTGCCCAGCGAGTTGTCGCGGTGCAGGTAGCACAGCGCGGCCTGTGTGTCTCCGACGCGGTATAGGGGAGGCATTTCAGCGGTGCATTCCGCCATCGCGTATGGGCACCTGGGCGCAAACCTACAGCCATCATTGGTCATGTCGCCACCGGTCTCTTGCGAGGCCATGTCTCGGCCCCAACTTTCGCTCGGGTTTGGACGCGGGATCGACTCGACGAGTAGCTGGGTATATGGGTGCTGCGGGCTTTGGATCACATCCTCAACGCGTCCGGTCTCGACTACTGAGCCCTGATACATGACGATGATGTTGTCGCTTATTTGGAACGCGGTCGTCAAGTCGTGCGTGATGTATATCACCGCGATGCCCAGTTCTTTGTTGAGCAGGTCGATACTGCCGAGGATAGTGGCTCGCAAGGACGCATCAACCATAGACACTGGCTCGTCGGCGACGATGATGCGCGGTTTCAATAACAGAGCTCTAGCGACCATGATGCGCTGTCGCTGACCGCCGCTCAGCTGGTGAGGGAATCGACCAAGCGTCTCTTGGTGGCGCAAGCCGACGGTTTCTAGAGATTCGATTACCAAGTCACGCGCTTCACCTTTGGAGCGTGCTAGACCGAAATTCTGGACCGGCGACATGAGAACGTGGTCGACTTTGTAGAACGGGTTGTAGACCTCGAATGGGTCTTGCATGATTGGTTGGACTTCACGGCGGAACTCACGCCGATCGGTTCGGTTGAGCGTAGCGATGTCGCTGCCGTTGAAGTAGATCGCGCCTTCGGTGGGCGGAATGATGCCTAGCATCAAGCGTGCGAGTGTTGTCTTCCCGCTCCCGCTCTCGCCGGCCACGGCGATGATGCCGGGGTTCTCGCGGGGGATGCCTAAACTGACACCATCCACCGCTATGGTGATGTTGCGCCGAAGCAAACCGCCACCGAACACTTTAGTGACGTTTTCGAGTTCTAGGACGTTGTCGGTGCCGTTTGTCGACGCTGGAGTCGAAGTTTCAGCGATTTGAGTAGCCAACTACGCGCTCCCTTCGTACATGTGGCAAGCCACCCAGCGGCGCGGTTCGATCTCGTTGAGGTGTGGATCGACGGTTGTACATAGGCCGGTGTCCAGCTGGCCCCTGAGGTCTGTGAACTCGCCCCGGAAATCCTCGTCGTCGTTGTAGATAGGGCACCTAGGATGGAATCTGCACCCGGGCGGTGGCACGACAAGGGTTGGAGGCAGGCCTTCGATCCCGGTGAATTGGCCCTTGACTTCAATGTCGGGAAGACTGCTGATGAGCTTCTTGGTGTAGGGGTGCTTGGGATCTTCGAATATCTCTTGGATGGGGGCAAATTCCACGAGGTGTCCGGCGTACATCACACCAAGGACGTCGGCGAACTGGGCCATCAATCCCATATCGTGTCCGACAAGGAGGACAGACGCTTGCATCTCCTGCTGGAGCTGTTCAAGGGTGAGCATGATCTGGCGTTGCACCACCACGTCTAATGCGCTGGTGGGCTCGTCGGCGAGAATCATCTTGGGTCGTAACGAGGTGGCGATGGCCAGTGCGACGCGCTGCTTCATGCCACCGCTCAACTCGTGCGGGTACATCTCGGCGACGTTGCCATCTAATCCGACACTATTGAGCAGTTCGACCACGCGTTCGCTCAACACCGTTTTGTTCGGCATCTCATCGCCTGAAGTGTGATGCTTGATGCCGTCGATGATCTGGTCGCGGACGCGGTAGACCGGATTGAGCGAGTTCATTGCACCCTGAGGTACCAGCGCGATGTCTCTGAGCCGAGTCTGTCGCATCTGCTCTTCGCTGAGGTCAAGGAGGCTCAGTCCGTCGAGTCGTACGGTTCCGCCGGCGATGATCGCGGGTGGCTTGTGAAGGCGCATCAGCGCCATGGCCATGGTGGTCTTGCCCGAACCTGATTCGCCGACTAATCCCATTCGTTCGCCCCTTTTCAGGGTGAATGAAACGTCGTCGACCGCTTTGACCTGACCGGCATCAGTGTCGTAGTAGACCTTGAGGTTCTCGACCTCCAGGACATTCTCTGAGTGAATGTCTACGTTGACGGCGGCGGTTGTTGCCTCGGCGGTTGTCATCTGATTACCTGTGGTCAGCGGTTCGATTAGGGTTGCGACGGCGTTCTGTTGGCTAGACGCGTCTTCGGAGCCTCGGGTTTGCGACTTCGTCGAGGCCCGCGGAGATCATGAATAGGCCGACGAAGAGCAGAACTATGACGATGGTCGGCGATAGCAGCCACCACCACTGCCCTTTCAACAGCGCTCCGAGCTCGATAATCCAATACAGCATTGCGCCGAGCGTCGGCGCGTCGATATCGCCGAGTCCCAATGTCTCGATGCCGATAGTCGCGAGGATAGATCCGGTTACTGCAGCGACGTAGCTGGCGAGTATGAATGGTGCGAGGTTCGGCATCATCTCTTTGAAAATGATGCCCAAACTTCCGGTTCCGGACATCCTCGCCATCTGGACGTATCCGCGCTCGCGCATCACCAAGACTTGGGAACGTATGACCCTGGCAGGTCCCGGCCACGCCAAAACAGCGATAGCAACTGCCAACTGGTCTACAGTTAATCCTTTGCCGGGTGTTAAAGAAGTAGCGATGATGATCAAAATCGTCAATCCAGGAATCGGTATCAGGCTATCGACCAATACTCGGATGACGGCATCGATCCATCCTCCCGCGTATGCCGCTATGAAAGCGAGGACCATCCCAACGCCGATTCCGATCGCCGCCGCCAAAAGGCCGATGCGCAATGTCAATGGGGTTCCGACGGTTAGATGAGCCAGGATGTCCCTGCCTTGTTCGTCAGTGCCCAGTGGGAATTCTCCCCATGGGTTCCATCCCGGTTTAACACGTGCCGGTACCGACAATGCGGTCGACAATCCGGTGACGCCCTGTTCTTCTCCGTAAAGGTCTGTCTGTCTGTAGAACGCGTAGGAGAGTAGAACCAAAAGCGCCAATCCGCCGAGAATACTCAGCCCAAGCACCATTAAACGGTTGCGACGCAAGTACCGGAGAATTGGCAGTACGCGCTCGCGGTACACCGATTGTCGCGCTTGCCCGATCAGGTCAGGCGCGTCGCCGACTGGTGCAATCGAGGGTTCGGTCTGAGCGGATTCCATGTTCGTCTTAAGCCGCTCCGTACCTAATCCGCGGGTCGATCAAGGGGTAAAGCATGTCAATGATCAAAGTAGCAAGTGCAGTGCCAAACGCAAGTACGAAGACAGTTCCTTGAATAATCGCGTGATCGCTTATTCGAATGGCCGACAGGAGCATCCCACCTACTCCCGGGTATGCGAAAACAACCTCCACGAGCAACAATCCTGAGACGATCAGTCCCAGCTGTAGCGCCAGTCCAGTCAGCTGCGGCAATGTCGAATTTCTAACTGCGTAGCGATAGAACTGAACGCGCCCGGGAAGGCCCTTCGCCTCAGCGAGCAGCATGTAGTCTTCACCCTTAGTCGTTACCATCATGCCGCGCATTCCCATGGCCCAACCGGCCAAAGAGACAAAGATGATGGAAAGCGCGGGTAAGGTTCCATGTTTAACGACGCTGATCAGAAAATCGAAATTGGACCAATCTGGCCAACCAGGAACTCCGGTTTGATACCCGCCGTAGCCAGGTAAAACCGGCCATACGAAAGAGAAGATCGTCAGGAGGACCAATCCGAATATGAAGTATGGGACCGCGGCCCAAATCATGAATGGGAAGAACGATGCCATCAGGAAGGTGTTGTTCCGTTTCCACTCCATCAAAGCACCCATTAAGGTTCCGACACCAAAAGCTATAAATGCCGTGAGCAGGGATAGTGCCAGCGTCCACATAATCGTTTCGGCTAGCAACTGATTCACTGTTTTGGGCCAACTGAAGATCGACCTTCCTAGATCGAATCGTGTCAAGTTGCCCAAGAAAGTGAAGTACTGTTGCCACAGGGGTTTGTCGAATCCGTACTTCTCTTCGAATGCGGCGACGATTTCGTCAACATCCTCCAGGAAGCCGCCGCGCTGCGCCTCTTGGTAGAACCTTTCCTCTAACGGGTTTTGCCCGGTGAGGCGAGGTAGGAAAAAGATAATGGTACTAGCCACGAAGATGGTGATGACGAACATCGCCAATCGGCTGACTATGTACTTTAGGACCATGTTGGCTTCGATTTTCGTGTGGGATCCATCATCCCGTTATCGCTTGCAGTGCCACGCAGACTAGATGCAGGTGTGAGTGAGGCGAATCGAACCGATTGTAGTGTGTGCGATTATGTTTGTCAATTGCCTCGGCAATTGACTCCGATTGACAAAGCAAGTAAAATTCGACTGTTTGTTTAGGTGTCTTATTTGGACACAACTACTGCTAATCCAGAAAACAGGAGGAAGTCAATGCGCAAATATGTAGCGACTTTGACAGCATCTCTGGTATTGGCAGCGGCTCTCGCAGTTGGTGTTATCGCTTGCGGTGGCACTGAGACCGTTGTCGAAACCGTGGTTGTGGAGCGTGTGATCACGCAAGCTCCGGAACGTGTCGTAGAGACCGTTGAGGTCGAAAAGGTCGTCGAACGCGAGGTCGTCCAGACCGTCGAGGTCGAACGCGAAGTCGTCGTTGAGGTCGAGAAGGAAGTCGTCCAGACCGTGCAGGTCGAGGTCGAGAAGGTCGTCGAGGTCGAGAAGCAGGTCGTTCAGACTGTCGAGGTCGAGAAGGTCGTCGAGGTCGAGAAGGTCGTCGAGGTCGAGAAGGTCGTCGAAGTCGAGGTCACTGCGATGGTTGACGACTCGATGATGATGGAAGAGGGGATCCCGCGCGAACGGCAGTTGATTTTGCTCTGGGGCGGCTCCGGAGGAGTTGGTGCCGCAGGACGGTACACCGACCACGACATCTGGAACATCTACAACGGTGGCACGAGCCACCAGAACGGCCCCGGCCTACTTTACGAGCCTTTGGCTTTCTACTCCGCATTCAACGACACGGTCTACCCGTGGTTGGCCGAGACTTGGGAGTACAACGCAGATTTCACGGAGTTGACCATCAACTTGCGCGACGGCATCTCATGGAGCGACGGTACTCCGTTCGGCGCCCATGACGTGGCTTACACGTTGGAATACCTGCTCAACAACTCCGGCGTTCGGCGAAGCGCGCAGGTCCAGCGCGACGTTGAATCCATCGAACAGGTCGACGACCTGACCGTGAAGGTCAGTTTCCAAGGCCCGCGACCGAAGTTCATGTACTTCATGATGTACAAGTTCGACATCGGACTTTACATCGTTCCGAAGCACGTCTTCGAAGGCAACGATTGGCTCGAATTTACTCACTTCGACATCGACCAGGGCTGGCCGGTGACCACCGGACCATGGCACGTTGTTCAGACTTCGCCTGAGCAGAAGATCATCAACCGCCGAGACTCTTGGTGGGCAGTTGATCAGGGTCTAGTCGAGCAACTGCCTGACGTCCTGCAGATCGTTTATGTGCCCAACCCGGGTGAAACCCAGATGGCACAGGCCGTCATCGCCAACCGCGCTGACGCCACCCTTGACCTGCGTCCGACCACAATGGCCGAAGTTCTTGCTCGAAACCCCGCAGTGGTCACCCACTCCGGTTTCGAGAAGCCATACGGTTACGTCGACTGGTGGCCCATTGGGCTGCTGTTTAACGACAGCAAGCCGCCTTACAACGACAAGCGAGTGCGTTGGGCGGTGTCTTACTACATCAACCGCGATCAGCTGATCGACGTTGCTTATGATGGCGCAGGAACTCCCTCGCAACTACCGATCCCGTCGTACGCTCCGCTCCAGCGTTACTACGACGCGGTGGAAGAGAAGTTGAACACTACGCACAACACTACCGAGTACAACCCGGGCAAGGCGGATGGGTTGATGATGGAAGCCGGCTACGCCAAGAACAGCAACGGATACTGGGAGAAGGATGGCAACGAAGTTATCTGCGACATCCTCGGTTTCGGTATCTTCAACGACTTTGGTCCGATCCTCGCCCGCCAGCTTGACAACCACGGCATCAAGTCTTCGTACAACAACCCGCCCGACGCGTGGGGCCAACAGCAAGCTGGTGAAGCGTCTTGCGGACTCCGAGGACACGGTGGTTCGGTACGCGACCCGTACTTCACCATGAACCTCTACTACGGCACCGACGCTGAAGAAGCTGGTGAAGGTCACCAGGCCAATCCATACTTCTGGTCGCACCCGCGGTTCAACGAGCTGACTGACGAAGTGTCTGCCACGGGCATCAACGACGTCGCTAAGCTGGAAGAGCTTTGGACCGAGGCGATGGAAATCTGGCTCGACGAACTGCCCGACGTGCAGGTCCTCGAGTGGTACCACCGCATCCCGATGAACACGACTTACTGGACGAACTGGCCAACCCACGACAACCCGTACACCAACGGCGCGTTCTGGCACCTTACGTTCCAGTTGATCCTGAATAACCTCAGGGCAACCTCGTAATCGAGTTCACTCGACGCAATAAAGGGCTCGGGCAGTTAACTGCCCGAGCCCTTTTCTTTTGCCGTCTACCCAGAGCTATGAAGCCATCGAAGACGAACTGTTCGTTCTTGGATGGATACTGTCAGAGAATGGCGATTCGATTACGCCAGTCAACGGGTCTGAGTTCGAATGCACAATGGATCGTGCTCCGCGATGCGTCATTTGACATGCTCGAAAGACGCCGCCCATTTTCAGGGTCAAGGCAAGAGTCCCGGTAGAGTTCAAACCCTGCGCCGCAACCTAGGGTTCGCCACTTCGTCTAGGCCGGCTGAGATCATGAACAGACCGACGAAAAGGACGACTAGGACGATAATCGGCGGCAGCAGCCAGTACCACAATCCGAGTAGCACCGAGCTCGTGAAGATGTTCCAGTAGATCATGCTGCCGAGAGTGGGCGAGTCAAGTGGTCCTAGACCTAGAGATTCGAGGCCAATAGATGCGAGTATGGACCCGGAAACCGCCGCCACGAAGCTCGCCAATGCGTACGGTGCGAGGTTCGGCATCATCTCCTTGAATATGATGCCGAGCGCGCTGGTTCCCGACATCCTCGCCATCTCAACGTACCCACGCTCTCTTATCACCAACACCTGTGAACGAATCACCCGGGCCGGACCGGGCCAAGCCAATACTGCTATGACGAAGGCCAACTGGTCGACAGTGAGCCCTTGGCCGGGATTAAGGGATGTGGCGACCAGAACGAGCACCAGCAGCCCCGGTATTGGAATGAGGCTGTCAACGATGGTGCGAATAACCGCGTCTACAACCCCTCCGACATAAGCGGCTACGAAGGCCAAAACCATACCTACGCCTACGCCGATCGCTGCTGCAATGAGACCGATCCTCAACGACAGCGGTATTCCGACGACCACGGCGGCATATATGTCTCTGCCTTGGACATCGGTCCCCAACGGGTAACCGCTCCATGGATTCCACGAAGGTTTCTGGTTGGCTTGTACGGAGGCGGCCTTGACGAGGCCGTTCACTCCCTGCCTCTCTTGCAGCAAGTCCTCTTGCTCGTAAAAGAGATAAGAGATCGTAACGAATAGCGTTAATGTCACAAATGCGCCCAACCCGAACACGATCAATCGGTTCCGACGCATGTAACGCAGGATCGGGACTACTCGATCACGCGTGAACTCTGACCGTGCGACGACGGAATCCCACCACGACATTGTGGGCGTATCTGTCTGTACCTGCTCCATAAATATTTCGTCAGTTGGAGAGTGATTTGATGCGCGGATCCAATAGCGGGTAGGTTAGGTCCAACACTAAAGTCGCGGCCGCGGTGCCGAACGCCAGCAGGAATACTATCCCCTGAATAGTGGGATAGTCGCTCCGGCTTACGGCTTGCACCAGCTGACCTCCCACTCCCGGATAACCGAATACGATCTCGACAAGCACCACGCCTGAGACGATGAGTCCCAGCGCCAGTGTGAGACCGGTCACCTGCGGGAGCAACGAGTTCCTTACCGCATATTTCGTCAGCATTATCCGTTCAGGCAAGCCTTTGGCCTCGGCTTGAACCATGTAGTCCTCGCCTTTGGTCGTTACCATCATGCCGCGCATGCCCATGGCCCACCCGCCGAGAGAAACCATAGTGATTGACAACGCGGGGAGCAATCCGTGTTTCAAGACGCTAAGGATGAAGCTCCAATCCGACCAGTCAGGCCATCCCAAGACGCCTTGCTGGTACCCATAAACCAATGGGTACTCGCGGTCGATATTGAACACGAGTAACTGCAAGACCAGTCCAAATATGAAGAATGGGATGGCTGAAAGCGCCAAGATCGGTGCCATCGCGACCATCAGTCCCCAGTTGTTCCGCTTCCATTCGAGCAATGCGCCCATGGTAGAACCGACCAAGAACGCAAGCAGCAGCGTTAGCAAACCCAACGAGAGTGTCCAAATGATCCCCTCGGCAAGGATCTCGTTGACGGATTTGGGCCATAGATAAATCGATCGACCCAGATCGAATTTAACCACGTCGTAAACAAATTTGACGTATTGCTGCCAAAGCGGTTTGTCGAAACCGTATTTCTGCTCGAAAACCCGAACGCGTTCTTGTACGGCAGGGTCTTGATAACCGCCACGTTGCGCGTCTTGGTAGATCTTTTCTGCTAAGGGGTTTTGACCCGATACACGCGGTAGAAAAAAGACAATCGTGCTCGCCACCCAAATCGTGATGACGAACATCAGTAGTCTGCCCGATATGTATCGCCAAGGCATTCGGCGTTGAGAACCTTATTCCTTCTCGGTCTACATCAGCCGGAGAATCGCTTGAGCGGGCCTCGCCAACTATCGTTGACGAAACCCACTCTTTCGATGTCGAGATTCGACATCGACCATTAGCACCAAGTGCTACTGCACCGGCTCAAGTTCGTTCAGCACCAACTGGAACGTGAGGTGCCAGAACGCTCCATTGACGTACGGGTTGTCGTGGGTCGGCCAGTTCGTCCAGTAAGTCGTGTTCATCGGAATGCGGTGGTAGAACTCGAGTACCTGAACGTCAGGCAACTCTTCCAACCAGATATCCATCGCCTGGTCCCAAAGCTCTTCAAGCCTAGCGATGTCGTCGATGGCGGTCGCGAAGACCTCGTCAGTGATCGCGTTGAACTCTTCGTTGTACCAGTGATACGCGTTCGGCGGCTGGTTGTCCGGCCCTGGCGCTGCGTCAGGGTCGTAGGTCTTAGGATCGCCGCCGGTGTAGAGCCGCAACGTGAAGTACGGGTCACGTACAGAACCGCCGTGCCCTCGTAGACCACACGAAGCCTCACCAGCCGATTGCCTTGACCATGCATCTGGCGGTGTGCTGTACGACGATTTGATGCCGTGGTTGTCCAACTGTCGCGCCACGATCGGGCCGTAGTGGTTGAAGATGCCGAAACTGAGGATGTCGCAGACGACCACGTTCCCGTCCCTCTCCCAATACCCATCCGCGTTCTTCGAGTAACCGGCCTCCATCATCAACTCGTCGCCTCGCGCCGGATCGTACTTGGTCGTGTCGTGTGTCGTTGTGAGCTTGTCCTCAACCACGTCGAAGTAACGCTGCAACGGCGCGTACGTAGGTATCGGCAGATACGAGAGTGTTCCTGCACCGCCGAAACCGATCTCGATCAACTGTTCGCGGTTGAGGTAGTTCGAAAC
The DNA here is from genome assembly GCA_965243235.1 of Dehalococcoidia bacterium. Classification (GTDB taxonomy): domain Bacteria; phylum Chloroflexota; class Dehalococcoidia; order Lucifugimonadales; family Lucifugimonadaceae; genus Bin127. The sequence goes on from CBDEUI010000004.1 coordinate 2,361,008, forward strand.
CGCCCAGCGCACACGTTTGTCGTCATACGGCGGCTGGCTGGCGTTGAAGAGCAGACCGATCGGCCACCAGTCGACGTAACCGTAAGGCGGGTTGAAACCCGAGTGCGTGATGATGGCGCTGTTACGAGCCAACACTTCACGCATTGTGCCTGTCTGCAACGACAACGAAGCGTCAGCACGGTTGGCGATCATCTCCTGCGCCATTTGCGTCTCGCCCGGGTTCGGGATGTAGACGATCTGAAGTACTTCTGGCATCTTGTCGACTAAGCCTTGTTCGACAGCCCACCAGGAGTCTCGCCGGTTGAGGATCTTCGACTGCGTAGAGGTCTGCACTACTTCCCACGGTCCGGTCGTTACAGGCCAGCCCTTCGCCTGATCGTAGTTCGTGAATTCGAACCAGTCGTGCTGCTCGTATATGTGCTTGGGAACGATGTACACGCCGATGTCGAACTTGTAGGTCATGAAGTAGAGGAACTTCGGTCGCGGACCCTTGAACTTCACCAATACCGTGTGATCGTCAATCTGTTCAACCGATTCGACGTCGGCTTGAATCTGACCTGAGTGCGGAAGGCCCGGCGTTGTGCGGAGGTGTTCAAGCGTATACGCGACGTCGTGCGCGCCGAACGGTTCGCCGTCGCTCCAGTTGACACCTTGGCGGGTGTTGATCGTCAACTCGGTAAAGTCAGCGTTGTAACTCCACGACTCGGCGAGCCACGGATACTCGGTGTCGTTAAACGCAGAGTAGAAAGCGAGGGGTTCAAAAATCAGCTGTGGGCCGTCTTGGTGACTCACGCCCGAATAGACGTTCCAGATGTCGTGGTTTGTGTACTGACCGGCAGATCCGACACCACCAGAACCACCCCAGAGCATGATGAACTGACGTTCTCGCGGGATCACGCCGTCGTCCATCATCATCGCATCATCCTCAACCATGGCCGTCACCTCTACCTCAACCACCTTCTCGACCTCAACGACCTTCTCGACTTCGACGACCTTCTCGACCTCGACGACTTCGACAACCTGTTTCTCGACCTCGACGACTTTCTCGACTTCAACCTCGACTGTCTGCACGACCTCGCGCTCGACCTCGACAACGACCTCGCGCTCGACCTCGACGGTTTGAACCACTTCGCGTTCGACGACCTTTTCTACCTCGACGGTCTCGACGACGCGCTCAGGTGCTTGTGTTATGACGCGTTCGACGACGACGGTCTCTACGACGGTCTCCGTCCCTCCACACGCAATGGCGAACGCCAACACGGCGGAGATCACAACTGCCAAACTAATTCGTTTCATCTGAAGCCTCCATTTTGAGTCGAGTCCAACTACGTCTGCCGCGATTAACGGCGAGTCTGTGCGAACTGTAGCACGGACAATTGAATTCGTCAATTTCAGCGCTGAGTGCTTACGATGTCTTGCCAAATCCGCCATACATCAGGTTGGATATCGACACGCCTAGTAGGTCTGGCTAGAAGCAATATAGATCGCAAAGTGGCTCTTTATTCGACGATCGGTCCCTCGGTTAGAGTCAACATGCACAATTGAAGATATGTCGAATTCAGATTCTTCTACTTCAATAAACGACGAAACTCCTGATCAGACCACCACTTCCGAGACGCGTACCGAAGCGCTCAACCGCCTCCGTGAAGCCGAAAACCAGCGGCTTGACGTTGAAAGAGTCGTCAGAAAGCGACTTATGTGGCTGGGCATCGTCGTCGGTGCGACTGTTGGACTGACGGTCGGATATCTAGGCACTCTAATCACGATCGTTGACAATGGCATCGGCGAATTTGGATTCCAGTTTTACCGACCGAATTTCGTCGAAAGTTTCCTGCGCATCATCACGGCGTACATAATCAGTGGCGGCGCTGTTGGAGGCGCGTTGTCTTACGTCCTCTTCACTACTCGGTCCGAAGCAAGCAGTCCGATCCGGTGGATAATCGCAGGGATCGTGTATGCCCTCGTAGCACCATTGCTGATCGGATTCCTCCTCCCATTAACGATCCTGATCTTCGTGGACTTCTTCGAGGGGCTACGGCCAGGTCTTTGGATATCAGCCTTCGTGGAAACCTTGCTCGGGTCGTTCCTAGACGGCTACATCTATATGGTCAAAGTTCTCAGTGCCGGCGTAACGGGCGCCGTGTTGTTCCTCATAATCGCAATCGGAACTCACATTGCCTCATTGCGGTCCACGTTTGCGGAATCCTCACCTCGCACGATCCCATCTTCCGTCATCTACTACGTAGTTGCCGCACTCATCGCCCTTATCCCACTCGTTCTGCTGGTAGCCGGGCCGTTCTCGCTAGTTACAGGCTTCACGTCCTTCATAACTGGTGAGCAGCTGTGAATCTGGGTTCATCGCGAGACGTAGGGTAAGTCTCCAATCAAGTACAATCGAAATCTGGTTTCAGCCCAAAGAATCAGATATCAGAATCAGGTATCAAATGGCAAGGCAAGTTCCCGGAGAGCCGTACGCTCGTATCACTTCCCAAGAGGCGTACGAAATGGTGCAAAATGGCGACTCCACAGTCGTAGATGTTCGCAACCCTGACGAATGGGAGGCGGGTCACGTCGAAGGCGCTCTATGGGTCCCGGTCGACGACATCATTCCGCGTTTCGACGAGTTGCCCGGTGACGGCAACCTCCTCTTCATATGTGAAGTCGGGGCGCGCAGCGGACTCGCTGCCGAGTACGCGGCCGCCATGGGTGCCGAAACTTCCCGGCTCTACAACATCGAAGACGGTACCCCGGCTTGGATCGCCCAGGGTTTGCCTCACGCCACCGGCGCGTAGTCCGTAAGTTGACGATCGGCAACATGCATAGCTCCGAGGCCGCGTATGATCAGCGATACCTCGGAGTATCTCCCACAAACTTCACGGGAAGTTCAACGTGAATCTCCTCGTCGTCGGATCCATGGCGTACGACGACGTCGAGACGCCAGCAGGTACTAGGACCAACCAACTCGGCGGATCAGTCACTTACTTCTCCGTCGCCGCAAGCTACTTCACCGACGTCGCGATCATCGGAATCGTAGGTCAAGATTTCCAATCCGAACACCGCGATATCCTGACCAACCGCGGCATCGACACCTCCGGCATCGAAATCGCCGACGGCCAAACCTTCCGCTGGTCCGGTTCCTACATCAAAGACCTCAACGACGCTGAAACCGTCGCTACCGACCTCAACGTCTTCGCAAACTTCAACCCGACTGTCCCTTCCGCGCACCGCTCAATACCCTACCTCTTCCTCGCCAACTGTGACCCCGAGACTCAGCAGTCGGTCCTCAACCAAATGACCGATGCCCTCCAACTCGTCGCTGGCGACACCATGAACCACTGGATCGTTGAAAAACGCGCGGCACTAGATCGCTTGATGACTCAACTCGACTTCTCCGTCATCAACGAGGCCGAAGCTCGGATGTACACCGAAAAATCCAACCTCGTGGATGTCGCCGAAGGAATCCTTGACGAAGGCCCTGACAACGTCATCATCAAACGAGGCGAATACGGCGCTGTCCTTTACAACGAAAACCAGCGCTTCATCGTCCCCGCATATCCCATCCAAAACATCGTCGACCCAACCGGTGCCGGCGACTCCTTCGCCGGCGGCTTCATGGGCTACATCGCCGCAACCGCCAAGCATGACCCGGAGTCTTATCGACAGGCCGTAATCGCAGGCTCCGTTATCGCCTCATTCACCGTCGAAGGATTCGGCCTCGATCGCCTAGCAAACCTCACCAACGAAGAAATCACCGATAGATTCTTCGAATTTGAAGACCTAACCACTTTCGACACCGCAATTCGGCTTCCTCTACGCGAAACAGCAGATTAACCACCATCAAATCGGAGCCCAAATCGGAGCATCAATGAACTACGACATCACCGATATAAATCTCGCCCGCGAAGGCGCTTTGAAATCGGAATGGGCTGACCAGCAGATGCCAGTTCTTCAAGGCATCCGACAGCGTTTCGCGGAGACCCGGCCTCTGGAAGGCATTCGGATCGCCGCTTGTCTGCATGTGACTTCCGAAACTTCTAATCTCGCAAAGACGTTGGTCGCCGGTGGCGCGGAGCTTGCGTTGTGCGCATCCAATCCCCTGTCAACCCAAGACGACATCGCCGCGCATCTCGTTGACGAAGGTATATCAGTATTCGCGCGGAACGGCGAAGATTCCGACACCTACTACCAGCACATTTCAGACGCGGTGGACACACAGCCACACCTGACCATCGACGATGGTGCCGATCTGGTGGCGATGCTGCACTCCGAACGCCGCGAGTTACTTGACAGCACCCTCGGCGGCATGGAAGAAACGACAACCGGCGTCATCCGATTGAAGGCATTGCACGCCGAGGGCAAGCTCGCGTATCCCATCATCGCTGTGAACGATGCGATGACCAAGCACATGTTCGACAACCGCTATGGCACCGGCCAAAGCACGCTGGACGGCATCATTCGAGCGACGAACATGCTCATCACCGGCAAGAGCGTTGTAATCATCGGCTACGGCTGGTGCGGACGCGGCTTCGCCGACCGTGCCAGGGGGCTGGGCGCTCACACCATCGTCTGCGAAGTCGACCCGGTTCGTGCACTCGAAGGCGTGATGGACGGACACCGAGTCATGTCTTTGGACGAAGCCTCGAAAATAGGCGACATCTTCTTGACGGTTACCGGCGGTCTCCACGCGATCGATAAACATCATTTCGAGAACATGAAGTCGGGAGCCGTGGTAGCCAACTCTGGCCACTTCAATGTCGAAATCAACGTGGATGCGCTGCGTGAGATGTCCGAAACTCGGCGCTACATCCGCCCGTTCGTCGAGGAGCATACGCTTGAGGATGGTCGTCGGATCAATTTGCTCGCTGAGGGCAGGCTGGTCAATTTGGCTGCCGCCGAAGGGCACCCTCCTAGCGTCATGGATATGAGCTTCGCCAACCAAGCCCTGGCGAGCGAATACATCGCCGCCAACCACGCATCGCTCGAACCGGGTGTCCACGTTCTGCCAAGCGAGATAGACACGGAGATCGCGTCGCTAAAATTGCAGTCGATGGGAATGAATTTCGACACCCTTACCGCAGAGCAGGAAAAATACCTCAACTCCTGGGAATCTGGCACCTGATAATGCCTTTGGGTTTCCCCCGCTCCCATTCCCCTCCCCCTCCTAGGGGGAGATTAAGAGGGGGTCAAGGACAAAGGGGGCCCAAATTGGTCTCACACGTAGGACAAATCAAATGACACAATCCAGTTCGAACTTTCTGCTCACCTCAGAGTCGGTTTCCGACGGACACCCTGACAAGATCTGCGATCAGGTCTCCGATGCCGTTCTCGATGCCGCCCTCGCGGGTGACCCGACCTCTCGTGTGGCGTGCGAAACCTCTTGCACCACCAACCGGTTGTGGATGTTCGGCGAGATCACGACATCTTCCGACATCGACTTCGAAGCCGTCGCCAGAGAAACAATTCGTGGTATTGGTTACGATGACCCGGCGTACGAATTCGACTACGAATCGTGTGAGATAGGCGTCTATCTCCATGCCCAATCACCCGACATCGATGCCGCGGTGAGTACGGCATTGGAAGATCGCAACAGTTCGGAATCCGACAACGCGCAGCAAGGCGCGGGCGATCAAGGCATGATGATCGGCTACGCGGTGGACGAAACACCCGAGCTCATGCCGCTCCCAATTTCGTTGGCGCATCGTTTGACCAAAAGCATGAGCGATGCCCGACGTGACGGATCAATCCCCTACCTTCGCCCCGACGCCAAGAGTCAAGTAACTGTCGAATACAACGAAGATCACGAACCGCAGCGCATCGACACGATCGTCTTATCCACGTGGCACGCGCCTGAAGCCGATCAGTCGACAATCGAGCGGGACCTCATTGAGCAGGTAATCGACCCGCTAGTTCCGAGCGACATGCGCGACGGTGAGACGAAGTACCTCATCAATCCATCCGGCAGGTTTGTTACCGGCGGTCCGCACGGTGACGCGGGACTCACCGGACGCAAGATAATCGTCGATACTTACGGCGGCAGCGCTCGGCACGGCGGCGGCGCGTTTTCAGGTAAAGACCCCTCGAAAGTTGACCGATCCGGCGCATACGCGGCTCGTTACGTCGCCAAGAACATCGTCGCGTCAGGGCTTGCAAAGCGAGCCGAAGTTCAGATCGCCTACGCCATCGGCAAGGCAGAACCCGTGTCTTTGATGGTCGAAACCCGAGGCACCGGCAAACTCCCAAACACTACCATCGCATCCCTCGTCAACAAAACCTTCGACCTCCGCCCTAGCGGCATCATCCAATCCCTAAACCTCCGACGCCCCATCTACAGACCCGTAGCCGCATTCGGACACTTCGGCCGCCAAGACCTAGACCTCCCCTGGGAACAAACCGACAAAGCAACCGCCCTCCGCAAGGCCGCCAACATTTAGGGTTTCCCCCGCTAGCGGGGGAAATGTCCGAAGGACAAAGGAGCCCCGCCCCCTTCGCGAAGCGTAAGGGGGCGCGAGCAAGCGGAGCGACGCGAGCGGGGGATGCGCCGGGGCGGACGGACGCCCCAACACCCCGCAATCAAAAGCCCATCACTAAAATCAGCGTAATCAGCGGTTCAGACACCCCCATGCCCCCTCAACCTGACATTCGTTTCGGAACCGACGGCTGGCGCGCCATCATCGGCGATGACTACACCTTCGAAAATGTCCGAGCCTGCGCCACCGCAGTCGCCCTAGAACTACAGCACAACGTCATTCCCGCGCAGGCGGGAACCCACCGCGGCGTCGCGGTCGGCTACGATACCCGGTTCCAATCTGAAAACTTCGCCCGCGCCGCTGCCGAAGTCATCGCCAACCACGGCATCCCAGTCCAAATCTCCGACCGCCCACTACCAACTCCCGCCCTCAGCTACGCCGTAACAACCATGAACGCCGCCGCCGGCATCATGATCACCGCCAGCCACAATCCACCCGAATACAACGGCTTCAAAGTCAAATCCGAAGCCGGCGGCAGCGCCCCACCAGAACAGGTCGAACGGATTGAAGCGCACCTACCCGAAGCACTCGCTTCCCTCAAGGTTTCCCCCACTGGTGGGGGAAATGTCCGAAGGACAAAGGGGGCCCAAATCGCAACTACCAACATGGTCTCCCCCTACCTAGACCAACTCTCCCGACTAGTCGACATCGACCGCATCAAATCCGCGGGCATCCGCGTCGCCGTCGACTCCATGCACGGCTCCGGAGCCGGAATAGTCGCCGCACTACTCGAAGGCGGCGCTACCGAAGTCACTGAGATTCGGAGCGAGATCAATCCTGCCTTCCCCGGCATGAAGCAACCTGAGCCAGTTGAAGACAATTTGGAACCTCTGATCTCCGCGATCAAGAGTGGCGCTTTCGACGTTGGTCTTGCCACCGACGGCGACGCTGACCGATTAGGCGTCGTCGCAGAGAACGGCATATACGTCACCACGCTCGAAGTGTTTTCGATGCTGTTCCACCATCTCAAGTCCCGGCGCGAGCTGCCCGGCGGCGCTGCATGCACCATCACGATGAGCAGCATGATGGACCGACTAACAGAGCATCACGACGTGGAGCTACAGCGGACACCAGTAGGCTTCAAGTTCGTCGGACCCGCCATGATCGACAACGCCTGCGTCCTCGGCGGCGAAGAGAGCGGCGGCTACGCCTTCGCCGGACACATCCCCGAACGCGACGGCCCCTTAAGCGCGCTCTTCTTCCTCGAGAGCATGGCCGTGTCCGGTAAATCCCCCACCGAACTCCTCGCCGAAATCCACCAAATCACCGGCCCGCACACCTTCCGCCGCATCGACATCGAGTTCACCCCCGACCAACGCCAACGCATCGCCACCGCCGTCAACGGCAAAGCTCCAACCAGTCTAGGCGGCATCGAAGTTGTCGCAGAAGACCGCCGCGACGGAGTCCGGCTTGACCTCAGCGACGGCGGATGGGCAGTAGTCAGAATGTCAGGCACCGAACCCCTCCTCCGCATCTACGCCGAAGCCCCAAACATCGAGCTACGCGACGCAATCCTGAACGATTTTCGGAAGCATCTGGACGTTTAGCCCCCTTCGTGCCACGGTAGGAGCTTTCGTGCCACGGTAGGGGCGGGTCTGTGACCCGCCCGGGCAGTGTGGATGTGGAGCTGGGAAGCCCGCCCCTTTCGCAAAGCGAAGGGGGCGCGAGCGAGCGATGCGACGCGAGCGGGGGATGCCCGGGGCGAGGACAGGGCTCTAACCAACCAGTTCAACCATCAACACCGAAAAATACCATTAGAAACGTGGCAGTCTACGACCGCCGCCGAACAATCAACTAGCTAAACCTAACAAAAGGAGACTGATAGTTTGACTGGAAGAAACGACGACAACCACGCCAACCAGATGAATCCCAACCACGACGCATACTGGCAGAGCCGCGGAGAAGACGAGCGCCCCGACGATTGGGAAGATGCTGTTGACCCGGCAAACGCTGACGCAGGCGCCGGTTCCGATGGCGGGCCCTTGTCCGTCGACGACTACTAGAAACAAACGCAAACCAACGTTTCGCCTGCGGTACCAATTTCGGTGCCGCAGGTTTTCTTTTGGGACTTAAGTCGGATGCTACACACCAAGGTAGTCGGCACCGAATCAATTGACTACCAAGGCAGATCTTCTAAATCGTCGTCGTCGCCGTACAGCTTCGATGCCCACTCGGCGAAGTTTTTGTTCCACGGGATCTTCAATGTTCGTAATTCTGCATCGGGCGTTTCGTGCAACTTGCTTTCACTCTCGATCATCCACGTCGCAACTCGTACACACAGTTTTCTGAATTCTGTTTCTCCCATTTGTTGCTGGCCTTGAAAGATCAGATCAATCTGTAAGTCTGATCCCGGAGCGTAGTTGCTTGGGATCCAAACTTGGTGCAAATTAATAGCGGCCATCCCAATTCGACTGGCTTCTGACATCCCTTGCCGTTTGAAATGCTTGTCTTGGACGATAATCTGTGCTGCGTTGATTTTCACTTGCTTTCTCCACCGCAGAATCTGGATGCTGAATCTGTATCTTAACTTTTGGAGCCGCCGCTTCGACGCTTCAACGACCGTTACGAGATTCTTTTTGAGTTGGTGCCCATTATGAAGAAATGTGGCTCGTTGTTGATAAACCCACCTTCCTAGAGCGCCAACAAACGTAACGATGGCAATAACTGCCGCGACCAGAGATAGCCATTCCGCCACGTCAAGCAATCACTAAGCTGTTAATCTGCGACTTCAGATTCTTTTTGAGCTTCTCGCTCGCGCTCTAGCCTAACGTCCCGGTCGTCTGGCACACCCGCGTTGAGAACGACGTTGACGAGGTCTTCGGGTGTCATGTCGACGGGCCGCGGGAGTTCGCAGGGTGAAGGGTCAGAGCGATCTTTTTCAGAAGTCATTGTGCGTGTCTAGGAGAACTGTGTACCGGTGCCAATCACGTCCTGCGTTGCTTCAAACATGTTAACAATTCCAGATGACGAGCCACACCTCAGAAAGTTGTGAGATGGACAGAATCTCTGCTGAAAAAATTTTCACATGGTTGTCTCAAGAAGTTCCCTAAATTTCCCGAAACAAGGTTTTTTGTAAGAGAACTGAGAAAAAATTTCATAAATGAAACATTCTGTAATACAATTCAAATCAGCGGAATGACCAACCGCAAAAAGGGGAAACTGACCATGGCACAACGAAAAGACAGCATGTTCGACTCGTCGCGCCTTGCTTGACTTCCACAGCGATTGACTCACCGCATCCCTGGAGCCCCGGGCGAGATTCGAACTCGCGACCTTAGCCTTGGCACGACTATGCTCTGATCCACTGAGCTACCGGGGCACCTCCTTTTGATTCTATCACTCGGCAAAGATATTAAGCGCGCGAATACTGCCGACTGAGACACCGTACCTCAAACCAAGCGAAACTGATGATTGAAACTCAGTCCTACGAGCTGATCGTACGATAATCGCTTTCCGACGCTTGCTGCGAACGCCGCGACCAGTCTCAACGCTGAAGGAAGCGAGCGCATGTTGTGTCGCCATGCAAATTCGTCGACGTATCGTTGCAGATGCTTGACGCTCATCTTGTGGTACGTCCCCATGAATCCGCGTTTCAGCATCGCCCAGAAAGATTCGATGCCGTTGGTGTGAACTTGGCCGCGGACGTATTCTCGGACTGAGTGCTTAACTGTCCTGTGGTATCTCGGCATCCTCTTATATGAACTGTGCTCGTCGGTGTAGACAATGGTGTTCGTACGCGTGTTTTTCAGCACGAAGCCGCGGAGCGTGCGTCGGCCTGTGCTGGTGATGACTTGAGCGGTAATGAGATTAGTCTTGCGGTCTCGCATACCGATGACGGGTGCTTTGCCCACTGCGCCGCGTCCTTGGTAGAAGCGCTTGTGTAGTGGACGATTGCGGAACTTACCACCGACGTAAGTTTCGTCGACCTCGACAGGCCCTGCTCGCTTGGCGTTGGCAGATTCGAGAGCAGCACGTATACGATGCGCCATGAACCATGCCGTCTTTTGCGTGATGCCCAAGTCTTTGCTCAGCTGGATCGACGAAACACCTTTCGGACGTGTGGTCATCAAATAGAAACCGATCGCCCATGTCGACAAAGAGATGTTGGAGTGCGCCATTACGGTATTCGTTCGCACTGAGAAATACTTCCGACACCTCCGGCAGTGATACGGCATCGGCTTGCGATTTTTCCGTTCTGAGATTTCAGGACTTCCGCAGTGAGCGCAATGTACACCGTTGCGCCATCGGTGTTTGACAAACCAAGCTTCAGCTTTCTCGTTATCGGAAAACATCCGCATGGCTTGAATGAGAGTCAAGGATGGATTGGAACTTGACATTTCGGCCCCTTCTCGAAGCATTTCGTGGTTTTGGCATCATTTGTCCTCTTGTTTGGCGTTACACTATAGACATCGGCGTCAGCCGACGAGGAGAACAAAAACCTCCTCCTAGCCCAGCAGCAATTGCTGCTGGAGCAGTCTGCACGCCGAAGGGCGGGAGTCCTCAATTCCAGTACCCCTCGGCGTGTGGCAGTCAATCACTGCCTTTTTCTCTTCTAGCACACTGAATCGCGTGTACCGAATCTCGAAACTAATCAGTTTCTAAGGTGCGAGTTCAGTTCAATAAACCTCGCAGCTGTAGTAAAGTCGGAATTGCTGCTTCGATCTTCACTTAGATTTCCCATTTTCATCTGACTGGGCAACACAGGGCGTGGCGTTTCACGCCCCCTCTGTCGGTGTCTGGGAAGAAGGTCGAAGCAGCAAACGACCAACGTCCTTTGCCGCGAGGGGGTGCCAGGGTGGGGAAGAGAATTACTCAGATCATCGTTGCTGCGTTTGTGCTTTGCGGTGTTGCACATCTAGCAGCTTGCAGCTCATCACCGAGACCGTCGCCGACTGCTGTGCCTCAACAACCCAAGATGGCAACGATGGCGAGCATGATCGAAGATAGAGACCGACACATCGAAATGCTGGAATCTCACATCGAAAGATTGCAATCTCAGAACAGTTCAACGCCGCAGCGCACAATACCGCGTCCAACTCCGACGCCTGCTCTTCAACAGATCACGTCAGGGCTGGTGCGCGACGTCGAAAGCGTCGGATTTCGCATGGATGCTCTATTTGGGACGATCCAGAACTGCATCCGTCGCGGCGATATCGACTGGAGCCGCTACACGTCGTCGTTCGGCCGCATAGGCGATGAGCTCGGAGCAATAGCACGAGACTCAGCTGACGGCGTGTTGAACACGTACTCGGTCAACGACGTTCGTCGAGCAGTGAGCAACGCTCACAACGTTATGGATGAGATCGAAAGACAGTGCATCAAGTGATTTTGTGTAGCATCCGATGTAAGTCCCTTTCTTTTACGCCCCTTTCGTGCCACGAAAGGGGCGCGAGCCCAAAAAAGATTACAACAAGAGCGGGGTATGCGGGAGGCGGGGAGGCGGGGAGGCGGCGATATCCCCTCTCCCTAGATGGGAGAGGGCTAGGGTGAGGGTGAAACGGGACAAAAGGGTGGGGATGCCCCGCCCCTTCGCAAAGCGTAAGGGGGCGCGAGCAAGCGAAGCGACGCGAGCGGGGGATGCCCGGGGCGGGGACGGGAGCATCTCGAACAAGCACTACCTACGGCAGTGTCGTAGGTTCAAAGACCAGAGACCATTGCTCCCAACACTGCAGGTACTACTGAAAAACTCGCCCTTGCGAGCTTGCGCTTGTTGGTCGACTGGCAAATCGTGAAGCGAAACCTCTGGCGCGAAGTATTCAATAAACCACCACCAATCTTCGGCGTAAAGCTTTACTTCACCATCATCTATCTTCTTCACCTTCCCCGTTACGTTAATCCACTCACCCCTTAGTTCATCTTTCGCGTCCCAAACCTGTTCGGCGCTCACATTAAGAAGCGAAGCGCCGGGATCTGGATTTTCTCGTCTTGTCGCAGAGATGATCAGTATCCCTAAGGCAATAACCGCGACGACAATCAACATTAATTTCATCGGTCACTCATCCCATCAAATCCGAATACATCTCTGCTTTCAGGTTGATGTAGTGGTCAATCATGTCGATCGATCCGTCAAGCGCCAGCGTGGTTTCTTTAATCACGTCTCGTACACTAGCCAATTTGAAGTCAGGTGGTACGTCTATGTTGGTTACTGCCCTTTTCCGTGCATCTTCTTTCAGGCGACGCAACGTAGGTGCCCCGTTCTTGTCCACGGGATACCTGAACTCATATGAACCTTGATCCATCTTGTCAAACTCGCGGATCAGTTCCTCGATTTCAGGGTGCTTATCGAAATTCTCTTCTGAATCCCAGTCGCCCAGCGAAATCGCCTGTCGTTCCAACTCGCGTACCTTTTCCCACAACATCAAGAGGCGGTGATGAGTCGGCAAATCAGCTTGCAGTTCCATCAATTCTTGGAATCCAAGTATCAGTTGCTTGATTCTCAGTTCCAAGTAGTGACGGTACAGGAACATCGTCGGATATACCAAGTTGCTTGCGCGCCGTTCGCCTTCAGTTGAAGCCGCTAGGCTATCGGCGGCAGTCCTAAATCCGTCGATGTAATGTTCCCAACTCCAGATGTCGGGATCACCTAATTCCCAATACTTATATGCCATCTTGTTTCCTTGTCACTCGCTACTCGGCAGGCGCGATGATCGATCGTCGATATCCATATTGTACTACATGCGTTCATGCATCTATATCTCGTCATCAACGATGTTCCGCTAGCACCAACAACCACTCAAATCACCACCAAAATCCCACCCATCCAAAAAATCCCCGCAATCCCCGGTTCAGACATCATCCCCCCAACAACTCCCCCACAACCCCCTCCACCCGCTGCCCCTCCGACGACTCCCTCAACCACTTCCTAACCTCCCGACGCGCAATCGTCACCGACAACCGCTCCGCATACCGCTGCTTCAGATTCCCCAACTCCCGCTCCACACCCTGGGCCGCATCCCTACCCGCATCAGCCACGTCCACATGCAACGAATCGCCATCATCAAACTCAGGGATCGGCAACCGCCAAAGGTGCTTCTGAAGGTGGCGGGTTTTACCCGACCAATTCGGAATCGTGTACCGATTCACGGCTTCGGCAAGCGTTTCGCTGTTGATGATCGCAAGTAAGTAAAACGCTTCACTGAGACCTCGACAACTCACCCAGTACAACGTGTAGTCGACGATTGCTTCATCATCCTGCAAGATTGCAGCTGTCGGTGCACCCGATTGGTTGTAGACGATCCTGATTGGGCGATCACCTTTATCGCCTTGCCATGCCAGTTGTGACGTCAACTTCGCGTAGTAGTCGATTTGTCCGATCAAATTGAGTTCATTGCCTGATCTTTTGGATTTCTCCCACGTCCGATTGATTTCATTCCACCGGCTTCGCATCCGACGTTCCATCGAGTTGCCCGCAACTCCGTATCGGGCATCTGGATCGTATTCAATCATCGTCGTACCGCGTCTGATAGGCAGAATGACTTTCAACGGGTCGAGCATTGCGAAAGGTGCCAGCGTTTCACCAAGATGTGCGTCGAGCAAGTGTTCTCTCTCTAGAGTGTTGCCGTTCAACGACGGTAAGTCCAATGATTTCCAGGGTTCTTTGTCGTAAACACCGCGCCGCGGACTAGTAGTAATCGTGTTGCTGACCCTGACAGTTGTCGGATTAGGAATCTCGTTTACGAAGAAAAGCACCCGAGGAACCATCGTCGATCCCTGTCGAGTTTGGTTCGCGTAAGGAGATAAGAGACCCTGACTGGTATCCGTAATCTCCATATCTACGCGCCTCACATTCCCCGATCCCGTCTCACCAACCCATTGGCGAACCGTGCCAGTCAATGCCCTCGCTTTTCCATCCTCACCCGTTCGTTTCGCGAACACGACACACGATGCATTCGGGAAAAATGTGTTCGGATTGAGCCGCTCCAAGTCCCAAGCCTTCCGAACTTGGAAATTCACGCTCAACGTCCTCGCACCGCCGCGAGACTTCCATTCACCCGTCCGCCACTTCGTATGCTGCCCTGATTGCAACGCGCTATGCGGCATCACCATCCCGATCAATCCGCCGTCCCGCAGATAAAGATCAACGCACCGCGCGTAAAACAGCGACGCCACATCCTGATGCGTCGCATATCGACCACCGGCCCAAATCCCATACTCATTCCGACTCTGATTCACCAACTCGTCACGCAGAACATCCGTCGTCTGGTTGTAGTTGATCCACGGCGGATTACCCACGATCACATCCACCTTGTTCCGCGCCAGCGTGATCGGACGCACCAAGTTTCGTATGTAGTAAGCCCAGATGTGGTCCCGACCCTTGTCATGCAGGTCTTTGAGCTTGTCGATAGTCCCTGCGAGCGTTTCCGACTCGCCACCCGTCAACGGAACATCACCCATCGCCAGCTTCGGATCCTCGCCACTCTCGATGTACTCCGCCACATCCACCATCAACTGGTCGAAACTCTCCGCGTGATTCACCAGCGCGACCGGGAACAGCAACTCCGTATTCGCATCGTCCCCCACCCCGATCGTCACATTATTCGCCGCGAAAAGGTCCCGACTCTGATACCGCAACTGCAACGAGTCGCCCAGATAGATCGGCACCGTCACCGCCGTACTTACACTCTGCGCTATCGCCGGCCTCGCCGCAATCACCCACGCCGCTCGCGCCAAGTGCGTCGCTACCGGATGCACATCTATACCCGTAACCGCATCCCGCAACAACTCGAACAGCTTCGTCTCCGGCACCTTCTGCCGGGTCGCCGCCTTGAGAAAATGCTCGACACACTCCGCGACAAACGCTCCAGAACCACACGCCGGATCCAGCACCCGCTGATTCACCGGATCAGTAACCACCTCCTCCACAATCGCCTTCGTCAACCACCGCGGCGTGTAATACTCCCCGAGATCACGACGCTCCTGCGCCGGTATCACCGTCTGGTAAAGCGTCGCCGCAACATCGGTCGGCGGCGAAGACCAGTCGAATCTCGCCACCCTCCGCGCAATCGTCTTGATCAACGGTGCCGCACCAACCTCGATCGGCCAAGCGAAGAAATCCGTCTCAATCACCCCATGCAGACCAGTCGCCTCGGAAAATTGACGACCCTTCAGCAAGTCCTCAGGATCGTTCTCCGCAATCTGATTCACATCCAATCCGAACGTCGCCTGCACAACGATCCCCACCACCATCGTCAGATACGTGTGCCGCACAAAAAGATCATCAAACTCATCCCCCTGCACAACCTCCCCCAAAGCCGTCCGAAGCAAGTCCTCCCACAACCGACGCTTCACCGCCACCGTCTCATACTCCGCGTACTCCTCATACATCGCCCGCAAAGTGTCGATCTCACGCTCGTATAGCGGATTAGTCGGACTGAACTGATTTTCTATCTCCTCACTGTTGGGCTCGATATCGCGCCGAACCACCAGCGCATTGTCCCGCAACCACTCGTACAGCGCATACCACTTATCAGCATCCGTCAACACGAACGCGTACGGCGGAGACGTGTTGATCATCACCGCGTTCGGCCACCGCAACAACCAGTGCTTCCCATCCGTCAGAATCCCGATCCGCACACCCTTGCTAGCATCCATCGCCGCCGTCAGATAACCGTCCAGCTGCGCCACATGCGCCGAGTCCGGCACGACCCCATTCCCGATCCTCCGCTTCACCTCGATCAACGTGTCCAGCGCCGCCAAATCCACCGAGTTGCCCGAACCCTCCGCCGGCGCAACCTCCTCCCTGATATCACCCGACTCCACCAACCCCGTCCGCACCAGAAACTCCCGGATCTGAGACGTGATATTCGCCTCCGCCTGCAACTCCCCATGCCGCCGCAAAAGCTCCAAGGCAACCTCCCGACACTCCGCATTGTCGTAACTCAAAACCATCCCTCAATTATCCCCCAACACCTGCCCCTTTCGTAAAACGAAAGGGGCGCGAGCAAGCGCAGCGACGCGAGCGGGGTATGCCCGCGCCGGCCGGCCCCGCACTCCGATGCGGGAGACAAAGGCGGCCATATTTTTAAACTTCGTCAAAAACTAATCTTGCCGCCAAATTGCCGCTGAATTGCCGATTTTGTTCTAAATTCCCCTTCCAACCAAATCCTCAAATCCTACGAAAACCATCATCTCACAACCAACACACGCCGACATCCTACACATCCCCCGCGCCACACCCCGAATAACACCACAAACCATCCCAGCCATGAACTTGCCGCTCCAGCGGCAATTTGCAGCAATCTAGCGGCAAGAGCGGCAATTTGGCGGCTATACAACGTCTCAATAACTCAGACCGCCACCCAAGTCGGCATGCCATCTTTTTCAACCACCTTCCCCATGCTCACCCCCGTCGGAAGATGACCCGACACCACTGTCCAACCCTCCGACTGCGCGCGCCAGAACAACCACCTCCGGGACGCTGTCGAAAAGTCCCGCCGCCAGTCGAAAACCGGACACCAATGCTGCTCGCGTACCTGCGCCACATTGTGGAACAGATCACCCGTCAAAACCGCAATTTCGCCCCCAGATCGCACCAAAACGCACTGATGACCCGGTGTATGCCCATTCGTCGGCAACAAAGTCACCCCTTCCATCAACTCCAACTCACCCAAAACCAGCTTCAACTGTCCAGTCCCCTCCAAAGGCGCCACATACGCATCGAATTCGTCGTTCTCATTAGCTGGATCGCTGTAATACGTCCAATCGTTCCTCGCAATGTGATAGATCGCGTTCGGAAACGTCGTCCGCGCTGCACTACCCTCAGCCGACACATTCCATCCAATGTGGTCCCAATGACAATGCGTCGTCACTACGTTGTCGATATCCTCCACCCCAACACCCAAACCATCGAGATTCGAAAGCAGATCACCCTGTGGCGGCCCATGTTCGTAAGGCCCCGGCCCCGCACCAGTATCCACCAACACTGTCTCACCTGTCCCATCCACGCGCCGGATGAGATGCCCTCGCCACTGCGCTTCCCAATATCCTTCGGGCGCTAATGCGTAATGCCGGTGCTGATCCCACTCATCTTCCGTCACATCCACGAACACATCCGACGGATTCCGCCTTAGCCCGATGTGATCATCAACAACCGAAATCTCGTAATCACCCACGATGATTTGCGTTGAACCCATGCTACTGATCCTCCCTTCGTATGGTGCCGGAGACCTCTTGGCATTACCAACTCTAAGGCTCCATCACCTCGATGAAAATCGCCGATCCGTCTCCAAGAACGGAGATGCTACTCATCTCACCCTCGCCGGAGTAGACCACATCACCCATGCCGGAACGAATAACGTCGCCACCGAGATGGAAACCGACGTTTCCGCGCAAAACCACCCACCATGCCTCCGATTCACCAGACATAGATGCCATCGGGCCGCCCGGCAACACGTGCCACATATCCACGCGGTTCCGCTGATCGAGGATCACCGTTTCTCGCCAATCCTCATCCAATCCATGACGATTAACCATGTATTCGAGCGGTGTAAAGATGCGATTCGGCGGCTCCCAGTGATCTTCCAACGGAATCGTGCGCGCCGGTTCCAGCCCCTTCAAGTCGTGGTTCGATCCCGGCTTGCCAGTCACCATCCTCATACACATCTCACCCTTCCAAGCCCGTGGATCGTGGCGATATCCGCTCGGAGCTACGATAATGTCTCCGAAATGCGCTTTGAATGGCTCATATTCGCCAACTCGGTATCGCATCTCACCGCCATAAGCCACCCACCACTCGTTGAAGTCATCGTGGAGGTGAGGGTCTCCGGGCGATCCTCCGGGAGAAGAGATAACCGCCATGCGATTTCGAGAGTCCATGACCATGACGCGCGACTTGGTAACCGCCGCGTATCCGCCACCCGACCGTGCTATCTCGTCCAACACCGGTCCCTCAACATCGGGGGCATCAGGCCGAAGCGAATCGACGATCTCTTCGTAAGTCACATGGCGAGCGTTGATCTCAGACATCTCAAATTCCGTTAGATTGTTTGCTTTCGAGTTCAGGTCTCAAGACGAAATCTGCACTCGTAGCAGTTTAACAACCGGTCAACCCCTCTCGGGCATACCCCGCTCGTGTCGTTACGCTCGCTCGCGCCCCTTTCGTGTCACGAAAGGGGCTAACAGGTCTCTGGATCTGCCACTTCGACGAAGATGCCCGACCCGGGGCCCGTCGCGGTTATCGCGCTGAATTCGCCATCGCTGGAGTAGAGGACGCTACCCTTGCTCGCATCTACTACGTCGCCAGCGATCTCGAATCGGACATTGCCCTTCAACACCACCCACCACGATTCACTGTCGCCATTGACGGATTCCGCAGATGCTCCCGGCAACACGTTAAACATCTCGACACGATTACGCTGGTCGAGCAGGACGGACTCTTGCCAATTTGCATCCAAACCGTGACGTTCAATCATGTATGGCAACGGGGTTAATATGCGGTTCGGCGGTTCCCAATCGGGATCCAATCGCACGTTGCGCGAAGGCTCGATGCCTTTGATGTCGTGGTTAGAACCCGGTTTAGTGCAGACCAACCTCATGCACATATCGCCGTACCACGGGAGCGGCGTGTGTCGATACCCACACGGCGCGACGGTTATGTCTCCGAAGGTAGCTCGAAAGGGCGTGTATTCACCAACTAGGAAACCCATGACTCCGCCGAATGCCATGAACCACTCGTTGAAGTCGGGATGGATGTGGGGATCACCGGGAGCGCCGCCGGGTGATGTGATCACCGTGGCGCGGTTACGACTGTCTTTGATGAGGATCCGGTTCGACTTGAATTCTGCGCCGAAATGATTGGAAAATTCTTCTTGTTTCGGGGCATCGCCGGCCGCCGTGATTGCGGCTTTAGTTCGGAGGTCTTCAACAATTTCGGCGTATGAGACGTGGCGTAGGTTGACGTCGGACATTTGATGCTACCTGTTAGACGTGCGCTTGCGGAATTGAAGCCGAGTTTAACACTGCAAGGGTGCGCCTCTTCATTGGTGCCGAGAGTGGGATTCGAACCCACACGCCGTTTAACGGGCCGCGGGGTTTAAGCCCGCTGCGTCTACCGTTCCGCCATCTCGGCAGATTCCGCCACCAGCAACATCTGCCACGCTTAAGATTCTAACTACGAAGCTAGACGCAACTCGCGATTCGGCAAAGGAGCAATAGATTGGCACAAGGCGCTGAGACGACTGTCGGCATTATCGGCGGCACAGGTTTGTACGACCTTGAAGGATTTGATAATGCCCAGTGGGTATCGGTCAAGTCGCCTTTTGGCGAACCTTCGGATGACATCTTGATCGGGTATTTCAAAGGCCAACGTGTCGCGTTTCTGCCGCGACACGGTCGTGGTCACCGCGTCTCGCCACAACACCTGAATTACCGCGCGAACGTCGATGTCTTGAAGCGTGCGGGAGTTGATCGGATCCTATCGTTCAGCGCAGTCGGATCGCTAAAGAGGGAGCTGGAACCGGGCATGTTCGTAATCGTCGATCAATACATCGACAAAACGAGCGGACGGGAAAGCTCGTTTTTCGGCAACGGGTTCGTCGCGCATGTCAGCATGGCCGATCCCGTCTGCTCAACGATGTGCGACGCGATCGAAGAGGCGTCAAAGATCGCGGAGATCGATATCGTCCGCGGCGGCACTTACATCGTCATGAACGGTCTCCCCTTCTCCACGCGGGCGGAATCATTCATGCACCGTCAGTGGGACGGCGATCTGATCGGAATGACGAACATGCCAGAAGCCAAACTAGCCCGCGAAGCCGAGATGTCCTACGCGACGGTTGCGATGGTCACCGACTACGACTGCTGGGTTGAGGAGCACGGCGATGTCACGACATCGATGGTGCTGGAATTCCTACGACAGAACTCGGAGAACGCGAAAAAACTGGTAGCGGCCGCTATACCCGTCATCGGTAAGTTGCAAGCACCATTCCCGTCCGGCGTCCACACCGCTTTGGAACACGCAATAGCAACCGCGCCCGCATATCGCGATCCTGAGATGGTCCGCAAACTCGACGCTGTTGCAGGGCGTGTGTTGAAGAACGAGGGATGGTCGAGCTAAAGCTGACGCAGCCGCGGGTCCAGCCGGTCCCGAATCCAGTCGCCGAGGAAGTTCATTGCGAACACGACGGCGAAGATGGCTAATCCTGGGAACAGAGCCATCCAGTACGAAGTATTGATGTAGTCGCGGCCTTCGGCGACCATCGAGCCCCATGCTGGACGAGGTTTGGGGATACCGACGCCCAGGAAACTAAGTGTCGCTTCGGTGAGAATCAGCTGGCCAATCGCGAGGCTCGCGATAACGAGAACAGTGTTGGTAACTCCGGGCAAGACGTGTTTCGTGACAATGCGGTTGGAAGATGCTCCTGCAACGATGGCGAGCGCCACGTAATCGGCCGCCTTTAGGCGCAGCGTTTCAGCCCGAACTTGCCGCGCGAAACCGCTCCAACTGAATAAGATAAGCAACGCGATTATCAGCACCATACTCGATCCGAACACCACTACGGTTGCCAACGCGACGAGTATGAACGGAACACCAAGCGTTAGATCCACCATCCTCATCAAAATCTCATCGTAGATTCCTCCGAAATATCCGGCGATCAACCCGAGGACGGTCCCGCCGATCGCGCCGCTGATGAGAACAACGGACGCTATTAACATCGAGTACCGCGCGCCCCAGATGATACGGCTCAATAGGTCTCTGCCGAGTGGGTCGGTTCCTAGCGGATATTCCCACTTCGGCTCTTTGCCGCTGATCGGCGACGCGTCTTCCCAGAACGGCGGACGATCCTGTTCTCGCAGATTTCCGACCAATGGATCGTGCCGTGCCAGCCATGGGGCAAACGCGGCGGCAATAACCAACAGAGCGACGATGATCGCGGGCAGCACGGGATAGCGGCGCAATATGTGCCAAGTCGCTCGAAGTGGATTCCTGCGTTCGCGCACAACCATCGGTCGCGTCACCGATTCGATGGAGCTGTCAGATCTCGTAGCCAATTCAACTCTGCCTGATGCGTGGATCAAGAACTCCGTAGAGGATGTCGACCAACAGATTCATTCCGAGATAACCGGCCGTCGCGAACATGACGATTGCGCTGATCACCGGAAAGTCGGTACCGAACACCGACTGCACCGCGAGGCGGCCCAATCCCGGCCATCCGAACACAGTTTCAGTAACCACTGCGCCGGTAATCAACGCGGTTAGGAAAACGCCGGCGAACGTCAACGGGACAATGATGGCGTTACGGAATGCGTGCTTCAGTATCACAGTGGTCTGGGAAGCTCCTTTGGCCCTTGCAAGTTTCACGAACTCGCTGTCCAAGATCTCCAGCATCGAAGATCTAGTCAACCTCAAAAGTGCCGCGGCCGCGTACCAACCAAGAGTTATCGATGGTAGGACAAGGCTCTTGATATTGCCTTTTTCGCCCGCAGGAAACCAACCGAGTTGCACGGCGAAAATCAGGATGAGCATGATTCCCAACCAGAAACCCGGCATTGCTTGACCAAGCAAAGCGAATCCACGCGCGAACAGATCCAACAGAGTGCCGCGCCAGATCGCCGAAAAAATGCCCAAAGGGATCCCCATCGCAATCGCAAAAACATACGCGCCAGCTGCCAACTGCAGAGTGTTCGGTATCTTGCGAAGCACTACAGTAGTCGCCGGGATCTGCTCTTTAACCGAGATGTCGAAGTCTAGGAGGATTGCCCCGGACAACCACCTGAAATATTGTTCGTAATAAGGCTTGTCCAAGCCGAACTCGCGGCCCCACGCTTCCCATTGTTCATCCGTCGTGTATTCGCTCAAGAAGAGATTACGTACATCTCCGCTCATCCGAGACAAGGCAAACACAAGAACACTGGCGAGCAGAAGGACGACAACCGCTGCCAAAAGTCTACGAGCAATGAGCCTTCTCAATTCACTAACTCAACAAATTTCGGTACAGATAACAGCCACACGAGGTGACGTGTCCGGATTTTGCCGGACAACGCCGCCCCGTGTGTGATTCACGCGACTAGTGCGAATCCCGATTGCCTCACGGACCGCTCATGACTACCGTTTCCGGCGCCACGAATTCCGGTCCCGTGTTCATATACGGGTTGTACTCGATGATCTCAGGCCGTAACACGACCGATGTAGGCAGCGTGCTCACTGAGGCCACTAGGTTCCAGTTGTTGACGTATGACCACCATTCAATCGTGTTCTGTACACGTTCCTCGTAAGTGGTCGCCGCCAGATCCAAATTGCGTTCCGAGATCGCAGTAATCTCGTTGGGCAACTCGATACCGTAGTTGAAACCACTTGAAGGTCTGTACGCGCCGGCAAAGAACGCGTCAGGCACGGCATTGGTGCCTGCCTGGATCATCCACGGTATCTGCTTTTGCCTGTTGACCAACCTTGGTCGTGCCGCGCCATAGTCAGTCGCATCCACGGTTACCTCACAACCGAGTTCTCGCCAGAACTGTGCAACGGCACCGCCGACTTCAGCGTCCCATTCCTTGCCGGGAGCAACGTGGTACTTGAACGGGAAGCAGTTCGGGAAACCGGCCTCGCCCAGCAGTGCGCTAGCCTGGTCTCGGTCATACGGCACATCGAACGCGTCGATCCAGTGCGGGTCGCCGGGGAACGAGTTGATCGCGTTCGTCAACGGCCTACCAACACCGGATTGGATCTCGTCGACGATTGTCTGCCTGTCGATTCCCAATCTCAGAGCGCGGCGAATCTTGTTGGCGCGTTCCATAGACGCAGCGTCGTCAGGGTCACCGATCCAAGGGTGCTCGTCATCTGGCAAGAAACCCTCACGAGTCCGATAGATGTTCTCGCCGTTCTGATCCGTCTGCGCCCAGTAATTGCCGGCGAACATCACCACTTGGTTGATGGGAGGCCCGACGACCTGAGGCCTAGCACCTTCGATGTTGTTGGTTGTATTCTTGATCAGCTTCAACGGAACTCTAGCCACGTGAATCAGACCAGTCTGCAACGCGGCTATCCGCGCCAGTGGTTCAGGCATCAGGATCACCTCGTACGAAGCAACACTTGGTTGCTGACGATAGTGTCCTTCAACTGGTTCTGCCCTGACGTTACTGTCGGTGACCCACTCGGTGATGCGGAATGTCCCGGTTCCAACTGGTGTCAAGTTGGCCGCTTCTTCACCCATCTCGTCATACAGACGCTTCGATACTATGACCGGAGCTCCCAAGGTCGTGTTCGAGATGATGTGGTACCAACGCGGGTCAAGCATGTTGTCTCGGATATTCATCCGGACGGTTCTGTCGTCGATCGCTTCAAAGCCAGTCACGAACCTCTGGACACCTTGCGCCCTTTGGTTGATGCTACCTTCGCGTAAGGCATCGTCGAAACTCCACTGAACATCGTGTGCTGAGACTTCACCCCAGTCGTTTCCGTTCCAGTCTGTGTGGAACTTGACACCGTCGCGGACCTTGAACGTTACTGCGCTAGTGTCGTCAGCAACTTCCCAAGATTCGACTACGCCTTCCGTGTAAGTCGACGCGTCGAGGTTTAACTTCGGTGGTGCCGAGTGCTGCGCCCACATCAATGGCTCGAAAAAGCCCCAGAAGATGAGCAGCTGCATGTTCCCCGTGCCTTGCTTGCTCGGCAGGAACACCGGCGGGTCAACGAGGATTTCTCCAAGTCGCAGATTGCCGTTGAAAGCTTTCGGCTCCATCATCATCGCTGGCTCAGGCGTTGCCGTCACAACCACCTGAACTTCCTTTTCAACCTCTTTGATGACCTCGACCTCTTTCTCGACCTCAACTTCTTTCTCCACTACTACTGTCTGGATGACCGTCTCACCAGCGACCTCCACCTCTTTCTCGACAACCACAGTTTGGATCACTGTCTGCCCTGCGACTTGGACTTCTTTCTCGACCACCACGGTCTGAACAACCGTCTCACCCGCGACTTGGACTTCCTTCTCGACCACCACAGTCTGAATGACAGTCTGGCCTTCGACCTGCACCTCCTTTTCAACGACGACAGTTTGGATAACGGTCTCGCCTGGTACCGATTTTTCGACTACGACGGTTTGGATAACGGTCTCAGTTCCTCCGCAGGCGATGGAAATTGCCATCACCGTTGCCAAGACTGTCAACCCAACCGCAATCCACGACCTTCTTGCCGAAAAGACACTATGTATCGCTTTTCGCATATCAACACCTCAGATTCTGAATGTGATTCGTCTTTCGCACAGGAGTTGGTTGCGATTCGAGCGTAAAAACGCGCCGCTCGCTACGTTTGCCGTGCAGTACTCGCAAAGTTTACATGGACAATCGCGATCTGTCAGAGACCGAATGAGTTTCCGCCGAGGCAATTTAGGATCGTCTGGATTAGATGAAGCAAAACATCCCAACATAGAACCGGAGAAAATCATTGCAGAACTCAGAACGCTGGACCGCAGCGGACATCCCCGATTTAACGGGCAAAACCGCTGTAGTCACAGGCGGTAACAGTGGTGTGGGATTCGAAACCGCGGTTGAACTCGCCCGGCATGGCGCGACCACCATCATCGCCTGTCGTTCCGCTTCGCGCGGCGAATCGGCTCTGGGACGAATCAAAGAATCTGCACCATCCTCCCAGAGCAGATTCATGCTCCTAGACTTGGGAGATTTGGCCTCGATCAACGCTTTCGCGGAGAGTTTCACGAATGAATACGAAAATCTCGATTTGCTAGTCAACAACGCTGGCATCATGGCAACGCCATACCGGACTACCAAAGACGGCTTCGAATCGCAATTCGGGACCAATCACCTTGGTCACTTCGCTCTAACCGCCAAGTTGATGCCAGCCATCTCCGCCGCTCAGTCGTCGCGTGTCGTAAACGTAAGCAGCGTCGGCCATCGCAGCGGCGACATTGACTTTAACGAATTGCTTTTGAGCCGCTCCAACTACAAGCGCTGGCGCGCTTACTACCGATCAAAGCTCGCCAACCTGCTTTTCACCTATGAGATGCATCGGCGTTTGCAACGCGCTGGAATCGGAAACGTGTCGTCACTTGCAGCTCATCCGGGAGTGGCTCGTACCAATCTCGCACAAGGGATGGGCTTCATCGGCACGTTGCTCAAACCTGTTGCACTCTTATTTTTCCAAAGCGCCCAAATGGGAGCGTTGCCGATTCTCAGGGCCGCAACCGCCCCAGACGCGCAAGGTGGTCAATACTACGGGCCGGATAAACCCCACGAGCGAAGTGGTTTTCCGGTAGTTGTATCGTCATCACCAGACTCGCACGACGAGGAAACCGCGAGACGCCTTTGGGAACATTCCGAGGAACTAACCAGCGTGAAGTTCGAGATCTGAACACTCACCACGTCATTCCGGCGAAAGCCGAAATCCAACAGGAGGCGGGGACGGGAGAATGGAGGCGACGGGCGGATTCGAACCGCCGAATAGAGGTTTTGCAAACCCCCGCCTTAGGCCGCTTGGCTACGTCGCCCCTGAAGTTACGAGTATATTTACGTCATCCACCTCGTCGGAAATCTCCGACGGTGTTTGGTGCCGAGAGTGGGACTCGAACCCACACGCCCTTTCGAGCACTACGCCCTCAACGTAGCCTGTCTACCAATTTCAGCATCCCGGCGGGACCAGGTTTTACGGCTGCTCACTCGCCTCTGAATCAGAGGAGTTGTGGCAGGAGCGGCAGGATTCGAACCCGCGACCTTTGGTTTTGGAGACCAACGCTCTAGCCAACTGAGCTACGCTCCTGTGCCATGTTGTTGATTTTACATAGGCGCGGAAACTAGATAGATGAGAGTGTGGATATGAATCAAACAGCCGGTGCCACGCGGTTGGTGGCACCGGCTGCTGAGGTTCGTAATCCGCTTACGAAACGATTGGTCACATGACCGTTGCTTCGCCCGTCTCTCCGGTGCTCACGCGGGTGGCATCGTCGATCTGGGAGACGAAGATCTTGCCGTCACCGATGGCGCCTTCTTCGCCGGTACGGGCGGACTCGACGATGCTGCTGATGACTGCATCTTTCATCCCTTCGGGAATGACAGTCATGATCATCGTCTTGGGCAGAGCCACCCGGTGGGAGAGGTGTCCGCCTCGTCCAGTGAAGACTTCTACGCCTTCTTGTTGACCCTTACCAGTGATGTTCCAGTATGAGTAGCCCTTGACACCGGCTGCGGTCAGAGCTTCGAGCACCGTGGACGTCCGTTCCGGGCGAACCACTGCTTCGATCTTTAGCATTGGTAATTCCTTTCGTGGTTCTCTTGTGTTCTGTTGGGAGGGCGTAGCCAACATGCTACCCCCTCGCCAACAGTTAGTTCGTTTCCGGTTAGTCAGCGCCGTCGGCTACGTAACCGCGTTCGCCGTGCGCAGTGATGTCGATGCCGATGTCTTCGTCAGATTCCGCGATCCGGAGTCCGAGACCCGGGATCTTGTCCAACACGAACAGGATGATGAAGGAGACGATGCCGGAGTATGCAAGTGTTGCAACTACCGCGATCAGGTTCGCCACGAAGTGTCCGGCATTGCCGTTCACCAAACCGCCGTCGCTACCGGTTAGCGCGCCCCACGCGAAGATACCGGTGGCTAACGCGCCCCATATACCTCCAAGCCCGTGGACACCAAAGACTTCAAGCGAATCGTCGATTCCTATCTTGTGCAGTATCTCGAAGTGGACTGCGTAGTGGCAGATGATGCCAGCGCCAAGACCGATAGCAAACGAGCCCATAGTACCGACCCAGCCAGCCGCCGGTGTGACGGCAACCAAACCAGCTACTACACCGGTAGCTACCCCGACTGCGCTGATGCGTCCGGTGTGGATGTAGGAGAGCAAGGCCCATGCGACCGCTGCGACTGCTGCCGCGGTGTTGGTGTTGACAAATGCTTGGACCGCGACGCCGTCAGCGGCTAGCTGGGAGCCAGCGTTGAAGCCGAACCAGCCAATCCAAAGTATGGCAGCTCCGAGCACTACAAACGGGACATGGTGAGGTTCAATACCGGGGCTACGGCGCTTACCAACTAGATATGCAGCTGCAACAGCGGCTATACCAGCGTTGATGTGGACGACAGTTCCGCCGGCGAAGTCAAGCGCGCCGCCGTCGAGGCCGCCGATCCAACCACCACCCCATACCCAGTGGCAGACCGGGGCGTAAACCAGCGTCACCCAGAGTACCAGGAAGATCAGGTACGTGGTGAACTTGAACCGTTCGACAAACGCACCGGTGATTAGCGCTGGGGTGATGATCGCGAAAGTCATCTGGAACGCGGCGAACAGCAGGTCTGGAATAGCATCACCTTCTGTGTGGCTAACACCTGCTAAACCGATGAAGTCAAGTCCACCGACTACACCGTTCCCAATGTCGTTGAACGCTAGGCTGTAACCCCAAAGCACCCAGACGATGCTCGCCACTCCCATGGCGATGAAGGAATACATCAATGTGCTGACGACGTTGCGGCCGCGCACGAGTCCTCCATAGAAAAACGCAAGGCCCGGCGTCATGAACAGCACCAACAGAGTTGCCGTCAGCATCCAGGCTATCGAGCCAGTATCCATATTTTGTCTTCCTCCCGAACGGGTGATTACGCAATGATTCGGAAGATACGCACTTAATGTTTCGACGATGTTTCGCTAGTGTTACGCCGAAGTTAATCATGGAAACATCCGACGATATTCGTCGGATGTCCGATTACGGTCACAGTTAAAATTCATTTTGCGCGCTCCACTTAGGCGCACCGTAGAAGAGCCGCAAAGCACAAAAACTACCGGAGACAGGATTCCTGAACAATGCCGATCATCGACTCCCACTGCCACTCATGGGCCTATTGGCCGTACCTGCCGGAAGTTCCCGACCCTGAGCATCACGGTTCAGTAGAGACGCTCCTCAACCAGATGGATGCCAACGGAGTAGACAGCGCTACGATCGTATGCGCTCAGATCCATCGCAACCGCGACAACAACGACTACGTCGCCGCGGCGGTGCGAAAGTATCCAGGCCGATTGAACCAGTTCGCCGATGTCGACTCTTTCTGGTCGGACACGTATCACACGCCAGGGGCGGCGAAGCGGTTGGAGCAGGCGGCGGAGAGGTGGCCAATGAAGGCCTTCACGCAATACGTCGCCAGTGAAGACGATGGGCGATGGTTCAACACTCAAGAAGGCAAGGACTTCTTCTCGGTCGCTCGCGATATCGGACTGATCGCATCAATGGCGATCGCACCTCATCACCAGAACGAGATCCGCAAGGTAGCCGAGGCGTTTCCAGAAGTCCCATTCCTATGCCACCACATGTCAGCGTTGAAGTCCTACGGCGAAGATGCATGGGCAATGGTGAAAAACGTAACTGAGTCTGCCAAACTCCCGAACGTTCACCTGAAACTGTCCGGGTTCCACTACCTGTGCAGCCCGGAACGGACTTGGGACTTCCCGTACCACGAGACGCACTGGGTCTACGAGGAGTGCTACAAGGCGTTTGGCACACGCCTGTGCTGGGGTTCGGACTTTCCAGTCGTCAAGAAAGCGATGACACACCTGCAATCGCTCGAAGCATTCCGGTCTCATCTGACCTTCATCTCCGACGAAGATCGCGAGGCGATCCAAGGTGGCACGTTGGAGAAGCTGCTTGCCAACGCGCGTAAAGGCGGTTGAACGAGTCGGAAATTGGAGTCGTCACACGCACCGATGTGACTCATCCTTGCTCGATATGTACGGTGTTGCCGCTCGGATCGGTTAGATCGAAGCCCCTCGCGCCCCAATTCTCGGTCTGAAGGCCACGCGTCACCTCGATGCCGCTCTTCCTGACCTCGTCTAAGAGTTGGTCCACGTCCCGCACCTTGAGATACAAGCGTCCGACGCCAGCCTTGGTCCATGGCTCAGAATGCGGCGGCGGCTCGTCGAGGATCAGATGGACGATCAGATCCCCTCGCTGAAGGATGGCGTAGTTCGTGGCTTCGGTCTCGTCAGCCCCCTCGTGGAGATAGGTCGTCTCCAAGGCAGAGCCCTGTTGTACCAGTCGGCGGCTTCGCATATGTCTTCAACCGGCAAAATGGGGATGGATACTATTTCTGCTGTCATAGGTTTCTCCTGTGCGATACGCTTCATGTGCTCTGCAATTTCCTTGCGGGTGGATAGATTTAACCGCCCTAGGAGTTCTGCAACGTGGTACTTCGCCCCGTCGAGCGAGATGCCAAGCTCGGCACCTATCTCAGGGTTCGTCATCCCTCGCGCCACCAACCTAGCCACCTCGAACTGGCGAGGAGTCGGTTTTTCAGGTTCTGAAGGCAGTCGTGCGGACATAAGGTCAATTTATCGTCAGTCGGTGACGAACACACTACCCGAAAACGGAATCCCACCAAATCGAAAACGGCTGCGATGCTTCGGTCGTGTCGGCTCAATTCATCGGTTAGGGAGCAGATCTACGGTATTCGGAACAACATCGGGTATGTGACAAATATGCGGCAACCTTCAGATAATCTGGGTCAATTTGCGGATGCCGGCTCATTCTGGACGGACTCTGTCGCGCGTCGGCCCCTGCGACTCATTTCCTTGGCGACTTCCGAACCTGCCACAGCCAGAGACACGATCGCAACTAGGTCCATACGGTTACTTTATTGAGTTTGAATTGCGCGCCTAGACCCGGCTCATTGACTCCATGCGCGTATCTCTTTGCGTCGGCCTCAATGTCTTCCATCAACCTGTACTTGAGTGTTGCCGAAGGTCGGCTAAAGACGATCCATCGCAACGCTCTATCAGGGACGCGACAACGCCCCACGCGCGGCGCGCGCGCCAGCGATGCGACCGAATACGGCTCCAGCCATCATACCGCCGCCTGACGGGTAGTTGTCGTGCCACAATCCCCCTACCATCTCGCCTGCGGCGTAAAGACCGGGAATGACCCGATCAGTTTTGTGCATGACCTCGGCCGAAGGGGTGATTTTCAGCCCTCCGTACGTGAAGGTCATACCGCAGATTGTCGGGTACGCCTCAAAGGGCGGTGTGGCTATGGGCAGTGCCCAGTTACTCTTGGGCGGGGTGATTCCTGAAGTCGATTTTCCATCGAGACGGAACGGGTGGAATTCGCAGTATTGGATGGAGGCGTTGAATTGATGCACCGTTTCAAGGAACGCACTTACATCGTGAATCTCTAGGTCTTTTGCAAGTGCCTCTAAAGTGTTTGATTTGACACCTGTCGCATCTTCGTATCCGCGAATAAGCCCCCTACGTCTCTGCTCGGCATCGAAGATCTGAAAAGCGAGTCCGCCTGGCTGTGAAAGAATAGCGCGCCCGGTCTTGGCGTAAGTTAGCCCACGCCATGTCTCACCTTCATCGACGAACCGACACCCGTCGACATTCACCATGATCCCGAAGGGATAGGAGTAGCGGCTCCAATACACTCCGCTCACGCCTGGACCGGGGACATCGTAGTCGGGTCGCCTCGAGTCCTGTGGGGATGCGTGACAGGTTGACCAACTTCCATATTGCTGAGCGCCCAATTCCAGAGCCATGTTGAGGCCGTCGCCGGTATTGAAGGGTACGCCCCGGAGCTTTACCTTGTCCCAACCATCGCCGAGATACTGAGCCCGCATCTCCGGGCTCGACTCGAAGCTGCCGCAAGCCAGAATCACGGCCTGCGAATTGTAGTGAGCGTCCCTGTCCCTCGTTCGAGCCCGCACGCCCGTCACTCTACCCGCGCGATCCTGTAGCAGCCTTAGAGCCCGAGTTTCGTAATGCACCGGAATGCCTAAACGTTCTGCGGCGCGGAACCATCGCTCCTGCATGGCAAATCCGCCTCCATCGAACGAGACGACGTTTGCCGACGTCGGACTTTCGTGAGACGGGATCCATGCGTGTCCGTATGACCGCATCCAAAGGACTGTTTCGTAGGCATCCGAGACGAGAATGTTCGCCAGAGTGGGATCGCTCTGCCCATCAGTTACCTCCATGATGTCGGCGTAGTAGTCCGACTCTGTGTAGGCACCAACTCGTGCGGCCAAAGAGTGGGTTGCGTCTTCGCTGATATCCGAGAGTAGCGGCACGAGGTCTTTCATGCCTCGGTACGGGAAGCGCATGTGAACAGTCAGTGCGCTGTTGCCACCTCGCTGAGATTTGGGCGCCTTTTCCAGCACTACAACGTCGGCTCCCTGTTCCCGAGCGGCTACCGCGGCCGCCATCGCCGCGTTGCCTGCACCTACCACCAACACGTCTGTGGCGACTACATTTTCCACTTGGAATTTGCTCCGCACCTGACCAGTGGAGCCAAAGTCAGGACATGACGGCGACTTTGTTGGATTCGATCAGATCGAAGTCGATCTGCGCGCCTAAGCCGGGTTCCTTGATCGCGTGCACATGGCCGTTCTCGTCGTGTTCGATATCCTCCGCCAAACCGTACTTCTGCAACTCCGACGGCAGTAAGACCTCAAACATCTCGGTGTTCTTGATCGCCATGGCGCAGTGAAGGTTTGCTACGTTCATCAACGAGTTTCCACCGTGGTGGATCTCGTAGTTGACGTGAAACGCTTCCGCCAAGTGCGCCGTTTTCATCACCGCCGTGATGCCGCCTTTCACTGCGACATCGCCACGCAGGTAGTCGGTCGCTTGGTGCACCAGCCACGGCGCGTACGCAGTGAAACCGCCGGGTGAGTGCTCCGTAGCCATTAGAGGGATATGGAGTTGCTGGCGCAACTTCACGTAATTGAAGATGTCATCCCCGGCTAGTGGGTCTTCGTACCAGTGATAGCCAAGTTCTTGAATCGCTTGTCCGACTCTTAACGCCCCGGGATAGTCATATGCCCAGATCGAGTCCAACATCAGTTGGTAGTCTTCGCCGACCGCCTCTCGAACGGCTTTGCATACCTCGATATCCTCGTATATGTCCTCGGCGGGCGGATGGATTTTGTAGGCCGCCCATCCTGCGGCTTGCATCTCTGCGGCTTCCGCGGCGTAATCTTCCACTGTCGCCAAGCGGGGCGAACTCACATATGCCGGAATGCTCTCTCGATAAGATCCGAGCATTTGGTAGATCGGCAATCCGGCGACTTTTCCGCCGATGTCCCAAAGAGCGACATCCATAGCACCGATGGCTCGCATCGTGGTGTTGTTTTGGAGGAAGATCATCGTTTCGTGCAGCTTCTCACGCGCCAACGGATCCTGACCCATGACGACTGGTTTCAGATACGTCATGAGAGACAACGCATCGAGCTCGGCGCTGCGATTAGATGTGCCTAGAAACGCGTGTCCGTCCACACCATCGTCGGTGCTTATCGTCAGCAGCCCGATTTGGCTAGAGTTGCCGGGTTGCACCGAGTGCTTCTTGGGTAGTGCCGAAGGAAGCCCTTCCCACTTGAACATCGTCAATCTCACGTCGGTTATCTTCATGATCTTCTCCTAGATTTAGCGGCTACAACGATTTCCCGATGCGAGGTGCCTTCATGCCATCCTTTGTCCGCCATCAATGTGTATCGACTGCCCCGTTATTGAACTCGCGTCGTCTGACACGAGAAACGCTACCAGTATGCCGATCTCTTCGGGAGTCTGGGACCTAGCAAGCGGGATAAGGTTTGCAACATCTTCGTTAAAGACATTGACAGGATCCGAACCCGCTAGCGATGGATCACTCCTCATGCGCTCCGAGATCGCTACGTCATGGAACGCGGTCCAGACTCTGCCCGGGCATATCGCGTTCACGTTGATGTTGTGCGGACCCAATGTCGACGCGCAGTACTGTGTGTAGTTGATAACGGCTGCTTTGGAAGGCCCGTAGGCGTTGGCATATCCGGGCGCGCCAGATGGAGGCCCCCACCAAATCGGCCCGCGCCCCGCGCCTGAAGCAGTGTTGATTATCTTCCCGTACTTCCGTTCCATGAAGTGACCGACAACGGCTTTGGTGCAACGCATCACACCCTGAACATTGATGTCCATGACTGTGTTCCAGTTCTCCTCCCAGTCCTCGTCGAGACCGCCTCCGGCCTTTCCTTCAACACGTCCGATACCGGCGTTGTTGATGAGGATGTCCAAGTGTCCGAACTCTGCAATCACGCCGCTAATGGCCGACGTCACCGAAGCGTTGTCCGTAACGTCAATCCGAACCGAGAAACTCTTCCGGCCTAATGCCTTGATCTCATCTACGACTGTCGCCGCGCCTGTGTCGTTGATGTCCGCTATCGCCACATCTGCCCCCTGCTCAGCGAGCTTCAAAGCGATACCTCGGCCAATGCCTTGACCACCACCAGTAACCAGCGCGTTCTTGCCTGTCAGATCTGCAATCATTTCCTAGTCCCTCATCTGTAGCGGCAAGACAATATGCGATGCTCGGTCACTGCTATGCCAAATAGTTTGATGCGCTGCCTGATAGCGACGCTCCAACCCTAAAGGCCCGCCAGTGTTGGGGTTCACATCGAAACGTGGCCAGTTGCTGCTGCTGATATCCAAACGGATGCGGTGTCCCTTCCTGAACACGTTGGATGTTGGATAGAGATGGAAGGTGAATTCGTAGAGAGTTCCCGGTTCCATCATTTCAGGTTTCGTCCAACTGTTCCGATAGCGTGCCCGAATGATGGAGTCGGTTATGTTCATCGCGAAGCCGTCGGGATAGTCGGCGGACGGAGGATGAACGTCGATGAGTTTGGCCGTGAAGTCAGTGTCAACAGCCGAAGATGATGCCCATAGGTGCATCACGATTTCGCCAGTAACTTCGGTATCTTCCTCAAGTTCCGGCGTCTGGAATGTGATGATGTCTTGACGGGAATTGAGCGGCAAAACATCTTTGCAGCCAAAGAAATCGGGTCTGCTGCGTTGGTCAAACGCTCCTGCCCGAATAATCGTTTCGGCCGCCGAAATTCCGCCTCCCATAGTCGGCACGGGATCTTTGGGATCGAACGTGTAGCTAGTCGATGCCGACTCGTCCGCTGAAGGTTCGTCCTGAGACAACCCGCCATCAGCGTGCAGGTAGAACGGCGTCTCCAAGGTTCCCGGCAGGGGCCAATCCGGTTCCGATCGCCAATAACCGCCGTGGTCCAGGAAGCGGTCGTGGTCGTGCTTGTTTCGGCGCTGGCTACCCGTACCCATCGTGAAGATACGCACCGGCGACCAATCAGCGAACTCCGTGTGCATTCCCTTCATGTAGTGGTCGAACCACGCGAGTCGGAGGTCGTTCATGTCGATGTGTGCTTCAGTCCCGAAATCGACATCCCCGGAATTGGTTGCCTCAAATCCGCCGTGTATCCACGGGCCCATCAGCAAAACCTGTTGCGATTTCTTGATCGCACTCAGTTTCATGTAGCTCTGGGGTGTATTGCGCGCGTACGAGTCGTACCAACCGCCCAGATACAACGACGGCACATCGGCGTGTTCATCGTAGTACTCGTCTATCGCGTAGCCGCGTTGCTTCCAGTAATCGTCGAACTCGCCGTGTGTCGCGATATCGATCGCCCAACGTTCGTAGGAAGGTAATCTGCGCAGTACTGTCGCGCCTTCTTTCAGCGGAAGTTGGCGCACGATTTCTGGCATATCGCCCATGAACGCTTTCCTGATCTCCGCCTGCAAACCTCCATCCGCGATCGCTTCCTTGCTGGTCATCGCCATGCGGAAGGCGTAGACCATAAAGCGTTGCTCTAACGCGCCGTTTTGTCGCATTGAGCCGTGGTAGTAGTTAGACGCTCCGACTGCCACGATCATTGTCGAGAGGTGCGACGGATTCATTGTTGCCAGCGCCGATTGGTCACTACCTGCGTATGATCCGCCCATCGTTCCGACGTGACCGTCGCTCCAAGGTTGTACGCCAAGCCATTGAACCGTGTCGAAGCCGTCCGGAGCCTCTTTGGCAAACGCGTACCACTGCCCTTCCGACGCGAACCGCCCGCGAACGTCCTGAATAACACCAACGTATCCGCGGCGGGCATAGTATTTCATATTCGTGACTTGACGGGGCGCGGTTTTGTCGTACGGGGTGCGCTCCAAGATGACCGGGAACCTACCTTGGGCAATCTGACCGCCGTTCGACGGCAAGTAGATATCAGCAGCGCAACGCACACCATCGCGCATCGGTATCATCACGTTCTTGCGGATCGCAACGTCGTAGGCTATGGGTGATCCTTCGTATCGAGTCATCGTGGAATGTCTCCTGCTTGAAACTAGCTCACGAAGTCAGACTATTGCGTACCGACTCCGCCGCCGTTGGATACGCTATAACACGTTCAAGATTTTCGCCGAAACTCTTCCGTTCGGGCCAATCACGCCGTAGGAAATGCCTGACATATTGCACATAGTTGTCACTTCGTTAGTGCTTATGGGCGCTGCCTTCGTCATCGGAGCGATTGGTTTCGGGTTCGGGCTGACGACGTCTCCGATATTGCTACTGGTCCTCGATCCCCAGACGGTGGTCGTTGTGATCAACGCCGTCGCCATCATCGCCTTCTCGCTTGTTTTGGTCGAGACCCGAGAGCATCTTCGGAACCGAGAACTCGCACCTATGGCCGTCGCTGCTGTGCTTGGGACACCGATTGGCGTCTTCGCCCTCAGTACCCTCGATGCCTCGGTGCTCCGCATCGCAATCGGCGCGCTAGTCCTCGTACTCACCGCGATGGTGGTTTTCAATGCGGAATGGAAGGTACCCTATCCACGCATCTCCGGTCCTGCGCTGGGATTTATCTCTTCTGCCTCCACCACCGGACTCGCCATTGGAGGACCGATACTCGTCCTATTTTTCCTCGGTCGTCGCATGGACAGACAGAACGTGCGAGCCTCAATGGCCTTCTTTTTCACCATCATGTACGTCACCGCTGCCATCGGCTACGCCATCCAAGGCCTCTTCACTTCCGAGCGTCTCGTTCTCATTGTTGCCGCTGCGCCAATGGTTGCCATAGGCTATTGGATCGCCATGAAACTCACCGGCCGAATGAACGAAAGCGTGTTTAGAGCCGCGGTGATCGGTGTCGTAGTGATCTCGAGTATCGTGGTGATCGTCCGTGAGTTGTGGGCAACTTTCGTTTAGAGGCAACCTACCGTGATCATTCACGATCCGGTCGCCCGTGAAAAAGGCAACCGGAGTGGAACCGTCCGTTCCGCCTTGTTGTACCAGCCTTGGGGCGCGTAATCGCTCATGTGCATGTAGCACTTCACGTTCGCCTCGCTTGCACCCTCAGCGAATGTGAACAGCCGACTCATGGCGATGTTCTTCTGACCGTGATATCGGGACAAAGCTGCGACGTTGACGAACGTTACGCCCCATTTTTTCTCGATATGTGACCTGCCGCCGTACGTATCATCCGGGTTCGTGTGTGTATGGCCGCCGATCCAAATGTCTATCGCACTGGGGTGCTCTGCCAGATACGATTCGAATGCTCCTGCGTCTGGCTCTCCTCCGACGAAATATAGATAGGACGCGCCTATCGGTGCTCCATCTTCAAACCTGCCGTGATAACCGCCATCCACTCCCTCCCACGGGCCTGACGCGACTGTGGTCTCTTTCAGCATGTGATGATGCGCGGTGATGATGATCTTGTCCTGGTTGGCCTCCACATTTTCTCGCCACCACTCAAACGTCTCGCGGGTTACGTCGCCTGCGGGGTATCCGCCGTATTCGCCTCTGCCTACCGGTGGTCCGCCATCGTTGCGGTCGCCCATGACGAGAAAAAGGATGTTGCCGACCTCGAATGAGTATCGTTCCCATGTCCCTGTAACCGGGTACGGTCGTCGATCAGCGTGAACCCCTGAATACTCGCTGTTCTCGCCCGTGGGGTCCAGCCATTTGCGAAACCACCACTGCGTCTCCTCGTTCGCGCCGCTGGCATCGTGGTTTCCAACCAGATCGTAAAAGTCTTCACGTCCATGCTTCGTCGACACCCCGTACTGGCGGACCACCTCCATCCCTTCCTCGTCATCTGGTGGCGTCTGAGAGCCTGAAAAATCCCCGGCGTTGAGCATTATGTCCCAGTCGAACGGTGGACCTCCCTCATCTCCGCCACGCTCTGATTGCAGTATCGCCTCAGCCAAACTCCGACGATTTCCGCGCTCCAGATCAGTCCCTACGTGTGCATCACTCGCCGCCCACAACTTGAAGGTGTTGCTCCCCATATCAATCCTCGTCCAAATCGTCGAAAGCTGGATGCCACCTTAGCAGGCCGTGTGCTTCGTGGAGGGTGCCTTTGGTAAGTTCCATCACCATGAACGCGTCTCCGAATTCCTTGCCGTCGATCGCCATCCCATGTTGTGATGCCGGCTCAAAACCAAAACGTTGGTAGTACGCTGGATTGCCCAACACCGTAAGGATGTCGGCTCTGAGTTGCCGACACCGTTCGATGGTTGCCCACACGACTTTTGTTCCGTAGCCGCGCCGTTGCTCCGTCGGTGTAACGCTCACTGGAGCCAGTGCCCAGGTAATGAAATGCGTCGAACCATCAACCCAGATCATGGGACTTGCAGACGCGTGTGCGATCAGCCGTTCATCGCAGACAAGCACTATCGACACCGTTAAGGCCCCGGTATTCCGCAGGTGATCTACCAACTTCGCTTCGTCGTCATGTCCAAAGGCGGCACGGACTACGTCAGCTATAGCGGCAATGTCGGTGTGGTGTTCATCGCGAACTATCAGTTTCATGTGAGGACAGCGTTGGGTTAGAATCAAGTGTTGGGTCTCAAGCCCATTCTCTCACTGTTCCCGAGTAGCTCAGCGGTAGAGCAGCTGACTGTTAATCAGCGGGTCACAGGTTCGAATCCTGTCTCGGGAGCCAGCTTTTGTCCACGTTCGCTTTAGGTTGATCGTAGATATAGATGCCAACTATGTGTTACCAAGGTCAATCTATGAAGTCCGAGAACGGCGGCGATAAACGTGATTGATTACTCTGGTTCTAGTTCTCGATGTGCTTTGAGGAACGCTACACCGATTTCATCTACTAGATCTTCGAGGATACGCATCACGACAATAGCATCAAAACTCGCCTTAGTCGCCAACAAGGCCAACGTAACCTGATGCAACGAGATCGCAGCTGAATGTCCGGGGTCAGCTAACCCAGCATTGCTCGGGCCAGCCAGCAGCACATCGCCTTTCTGCGGCATGACACCTAACTTGGAATAGGTACTATGAACATTAGCGTGAACATTGTCACTCGCCATCCGGTAGTACGGTCTCCAGTGTTCCAAGTTAACCGAGTCCTCGATGTCTACAATCGTAGGGCGCTTTTTGCCGAGCACTGAAGCTGCCCAACCATATTCCTCTTTGAATGGTTTCCCGTAACGTTTGACCAGATCGTCGCGCCGCGTCTTTAGTATTTCGAACTCTTCTGTCGGAAGCGGATCTTCGTTCAACGCCTTTGCATGTTTCTGATACTGAATCGCTAATTTGTATCGCTGTACAACATCATGGAGCAGGTATCTTTCGGCTGTATCTTCGCCAGCGTCCCCAAGGAACTGACTAACAACCGAAATTTCGTGCAGCGCCCTCCAACGGGCGTGGGCATCATCAGCGAATCCCG
This sequence comes from Dehalococcoidia bacterium, assembly GCA_965243235.1. GTDB lineage: Bacteria > Chloroflexota > Dehalococcoidia > Lucifugimonadales > Lucifugimonadaceae > Bin127. The sequence continues at coordinate 2,399,954 of CBDEUI010000004.1, forward strand.
AACGCAACAGAACTAGGATCGCCGAAGCGATTTGGCATGCTCGGGCATGCAATCGGGTGAGCGCCTCGAACAGGGCATCGTTCGTGCGAACGGCATGTTCCCTGTGCGACTTATTGAATTCGTATCCAGCTTCGACACAGAGTGAGATGAACAAATCGAGAAGGTTAAGAGGTTTCTGCCATCGTTGAAAGAGTCTCTCTTCAAACTTCCGCAGACTATCCCTCTCGGCTTCAAGCCCAGATTCCGCTTCCGATTTAATCGTCGTTAACATCGATTCAGCAGTGGTTTCGACCAAGTCGGGGATCAAATCCATCGCTTTGGCGATGATCTCGTCTGTGGACATATGGGAGGTTTCGCCCTCCAATATCTCCGATAACGCAAACTCCAGTGCGCGCTGCAAAGTGTTCTCGTGCTCGTTGGGTCCGTCCTTTTCGCTATCGCAATCGACCATCAAATCGCCTTTCGACAAAGATCAATTCGCAGGAACCAATCGACGTGGTCAAGGATTCTGTATAGTTTCGTCACTCAGATGCTTTCCGAGAAAATCTTTAACTCTGGTCCGAGACATCGCGCGGATCGACAACTGTGCGGAAGATTTCAGTCCCAGTCAAGATGTCTCAAATGAAGTTTGACGATCTTGAGCTGATCCAGGCACTGATTTGAGCCAATCAAGTCCGCCGCCACTGGAGCGCTTTTCGCAACAGGGCTTCTGTTATCGCTCTCTGGCGACGTTGGTCGTTTGTCCGTTGTTCGGCAAGTTGGGCCAATCGGACTCGCAAGTCCTCACGGTATGCGTCGAAACTGTTAACGGCGTTCGTGCATACTTCGTCGTTGGGGAGTCTGACCCGACCTGAACGATGACACATCGATAGCGCCTCTAAGAAACGTCCTCGGGAGACGCTGCCTACGTCGATGACTTCGCCTTCCCGTCCGCCAAACTGGATCGTCCCGATCCTCAAAAGGGTGCCTTCTTCCAACATCGAGGTGCCGACTTCTATTTCACCTGAAGGTAAATCGAAAATGTCTCCTATGTTGGTATGGGTGACGAAATCTTCGGGGAACTGCAAAAGGTCTAGGATGGACTCGTGCTCGTCCCATAACTCCCCAGCAATATACGCTGGCGTAGAGGCTGCTCGTTGTTTACCGCGGCGACGATCGCGTTGTGCGATCAATTCCCGATCTCGGATGGCTTGCTGCAATTCGGTGACATCTTGGTAGAGCCGTTGCCTTAACGACATTCGATCGTCGATGTCTTCGATTCCAAGTATTTCAAGCGTCACGTCATCTAATTCACGACGGTCGCTGAGAGTAAATTCTTCGTAAAGGTAACGGCTAGCGTCTCTAGTGGACATCTGATCGCACGCGGCGATTGCTCGTTCCACAACTTCTGGCGACGCATGTCGGATATCTGGTACTAGCATCGCGTTTACGTCTACAACGTTTGTGTCGAGGTTCCCCTCAATGCCAGCACCCCGGCCAAATTGGTGTTTGGACATCATGACTACAGTCGAATTGAGAACAGCCCACAGGAGCTTAGGATCAACCGAAGCATCAACACAAACATCATAAAGTCTGTCTTTGCAGACAAGCCGATCCGCGTTTAAGGCCACGACGTGTCGATACTGCTGTGCTTTCGGCCAGAACAAGTCTGCTCTTTCCGACTCCGGCCTGATCCCGAGGTCGTACCAAGGGCGGGTGCGCGCGCGACTCGCAACCGTCGGACCCAAATGCGCGCCTTGGCGTTCACCAAATTCGACGTAGTCCGCTAAAAAAGTGCCCCTAATCTCGGACCGCGGTACCGGTGCGTTCAATACCATACGCTTGACGTCACCTTGACGAATGATGACTCGTTTTACTTCCATCAAGGAATGAAGTTCGGGCTCCAAGAATCGCCGCTCAATCAAATGCTCCACGTTCATACCATCGCGGACGATGCGGATGCGTCGAGTGTCCTTTGGCGAAATTCCCCAACGGTCGGTGAATTGCTGTGAATCCGGTATCGCCTCGAGGTGTCGTTTGGTTACGTCTCGGAGGCAAAAGAAGCGATCGGCGCCCGTCTTGATCCCAAACCGTATCAGGGCCAACTCTCGAAGCGGAACCATGCGATGCCGACCACGTTCGACGAGCTCGAACCATGAGCGTGGGCCTCGCAAATACTGTCCCCATTTGCCACCTGTGTAACTGGCCTGTTCATCGTAAATATTGCCACCATCGGCTTTAGTAGCGCTCCCACTTTCCTTCAACTCACGCTGGGTTCTCGCACTAGCACTCGCCAATAGTCGGTGTCTTGGCTGGTCTCAATGTCCTCCACAAGATCGCGAACGCTGTCCATGTCGGTTTGGCGTCTAGCCTCACTTGTCTCTTGATGTGGTCGATCCAAGGCTCGGGTGTAAATCTCGGCAAGTGGTTTGCGAAGTTGAATGAACCTGACTATGTTTTCGTCCCTGATCGCTTTATCAGGTTCGCGTTGGAGGATCGTGACAGCGGTTGTTACGCGCGCGTCTTCGAACCATTTTTCGACCTGAGACTCAATTACCGCAATAATCCTGAAGTTACGCAAGAAGAATTCTTGTAGCTTGAAACCGTATTCGGCGTCCAACCAACCGACGCTCGTGACGAACCCCAAATAGCCGCCTGGTTTTAAGAAATGAGCAGCATGGGCAAAGAAATAGGCGTAGATGTCCGACCGTCCTGAGAGTTTTGTCTCCCCCGGCCACTCCCTCGAGAAAAGCGCGGATAGGCGGTCTTTTTCGCTCCGGCCGATATCTTCCTGGCGAATGTAAGGAGGATTGCCTACGACCGCGTCCACTTCGGTCAAAGCGATGCTCCGCATCGAGACTCCGGTCAATGGGATGTCGTATAAGGGAATGCCCGATTGCGCGTCAAAGAAACTGGCCTTGGCTATTCGGGGATAGTTAGCCTCGTCGCTCAGATGGCGTACAGCTAAATTAATGGTAGACAACTGGGCCGGGAATGCACCGATGTCGACACCGAAAATGTTCTCCAGTAGCTGAGTGTGGGTTAGCGGTCGTTGGTCAGGGCCGTTCGATAACGTCCGCTTGCGCGAGTACGCTCTGACAAGGAATGTGCCGCCCCCGCACGCTGGGTCGAGCACCTTGTCGCCGGGGTTTCGGATACAGAATGCATTGATTAGGTCGACTACTTCAGGTGAGGTGTAAAACTGGCCGTATCTTCTCCTCTCTGCGGGACCAATGAGTCGCTCATACATTTGGGCGATCACGTCGAAATCCAGCCTTGAAAAGTCAAACTCTTCGATACGTTGGATCAAACGTGCCCAATTTACTGGCGCCGTCGGAGACAGGAATGGGATTTCGTAGCCAAAATCGTCACCATCGGGTACGAAAACAGTTTCGTAGTCGCGTGAGTAACGGACGGCTTCGCCAAATCTAGCGTCCAATACTTCGCGGAGATGTTCGGGCGTTTCTACACTCTCGGCTGTTAGCGGCGACATCTGCCGAAATCGCCGACGCAAAACTTGGTAGAAAACCAGACGCGTCAATAGTATGTAGCAAGAAAGTCGAGAGGCACGTTCCAAGTTCTGTCGGAGCTGTTCTTGTTGCGATGACAACTCCCACCCCTGCGAAACCATCCACGCGTCCAATCGACCCTTGAACTGAGCATCGTCGCCTGACAATCTATGGAGTACGTCTTGGGTGTGGATGATAGGGTCTTCCAATGCTCCTTCCAACCAACTGATGAATCGTTGATCAAGGGGTGCCGGATGGAATGTCCGACGGCCCCTGATGAGATCGGCGAACTGTTCGAGGAAACGTTCCCAGTACGCTTTGACACCGTTTTGGGCCCAAGCTTGGTGAACTTCATCGCTGACCGACACGTCAACGACGTCTGTGGGGCCTTCGATGCGGCGTTGGACGAGCGGAACGCCTTCCATGTGGGAGTCGAACAAAACGAACTGGCGTACGTTCCACGTGAAGCAGTACCTCACTCCTGTTCGAAATGCTTTTCCCAAGGCATCATCCACCAAATCGGCGTTCAAAGGATGATTGCCTTGCGCCGAATCCGGCATCTTGATTTCGCCCGTCAGGTCAGTTGAGTTGGTGTGGCGCCGAAATAGCCGGAAATCGTGTCGCCGTGCGGTTCCGTCCACATGGTCTTCCACCAATGCGTGGCTAAAAGGCAGATCCGGCCTGCGATTGAGGATCTCGGTTACCCAACCTGCCACTTCCGCGGCGTAAGTGCGTTCATCGACTGGCATGTGTCGCGGTTTCCCAAGTTTGATCAGCGGTGATGGTCCGCGGTTTGTCGTTAAACACGGCGGTAACCCATTACTTCAGCCAACCATTCTACGAACCATAATCCGCGTTTGTCTCGGGAGCCACCTTCTCAGACTTCAAATCAGATCGCCGAACACGGCTATCCAAATGCATGGTGGATCTTCGCTGGTGAAAACGACGCGGTGGCGAACGTGTGCGGGAATTAACACGTGGTCTCCGGCTATCAGTCGTAGTGTGTGGCCGTTCTCGTACTCCAATTCCGCCTCACCTTGGATCAATATCACCCACTCATGAAGATCTTGGTCGTACCACTCCCCTGCCGGCGTCGTTTGGCCAGTTGAGATGATGCGTTCGATCTTCACACCTTTGGCTGGTATGAGATCGTTGATGACCTCTTCATCCGGTAAAGGTTCTGGTAGGTCGAAGATGTTGGCGGTCATCGTGCGGATTCGGGGATGAAGTCTTTCAGAGCGGGGCTATATCAGTTTGCCGACTCGGAAACCGACAAACACCGCGGCCAGCGCCGCGGCATTGCTGATGAGCAGGTTGGCTACGAATATGGCCCAGCTGCCGCTACGGATGAACATGGCTTCGTCAAAGGCAAATGTCGAGAACGTGGTGAACGATCCCAAGAAGCCTGTCAGTACCAGCAACCGCATGTTATGCGAGATCCAATCACGATCCTCTGCATACGCCCAGATCAGTCCGAAAAGTAGCGAGCCTAAGACATTCACGGTCAAGATCGCCAAGGGAAAGGTTGACGGTGCGAACCGCTGATACGCGACCACGGTACCGTAGCGCGCCAACGCTCCTGCGGCACCACCGATAGCAACACTTAGCAGCTTCTCCATGTGCTAAACCTTATTCCATAGGGAATCGTCCAAAATGCAGTCAATAGACTAAGCGCGCTCGGAGGCATACGACTATGGCAGGCGAGATGATTACTTTCCCAAGCAACGGCAGTGAAACCAAGGGTTATCTCTCGTTGCCACCGTCAGGCTCAGGGCCGGGACTACTCGTGATTCAAGAATGGTGGGGGCTTGTCCAACACATCAAGAACATGGCGGATCGGTACGCCGCACGCGGATTTGTGACTCTCGCTCCCGATCTTTACGAAGGCGAAGCCGCCACTGAGCCAGATCATGCGATGACTCTCATGCACGAGCTCGAGATTCCACATGCTTCGAAAGTTCTAATCGGGGCCGCAGAGTACCTGAGAACTCACGATGCAAACTCAAGTGGAAAAGTCGGCTGCCTTGGTTACTGCATGGGTGGTGGAATGACGCTCCTTCTAGCTTCCAAAGGGGCTATCGAAGCCGGCGCGCCTTTCTACGGTGTCCTGCCAAGTGGACTGCCAGACCCTGATTCCATCCAATGTCCTATCCAGGGGCACTTCGCCGAACACGACGACGCGACTGACGCGGTTCCCGGATTGCGGGATGGACTCACCGCAGCCGGTGTCGAAAACGAGTTCTTCATCTACGACGGCACCGAACACGCCTTCTGCAATGACGACCGTCGGGAGGTTTACGACGAAGCGGCGGCGACAACATCGATGGATCGAACCGTTGAATTCATGATGAAGCATCTGTCGTGACTATAGGACCGTCGGACGCGCAGGAACAGTTCAACCGGCAAGCCGCGAGCTACGCCGTTAGCGTCCCACATTCCCGCGGAGACAGTCTGCGAATTCTTACCGAATGGGCATCCCTAGGCCATTACGAATTAGGGCTCGATATCGCAACCGGGCCCGGGTTCACGGCGTTCGCAATCGCTGAGTTCTGCGACACAGTCATCGCATCAGACATAGCTGATGGGATGCTCGAGCAAGCACGAGTGATCGCTACCGAACGCGGACTGCTAAATGTGCGGTTTGAGGCTATCGACGCGCACGATATCCCGTACCCGGACGCGTCTTTAGATCTCGTAACCTGTCGAACCGCGCCTCATCACTTCCGCGATATCGGGAAGTTCTTGTCGGAAGTGCATCGAGTTCTGAACCGTACGGGGGTGTTTCTGCTTTGCGACACCACGACTTCCGAGGATGCCCGACTCGCTGAATGGCACCAACGAGTCGAAGCGCTTCGCGATCCGTCTCACGTCGTGGCGCCCTCTCCGTCAGAATGGCGAATGCTAATCGCGGACGCAGGATTCGAGATCACTCATTCGACTCCAACGCAGGTAGACATGACGTTTTGGGACTGGGTGAAACGCTCGGGCAGCCCAGATGACGTTGTTAAAGGACTGCACCTCGACTTTGCCAACGCCTCGGATGCTGTCAAGACCGAGTACGGGATCTCCAGCATCGACGTTGACGACTTTGAATTCCATTGGCCGGTCTTCACTTGTCGAGCTGTCAAATCCTAGCTCCGGCATCACGCTAACGCGCGGCATCTTGCGCTGCAAGAATCGCCCTCGTTTCGATTGACGACGTGTTGGCGGATTTATACTTGGGATAGTCGACGATTTCGTTCAAACTTCCCAATCTGAACTGTAATTTGCGTCGTAACTAGCGTTGGAAAGTTAAAGCATCCAACCCATATCAATTTCTGCGACATCGATTTCTCTAGGAGTCCTCCCATGGAAACGCAACCCATCATTGAGGCGCACGGCGTCACGAAGGTCTATCGTACGCGTGACGTTGAAGTGCGAGCATTGGATGGTGTCGATATCAGCGTTGAAAAGGGTGAAATGGTCTCGGTGATGGGGCCGAGCGGATCTGGAAAGACCACGCTGCTCAACTGTCTCTCCGGACTCGATACAGTTGAGAGCGGCGAGGTCAAGGTAGCCGGCAACGTGATCGCTGAGATGTCGGACAACGACCTTAGCGAGTACCGCGCCAGCACGATGGGTTTTATCTTTCAGTCCTACAACCTTCTCCCGGTTCTTACCGCTCAAGAAAACGTGGAATTGCCGCTCGTTCTGACTGGTGTCAAGCAAGCTAAGGCATCCAAAAAGGCGATGGAAAAGCTGGAGCTAGTTGGTCTCGCAGACCGGGCCGATCACACGCCTTCAGAACTCTCGGGCGGTCAGCAGCAGCGAGTCACTATCGCACGCGCGTTGGCGAACGATCCAGCGCTCGTGTGGGCGGACGAGCCCACGGGCAACCTTGATTCATCAAACGAGGACGAGATCATGGAATTGCTGAGGCGTCTTAACTTGGAGCAACAGCAGACTTTCGTGATTGTCACCCACTCTCAACACGTTGGGGCGCTCACGGACCGCACGATCCGAATGTTTGACGGCAAGATCACGGATGACGGCCATCAAGAAGCGATCCGACAATCTGACCTCGCAACAGCGCGGACAGGCGAGAGCGCCGGATAGCTAGGTTTTCAATCATCTGATCATTCAGAAAAATCAAGGTCTCATTAATGGAAACGCTATTCGGACTTCAAATGCAGTACATCGCCGCTGGTCTCACGGCGACGCTCTTAATTCTGATACTGGCGATCGCGATCATCGCAATCCGCAACCGATTCCTCATCAAGCTTTCGTTGCGTAACATCCCGCGCCGCCGAACGCAGAGCATTCTAATCATTGTCGGTCTGATGCTCTCGTCGACGATCGTTGCGGCATCTCTAGCGATTGGCGACACGATCACGGGGAGCATCCGAAACGCGGTCTTGGAAGGCATCGGCGACACGGATATCAGGATCAGCAAACCGGCTTTCGGGGTGTTGGACGATCCAAAGATCACGGCAGAAGAGATTGAAGAGATCGCGGTCAAGCTGTATTCCGATCCACGCGTTGACGGCATCATGCCGATCAGCACCGAAACCGCTCCGGTTCTCAATCAACGCACTCGCCTGACAGAGGCTCGTGCTACCGTCCGTGGCTATAACGTAGACGGCTCGTTAGGGAACTTCAAACCGCAAGCCCAAGGCGGACCGGGCATCGACAGCAGGCTATCGCCGTTCGAACTCAAGCCTTCGGTCAATGGCGACGAGATTGATTTGGCGTCACTGGCAGACGACGAAGTTCTGATCAACGAAAATCTGGGTAACAATCTGGAGGCACAGCCCGGGGACGTTTTGACGATCGTCACGCCGTCAGGGCGACAAGACTTCCGTCTTCGGGCCGTGATGCAAAAGGGTGGCATGGCAGCCAATGACATGCGTGTCCTGTTGCCGCTGTCGTCGTACGACCGGATCTACGAAAACGAGCCGGGTACCGCGGAGTTGGTCGAAATTTCGTTGGATCTCGACAACTATGACCTCGAAATTGAATCGGATGCCATCGTTGAGGATCTGTCGTTGGAATTCACCGACGCCGAATTGGCGGCTGAGCTTCATGCCGGCATGAAGCCGTTCAGAGACACCATCGTCTCTGAGATTCGCAAGTACATCGACGAGAAGAGCGGTACCAATGAACTCAGTTCTGAGCAAGAAGAGGACCTCAACGAGTTCATTGCTGAACTTGAGCGCGACGAGCCGACAGAGCGATTCCGTGTTCTACTCGCTCGCGACGCGTTCTTGGGCCTTTTCTTCGGTATCTTGGGCGATGCCGATCTAGGCGTAGCGTCAGAAGCACTGCCCCAATTGGCATTTGCCATCGGGCAAATTGAGAGGTTGTCCGTCTCGGATTACAAGGTATTTCTGACAGGTATTGCGGAGCAGGTCGGAAACCTTTTCTTCACCTTCTTCACTTTCTTCGGCTCATTCTCGGTGATCGTTGGACTGCTGCTGATATTCCTGATATTCGTGCTTCTCGCGTCTGAACGGCAACAGGAGATGGGAATCGCACGCGCCGTTGGTACTAAGCGTGGGCACCTCGTGCAGATGTTTACGTTTGAGGGTCTGGCTTACGCGATTGGGGCCGCTGCCGTCGGAACCGCGATTGGTATCGCGGTCAGCCGTGTATTGGTGGTGATTATGGCCAACGCGTTCGGAACGGCTGACGATGATACCTTCTCGATCCAGTTCACGGTAACCGGCTACTCGATTTTGACCGCGTTCTCGATCGGCTTGATACTGACGCTGGCGACCGTCATCTTTTCCGCGTATCGGGTAAGCAAGCTAAACATCGTCGTCGCGATCAGGAACTTGCCAGAGGAATTTGTTGCGTCTACGACAAAACCCATCCTGCGACGAATCTTGGAGTTCGTGTTCTGGATATTTGGTCCTGTATATGCGCTCGTTGGTTTGATCCAAGCGGTGCGGCGTCACGAGGACGTTGGGATAGCTATCCTCAAGCTGGTATCTACGCTGCTGGTGATCGGCTGGGTAATCGGCTTGATCGCGGCGTTCTTCCGCATATTCGCGCCGTACTTCAAGCAGGGCTGGCCGTACGCGTTGATCGGTGTCGCTTTAACCGCTCTTGGATTCCTGAACGAGAGCGCATGGCAGGCATACATCGGCGCCAGCGTGGCCGTGTACGGGTTCAGCATGCTTGCGCTCGCAATTATGGTCAGGGTCGGAGTACGGGAAACGATAGCCTCACGGATCTGTTACACGGTAGCGGGGGTGCTGATCTTAGTGATGTGGGCGCTCCCACAGCGTTACACGGACTTCATAACCGAAGACCTGAATGCCAATGTGGAGATGTTCATCTTTGCCGGGTTCTTCATGGTCGCGTCATCGGTTTGGATCATCATGTACAACTCCGATGTAATCGTCCGCGGGTTGCAGGCGACGCTGGGACGTTTCACCGCCGTGCGTCCTATCATGAAGCCGGCGGTCGCGTATGCAGTGGCCAATAGATTCCGAACCGGGCTGACGGTTTCGATGTTCGCGTTGGTGATCTTCGTCTTGATGTCTTTCTCGATACTGAACCAGAGTTTCAGTGGGTTGCTGCAGACGCCTGAGAACGTTACCGGCGGTTTCGACGTGCGGGCAAACATCGACAACGATCTTCCGATTGAGGACATCGAAGCGGACATCGATGCATCGCCGGATCTGGAATTAGGCGATTTCGAACTGATCGTCGGACAGTCGGACATCGAGTTGGCGGGGCGGCAAGTGGACGGAGAAGAGGCTCGCTTCTTAGAGTTGCGGGTGCGCGGGACGGAACCTGAATATTTCCGTGCGACCAAGTTGAAGATAACGGCGGCCGATGCCGCTTACCTGCCAGACAACACGGACCTCTCAGATGAAGATGAGCGAGCCCGAGCAGTTTGGGACGCGTTGGCTGAAGATCCCGACTTAGTCGCTATTTCTAGCGAACATGCTATCGATTTCGAAGTCCTAGGCCCAGACCCTACCGAAGGGTTGATGAAGCTGGAAGATGTCGACTTCGGTGAGAGCGGATACGATTTCCAAGCTAAGGAGATCGAAATAGTCAGCGGAGCTGACGGGGATGGGTCGATGACCGTGAAGCGTACCGTGATCGCGGTAATTGACGATCTTGCCGAAAGCTTGGAAGGCGAATCGGATGGCGGTCCGGCGCCTGGTTTCCAAGGCATCTACACAGATCATCAGATTTTCTCAGAACTTTCTAACGAGCCAGTGCCATTCACCATTTACCGCATGAATGTCGCAGAAGGTGTCGATCCTACGAGAGTGGCATCAACGCTTCAAACCGTGTTCTTGGACAACAGCATGCTGGCGGTTGATACGGAAGAGGAGCTTAGCACCGCGGTCGCCCAGAACGAGCAGTTCAGTTTATTGTTCCAAGGCTTTATGGGCCTCGGCCTCGTTGTCGGAGTGGCTGCACTCGGCGTGCTCTCATTGCGAGCCGTCAATGAACGGCGGATGCAGATTGCAATAATGCGTTGCATTGGTTACCGTGCGCGAATGATCCGAATCCAGTTCATCATGGAATCGATCTTCATCACGGTGATTGGGACCGGATTGGGAATGGGGCTCGGCGCACTGATCTCGTGGTCGTTCCTAGATGACATTTCGGGTGCGAACCAAGGTCTGACGTTCGACATTCCTTGGGGCTCGATTCTCGTGGTTGTCGCGATAACCGTGATCGCCGCGCTGATCACTACTTACGTGCCGGCCCGACAGGCATCGCAGGTCTACCCGGCGGAAGCGTTGCGGTACGAATAGGTTGACTAGCGGTTAGGCGGATTCGATTAGGATTTCGCCGCCGTAGGGCGCATTTGCCAGTTCCGTCGGGTCTCCGTCGATTATCCCGCATACGTTGACGGCGCTGGCGGGACGGATTTCATCGCCGCTGCTCGCGGGTGTGGGACCCCAGAACAGGCAGAGCGCGTTTCCCGGCGGCCAGTAAGCGATGGCGCCCTTTTCCACAACCTCTGCGGCGGTTTCGTCGTTCGAGGCGGATACCGGTATCGGGAAGTAGATTTCGTCGCCCCAGGTTTGGACGCGGCCGGTTATCGGTAGCGCATCGGCGATTAGTTGCGCGGTCGACGATTCGTTGAGGGTTGCGGTTAGGGAGACGTCGCCAGCGGTGATGCGGATCTGCGTCATGACGATTGGCGAGCCTTCCACTCTTGGTAGATGCGTTCGGTTTCTTCGTTGAAGGGGTAGAAGTGTTTGGGTGACACTCGCTCGCGCTGTGTGTACTCGATCACTGCCTGCTCAACTTCGTCGTGATGTTCGCATTCGTCCACGATTTCAGCGGCTAGTTGGGATGGTAGGACGACGATGCCATCGTCGTCACCAAGGATGATGTCGCCGGGCCATACTAGGACGCCGCCGCATTGGATCGGTTCGTTGACTTGGTATGGCAAGATGTTGGGTTCTCCGACGGTGGGCGTGCTGCCACCAGCGAATACGGGGTAGCCGTAGCGGATGACTTTGTGACCGTCGCGGACTCCGCCGTCGGTTACTAGCCCCTCGGCATCTTGGGTCAAGATCCTCGAAAATACTACGTCGCCGCCGGTTGAGGTCTTGCCGAGGCCCATGGCATCTGCGACGAGGACATCGCCTTTGCGGAGAGTTTCGAGGGCTTGCCATCTCGGGGTTTCGTTGAAGCCTTCGCCGTGCTGGCCGGTGGCGATGATGGATGCGAGGTCGGGTCGCGAGGGGAGGTATTGGAGGGTGACGGCGCGGCCGGTTAGTCGTCGACCTTTGGCGAGACTTTCGACGCCGAGCATGTAGACCTTGTCGTATCCACGGCGCAGGAGTTGGCCGAGGACGGTCGCGTTGGAGATGGATCGAAATCGTTCCAACAGTTCGTCGGAGACTTTCGCCATGGGTTCTGCCATCTGTTCGGGTTCTCGCTTGTGGGGTGTCTGAAATCGGTTTCAAAGTATAAACGGAGCACCGTGGGTCATAACTGACGTTGGAACGATCGGAGTTAGCCGAACAACTAGAATCACGTTAGTATCGGTTCGCTGAGTTCCTTTGCTGAAATGTCTGCCGTTCTCAACCCACTGAAGCAAATCATCGACTGGTTCAATCTGCGACTCGTCAGGTTGGAGCCCCGGGTTCGCGCGGCGGTTATCTTCCTAGGGGTAATGATCGTTCTGTACCCCTTAGTTATCCAGATCTACGGTCCGTTGTGGGGGATCTTGTGGTCGGCGTGGCTGGGGGCATTCGCGATGTATTTCTTGTTCCGGTCTGGATATTTCTCGAAGCGGGTTTCGCTGATCTTGCCGGGACAGCGTAAACCGTATCCGGAAAAGATTCGCAAGATACAAGGCGGTGTGCGGTTCAAGAACTGGGATGAGGTTTCGTATCTGGCTGGGGGCGAGACTGATGGGATTCTCGCGCGCGACGATCGCGTTATCGGATTAGAGATTGATGGTGATGCGATCGCGTATCCGCTGTCGGCGATGGCGTTGCGGGAGGTTGCGAACGAAGAGTTTGGAGAGTTGCCGATCTCGGTTACTTGGTCGCCAATCACCTATGCGGCTCGCGTGTTTGTGAGTTGCGGTCCGGATGGTGAAGCGTTCACTCTAGCACCCACCGAACAGATGGTGTTGAACAGTCCGTTGTTGGAGGCTGAGAACGGGAGTTTGTATTTGCAGTTCACCGGGGAGGCGATCATGGGGCCGGATGCGGGTCATCAGTTGCAGCGGTTGCCTTGTCTGAACACGACTTGGGGTGCTTGGCGTCACGCGTGGCCGGAAACGGAGATGTTGTCCCCGGAGGAGACACCGGATTCGGATATTTTCGAGAGCTACTACGCATCGACACGGGCGGGTCTTTTTCCGCAAGGGTCTCGGGACAAGCGTTTGCCGGACAAGGATGTGATTCTGGCGGTGTCGGACCCTGACTCTGAGATGCCGATGAGTGCAGCGGTGAAGGCGTTTTCGGCGCACATGTTGCAGCAGGAGCCGTTGCAGAATACGGAACTGGATGGGATGCCGGTGTTGGTTCTGAGCGAACGATCGTCGGCGTCGTATGTTGCGTTCGAGCGGGTTGTGGATGGTCGGGAGTTGACGTTTGCGGGTGAGACGAAGAATTCGTTCAGACCGAATCGCGTTGTGGAACGCAATCAGCGTGAGGAGCTGGATGATGAGGCGATGCCGCATTCGGAGTATGATCCGTGGATTTTGCGGGATGAGCAGACGGGTAGTTTGTGGCATGCGGTTAGCGGTGTGTGCGTAGAGGGTGAGATGGAGGGTGCTAGGTTGCGGGTGTTGGATGGTCGGTTGTCGTTCTGGTTTGCATGGTCGAAGTTCCACGGGGATGTGGAACTGGTGCATTGAGGCACTTTCGCGCCGATAACTTCTGAGACCTTTGGATGCTTGGGCGTTTACATGGATGGTTACCTGGGTAGTTGAAAAATGTTTAATCCGGGAGCTCTGACGGGCATCGTGCTTGCTGGCGGGCATTCGCAGCGGTTGGGGATGGCTTTGCCGAAGCCGCTGATCGGGCTTGGGGGCAAGTTGTTGCTGGCGCGGGTTGGGGATACGTTGAAGTCGTTGTGTGCGGAGCAGATTCTGGTGGTTCGTCGGGGTCAGGGGGATGATGTTCCGGATTTGGGGATTGCGCTGGGGATGCATGTGGTGACGGATGTTGAGGGTTCGGACGGGCCGCTGTCGGCGATATCGGCGGGGCTGGCAGCAGCGACGACTCCGTTGGCGTTTGTGGTGGGTGCGGACTACCCGTTTCTGTCGCGGGCTTTGATCATAGAGATGACACGGTTGGCTGGACTTGGAGAGTCGGGAAGCGAAGGTCGGAGTTCGGCGGTGTTTGTGCGGTATGCGAATCGGTTGAATCCGCTTCATGCGGTGTATCCGGTGGATAGTTGGCGGGAGTTGACGGCGGTTGCGCTGAGCGAGGGGTTGCGGTCCCCTACCGCCCTATTACACCGAGTGATGGATGAGGGCATCCATCCGCTTCAGATCATGACTGAGGATGAGGTGGAGCGGATCGATCCGCGGTTGTTGAGCTTGTTCGATGTTGATACTTTGGATGATCTTGGAGTGGCGAAGCGGATTATAGACACGCGGAATTATCATCGAGTGCGTCCTGATTTGAAACGGGGAGGGATTTGAGGCCTTGATGGAACGCCCCCACGCACCGCCCCTCTGGATTCCGGCTTTCGCCGGAATGACGAAAGTTGTGGGTGGTCTCTGGTTCCCGGCCTGCGCCGGAATGACGAAGGAGTTGCAATGAGCAGGATAGTGATGATTCGGCATGGTGAGACGGCTTGGAATGCGGAGCGGAGGTCGCAGGGTTGGATGGATCCACCGTTGAATGAAAAGGGGATACGGCAGGCGGAGCTTTTGGGCGAGCATGTTCGGGCGCATTACGAGTTCGAGCGAGTGATTTCGAGCGATTCGTCGAGGTGCACGATGACTGCGGACGCGTTGGATTTGGAGTATTCGACGGATCCGATGTTGCGGGAGATCAATACGGGTGCGTTCGCGGGTCTGTTGATTGATGACATTCGGGAGCGGTTTCCGGAGGTTGTGGACCATTGGGAGCGCGATATTGGAAGGGCGCCGGATGGGGAGTCGTGGCTGGATTTGGCGGCGCGGGCGGGCAATTTTGTTGCGGTGTCGGGGATTTTGGAGGTCGAGGGTGACGTTTGTCTGGTTTCGCATGGGGGTACGATTCGGGCGTTGCTTTCGGTGTTTTTGAAGCTGCATATCAACGCGGTGCGGAATTTCGCGCAGAGCAACACGGGGATCACGGTTGTTTCGCACGAGACGGTTGGTGGGGAGCCGAGTTTCGGGTTGGATTTGTTGAATGATGTGGGTCATTTGAGGGGTTAGTAGGTGTAGTCTGAACCGCTGATTACGCTGATTGTGGGGATGGGCTGTGATGCACTTCCCTTTTGTCCTTGTTCACATGCCTCACCACACGCCCCGGGCATACCCCGCTCGCTTCGTTTCACTTGCTCGCGCCCCTTTCGTTCCGAAAGGGGCGGGTCGGTTTTAAGATTGTTGCTGTTTCGTAGTTGGAAAGGAAGGTTGGATATGGGTATCAATAGGCGGGATGCGCAGGTTGTTGAATCGCCTTGTGCGGATGTGGAGATTCGGGTGATGTCGGATAGTTCGACGGGGTCTAAGATGATGACGGTGCTGGAGGTGACGTTGGAGCCGGGTGGGGCGACGCCGTATCAGGCGAATGTTTCGCATGAGGAGTCTTGGTTCATATATTCGGGGGATGTGAGTTTCGTCGAGGGGTCGAGGCGGTATTCGTTGACTTCGGGGGACTGTGTATTGGTGGCGAAGGGGGTTGGGATGTCTGTGGAGAATGTGGGTTCCGAGGCGGCGCGGATCGTGACGATGAGTCCGGATCCGTCGGTGGTTCGCGAGGAGTTGGCGTTGCCGGAGGTGGTTGATGGATCGCCGGGTGGGAATGTGTTAATTCGAGCGGAGTATGAGGCGTTCGAGTTTGCGCCGGGGGTGATGCGGGTGGATATGGTTGACGATGCGCGGGGAGCGACGAGTTCGTATTTTTCGGAGTTGAGTTTTTCGCCGGGGGCGCACACGCCGAACCATTACCATCCGGCGCATGAGGAGACGATGTTTTGCATCGAGGGTGAGATGACGGCGGTGTATGGTGCTGATGAGGGTTTGCCGTTGCCGGCGGGGGACGTGTTTTTGTGTGAGCCGACGATCCGTCATGCGACGAATAATCCTTCGAGCCGTCCGAGCAAGTTGCTGGCGATACATCCGGTGTTGAATCCGCCGCCTCGAGTGATGGTGGATTAAATGGATTTTGCTGGGGGTGGAGGTGATTGACGCAACATCTTTAATCCGCCGATTATTAAAGTCGGTCCTACCACGAACATCACAAGGGCAATAGCCGCGTTGCCGGCGGCCCCTCCTTCGTGCCGTGTTGGATCTGCATTAGTTTGCAGAGTGAGTTGATTTGAGATGACGGCAAACGCCACGTTCCTGTTCACATCGATTTCGCGGATCTGAGCACAGATCTTGATTTCGTCTTCTTCTTGGACCGGCGCACTATCGAATACTCGGATATCTGCTGGTGAGAAGATTTGGACGATTGAGTAGCTGTGGATTGGAACTGAATCGAGAATATCTGGTGTGATGCAGATTACTACCGGCGTCACGAATTGGTAGGAAGTCGCATCATTGTCGAAGCGCGATCTGCGTGAATGCGGCGAAGCGACGACGGTGAAGATATCAGAGACGGTGGCAAATTGCCGGGACGTCATTTCGGTGATCGACTCCGCTTCTGGCGGATATCTTTGTATTGAGAACGCCATCTGGTCACCCCAGAAGAGCGTTTTTGAGTCGGCTTGGATTTCAAGGCCCGGTAGTTCTGATTTGTTTTTCAGGACTGTTGAACGGCTATTTGATATTGAACCAGTGAATGGGGCAAAGCTCCGGTATCTGACTAAAGTATCTGTCAGCTTTACCCTCAGAGTAGCTGGCAAGCTGTCCTCTTTGTGGTTGAAAGCTCTTACGCGCACACGATAATTGATATCTGGTTTCAACCCGTAGATCCATGTGGATCGTTCGGTTGGAGGAAGAAACAGTGGGAAAGGTGGCGATTCTGGGTGCCAATCGACAGCGTAGGCAAGAATCTCGGAACCGCCATCCCATCGAGGGTCATCCCAGTAGACTACTATACCGCTATTACCCTGTTCAGCGTCAAATTCTTCCGGCGGATCGGGATCGGAGTCCCGATTGTTGCGTGGTCCTTTAGACGACGAATCTGGGGAGATGCCCGGGACTGTTGGTGTCGGTGTACTTGTCGAAGTCAGCGGATCCTGGGCGGTTTCAACCGTATCGCTCCAAGTGCCACCATTGCCAATAGAGTTCTTTGGTTGAAGTGAGATTATATATCGAGTCGATCCTAAAAGATCTTTGATCGTGTGCGACGTGACAGTTCCATCCAGTTTTTCGACCAAATCCTGTTTCGAATCCTCTGAGGCGCGACGCCATGTGAGTTCGTAAGAATCGACAGGGGCTTTGACCACTGGGTCAACATCTGGAGTCACCCACGTCAGAGTTATGCTGTTGTGCGTCGTATCGACTTTAGGCTTTGGTTCCTTAGGAGCCTGAAAGACGAAATTGTCAGATTCAGTCACTGTTTGCCCGTTGTCGTATTCTGTCGATACTTCGAATCTGTATGAGGTCGCTTCGATGTCTCGTATCACGTAAGAGGACATAGAAGCCGGTAGAGAGACCGACTTCTCTTGAGGTCCATTGGATTCTGTAGACCAAGACCAAGACAGCACGAAACGAATCGGTTGAGCGCCGTCAATCATTCGGGCTTCCAATGCGATGACGACACCCTCCGATGTCAGTCCCGAGTAGCGCAAGGTTGGAGGAGGGGTCGGTGTTGCTGTGGGCGTGGGCGTAGGCGTCAGAGTTGGAGTAGGTGTGGAAGTGGGTGTCAGGGTTGATGTAAGCGTTGTAAACGAACTAATATGTGCCACACCACCGTGCATGGCCGACAATGCGTATTCGTATTCGGTCGATGGTGTGAGGTCTTCGAAATCGTAGTATCTGGTTTCCGGTCCAAACTCCTTGCGCAGTGTAGATTGGTCGGCTGATTGCCACGATAGTTCGTACCCGGCTATCGTGCAGTGTGGAAGTAGGGCTGGTGGTCGCCAATCGATCCGCGCCGACGTTATCGTGATTGCGGATATCTCGACCTCACGTGGTTTGCGCGGAGCAGGGCATGGGATTGGAGTCGCTGTTTGCGTCGGGGGCGACGTGGGTGTCGGTGACGGTGTATGAGTCGGTGTGGACGTGGGTGTCGGGGACGATGTATGCGTTGGGATGGGAGTTGGTGTGTGAGTCGGGGTGGCTGTAGGTGTGTCAGTGGCTGTCGGCGTCGGCGACGGGGTATGCGTCGGTGTGGGCGTGTCGGTTGCCGTGGGCGTTGCAGTCGGCGTATCAGTTGGTGTAGATGTCGGGGTGTTGGTGGCTGTGGCCGTCGGCGTAGGCGTGGGAGTTGGTGTGAACGTCGGGGTGTTGGTGGCTGTGGCCGTCGGCGTAGGCGTAGGAGTTGGTGTGAACGCCGGGGTAGGCGTGTCGGTTGCCGTGGGCGTTGCAGTCGGCGTATCAGTTGGTGTAGGTGTCGAAGTGTTGGTGGCTGTAGGCGTCGGCGTGGGTAATGGAGTCGGTGTGTAGGTAGGAGTGGGGGTGGGTGTAACACAAGGGTTGAGTGCTGGTATATCGATGTTGAGGCCCGCGGATGGGGATACCGGCACAATGGCGTTGTCGTCCGCGAATCGTGCATCAGCGGTAGCGGTGTGCTGCATCGAGTTGCATGTCTGGCCTATGGTTTGAGTCGCTTTGAAGGTCTCGTTGGAATTATCGAACGATGCGACGCGACAAGTGACGATACTCACAGCAGCAGAGCAATCGTCAGGAAGTTCGCTGAACGATACGCCATCGTCAAAGGTGATGTCGATACCGGGATCGGTTTCGAAGAGTCGTCGTTGGACTGTTACAGACCAGGACGCGGATGAAGTGGAGGGGTCGTAGGTCGGATTTGCGAGAGTGATGCTGGGGCATGTCAGTTCTCGGTGTCTAACGCGGAGACGACGGTTAGATACCGTGATGTCTTGGCCGTCAACAGACGCGTCTACGGTGACGCGCACTCCATTACCTTCACAGATGTGTTCGAGGGATGTCGAAAGAGTTATTTCGATGTCGTCGTTTGCTGGAACGTCACATTCCCACCCGGCGGCGAGGGCGGAGCATGTGTCCGTTGTTTCGGTGATCGTTGTGCCGATGCTGGAGACGGCGGTGATCAATAAAGTTGCATCAGAACTGCTATTGTTGGACAGCTTGACATACCAATTACCGATATGCGTGTCGGTGACTCTCTTAGCGTCGACAACGTCGACTTCGAAATTCGAAAGATTTGCGGTAGAGCCACCCACGGCTCCGGTTGCATCGGTTTCTAAGGATTCGTTGTTTGTGGAAATTGCCCCAATGGAGATAGCGATCGAGGACAACACGACCAACGTCAGGGAAACGAACTGAAATAAGGATGTTCGATGATTCGATTTCAAGACGCGATATCGTCGACGATCCCCTAGCGTCGACGTGGCACTCGCAACTCACCGCTCGAACCGCACCTTCCGAGTTGATGACCAGCTTGTACCTGCCGTTGCGGACTGGCCCACAGGCTGATATCTACTGCTTGCCGACGATGGTGGGTGAGGTTCGAGGTTAGCTTTCTGCATTCACGGCTTGGATGATGGCGTGGATGTAGCCGTAGCAGTATGCAAAGCCGACTTGTCCTGCCTCTTCGCCGTCGATGCCGGGAACGTGGTCGGGCATGAGCATGTAGGGGTAGCCGACTTCTTTGTAGGTGCGGGCGGCTTTTAGCATGTCGACATCGCCCTCGTCGGGGAAGACTTCGACGAAGTCTAGGACGCCACCTTTGATGTTGCGGAAGTGGACGTTGAAGATCTTTTTGCGGGTACCGAAGTATCGGATGACATCGTAGATTTCTTCGCCCGGATTTTCGAGCATCTCGGAGACGGTGCCTTGGCAGAAGTTGAAGCCGTGGTAGGGGTTTTCGTGCATCGCCTCGAACTTCTTGAGACCTTCAACAGTGCCCATGACGCGGGCTACTCCGCGGTATTCGTTGTCCTTGATGCCGGGGTCTTGCGGATGGCAGGCCATTTGGACTTTGTATTCCTCTGCCACTGGCATGATGCGTCCTAGGAAGTAGTCGATGCGCTCCCACATCGTGTCGGCGTCCGCTGCCCCGCCCTCGAACTCTGGCAGCGACTGATCTAGGTCTGCGTATTTGAAAGACGACAACGTGGCTCCCCCGCGTCCGTACCGCTGAGGGGTCCGCAGGTGCCCCAAGATCGTGATGTTGTAGAGAAGACCTCTTAGACCGGCTTGGGATGCCATGCGGATGATTTCGCAGAGGCTGTCGAGTTCGCGTTCCTTCTCGTCACTTGGCCCTAGGAAGAGGTACGTCATGTCGTTATTGAAGGCGTCACGGGAGCCGAGTGGCGAGTGCATCGTCTCTACGTTGATGCCGTATTTGGCGTACTTCTCACGGTACGATGCGAGCAGGTCGGCTGTCCAGTCGGTCCAATGTTCTTTTGGCGTGACATCGACGTGCTCCACGCCTAACTGTGCCAGCACCTTGATATCGGTGTCGTGCCGCGCTCCGTATTGGGTTCCCACATACATGCCCGAACTCCCTTTGTGTGATTACTCAACCGCGTGCGGTCTATGATATGCCGTAGCCTTCGGTTAGGAGTAAGTCATGCCGCAGCACTATCTTGGAATCGATATCGGCACGACCGCGGTCAAAGCGCTGGTTGTGGATGAGTCGGGGTCTGTAGTCGGCGATGCTGAGTCGCCGCAGGAGCTATCGGTGCCGCAGCCGGGATGGGCCGAGCAGAATCCTTCAGACTGGTGGCAAGGCACGATCGATGCGGTGCGTGCCGCTTGCGTGCAAGCTGGTGTGAGCGATGTCGCGGCGATTGGTCTTTCCGGTCAGATGCACAGCTCGGTGCTGCTGGATGAGGCGGATAATGTGCTAAGGCCAGCGATACTTTGGAACGACGTTCGCACGACGGCTCAGTGTCGACATATCACCGACAAGGTCGGCGATGCGGGGTTGCGTCGGATGGTGGGCAACCCGGCGCTTGAGGGCTTTACTTCGCCGAAGCTGTTGTGGGCGCGCGATGAGGAGCCGGATGTTTTCGACAAGGTCTGGACGCTTCTTCTGGCGAAGGACTACATCCGTCTGCTGATGACTGGCGAGAAGGCGATGGAGCCGTCGGATGCTGCAGGAACGCTCCTTTTCGACGTTGTGAACAGCCGATGGTCGGAAGAGATGGTCGAGGCGTTGGAGCTCGATCCGTCGATTCTGCCGCCAGTCGTTGGCTCGGCAAGCATCAGCGGCAGACTGACTTCGGACGCGGCGGAGATGCTAAGTCTCCGTGTGGGTACCCCAGTGGTCGGTGGAGGCGCAGATAACGCCGCTGCGTCGGTCGGTTCTAGCGTGGTTTCGGAAGGAACGATGCAGACTTCGATCGGAACATCTGGCGCCGTCGTCGTGCCGATCGGGCAGCCACGAGTGGACCCGGGTATGCGTATACATTCTTTCAACCATGCGGTCCCGGACATGTGGTACCTGATGGGAGTGGTGTTGTCGGCTGGCGCGGCGTTGGGTTGGTTCAGACGAATGTTGTTAGGGACTGACGGCGTTGGATTGTCGTATGAGGAGTTGATTGCTGAGGCAGATGCGGTGCCAGTGGGTGCGGACGGGTTGACATTTTTGCCGTATTTGACCGGAGAGCGGACGCCTCATGCGGACTCGAACGCGAGGGGTGTATTCGTGGGTCTGCATTCTGGTCATGAGAGAGGGCATCTCGTGCGAGCGGTGTTGGAGGGAGTGACATTCGCGTTGAGGGACTCGCTTGAGTTGATGCGCGGTTTGGGTGTGGATGCGACCGAGTCGGTAGCGGTTGGAGGAGGTGCTCGTAGTGCGATTTGGCGTCAGATGCAGGCAGACGTTTTGGGTGTGCCAGTGGTCACTGTGGGGCCATCAGGAGGTGCGCCCTACGGAGCCGCGGTCTTGGCGGCGGTGGGAGCCGGGGGCTTCGCAACAGTCAAAGAGGCGTGTCTGGCTTGGATTCGTCCGCTCGATCGGATTTCGCCGCGATCGAGGGTCGCGGACGCTTATGGTGAGGCGTACGAACGTTACCGTCGCCTCTACCCGCGGTTGAAGGGCCACTTCGCGGAGTTTGCGAGTTAGACTGATTTCCCGATCATGTATTTCGACTGGCGACTCTTTGAACTCACTCGGGGTGTAAGACTCCGAATCGTATTTGCTGCGCTTTTGGGTCTCATCGCCGTTGGCGCAGGCGTATCTCGGTTAGCAGTTTCAGGTGTTGTCATCTACCGTGTACTCGCTGGGCAAGCCAGTTTTTCGGCGCTTGCGATGCCGCTACTGACGATCGCTGCGCTGATCGTCATACGTAGCCTTTTTCAGTATTGGCAGAACGCGGTCAGTCACCATACCGCGAACATCGTCAAGATCGGGTTGCGACACGATGTCTACGATCACCTGTTGAAACTCGGCCCGGGGTACGCGGATCGGAATCGCACAGGCGACGTTGTGCTGACGATCGTTGAGGGGATCGAGCGATTGGAGGTTTTCTTCGGGCAGTACCTGTCGCAGATCATCGTATCGGCGATTGCACCGATCGCCATTTTTGCGTACATGGTTACGCTCGATATCTATATCGCCTTGATATTCCTCGTTTTCGCATTAGCAACGCTGGCAGTGCCGTCAATTTTCCACCGGTGGAACCGTGAGAGCAGCTATCGGCGGCGGCGATCTTACGGGGAGCTGGGTTCGGATTTCTTGGACAGTGTGCAGGGATTGGCGACGCTTAAATCGTTCGGACAGAGCAAGCAGCGCGGGAAAGAGTTGGCTAAGCGTGTCCACGATCTGTACCGGAGCACGATGGGTGTGGTTGCAGCGAATCAGGCGACTAGCGGGACATCGATATTGTTCATGACGACTGGCGCTGTGGTTGCGCTCGCGGTAGGTGCTATCAGGGTCAGCAACGGCGACATGGAGCTGCGGCCGCTGTTGATCGTTCTCATGCTAGGGGTTGAGGTATTCAGGCCGATGCGAGAGCTCGTGAACCTCTATCACCAAGGGATGGCGACGCTGTCGTCGGCGCAAAGCGTATTCGGGATACTGGATGAGCCCGTGGCGATTGTCGAGCCCACTTCGGTTGCGGATCGATCGGTGCCGGACATCAGTCCAGAGGTGACATTTGATCGCGTGACATTCGGGTACGAAAGCGGGCATAGATCGGCGTTGGAGAACGTGTCGTTTGAATTGCGACATGGGGAAACGCTCGGAGTGGTAGGAGCGAGTGGTGCTGGGAAATCGACGCTGGTCTGGTTGATGTATCGGTTCTACGACCCACAGGAAGGCGCAATAAGACTCGGTGGTCATAACTTGCGAGAACTGCCCCTCAGCACGATCAGAGACAATATTTCGGTTGTCACTCAGGACACTTATCTGTTTCACGGGACTGTTGCCGACAATCTGCGATTCGGGAAACCCGATGCTACTCAGACCGAACTAGAGGATGCTGCGCGCGTTGCAAATGCGCACGAGTTCATCACGCGTTTGCCGGAGGGCTATGAGACGGTGGTCGGCGAACGCGCGGTCCGACTGTCAGGAGGCCAGCGTCAGAGGTTGGCGATTGCCCGGGCGCTATTGAAGAATGCCCCGATATTACTGCTCGACGAGGCGCTCTCAAGCGTCGATGCCGAGAATGAAACGGTGATCCAAGAAGCGCTCGATAGGCTAATGGAGAATCGCACGACGCTGGTGATTGCTCATCGTCTTTCAAGTGTCATCAATGCCGACCGCATCTTAGTTTTGGATGAAGGTCGAGCGGTAGAGATCGGGTCGCATGCTGAGTTGATGGCTGCGGACGGGACTTACGCCGGGTTGATGCGGCAACAGACCGACGAGAGTGTCGGCGCTCCGATTCCAGATGCGATTGATACGACTCGGCATCAAGTATCAGTCGACGATTTGCCGGATCTGCCGCGCTCCTCGACTGGTCATCATCATGGGCCTGCACATCGAACGTCGCATGATCACGATGAAGTCAACATCCGATCCCTGGCGGTGTGGATGAGGTTGTTGGGTTTGGTCCGACCGGTGCGATGGCAGTTCTTGGCTACTGTAGCCCTCGGAATGCTGAATCACGGCTCTGTGATCATTCTCGGCGCGCTCACTGCGCTGTTGGTCGGCGCGGTGTTCCGTGATGAGCCGTTGACGACTTTGGTGATTGCGGTGTGTGTTTTGGCCCCCTTATCCGCGTTGATGTTTTATCTGGAGACGTGGCAGGCCCACGACATGGCGTTTCGGCTATTGGCGAAGATGCGTATCGACTTGTACGAAAAGCTGGAACCGTTGGCACCTGCATACATGGTCCGGCGGCGCTCTGGCGACTTTGTCAGCGTCGTGGGTGGAGATGTCGAGACGGTGGAGTATTTCTTCGGTCACGCCGTGTCGCCGATGATCGTGGCGGTCCTGATACCGGGTGGATTGCTTGTGGCGCTGTTGGTGATTTCATGGCCGATCGCCGCGGTATTGGCTCCCTTCCTCGTAGCTGTGGCGGTGAGTCCGTACTTTGCCAATGAACGGACTGAGCGTCTTGGCGATGAAATTCGTGGCAGGATGGGAGATATTCACGCCTACATGGTGGACAGCATTCAAGGGATGCGGGAAATTTCGGCATTCGGGCGTGGCAAAGATCGAAACGATGAGTTGTCCGAAAAGGGCTGGGACTATGCCGGACACCTTGTCAGGTTCCAGAAGTCTCAAGCGTTTCAAATCGGCTTCATTGAAGCGATGATGGGCATAGGCGGTCTTGCCGTTTTGGCGATGGGCGTGTGGCTGGTGCTGGACGGTCAACTGGAACGTACGCACTTGCCGTTGGTCAGCGTGCTCGCGTTGGCATCTTTCAGTCCGGTGACTGAGTTGGCACGGACCATGAAGCAGATGATGGAGACGCTAGCCGCCTCACGCCGGATTCTCGCGATCCATGACGAGACTGTTTCGGTTAAGGATGGCCCGGGTGTGTCTACGGCTGCCGATGAGAAATCCGCTATGACTCCCTCAGTCGAATTTGAAGATGTGGCATTCACCTACGCGGAGGGCGATCCGCAAGCTTTGGCTGACGTGTCGTTGGACATCGGTTCGGGCAAGACCGTGGCTATCGTCGGCCGGTCGGGAGCAGGAAAGACTACCATCGCCTATTTGATGATGCGCTTTTGGGATCCGGATCGAGGATCCATCGAATTGGAGGGCAATCGACTCGAAAGGTTCAAGCTCGACGATCTACGCAGTCGCATGGCACTCGTCGCTCAAGACACTTATCTCTTCAACAACACGATCCGTGAGAACATCCGACTTGGACGTCAGGATGCCACCGATGCGGAGGTTGCAGAGGCTGCGAGACAGGCGAACGCGGCGGAATTCATCGAGTCGTTCCCTGACGGTTACGAGACTTGGGTCGGAGAACGCGGCATGCAGGTATCGGGAGGTCAGAGGCAGCGAATCGCGATCGCCCGCGCCATTCTCAAGAATGCTCCGGTGCTGATACTCGACGAGGCGACATCACACCTAGATGCCATCAGCGAAGCGACTGTACGTGAAGCTCTGGATCGATTGATGGTCGGCAGGACGACGGTCGTCATCGCGCACCGACTCTCCACGATACGCGATGCCGATACCATCTTAGTCCTCAACGAGGGCGAGGTCGTCGAACGGGGAACGCACGACCAATTGCTAGCGCGTGGAGGTTTATACGCTCAGCTCGTGTCGGCTCAGGTGACGAATTGAAGTTCTCGCATCATCACCGGCCAAGCATCGTCGGCGTAAAAGCGGTGGCCGCCTTCTCCAACAACTAGGTGGCAGCGATCTGGAGCTCCGGCGGCTTGATAGATCTCCTGCAGGTCGGCGAACGCGCGACGCACCCCATCCACTGGGAACTGCGGATCTTCCTTGCCGCATACCACGACTACGGGACGCGGCGCGAACAAACCCATCACATCGGCATTTTCGGCGAACGGTAGCAGTCCGGGGACGTAGTTGTCGGCGCAGTGGTAGATCGACATGATGGAATCTCGGAAGGTGCAGAAGTAGCAGGATGGCATGGCATGGGTGATGCGCGGGAGGATTGCGGCGGAAAAGACGCTGATGGTGCCTCCGCCCGAGTTGCCCATGATCCCGATCCGCGACCAGTCGACATCATCGCGAGTTTCGAGGAAGTCGAGGCCGCGATCGACATCGAAGATGCGCTGGCCAATCAAGGGGCGTCCGAGCATCAACGCCTGCATTGTGGCGTCGTGACATGGATGAGTCGACACCCATTCTTGGTGTCGCTCGCGACGTTCTCCGAACGAGCGCTGCTCGATGCAGAGCGCGCCGATTCCGCGAGCCATGCATTGGAGGCCGAAATCTCGATCACCTTCGATTGCCATAGGGATGCTGTTGTCGTCCCGTTCGACCGCTATCGAATGATGCATCCCGGTGGTGTGGCCTTGGACGCAGATGAAGAACGGGTACGGCGGCTCGGCGTCAACGGGCAGGCAGAGGTAGGCGAGGATGTCGGATCCTGGTTCGCTGCTCAGTATGAGTTTTTCGATTGTTCCGTATTCGTGGTCCCTTTTCCAGAGGGAATGCGGGTTTAGGTAGATTCGTTCGCCTTCAGGAAATCCGACGAGTTCGCGGACTTTGGGCCGTAGTCTGGCTTGCCATTCCGCGACATCACCGCCGTCGTAAGCCATCGAGGGCTGCACTGTGTCCATGAGGTGGCGGTGAAATAGGGAGGGTGAGAGCGTCGGTTCGGTGATGGTGAGGGTCATGTGTTCCGGCTCCCTTGTGGCGGGTTGATCAATTGATGTTGCAATCTTAGACGAGCGTTTCGACCGTCTTTGAGCCACGTTATAACTGATGAAAGTGGCGACTGTTTGTTTTTGAAATCGGAGGAGTAAGTTGGGTGACGACATCCGCGGGTTGCTTTTTGATCTTGACAATACCTTGATAGACCGTGAGGCCGCATTCCTTAGTTTTGCCAACAGCTTCTACGAGGAACGGCTGCGCGGCGCGACATCGATGACGCAGGATGAAGCTGTCGCCAAGATGGTACGTTGGGATGAAGATGGCTATGTGGACCGTTTGGTGATGTTCTCGAAATGGGCGGCCGAGTGGCCAGAAGCGGGACTCGATCCTGAACAGTTGGTACCTTGGTACCGCTTGGAGATGAAACAGCATGTGCGACCGGATGCGGACAACAATCGTCTGCTGGCGGATCTCAATCGGCGAGGAGTGCCATGGGGAATTGTCACCAATGGAAGCACGACCGGCCAGCAGGTCGCGATTCGAGCAGCAAGTCTAGATCAGCTCGCGCCTTTCATCATCGTCTCGGAAGCTGCTGGGTATAAGAAACCGGATCCGAGGATTTTCCGAGACGCACTCGAACTGGCCGGCCTTTCGTCTGCTGAACGCGTCTTGTTCGTGGGTGATAACCCACTAGCCGACATCGACGGAGCCAAGAGGTTCGGAATGAAAGCCGCGTGGGTGCGGCGAGGTAGGCGGTTTCCGGACGATCTTCAATCGCCCGATTACGTTGTAGATCATGTTGCGGAGTTACGGGAGGTTCTCCGCAAATCCGCACATTCGAAACGTTTAGGTTGAACTTTGACAGATCATTGAGTCTTGCAACGCGCATTCGTCATGAACGATGAAATCGAAATCCGAAGTGCTACGCGTCGGGATTTGGATTCATTGATTGATGCGCTCGGGTCGGAGGTCGGTGCCGCGCAAATCTGGAAGAGGTTTGACGACAGCGTCAGCGGAGCACGTATTTTGCTTGTAGCAGTGAAAAAAGGTCGGGCGATTGGTACTGTGAGCATTGGAGGAGGTCGTTTTCGAAGGCGAGGATCGTTGCGCCTTTTCGCATTAGATGTCGGTCCTGAGTTCCGGCGCAAGGGTGTGGGCACCGCTTTGGTGAAGGCGGTCGAAGCCATCGCCGCTGATCGAGATTTGGATGAAGTCAATCTAGAGGTGACGACCAACAACGAAGAGGCGATCCGTTTGTACCGCAATTTGGGTTACTGGATATGTGGCGATGCGGTGATCGGGCGCTGGGAGCGCAAGCTCGATGATGGGTCAAGTGAGACTATTGAGGAGCCAATGTTCGTGATGGTTAAAAACTTGCGGCAATGACGGATCCGGCGGTGAAACAGGCAACGGTTATCGGCATCAGTTCCGTGAGCGGTGGCGGTAAGACCGCTGTTGTAAGACGTCTGACGAAGCGTTTATGCGACTCGGTCGCGATACATTTCGACGACTACGACGATACCAACCGCCACCCAGACGATCTACAGCGATGGTTCAGCCGCGGAGCGAACTACGATGAGTATGATTGCTCGGTTTTCAGCCGCCACCTGCAAACGTTGAAATCAGGACGGAGCATCCGTTACCCAGCGAATGGGCGGACAATTCGACCTGCAAGTTTCGTAGTTGCTGACGCGCCGTTGGGTAGAGCACACACGGATTCGGGACGATTCATTGACTTGATGGTTTTCATAGACACTCCATTGGACGTTGCAATGGCGCGTCGGATCAAGAGAGGCATCGAGCAATCGATCGGATCCACAGCAAACGAATCCCTTGAAATCGCAAAGCGAGAGGTTTCAGAATACGAGGCTCAAGCCAAACCCATTTATGAGCACTTCCGAGATCGGATGAGAGCCGACGCAGATCTCATCGTTAACGGGACTCTCGGCATCGACCTCATCGTTGAGAGCATTGTTTCGGAGATCGAGACCCGGCTGTCGCGATAGATTGCGCCGCAAACGTGCAGAGAGAGACACGAGAAGATGGATGACGACCTTGCAGAATTCTTATCTCCGCTGACGGTATTTGAGGAAGAAACGCAAGTCTGGGAGTCGTTCGGGACTGTGCGGATTTCGTGTTATCTGACCGACAAGATGCCGCCCCTCAGATACGTGTCATCCGCACGGGCAGTCGTGATCGATGGCGACCGCGTGCTTTTGGTCCAAGATCGTGACGGGGGGGTCCACATCATTCCTGGCGGCAAACTGGAGGCTGGCGAAACGCCCGAAGACGCGATGCGGCGAGAAGTCATTGAAGAGACTGGTTGGAGCTTGTCATTTTGCACGCCGATAGGGGTTTTGCACTTCGCCAATGTCCGCCCGATGTCTGAGGGACAAAGGGTCCAACCCGACTTCCTCCATGTCGTATATGCGGGCATTCCGGGAAAATACCACCCTGAACTGATGGAGGTAGATGGTTATGAAATCGGATCTGAATTCGTTTCGATCGATCAGGTTCGCCGAATGTCTCTTGGTACCGGGCAGGAGACTTATATCGACACCGCGATCAGAGCGACATCTTGATCGCTTTGACCTCGCGGTCGCCGATGGTGAAAGCGCCATCATTGGGTCCAGCGCTAAAACCGATCGCCTGAAACTTCGATTGCTTCTCTTCGTCTTCAACTGAGAGTTTCGAGGCGATCTGAACGGCTCCTTGCTTCGTCCCCCAATCGATAGCCGCGCTGATCAGCGCGCTGTAGGAGTCGTCAAACCGTGCGTGAATGAAACCATCGACATGGCATACGCCGTTGGTGTCGATCCAGGCAGTTGAAATTCCAACCAATCGTCCATCGCTCGTTTTCGCCGCAAACCACTCGGCATTGTCGCGCTTGACGAGGTAGTAGTACTTGCGACATAGCCCCATGCAGGAGTTCTGCTCGGCGTAGCGAGTGGAGATCATGGGAGTTGGGAGGTTGCCGTCGAGAACTTGCGAGTCGTGCGGCGTAAGCAGAAGTGGGATCATGGGCACTCTGAGGGAGGCGTCGCCCGTAACAATGTTGACGGATGAGGGTGTGCGGAAGTAATCGGCTAGGTATTCTTCCGGCGAGTCGCCGTTGGTGATGTTGACGTAAACCGTGGAGTTCGCTATCTTGCGCCAGCCTAAGCGTTGATATATGCGAGCCGCGGCGGGGTTTTCGGTGCCGAGGAAGACCGCTTCGCCGCCGTTTGATGCGAATTCATCCAATGCTTGACGACAAAGTCGACCCGCGATGCCCTGCCCTCGGTAATCCGGTCGCGTTGCGACTTCTCCGATTCCGGCGAACTCGGGGTTGGCATGCGGGGTCATGATGCCGCATGTGCCTGCGAGGGTGTCGGCATCGCGCTCTGCGAGAACGAGGTGGCGGTTGTGTTCAGCTTCTTCTCCTCGGAAGACGCCGATGGGGATGTCTGGGTCTTCAGGTCCGAAGATATCTTCCCAGAAAGCGAAAAGCTCTTTGGCTAGTGGCTCATCGATGGGAGTCTCGTATCGGTACGAGTCCATTCACGACACCATCGGTCTGATGTGCGCCCATGGCCGAGCCTTTTCGAATGCTGCTGATGCCGCCAAAACGGTTTCTTCGTCACCCGGTTTGCCGACGATGTGCAGCCCAACCGGCATCCCGTCGGAGTCGAAGCCGCATGGGACGCTGGCGGCGGTGAAGCCGATGGTGTTGATGGGGTGCGTGTGCGGCAGGTAGCCCCACCATGGGATGCAAGTTGCTGGTTCGCCGCCGATCTCTTCGGGGTATTGTTCGTGCTCGAAGGCCGTCGTTGCCATCGTGGGAGATAGCAAGAGATCGAACTTGTCGAACTGGTCCCAGAATTGCTGGATCATGCGGTCTCGTTCGCCTAAGGCGCGTCCGTAATCGATGACGGTTAGTTTGCGTCCGTACTCCAGTCCGTAATTGACGTACCAAGTCAACTGATCTTCGGGCAGATGGCCGTTGACGCCGATTGCGCTCGATGTTGACAGGACGTACCAGGTGTCGAACGGTGCATTGAGGGCGATATCTGACTCATCAACGGTGCATCCGAGTTCTTCAAAGACCTTGGCACCGGCTTCGGCGGCCAGAGCCACGTCGGGATCGACTGCGGCGTAACCCCATCCGAGACTCCATCCGAGTTTGAGCCCTTCGATGTCGCGTCTGACTGCCGAGTTGAAATCGGGAACGGGATCTCGCATCGAGCTTGAGTCTCGTGGGTCGTAGCCAGCCATGACTTCGAGGAGCATGGCAGAGTCGGCAACGGTGCGCGACATAGGGCCCTGTTGGCTGAAGAGGTTCGCGGCTGGCGGGCCGTCGGTTCCGCTGTAACTGGATACGCGTCCTTGCGTTGGTTTGATGCCATAGACACCGTTGAAGCTGGCGGGGATTCGGATTGATCCGCCGCCGTCTCCGCCAGTTGCTAGTGCGCAGAGACCTGCGGCTAGTGAGGAACCTGCTCCGCCGCTGGACCCGCCCGATGTCCGCTCAGGATTCCAAGGGTTGCCGCATGGAGGGCCGAGCCGGTTGTCGCTGGTGCCTAGATGTCCGAATTCGGGGGTGTTGGTCTTGCCGAGCATGACGGCGCCGGTGTCGAAGATGTTGTCGATGTACGCCGCGTTGGCATCGGGGACGCGGTCTTTGTATGCCAACGAGCCTCCAGTCGTGCGAACGCCTTTCGTCATCTGGAGGTCTTTGATCGAGATGGGGAGACCGTGGAGGGGTCCGAGACTTTCGCCTTTTGCGGTTGCGACGTCTGCTTTGGCGGCCTGATCCAGCGCGATCTCAGGTGTGACCGTGATGAATGAATGAAGCTGGTCATCGAGCGATTCGATGCGCGACAGGTATAACTCAGTGAGTTCGGTTGACGAGATCTCCTTGTCGGCGATTAACGCCCGGAGTTCGGTCGCGGATGCGAAGGCGAGGTTTTCATCTAGATTTGGCATGCTCGTCTCTTTTTGGGACGTCGATCAGGTAGCGGGACCGTCGACGCGGGTAACTCTTGGTTTAGGGAGAATCGTAACCGCTAAACACCCATCACGACACCGACGGGCGGAGATGCGCCCAAGGTCGGGCTCGTTCGAACGCCGCGGATGCCGCCAACACCGTCTCTTCGTCACCAGGTTTGCCGATGATTTGGAGTCCGATCGGCATCCCGTCGGAATCGAAGCCACATGGAACGCTGGCGGCTGTGAAGCCGATGGTGTTGATGGGATGGGTGTGCGGAAGGAATCCCCAGAACGGGACGGTGGTCGGTTCCCTGCCGCCGATCTTTTCTGGATATTGTTCGTTGGGGAACGCGGTAGTCGCCATGGTCGGTGAAAGCAGCAGGTCAAATTCGTCGAACTGCGCCCAGAACTGATCGATCATTCTGTCTCGCTCCGCCAGCGCGCGTGCGTAGTCGACGGCACTCAACTTCGATCCTCTTTCTAATGACCAGCGAATGTACCACGTGAGCTGGTCTTCGTGGTCATCCAACAAATGACCGTACGCAGCGACTGCGTTCAAAGCGAAGAATGTGATCCAAGTTTCGAACGGGGAATCTAAGGCGAGATCAGATTCATCGACTGTGCATCCCAGTTCTTCGAAAACTTGGGCACTGGTTTCGGCAGATTGAGCGACCTCCGAGTCTACGGCTGCGTAACCGAATCCGAGACTCCATCCGATCTTCAGTCCTGCAATGTCTCGTTCGAGGGCAGCAATGAAGTCGGGTACCTGAGCACGCATCGATCCGATGTCTCGAGGATCGTAGCCCGACATGACTTGAAGCAGCATCGCGGAATCTGCAACGGTTCGCGATAGCGGTCCCTGTTGGGCCAACAGATTGACCGTGGGTGTCCCGTCGACGCCTGGATAGCTGGACACCCGACCCTGGGTTGGTTTGATCCCGTACGTCCCGCAGAAACTCGCTGGAATTCGAATTGATCCTCCGCCGTCTCCTCCTGTTGCCACTGAGCATAGACCAGCAGCAACTGCGGCTGCGGCTCCGCCGCTCGATCCGCCGGAGGTCCGTTCGGGATTCCACGGGTTCCAGCAGGATTTACCGAGTCTATTCTCGGTAGCTCCGAGGTGTCCGAACTCGGGAGAGTTTGTCTTGCCGAGCATGACCGCGCCCGCGTCCAAGATGCGCTGAACGCTGGTGCCGTTGGCTTCGGGAACGCGATCTTTGTACGCCAGTGAGCCGCCGGTGGTTCGGACGCCTTTAGTCATCTGGAGGTCTTTGAGCGATACCGGCAGTCCATGCAACGGTCCGAGATTCTCGCCACGCGCGGTTGCTTCGTCCGCTTTTGCCGCCTGCTCTAGTGCGAGATCGGGCGTGACGGTCACGTAAGCGTTGAGTTGCGGATCGAGTTTTTCGATACGCGCTAGATATAGCTCGGTGAGTTCGGTGGACGAAACCTCGCGATCAGCGATTAACTCCAATAGCTCCGTCGCGGGAACGAACGCTAGGTTGGCGTCGAGATGAGGCATCACCGATATCGCTACCTTCCGATGGCGTAGCTGTCCCTGCGCGGGTCTGCGCCTCCGGACAGCACGCCCGTTTCGTGGTCAACCGTGATCGCGGTCATGGCGCCGCCGGTCGGCGTCCAGTTGTCGAGAACGTGCAGATCGTGACCTAGGCCGACAAGCTCCGCGGCGACCGTTGAATCTACGCGACCTTCGAGGTCTAAACGCCCGGGCAAGTAGGTGTGCGGCCAGAACGAGTTGGGGAAGTTCCAAGTGGCGAAGCGCGGCTCCTCAATCGCCTTCTGCGGGTTCATGCCATGAACCGCAACGTTGAGGAACAGTTGCACCATCGACGTGCATTGAGTGTCGCCACCCGGCGTTCCGAACGGCATCAATAGTTTTCCGTTCTTGAAGGCGATTGCCGGGTTCGGGGTGAGCCGCGGCCGTTTCCATGGTTGAAGCGCAGATGGATGTTCCGGATCGAGCCATGTCTGGGAACCTCGTGACGACATCTGGATTCCGAGACCCGGAACGATAGGACTCGGTGCGAGCGGATCGCTGGGCGTCGCCGAGAATGCGTTGCCCCACTGGTCGACCGCGCACACGTAGCTCGTGTCCTGCAACCTTCTCCCCGCCGCTCCTGCCATTGCAACAGCTGGCGCGCCGTTGCGCGATACGCCTTGGTAAGGCCACGGGTTGCCGGGCTCCGGCATCTCGGGAAACGCGTCTGCCATGTCTATGTCAGCGCGTCTAGACCGGGTATAGCCTTTCGACAACAACCCTTTCATTGGTACGTCAACGAGATCGGGGTCTCCGTAGTATGCGTGGCGGTCTGCGTATGCGAGGTCGAGAGCCTGCGACACCAGATGGATGTACTCAGTCGAGTTGTGCCCCATCGCTGCGAGGTCGTCGTCTTCGAGCATCTGTAGTGTCTGCGCTACCACCGGGCCTTGGCACCAAGCGTCACAGGTGTAGACCGTGTATTCTCGGAACTGTCCCGAGACTGGAGGTTCGATCTTGACCGAGAATTCTGCCAAGTCTTCCATCGTGATCCAACCGCCTTGGCTATCGGAGAATGCGATCATCTCTTCCGCGATATCGCCGCGGTAGAACCGATCGCGCGCAGCCCGCAACGCCGCTTCCCTGCCCAGATGTGATGCGCCCTGCTCTGCTTCGATCAATCGCCTGAATGTGCGTGCCAGATCGGCCTGTACCAAGATTTCGCCGACGTGCGGAGGCCTTCCGTTAGGCATGTAGATCTCCCGAGTCGAGGGCCACATCGCAGATCCGCCTTCGGGATCGTCCTCGTTCGACTGCAATCCTTCGCAGAGATATGCCGACACCGGGAATCCGTTTTCTGCAAGCTCTAGCGCGGGAGTGACGACCTGCTCGAAGGTCATCGTGCCGTACTGGGCGATGGCGGTCAGCCACGCGTCTGGCGCGGCGGGCACAACTGTTCGCAGAACTCCGATTGGGATCTGACCGTCGTGGTGCTCGTTGAAGTATTCGATGTTTGCGGCTCGGGGCCAGCGACCGAGTCCGCTGATGGTTATGACTTCGTCAGATGCGGCATCGTAGATCGCGATGGGCGCGACTCCGCCGAAATTGGTGGCGCTAGGTAGCGTCACGTTAATGGCGATACCTGCGGCTACCCCCGCGTCGATGGCGTTGCCGCCTTCTTCGAAGATGCGATATCCCGCGGCTGCGGCGAGGTAGTGGCCCGCCGAGACCATGTGGGAAGTGCCCATGATAGGCGGTCGGTATGTATTCATTCTTCCAGGCATCCCATTTCCTCCACACGGTTATAGATGTTGATGAGTGCGCCAACTCAGGCAGCTACCGCGCGAATTATACGC
Organism: Dehalococcoidia bacterium; assembly: GCA_965243235.1. Taxonomy (GTDB): domain Bacteria; phylum Chloroflexota; class Dehalococcoidia; order Lucifugimonadales; family Lucifugimonadaceae; genus Bin127. Next base: position 2,435,196 of record CBDEUI010000004.1, read on the forward strand.
CGCAATACGACGGTTACAGGGTTTCGCGAGACGGTAAGAATAGAATGGTTGCCCGTGCCTTCCAGCAAACCAGAAGCCGTTGTCATCATCGGAGCCGGGGTAACCGGACTCAGCACTGCTTTCCACCTTGTCGAAAAGGGAGTGGAGTCAGTCACTGTGATCGACAAGGGCACGGTGGGTGGCGGCTCGAGTCTGCAATCGGGCGGAATCATCACGATGCTGATGGGCACCGTGACGGAGGTGCGCGCCCGGGCGATTGCCCTTGACATTTTCGAGCGGTTCAGCCGAATCCTAGATGGATACCATTTCCACCAAGTCGGATGCCTGAATCTCTTCACGGAGGAAGTCTTCAGCCAGAATGCGGCCTTCCGTGAAATGTGGCTTCGAAACGGAGGAGAATTCGACATCCTCCGCGGTGCCGAGATCGGCGAGCGCTTCCCTGATCTCAAATCAACAGATAGCGACTACGGCATCCTTGACCACAGATCTGGCTTCTCCGAACCGCACCATTACATTGCTGCTCTCAGGGTCAAGTTAGAGGACATAGGTGTCGATATCCGAGAGAATGAACCCGTGATCGGTTTCGGGGTGCGAGATGGCAGAGTACGCGAAGTAACGACGGTTAATGGTACGATCCGAGCCGACGCCGTCGTTTGCGCCGTAAACGCGTGGACGAACCATGTGTTGTCGCTGGTTGGATTTCGCATCCCGTACAAGAACTTCGTGCACGAGCGGTTTGTCACTAAGCCATTTCAATCACGCCCACGGCTACCCGCGGTCAACGATCACATCCTCAACGGATACGTCCGGCCCACAGACGACAACCGGCTACTGGTGGGCACCTCCATTGACGTCGCCGCGTACGAGATGGACGGACCGGAGTTTGACGTCTCAGAGCTAGAGCCGCATCCTGACGCGCTGCCATTCATCGAGGAAAACCTGGTTAAGCGGACCACTCTGTTGGAAGGTGCCGAGTGGGACTATCACACGGTTGGGCTGATCAGCTTGGCACACGATGTGAAGCCGGTTATCGGGCCAGTGCCGGGCATCGACCGCCTCTATGTAGGAGCGCACTTCCACTCTGGCGGTTTCGCCTACAATCCGGTTTCCGGGTTGCTACTCGCTGAACATGTCGTGAACGGTGGTACTAGCATCGACACTGAGATGTACAACCCGGCTCGGTTCGGGAGTGTCGACATGGGTGCCTTTTTGTCGACTCCTGTGATGCACAGCGAGATGGGACTTACGCGGCACTGATGCGAATGTACGGCGTACGATGATCTCATGCGTCTCGTGCGGATACAGAAAGATCTCGATCTAGTGGCCGATGCTTTAGGCGATACACCTGAAACCGTTATTCCGGTACATCTCTCGAAGCGTGGTATTGCTGATGTCTACGTGGCAGGTTCGATACCGGAGTTCGACGCGGTGGTCGTCCAGTCGCACCCTTGGCTGGATGAGCCGTGGTGTTTTGGGAATGATGCGTTCAGTCTTTGGGAGTTGCTGAGTCAGCTCGACAAGTGGGATCAATCGGATATGTCGCCGAACGTGCCTCCAGATGTGGCCGACTCTTTGTCCTCGCTTATTCAGCAAGAGACGAATGTCCGGGTCCGACAGTATGGCGACGTGTATCACACGCTGACTCGGCGAGTTAACAGTTTTATAGCGCCAGAGGTCCGCCAGCTAGGGATATGCGATGTTGGTCTTCTAGCTGAGTTTCGAAAAGATCCGCACAGATTGGGGTTCAAGACTTACGAGGATCTGTTGGTGAATGGGCTAGCTGTCGGTGCCGTGGTGGAAGGGCGGTTGGTATCCCTCGCGCACACGAACGCCGTGACCGCGAGCTACGGTGATATCGGTGTGTATACCGATGACGCTTGGCGAGGGATGGGTTTCGCAACGGCGTCGGCGTCGATCGTGGCGCGCGGCGTCCAAGAGTTAGGGCGGACACCCGTTTGGAGCGCAGGCGAGGATAATGAAGCGTCCTTGCACATAGCCGCTAAACTCGGTTTCGTTGAGGTGTCGAGGCGCGTCTATCTCAACATTGGTCCTTTTCTGTGACTCTCGTACTGACCACGGCGTTATTTCTGCTCTGATCGCGGGTTCAGCAAGCTCTGTGTGATTGTGGATCAGACGCGTGAAAACGGGGGTCGTGCACTCTGGGCTATGCCCCCCTGCCTCTCGCTGCGCTCGCCGCGTCCCCCTTTTGCTGACGCAAAATGGGGAGGGATGCGGTGTTGGCGCGGATGCCGGTGCTACCCGGCCCCTCTGGATACCCGCCTGCGCGGGTATGACGTTCGGGTCGGTGGTTTTTGTTTGGTTTGTGTCATTTCGATGTGTTTGAACACCGTCGCGTCGTTTCAGCGGACGGGTGTTGCTAGCTGTGTTTTGTTCCGTCTCTCGCCTCTGGCACCGGTCCATCGGCCGGTCGCACGCTTGAATTCAGCCTTGCCTGCGACTTCGCTCGGTTGCACCCGAGCTGGAGACGTAGCCTCTCCCGCGCGGCGCGGCGGGAAGACGTTTGCCGAAACGGCTCCATGCTGCACGGCCCTTTCCGGCGGAGTTCCGCCGTCCGGTTCATGTTGCGAATTGGGCATGGCGCATCGCGACCGTGCCGTTCTGCCTTCCAGGGAGCCTTTGACGGTCTGTCTGCTTCCGTTCAGACTATTTGAACAGAGATGACGGATTTCGCCGCAGGAGCCGGTCTCGGCGGTGTCCTGCGAAGACGAACGGGCACTGCCCCTGTTTCCCCTCTTCGGCGGGTACTTCCTTCCTCTGTCGAGGAGGGCGGGGGTCGGCGCGCGCTCTGCCGCGGGTGCGTCGAGGCGGTATCTCAGCCTCTGTCCGGGGTGGCATGTTAGCCCCGTCTCCGCTCTCGCGGCGGCGTCTTCGAGTGTCACTGCTTTCACGTTCTCCATTGATTGTCCGTCGGCAGACGAGTTGGTTTTCCGTCCGCGTCCGTCGACGCGGCGATGTTCTTGACTGTACAGGTCATGATTCAGATAATAGCACGGATGTATTGTTAATGCAAATGTTCTACATGGATTTTTGGGGAATGTTTGGAGACGATTAGAAAATGTAGGATTGCACCATGCCGCCGCTTCCTCCAAAGCAGCTCCGCATGGCGATCGATGGGGTATCGGTATGCCGTCTGCCAGATGTTCCGCTGCCGGATGGTTACGTGATGCGCCCATACCGATCAGGCGATGAGAACGGCTGGGCTGAGACGCTTCAAGCATGTGGATTCGAACAGTGGAACGATACTGAAGTATTGGCCTATTTGGAGGACGTCGAACGTCTGGAAGGTTCGCGAGTGGTCGAGTACAAAAGTCGCGTCGTGGCGGGGACGTTCGCCAGCAGGAACACGGACGATGCGTCCGACATCAGCAATCCGGAAGAAGAAGGCGTCCTAGACTTTGTAGTCACCCATCCAGACCACCGCGGCAAGGGATTAGCTAAGGCGACGTGTACCGGGGTTGCCAAATTCTTCGTCCACCTCGGCTGCCAGTCCGTCTCCCTTTGGACTGACGACTGGCGTCTTCCCGCGATCCATGTATACCTTTCGTTAGGGTTCAAACCGGTTATGAACCGTTACGACATGCCGGGGCGCTGGGATGCCGTTTACGACAAGCTGAAGGAGCAAGGACGTGACCTCACTTAGATTAGGGCTAGCCGGGTTGGGGCATGGCGATACCCTGCTTCAGGCTAATAATCCCGATAACGAACTGCCGATTCGTGTAACCGCGCTCTGCGACGTTAACGAATCCAGACTCGACGCCGCGGCTAGAAAGCACGGTATCGACGCGGTCACCACCGATTTCGATGAACTGGCGGCACGCGACGACATCGACATCGTCGGCATTTACACGCCCGGACCGCTCCACGCCAAGCAGATCCTGACGGCGTTGGAGAATGGCAAGCACGTGATGGTAACCAAGGGCATGGTCTACACCATGGACGAGGTCGAGAGCGTGGTGGAAGCCGTGGACCGTACAGGATTAGTGCTACTAGTCACACAGTCGATGCGCGGACGTCTGGACTTCATCGACGCGAAACGCGCGTGCGACGCTGGCGAGATCGGCGAGCTATTCATGGCGGAAGCGCACTATGTGCACGATCTGAGGCCGGTGTACAAGCAAACGCCGTGGCGTGTTTCTATGCCTCAAGACCTGATTATGGGTGGCGCTTGTCATCCCATAGACCTGCTCCGTTGGTTCATGGGTGACATCGATGAGGTCCACTGTGTGGGTCTGCGTAGCGGAGTCGCGCCGGAGTATCCGCAGGAAGACTGCTTCTTCATCAATGTCAAATTCACGGACGGGAAGATCGGACGCGTGGCAAACCTGCTTGGTATGGTTCATCCGGCAGGTGAGAGGGCGAACAGCCTTACGGTGTACGGAACCAAGGGAACGATCCGCGACAACGTGAAGACGTTGGACGCTGATGGCGATCTGCCGCAGCGCGAGTATCGCACTCAGCTGCCGCCGCACGCTGGTCACTCGGGCGAGATGGTCATCATGATGCGTCACATGGCGGACTGCATCCAGAACGGAACGCAGCCCTGGGTGGGAGTGCGAGAAGGTGCGAGAGTGGTCTCGACAGGTCTAGCCTGCTGGGAGTCGCTGCGCACTGGCAATTCAGTCAAGGTTCGCAACGATTTTTGAGATGTCAACACTCCGTTACGAGCCGGACGAAAAATGTCCACCTTGGGTTCTGATTGGAACTGCGATTCAGGCGGTGACTCTTGTCTTGGCACCTACGATTCTGGTGGTAGCAATCACCATTCGAGCTTCGGGTCAAGGAGAAAGCTTCCTTATATGGGCATCCTTCGCCACGTTGGTGATCGTCGGCATTACGATGGCGCTCCAAGCCTCCAAGATCGGTCGCTTGGGCGGTGGGCAATTGATCGTCTGCGGCGTCACGACCAACTACATACCTATCTCGATCATTGCGCTAGTTGAAGGCGGCCCGGCGATGCTCGCGAGTCTGATCGTTGTTTCAGCGATCTTCTACTACGCCGTTGCGGCTTGGTTGCCTCTCCTCCGTCGGGTCATCACGCCCACGGTTGCCGGAACCGTACTCATGCTGATCGCGGCGCTGATACTTCCATTTGCTCTGAATCTCATCTTGGACACCCCTAAAACGGCACATGCTTCTACTGGCACGGTCGTCGCTGCCGTAACTGTATTTGCCACCATCGTCCTCGTTCTGCGCGCACCGAGTCTCGTACGTCCTTGGTCGATCTCTCTCGGCATCGTCGCTGGCTGCGTAGCCGCCGCATTATTCGGGATATACGATATTCAACCTCTCACTTCGGCTTCTTGGATCGGTTTCCCGGATCTGGAGATTCCTGGTTTGGACTTGACCCCTGGCTGGAGTTTTTGGGCTTTGCTGCCGTTGTTCCTAATCGTCACGCTGTTGCAAGCGATCAAGAACATCAGCGACGGAATGATTGTCCAACGCGTTTCTCGACGAAGACCCCTAGCCACCGACTTCCGGCTCATCCAAGGTTCAATCTACGCCAACGGCACTGGAATACTGATGTCAGGCGTTGCAGGAACCCCTCCGACTAGCACGTACTCGTCCTTGACCGTCCCGCTTATAAACGTCACGGGGAACGCGGCCAGAATTGTGGGTTATGGTGCCGCAGTCATACTGCTCGCTCTAGCGCTGTTCCCGAAGATAACTGGGGCTTTGCTCACCATACCCGGACCTGTGATGGGCGGTTTCCTAATCGTCGCGATCGGTTTGCTTTTCATCGAGGGCATTCAAACTCTAGTGCGCGCGGGGTTCGATCCGCAGAAGTCGTTGATTGCAGGCGTTTCGTTCGCTGTGGGTCTCGTCATGCAGCAACACAATCTGTTGGCCGACTTCATCCCTGGTCCTTGGGGCATCATGCTTGGTAACGGCATCACCGTGGGAGCCGCCACTGCAATCGTTCTGACCACATTCGTAGATCTTTCCAGACCGCGGCCAAAGCGTCTTCAAACCGCTCTGGAATCGTCGGCGCTGCGTGAAATCGATGAGTTCCTGCAAGGCGTAGCGACTGATATGGATTGGCAAACCGAATCGACCCAAAGGCTCCGGTCTGCCGGCGAAGAGGCATTGGCCGTATTGTCATCCGTACATTCAGATCAGACTCCCAATCCGTCGCGGTTGATTATCACAGCGCGCTCCGAAAACGGAACCGTGGAATTGGAGTTCACCACCGTCTCCGATGAAGCTAACATCGAGGACCGTCTAGCCTATCTTGAAGACGAACCCGAAACCGTTGATCCATCCGATATTTCGTTTCGCCTGCTACGACACTACGCGTCTTCTGTCAGACATCAGAAGTACCAAAATGTAGACATCCTGACCATCATGGTCGCAGGATAGGATCGACGAACTCAAGCATCGTCTCGACGCACTCCTCCGGCTGCTCCAGTTGGAGGAAATGTGTTGCCTCTGGCAAGAAGTCATAGTCGACGCCGATCGCATCGCTGAGGTCGAGCGTGGGCAGATATGAGTACGGCAAAGTAGGGTCTGCCCCGATCACCTTCATCGGACATTTGTAAGAAGCGAAATTTATCAAGACCGCATACACGCTGGCATACTCGATGATTTGGGCCTCGTATTCTCTCGGACAACGCAGCTCGAAACCGGACCCATCATCTGTGGTTCTCAGCGTAGTCCTCACGAACAGATCAGGCACACCGGGGACAACCTTTTGGAAATTGGGCAGATAGGGAAGGATTGAAGATAGGTCTTCCAGGGTTTTGAAGCGAGCAGCGCGTTGCCTCGCCAGCGTTGCGACTCTCTCAGCGACTTCGTCGAAATCGAAGTAACTTCGACCGGGTTTGCAGAGCGGGGGATCGAATAGTACCCATCCATCGAATTGGGTACCCTTGTTTGGGGTCAAAAGCATCGCAAGAGCGGATACCGAGTGATAGACCCCGACCTTAGGTTTCGCTCCGAACAGTCTGTCGATGCCGTCAACGACGAGATCGTGATCGCTGGCGAAGTCCGGCATCGTGTGTTTCTTCATGCTGGTTACACGATTCCAGCCGTGGTTTCTCAAGTCGTAGACCACCAAGTCGAAATCATCGAGCAACAAAGACCAAAAGGGATAGTAGAGATCTATGGCGAGACCATTGCCGTGGCTCAAGACAAGGCGTGGGCCGTCGGGGTTGCCGTGCCGCCGCAACGTGATCTTCGTGTCCTCATCGACCTGCACATCCACGGTCTGGTGAGGTTCGGGCAGGTTCCATACTCTGTTGGAATTCGTAGTCATCTACTGATACTGAAATACAGCCGAATCCAGTTGCATTCAATCAACCATATACGCCAATGCGGCTGCGAACTTTGCAGTGCCCAGATTCACCAACCGCCAATTACACTCGCTGATCTGCTTAAACTGAGTGATGCAACTACGACTGCCTTCTCTCATCTCGCGAGGGACTTCGATCCCGCTTGGTTCCGGTCCGGACATTCCTACACCTACCGCTTTTAGCACCGCCTCCTTGACTGTCCAAAAATCGAAGAACAGGCTGTTCTTTTCTCCGAGATTGCTGACCGACTCGATTTGCGCTTTCTCGTCGGGGCTAAGGACTGTCGATACCAGTAGATCGAGGTTTGGGTGGCGCCTGCGAAATTCAACGTCCACACCCAAGGCTGGCGCTTCACCTATTGCAATCAAACCGTAATCGCCGCTGTGACTGACGTTGAATCCGAATTGAATGGGTTCGTTCCGGATGAGTGCGTACGGCTTTTCCTGATCAGTCGCCCCAAATTTCAGATCATCATTCGAGCATCCTATGCGTAGGCAGAGAATTGAACGCAGAGCGGCCCGACACAAAGCGAAGCGGCGTTTGGGACCCGGAAAAACGAACCTTTGCGATCGCTCCGACTCTTCCTCGTCGAGCATACGTATCGCTAATGCTTCGCGACTTTCATCCTCCGACACGTCCACCTTGTAGACAACCACATCATCGATCGATCTGTATTCCCGCCACCACCGCTCATCAACGGGAAGCATATCTGCGAATCAACTAGTCAATATTGAGAATTCATACTGATCCGTCGCGACGACGACCAACACCATAACTCGGCGAAGGCCAATCGTTGCGACGGACCGAATTTCAGTCAGGTTGTCGGTTTTAGCCGTCTATCCGATCGACCAATGCCTGCAAGGTCGGGATGTTCGCGCAATCTTCGACTGTAAGCGACAAGTCGAACTCGTCGTTCGCCAGTTTCGCGAACGCCACTACGTCAACCGACGAAACGCCGAGGTCGGTAAGGCCAACGTTCAAATTGTCCCCTACATTGACCGGCTTTCCGTCAACTTCCAGATTATTGCTCACCATTGCACGGAGTCGATCCGCTGTGGATGCCATGGGTATTTACCCTCCTGTTATTTTCTTGGCGCTAAAGAGCGATTGTAGCAATTAATTGCGTCACCTCTAAATTGAAAGGAGATTAAGCACTTTTATCGCCTTTTTGCGGCGAGAACTGTCCCCAGTGCACGTCGTTCTAGAACCAGTGCCGACGACGCTGGAAGGGGTACAGCGGCAGCGCCACTCGGCGCCTATTTTCGCCGGCGAACAATCCTTCCCAACTCAACTCGAGACCAGATTCGTATGCCTTCGCAATTGCATTGACGAATGCGCCGTTCAAATACCGGTCGTTCTCGCTATCTATCGAACCATCCAAAGCGCCTATCACTGAGGACCAATCCGAATGCATCCTTGTATCGATCTCTTGGGCAAATTGCAATACCAAATCCACCTGTGCTGAGGTTAACTCTCGTTGAATCGCGTCAGACGCCAGCACCTGATCGGGTTGATTGGACCAATGTCTTGCATCCATCAAGTCGTCACCCCTGATTTCTCTTCCACTTGAGGCACTGAGCAACGGGATCGTCGGCTCTGACCACGCGATTTGGCTCAAGACTGTGTTCAACGCTTCCGACGCACCCTCGAACGACTCAACCCCTGCTCTCGCAGCCGACAGCATACCGAGTGCGGCTGACAGTCGCAGACCATCCTCAAGATTGAACATCCCCGCCGCTTGCGCCGCATTCACCTCACCAAGTCCACCACCGAATACTAGCCTCGGGTTTACTCCTACGCTGGACCAGAGCGCGGTTAAGGCACAGTCGAACGCATACGCGACAGGTGCGACTATAGCCGGATCGTCTGTCGCACTAAACGATTCGTCGCTCAACAGATCCAGCAAGGAATCTCCGCGTAGTTCTAGGTACACCAATTCGCACCGATCGAAAATGGAACGCACTACCGGTTCAGTTTCGTAAAGCTCTTTGGCAATGTCGAGACGCCGTGCTCCATTACCAAGGTAGATGGAGGCCATTCTCCTAGCCGCACGCTCAGGGGTTTCGTTATCGGCGACGCTATTATCCGCCACATGGTTCAATCCGCGCAACAAAGATTTGACATCGTCGAAGACGACACCAGCGCGATGTTCGAAATGACTCCTGCCGACTGCCGCGGTCCACGCCAAATCCGACAACCAACCGTCCGAAACCGCTTCGTTTTGCGCCTCCAGTAGGTCGACGTAACGAATCGCAAGGTCGTGAAGTGCTTCAGCTGATCTTCCGGACAGTGGCAGGAGACGAACTGCCCGCGGTTTGTCATCCACTTGATCGTCGCCCACAGTGCCTTGAGGCACCCCGTTCGTTGAAACTGAAATGTTCTGCGGGATTCCAATCGGCAACTTCGCCAAGCCATTCGACCCGTCGGCGTCCCGATAGCCTTCAATCAAAACGTGGGCATTGGTTCCAGACATGCCAAACGCGTTGACTCCAGCGATCGGTGCTCGACTGGTTCCGTTGGGCCATTCCGTTTTGTCTGATGCCACTCTTACCGGCAACTCGTCCCATTCGACGTGAGGGTTCGGGTCTTCAAAATGCAGATGCTTCGGAATCACTCCCTCATTCATCGAAAGAACCGTCTTTATCAACGCCGTGACGCCGGCGGCCCACTCCGTGTGACCGAGATTCGATTTAACAGATCCGACTAGCAACGGTTGATTCTGGTCGCGTCCTTCACCGTACACTGACGCGGCCGCGTTCAACTCGATAGGGTCGCCCAATTGAGAACCTGTGGCATGAGCCTCCAAGTAGTCGACTTCGGATGGTGCGATCCCAGCCTGCACGAGAGCTTCGCGCATCACACGTTCTTGAGCTTGCCCGTTCGGGACTGTAAGACCGGCACTAGCCCCGTTCTGATTGACTCCGGATCCACGAATTATCGCCCAGATACGGTCGCCATCAGCCTCGGCGTCGCTCAACCGCTTCAACACAACCATGCCGCAAGCCTCTCCACGAACGTAACCATTCGCGTCGGCATCGAAGGGGCAACAAACGCCGGTTGGCGAGAGCATACCAACATCCATCATGAAGCGCGAGACCGGACGCGACAGAGCCAAGTTGACACCACCAGCGAGCGCCATGTCTACTTCTCCGTGCTGTAGACCGGCCACGGCTTGATGCACTGATGCGAGCGATGAAGCACACGCGGCGTCCACCGGCAATGCAGGGCCTTCTAAACCCAAAGCAAAGGCAACTCTTCCCACAGTCACACTTCCCGTTGTTCCGAGATAGCTGTCCGCCCTTCCGCTGGCCTCGATCAAATCTCGATATTCGCTGCCGCCTACGCCTGCATAGACTCCGGTTCGGCTCCCTCTCAGCCCGCCTGGATCGATCCCCGCATCCTCAAGCGCCTCCCAACTCGTCTCCAGCAACATGCGCTGACGGGGGTCCATCAACCTGGCTTCGATAGGAGAAATCCTGAAGAACCTCGAATCGAATAGGTCGATATCGGATAGGAACGCACCTCTTCGATAGGCGAGGTCATCAGCGTTTGGATCTCCAACCGCGCCTTCCCAAGATCCAGTATCCCGACGTCCATCGGTAACCGCGTCCGTTCCAGATTCCAGCATCTCCCAGAACTGCGAAAGATTATCAGCGCCTGGGAAGCGTCCAGCCATACCCACGATGGCGATTCCATCTTGGTTGCGCTGCAAATCTACACTGGGCTCGGGCGTCGATGCGACGGCAATCGAGAATACCTGCTTCTCTTCACCGATGTCGCCTAGCTCCTCCGCAAGGTGGCGGGCCATTTCCGATACGTTCGGGTAGTCGAAAACAATGGTGTTCGAAGCAACGTATTCACCATCAAATGCTCGATTCAAACGGTTCCTCAACTCAACGGCCATCAGGGAATCCATTCCCAAGTCGAAGAAGCCAACTGTTGGCGATGGCGAAGAGGTCAACCGCAAAACGGCTTGCAACTCCCGCTGCACGAACGATACCAACACGTCTTCACGTTCGCTCGCTTGAGCTCCTCTCAACTGTGACATCAGGTCTTCAGATGAAGCATCTGCAGCCTTGCTGTCAGACGAATCTGAGGAGATCAGTTCTTCTACCAGTGCAGGTGGCTCTGTCACGGCCTCCTCGAAGACTGACCAGTCCATCGACATCACGACTGATGTCGTCGTATCTTCCTTCACGAGCTGTTCGAGTGCTCGGATGCCTTGTTGCGGGGTGAACCATCGCCCACCTAGGGCCGCGCGTCGGCTCTCGATTCGCTCGCGCTGTTCTGCGGCCTCACCGATCTCGGACCATGCCCCCCAGGCGATGCTCTGGCCCGGGAGACCCAGTGCGCGCCGATGACCCGCAAGTTGATCCAGAAATGCGTTAGCGGCGGCATGGTTTGATTGGCCTGGGTTTCCCATCACTCCGACCCGGCTGGAGAACAGTATGAACAGGTCCAGATCGCGGTCCAATGTCGCTTTATGCAGGTGCCAAGCCCCTATGATCTTTGGCCATAGCACTTGCTCGAAGCTCGCCCACGTTTGATTTGTCAGCGCGGCATCCGACAGCACACCGACGCTATGGATAACACCGCCGAGAGGCGGCATATTGGTATCGATGCGCGTTAACATCGCATCGATCGCTGACGTGTCGGTCACGTCGGCTAACTCAACTTCAACATTTACGCCGCGGCTACGCAACGATTTGATGGCATCTTCCGCTTCTGAATCAGGTTCACGACGGCCGTTGAGCACTATAGTGCCAGCACCATGGTCAGCCAGCCAGTCGGCGACCGCGAGGCCGATGCCTCCGAGTCCGCCAGTCACCAAGTAGGTGCGGTCTTGACGCAACCCGCCTTTTGCGAGCGGCTGAGGCGTCAACACGATCTTCCCGATATGTCGGGCGGATCGCATGAAGCCCAACGCCGTGCCCGCTTCCGCGAGCGGCCAACGACTGTGGACTATGGGCGCGACCTTTCCTTTCGATATTTGCTCCATAACCTCGCGCAGAACTTCCCCGACCAAGTCCGGTTCGGTTTTCTTAAGCACGTCGAGCTCCAAGATGGCGTAGTCCACGTCGGGACGAAGTGCTGCCATCTCCGCTTCGGTCAGGATGTCTCTACGAGCCAATTCAACGAATCTGCCGCCATGCGCAAGACAAGACAGGCTGGCATCGATAAATCCCTCGCTCGTCAGGCTGTTAAGCACGACGTCGATCCCTGCCCCTCCGGTCGCTTCAAGGATTTCGTTCCCGAAGTCAGTTGTACGACTGTCGAAGATATGTTTGACACCCATAGAGCGCAGGAAATCGCGTTTCGGCGCGCTGGCAGTGGCGAACACCTCTGCTCCAGCGGCTTGCGCTAACTGGATGGCTGCTATGCCTACTCCACCGGCACCTGCGTGTATGAGTACGCGGTCGCCTGCTTCGAGCCCCGAATATCGATATGACAGAGCAGCGGACACGTACGCGCTCGGTATGGTGGCTAGGGATGAAACTGAGATACCTTCTGGAGCTGGTGCTATCAGCGCCTCATGAGTGATCATTTCTGGGGCGAAGGCACCGAATCCGAGGCCTACTACGCGGTCTCCAACCGCCATGCTGGAAACGTCAGAGCCCACATCGACAACATGGCCGCACAGCTCCCTGCCCAGATCGCCCTCTTCAATGAATCCCATCGAGCGGAACACGTCCCAGAAGTTGAGACCTGTCGCCTCAACGGCAACTCGGACCTCTCTGGGTTCAAGCACACGTGCCGGTAACGGTTTAATCGCGGGGCTGTAAAAATCGCCGTCGGGGTCTGGGGCCAACACCCAGTCGGTACCCTCCGGCAGATCAAGACGCGCGTCTCCTTCTTCATGCCTTACTAGACGCGCCGCATAGCGTTGTCTTGAACGATAGGCGATGTGGTTTTCCTCGTCTGGAAATAGCAGCTCATCCACGATTTCAGTCGACTCGCCGATGGAGTTGGGGTCCAAGTCGACCATCTTGGGCCGGAGGTGAGATGCCTCCAGAGCCAAAACCTTGCCGAGGCCCCAAAGAATCGAACCGGCAAGCTCTCCTGAACTCTCGCGTTCCAAAACCTGCGCGCCACATGTCATGAACCACATGCCTTTGGCGGGAATCGAATTGGATTCAACTAATGCTTGTGCAAGCGTGAGCGCGCTCTCGCCGGCATGTTTCACGTCCCCGGTGATCTCTTCGGTAGTCGCATGGTTGCCATGACCGTCGAGCGCATTTAGGTGCACCACACCGCTCAAAGGAATGTCTTGCGGCAGATCGTCGATGAGTGATCGCCAGCTGTCGCGGCTGCCTGCATCTATCGCGATTTCGGTAACCGCGGAGTTGGCAGACATCTGCCTGCCGTTTTGATGTCTCTCGCTCCGCGCAATCACTACCGTCTGGTTTCGCTCAGACAATTTCTCTGCCAGTTGCTCCGCCACGCCGCCGCGATCGGCTGCCAAAATCCATACGCCAGCAGGTTCCGTTACTCGCTCCGGGCCTTGGGCTACGATCACGCCCTTATCCAACATCTCGTGGGTGAAGGAATCGTCGACACCTAACACTTCGGAGTCCGCGAAGCCGGCATCGCTCAACGCTCGTTTCCACACTGAAGGACCGGCAAGTGCGTGGTGCGGACGGTAGTCGTCGGCGAAACGCCACCAGCCGTCCAGCTGACCGAATGTAAGATCCATCCACCCTAAGCCCTTCAGGTTTTCGAGCGCCACCAGATGAGCCGACGGAGCCATGAGCGCCAAACAGTGCCCCAGCGTTTCCTCAAGATAGCGGGTGGCATGTAAAACATTCGAGGCGATCAGCAGGTCGTATCCGTGGGAATCGTAGCCTTGTGCCATCGGATCCTTTTCGATGTCCAATGGCCGGTATTCGATGCATCCGTCGCCGTCACCGAATCGGGCTTCAGCCTCGGCGAAAAATCCTGCCGAGATATCTGTGTAGGTGTAGTCGAACCGTCCGGCTGGAAGCTCTGGCAATACGGACGCGGTCGCCGAGCCCGTTCCGGCTCCGACCTCAATCACGCGCAACCTCCGCCCCTCCGGCAATTCGGCTACGAGTTTCCGAACAGCTTCGGCAAGCATCTCGTTCGCGGCACGGGCAACTGGCGCCTTCAGGTAAAGGTCGGCCGCTGTGGGTTCTCCGCTGCTGAACAACAGCGTCAGCGGGTCCGCTTGACCACGCAAAACATCAGTCAGCGCAGCGCCAGATCGCCTGAACAGTCCGATCTCAGTCAAACCATGGGAATACAAGTCCGCCATAGGCACATGAAATCGTTCGGGTTCCGCAGGAAATTCCTCTGGCAGCGGATCATCGGCACCTAACAACACCACGAATCCGTCGACTTGTTCTTTCAAGACTCCAGACGCGGCCAGCATTTCGAGCAATCTGCGGAAGAGGCGTTTATGCTCCTCCAGCACGCCCAAATCTTGCCTCAACTCTTCAGCGTCTATCAGGTCTCCAGGTTGACGCTGCCATCCCAGCTTCTCGAGAGTCAGCAACGCGTACGACCGCGACCAACGCTCCATATCTGTCAGAAGCGCGTTTCTACTGATGGGATCGACTTCTGCCTCGGTGAGGTAGTCAGAGAACAACCCTGAACCAGCGGCGACATCCGAGGGGTTCGGGAAGAAATCTGCGGGGACTATCCCCGGCTCGAGTGCGCGGTCACGCCATACCACTTGGTAAAGGAGGTCGTCTACCTCTTCGACCGCCGACAGCAGTGCTTCGGGGGTGGCTCTTTTGACTGTGTATCCACTAAATCCGCCGATCAACTCGCCATTCAAGTCGTAGATGCCCAATTCGCCGGTAAGGACTTCGGGGTGCTCAACGGACTGAGACGATTCACTCATCCGGACGTGGCATATTAATCGATCCGGAAGCCGCTTCGTCAACCACATTCGCTCCCAGCCGAAGGGGAGATATGTCGGTTCATCAACCGCGCCTGACATGTTACGCGCGATGCCAACAACCTGAAAACAGCCGTCCAGCAATAAAGGATGAACGTCCAATTCGTTGCGGCCGAGGAGTTCCGGCAAATTGACCTCGCCCAACGCCTCACCTTGACCTACCCACGCCCTGTCCACCGTACGGAACAGTGGCCCAAGATCGATCCCAGTGTCTAACTTGGCTCGGTAATAGTCCGACACATCCGCTGGTGACAATCGGGCTTTCAGATTTTCAAGGTCGGTCCGTTCGCCAGCTTCCGACGGGGGAGCTACGGTTGATACACGCCCCTCGATGTGCATCGTCCAGTCCTCATCACTACTCTTGCTGAAGACTTGGACGCTACGTGACGAAGATTGTTCGGAATCGTCAAGCACGACCTGAACAGCACGACCTTCTTCGTCGGAATCGCTGTCGGAGGCTCTTTCGGAAAAGACCAGCGGGTTGTGCAGTTGCATGTCCTCAAGCGCCAATCCACCACCCTCCATGGATGATGCCGTGACCGCCATCGCCCCATACAACGCGCCAGGTGCTACGATACGCCCGAAGACTCGGTGGTCGTTCAACCAAACGGGATCGAGAGGCAACACTTCTGTCTCATAGGAGATCTCGCCGCGGGCGCCTTCATGCCGGACTCCGAGCAACGGGTGGCCTGAAACCGCTCTCCGTTGTTTGCCTTGCTCAACCCAGTGACGCTCCCGTTGGAACGGATAGGTAGGAAGTGCAACCTTGCGACGGCTCTCTCCTGCGAATAGACCTTCAAATGAGATATCCAGACCGGCTTTGTAAGCGTCTGCAACGGCATCAACGAAACTGGTCTCAGCATCAGGCGACGACCCGTCCCTCGGTGGCCTGCGCAGGCTGGCTATCGATTCCGGCGCTTCGGACACGTTGGAACCTGCGACCGACTCTGGCCAGCAGAGAGTCGCCATCGGACCGAGTACCGAATGCGGTCCTATCTCCACCACCAGATCCACGCCGAGTTCCGCCATCGTTTTGGCGCCGCTGGCGAACGCGACTGCCTCGCGTGCGTGTCGCCTCCAGTACGCGCCGTCCAGTTTCATATCGGATTCAACCGCTTTACCTGTCAAATTGCTGACAAATGTCAACGACGGCGACCCGATCGATACACCTTCCAAGAACGATTCCAATGCGTCAAGCGATGGTTCAACCAAAGCGCTGTGAAACGCTTTGCTCGTGTTTAACCTGCGCGCCCGAATACCTTGGGACTCGGAGTGCTCGACGATGCGTTCGATGTCTGCGACTGGGCCGCTGACCACTTGGTGCGCGCCGTTATAGCCTGCAATGCTCAATCCAACGCCAGCCGAATCGGCATTTAGTTGCTCAATCGTCGATTCGACTTCTGCCGCCGGTGCGAATACGGCGGCCATTGTTCCAGTTTCTGTCGCCGATAGAAGCGTGCCCCGCACTGCCGCAAATCGCATCCCGTCTTCTAGAGAGAAGACGCCGGCAGTGTGTGCCGCTGCTATCTCTCCCACGCTGTGGCCCAAAACAACGTTCGGTCGGATGCCAACACTCTCCCATAGAGCCGTTAACGCGCAGCCCAGTGCATACAGCGCTGGTTGCTCCCACGCCGTGTCGCCCAGATCTCCTTTCGCGTCGTTCCTGCCCCACATCACATCTAAGAGCGATTCGCCGCGTTCTTCTCGGAACACTTCTTCGCAACGGTCCATCACGGCGCGAACTACTGGCTCGCTGTCATATAGGGCTTGTCCCATCCCTAACCATTGGCTTCCTTGGCCTGTGTACAGGAACGCGATGTTGGTGGGTGAAACTGGCTCCGAAATCGGCGCAGTTTCAGTCAATTCGCTGAGACAATCCTTCAACGATTTGGTATCGCTGAACAACACACCTGATCGTCGTTCGAAATGGGTCCTTCCGACCGCCGCCGTCCACGCCATATCAGATAGCAATGCCTCGGTCACGTCATCAGAGTGATCCTCCGACAACTTTTCATCGAGCCACGTTGTATAGCGCTTTGCTAGATCCCGTACTGCACCTTCTGACTTGCCTGACAACGGCAGGAATCGACTTTGACGATTACTCGTTGCGTCTTCTGATTTGGCAACTTCGGCAACTGATTTCGGGATCGAAACCGGGATTGTCTTCGCAGATCCGGCCAATCCATTCCCATAGGCGACCTCATCGGCCGAACTGGAATAGCTTTCCAACACGATGTGGGCATTCGTGCCGGAGATGCCGAACGAGTTGACTCCCGCTAGTCTTGGGTGCCCGTTCCGTCGCGGCCAGTCCATATTCTCCGTCGTGACCTGCAACGGCAGACTGCGCCAATCGAGTCTCGGATTAGGGTCGTTGAAATGTAGATGTTTGGGAATGAAGCCGCGTTCGACCGCCATCACCGCCTTGATTAATCCTGCTATTCCAGCCGCTGATTCCAAATGTCCGACATTGGTTTTCACCGACCCGATGAGGAGCGGTCGATCTGATTCCCGCCCTTCTCCATAGACGCTCGCAACCGCTTCAACTTCTATCGGGTCGCCAACCGCGGTCCCGGTTCCGTGGGCTTCCAGGTAATCGACCTCCGACGGAGGAATACCGGCATCAGAGTGAGCAGTTTGGATCAACTTCTCCATCGCTGGTGCGTGCGGCACAGTCAAACCTGCGCTCGCTCCGCCGTGGTTAACTGCTGAACCTCGGATCACCGCCCATATGCGATCACCGTCTGCCTCGGCGTCACTCAGCCGCTTCAAGACGACTACTCCGCAACCTTCACCCCGCACGTAGCCATCCGCCGAGGCGTCAAAGGTCTTGCACTGCCCTTCCGGGGAGAGCATCATGGCTTCGGCACGTAGCTCGTATATGCGGCCGTTGAGGATCGCCTGAACTCCGCCAGCGAGCGCGAGATCGGCTTTGCCGTGCTGGAGGTCGCTTACTGCGTCGTGAACGGCGACAAGGGCTGATGCACACGCGGCGTCGACGGCTTTGGCCGGGCCGTTCAGGCCGAGGACGAACGATACGCGTCCGGCTGTTCCGTTTAGGTTCGTGCCGCTGAGCGCGTAAAGGCTGCCTGCGGCTTCGGAGGGTCTTGTGGAATCCAAGACCAGCATTCGGTACTCGTCGTTGCTGATGCCGGAGTAGACGCCAGTTTTGCTGCCTTTGAGGCGTGTTGGATCGATGCCTGCGTCCTCAAGCGCGAGCCAACTGGCTTCGAGCATCATACGCTGCTGGGGGTCCAACAGATCGGCTTCTACTGGCGAGATTCGGAAAAATCCAGCGTCGAATTGGTCGATATCGTCGACGAATGCGCCGTAGCGACATGCTTCGTTATCTACGGGGCCATCGCGGAAAATCTGTCCCATCCGCCCTTCTCCCGGACCCGCGAATCCCTCGGTCACCGCGTTCCCGCCATCCATCAACAACTGCCAGAACGCGTCCAAATTCGCAGCCCCGGGGAAGTTGCATGCCATTCCGATTACAGCAATCGGCTCTCTTGTTGCGTTTTCGGGCATAGATTTAGCGTTGGATTCCGTTTCTCAGAAGGGCGTTTTGGAGAGGTTCAGATGATGACATATCGTATCACCTCGCGGAGGGGAAGGAGTTGGGAATCTCATGCCGCTCATGCCGGAGTTTTGCCGCTGGATGCCGGAGTCATGCCGCTACAGCGGCATGATCGCTGCGGGGGTGTTTTTGGTGAGATTCAGGGTTTGGCGTGGGGGATGGAGCGGGTATCGGAGTGTGGAGATTGAGGGATGGTGATTTTCGTAGGATTGGGGAGTTTGGTTGGAAGAGGAATTTAGAACACAATCGGCTATTTAGCGGCAAAACTCCGGCATGATTAGTTTTCGACGAAGTTTAATACTTGTTCTAACAATTGTCTGAACCGCGGATTTGAAGGATTTTAGGGAATTGAAGGATGTCCGTGGTTAACACAATGATATAGTTGGGTTATGGTGTCTAGGTTTGAAGGAGGTGAAATGATCAAGAACGAGAGGCAGTATCGGATAACTAGAGCTCAGGCGGAGCGTTTCTCGGAGGCTTTACAGGAGTTGGAGAGTGAGACGGCGGAGGAACTTGGGTTGCATCCGCGGTTGTTGAAGGCGAGGAGGGATGCTGTGAGGAGTCAGCTTGCTGACCTTGAGGAAGAGTTGAGGGATTACGAGCGTTTGAAGTCGGGCGAGTTTGAGTTTGGCCGGCTTGATTCTGTGGCTGATGTGCCGAGGTTGTTGATCAGGGCGCGGATCGCA
Source organism: Dehalococcoidia bacterium (assembly GCA_965243235.1). GTDB lineage: Bacteria > Chloroflexota > Dehalococcoidia > Lucifugimonadales > Lucifugimonadaceae > Bin127. The sequence goes on from CBDEUI010000004.1 coordinate 2,454,690, forward strand.
CGGGGGCTGAGTCAGAAGTCGCTGGCTGGTCGGTTGGGATTGAAGGAGCAGCAGATTCAGCGGTACGAGGCGTCGGAGTATGCTTCGGCTAGCTTGGCGCGGATTCGGAGTGTGGCTGAGGTTTTGGGGGAGGGTGTCTGAGCCGGGGATTTCGGGGATCCCGTATCGGGGTACGGACAAGCTTAGGAGTGGGTGGGATTTTGGGTGTTGGGAGGATGTGAATGATGCGCGCGGTTTGGATGGAGGTGTGGGTGATCTGGGAAACGTGCCCCCTTGACGCGATCACCTATTCTCATCATAATGATGCATTAATCATCACTATCAAAATGAAAGCGGACGAACAGGATAGCGGTAAAGCGCGATTGACTGTCACCTTGGCGCCAGGACAGAGGCCAGCCTTGGAAGCAATCGCCGCGCACAACGAGACTACGCTTTCGTACGTAGTCCGGTATGCCCTGCGTCGGTTTATTGAAGAGCACGGACAGGGTCGAATTCCGCTGGAATTTCCGAATGACGGTTGAAAACGCATAGCAGGTCCGCCGGATGAAGTCCAAATTCAATCCTGAGATGGTTCAAAAAAAGGATTGCGCTCCCGCTTTCCACACGGATTTTGGGAGTATGTACGAAGGTGACAGCCTAGATCTCCTTACAAGACCGCTACTTTCAGAAACAGCGGGAAATGTCCAACTGATTTTGACTTCCCCACCATTCCCACTTAACAAGAAGAAGAAGTACGGAAACCTCAACGGCGACGCATATTTAGATTGGTTGACGGGAGCGGCGGCACTATTTCGCGAGTACTTAACACCTGACGGATCGATCGTCATGGAACTAGGTAACGCGTGGAACGCTGGTAGCCCGACGATGTCAACCTTGCCGTTGAAGGCGCTGTTGGCCTTTATGGAAGCTGGGAATCTGCATCTTTGTCAAGAATTCATTTGCTTTAATCCGGCCCGTCTTCCTACGCCAGCCCAGTGGGTCAACATCGAGCGGATTCGAATCAAGGATGCATTCACACGAGTTTGGTGGATGTCACCAAACGAACGGCCGAAGGCCAACAACAGGAAAGTCCTCACGGGATACAGCAAAAGTATGCTCGAGCTATTGAAACGGGGTACTTACAATTCGGGTCAGCGTCCGTCCGGACACAACATAGGAGTTGACTCATTTCTGTCTAACAACGGTGGTGCGATACCGCCAAATGTTTTGGTGCCAAACGAAGCCAGTGACCCTGGAGTGCTGTTCGAAGTGTTGCCCATCGCTAATACAAGGGCAGCCGACGCATATCAGGAGTACTGCAGGCAGAATGGAATCACGATACACCCGGCGAGGATGCAAGAAAAATTAGCAGAATTTTTCATCAAGTTCTTAACGGATGAGGGCGACATGGTCTTGGATCCGTTTGCGGGAAGCAACACAACAGGCGCTGTTGCGGAGCGATTGAAACGACGTTGGATCTCGATCGAGCTCGCGAAGGAATATGTGAAAGGTGCAAAGGCGAGATTTTGAGCACAAGATCGATCTGATTGTTAACCCTCAGATGCGAACTGGTGTTCAATATCGTGTAGTTGTGCCTCGGATTTTAAGGTTTGAATCAACGTTGTAGAAACACGTTGAAGCTCGCGCACCACTTCGGTTGAATCCGGATCGTAGGCGGCCAGATTCGCATCGATAGAAGTGGCAGTGTCATTGCCGTCGGTCGAACTGGACGCTCGGTTCTGAGATTCAGGTTGGTCATGCAGTTGAAACAGGTGGAAAGCCACGTAGGCCTGATACCGATTTGTTTGTCTGTCGACGTGAGCAGGTCCTAATCTACCCTTCCTCAAACGAATTTTTTCTTTACTGAATTGGCTTTCATCTATGTTGACGAACAGATGCAATTCCTCTCCGTTCTTCTCCCAACTTCCGATCTTGGCTTCGTCCCATGGATTGGTGAACGATGACCATGTCACTGCGTCAGGGTCATCAGGAGGTGCACTCTTCCACACCGGGATAACCTGATACGCTGGGACTGGCGGTTTCTTTTCACCGCGTCGCCCACCGTTTTCATTTGGAGCGGCCGTTCTGCATGGGCGAGAAGTGTCAAAAGAGTCGCCGTTCGGAAGTTTAAGAGTTACCGTCAGAACACCTTGGCTATCTATTGAGGTTTCCGAGGAAGAATGGACTTGCACCCCCAGAATCCCGTTGTTGGGACCTGCGAACGCGATATGGGTACCCGGAATGTCACATTCAGCCTCGACGATTGCCGCTCCGACAGGGCGATCCAATATGTCATTTGGTGCATCCGTCTTTATGTCTGCGGTGGACTTTCCGCCAATCACAAGGCTCATTTCAGAATCTCGGGCAAATTGGAACACTGTGGGGGGGTCTGTTCCCACAAATGGTTTCGCCGGAGGTACAACCCGCATCTGACGTGTATCGGACAGATAAGTTGAGGGTGGCAAATCCAAGGTAGCGACCAATCGTTCCCTATGCCCGGGTTGCACGCTGGACGGCACGTCCATGCGGACAGCTACGCGGCCGTGAGTTATGTCCCCTACGGAAAAGGCTGACGTACCGTCACCCTCGCATTTGATTTGTGCTGACCTACGCCGTCTACCAAGCAAATCGTCGGGACCGTCAGTCTGAAGAAAGAATGTGGTCGATTTGCCACTTTCGATTTCCAAGGGTCGGTGGTCTGCGAATCTAAGGTAACTTGGTGGATCCTTGACACGCCGCTTGGCGTCGCCCGACCTGCTGGATCCACCTTTGCCCTGACCTTTATGGCCCCCATCAAGCTGTTGTGTTCGGTACGTGGTGATCAGGCTGTCCAACATTCGCCGCACAGTCTTTTGACTGGCATCAACGATCATTTGTTGACGACTACGGACCACTTCATCATTTTTCTGCCGGAGCCAACGGTTCGAAAGAGCTTCTCGGACGGCGTTGAGTAGGATGCTTCCTCGCTGCCCTCCCGCTGTAGTACCGGCTCGAGTCGCAAGGAAAATCTCCTTTTTTAGTCGGAGGCTCAAATCGTCGCACTCTACATGGATCAGGAGATTGTCAGCCAACGCACCCATGTTACGGCTCCGGACTAAAACCCTTTGCTCTGTGTGATGTCGTTGCCCGTTCAACGTGAAAATGATCGTTCGAGGGGATCTGTCGTAGTCCAAGAAAGAGTCCAACTTGGGGGTTTGTCGACTTCCTGCGCCTTTCGACTTTTCGGGAGTTGGCTTAAAGAACCAGTACCGCATTTTCAATCGACCTTCACCACCCCACAGTGCAGTATCAATTTCATAGTTTTGTGCTTCTGGGCCGATGTCAGGATCATATTGATCTAATCGATTTCGTGCGCCATACATGTTCCGATTGAAATGCGGCTTAGTACGGTGATCTTCGATTCGATAAGGTAGGACGGGATCGAAAAGCAGGTTGTTGAAATACCGATATCCGACTATGCTCCATGCTGTCCTCAATCGATCTAATTCGTACCCCACATGGGCTATTCTCGTTCCCGGGTTGAAGGGTGATCCTAACGCTTTGAGTTGGTCCGGACCCAAAGATGGAATTTGACCAAATTCGTCGACAAGGTACTCGTAACGGAACACCTTTAGTGAATCTGCGTCGAATTTGCGAACAATTGTCCAACCAATTCGATCGGCGAATCCAGACGCACAGCCCCTGTGCCTTCTTGATACGACCACCGAAAAAGGGCAGAACGCGAATGTGGAAGAACCGCCCTGACCGAACGCGCCCATCAGATGTGGTTGGCTGATCTTGTTTGTCTCGCCTAAGCTTAGTAGTGTGTTAGAGAATTGCTCAGGATGTTGGCCGATGCCACTGTCTTCCACGATGATTGTCGGATCACGCGAATCGCCTGAAGCGACTGCTCTCAGCACGGTTTTTGGCGCCATTTCGTCGATGAATCGTGCGGATTTGGTGTTACTCCGCGTCAATCGCCCTGTGTCCAATCGCCATAGATGGGCTACGGCAGTTCTCGGGTCAGTGAGGCCGGATGGTTGACCCGCTAACTCGTATTGGAGTTCTATTTGGGCATCCAACGCGTTAGTAACCCGCTCTACTAGCGCTTGTCCCGGTTCGACGGCAAGCTGAACGCTGCCAGCGTTGTTTTCACGACCGCCTAACGGTAGCCATTTCCACTTTTTCGGTGAGTCTGCGTCAATGTCGGTCAAGAATTGTTTTACGGCGTCGACCGACGTTAGGGAAAGTACTCTCCGAGCTTGTGCGTCTGTAAGACTAGCCATGGATCCTCATTTGCTGTCGAATTTGAACTGTCGGTCCCGTTCCTGCGCGACGAAGGATTGTCTGGCATTTCGCAGTTCTCTTTCGATTTCGCGGAACATGCGCTGAACGTCATCGTCGGTGTACTCGTACAGGCGCGTGTTGGAACATTGACCCAGCAGGCGGACCGAATTCAGCACGTTGTTGACTCGTTTTTCGGCGACACGATAGAAGCGCTCGGTTTTTGGCTCGGGTGGTTTTTTCGTGGTGCTCATCACAGAAACGTCGCTTGAGGTTCGTAGGATATGCGAAATTATACACAATATATCTAATATGTTGTGATTTATTTCAAAATAGATGTCATTCAAAACCTTCGCATGCGCAGCATACATCAGATTCGACAGCCGATCCACATCATCCAACCCGTGCTTCGGCCTACTGGTTCACGTCCGTATTGCGGCAAGAAATGAACTCACATCCAGCGTTCTTCAGGCGTACCCCTCACCCTAGCCCTCTCCCATCAAGGGAGAGGGGACATCGCCGCCGCCCCTGCCCTTCTGGATTCCGGCTTTCGCCGGAATGACGGGCCTGCGCGGGTATGACGATGGTGGTCAGGGTTGTTCGAGGAGGTTGGTGACTTCGGTGAGGAGAGTCGGGAGTTTTTGCTGGATGATTTCCCAGATTTCTTGGTTTCGAATTTCTGGGTAGCGGTGGACTAGGATAATGCGGAAGCCGATGATATCTCTGTAATCGGTTATCTGGGAGGCGATGTCTGGGTGGTGGTTTGGAGTCCGGTCATGGCTTCGCCGATGATGATGAATAGGCGCTCGACCAACAGTGAGACTTTCCAATCTCCGTTGTATTCCTCGAATGTCGCCTCGGCGGTCAGTGAGTTGATGCGCTGGGCTGCTTGTTGGATGTCCCACAAGTAGCTCTTGGGGTCATGCCTCATAGATGGGCTCTTTTGTTGCGTCGACGGATTTTCGGAAATAGGGATTAACTACGTTCTTGTAGACGACAAGGTCAACGTGGCGTCCGAATAGGGTCTGAAGGGCATCGGTAAGTTCAAGGCGTGTTTGGAAGCGTCTTCCAGCTACTGCTTCGTCGAAATCGACTAGGAAGTCGATGTCGCTGGTTTGGGGGTTGAAGTCGCCGACGGCTGCGGAGCCGAAGACTTCTAGTCGCTTGACGTGGTGACGTCGGCAGATTTCGGCGATGTCGTCGGTGTGGTCTTGGATCAGGGGGATCATGGTGGGCAGGGGTTTTGAACTATGATTTTAATGATTTTGAATGATGGGCTGTGATTGGGTGTTGGTTGTTGGGAGGTGTGTCCATCGTTTCGGGCGTGTGCCCCCCCCCTGCGTCTCGCTTCGCGGCACCCCCTTCAATTCCCCCTCAGAGAGGGGGATGGATAAGGATTTTACTGACGCAAAAGGGGGGCACCCTCGCCCTGACCCCCTCTTAATCTTCCCCTGGGAGGGGGAGGGAAGGATGGCGAGTCCGAGGGGACATCGCCGCCTCCCGTGCCCCTCTGGATTCCGGCTTTCGCCGGAATGACCGGGAGGGACGCGGGTATGACGGGGAGGGTGCGCGGGCGCCCCTTCAATTCCCCCTCGGAGAGGGGAGGTATCAGGTATAGAATGACCTGCAAGTAAGGGAGTTTAGTCATGAAGCTGTCACGATCGGCGCTATTTTCGATCCTAGCTCTGATAGTCCTGACGTCCGTGCTACTTGCCGCTTGCACGGAGGAGCCGGAACCTGTCACGATCATCAAAGAGGTTCCAGTAGAGGTCATCAAGGAGGTAGAGGTTGAGAAGGAGGTGATTAAGGAAGTTGAGGTGGAGAAGGAGGTCATCAAGGAAGTTCCAGTCGAGAAAGAGGTCATCAAAGAAGTCGAGGTGGAGGTTGAGGTCGAGAAGGTGGTGGAGAAGATTGTCGAGGTCGAGAAGATCGTCGAACCCACTCCAGCGCCTGAGGTTTCAGCGGGACCGCCGATCTACCAGATGGGGATTTTCGAGGAACCGATCTCCAGAAACTTCTGGAACTACTACGGAGGACCGGCCGGTTCGGTATGGACCCAGTATGTGCTCGACGGTCACTCAGGCGCGCTCTACGGGTACTCGGATCAACGTTTCGACTGGGTACCAGGCCTAGCAGCGGACTTCCCGACAGATCTGATCAAAGAGACGGTGGGCGATGGCGAGTTCTGGACAGCAGAAGTACCGATCAGAAACGACGTTACTTGGAGCGATGGCGAAGGGCTGGACGCTAACGATTTCGTCTTCACCGTCAACACGGTAATGGACTTGGGTCTCTCGTCGAACTGGGCAGCGGTGGTCGACCAGGCGTTCTTGGAACGCGTTGAAGCGCTCGACAGCCACACGCTGAAGGTGTTCTTCAAGACTGCGGACGCTGAAGGCAATCCGCAGACACCCGGTTTGAGCGTGTGGCAGTTTGGACTCGGCTTCATGCCGGTACTGGCGGAGCACTACTGGGCGCCGGTCGTCGAAGAGGCGAAGAAGGCCGGTGAGATGGAGCAGCAGCAGGAAGCACTGTTCGCACACGTGCCCGAAGGGGAGCCTACACTCGGCGGATTCACGTTCAACAAGTGGGAACCCGGCGCTTTCTTCGAGAACGAAACCGACCCCAACTATTTCGACAGTGGGACGGTAGTCACGTTGTACGACAACGGTGCCTACTCGGTATCCAATGAGCGGACTGGACACTCAGCTACCTACTTCGGAGAAGCAGGTGGCGACAAGGTCCTCCAGTACACCGTCGGGCCACACGTCGAGTCAGAGCTATTCAGCATCTACGGCAACCAAGACGCGGCGATCCTGGCTCTCACAAAGGGCGACATTGACTACGTCTTCAACCCGCTTGGACTCGAAAAAGGTTTCCTCGATCGGGTCAGGAATACCCCCGACCTGCAGATCGCGACGAACGCCAACAACGGCGTCCGATACATCGGCTTCAATGTCCGTAAAGCGCCGATGAACATCACTGAGTTCAGACAAGCCGTCGCCACGGTTATCGACAAGGAGTTCGTGGCAAGGACCGTTCTTCAAGACGCGGCCATCCCGGTGTACGCGATGGTGCCCGAAGGCAACGAGTTCTGGCACAACGCAGATGTTCCGACGTACGGCAAGGATTTGAGCCGCGGGGATCGGATATCCCAAGCGGTCGAGCTTCTGAAGAGCGCGGGCTTCACGTATGAGGAAGAGCCGGAGATCAGCGAGGACGGCAACTTCGTCGCCAAGCAAGGCAAGGGTCTCAAGATGCCGGACGGTACACCGGTACCTGAGATGACGCTAATAGCGCCAAGCGCGGGTTACGATCCCATGCGGTCAACATTCGCCATCTGGGCCGACCGATGGATGAACGACATCGGGATACCGGTCCGTGCCCACCTCACCGGATTCAACGTGATCGTAGACGAGCTCTTCAGCGACACGGTGGCCGAAGACCTCGACATGTGGATGCTCGGTTGGGGACTGTCGATCTTCCCGGACTACCTCGAGAACTTCTTCCACAGCAGGCACTCCCCTGAAATCGGAGGCGGTTACAACTGGGGCGGATACGCCAACAGTCAGTTCGACGAGCTTGCGCTGGGGTTGCTTTCGGAGACGACGATAGATGGCGCGCGCGACAAGGTATTCCAACTCCAAGCGTTCCTAGCCGAAGACCTGCCCTACGTGCCTCTGTTCACGACACCGAAGTTGGACGCGTACCGCCCGTCGCGGATCGAGTTCCCCTACACTTCGGTGCTCGGCGGACTGGAACAACTGAATGGTATGCAACAGGAAGCAGTGATCAAGTAAGACACCCACTGCCCCTTTCGTGAGATCATTCCAAAAACTCCGTGAACCCCGCCACTGGATTCCGGCTTTCGCCGGAATGACGGATGGTTTGGCGGGGATCACGGGGAGGTCACCGACGTGATCCTTAAAACCGGCTGATGGCCAAGTACCTTCTGAAGAGGTCGGCGCAGATTCTCGTCACGTTGTTCGTGTTTCTGTCGCTCGTTTTCTTCATCGTCAACGCCCAACCGGGAGATGTCAGCAACTTCTATGCGCTGAACCCTGATGTCCCGCCTGAGACGCGAGAGCGGCTGCAGGACCTGTTCGGCGTGAACGAGCCGCTGTGGAAGCAGTATCTAGTCCATCTGAAGAACACCTTCACCGGCAATTTCGGCATATCGTTCAGCCACTACCCTAGGTCGGTTGCCGATGTCATCGGCGAGAGGCTGCCTAGGACGGTAGTACTTTTCATGACCGCGACCGCGCTCTCCTTCTACTTGGGATTTGGCCTCGGAAAGGTTGTCGCGTGGCGTAGAGGAGGATGGTTCGAATATACGTCCACCGTCAGCGGAGTCACGCTCTATACGGTCTTTACTCCGTGGTTCGGGCTGATGATGATCTGGCTGTTCGCCTTCAAGGCGGGTTGGTTTCCGATCGGCAAATTCCTCGATCCCGTCTTATGGCGGGACGCGCCTATTGACGCCAATTCGGTGTTTACTCAGATGATCATTACAGCATTCGCGGTGTCGTTCGTGGTGCTCACCGTGTTCGTTATCACGGCACAAAGGCGGATGAGCAATGCTCGGATCATTCGTATCGTCAGCATGGTTTTGGCTACTCTCGCCGTAGTTGCGGTCTGGATGTCGTGGGGAACAGTGTCCTACGCTTGGGACATTTTGCGGCACATGGTCCTGCCCGTAGCGACGCTCACGCTGATCAGCTTCGCGGGCACGATGCTACTGACACGTAACAGCATGCTCGAGACGATGCGCGAGGACTTTGTGATGGCGGCGCGGGCGAAGGGATTACCCGAGTCCGCCGTGCGCGACAAACACGTCGCACGTAACGCCCTGCTCCCGGTCGTCACGAGCTTCATATTCAGTTTGGCGTTCGCGGTAGACGGTGGCGTGATCACGGAGTCGATATTCTCGTGGCCCGGAATGGGCCAGACCCTCGTGTCGGCGACCCTGACAGAAGACTTGCCGCTGGCGGTCGGCGCTTTCGTGTTCGTCGGAATCTTCGTGCTCGTAGCCCACCTTGTCGCGGACATCCTGTACGCGTATCTCGACCCGAGGATTCGGTACTGATGGCGACGGTTAACGCTCAACCTGCCGTGCCGAGCTCTGTTTGGCGAGCGCGCCTGAGGCTGGCGTCTCGATCGATGCGCGAAAACTGGGGGCTTTTCGTCCGAACCCGCATCGGCCTGTTAGGACTGGCGATAATCGCCACCTACGCGATTCTTGCTCTGGCGCACCCTATCCTGATGAATACGGTCTGGGAGCCGCGCATCTACGATCCGGTCATCGGATACGCATTCGACGAGACCAAGCAACCTGCGCCTCCTAGTCTGAAGCATCCGCTGGGCACCGATCCATTAGGCAGGGACATCCTCAGTCAGCTCATGTTCAGCGCGAGGTCAGAGTTTCTACTCGGCCTGCTCGCCGCGACGGTGACCGTCGTCATTGGAACATCGGTGGGCGCGATTGCAGCATACTTCGGAGGTTGGGTTGACACGATCCTGATGAGGCTCGCCGACATCATGATCATGATGCCGGCCATCAGTGTGTTGATCGTGCTTAGCGCGCTCATCGGGGTCGAACACTTCGAACTGGCACTGTTAATCGGCATTCTTTCGGGCTTTGGAGCGACTGGCGTCGTGCTCAAGTCGCAGGCTCTGTCAGTGGTTGTCAAGCCATACATCGATGCCGCGAGGAGCGCGGGCGGCGGACACTTCCACATCATCTTGGTACACATCGTGCCGAATCTCCTACCGCTTTCGTTCCTTTACATGATGTTCACCGTCACTAGCGCGATCTTCTCCGAAGCGGTGCTGAGCTTCCTCGGCCTGCTCAACGTGCGGATGAGCTGGGGGCTGATGATCCACACCACTGAGTCGGCCGGATACCTGTTACAGGTCGCCGAGTTCTGGTGGCTGATATTCCCTGCCAGTTTGTCCATCACGTTGCTATGTTCCGCCTTCTATCTCGTCGGCCGCTCGCTCGACGAAGTGGTGAATCCAAGGCTGAGGAGCCGATGACAACTGATCCAGTCCTAGCCGTCGACGACCTGAAGATGCACTACGTGACTCAAGCCGGAGTGGTGCGTGCGGTAGACGGCGTCTCGTTCTCAGTGGAACGCGGACAATCGCTCGGTCTCGTTGGCGAATCCGGTTGCGGCAAGTCTTCGATCGCGATGACCCTGTTAAAGCTGTTGCCGGACAACGCAAGGCTCGTTTCAGGCAGCATCGCATTGAACGGCGTCAATCTTGTGCCTCTCAGCGAAGACGAGATGAGGCCTCACCGATGGGACCGCATCTCGATGGTGTTCCAAGCCGCGATGAACTCACTCGATCCCGTCTACCGCGTCGGAGACCAGATCGTAGAGGCGTTGGAAGCGCACTCCTCTTCGGCAGGGCGAGACGCGATGGAGCGGGTGCGTGAGCTATTCGATCTGGTCAGCCTAGACCCAAGCTACATATTGCGCTATCCGCACGAGTACAGCGGGGGCATGAGGCAGCGCGCCATCATCGCCATGGCGTTGGCGTGCGAACCCGACATCATCATCGCTGACGAACCGACCACGGCGTTGGACGTGATTGTCCAAGACCACATACTCCGGGAGATGCAGACAATCCAGCGATCACTCGACATGAGCATGATCTACATCTCGCACGACATGGCCGTGATCGCCGAGGTCTGCGATGTTGTGGGCGTGATGTACGCCGGGAAACTCGTCGAGTTCGGGCCCACTGCCGATGTTTATGCGAGACCAATCCATCCGTACACGCGTGCACTGATGTCTGCCTTTCCGAGTGTGAGGGGCGAGAAGCACGAACTGGTCACTTTGCCAGGAGAGCCCCCAAACCTTCTGGATCCGCCCGGCGGATGCGCCTTCAATCCGCGATGCGCGTACGCGACCGACGAGTGCAGAACCTCCGCGCCGCCGATCGTAAAGCGCGGTGACCAATGGGCGGCATGCTGGAATCCGTCGGATGAGTGAAGCCATGAACGACACTCAATCCGTTCCCGCAGCCACGTCGCGCCTGCTACTGAGGGCCGTTGACCTTTCGAAGCGGTTTCCCCTGTCCTCGGGATGGTGGGATCGAAACCCCAGCTTTGTCCACGCCGTGGATGGTGTGTCGTTCGATTTGATGGCGGGCGAAACACTCGGAATCGTTGGCGAGTCCGGTTGCGGCAAGACGACCACGGGCAGGATGTTGGTGAGGTTGGCAGAACCAACGGATGGCCAGGTACTTTTCGAGAACGAATCCGGCGATCTTGAGGACATCGCACACCTCAAGGGCCAACCTCTGAAGGATTTCAGGCGCAGGGCGCAGATGGTGTTCCAAGACCCGTATGAGTCGATGAATCCGAGGAGGACGATTTTCGATACGGTCGCGGAACCTTTGCAGGTCCAGAAGATAGGCGATCACGCTGAGCGGTTGGAACGTGTTTCCGAAACTCTCGGCTTGGTCGGCTTGACGCCACCTTCTTCATTCCTGTTCAGGTTCCCCCACGAGTTGTCAGGTGGTCAGAGACAACGGGTGGCGATCGCGCGGGCGCTTGTGATGAACCCATCGTTCGTGGTCGCCGACGAGCCCACGTCGATGCTGGATATCTCCATCAGGACCGGCATCATGCAACTCATGGGCGAGTTAGCAGATCGCCTAGGCATCAGCTACCTCTACATCACCCACGACCTCGCCGTCGCGAGGTATATGTGCAGCCGGATCGCGGTCATGTATCTCGGCAAAATCGTCGAGATGGGCGAGACCGAAGAGGTCCTCCAGAATCCCGTTCACCCCTACACGAAGGCGCTCCTGTCGGCGGTTCCTGTTCCGGACCCAGAGGCAACAAGGGATCCAATCGACATCAAGGGTTCCGTTTCGGTGCCAGTAGATCCGCTCCCACGATGCAGGTTCTACGACCGCTGCCCGATAGCCGACAACTTCTGTAAGGACAACGACCATCCGCCGCTTGAGGACAAGGGAAGTGGACGGTTAGCTGCGTGCTACAAAGCGTGATCGACACAGAGTACGAACGATCGACACCGATTGGTGCGCCAGAGGACGTTAAGTGCCAAACGAGTGAATGGCGGAGGGTGCGGGATTCGAACCCGCGAGGGGGCTCAACACCCCCAACCCGCTTAGCAGGCGGGCGCACTAGGCCTCTATGCGAACCCTCCGTGCCTGATGCTTCTAATTCTAATGCCCTAGCGTAGGGGGCAGGTTTGAAACCTGCTCCCACACGCGGAGTCCGCCTCCGAGTTCAGGAAATCAATTTTCGGCGCAGCAGAACATACGACAACGGCAACACGACCGCAATCATTCCCACTAGGAATAGCAGGTCCCACACCATCGAAGCGTCCATGGTATTCGTGGCAAATGCCCTGCTCAGGTTGACCGCTGGTGCCAAGGGTATGAAGTTCGAGATCGTCTGCGCCCACGACGGTAACACTTCGAAGGGGTAGAAGATGCCGCTGAACATGAACATGGGTGTACCGACTACTGTGAACACCAGCGTCACAAAGTTCACATGCGGCGCGGTCGACGAGAACAGGAAGCCGACACCCGCAAAAAGCACCGCCACCAGAAACACGGGAAGCACGACAAACACAACCGTCCACTCATTGATCCAGCCGAACGCGACCGCTATCACCGTTATCGATACCATGCTGATGAACGCACGAGTCACTCCGAACGAAATGTCCGCGATCAACACCTCCAACACCGACAACGGCGCTGTCAACTGCGTGTCGTAAAGCTGGTTCTCCATCCGGTTGTACGCTCCCATCGAACACTCCACCATCGGCACGAACATCGCACTTCCGACGATGATCCCAGGTGCCACGAACTCCGGATAGGGGATCTCAGTCCCCGGAACGGTCGGCACCAACCTTCCGATGCCGACACCGACGCCGATCATCATCACCACCGGCTCGACGAACATGAACGCTACTGCGTACTTCCAGAAACGAATGAACGCGAACCAGTGCCGAAGCCACAACGCCGCAATGCTCCGATAGCGGATTCCCGCGATCGTCTTCAACTCGGCCTGCGCTTGGTTCAAAAATATGACTTCAGTGCTCATTCGTCTCTCAACTCTCTACCTGTCAGGACCAAAAACACGTCCTCTAGGTGAGCCGGACGATAGGTGACGCGCATGTCAACGATGCCGGTCAATGTAGAGACATCCGGTTTCGAGTTGCGGGGTGCCGTCACCAGTATCCTAGGTCCGACCTCGCTGTAATCGCGTCCTTCTTCGTCTAACTGACGTCGGAGCGCAGCTCTCCCCTCGCGAGTCGCCGACTCTCCGATCTGCAACATCGCGACCTCAGCACCGACGTGATGCCTCACCACCTCATCCGGCTCGCCGATGTCGAGGATGTTGCCGTGATCCATGATCGCTAAACGATCGCACAGCGTCTCCGCCTCGATCATGTAATGGGTTGACATGATGATCGTCACGCCCGATTCTTTCAATGCGCCTAGTTGTTCCCAAACCCGATTGCGACTCTGCGGATCCAAACCCGTTGTCGGTTCATCCATCACCAGCAGCTGCGGACTGGCCATCATCGCGCGCGCAATCGCCAATCTTCGCTTCATCCCGCCTGACAAGGCGTGAATGCTCGCGTTGGCGCGACTCTCGAGGTTGAAGAACCCCAAAACTTCTTTGGTTCGCTTGATCGCTTCTCGGTATGACAACCCTGCCAGATACCCGTGCATCTCCAAGTTCCGGTGCACCACCAAAGAGTTGTCAAGACCGTCATGTTGTGTCACCACACCGATGACGTTCCGCACGTCCCGTCCTGACTTTCCGACATCCATGCCAGCAACCGTGATGGATCCATCGGTGGCCGGTGAAAGACCAGCCAACATGCGCATAGTCGTGGTCTTCCCTGCACCGTTTGGTCCGAGTAGACCGAAGGTCTCGCCTAGCTTTACCTCGAAAGCGATACCGTCAACCGCGCGTAACTCATCGTAGTCCTTAACCAAATCGGACACGTGCACCAAGTTTTCTGTTGCGACTTGAGTTTGAGACATGATCGAGTCGTGAAGCACGCATCTCGCTTGTCGCGCAACGATGCGGCCTAGTTGGGCGGAATGGCGGGGCTGGAATATACGCCCCGTTACGAGCCGGAAACTTTCACCAAATCTTTAAGTATCACTATAACGCCGCGCAAAGCCGCATTCAAACTGAAGGGCAAGTTCAACCAGGGGTCTCACCGATCCAGACTTCGCCGCCCTCGAAATACTCCTTCTTCCAGATCGGCACTACCTCTTTCAACCGATCGATGAAATACAGCGCAGACTCAAACGCCGGACGCCGATGCGCCGCGCTCACCGCCAATACCATGCTCGTCTGACCTATGTCGACGCGACCGGTCCGGTGACACACGGCAACATCGCCAATCTCCCACTTGTCTCGCATCTCGCCGATTATCTGTGTCATCATGTCCTCGGCCATCGGAGAATATGCCTCGTACTCGAGCCATAATACCGAGCGTCCTTCATTGTGGTCACGCGTAATCCCGTGAAACACCACCACGGCACCATCCCGATCTGATCCTACGCGGGAGACCACCTCATCAGCGTCGATTTCGTCACTCGTAACCCAGACATCCGAGATGCCATTCGCGCCGCCGCTGACCGGAGGAATGATCGCGATCTCGTCGCCATCGCTCAAGATAGTCGATCGGTCAGCGTATGCACCATTCCGTGCCAACATCACGTTCTCAGGCAATTCATACTCAGCACCAGCCAACGCAATCGCTTGATCCACAGCCGTGCCCAAGTTCGCGTCCTTTAAGACATTCAGCTCTACACGCCCCGTCCCGACCCGCTCGCGGGCTCCGGCAAAGAATAAAACTGTCACACGCACTTCGAAATCCCTGTCTCGCCTAAGTTGAAGCCAAGTGAATCCAAGCGTAGCAAATCGAGTTTCGATGCCGACATTATTGCCCTGTTCAGTGAACAGTAGAACCACTCTCCTTTGTCCGTTCTACCGTCGTGCGATAAAATCGGAATTTAGCACTTGCGCCGAATCTATTCGGCGCACACACAGCAGATATCCGATCCCAGCATCGCTTGGAGATACATGGTTCGAATCAGACTCAAGAGAATCGGCGGTCGCGGCCGGCCTTACTACCGCATTGTCATCGCGGATCAGCGAAATTCGGCAGCCGGAAGATACATCGAACAGGTCGGCTTCTACGACCCCTTCCCCGACCCACCGCAGATAGATTTCGACGAAGAAAAGACGCTCGAATGGCTCCGCAAAGGTGCCCAGCCGTCCGAGTCTGTGGAGCGCATGCTCAAATCAAAAGGGATCCTCGACAAGGTCAAGATCAATGCTTGAACAAGAACGCCAAGCCGAGAGCGAACAACCAGCCGACGAAGAAGCCGTGGAAGTAGAAACGGTATCCGAAGCAGTTGTAACCGAAGATTCCGTCGAGGAAGCCGCAGTCGAAGACCTCGCCGAGGAAGAGCCGTCCTCGTACGACGACATTGGCGAAGTCGAGGGTGAAACCGAAATGCGCGATATGATCGGCTATATCGCAAGAGTTTTAGTTGACGACGCGGATGCGGTCCAAGTTCGGTCCGAATGGAGCGACGGGCGTCTAAACATCAACCTCAAGGTAGCCGACGCCGACAAAGGCAAGGTCATCGGGCGACGCGGCAGGGTCGTCCATGCGATGCAGTCGTTGCTCCGAGTCGCTGCAACTAAATCAAACATGCGAGCCGGCATCGACGTCGAGTAGACCGCGCTTCGTCGTGGTAGAAACGGCTTCATCGGAAAGGAGGGCTTAAATGTCAGGCCATTCTAAGTGGAGCACCATCAAGCACAAGAAGGGCGCTGCTGACGCCAAGCGCGGGCAACTCTTCACCAAACTCACGCGCGAAATCACCGTCGCCGCCAGAGAAGGTTCTGACGACCCTGACATGAATTTCCGCCTGAGACTGGCGATAGACAACGCCAAGTCTCAGAACATGCCTAAAGACACCATTGAACGCGCCGTAGCCAAAGGTGCTGGCAAAGGAGCCGACGGCAACGCTCTCGAGGAACTGACCTACGAGGCCTACGGACCTGGCGGCACCGGCTTCATCATCCAAACGCTCACCGATAACCGCAACCGCGCCGCGTCCGGCATCCGCTCAAAAGTCACTCGCAGCGGAGGAAACCTAGCCTCTAACGGAGCCGTTTCTTGGAACTTCGAGCAAAAGGGCCTGGTCACTCTCGAAGTGGAAGGTGCCGATCCTGAAGAGGTCGCGCTTGAAGTCATGGACATCGGAGCTGAAGACGTAGATATCGAGGAAGATCTCGTCAGTGTGACCTTCCCGTTCAACGAATTCGCCCGCGCCAAAACCGAGCTCGAAGAGTTTAACGATGTGCGCGTCGAAAATGCCGAGTTGGCCATGGTCCCCAACAGCACCATAACTCTCGAAAAATCGCAAGCACTCCAGACCCTTCGCCTCCTCGATGAACTCGAAGAACTCGACGATGTGTCCAAGGTCTTCACCAACGCCGACTTTCCCGAGGAAGTGCTCGAGGAGTTCCTCGCCCAACAAGGCTGAGGCCAAGGAAAGCTGAGGCACCGGGGCATGCCCCTCTCGCGCCATCACGTCCGTAGTGTCGTCCACTCCGCCCTCGAAGAAGACTGCGCATACAACGACGCCACCACATCCGCGACGATCGGCGAATCGGACACAAGAGCTTCCGCGGATCTGGTCGCCAAACAGTCTGGAATGATCGCCGGCATCTCAGTCGCAGAAGAAGCGTTCAAAACTCTCGACTCGCAATCTGAATTCGTCGCCTATTTAGACGACGGCCAGGCAGTAGAAGTCGGAATGAAAATCGCCTCGGTATCGGGCAAAGCCGCCGCGATCTTGAGTGCCGAACGAACCGCCCTGAATCTGCTCCAACGCATGAGCGGCATCGCAACACTGACAGCGCGATACGTCGCCGCGGTCCAAGGCACTGACGCTTCAATCGTCGATACTCGCAAGACCGTCCCGGGCCTCCGAGTCCTAGACAAATACAGTGTCTTGATGGGCGGCGGTGGTAATCACAGGATGTCGCTCGCCGACTGTATCCTCATCAAAGACAACCACATCTCCGCCATGAAGTCGCGAGGAATGTCGATTGGAGACGTGGTCCGACACGCCAGATCAAACGCCCCCTTCTCCATAAAGATAGAAATCGAAGTCGAAAACGTCGATGATGCCTTGGATGCGATGAATGCGGGTGCGGATATCGTCATGCTTGACAACATGTCGCCTGACGCGATGTGCGAAGCCGTCGACCGTCGTGTCGGTCAAGCGCTGTTGGAAGCATCCGGCAACGTCACTCTTGCCAACGTGCGACAAGTCGCCGAGACCGGCGTCGATATCATCTCCGTCGGCGAATTGACCCATTCGCCAGACGCTCTAGATATTTCGCTGGACTTTAGCGTCGACTGAGAGCGCCTAGCCCCGCCGTCTTCCCCGGTGGCGATCCGTCGAATCGAGGATGAAGGTCGCCGGTCCCTCGTTCACTAATTCGACATCCATCATCGCCCCAAACACACCCGGCTGCACGTCAACACCAGCATATTCGAATGCTTCGGCGACCTTGTCAAACATTGGACTCGCAACTTCGCCCGGCGCTGATGCCGTGAAACCGGGGCGACGGCCCTTGCGCGTGTCTGCGTATAGCGTGAACTGGCTGACTAAGAGCGCACCGCCACCGACATCGAGCAAAGATTGATCAAACCATTCGCCGTCGTTGCCTCGGAAGATTCGCAAATTAACGGTTTTGTTGACCAAGTAGTCGATATCCGCTTGCTCGTCGTCGTGCGTAACGCCGACGAGTATCACCAAGCCCTTTTCGATTTCCCCCGTCGTATCACCATCGACGGTCACTTTGGCTCTGGTTGAGCGTTGGATTACGAAGCGCAACAGTTGCCACTCGATTCAGTCGGAGGAATCGGACGATGAAGACTTGCTCTTCGACTTTTCTTTAGTTTTAGAGCCGGAATCAGACGATTCCCCGTTCGAATCGGCCTTCGATCTAGACGCGGAGCCATTCCTACCATAGTCGGTGGTGTAGAAACCTGAGCCTTTGTATAGCACCATTGGGACCGAAAGTTGGCGTCTGGCTGGAATTCCACAATCGTGGCAGATGGCAACCGGTTCCGAAGAGAAGCTTTGGATCTCTTCGAATACACAACCGTTTTCACACTTGTATTCGTAAATGGGCATCGGGGTTAGTGGGGAAGATTGATCCGCAAAGAACGTTACGGGATCAACTGGATGATTGCGCGGGTTTCTGCGTGCGACTGAGTTCGTTACAACGGCGATTCTATCAGTTATCAGTGTCCAATTGCGTCACCAATGCCTGAACGTCGGTGACCGGCAACTCACATGCGTAGTTTCGACAAACGTACGCTGTAGGCAACCCGTCCACCATCTTGCGACCCTCGAAAAGCGGCATCGAGGCATTAGCTTCGCCGTCGACCGCCGGATCCAAGTGGGCGACGATCCGGTCGGGATTGAAACCTTTCCGTGCTTCTTGAATCATCGAAATCGTCGACGGATCATCATTTTCGCCGACGATCACTACCTGTTTCACAGGGTTAGCGTAAAACTCCGCGGCCTGCAGCCACCACGAAAACGCAGAGGGCGCCCGTTCCATCAATTCGCGGACAGTCCTCAGGTTGGCTGCCCCGACCCTCTCGAAATCCAAGTTTCCAGTGAACTCCGCACAACGGAGCAGCGCCATGGACGCCGCCGATCCTCCGCTCGGTTGCGCGTTGTCGAACGTGTCACGTGGCCGTACGATCAACGCTTCTTGATCGGATCCGGTGTCGTAAAACACCGAATCGGCAGGATGCCAGAAAAGCTCGATCATGGCATCGCACATCTCCTCTGCCTGTTCCAACCACCTCAAATCGAACGTCGCTTCGTAGAGATGCGTCAAAGCGTCCGCGAGATACGCGTAATCCTCCAAAAAACCTGGAATCGTTGCGACCAAACCGGCATCGGCCTTGCAACTCCGCATCAAACGACCGTCTTCACGAACCAATCGGTCGAAAATGAACTCTGCGTTCTTGACCGCGATCTCGATCCAGTCGTCGCGCCCAAACACCGCTCCAGCCTCTGCGAATGCGCGCATCACCAGTGCGTTCCATGATGTGATGACCTTATCGTCGGTCATCGGTGGGACGCGGTTGAGCCGTTCAGTGTAGAGCAACCGCTTCGCCTCGCCGATCTTAGACATCAACTCCTCAACTGACAATCCAAGTTCAGTTGCGACCGATTCGTCAGATCGATGCATGTTGAGGATGTTGTGCCCCTCAAAGTTGCCGAAGCGCGTCACATCCCAATACATCGTCGCGACGCGACCGAGCTCACCGCCCAACACCTTCTCGATCTCTGTCGGTTGCCAAACGAAAAACTTGCCTTCCTCGCCCTCAGAGTCAGCATCGGTGGCGGAGTAAAACGCACCTGTTTGATGGTGTCGCATCTCGCGATCCAAGTAGTTGAGCGTCTCTTCAACTACCCTTGCAAAGTCAGGATTTCCGCTTCTTTGCCAAGCGTGAAGATACAGGGTCGCTAACTGGGCGTTGTCATACAGCATCTTCTCGAAATGCGGTACTAGCCACACTGAGTCGACTGAGTATCGGTGGAACCCGCCTCCAATCTGATCGTAGATGCCGCCACGTGCCATCTTGGTCAGTGTCAGATCGACGAATTCATGGGCCGGATCATTGCTCTGCAACTTGGAATGCGACAGCAGGAATTCGTACAGCATCGGTTGTGGGAATTTCGGCTGTAGGCCGATACCGCCGTTCTGCGAGTCGAATTCCGGCGCCAAGTGGCGATACGCCGAGTGAAACATCGACTGCGCGATCGGCTCGATGCTCATTCGGGCGCGTGATTGAGAAGAAATCGCATTCACAACACGCGCCGCACTCTCCGCGATTTCCCCACGGCGATCCCGATACGCCTCGGCAACTGCGGCCAACACGCGCGGAAATGACGGCATTCCGCCTCGATCCTCGTTTGGAAAGTACGTTCCGCCGTAAAACGGCGCGCCATCCGGCGACATGAAAACTGACATCGGCCAGCCGCCATGACCCGTCATCGACTGCACAGCCGACATGTAGATCGAGTCGACGTCTGGACGCTCCTCGCGGTCGACCTTGATGTTGACGAATAGCTCGTTCATCAACCCCGCGATCTCTTCGTTTTCGAACGACTCCCGCTCCATAACGTGGCACCAGTGACAGGCGGAGTAACCGACACTAAGGAAAATTGGCTTGTCAAGTTCTTTGGCGAGCGTGAGCGCTTCATCGCCCCACGGATACCAATCGACGGGATTGTCCTTGTGTTGGAGCAGATATGGGGACGTTTCTTGTGCTAATCGATTCGCCACATCAATCCTTTCAAGCACCCAAGAGTTCGATGGTGTCGACTATTCCAGAATCGATGTCTAGCCTGCGAATTCGGTGGTTATTCGTATCTGCGACGTATACAACGCCG
The DNA here is from genome assembly GCA_965243235.1 of Dehalococcoidia bacterium. Classification (GTDB taxonomy): domain Bacteria; phylum Chloroflexota; class Dehalococcoidia; order Lucifugimonadales; family Lucifugimonadaceae; genus Bin127. The sequence goes on from CBDEUI010000004.1 coordinate 2,475,453, forward strand.
TCGCGGTACGAGATACCAGCTGGTTCATCGAAGCTCGCGTTGAGAGCATCTCCATCGGTGATGCCCTGAGTCCCGTCACCTGCAACCGTAGTTATGCGAAGTGTGCTCAAGTCCATGCGTTTGATCTTGTGGTTGTATGAATCGGCGATGTAGACCGCGCCGGGTGCCCATGTCACATCCTGTGGATGCTGCAACACCGCGTCTTTTCCGATGCCGTCGTGGTCGCCGAACGCGAATAGCCCCGTACCAGTCAGCGTGACAACCCGTCCACCGGCGCCGATCTTGGCGACCCGTATCGCGCTGGTCTCTGAATCCGCAAAAAAGAGGTTGTTGCCGTCGAGCGCCAAACCATACGGTTGGGCAAGCAACGCTTCCAAACGTTCGCCATCCACGATGTTCTCTGCGCCTGTACCGGCGAACGGCTCAATCATTCCAGCGCCGACATCCATCTGCCAAAGCTGATGTGCGCCAGCCATCGCGATGTACAGCACTCCGTCGGCGTATTCAAGGTCGTACGGAGAATTAAGGGGAAACGCCATCGCCTCGCCGCCGTTGTGGCGGATGAGCGATTGCTCTCCCGTGCCCGCGATTACTGACACTGTGCAGGATGCCATGTCCACGCGTTGGATTGTGTGAGTTCCGGCATCGGCCACGTAAAGCACTTCGCCATCGAGAGCCATGCCTTGAGGGTTGTCGAAAAGAGGCGCATCGAAACCCCAATCGCTCCCAATGGGGTTCAAGACACCTGGCGGTGTGGCGAACGACTCGAGCGCTAACGGGCTTTCGCCGTTACCGATGATGTCGCTGACTTCGCCGTCTTCAGATGCGACGACGACGCGATGATGATTGGAATCTGCGATGTAAAGCTTGCTGTCATCTGCGGCGAGTATCTTGCCCGGAAACGATAGTGCCCCATGGCTTTCCGCTTCAGATCCATAATCGAACGGTACAGCTTCGCGGTTCAACACGCCCGCACTATCAAATTCGTCGACCATCGCGGTAAGCACGCGGTCCATTGCATCTAGCTGGAATTCTCCCTCATGCCTGCCGATAACTTTGCCTTCCGGATCGATAAACATGAGAGTGGGCCACGCCCGCGCGGCGAATGCTGACATAACACGCAACTCGACATCATTCACAACTGGGTGGTTGACGTTGTAGCGACTCACCGCGGCACGGACGTTCTCGGTTGCTCGTTCGGTATCGAACTTCGCAGAGTGGACTCCGATCACGAAAAGCGTGTCCGCGTACTTCATCTCCAGCTTCCGCAACTGCGGAAGTATATGCATGCAGTTAATTCAACAGTAGGTCCAAAAATCGAGAATAACGATCTTGCCGCGCAAATCCGATAGCTTGACCGGTTTGCTCGAATTGATCCACTCGAGACCATCGGGGAGCTCTGGGGCGCGCACCTTCCCGGCGTAAGAGGGTGCAGTGGGTTGCGATGCGGCCATGAATTGTACTCCGATGCAGCTGATGGTTCGACGGATATAGCGCAATTGTCGCACGAGCCGCGTTTATGTTTCGCATAATTGACCTATGCGTGATTCGACAAATCCCGACGAAGCAAACGGGCGAGACGGATCTGAAGATCCGTCAGTTACTCCTCCGCACAAAGATGATCTGCGCTCGATCATGTTCGAGCGCCCGATCCAACACTCAGAACCAATCGAAACCGGCCAGTATTCTGCGGAATCGAAATCTGATGCCGAACCTGGGTGGTCAGACACGGCATCCGATACCAACCTTACCGACGATCCGCCTTGGCAAGGGCGGCCTTCCCAAGTTGAAGAACCGACTGCCGATCGCGAGTACGAGTACCAACGGCCTCCCTTTTTTGCTGAAACCGAACAAGCAGATGACGACCGTCATCCACGCGCATTGTCGCGCTTTGGCCCGCCGGCCGGTTTTGGACGTCGGTTGATTGCCTATCTGATAGATAATCTGGTCACGATCGTCGTATTGAGCCTGTTGTTCCCGCTGTTGCTGGGTCGACCATACATCGACGTTGATGCGATAACTGCCGAAATTGATGCCGCTGGTAGTGAGTTAGCGGTGCTACCCACCGCTACTCCAGTGCTCGGTTCAGATAGCCAGATTTCGGAATCCGACGGCACAAGCGCGGCGCCCGTGGAAACACAGTCGATTTCCGAAATATTCGCGGGCTTGTTACTCGCGTTCACTGTAACTACGATCTACAACACAGTCCTTGTTGGCACGTGGGGAACTACGATAGGCAAACGCGCACTTAATGTGTACGTCCTTGACAGCAACGGCAACATCCCTGGAATCCGGTTGGCATTCGCCAGATCGCTCGCCACGGTTGTATCGACGCTAATCTTCTATATCGGCTACCTATTCATCTTGAGAGAAGACCACCGAGCGCTACACGATCATCTCGTCGGGACTTACGCGATCACCTTGTCAACCGAGGAAGGTCCCGCTACTCGGGGTGAAGAGTTGGTCGATTGAACCCAAAGCAACCAATCACGTCGAAGATCTGGAGCGAAACGACATGTCAGAAAAACTGAAAGTATTGATCACTGGTGCCAGCGGGTACATAGCGTCGCAGATGCTCAAGGAGTATCGGGATCGTTATGATCTGACGCTGATCGATGCGATCGACACTGGCCGCGATGGCAATCGGGTCGATGGCGTCCAAATCGTCGACCTCATCGATACTGAATGCTCTGGGTACGAACAGTACTTCACCGGGCAGGATGCGGTCATACATCTCGCATATAAGCGGTCGAGTCCCGGAGGAGTTTACGGGAGCGATGTCCCCCACATCGATCGTTTTGCCACCGAGCACGAAAACGTTCAGATGGCCAACAACGTCTATCGCTGCGCCTACGACGCGGGCGTCAAGCGTGTTGTGGTCGCGAGTTCCAACCATGCCGCCGATTGGTACGAACATGCGCTGATTCACAACCGCAAAAAAGAGATGGTTTTTGAAGACGAAGTGCCGCTCTCAGATAATTTCTACGGTTGGGCCAAGGCGGCATACGAGCTTCTCGCGTATCCATATGCGTGCGGAGCGTTTGGACGGAAACTGGAAGTCGTCCAAGTTCGCATCGGCAATCCGCGTGAGACGGATGCCGACGAGTTACTTGCCCACTCCGACGAGTTGCACGGGGGCACGGGTCAATCGACGTATAAGCGTGGGTTAGGCGCTCATTTCAGCGAACGCGACCTCAGACAACTCTTCTCCAAGGCGATCGAAACTCCCAACATTGAGAATGAGCACGGCGTTCCGTGGCTGGTTGTCTACGGGATCAGCGCCAACACCCGCGCCTTTTGGTCGCTGGAGAATGCTCGTCGCGTGCTTGGCTACGATCCGCAGGACGATTCCGAATTGAAGTTCGCGGATCGGATCATCCAGCATTTGACCGTGGATGACCCTGCGGGACCGGGCAAAGTCGGCGATTAGAAGAGTTAGGCGGGAAGGGTCGAATTTGGTGCGATTGCGGCACCGATTGGGTAAGGAGGCTACGAACCCTCGGTGAGAACGCAATCTGAATGTTTCACACCAACGCCCTTGCCCGCCGTTCCATTGGTGGCTCACAGATTGCCGAACGTGAGCACACGATATGGCTTGCTAGAGCAGTGCCGGAACACGCGATTTTTCGCTCGGTCGATCGACCAGCCAGTCAGGTGCACCGAATAGATCATCGATGACATCCCCTGCCGGTTCGGCGACGATCGGGACAGATGACTCGTTGCCGACTAGATTAAAGCCTTGTTCTACATCTGCCCGTATCGGCGATTCGGCTTCGATCTCCTCCGCCCTTGCGCGCATCCCGGCAAGGATGCTGATACGGAGTCGGTTTGCTTTGCGTGAATCGCCATTCGGGATAAAGGATGTCGACAACACTGCCTTTTGAGGCAACTCTTTCTGCACAACTGCAATCGCCGAATTAAGAACTTTAATCGACATATCGCGTGGGCCAGCGACGATCACGCTAATGAAATCTGCGTCACTCAGCTCCAGCCCTGAAGTAATCGGGGTCTTGATGGCGTCGCGCGCAACCTTCCGGTACTCGGAAACATCCTCGCTAGCCGCGTACGAAATCAATGTCTCACCACCACATTTGATGGCATCCAATAACTCTGGTGCCGAGTTCAGTGTCCCAGACGATTCGGCGTTCGACGCTGAGAGCACGTTCATCACTACTCGCGCCTTCGCGGCTGAGAGTTCAGAGGCCAAGTCACCGGCGATCGACGCACTGGATAATGCATTATCACCGGCGATCAGTGCAAGCGAACAACCAGTGTTTCGGACACGTTGCAAAGCTACTCCGGCGGTGTTCGAACGCGTGCGGCCCTCAAACGCGAAAGGCATGGTCACAATCGCTAGGACTGTCGCCCCAGTCGACATTGCTGTTCGAAGCACGGCGGGCAATATCTCCACTGTGGTCGCACCACCCAGCCCAGCCAACACGAATACGATCGGTGCTTTGCCGATCAATGTCTTCAGTCGGAACAGGTCGTTTTTGTCGGCATATTCGTCGTCCTCGATTCCTTCGGTCTCGCGAGTGAACATCGGGTAGCCGATCGAAATTCGTCGGCCGACATTGACTGTGCGCAGATCGTCCATCTCGCGATCCACGGCAATAACATCGTCAGGATTGCCCAAGACTTTCGACAGTTCGGACGCAGTTCTGGCTCCTGCGCCGCCGACTCCAACGATTGCGAAATCTTTTACCGCGGTCGCATTTCGTCCATCTCGTATGATCGTCATGTTGCTCTCCAAGTAATGGGCATCGGAGGAATGCCTGTTAAAACTTTTGTTCGATTACTAGCATAGCACAGTGGTTCTAGTAAAATGCAAGAGCGATCGAGATATTTTTCGAATATATGTCTGAGGTGAACGGATTGGAACTTAAAGACGAACTCAAGACCACAGTCGGCGATAGGGATTTTAGGGATAGCGAACCGTCCAACATCCTTAAATCTGCCGGAGAAACCGATCTGACCTACCAATTAAAGTGGGCTGCTTGGCGTTGGCTCTACTCGGTAGCTGAATGTCGAACGATAGGGATGGAAGTCAGACTAGAAGGACCGTTCGGACGCGTTGTGGACCTCGTAGGAGTCGGCAAAAACAACATCGTCTACATCGTGGAAGTGAAGTCATCAAGAAGCGACCTGAAACGTGATGACAAGTCGGAAATCGATCGTAAACACGCTGCAGCCCAACTCACAACGCTCCAAGACGCTGCGAATTTGACTGCCACAGTCCT